>CAWEAS010000034.1:0-878402 GCA_963807015.1 uncultured Alphaproteobacteria bacterium | reverse complement strand
GCAATCCTTTGATGCCTTTGCATTTTCTTGCTTTGTCTGCCCGAGCTTAGATGACGTTCAGCTCCAACCAGCGAGCGGTCCGCCTCTCTTGTCGGATATCCAAAGCGGATCCACAGTAGCACGCTATCTTGCGGACTTGGCACCGGCAAGTGTCCCGTTCTCGGCAACATGATCGATCAAAAGCGCACGAAGAAATGCCACTCGCGGGGGAAGGCGAACCCCAGGCGGGCCGGGATGGCCCTCCTCGCGTCAGGCGTACGGTAGACGCCTATGGCGTGGTCGCGTGTTACGTTTGTGACCACATTGTCATTCTGCGCAAAGCCGGATGACAGGCGATCTTCGCGTGGCAACGGGCAGACGACCTTTGGGCACTTTGCTCGGAGGGCGATCGTGAACGGGATCCGATGGATCGGCCCAACAATGGTCTGGCTGGGCTTACTCGTCCTTTTCGCGGTTACTCTGGCGTCCGCCTATATCCGGCTCAGAGCCTTCAACATTTCGCTCAACCTGATGATCTCTGTCGTGATGATCGGACTGCTGTTGACGTTTCTTATGGGCCTCGTCCACTCAACCGCGTTGCTGCGGATAATCGCGGGCGCCGGCTTATTCTGGAGTGTCTTCATGTTTGCGTTGACGTTCACCGATTATCCGCTCGCTTCTCAAGCGCCGACAGCTGGGCTTCACGGCGCGCGATTAAGTCGCGAAGGATGAGCTGGCCTCGGCATCGGCATTCACGGCTTCTCAATTTTCGCCGCCGCCCTGGCTCGCCTTTGCGCGTCACCCCGTCGAGGTGATGGGCGAGCCCGCCCCAGCGTTAAACGCTATCGTGTTGCAAAAGGTTAACAAATGACCAAGGCCTGCTTGCAATTTTTGCAGGGCCATGGAAGGTATATGCGTAGCGCGAAGTTCTCTCTATTGCCTCGATATCAAAGAACTTTTCTCGGGGAACCTCGCGTCGGAACCTTGGGCTGGAGGAAATTTTTTGATCGCCATTTTTCATTGGTGTGCAGATTCTGCTGCGTGCTCTCCGCTCAACGATGTTGAAGTTCGACGAGGCCATGAACGCCACAGCACCGGCTTTCGGCTGCTGTCTACCATGTCGCGCGCGGCGTGCGACGTTCGCCTGAAATTGTTTCTGAACTGATGACCTGATCATCAGCATCAGCGGGGGAGCGCCGGATGACGATCGTAACCAGCGGAGAGGCGAGTTCGGGCCTCACCGTCTCCAGCGGCCAGACCCTGGAGGTCCAGTCCGGCGGCACCGTCACCGCGACAACGATCCAGTCCGGCGGCACGGCCACCATCGATTTCGGCGGCGTCGCGAGCACCACGACGGTCGATTCCGGCGGCACCGAGATTGTCAGCTCCGGCGGCAATGCGAGCGGATCGACCGGAGCGCTGACCACGCTGTCAGGGGGCGCGCTCGACGTCCTGTCGGGCGGCTCGGCAAGCTTCATCGCCGTATCGTCGGGCGGCACACTCAATCTTCAGGGGACGGTCCTCAGCCGCGTTACAATTTACAGCGGCGGCGTCGAGTACGTGAGTTCCGGCGGCAATGCCAGCGGCGGCACGGGTTCCGGCACCGCCATATCGGGCGGCACGATGAACGTGCTGTCCGGCGGCATGGCGCAGTTCGTAACGGCTTTCTCCGGCGGCATCGCCAATGTGTCTGCTGGAGGCTCCGCATCGCACATAAACGTTTCGAGTGGCGGCAACCTCAACGTTTATGGTGAAGTCACCACTTTCGTGACCGTATCATCCGGCGGCACCGAGACGATCTTCTCCGGCGGCCTGACCTCGGCTGGCCAAAATTCCGGCACCACGCTCAGCGGCACTCTCAATGTTCTCTCGGGCGGCTCTGCCTCATACGTCACCGCCATATCCGGCGGCATCGCCAATGTGTCCGCAGGCGGCTCCGCAGCGCACATAATCGTTTCGGCGGGCGGCACCCTGAATGTGCAGGGGCTGATTGCGGGCACCGTCAGTGTATTCAGCGGGGGCATCGAGAACGTTTCATCCGGTGGCGTCACGTCTGGAGCTCTCAATTCCGGCACCAGCCTAGTCGGCGGCACGATCAACATTCTCTCGGGCGGCTCGGGTTCGTTTATCGGGGTCTCCGCGGGCGGCAATCTCAATGTGCTCGGCACGATCGGGGGCAACTCCATCTACAGCGGCGGCACTGAAACGGTGTCGTCGGGCGGCGTTGCGAACAACGTCACCGTCAGCAGCGGCGGCACTTTGGATGTGCTCTCCGGCGGCACGACGAAGCTCGCGACTGTGTCGGGCTTCGTGGACAGCAACGGCAATCCGGTCTTTGCCAACGAGATCCTGATCGGCGGTACGGCGTCAGGAACGACGGTGTCGGGAGCGGGCGATCTCGTCGTTTCGTCAGGTGGCGTTGCCGCCAACACGATCGTCGATTCGACCGGCAATGCCGTCGCGACGATCGCCACCAATGGCGGGCTTTATGTATCGTCCGGCGCTTCGGTCAGCGGGACGACGATCAACAGCGGTGGCCTCGAAGTTGACTTCCAGGGCGGCAGCGACACCAGCGCCACGGTCAATAATGGCGGCGTGCTCGTCCTCGCAGGCGGCGTGGCAAGCGGCGCTGTAATCAGTAACGGCGGCATCGAGATCATATCGCCCGGAGGGGTCGACACAGCGGCCACCCTTGCGGGTTATATGGGCGTGTCGGCGGGCGGCACGGCAAGTGGGACGACGGTCTCCAATAGTGGATTCCAGGACGTTTTCGGCACGGCGGTGTCGACCACCGTGGCGAGCGGGGGCCAAGAGTTCGTTGAAGCAGGTGGAATCGCAATCGCGGCCACGATCAGTTCCGGCGGCACGCTCAACGTTCTCGGCACGACGACAAGCGTCGTCACGGTCCTGAGCGGCGGCACTGAGACCGTATCGTCGGGCGGCCTGATCTCGGGAACGCCGTTCTCCGGCACGCACATTGCCGGCGGTACGGTGAACCTGCTGGCGGGCGGCTCCGCAGCTTACGTCGGCGTCTCGAGCGGCGGCATCTTCAATGTGGCCGGCACCATACTGAGTGCCCAAACGGTCTTCAGCGGCGGCACCGAGTACGTGTCCTCGGGCGGCATTGTCGGGGGTTCGCTCGCTCTTGGCACGACCGTTTCGGGCACGCTGAACGTGCTTGCGGGCGGCTCGGCTTCGTTCATGGCCATCTCGTCCGGCGGCATCGTTAATGTGCAGGGCATCGACAGCCGCGTGACTGTCTACGGCGGCGGCGTGGAGAACATCAGTTCGGGCGGCAGCGCCGGCGGGGCGCTGGGCTCCGGCACGACGATTTCGGGCGGCACCCTGAACGTATTGTCCGGCGGCTCGGCGCAATATTTCACGGCGTACTCCGGCGGCATCGTCAACGTGTCGGCGGGCGGCAGCGCTCAAAATCTCGCGGTCGCGAGCAGCGGCACGCTGAATGTCTACGGCAACGTCAATTCGTTTGCCGCGGTGTCCAGCGGCGGCATTGCCAACGTCTATTCCGGCGGCGTGGCGAGCAACATGCTCGTCAGCGGCGGCGGCACGCTGGACGTGTTCTCCGGCGGCACGACCGATTTTGCGACTGTGTCGGGCTTCCTCGACAGCAGCGGCAATCCGGTCTTCGCCAACGAGGTCCTGATCGGCGGTACGGCGTCGGGGACGACGCTCTCCGGTGCGGGCGATCTCGTTGTCCTGGCTGGCGGCGTTGCGGCCAACACCGTCGTCAATTCGACCGGATATTTGCTGTCGACCGCCGCGTCGAATGGCGGCGTGTTTGTTTCGGCGGGCGGCGCGTCCAGCAACACCGTGATCAACAGCGGCGGCCTCGAGGTCGTCTTTGCGAGCGGTACGGCGGTCAGCACCACAGTTGCGGGGCAGGGTGCGCTGATCGTTTCATCCGGTGGCGTCGCTGACAATACGATCGTCGACTCGACCGGCAATGCGCCAGCCACCTCGGCCACCAATGGCGGACTGTTCGTGTCGTCCGGCGCCTCGGTCAGCGGCACGATCATCAACAGCGGCGGCCTCGAAGTCGTCTTCCAGGGCGGCAGCGATACCAGCGCTACGGTCAATAATGGCGGCGTGCTCGTGCTTGCAGGCGGCGTGGCAAGCGGCGTTACGATCAGCAACGGCGGCGTCGAGATTATCTCCCCTGGGGGGATCGACACCGCGGCTACGCTTGCGGGGTACATGGGTGTCTCGTCGGGTGGCACAGCGAGTGGCACGACAGTCTCCAACGGCGGCTTCCAGGACGTTTTCGGGACGGCCGTGTCGACCACCGTGGCGAGCGGCGGGCAGGAGGTTGTCGAATCGGGCGGCACTGCGACCGGATCGAGCGGAGCGCTGACCACGCTTGCGGGCGGCACGCTCGACGTTTTGTCGGGCGGCTCGGCAAGTTACATCGGCGTGTCGTCGGGCGGCACGCTCAATCTTCAGGGCACGGTAACGAGCCGTGTCTTTGTCTACAGCGGCGGCGTCGAGAACATCAGTTCGGGCGGGGTCGCTAGCGGATCCTCGGGCGTGGGCACCGGCGTGTCGGGAGGCACGGTGAACGTGCTGTCCGGCGGCGCCGCACAGTTCTTGACGATTTTCTCGGGCGGTGTGGTCAACGTCGATGGCTTGGTCAGGGGCAACGTCTCGGTCAGCAGCGGCGGCGTCGAGAACGTATCGTCGGGCGGCGTTATTTCGGGCTCGGCCGGAGGTGGCACGGGCATCGTCGGCGGCACGGTCAACATTCTGTCGGGCGGCTCCGGTTCGTTCATTGGCGTATCGGGCGGCACGCTCAACGTTCTCGGCGTCATCGGCGGCGATGGCGTCTACAGTGGCGGCATCGAGAATGTGTCGTCCGGGGCTGTTGCGAACAACGTCGCCGTCAGCGGCGGCGGTGTGCTCAATGTTTTCTCGGGCGCCACGACGAACTTCGCGAATGTGTCCGGGTTCGTCAGCAGCGGCAGCCCCGTCTATGCCAGGGAGATCCTGAACGGCGGCACGGCGTCGGGGACGACGCTGTCCGGTGCCGGCCAGCTGATCGTTAATTCCGGCGGCGCTGCTTACAATGCGATCGTCGATTCGACGGGATATCTTCCAGGAACCGCGAGCACCAACGGCGCTCTGATCGTGTCGTCAGGTGGTGTCGCGAGCGGCACCGTCATCAATAGCGGCGGTCTTGAACTTATCCGGGGCGGCACCGCGGTCAGCAACACTATTGCCGGTCAGGGCGGGCTCGCGGTTTCGTCGGGCGGCGTCGCCTATAACACGATCGTCGATTCCACCGGCAATGCGCTAGCCACCTCGGCCACCAATGGTGGCCTGGTGGTGTCTTCGGGCGGCCTGGCGAGTGGCACCATCGTCAACAGCGGCGGCCTTGAGGTTGCGTCGGCCGGTGGCACGGTCACCGCGACGCTGATCAACAGCGGCGGCGTCGAGGCTCTGTTGGGCACCGACAGCGGCGGCGCGATCATCGAAGCCGGCGGCGTGATCAGGGTGCGGGCCGGCGGCACGGTGATGGGCGAGACCATCGCCGGCGGCACGCTCGACCTGCAGTCGGGCGGGATCGCGAGCGGCGCAATTCTGTTCTCTGGCGTCGGCGGCACGTTGCAAATTGATGGCGCTGCGCCTTCGAATATCATCAGCGGCTTTGGCCTCGGCGACTTTATCGACCTTACCAGCCTGACGTTCGCGGCGGGCGGCAGCGCCGTGCTCGGCTCCGGGGGCGTGGTCACCGTCTTCGAGGGCGGCCAATCGGCGACCCTCGATTTTGACCCAACCCAGAGCTTCAACGGTGAGGCCTTCACAGTATCGGCGGATGCGTCCGGCGGCACGGATGTCTTTCTGAGCCAAACCAGCCAGATATTGTCGTCGGCGTACACGGCGACCTCCGGCCAATCGGTTTCGAACGTCATTGTTGTCAGTGGCGGCGACCTCATCCTCGCCGGGGGTACCGCAAGCGGCACCGTCATTTCCTCAGGCGGCGTCGAAACGATTTCGTCTGGCGGCACTGACCTCAGCGGCACCGTCAACGACAGCGCCACTCAGTACGTCATGTCCGGTGGCACCGCGAGCGATACGCTGGTGAACGATCCGGGCGTCGAGATCGTGTCGTCCGGCGGCATCGCGGTCAGTGCGATCCTGTCTGGCGGTGAGCAGGACGTCTACGGCTCGGCGATTTCGACGACCGTCGCCAGCGGCGGCGTCGAACTGGTCGAGTCGGGCGGGATCGCAGTCGCCGCTACAGTGAGTTCCGGCGGCACGCTCAATGTGCTCGGCACGACGACAAGCGTCGTCACGGTCCTGAGCGGCGGCACTGAGACCGTATCGTCGGGCGGCCTGATCTCGGGAACGCCGTTCTCCGGCACGCACATTGCCGGCGGTACGGTGAACCTGCTGGCGGGCGGCTCCGCAGCTTACGTCGGCGTCTCGAGCGGCGGCATCTTCAATGTGGCCGGTACCGTTCTGAGTGCCCAAACGGTCTTTAGCGGCGGCACCGAAAACGTGTCGTCGGGCGGCATTGTCGGGGGTTCGCTCGCTCTTGGCACGACCATTTCGGGCACGCTGAACGTGCTTGCGGGCGGCTCGGCTTCGTTCATGGCCATCTCGTCCGGCGGCATCGTTAATGTGCAAGGCGCCGACAGCCGGGTGACAGTCTACGCCGGGGGCGTTGAGAATGTCAGTTCGGGCGGTGTTATTTCGGGCTCCGCCGGCGCCGGCACGGCGATTTCGGGCGGCACGGTCAACATTCTCTCCGGTGGCTCGGGCTCGTTTATCGGCGTCTCCGCGGGCGGCAACCTCAACGTGCTCGGCTCGATCGGGGGCAACGCCATCTACGGCGGCGGCACCGAGACGGTGTCGTCCGGCGGCGTGGCGAACAACGTCACCGTCAGCGGCGGCGGCACTTTGGATGTGCTGTCCGGCGGCACGACCAAGCTCGCGACCGTGTCGGGTTTCCTCGACAGCAACGGCAATCCGGTCTTCGCCAACGAGATTCTGATCGGTGGCACGGCGTCGGGGACGACGCTGTCAGGGGCGGGCGATCTCGTCGTTCAGGCGGGCGGCGTTGCCGCCAATACCATCGTCAATTCGACCGGATATTTGCTGTCGACCGCCGCGTCGAATGGCGGCGTGTACGTGTCGGCGGGCGGCACGACCAGCAACACCGTGATCAACAGCGGCGGCCTCGAGGTCGTCTTTGCCAGCGGCACGGCGGTCAGCACGACGATCGCGGGGCAAGGTGCGCTGGCCGTCAAGTCGGGCGGCGTCGCCCTTGGGACAAGCGTCAATTCGACCGGCAATGCGCCAGCCACCTCGGCCACCAATGGCGGACTGTTCGTGTCGTCTGGCGCCTCGGTCAGCGGCACGATCATCAACAGCGGCGGCCTCGAAGTCGTCTTCCAGGGCGGCAGCGATACCAGCGCCACGATCAACACCAGCGGCGTGCTGGTGGTTTCGGCGGGAGGCAGCGCCACCGGTACGACCGTCAATGGCGGCGGCTTCGATATCCTGTTCGGCGCGGCGAGCGCGATTACGATCAGCGCCGGCGGCGCGCTGATCGTGTCGGCAGGGGGCACCGCATCGGTTGAAACGATCGCGGGTTACATGGATGTTGCCGCCGGCGCCATCGAAAGCGGCGCCATCATCGCGGGCGGCGATCTCGAGTTGAACGCAGGCGCGCTCGCCAAAGGCCCGATCACCTTCTCGGGCGCTGGCACGCTGACGATCGACGGCACCACCATGCCGACAAACACGATCAGCGGATTCGTCGTCGGCGACGAGATCGATCTGACCGGCGTCACATTCTCGGCAGGCGGTGGCGCTCTCCTTGGCGCCAATGGCGTCGTGACCGTTACCGAAGGTGGGCAGACCTACACCCTCGATTTCGACCCGTCGCAAAGCTTCAGCAACGAGGCCTTTACGGTTTCGGCGGACGGATCGGGCGGCACCGACCTGTTCTTAACTCAAGCGCCGTCGGTTTTGTCGACGACCTACATCGTCACCTCTGGCCAGTCCGTTTCGAACCTGACCGTCGTCAGCGGCGGCAATCTCATTCTCGCCGGCGGCACCGCGAGCGGCACGGTCGTTTCCAACGGCGGCAGCGAGACGATTTCGTCGGGCGGCGCTGACGTCAGCGGCACGGTCGACGATGGCGGCATCCAATATGTGCTGTCCGGAGGCGTCGCCAATGGCGCGATCGTCAATGATCCGGGGACGCAGATCGTTTCGGCCGGCGGCGTCGCGAGCGGCGCGATCCTGTCGGGTGGTGAGCAGGATGTCTATGGCTCGGCCCTTGCAACCCGCATCGGCAACGCCGGCCGCGAGGTTGTCGAATCCGGGGGAACGGCGCTTACCACGACAGTTCTCTCCGGAGGCACCGAGATCGTCTCGTCGGGCGGCATTGCAAGCGGCTCGAACGGCGCGCTCACGATGCTATCGGGCGGCGCGCTCGATGTTCTCGCAGGCGGCTCGGCAAGCTTCATCGGGGTTTCGTCAGGCGGCACACTGAATGTTCAAGGGACCGCCGCCACCCGCGTATTTATTTACAGCGGCGGCGTCGAGTATGTGAGCTCGGGTGGCGTCACCACGGGGACCACCAACTCCGGCACCGGCATTTCGGGCGGCACGCTCAATGTGCTGTCGGGCGGCGCCGCGGCGTTCGTGACGGCATTCTCCGGCGGCGTCGCCAACGTCTCGGCGGGTGGCATCGCCCACAATTTGGGTGTTTCGAGCGGCGGCAACCTCAATGTCTACGGCGAGACGACGTCGTTCGTCACCGTCGCGTCCGGCGGCACAGAGACCGTGTATGCCGGCGGTGTCGTGTCCGGGGCCATCGGGTCGGGCACGGGCGTGCTTGGCACGCTCAACGTGCTGTCGAGCGGATCAGCCTCCTACGTCACGGTTTCGTCTGGAGGCGTCGCCACTATTTCGGCTGGCGGCGTCGGGGCGCAAATCGCGGTCGTGAATTCCGGCACGCTCAATGTGCAGGGCCTGCTGACCGGCAGCGTCTTGGTCTCGAGCGGCGGGACCGAGAATCTGCTGTCGGGCGGCGTCGCCAATGGCGAGGTCGTCAGCGCTGGCGGCATCGTGTTGGTATCGTCGGGCGCAACCCTCACATCGGCTTTGGTCAGCGGCAGCAACCCGGTCGCGGCAACCGTCGTGCTGGTTGGCGGCACCGCTTCTGCGGCCACGCTGGCGAACGAGGGTCAGCTTGTCGTTCTGTCCGGCGGCATCGCCGACAACACCATCGTCAACAGCACCGGCAACGCCGTTGCGACGTCCGCCACGAATGGCGGCCTGTTCGTGTCGTCGGGCGGTGCGGCAAGCGGAAGTCAGATCAACAGCGGCGGCTTGGAAGTCGTCTTCTCGAGTGGCGGCGATACGAGTGCGACCGTCGGCTCTGGCGGCGTACTCGTGGTGCAGGGCGGCGTTGCGAGTGCCGCGATCGTATCGAATGGCGGCTACGAAGCCGTCGTCAGCGGCAGCGCGGTCGGCACGCAGATCCGGAACGGCGGCATTGAAGATGTGAGTGCCACTGATTCCGGCGCAACGGTCAGCGGCGGCACGCAGTTTGTCGAGGCTGGGGGCTCCGCGAGCGGCGCGGTCATCGATGCAGGCGCGACGCAAATCGTCTCGGCCGGAGGCATCGCTGTCAGCGCGACCCTGTCAGGCGGCGAACAGCAGGTCTACGGCTCGGCTGTCGGCACGGCTGTTCTCAGTGGCGGTGTTGAGACCGTTTCGTCGGGCGGCACCGCAAGCGGCACCACGATCTATGTCAGCGGAACCGAAACCGTCCTTTCGGGTGGCACCGATGTCGGAGCGCACATCTCCGGGGTGCAGAACGTTTATGGCACGGCAAGCGGCACCGTCATCGAAAGCTACGGCACGCAGAACATTTTGTCCGGCGGCGTCGTCAGCAGTGCGAGCTTTACCGGCAGTGGAAGTTTCCAAAACGTTTCGGCCGGTGGCAGCGCCATCGGGACGGATGCGACCGTATTCGGCCAGCAGTGGGTGTTATCGGGCGGGACCTCACTTGATACCCAGGTGACTAGCGGCGCCGCGCAGTACGTTCTCTCCGGCGCCGATGTCAGCGGCACCGTGGTCGGTGGCGGTGCGAACACGCCGGTGGTTTATGTCCAATCCGGCGGAGTCACGACGGGGACGACCATCACCGCCGGTGGCGACGAGCGCATCGGCGGTGCCGGCAGCGGTACGGTGATCAATACCGTCATCGAGAATGGCGGTCGTGAAGATCTCTACTCCGCGGGCACAGCCCTCGGCGCGACGGTCAGCGGCGGCGGCGCGCAATATGTATCGTCGGGTGCGCTCGCGAGCGGCACGTCCGTGCTCAACGGCGGCGCCGAGATCGTTTCCTCCGGCGGCACCGCCAGCGGCACCACGATCTATGTCAGCGGAACAGAAACCGTTCTTTCGGGCGCCACCGACGTCGGCGCGCAGATCACGGGAGTCCAGAACAGCGGTGGCGTTAGCGCCGGGGTGCAGAACGTCTATGGGACTGCAAGCGGCACCGTCATCGAGAGTTACGGCACCCAGAACATTTTGTCCGGCGGTGTCGTCAGCAACGCGAGCTTCACCGGCGGCGCGAGCTACCAGAACGTTTCGGCTGGCGGCTCCGCGATCGGAACCAATGTAAGTGAAGCCGGCCAGCAATGGGTGTTCTCGGGCGGCACAGCGCTTAACACCCAGGTGAGCGACGGCGCCGCGCAAGTTGTCGTTTCTGGTGTCGATGTCAGCGGCACCGTGGTCGGCGGCGCGGGCACGCCGGTGGTGGACGTCGAGTCCGGTGGCGCGGCCACCGGCACAACGATCACTGCGGGTGGCGAGGAGCGCATCGGTGGTGCCGGCAGCGGCACGGTGATCAACACCGTGATCGAGAGCGGCGGCGCGGAATATCTGTACTCAGCCGGCTCTGCGCTTGGAGCGACGGTGAGCGGCGGCACGCAATACGTCCTCTCGGGCGGGTTCGCGAGCGGTACGACGGTTCTCAGCGGCGGCACTGAGATTGTCTCGGCGGGCGGTGCGACAAGCGATGTGGTAGTCGCGGGCGGCACGGTCGTCGTAAGTGCCGGCGCCGCGCTCAATGGGCCTGTCACGTTCGGCGGCAGCGCCGGCGGCGGGACGTTGGTGTTCGATGGCGCGACGCTGCCGACCAATGTGTTCAGCGGCTTCGCCCCGGGCGATATCATCGACCTCACATCGGTGTCCTACGACAGCGGCGCCAGCGCGCCGACATTGACCTCCGGCAACACGCTCGACTTCGTCGAAAACGGCAGTTCCTTCAGTCTCAGTTTCGATCCGAGCCAGTACTTCCTCGGCGAACAGTTCGTGCTGTCCGCCGATGGGCAAGGCGGCACGGACGTCGAGATGACCGTGCAGCCGTTGGCGACGAGCGCCGATGTGCCCGCCGGCTTCACGACTTATGGCGTACAGATTGCGAGCGGCGGCTCGCTCAATGTTCAGCCTGGCGCTAACGCCGATGGTACCACCGTCAGCGCTGGAGGTAGCGTCAACATCGCGTCGGGCGGCACCGTGCTCGGCGGCACTGTCTCCAGCGGCGGTGCGTTGGTGGTATCGAGCGGAGGCTCTGCCACCCAGGCGGTTGTGAGCGATGGCGGCTATCAGATCGTGTCGTCCGGCGGCTACGCCAGCAACACGGTGCTCACGGATCCCGGGTCCGGCATCGTCACGTCGGGCGGCACCTTTGCCAATACGCTCATCAGCGGCGGTGAACTTGATGACATCGGCAACGCGATCAGCTCCCTGATCGTCGACGGCGGTCTCCAGGTTGTCGAATCCGGAGGAACAGCCACCGGCACCATCATATCGAGCGGCGGCCTCCAGGACGTGGAGTCCGGCGGCACCGCGAGCTTCACCGTCATCTATTACAGCGGCAGCGAAACTGTCGCGGGCTCAACGTTGAGCACCACCGTCAGCAGCGGTGGCTTCCAGTACGTCGAGCAGGGCGGGTCGACCACCGCAACAACGATTGCGGCTGGTGGCGACCAGGAGCTGCTCTCCGGCGGCATTGCGAGCGGGACGGTCATCGCGACCAGTGGCACGCAGAATGTCTACGGCTCGGCCAACTCCGATCAGATCGCTGGCGTGGTCAATGTGCTCGCGGGCGGCAACGCGAGCGGCAGCGTCATTTCCGGCGGCGGCACGGAGACGGTGTATGGCGTCGACTCCGGCGCGGCGGATGGCGGCAACGAGTACGTGTCGTCAGGCGGTCTCGTCCAAGACGCACAGGTTCTGGGCGGCGGTATCCTTGAAGTCTTCGCCAGCGGTACCGCGAGCAATACCGTTGTCGGCAGCAGCGGCACGTTGGAACTGCTCGGCAGCGCAATTGCGAGCGGCACTACCATCGATGCCGGCGGCACCCTCGAAATCGCATCCGGTTATGTCCTCAGCGGCTATACGGTCAGCAGCGGCGTCACTCTCGTGGTGGCGTCCGGCGGCACTGCAACGGCGACCACGGTCGACAGCGGTGGCGAAATCGTCGTGTCCGGCGGTCTCGCGAGCGTCACGTCGGTCACCGCTGGGGGCAGCGCGGTTCTCTTCAGCGGCGGTGTTACCATCTCGACGGCAATTTCGGGCACGGCTGCCGCAGGTGCTGTCGAAACAATATCGGGCGGTCTCGCCTCCGATACGCTGGTGTCGGCCGGCGGAAAAATTGTCGTCGTCAACGGCGCGACGGATTTCACTTATCTTACCGGCAGCGGCACCCTCAGCGGCACCGAATTTGTGTCGGCCGGCGCGGCGGCTTCCAACACGACGATCTTCAGCGCCGGCAAATTGGTGGACCGCGGCGGCACTGACTATTTCACCCAGGTTTCCAACGGCGGCGTCGAATTTCTGTCCGGCGGCGTCACCTCCAACACCACCATTTTCAGCGGCGGCTCCGAGACCCTGTCGGCCGGCACTGCCTCGGCTTACCTCACCACGGTGTCGGCGGGCGGCGAGCTTCTGGTCGACGCCGGCACAACCATCTCGGCGGTGCTTATTGGCAACGGCATTGGCGGCAACAATCCGACCCTCGCCGCAGAGTATCTTTTCGGCGGTACGGCCTCTGCGACGACGGTATCGAGCGGTGGCGGGCTCTACGTTTCCTCGGGCGGCGTTTCCTCGAATGCCGTCATCCTCAGTGGTGGCTTCGAAACGATCCGTTCCAGCGGGCTCGCGGTCGATACGGTCGTGTCCAGCGGCGCCGGAACATCGGGAACCGGGCTGTTTGTTTCCTCAGGCGGCGTCACGGTCAGCGCCAGCGTTCTGAACGGCGCGCAGGAGGTCGTCTTCAGCGGCGGCCTTGCATCGAATACGACGGTTTCGAAGGGCGATCTCTATCTCGGCACGTCGAACAACGGCGTCGTCACGCTTGGCGGGACGGCGAGCGGAACGACCGTTCTCAAGAACGGCGCCGAGTTTATCTGGTCTGGCGGCCTTGCGGTCAGCACGACAGTCGCGAGCGACGGCCAAGTCTTCGTCGAGTCGGGCGGCGCCGCGAGTGCCACCTTGGTGTCGGGCTCCGGCGCGTTCCAGACGGTTCTGTCTTCGGGAACGGCGACGAGCACCGTGGTCGTCTCCGGCGGCACCGAAGTCGTCCTGAGCGGCGGCATCACCATCGGTGGCACCGTTTCCAGCGGCGGCTTCGAATCGCTCGGCATCAATTCCCTCAGCGGGCTCGTTTCCGCCGGCGGCACCGCGAGCGCGATAACCGTGCTCGGCGGTGGCGTGGAGACCGTGCTGGCGAGCGGCGTGTCGGAGGACACCGCCGTTCTCGGCGGTGGACAGTTGACCGTCTCTTCGGGCGGCTTGACGGTTTCGACCCTCCTCTCAGGCTCGGGAACGATCGACAGCACCGAACTCCTGCAAGGCGGTTCAGCGTCATACACGTCGGTCACGACGGGCGGCACCCTCATTGTCTCGTCGGGCGGCGTGGCGACCTTTACCAGCGTGACGAACGGCGCCGGCGTGACCGTCAATTCCGGCGGCGTGACAATCTCGACGACGCTTGCCGGCAGCGGAACCGTGCCGAGCACTGAAATGCTGTCCGGCGGCACCGCCTCCGATACGACGGTGTCGAGCGGCGCGCTCGAGAGCATCCTCTCCGGTGGTCTAGCCGTCAGTGCCGCGATCTCGGATGGCGGCCGTCAGGCGGTCGGTTCGGGTGGCAGCGCTACCTACACGACGGTGTTCTCCGGCGGCGTCGAATCGGTCGCGGCCGGTGGAACTGCGAGCAGCAGTCTCGTTCTCGGCAGCGGCGCCGAATATGTCTTCGGTACGGCCGCGCTCAGCGGCTCGGCAGTCGTGACGACCGCGGGCGTCGACATCAGCGCCACGATCGACAGCGGCGGCGAGCAATATCTCTTCGGCGGCACCGCGTCGGGCGTCACCGTCAACACCGGCGGCGTTCAATTCGTTGGCATCGCCGCCTCGTCGAGCAATGGAGTTCCGCAGCCTGGCGGCACCGCCATCGACACGCTCGTCAACAGCGGCGGCGAACAGGACGTGCAGGGGACGGCGATTGGCACTGTCGTCGCAGTCTTCGGCTCGCAGGTCGTCGAGAATGGCGGTGTCGCGAGCGGCAGCACCGTCGATGGGCTGTTGACCATCTCGGGTGGCGGCTCGGCCACATCGGCCACGATCAGTTCCGGTGGCCAGGAGAACGTCTACGGCTCGGATACCAGCGCCACCGTCAGTGCCGGCGGAAGTATCTTCGTCGGCTCGGGCGGCACCACCGTATCGGCCAACGTATCCGGCTTCGTCTCGGCGGGCAGCGCCGTCTTTGCGACGGAAACCGTTTCGGGCGGCACTGCATCCGCCACGACGCTTTCGGGAGCCGGCCGACTGATTGTTCTGTCGGGCGGAGTTGCGGACAACACCGTTGTCGATTCCACCGGCAACGATGCTTCGACATCGGCCACTGATGGCGGTCTCTTCGTGGCGGCGGGCGGAACCGCGAGCCTGACCCTCATCAACAGCGGCGGTCTCGAAGTGGTGTCCGCGGGCGGCACCGATATTTCCGCCACCGTTGCCTCCGGCGGTGTCCTGGTCGCTTTCACGAGCGGCGTAACGAGCGGTGCGATCATCGAAGCTTCCGGTACCGAGGCGCTTTTCGGCGGCACCGCAAGCGGCACCGAAGTGGACGGCGGCGGCGCGATGATCGTGTCGGCCGGCGGCACCGACATCAACGATACGGTGGCCGGATATGAGCGCGTCGCGGCCGGCGGCACGACGGACAATGTCACCATCGCGGGCGGCCTCGTCGAACTGAATGCAGGCGCCATAGTGGACGGCCCCATCACCTTCGCGGGGAGTGACGGCACACTGCAGATCGATGGTTTGGTCATGCCGACCAACATCATCAGCGGCTTTACGTCCGGCGATTTCATTGACCTCGCCGGGGTAAGCGGCGGTTCGGCGGGCAACGCCGACCTCGAACCCGGCAACATCCTCCAGGTGGTGGAATCTGGTGGCACGTTCGATCTCCAACTTGCCGGCGACTTCACCGGCGAATATTTCCATCTTGCCGCCGACAACAGCGGCAACGGCACGGTCATTACCGAGAGCACGGTCCCGTGTTACTGCCCGGGCACGCTGATCCTGACCGATCGCGGCGAGGTGCCGGTCGAGGCGCTGGAGGCCGGCGATCGCGTTGTCACGAAGTCTGGCAAGGCGCGGCCGATCAAGTGGATCGGACGACGGAGCTATTCCGGACGCTTTGCGCTCGGCCAGAAACACATCCTCCCGATCTGCATCAAAGCCGGCGCGATCGACGACAACGTGCCGCGGCGCGACCTGTGGCTCTCGCCGCAGCACGCCATGTATCTCGACGGCGTGCTGATCGAGGCCAAAGATCTCGTCAATGGCGTCTCCGTCCTGCAAGCGACGCAAGTCGAGAAGGTCGAGTATTTCCACGTCGAACTCGACACTCACGATGTGATCATCGCCGAGGGATCGCTGTCGGAGAGCTTCATCGACGCCGACAGCCGCGGCATGTTCCACAACGCCCACGAATATTGGGCCGAACATGCCGATGAGCCGCGGGTGGCGGCGGCGTTCTGCGCACCACGACTCGATTCGGGCTACGAATTTGAGGCAGTGCGGCGGCGGATCGATGCGCGCGCCGGATTGCGGCCGGTGGCGAACGAGCCGCTCACGCTGCGCGGCTATGTTGATCTCGTCGAGGCGACGAGCATCACCGGCTGGGCGCAGGACCCCGCATATCCTGAAGCACCGGTATGCCTCGATATTCTTGCCGGCGGCCGCTTGATTGGTCAGGTCTTGGCCAACCGGTACCGCGAGGACTTGCAGCGCGCAGGCCTCGGCAACGGCCGCCACGGCTTCGCATTCACGCCGCCGCCCGGCCTCCGCTTCGAACCTCATGCCGTCGAGGTGCGTCGCTCGCTCGATGGTACTCCGCTCGCCTTTGCGCAGGGCGTACTGTCAACAGAGGCGAAGGTGCAGCCGCGCCCCGATGATCATGATCGAGGCGTGGGCTATCGTGTCTTCCGTAAGCGCAAAAATCGTCGGACCTCATAAGTACCCACTCTGCAGGCGGATTTTGGCCCGCGTGGGGGCGCAAGGGTCTCAATCCGCTGGCCCATCGGCGCTGGATCATGCGATGCTGCGCTTGAAAGCGCATTTTCCAGCAAGGGCTAAATCAATGGCCAAGACAATCTCCCGATTACACTCGCTCATGTGGGCCGCCGTTGGCCTCTTGGTCATGGCGCCGGTTGCCGCTCAACAGTCGCAGCCTACATCCAAGCCGGACGTCACGCTGGGCTCGACGCCGAATACCGTGGTGTGGGGATATTTCTCCGCGCGCGTTCCGCCGGTGCTGCGCATCACGTCAGGGACGACGGTTCGCATCGATACGATGTCGCATCAAGGATTGCTGACCAAGGACGATCCGGTCACGTTCTTTGGCGCTGCGGGCATCAAGCCAGAGGAGGTGCTGCAAGACGCCAAGGACATTTATCGGCAGGTCCCGCGCGGAAAAGGTCTCGGCGTGCATGTGCTGACCGGGCCGATTTACGTCGAGGGCGCCGCGCCCGGCGATGTACTCGAGGTGCGGGTTCGCGATCTTGAGTTCCGCGTGCCCTATGGCGTCAACAATACCGGGCCCGGGTCCGGAGTGCTGCCCGATCTCGTGCCAACGCCGACGCCCAGAATCATCAAGACCGATCCGCAGCGCAAAGTCGCGTTGCTGCCGGGCGGAATCGAGCTGCCGCTGTCGCCATTCCTCGGCATCATGGGGGTCGCTCCGCCGTCAAATCTCATCATCGTCAGTTCCGGGCCGCCCGGCAGCTGGGGCGGCAACCTCGATTTGCGCACACTCACGATAGGCTCAACGCTTTACTTGCCGGTCTTCAATGATGGCGCGCTGTTCTATACCGGCGATCCCCATGGCGTGCAGGCCGATGGCGAGGTCGATGGCGGCGCCCTCGAACAGTCGCTTACGGCGACGCTGCAATTCGTTCTCCATAAAGGCGCGGGGAAAGCGATGCGGTGGCCGCGTGCCGAGGATGCTTCGAACTATTACGCGTTGGGCCTCGACGTCGATCTCAATACGGCAATGAAGATCGCGGTCCGCGAGGCCGTCGAGCTGCTGCAAGAGAAGGGCGGCCTGACGGCCGCAGAAGCGTACTCGGTCGCGAGCTTAGGTGTCGACTTCCGCGTCGCGGAAGCCGTCGACAGCGTGCAACTGATTTACGGCACCATCCCGAAGAAATTTTTCAAGCCGACGACCGAGTATTGGTCGAGCAAATAACCGGGAAAGTGCGGGCTTGCGCGCGGGCTTTCTCGCGCCTGGCCTACGCTGTCGCAGTTCTATGGCTTTGCTAATTCTTGGCCAAAGCGTTGTGAACGCCAGGCTCCCATAGCACAGCAAAGAATTACCTTCCGATCGAAGGCGCCCGGCAACGCGGCGCGCTCGGCCTCCCCTTGCATGCCGCCAATCCGTGCGTTATATACTGAACCACATGGTTCAGTATATCGAGAGCCCGCCTCGATGCCTCGTTCGCCGCGCTCTCGGACGCCACCCGACGCGGCGTTCTGGAGCAGCTCGGGCGTGCAGACGCTTCGATCACGGACCTTGCCGAGAAGTTCCACATGACCCTCACGGGCATGAAGAAGCACGTCGGCGTCTTGGAGCAGGCGGGGCTCGTCACCACGGAGAAGGTCGGGCGCGTGCGGACCTGCAAGCTCGGCCTGCGCCGACTGGAGGAAGAGGCGGCATGGATCGAGAGGTACCGCCAGCTCTGGGACGCACGCTTCGACGAGCTGGACAAGGTTGTCGAGGAACTGAAACGGAAGGAGAAGGTCGATGGACGCAAGAAGAGAAAGTGAGCCCGCCCCCATGAAGAACCGCACGACGGTGGAACGGAAGTCCGAGCGTGAGCTGGTCGTCACGCGAACCTTCAACGGCCCGGCGCGCATCGTGTTCGAGGCGTGGACCAAGCCCGAGCTGCTCAAGCGGTGGTGGGCACCGAAGTCGACGGGCGTGTCCCTGCTTTCCTGCGAGGCGGATGTTCGTGTCGGGGGCAGGTACCGTTTCGTGTTCGGCCACGATGCCTCAAAGCGCATGGCGTTCTTCGGCAGGTACATCGAAGTGACACCGCACTCGCGCCTCGTCTGGACCAATGACGAAAGCGATGACGGTGCCGTCACCACGGTGACCTTCGAGGAAAAAGGCGGCAAGACGCTGCTGGTCATGCACGAGCTCTATCCCTCGAAGGAAGCTCTCGACGGTGCCATCGCCGGGATGGAGGGTGGGATGCGCGAGACGTTCGAGCAACTGGACGAGCTTCTCGTCACCCTGGGCGCGAGCGTGGGACGGTCATGAAGTCGTCGCTCTCGCCGGCACCGGTTGAAAGCTGACGCCGATCTGTCGTTCCGAGCGCCAGATAACGTGGCAGTATTGCCGGGACGTGAATTCCAGCGTGGCGTAGAAGTAGAAGGTGTCGGGAAAATCGCGGGCATTGTCGACGACGATGCGCGCGCCGCGCGTTGATTCGTCCCAGACCGTGCATTCGCGCAGCTGCTCGCCTTTGGTCCGGGCGATCCAGCCGCGGCGGTGCACGAGTGTGCGTTCGCTGTTGCGGTGCTCCGCCGTCCCCGTTGAAGAAGTCGTGTCGGACATTGGGTTCTAATTCCTTTTTTCGACACTTAGCTATCGCGGCATTAACATTGATTTAAATTGAAAGTAGAAGAAGCGACCGATCGTCGATGCGACGATCGATTCTTTATTTTAACAAAAATTTAACCAAGGTATCTCGGATATTCAGCTAGTTTGGCTTCAATTTTATTGTCGATTTCTTGGCCACAACGTCGAGTTAACGTCGACAGGTCAAAAATCCTCCGAGCAACAGCCCCTGCGCCAATGCGCGAGAACTCCACCTAGGGATCGAGCGAAGCCACGTAGGCCGATATGGCCAGCACATCATCCCCTGTGAGTTTTTCGACCACTCCCTTCATGAGCGCGGCTGACGTTCCGCCGCGGTCGCCGGTTAGAAAATAGTAGATCTGGCGCGCGATGTTGCCCGGCGAACGACCGGCGATATTGGGGACGTCGCCGAGGCCCTTCAGGCCGGGGCCATGGCAGATGGCGCACGGGATCGTCTTGCCGCCGCCGCTGTCGACCAGTTCCTTGCCTTTGGCCACGCTGCCCGGCGGGACGTAGGAGACGAAGCTCGCGTGCGGGTCGCGCAATTCGACGCGCTCCTTGTCCTCGGGGACTTCGATGATTCGCTTGCCGATCGGCTCGGTGCCGCCGTCCGGATGCTGGAGCCGGCGCGTGCCCTTGAAATAGGTTCTCGCAACGGTGTCGGTCTCGACCACGCGGGTCCACTTGATCATCTTGAGGCCGGAGAAATAGGCGCTCGCCTCCCGCACCTCCTCGTCAGTCAAGACCTTGGAGAAGCGCATCATCGCCGCCGCGCCCGCGCCGCTGCGCGCGCCGCTTTTGAAATCCGCGAGCTGGCGGGCGAAATACGACGCCGTCGTACCGGCCAATCGCGAATTCTCCGGATGGCCGTGCCCGTGGGGCAAGTGGCAGCCGATGCAGGCGCGAACCGTGGTGCCATTGCCATGGGCAACGATGGCCGGCATCGGCGGATGCTCATCCGGGAACCAATCGGGCAAGTCCATTTGGGAGTCGATTTGCGCCCGGGTGTAGGACCGGATGCTGCCGGGCGCGTGCAGCGGTTTGCCGTCATCCGGCTCGGTCGGCACGTTCCCGGGTTGAGCCGGGGGATAGGCCCAATCCGGCCGATCAGCCGCACCAGCCATCGCCGGCATCGTCGCGAACAGCACGGCGAACAGGATGTGTCTCATTTGCTCCTCCCCGGGGCCAGGCTCCAGAGGCTCTCAAGAGCCTTCACTTTTTCTCGCCTGTTGATAGCGTCGTTCGCGCCGCCCTGGCAACCGCCTGTCCCCAGGGAGGGCCACGTTCGAGGTGAAAGCGTCCGAGGTGAAAGCGGAAAACGCGCGCGGGGTAGCACGTCGGCTACGGCTTCGTCGCCTCCACTCGCGACGTACGGTATCATTGATGGATTCGGCGTCGAAGATGTCGTCGATGCAAACGGGAACCAAAGGAAGGCGCTCTTGTCCAACCTCCAGCTCACCCTCGCCTGCGGCGATTACGAGATCGTGCGCGCCCTCACCAACGGTCAGGTCAAGCCGGAAGGGATCGATCTCAACGTCCTCACCGACATGGATTCGACCACGCGGCACTGGCGCTTCTTGCGCAATCGCGAGTTCGACGTGGCCGAAGTCTCGTGCTCTTCGTATCTCATGGCGCGCGACCGGGCGCTCCCGGTCGATGCCATCCCCGTCTTTCTCCATCGCCGGTTCCGCCACGGCTTTATCTTCGTAAACACCTCGAAGGGGATCAAAGGTCCGGCAGACCTCGCAGGCCGCAAGGTTGGCCTCAAGCAATTTCAGGCAACAGCCATCGTGTGGATGCGCGGCATCTTGCAGCATGAATATGGCGTGCCGCTCAATTCAATCGAATGGTTTTGCGAGCTCGACGAGACCATCGATTTCGAACATCCCGCGGGCGTGAAGATTACGCCTCTGCCGCAGGACCGTTCCGTTGAAGACATGTTGGCGAGCGGCGAACTCGACGCCGTGCTGCACCCGGATCTGATTCATCCGCTTTTGAACAAGGATCCGCGTGTCGCGCGGCTCTTTCCCGACTACGAGCGGGAGGAGATCGCGTTCTATCAAAAGACCGGGATTTTCCCGATCATGCACGTGGTCGGCATCAAGCGCGAGGTGCTTGAGAAGAACCCGTGGGCTGCGATCAACCTGTTCAACGCCTTCGAGAAGGCGAAGGCCATGGCGATGACGCGCCTCGCCAATCCGCGGATCGTGCCGTTGGCCTGGTATCGCCAAGCCTGGGAGGAACAGGAAAGACTGCTCGGACCGGACCCGTGGGAATACGGGCTTTCAGACAAGAACCGCCACAACCTGGCAACGCTGATCGGCTACGCCAACGAGCAAGGACTGATCAGAAGCAGGCTCTCGCTCCACGAATTGTTCGTCGACACATTTCAGGGGCGCAAGCGCGGCGTCGAATTTCGGATTTGATGCCGGCGAGGGTGCTCCGTTGCGGCAATCGTACGACGATGTCTGTCTCAGAAAACCTAACTCGTCATGCCCGCGCTTGTCGCGGGCATCCACGTCTTCGCTGCTGCATTTCTGCAAGCAAGACGTGGATGGCCGGGACGAGCCCGGCCATGACGAAGGGAGGCGGTCACGAATTTTTGCAGTTTGGTATCAAAGGACCCAACGAGTCGTAGCTGTTTAGTAGATGGCGGACTCAGCAGCTCGATTGTCGTAATAGTCGCCGGGAGGCGGACCATAGTATGGCTGCTGGCTCGGCACGGATTGGTACCGCGGCGTCGCATAAGAATACGTCCGCTGTCTATGCCTGCTTGCAGCCTCCGCAACGGTCGTTGCTGAAACGGTGACGGCCACAAGGCCGACTGTCGCAAGAAAAATGTGTCTCATCGGTTTTTCCTTTCGGTGCGGATGTATGCACTGACCGGCAGGCCGCTTTGCCGATCTTGCTGTGTTTAGCAAGAGATTGCTGAAAGCGGGGCGTTGAGCAGCTTGCGCTGGACCTCGTTCGCCTTCGATTTGCGGAAACGCGTGGAGATTTGCGTTTTGGTTGGCCGCAGCGGTTTCGAAACGGTCACGCGCGCAGGTAGCGGATCGGCCGTCCGGGTGCGATCGCTTGCGCCGCCGCGATGATGGCATTCGCGTCGATGCCATAGTGGCGATAGAGGTCCGCGAGCGCGCCGGTCTGGCCGAAGTGCTCGAACTCCGAGGGAGCGCACGCAATGACCGTGCACGGCTCCGATCCAGGCGAGGGTGGCCGGATGACCGTCCAGCACCGTCACGATGCCGCAATGGCTCGGCACGTCGCCGAGAAGGCGCTCGATGTGCGAGCGCGCGTGCAGCAGGCCGCGTTCGCGCGCCCGCTGCGCGGCGGTCCATCCGGCATTGAGCCGATCCGCCGACGTAATCGCGAGAAGGCCGACATCGCGGCGATCTTCCGCCATCAGCCCGATGGCCTGAATGGCTTCTGGCGCGATGGCGCCGCAATAGGCGACGACGACCTCGCAGTTCGCTCCCGGTTTGCGCAGCCAGTAGCCGCCGTCGACGATGCCCTGGCGCAGCTCCGGCGTCATGCTGCGAAAGATCTGTTCCACCGGCCGCGTGGAAAGCCGCAGGTAGACCGAGCCGCCGGTCTCGTCTCGCAGCCAGTTGCGTTCCGAGGCGGCGCCGTCGCCTGCCTTTTGGATGTAGTCGAACGCAAATTTCAGAATCACGGCAAGCTCGTCGACGAAGGCCGGCTCGAATGCGGCAAGCCCGTCTTGCGCCAGTCCGATCAGCGGCTGCGCGATCGACTGATGCGCGCCGCCTTCCGGCCCCAGCGTGATGCCCGACGGCGTCGCGACCACGATGAAGCGCGCGTCCTGGTAACAGGCGTAGTTGAGCGCATCGAGCCCGCGCGCGATGAACGGATCGTAGAGCGTGCCGACCGGCAGAAGTCGCTCGCCATTGAGCGCATGCGACAAGCCGAGAGCAGACAGCAGGATGAACAGGTTCATCTCGGCGATGCCGAGCTCGATATGCTGGCCCTGCGGCGAGAATTCCCAGTTGAACGTCGAGGGGATGCGCTCCTTGCGAAAGGTGTCCGGCATCGCGGCGCGTGCAAAGAGGCCGCGCCGGTTCACCCAGGGCCCGAGATTGGTCGACACGGTGACGTCGGGCGAGGTCGTGACGATGCGCTCCGCAAAGCGGCTCTTGTCGCGCGCGATCTCGTTGAGCAGCGCTCCGAAGCCTTGCTGCGTCGACATTGTCGGCTGGATGGTGAGGCGCAGCTCCGCCGGCACCTCGATCGGCGGCGCTTTCAAGCTGCGCGCGCCGGGCGCGGAGATCGGAACGCGGTCGAGAAAGGCCTGCAGTTCGTCCGGCGGCGCCGAAAGCCCCTCGAACCGATCCCACTCGTGCTCGGGCCGGATATGCATCGCCTCGCGAAAGCTCTCCATCTGGGACGGCGTCATCAAGCCGGCATGATTATCCTTGTGGCCGGCCATCGGCAGGCCGAAGCCTTTGACGGTGTAAGCGATGAAGCAGGTCGGGCGATCGTGGTCGATCGCATCGAAGGCCGCGACGATCGACGGCAGATCGTGGCCGCCGAGATTGCTCATCAGCCGCGCCAGCTCGTCGTCGCTGCGCTTCTCGATCAGTCTGGTGGCGGGACCCTGGTCGCCGATATCGTCCAGCAATCGTTTGCGCCAGAAGGCGCCGCCCTGGAACAACAGCGCCGAATAAAGCTGGTTCGGACAGGTATCGATCCAGTGGCGCAATTTCTCGCCGCCCGGCTCGCGAAAGGCGGCCTGCTGGAGCAAGCCGTATTTCAGGACCACCACGTCCCAGCCGAAATTCTTGAACAGGTGCTCGTAGCGCTCCCACAGCCCTTCGCGCACCACGCCGTCGAGGCTCTGCCGGTTGTAGTCGATGATCCACCAGCAATTGCGAAGGTCCTGCTTCCAGCCTTCGAGCAGCGCCTCGAAGATGTTGCCCTCGTCGAGTTCGGCGTCGCCGACGAGCGCAATCATCCGCCCTTCGGGCCGGTCGAGCCCCCACCCGTGAGCGCGCACGTAGTCCTGGACGAGCGAGGAGAACAGCGTCTGCGCGACGCCCAACCCCACCGACCCGGTGGAGAAGTCGACGTCGTCCGTATCCTTGGTGCGGGACGGATAGCTTTGCGCGCCCTTGTAGCCGCGAAAATTCGCGAGCTTGTCCCGGCTCTGCCGGCCCAGCAGGTACTGGATGGCATGGTAGTTCGGCGAGGCGTGCGGCTTGACCGCGACGCGGTCCTGCGGCCGCAGCGCGTGAAAGTAGAGCGCGGTCATGATCGTCGCGAGCGACGCCGACGACGCCTGATGTCCGCCGACCTTCAGGCCGTCGGTGTTCTCCCGCAGATGGTTCGCATGATGAATGGTCCAGCTCGCGAGCCACAGGACCTTCCGCTCAAGCTCGCCGAGCATGCGCAAGTCGTGCGGAGAGATGTCGTGCGGAGAGTTAGGGGGCGAAGGCTGTCGGGTCGTCATGTGCCGCGTTCTAACAGTGGCCGGGCTTTTGAGCAGTGTCCGCGCGACAGGATAGCCCATCCATCGAGACATGGCAGGGGCCGCGCTCGTCGCGATCCCTGGTCGACGTCGGGCTTTCTGCGTATCGCCGGCGGCAGGTCGGTGCGCCGCCCCCATAATGACCGCCGCTTATGTCTTGGCAGGGGAACTCGGCGGGGCAGGCCAGCACTACGAGACCCCACCGTGGAGCATTTGATCCACCGCAACGCGGTGCCGTGATCCCGCCGTAAGCCTTACGTAGGAGAGCCTCGCGCCGATCGGACCGGCGCGGGGACCATTGCGACAGGATGAACAGGGATCGGTGTCATCGATGAAGTTAGGCATGCAATCAAAACGCCAGGCTCTGTGGATCGGGTTGCGTTTATTGGGTCTCGTCCTGTGCGCCGCGCCTACGACCGCGTCATTGGCCGAAACCGCGGGATTGGATGGCAGGATTCAGGCGATGTTGGCGAAATCGCTCCCGCGCCTGGCATGCAATTTATCCGTCGGGTCACCAGGCTCGATCGTTGCTTCACCGCAGAAGCAAGATCCCGATTATTATTTTCACTGGATCAGGGACTCCGCCTACGTCATCCAGGCTCTGAGCCGCTTGCTTGCCTATGTGGAACACACGGGCAATGAAGTCCGCGTTCGCGAATTCATCGGCGATTTCGTGACATTTTCAAGCGCGCTGCAGCGCGCGCCCACGCCATACGGCTTCGGCGAAACTCGATTTAACGTCGACGGCTCGGTCGATCAGTCGAAGTGGCCGCGTCCGCAATTCGACGGCCCGGCGCTGCGGGCGCTGGCGCTGCTCGATTATCTCGGGCGCGGCGGCGCTGCCTTGGATGAGAAAGCCGTTGCAGCCGCGGAGGCGGTGGTTCGCAGCGATCTCGACGCGACTGCCGGACACCACAATGATCAAGGATTTGATCTTTGGGAATACGCGTGGGGATTCCATTTCTACACGCGCATGGTGCAGGAAGGGGCGCTCCTCAAGGGTCAAAACTATTTCAAGAACTCGAGCGCGACCCGCGTGGCAGCAGGCGGCGGATGAACTGCGCTCGCAACTGAACCACCATTGGAATGCCGAGTTTGGCACCATCCGAGATGACGTGAGCGGCGCATCCGGCACGGACCAAGGCGACGAGCCGGTCGACGACAGCGCGTCGGTTTTTTCCACGTCTGCGGTGCTCGCCGTGAATCACGCAGATCTGTCGCAGCAGGGTTTCGATGACCTTGACGGGCGGGTGTGGCTCTCGCTCTGGAAGCAGCAAGACTATTTCCGCAACAATTTCCCGCTCAACGCGAACCATGGGCTCGGACCTGGCATCGGCCGCGGTCCTGACGACGACTATTACGGCGGCAACGCGTTTTTCTTCTTGACCGCGGCCTTTGCCGAGCACGACTTCCGCGTCGCGTCTCGCTTGATGCAGCAACAGGGCGTGCTGCTTGCTGACAAGAACCGGCTTCCGACGCTGCGGCACATTCTGCAAGCCGACGTCAAGGAGGGAACCGGGTTCGCTCTGCCCAGCAAGGAATTGGCGGACGCATTTGTCCGCGAAGGCGAGGCGTTTTTGCAGACGATCCTGGACGTTATTCCGCCCGACGGATCGATGTCCGAGCAATTCAACAAGGAGGATGGATCGCCGGTATCCGCGAGCGACCTGAGTTGGAGCTATGCGTCCGTGCTCACCGCGGTTCTGGCGCGGGAAGAATGGAGGCGCTCGTCCGTCGATTTCTCTGAGATCGATTTCAAATGCCCTGATCCGGCTTGATGTGCCGGCATGATGTGCCGGCTTAGTCGCCGGCACCGGAATTGACGCCGTCGGCACTGAGAGGTCCGCACCTTAGCCGAGCTTTTCATCCGCATTGGCTTTGCCCTTGAGCCAGTAGCCGCTTGCTTTGATCCAGCTCAACGGAAGGTCTCGCTCTCCGACGAGATAGGCGCGGATCGCTCGCGCGACGGTCGCCTCGGCTGCGATCCAAACAAAGGTCTCCGGCCGGACATCGATCATGGCAATGGCGGAGAGGAGCGTGCCCGGATCGTTGCCGGCCGAGAGCGGGCGATGAGCCCAGAGAGTGGTCAGATCGGCGCGCGTGTCGAAGCTCTGGTGCTCTTGCGGCCCGGTCACGGCGGCGACGCTCGTGATCCAGGCGCCGGTTCCGGCTTCTTCGATCCGGCGGCCGATGGCCGGAAGGGCAGTCTCGTCGCCGATCAGAAGCCAGCGCCGGATCTCGGATGAGACCACCGCGGAGCCCCGTGGACCGCCGATCTGAAGGGTGTCGCCCGGCCGCGCGTCGAGCGCCCAGTGGGTGACGGGGCCGGCATCGTGGATCACAAAATCGATGACGAGCGTTCGCGCCTGCGGATCACAGCGCCGCGGGGTGTAATCGCGGCGCTCGAACTCTCCCGATGCGGTTGGCACGGCGATCTTGACATGATCATCGGGCGCCAAACTGACGAAGTCGGAGAGCTCTTCGCCGGAAAATGTAATGCGCAACATTCCGGGCGTCAGACGGGCAACGCTCTCGACCCGAAGCAAGCGGCGCTTCAACTCGTGGCGGACGCGCTCGATGCGCGGCGCTTTCGCCTCTTCGTTGAGGATTTTCGGCAAGTTCATTTGCGTCCTTTCCAAGCACCCGCCGGCAAAACGTTCGAGGACAACGACTTCTCGAGAAGGTGAACATTGCGCCGACTCGGCCCAGAGGGTGCGGCCACCGCCATGGCTATTCGTTCAACGAAACGACGGCACGTTGCCGCGGCACGCCGGACCAATCCTCAGATGCCGCCGAGATTGCGGAATTTCTGGATGCGTTTGCCCTGCACCTCGCCGCTGTAGACATTCCCTTTGGTGTCGATGCCGATGAAGTGGAGGTTGTAGAATTCGCCGAGCTGATGGCCGACGCGGCCGTAGGACGCCATCACCTTCCCGTCGGCGGGACTGATGACGTGGAATTGCCCGTTGGGATCATCGACCACGAGGAGATAGCTCTGCGCCGCATCGGGCCAGGCGACGATCGAGCCGACGGTGCCGGGCGCGCTGTCTTTCAAGACCGAGATCTCGCGCACGAAGGTGCCGTCCTTGCGGAACATCTGGATCCGGTTGTTGCTGCGGTCGCACACCAACACCAAGCCGTCGCGCGCGATGGTGATGCAATGCACCGGAGTGGCGAACTGCTGCGGCGGCGGGCCGTTCGAATCCCGGGTGACCTTCTCGTCCGTCGGCGGCTTGCCGTAGGCGCCCCAGTGGCGCTTGTAGGCCCCCGTCGCCGCATCGAAGACGATCACGCGATGGTTCGCGTAACCATCGGCGACGAAGATCTCGTTGGTCTCACGATCGACCACCATGTCGGCGGGACGATTGAAGTGTTCCGTGTCATTGGACCCGCCGGGCTTACCGGGCTTTCCGAGCCGCATGACGAACTTGCCGTCGCGGGTAAATTTGTAGATGTGTCCGCCGGATTCCGCATTGTCGCCGACCCAGACGAAATTGTTGTGGTCGACGAAGATGCCGTGGCCGTCGTTGCCCCACTCGTACCCGGGACCATCGCCGCCCCATCCCTGCACGACTTTTCCGGCCTGGTCGAATTCGATCACCGGAGGTGCCGGCACGCAGCAGATCACGTTCGTCGCCGTCGATGCGCGCTTCTCGCGGGCATCGAGCGAACTCGGACGCTGATTGATCCAGACATGGTCCTGCACATCGACGAAGATGCCGCCGATGGTGCCGAGGATCCAGTTGCTCGGCAGCGTCTGCGGCCACGTCGGATCGACCTGAAATTTGGGCGGCTCCGCCAGAACCGGCTGCACGAGCATCGCCGCGATGACGGCAATCAATGAGATCCGGCGTCGATTGTGGTGCATGCTGCCCCTGTTGTTCCGGTGCCCGCAATTTAAGCGTCTTATCTCAAACCAAAGCTCGCGACACCAACAATATTCGCGCGACAATGGCGAGGCAGCAGCGCTTTTTTAATGCCATGTTGAAACGAAGCGGATGCTGCAATGGATAGGTCTCCGATGATCACGAAGCGATTTGGTCTGCTCGCTTGTCTGCTTGCAGCGTTCGCATTGATCAGCGTCGCATTGATTAGCGTCAGCCCGACATCCGCTCAGGTCTATCCGTCAAGGCCGATCACGATGGTCGTGCCGTACGGCGCGGGCGGGCCGACGGATGCTGTGGGTCGCATCATGGGGGAGGGCATGAAGGCGTCGCTCGGCCAGCCCATTGTTATCGACAACATCGCCGGCGCATCGGGCACCATCGGGTCTGGGCGCGTCGCCCGCGCGACAGCGGATGGCTACACGTTTGTCATCGGCAATGTTGCTACCCACGCGCTGAACGGAGCCCTGTTCAAACTGCAGTACGATTTGGCGACGGACTTTGCTCCGGTTCTCCTGGTGTCCAGCGATCCTCTCGTCATCGTGGCGCGGAAATCCCTGCCGGAGACGAATTTGAGGGACTTCATCGCGTGGCTTAGGGCAAACCCGGACAAGGCAACCCAAGGCACGACAGGGGCAGGCGGCATATCGACGGTGGCCGGTATTCTCCTCCAAAGGGCAACAGGCACGCGCTTCCGTTTCGTGCCGTATCGCGGCGGCTTGGGGCAGGCAATGCTCGACCTTGTGGCAGGCCAAATCGATTTCATGATCGATGCCGCGACCAACTCGCTGCCGCAAATCAACGCGGGCACAATCAAGGCGTATGCCGTGACCTCAAAGGGGCGGCTGTCGATCGCGCCGGACATCCCGACCGTGGACGAGGCCGGTCTGCCCGAATTCTACGCCTTGAATTGGCAAGCGCTGTTCGCACCGCGAGGCACGCCAAAAGAGGTGATTGCAAAGCTGAATTCTGCTGGTGCGGCCGCACTGGCCGATCCGGATGTGCGGCGACGCCTTGCCGACATCGGCCAAGCGATTTTCCCGGCAGACCAGCGAACGCCCGAGGCACTCGCGGCCTTCCAGAAAGCCGAAATCGAGAAGTGGTGGCCGATCATCAAAGCGACGAACATCAAGGGAGAATGATCGGGTCGCCGATGGCTTCGGCGGGCGTCACCGGCGGGAATTCCGATGTGGTCGGCCTCAGGATCGAGGCGCCCTGGACTGCTTTACGAGCCGGTGTCTTTGTTTGGGGTGCTGTCTAACTCCATTCATGCAGACGCTGCCGCGCAAGTAGGTAAAATGCAGCGGGCGCAGCGCGAGGAGAAGAAGCAAATGTCGGTAGATCGCGTGACCGTGGATCTGTCAGCCTATCCGGATCTGGTGATGATCTTGTTGGGCATGCGCGTGAACACTGCGACCGGCCTAAAGACTCTGCTGGGCTTCGGGCCGCAGATCGCCAAGGTGCCACAGGATATGCCTGACGGTCTTTTGTCCCACGAGATTTTCTTGTGGTCGCTCTTCCCCCCGCACGCCGGCATTCGGCAGTACTGGCGCGACTTTGCTGCTTTGGAGACCTGGTCGCGCTCCGCCCCGCACCGCGAATGGTGGAAGACCTTTCTTCGCAATTCCGGCGGTACCGGCTTCTGGCATGAGACCTATTTCATGCGCGGCGGCGTGGAAGCGATCTTCGACGATATTCCAAAGCCGATCGGCCTCATGCGTTTTGCACCGCGGCGCGCCGCGAAAGGCAGCATGTTTACCGCGCGCCAGCGGGCCGCAGCCATGAACCGTGCGGCTTTCGCAGACAGGCCGACGCCTTCTCCCGTTGTAAGCGAAGAGGATTTAATGGCTGGCGACGAACATTCGTCTCGCGGCATGCCGTAGAGCAGGCGCGCGCGAACCGTGTATCGCATCACCGCACAAGAGGAGTGAGCAATGGTAACCGATCTGGTCACCTATCTAAGCTTCGATGGCGAATGTGAAACCGCCTTCAAACAGTACGAAAAGGTGCTGAGGGGCAAGATTTTGATGATGATGCGTTTCAGCGAAATGCCTGCCGGTGCCGGCGGTCCGCAGTCGCCTGACGTGGCCGATCGCATCGTGCACGCCCGCTTGCAGATCGGCGGTCGTTTGTTGATGGGCGGCGACGCACCAAAGCAGTTTGCTTCCAAGCCGCAGGGTTTCAGCGCCAACGTCATGGTGGACGATCCCGCCGAGGCTGATCGAATCTTTCACGAGCTCGCTGAGGGGGGTACCATCATGATGCCAATCTCAGAAACGTTCTGGGCACGCCGATTCGGCATGTTGATCGACAAGTTCGGCATTCCGTGGATGGTGAATTGCGAAAAGCTCGATGCCTGAGCCGGCTTCGCTCCATTTGAAAGCTATTTCTTCATCTGGTGATCATCACATGCGCTCCACGCGACGCCATTCAACTCTGATTTGGGATGGTCTTCGTAGCGCACGGTCTCCGACGAGCTCAGTTTCGGCAGGTCTTGGGGAGCAGCAGTTGGCGACGACCGTTCCGGATTGGGTTGCGGCGGCGGTGTCTGTGCCGATGTCGGAGCCCCAACCAGCAAGCCCAGCAACGCCAACGATATCGTTTTCATGTTCGCCTCCATTGCCAACACGATAACGTCGGCCGTCTGACTCTACCTTTGCGGGACCAGCGAACGGCCTTCCTCCGTTGTGATGTATGGATTCACCGGGGGATGGAGCGGTGGCTTAGAATTCCGATTGTTCGCGGTCACCGGTGACATTTGTAGCTCAGGCGTAGGCGGTTGTTTGAAAGACGCCAACAATTACTTGTTTTGGTCGGACAACCGGGTTTATCATCAACTACGCGCCCGAGCATGCGGTGCGTTTCGATGTCAAAGGAAACCCAGTTGAGGTTTTGTCGAAAGCCTATCGTCCAGCAGAGATCGAGTTGGAGATTTGGCGGCAACGGATGTCGGCCGATAGGTTTGGACGGGTCATGGGGTTAAGCCAACAAACTCAGTAGCCGAATTTCATTCGATAGCGTCGCCAGAGTTGTGTCCTCGCACGGATAATACCTGGATTATCGAGATGACCCCTCCGAGACTTGCCACTCTGATCTGGGCTACTTTGTTCTTGTCCATTACTAGTCTAGTCGTGTGCGGGCCATTGCTATCTGTGGCGAGCGTGGCAAGCGCGAGCCAAACTCGCCTCAACGTCACTGCTTCAATCGCGCTTGCAGCCCACCTCCTTGCTATCGCGGCGACCGTTGTCGCGATAGTCTTCCACAGAATGCGAGGGCTATGGGTATTCTTGACGGCGATTCCGGCAATTTTTATGCCGCTGCTTGCAGCATCGTTGATAGCGATGTGCGCCATTTATGGTTGCCCCCAGTAGAAGAAAACTCTTTCGTCTCTACGGCGCTTGGATGTCGTCGCCACTGTGTCGGGCGATCAACTGTCATCATGGTTCTGACGACGACCCTTTGGTATCAATACGTCCAATCGGGTTCTCGCGTCGCCTCCGAAGTTCACCGGGAGCCCCAATTTGCTTCAGCGAATGTCGAATTGATGGACAATCAAGAACTTCTAAGACCACGAGAAGTAGGTACGGCTCTAAAATTGCTTTGGGGCTCTCTGCTTATTTTTTGCGTATTTAATTTAATTGAATTTTATCGCGTAAGCAACATCTTTGAGTACCAAGTCATTATCACGTCTTGGTTTTCTTCCGCAATTAATATTGGTTTTATTGCATTGTTTTTTGTCATGATTTCAAAGGGAAGGAACTGGGTTCGCTTTACGTTACTTGTGGTCGTTGCTCTAGGGACCTAAAGTCAGATTTGACGGTACGCAATGGTTCCTCACTTTGGGCGCCCCTTTCTAATTAGCTTGTTGCCGTTAGCCATGTGGGGCCTCTGGGGCTGCTCGCTATTGTTCCTATTTACAAAACGGGCAAGCGTCTGGTTTCGCGGGAGATAAACTTCAAGTCGGCGCATCTCTGTAGTTGCTGCTATTTTGTCTCGCAACTCGATACTCCGCACAATCGACGACTCCCGGACCCGATTCGCCCTCAGTCTACATCGAGGTGGAATTCCTTTTATAACAGGGGTGCAGCCCGCGACAGCGGACGATTGATCTCGTGCTCGCGACCGGTAACAATGCACAAGCGATTGAGCCTTCATGGCAACTTTTCTGGCTATGCTCTCCAACAGGGCTTACTGGCGGCGATATTGTCGATTACGATTACCAGGACAGTAATCGGGATTCTGAAAGCAGTTGCCGACGCCGCCGCTGGCCGTCTCCATGCATTGCTGGTAGCTGTGGAAGCCGCATTCCCGGACGCCACTGCTGTCCAAGTATTGGATGCACCACGGAGCCCATTGCGAGAGAGCGGGAGCGGCAGGCCACAGCACGATCCACCCCACCATTGCCGTGATCGCTGCTATCGAGATTTGGGTTTTCATTGAATAGCTCCGCCACCAATAGGAAGCCGTTCTACCTGGATCAGATTGAGAAACGGGTGACTTCCGCACTTCGGTCTAGGTTGACAAGTCCGGAGGCATTGAAAATATACGTCGAGACTTACGAAGCCGAGCGAAGGGCACTGTCGAAAGCAGCTAATGCCAATTTGAAAAAGCTGAAGGACAAAGAAGCAGCGATTGGCCGAAAATTCGAGAATATCAAAAAGGCTGTTATAGACGGTACATTACAGTCGCATGAAGTGACTGAAGACTTAGCAAAACTCAGGCAAGAACGGGCGGACATCGAACGCCAGCGATCTTTGGCGGAGTCAAACTCGGCCGTGATTGTGCTGCACCCCGCAGTTGTCGCCGATTATCGAAGACGGGTTGAGCGATTAGGCGAGACGATCCGAGAGGGGGCCGACTATGGACCCGAACTGAGAAATGCCTTCAGGGACCTAATCGAAGTTGTAGTGGTTCACCCGTCCGGACCTGGAGGCCTCCGGATGTGGAGGTCAGGGGATACCTGACGAAGCTGACGGGCGAGCCGTTCGCTGAAAGTTCGCGTCAGGGGGGTGCGTTGGTAGCGGAGGAGGGATTTGAACCCCCGACACACGGATTATGATTCCGCTGCTCTGACCAGCTGAGCTACTCCGCCTCACCCTAGGGTGGTACGCCCCTGCCGACAAATAAGCCGTGCCGCGCGCGGACGGAGATATAGGGCAAGGCAGCCGGTTCGTCCACCGGGAACCGGACGACAGCGGGGCGCTGTGATGCCAGCTGGATGAAGGCTAACGCGTTCAGGATTGCGGACCGTGAGAGGCGCAAGCGGCGAGTGGTCGAGCCGTCAGCGGTGGTGCGAATCCGGCGACCCACGGACTCCCCCATCAGTTCTGACGGGGAGGGAAGCCCAGGAAGATGCGTGCCGTTGGCTTCCCGAAGAGACAGGCCTTCGGGACTGTTTCCTGGTGCAGAGATGCGGGCTAAGGGCGGCATTGACGAATAGGAATAGTCCTATAGGATTGTCGTACGACGAGATCGCGATCGCATGCGGCTCGATCGTCGAGACAGTCGAAAGGTCATCTTCATGCTCCCAACCACGGTTCCCTGCGGCGGCGAAAAGATTCCCTGTTCCGGTGCCGGATCTTGTGACGCTCGCTCGCGCCATGCCAATGAAAGGACTTCACGAATCGTCGAGCCATGCGTTGCCGGAAGGTCGATTTTTGGGTTTCCCTGATCTTTTCCCTGTTCTCAGGGAAAATCGCCAGGCCAGCCGCCCGGATTGCGGGAGAAATATGAATCGAATCAGTGAGTTATGCGTCGATCGGTGGTCGCGGGTCGTCGCTATCGTCAAAGCCGTAGGGCGCAATAGCGCAGCGTATTGCGCCGTCGCGAATTGAGGAGCGCATAGGCCGTCATGAATTGAAGGGCAGACGGCGGAATACGCTTCGCTATTCCGCCCTACGCGTTTTGGTGAAATGCGAGTGCGCGGACTCCAAATTTCGATCGTCGTCGCCGACGTCGCGTCGCGGGTGGCGTTGCCCGTTCGTCGCTCACCGCGGCAGCGCGACCGGGCCCGTCGTGACGACCTCGAGCTTCCAGTCGCGGGCCGGCGTGGAGTTGAGATCGAGGTTACCGGCAAGGAAGAACAGCCGGGTGGTGTCGGCGCTCTTCGAGGTGCAGAAGCGGTCCTGCAGGTAGTAGGGCGGGGTCGCCTGATAATAGAGCGTGGCGCGCAGCGATGCCGGGGTGCCGGCGATGTCGGCGAGCGGCACGTGATAGGCCAGCGTGTCGCCGCCGCCGGTGCGGTAGTCGGCATCGTCGCCGATGCCGCTCGGTCCGGTTTCATCGGCGAGCATCGCGCCGGAGCCGAGTGCTGCCGCGATCGCCGTGCGTTGCGCCGTCGGCAGGAAGCCGTGGGGCAGGAGCCGGTTGTCCTTCACCCGCGCGCATTGGGAGAGGAAGCTCGTCGTCAGCGCGCCGGTCGGCACCGCGCCGATGCCGCAGGCGGGCACAGCTTCGTCGCCCGGCGCCGCCATCAGCTCTTCGTAGATCTGCGCCGCGTCCTGCCGATCGATGACCTCGTAATGCGGCTGGTGCGCGCGGGCCAGCGGGGCAATGCGCGCGGAGCAATCGGGCGCCCACCACACTTCGCCGGTGATCGGCGCAGCCTTCTCGTCGACGATCACGCCCGCGCCATTGGTGCGGCCGGACGACCACAGCACGCGGCCGCCGTCATCGAGCACGCTGAACTCGATGAAGGCGCGCCGCATCCCGGGGCCGCTCGGAAACTTGTGCCCGGCCTTGTTGACCACGGTCACGGTGGCGCTGAGCGCGTCGCTGCCGCGCACGACGCCGCTGATCGCGATCGAAGCGGTCGCCTGCCGCGCCTGGTCGAGGATCGCGTTCTCGGTGTAGCGCAGCGGATCGATGCCGGCACTCGTCAGCATCGGGTCCGCGGTGCGGATGCCGAGCACGTCGGGGAATTGCTGCGCCATGCGATTGAGGAACAGGTTGAGGCCGACCAGCGTGTGCTTGGCGTAGCCGTCGCGCTTGGCGAGATCGATGTCCGCGGGCGGCAGCGTGTGCTCGGCCTGCGGAAAGTTCGTGTACTCCTGGATGCCCGCGATCTTGCTGCGGTAAGGCTTGCCGTCCGCGTCGCGGCTCGGCATGTGGCAATCCTGGCACGACTGGGCGCGCGCGCCGCGGCCCGCCGGCAAATCGCCGTCGGCGGTCGTGCCGGTGCGGTAGTCGCTGAACGCCCATTCGGCGTAGGTCGTCTGCTCGAAGGTGTGGGTGAGCACCTTGCCGTCTTTGAGCACGGGCAGGTGTACCATGTGGCATGAACCGCAGAGTTCGGAACTCTTCACGTGCGCGCCGTGGGTCGGCGTGAGGCCGAGCGCATGCTTCATCGGCATTGGCTTGGGCGAGGCAAACGGCCCGAACACGGCGTCCGGTGCGCCGAGGAGAAAGCTGCCGGTAAATGTCTTGGCAAATCCGGAGAGGTCGGGATTGAGAAACGCCTGGCGCTCGCTCACGCATTTGTTCTGCGCGGCGTTGCGATACTTGGCGTCCTCGGCCTTGCCGAGCACCATGTGGTGGCAGGCGGCGCAGGTGACGCCGTCGCGCGCAAGCGCGCCATAGTTTGCCGCGCGCGCTTTCGGATCGGCGTTTCCGAACGGAATGGCGTCGACGCTCGCGCGGGGAAATTGTTCGCAGCGTCCCGCCGCCGCAAACCGATCGACGGCAAACTGGCGCTGCCCGCCGATGCCATGGCAGCCGAGGCAGGCGTCCTCCAATTTTGCCGCGGCGTCGGGATGAAAGCGCTCGGTCTCGCTCGCGAGCTGGGCGTAGAAGATCGGATCGCGCCCGCTCATTCCCATCGCCGACCGTCGCCACGTCGCGTAAGGCGAGACGTTCCACAGCTTGCCGTCGGGTCCGGGCTCGGTCATGTCGAACTGCAACCCGGTGCCGCGCGCATCATGACATCCGATGCATTGGTCCGACGTGACGAACGCGCTTTCCGCGCGCGGTCCGGTCGCCGGCATCACTACGTTGTCGTAGGTCTCCGAAGGCAGCTTGGCGACGGTGTCGCCCGCCGGCTTGGCGCTCATCGCAGACCCAAACATCGCGAGGAAGGCCGGGTCGTAGTCATGTTGTGTGGCTGGCGTCGACGTCGCGCCGCCCGCGGCAACGGCGGCGTGATGGTTGCGCCATGACGGGTCGAGGAAGAAATCCTGGCTCAGGAACGCCAAAGGCTCGCCGGGCTCGCCCTTGATGTTGCGCAGCGACGCGAAGGTCAGGTTCGCCTTCGCCGACGCGTGGCAGTTCGTGCAGTACTGCCCGAAGCCCATATTCGGATAGGCGCTGTCGTTCGTCGCCGGCCAATCCGGCTTCCAATCCGACCAGCCGAACCAGCCCCAGAACCAGCCGTCGTAGGAGGCCTTGCGGTCGCGCACCATCAGCGCGACGCCCTGGTCGGGCCGCAATCGGGTGTAGTCGGCGTCGACGCAGGCGGCCGCCGGCGGCGAATACATCTCCTTGATGATGATCGCGCCGTCTGGCACCGGGGCTTCCGCGGTCCGCCGCGCCTGCTCCGAACGGTTGGCTCTGAGCCAAGCGAACATTTCCGGCGAGTACCACACGAGCACCGCGGGATGGGTGCCGAACGCGCGGCCGTTCCAATCGCCATTGGCGAATGTCGCGACATAGGGGCCGGTGTCGCGGATGCGCTTGTCGACCTTCCAGCCGCTCGCCGGATCGCGATGGCAGAAATTCCTCACATAGGTGCCGAGCTTGTCCTCGTAGCGATCGAGCGGCAGCGCGCTCGGCTGGCGCACCTCGCGTTCCAGCGATCGGCACAATGCTCTGTCGGCAGGAAGCTGCGGCGTGTCCTTGATGGAAAGGCAGGGCGGCGCCGCTCGTGTTGCCGCGACGGACCCCATGACGGCAAGAACGGCCGCCACCACGCCGAAACACCTGACGCGGAGGCGATCGGTCATCTGCGCTATTGCGCGGATCTGCGGAAGCGCATCAAGGAGAAATGGCCGAGGGGTTGCACCGGGCGCCGCTCGACGAGGCGGACGCCCGCGCTTTCCGCCCACGCGGAAATGCGCGCGAACGGGAATTCCGGCCGCCACCCGAGACGTCGGCCAAGGGGTGCAATTCCGTGTTCGAAATCGCGCCGCGGCCCGGCTTCGGCGCCGAGGTGATTGACGAGGATGATCTCACCCTCGGGTTTGACGACGCGGGCGAACTCGTCGAGCGCCGCTTCCGGGTCGGGCACCGTCGTGATGACGAACTGCGCGACGACGACGTCGAAGAAGGCGTCGCCAAATCCGAGCCGCTCGGCGTCCATCACCGCGAGCGTCTCGACATTGAAGAGATTGCGCTTGTGCACCCGTGCCTTTGCCCGCCGCAGCATCGGCTCGGAAAGATCGACGCCGACGATCCGGTTGCGCTTCGAGTATTTGTCGAGCGAAATTCCGGTGCCGACCCCGACCTCGAGAATGCGGCCGCCGACCCGCTCCGCCGCCCTCACGGCCGCGTCGCGACCTGGCGAGAATACGGCGCCGAACACCATGTCGTAGAACGGTGCCCAGCCTGCATAGGCCTTTTCAACGTCACTCTTGTCGAACGCATGGGTCTCGAGTCGAGCCCCGTTTGTCGCCCCAGCCATTCAATCAACCTCGTGCCGCAACCTGCATCTTGCGCGGCCGCGATGCCGCCGCAACGTCAATCTCGCCTTGCGATACCGCGGAACGGATAAAGCCGCCACCCAGCATTCGCGCCTGGCCATCCGCCGAGTCGTAAAGTACGCAGGCCTGGCCGGGCGCGACGCCTTCCTCGCCGCCGGCAAACTCGACCTCGAAACCGTCGGCGCAGCAGGCAAGCGTCGCCGGCCGCGGCGGACGGGTCGAGCGCACCTTGACGAAGACCTCGAGCGGGCCGCCTGCAAGCGCGGCCTCGACCGTGCCATCGCCGATCCAGTTGAGATCGCGCAGCCGCACCCGCGTCGTGCGCAGCGCCTCGCGCGGCCCGACAATGACGTGGCGGCTCTCGGCGTCGAGCCGTACCACGTAGAGCGGCTCGCCGGCCGCGATGCCAAGGCCGCGACGCTGCCCGACGGTGAAATTGATGATGCCGTTGTGGCGACCGAGCACGCGTCCGGCAAGGTCGACGATATCGCCGGCGGCAGCAGCGCCCGGACGCAAACGCTCGATCACATCGGCGTAGCGGCCGCTCGGCACGAAGCAGATGTCCTGGCTGTCGGGCTTTTCAGCGACGGGCAGGCCGAAGCGCCGCGCGAGATCGCGCGTCTCGGCCTTGGTCAGATCGCCGAGCGGAAACCGCAGGAACTCGATCTGCTCGCGCGTCGTCGCGAACAGGAAGTAGCTCTGGTCGCGCTCGGTCTCACGGGCGCGGAAGAGGGCACGGCCGCCCGCGGGCAACGCGCGCGAGGCCACGTAGTGGCCGGTCGCGAGCAGCTTCGCGCCGAGGTCCTGCGCGGTCCCGAGGAGATCGCGGAACTTGATCGCCTGGTTGCAGTCGACGCAGGGGACCGGCGTCTCGCCGGCGACATAGCTCTCGGCGAAACGATCGATCACCTCTTGCTTGAAGCGGCTCTCGTAATCGAGGACGTAGTGGGGAATGCCGATCGCGCCCGCGACCATGCGGGCATCGTGGATGTCCTGGCCGGCACAACAGGCACCCTTGCGATGGGTGGCGGCGCCGTGATCGTAAAGCTGAAGCGTCACTCCGATCACGTCGTAGCCTTCGGCCTTGAGCAAAGCCGCCGTGACCGAGGAATCGACGCCGCCGGACATGGCGACGACGACCCGCGTCTCCTGCGGCGTCCCTTCAACTTCCAGACTGTTGCGCATCACCCGGCGGACCGCTCCTGTCGGAAACGCCTCGCCGGTGCTTCAAGCAACACCGTCCCGGCCGATCCGTTCGCCTTACTATAAGTGTGCCCGGGGCGTGTGCAATGTCGACCGGCGCATAACCAGCGACAAGGCGGCGCAGGCGGGGCGGCATTTCCTGCCGGGTGGCCTGCAATGCTTGCCCCAAGGCCTTCGAACCGGGCGGCGCTGCCTCTCGGTAACTCTCTGTCCTGCCATATGATTTTTTCCATCGGCGGCTGGCCCGGCGATTGCAAACCCGAAAGCTCAGCCGTCCGCGCGCGCATGTGAGTGAGTGCGGCGCGGCGGATCGAAGAGGACCTGCCGTGCCGTCAGTCTCGACCGATTCCGTTGCTTCGTCGCCGCGGTCCTACGTGCCGGCCTATACCGTCGATCCGCGCAACAGCGACCAGTCCTCGCCGTTCGCAAGCTTTCTCGACAACGCCTCCGACGCCGGCAACCAGTCGCCGCCCTCACAGAGCCCGCAGACATCTGCCGGTACCGCGCAATCAGCCGCCTCCGCCAACGGATCAGGCGCACCGACCACGTCGGCGAATTCGACGAGCGGGTCAACGCAGGGGTCGACGGCGCCTTCGGCAGGAAGCTCGACGGCGGGGGCATCCGGAAGCGCTTCGAGCGCGCCCAACGCCTCGAGCGGGTCGACCTCGTCCGCTGCCACGTCCGATTCCGCATCGCCCAAGGCCTCACAGGGCGCAGCAGATTCGAAAGCCGCCACTCAACTCGTCCGCGGGACAGTCCACGAAGCCCGGGACCGCACCGGCAAAAGGCGACGGCGCGGCATCATCCGTCGCCTCCGCAATCGCCGCGACGGCGGGCGTCGCTTCGACCGCCACCGGGTCGCAAACGACGTCCCCAAACACAGAATCCTCTCAGCTCCGATCAGCCGGCAACAACCGACGGATCGGCGGCCGCCAACTCCACCGCAAGCACCGGCGTTCGTTCATCTCCGGGCGGCAATGGCCGCAAGGGAGGTCGAAGCACGGCAGGCACTGCCACCGACGGAACCGGCGCTGCGGTCCAAGCTGCCGCAGTGCCCGCCGCGGCCAGTCCTCCCGCGACGATCGGTGTCGGCGGTTCTAATAGCGCGCCGGACAATGGCGCGGGCACGGCACCGACCGGCGAAGACCCGCTCGCGGTCGATGGCGTCACGAACGGAAATCCTGGTGCATCGGCCGGCAATGCCCCCGAGGCCGGCAACGCGCTGCCGCAGACCCCCGATGCTCTCGCGGCCGCTACGGCCGGCTCGACCCAAGGCACGGATGCAGCGGCCGCCCGCCTTGCCGGCACGGTCGCAGCGGCGGGACGGGCAACGGACACCTCGCCGAACGGCGTGCACGGGTCGGCCGCGCAGGGGGCAACGGCCGGGCTGAACCAAAATTCTCAGAGCGATCTTCAATTCGTGGCGCCGCAGGCCGCCGGAGCGGATACGAGCAACGGCTCGCTTGGCCTTTCCAATTCCGCGCTCATCACGTCAACGCCGGGCAGCGACGATAACAACAACAGCGACGGGATCGGCAATCAGGCAAGCACCGCGCCGACGGACGGCTCGGTTAACGCGAGTTCGGTCATTGCGGCACCGATCGCCACCACCGCTGCCGCGCCGACCCATGCCGCCGATACGACGAATGCCCTGGTGCCGATCTCGGAGGTCGCGGTGACCATCGCTGCGCGGGCGCAGTCCGGCAGCAGCAACTTTGAGATTCGTCTCGATCCGCCCGATCTCGGCCGGATCGACGTGCAGCTCAAGGTCGACAGCGGCGGCAATGTCACCTCGCACATCATCGCGGAGCGGCCGGAAACGCTCAGCCTGCTTCAGCGTCAGGCGCCCCAACTCGAACGGGCACTCCAGGACGCCGGCCTCAACACCGGCGAAGGCATGCAGTTCTCGCTCGCCGACCGGGGGTTCTCCGGCAACAACGCCTACACCGCGCCCGATTTCGATTCAGGGACGTCGACAGCAATTCCGGCGAGCGACTCGGTGCCGGCGATGGCCGCGCAGGGATACGCCTCTTGGTCGGGCCGCAGCGGCGGTCTCGACATCACAGTCTGACCAGTTCGCGAGGTAGCGACATGACAACGACCATCCAGAACGGCATCGCCAACACAGTCACCTCGGCAACCACGAGCGCGACCAGTTCGACGAGTTCTACCGGTTCGACGGCATCGAGCCTCTCCGGTCTGGGCGCGCAATCGATCGCCGGCAATTTCCAGACCTTCCTCACCCTGCTGACGACGCAGCTGAAAAACCAGGATCCGACCAACCCGCTCGATACCAACCAGTTCACCCAGCAACTGGTGGAGTTTGCGCAGGTCGAGCAGCAGCTGCAGTCGAACTCGCAACTTTCCACGCTCGTCTCGCTGCAGCAGACCGCGCAATCGACCCAAGCCCTCAACTTTGTCGGCGACACTGTCACCGTGAACAGCACCACCGCGGAGCTGGCGAAGGGCACGACACAATGGACGTTCAACTCGCCACAGCCGGCAAGCGGCACGGTCAATATTTCGAATTCAAGCGGCCAGCTCGTCTATTCCGGCCCGGTGACGTTGCAGACCGGGACCAACAGTTTCACTTGGAACGGACAGGGGAATAACGGCACGCAGTGGCCTGACGGAGCTTATACGGCCGCGATCACTGCGCAGGCAGCCTCCGGACAAACGGTCGCGGTCACGTCCCAGGTTACCGGCGTCGTGCAATCCGTCGACCTCACCAAGAATCCGCCGCTGCTCTCGGTCAACGGCCAGAACTTCACGATCAATCAGATCAGTGGGGTCAGCAAAAACTGAAACCGCCAAAAACATAAAAACAGCCTCGCCGGGCACCGTTTCACCGGCCAATTCCCGCGTGTAAGTTCCAAATTTGTTCAACTCTGCGCCGCCTTTTGGGAGCGGCCCAGAGCGATTTTTCGTGTTCGCGAGCGTGCTTAGTCAAATTTTAAGCGGCGCAGGGTAATTTCCGGGCAGTTGGTCGTCCGTTTTTCAAGTGCGTGAGAGTGATATGACCGAACCCCACCGCCCGAGGGTCAAATATGTGATCGGGCCCGACGGAAGCCCGCTGACAATCGCCGATCTTCCGGCGCCGGGCACGAAGCGTTGGGTAATTCGCCGCAAAGCAGAAGTCGTTGCGGCGGTGCGCGGCGGCCTCCTTTCGCTTGAAGAGGCTTGCAGCCGGTACACCCTGACTGTCGAGGAATTTCTCGCCTGGCAGTATTCGATCGACCGTCACGGCCTTGCTGGTCTGCGGACCACCCGCATCCAGCAATATCGCCAGTAAGCGCGCTTCCGAGGGCGTCGCTGCGGAAGGCTTTGGCCAGCGCGACGGGCACGTGCCCGGCATGCGCATGCCGCTTTTCCTTTCGCCTCGGTTACCCAAATTAACCAATTCGAAACCATAACCCCGGCAAAACTTGCCTAGCCGGGCGTCGTGCGCCTGGCCATCGGATTCGCCGGGGGTTGGCGGGTGCAGGGACTGATCGACTTCGTCAAAGCGTTGGGGCCGACGCGTCTCGCCGCCATGGGCGCGGTGACCGTCGCGCTGATCGGCTTCTTTGCGTTCCTGATCATGCGGGTCACGGCCCCGACCATGGTGCCGCTCTTTACCGACCTCTCGCTTGACGACTCCTCCGCCATCATCAAGGATCTGGAGCGTCAGGTTATTCCCTACGAAATGAAGAGCGACGGCGCCATCATCCTGGTGCCGAAGGACCGGGTGTCGCGGTTGCGCATGAAGCTCGCCGAGGATGGTCTGCCCAAGGGCGGCGGCGTCGGGTACGAGATCTTCGACAAGTCGGACACGCTCGGCAGCACTTCCTTCGTTCAGAACATCAATCGGTTGCGGGCGCTCGAAGGGGAACTGTCGCGCACGATTCGCGCGATCGACCGCATTCAGTTCGCCCGGGTCCACCTCGTGATTCCTGAGCGCACCTTGTTCGCGCGCGACCAGGCAGAGCCGTCGGCCTCGATCATCGTCAAGCTGCGCGGCCAACTCGAAGCCCAGCAGGTGCGGGCGATCCAGCATCTCGTCTCGTCAGCCGTGACCGGGCTCAAGCCCAATCGCGTTTCGATCGTCGACGAGGCCGGACGCCTGCTCGCGAACGGCTCGCCCGACGAGAACGGAACGGGGGCGGCCGCCGACGAGCGCAAGGTCGCCTTCGAGCGGCGCGTGCGCGAACAGGTCGAAACCATCGTGTCGTCGGTCGTCGGCTCCGGCCGTGCCCGCGTCGAGGTGTCCGCGGACTTCGATTTCAATCGCGTGACCCAGACTTCGGAAAAGTTCGATCCCGAAGGCCGTGTCCTGCGGTCCAGTCAGACCAAGGAAGAAAGCTCAGGCACGGCCGATGCCCAGGGCCAGGTGACGATCGCCAACGAATTGCCCGGCAACCAGCAGCAGAATGCCAACGCGCCGCGCGATTCGAGCCGAAAGATCGAGGAAGTCGCGAATTACGAGGTCTCCCGCACCACCAAGACCGAAGTGATCGAGGGCGGCCGGGTCAACCGCATTTCCGTCGCCGTCCTTGTCGACGGCAGCTACGTCAAGAACGACAAGGGCGACCTTGCCTATCAGGAGCGCTCGCGGGGCGAACTCGATCGCATCGGCGCCCTGGTGCGCTCCGCCATCGGTTTCGACCAGCGTCGCGGTGACCAGGTCGAGGTGGTCAACCTGCGCTTCGCCGAAATGCCGTCGATCGCGGTGAGCGAGCCGAGCGGAATTCTCAGCATGTTCCAGTTCACCAAGGACGACATCATGCGCGGTGTCGAGCTGCTGGTGATGATGCTGCTCGGGATCGTGGTCGTGCTCGTCGTGGTGCGGCCGCTGGTGCGCCGCATCATCGAGCCGGAGAAGGTCGCGGCTTCCATAACCGCGCCAACGGCACTGACTTCGCCAACGGGCGCGGGGACGAGCGAGCCGGCAGCGGCTGGGACGGGCCAAACCTCGCGCATGATCGAGTTCGCCAGGATCCAGGGCAAGGTGCAAGCCGAGGCCATCAAGCACGTGGGCGAGCTTGCCGACAACAATCCCAACGAAACCGCCGCGATCATTCGCACATGGCTGACTGAAACGGTTTCCACCTGAGTCCGGAATCAATGGCCCAACCGAACCCGAACATCCCCTCGAACATGCAGGCGCTCACCCAAGCCCCGGCCAAGGGCGCGATCGGTCAGGCGGACCGCCCGCAGTCCGTCGCCACGATGAACCTGCCGCTGCAGCCCGTTCGCGGCATGACCGGCCCGGAGCGCGCCGCCGTTCTGCTGCTCGCGCTCGGCGAGGAGCACGGATCGAAAATCTGGTCCCAGCTCGACGATGACGAACTGCGCCAGATCGGTGTTGCCATGTCGACGCTCGGCACCGTCACCTCCGCGACCGTCGAAGCCATGATGGTCGAGTTCGTGACCAAGCTTTCGGCTTCGGGCGCCGTGATGGGCAACTTCGATGCGACCGAGCGCCTGCTGCGGCAGTTCCTGCCCCCTGAGCGGGTCGTCGGCATCATGGACGAAATCCGCGGGCCCGCCGGCCGCAACATGTGGGAGAAGCTCTCGCACGTTCAGGAAGACGTGCTCGCGAACTATCTCAAGAACGAATATCCGCAGACGATCGCCGTGGTGCTGTCGAAACTCACCACGGCGCACGCCGGTCGCGTGCTTGCGATCTTGCCCGAAGACGTGGCGGTCGATGTGGTTTCCCGCATGCTCAAGATGGACCCGGTCCAGAAGGACGTCATGGACCGCCTCGAGCAGACCTTGCGCACCGAATTCATCTCCAACCTCGCGAGGACGCGCCGGCGCGATGCTCACGAGGTGATGGCGGAAATCTTCAACAGCTTCGATCGGCAGACCGAAACGCGGTTCATGACCGCGCTTGAGGACCTCAACAAGGAGGCCGCCGAGCAGATCAAGAAGCTGATGTTCACGTTCGATGACCTCTCCAAGCTCGACAACGGTGCGATGCAGACGCTGATGCGCCAGGTCGACAAGGAAAAGCTCGCGGTCGCCCTGAAGGGCGCCGGCGAAAGCGTGCGGCAAGTCTTCCTGTCCAACATGTCCCAGCGTGCCGCCAAGATGCTGCTCGACGACATGGAGGCGCTGGGGCCGGTCCGGCTCAAGGACGTGGACGATGCCCAGTCGATGCTCGTCAATCTTGCCAAGGACCTCGCCTCGAAAGGCGAGATCATGATCCTCAAGGGTGGCGCCGACGAGGAGCTCGTCTATTGAGCGCGCCGGGCAACCTATCCTCGAACCGCCCTTGCGGCATTCGGAGGCCGCAATGAACGCGCGCGCCAAGTTCTTGTTCGACGCCGACTTCGGTCCGGTCAAGGCGGCCCCGCCCAAAATCACGCCCGAAGAGCATCAGGCGGCGATCGCGGCCGCGGAGCAGCGCGGCCACCAGCGCGGCTTGGCAGCAGCGGAAGCCCAGGCCCGCACCGAGGCCGAGCGCCGCACGGCGCTTGCCTACGAGCGCATTGCCGGCCAACTCGCCGGACTCGCGGGCCAGATGCAGGCGATCGAGAGCCGGCTCGAGGCGGAAGCGGTCGATGTCGCCGTCGCCGTCGCGCGCAAGCTCGCCTCCGAACTGCTGGCGCGCGAGCCGCTCGCCGAAATCGCAGCGCTCGCCACCGAATGCTTCAAGACCTTTATCGCGGCGCCCCATGTGGCCGTGCGCGTCAACAGCGCCCTTTACGAAGCCGCGCGCGAACGCCTGGAAGCGATTGCCCGCGACCGCGGCTTCGAAGGGCGCCTCGTCGTGCTGGGAGAACCCGAGATCGCGATCGGCGATTGTCGGATCGAGTGGGCGGATGGCGGCGTCGTCCGTGATGGTGCGGACGTGGCGGCGGCGATCGATGATCTCGTCCACCGCTACGTCGCGGCGCGGCTGACTGCGTGAAGATTTAAGGGAGATCGGGAGCATGGCGGACAGCGACAAGGGCAACATCCCGCTGCCGAACCTTGACCGCAGTAAGGGGGCCGTGCCCGCCGAGGACGTCTCCGCGACGCCGGATACCGGCGGGGTTGCGCGCGGCGCTGCCGACCTCGAGGCCGTCTTCGACGTGCCGGTGCAGGTGTCCGCCGTGCTGGGCCGCGCCAAGATGGACGTGGGCGATCTCCTCAACCTCGGACCCGGCGCGGTGCTCGAACTCGATCGAAAGGTCGGCGAGGCGATCGACATCTACGTCAACAACCGGCTGGTGGCGCGCGGCGAAGTCGTGCTGGTCGAGGACAAGCTCGGCGTGACCATGACCGAAATCATCAAAGCGGATCGCGCCTGATGCGCGGCCGTAAGCGTCTAGCTACCAATGGAGGCATGACATGCGCCTGCTGATCGTCGGAACTCTCAGGGGGCAGCTCACCGCCGCAACCAAGATCGCCATGGACAAGGGCGCCGCGGTCACCCACGCCGAGCGCGTCGACACGGCGATGGCCGTGCTGCGGTCCGGCAAGGGTGCCGACCTCCTGATGGTCGACGTCGCGATCGATATCCGCGATCTCGTGCTGCGCCTCGAAGCCGAGCACATCCATGTGCCGATCGTCGCCTGCGGGACGCAGAATGATGCCCGGGCCGCGGTCGCGGCCATTCATGCCGGTGCCAAGGAATACATCCCGCTGCCGCCCGATCCCGAGATGATCGCGGCCGTGCTCGCGGCGGTGGCCGACGACACGCGCGAACTCGTCTATCGCGATGAGGCCATGGCGCATGTCATCAAGCTCGCCCAGCAGATCGCGCCGTCCGACGCCTCGGTGCTGATCACCGGTGATTCGGGCACCGGCAAGGAGGTGCTGGCCCGCTACGTCCACGCGCGCTCGGCGCGCTCGCGCGGCCCGTTCATCTCGGTCAACTGCGCCGCAATACCCGAGCAACTCATGGAATCCGAGCTGTTCGGTCACGAAAAGGGGGCCTTCACCGGGGCGATCGCGCGACGGGTCGGCAAGTTCGAGGAAGCAAACGGCGGCACGCTGCTGCTCGATGAAATCTCCGAGATGGACGTTCGGCTGCAGGCAAAGCTTCTGCGCGCGTTGCAGGAGCGCATGGTCGATCGCGTCGGCGGCACGCGACCGGTGCCGGTCAACATCCGCATCATCGCGACCTCGAACCGCAATCTCCCGGAGGCCGTGCGTGACGGCACGTTCCGCGAGGACCTGCTGTTCCGTCTCAATGTCGTCAACCTCAAGATCCCGTCCCTGCGCGAGCGGCCCGCCGACGTCATCGAATTGGCCCAGCACTTCGCCCGCAAATACGCCGAGGCGAATGGTGCTCCGCTACGCCCACTCTCAGCCGACGCCAAACGCCAGCTCGCCGTGAACCGCTGGCCCGGCAATGTCCGGGAGCTTGAGAACACCATGCACCGGGCGGTGTTGCTTGCGACCGGCAGCGAGATTGGCACCGAGGCGCTCATCTCGCCCGATGGCATGCGCCTCGATCCGTCAAAGCCCGCGGCGGTGGCCCATGCGGCATTCGCTGCCGAAGCTGTGACCCGGGCCTTGGTGGGCCGCACCGTCGCCGACGTCGAGCGCGATCTCATCCTGGAAACGTTGAAACATTGCCTGGGTAATCGCACCCATGCGGCCAATATCCTCGGCATTTCGATCCGCACGCTGCGCAACAAACTCAACGAATATGCGGCCGACGGCGTGCCGGTCCCGTCCCCTTCAGGCGGCGAAATGAGGGGCGCCGCGTAGGCCAATTGGCCTTCATGGCGTTGGATAAAGGCTTGGCGCGCCGAGGCGAATCAGCCAGTTTGACACGGTGGTGGTGTCTTGCGTGATTCGCCCCGAACAAACCGTTAACCAGCCGTTAACGACTGAGGGGGCATTAACGTTTCGGAAACCGAAGTGAGGTCGCAGTGTCGAGCGTCGCTCGTCAACGCAGCTCCATGCGCCTGCGCGGCCGGTCGTACATGGCCTTCGCGCTCGCCCCCGAACCGCCGATAGCCGATTGGCTTACGGAACTCGACAATTGGCTCCGCGCTTCCCCTGATTTCTTCGCGATCCGGCCGGTCGTGCTCGACTTGTCGGGGGTGACGCTGACGTCGCCGGCGATCTCCCATCTGATCTCGGAGCTGGCGGACCGCCAGATCCGCATCATGGGGATCGAGGGTGTCGAGGCCGAGAAGATCACGCCTGCTCTGCCGCCGCTGATGCGCGGGGGCAAGGCGGCGCCACTGGAGGCGATCGAGGGCAAGCGCAACGGCAACAACAATACGGCGGCCGCTGCATCAACGCCGGCCAAGGAGACCGCCTCGCTCGTCGTTGAGAATCCGATCCGTTCGGGGCAATCGATCGTGTTCCTGAACGGCGACATCACCGTAATCGGCTCGGTCGGATCGGGAGCCGAGGTCGTGGCCGGCGGGTCGATCCACATCTACGGCACGTTGCGGGGGCGTGCCATGGCCGGCACTTCGGGCAACCGTAACGCCCGCATCTTCTGCAATCGCATGGAGGCTGAGCTTCTGGCGATCGACGGCTTCTACCGGACCGCCGACGACATCGAAGACAGTCATCGCGCGGTCGCAATCCAGGCTTGGCTTGAGGGCGAAACCTTGAAGATCGCCGCTCTCGGCGGACAAGGCTTCGAAAAGAGCTTGGAAAAAAGCTTGGACAACGGACAGCGCTGAGGGACAGCGGAGAGGGCAGCACCATGGGTAAGGTCATCGTCGTGACATCCGGCAAGGGCGGCGTCGGCAAGACCACCTCGACGGCTGCGCTCGGCGCCGCGCTGGCGCGAGGCGGCCAAAACGTCGCCGTTGTCGATTTCGACGTTGGGTTGCGCAACCTCGACCTCATCATGGGCGCGGAACGTCGGGTGGTGTTCGACCTCATCAATGTGGTGCAGGGCATCGCCAAGCTGCCGCAGGCGCTGATCCGCGACAAGCGCATCGACACGCTCTACCTGCTGCCCGCCTCGCAGACCCGCGACAAGGATGCGCTGACGGAAGAGGGCGTCGCGCGGGTGGTCGCAGAGCTGCGTGCCCGCTTCGACTGGGTGATCTGCGATAGCCCGGCCGGCATCGAGCGCGGCGCGACGCTCGCGATGCGCTACGCTGACGAGGCGGTCATCGTCGCTAACCCGGAAGTCTCCTCGGTGCGCGATTCCGACCGCATCATCGGGCTCCTTGATTCCAAGACGGTGCGCGCCGAGCGCGGCGAGCGCATTCCGAAGCACCTTCTCATCACGCGATACGATCCGGTGCGCGCCGGTCGCGGCGAGATGCTTACCATCGAGGACGTGCTCGAAATCCTCTCGATCCCGCTCCTCGGCATCATCCCCGAAAGCGAGGAGGTGCTGCGCGCGTCAAACGTCGGCGCCCCGGTGACAGCTTGCGGCCGCGATAGCGGCCCGGCCCGCGCCTACGGCGATGCCGCCCGCAGGCTCGGCGGCGAAACGGTGGAAATGACGATTCCCTTTGAGCGGAAAGGGTTCTTCAACAAATTGTTTGGACGGAGAGCCGCATGAAACTCTTCCGTTTCCTCAAACCCGCCACGACCGCGCCGGTCGCCCGCGAGCGCCTGCAAATCCTGCTTGAATACGAACGCCGCATGGTGAGCCAGTCGTCGCTCATCATCGCGCTGCGCGAGGAGATTCTTGCCGTCGTGAGTCGCCACGTCACCATCGATCCCGACAAGGTCCACGTCAAAATCGACCGCGGCGAATGGGTCTCGACCCTCGAAGTCGATATCGAAATTCCCAACGGAGCCGGCGCCAGCGCGGCGTAATTGCGGCGCAGACCGTCTAATAATAAGTACCCACAGTTCGAGCGCGCTGAAGCCGCGGATTACGCGTCGCGCCTCCCGCCTTCATTTAGTTCGAGATCGATCGGGCTGGTCCCGAATGTCGCGCGCCGGAGCGACGCGACACGCGGGCCGCAGATGTTTGCAAGTGCCGCGCCTACTGCACCACCATGGCTTCGGGCTTGCCGCGCTGGCGCTTCACCATCAGCTTGTTGAGTGCCCCGAGATAGGCCTTCGCGGAGGCGACGAGGGTGTCGGGGTCGGCCCCCTTGGCGGTCACCGACTTGCCGTTCTCCAAGAGGCGGACCGAGACCTCGGCCTGGGCATCGGTGCCCTCGGTTACCGCGTGCACCTGGTAGAGTTCGAGGGTCGCCTCGTGGGGGATCAGCGCCTTGATGCAGTTGAAGGTCGCATCCACCGGCCCGTTGCCCTCGCACTCCTCGATCGCGATCCTGCCGTCCAGGTCGAGCTTCATGGTGGCGCGCTGCGGGCCATGGGTGCCGGCGATGACCGTCAGCGACACGAGCTTCATGCGGTCCTGGGCGGTCGCGATCCCTTCGTCGACCAGCGCCTCGATGTCCTCGTCATAAACGTGCTTCTTGCGGTCGGCCAGCGCCTTGAAGCGCACGAAGGCGTCTTCGAGCTGGTTGCCGGCGAGTTCGTAGCCCAGATCCTTGAGCTTGTGGACGAAGGCGTGGCGCCCTGAATGCTTGCCCATGACCAGCGAGGTCTGCTTCACCCCGACACTTTCCGGAGTCATGATCTCGTAGGTCTGGGTGTGCTTGAGCATGCCGTCCTGGTGGATGCCGGACTCGTGCGCGAAGGCGTTACGGCCGACGATCGCCTTGTTGTACTGCACCGGGAATGAGGTCGCCGCGGAGACGAGCTTGGATGCGCGCGTCAGCAAAGTGGCGTCGATGCCGGTCCAGAACGGCAGCACGTCGTTCCTAACCTTCATCGCCATCACGATCTCTTCGAGCGACGCGTTGCCGGCGCGCTCGCCGATGCCGTTGATGGTGCATTCGATCTGGCGGGCTCCGGCGCGGGCCGCGGCGAGCGAATTTGCGACCGCCATGCCGAGGTCATCGTGGCAATGGGCGGAGAAGCGCGCCTTGTCGGAGTTCGGCACCCGTTCGCGCACCATCTTGAAGAGCGCGTAATATTCCTCCGGCACGGTGTAGCCGACGGTGTCCGGGATGTTGATGGTCGTTGCGCCGGCGTTGATCGCGGCCTCGACGCAGCGGCACAGGAAGTCGTGCTCGGTGCGGGTGCCGTCTTCCGACGACCACTCGACATTGTCGGTGTAGTTGCGCGCCCGCGTCACCGAGGCGACGACGAGCTCGAACACCTGCTGCGCCTCCATCTGCAGCTTCCACTTCATGTGGACCGGCGAGGTGGAGATGAAGGTGTGGATGCGGCCGCGCCGCGCCGGCTTGATCGCCTCGCCGCAGCGGTCGATGTCCTTCGTCCCGGCGCGCGAGAGGCCGCACACGACGGCGTTCTTGGTGCGCTTGGCGATCTCGTTGACGGCGAGGAAGTCGCCTTCCGAGGCGATCGGGAAGCCGGCCTCGATGATGTCGACGCCCATCTGGTCGAGGAGTTCCGCGATCTCGAGCTTCTCCTCGTGGGTCATGGTGGCGCCGGGCGACTGTTCGCCGTCGCGCAGGGTGGTGTCGAAGATGACGACGCGGTCCTTCTCGGACTGTGGCTGCGTGGTCATGGCAAGTTCCTTCTGAATGAATTGGCTGCATGATAGCGCCGTGCGGCGCGCTCGGGTTCCGCTCGATCAGATCCCCTGAGTGCCCAGGCGCGCACGCCCAGCCGGCCCTCAGGGGCGGGTAAGGAGCAGGTTCGCGAGAATGCGTGCGAGGGCGGCGTCGGGCCGGGCCAAAGCCCCCCGAACCATCGCGCGACCATGGCGGCGCATCGACATGCCGTCACCCTCGTTGCCGGGCCCCAAACTCGCGGAAAATGGTGAATTCCGCATTAAGGCCGGAGCCGTCGCGCCCCTTTTAGCGGAAAGGACGGGCTTCGGGCAAGCGGGCAAAGCCGGGGACGATCACCGGCGCCGGGGCGGCAGCTTCGCCTTCGATATCACGCAATGGATGCCCTTGTTGCCGTCAACCGTCTGGGTCACGCGCAGGTCGGCGACGATCGAGCATAGCGAGTAGGCATCCTGCGGCGACAGGCCGCTGTATTCGCCGATCAGCTTGATCATGTCGCGCAGCGCCTGCTTGACGGCGTCGTCGAGATCCTCGTCGAAGCCCATGGTGATCCAGACATCGGCCTTTTCCGCGCGCGGCAGCGTCAGCTTCATGTCGGAGCGGACGATGAATTCGAACGTGCCGGTAAGCGCCGTCTCGATTGCGGTCAAGCATACTTCACCGTCGCCCTGCAGCGCATGGCCGTCGCCGGCCGAGAACAGCGCGCCATCGACGAAAATCGGGAAGTACACGGTTGCGCCGACGCCAAGCTCCTTGTTGTCCATGTTGCCGCCGAAGGCGCGGGGCTCCTTCGACGACAGCCGGCCCCAGTGCCGTGGCGGCGCCACGCCGAAATTGCCGAAGAACGGGTCAAGCGCGAGGTCCTGGCCCCATGGCATGCGCGCGGTGTTGTTCTTGCGGTCGAGTGGGACATGAAAACGGCGCAGCTCCGGGAAATCCTCCGGCAAGGTGCCGAGCAGCGGCAGTTGCAGGTTCCATCCCCAATCCTGCCGGAACGTGATGTCCTTGATGCGGACCTCGAGCACTTGGCCGGCCTTCGCGCCATCGATCGCGATCGGGCCGGTCAGGAAGTGAGGCCCGGGCCCGCGGCCGGTGCGGGCGTGCACATCGGTATGTTCGGGCAGGACGGACAATCCGCTCGCGGCATCGGGCATGTCGGGCGGCTCGCCCGAGAGCGTGTCGATCGTCACGGTATCGCCGGAGCTGATCGTCAGCACGGGCGGCAATGAGCCGTCCCAAAAACCCCAACGTACGGTGTCCGGCCGTGCCGGCAGATGATGATGCGTCATGTTGGCTCCGATGTCCTAACCCTTCACGGCGCCGAGGGTGAGGCCGCGAACGATATGGCGCTGCAGGAAGACGACGACGGCAAACACCGGCAGCAGCGCGACGATGCCGACGACCGCCATCTCGCCCCATCGCACGCCCTGCGTGGTGATCAGTTTCGGGATGGAGACGGGAAGGGTCTGGGTCGCCTTGCCGCCGAGCATGAACGCGAACAGGAACTCGTTCCAGGCAAAGATGAAGCAGAGCACCGCCGTCGCGATGACGCCGTTGCGCAGCAGGGGGAAGACGATGCGGCGGAAGATCTGCGGCTTCGACCAGCCTTCCAACTCCGCTGCCTCTTCAATCTCGACCGGAAGGTCGCGGCAGAAGCTGCGCAGCACCCAGACGTAGAACGACAGGTTGAAGGTCATGTACGCGATGGTGAGGCCGACGAACGAGTCGATCAGGCCGATCTTGGCGAAGATCAAGTAGAAGGGAATGACGAGGCAGACCGGCGGCGCCATCCGCGTCGCCAAAATAAAGAGAAAGAGGTCGTCCTTGCCCTTCATCTCGAACCGGGCGAACGCGTAGGCGGCGGGTGTGCCGATGATGACCACCAGCAGGGTCGAGACGCTGCTGAGCAGCAGCGACGTGAGCAGGTTCCAGTGAAAGCCCTGGGCGATCACGTAATCGAAGTGCTCAAGGGTCGGCTCGAACAAGAACACGGTCGGCCGGGCAAACATCGCGTCGGTCGGCTTGACCGCCATGGTCGCGATCCAGAACACCGGGAAAAGCACCACGAGGCCGTACGCCACGGCGACGGTGGTCCAGACGATGCTTGGGCGATTGCTACGCACGCGCTGGCCTTTTCAGAATGCGTTGAGCCGCTTTTTCGCGATCTGGTAGAACACGTTGCAGAAAACGAAGAACGCGAGCCACACGATGATCGCGAAGGCCGAGGCCTCGCCGATATTCCAGAATTCGAAGGTCATCTTGTAGGCGAGCATGCTCGGGGTCTCGGTCGCCGTGCCAGGGCCGCCGCCGGTCAGGATGAGGACCGGGTCGAACACCTTGAAAGCGTCGATCAGCCTCAGCAGCCCGACGACGGCGAGCAGTGGCGTCAACATCGGCAAGGTCAGGCGGAAGAACATCTGCAGGCTGCTCGCCCCGTCGACCGCGGCGGCGCGATAGGGCCCGAGCGGCAAGGCTTGCAAGCCGGCGAAGAAGGCCAGCATCATGAACGGCGTCCATTGCCAGATGTCGACGAAGATCAGTGCATAGAGCGCGAGGTTCGGTGATGCGAACACCGAGGTGCTGCCGATGAGGCCGAAGCGCTCCAGCACATTGTAGGAGATCAAGCCCCACGAGCCGGCCAGCATGATCTTCCACAACAGCCCGACTACGATCGGGGCCATCATCGCCGGCACGAACAGGAAGGGCACCAGGATCGATCGCCCGCGGATGTTTTGATTGAGCACCAGCGCTCCGGCGAGCCCCAGCATGAATTCGACCGGCACGGCGATCGCGACGAACACCGCGGCGATCCCCATGGAATTCCAGAACCGCGCGTCGGCGAACAACGTCACGTAATTGCCGAGGCCGACGAAATCGGTCACGCGCCCGTATTTCGCCTCGTAGAGGCTGAGATAGATCGCGTAGATGAACGGCACCAGCGACACGACCGTCAGTGTCAGCATGGTCGGCGCGATCAAGAGGTACGGGTACCAGAAGCCCGTCCGGCGCTTCGGCCGCTCGATCGGCTCCGCAACTTCCACCGTTTCCTGCGCGAGCGCCATTCACCCGTCCCAAGCCGCTTGCATAAACGACCGCCGACGCAACCGGAGCGCGGTTGCACCGCAACGACGCCATGCCCCAACCGCGCGGTCAGGGTATGGCATTCGATGTCGACGGTTCAATCGGTCAGAGCAGACACTTTTGCCCGCAGTACTTGACGAGGATCGCTTGTCCGCGCTTGGCGCCGTCCTCCGGGGATACCTTGCCGAGACCGATTTCCTGGGCGAGGCCGGAAAGCTCGTCGTAGATCTCGAAGAACTTCGGCATCTTCGGCCGCGCGGTTGCAACGTCGAGCGTGCTCTTCATGGCGACGAACAATCCGCTCAACGGCCCCTGCGACAGCACCGGCAGCGACCATGAGCTGGTGCGGATCGGAACGCCGCCACCGCCGGCGGCGAGCAGCTTCTCCTGGGTCGATTTGTCGACCAGCCACTGCATGAACAGGAAGGTGGCTTCGGGGTTCTTGCTGGCCGCATTGATCACGACCGCCGACGGCTCGGCGTCAGCCGCGCGCGTCGCCTCGTGGCCCGCCTTGGCCGGGATCGGGCCATAGACGAACTTGCCGGCGAAGGGCGATTTGCCCGGCACGTCGATGCCGAGCACGAAGTCCGACCACGCGAGCGTCTGCGCCGCGATGCCGGTGCCCATGATGGTCGGCACGTCGACGAGTGACGCCTCGGCCGTGCCGGGCGGCGCGAACTTCCACAGCGATGCCCACATCTTGATGGCGGCAACGTTGTCCGGCGTGTCGAACGTCGGCTTGCCGTTCGCGTCCATGATGTCGCCGCCGTAGTTCTTGATGTAGTTGTTCCACAGCGAGAAGAACGTCGAGCCGCCTTTGATGCCTTCGATCACGATGCCGTAGAAGTCGGCCTCCAGCGGCTTGCCGGCGAGCATCGCGCCCTTCTTGCGGGTGAAGAACTCGGCGATGTCGTGCAATTGTTCGATGGTCTTGGCCGGGGCGAGATCGTAGCCGTACTTCGCCTTGAACGCCGCCTTCTCGGTCGGATCGTTGAGCAGATCGGCACGCGCCCAATAGACCTCGTTGTAGTCCCAGTTGATGAAGCCGTACTGCTTGCCATTGGCGAAAGCCGTGGTGTGGTAGGGCTTCTGAATGAAATCGTCGGTGTTCAGGCCGGGGTTCGCCAGCTTCGTGTTCTTGACGAGGTCGTCGATCGGCCGGATCGCGTTCGCGGCCAGCATCGGTCCGAACTGGAAGCCGTGAAGCATGACCGCGTCGTAATAGCCGCGGCCGGACAGCATGTCGGCTTGGCCTTTGTTGATCACCTCGAAGTGGTTGAGCAGCTCCCACTCGACGATGATGCCGGTCTCCTTCGTGAACTCCGGCACGATCTTGGACAGCGTTTCCTGCAACGGCGTGATTTCGTCGAGAACGTGGATGGTCTTTCCCGCGTAGGGCTTGGCGGCTTCGGTATAGAAGGTCTGCCCGTGCACCACCGAACCGGTCGCGATGAAGGCAGCAATGACGGCTGCCGCGCTTGCCCAGGGCAGCTCAAAAATACGTAATGTCATTTTGCTCTCCTTTACGATCAAACGGCGTCTGAAGTCGAATTGTGTTGCCGACGCCGGACCCGCCAACACAACGTTTGCGAAAAAGGCTAACCGGGGCGCGCCGATGATTGCGTGTCCCCGAGAGAATCCTGGGCCCCGTCGCCGTCCGATTCGATGAGAGTCCCGCTCGATCCGTCGAAGAGCGCGAAGCCCGCGGCGGGCAGCACCAGGCCAGCGGCAGCGCCGATCGCCGCATCGATGTCCTCGCGCATCTTCGCCTTGACGAGCGCATCACCGAGCCGCGCGGTCACGATCACGTATTTTCCGAACGGTTCGTGGGAATAAATCTCGATCGGAGCGGTGGCCGGGGCGCCGACGGGCACGACGCGAACGAGGTCGGGGCGCACCCCGAGCACAGCGGGCGCCTGGCGCAGACTTGCGGCAGCAGCCGCGAGCTTCGGCGACAGCGCGACCCGAAGCGCGCTGCTGACGAACATCGCGCCAGCGGGTCCTTCGGCCTCGATGTGCCCGTGCAACAAATTCATCGGCGGATCGCCGACCAGGCGTGCCACGTGCAGGCTCGCCGGCCGGCGCCAAATCTGATCGGGCGTCGCCATTTGTTCGATGCGGCCCTGGTCGATCACGGCGACGCGGTCGCCGATCGACAGCGCCTCCATGGCATCCGGCGTGCACCAGAGCGTCGGCGACGGCCGCGCCGTGACGAGGCGGCGGATCTCGCGTCGTAGTTTGTGGCGAAGCTTGGCGTCGAGATGGGAGATCGGCTCGTCGAGCAGGGTCACGGCCGGGTGCTGCACGAGCACGCGCGCCAGCGCCACCCGCTGCTTCTGGCCGCCGGACAACTGCGCCGGCATGCGATCGGCGAGATGTGGGATTTCGAGAAGCGCAAGCAGCGCATCGACCGCGGCGACGTCGGCGCCGCGTCCGTTGGGCGCGAGCAGCGGCGACATGACGTTCGCGCGCACCGTCATGTGCGGATAGAGCGCGTAGGATTCGAACATGTAGGCGATGTGCCGCCGGCCAGGTGCCACGAACGTCACGTCGCGACCCGCAATCCGACAACTGCCTTTGTCCGGCGTTTCGAGGCCCGCGATGATCCGGCACAGCGTGGTCTTGCCGGCCCCGGAGGCGCCGGTCACCGCCAGCAGTTCGCCTGGGCGCGCCGCGAGCGACACCGAGCGCAGCGCCGCCACGGTGCCGAAATTCTTGGTAATCCCGCGGACCTCGAGGTCGCACGGAGTCTCGGCGACGGCACCGCGTGCAAAACCCGCATGCACGTTCATGCGGGACGTTCGAGGTTGCGGCCGTTCGCAGCCGCGAACAGGTAGATGTGGCGCGGCGAAAATTCGATGCCGACGAGGTCCTGTTGTCGGAGGTGCGACGGGCCTGGCACCTCGGCGACGATCTCGATCGGGTCGCCTTCGACGGTGCGCACGATGACGAGATCGACATCGCCGCGCGGCTCGCAATAGGTGACGATCGCCCGGAATTGATTTTCGGCGGCAGGAGCGAGCATGACGTGCTCCGGCCTGATGCCGGCAATCACGTCTCCCGTGCCGCCGACCGCGAGCGCGAGCCTTGTCTTTTGGTCATCAAGCTTGAGCGGCCAACCGGTGGCAGCGATCACGAGCCCGCCGTCCTGCGCGCGCAGCCGCAGTATGTTCATTGGCGGCTCGCCGATGAAATTGGCGACAAAGATGTTGGCCGGCCGCTCGTAAAGTTCGCGCGGCGTCGCCACCTGTTGCAGCACGCCGATGTTCATGACCGCGATTCGGTCGGCCAATGCCGTTGCTTCCGTCTGATCGTGGGTGACCAGGATCGAGGTCACGGCGCTGAGCTTCTGCAGCCGTTTGATCTCGCCGCGCAGATGAATCTTCTGGTCGGCATCGAGATGGGACAGCGGTTCGTCGAACAGAATGAGTTCGGGATCGCGCACCAGCGCGCGGCCGATGCCGATGCGTTGCTGCGCCCCGCCCGAGAGCCCGTTGACGGAGTGATCCGCGATGGAATGCAGGCCCAGGAGGTTGAGCACTTCATCGACGCGCGCTTTGATGTCCGCCGACGGCAGCCCTTGCACCTGCAAGGGAAACGAGACGTTTTCCCGCACCGTCAAATGCGGATAGAGCGCATAATCTTCGAAGACCATCGCGATATTGCGGGCCTTCGGCGTGAGCTCCGACACCGGACGGTCGCCGAAGAAGATCTCGCCGGCGGAAACCTCTTCGATGCCGGCAGCCATTTTGACGGTGGAACTCTTGCCGCAACCGGACGGGCCGAGGAGAGCGAGCATCTCGCCCTCGGGACAGGCAAGGTTGAGGTCCTCGACAGCGGTCAAGCTGCCGTATCGCTTCCAGACCGACTCGAACCGGATCGAAGCCACGCCGACTCCCAAGCGCGCAAGCGCCCTTCGCCCCAAAGGGGGCAAAGACACGGGCGTATATTCAAAATTTATGCCAGGAGCCGATCGCTCCGGACGGATATGACGCCCACGATGGGCCATTCGGTCCGCGGCCGGCGCCTTTAATTTGCGCCGGAAATGCGCTTTTGAAGCAATGCTACGGCGTCATCGCCTTCGACCCAACGGGGTCGCCTTGGAGCGCCGCCATCAACGGAGCGAGAAATTCGGCATAGCCGCCGCCGCGGCCGACCGCGGTCTGGTAGATCGGCTGACGCACCTGGGTCGCGCTTGCGGTCCGCACCGGCCGCTCGGTGCGATGAAAGTCGAGGCAGCGTGCATCCCATGGCAGGCCGCAATGATCAAGGATGCGCCGTGCCGATCCTTCCACATCCGCGACGACGTCCTCGTAACGAACGTCGAGGATGCGCCCCGCCGGCAACACGCGGTGCCAATGCGCCATCAAGGCTTGGTAGTGCCGGTAATAACGGCCAAGCTCGCCCAAGTCATAGGTATGCTTCTGCCCTTCGCTGAAAAGACGCGAGAAACATGACACGCAAGTGTCGACCGGATCGCGCACGGTGTGGATGATGACGGCATCCGGCAGGGCGAGGTGGATGAGCCCGGTGAACAGGAAATTTGACGGCATCTTGTCGGTGATGCGCTGGGCGTGCGGCGCGAGCGCCACAAGCTCTGTCAGATAAAGTTCGCCGAGATCGCGAAACCATTCGGTCGGCAGCGCCATGATGCTGTCCGGAAAATTGTTGCCGGATGGCGTCGATTGGCCGAGGGTACCAATGCTGCGGTCGAACAGCTTGAGTTCGCCGGCGCCGAAGACGGCCGGATGGCTTGCGAGGATCTGCTCGACGAGCGTCGTTCCCGAGCGCAGCATCCCGAGGATGAAGATCGGGAGGCGTGCGCGGAGGCCGGCGCCCTGATGGCGCTGCATCAACGCCGGTGAGAACACCGCTTCGATGCGCTCGATTTGCCGCATCGTCGTCGCTTCGTCATAGCCGACCTGGCGCCGCTTGAGGGCATTGCCGGCGATCAATTCGCGGAAGGCATCGGGCTTCGCGCCGGTCTGCTCGTAGAACTTGGCGAGGGCGAAATGGATCGCGATGCGGTCCGCTTCGCTGAGCGAGGCTTCGTCCGCTGCGAGCGCCTTCATGGCTGCCACATGCGGATCGTCCGCCGCAAAGCGTTTGATTTCGCTGAGATTGCAGTAATAGGAGGTCTTGCGCGGCTCCAGTCGAATGGCGGTTTCCGTGGCCTGTCGCGCCTCCTCGAAGCGTCCCAGCTCCTTGAGCGCAAGCCCCAGATTATTGTGCGCCCCGGCGAATTCCGGCTTGAGGATGGTCGCCCGGCGCAACATCGCCTCGGCGTCGGCAACGCGGCCTTGATCCATGAGCACATTGCCGAGATTGGACAGCGTCTCGGCATGGTCCGGGCGGAATGCCAGTGCCTGGCGCAGCGCTCGCTCGGCCTGGTCGAGCCGCCCCATATCTTTGAAAATGTTTCCGAGATTGGCGCAAGCTTCTGCGTAATCCGGCTGGAGTGCGATGGCCTGACGGCAGGCGGCGACCCCCTCTTCGAGCCGGCCCTGTTCCTTGAGCGCGTTCCCGAGATTGTTGTGGGCGCTTGCGAGATCGGGCCTGAGCGCGATCGCGCGGCGGTACGCTGCCTCCGCTTCGTCTAGCCGGCCAAGCCCCATCAGGGCGACGCCGAGGTTCGAATAGGCTTCCGGATAATTCGCTTGAAGGGCGATGGCGCGCCGAAATGCCGCCGCCGCTTCATCGAGGCGATCGAGCGCCTTGAGGGCGTTGCCGAGATTGTTGTGGGCCTGAGCGTAGTCCGGCGCCAGCGCGATGGCGCGGCGGTACGCTGCCTCGGCTTCGGCAAAGCGGCCTAAGCTCGCCAACGCGACGCCGAGGTTGGAATGAACCGCAGGAAGATCAGCGACCGCGAGGATGCGATTATAAAATTCGACCGCCTCGTCGAGCCGGCCTGCCCGATGAAACGCTAACGCTTGCGCAAACATGGCGGGGACGAGGTCTGCATCGACGGATGGGGCTGCCTTCGCGGGGTCGACGTTCGACCGTGCGGACTGCGGATTGGCCACGACGCTCTCCTGAACAAGCGCTCGCTAAGATTGCTCACGCTTCTCGCATCGCCCCGGCACCTGTCTCTATGAGTTTATGGTAAATGAAGCGTTAACAACGCTCGTGCGCGAGTTCGTCGGTGCTCATGCGGAGGCTGGGCACGCGGCAAACACCGCGGCCGCGACCGTGTCGGCGGAAATATCGCGCATGCAGCGGTGATGGCCGAGCCGGCAGGTCGGCTTGTGGCATGGGCGGCACGGCAGCGCGGTCGCGGTCTCGATGACGGCGGCGAGCGGATTGAGCGGCGCCCAATGCCATGGACTGGTCGGCCCGAAAATTCCGATCGACGGCGTTCCGATCGCGGCCGCCACATGGAGGAGGCCGGAATCGTTTGAGACCGCGACGTCGGCCGCGGCCATCGCGAGGATCGCATTTCGCAGATCAGCGCCGGTGAGGTCGCGCCTATGCGCCTTGCCGGCGACGATCTCGGCGGCAAGTGCTTGCTCGTTGGGGCCGCCGACGATCCAGATCGAAAAGCCCCGCGCCACGAGCTGTTCCGCGAGGTCGCGGAAGCCGCCCCATCGTTTCGACGGACCGACAGCGCCAGGTGCGAGCACCGCCACGGGGCGCCCGTCAACGGCGAGATTCATCCGGCTCCGCCACGGCGGCAGCGCGTCGGGCGGAACGACAAGCTGCGGCAGCGGGAGCTCCGGCAGCGGTTGACCTTTGGGCAGCGCCAGCGCCGCGCAGCGATCGACCATGCGCGGCAAGGCTTTTTCGCCGGGACGCAGGTCGTTGATGAGGCCGAAGCGCATTTCGCCGACGAACCCGGTGCGACGTGGAATGCCGGCAAGCCATGGCGCCAGCGCCGATTTCCACGTGCGCGGCATGATCAGGGCATCGCCGTAGTGCTCGGCGCACAAGAGTTTGGCGAGCGCCCGGTGTGCGGAAAACGCCAAGCGTTTGCGCGGCAGGTCGAACACGATGCCTTTGCGCACGCCCGGCATGTAGTCGAGCAGCGGCGAGACCATCTTTGTGGTCAGCACATCGATCGGCCGATCGGGAAAGCGCGCGCGCAGCAGTCGCACCACGGTGTGGCCGCGGACGAAATCGCCGATCCACATGTAGGGCACGATGAGGATCGGGCTCGCCGCCGGCGCAACGTTGCGAGTGGCTGCGCTCTCGGCGTCACGATTCATGGCGCGGCACTTTCGCGACGGCAAACTGCGGTTGCCGCAGCCGCACCATTTCCTGGATCACGAACAGTCCGCCAAAGACCGATAGAGGGATAACGGGCGCAAGGTAGCGGTTCTCGAAGTGGATCAACGAATACGCAATGTCCCATCCGCAATAGAGCGCCCACAATGCGCCGACCAACAGCAGCTCGGCAAAATCTGGCGGCCGTTGGCACCGACGCCAGGCGGCGCCGAGACGTGCGACCACGAGCACCGGCACGCCGATCAGGAAAACGGCGAACACGATGATCGACGCCGTGTTCTGTGCCGTCACCGCGACAAAGATAGCGATGTCGGCCGGAGTCATCGAGCCGGGCGCCCGGGCGAGCTTCTGGTAGGTGTCGCGGTAATCGGGGCATTGCGGTTCGCTATGACCCCATTCGATGATCTCGCACGCCGCGGTGACCGGACGAACCGCAAGTTTTGCCTGGTTCTCGCTGAAGGTCGAGCGCAGCATCGACAGCATGGCCAACGGCTGCTCGCGCCAGGCCGCCAAGTAGCGTGCGGTCACGAGCCGCGCGATATCGGTCGCCTTGAACCCCTCATGGAACAATGCCTCGTTCACCGCGACGATTTCCGCCAATGTGCGGTAGCGGATGTGGCTTCGCAGGGCGCGGTCGAGCGGCGTGTCAGCGTCGAACAAGCCGGGATTGCGCTCCAGCGCAACCACCAAGCCCTCAAGCAGCGTGGTCTGGCCGCCGGTGGTGACGAAACGTTCGCCGGTGCGGTAGACGTTCCATTGCTTGTAAGCCTCCACTGTCACCAACAGAGGCAAGACCACGAGCACCGCCGCCGCGCATGTGCGCAGCCGTGCGCCCGTGGCGGTCGCGACGCGCACCGCCAGCAGCGGCACGAGCAACACGATCAGCACCTGCATGACCTCGCGCAACAGGAACGCCAGCGCGATCAGCAGACCGGCTGCAAGGGCGCGGGCGGCGCCGAGCGGGCAACCGGCACGGACACCTTGAACGATCAGCACGGTGGCCAGAATGGTGAAGCTCGCATTGAGGCTGTCGGTCAGGATGCACTGGTCGAGCGTGAGCTGCATCGAGGTCGCGCCGGCGACCGCGGCGATGAGCGCAAGGCGGCGATCGAGGCCAAGGTCGCGGCCAAGCTGCAGCGTCGCCGCGGCTGCGATGAGCGAGATCGCGGACTGGACCGCCACCAGGAGATACGGCCACGCGGTTCCTGCGATCGCCATTGTCGCGGCAATCACTGCCGGATAACCGACGATGCGAAAGGCGAAGGCCGGCGCAAAGGTCGAGCCGAGATCGACATGATGGAGCCACGCGCTGCTCGTCCGCATGGTCTCCGCCATCCCGATGTAGGCCGCTGAATCCGGCGTGAAGACCGGCCCGAACACGACGAGGAGAGCAATCTTCGCGGCGGCGAGCGCGCCAAACGTGCCGACAGCAAGCTTGTCCAATTTGATCTCCGCGCCTCGTGGCAGCGAGCCGGACGCAAGGCTAAGTTTTGTTCATTGAGTGCCAAAACATCCGCTGGCGCGCAACCGGGTCAAGCCTTATGCCTGCGCGCAACCGAACGGAGAAACAGGGCAATGGCCGTCGATATGCGTGCTCACGAAGGATTTCTGCGCCGTGCCTTTGACGTGGCGCGGCGTGCGCGCGAAGGCGGTGATCATCCGTTCGGCGCGATCCTCGTCGACCCGGACGGCGCCGTGCTGATGGAGCAGGGCAACGGCTTCACCGCCGAGGGGAGGGACATGACGGCGCATGCCGAGCGCCTCATCGCGAGCCGTGCCTCGCGCACCTACGGCGCCGACGTCCTCGCGAACTGCACCCTCTACACGTCGGCGGAACCCTGCGCCATGTGCGCCGGCGCGCTCTACTGGGCCGGCATCGGCCGCGTGGTCTACGGTCAGAGCGAGAGAAATCTCAAGGCCATGACCGGCGCACATGCGGAGAACCCGACACTCGACTTGCCGTGCCGGGTCGTGTTCGGCGCCGGCCAGCGCGCTGTCGAGGTGATCGGGCCGCTGCTTGAGGAGGAATCGGCGGCGCTGCAGGCCGATTTCTGGAAGGAGCACGCCGCGCACAGCCGACAAGGCTGAACGGGCTCGCCTACGGCATCGGCTATGCGCAAGAGGCCCTTGCCCGCGTGCCGACAAGCCGAATAGGGTGCGCCCCGCTTCGTCCGGCCAACATATTTTTCGCGGCACTGCTATTCGCCATGATGATCGATATCTTCAATCATTTCATGCCTCGGTCTCATCTTGATCGGCTGGCGACCCACATTCCCGGCCATATCGTGCTGAAGTCGTTTCCGAAGCTCAAGGAGCTGTGGGATATCGACGCGCGCCTGCGCATGCTCGACGAATTCGATGGGCTGCAGCAGGTGCTGTCGCTTGCCAATCCGCCGATCGAGTTGATCGCGCCGCCGGACCGCTCGCCCCTCATCGCGCGGCGTGCCAACGACGATCTTGCGGCGTTGTGCGGGCGCTATCCCGACCGGTTCCCGACGTTCATCGCGTCGCTGCCGATGAACAATCCCGACGCCGCAGTCGAGGAGGCGGATCGCGCCATCCTCGACCTCGGCGCGCGCGGCGTTCAGATCTTCACCCATGTTGCCGGCGAGCCGCTGAGCGCAAAGAAATTCCGCTCAGTGTTTCGCTGCATGGCGGAGCATGATTTGCCGGTGTGGGTGCATCCCATGCGCGGGCCGCAGTTCGCCGACTACGCCAGCGAAAAGGAATCGGAGGACGAGGTCTGGTTCTCGTTCGGCTGGCCCTACGAGACCTCGGCCGCCATGACCCGGCTCATCTATTCCGGGCTGTTCGATGAGCTGCCGCGCCTGAAGATCATCACCCATCACCTGGGCGGAATGATCCCGTATTTCGCCGGCCGCATCGAGCTTGGCTTCCGGCAAATTTTCGACGGCACGGTGGACCGCAACCCGGTTGCCGAGGCGCGCGGGCTGAAGCGGCCGCCAATCGACTATTTCCACATGCTTTATGCCGATACGGCGCTCAACGGCGCCGCACCGGCGACGCGTTGCGGCTATGATTTCTTCGGCGCTTCGCGGCTGGTATTCGCGAGCGACGCCCCATTCGACCCGCGCGGCGGTCGCGAGCTAACCAGGAAGACGATTGCGGCCGTGCAGGCGCTCGAGATTCCCGAAACGGAGCGCGAGTGCATCTTCGCCGGCAATGCCCGCGCGCTTCTCAAGATTTGACGGCAATCGGCAGCAGACATGAAGACGCAGAACATCAAGGTGAAGCTCCGCGACGGCGAGATGGGGGCCTATCTCGCGATCCCGGACCGGACGCCGGCTGGCGCGATCATCGCCATCATGGAGATCTGGGGCGTCAACGACACCATGCGCCACCACGCCCATGAGTTCGCCGAGGCGGGATTCGTGTGCCTTGTGCCGGATCTGTTCTGGCGCCAGGAGCCCGGCGTCGAACTGTCCGACGGCGATCCCGCCAACGTGCAGAAGGCGTTCGATCTCTACTACGAGTTCGACTACGACCTCGGCGTCCGCGACATGGAGGACACCTGGCATTACCTCGCGGCGCGGCCCGAGTGCGACGGCAAGGTCGGCGCCGTCGGCTACTGTCTCGGCGGCAAGCTCTGCTACCTGATGTGCTGCCGCACCGACATCGATTGTGCCGTCGCCTATTACGGCACTTACATCGAGCACAACATCCGTGAGGCCAAGAACTTGCACCGCCCGTTCGTGCTGCACATGGCTATGAAGGATCGGTGGGTGCAGGCGGAAGTGAACGATATGCTGGAGCGCCGGCTGTTGCCCAATCCGCTCGTGACCATCCACAAATATCCGGGCGCCGACCACGCCTTCGCCCGCAAAGGCGGCAAGACCTACAGCAAGCCCGAAGCCGATCGCGCGCTGGACCTCACCGTCGCATTCTTCCGCCAGCACCTCGGCGGGTAATGCGCGTAAGGACTTCGCGCGACGGCGGCGCGTGTGATTACATTAGTTGGCGTAACCAAAGGGAGGCACCATGGCGGCGGTCGCTGAATTTCAACCGGGCGGATATCGCTTCATTCCGGGCGGCTTCATGTTCTCGGGAGGCGTCGCGGCAGCGGCGGGTTTCGAGATCAGGCGCTATCGTTTCCGCGCCCCGGTGCCGCTCGTCGACGGCTTCGCGCGCATCGAGGCGGTGATCAAGGCGGCCGGGCGGCCGCTGACGGCGTTCTGCGCCTGCGAATTGCGCTCGCCGGGACAGTTCACCGAAGAGGGCTTTCGCGCCTTCAATGAGACCTACGTCGTCACGCTCGGCAAATGGGGCATCTACGACGGCAAGGTGAACCCGGTCGCGCGCAGCAACGTGTGTCCTGAGCTCGATCCGCCGGCGACGCCTAGCGTTCATGCCTTCTCGTTCACGGTGCCGGCCGCCGCCGGCGGCGCACCGAGCTTCGTCATTTCCGGCAGCGCCGAGGCGCGCGCGACCGACGCGAGCTACCGCGACCGCATCGTGCGCTTCGGCGAGACGAGCGCTGACGCCCTGCGCGAGAAGGCGCATTTCGTGATGGACGAGCTGACCCAGCGGCTCAAGCTGTTCGGGGCCGGCTGGCGCGACACCACCGCGAGCCAGCTTTACACCATCCGCGACGTCTATCCGTTGCTGGCCGACGAGATCGTGCGGCGCGGCGCCGCCCACGCTGGCATCAACTGGCATTTCGCCCGCCCGCCGGTGAAGGACCTCGAGTTCGAAATGGATTGCCGCAGCGTGCGCGCCGAAGAGGTGATCGCGGCATAACGCCATAGGGCGGCGCGCCGCGCGGGTCACATGATCTGCTCGGCCTCGCGGAGGCTTTCGATCAGCGAGGCGCGCAGCAGGAAGGCGCGCGCGAGGGCCGGGTCCTCCGCCGTGCGACGCAATTCGTCCTGACTGCGCTTGCGCACGGCCGGGTCCTTTTCGGAGAGCAGGCGCTTGTTGCGGATGGTCTGGGCCTGGGTGTGCTGGATCGCCACATGGCGGCGCTGGCGCTCATAGCGGTCGAGCACGTCCTCGGCCGCGTCGCCGTGAAGGATTTGAACCAGCTTCTCGGCGAGATTGAAGGCGTCGTGGATGCCGCTGTTCATGCCCATGGCGCCGATCGGGCTGTTCACATGGGCGGCATCACCCGCAAGGATCGCGCGGCCGGCGCGGAATTTCTTCGCGACGCGCTGATGCACCGTATAGAGGTTCGAGCCGACGATCTCGAAGGAGCGGCCGGTCGGCAGGAACGTCTGCAGCCGCGCCTGCAGCGCGTCTTCGCGGCACGCTGCGTCCTGGTCAGCTGAAGCGTCGACCGGAAAGTGCACGCGCCAGCGATCCGGCGGTCCCCTCCAGTGAAACAGGTTCGACCACTCGGTGGGATCGGAAATGTAGTTGCGCTCGGCGTAGCCGTGGCGGCGGAAGTCGTAGGCAACCTCGATGTTCAAGGTCAGGTCGGAGTAGGTGAAGCCTTCGAACTCGATGTCGAGGTCCTTGCGCACGATGCTGCGCGCTCCCTCGCAGCTCACGAGATAGGCGCCTTCGACGCGCTCGGCTTCGCCGGCCGCGTTGGTGAAATGCGCGACGACGCCCGAACCGTCCTGCGTGAAATGCGTGAATGTCGACGACAGGCGCAAGTCTATCAGCGGATCGGCCTTCGCCATGGCGAGGGCCTCTTCGACGATCTTGATGCGCTCGCACTGCAGGACATAGGGGAAGCGGGTATCGTCCTTGAGGTGCTTGTGATCGAACGCCGCGATCAGCCGGTTCTCGGCGCGATCCCAATAGTGGAACACCGGCGCGATGATGCCGCGCGGCTCGAGCCGCCGGTAAAGCCCGATGCGGTCGAGCATCTCGAGCGTCGCAGGATGATTGGTGCCGGCGCGCGGCACCTGCTCGAGGAAGTTGTCCTCGCCCAGCGCCTCGATCAGGGTGACCGCGATACCTTGCTGCGCGAGCGCGAGCGACAGGCACAGCCCGACCGGCCCGGCGCCGATGACAATGACACGTCCCCCGGAATTCATGGCATCAGCCGCGCAGCGTAGAGCTCCTCCGGCCTACTGCTTCGCCACTACGTCCTTTGCGGCGCCGGCCCAGCCGTTATGCGTGATGTCGAACACCACGCCGTTCGGGTCCTTGTACTTCGCCTCGTAGAACGAATTCGGCGATGTCGGCCGGCCCGCGAGATAGGTGCCGCCAGCCTCGACGACCTTCTTCTCGGAGGCGTCGAGATCGTCGACCCAGACACCGAAGTGGTAAAGACCGAGCTTCTCGTTCTCGTGCTCCTTGGTGAGCAGGGCAACGTTGATCACGCCGTCCGTCATGTAGATGCCGCGCCGCGCCGTGCCGGCGCGCTTGAGGCCGAGCGCGCTCTCGTAGAACTTGGCCGCCTCCTCGGCGTCCGGCACGATGATGGCGATGTGACGAATCCTGGACATTTCTGCCTCTCCTCGCTGGGCGGTTTCCTGCAGCCATTAGACGCTTATGAAGTCGAGACGCAATAGCACTTCGCGAAGGGCTGCTTTACGCTGCGCTGCTGCCGAGCGGGGTACTTTTGCCCGTTTTCGCAGTAGTCTGCAGACGACGACGGTTGGCCAACTCTGCTTCGCCGTCAGTGTCGCAGGAATGGAAGGCGAGGGCGTCGAATGGCGGACTACACAACAACCAAGATCGCGATCAGCGGCTGCAACCTCAAGCTGATGCGCGGCGGCAGCGGTCCGCCGCTCCTCGTCCTTCACGGCGCGAGCGGCACGGGACCATGGCAGGAGTACCTGAAGCGGCTTGCCGCGCGGTTCGACGTCATCGTCCCCGAGCATCCGGGTTTCGGCGACACCGAGATGCCCGAGTGGTTCGATAACATCCACGACCTTGCCTACTTCTATCTCGACGTCCTCAAGGCCCTGAAGCTGGAGCGCATTCATCTCATCGGCATCTCGCTCGGCGGCTGGATCGCAGCGGAGCTTGCGGTGCGCGACACCAGCCGGCTCGCCTCGCTCACCCTCGTCGGCGCCGCCGGCATCCACGTGAAGGGCGTGACGCAGATCGATCCGTTCCTGCGCAACGATGAGCAGCGCATCCGCGATTTCTTCTATGACCAGACCCGCGCCGACGAGATGGTCAAGGCGATGCTGGTCCCCGAGCTCGTGGACGTGGCGATGAAAAACCGCCTCGCCACCGCGAAACTCGTGTGGCAGCCGCGCAGCTATGATCCCCATCTCGCCAAATGGCTGCGCCGGATCGACGTTCCGACGCTCCTCGTATGGGGCGCGAACGACCGCCTGTTCCCGAAGGAATATGCCGAGGAATGGCGCCGGCTCATTCCCGGCGCAACGGCCGTGATCGTTCCCGAATGCGGCCACATCCCCCACGTGGAGAAGCCAGCGGCTTTCGTCTCCGCGTTCGAGGGCTTCATCGACGGCAAGAGGCTTGCAGCATGAAATTCTTCAACTTCCACCTGATGCCCTATCGGCATGCCGACCTCGATGCGATCGACCGCAATGGCTCGGCCTGGGTCACCTACTCGAACCGCTACTACGATCCGGCAAAGGGCGCCGACCTCTATCACGAGTATCTCGACCAGATGGAGTATGCCGACCAGCTCGGCTTCGATGGCGTCTGCCTCAACGAACACCACCAGACCGCCTACGGCATGATGCCGATCCCGGGCGTTCTCGCGGGCGCGCTCGCGCGCAGCGTCAAGCGGGCGAAACTCGCGGTCCTCGGCCGGGCGCTGCCGCTCCTCAACAATCCGCTGATGGTGGCCGAGGAATACGCGATGCTCGACAACTTGACGCGGGGCCGCTTCATCGCCGGCTTCGTGCGCGGGATCGGCGCCGAGTACCATGCCATGGGCATCAACCCGGCGCTGTCGCAGGATCGTTTCGCCGAAGCCCACGACCTCATCGTGCGCGCGTGGACCGAGCCGGGACCGTTCGCCTTCGAGGGCAAGCAGTACCACTTCAACTACGTCAATCCGTGGCCGCGGCCCTATCAGACGCCGCACCCGCCGATCTGGATTCCCTCGCAGGGGTCGAGCAGCACGATCAAATGGGCGGCGCAGATGCGCTACACCTACTGCCAGACGTTGAGCCCGATCGCGACGGTGGCACGCTTCTTCCAGATGTATCGCGACGAGGCGGAGAAGGCGGGCTACGCGGCCTCGCCGGAGCAACTCGCGTGGTCGAACACGATCTACGTGGCCGAGACCGACGAGAAGGCGATGCGCGAGGCGCGGCCGCATCTCGAAGCGCTGGTGAACCGCTTCCTCAAGATGCCGACCGAGATGCTGCTGCCGCCGGGCTACACCAACATCGAATCGATGAAGCGCGTCCGCGCCGCCAAGGTGACCGGCAAGCCCGCGACCATCGAGGAGCTCGTCAATACCGGCGTCGTCATCATCGGCAGCCCCAACACGGTGCGCGAGAAGCTCGCGGAATATCAGGACCTCGCGGGCTTCAACACCTCGCTCACCAAGACCCAGTTCGGCACGCTGCCGAACGACATGACCCGCGCCAACATGGCGGCGATCGCCGAGGAGATTTTGCCCCACTTCCGCAATCGAGTGCCGCAAGGCACGAGACAAGCCGCCGCGGAGTAGGGCGGACACGCGGATAACCGCGCTAACGGAGGCTGCTGTGACGGCACGCTTTACTTCTCCCTCCCCCCTTGCGGGGGAGGGTCGGGGTGGGGGGTCGAGAAGTTACGGCACCGAAGTGCCACAGCTCCTGACCCCCACCCCCGACCCCTCCCCACAAGGGGGAGGGGAGAAGAATACGCGGGCTTCCGCAAGCGACGAGGGCCGCAAGCTGCCGCGCCGCCGGTTCCTGAGCCTTGCAGGCTCGGCCCTCGCCGTGCCGGCGATCGGCCGCGCCGCCGCGGCGGAAACCTATCCGTCGCGCCCGGTGCGTTTCGTCGTCGGTTATCCGCCCGGCGGCTCGACCGATATTCTTGCGCGCATTCTCGGCCGCTGGCTCGAGAAGCGCCTCGGCCAGCCGGTCATCATCGAGAACCGTCCGGGGGCGAGCACCAACATCGCGACCCAGGCGGTCGTCAATGCACCGCCCGACGGCCACACGCTGCTGCTGGCGCTCGCGTCGAACGCCATCAACGCGACCTTGTTCGAAAAGCTGCCGTTCAATTTCCTGCGCGACATTTCGCCGGTCGCCGGATTTGCCGAGCTTCAGCTCGTCCTTGAAGTGGCGCCCTCGGTGCCCGCGCGCAACGTCGCCGGATTCATCGCGCTCGCGAAAGCCAACCCGGGCAAGATCAACACGGCCTCGTTCGGCACCGGCACCATCGGTCACTTGGCCATCGAGCTGTTGAAGGTCAGGGCCGGCATCGATCTCGTCCATGTGCCCTACCGTGGCGGAGCGGCCTTGGTCACCGACATGATCGCCGGCGAGGTGCAGGCGGGGATCGATGCGATGCCGAACTCGCTGCCGCACATCCAGCGGGGAAGCTTGCGCGCGCTTGGCATCACCAACGCGCGTCGGTCGCCGGCGCTTCCGGAGCTCCCGACCATCGGCGAGACGCTGCCCGGCTATGAGGTGAACAGCTGGTCCGGCATCGGCGTGCCGAAAGGCACGCCAGCCGATATCATCGCGAGGCTCAATCGCGAGATCAACGCCGGCCTCGCCGACCCCGAAGTGCTGATGCGGCTCGCCGACGTCGGCGGGGTGGCGACGATCATGACGCCGTCGGAGTTCGGCGCGGTCATTGCCCAAGATACCGAACGGTGGGCGCGCGTCATCAAGCAAGCCGGCATTCAGCCGGAGTAATGCCGTTCCACATGAAAAATCGACCAGCAAAAAAGCGCGCGCCGCGCTGTTGAGCCGCGGCGCACGCCTTTCGTGCCGCCCCTTCCAAGGCAGCGGCGTTACTCTTGGGGCGCTGACTAGCTGTTATCTAGCTGCCAAAGTCAGGCTCTAACGTTGATGAAGATCAATTTCGATCCATGGATCCGCATTGACCTTGGTCAAGGCGCGTGCCGCAGCGCCAGATTGGATGCGGGACCCACGGAACTCCAGCGGGCCGTTCCGCCGATACGCAAGGAAATGCCGCATGCCCATGAGCGAAGTCATCGTGCTGCCCGTCAAGGATCAGCCGCAAATTCCGGCCCTGGCCCCAAGCGCGGCCGGTGCGCGCGCCCTCAGCCCGCTCAAGTCGGAGTCGGACGCGGCAGCCGCTGAAGTTGATCGCCAGGAATCGCCGGACTTTGCCGACGAGATCGATCGTTCGTTGCATGCCGGCATTGCGCGGTTCACGGCGGGGCTCTCGCCGGCATCGCTGGCGGCGGCATATTTTGACTGGGCAGCCCATCTCGCGGCGGCGCCAGGAAGGCAGCTGAAACTTGCCGAGCAAGCCATGCAGAAAGCATTGCGGCTCGTCGATTACAGTTGCCGCTGCGCGCTGGGTGCCGCGGAGGCAAATGCGTGCGTCGACCCGCCGCCGCAGGATCGCCGTTTCGTCGAGGAATCCTGGCGCCATTTCCCGTTCAACGTCATTCACCAGGGCTTCCTGCTCAATGAACAGTGGTGGCATGAGGCCACCACTGGAATTCGCGGCGTCTCGAAGCATCACGAGGAGGTCGTCGAATTCGCCGCGCGACAGATCCTCGACATCTTTTCGCCTTCGAACTTTTTGCTGACCAATCCAGAGGTGCTCCGGCGTACCGCGCAGGGGCGCGGCATCAATCTCGTCAAGGGTGCCTGCAACATGGTCGACGACGGCCAACGCGTTTTGCGCGGCGAAGAGCCGGCCGGCACGGAGGCATTCGTCGTCGGCGAGAATGTCGCGATCACGCCCGGCACCGTCGTTTATCGCAATCGGCTCATCGAATTGATCCGCTACGCGCCGGCAACCGAGAAGGTGCGGCCGGAGCCGGTGCTGATCGTGCCGGCGTGGATCATGAAGTACTACATCCTCGATCTCTCGCCCCACAACTCGCTTGTCAAATACCTCACCGAACAGGGCTTCACCGTCTTCATGCTGTCGTGGAAGAACCCGACGGAGGAGGACAGCGACCTTGGCATGGAGAATTACCGGACGCTCGGCGTGATGGCGGCGCTCGATGCCGTGAGTGCGCAGGTTCCGGGAACGCCGATCCACGCGATCGGCTACTGCCTCGGCGGTACGCTGCTAGCGATCGCCGCGGCGGCGATGGCGCGTGACGGCGATCAGCGGCTCAAGTCAATGACACTGTTTGCGGCGCAGACCGATTTCACCGAGGCCGGCGAACTGATGCTGTTCATCGACGACAGTCAGGTGACCTTTCTCGAGGAGCTGATGCAGGACCAAGGCTACCTCGATTCCCGGCAGATGGCAGGAACCTTTCAGCTTCTGCGTTCGAATGATCTTGTCTGGTCGCACATCATTCGCGACTATCTCATGGGCGAGCGCGAGCCCATGACCGACATGATGGCCTGGAACGCCGACGCGACTCGCATGCCGCCGCGCATGCATTCGGAGTACCTCCGCGACCTGTTCCTCAACAACGACCTCGCGGAAGGGCACTACATTGCCGACGGCCATCCCATCGCGCTGTCGGACATCAAAGTCCCCATCTTTGTGGTCGGCACCCAGACGGATCACGTAGCGCCGTGGCGATCGACCCACAAAATCCATCTCCTGACCGACGCGGAAATCACCTACGTGCTGACCACCGGCGGCCACAACGCCGGCATCATCTCCGAAATCGGCCACAAGCACCGCAGCTTTCAAATGCTGACCCGCCCCGCCGAGAGCCACTACATTGACCCCGATAGTTGGCTTGCGATGGCGCCACGCAAGGAGGGCTCGTGGTGGCCGGCGCTCGCCGCCTGGCTCGATCAGCGATCGGGCCCCTGGGTCGACGCCAACCGGTTCGATGACCGGGCCGGCGCATCACTAGGTCCCGCGCCCGGCACTTACGTGCTGCAGGATTGAGCCCGGGCCGCGCGAGCTGGCACAACGACTCCGCCGAGCCACATTCACTCCAGTGATTTGCGGAAACGCAGGATGCTGACCGTGAGCAATACGGCGGCGATTGCGCCCATCGCCGCGAGGTCCGGCCACAAGATACTGACGCCGATGCCTTTCAGGAACGTACCGCGAATGACGACGAGGAAGTATCGCAGCGGATTGACGTAGGTGAACCATTGCAACACCTCCGGCATGCTGGAAATCGGAAAGCTGAAGCCGGACAGGATGAAAAACGGATTGAGCACGAAGAAGTTGGTGGCGAAGGCCTGCTGTTGGGTCGAGCACACCGTCGAAATGAGAAGGCCGAGGGCGAGCAGGCTCAGCAGGTAGAGCATCGTTCCGCTGATGAAGACGACCGGATTGCCGACGAACGGCACCTCGAACCAGAAGATGCCCGCGATCGTGATCAGTCCCGCGATGCCGAGCCCGACCACGAAGAACGGCACGGTCTTGCCGAGGATGAACTCGGCCGGGCGGATCGGACTGACCATGATCTGCTCCAGCGTGCCGACCTCGCGCTCGCGCACCACCGCGAACGCCGTGAGATTCACGATCATGACCAGCAGGATCGTCGCGATCACGCCGGGCACGAAAAACCACCGGCCGTTGAAGTCCGGATTGAACCACGGCCGCTGCTCGACCGTGATCGACACCTGCTGCATGCCGTTCACGCCCAGCGTGCGCTCGGCGAGATCGGTGATGTAGTCCTGGGCGAATCCGTTCGCGATCGTATTGATGTAGCCGAGCGCAATGAGCGCCGTGTTGGAATTCGTGCCATCGACCAGCACCTGAACCGGCGCCTCCTGCCCCTTGCGCAGCAGGTTGGCAAAGCCGGCGTGAATGACGAGGGCAACGACGGCATCGCCGCGGTCGATCGCGGCGCCCGCCTCAGCCTGGGTGTCGACGCGGCGGACGATGTTGAGCCGGTCGCTGGAGGTGAAGCGGGCGACGAGTTCGCGGCTTTCCTGCGTGCGGTCGAGATCGAGCACGACGGTCGAGACATGGTAGACCTCGAAGGTCGCGGCATAGCCGAACAGCAGGAGCTGCAGCAGCGGCGGCACGATGAGCCGCATGCGCCCCCATTTATCGCGCCAAAGCTGGATGAACTCCTTCACCCAGATGTGGGAGATGCGGGTCAGCATGGGAGCCTCAATCGAGGCTCTTGCGGAAGGCGCGGGAGGCCAGCACCCCGACGACCGCCGCATAGACGAACAGGCACAGGATCGGCGTCATCAGCGCCGGAATATCCGCGCCTTTGAGGAAAATCGATTTGACGATGGTGACGTAGTAGCGCGAGTAAACGAGATAGGTCACGTATTGAACGAACGTCGGCATCTGGTCGATCGGAAACACGTAGCCCGAGAGCAGCGTGGTCGGCAGCATGGTGACGAGCAGCGCGACCTGGCTCGCGCCGATCTGGCTGCGGATGAGCACCGACAACAGGTAGCCGATGCCTAACACCACCACGAGGAAGAGCGTCGTGGTGAAGAACAGCGTGACAATCGTTCCGCGGAACGGCACGTCGAACCACAGTACCGCGATCGCGAGACAAAACGCGGCGTCGATCCAGCCCAGCACCAGATAGGGCAGGAGCTTTCCGATCATGACCTCGCTCGGTTTGACCGGCGTCGAGATCAGGAGCTCCATGGTGCCGCGCTCCCATTCCCGCGAAATCGTCAGTGATGTCAGCTGGGCGCCGACCAACGCCATGATGACGGCGACCACGCCCGGGATGAAGAAATTGCGGCTTTCGAGATCCTCGTTGAACCACACCCGCGACTGCACCGTCATCGGGTCGATCTGTTGCAGACGGCGGCCTTGCCGGTCGAGCGCATTGAGCGCGATTTCGCCGGAGAAACTCGAGACCACCGCAAGCGCGTAGCCCACGGCGATGTTCGCCGTGTTGTCGTCGGTGGCGTCCAGAATTGCCTGAACGGACGATTGGCCGATGTCCGTGAGGCGTTCGGAGAAGTCGGGCGGGACGACGATCGCGATCTTGCAATCGCCGCGATCGATAGCCGAGATGAGTTGCGGGTAGTTCGACACATTGCGCGTGATGGTGAAGTAGAGCGAGGCCTGAAAATGTTTGAGCAGCGCCTGGCTCTGCTGGCTCGCCTCGCGATCGAAGGTGCAGACCGGCAGGTGCTTGAGGTCGAGCGTCACCCCATAGCCCAAGAGGAGCATCTGGGTGAACGGCAACAGCAGCGCGATCATCAGGCTGCGCGGGTCGCGCCAGATCTGCAGCATCTCCTTGGCGGCAATAGCCCTGATGCGCGGCAGTCTCATGCGGCGGCCGTCCCGCGCGCGACATCCGCGGCAATGAGCTGAACGAACACGTCTTCGAGCGAAGGCGCGATCGGCGTGATGCTGTCGGCGTGAAGGCCCTTGGCGGCGAGATACGCGGGCAATTCCTTGCGGCTCACTTCGGCGTTGTCGACGAGGACATGCAGTGCGTTGCCGAAAACCGAGCAGTCGCGAACGCCGGGAGCGGATTTCAGCGCCGCGAGCAGGGGGCCCGGTGCGGCGCATTCGATCAGCAGCAGCTCGCCGCCGAGCGAGGTGTGCTTGAGCGTCGCGGGACTGCCGATGGCGATCAGGCGGCCATGATTGATCAGCGCGGCGCGGTGGCAATACTCGGCTTCGTCCATGTAGTGGGTCGAGACCAGCACGGTCACGCCCTCGCCGGCCAGCGTGTGGATGAGATCCCAGAAGCGCCGCCGCGACGCCGGCTCGACTCCCGACGTCGGCTCATCCAGGAACAGAATGGGCGGGCGGTGAAGCACGGCGCAGCCCAGCGCCAGGCGCTGCTGCCAGCCGCCTGCGAGAGTCGCGACCAGCGCCTTCTCGCGGCCGGCAAGGCCCGCCATGTCGATGGCAAATCGCATCCGCTCGGCGAGCTCTTCACGGGGAACGCTGTATATGCCGCCGAAGAACTGAAGATTTTCTTCGACCGTGAGATCGCGGTAGAGCGAGAACTTCTGCGACATGTAGCCGATGTGCTGGCGCACGCCTTCCGGATCGCGGGCGACGTCGATGCCGGCGACGATGGCGCGACCGGCGCTCGGCCCCAGCAGGCCGCACAAGATGCGGATGATGGTCGACTTCCCCGCACCGTTGGGGCCGAGGAAGCCCATGATTTCGCCCTTGGCGACCTCGAAGCTCACATGGTCGACGGCGACGAAATTACCGAATCGCTTGACCAGTTGATCGGCGACGATCTGAGGCGTGCCGGGCGGGCTTTGCTGTTCGGCAATGCTCATGTGGCGTCCTCGGTCTCGAGCAACGCCACGAACACGTCCTCGATGCTGGGCGAGCCGACCGCGACATCGGTGTAGGGCACGCCGGCGCGATCGAGAGCCGCGCGCAATTGCACGATTCGCTTTTCGGCATCGTCGACGACCGCGTGCACGCCGTCGCCCACCAGGATGACGTGGCTGACGCCGTCGAGCTTCTCGATCGCGGCGCGCACCGCACGCCCGTCGGTCGACGAAATGGCAAGCAGCGCGCCCGGCATGCGTTCCTTGAGCGCGGCCGGCGTGTCGCAATAGAGCGCGTGGCCGCTGTGCAGCAGCGTGAGCCGGTTGCAGCGTTCCGCCTCGTCGAGATAGGCGGTCGAAATCACGATCGTGACGCCGTCCTCGCGCAGCCCGTAAAGGATGCTCCAGAAGTCGCGCCGGGAGACCGGATCGACGCCGGTCGTCGGCTCGTCGAGCAGCAGGATCTTGGGCGTATGAACGAGGGCGCAGGTCAGCCCCAGTTTCTGCTTCATGCCGCCGGATAATTGTCCGGCCTTGAAGCGGCCAAAGCCCGTCATGCCGGACGCGGCGAGCAGCCGCTCGGCGCGCTCGCGCTGGAGCTTGCGCGGCACTTCGAACAGGTCCGCGTAAAAACGGATGTTCTCGTCGACGGTCAGGTCCTCGTAGAGGCCGAAGCGCTGCGGCATATAGCTCACATGCTGCTTCGCCTCTTCCGGGTCGGCGACCGCATCGATGCCATCGATGGTCATCGTGCCGCTGTCCGGCCGCATTACGCCGGCCAGCATCCGCATGGTGGCGGTCTTGCCCGCGCCATCGGGACCGACGAGGCCGAAAATCTCGCCGGGGCTCACCGCAAAGCTTAACCGATCGACCGCGGTGGTTTCCGGGAAGCGCTTGACCAGGTTGTCGACCGCGATGATGGGCGCGGCGCCGGTCATGACGTGCCTGCCGGAAGCGCTTCGAGCGTCGCGTCGGCCGGCATGCCCGGCACCAGCTCGTGGGTCGGATTATCGATGTCGATCTTGATGCGATAGACAAGGGTGACGCGTTCGGCGTGGGTCTCGACGCTCTTCGGCGTGAATTCCGCCGCCGAGGAAATGAAGGAGACGCGGCCTTTATAAGTCTTGTTTGGATAAGTGTCCGTCTTGATCGTGGCCGGCTGGTCGAGGCGAATCTTCCCGATATCGGTCTCGTTGATATAGGCGCGCAGCCAGATGTGATCGAGGTCGGCAAGCGTCACCACCGGCGTGCCGGGCACCATGATCTCGCCAAGCTCGGCCTGCCGCACCGTGATGACGCCGTCGAACGGCGCCCGCAGCACAGTGTAGTCGAGCACGATCTTCGCAAGTGCCAACGCCTCGGTCGCGTTGTTGACGTTGGCGGCGGCGAGGTCGACCTGTCGTTCCGCGGCCTTCTCCAACGCCTGATCCCGCTCGTAGGCGGCGGTAGACTTTTTGAGCGCGGCGCTCGTCTGGTCGCGGGCCTCGATGGTGCCGGCGCCCTTTCTCATCAGCTGGTCGGCGCGGTCGAACTCGAGCTTTGCAAGCTCGAGATCGGCGGCATCGCTCTCGACGATCTTGCGCGCCGCCGCAAGATTTTGCTCAGCGGCGGCGAACTGGCGCTTTTGCACTTCGAGGGTGGTGGCAGCGATCGCGACTTGCTGGCGGTAATCGGAGTCATCTACCCGCGCAAGCAGCGTACCGGCGGTGACCCACTGGCCTTCGTTGAACGGCAATTCCACGATGCGCGACTGCACGGTCTTGAAGCCGAGGACCGCCTGGTGCGCTTCGATGTTGCCCGACAGCGTGATGGTTGCGGGCCGCTTCGAGCGCGTCAGCCAGCTCGCGACGGCATCGAAATCGAAGGCGACGACGCCGCCGCAGACCACCGCGACCGCGCCCACGATGAGCGCAAGTCTGCTCTTGCCCAAATTGACCATGTAATCCTCTGCCGCGACGCTTTGCTCGGCGTCGGCAGATGGAAATTTGCGGCATTGCGGTGAGATGCGCTTTGATTCACGTCATAAAATGAAGGCTACATGACTTAAGGGAGCAGCTTCGACGCAAGCGTTCCTTAAACGATATGCATATATTTCGGCCAAATGCCTTTGGACGGGCATTGACGCAAATCAATTGGCCTGCGCGCGAGCGGGTCGGGGTTAGCGCGGGACCCAGACGTCGCCAGCTTTGACGTAAGAGCGCTTCACCGCCGCCCACGCAATCCGGTGGGCCGCTTCTTCCTGCCGTGGGTCGCCTTCGTGGGCAGCATAGGCGTGGTTGAACGCCGCCCGGTAGATGTCCTGCGCATGCGGCGGCAGATGCCGCGAGACCGAGTCCGGCAGATCTTCGTTGGTCGCGTATGGCATGGTGTCCTCAACAGTCTAGATGTCATTCCGGGGGCCGAGCGCAGCGAGGCAGCCCGGAATCCATTCTCCGCAGTCCGTGTTCATGGATTCCGGGCTCACCTCCGCTTCGCTGCGGCGCCCCGGAATGGCGCAGAGCGATGCCGGTGGTTCGCGGATGACGGAATGGCACGTGCGCCAAGCTCCATTTACATTCCCCATCGCCGCACGAACCACATCTTTACGATGTTCGTGAGAACGGCGTAGCAGGCGATGATCGCGATCACGGCCGGCCAGTAAAGCGGCGGCAGCGGCACGAAGCCGAGTGAGGCGCCGATCCAGGTGAATGGCAATGTGACCCCCACCGCGCAGATCAAAATCGACGTCGTAATCAATGCCGCGCTCGCCCGGCTTTCCACGAACGGGATCTTCGCCGTGCGGATGATGTGAATGATCAGCGTCTGCGTCAAAAGCGATTCGACGAACCAACCGGTTTGGAACAACGCGGGTTTGTCCCACGCGCCGAATGCAAAGATCATGGTGAAGTAGGTGACGTAGTCGAAGATCGAGCTGATCGGGCCGATGAAAATCATGAACTTCATGATGTTGCCGATATCCCAACGGCGCGGCGTCAGCAGGTAATCCTCGTCGACATTATCGGTCGGGATCGCGGTCTGCGAGAAATCGTAGAGCAGATTGTTGGTGAGCACCTGGATCGGCGCCATCGGCAGGAACGGCAGGATGATGCTCGCGCCGACGACGCTGAACATGTTTCCGAAATTCGAGCTCGCGCCCATCTTGATGTATTTCGTGATGTTGCCGAACACTTTGCGGCCTTCGATCACGCCGTCGCCCAGCACGCCGAGATTTTTTTCCAAGAGGATGATGTCGGCGGACTCTTTTGCGATATCGACGGCGGTATCGACCGAGACGCCGACGTCGGCCGCCTTCAGTCCGGCGCTGTCGTTGATGCCGTCACCGAGGAAGCCGACGACGTGACCATTGTGCTGGCAGGCCGTGATGATCCGCGCCTTCTGAGCGGGGGACACCTTCGCGAACACCGTGTGCGTCTCGACCAGACCGGCGAGCGCATCGTCATCGGCAGCATCGACGTCCCGGCCCAGCACGACGCCGTCCACGGCAAGTCCGACATCGTTACAAATCTTGCGCGTCACGATCTCGTTGTCGCCGGTGAGAATCTTCACCCGCACGCCCGCGCGTCCGAGCGCCGCGATCGCCGGTCCGGCGCTCTCCTTGGGCGGATCGAGGAACGCGATATAGCCGAGCAGCGTGAGGTCGCTTTCGTCGGCAATGGTGTAATCATTCTTGCTGCCATCGAGTTCCTTGTAGGCCACGGCGATGACGCGGAAGCCGTCGGCATTGAGCGCGGCGCTTTGCTGTTTGGCAGTCTCAAGATGGGAGCTGTCGAGGGCGCCGTTTTCCCCGTCCACCTCGTAGCGGCTGCATACCGCAAAGACTTCCTCGATCGCGCCCTTGCAGATGAGGATGTGTTTGCCGTCCTCGCGACCGAGCACCACCGTCAGGCGGCGGCGTACGAAGTCGAAGGGAATTTCGTCGACCTTGTGGTACTGATGTTCCTCGTGCAGTTCCTTGCCGAGCTCGACGTGCTGAAGAACCGCGATGTCGAGCAGGTTCTTCAAACCTGATTGATAGTGGCTGTTGAGATAGGCGTATTCGAGCACGCGGTCGCAATCCTCACCGCGAATGTCGAGATGCCGCTTGAGAATGATGCGGTCCTGGGTCAGCGTGCCGGTCTTGTCGGTGCACAGCACGTCCATGGCGCCGAAATTCTGGATCGCGTGCAGCCGTTTCACGATCACCCGCTTGCGCGACATCGCGATCGCGCCCTTGGCGAGATTCGTGGTCACGATCATCGGCAGCATTTCCGGCGTCAGGCCGACCGCGACCGCGAGCGCGAACAGCAAAGCCTCGAGCCAATTTCCCTTGGTCAGGCCGTTGATCAGAAAGACCGACGGCACCATCACGAGGATGAAGCGGATCATCAGCCAGGTGAACCGGCTGATGCCCTTCTCGAAGCTGGTTTGGACCCGCTGTCCGGCGATGACGTCGGCAAGCTGGCCGAAATAGGATCGGCTGCCGGTGTTGACGATAAGCGCCGGTGGCATAGCCGCTCACCACGTTGCCGCCCATGAAGCAGACGTTCGGCAGGTCGAACGCGTCCTCGCCCTCATCCGATCGAATCACGGCGGCCGCATTCTTTTCGACCGGCATCGCCTCGCCGGTCAGCGCCGCTTGATTGACGAAAAGGTCCTTGGCCGACAACAGCCGCAGGTCCGCCGGGATCATGTCGCCGGCCGACAGATTGACGATGTCGCCGGGCACGATCTGGTCGATGGGGACTTCCACGAAGCCCTCGACTTTGGACGGCAGCGCGGTTGCGCCCCGCCGTTTCACGCTCGCCGTCGTCTTCACCAATGCCCGGAGTTTAGCGGCAGCCTCGTTGGAGCGATGCTCCTGGAAGAATGCGGTGGTGATCGACAGCACGACCATTGCGGCGATGACGATGGCCGCCCGCGTATCGCCGAGAAAATAGGAAACAGTCGCGAGTGTCAGGAGCAGGGCATTGAGCGGATTCTTGGTGCGGTTGACAAGTTCGTGGAAGATTCCAGTCCGCTGCTCCCGCGCAATGCGGTTCGGTCCGTAGCGCTTGAAGCGAGCCGCTGCTTCGGCCTCATCGAGCCCTGCATCGGAGCAATCGAGATTGTGCAATGCCGTCGCGGCATCGCAGTGGCTTGCAGCGACGAGTTCCGCCGATACCGCAATGTCGCGGTGCAGCCGCGGCTGACGCGCCACAGTGCCGACCAGATTTGCCTGAGCCGTGCTCAATCCGATGGGGCGCATATCACTTCAGGATTCCGGACTCTCAGATAACCGGCTCCGCGGAGGATCGTTTCGGTCGTGCGCGGAGATCGAACAAAGCTTGCACAGATTGCCCGAATAACAGGTGTAATCGGGCTCAATGACAATATCGCCGCGGGCGCCCGTCACTTTGACAAAGATCATGTGGCGGGTGTCCGGCCAATTATGAAGCTTCGATGAATGACCTAGCGCAATTACGGCCGGCATCATCGGTGCCATTTTCCAGCTCACCGGATCGGAGGGGACCACATGAAGACGCGAATAGTGATCAGCTCGGCGAATCCGAAATCCTGGTGCCGTCGCGCATCGCCGGAGGACTCGCGGCGAATGATCGGGCCAAGGTGCGCATGAGCGCGCTGCAGGCCGTCGGCAGGCATGCGGCCCACCCGACCGGCGATCCGGACGACCTTTCCGCCGAGAGTGCCGCGGCCGGCGTTGATGCGGCGGATATCCAGTCGATCCTCACGGCGGCACGGGCGCCGACGCCGGGCAAGATCGGAGCGCCCGGCCTCGGCAAGCTCATTAGCAGCCTGTTCGACGACCTCGACGCACATGATCGAAGCCGTCGCGGCGGCAGACAAGGCCTACGCGCTCGACAGCGATGAACAGGCTCGCGGCGCTGAAGGCAAAATTCGCGACCCCGGGCGACGAAATCGAGGCGGGCCGCATCGCGGAGATATCGGCCATCCCCGATGACGGCGACAGTGTCCACCGGCTGGTGATGGACTTGCACAAGGTGCTCAACCGCCTCTCCGCCGCATGCGCCGAGGAGACAATCGCGGGCGCCCATGCGCACGGCGTTCTTCCTGCCGACCGGCCGATTATCGAGGCCTTCATGGGCGGCCTCGCGCGCACCCAGGCGCTGAAATTCGATCATCCCGGCCTCGACACGACGGTCATGCGCGTCCGGCGCCGCGCCTCGTCATCCAGAACGATATCGGCGCGACCGACGCCCACGTGCTCGTGGTCACGGTCGATGGCCTCGCCGTCACGATCACCTACACCGACGTTCATCGCGCCCGGGCTAAATTCTTCGTCGCCCTGTTCGATCGCTTTCCGGTGCAATGGACCGGTCTCGACCGGGAAAGCGCCAAGGGCCTCGGGCGACGATGACAGCTTCTATCTCGTCACCGGCCGCTACCAGGCGCGACAACGACGAAGAGCCGCAATGCATTCCTTGATGCGATCGGCGCCTCGCTCGTCTTTCTGATCGACTGGAACAAGGCCCGCAAAAGTCTGCGGGCGCTGGTCGACGGTCAAAGTGCGGTACGGATCCTCGATTGGGCGGCGCGCCATCGGCATCGGCCATCGCGCCTATCTCGAGTGCGGCGGCAACGATCTTGTCGCAGCCGCGATCCGGCGTGCGGCGCCGGCACGGCATCGGCTTCGGCGACGAACTCGTCGCCGTTCTCGGCCACGACAACGCGGTCGATTTTCTCAAGACGGTTCTGCGCACCGCGATGGAGAGCCTGCGCGACGGCCGCTCCAGCCGGCTTCTCCGCGAAGTCATCGAAACCGAACTGGTGCGCCATCTCGACCGCACCGACAGCGCGATGCTGACCGTCGTGCTGCGCCAGCTCGGGCTCGCACGTGATATCGCCGTCGCGATCTCGGGCTCACCTCGCGGCGCAGCCGACCGGATCGCTCAGGCGAGGCGCGCAGAACGTTCCCGCTCGCCGAGCGCGCACGGCGTATCGAGGAAAAGGCGGACCGGATTGCGGTCGATGCGCGCGCCGCGGCGCGACGGCTCAATGCCAGCCCGATCATTGCGCAGCTCGTCGATGCGGCCGAGGACACGATGGACGAGCTGGAGCAGGCGGCCTTTCTCGCCTCGCTGATGCCGGCCGCGCTCGACGCCACGTTCGCTGCCGGCCGCTCGCCACTCTGGCTGACGCTGCCATCCGCGGCGTCGAGGCGGCGGTCTCCGGGATCGACGCCGCCGGCGAGGTCTCGGAAGGGCGGCGCTCTCGACGTCGATGATGCCTTCGACGCGACCCGCGTCGCTGATCGATCTCGAGCACGCAGCCGACGACGCCGAGCGCATCGTCACCGGACTGGTTCTGAGCAAGGACGGCGTCAAGGCGGCGCTGTGCGTCCTTGAACTCGCCCGCGCGATGGAGCGGTCGACCGACCGTCTCGCCCGCATCGGCCACCTGCTCCATGAGCACGTCATGGCGGACCTTTCGGCCTGAGGGCGCACTGATGGACATCTGGGGACCCTTTCCGCATCGGCGCCGGCCGCACTCAAGCGATCTGGAGCCCCGAGGAGATCGGCTCCAAGGCCGCGAATCTCGCCCGCATGGCGGCGCTCGGCCTGCCGGTGCCGCCGGCCTTCGTGCTGCCGATCGCGACGTGTGCCCGCTTCGACGAATGCCCAGGGCGGACACGGCGAGGCCGAGCGCCAATTGGCCGAGGCCCTGCGCCGAAGGGATTGCCTATCTCGAAACGGCCACCGGGCGCAAATTCGGCGATCGCCGCCGGCCGCTCCTGGTGTCGGTGCGCTCCGGCGCCGCGGTTTCGATGCCCGGCATGCTCGACACCGTCCTCGATGTCGGACTGCACATCGGCGGCGACGCGCGGCCTCATCAGCATGACCGGCAATCCGGGATTTGCCTGGGACTGCCGGCGGCGCTTTCTCGAAAGCTATGCGGAAACCGTTCTTGGGCTCGAAGCCGCTCCGTTCGCGGCCGCAATCGAGGCGATCACCAATGCCGCCGACGTCGCGAGCGAACGCGATCTCGATGCCGAGGACCGCGAGCGGCTGGCGATGGCTCAAGAGGCAACCATCGCAAACCTCAATGCCGAGATGCCTGCCGACGCCATGCGCGCGCTCGTTGCGTCGGCGATGGGGGTCTGTCGCTCGTGGATGAACGAGCATGCGCGCACCTATCGGAAGCTGCAGAACCTCGAGCACTTGCAGGGCACTGCCGTCACCGTTCAGGCGATGGTGTTCGGCAATCGCGGCCGGTCCTGCGGGTCCGGCGTTGCCTTCTCGCGTGATCCGTCGAACGGCAGTGCGGCGCCGGTGATCGATTTCCTGTTCGAGGCGCAAGGCGAGGACGTCGTTTCGGGGCGCCGCACGCCGCAGACCGAGGCGGCGATCGCGCAGGCGATGCCGGCTGTGATGGCTGAGTTGCGCGACGTGCTGACGCGGCTGGAGCAGCATTTCCGCGACGTCCAGGACGTCGAATTCACGATCGAGGACGGCAAGCTGTGGCTGCTGCAGACCCGCGCCGCCAAGCGCACGCCGCGGGCCGCCTTGCGCTTCGCCGTCGATTTCGTGCGTGAAGGCCTGCTGACCCCCGAGGAGGCGGTGCAGCGCCTTGCCGGGCTCGATCCGGCCAAGCTTGCGATCGATCGCTTCGTCGGGAGCGCGACCGCGGCGGGAAGCGGCACCGGCGCCGCGGCGGGCGTCGCCGTCGGGCGGCGCTGCGTTTGACGCGGACGCGGCAAAGCGGCTCGCGGCGCGCGGCGACCCCGTGATCCTGGTGCGCCCCGACACCAGCACGGCCGATGTGGCCGGATTCGCGATAGCCGCCGGCATTCTCACCTCGGCCGGCGGCCGCACGGCCCATGCGGCGCTGGTGGCGCGTCACCTCGGCAAACCTTGCGTCGTGGGCTGCCGATCATTGGCGGTCGACGGCGATCGGCGTCAGGCCCGGCTTGGCGCCGCGACCTTCGCGGAAGGCGATTGGCTCTCGCTCGATGGCGACAGCGGCGAGGTTTTCCTCGGCCAGCGCCAGGTCGCGAGCAAACGGCCCGAGGCGGAATTGACGGAGCTCACGGTTTGTCGCGCCGGCGCGCGTCTCCAGCAATCGGCATGACATGTCAGGCTGTTACACGATTTTCGTGAACGGCGATTACAGTGGAATAAGACGCGATAACGGGAGATGGTGATGAAAGCAGCAGATGTGATGGGATCGCACGTAATAACCGTCAGCCCCGACGCGACCGTGGCCGACGCGGCAAAGCTCATGGCGAGCCATGACGTGAGCGCCCTGCCGGTCGTCGACGCGGACGGACAACTGGTCGGCATCGTCAGCGAAGCCGATCTGATGCGGCGCGAGGAGCTCGGTACCGAAATCCGCCATCCCTGGTGGGTCGAGGCGATGACGCCGGCAACGACGCTCGCGGAAGAGTTCGCAAAGTCGCACGGCAAGCATGTTGTGGAAGTGATGTCGGAAGACGTCATCACGGCGAGCGAAGACACCCCCGTAGCCGAGATTGCTGCTGTCCTCGAGCGTCACCGCATCAAGCGCCTGCCAATCGTGCGCGACGGCAAGCCGGTCGGCATCGTGAGCCGCGCGAACCTGATCCAGGCCCTGGCATCATCGCCGCCGCCGCCGACCAACGGCGGCAACCAAAGCCGCGGTATCCGTCTCGAATTGCTCTCGCGCCTCAAGGAGCAGAGCTGGACCGATTTCGGCAGCCGCAACGTCATCGTCACTGACGGCGAAGTGCATCTGTGGGGCCTCGTCGGCTCGGAGGCCGAGCGCAAGGCCCTCGTCGCCATCGCCGAGAGCGTGCCGGGCGTCAAGACCGTGGTCGACGAAATGATCCCGGCCTATATCTTACTGCGTCACAACTTTCGATGTCTACTCTTGTGCTGAGATTGCCCGACGCAGCAAGGACATCGTGACAGCGTTGCGACGAGAGCAACGATCAATCTCCGTCGGATTGTTGCGATCGAATTCGGAACGTGGCGCTCAGGCCGCAATGGCGGACCCTCTTGGCCGATAAGTTTCGGGAATTGTAATTTCTGTGAACAACCTGGGGGAACGTGTTCCTGAGGGGGGAATCGTCTCCCGCTCGGAGATCAGGAATCCATAGGCCGCGATGCATAGCGTTGCGTGATGGTGGAAGCCGCGCCATCCGCGCCCTTCGAAGTGGCCGAGGCCAACCTCCTGTTTGAGTTCCTGGTAATCGCGTTCGATGCGCCAGCGCAGTTTGGCGGTATCGACGAGCTGAGCAACGCGATGTTCGCCGGAAGCGTTGAGAACCAATATTTTGTCGGCGCCATCTTCGCCGTCTGGCCACTCGATCAGCAGCCACTCCTCTGGTCGACTTTCAGCCAGCCAATAATCTCGATGCGCCGCACGAACGCGCACACGGGCAAAGCGTGAGGATAACGGCTCTGCCGAGGCTTCCCGCCACGTGATCTTGCACCAAGCCTCTGACGGCAGGGCAAACGCAAGCTTCTTGACCGATATCGGTCGGTGCTTGCCGTCACGCCGCAACAGCTTTGGAGGTCGCCCGTGGCCCGACCATTTCTTTGGCGGCCGCGGCCCAGTGCCCGGCCCCCATACCGATGTTTGTGGCATGATGCCGGCTACATAGCTCAATCCGAGCGCTGTGATGTTGGTACGCAAATCGGTGTCGGCGCCATAGCCGGCATCCATCAGCACCACGCCGCGCGGTAGGTCGGCCGCGCAGGCCCATCGCAATTGATCGAGCGCGATTGCCGGCTTGGTTTTGAAGGTGACCTCCTTGGGTACACCCGCTTTGCGCCGACGTGGACGGTCCGTCGCCCACTCCTTCGGCAGATAGAGGCGATAGGCCGCTGGCAAGCTCGCATGATGATTGGCAATCGAAAGCGTTACGGCGATCTGACAATTGTCTTGCTTGCCAAGCTCACCGCAATATTGACGCCCGACCCCAACCGAATGCCGTCCCTTCTTGGGAAAGCCCGTGTCATCGATGATCCAGGCTTCGATCGGCCCGTGGCGTTCCATCTCCGGCAGCACCATTTCGCGCACCTTGGCCAAAACCTTCTCGTCGGACCAGTTGCCTTCACCAACAAAATGCAACAGCGACTGATGTTGGGCCGCGGTCCGTTCAGGCGCCGTGATCGCGGCCATCGGCTCGACGCTCTTGCGCTCGCAAGGCATCATCAGCCCCACGCAATAATCCCGAAGCGGTTTGGCCCGGTCCGCGTGTCCAATCGCGCTCGTCAGACCCTCGACATACGCCGAAAACCGCGATGCAGCCTCACCTGATTTTGGCAGACCCATCTCAGCCCCTCCACATGCTGAAAAGTGAATCTTGCCAAATACATGATTCTCCCCGGCAGCCCCTGCGACCGTCTAACTCAGTAAGATAGGCCGGGTGCTCATTGTTGCTAGCGCTCAAACCGTGCGCGTTTGGTGTCAAGAACGGCCGTGCGACAAACCGATACGAGTTGAGGGCAATTTAGAGCAATCCACGATATCCCCAATCTCAGTGCCTTTTCAGTTACACCGCCGGTAAATCTGTCCGCCGACGCCAGCCGCCGTTGACAGGGTGAACGCTTGTCCGCCAGCCTCGCCCAGACGAAGTGAATTCAAATATCGCGGGCGCGCGGCTCGTTTCAAAACTCATGAATGTGGCGATGACACAGACGCTGGCGCGGCGGCGGCGACACATCGGCTTCGGCCGACAAGATGCAGGCAGTGGGCGGTCGGCGGGTACATTCCGCACGTGGCGCCCGCTGGTTCGCGCAGCCTGCGTAGGTGTTGTGGCCTTGACCGCCGCGGTCAGCGGCGGGGGGCAGGCCTTTGCCTCTGCCGGCTGCACAGCCTTGAACAGCGGAGCGTGGAGTCTATTTACCAACGGAATTCAAATCAACAATCCGCTGGAGACATTTGCAGTCGGCGACAAGATTTCCATGAGCGGCACCGTTACTGCAGGGGTCGGGATCGGAAGTTTTAGAATCCTAAATGCCGCTGCAACTATTATTTTTGCGCAATTTCAACCCGGTTTTGGGGCGGGCGGAAGCGGCACCATCACTTACACGGTCACAGGTTCGGGTGACCTGAGTTTGCGGCCGCAGCTTAACACGGCCGAGCCGGGCGCGGCTGTTTCGACCACGGCCACCTGCACGCCGCCGGCGGCGCCGGCCAGCACTGCCGGCATTCCGACCGACAGCCAGAACCTCAGCCTATTGGAGATCGCAGCCACTAAATTCGTGGCGACGGCTTCGGGCGCGGCCATTACCGGCGCCGTCGACAACGCGATCAGCGATGCGTTCGGCAATGGCGGCAATCCGATCACGGCCGGCCCGAACGGCGTGACCTTCAACTTCGCCGCTGAGCCGCAGCCGAAAGAGCGCACCGAGGACGCTTTCCGAGCGCTCTCGTACGCGGCGGGCTATACCAAGGCGCCGCCGCCATCGACGTTCGATCGCCTGTGGAGCGCCTGGGCCGATGTGCGCGGCACCGGCTTCGACCAGTCCGATACCTTCGGCGAGCACGGCCGCCAGCTCAACGTCACCGCCGGCATCGGCCGCAAGCTCAGCCCGGACTTTCTCGTAGGCGTGTTCGGCGGCTATGAAAATTTCATGTTCACCATGCCGTCGATCTCGGGTCGTATGACCGGCGACGGCGGAACGGTCGGCGGCTACGTGGCATGGCGCTTTGCTGACCACTGGCGCATCGACGGTAAAGTTGGCTGGACGGACGTTTCCTACGACGGCACCGCCGGCACCGCATCGGGATCATTCACGGGCTCGCGCTGGCTTGGCGCCGGCGGCCTCACCGGCACCTATCGCTTTGTCGGCTGGATGCTTGAGCCGTCGGCGCGCATCTATACGCTGTGGGAGCGCGACAGCGCCTTCACCGACACGCTCGGCACGGCGCAGGCCGCCCGCAGCTTCTCGGAAAGTCGGGTTTCGACCGGCACCAAGGTGCTCTATCCGTGGCTGGTCGGCACCGGCGTCAGCGTGTCGCCTTACGTCGGAGCCTATGGCGATTTCCGATTCTCGACCGATACGGCCCTGCCGGTTGCTGCGCCGTTCGTCGGCATCAAGGATGGCTGGTCGGCGCGCGTGACGTCAGGCCTCGCCTTTACCTGGCGTAACAATGCCGTGCTGTCGCTCGGCGGCGAACTGGGCGGCCTCGGCGCCGGCTACGAAATCTGGTCGGCCAATGCACGGGTGATGTGGCCGTTCTGAGGCGTCAAGCACCTCACGATGTACCGGCCTTCCGAATTCGCTCCGATCCCAGCCGAGGCCGAACGCGGCTGCAATCCAACATCGCCCCTAACCCGATGCCGCAGGAGGCGCCACGCACCACGAAATCGTAGCAATGATGCAACACATCGATCGCAAAAGTTAATGAAAAGTTTATTTTTTGTGCACGTTGGTCGGTGATTGGTAGATAATGACGATGATAGCGGCTTGTATTTGGGGGCCAGCCAATGAAGCGCATTATATTCGTTGGGCTTGCAATTTTGGCTTTGCCCGCGAGTTCGCGCTCTTGCGGCTGACATGCCGATCGGGCCGCCGGCTGTGATCGCGTACAACTGGACCGGATTTTATGCGGGCGCGACGGTAGGCGGCATCGGGGCAAATTTTGACCCCAGGACATCCACTGGGCCTGCCGATTACCTCAATCTGGTGGAAGCGGTTTCCGTAACCAGCAGCGGCACACAAACGATCAACCCCCGCAGTTTCACCGGCGGCTTCGAGGCGGGCTACAATTGGCAGTGGTCAAGGTTTCTCGTTGGCTTTGAAGTTGACCTATCAGTATTCCGCCTGGCTGGCACTGCGATCTCCAATGCTCCCTACCCGGATGCACCCTTTACCTATGCTGTCACGACGAGCATCAACAGCAACTGGCTGTTTACGGCACTGCCGCGCGTGGGCTTCGTCGCAAATGAGTGGCTCTTCTATGTTACCGGCGGCCTGGCGCTCACATCTTTGAATGCCACGTTTTTGTTTGGTGATACCAACGGCGCTGCCGAGAATGGAACGTTTGCCACTACCAAAGTGGGTTCCGCGCTCGGAGGCGGAATTGAGGTCGGGCTGTGGGACGGATGGACCGTCAAGGGTGAATACCTCTACGTCGATTTCGGCCAAACATCAGTGGTCATGGCCGGTTTCCAGATTGATCGCGCCATGAATATTCAGGCTCTGCCGGCCAGTCGTCTGCTCAACTGCGAGCGTCAAGCTACCACCACGCCATCATCGTGCGGGACTGGTTGAAAGGACCGGGGCGCAAATGCGTCCTGCACTTCATGCCACCTTACTGTCCCATCTCGATCCCATCGAGCGATGTTGGGGCATGATGCATTACTACGTGACCCATAACCGAGACCACCCGACCTTCCGCGACTTCAGGCGAGCCATCCTGAAGTTCCTCAGATCGACGATCCCGAACAATTGGGCGTTCTTCCGCGACCGAATCACCGACAACTTCCGCGTCATCTCTCCCGGCGATTTTCGGGTCGTCGCATAGGGGAAGTTATCAGCAACAATATTTTTGGATTCCCCGGACAGGTTTTCACCCACAGCGCAGACCTGAAGGCGAACATCGCGCGACTCTGGGTTAATTACCGTTTCTGACATCAGGTGACGGCGGTGGATCGATAAGAGATTGATGGGGCAGGCCATGCGAATGCGATTATTGGGAGGCGCCTCGCTATTGGTGCTAGCCTTTGCATCCGCCGCGAGCGCTGCGGATATGCCGGTGAAGGAGCCGCTATACAAGGCGCCTCCACCGGTCTTGTGGAACTGGACCGGCCTTTACGTCGGCTATCACACCGGGTCTGCGATGGGTCTCAACAATGTCAATGACCCGTTAGGTCCGTCAATCTTTGGCGATAATATCCATAGCCCTGGATACTTTGGCGGCGGCCAGATCGGGTACAATTGGCAGGTTCCGGGCTCGAATGTGGTTTGGGGCATCGAAGTTGACGAAAGTCTGGCAAACCTCGACGGCACAAATACCTGCTTTGCGTTTTCTGGCACTTTCACGTCGTTCAATTGCCGTGCGCATACTAGTTCTTTCGGCACTGCCACCGCCCGTGTTGGCTTGGCATTTGGCGAGTTTGGCCGCGCCCTGGCATACGTGAAGGGCGGTTTTGCCTGGGCCCACAGCAACGTCGATATGATCGTTAACGCCGATATTGCCGGTGCCGTCGGCGGGGCGACGACCTCGACGGCCTTTACCGCCACCGGCGCCACAGTCGGCGTCGGCGCCGAATATGCTCTCACGCCGCATTGGACGGTTAAAGCTGAGTACGATTACCTTAGCTTGGGCGGCCACAACGTGGCGGCGCCAGGTATCTCCGCCACGACCAATCCCACGGTCGCGTTCGTGGAAACGCTGGTCCCGGTTCCCGGAACAAGCGTGTCGCAGCAAATCCACGCTTTCAAGCTGGGCATGAATTATAAATTCGGCCCGGATATAGCAGCTTTCCCGTCCGACGGATTTTCGTGGCCGTTCGCGGGTTTGTTCGCGGCTCCGTCCGGTGTAACAATGCCCGTCAAAGCACCTCCGCTGATTGTAAACGGCTGGGCCGTCGAGTTTGGTGCACGTTATTGGTACAGCACCGGCCGGTTCCAAAAGGATGTCGCGCCCGGCGTGATCGGCGCCCAAAATCCTACCTTCGAAGTCTCGCGGTTGACCTGGGATAACCTCAATAGCCACGCGGGCGAAATGTTCGGCCGCGTGGATACGCCCATCAACGTCTTCGTGAAAGGCTTCGTCGGTGCCGGCGGCATTTCCAGCGGCAAGATCAACGATGAAGATTGGGGGATACCCGCCCCGTTCGCAGCCGTTAATGACGGCTATTCCAATACGTTGGGCAATGCTAGTGGGAATCTGGCCTGATGCCACAGCCGATATTGGTTATGATTGGCTGCGTGCGCGTGGGTACAAAGTCGGCTCGTATGTTGGTTATAATTACTACGCCGACAACAAGAGCTCCTTCACCTGTACCCAGATTGGGCTGCCGGCGAATGGTATCTGCAATCCGCCATTCAATGGTTTCATCCTCGGTGAAAACGATAAATGGCAGTCGCTTCGACTAGGCTCGACTGCCGAGGTGATGCTGACCTCCCGACTGAAATTGGTGGCGGATGTCGCATTCTTGCCCTACGTCCGGTTCGATGGACAAGAAACTCCCACCCCTTGAGGCCTTTCCTGGCGGAGGAAACCGGCACCGGAATTGGAACACAAGCTGAAGCCTTCTTGTACTACTACCTCACCCCGCAGCTCAGCCTCGGTGTGGGCGGACGATACTGGGCTATGTGGACCACCAGTGGGACCGATTGCCGGGACCCACCTAATGGCGCTCCCCAGGCCTGCCCGGCTCCCTTACAGAACATGCAATATAAGACCGAGCGGTACGGTTTGCTGCTGCAGGCAGCTTACCGGTTTGGCGGACCGTAGTAGTGAAGAACTAAGTTCGCAAAGCAGAACAGCGTCCCGCTTGTATAGGAAGCGACGCCAACTGTTCGTCGTGTGCGAACTCTTCGCCCTTGCCGACGAAATGATCGAATGATCGAGTGAGGGCCGGTATCGGTTCAAACTGAGACCTTCCAGCCACCAACGTCCGGTCTGCCTGAGTGGAAATCGGCGCGAACCACACAGTTTTGGAGCGGGGCACATTGAGGCCTGGCACCGCACAATATCGTGGCAGACGAAGCCGGCGTTAACTCGCGCTAAACACCAGCAGCCCTAGTTGGGTGTGGATTGACCGTGGGCCGTAAAACGTGAACCATCGGCCGTCCCCGGTCGTTGTTGTGTCGGGCTTCCCTCCAGCAGAGGCCCCCGGGCACCGGAGCATCGCATGACCAATCGATCCACGACCGCGCAATCTACCGAGGCGATCCGGCGACGGGGGCGCTGCACCGCCATGGTGACGCTTGCGGCCGTGGTCGCGCTGACGGCGCCCTCGCCGCGGCGCCGCCCGCCCACGCTGCGGCCAAGCACGCGCATGCCGCGCGCCCCACCGAGGCGACGGCGCCGCGCCAGGCCGGTGAGCCGGTCATGGCGATCGTGTCGATCAAAAGCCAGCAGGTGACCTTCTACGATGCCGACGGTTGGATCCTGCGCGCGCCGGTGTCGAGCGGCACAACGGGACGCGAGACCCCGGCCGGCGTCTTCAGCGTCGTGCGAGAAGGACAAGGATCACCACTCCAACCTCTATGACGATGCCTGGATGCCGAACATGCAGCGCATCACCTGGTCGGGCATCGCGCTGCACGGCGGGCCGCTGCCCGGATATGCGGCCTCGCACGGCTGCGTGCGGATGCCCTATGACTTTGCGGAGAAGTTGTTCGACAAGACCAGGATGGGCATGCGCGTGATCATCGCGCCGAACGACGCGGAGCCGGTCGACTTTTCCCATCCGGCGCTGTTCGTGCCGAACGCGGAGGCTTTGACGGACGCGCCGGCGCGCGCCGAAACGCTCGCCCGCGAGGCGGCGGAGGCCGAAACGGCGGCCGACGAGGCGAAGCGGGCCGCCGCCGTCGCGACGCGCGCGGCGGCGCCGCTGACGGCGTCGCTGCGCAAGCTGGAATTGCTCAAGGCCCGCGCCGACGCCGAGCTTGCGTACGCCGACAAAATGCTTGCCGCTGCGAAGACGGACCAGGCCAAGGCGCAGGCCGAGGACCTGAAAGGGAAGGCCGCCGCCAAGGTCGCCGAGCTGGAGCCGCAGCTCGATACCGCCAAGGCCGATGCGAAGTCGAAGCTCGACGAGGCTGCGGCGGCGCAGACCGCCGCCAAGGCGGCCGAGGCCAAGAGCGCCGACGCCGGCAAGGCGGCGCGCGACGCAAAGCTTGCGCTCAAGCCGGTCTCGGTCTTCATCAGCCGGGCCGCGCAGCGGCTTTATGTGCGGCGTGGCTTCGAGTCGACGCTTCGAGGTTCCGATCACGATCCGTGATCCCGACCGGCCGATCGGCACGCATATCTTCACGGCGGTGGCGCGGCACCGCTGCCGGCCTGCGTTGGACGGCGGTGACGATCGACGGCGGCGACAGCGCCAAGGACGCGCTCGACCGCATCGACATTCCCCAGGACGTGCGCGATCGCATCGCCTCGACCGCAGTGCCGCGATCTTCGCTGATCGTCTCGGACGAGCCGCTGAGCCGCGAGGCCAACTCGCGAACCGAATTCATCGTGGTGCTCAACAACCAGCCGAAGGGCGGCCTTGCGATACGCCGGCGCCCGGACGAAGTCCGCATGGCGCGCCGCGGCTGGGACGACGACGGCTATAACTCGGCTCGCTACCGCGGCGGCTGGGGCTCGCCGTATGGCGGCTATGGCGGCTACGGCTATTCGCGCCGCGGCGGCTATTATAACCAGTGGTGACGAGTTTCGCGGCACAACGCTTGTCGCGAATAGCCCGGCCTATCAGAGCGTATTTAGATTAGATGGAAGCATCTCGTCATGCGCTGGGCTTGTCCTGCGACACAGCCCGGCCATGACGACGTGAGCTGCTTCAAGTTGAACGGAATCCGCTCTAGCCTAGGCAGATGCGGGTGACGCTCCGCTGATCCGTACACGTCGATACTGGCGCGATCAAAAGTCGGGCTTGGTCGCGACCGGGATGTGATAGTCGATCAGGTTCTGGTTGTTCTCGGCGCACGCCTCTTCGTGCATGGGCATCTGAACGCGCCGCAGCTTTCCGATCGCCGACCACGGTTGATAGAACGTGTCCGGGTCCTCGATCCGAAAGGTCACCTGCAGCGTCTTGCCACCGTCGATCATTTTGAAGCGCTCGACGACGTGCAGCTTTTCGCTATGCGGCGTGCGGAAGTTGTCGACGAAGGTCTTGTCATTCATTCCGATGGTGTCCACCACGAGGGTGTCGCCCTCGTAATGGCCGACTAACTCGCCGTACCAAGATCGGCTGCAGGTTCATCGAATGGGGCACATTGAGATAGATGTGGCGCACCTGCGCATCGCCCGAGAAGATCATGGTGACTTCTTTGGGCGTCTGCACGAAGTGGATCGGCTCGACCACCGCCATCATGAAGCCCGGGACGCCCGCCGGCATGCAACTCTGCCGCCATGCGAACGGCACCCCGCCCGACAGCGCCTTTTCGTTCTCGCGTTTCATGATCTCCTTCGCCCACGGCTTGATGTTGGGGTTGCTGAGATCGGCAACGCGATAGGTCGGCTGGGTCCCGCTGACGCGAAATTCGAGGTTGGAGATGTAGGGGTGGGCCGGGTCATTGCGTGTCGGGCTGGGCTCTCCGGGGATCGCAATGTAGTCGCCGGGGCCGAAAACCCAGGCGGTGCCATTGGCGGAGAAATCCGGAATGGCCGCGCCCGGCTCGGCTGCGAGCCTTGGTTCTGCAACGGCCCAGATCAGCGCGATCAATACCGTGATCGCGAGCGGGTTCTTGGCTAGATCGAGATTGCGCATGTTCGTCCTCCCCTGTGCGGGCGGCGGCCGGGCGCTTCTGCAATTCAAAACATTCGCCACGCGATACGGAAAACGGCGGTGCAGCGGTCGCTCTTCATGATAAGGCCGCAACCATACTATGGCTTCACAGGTGGCATCTGATCAAGATGCGGAAAACGATGGTGACGCTCCGTCAAAAAGTGGACTGAACGGCGCCCGCCAGCGCTCACCCGGTCTCGATGCGGGCTTATGTCGAGGAGGCACGGCGCGGATGACCCGTGTTATGTGTGGTCGACACGAACGCCGGGACCGCGCCGATGGAATTGTCCTACACGGTATAACCTCGAAGACTATCATCTCTCGCTCGCCTTCGCGGGGCAGACGCGCGGCACCTATATCGATATCGGCGGCGGACATCCAATCGCCGACAACGTGTCGTTCTGGTTCGACGAGCGCGCCTGGAGCGGCGTCGTGGTCGAGCCGCAGGCTGACCCAGTGGCCTTATACGAGCGGTTGCGGCCGCGGGACGTCGCGGTGTGCGGCGTGATCGGCAGGACATCGGGCGAGATCGATTTCCATGTCGTCGACCGCCTGCACGGCCTTTCGTCGACCGTCGAAGCCCGTCGCCCGCGACGCCCGGAAATTCGGCGTCGATTATCGCAGCGTGCGCATGCCGATGATGACGCTCGCGGAGCTCTGCGACCGCCACGTCCCGAGATCGATTTTCTCAAAATCGATGTGGAAGGCGCGGGAGGCCGATGTCCTTGCCGGCGGCGACTGGCGGCGCCATCGGCCCAAAGTCATTGTCATCGAAGCCATCAAGCCAGGCTCCGGCGAGCCGGCCTGGGGTGAATGGGAGCCGCACCTCCTCGCGCAAGGCTACCGCTTCGCGCTGTTCGATACGCTCAACCGTTTCTATGTCGCGAACGAGCGTCCGGAAATATTCGCCCGCCTGCCGTCCCGAACGCGCACCGTGGGACAAGGTCCGGGACATGTATGAGATCGGCCGCGCGCCGGAGAACGCCAATCATCCCGACCATGCGCTCGCGTTGGAATTGGCCCGCGGATTTCTGGGCGAGCCTGCCCTATCTCGATCGCGATCTGATCGCGGCCATTCTCGCGCGAGCCCATGCCGGCAGAGCGCGGCGCGACGCGCCCGATTTTTCCGCCGCCATCGACACCGAAGCGTTCCGGGCCGCGCTCGGCCGCATCGCCTGCGGCTACGACGGCGGCCAGATCATCGACGAGTGATGTCGTTTACAGGCGCAGGCGGCCCTCGGTGACGCGCTTATAAAGCGCATCATCGAGCGCCGCATACGCGGCGTTCGCGGGTCGTGGACGTAAAGCGGATCGGGGCACGTGGCGGGATCGTAGCCCTCCGGGCCACGACTGTTCTTCATCGGCTTGAACGTCGCCGTCACCTCGATTGTGTCGCGGATGCGCAGGAACACCGGCCGGGCATAGTTCGGGCAGGCGTTGCGCAAGATGCTCGCGGAACGCCGCGAGGTCGATCGGGCCGGCGCAGACGAGCTCCGCCATGCCGGCGCGTCCGTCGGCGCCGGGAACCGCGACGCCATAGACGTTCGCCTCGATGACGCCGGGGAACGCCGTGATCGCGGCGGCGACCTCGGAGGTCGCGACGTTCTCGCCCTTCCAGCGGAAGGTGTCGCCGATGCGGTCGACGAAATAGTAGTAGCCCTGCTCGTCCCGGCGCATCAGGTCGCCGGTGCGGAACCAGGCGTCGCCGGGCGCGAACACGTCGCGCAGGATTTTGCGCTCGGTCTCCGCCGGGTCGGTGTAGCCTTCGAAACGGGCGCCGGCTCGCCGCCGCCTGCGGAGATCCGGCCGATCGCCTCGCCGGTCTCGTCGGCGCCGCAGCGCATGCAAAAGCCCGTCGTCGTCGCGCACGGGCATGCTGCGCGTCGACGTCGAACTTGACGAGCGCCGACGGCAAGCGATGCGCGAGGAAGGGCGGCATGCGGCCGATCGCGCCGGGCTTGCCCTCGACATTGAACAGCGAGACGTTGCCCTCGGTCGCGGCGTAGAACTCGAGGATCTGCGGGATGCGGAACCGCTGCTGGAACGCCTCCCAGATGTCGCCGCGCAGCCCGTTGCCGCAGCACAGCCGCAGCCGGTGCCGCGTCTCCAGCGGATGCGGCGGCGCCTGCGACGAGGTAGCGGCACAGTTCGCCGATGTATTGGAACAGCGTGCAGTCGCAGCGCACGACGTCGTCCCAGAACGCGCTGGCCGAGAACTTCTCCCGGATCACCACCGAGCCGCCGCTGACCAGCACCGCGCCGATCGCCACGACGCCGCCGACGCTGTGATACATCGGCAGGCAATTGTACATCCGGTCGGCCGGCCCGGTCTCCATCATGCCGGCGAACCAGTGGCTCCATATCATCAGCCGGTGATGGCTGATGTTGGCGGCCTTCGGCAGGCCGGTGGTGCCGGAGGTGTAGATGTAGAGCGCGCGGTCGTCGATGCGTGACCGGCGCGCCGCTCGGCGCCGCCAGCGTGCTCGCCGCGAGTGCTGTCGACCGCGCGGTCGATGCGCGGATAGCGGTCGTCGCCGTCGCCGTGCGACCCAGATCTTCGGCGCGTCCTGCAGATGCGGCTGCGCGCGTCGTCCAGCGCATCGATCAGTTCGTCGGCGACGATGATGTGCTTGCGGCGCGACGATGTCGATGCAATGCGCGAGCGAGGCGCCGGCGAGATTGGTGTTGATGCAGCGCCACGACGCCGCCCAGCGCGCGTGATGCCGAGCCAGATCGCCATGTATTCCGGCCGGTTCGGCATCATCAGCAGACGTTGTCGCCCTTGGCCGAGTCCTGTGCGAGCGCCCAGCGGGCGTAGCGGTTCGCGCGCGCGTCGAGCGCGCGGAAGCTGAAGGTTTCACGCATCGGAGATCAGCGCCGGCGCGTCGCCGAACCGCTCCGCCAGCTCGTCGATCACCGCCGGAAAGGTGCGGGTGCGGCGCATTCGCGATCGGCGCGGTCAGTTCGAGCGCGCGCAGCCACGCCCTCGAGCGGCTTTCGGCGCCGCGCCGGCTTTTGTCGCACGATCGTTTCCGCGATCATTTATGCCTTATTTGTTCGCGTTCCTTGGTTATCAATACGTCGATTGACGAGAAACAATATTCGTTAATATGCTTTAGCATTTCAGGCAACTTGCTGGCGAGGCGCATCGCTCGTCGTTCGTGGCGCCGACGGTGACTTATAGCGAAAATGCGGGAATCATGCCGCAAACGATCCTCGAACAGGCAGATGGCGCGGCAGCGTGCCGTTAAGGTTAGCGTGGGCAGATTTTTGGCCGCGCGTTGTCGCGTTGTCGCGGCACGCTTTTAGATACTTTCCCATGCTTAAGATGCCCTTTCAAAAGCGCGGCGGTTTGGACGCTAAATCGTTGCAGCTCCACAGCGCGGAACGGACGGGTGAGGCAAATGAAGAGCGAGACGATCGCCATTCACTGGCGGCTATGAGCTCGATCCGACGACGCAGGCGGTGGCCGTGCCGATCTATCAGACGGTCGCCTATGCTTCGATAGCGCCGAACATGGCGCCGCGCTGTTCAATCTCGAAGTCGAGGGCTTTCGCTACAGCCGGATCAGCAATCCGACCACGCGGTGCTGGAGCGGCGGGTCGCCGCGCTCGAAGGCGGCGTGGAGGCGCTGTGCGTCAGCTCCGGCCAGGCGGCGCTGCACTTACGCCATTCTGAATCTGACCGAGCCGGGCACCAACATCGTCTCCGTGCCGCAGCTTTACGGCACCACCCACACGCTGTTCGCCCATGTGCTGCCGCAGCCAGGGCGTCAAGGTGCGGTTCGCCGCAAGCGACCAGCCCGCGCGACGATCGAAGCGCTGATCGATGACGAGACGCGCGCGGTCTTCTGCGAAAGCGTCGGCAACCCGGCGGGCAACATCTGCGACATCGAGGCGCTGCCGCGCGTCGCCCACGCGCACGGCGTGCCGCTGATCGTCGACAACACGGTGGCCACGCCCGATCCTGCTGCGGCCGATCGAGTACGGCGCCGACATCGTCGTGCATTCGCTGACCAAGTTCATGGGCGGCCATGGCACCACGCTCGGCGGCGCCATCGTCGACAGCGGCAGCTTTCCCTGGAACGAGCATGCCGACCGCTTTCCCGATGTTCAGCGAGCCGGACGCGTCGTACCACGGCCTGGTCTACGCAGAGCATTTCGGCGCGGCCGCCTATATCGCGCGCTGCCGCAGCGTCTACCAGCGCACCACCGGCTCCGTGCTGCCGCCGTTGAGCGCGTTCCTGCTGCTGCAGGGAATCGAGACGCGTCGCGCTGCGGGTCGAGCGCCATGTCGAGAACGCGCAGGCGGGTCGCCGAGTTCCTGCGCGACGATCCGCGCGTCGAATGGGTCAACTACGCCGGCTTCCCCGACAATCCGTATCACGCGCTTGCGCAGAAATACCTGGGCGGCCGCGCCTGCTCGCTGATGACCTTCGGCGTCAAGCGGCGGGCTTGAGGCCGGCAAGCGATTCTACGACGCGCTGAAGCTGGTCAAGCGCCTGGTCAACCTCGGCGACGCCAAGATCGCTGGCCTGCCACCCGGCCTCGACGACGCATCGGCAGATGTCGGCCGAAGAACAGCGCAAGGCCGGCGTCACGCCGGAGATGATCCGGCTCAGCATCGGCATCGAGCACGTCGACGATATCATCGCCGACCTCACCAGGCGCTCGACGCGACCAGCACGCCGCGGTCGATGATGGCGGCCGCCGAATAACGGAGCAGAACGATGCCGGTCGTCATGGAGCAGGGCTCGTCCGGACGCAGCTATTCGCTGCTGCCCGGCGTGCATTGCGAGCCGGTCGCCGCATCGATGCGCGGCGACGGACATCAGTCGTCGGCATCGTCAACAATATGCCGGACTCGGCCCTAATCGACCGAGCGCCAGTTCATCGGCCTGCTCGCGACCGCGTCCGAACGCATGCCGGTGCGGGTGCGGCTGTTCTCGCTGCCCGGCGTTCCGCGTGCCGAAACGCGCGCCGGCACTATGTCGACACGCACTATGCCGATATCGCGCGAATTGTGGGACGCGAACTTCGACGCGCTGATCGTCACCGGCACCGAGCCGCGCGACGCGCTGCCGACCGAGCCTTATTGGCCTGCCTTCAGGCGTCTGGTCGATTGGGCCGCGCGCAACACCATTTCGACGATCTGGTCATGCCTTGCGGCGCACGCCGCGGTACTCCATCTCGACAGCATCGAGCGCGTCGCATTTCCCGACAAATGCTTCGGCGTTTTCGAATGCGAGCGCACGCTGGTTCATCCGCTGACGGGTGGGGCAGCGATGCCGGTGCAGGTGCCGCATTCGCGCTGGAACGATTTGCGCGAGGTCGATCTGTCGGAGCGCGGCTACCATGTGCTGTCGCACGGCGAGGGCGTCGGCGCCGATCTTTTCATCAAGGACATCGGCAGCCTGTTCGTCTTCCTGCAGGGCCATCCGGAATACGAGCCGCAGACGTTGCTGCGCGAGTACCGCCGCGACGTCGGCCGCTTCCTGCGTGGGGAACGCGAGACCTATCCGACCGCCGCCGCAGAACTATTTCGATGACGCGACCGAGCAGATATTGGCTGAGTTTCGCGCGCCGGCGCTCGCCGGACCAAGCGAGCGACTGCTGGAGTTATTTCCGGCGACGGCATTGCGTGAGCCGCTGGTGCGCGCGTGGCGTAGCGCGGCGTTGCGGTTCTATCGCAACTGGCTCGCGACTATCGTCTCGCGTCGCAAATCCGCAGCATCGCGCGATGTCGCGCCAGCAGCAATGATGCGCGCGTGAGTGCACCAATAGATCAGTGACGCGCGATCTTCACCTTCTCCGTCAGGAGAGGTGAATTACATCCCGAACATCGCGGCTTCGGTGTAGGCGAGGTCACCCAGCCGCGGCCGTTCCGGGCCCTTGAAAAATTTCGGCTGCCATCCCGCGAAATAATGACCCAAAAGTCCCCGGATCGGTCCGTTGGAGTTGATGACGACGATCGGATGGCGGTGGCGCAGGAGATGGCGGCCGATCAACCCGGCAAAGCGGGCCACGTCGCCGACGTCGCGGCAGTAGATGAGCTGCGCGCACGGCAGCACACCTTTGGCAAGGCGCGGCCGGAAAACGAACGGATAGGCGCGCTCCGCCGTCACGCACCAGAAACTCAGGCAGCCGTAGGCGGCATGGTCGACCAGAATGTCGCGCTCGAAAGGCTCGAATTGCGCACCCGGCGCGGCGTCGGCCGCGACGATGTGCGCCTCGGCGGTCGTCCGTTGCAACGCCGGCAGGCCGACGAACATGCCTTCGCTGTAGCGCGTGTAGCCCTGCGCCGCGAGCGTCGTCAGCGTATTATGTGCGGGCGAGACGTTGAGATAGGTCACCGTCTTGTGGCGCAGCGCTTGCGCGGCGAGAAACGACGCGTAGCCGCGAAACTCCGGCTCGACGTACCAGCTCGAAATGTTGGCGCGGATGGCGACCGGATCATTGCCGGTCCGCGGTGTCGAGAAGATCAGCAGGATCGCTCCCACCGGCCGGCCGCCGCTCTCGAGGAGGTAGCCGCATTTCGGCAGACCTTCGGGAGACGGACGCTGCGACAGGCAGTCAAGGACGTGCCGCCAGAATTCGCGGCTGCGGCGCACGCCGAAGCCTTTGTTAAGAAGTTCGGCGACGGCTGCGTGATCGCCGAGCGCGATCGGCCGCGAACGAATGACGGAGCTGGGCCTCCTGAAATCGTTGATTGACCATAAAGTGCAAGTCGACTTGTACGCTGACGCGGGTCGCCTATACGTATTTGACGAAAAATCATATAGGGCCGTTCGATGTCGATTAAGTTAACGGTGATTTCCGAAATCGAACGGATCGCCGCGGAGCATCACAAGAAGCTCGCGCCGCTCACCGACGATGCAGTGCTGATGAACACCGGCCTCGATTCGCTGTGCTTTGCCGTGCTGGTGGCGCGGCTCGAGGACGAGCTGGGCGTCGATCCCTTCTCATCCGCCGATGACATCAGCTTTCCCGTGACCCTCGGCGATTTCGTGCGGGTCTACGAAAATGCCGCAGGCTGACGCGCGCTCGCTCCGGCAGCTCATCGCAGATCAAGCAACCGCGCCTCGATTTCTGTGGGGCGCCGGCGGCAGCGTCGCGATTACCGATCTTGTGCGCGGCTCAAGCTTCGGCGGAAGACTGTCCGAACTCGCAGGCCGATCGGTGCTGCTGCTGGCGCGCGATCAACTTCCGGCCGCGCTGGCGCTGATCGAGCTCGACGGCATCGCCCGTCGCATCGTGTTGTGCCCGGTCGACCTCGCGCCCGCGCACCTTCCGGCGATCGCCGCCAATGCCGAGGCCGACGCGATCGTGTCGGATCGCCCGGCCGAAGAATTCGCCGCGCTCGGGATCGCGCTCCATGTCGCGGCTGCCACCAGGATCGAGCCGCGTGGCGATATCCCGCGCGGCGATCGGCGCACCGAATGGCTCCTGCTCACGTCCGGCACGACCGGCGTGCCCAAGATGGTGCGGCACGACCTTGCGAGCCTGACCGCGCCGATCAAGCCGATCGCGTCGCCGCCGGTCTGGGGCACGTTCTACGACATCCGCCGCTACGGCGGCTTGCAGATCCTCTTCCGCGCGGTCGCTCGGCAGCGGCTCGCTGGTCCTGTCGAGCGCAGGCGAGCCGGTCGCCGAGCATCCTCGCGCGCCTCGCGGCGCACGGCGTGACGCATCTCTCCGGCACGCCGTCGCACTGGCGGCGCGCGCTGATGAGTCCAGCGGCGAAGACGATTGCGCCGCGCTATGTTCGCCTCTCGGGCGAGATCGCCGATCAGGCGATTCTCGATCAGCTGCGCGCGTTTTTTCCGCAAGCCGCGGTCGGCCACGCATACGCCTCGACCGAAGCGGGCGTCGCGTTTGAAGTGAACGACGGCCTGGCCGGTTTTCCGGCGAGCTTCGTCGCGTCGGCGCAGGGCGAGGTCGATATCAAGATCGAAGACGGATCGCTGCGGCTGCGCTCGGCGCGCACCGCATCGGGCTATGTCGGCCCCGACGCCAAGCCGCTGCTCGACGACGACGGCTTCGTCGACACCGGCGACATGGTGGAGCTTAACGGCGATCGCTACCACTTCGTCGGCCGCAAGGGCGGCATCATCAACGTCGGCGGACAGAAGGTTCATCCCGAGGAGGTCGAGGCGGTCATCAACCGGCACACTGACGTTGCGCATCATTGGTGCGGGCGCGGCGCAATCCGATCACCGGCGCGATCGTCGCGGCCGACGTGGTGCTGAAAGGCCGAGGCGGGCGCAAGCGCGGACGCGTGTCGGCCGCAACCGAGCGCGAAATCCTGGCGATCTGCCGCAGCGAGCTTGCCGCCGCACAAGGTGCCCGCGATGATCCGGTTTGTCCCGAGCCTTGATGTCTCCGCCACCGGCAAGCTTGTGCGCCATGCGTAACGTCGTCGTCACCGGCGGCAGCCGCGGCCTCGGGCTTGGCATCGTGCGAAGGCTTGCCGACGCGGGCTATGCGCCCATCGCGGTTGCGCGCAAAGAGGGCGCCGAGCTTGCCAAGATCGATGGCCGATGGCGGGACCGCGGGGGCGATCCGGTTCGCGCCGTTCGACCTCACGCGACGTCGATGGCATTCCGCGCTTCGTCGCGGGCTGCGCAAGCAATTCGGTCCGCTCTATGGGCTCGTCAACAATGCAGCCGTCGGCACCGACGGCGCGTTGTCGCCGATGCACACCTCGCAGATCGAGCAGACGGTGCGGCTCAATACGCTGTCGCCCATCGTTCTCACCAAATACGTGGTGCGGTCGATGATGGCGGACGGCGGCGGCCGCATCATCAATGTCACCTCGATCGTGGCGTCGACCGGCTACAGCGGGCTCTCGGTCTATGCCGCCACCAAGGCTTCGATGGTCGGCTTCACGCGCTCGCTCGCGCGCGAGGTCGGCACGCATGGGCGTCAACGTCAACGCCGTCGCGCCAGGCTTCCTCGACACCGAGATGACCGAAGGTCTCCAGGACGAGACGCGCGAGAGGATCGTGCGGCGCAGTGCGTTGAAGCGGCTTGCCGGCGGTCGATGATGTTGCCGATGCCGTCGAGTTCCTGCTCGGCGACAAGGCGAAGAGCATCACGGGTACGGTCCTGACCGTTGATGCCGGCAGCACCGCCTGAGCTACCGCCTCGCCCGCCGCCCCCCCCACGCTGTCCGGCACGGTTGCTTGAGAGCGCACGGCATCATTCTCTCAGTTCCAGAGTTCAATCAACTCACACGAGAAAGGATCAACGCCGTGCGCATCAGAATATCGTTTTCATGCGTTCTGAAGCACGTTCCGTGGCGACCGTTCGACCGGCTTGTCGAGCAAGCAGACGCCGCGCGACCCGCGCGGCTTGCAGCCGGCGCACCTCATCGCGATGCTGCTAGCCCAGTCGCGGCGCGCGCAGTCTGCGCGACATCGAAACGAACCTGAAGAGCCAGCCGCCAAGCTTTATCATCTCGGCGGCGCGCACGGTCTCGAAGTCGGCGCTCGCCAACGCTAACGCACGCGTCCGGTTGGAGATGTTCGCCGAGCTGCTGGCGGCGCTGATCGCACAGTTGCAGCGCGGCTATCGGCGCAAGATCGGCGATTGCGTGCGGCTGATCAATTCGACCAGCGTGCAGTTGAGCAGCCTGAGCGGCGAGTGGGCGACGTTTTCGACCGGCGTTTGCGGCGCCAAGGCGCACATCATCTACGATCCCGACGCCGACGCAGCCGTCTTTACCTCATGGTGACGGCTCCCAACGTCAACGACATCACCGCCGCCAAGGCGATGCCGATCGAGCGCGGGAGCGACCTACGTGTTCGACCTCGGCTACTACGATTACGGCTGGTGGGCGACGCTTGATGCGCGCCGGCTGCCGCATCGTCACGCGGCTCAAGACCAACACGCCGTTCACAGTCATCGAAGAGCGGCCGGTCGCAGCAGGCGTCGTCGATGCTGAGCGATCGCATCGGACTATCTGCCGCAACCGGCTGCCGCATCCCGCCGAAATCCGATGGCGAGACTCGGTGCGCGAGGTGCGAGTCATGATCGAGACCGGCAAGGTGTTGCGCATCTTCACCAACGATCTGACAGCCAGCGCGCAGGAGATCGCCGATCTGTACAAGCGCGCTGGGCCATCGAGCTGTTCTTTCGCTGGGTCAAGCAGACCCTGAAGATCGGTCACTTCTTCGGAACTCCGAGAACGCGGTTCGCATCCAGATCGTCGTCGCGCTGATTGCCTTCGTGCTGCTGCGGCTGGCTCACGAAGCCAACAGCATCGTCGACAGCCCGCTCACCTTCGCAGGTGTGCGAGCAACTGAGAGGAAAGAGAAAGAAAGGAGAGGAGGAGGAGGGGGGAGGAGGGAGGGGGGGGGGGAGGGGGGAGGGAAAAAAGTTTCGGCTCGGGTCCGCTAAGGCGATGAAGATTACTTCGCCGCGACAATCACCGCTTCGGTGAGGATGAAATCGACATCACCCTTGTTCTCCTGCGGCCGGGCGAAGGCGCGGAAGGCATCCGAGCCGTCGAGCAGCATCGCTTTCAGGCGGGCCTTGCCGGCAGCATCGACCTCCTGCTGATCGGCCCACGGGCCGAGCACCATCGGCTTGTCGAGCAACTCGGCATGCCGCTCCGTGAGCCCGGCGTTGCGGACGAGTGTGCGCCATTCCGTGAGGGTGAGGCAGCGGACGTGGCTCGGATCGCGGAATTTTTCAAACGCGTTGTATTCGTCGGCCGCTCCGGCGAGCGCGGCGGCATCGCCCGCCATCATCGCAGGGTCCGGCGAAACATTGTCGACCAAACCGAACAGGCCGCCGGCGCGCAGTACTCGCGCGACCTCTCTCGTGAATTTTGCGACGTCGTCGAAATGATGAGGCGCGATCCGGCACGTCACGATATCGAAGCTGCCGTCAGCGAACGGCAGCGCCTCGGCCTTGGCGTCGGCGAACGAGATGTTGCGGATGTTACGCTCCGCCGCGAGTTTGCGCGCCACGGCCAGCATCTGCGGGGTGATGTCCGAAGCGGTGACGTCGACGACATGCGGCGCAAGGGCGAGCGCCATGTGGCCGGCGCCGGTTGCGATGTCGAGCGCCGTCCACGTCGGCTGCGGCGCCAACAGCTCGACGAGCCGGGCGAGGCTGCCGCCCTTGGCATGAGAGCGACTGGTCGCGTAGGTCATAGCAAACGCTCCAAACCGCTCCTGGGCGAGAGATTTCGATTTCAATTCCATGGCGGGACCTTGTGGTGCGATGGCTGGGGGCGCGACGTTAACGCTCTGCCGATCCCGCAGCAATGCGACCATTGCTCGGCTGTTCAATAGCGGGCAACGCATGCTTAAATGCATCCACGGCGCGGCTGTTGGGGATTGTGGTGTGAACGAGTTTTCTGCCGGATCGAGCGACCGGGAGCTTATCGTCCTGGTCGACGCCGAAGACGTGGCGCAGGGCGTCGCGTCGAAAATCGACGTGCATCGGCAGGGCTTGATGCATCGCGCGATTTCGGTGCTGGTGCGCAACCGCGCCGGTGAGATGCTGGTGCATCGGCGCAGCTGGGTGAAATATCACTCGGGTGGGCTGTGGACCAATGCGTGCTGCAGCCACCCGCGCCCCGGCGAGGCGACCGCCGACGCCGCGCGACGCCGTCTTGCCGAGGAGATGGGAATCCGCACCGAGATCAAGCCGCTGTTCACCACCCACTACCGTGCCGCGGTCTCGAACGGCTACATCGAGGACGAACTCGTCCATGCCTTCGGCGGCACTTATGACGGGCCAGTGGCACCGGACCCGGCGGAAGTGTCGGAATGGAAATGGATGCCGCTTGCGGACCTGATCCGCGATCTCCGCGAGCGGCCGGAACAGTACACCATCTGGTTCCGCCACTATTTCCGCGAGCAGTCCGACGCAATTGCCGGCTGGATGGAGAACGGCTAGTTGGCGCGGGTATGTGTGGCGCGGAGCCGCCTTCTGCCCGACTTGACCCTAGCCCGGTCCGACCGGTCTACAATCATCGAGACTGGGATCGACGATCAATTTCACTCTCCGCCGTCATGCCCCGCTTCAAGCGGGGCATCCAGTAACCACTGGACTCTCGATTTAGGGACCGTCGTGCCCTATTCAGGAGCCGGTGATTACTGGATCGCCCGGTCAAGCCGGGCGATGACGAGGTCAGGGAATCTGAATGTGCGAAATTCCAACTGGTAGTCCGTCACAGTCGCTGCCCGCCATCGCATGAATGATCCCGGCACACTTCAAAGCTCCAGCGGCGTCGGCGCATCGGTTCCGCGCAAGGAGGACGAACGGCTGCTGACCGGCCGCGGCCAGTACATTGCGGACTTTCGTATGGCGGGGGCGCTGGAAGTCGCGTTCGTGCGCAGCACCGTGGCGCACGGGCGAATTCGCGCGATCCACATCCCCGACGCGGTCGCGGACAGCGTGTTCACGGCCAAACACCTTGCCGACGTGAAGCCGATCCGGGCAGCGACCGCGCTGCCAGGCTTCAAGCATTCATCCGAGCCGATCCTGGCCTCGGAGAAAGTGCGATACGTCGGCGAGCTTGTCGCCATGTGTGTCGCATCGTCCCGCGCCGAAGCCGAAGACATCGCCGGGACCGTGCAAGTCGAGTACGACGAACTGCCGGCCGTCAGCGATCTGATCGCTGCCCGCGAACCCGGCGCGCCGCTCGTCCACGAGGAGTGGGGCGACAACGTATTCCTGCAGGTGCGCGTCGACGCCGATATCGATGCCGTCGCGCGCACGGCGCCGATTGCGGTGACGCGCGAGTTCCGCACCTCGCGGCAGTGCATGTTCCCGATCGAAGGGCGCGGCTGCCTCGCTTACCGGGACGCGCGCCTCGGCTACCTCACGATCGTGTCGTCGACCCAGATGCCGCATATCGTGCAGACCGGTCTCGCGCATTGCCTCGGCGTCGCCGACAGCGCCATCCGCGTAATCGCGCCCGACGTCGGCGGCGGCTTCGGCTACAAGGGGCTGCTCCTGCGCGAGGAGGTCGCGCTGGCGTGGCTTGCCCGCCAGCTCGACCGACCGGTGCGCTGGCTCGAAGATTGCCGCGAGCGCTTGACCGCGAACCCCAATTGCCGGGAACATTGCTATCGCATCACCGGATATGCCGATCGCGATGGGCGGCTGCTCGCGCTCGATTGCGTGGCCAGTGTCGATTCGGGCGCCTACTCGGTCTTTCCGACGTCGTCGGCGTTGGAAGTCTCGCAAATCGCGAGCCTGCTTCCCGGCCCCTACGACTTCAAGCTCTATCGCTGCCAAGCCTACGCCGTCTCGACCAACAAATGCCCGATCCTGCCTTATCGCGGCGTGGCGCGCACCGGGGTGTGCCTCGCCGTCGAAGCTGTCATGGATGCAATCGCCAATGAGGCCGGCCTCGAACCGCATGAGGTCCGCACGCGCAATCTCGTGCGCGCCGACCAGATGCCGTTCACCAACATCGTCGGCAAGTTCTTCGACAGCGGCGACTATCCCGAATGCATGCGCCGGGCGGTCGCGGCGATCGATGTCGCGGGACTCCGCCAGCGTCAGAAGCAAGGCGAGCCTGACGGTCGCCTGATCGGCGTCGGCATCTCGATCTTCTGCGAGCAGGGCGCGCTCGGCACGTCCGTCCTCTCCGGCTGGGGCCGGCCGATCGTCCCGGGCTATGAGCAGGCGAGCGCCCGCCTCACCATCGACGGCGACGTCGAGATCAGGGTCGGCACGCATTCGCATGGCCAGGGTCACGAGACGACGTTCGCCCAGATCGCGCATGAAGTTCTCGGCGTCGACCTCGACAGGATCAAGATCCTGCAGGGCGACACGCTCTATAGCCCGTTCTCGACCGGCACCTATGCCTCGCGATCGATCGTGATGGGCGGCGGCGCGGTTGCCCGCGCCGCGCGCGCGCTTGGCGAGCGCGCCAAGCCCATCGGCGCCTGGCTGATGCAAGCCGACGCGGCGGATGTCCGTGTTGAAAACGGCGCGGTGGTCGGACGACAGGCGAGTATCTCACTGCGGGAAATTGCTCACGTCTGGTATCTGCAGCCCCACCAGCTCCCGCCGGACGTCGATCCCGGCGGACTCGAAGTCACCGCCGGCTATCGCGCCGGACGCGACAGCGGAACGTTCAGCTATGCGGCGCATGCGGTGGTCGTTGCCGTCGACCCGCAGACCGGATTCATCGAGCTGCTCGATTATGTGGTGGTCGAAGACGGCGGCGTGCTCATCAATCCCATGATCGTCGACGGCCAGATCGAAGGCGGCACGGTGCAGGGCATCGGCACCTGCCTCTATGAAGTGATGCCCTACGACCGCCAGGGCCAGCCGTTGGCGGCAACCCTCGCAGACTATCTTCTGCCCGGCGCGACCGATGTGCCGAACATCCGCATCCTGCATATGGAGACGCCGTCGCCGCACACCGAATTCGGCGTCAAAGGGATCGGCGAGGGCGGCGCCGTCGGCCCGCCGGCAGCCATCGTGTCGGCGGTCAATGACGCGCTCAAAACCGTGGGTGCGGAAATCTACGACGTACCGCTGACGCCCGAACGCGTTCTTGCCGCGATCGACGCCGCCATCAAATCGAGCAACATTGCCGGCGTGACCGGATAGCGGGTGAGACGCACGCCATAAGGCTGCAACGCGTCTTCGATGGCGGAGACCACGGCGGCAGCGGCGGGAATGGTGCCGACCTCGCCGGCGCCCTTGGCGCCGAGCGGATTGAGCGGCGACGGCGTCTCTTTGTAGAGGGTGTCGAACATCGGGAAGGTCGGCGCCGTCGGCATCAGATATTCGGCGAAGCTTGTCGTCAGCGGCTGGCCGGCGTCGTCGTAGCCCATCCATTCGAGCAGGGCGTTGCCGACGCCGTGGGCGATGCCGCCATGGACCTGGCCGTCGACAATCAACGGATTGACGAGAACACCGGAATCCTGAAGCGCGACGTAGCGCAGGATGCGCACTTCGCCGGTCTCAGGATCGACCTCGACCTCGGCCGCATGACAGGCGTTGGCGTAGGCCAGCTGGTCGGTGCGGAAGTTGCGGCTCTCTTCCAGCCCGGGCTCCATCCCGGGAGGAAACCCGTAGCCGGGCGCGCCTTGCAGGATGCGCGCAAGCTCGCCGAGCGTAACGCCAAGCTGCGGCGCGCCGACGACCTGCAGGCGCCCATCGACGAGCTCGAGATCGGCTTCGGCGACCTCGAGCACATGGCTCGCGAGCGTCTTCGCCTTGCGCGCGACCGCCTGCGCCGCGAGCTTGACCGAGGAGCCGGCCGTCACCGTCTGGCGGCTGGCGAAGCCGCCCAGTCCGACGGCGACTTTGCCGGTATCGCCCGCGATCACCTGCACGTCGGCCGGCGCGACGCCAAGTTCGCCCGCGCAGATCTGCGCAAGGGCGGTCTTGAGGCCTTGCCCCATGGCAGCGGCGCCGGTGAACACCGAGATGCGGCCCGACGGCGCGACGCGCACGACGCCGGACTCGAACGGCCCGCGCCCAGTGCCTTTCATGGCATGCGCAAGCCCCATACCGATCAGCCGACCGTTGGCGCGCGCCGCCGCTTGGCGTGCCGGAAATCCATCCCAGTCGGCGGCGGAGAGCACCGCCGCCTGGCACGCGGGGTAATCGCCGCTGTCGTAGACGACGGGGGCCCCGGCGCGCGTCTTGAGCGGCTTGGTGTAGGGCAACTTCTTCGCCGGGATCAGATTGCGCCGGCGCAATTCGGCCCGCTCGATGCCGAGGTCGCGCGCGGCGATATCGATGAGCCGCTCCATCACGAATGAGGCTTGCGGATAACCGGCGCCGCGCACGGAGGAGACCGGCACCTTGTTGGTCAAGGTGACGGCGACGTCCATGGCCAGCGCCGGCACGTCATAGGGGCCCGTCAACGTCGAGGCCGAATTGTAGGGTAGGTTCACGTCCTGGAGCGCGTAGGCGCCGAGATCGTGCAGCAGGCGTCCTCGCAGGCCGAGGATGCGGCCATTGCCGTCGAGGGCCATCTCGATCGACCAATGCTGGTCGCGCTCCTGGACGGCGCCGAGGAAATGCTCGCGCCGATCCTCGATCCATTTCACCGAGCGGCCGAGAAGTTTGGCGGCGGCGACGACCGCGACGTCCTCGGCATAGACGCAAAGCTTCGGCCCAAAGCCGCCGCCGACATCCGGCGTTGCGACCCGCAGCCAGTTGTCGTCGAGGCCGAGTAGCGAGGCGAGGGTGTTGCGCAGGTCGTGCGCCTTCTGTGTCGAAGCGAACACCGTAAGCGCATCGTCGGCCTTGCGGTATTCGACGGCGATGCCGCGCCCCTCCATGGAGTGGCCGCCTCCGCGATGCGGCCAAAAACCTTCGCGCACCACATGGGCGGCAGCGCGGAACGCACCGTCCGCATCGCCGAAGGCGACCTTATAAGTGGAGATGACGTTGGACGACACCTCGCGACGGACCGGCGGCGCCCCTGCGATCGCCGCCTTGCGACAATCGGCCGCCGAGGGCATGACGTCGTAATCGACCTCGACCAGCGCCGCCGCGTCCTCGGCGATGTAGCGCGACTTCGCGAGCACGATCGCCACCGGCTCGCCGACATAACTCGCCTCGCCGTCGGCAAGCGCGAAGGCCCAGCAGCGGTCGAGCGCCGCGCCCGAATTGGAGGTGCGGATCATGCGGCGCTTTGCCATCACCGGCGCGAGATCGTCTAGCGTGAGCACCGCGACGACACCCGGCAATGTCCGTGCCGCGCCGCAGTCGATCGTGCGGATCAGCGCGTGGGGATGCGGGCTGCGTACGAACGCCGCTTCGAGCACGTCGGCAACCGCCACGTCATCGACGTAACAACCGCGGCCGATGAGCAGCGCATGATCTTCAAGCCGCGGCAGACGAGCGCCGATCATCTCAATTCGCGATGGCCTTTGCGGCTTTGGCGACGATGTCCTTGGGCGTGGCGTAGACCTCCGCCAGCAGCGCCTGGATCTCGTGCGCCGTCACCGGCACGATATCGACCTGCGCCTTCTCGGCATCGGCCAGAAAGTCGGGGTCCTTCATGGTGGCCTCGAAGGCGGCGATCAGTGCCTGATGGCGATCCGCCGGAATCCCGGGCGGCGCCACGTACGGCCGGGCCATCGCCTGGCCGGTGAGGATGAGGCGCAGCATCTTGCTCTGTTCGTCGCCTTTGGCGAGATCGGTGACGGCGGGCACGTCGGAAATGTCAGCTTCTTTGCGCAAGCCGAACTGCACCGGCATGTTGACGCGCTTCGACTTGATCCAATCCATGTGGCGGGCCTTGGCGGTGCTCCACGACACGCCGCACATGCCGTTGACCTCGCCACGCTCCATCGCCAGCGTCGCATCATTGGTGCCGGGGTAGCCGCTCACGAGCTTGAGCTTGGCGCCGAACATGTTGCGCAGCACGTTGGCGAAGATATCGGGATCGGCATCCTTGCCGAGCCCGCCCATGGTGAACGGCTTCGCCAGCATGTCGCTGAAGGTGGCGATCTGCGACGTCTGCCACGTCATGCAGACGCTGACGTCGGAGGAAATACTGCCGAGCCACGAGAACCGCGTCGCGTCGAACGGCGCATTGATGAGAAGCGGCGCCACCACCATGCTGCGCGAGAACGTGCCGATCACGGTGCCGTCTTTGGGTGCCGCGTTGTAAAGATAGAGCGTCGCGCGCTCGCTCCCCGCGCCCTCGCGATTCTGCGGCAGGACATTGGGCTGGCCCGGAATATGGCGTCCGAGATGGCGCGCAAGCAGGCGGGCATAAAGGTCATAGCCGCCGCCGACGGAAAAGCCGATCACCACGGTGACGGTCTTGCCGCGGTAAAAGTCCGCGACGGCATCGGCGCGCGCCGGAACGACGGCGGCGCCAGCCATCGCGACAACAAGCGTCGCGAGTGCGGCAAGTCTCGCAACGAGAGCACAAGCACGCCGCCAGCGCGGTGCCCGCGGGATTGCACCCTCCCCTGGAGGGGGAGGGTCGGACTGCCGAAGGCAGTCCGGGGTGGGGTGGCAGCGCTTCAACAAATTCAGCGCTGAGTTTGTTGAAGCGCTGCCACCCCCACCCGGCCGCTGACGCGGCCGACCTCCCCCCTCCAGGGGGAGGTGAGTTGGCGCTTGTCGCAGGCGATGCATCGAGAAAGTCAGCCGTCCCGATTCATCGCCCCATCCCCTCCAACTCACAGCCATGGCGCGGCTCCGAAGGCTCGCCTCAATGGCGCGGAAACAGCGCCGGGAATTTCGCCCGCAGCCGCGAGCGCAGGTCGGCGCTGACATCGACCACGGTCGGGAACGTCCTGTTGAGCTTCTTCTCATACGGGATGCACGCATCGATGAGGACGCGGTTGTTGAAGTTGCCCGGCAGATAGAGCGGGTCGCGTTTCGAGGCCCACGCCTTTTGGATGAGGTCGATGTCGGTTGCCGGATCGAAGCGCGTGCACATCGCCCACAGCACCTGATCGAGGTCGCCAGCATCGATGTCGTCGTCGACCACCACGGTCCATTTGCCGGCGTAAGCGCCGCCCTGGCAATTCGCCGCGATGTGGAGCGCGTTGCGCGCGTGTCCGGGATAGCGCTGCTTGATCTGGATCGCGGTGAAGCGGGTCGCGGGCCCGGCCTCGTGATTCCAGACGCCGAGGACATCGGGAACGCCGCTTGCCTCGAGCGCGCGCCAGATCTGCGACGACCCGGCGATGCCCTTGAGAAGGCCGGTCTCGTCGACCGGCTTGTGCTGGGGCGCGCAGGTGAGGATCGGGTTGTTGCGGTGGAGGATGGTTTTCACCGTGACGTAGGGGCGCGGCACGGTGTCGTCCGAATAATAGCCCATCCATTCGCCGAACGGGCCTTCCGGCAGCACCTGGCCCGGCACCGTCTCGCCTTCGATGGCGATCTCGCAGTCGGCCGGAATTGGGAAGCCGGTGTAAGGCCCGCGCACCACGTCGATCGGCTCGCCGCGCAGGCCACCGGCCACATCCATCTCGCCGATCTCCGGCAGCGGGCTCGACGACAGCATGAACAGCAGCGGGTCCTGGCCGCACAGGATCACGACCTTCATGGGCTCGCCGCGCTCGAAATATTTGTCGCGATGAATCCGGCCGTGCTTGCCCTCGGTGATCTGGCAGCCGATCGTCTTGCCGTCATAGACCTGACTGCGATAGGCGCCGAGATTGAACCAGCCCTCGTCGGGGTCCTTGGTGATGACGCAGTCGCCGGTACCGATGAAGCGCGCGGTGTCGAGCTCATGGTGACGCGGCACCGGGAATTTCAATACATCGATCGCATCGCCCTCGATGACGTTTTCGAGGATCGGCCCGTCCTTGACGGTGCGCGGCGGCAGCGGTTTGAGGTCGCGCATGCGCTCGTGATAGCGCTGCACGATGTCGACCTTGCGGTCGTGTTCGAGCGGCAGGCCAAGCGTCAGGGCGATGCGGCGGATCGAGGAGAGCTGGCCGTAGAGCGTGCGGTAACCGGCCGGATAGCCCGGTACGTTGTCGAACAGGACGGCGGGCGCGTGGCCGCGGCTCTTCTCGGTCAGCATATGGGTGATCGCGCCCATCTCGACGTCCCAATTGGCGCCGTCGACGCGCTGAAGTTCCCCCATCTTGTCGACCTGCTCGAGCCAGCCGCGCAGGCCGCGATATTGCATTCTTGATTCCGAGTTGGCCGCAGCCGCAAGGCTCATGTCGTTTTCTCCGCGAAAGCATCACGACGTCATGGCCGGCCTCGTGCCGGCCATCCACGTCGATCGATCCTCGTGTCTGATCCAGTTTACCTGCAGCGACAGAAGGCGTGGATGGCCGGGACGAGCCCGGCCATGACGAACTTGGTTCACTTTAGCCGCTTGGCGGCCTCCTCGACCACGCTCAGATCGGCGTACTTCTTGATGTCGATGCTCGTCTTGATGAAGCCGAGGTCGCGGGTGAGGTCGACGTTGCGCTGCAACGCCGCGAGGTCGGGCATCATGTTAGGGTCGCGGTAGTTGTCCTGCTTGGTGAAGACCCAGGAGAAGCGCTCGGCCGGCTGCTTGGTGATGCGGGCGCAGATCTCCATCGCCTGGGCGTGGTTCGCCGGGTCGAGGTACCAGCGCACGATGCGCAGCGAATCTTCCATGAAGTCGAGCAGCGCGGCGCGGTTTTTGTCGATGAAGCTCTTGCGCGCGACCCACACGGAGAACTGCGAAACGCCGATGGCATCCTCGGTCGTGAACAAGGTGCGCCCGACTTTGCGCAACTGCGGGTCGAGGGAGAACGGCAGCACCGCCGGCACGAGGTCGACCTTCTTCTCGGCCAGCATCGCTCGCATGGTCGGGAACGGCGACTCCAGCGTGGTGTAATCGCGCCGGTCTTCGAGGCCGTGCTTCTTCATCATCGCTCGCATGGCGATGTCGACCGCGCTGCCGTTGGCATTGGTCGCGACGGCGCGGCCTTTGAGGTCCTCGACCTTCTTGATCGGGCCGTCGGCGAGCACCATGAACTCGTTGCTGTAGTAGCCCGGGTTGCCGTCCTGGAACTCGTCGGCGATCACCCGCAGATCGTCCATGCCGGCGTTCTCGATCGCGATCGGCAGGGTGGGGTAGGTGAGGTCGGCGATGTCAAGCTCGCCCGCGCCGAGCGCAGTGATCAGCGGCGGCGTGCCGACGAACCGCGTGACTTCGAGCTGATAGGATTTGCCGAGGTGCTGGGCTAGGTCCTTCTTTTCCACCAGCATCGGCGCCCAGTTGGCGATCGGAACGATGTAGGAGAGACGGATCTTGATGGGGTCGGCCGCGCGGGCCGTCGACGGCGCAAGCATCGCCGCGGCGGCGATCGCGGCCGCGGACAGTATCGCGGCGGTGCCGGCTGCCAGTCCTCGTGCGAAACGCATGAACTCCTCCCGATCGCCGATCTTGTTTGCAAATGCGGCTTTCATCGCCTTTGTCCCGCGAAAAGCACCAATTGGCAAGCCGGGCGCAATAGTCGTTTAGGCAGCAAAATTCGATTGACGCCCCTCCGCGCCGCAGACCTTCACAGGATGCCGATCCTCTTCCAAAATGCCTTCATTTCCTCGTCACTGACAAATTCGCCGCGCCGAGCCTGCTGCAGACCTTCTTCTACGGCCGCTCGCTCATCGTCACTCATCACGTAGACTTTGTCTTCCACCGGCTTAGGCTCAATTTGCTTTTTGGCCATCGCTTATTCTTCCCTTTTGAATGCGGCTTCACACGCCCTCGGCGTGCGCTTCGGGGTGCCACAGCAGCAGGCGGCGGCGCACTATCGCCATGATGGCGACGAGCACATAGCCGAACACCGCGATCTCGACGATGCCGGCGAACACGCCCGGCGAATTGGCGAACCGCCAAGCCTGCATCATGGCGCCGCCGAGGCCGTAGCCGCCCATCGCCATTTCGGTGATCACCACCACGATCAAGGCAATCGGCAGCGCGACCTGGAGGCCGGTGAGGATCTGCGGCAGCGCGGCCGGCAGCATGATCTGCCACATCAGCTCGCGTTCGTTGGCGCCCATGTTGCGCGCCGACCAGGCGAGCTCCCGTTCGACGCTGGCGAGGCCGGCGATGGTTGCGGTCACCACCGGGAAGGTGGCGTCGAGCACCACCATCGCGATCTTGGAGACATCATAGAGGCCGAGCCACAGGATCATCACCGGCAGGAACGCGATCTTTGGCATCGGGAAGCCGACCGAAATGATCGGATCGAAGAACCAGCGCGCGACTGCATTCCTCGACATCGCGGCGCCGATCAGGACTCCGGCAATGCCGGCGATGGCAAAGCCGACGAGCGCCCGGTAGAGCGTCACGCCGGCATTGATGAAAAGGTCGCCGCTCAGCGCATCCTGATAGATGCGCGTGACGACGACGCTGAACGGCGGCAGCATGAACGGCGTCACCGCGCCGCTGCGGGCGAAAACCTCCCACGCGACAAGCAGCGCCGCGATCGGCGCGAGGCGCACCGCGACCCAGCCGAACGTGCGCAGGGTTGCACCCTCCTTCATTCGCGCCATCGCAGCACCCGCGCGGCGAACGCCTGGTAGAGCCGGTCGGCGACGAAGCCCGCGAACGCGACGGTGAGCACCACCGCGAACATCGCCTCGTAGGAGCCGTTGGCGCCGAGGAAGCCGATCAGATAGCCAAGTCCGCGCCGCGCCACGATCAGTTCCGAGCTGACGAGCAGGATGAACGACAGTGCGAGCGCGGTGCGCACGCCGTTGAGGAGTTCCGGCAGTGCGCCCGGCACCACCACGTCCCAGATCACGCGGAGCCGGCCGGCGCCCATGCTGCGCGCCGACCACGCCAGCAAACGGTCGCTGCCGCGCGCGCCGTTGTAGGCGCCGAGCGTCACAGGCAGCATGCAGCCGAGGAAAATGAGCAGGATTTTCGAAGCGTCGCCGAAGCCGAGCCACAGCGCGGTCACGGGAATGAGCGCCGACTTCGGCATCGGATAGAACAGTTCGACGAGCGGCGCGAGCATGACGTTGATGGAGCGCGAGGTCGCCATGAAGATGCCGAGCGCGGCGCCGATCACGACCGCGAGCGCCAGCCCGGCGCTGCCGCGATAGAGCGACGCCAAGCCGTTCTCGAGAAGCTCGCCCGAACGCGCAAGATCGACCCAGGCTTCCGCGACGCCGCTCAGCGGCGGCAGGGCGAGGGAAGAGACAAGCTCGAGCCGCGAGGCCGCCTCCCACGCGACCGCAAGGATCGCGAGCGGCGCGTAACGCCACAGCGTCTGTGCGGCCGACGCTGCCGTCATGGCGCACGCTTCTCCATCGCCTTGACCGCCTCCTCGCGCACGAGGTCCCAGATCTCGTCGACCTTGTCGATGAACGTCTTGGTGCGATGGACCTGCGGATCGTCCTTGTCGAACTTGGTGTCAACGATGGTCTTGATGCGGCCCGGGCGCGCTGTCATCACCGCGACGCGTTCGGCGAGGAACACCGCCTCCTGCACATCGTGGGTGACGAAGATCACGGTCTTGCGGGCCTTCTCCCAGATCGCCAGCAATTCGCTCTGCATCAGGCTGCGGGTCTGGGCGTCAAGCGCGCCGAACGGCTCGTCCATCAGCAGCATGCGCGGATCGAAGGCGAGCGTGCGGGCGATCGCGGCGCGCTGCTTCATGCCGCCGGAAAGCTGCGAGGGATAGCTGTCCTCGAAGCCGGTGAGCCCGACGAGATCGATGAAGTTTTGCGCGCGCGCGGCGCGCTCGTTGGCGGCGAGATTTTGCCGCTCGAGGCCATAGAGCACGTTCTTGCGCACGGTCTTCCAGGGAAACAGCGCAAAATTCTGAAACACGATGCCGCGGTCGGGCCCGGGTCCGCCGACCGGCTTGCCGTCGATGAGGATGGTGCCGGTCTCGGTCGGCAGGAATCCGCCGATGAGATAGAGCAAGGTCGATTTGCCGCAGCCCGACGGTCCCAGCAGCGCGACGAATTCGCGCTCGCGCACCTCGAGCGAAATGTCCTCCAGCGCCAGCACGCTGCGGCCGACCGCCGGGCGGTAGTGATGGCACACCTTCTCGACGACGATCTGGGCCGGGGGAGTCATGGATGCGAATCCGCGAAGAGGCTTTTTGACAAAGGCGGTGCTAGCGAGTGATCTTTTTCCAATACTTCATTTCTGAACTTGTCATCGCCCGCGAAAGCGGGCGATCCAGTAACCACAGAACTAAGCACGGGGCACTGTCGATATTTCAGCTGCTCACTTGGCGGTTACTGGATGCCCCGCTTTCGCGGGGCATGACAAGGGGATGCGGCTAAAAGACCGGCTCACGTCACCGGCGTCAAAAGCTTCTTCCCGGCGAAATGCGCCGTGAGATTGTCGATCATCAGCTGGCCCATACGGGTGCGCGTCTCGATGGTCGCGCTCGCGTGATGGGGCTGCAGCAGTACGTTCGGCAGCGTCAGAAACTCTGGCGCGATGCGCGGTGAGTTCAGGAAAACGTCGAGCGCCGCGTAACCCAGCCGGCCGTCGCGCAGCCGCTCGATCATCGCAGGCTCGTCGATGACGGTGCCGCGCGCGACATTGATCAGCGTGCCTTCGGGGCCGAGCGCGTCGAGCACGGCGGCGGAGATCAGCCCCCGCGTCTCCGCGCCGCCGCGGCACGCCACCATCAGGAAATCGCTGCGCCGCGCCATCGCGACGATGTCCGCCACATATTCATAAGGCGCGTCCGGTTTCGGCCGCGGTCCGTGCCAGAGCACGTCCATGCGGAACGCCCTGGCCCGGTCCGCGATGGCGCGCCCGATGCCGCCAAGCCCGACAACGCCGACGGTCTTGCCGCCGACGCTGTGGCCGAGGCTGATCGGGCCCTTGAGCCATTCGCCGCTGCGCACGAAGCGATCGGCGGCAACGATCTGGCGCGCCGACGCGAGCATCATGCCGATGGCGAGGTCGGCGCATTCCTCGGCCATGATGCCGGGCGTGTTGGTGACCGGTATGCCGTGTTCGCGCGCGGCGGCAAGGTCGATGCCGTCGACGCCGACCCCGAAGCACGAAATGACTTCGAGTTTGGGGAGCGAGGCAATCAGCGCACGGGTCGCGCCGCGGTTCGCCTCGGTCGCGATGCCGCGGATGCGACCCTGCAGTTCGGGCGCAAGCGTTCCCTCCGGCAGCGGATAAATGGTGAAATGATGCAGCTCGAACAACTCTTCGAGCGTGCGCATGGTCGCCGGCGGAAAGACGCCGAGCGACAGGACCGCGGGCTTCATGACTGACCCGCGCTGTTCTTCAATCGGACGCGCATCACAGTTCGAAAATCTTCTTTTCGGTTTTGTGCAGGCATTCGCTCGGTCCGTCGGCCTCGACGATGTAATTGTCGCAGATCACTGCAAAAATGCTGTCGGTCTCATAGCCCGGATGCACCGCGAGGTTCATGCCGGCCGCAAGCGACATGGTCTCGTCGGCGCGCACCAGCGGGCGCTCGACCAGATCGTAGCCCTGGCCGTGGCAATAGAGCCGCAGCTCCGGCGGAAAGCCGCGCCCGCGCATGTAATCGTCGTGCGCCGCCGCGATCTCGCGGCAGGACGCGCCCGGCTTGATGAGCGAGAGCGTATGATCCTGGGCGGCTTTCATCGCCGCGAAGCCGTCCGCAAGCTCGGCCGACGCCTTGCCGAACACCATGGTGCGGGCAAGCTCGGTGTAGAGGCCGCCCGGACCATTGTTCTCGATCAGGAGCGAGAAATGCTCGCCCGCCTTGAGCACGCGACCCTGCATATCGCGATCGGCAAACCCCGCGCGCACGCCGAGCGGCGCCGACGTGCCGAGGAACAGGCCCTGCTCGCTGCCGAGGAGGCGTCCTTCATATTGGGCGAGCGCGGTGATCTCGGTGTCGCGCATGCCGGGCTTCACCTTCGCCGTGAGTCGCGCAAAGATCTCGTCCTGCATCAGCGCGGTCTTGCGGATCGCGGCAAGCTCCTCGGGGCTCTTGATGGCCTTGAGCCAGTCGATCGCCTCGGTGAGGTCGACGAGCGCGGTTGCCGGCGACAACTCGTTTTCGATCCGGGTCATGAACTTGTGAGGCAGGGCGCCGCCGCCGGCGATGCCCACCGCCTTGTAGGCGCGCCGCTTGATGTCGGACACCACCAACTCGGCCTGATACTCGTCGGTGTAGGCGACCGAGGTGAAGGCCGCCGTGGTGAGGATTTCGCCGACGCCGCGATGGACCTCGTCGTTGCCGCCGAGCCTGCGCCGGCCGCCCCGCGGACCCATGTCGATCACCGTCATCCAGTCGTTGGCGTGGAAGATCACCGTCTTCGGGTAGCCATTGGTCGCCGGATGATCGGTAAGCCATTTGGCATGGCCGCCGAGCCAATCGTTATTGCTCTGGACGATCAGCGCATCGACGCCGCGCTCCGCCAAAACCTTGCGCACCGCCGACCAACGCCGATCAAGCTCGGCGTTTGATACCGGATTAACCATTCTTTCGTTCATCAGGTGCGCGCCTCTGAAACGCGGCCATGCGGGGCGCGGTTATGGTAATCCCGATACCAATCGACGAACTTGCGGATGCCGTCCGCAACCGGCGTCGAGGGCGAGAACCCGACCGCCCGCTCGAGCGCGCTAACGTCGGCGCAGGTCTCGCGCACGTCGCCCGGCTGCATCGGCAACAGGTCCGCTACCGCCTTGCGGCCGAGTGCCGTTTCGAGCTGCCGCACCACTTCCATGAGGTCGACCGGCGTATGATTACCGATGTTGTAGATGCGCCATGGGGCGTAGCTCGACCCTGGATCGGGATCGTCGCCCGACCACGCGGGATCGCCCTGGGGCACGTGATCGATGAGCTTGACCACCGCCGTCACCACATCGTCCACGTAGGTGAAGTCGCGCCGCATGTTGCCGCGATTGAAGAGCTTGATTGGCCGGCCTTCGAGAATGGCTTCCGTGAAGAGCCACATCGCCATGTCGGGACGGCCCCATGGTCCGTAGACCGTGAAGAAGCGCAGCCCGGTGGTCGGAAGGCCATAGAGGTGAGCGTAAGCGTGGGCCATCAGCTCGTTCGCCTTCTTCGAGGCGCCGTAGAGGCTCAGCGGATGGTCGACATTCTGCGTCACGCGGAACGGCATCGCGGTGTTGGCGCCATAAACCGATGATGACGAGGCGTAGAGGAGATGGCGCGTTTCCGCATGCCGGCAGCCTTCGAGCACGTTCAGGAAGCCGACCATGTTCGACTGCACATACTCGTGCGGTGCCGTGAGCGAGTAGCGGACCCCGGCCTGGGCGGCGAGATGAACCACCTCCTGAAACTTTCCCCCGAGGAACAACGCCGCCATGCCATCGCGGTCGGCGAGGTCGAGCTTCTCGAAACTAAAGGCAGCGAACCGGGCAAGCTCGGCGAGCCGAGCCTCTTTCAGAGCCGGATCATAATAGGCGTTAAGATTATCGAGGCCGACGACGCTGCGCCCTTGCGCCAACAGCCGTTGCGCCACATGGAAACCGATAAATCCGGCGGCGCCGGTAACCAGGATCGGCGGAGCCGCCATATCGTTCCTCCGCCCGCTCGCGGGCTTGTCGGCGGCATGAATGACATTCCCGGCCCGCACGTCAAGCCTGTTGCGCCGGGCCGGATCGATGCTATCGGTCTGTCGGGCCGATGCGGCAACGTCGGCGGGGGCTGATCGAGCACGACATGCCAGAGGTCAGGCAGTCATCGGCAGGGGACGCCCGTGCACGCGAGGCGCCGCGCCTGCTCTACGTCGTGACCGAGGATTGGTATTTCCTCTCCCATCGCCTGCCCATGGCCCGCGCCGCCCGCGCTGCCGGCTTCGAGGTGCACGTCGCCGCCAATGACGGCGGCGACGCGGATGAGATCGAGGACAACGGCTTCATCTTTCATCCGGTGCGCTTCGTGCGCGGCCGGCTGTCGCCGCTGCGGTCGCTCGGCACCATCACGGCGTTGCGCCGGGTCTATCGCACGGTCGAGCCGACCATCGTTCACTACGTCGCCATGCAGCCGACGGTACTCGGCATTGCCTCGGTGGTGTCGCCGTCGTTTTCGTCGGTCTACGGCATCACCGGCCTCGGCTATTCCTTCATCTCGGAAACCGACAAGGCGCGATCGCTGCGGCGCGCGATCCGCATCTTGCTGCGGATCGGATTGAACCGCCACGGCTCGATCGGGCTGGTGCAGAACCCCGATGATCGCGAACTGCTGATCAGTCTCGGCGTGCGTCCCGAACAGATCGCGCTGATCCCCGGCTCGGGCATCGACGCCGACCGCTTCCGCCCGATTCCCGAGCCGGACGGCCCGGTCACCTTCGCTTTCGTCGGCCGCATGCTCGCCGACAAGGGGGTGCGTACATTGATCGAGGCGCACCGGATGCTGCGCGAGTCCGACATCGAATGCGAACTGCTGCTCGCCGGCACCCCCGATCCCGCCAATCCCGCAAGCATCCCGGAGAGCGAGATTGCCGGATGGACACGGGAGGAGGGCGTGACTTGGCTCGGCCACGTCTCCGACATCGAAACGGTGTGGCAGCGCGCGCATATCGCGGTGCTGCCGTCGCGGCGCGAGGGACTGCCGAAGAGTTTGCTGGAAGCCGCCGCCTGCGGCCGGCCCCTGATCGCGACCGACGTGCCGGGCTGCCGCGAGATCGTCATCAATGACAAGACCGGGCTCCTGGTGCCGCCCGACGATCCGCAGGCACTTGCGGCTGCGATGCTGCGCTTGATCCGGTCGCCGTCGCAGCGCGTCCGCTTGGGGGTGGCGGCACGCCGCCTGGTGGACGAGCGCTTCTCGGCCGAGATCGTCGGCAAGGCCACGGTCGAGCTTTACCAAAAGCTGGTCGAAGATTCGGAATGATGGCGGACGGGGCGATGGGGCTCGCCGAATTGATCCTGCTTCCGGTTGCGGGGCTGATGTGCGCGGCACTGATCCTGGCATTGCGGCCGCTAATGCTGCGCCATGCGATGGCGCGCCCCAATGCTCGCTCCTCGCACACGGTACCGACGCCCCAGGGCGGCGGCGCGGCCGTCGTCGCGGCGACGCTTGCAACGATCGTGCTTGCGGCAAGTCTTGCCGCTGAGCCGCATGCGGGCCTTATCGGCGCTTGGCCGCTCGGCATTGCCGTCGTTCTGCTCACGATCGTGGGTGCAGTCGACGACATGCATGCGATCGCCGCCTTGCCGCGCCTCTTAGCCCAAGCGATTGCCGTGATCATCGTGGTGGCGGCAGTGCCGGCAGACATGCGGGCTGTGCCCATTTTGCCTCTCGCGGTCGAGCGGGTTGTCGAAATCGTCGCCGGGCTGTGGTTCGTCAACCTCGTCAACTTCATGGACGGCATCGACTGGATGACGGTCGCGGAGACGGTGCCGATCACGGCGGCCGTTGTCGTCTTTGCATTCGCCGGCGCCGCGCCGCCCGCTGCCGGTATCATTGCCGTCGTCCTGTTGGGGGCGGTGCTGGGTTTTGCGCCGTTCAACCGGCCGGTCGCGGCGCTGTTCCTTGGCGATGTCGGCAGCTTGCCCATCGGCCTCATCCTGTTCTGGATGCTGCTCGTGCTTGCCGGCACTGGCCATCTCGCGGCGGCGCTGTTGCTTCCGCTCTACTATGTCGCCGACGCGACGCTGACCCTGCTGCGCCGGATCGCGCGCGGCGAAAAAATCACCGAGGGCCATCGCACGCATTTCTATCAACTCGCCACTGCGCGAGGGTTCACCGTCATCGCGGTCGTGCGCGCCGTCTTCGGGGTCAATGTCGTGCTCGCGGCGCTGGCTGCCGGTACGATTCGGGTGAACTCGCTGGTTTTCGACATTGCCGCATTGATCATCGGCGCAGCCGTCGTGGCGGCGCTGCTTTATATGATGTGGCGCGGCCGGCGGTAGGCTGCACGTCAGTCATTGATCAGGCTGCCGGCAGGCCTCGCTTAGTCGCCCCAATTGGTCTTATGCTGGTCCGGTGTTGCCGGCGGCATTATGGGCGCCAGACCATGACGACGATCTACAAGATCTGCGCGGCGCAAGAATGGACCAAGGCCGAGCGCGACGGCGAGTTCGCGGGATCGGCCGTCGATTTTGCCGATGGCTTCATTCATTTTTCGACCGCCGCGCAAGTCGCCGCGACCGCTGCCCGCCACTTCGCCGGCATGACGGGCCTCGTCGTGGTCGCGGTTCGCGCCGAGGACCTTGGCGCGTCACTCAAATGGGAGAAGTCGCGCGGCGGCGATCTCTTTCCGCATCTTTACGGCGCCTTGCCGCTCGCCGCGGTGCGTTGGGCGAAGCCGCTGCGCCTCGATTACGATGCCCGGCATGTATTTCCGCGATTGGACGAGTGAGGCACCCACTTTTTCTCGTCGGTTCGTGAACCTTTTCCCGTGCTCGCGCGACTACGCTAAGCGAAATGCCAACCCTGCAACGGGGCTGGCAAATGGGGCATCGCGCGCGGAGCGCGCTTCTCATCCACGAAAGGACACCTTTATGTCTCGGCGCGAAATGATCGCTCGCGGCGCTGCCGTCGCTTTAATGATCGCTGCAGCATCGGCGGCGTGGGCCCAGGAGAAGAAAATGAATCTGTTCAAGATCATTACCGTCAAAGACGAAATCATCATCGGCCTGACCGATGATGAACTCAAAGCCATGGGCGGGACCGACGCCGGCGCGGTTGCCCAGGCGCTCGCGCAGAAGGGCACCCTCACCGTATGGCAATACAATGTGCATCGCGGCGCGAACGGCGAACTCCAGCAGGCGCCGACCGCCAAGATCGGCCTGATCGCCAACACCTCCCTGCGCGTCGAGCCTTATAAGACGCCCTACACCATCGCCCCGCACGAGTAAGGCAATAACACCTGTAGTGACCTGTAGCCCGGATGAGCGCAGCGACATCCGGGAACACCTTTTCATCCGCACACGGCTTCAGCCAGCGGCCAACTTCGCCCCGGATATCGCCGAGCCTGTCATCGGGCCCGCCAGAGGCGGGACCCGTTGGCTCATCCGGGCTACACCAAGGTTGTGCAGCGCGTGGGGTGGGCAAAGCGAAGCGTGCCCACCGTTGTGCCGTGATGCGTGGGCGCGCGCGGAAAATCCGCGCTTTGCCCATCCTACGCGCTGCGCCGATCTGATCACGCCGCCGGGGCGGGGGTGAGCGCGCGCGACGGACGGGCGAGCTTCTTGATGGAGCTTGCCGCCATGACGGTGCGGTTCTCCGCATAGGCCTCGTGGTTTCGCTCGATATCGCCGAGGTCGTAGAGATAGTTGACCATGAGGCCGTAGCTCTGTTTGCGGCCGCGCTCGGAGATGTCGGCCGGCCAATTGAGCCGTTCGAGGCGCGCGCCATTGCCGAGGTGAAAGCGCGAGACCGAGTCGGCGGGCAGGCCGCTGCGATTACGCGCGGTCATGAAATAGGTCGCGGCGGCGCGCAGGATCGGCTCGCGCAGCTCCTCGATCGCCTCTTCGTCCTTCCACCAACCATCGACGTCGAGCTTCGCAAGGACGGTGCGGTCGGCCTCGGACAACGAAGGCGAGGGCTGCGAGCGCTGCCGTTTGAGCCACTCGGCGAAATTCGGCACGGGCGACAGCGTCACGTAGGTGGATAGCCGCGGCATTTCCCGGCTCACCTCGGCGACCACCTGCTTGATCAGGAAGCTGCCGAAGCTCACGCCGGCGAGCCCGCGTTGGCAGTTCGAGATCGAGTAGAACACCGCGGTGGTCGCGCGTTCGGGATCGAGTGGCTCGCGCTTCATCTCAAGAATCGGAGCGATCGCGCCGGGGATGTCGCGGGTCAGCGCCACCTCGACGAAGATCAGAGGCTCGTCCACCAGCGCCGGGTGGAAGAACGCGTAGCAGCGGCGGTCCGGCGAATCGATGCGCGCGTGCAGATCGTCCCAGTCGCGAATCTCGTGCACCGCCTCGTAGCGGATGATCTTCTCCAGCACCACGGCCGGCGTCGACCAGTCGATCCGGCGCATCACCAGGAAGCCGCGGTTGAACCACGACGAGAACAGATGCTCGAAATCGGCGTCGACCGCCGCGAGATCCTCCCGCCGGGTCAGGGCCGCGAGAAGCTGACCGCGCATCTCGACGAGCGCGCTCGTGCCGCGAGGCGCGAGATTGAGCCGGCGCAGCAGTTCCTGGCGCCGCGGCTCGGCGGCGGCATGGAGTTCGAGGGCCGTGGCGTCGGACGGCGCCGCCCGCCATGCCTCCATCGCCGCCTCGATGCGGGCGCGATCGGTGCCGAACCGGTGGGAGAGCGTTTCGAAAAAGGCGATCCGGGGGCCGGTCGTCAGCTCGGCATAGCGGGTGAGGATTTCGCGGGCGAGTGCCACGCCCGATGCCTCGCCGCGATTCGACAGCAGCTCTTCGCACAGGTCGGCGAGGCCCTCACTCGATTCGCCGTGGTCGCGCCGGTCGCGCGCGCGCTCGATCAGGGAGCGCCCCCGCTCGGTGATGGTCTGCAGCAACTCGCCGAAGAAAGATGTGTTCATGTGACCCGACCTGGTGTCCCAATTGGGCGCGCGGCTCTAAAGCAACTCCTGACGTCATCGGTAATCCGCGCGCAAACAACCCGGCGCCCTAGCGACCCATCAACGCGTCCGCAGGCGCCGTCGCAATTCCCGGAAACATACATAATACGACAACGGCAAAAATCATCAGCACCACAAACGGCATCACCCCCCAAATGACATCCCGCAGCGGTATGTCGGGAGCAATGCTTTTGATCACGAACAGGTTCAATCCGACCGGCGGGTGAATGAGCCCAAGCTCCATGACAATGGTCATGATCACGCCAAACCAGATGAGATCGAAATGGGCTGCCTTGAGAGGAGGCAGAATGATAGGTGCCGTCATCAGGATGATCGAGACCGGCGGCAGGAAGAACCCCAGCACCACCACCATCAGCAGAATGGCCGTGAGCAGGATCCAGCGCGACAGTTGCAACGAGACGATCCATTCCGCGGTTGACTGGCTTATGTGCAGATAGCTCATCACATAGGAGTAAAGGAGCGACATGCCGATGATGAACATGAGCATGGTCAACTCGCGTAGCGTTGCCGCAAGAATGGGCGCAAGTTCGTCTGCCCGCCACACGCCGTAGATGCTGGCGATCAAGAGAAGAGCAAGAACCGCGCCAAGCCCGGCGGTTTCCGACGGAGTGGCATAGCCGCCATAGAGAGCAATCATGACCCCCGTCAGCAGGATCACAAACGGCAGCACGCGCGGCAGCAGCGCGAAGCGATCGCGCAGGCTCAGGTCATCGCGGCGCAGCAATTCGGACATGACGCCGGTCTGCTTGTGCGCCAATTGCGCCGCGCGATATTCGGCGCGGAACTGCCAGCCGGTGTAGGCGGCGAACAAGACGACCAGCAGCAGTGCGGGGCCGATTGCCGCGAGGAAGAGCCGCCCCAATGATTGCTCGGCCGCGACCGCATAAAGGATCATGGTAATCGAGGGCGGCAGCAAAATCCCGAGCGTGCCGCCGGCGGCGATGATGCCGGCGGCAAAGCCGCCCGAATAACCATGCTTGCGCATCTCCGGAATGCCGGCCGAGCCGATGGCTGAGCACGTCGCGGGCGACGATCCGGCCATGGCGGCAAACAGCGCGCACGCGAACACGTTGGCGATGCCGAGACCGCCCGGAATCCGGTGCAGCCACGCATGGAGCGCGCCGTAGAGATCCTGACCGGCGCGCGAGCGCCCGATGGCGGCGCCCTTGAGGATGAAGAGCGGGATCGACAGGAGCGTGATCGACGCCATTTCCTCGTAGACGTTCTGGGCGATGGTATCGACGGACGCCGCCGGCATGAACAGGATCATGAAAACCGTCGCGATCGCCCCGAGTGCGAAGGCGATCGGCATGCCCGCAAACATGGCAATGAGGGTCGCGGCGCCGTAGAGCAGGCCGATGGCGGCGGTCGTCATCGCTGCCGTCTCGCCGGCCGGAGCTCGCCGGCGATCTGCAGCAAGAGCTGCACGCTCAGGAGCGTCATGCCGACCGACATGAGCGAGTAGGGGATCCACAGCGGCGGTCCCCAGGTCGATTGCGAATGGTAGTTCTCGACGAACGCCTCATCGAACAGCAGCCACGATTTCCAGGCAAAAAAGGCGCAGAAGATGAGGCTCGCGACATCGACCACGAGCTGGCGAACCCTGTTCACGCGCGCCGGCAGGAGGCCGACGATCGCCTCGATCGCGACGTGGCCGCGCCGCGCCTGGATCGCCGACGCCGACATGAATACGGCGCCGACGATGAGGAATACCGAAAGCTCGTCCTGCCAGTCGGTCGAGAGGTGCAGGAAGTAGCGGCTTGCGACGCTGTAGGTCAGCACCATCGCGGCGACGACGAGGGCCACCGAGGACAGCGCCACGATGATGCGGTCGACGAGCCCGAGCGAGCGCGCCAAGGCGCCGGCGGGCTCTCGCGGGGTGTCGGCGACCTCGACGCTGTGAACCATCGGTTTATTTGCCGCGAGCCGTAGCCCGAATCATATCTGTAGCCCGGATGAGCGCAGCGATATCCGGGGTTTTGATCGCTTTGGAAATGACGATCCCGGATATCGCTGCGCTCATCCGGGCTACAGATGGCGGCAATTCACTCACGCCGCGGATCACGAAACGTGAATTTGTTCGGCGAGCTTGAGAAGCTCCGCCGACAGCGCGGTCTTCTTGGCGTAATCCTGCCACGCCGTCGGACGAGCAATGGCGCGCCACTTGTCCACCGTCGCTTCGTCGAGATCGGCAACCTTCGCGCCCTTCTTGGCATAGACCTCGGCGACCTTCTGGTCGTCGGCCATCGCTTCTTTCATGCCGAACTGCTCCAGCTCGGTCGCGATCTCCATGATGATGTCGCGATTGGCTTTCGGCATCGCATCGAACACCTGCTTCGACATGATCAGCGGCTCGAGCATGAACCAGTAGGACTTGCCGCGCCCGGTGGTGAGGCTTTTCGCCACCTCTTCGAGGCGGAACGAGATCAGGCTCGTCGATGACGTCGTGGCGGCATCGCAGGCGCCGGTCTGCATCGCGGCGTAGAGTTCGTTCGATGGCGTCGAAAGCGTGGTCGCGCCCGCGGCCTGGAACATCATGTCCATCTCGCGGCTGCCGCCACGGATCTTCAGTCCTTTGGCGTCTTCCGGCTGGACAATCGGCGCGCCCCGGCTCGCGACGCCGCCCGCCTGCCAGATCCAGCACAGGATGACGACACCTTTCTCTGCCAGGAAGGCGCTGAACTTCTGGCCGACTGGGGACGTCTTCCAGGCCGCGCCTTGGGCGTAGGAACTTACGAGGCCCGGCATCAGGCCGATGTTCAATTCCGGATATTCGCCGCCGGCGTAGGAGATCGGATAGAGGCTGACGTCGAGCACACCTTTTCGCACCGCAGAAAACTGCGCCACCGTCTTCATCAGCGAAGAGTTGGGATAGACCTGACCGACCACCCCGCCGTTGGTGCGCTTCTCCACTTCGGCTGCGAACTTACGGCTCAAGCGATCGCGGAAGTCACCTTCGTCGATGGTGCCGCCGGGAAACTGGTGCGAAATCTTCAACGTCTGCGCCGCAGCTCCGCGCCGCGCCGAAGCGATGATCGCAGGTGCTGCAACCGCTGCCGTCAAAATGCTGCGCCGCGAAAAACTCATGGCCGTTTCCTCGATGTTTTAGTTTTTGATGCGTAATTGTCATAAGGCGCAATTCGCGCCGAATGTCAAAAAACCTTCGTCGCATCGAGCCTTCGACTATTGTCGCTGGCGAGTGCGAACTTGGGCAAAATCAGGAGTGAAAGATGACCAATGCCGGGGGAGAGATCGATCTTCTAAGCACGCTCGCGCTGCGCGGTGTGCTGATGGCGATCACCGAGGACTTCCGCGCCACCACCGGATTGACGATTGCGGCAGCGTACAAGTCGACCAACGCCGCGCTCGGTCTTATCGCCGAGGGCAAGCGCGCCGACGCGACGATCGTCACCCGCGAAGCGATCGACCGCCTCGTTCGCGATGACATTATCCGTGCCGACAGCACGGCCGATGTTGCCCGCGCGGGCGTCGGCATCGCGGTCCGTGCCGGCGCGCGCAAGCCCGACATCACCACGCTCGCCGCGTTCAAGGACACGCTCCGCGCCGCGAAATCGATCGCGTTCTCGCGGCAGGGCGCGAGCGGCATCCATTTCGCCGAGGTGATCGAGCGCCTCCGCATTGCCGACGAGGTTCGCCGCAAGGCCAAGATCGTCGACACCTATGTCGCTGAGCTTGCGGCACGCGGCGAAGTGGAACTCGCGGTGCAGCAGATCAGCGAGCTGATGCCCGTTCCGGGCGTCGACATCGTCGGCCCGCTGCCGGACGAGGTCCAGAAAATCTCGGTGTTTGCGGCGGGCGTGTTTCGCGCGGCGAAGAATCCCAGCGGCGCCGGGCGGCTCGTTGCTTATCTCGCCGATCCCGCCCTTGCCGCAATCAAGCGGAGCCAGGGCCTGGAGCCGGGCTGACGCGTTCGCCTCATGGCAGCCGTGCGCTCGGGTGCACTGTCTCGCCACCGACGCCCATGCTAAGCGACCCGTCCAGAAAACAAGCGGGAGTTGCGCGTGTGCAGCCTCCCGAAGACCCCGCTGCCGGAGACGGGACGAATGCACGCACCGGGAGGACAGGAGCGGTACGGCCGCGGCTATGTCGCGACCTGCGTTGCCCTGTTGTGGCTCGCGGGCACCGGAACCCGCATGACGATTCTGGCGGTGCCGCCGCTCATTCCCGCCATTCACGCCGACCTCGGCATGACGGAGACCCAGGTCGGCATCCTCGCCGGCCTGCCGGTCGTGCTGTTCGCCTTTGCGGCCGTTCCTGGATCGCTGCTGATCGCCCGCTTCGGCGCCCTCGCAACCGTGATCGGCGGACTTGTCTTGACCGCGCTCGGCAGCGGATTGCGTGGGCTAGCGGACACGTTGATCGAATTCTATCTCGCGACGGTCGTCACCGGATTCGGTGTCGCGGTGATGCATCCGGCGATGCCGGCGCTCGCGCGCGCGTGGCTGCCGGATCGGATCGGCTTTGCGACCGCGGTCTACGCCAACGGGCTTCTGGTCGGCGAAATCCTGCCGGTGTGGTTGATGGTGCCGCTGGTGCTGCCGCTCGTCGGCGGCAGCTGGCGGCTCGGCTCCGTCGCCTGGGCGATACCGTGCCTCGTCATCGCCGTGGCGCTGTTGGCGGCGCCGCGCAATCCCGCCGGCGCCAGCGCGCCGCAGCAGCCGCGGCTGTGGTGGCCGCAATGGAACAGCGCCCTGATGTGGCGGCTCGGCCTGATGCTGGGCGCCGTCAACGCGACCTATTTCTCGAGCAACCACTTCCTGCCCGACTTCCTCACCGATACCGGCCGTGCCGATCTCATCGGCCCGGCCCTGGTGTCGCTCAATGTCGGTCAGCTGCCCGGCTCGTTCCTGTTGCTGTGGCTCGCGGGCAGGCTGGAGCGGCGTCCCGCCGCCTATCTCGCATTCGCCGCGCTGATCATTCTCGGCGCAGTCGGCGTGATGGTCGGCGACGCCCCGGTCGTGATCTTCTGCGCTGGCCTGCTCGGATTTTGCGCGGCCTCCGTGCTGATCCTGATCTTTGCCCTGCCGCCGATCCTGTGCCGGCAAGAGGACGTGCCGCGCATGGCGGCCGGCATGTTCACCATCAGCTACAGCTACGCGGTGATCGTGCCGATCGTGAGCGGGCTCATCTGGGATGCGACCGGCGTGCCCGCGATCGTTTTCGTGCCGATCGCGATCAGCGCGCTGATGATGGCGGCCCTCTCCGCGACCCTCAACCTCGGCACCCGGACCCACGTCGCCGCGTGAGTGAATTCGTAGGGTGGGCAAAGGCGGCCGAGGCGTTGATGATTGACGCACGGCGTCGATCCGCCGTGCCCACGCGGAGAGAGCGATCGACGCGGAGACTTCGACGTGGGCACGCGCGGCATTCGCCGCGCTTTGCCCACCCTACGAACTCGGCGCCGTCATCACCCCGCAAAAAAATCGAGGAGCGCCTTCGCGGTCGCTTGCGGATTTTCTTCCGGGAGATAGTGCCCGCAATCGATGGCAAAGCCGCGCACGTCGGTTGCCCATTGGCGCCAGGTGTCGAGCGGGTTCTTGGTCTCGTTCGGAATGCCGGCCGATCCCCAGATGGCGAGCATCGGGCAGGTGATCTTGCGCCCGGCGGCGCGGTCGGCCTCGTCGTGCGCGAGATCGGTGGTGCGGCCGGCGCGGTAATCCTCGCAGGTCGCGTGAATGCGCAGCGGGTCGGAGAAGAACGCCCGGTAATGGGCGAGCGCGCGCGGATCGAACGGCGCGAGGCTCTTGGCCTTGGTGCCGGGCGCGGTCTTCCAGTCCCAGAACGCGATCGGATCGCGGCCGATGATGTTTTCCGGGCCCGGGGCCGGCAGCGCGAGGAAGGTCCAGTGCCAGATGCGATAAGCGAGGCGGGCGTCGATGTCGTGCCACATGGCGTAGGTCGGCACGATGTCGAGCGTCGCAAGCTTGGCGAGCCGTCCCGGATGATCGAGCGCCAGGCGATAGGCGACGCGCCCGCCGCGGTCATGGCCGGCGAGGCTGAACCGCGCGTGGCCGAGCGCTTCCATCACCTCGACCATCGCGGCAGCCATGGCGCGCTTGGTGTAGGGCGCATGGTCAGCGCTCGCCTCCGGCACCGCCGACCAGCCGTAGCCGGGAAGATCGGGAATGACGAGCGCGAACCGCTGCGACAATTCGCCGGCAACCTTATGCCACATGACGCTCGTCTGGGCGTAGCCGTGCAGCAGCATCAGCGGCGGCCCGCTGCCGCCGGCGCGCGCATAAATTCGTCCTGCCGACGTGTCGATCCAGCGCGACGCAAAACCGGGAAAGAGATCGGCGAGATCGGGCATGGTCATCCTCGCGCGCGCAACGAGCGCCGGTCGATCTTGAGGAGCGTCGTGCGCGGCAGCTCGTCGATGAACTCGAAGCGCGCCGGCACCTTGTAACCGCCGAGCGGGCGCACGGCGGCGCACAGTTCCGTAATCAGCGTGTCGCTCTGTTCGAAGCCCTGGCGCAGCACGACGTAGGCTTTCGGCTTGGTGAAGCCGTCGTCGTCCGCGAACGAGACCACTGCGGCCTCGCGCACTGCGGCGTGTCCCGTGAGCGCCGCCTCGATGTCGATCGGCGTCACCCACAGGCCCTTGACCTTGAACATGTCGTTGTCGCGGCCCGAGAACCAGAAGAAGCCGTCCTCGTCAAAATAGAGGTTGTCGCCCGTGCGCGTCCATTCGCCGATGAAGGTCTCGCGCGACTTGTCGTATTTGCGCCAGTAGAAGAAGCACGCCGTCTTGCTCTTGATCCAGGCTTCGCCGGGGACGTTGGGTTCGGTCACATCGCCGTGGTCCGGATTCACCAGCCGCACCTCGTAGCCGAACACCGGCTTGCCGAGGCTGCCGCGCTTGAATTCCCGCTGGCGGTTCGCGATCCACTCATAGGTGATCTCTGAGCTTCCGATCGAATCGAACAGCTCGACGCCGAACTGCTCGTGAAAGCGCGAAAAGATCTCCGGCGGGATTTTCTCCGACGCGCTGACGACGAAGTCGAGCCAGGGAAAGTGCGGCTTCGTGCCCGAAAGCCGCACGTGCTCGAGAATGTTTTTGAGCACGGTCGGCACCGTGACGAGCTTCGTCACCTTGTGGTCCGCCATTGTCCGTAGCACGATCTCAGGCGTCGGCGGTTTGCGGATCAGCACCGCGGTCGCGCCCCAATAGAGCGGGATCAGCAGGCCCGGCCACAGCCCGTGGGTGAAATATTTCTTCGACGTGGCGAGGACAACGTCGCTTTCGCGGTATTGCCAGAACTTTCCGTGGCGCGCCGGCACCAGCATGAAATCGTGGGCGAGATGGGTGATGCCCTTGGCAGTGCCGGTCGTGCCGCCGGAGAAGAACATGTAGGCGACATCGTTCGGATGACGCGGGCAGGGCGCACTTGCCGGCGCGTTCGTCTCCGCGATGGCAGGGAATCCGAGCACATTGCGCTGTGCGAACTTCCCCGCGATCTCGCTCGGGAATTCGCCGCGAATGATGATCGTTTGGAGCGTCGCCGGCAGTTCGCTCGCGATCTCGACGAGCTTGCCGAGTTGCTCCGCATCGATGAACAGCATCCGCACCGCGGTGTCGCGCAGGAAGTAGAGGAGATCGCGCGGCTTGTAGAGATCGGAGACGACGGCGGGAATGGCGCCGGCCCCGACTGTCGCAAGCCACATCACGACATAGTCGAGGCTATCGGTGCCGAACAGGAGAATGCGGTCTTCCGGCACGACGCCGATCGCCTGCAGCCCGGCCGACGCCGCGGCAACGCGCTCGGCAAGCGCGCGGTACGTGGTCGCTTCGCCATCGACGATGACGGCCGGCTTGTGCTCCACCGGCGTGCCGAGATGGCGATCGAGCAGCAGCGTGGTCGGCGTGATTGCGTCCGGTATTTCCGGGTCCACCCAGGCGCGCCACTCCGGGCCGTAGATGCGATCGTCGTAGCTGGTCGGAACGCGCTCAAGCATGGCTGGTCGATGGTGTTCTAATATTTGGGCACGCATCGTATCGCGGACGGGCAGGGCGGGCAAAGCGCTGCACGCGGCCGCACCGGCCCGACCGCGGCGCTATTCCTCGCCCGTGATGTCGAGCGCTCGGACCACCTCGCCCCAGCGCGCAACCTCGGCGGCGATGTAGCGCGTGAACCCCGCGGGGTCGGCGTCGAGCGGTGCCGAGGCATCGTTCTCCGCGAGCTTCTTCATCTGCGGCTCGGCGAGGAAGGCGCGCGCTTCCCGGTTGATGCGGGCAACGATCTCCGGATCGAGATTCTTCGGCGCTGAAAGTCCGAACCACGAGAACAGCACGAGGTCCGGATAGCCTTGTTCGGTGAACGTCGGCACATCGGGCAGCGCCGCCACGCGCTCGGGCGAGGAAATCGCTAGCGCCGTCAACGCGCCGATGCGGATATGCTCGCCGAGCGTCGAAACGGGCAAGAAAATCGCCGGCACGTGGCCCGCGATGGCGTCGCTCACCGCCGGGCCGCCGCCGCGATAGGGCACGTGTTGCATCGTGATGTGCGCGAGGTGCTGAAAATATTCGCCGCCGATATTGCCGAGCCCGCCACGATTCGCGGCCGTGTAGGACAGCTTCTCGGCCTTCGCCTTGGCGATGAAGCCGTCAAGCGTGCGCACGCCAAGACCGGGATGGACCGCGAGCACGTAAGGCGAACGGGTCAACATGACAATGTGGGTAAAGTCGGTCACCGGATCATAGCCCGCGGTCTTGGAGACGAGCGGCACCGTGAGGTTCGAGGCCGAATTCGACACCAGCAGCGTATAGCCGTCGGGCTTTGCGGCTGCGACGAAAGCCGCGCCCAAGGCATTGCCGTTGCCGGGCTTGTTCTCGATGATGAAGGATTGGTGGAACGTCGCCTGCAAGTGCTGGGCGACGAGCCGTGCCGCCGCATCGGACGAGCCCCCCGCCGCCGCCGGCACGATGATGCGCACGAGCCGCGCCGGCCAGCTTTGCTCCGCCGCGCCCGCGATTCCGATCGCAGCCGCTGCAACGGCGGCCGCAAAAGCGGCCGCTCGAACGTACTCGCGCACGCTCAATGTGCCGTCCGCTCTTCGCGCCACCAGCCGAACCGCTGCATCACCGGTTCGTCGGTCACGCGGAACAGGATGGCGTCGTCCGTCGCCTGATGGAAATGCGGCCGCCACGCGGGCGCGGCCATCACGTCGCCGCGCCGCCAGTGGAAGCGTTCGCCGTCTATCGTGGTCGTGCCGCTGCCCTCGACCACCGCATAGATGTTGTTCGCCGTCGTCCGGTAAGGCGTGGTCGCCACCCCGGGCGCAAGCTTCATCATATAGAGCGCGGTCGTTGCGAGCGCCGGATGGCCAAGCTCGATCTGCGTCGCGAACGGCCCGGCGGGGTCGGGCTGCGCTTCGGCGAGGCGTCGCAGCGTCTCTTTATGCGTAAAAACGAACGGCGAGTCGGTCGTTGCCGCGACTGCGGGCGCGCTCGCCCGTTCGCCCGAGAGATTGTCCTCTTCCTCCTCGACCTCGAAGAACATCGGCTCGAGCAACTGCACCAGCGGCGCGTCGAGGAAGTCGAGCCAGTAGGCGCAGGCCTTGCTGTGGTTGCCGTGACCATGTGTCGACCAATTGGGCGTCAGCAGCACGTCGCCGGGCAGCATGGCGATGTTGGTGCCGTCGACCTCGGTGTAGGTGCCGGGCTCGGCATCGAGAATGAGCCGCAGCGCGTTCGGGGTATGGCGATGCACCCGCGCCCATTCGCCCGGCATGATCATCTGGTAGGCGGTCACGAGGGTGCGCACCGTGGCGTAAGTGTTGCCTTCCGTCGGATTGAACAGGATGAGGTTGCGCCGCTCGGCAAGCGCCGTGTTGATGAGGCGCCCAGCGGCGTCGAGCGCGCCGCGCGCAAGCTCATATTTCCAATGCGCCGGCACGAAGGTCTTGCGCGGCGCGGGCCACAACGATGGCGTCGGCTTGTTCCAGCCCGCCCCCATGCCGACCTTGTCGAGCTTGCCGTAAAGTTCCTCGAGCGTGCCCGAGTGGGCGAGATCGGTTTGCGTAGGCGATGACATGAGACCCTCGTGGTGGGGCTACGGGAAGCTCGTCATTCCGGGGCGCCGCAGCGAAATTGTAGCCCGGATGAGCGTAGCGATATCCGGGGCGGCGCTGCATCGGATGAAATGCCGTCCCCGGATGTCGCTACGCTCATCCGGGCTACGGGAGGCGCTATGCGCGTCCCCCGGAATGACGGCCATCATAGCGCAATCCGCTCAGTGCTTCTTGCGGATTTCGCTCGACGAATTGACCACCGCGTGCAGGTTGCGCGCGTAGTCGACGGCGGACGGCACGTCCATGGTCATGGCGCGGCGCAGATAATCCTTCACGCCTTCGGTCGCGACCGGCGGCGCCTGGAGGATGTTTGCGCACAGCTTCTTGAGTTCATCCTCCAATGCGGCGCGCGGCACCACGTCGCTGACGATGCCGTAGGAGAGCGCGCGCTCGGCGGTGACCTCCTTGGTCGAGTAGATGAGATAGGTCGCGGCTTTGCGGCCCACCCGGTCGACGAAGGCCGAGGCCACCATGGTCGGCAGGATGTTGTGCAGCATCTCCGGCACCTGGAAGGTGGCGTTGTCGGTCGCGATGGTGATGTCGGCAACGGCCGCGACGGCGCAGCCGAAGCCGAGCGCGCGTCCTTGCACCACCGCCACCACCGGGACCGCGCAATCACGGATCGCGCCATAGGTGTTGAACACGATGTCGGAGAACCGCCTTCGCTCCATCGCCTCCGGATTGCCGGACGGGGGCGGCGCATCGCGGCCGACGCAGAAGTCCTTGCCGGCGCCGCGCAGCAGCACCATGCGCGAGGTCTTCGGCGCCCCGGCAACGATCGCGGTCAGTTCCTGCGCCATGGCGTCGGTCATGGCGTTGCCAATGTCCGGCCGGTTGATGGTGACGCGCAGGATGCCGCCATCCTGTTGGACGATGATGTTCTCACTCATGCTGCTCTCCGGTTCTCCTTTGTTGCAGGGCGTACGACAGGCAAACCCATAGCGTCATCGCGCATCCGCGCGTTCTTCTCCCTCTCCCCGCTTGCGGGGTGAGGGGACCTTTCCGCGGCGTCATTCCGGGCGCCGTAGCGAAGCGGAGGCGAGCCCGGAATCCATACCCACGGATCGCGGAGTATGGATTCCGGGCTCGCCGCTTTGCGGCGCCCCGGAATGACGCCGCGGAAAACGCTCCCTCACCCGATCCCCGCAAGCGGGGCGAGGTGAGGCGTCCGTGCCATGTGCATAGCCCGGCGGAATGACGGTGAAAAGCTATTCCAGCGGCTCGAGCTTGATGATGGCGGCGTGGTGATTGTTGCCGGCCCAGAACGTCACCGGCGTCGTGGTGTTGTCGATGAAGATGCGGCGGACGTTGGTCGGGTGCGGCAGCAGGTACTCGACCGACTGGCCGGTCCGCGGATCGAACCGCAGCACGCGGTCATCGGACATCGAGCCGCTCCACAGTTCGCCGTTGCGGTCGAGGAAGGCATCATAAGGATAGCTGTGCGGCGTCGGTACGTCCCATTCCTTGATGCTTTCGTGCGCGAGGTCGAACATGGCGAGCTTGTTCGCCGCGAATTCCGCAAACCACAGCCGGCCGTTGTCGTCGAGCATGGTGCGGCGCGGGCGCGAATGCGCCGTCGGCGTCGGATAGATGGTGGCGCGGAACGTCTTGGCGTCGACGCGGCCGACGTTCTCGTCGCCGAAATCCATGAAATAGAGATCGTTGTTCTTGTCCGCCGTCATGCCGTAGGGCGAATGCTGGCGATTGCCGCCGATCGGCATGTCCTTGAACGGATCGACGGTCTCGTAGCGGCCGGTGGCAAGGTCGAGGCGCAGGATTGAATGCGTCAGGACGTCGTTCGTCCATACCTTGCCGTCGACGTCGAGATGGTTCGGCATCACCATGGATTGCTGGGCGGTGTCGGTGTTGAGTTCGGCCGGCAACGGGAACATTCGGAATGTGTTGGTGCGCGGATCAAAGCGCGCGAGCCCGCCCTGGAACATGAGCGCCAGCCACCAATTGCCGTCGGGATCGGGCTCGAGCGCGAGCGATCCCGTCGGCGCGTTGGGCTTGGCCAGCGGATAGGCGAACTCGGCGTGCGCGCCGGTGCGTGGATCGAGCCGGCCGATATAGGGCTCGACGAAATTCGAGTACCAGACGAAGCCGTCCGCCCCGAGCCGCACGTCATGGGGCGCGATTGATTTCCGCGGCAGGGCATATTCGGTGATGATGACGCGCGTCGCGCGGCCGGTCGGCCGCGGCAACACGTGCAGCGGATAATCCCAGCGCTCGCGCTCCCGCAGATTCACCGAGGCGAGATATTCGGCGACGCGGCGCGCGCGATCCTCAGGCACCGGGCGCTCCACCGCGCGGGCCTGGATGTGCTCCATAGAGGTGTTGTTGGCGTAGTTCGCCATGCGCTTGAGCACGGCGACGAACTCGTCCGTGGTGAACTTCGAGCGCACCACCCGTTCAAGGGTGTGGCAGCTCATGCATTCGATCAGCGGCCGCTTCTGCTCGTTCGAGCCCGGCATGCTGATCAGCCATTCGGTCGAGGTGAGCTGCGTCGACACGTCTTCGACCTTGCGCAGGCTGAGGTCGGCGGTCGCGGTCGCTTCGGTGCCGACATCGGCCGCAGCGGATGAGCTCAGAACGTAGCCCGTCGCCCGGATGGTGAGCGTGTAATGGCCGGGCGCCAGCCGGTCGGCGGGAAAGCCATAGTGGCCGGCAGCGTCAGTGACGACGGTCACGGTGATGGGCGAGCCGGCGCGCGCGGCGCTCACCAGCACGCCCTCCATCGCACCTTCGTCCGCCGACGTAACCCGTCCCGTCAGCGCGAGGACGTGGGTCTTCGCCGCAGCCGCCTGCGCGAGCCGCAGCGGCCGTTGCTCCGCAGATCTTTTCCCCTCCCCCGCTTGCGGGGGAGGGGAAAAGAGGCGGAGATCGGATGAGCGCGATGGCTTTCCCTGTTGGGAGGGCGCGCTGGGCAATAGCGCAAGCGGCGAAACCTGCCGCTCTGCGCCGGCCACGCGCGTAGCGCCGCAGGCGAACGCCATGCCGATCAGGACGGTGAGTGCGCTCCCGCAGACGACATCACGAACGCGCATTGAACAAATCTTAGCGCCCTTCAGGGCTTGACCATCAGGCAGTCGACTTCGATCGAGGTCGCGCCTTCCGCATTGGGCTGGCGGCGGAGCGTACGCTGCAGCTTGAAGCCTTCCTTGCTGCAGGTGATCTCGACGTCCTTCGGGTTGATGTCTTTGCTGAAGCCCGAGAACTTGAAATGCCCCTGGTCGTCGGTGCGCGTCACCAGGCTGGCATTGCGGTTCTTGATCTCGGCGCTGACCTTGGCGTCGGCTACGCCGCCGCCGCGATCGAGGTCCTTGGCGAACCCGAAAAACGAGACGCCGGCATTGGACTGATCTTCCTCATCCTCGTCGAGCGAAGCGCCGCCCGCCCAGGCATAGCCCGCGAACGCGAGCGGTAGCACCACCACAAGGCCGTAGAGCAACGATGTGCGCGTCTTGTCTGTCATGTTTTCCGCCCATTCTCCGCCGTCGCCGAAATGCCGGGACGGCTCATGTTTCTGCAATAGCTTACTGCACCCCGCAGCCGGTGAGAAGGAACATGAACATAGCGGCAGGACGGGCCAAGCGGAACCCAGCCCCGATCTGTCGCCGGCACAACCATGCGGAGACGCCCTTACCGGAATCGTCGCTTCTTGATATAATGCGAATGAGGAGACATCCGCATGAACATCGAGCTTCGGCATCCCGTCCGCGCCCCGAAGGCGCAAGCGCGCCTCGCCATTGTCGACTGCGACATCCACCCCAAGAACTCGCTCGAGGACCTGCGGCCCCATCTCAGCAACCGGTGGTGGGACTACCTGCAGACCTACGGCCGGCGGCAGCGCCACGGGTTCGTCAACGGCTATCCGTTCCCCAAGATGACGCCGATCGCGTCACGGCGCGACGCCTGGCCGCCCACAGGCGGGGGACCGGGCAGCGATCTCGCCTTCATGCAGGAGCAGCACCTCGATCACTACGGCATCGAGTTCGGCGTCCTCAACCCGCTGGCGCCGTCCGGCCAGGGCGACCAGAACTCCGACTTTTCCGCCGCGCTTGCCTACGCCAACAACGAGGCGCAGCTTGCCCGCTGGACGCGCCCCGACAAGCGGCTGCGGGCGTCCGTCGTCGTCCCCTACGAGGACGCGGAAGCCTCGGCGCGCGAAATCCGCCGCCGCGCCGGCGACACGAATTTCGCCCAGGTGCTGATGCTGAGCCGCACCGCCGAGGCTTTGGGCCGCAAGCGCTACTGGCCGATCTTCGAGGCTGCGGTCGAAGCCGGGCTGCCGGTCGGCATCCATGCGTTCGGTTACAGCGGTTGGGCGATGACCAACGGCGGCTGGCCGTCGTTCTACATCGAGGAGGTGACCGAGCACGCGACCTCCGCCCAGGCCGTCGTCACCAGCATGATCATGGAGGGCCTGTTCGAGCGCTATCGCGACCTCAAGATCGTGCTCACCGAATGTGGCTTCGGCTGGCTGCCGGCGCTCGGCTGGCGGCTCGACCGCAACTGGAAGCGCATGCGCGACGAGGTCCCGCATGTGACGCGCGCGCCGTCGGAATACATCCGCGAGCACATCTACGTCACCACCCAGCCGATGGAAGAGGCCGAGGATCCGACCCACGTCATCGATGCCATGCGCTGGATCGGCATGGACCACATCCTGTTCGCGAGCGACTACCCGCACTGGGATTTCGACGATCCGTTCATGGCGATCCCGCCGTCGCTCCCCGATGAGCAGCGCCGCATGGTGTTCGGCGGCAATGCCAAGAAGCTCTACCGCTTCGGCTGATGGCGGTGAACTGTAGGGTGGGTTAGGCGCAAAGCGCCGTAACCCACCGCCGCGCGGCAAAAGACCCTTCATTCGAACGAATGAGCATGGACACGGCGGATTACGCTGCGCTAATCCGCCCTACGAACCGTGCTGCGAGAGACCCCCATGACCGATGCGATCACCATTCCGGCGCTGCAGCAGATGAAGCGTGAGGGGCGCAAGATCGCCGGCATCGTCGCCTGGGATTACCAGATGGCGCGGATCGCGGATCGCGCCGGCGTCGACATCGTCTCGGTCGGCGATTCAGTCGGCGTCAATCTGTGGGGCCATTCCAATCCCCTCGAAGTGACCCTGGACGAGATGCTGGTGGTCTGCAAAGCGGTGCGCCGCGGGGTGAAGCGCGCGCTCGTGAGCTGCGACTTTCCCTATGGTCCGCTGCAGCTCGGCACCGCGAGCGCGCTCGCGGCTGCGATCCGCCTCGTCAAAGAGGCGGGCGCCGACATGATCAAGGTCGACGGCGCCGCCGATTTTCCGGAAAGTGTGCGCGCGTTGGTGCGCGCCGGCATTCCGGTGTTCGCGCAATTCGGCATCACGCCGCAGACCGCCCTGCAATACGGCATTCCCTATGGCGCGCAGTCGGCGCCAGGCGCGCAGGCGCAGCCGGAAATGACGGCAAAGCTCGTCGAGCAGGCACGCGTGCTCGAGACCGAAGGGGCATCGCTCCTGGATTTCACCAATTCCGGTCCGGTGGCAGGCGAGGCGGTGGTCAAAGCGGTGTCGATCCCGGTGATCGGCGGCTTTGGCGGCGGACCTTGGCTCGACGGGCGCGTACGTCTTGCCCACACCGCCATCGGCTATGGCGAGAAGTGGCTCGATGCCAAGACCGAGACCTACGCCAACGTCGCGAAGACGAGCCTCGATGCTTTCACCGCGCTGATCGCCGACGTCCGCGCCGGCCGCCAGATCAAGGGCTGAGACATGGTGAGCGCCGTCATCGATGGCATCGCGACGCGCTACGAGGTCGTCGGCACCGGGCCGCCGCTGTTGTTGTATGCGCCGGGCGGCTTCAACGCCACGATCGAGTCGTGGCGGACGCAGGGCGTCTATGCGCGCATCAAGCTCCTCGACCACCTGCCGCAAAAATACACGTGCATCGCGTTTGACCGGCGCGAGTGCGGCCAGTCGGGCGGGCGGATCGAGCGGGTCACCTGGCGCGATTACGTCGCGCAAGGGAAAGGGCTGCTCGACCATCTCGGCATCGCGCGCGCCCACATCATGGGCGGCTGCATGGGGTGCTGTCCGGTCGCCGCTTTCGCCGTCGCGCATCCGCAGGCGACGGCGAGTGCGATCCTGTTCTGGCCGGTCGGCGGCGCGAGATACCGGATCAGCAGCCACCAGCGCTTTGCGACGCATCTCGCCTTCGTGCAGGAGCACGGACTCGATGCGGTGGTGGCGCTGGTCGCGAAAGACGGCAAGCCGTTCGGCGCCGACCCGCGTGGCGGCCCGTGGGCCTCGGTCCTTCGCCACGACGCGGCGTTTGCGGAAACCTACGCGCGGCAGGACGTGGAACATTACAAGCTCATCGTCGCCGGCATGGCGCGTACGCTGTTCGACCGCGACACCGCGCCCGGCGCCGAGCCCGAGGACCTGCTGCGGCTGTCGATCCCGGCGCTGATCGCGCCGGGCCAGGATGCCGCGCACGCGACCTCGGCCGCGCGATACCTCGAGGAATGCTGGCCGGGATCCGACTATTGGGATGTGCCGGTCGCGGGCCAGACCGAAGACACGGTGCCGTCGCGCGTGCTGGCATTCCTCGATAAGGCAAGCGCAACGGCCGCGTGACGCGCTACGACCGCGCGCGTTCGTGCACCTTGCGCTCGACGGTCTCCGCCTTGCCTGCGGAACGGATCATCAGGAACTTGCCCGACCACACGCCGTGGATGACCCAGCGGCCCTCGATTTCGGTGCCGTCGCTGCTGAGCGTGCCCTCGTAATCCACCGCGCGGTAATTCGGGTTGGCGCCGTCATAGGTTTTGACGAAGGCGACGGCGCTGCCGTGCCGGCTGCCGGCGAGCGAGGCGTAGAGCGTGTCGTTGGGATTGCCGCCAACCGCGCACGGCTCATGGGTCATGCCGCTGACGAACCGGCCCGACTCGATCAGCGTCGCCACGAACGCCACCGGTCCCTGGTCGCGCGGATAGCTGAACGTGCCGTGCCACACGCCGGTCAGGTTATCCCCGCTCGCTCCGTTGCGCCCCGTCATGCGTTTCTGGCCAGGCTCCTCTTTGTCCAGTGGCACAAATGATCGTCACGGCCGGCGGGACTGTCAACGGCGCGGACGGCGGGTCAGCAGCAGTCGCACGCAAAACCGTCCGGGGACGCGAGCGATGCCTTCAGCCACGCGAACGGCAGGTCTTCGTTGACGACCTCGTTCACCGGCTTGAACACCTTGAATTGATAGCGCTGCTGATCGGGAGCTTCGCCGGTCCAGAACGCGACCACGGTCTCGACCGGCGGACATCCCGGCAGCCCGCAGGCGACTTCGGCGACCATCACTACATCCTCGTCGGCAAGCCTGAAGCGCTCGCGCGTCCAGCCGCGCACCCGCTCGAGCGCTGCCGCATGATCGGGGCTTCGCCGGAACGCCCATTGCGGCGTTCGATCGGTCTCCGTCCCGCCCGACCGTGCATCTATTTGCTTGTCCAACAATTGCCTCGGCTCGAAACGCTTAGCGGTCGCGAACGTATCACGATGAAGGCCGAGCGGGTTGTCGAGATCGTGCTTGACCGTACGGCCATCATCCATAGTGTGCAGCGAAATTTGCGATCACCTGCGCAAGACGCTTCGCCAGGGAAAGCCGTGCAAAAGGCACAGCCTTTCCTTCGACGCGCGGAGCCAAACGATCGCAAAGAACGCCGACCCATCTCCTCCCTCCCCCCTTGTCGGGGAGGGTCGGGGTGGGGGGTCGTGAGGTTACGGCAATGACGTGCCACATCTCCTGACCCCCACCCCCGACCCCTCCCCGCAAGGGCGAGGGGAGAAGAAAGTCGGGGCGCTAACACTGGAGACTGCGTGGTGGAACAGGTTCTTGCGGCGGTGCGCGTCGGTCCGAGCCGGACCGAGATTCGCGAATTTCCGATGCCGGACATCCCGGAGGATGCGGCGCTGATGAAGATGGAGGTCGCCGGCATCTGCGGCACCGACGTCAAGCTCTACAAGCATCCGCCGTCGGCCGCGCCGGTGATCATGGGCCACGAGAACATCGGCACCATCGCCAAGGCCGGCCGCGAATTCACCCGGCGCAAGGGCTTCAAGGAAGGCGACCTCGTGTTCGTCGAGCACTACGTCGCGTGCGGCAAGTGCGAGTGGTGCCATCTCGGCCAGTATCGCCACTGCGAGAACACCGACTGGCGCTACAATCCCGATGCCATCCGCTACGGCTACACCTCGGCTGAGAAAGCGCCGCATTTGTGGGGCGGCTTTGCCCAATACGTCTACCTGCCGTGGAACGCCGTCCTCCACCACGTTCCGAAGGGCGTCACGCCCGAGCTTGCCGGGATCGTCACGCCGATGGCGAACGGCGTCGAGTGGTCGCTGATGGACGGCGGCGTCGGCTATGACTCCAAGGTGCTGATCCAGGGGCCGGGCCAGCAGGGCCTGTCGCAGACGGTGATCTGCCGCCAGGCCGGCGCCTCGCTCATCATCGTCACCGGCACGTCGAAGGACGCGGCGCGCATGGAGGTCGCCAAGAAGCTCGGCGCCGATTACGTCATCGACGTGCAGAAGGAGGACCCGCTCGCCCGGATCATGGAGATCACCGGCGGCAAGGGCGTCGACGTCTCGCTCGACTGCACCGCGGGCGCCGGCACCGTCCCCGTGCTGCTCGGCATCGAGGCGCTCAAGCGCAAGGCCGGCACGCTGGTGATCCAAGGCGAGATGACGGACTTTCCGAATTTCCCGATCGCGCGCGTGACGGTGAAATACATCACCATCAAGTGCGCCCGCGGCCACAGCTTCAGGGCATGCGAGCTCGCGCTCGCCCAGCTCGCCTCGAAGCGTTTCCCGCTCGACCTCGTCACCACCCACAAGTTCGGCATGAAGGACGTCGACCTCGCGATCCGCTCGGTCGGCGGCGAAGGCGTCAAGGACGTGATCCACGCCTCCCTCATGCCGTGGGAGTGAACTCAGACGGCTGCGATCGAAAACTCTGTCACACCATAGGTGTCCGTTTCCGCTCTATCGGTACAAGTCACCAAAACTTTGCTCGTCGCCGCAGGACTGCGCATAAGGCGTAGCTCTTCAAACTTTGATTTATTACCGGCCAATGAAACCGGCTGGCCAGCGGGATCAAAAATGCATTCAACTGGATCAATCGTGATATCTTGTTGGACCTTTAACGATAATAAACGCTCAAATTCCCTCCACGGCTTCAAGTCCTTAGACCAAGCAAGCAATACTAATTTTTGAACGGAATTGGAATCGCTTAGACCCAATCGAACAATATCGTTGAATATACGGTTGTGACACGAGGATTTGAAAAACTTGGTTTCCAATGCAAGTCGCTCTGAACCGGATTCGCCGCGTGTGGCATAAAAATCTGCATATATCTTTCCTTCTAAAATATCGGGAAAAATCTCGTGGTAATCTATTTCCGTGGATATTTTCCACCGATGAAAAAATAGGCTCTCTGCAATGGGGATAGAAAGGGATCCTTCAGTTAACAGACGGGATGCGCCCGTCGCAGCTTTGTAGCTCAACCAATAGCACACGGCCCGAGCAAGCTCGTTCATCACCGTCCCTCCCAGTAGATACCTTAAGATAGACTGCTCCATGCAAAAGCCTACATCGCTCCCGCACTCACGCCCGACAATCGCGTGATCGCCTCGATCATCGCGGCGGGGTTCGCGATGCCGCGGCCGGCGATGTCGAAGGCGCTGCCGTGGGCGACCGACGAAAACAGGATCGGGCTGCCGATCGAGAACGCCGCGCTGCCGTTCGGCGCCAGGAGCTTCGCCGCAATGTGGCCCTGGTCGTGCAACATCACGAGGAAGGCGTCGGCGCCCTGCTTGTGAAACATGGTGTCGCATCCGTACGGGCCTGTGGCGTCGATGCCGCCTGCCCGCGCGTCAGCGATTGCCGGCGCGATGATGTCGATCTCCTCGCGCCCGAACAGCCCGCCTTCGCCGGCATGCGGATTGAGCCCGCCGACGAAAATCTTCGGCGCGGCGATGCCGAGCCGTTTCAGCGCCGTGTCGGTCGCGCGGATCGCCCGGCCGACATGCTCGCGGGTGATGAGTTTGAGCGCCGCGGCGACCGCGACGTGAAGCGTGCAGTGGACGATGCGCGTCGTGCCGAACCACAGCAGCATGAAGACATCGTTCGGGTCCATGCCGGTTTCGCGCGCGAGAAACGTCGGATTGCCGTCGAACGCGATGCCGGCCTGGGCAATCGAGGTCTGGTTGTGCGGCGCCGCCACCACGGCATCGACCTCGCCGGCAAGCGCCGCCTTGATGGCGCGGCTTGCGCTTGCGAGCGCCGCGCGGCCGTAAGCCGCGTCGTTGACGCCGAACTTGATCTCAGTGTGCGCCGGCATCGGCACCGCGAGCACGTTGACGGCGCCGCCGGACCAATCGGCTTCGCGTACCGCGCCGATCACACGGAGCGGCGCGCCAAGCCCCGCCGCCTTGGCGTGCGCTGCGATCACCGCCGGATCGCCGACGAGCAGCGGCCGGCACAATGCGCGCGCTTCACGGTCGAGCGCGGCCTTGAGGCTCACCTCGGGGCCGATGCCGGCCGGATCGCCGATCGCGATCGCGATGCGCGGCAGGTGTGATGTTCGCGGTGCGTGCATGGTTCCATGCGTTTGGGTGGGTTCGCGGCTTCGCCGAAAACTCTGCATCTTTTCGACGACGTAAGCTATCGTAGTTTCGGGGCGCCGCAGCGAAGCGGAGGCGAGCCCGGAATCAATACTCCGCAGCAGGGGTTATGGATTCCGGGCTCGCCGTTTCACGGCGCCCCGGAATGACGCCCGATGTGACAAAAGTGCCGGAATGAAAAAAGTGGAGGACATGTGAGGCCAGTTCGTTTCATCGTCGCGCTGATCGCGGCAGCGGCCGTCGCAGCGCCGCTCTCGCTCTTCGGTGCGGCCGCGTCGGCGCAGGAGTGGCCGAGCCGGCCGGTGCGCATCGTCAACACGTTCGCGCCCGGCGGCGCCGCCGACATCCTGGCGCGGCTTGCGGCCGATCACCTCACCGCGGCATTCGGCCAGCAGTTCTTCGTCGAGACCCGCGCAGGAGCGGCCGGCGCCATCGGCGTGCAGTTCGTCGCCCACGCCGAGCCCGATGGCTACAACTTCGTGGTGACGACGCTGTCGCTCCTCACCTTCGCGCCGCTGACCAATCCGAAGATCGGCTACGATCCGCTCGCCGACCTCACCAACGTCGCCTTTCTCGCGGGTTCGCCGGTCGCGTTCGTCGTCAACGCCCGCGGTGACATCAAGACGCTCGATGCCTTCGTCGCGCGCGGCCGGGCGAGCCCGCGCCCTCTCACCTTCTCGTCATCGGGAGTCGCCAGCAACGGCCATCTGATTGCCGAACATTTCGCCCGCAAGGTCGGCATCAAGGTCGAGCACGTGCCCTACAAGGGCGCCTCCCAGGGCCTCACCGATCTCGTCGGCGGCCATCTCGATTTCTCCGCGCAGACGATGTCGTCCGCCTCGGGCCTGATCCGCGGCGGCGCCGCCCTCGCGCTCGCCCACACCTTCAAGTCGCGGCTCCCCGATTATCCGTCGGTGCCGACGTTTTCGGAGCTCGGCTATCCGGAGCTGTCGGGCACCAACTGGTTCGCACTCGCGGCGCCCGCCGGCCTGCCGCGCGAGATCGCCGACAAGGTCAATCGCGAAATTACGAAAATGGTGCGACGGCCGGAGATCGAGAAACGGCTGCGCGAGGACGGCCTCATCGCCGACCCGATGACGCTCGACGAGTTCCACGATTTCATCCTCGCGGAAGCCGCGCGATGGAAGCCGATGCTCATCGACACCGGCCTAGCGTCGCAGTGACGCTGTTGCGGTTTGCGTCGGCTCGTAGGGCGCAATAGCGCAAGCGTATTGCGCCGTTCGGCCAATCAACAAACTCGGCTTTGAAACTGCGGACCAGCGGCGGAATACGCTTCGCTATTCCGCCCTACGAGCTGTGCTCGATCGCGCCGCCTCACTGCGGCTCGACGTTGAGCTCCTTTGCAACCGCACGCCATTGCTCCTGCTCATGACGGATGGTCTTCGCGGCGTTGTCGGGCGTGCCGCGCGGCGCGGCGGCAAGGCCGAGGACGAGCAGCCGTTGCCTGATCTCGGATCCCTCGAGGTATCCCCCGATCGCCAAGTTAAGCCGATCGATGACCTCCGCTGACGTGCCTGCGGGCGCCACCATCGCGAACAGGCCGTCCATGGCGATGCCGGGCACCGTCTCGCGCACCGCCGGCAGGTCCGGCAGCCCGGGAAAGCGATTGCCCGAGGTCACGGCGAGGCGGCGCACCTTGCCGGCTTGGACGACCGCTTCCGCCGCCGCGATGGAGCTGACCATGACCTGGTTGACGCCGCTCGCGACATCCTGGACGAGCTGCGCACTCGAGCGGTACGGCACTTCGATCAGGTCGAGGCCTGCGCGCTTGTCGAAGAGCTTCGCCGCAAACGCCGCCGCGCCGGCCGTGTTGTCGAACGCGATCGAGAGCTTGCCGGGATTTGCCTTCGCATAGGCAATCAGCTCGCCGACGGTTGCGACCGGCAAAGTCGCGTTTACCGACAGCATCTGCGGCGCGGGACTGCACACCAGGGCGATCGTCGTGAAATCGCGCGTCGGATCGTACGGCAACTGTTTGAACGAAATCAGATTGATCGCCATCCCGGAGGTGTTGGTGAAGAGGATGGTGTAGCCGTCGGGGGCGGCGCGGGACGCGGCGCCGTGGGCGAGGATGCCCGAAGCGCCCGGCATGTTCTCGACAAAGATGGTCTGGCCGATGGCGCGGGACATGCCGTCGGCAATCAGCCGGGCCATCACGTCGGTCGCGGCGCCGGGTCCGGTCGGGACGATCATCTTGATCGGACGGCTCGGCCATGCGCCGCCGCGCTGGGCGTTCGCAGGCTCGCCACTCGCTACCGCCGCCATCGCGACCACGGCGCAGCACAGCGCGATGCGCATCCATCCCTTCACGGCGTCCGCCCTCGTTTCTCGTTGCGCGCACAGTGTATGCTGACGCACGGCAATGATCTACAAGCGGCGTGGTCGAGAAAAACCCAGAAGGGGATGCGCAAGGCCATGTGTCCGCCGCGCCGCCGTCGCACATGAATGATGGTTCGCAACAGCAATCGCTCTCGAAAGTTCCCGAGGTCACCCTTGTATTTTGGGTGATCAAGATCGCCGCGACCACTCTCGGCGAGACCGGCGGCGATTCCGTCACCATGACCCTCGACTGGGGCTATCTCGCCGGTACGGCCGTCTTTCTTTCCCTTCTCGTCGTGCTGGTGATCGCGCAAATTGCGGCGAAGCAGTTCCATCCTTTCCTCTACTGGGCGACGATCGTCGCCTCCACCACCTTCGGCACCACCATGGCCGATTTTGCAGACCGCTCGCTCGGCATTGGATACGCCGGCGGCGCGACGATGCTGTTCGTCTGGCTGATGGCCGTGCTCGGGCTTTGGTATTGGTCGCAGGGCACCATCTCCGTGAACACCGTGAGCACGCGGAAGGTGGAAGCGTTCTATTGGGCGGCGATCACTTTGTCGCAAACGCTGGGTACAGCCCTCGGCGACTGGCTGGCTGACACCGGCGGGCTCGGCTACCAAGGCGGCGCGCTCGTCTTCGCCGCCGCGCTCGCAGTGGTCGTCGGACTTTACTTCTGGACCAACGTGTCGCACGTGCTGCTATTCTGGACGGCCTTCATTCTGACCCGGCCACTCGGCGCAACCGTCGGTGACTACCTCGACAAGCCCGTGGCTGAGGGCGGGCTTGCGCTGAGCCGCCCCCTCGCCTCGGCGGTGATCGCGGCATTTATCATGGTGTGTCTCTTGGTTCTGCCCCAACGGGCGGGCCGGCATCCGCAAACAAGCTAGAGGCACGCGCTGCGCGCTCGCGGGCTCGTCGCCACTGGCATCGCGACCATGGCGCAAGGCAGTGCCACGCGCATCGATCCCCTCACGGCGTCCGCCCTCGTTTGTCAGTTCTCCGCGCAGTCTATGCCGGCGCGGCGGTTTTGGAATTTGCTAGAGCTCGCGCTATCGTGCTTGCCTAGCGGAGTCATGCTGTAATCGATAGGAGACAGCGGTGACGGGCACTTTGCGCAAACGCACTCTTTTTTCGTGAGCGAGAATGCGAGCTTATCGGATGTTGGACGGTCGCTCTTGTTCGAACTCGACAATAATGTCGATTTAGAAATCCCGATCTGGAATATTGATAGCGTCGTGTCGTACCTGACGGCGGCCAAGCGTTCGCTTGAACGAACAGGAAGACCGGCGGAACCATGAGCACGGTCCGTGCTTTCGTTGCGGCGGTGGGCATTGTTGCTGGCATGGTCTACACGCAAGCGGTTCTGGCGGCAGACGATACCTTGCTGCCGCTCACGTTTAAATCGCTCCAGGCGGATTTGAAGAAGGCCCTTATTCATCAATCCATAAAGGACCCGTTGACTTCTGTCGGTTGCCTGAACGGTAACGGCACCAAGCGAACGGTTTGCACGTACAAGGTCGGCGACTACGCAACGCTGATGGCGGCGACGGAAGAGGGTGGATTGGACATCGTAGGGCTTACCGCAATTTGTGGTGCGGAGAATGCGCTTGGAATGGCGCAATGTACGCTGGTCTACGCCGCGACCCTGGAAATGACGACACCACTGCCTCAAAAAGTCCGTGGTGATATCCTCGGAACGTTGATGCAGGGGATTCTTGTTGGCAACGCCGCGTCGATTTCAACTGCCGAACGCAAATTCATCATGCAAAAAGTTCAAGGGATTTGGTTCCATATTTATGCCGTTAATTCGAAAGATGCGGAGTAACTCGGCTCATCTCTGCCGCGGCTGTAGTTTGGGCGCTGTAGTCGTCCGAGGCGCAAGCTCAGGCGTCTTGACACCATGATCGGTCGCGGCCGGCGACACGCTTGACTTATATATGAATAGTCCTATAATAGGCCTTCAAAACTTCGACACACGACTCGCTGCGGAAAATTCTCGCGGCAGCTCCTCGGCATCCGTGTCAGTTGCCAACGCAAAACGAGATGATCCGCGTATACCCATTCGCTGTTACGCCGTCGTCGCTTCCCTGCTTGTCCGCGCCACGAGTGCCGGTGGGTCCTTGAAAAGGTTTGACGAATTGCTGAGCTATGCAACTTGCGCGCCCCCATTTTTCGGATTCCCTGTTATTTTCCCTGTTCTCAGGGAAAACCGGCGAGGCGACGCCCGCCGTCGGAGGAGAAATCCCGATGAATGACAAGCCGTTAGCGGCAGATAAGCCGGACCCGGCGGCGGAGTATGTGCGCGCCCTTGCCAAAGCCCGCGGACTTGACCGCGCCTACGCACTTTTTCCCGACATCGTCGCAGCCGCGGTCGCGCGCGCGACGACGGCGCTCTCGCCGCCGCCGGCGGACTTTGCGGCGACCACCGAGCCGGCGATCGCTTTCGATCCGTCAAAGTTCCTGGAGGCGAAATGACCGATCTCGCCTATCTCACCATCGCGGAGGCAGGGCGCCTTATTCGCGCGCGCAAGCTCTCGCCGGTTGAGTTGACCCAGGCGCTGCTCGCGCGCATCGCCGCAACCGAGCCCACCTATCACGCCTACATCGCAGTGACCGAAGAGCTGGCGCTGGCGCAGGCGAAGGCTGCGGAAGCGGCGATCATGCGCGGCGAGTGGCGCGGGCCGATGCACGGCGTGCCCTATGCGGCGAAGGATATTTTCGATGTCGCCGGCATGGCGACGACGTGCCACTCGAAGGTGCGCATCGATCACCGTGCGCAGAGTGACGCGACCGCCATCGCGCGGCTGCGCGAGGCGGGCGCAGTGCTGCTCGGCAAGCTCGCGCTGCACGAGTTCGCCAACGGCGGCCCGACCCACGACCTGCCGTGGCCGGCCGCCCGCAATCCGTGGAACACCGACCTTCATCCCGGCGGCTCGTCGAGCGGCTCGGGCGTCGCCGTCGCGCTCGGCACCGCGCCCGGCGCGCTCGGCACCGACACCGGCGGCTCGGTGCGCAATCCCGCGACCTGCTGCGGCGTCGTCGGCATGAAGGCGACCTATGGCATGGTGAGCCGCGCCGGCGTGTTTCCGCTCGCGTTCTCGCTCGACAATGTCGGGCCGCTGACCCGCACCGTCGAGGACAACGCCATCATGCTGCAGGCGATCGCGGGACACGATCCGGCTGATCCGACGAGCGTGCAGGCGGGAGAGGGTAGGGTGGGGGACTTCAGCGCGGCGCTGGGCGGCGGCGTGCGCGGCCTCAAGCTCGGGCTCGTCGCGCATTTCTACGACGAGGACATGCTGGCGGCGCCGGAGCAGCTTGCCGCGATCGATGCCGCCGTCGACGTGCTGCGCCGGCTCGGCGCCGAGGTGAAGCCGATCCGGCTGTCGTCGCTGCAGCGCTACTCCGAATGCGGCCGCACCATCCTGATGGTCGAGGCCTTTGCCGTGCACGAACGCGACATGCGCGAGCGGCCGCAGGATTACGCGCCGATCACGCTGCGCAAGATGCTGCCGGGCGCCTTCATCCCGGCCGCCGACTACGTCAAGGCGCAGCAGATGCGCACGGCATTGTGCGCGGAGTTTGCCGCGGCGACGCGCGACCTCGATGCGGTGATCACGATGTCGAGCCTCGACATGCCATGCCGCATCGACGACGCCGAGACGATCGCAAAAACCTACAAGCGCCAATGCCGCATGCCGTTCAACGTCACCGGCTCGCCGGCAATCGCGGTGCCGACCGGCTTCACCCCCGAGGGCCTGCCGACCGCGATGCAGATCGTTGGCCGCTGGTTCGACGAAGCGATGGTCTATCGCGTCGCCCACGCCTATTGCGAAGCCACCGGCTTCTGCGACCGCCATCCCCCCGTGACCCTCGCCGCGCAGAAGAGCGAGAAGACTCTGGTTGCGTAAGTCGCTTGCGCGCACGAGTGGGCAGGTCCACGCTTTGCCTATCTGACTTTAACTATGTTTGTGGGGTGGACATTATATGGTACATAGGCCATATTTAGAACAGCATGAGCGCTGACCGGCCGCGCAAGATTCCGGTCCTCTTTTTCCGCACCCGAGCCGGAACCGAGGTTGTACGAAATTGGCTTCGTGCGTTGGATGCCAGAGATCGTAACGCCATCGGCCAGGATCTCATGCGGGTACAATATAGGTGGCCGGTTGGAATGCCGCTCTGTCGTTCACTTGGCGATGGTCTATGGGAAGTACGAAGCGAGCTTCCGAGCGACCGGATAGCGAGGGTGATCTTTAGCGCCCACCAGGATGCAATCGTTATCCTGCACGGTTTCATCAAGAAGTCGCGGAAAACGCCGGGTGAGGATTTGGCATTGGCCGGCAAGCGAAAGAGAGAGTTTGAAGGATAAGGTGCCGGCATGAAGAAGAAGAAAGCGTCTCGTTCGACCGACAACCTGACGCGCCTCGACGATTTCCTGAGAGAAGAGGGGAAGCTCGAAGAGTTCGAGGCTGTCGCCATCAAGGAAGTCCTTGCTTGGCAAATCGCCGTGGCAATGAAGGCGCAGAATCTTTCGCGCAAACGCCTTGCCGAGCGTATGAAGACAAGTCGCAGCCAGATCAGCCGACTGTTGGACCCGAAAGATGGAAACGTGACAATTACGACGCTTCAACGTGCGGCCAAGATTGTTGGCCGGACGCTGCGCCTCGAACTCATTTGATCACTCAATCGACATTCACGTGCCGCCGAACAGCAGGCCGGGGTAGAGCTCGAGGTGGAGGAGGCGGCCGAACAGGAGCCAGACGCCGGCGAGCGTGCCGGCGGCGCTGACGAGGCACACCAGGAACGGCCGTTCGCCCCGCCAACGCGTCGCGGCGAAGACGTAGAGCGGGATCGCGTAGAGCGCGCCGACCAGCGCGAAAGCGGCGACGAAGCCCACGATCCAGGCGATGGCGGCAAGCTGTCGCGTCAGCGGAAACGACTGGCGCGCGGCACCCGGGCGATGCGGCGTGGCGCCGACCGGATTGAGCCAGCGCGTCAGCGTCGCGCCAAGCGGCGTCTTTGTGCGCGTGATGATGTCGAGCACGGCAAGCACCACGACACTCCAGCCGATGAGGAGCGGCGCCGCCCGCGCATCCGGCGAATAGCCGTAGGCGGTCGCGAGATAAGCGCCGGCGGCGACGATCGCGGCAACCGGCGGCGCATAGTCGATGGCGTCGGTGCCGAAGACGCGCATCACGCCTTGCCCTTGCTCGCGGCAGAACTCTCGCCGGCGACACTTCCCTCGCCGGCGGCCGTTCCGTCGCTCGCCGTTACCTCGCCGGTGCCAGCGCCCTTGCGCGGCGGAAACAGGCGCGCCCGCGCCGGCGGCAGCGCGAGGAACAGCACGATCGCAGCGATGAGGATGAGGCACACCCAGCGCTCGACGAAGATCGACCAGCTGCCGTCGCCCATGATCATCGTTTGGTGGAAGTTGCGCTCGGCGGTGGCGCCGAGCACCAGCGCGATCACGATGGTGAGCCGCGGATAATCGTAGCGGATCATCACATAGCCGAGGATGCCGAAGGCGAGCGTAAGGATCGGGTTCTCGATCGAGCGGTCGACTGCGTAGGAGCCGACCATCGCCACCGCGATGATGATCGGAACGAAGATGCGCGAGTCGACGAGCGTGATGAGCCCGAGCGGGCGCGCCAGCAGCACGCCGATGAACGAGGCGAGGATGCAGGCGCCGGTGAGCGCCCAGACAAGGCCGTAGATCTCGTTCTGGTTCTGCGCCAGCATCAGCGGCCCGGGCTGCATGCCGTGCAGCACCAGGATGCCGAGGAATACCGCCATCTCGGCGCCCGACGGGATGCCGAACGCGATGGTCGGAATGAGCGCGCTGCCGTCCTTGGCATTGATCGCGGCCTCGGGCGCGATCACGCCCTGGATGTTGCCCTTGCCGAAGCTCTCGGGATCGTCCGACGCCTGCACGGTCATGCCGTAGGACAGGAACGCGGCGACCGTGCCGCCTTCGCCCGGAATGGCGCCGACGATGGTGCCGATGATCGAGCCGCGCAGCACCGTGCGCCAATGGCGGAAGGTCGCGGTGACGCCGCTCATCATGCTGGTGATCTTCACCGCGCGCACGTCCTTCGACACGGTGCCGCCGGTGACCGAGAGGTTGATCATCTCGGCGACGGCAAAAAGCCCGATCAGCGCCGGCACGAGGTGGACGCCGTCCCAGAGATATTCGATGCCCATGGCAAAGCGGGTCGTGCCGGTGACGCTGTCGTAGCCGATGGTCGCGATCATCAAGCCGATGCCGCCGGTGAGGAGACCGCGCAACAGCTTGCCGGAGAGGCTTGCGGCGACGGTGACAAGGGCGAGGATCGCGAGCAGGAAGAACTCCGGCGGCCCGAACAGCAGCACCAGTTGTTTTGCCATCGGCAGCACCGCGAGCACGGACACGGTGCCGATGAGACCGCCGAGCGAGTTCGCGGTCGCGGCGGCGCCGATGGCGTAGCCGGCCTTGCCCTGCTGCGCGAGGGGATAGCCGTCGAGGCAGGTTGCGGCGTTGGGCGCGGCGCCCGGTGCGTTGAGGAGGATCGCAGTGAGCGAGCCGCCCATAGGCACGGCGCCCATCACGCCGCCGGCAAGTGCGACCGCCGTGAACGGCTCAAGGCCGTAGGTGAGCGGCATCAACAGCGCGAGCGCCGTCGCGCCGCCAAGCCCCGGCAGCGCGCCGAACACGAGGCCGATCGCCATGCCGAGACTCAGGAACATCAGTTCCCGCGCCTGCAACAGCCCCTCGATCCCTGCGATCCACGCGTCCAACATTGACGTGCCTTCCGTTCACTTGAACTTCGGCTTGCGCTTCTCGGTGAAGGCCGCGATGCCCTCGCGGTAGTCCTCGCTTTCGCGCAGCTTCTCGTAGGCGTGGCCTTCGATTTCGAGGCCCGCCGCGAGCCCGGAGTTGTAGGTCGTGTTGAGCACGCGCTTGATGGTCTTGAGCGCGAGCGCCGACATGGAGGTAAGCGTCTTCACCATCTCATCGATCGTCTTGTCGAGCGCGGCGGCATCGGGGACGACGCGCGTCAGCAAACCCCACGCATGGGCTTCCGGCGCCGGGATGCGGCGGCCGAGCATCATCATGTCGACCGCCCGCGTGAGGCCGACGATGCGGGCGACGCGCTGGCTGCCGCCGCTGCCCGGGATCTGGCCGAGGGTGACCTCGGGCAGCGCCAGCACGGTGTCGGCGGTCGCGACGCGGATATCGCACGACATGGAAAGCTCGAAGCCGACGCCCATGGCGTACTTCTCCATGGCGCAGATCACGGGCTTCGGGCAGCGCTCGGGCGCCGCGATATTCCAGGCGAGGTCCGACATGCCGTCGCGCTCGATCTGCGGGAATGCCTTGACGTCGCCGCCCGAGGTGTAGACGCCGTTCGCGCCGCGGATCACGACGACGCGCACGTCGGGATCGTGGCCGAACATCTCGAGGATCGCCGCGATCTGGCTGCGGCCGCGATAGGAGATGACGTTGAGCGGAGGGCGGTCGAAGACGAGCCAGCCGATCTGGCGTTCGGCGTCGACGTCGTAACGCAGGCCATCGAGCTCGCGCAGGATGGCGCCCCGCATTTGCGCATAGTCCTTCTGCATCTGGTTTTGCTGATCCGTTCTGTCTTGACTGACTGGGAATGGCGAATAGTAACTCCCCTTTCGGCGCCGGACAAATTCGCTTTTGTGCTCCGGCGGCTCACGGACAGGAGAAAGCTCATGCAGTTTGGTGATTTGCGCGGATGGATTGCGCATTTGCGCAAGGAGGGCGAACTGCATGACGTCGGCGCGGAGGTCGACTGGAATTGCGAGCTCGGCACCGTCACGCGGCGCGCGTTCGGCAACGGCGACGGCCCGGCCCTGCTGTTCAGCAACATCAAGGACTACCAGCACAACGCGCGCTGCACGCAGCTCTTCACCGGCGGTCTGTCGAACTATTCGCGCGTCGCGATGATGTTCGGCCTGCCGAAGAATGCGCCGATCACCGATCTCGTCCAGGCGGCGCGCAAGGCCTATTCGGGCCGCGTGGCGCCGGTCAAGGTCGCGACCGGCCCGGTGAAGGAGAACATCATCACCGGCGACGATATCAACCTCTACGACTTCCCGGTGCCGCAATGGCACCGCCGCGACGGCGGGCGCTACATCAACACCATGCAGGGCACGGTGACGCGCGATCCGGCCACCGGCCGCATGAACGTCGGCATCTATCGCGGCATGATCGGCAAGAAGAACACCATTCCCGTGCTGCTGTGGCGGCCGCAGCACTGGGGCCAGGATTTCGCCAAATACACCGGCAAGGGCGAGGAAATGCCGGTCGCCTTCATCTACGGCTGGGAGCCGTGCCTGCCATTCTGCGCGTCGTCGCCGGTGCCGCCGGACGTGTCCGAATACGACGTGATGGGCGCGCTGCGCGGCGCGCCGGTCGAACTCGTCGACTGCGAGACGGTGCCGCTGCAGGTGCCGGCCTCGGCCGAGATCGTGATCGAGGGCTGGATTTCGCCCGACCCCGCCACCTTCGAAATGGAAGGGCCGTTCGGCGAATACACCGGCTACTTCGGCGGCGACCAGGCGCTCAAGCACAAGGTGCGGGTGACCGCCATCACCCATCGCGACAAGCCGATCTTCCGCGGCACGCTCGAAGGCACGATGCCGAAGATGCTCAACGAGAACTCGATCATGAGCTCGGTGCAGCGCGCGGCGCTTGCCTGGAACATCCTGGAGCGCTCCGGCGTCCCCGGCGTCACCGACGTGCATTGCCCGGCGGCGAACAACGGCACCACGCTGATGATCCAGCTCAAGCAGACCTATCGCGGTCAGGCCAAGCAGGCCGCCGCCGCGATCTGGGGCTCGAACGCGGCGCACCTGCGCTACAAGCACATCTGGGTCGTCAACGAGGACATCGATATCCACGACTACGGCGCGATCGACTGGGCGTTCGCCTATCGCGTCAACGCCGCCGAGGACGACATCGTGTTCTTTCCCGGCACCTTCGGCTCGGCGCTCGATCCCTCGACGCGGCTCAAATTCCGCGACACCAACCTCTATGGCACCGGCAAGTGGACCCGCGTGCTGATCGACGCCACCATCAATCTCGATTTCGAGCCGGAAGCGAACTACGACGGCGACCGCTATCCGCCGATGGTCAAGCCCGATCCCGGCGATTGGGAGATGGTCGACCGCCGCTGGAAGGAATACGGCTTCAAGGGCGAGTGATTAAATTCGGGCGTGTAGCGTCGACTAAATCGGCTTGGTGAGGGCTAATCGTTCGAACGGGTGCGCGCGTCGTTCCCGCCGCCGGTCATTCCGGGGGCCGAGCGCAGCTCGGCAGCCCGGAATCCATAATCCCTGCTGCGGAGTATGGATTCCGGGCTCGCCTCCGCTGCGCTGCGGCGCCCCGGAATGACCTGCGCAAGACGTGATGCGCGGACTTTCGACGCGTCTCGACGTTGGCCCTTGCGGCGCGTGGGCACGGCGGATCGACGGTCACGCCTCGATTGCAGCGCCTCGGCCGCCTTTGCCCACCCTACGCGTTCCGACCTGCACACCGCGGCCCGCACGCGGCTACGCATTCGGGGCGACCGGCTCCTCGCGCAATTGGGTGACGGTGCCGTCATCGGTGATGAAGGCGATGGGCTCGGTGATGGTGTCGCAGAAGGCGGCCGCGGTGAGCGGGCCGCCGAAGACCGCGCCGGTGTCGAGGTTGAGGCGGTTCCGCCGCTGATCCGGGCGGCCGGTGGCGACCGGCGTGTGGCCGTGGACGACATAGAGGCCGTGGTCGAGGTCGGAGTTCAGGAACTCGTCGCGGATCCACAGCAGCGACTGCCGCGTCTGCTGGTCGAGCGGAACGCCGGGCAGGATGCCGGCGTGCACGTAAAGCCGCCGGTCGTCGCGATAGAGGAACGGCCGCTTCGATATCCAGGCGCGATGGTCTTCCGGGATGTCGATGGCGTGCTCGACCCCGTAGCTCTCGAGCGTCGCGGCGCCGCCGTTGTCGAGCCAGGATTCTTCGTACTGTGGCCCTTTGAGCGCGTGGATCAGCATGTCCTCGTGATTGCCGCGCAGGCATAGCATCTGCTCGGGCATCTCGCGCTCGAGCGCCATCAACAGCTCGATCACGCCGCGGCTGTTCGCGCCGCGGTCGACATAATCGCCGAGCAGGATGACGCCGAACGGCCGATCCTCGTTGTAATCGAGGAAGGCCTCGAACAGGTCACGGACCTGCGTCTCGCAACCATGAATATCGCCGATGACGTAAGTGCGAAACGGCGGCATGTCCCGAAGTTCCGATAGGCGCGTCAATACAGCCGCCGTCCGGCATGGCGGTAAAAACCAATCGCGCCGTTTTTTTGACGCCCGCCCCCGGAAGGGGGGCGGGGCTGAGGGGCCCAGCGACCCCGCCCTACGCGCGCGGGGGCGCCCGCTTGCCGCCGATCACGGTGGCGATCGGGAACAGCCGCTGATGGCCGGTGCGCGTGCCCTTGTAGTTGTCCACGAACTCGAAGGTGCCCTCGCGCAGTTCCAGCACCGCGACGTCGGCCGGCGCGCCGACATTGAGCGTGCCGCGATCGTTGAACGAGCGGAACACCCGTGCCGAATTCGTCGTCGCCCGCGCGATCACCTGGTCGACCGGCATGCCGATCATCAGGAACTTCGACATCACGTTCGGGAAATTGACCACCCCGGTGGTGGGCGACTGGGTCGTCCAGTCGGTCGAGAACGTGTCGGGCGCGAAGCCTTGCTTCATGCAGCGCTCGACCACGTCCCAAGTGAAATGCTCGGTGACGCCGTTGCCGAAATCGAACCAGATGCCGCGCCGGCGCGCCGCCAGCACCTCCGGGAACACGCGGCCGTTGTCGTCGAGGATGCCGTTCGGCGCCGGCGCGTAGAGATGCGTGACGATGTCGCCGCGCTTGAGCAGCGCGAGAATGGCGCGCATCGGCGAATAGGACTGGCCGATGTGGATCATCACCGGCAGGCCGAACGGCGCCGCCACCTGCTGCGCCCGCCGCAGCGCTTCGAGGTCGTTGGTGCCGGCGACGTTGTTCGACAGCCGCGCCTTGACCCCGACGACGACGTCGCGATTGCGCGCGATCGCGCCGCGCGCGAGGTCGATGTCGGCGCGGGCAAGATCGTGCAGCTCGCCGCCGGGCACGACGCCGACGCGCGAGATGTTGATGAGGAGGCGCCCAAGATTGGGGCCCCCCCTCGCGATCGCCGCCGCCTGGTCGATGCCGTCCGCGCCGGCCGAGCCGGCGTCGATATAGGCGGTGACGCCGTCAAGCAGGGTGGCCGGCGGCCCTTCCTTGCTGCGCGCCGCGTGGGTGTGGATGTCGACGAGCCCCGGCGCGACGATCTTGCCCCGCGCGTCCATCACGTCGGTCGCGCTGTCGGGGGCGATGTTGTCCTCGACCGCGGCGATGCGGCCCGCCGCAATCGCGACATCGCGCACGCCATCGATGCCGAGCGACGGATCGATGACGCGCCCGCCCTTGATGAGAAGGTCATAGGTCGCGGCGAACGCGCGGCGCGAGCGGGCAATCACAGCCGCGCTCGCAGCGGCAGCGCAGCAGAACCGGCGCCGTGTCAGCATGGGGGTTTCCTCCTTTGGTGGGATGGGCGGGATGCAGAATTGCTAATTTTCTCCGCCGATGGCGGGCGCCCGCTTCGTCGCCTCGTGCGATGCCGTTAGTGGGCACGTCCTCCAAAATTTTGTCGCAAATAGTGGCCGCCTCAGAAGGTAGTGTCAACGCTCGCGCCTCCACGCAGCGGACCTCACGGGGGGCGCTCTTCAGCCAAAATGATCTTGGAGGCGCGGTGCGGCTGCGGCGTAGTCGTGAAGCCAAATAATTTGGGCTGAGCCGATCTAAAAAATAGCCGTCGCCTACTCGTCGAAAGTGAACGCTGCTCCGAACTTGTCTCGAAGTGTCTGTGTGTATTCGGGAACAGGTGCCAGAAGCAGGAGTTCGCGGAGCTCTTTACCGGCTTCTGTGAACCTTAACTGATGCAACTGAAGGCTTGAAAAATTCAAGGCAGCTGCTTTACCCGCATAGTTGATCGGCGTAGCGGAAGCGTCATCAACGGCGGTAAAGTTATACATAATCGTTTCGGCTGATCGAATCAGCCCATATGCCTCAAGCTCGTATAAATCCTCATAATTAACTCCAAAAGCGTCAAGCGGGCCAATGTTTTGAAATGAAAACACGTTTGGATGTATTACATAGACGTTGTTGGACTCGCGGATTGATAGGCGACAAAAATGCTCAAAGCGCGCTGCCGCGTGCGGCGTGAGCGTTGATAAGACATTCAGAGTGAGAGGACTGATTGAACCAGGTCGCACGATCTCCCTCGCGAGCAAACGGGCGAGAAAGAGTTGAATTTGATCGTTGCTGATGTCTTCTGCCATTTTCCAGAAACGTGTAAGCCAATCGTCCTCAATTTGAGCGTCGGTGTCTTTCTCTGGCGGGGAGCTTGCGATTTCAGATGCAACTATTTCAATAAGCTTTTCGCGCGTATCCTGTCTGCGTGAGGCATCCTCAATCAGATAGGAAAAGGCGCGACTGGACTGAGAATCTTGGAGAGAGTCCGTAGAGATGCCAAATTGCTTTTGGAGTTCGCTCAGTTCAACCGACTTCCGGGCCAGATCGATAATTGTTTGCGCGCGCTCGTTGGCGACGAATCTATCGGCCTTGGCACTGCGAGCCCGGCCGATTGGTTCATACCAAGCGCCAATTCCGCGCGATAACGCCTTGATCGCGTTGTTAAAGACGCCCGTGAATTTTTCGATACCACCGAGGTCAATTTTTGCCCCGGTGATCTCAACCTTCGCGAGCGCAGCTGATTCCGGCTCCGGCTCTGATTTTCCCTCGTTCGCCAAAAATGTCTCCTAGAAAAATCATTGCGCTTGGATAGGACGACCGATACTGACCGGGACTTCGGCATATCTGATGGGACGTTAACGAGCCTACATCAATTGCTTATTCTTTGGGAAGAGTCAGCGGAATTTATTCGATTGGCGGTTTCATCGTCTCGCCGTCGCCCCGCAAATCTGGCGTGGCCGACCACATTCTCGTTCGCGAGTGCGGGGCAACGAGATGCCCCATCAACCGTCGATGAAAGTTGATTCCCGCGGCGCCCACACTAGGATCGGACGATCAACACGCAGAAGCCTTGGGGTGCGCATGAAACAAACCGACAGCGAGGGCGTAAACGCCGTTGAGCGGATTTTCATAGAACAATTGGGCTGGCTTTTCAGAGAGCAAGTCATTTCCGATTGGGGAATCGATGCGCACGTCGAAGTCGTACATGGTGATCGTCCGACCGGCCGGCTCTTAGCGCTTCAGATTAAAAGCGGCGGCTCATTTTTTCGCAAGCGCGGGAATAATTACGTCTACCGCGGGAAGCGTCGGCACCTTGACTATTGGACGAGCCATTCGCTCCCTGTTGTCATCGTGATTCATGATCCGGACACTGGTCTTACGCTCTGGCAGAGAGTTGAACGCAATTTGATCGTCGACGGAAGGACGTGGAACAGCTGGTCGATTGATATTCCTCCGACGAATATCCTGGATGGAACTGCACGGGAGGCGCTTGAGAAGGGTGTCTCTGACGAGACGTGGCTTCGTCGACTGAACTTGGCTTTAGATCATTCATTGATGTTGGAGTTTTGTGGAAAGACGGTGTTCTTAGAAATCGATGAGTGGGTTAATAAAACTCTTGGTTTTCGAGACGAACGCGTGTTCTTCAACGACCCAGATAGGGACGTCGCTGACTATTACATCAATAGGTGGCTGCCTACGCATGAGATTGAGACGTATATGGAGTACGTGTGGCCCTGGCTTAAGTTCAGCTACTTCGATGAATTACCGGATCGCAGTGGATTCGAAGAGGTCGCTTGTCATAGGATTGAAGTTGAGCTGAATGACATCGGAAAGTCATTTATTTGCCTGGAAAAATATTACGCGGATGGCCTCAAGACCAGCGACCAACAAGATGGGGTCGTTGAAGAGGATGATACCGATTTTCCTGAGGAGCCGCAGGGATGTGATCTATCATCGGACTTTGAACCGCTCCCTGACGACAAAGATAGTCCATTCTAGCCTGTTGCCAGCTGACATTGGCGGCGTCCGTAACGCATGGGCCCTCCCGCCCCTTGCATCCGCTCCCTGCATCGGCAACAACACGCGCGCCGGGTGGACAGCAGCGGGAACGGGGACTTGTCGGAACATCAGTTCAGGGGGCGCCGCGAGGACTTTCGACTGGTCACGGGGCACGGCCGCTACACGGCGGACAATGATTACAAGGGCGAGGCGGCGGGGCATTTTCTGCGCGCCGATCGCGCCCACGCCAAGATCGCGCGGATCGATGTGGCGGCGGCGCGGGAGCTGCCGGGCGTGCTCGATGTCGTGATCGGCGATGATCTCGTCGCCACCCAATGGAAGGGCACGCCGTCGACCTCGTTCTTCAAGGGCATCGGCGGCAGCTCACTGCACGTGCCGTTCCGCACCGGACTTGCGGTCGGGCGGGTGCGCTATGTGGGCGAGCCGGTCGCGCTTATCGTCGCCGAGAGCGATTACATCGCGCAGGACGCGGCCGAGCTGATCGCCATCGACTATGAGGACTTGCCGGCGGTGGTCGACGCGCGCGCGGCGATCGGCGCGGGCGCGGTGCCGCTGCACGACGGCATGCCCGACAACCTCGCGTTCGACTACGCCTACGGCGACCTCGCCAGCACCGAGCCGGGCTTTGCGGACGCCGCCCACGTGGTGCGCGTCGCGGTGCACGCGCAGCGCATCGCCGGCAATCCGATGGAGCCGAAGTCGGCGCTCGCGCTCTACGATGCGGCCGAGGGTTCGTTCGAGCTGTGCATCCCGACCCAGGGCGCGGGCGACCTCAAGAACGTGCTCGGCGGCATCACCGGGCTTGGCGCGGAAAAAATCCGCGTGCGCTCGTCGGACGTCGGCGGCGGGTTCGGCGTGCGCCACGAAGTCTACCCCGAGTTCCTCGCGGTGATGCTCGCCGCAAAGCGCACCGGACGGCCGGTGAAGTGGATCGGCACGCGCGCCGAAACGATCGCGAGCGACCACCATGGCCGCGGCGCCGACTTGATCGGGGAACTCGCGCTCGACAAGAAGGGGCGGTTCCTCGCGCTGCGCGTCGAGTGGTTCGTCAATCTCGGCGCCTATTGTTCGAACTCCGGGCCGCTCATCAACACCATCGCCGCGCCGACGAGTTCCGCGATCAACCTCTACGATGTGCCCGCCGTCTATGGGCGCCATCGGCTGATCTTCACCAACACGACGCCGACCACCGCCTATCGCGGCGCCGGGCGGCCGAACGTCGCGTATCTCTGGGAGCGCCTCGTCGAGGAGGCTTCGGCCGCGACGGGCATCGACTCAGTCGAGCTGCGCCGGCGCAACCTGCTGCGCAAGGAAGCGTTCCCGGTGAAGACGCCGACCGGCTCGTCCTACGACAGCGGCGATCCGGCGCGCCTTCTCGACACGGCGCTTGAGGCGGCGGACTGGGCGGGTTTCAAGGCGCGGCGCAAGGCGGCGGCGAAGGAGGGCAAGCTGCGCGGGCTCGGGCTTGCGCTGTTTCTGGAGCCGTCGGGCGGCGCCGGCAAGGAGCAGGTGGAAATCCGCGTCGGCGACGACGGCCGGCTCCTCATGTATTCGCTCGCGGGTCCGTCGGGGCAGGGGCACGAGACGGTCTATCCCGCGCTGGTCGCCGACATTCTCGGCTTTCCCGACGATCGCATCGAGCTGCGCTACAACGACGTGGCGGCGCCGAAGCTCATCGGCGTCGGCACCTTCGGCTCGCGTTCGCTCATCAGCCACGGCGCGGCGCTCACCGCCGCGGCGAAGGAGATCGTGGAGAAGGGCAAGAAGCTCGCGGCCGAACAGATGGAGGTCGAGCCGGCGGATGTCGTGTTCGACAACGGCACGTATCGCGTGGTCGGCACCGATCTCGCGGTCAGTCTCACGGCGCTGATCGAGAAGCGCTGGGGCGAGGGCCCCCATCCGCTCGACACCAACACGACCATCGATCTCGCGACCGCCTTTCCGAGTGGCGCCCACATCGCCGAAGTCGAGGTCGATCCGGAGACCGGCGCCTCTCATATCGTCAACTACATCGCCGCCGACGACTGCGGCACGATCTACAATCACACGCTGGTCGAGGGCCAGTTGCAGGGCGGCCTGATGCAGGGCATCGGACAGGTGTTCGGCGAGGAGGTCGCCTACGATCGCGACACCGGGCAGCTGCTGTCCGGCACGTTCATGGACTATTTCATGCCGCGCGCATGGGATGCCGCGCCGACGATGCTGATCGATTGCGGCGTGCCGTCGCCCGCGAATTCGCTCGGGGCCAAGGGCGCGGGCGAGGCTGGTGCCACCGGTTCGGTGCCGGCGCTCGCCAACGCGATGCTCGACGCGCTCAAGGCGGCCAACGTGCGCGCGCTCGACATGCCCTACACGCCCGACCGGGTCTGGCGCGCCATCCACAACGGCCGGAACAACGGCGGCAGCTGAGGACGGCCGGCGAGAGCGCGCGAATCGCCTGCGGGGTCGCTTCGCGCGGTGATGTGGTGTATGCGCTAGGCGATGACGGCGTGCGCGCGCTCTGAGCGCGCGACATGGCAACGCGGCCCCGACGGGCGCGACAGTTATTGCGGAATCGCTCATGCCGATGATGCGCGCCATGGTGTTCGAGCGGCCCGGACAGCCGCTCGTCATGCGCGAGCGGCCAATCCCGCAGCCTGGACCGGGCGAGATTCTCGTCGAGGTCTCGGTTTGCGGCGTGTGCCGCACGGACCTGCACGTCGTCGACGGCGAACTGCCCGACCCGCGGCTGCCGCTGGTGCCGGGTCACGAGATCGTCGGCCGGGTCGCGGCGCTCGGCGCCGGCGTCACCGGCTTCACACTGGGCGAGCGTGTCGGCGTGCCGTGGCTCGGGGCGACCTGCGGCCATTGCCCCTATTGCCGCACTGGGCGCGAGAACCTGTGCGATACGCCGCTCTTCACCGGCTACACGCGCGACGGCGGCTACGCGACGCATGCCGTCGCCGATGCGAACTTTTGCTTCGCGCTGGCGGAGGGGCCGGATGATGCGTCGGCGGCACCGCTGATGTGCGCGGGCTTGATCGGCTGGCGCAGCTACAAGATGGCGCTTGAGGGCACGCGCGGCGGCATGGCGCTCGGGATCTACGGCTTCGGCGCCGCCGCGCACATCCTCGCGCAGGTCGCGATCCGGCAGGGCCATCGCATCCATGCCTTCACGCGCAGCGGCGACACTGCCGCGCAGAATTTTGCCCGCTCGCTCGGCGCGGTGTGGGCCGGCGGCTCCGAGGAGGCGCCGCTCGAGCCGCTCGACGCCGCCATCATCTTTGCGCCCGTCGGCGCGCTGGTGCCGGCCGCACTGCGCGCCGTGAAGAAAGGCGCGCGCGTCGTCTGCGGCGGCATTCACATGTCGGATATTCCGAGCTTTCCCTACCGCATCCTGTGGGAGGAGCGGCAGCTGGTCTCGGTCGCGAACCTCACCCGTGACGATGCCCGCGAGTTTCTCGCGACCGCGGCGGCGTGCGGCGTCAAGACCGAGGTGGTGCGCTACCCGCTGGCGCAGGCCAACGCCGCCCTCGACGATCTGCGCAGCGGCCGCCTGCAAGGCGCCGCCGTCCTCGACGTGCGGACGTAGTAGCCCGGATGAAGCGCAGCGAAATCCGGGGCCGGCCTCTCGTTGATTGAAGCGCCGCCCCGGATTTCGCTGCGCTTCATCCGGGCTACAAACCAGGTCACATCAATGCAGCTTGATGCGCGGTTCGGTGTGCTGGGTGAGGGCTTTCGCCATGGTGTCGAGCGCGACCTTGCCGGTGCCGTGCAGGGCGCGCTGATGCATCAGGTGCAGCGACCGATAGACGATGCGCGCGAGCAGGCCTTCGAACTTGAAGCCGTGAAAGAGAATGCCGAAGGTGTGGTAATGGCTGAGCGACACCAATGAACCGAAATCGCGATACTTGAAATTCGGCGGTGGCCGGCCGGCAAGACGCGCCTTGATCGCCGTGACCATGAATTTCGCCTGCTGCTGCGCGGTCTGCGCCCGCGGCGGCAACGGCTGGTCGGAGCCGGGCAGCACGCAGTTCGCGCAGTCGCCGATCGCGAAGACGTTGTCGTCGCGCGTCGTCTGCAGCGTCGGCCGCACCACCAGCCGGTTGATCCGGTCGGTTTCGAGCCCGTCGAGGTCGCGCAGGAAATCCGGCGCCTTGATCCCCGCCGCCCACACGATCAGTTCGGCCGGCACTGTTTCGCCAGTGTCGAGCATGACGCCCTCGGCCGTCACCGCGGTCACGCGCGTGCCGGTGCGGATGGTGACCCCGAGCCGTCCGAGCACCGCGGCGGTGTCGGCCGCGATATCTTCGGGCAGCGCGGGAAGAATGCGCGGCGCCGCCTCGATCAGGTCGATCTTGATCGCCTTGTCGAAGTCGATGGCGTCGAGGTTGTAGGAGGCGACGTCGCGCATCGTCTTGTGCAGCTCGGCAGCAAGCTCGACGCCGGTCGCGCCGGCGCCGACGATCGCCACATGAAGCTGCCCCGGGTGCAGCGGCTCGTACTGCGCATTGGCCCGCAGGCAGGCGTTGATCATGCGGCGATTGAAGCGGGCGGCCTGGTCGAGCGTGTCGAGGGTGATCGCGTGCTCGGCGACACCCGGGGTGCCGAAATCGTTCGACATGCTGCCGACCGCGATGACCAGCGTATCGTAGCCGAGCACGCGCGGCGGAATGATCTGCCGGCCGTCCTCATCGACGCTCGGCGCGACGTGGACCTGCCGCCGCGCGCGATTGAGGCCGATCATCTGCCCGATGCGGTAACGGTAGTGGGTATTGCGGGCGTGGGCGATCAGCTCGAGCGCATCGGCTTCGCTGTCGAGCGAACCGGACGCCACCTCATGCAGAAGCGGCTTCCACACGTGGACGCGCGACCTGTCGAGGAGGGTGACCGATATCTTGTCGCGTCGGCCGAGCGTGCGACCGAGGGTCGAGGCAAGATAGAGGCCGGCAGCCCCGGCGCCGACGATGAGCACGCGATGCAGCGAGATGTCGGGCGTCGACGGTGTTTCGGCGATCGTGGCGTAGTCGGCGCCGCCCGCCGCCGGCCGATCGATCGCAGGCTGCTTCACCTCGATCGCGACGCCGTCATCGGTCATGGCGGTGGCTGCTCGTCAAGATCGTGCACGGCAACACCAATCATCGGGTCGACGAAAAGGTTCCACGGCTTGCGGTCGAGCGCACGGAGGGTATCGGCGTAGCCCGCCTGCCAGCGGGCCCGGATGCCCTCGGCGCTGAAATCAATATCGCGCATATAGTCCTCGCCGGAGAGGCGCGGCGCGTTGAGCCGAATGATGTGCATCGTCGTGCCGCAGCCGTGGCCCGCCAACTCCAGCGCCTCGCGGATATCGCTTTGGTCATCGGGCAGCCGGCTCACCAATTCGCGCACGACCCGGCGCAGCTCGTGCAGGCGCCGCTGCTGATCGATGTGGCTGTCGGCACGGCTCGCGTATTGAATATCCTTCTGGCGGTCGAGCACCTGCCAGATGGATTCCGGCTCCGGCCCGGCCGAATTCCAGACCTGCACCGTGAACACGACGGAATCGAGCCGCGGACTGTCATCGAACACCGTCTCGACCGGCGTGTTGGAATAGAGGCCGCCGTCCCAATAGGGTTCGCCGTCGATCAGCACCGCGGGAAACGCCGGCGGCAACGCGCCGGACGCGAGAACGTGGGTGAGAGTGATGTGCTCGCGGCTCGAGTCGAAATAGTGCATGCGGCCCGTGCGGACGTTGACGGCGCCGGCGGTGAAGCGCGGCGTGCCCGCTTTGATTCTCTCGAAATCGATCAGGCCGCCGAGCGTCGCCTGCAAGGCCTCGGTGGAGTAGAAGGCGGCGCGCTCGACCCCGACCGCGGCCATCATGCCCCACGCCGTCGCCGGGTTGGGTCCGAAAAAGCCGGGCAGTCCGGCCATGAACGTCATCATGGTTCCGGGAGCACTTCCGACGAACGGCGAAACGATCTCCCAGAGACCCTTGTGCGTGATGCGCGTCCAGAATTCGCGAAGCTTGTCGAGCCGGACATGAAAGTCGTTGCCGGCAATGATCGCGCCGTTGATCGCGCCGATGGATGTGCCGATGACCCAGTCCGGCTCGATGCCGGCTTCATGGAGCGCCTGGTAAACGCCGCCCTGATAGGCACCGAGCGCGCCGCCGCCCTGGAGCACAAGCACGATGCGGCCAGGCAATTGCGATTTCGCGCTCGGCGCGTCGACGATGGGTTGGGATGCATCCATGGCTCAGCCCTCAGCCGGGGTGCAGGCAAACGCTGCGACGATGACACCAGAACGACGCGCAGCCTATCATGAATGATCGACAATTTGGCGTCGTCAGCCTGTTTCGAGAACCTTCAAATTCCGCCACGGCGACATAACACCGAGGTGCGTTAAAGCCGAAATAACGCACGCGTGTTTGACGCGATCATGAATCGGAGGGGGCCGCGCTGAGGCGCGGCTCGGCGTGCCCGATCACGCGATTGATTGCCGGGAAACGCTGGCGCAGGCCGTGCTCAAGCTCGTCCACAAGCTCGTGTACGGCGGTGACGGTTCGCTGCGGGTCGACATTGCAGTGGAAATTCACGATCTGCCCGTCATCGGTGTCGCGCACGCGCACGTCGTGGATGTCGCGCACCGCGCCGGTTGCCGCGGCAATCTCCGCAAGCGCGGCCGCAATTTCGGCGACGCGCGCGGGCCCGGCATCGCGTCCGGCCGTGCGCTCGACCTGCAATGGCTCGATATGGGTCTCGACCTCGATCGACGGACCGAACTCGTCGCCGATCGCGGCCTCGAGGCCGGACGCGACCTCGTGGGCGGCGGCAAAGGTCAAGGTGCCGTCGACTTCGAGATCGAGCGAGATCGCAAGCTTGCCGCCGAAGGAATGCACGGTGACGTGATGAACGGCGAGCCCCCGATTGCGGGCGATCACCATGACGCGTTCCATCACCGTTTCATCGTCGAGGGCGCGCGGCGTGACGATGACGGCAATTTCGACCTTCGGCATCGCGGCCCGGACCGCGGCCTCGATCTCGGTCTTGAGCGTTTCGACGCGGTCGAGGGGGAGCGTCCGGCTCGCGCTCACGTCGATTTCGCCGAATACCGTGGCGCCGGCTTCGCGGGTGCGGACGCGATCGACCGACACCACGTTGCGCACATTGCGCGCGATCGCGGTGATGCGATCGGCGACCCCGGCCGGCGCCGTGTCGGTCAGCGTGTCGATAGTGCGTTTGCCGAGGCGCCAGCCGGCGAGGCAGACGAACAGCGCCACCACGATGGCCGCGGCCGAATCCGCCCAGCCGTAGCCGAGCCGGACACCGGCGAGGCCGATCAGCACCGCGATCGAAGACCACATATCGGAGGAAAAATGCAGCGCATCCGCCTCAAGCGCCTGGCTCGACGTTTTTGCGGCGACGCGGTTGAGCACGCGGGCGCGGAAGAAATCGATGACGATCGACCCGGCGATAATGGCGAAGGCCGCAATCGTCGCTTCGACGGCGTGGCCGTCGCCGGCGAGCAGGCGGTGCCCCGCCTCCCACAAGACGACGGCGGAGAGCAGGAACAGGAGCGCGGTCTCAACCAGCGCCGACACGCTCTCGACCTTGCCGTGACCGTAATGGTGCTCCTTGTCGGCCGGCTTGTCGGCAACGCGGACGGCAAAGTAGGTCATGGCGGTTGCCGCAAAATCGAGCAGCGAATGCGCTGCCTCCGAGAGGATCGCGAGCGAACCGGTGGAAAACCCGATGATCGCCTTGCCGATCGTGAGCGCCGCCGACGCGCCGATCGAGCCAAGCGCGACACGCTGCTTTTCGCTGCTGGGATTTTCGCCGGCTGCCATCATGGCGGATCGATACCGGCGGTCGCGACGGGCGTCAACGCGCGCCTGGGATGTTTGATCTACTGCGGCGGCCTATCGTTCAAATGACACGCCGCGAGGTGCCCCTCGCCGACGGGCCGCAGCGCCGGCTCTTCGATGCGGCAGCGCGCGAAAGCCTGGGGGCAGCGGGTGTGGAAGCGGCAGCCCGCCGGTGGCGCGGTCGGGCTCGGAATCTCGCCCTTCAAAATGATCCGGCGGCGGGTGGCGCCCGGCTCGGGTACCGGGACGGCGGACAACAGCGCTTCGGTATAAGGGTGCCTTGGCTGCGAAAAGATCTCGCGTTTATGCCCCATCTCGACGATCTTGCCGAGATACATGACGGCGACACGATGGGTCATGTGCTCGACGATCGCAAGGTCGTGGCTAATGAACAGTAGCGCGAGGCCGAGGTCGCGCTGCAGATCGCCCAGCAGGTTGACGATCTGCGCTTTGACCGAAACGTCGAGCGCCGACACCGCCTCGTCGCAGATGACGAGTTCAGGCGCGGCGGCGAGCGCCCGCGCAATGGCGATGCGTTGCCGCTGCCCGCCGGAAAACTCGTGCGGCCACCGGCGCTTCGCGTCGCGCGGCAGCCGCACTTTGTCGAGCAGCGCATCGATGCGGGCATCGATGTCCGCGGCCGATGTGGCGAGGTGAAAGTTGCGAATCGGCTCGGCGAGAAGGTCGCGCACCCGCAGCCGGGGATTGAGGCTCGAATACGGGTCCTGAAACACCACCTGGATGCGGCGCCGCAGCGGGCGGAGCGTGCCGCGCGGCATGTTGTCGATGCGCATGCCATCGAGCACGACTTCGCCCGCGGTCGGCTCGACGAGCCGCAGCACGGCGCGGCCGACGGTAGACTTGCCGCACCCCGAACTCGCCAACGAGCGACAGCGTCTCCCCGCGCTCGATCTGGAACGACACGCCATCGACTGCATAGACGTAGCGGCGGGTGCGGCCGATCCGCGCGAGACCATGGGCGAGCGCGTAATGCTTCTTGAGGTTGGTGACGGCGAGGAGCGGAGCGCTCATGCGGCGACCCTCGCTTTGGGAGCGAAGTGACAGGCCGCAAAATGACCGGGCGCCTTCTCTTCGATCGCCGGCGCAATGCGGCGGCAGACGTCGCGCGCCGCCGCGCAACGTCCAGCGAAGGCGCAGCCCACGATGCGCTCCTTGAGGCTCGGCACGACGCCCGGAATTTCGGCGAGGCGGCCCGTGCCTCCGGCCAGCGAACTGCCGAGCCGCGGTACCGCTTTGATGAGGCCCTGGGTATAGGGATGGAGCGGCGCGCCGAATAATGCCGTGGCCGGCGCCTCTTCGACCTTGCGGCCGGCATACATCACGATCACCCGCTCGGCGATCTCGGCCACCACGCCGAGGTCGTGGGTGATGAGGATGATGGCGGCGCCGACCCGCCGCTTGAGATCGGCCATCAGATCGAGAATCTGGGCCTGGATGGTCACGTCGAGCGCGGTGGTCGGCTCGTCGGCAATGAGAAGCTTCGGATTGCAGGCGATCGCGATCGCGATCATCACCCGTTGACGCATCCCGCCGGAGAGCTGGTGCGGATATTCGCGAGCGCGCCGCGCGGGTTCGGCAATGCCGACGAGATCGAGCATCTCGATAGCGCGCGTGTCGGCGGCGGCGCGGCCGAGCCGCTGATGGACGCGCAGCGTCTCCGCGATTTGGTGGCCGACGGTGAGCACCGGATTGAGGCTCGTCATCGGCTCCTGGAAGATCATGCTGATGCGATTGCCGCGAATGTCGCTCATCTGGCGCTCGGAGAGGGCGAGGAGGTTGGTGCCTTCGAAGCGGATCGCGCCGGCGATGCGGCCCGGCGGCTGTGGGATCAGGCGCAGGATCGAGTTCGCCGTCACCGACTTGCCGCAGCCGCTCTCCCCGACAATCGCCACGGTCTCCCCGCTCTCGATCGCGAACGAAATGCCGTCGACCGCGCGCACGATGCCATCGGGCGTGCGGAAATGGGTCTGCAGGGTGTCGACTTCGAGGAGCGCCATGACGCAGCCCTACAACCGTTTCGCCATGCGCCACCCGTAGGGTGGGCAAAGCGAAGCGTGCCCACCGAGGCCGTGCAGCGTGGGCACGGCGGACGAACAGCCTTGCACAGCTTGCAGCGCCTCGGCCGCCTTTGCCCACCCTACGAAGATCATAACTTCCTCCTCACAATCGCTTCGCCATGCGCGGGTCGAGCGCATCGCGCAGACCGTCGCCGAGGAGGTTGACCGCGAGCACCGTCACCGAGAGGAATATGGCGGGAAAGAAAACGATGTAGGGCTTGACCTGCCAGAGCGCGCGGCCCTCCGCCATGATGTTGCCCCAGGAGGGAATGGTGGGCGGCGTGCCGGCGCCGATGAATGACAGGATCGCCTCGACAATCATGGCGCTGGCGCACACATAAGTCGCCTGCACGGTCATCGGCGCGAGCGTATTCGGCAAGATGTGGCGCAGGATGATCATCGGCGTGCGGGTGCCGGCGGCGATCGCGGCATCGACGTAGGGCTCCTCGCGCAGCGACAGCACGACGCCGCGCACCAGTCGCGAGACGCGTGGAAATTCGGCGATGGTGATCGCGGTGATGACGTTGCCTACGCTGCCGCGGGTGAGCGCCATCAAGGCAATGGCGAGCAGGATCGGCGGGATCGACATCAGCCCGTCCATCACCCGCATGACGATGCCGTCGGCCCATCGCACGAAGCCGGAGACGAGGCCGATGGCAAGGCCGGCAAGCGAAGCCAGGAAGGCGACCGAGAAGCCGACCGTCAGCGACACCCGCGCGCCGTAGAGCACGCGCGAATAGATATCGCGGCCCAGCATGTCGGTGCCAAACCAGAATTCTGCTGAAGGCGCGCGCGTGCGGCGAGCCGGCGCAAGCGCCGTCGGGTCGACAGTGCCGAGCCAGGGCGCGAAGAGCGCGATCAGCAGCATGATGGTGACCAGCGCCCCGCCGACCGCGATCGCCGGATGGCGCGAGACCAAGGCGATCAATCCGCGGCGCCGTTTCACCGGCGGCAGCACGTCGGGCAAGTCGGGCGCAGCAGCAAAATTGTCCACCGACGGCGCGATCGCCGCGGGCGGGGGCGCGGTGATCAACGTCTCGCTCAATACCGGATCCTCGGATCGAGCACGGTGTAGAGGAGATCGATCGCGAGATTGACCAGGACGTAGATGAAGCTGAACATCAGCACCACGCCCTGGATCACCGGATAGTCGCGCCGCAGGATCGCATCGACCGTGAGGCGGCCGACGCCGGGGATCGCGAACACTGTCTCCGTCACCACCGCCCCGCCGATCAGGAGCGCGATGCCGATGCCGATCACGGTGACGATCGGCACGGCGGCGTTCTTGAGCGCGTGCACGAACAGAATGCGGCCGCGGCCGAGACCCTTGGCGCGCGCGGTGCGGATATAATCCTGCTGCAGCACTTCGAGCATCGCCGCCCGGGTGATGCGCGCGATCAGCGCGATGTAGACGAAGCCGAGCGCGACGGCGGGCAGGATCAGATTTTCGAACCAGGGCAGGAGGCCTTCGGCGAGCGGCGTGTAGCCCTGCACCGGCAGCCAATCGAGTTCGAGCGCAAACACGTAGGCGAGCACATAGCCGACCACGAACACCGGCACCGAGAACCCAAGCACCGCGATTGCCATGATCGCGCGGTCGATGATGGTGTCGGCCTTCCACGCCGCGACAACCCCGATCGGCACTGCGATGGCGATGGCGAGCACCAGCGTCACCGCCATGAGCGACAGCGTCGGCTCGATGCGCTGCGCAATCATCGTCGCGACCGGCAGGTTGGTGAAGATCGAGGTGCCGAGATCGCCGTGAAGGATTTGCCAGACCCACTCGGCGAAGCGAACGATGAACGGCCGATCGAGTCCAAGGCTCGCGCGGATGCGCGCGACATCGTCCGGCGTCGCCTGATCGCCGGCGATGATCGCCGCCGGATCGCCCGGCGCGATATAGAGGAGGCTGAACACGAACAGCGCCACGATCGCCATCACCGGGATGGTGGCCATGATGCGGCGGATGACGAAGCTCAGCATCCGCGCATGGTAGCAGGATTCATGCCGGCAGCCACGGCGCTACGTCCTCACGCGCGGATGAAGCGGCCGCCCTTCGGCCGCTCAATCCGGCGAAGGCTAACCGCACGAGTCGGCTGCGCTTACGCTCCCTTGCTCACGCCCCAAAAGAACGGAAGCGGCCCTTTCGCGATCCCCGCAACGTTCTTGCGCCACGCTTGGTAGGCGAGGAAGAACCCGGTCGGTGCGTAAACCACGTCCTCCATGGCGGCGCGGTTGAGCTTGCGCATCGCGGCCTTTTCCTCATCGAGGTTCGCGGCCTCGTACCAGTCATCGATCGCGGCCTCGGTTTTGGCGCTGGTCGGCCAGCCGAACCACGCCCTGTCGCCGTTGGCGCGGATCGCCGTGTAGGACGACGGGTCGCTACACACGACGCCCGCATGCCAGGAGTGGAAGATATTCCAGCCGCCATGTCCCGGCGGCGACTTCTGCGCCCGTCGTGCCGCGGCCGTGCCCCAGTCAACTGCGACGAAATCGACGTTCATGCCGAGCCGGCGCAACAGGTCGGCGGTGACCTCGCCCATGGCCTTGATCGTCGCGACGTCCTGCGCCACCACCAGCACAACCGGCTCCCCGGCATAGCCGCTCTCGGCGATCAGGCGCCTCGCGCCATCGAGATCGCGCGGGCCTTTGAGGATGTCACCGCCCTCTTCGTTATAGAGCGGCGTGCCCGGCGTGATGAAACTCGGCAGCGGCCGCCATAACGCCTTGTCGTCGCCGGCGACGGCGCGCATGTAATCCTCCTGGTTCATGGCCATGAGGATGGCGCGGCGCGCGCGCACATCGTTGAAGGGCGGATGCAGGTGATTCATGCGCAACGTGCCGATATTGCCGAGCGGGTCGGTGATATCGACCACGACGTTGCGATTGCGGCGCAGGAGGGGCGCGAGATCGGTGAGCGGCGTCTCCCACCAGTCGACTTCGCCGCTTTGCAGCGCTGCGGCAGCGGTCGCCGGATCGGGTATGGTGATCCATTCGATGCGGTCGACCAACATGCGCTTGCCGCCCGCGACCCACGATGCCGGCTCCTGGCGCGGCACGTAGTCTGCGAATTTCTCGAACACCGCCTTGGCGCCCGGAATCCATTCATTCCGCACGAGCCGCATCGGCCCGCTGCCGATGTATTCGCTGATGGGTTTGAACGGATCGGTCGCAGCGATCCGCGCCGGCATGATGAAACAGGATGGGGTGCCGATCTTGCCAAGCGCCAGCAGCAATTTCCGGAACGGCTTCTTCAGGCGCCAACGGAACGTGCGGTCGTCGACGGCGGCGAGCTCGTTCTCGATCTCGCGCAGCATCAGCCCCATGTTGTCGCGTGCCTGCCAGCGCGCGAGGCTCGCCACCACGTCACGCGCAAGCACCGGTTCGCCATCGTGGAACTTCAGCTCCGGCCGCAGGCGGAAGGTCCAGGTGAGCCCATCCGCCGACACCTCCTCGGCCTCGACCATCTGGCGGCGTGGCTGCAATTGCTCGTCGACGCCGTAGAGCATGTCCCAGACCAGGACGGCGGCGTTGCGCACCAGATACTGCGTGTTCCAGATCGGATCGAAGTTCGCGAGGTCAGCCTCGGGTACGAAGCGCAGGGCGCGCGCCGCCGCGCGTTGCGAAACGGCAGGCGCGGAAAAGCCGCCGGCCGCCGCGAGTGCGCCCGCGCCGGCAACCGATTTCAACACGGACCTGCGGTCGATCATGAGAATCCGTTCGATTCATTCGTCCCGAAAGCGAGCCCCGCGCAATCGTCGCGGAGGCCTTCACCCGGGCGTTCGGCGGTTAGAGCGACGGCTTAACTTCCGACCCTTGGTGAGCGTGCGGGAAATTACTTTGCCCACGCAAATGCGGCAAAGGTCTAAGCGTCGAAATCGTTGTTGCCGCCGGCCGCGGCCGCTCACGCCGTCTTGCTCACGCCCCAGAAGAACGGCAACGGGCCTTTGACGATGCCGGAGACGTTCTTGCGCCATGCCTGGTAGCTCAGGAAGAAGCCGGTGGGTGCGTAGACGACATTGTCGAGCGCGGCCTTGTTGAGCCGCCGGATCGCTGCCTTCTCCTCGTCGAGAGTTTTGGCGTCGTACCACGCCGTCACCTCGGCCTCGACCTCGGGAATGTTCGGCCAGCCGAACCACGCCTTGTCGCCGCTCGCCCGAATGCCGATCGCGACGGCCGGGTTGATGCAGTCGGCGCCGGAATGCCAAGTGTGGAACATCTGCCAGCCGCCCTGGCCGGGCTTCGTCTTCTGCGAGCGCCGCGCGCCGACCGTGCCCCAGTCGATGGCATTGAAGTCGACATTCATGCCGAGGCGCTTCAGCAGGTCCGCGGTGACATCGCCCTGCGCCTTGGTGATCGGTTGGTCCTGGGCGACGAGGCAGGTGACGGGCTCGCCGGCATAGCCCGACTGTGCGATCAGTTTCTTTGCGCCCTCGATGTCGCGCGGGCCTTTAAGGATATCGCCGCCCTCCTCGGTGTAGAGCGGCGTGCCGGGGGTGAAGAAGCCCGGCAACGGCTTCCATAGCGCGTTGTCGTCACCGACGATCGCGCGCATGTAGTCTTCCTGGCTCATGGCCATGAGAACGGCGCGCCGCGCCCGCACGTCGCTGAAAGGCGGGTAGAGGTGGTTCATGCGGAACGAGCCGATGTTGCCGAGCGGGTCGGCGATATCGACGGCGACATTGCGGTTCTTGCGCAGCAGCGGCACGAGGTCGGAGATCGGGCTTTCCCACCAGTCGATCTCGCCGTTCTGCAACGCCGCAGCGGCGGTCGCCGGATCCGGCATCACGATCCATTCGATGCGATCGAGCGCCATCGGCTTTCCCCCGGCAAGCCAGGACGACGGCTCCTGGCGCACCACGTAGTCGGGGAAGCGCTCGAACACCGCCTTGGCGCCCGGCACCCATTCGTTGCGCACGAAGCGCATCGGGCCACTGCCGACATATTCGGTGATCTGCTTGAAGGGATCGGTCTTGGCGACCCGCTCGGGCATGATGAACGCGACCTGCGTGCTGACCTTGCCGAGTGCCAGCAACATCTTAGGGAACGGCTTCTTGAGCACCCACTTCACGGTGCGGTCGTCGGACGCGACCAGTTCCTGCTGATTGCTCTTCAGCAGGAGGCCCATCTGATCGCGGGACGACCAGCGATCGAGGCTCGCGACCACGTCCTTCGCGCGCACAGGCTCGCCATCGTGGAACTTCAATCCCGGGCGCAGCCGGAACGTCCAGGTCAATCCGTCGGGCGAGACCTCTTCGCCTTCGACCATCTGGCGTTGCGGCACCAGTTTGTCGTCGACGCCGTAGAGCGTGTCCCACACCAAGGCCGAGGCATTGCGCACCACGTACTGGGTGCCCCAGATCGGATCGAAGTTGGCGAGGTCTGCCTGCGGCACGAAGCGCAGCGTGCGCGCAGCGGCGCGCTGGGAAATTGCCGGGGTCGCCAATGCGCCCGTTGCCACCGCAGCTGCGCCGGCGGCCGTCTTCAGAAATACGCGCCGATCCATGATGCCCACCTTTCAAGGTTCGATGCTTGCCACTCAAGGTTCGATGCTGGCCGCATTATGCAAGTTTCATGCAGGACCGCCACTGCATTGGGCGATGTCCCATGAGGACGATTTATCGCGACGCGCAAACTTTGCCGCCGCCCCGAGACGTATTACAAGGAACGAGAGCCGCGTCAGAACGGCACAGCACTCCAGGGAGAAAACGTCATCATGGCATCGAAGCCGAGTATTGCTCGCATCGCCGCCGCTGCGGCGCTCCTTGGGCTGATGGCCGCGCCCGCGCGGGCGGAACAGATCGTCGTCAGCAACTTTGGTGTGTCGGCCAATGGCATGCCTTACGGCGTGGCGCGTGCGAAGGGCTTCTTCAAGGCGGAAGGCGCCGATGTCACCGGCATCCTCACCTCGGGGGGCGGAGGCACGTCATTGCGCAACATGCTCGCGGGCGGCGTGCCCTATGCCGAGATCAATCCCGGCTCGCTCGTGGCCGCGGTGCAGCAGGGCGCCGACATCAAGCTCGTTGCCGACACCGTTTTGACCGTCGCGGAGTTCGTCTGGGCGGTGCGGACGGATTCGCCGATCAAGTCCATCAAGGACTTCAAGGGTCGCAAGATCGGCTACACCAATCCGCGCTCGACAAGCCAAGGCCTCGCGACGCTGCTGCTCGAGAAGGGCGGCTACAAACCCGGAGACGCCGAGCTGGTGCGCACCGGCGGCTTCGGCGAGGGCGTCGCCGCACTCGATACCGGCCTCGTCGACATCGCGCCCCTGCCGGAGCCGCTGTTGTCGGAGTTTGGTTCGAAATATCGCATCGTCGTCAGGGCGAGCGAGATCCTGCCGCCGCTCGACAACGTCGTCGGCGTCGCGACGCCGAACATGATCGCCCAGCGCGGCGATTTCATCCGCGCGGTGATCCGCGCCCATCGCCGCGCCGTCGACTTCATGAAGGCCAATCCGGACGAGGCCGGCGACATCGTTGCCAAGGACTACAACCTCGCCCCCGCCGTCGCGCGCTCCGCCGTGCGCAACCTCACCACCAGCATGACCGACGGCGTTCCCTATTGGGGCAGCGGGCAGATCCATCTCGACGGGCTCAAGCGCATGATCGAGGTGCAGCGCACGGTGGGCGCCATTACTGGCGACATCGACTACAACAAGATCATCGACACGCAGCTCCTTCCCGATGACATCAAAGCCGTCAAATGAGGCGCCGGAGGGCGTTCACGCGCGGCTGCGCAACGTCACCAAGAACTTCACGTCGAGCGGACCGGGAGCCGCGCCGGGGAAGGCCGAACTGCGCGCGCTTGGACCGCTCGATCTCGATCTGCGTCGCGGCGAATTTTTCGCAATCGTTGGACCTTCCGGGTGTGGCAAGTCGACGTTGCTGGAACAGATGGCAGGGCTCGCGACCGCGACCGCCGGCTCCATCGAGTTCGAAGGCAAGCCGGTAGAGGGCACGGTGCCGGATGGCGTCGGCGTCGTGTTTCAGGAAGATGCCTCGATCCCCTGGCTGACGGTCGCCGACAACATCGCCTTCGGCTTGCGGCGCATTGCGATCACGGCGTCCGAGCGTAAGAAGCGGGTCGAGGCCGCGCTCGCCATGATGGGTCTCACCGAATTCGCCGCGAGCTATCCGGCGCAGTTGTCGGGCGGCATGCGCCAGCGCGTCTGCATCGCGCGCACCCTGGTGACGCGGCCGCGGCTCATCCTGCTCGATGAACCGTTCGGCGCCCTCGACCAGCAGACCCGATTGCTCATGGGGGAAGAGCTGCTCAAGCTATGGCGCGAGACCGGCGCCACGGTTTTCCTCATCACCCACGCGCTCGACGAAGCGGCGATGCTTGCCGACCGCATCGGCGTGATGTCGGCGCGCCCGGGCCGCATCCTCACGATCATCGACACCAAATGGCCGCGCGAGCGCGACAGCCGCATCGTCGAAGAGGCTGCATTCGGCGCCATCACCGGCGAGCTTTGGCATCACCTGCGCACGGAATCGCTCAAGGCCATCGGCCGGCCGGGAGCCGACGCATGAGCCGGGCCGCGCTCATCCGCACTGCGCTCATCCTCGCCGTGATCGCGGTCGTCGAGGTGCTGTGCCGGACCGGCATTATCGACAACTTCACCATGCCGCCGCCGAGCCGCATTATCCTCGATCTCGGGCGGCTTCTCTTCGTCGGCAAATTTTATGGTGCGATCGCGACCACCATGGGCAACGTGCTGATGGCCTTCGCGCTCGCCGTTGTCGTGGGCCTCGCGGCCGGCGCGGTCATCCACAAGTCGCCGCTGCTGCGCGAGGCGCTCGATCCGCTGTTTGCGACTTACTATGCAATCCCGGTGTTCGCGTTCTATCCGCTGCTCATCATCCTGTTTGGGCTTGGCGACATTCCGCAGATCGGCATCGCTTTCATGCTCGCGGTCATCGCGATGATCGTGAATACGCTGAACGGCCTCGACCGGGTGCCGCCGGTGCTCATCAAGACCGCGCGCATGGCGCGCATGTCGCCGGTCGAGACGGCGCTGAAAATGACGCTGCCCTACGCCGCGCCGCATCTTCTCACGGGTGCAAAGCTCGCACTTGCCTACGCGCTGATCGGAATCATCGGCACTGAATTCATCATGTCGCAGGGCGGGATGGGCTTCGAGATCGCCTTTGCTTACACGAACTTCGACAATGCGGTGATGTATCCGCTGATCGTTCTGATCCTGCTCATCTCCATCGCGATCAACGCCATCATCGGCGTGTGGGAACGGCGTGTGCTGGCGCGACGGGGGCTGCGATGAACGGGCGGGAGCAAGTCATGATCGGCGATTGGCGCGGGCCGGTGCTGCTCGTCGTCGGCGTCGTCATCGTGTGGCAACTCCTCTACATGGTCGTCGGCGACATCGCCTTGCGCTCGCCGCTCGAGACCGTGCGCTATACCGCGAGCCTGTTCGGGCGTGACACCTTCTGGCCAAATCTCGCGGAGACGGCGAAAGCATTCGCGATCGCGCTCGTGATCGCGATCATCATGGGGCTCGTGCTCGGCTTCGCACTCGGCTTTCACCGCCTGACCGGCGACGTGCTGGAGCCGGTGCTGGTTGGGTTTTATGCGGTGCCGAAACTCACGCTTTATCCGATCATCCTCCTCTCCTTCGGCCTCGGCATGCCGGCGAAGGTCGCGTTCGGCGTCATCCATGGCTTCGTGCCCATCGCGCTCTTCACCATCGGCGCCGTGCAGAACATCAAGCCGGTGCTGATCAAGACCGGCCGCGTGTTCAAGTTGAGCTGGCGCGAGATGGTGGTGCACATTCTCTTTCCGGCCGCTCTGCCCGAAATCTTCACCGGGCTGCGCATCGGGTTCGCGCTCACCCTCATCGGCACGCTGCTCGGCGAGATGTTCGCGTCCCAGCGCGGCCTCGGCTATATGCTGATGAACGCCATCGGCCTGCACAACGTCGACATCATCATGGCGGTGACGTTCCTGATCACCGTGTTCGCAGCGGCGGTCAGCGGCATTCTGATCGCAATCGACCGCCGCCTGCATCGCCGAGGGTAATTCGTAGGGCACCCTACGAGCTTTGATTCGCCCCTACAGAGCCGGCCATAGGCGGCGGGCAGCTTCGCGGAGACCGACGCGGGGCGGCGGCCTCCGCATCGTGCATTGCGGCGCGGCGTCCCACTGCGGCGATCGCGTGCGCGTAAAGATCGGCAAGCGCGCCGGCTCCGAGCACGATCACCTCCGGATCGGAGGCGTCCGCAAGCGATGCTTCGACCTCGGCGCCGATGAGAAGACCGGAAAGCCACGCCGCAGCGGATGCGCCGGAGCGCCCGAACAGGAGTTCGCCGGCGCGAACCGCGAAAGCGGATGCCAAGGCCTTGGCAGGTTCATCGAGGCCGGCACGCACACCCGCGGCGAAATCCGCGGTCGCGGTCACGTCGTGGTCTTCCCCGATTGTGTGACGCAAGACCGAATGCCGGCACAGCAGTGCGTAAACTTCTCCCGTCATCACCGTACGGAAATCAGCAACGCGGCCCGCTGAAAGCCGAACCCACTTGCTGTGCGTGCCGGGAATCACCACGAGAGCCGATGTCGGTCCGCCGCCGGCGGACATTCCGAGCAACTGCGTCTCTTCGCCCCGGATAACGTCGGGATGGCGCGGATCGCGCCGGCTGAGGCCCGGCATGATCCGCACGTCGAGCGCGCCGCATGTGACCTCGACGGCACGGTGCGCAATATCCGCGACATCGACAGGAACATCGACATAAGGCGCCTCGCGCCAGCCTTGCCGCGCTCCGACCATGCCGCACATGATGACGGGGAAGCCGCGATTTGCCTCGTCATCCGGATCGATGCCGAATTCGGCGAGTTGCGTGCGCAGCACGTCCTCGAAGCCTTGCGATGAAACGGCGGCCATGCCCTCCGTGCTGCGCCGCTGGCCGATCACCGCACCGGTTCGATCCATCAGCCAGATGCGCAGACTGGTAGTCCCCCAATCGACCGCGACCATCGCGGGCTGAGTGGGCGCGCGTCGTCCACCCTCCCTCACAGCGCGGGCTGCGATGCCATGCGGAGGACAGCGCGGACCTTGTGTGCGAGCTCGCTCCCGGTGACCGGCTTCTGGATCATCTCGACGCCCGGATCGAGCCGGCCATTGTGAACGATGGCGTTGCGCGAATAGCCGGTCATATACAGCACTTTGAGACGCGGCTGTTTGGATAGCAGTCTGTCCGCGAGTTCGCGCCCGTTGGCGCCCGGCAAGACGACGTCGGTCAGCAGCAAGGCGAACGTCCGGTTGCCGGATATTTCAAGCGCCCGCTCTGCCGTTGGCGCTTCGTCGACGAGATAGTTCAGGGCGCGCAAGGTTTCGACGACGTAGCTGCGCACCTGATCGTCATCCTCCACCACAAGGACGCTCTCGCCTGTTGCTGCGAGATCGGCCAATGCCGGATTGTCGATCGGCGTCTCCGCGGTGGCAGGACCGGCGATGCGAGGCAGGTAGACCTTCACCGTCGTGCCCTGGTCGATTTCGCTGTAGATCTTTACGTGGCCGCCGGATTGCTTCACGAAGCCATAGACTTGGCTGAGCCCCAAGCCCGTGCCTTGCCCCGCCGGCTTGGTGGTGAAGAACGGCTCGAAGGCGTGCTCGATCAGCTCCTGCGACATGCCGCGACCGGTGTCGGTGACCGCGATCATCGCGTATTGGCCCGGCCGTACGTCCGGCTGGCTGCGGCAATAGGCTTCGTCGAGATAGGCATTGCCGGTCTCGATCGTGAGCTTGCCGCCGTCCGGCATCGCGTCGCGTGCATTGAGCGCGAGGTTGACGATCGCAGCCTCGATCTGGGGCTGGTCCGCTTCGACTGTCCACAAATTGGGCGTGGTGACCACTTCGGATGAAATGGTTTCGCCAAGCGAACGGGAAAGGAAATCCGACAGGCCGGATACGACTTTGTTGAGGTCGAGAGGGCGGGGATTGAGCGGAGCTTTGCGGGAGAAAGCCAGCAGCCGCTGGGTCAGCGCTGCCGCCCGCCGCGCCCCCTGCATCGCATTGCCGATATTGCGCGCAAGCTTTGCCTGGCCGATCTCGGTGCCGGCATCGATCATTCGCTGCAGGGCTTCAAGATTTCCCATGATGATCATGAGCAGGTTGTTGAAGTCGTGCGCGACCCCGCCGGTCAGATGGCCGACTGCGTCCATCTTCTGGGACTGACGCATGGCGCCTTCCGCAGCTTCACGCCGATCCTGTTCGTCATAGAGGCGATGCGTGCGTCGCAGCACGACGGCGACGGAAAAGAAGAGAAACAGCGTCGCCGGGATGCCAAAGATCAAATGCGGCGCCATCCCCTCGATCCACTCGCGATAGATCGCCGCTGTCTCGATCCCGGCACTCAAGTACAGCGGATAGCCCGGCAGGCGATGCACGCCGAAACGACGCCTGATGCCGTCGACTTCCGAAACGACGGTGTAGAAGCCGCCCTCGGGGTTCGCTGCAATGGTTCGTCTGAAGCCGCTGTTCGCGTCGAGCCGGATCTCGCGCTGGGGCGGCTGGGGATAGCGCGCGAGCATCGTCCCATCCGTACGGAAAAGCGCGTATTGAACGCCTGGCCCTGTGACGATCCGCGAGTAGAATCGGCCGAACGCACTCGGCCTCAACGATACTTCGGTGACGCCGCGAATGACGCCGCCGGACGTACGCGCGTGACTGACCGGGAAAAACGTTTCGCCGCCAAACTGCGAATCGCGGAGGCTTCCAACATAGGTGCCTTGGTAACCATCAAGCGGCGCGCGAATGTAGTTTTCTTGCGCATAATCCGCCGATGCCGGGGCTGGAAATACCGAGGTGGCGACAAGCTGTCGTCCGGCCGCATCGAACAGCCAAATCGATTGCGCTTCGGGAAGCGCCTTCAAGAGGGCGGCCAATCGATCGCGGATCAGAGCTTCGTTCTGCCTGATCTCGTCATCCGTGCGCCCATCAAGCAATTCCTGGGTAGCAGCGATCGTCAGATTGACGGATTGCAGAATCTTGAGCGCCTGCTCCTGGGTGACATCAATCGACCGGTCGATGCGCTCGTCGGCAAGAGCAAATGTATCGTGATAGCTGACGGTGCTCGCAACGGCGAAGAGCAGGATGGGGATCGCCAGTGCCGCAACCATCAATATCCGCAGCCACCGCAGAGTGGCCGCGCGATTGGCGCGATCCTCGGTAGGGTGGGGCGCGGTGGCGAGTGGTGCCGGCGAAGCACTCGACGGGCGGGCGTCGCGTAGCGGTTCAAAATTCATGTTGCCAACCCGGCGAATTCCTCGACTGAGCTCCGCATCTGCGACGAGTCACGGCCGATCACTGCGGCAACAAATATCACCACTGCATCTATAAAGTGAAATGGTTGTAAGGCGATAGTGGCCGTAAGCACAATCTGCCGCAACGTCGCTGTGCCAAAGGGCCGGCTCATGCCAATGTCGACAATCCCACAATGGCCGCGGTTATCGGCTGCGCATTAACTCATCCGGGCGGCGCGACGTTATGGGTGACCTTCTTACGGGTGAACTCCCGGATTGGGCGCAATGCCTGCCGGTCGATTTGCAGGCGTCGCGACTGCAGCGCGATATTCCAAAACGGCGTACCTGCAACGCGGACGGCGGGTGACGCCGGCAGCCAAAGTGTCCTATCAAGCGCAACAATGACGCAACACCACTCGCATCGCTTTGCGGTCGCCCCGATGATGGAGTGGACCGACCGCCACTGCCGGTTCTTCCACCGGCTGCTGACGCGTCGCGCGCTGCTTTATACCGAAATGATCACGACCGGCGCCGTGCTGCATGGTGATGCTGCTCGGCTGCTGCGCCACGATCCATCCGAACATCCCGTCGCAGTGCAGCTTGGCGGCTCCGACCCGCAGGACCTATCGCGTGCCGCGCGCGTCTGCGCCGACATGGGGTTTGACGAGGTCAATCTCAATGTCGGCTGCCCGTCGGACCGGGTGCAGAATGGCCGCTTCGGCGCGTGTCTCATGGGGGAGCCGCAACTCGTCGGCGACTGCGTGGCGGCGATGAAGGCTGCGGTCGCCGTGCCGGTGACCGTGAAATGCCGCATCGGCATCGATGACCAGGACCCCGAGATCGCGCTCGACACGCTGGCCGATACGGTCGCGGCGGCGGGCGTCGACCGCCTGATCGTCCATGCACGCAAGGCGTGGCTCGCGGGGCTTTCGCCGAAGGAGAACCGCGAGGTGCCCCCGCTTGATTACGCCCGGGTCTATCGTTTGAAGGAGCTGCGCCCCGATCTCGTGATCGTGCTCAACGGCGGCGTCGAGACCCTGTCGCAGGCCTCGGCGCATCTTGCTCACGTCGACGGCATCATGATGGGCCGCGCCGCCTACAAGGAGCCGTGGCGGCTCGGGCAAGTCGACCCGACGATATTTGGCGTGCCGGCGCCCATTTCCTCCGCGCGGGAGGCGGCGGAAGCGCTGATCCCGTATGTCGAGCGAGAGATTGCCGCCGGCGCGCGAGCCAATTCGATCCTGCGGCATGTGCTCGGGCTGTTCCAGGCCGTGCCGGGGGCGCGCGCATTCCGCCGGCACCTCGCCACGATGGCGGTGCGGCCCGGCGCCGGAGCCGAGGTGCTGCGCGAGGCTGTCGCGTTGGTCGCGGTCGAGCGTGCGGCTGCGGTTACGGAGCCGCTCGAGAGCGCCGCCGCGTGATGATCCCTGTGCCCGGCCCGCGATGATTCTCGGCGTGCCCTTCAGCGAAATCGCACTCCTTGTTGTCGCAACGGCGGCCGGCGCGGTGGCGACCGGCATCCTCGCAGGGTTGTTCGGCATCGGCGGCGGCGGCGTCATCGTGCCTGTGCTTTACGAGGTGTTTCGCGTGCTCGGCGTCCCCGAGGATGTCCGGATGCAGCTCTGCATCGGCACCTCGTTCGCGATCGTCGTGCCGACCACCTTCCGCTCTTATTTCACCCACCGCACCAAGGGCGTTGCGCTGCCTGACGTGGTGCGACGGTGGACCATTCCCGCGATCCTCGGCGTCGCGAGCGGCGCCGCGATTGCGGCGGTGGCGCCGGCCGTGGTGTTCAAACTGGCATTCGCCATCGTCGCCGGCATCATTGCGACGAAGCTGCTGTTCGGCCGTGAAGCCTGGCGGCTTGCCGACGACTTGCCGCCGGGACCGGCGATGCTGCCGTTCGGCTATCTGATCGGACTTTGCTCGTCGCTCATGGGCGTGAGCGGTGGCTCGCTGTCCAACATCATCATGACGCTCCACGGCAAATCGATCCATGCCGCGATCGCAACCTCGGCCGGGCTCGGCGTTCCGATCGCGGTCGTCGGCGCCCTCGGCTTCATGCTGGCAGGACTTCCGCATCAGAGCGAACTGCCGCCGCTCTCGATCGGCTACGTGTCGCTCATCGGCTTCGCGGTAATGGCGCCGATCTCGAGCTATGTCGCGGCATTCGGCGCCAAGCTCGCGCACGCAACGCCGCGCCGGCGGCTGGAGATCATCTTCGGCCTGTTCCTCGCCATCATGTCGGTGCGATTCCTGATCAGCGCACTGTGAAGCGTGCGCGCCGGCCGCTCATCGTTCTTTTATTGTCTGCTCTCGCCTTCGCCGCGCATGACAAGGCGATCGCCGCGGACTTCCCAACTCTGGAGCCGGGACAGGAAGCTCATTCCGAGCAGGCTCGTCTTGAGGGCGCCGGGCTGGGCGATCAGCGCCGGCACGGCGCGTTCGACGATGTTGCCGACGGACATGCGGTCGATCGTTGCTGCCGCCGCCTGCGTGCGGCCGTTCGCGGTTTCGACCGAGACCGTGTACTTGATCATCTCCGCCGGCAAACCTGCGGCGATGGCGGCGTCGCGCGTCAGCATCACGGTGCTGGCGCCGGTGTCGAGCACCATCGGCACGCGCGCGCCATTGACGGTCATGTTGACCTGGAAGTCGCCGCCGCGCGCACGCGCGATCTCGACGGTCTGGCCGCGGGCGACGGCGCGGCCGGGAATCAGTTCCGCCATGATGCGATCGCTGAGATCGCGCAGCTCATTACGGTAGGAATAGCCGGCGATTAATATCAGCGCGATGATCACCCACAGCAGAACGGACTGGATGGCTTCCGCGAAGTGGTTGCGAAACAGCCGCATCGCAACACTACCGACGAGCACGAGGAAGCCGACCTTGTAGACCAACGAGATCAGATCATCTTGCCCGAGCCCGGTTACGGCCTCGCCATGGGTCGCCACCACGACGATCAACCCGATGATGATCGCGAGCATGACGAGGGCTTTGATGTTCCCGCTCAAATTTGCTCTCCAACCGCGCGCCATGACCATTATGGCGAGGAACCTTGCCGATCAAGGCGGCGGCTGTGGATTGCCGCCAGCCCCCGGCGCGGTTGCGGCCAAGGCGGCCTGTTGCGTTGCGGGTGCCGCGGTGCATATAGAAACGCAGCCTGCGCTGTTCGCAGAGGATCGAAGGAGGTCGGATTGGGTACGCAAATTTCGTTGACCGCTTCGGATGGGTTCAAGCTCGGTGGTTATCGTGCCGAGCCGTCAGGCAAGCCGAAGGGCGGCCTCGTCATCATCCAGGAGATTTTCGGCGTCAATCATCACATCCGCGCCCTCTGCGATCGGTTCGCAGCGCTGGGCTACACCTCGGTCGCGCCGGCCGTATTCGATCGGATGACGCCGAATTTCGAATGCGGCTATTCGCCCGAAGAAATCGAGAAGGCGCGCGGCTTCATCCCGAAGATCGACTGGGCCGCGATGATGCGCGACACCACGGCGGCGATCGATTCCGTCAAGGGCGCCGGCAAAGTCGGCATCGTCGGCTACTGCATGGGCGGAACCGTCGCCTTCCTGGCGGCTGCCAATCTCGATGGCCTTGCCTGCGCAATCGGCTATTACGGCGGCGCCATTGCCAAGAACGCGGACAAGAAGCCGAAGGTGCCGACCATGTTGCACTTTGGCGAGCTCGACCAGTCGATCCCGATGACCGACGTCGAGTTGATCAAGCAGAAACGCCCGGATTGCGAAATCTACGTCTATCAGGGCGCCGGCCACGGCTTTTCGTGCGACGAGCGCGGCAGCTTCAACGAAGCCGCCCACCAGGAGGCCCTCAAGCGCACCACGGGCTGGCTGACGAAAAATGTCGGCTGAGCCGCTGGCTCGGTTATTTTTCGACGTAAAGCGAAAGGGCGCGACGGCGCCCTTTTTCTATAGCCAGCGTTCGCCGACGATGATGGTATCGCCTGGGTGGATCGTCGTCGTTACCGGGACATTCTCACGGATCACGACGCCGACAGTCGGGTGGCTCACGTCGACGTTATAGCGGAATGCGCGCGGCGTGAAACCGCCGGCGATCGCGACCGCGGTTTCGACCGTCATGTTCGGTACGTAGGGGTATTGTCCCGGAAACACGACTTCGCCCAGGATGAAGAACGGGCGATAGAGCTCCACCTCCACCGCCACGTGGGGTTCGCGGATGTAGCCTTGGCGCAACCGTGCCGCGAGCGCCGCCGACAGTTCGGCTGTCGTTCGTCCGCGGGCCTGAACCGGTCCGATCAGCGGCATGGTGACGTTGCCGGCGGCATCGACGGAATAGCTGTTGGTCAGCCCATCCTGGCCGAACACCACGACCCGCAATCGATCGCCGGCATCAAGCGTGTAGACAATCGGGGCGGGTGGCGCGGGGATCGCGATCGCAGTGATCGGCCCCCCCAGCGGGGGCGCGCTCCAACTCGTCGGATCGGCCACGGGAATCCCCGGCAGCCCGTCAAAGGTGACGCAAGCCGACAGTATCGGCAGCATCAGGAAGACGAAGACGAAGCGGGAACGCCACATGCGCAATCCGGAGGTTCAACTGACCTCCAACCGGATTAGAGATTTATGGTTAAAAATCCCTGACTGCGCCCAAAGAAGACGCCGGCACGCTGTACCGGCGCACCGGCGTCCTGCAATTTGCTTGCGCCACCTTGGTTACGCCACCCGGGCGCCGAGCCCGATGGGGCAGCTCACGCCGGTGCCGCCGAGCCCGCAGTAGCCGCCGGGATTCTTGGCGAGATACTGCTGGTGGTAATCCTCGGCGAAGTAGAACTCCGGCGCCGGAAGAATCTCGGTCGTGATCGGGCCGTAGCCCTTGCCGGCGATCGCTTTTTCGTACGCCGCCTTCGAGGCCTCCGCCGCCTGGCGCTGCGCCGGCGAACTTACATAGATGCCGGAGCGGTACTGGGTCCCGACGTCGTTGCCCTGGCGCATGCCCTGGGTCGGATCGTGACTTTCCCAGAAGGTTCTGAGCAGCTTGTCATAGGAAATCTTCTTCGGGTCGTAGACCACGAGCACAACCTCGTTGTGACCGGTGCGGCCGGAGCACACTTCCTCGTAGGTTGGGTTCGGCGTGAAGCCGCCCGCATAGCCGACCGCCGTGACATAGACACCGTCCCCAAGCTCCCAGAACTTTCGCTCGGCGCCCCAAAAACAGCCGAGCCCGAAAACCGCGGTCTCGAGGCCCTCAGGATAAGGTCCCTTCAGCGGGTGCCCATTGACGAAGTGACGGGACGCGGTGGGGATGGGTTCCTTGCGGCCGGGAAGCGCCGTCGCCGCCGTGGGCATCTCCGTGTTTTTCCTGAACATGAACATCTCGCTCTCCCTCGCGATGTCTCAAATGTCGCTTCATTTCACGACGCAAATATAGGCGCGCTGCGTTCGGATCGCACCGGCGCCGCCATCACATCTTCGCCAGGACAGAAGGTTCGTCGACGCGCCGCTAGCGGGCGTAGCCGATCAGCGGCTTCTTGCGGCGGCCCAGCAACAGCAGGATCGCGCCGACGATTGCAAAGGCAACGAAGACCGGTCCGTTGAGGATCGTCACCATCACCGGATCCCACAACCAAGGTGTCGTATGGTCCACGATGAAGGGCTGAAGCTGCTGCAGGCTTCTCGGACTGATCAAGGTCCAGATTTCGCTGACCTTGGTGTGGACAATCGTGTTGGCGGCAATCGATTTGGTGCCGTCGTAGACGAAAAACACGAAAGCTGCCGCGAGAAACAACAGCCCGAGCATCCGAAACAGAAAACGGATCATGTCAAACCGCCGCCGCTTGATGAAAATGCGCTGATACCTGAGGGCCTCAAGGCACGGGATTACTCTTCGTCGAGGTCGCGTTCAACTGCCCCGGCGTCGGAAGCTCGTGTCACCAAGAATCCCCGCGATGTTGCAGTGCGGTCATGCATAACACGGCCGCGCTCTTGCGGGACTTTACGGCTTGAGCAGACGCAGTGGCTTCCGCTAAGTTCCGCCGCCGCGTTCGCACGGCGGCGTCTGGAGTCAAAATGTCTGGTAAAAGCCACGGCCGCGGCAACCGGCCGACCTTCACCGATCAGGAGGCACTCCTTTTTCACAGCCAAGGCCGCCCCGGCAAGCTCGAAGTGGTGGCCACCAAGCCGATGGCGACGCAACGCGACCTGTCGCTTGCCTATTCGCCCGGCGTCGCCGTGCCGGTCCTTGCCATCGCCGAGAACGAAGCGCTCGCCTTCGACTACACCACCAAAGGTAATTTCGTCGCCGTCATTACCAATGGCACCGCTATTCTCGGCCTCGGAAATCTCGGCGCTCTCGCGGCAAAGCCGGTGATGGAAGGCAAGGCGGTGCTGTTCAAACGCTTCGCCGACATCGACTCGATCGATCTTGAGGTTTCGTCCGAGGACCCCGACGAGATCATCAACTGCGTCAAGCTGCTCGGCAAAAGCTGGGGCGGCATCAATCTCGAAGACATCAAGGCCCCGGAGTGCTTCATCATCGAGCAGAGGCTGCGCGAACTGCTCGACATCCCGGTGTTCCATGACGACCAGCATGGCACCGCGATCATTGCATCGGCAGGTCTTCTCAATGCGCTCGACCTCACCGGGCGCGACATCGCCACTACGCGGCTCGTCTGCAACGGCGCCGGTGCTGCGGGCATCGCCTGTCTCGAACTTTTGCGCGCCATCGGTTTCCGGCCCGAGAATCTCATCCTGTGCGACACCAAGGGCGTGATCTACGAAGGTCGCACCGAGGGCATGAACCAATGGAAGTCGGCCTTCGCCGCGAAGACCTCTGCACGCAGCCTCGCTGACGCGCTCGAGGGCGCCGACGTTTTCTATGGCCTGTCGGCAAAGGGCGCCGTGAGCAAGGACATGGTGAAGTCCATGGCGCCGAAGCCGATCATCTTCGCGATGGCAAATCCCGATCCCGAGATTACACCCGAGGAGGTCGCGGAGGTCCGCGAGGACGCCATCATGGCGACCGGGCGCTCCGATTACCCCAACCAGATCAACAACGTGCTGGGCTTTCCGTACATCTTTCGTGGCGCGCTCGATGTGCGCGCCACGACCATCAACATGGAAATGAAGATCGCCGCCTCCCACGCGCTCGCCGACCTCGCCCGCGAGGACGTACCGGACGAGGTCGCGGCGGCCTACGGGGCGCGGCCGAAATACGGACCCGAATACATCATTCCGGTGCCATTCGACCCGCGCCTCATCTTCGCGGTGCCGCCGGCGATCGCCAAGGCTGCCATGGATACCGGCGTTGCCCGCAAGCCGATCGTCGACATGGACCAATATCGCGAGCAATTGCGCTCGCGGCGCGATCCGGCGGCAGGCGTCTTGGCCCGCATCTATGCTCGTTTGCGGCAGGAGCCGAAACGCGTCGTCTTCGCCGAAGGCGAGGAGGAGCAGGTCATTCGCGCTGCCGCGAGCTTCGTCCACCAAGGGCTCGGCAGCGCGATCCTGGTGGGGCGGGAAGACCGTGCCCGCGAAACCGCCAAGAACGCCGGCATCGAACTTGGGCACGGCATCGAGATTCACAACGCGCGGCTGTCACATCGTAACGCCGCCTACGCGGCCTACCTTTACGAGCGGCTGCAGCGCAAGGGCTATCTGCCGCGCGATTGCCAGCGTCTCGTCAACCAGGATCGCAATCACTTCGCGGCCTGCATGGTGGCGCTCGGCGATGCCGACGCGATGGTGACCGGGGTCACTCGAAACTTCTCCGGCGTGCTCGAAGACGTCCGGCACTGCATCGACGCCAAGCCCGGCCACCGGGTGATGGGCGTATCGCTAGTGCTGGCGCGCGGGCGCGTCATCGTCGTTGCCGATACCGCCGTCACGGAGATGCCGGACGCCCAAGAAATTGCCGCGATCGCGGTCGAGGCGGCGGCCGTTTCCCGCAAACTCGGCTACGAGCCGCGCCTCGCGTTGCTTGCGTTTGCCACCTTTGGCCATCCGCCAGGCGATCGCGCCACGCGGGTGCAGGAGGCGGTCCGCATTCTCGATCAGCGACGCGTCGGCTTCGAATATGACGGCGAAATGTCGGCCGATGTCGCGCTCAATCCCGAACTGATGGCCGCCTATCCGTTCTGCCGCCTGTCCGGCCCAGCCAATGTGCTGATCATGCCGGCGTTCCACTCGGCGGCGATCTCGACCAAGATGCTGCAGGAACTCGGCGGGGCGACCGTGATCGGGCCGTTGCTCGTCGGCCTCGACCGCTCAGTGCAGATCGTCGGGTTGTCCGCCAAGGATACCGATCTCGTCAACATGGCCGCGGTCGCGGCGTACGGGATCAGCGGATGAGGCGGTTCGCGAAGCGTTCGGATTTCAGTCTGAGCTGACAACGTTTGACCTGAGAACGTTTGATCTGAAGAACTTGGGAGATCGACATGGCACGGCTTGCGGGAGTCATTGCCGCTGTCGCGACCGCGACCGACGGCTCCGGTGCACCAGACACGGCGCGCTCCGTTGCGCTTGCCCGCTTCCTCCTCGACCATGGCTGCGACGGCCTCAACGTGCTTGGCACCACCGGCGAGGCGACCTCCTACAGCGTTTCGCAGCGCCAGGCCGTGATGAACGCCTATAAGGTCGCCGGCCTGCCGCTCGACCGCATGATGGTCGGGACCGGCGCCGCCGCGACCGCCGACGCCGTCGCGCTGACCCGGCATGCCGCCGAACTCGGCTTCGGCGGCGCGCTGGTGCTGCCGCCGTTCTATTACAAGGGCGTTCCGGATGATGGCCTTGCGGCCTATGTGGCAATGATACTTGCCGCGACCGCGCAACAACCGATCCCGCTCTATCTCTATCACTATCCGCAATTGTCGGGCGTACCGTGGTCGCCGGCCCTGATCCGGCGCCTCCTTGCCGCCCACCGGGGTCGCATCGTCGGCCTCAAAGATTCGTCCGGCGATATGGCGTACGCAAAGGAAGCGGCCGCGATCGATCCGGCGTTCAAGGTCTTTCCGTCAACGGAGGCGGTGCTGCCGGAGGCCCGCGCCGGCACCTTCGCCGGCTGCATCTCGGCGACGGCCAACCTCAATGCCGATTTGTGCCATCGCGCGTTTCACGACGGCGATGCGGCTGCCCACGACGCGGCGGTTGCGATCCGCAGGTTGTTCGAGGGACGGCCGCTGGTGCCCGGGGTCAAGGCGCTGCTCGCCCATATCCATGGCGACGGGGGCTGGGGAGGGGTGATGCCTCCGCTTGCCGCGTTTCCTGCGGCCGACCGTCTCGCCGTGATCGCGGGCTACGACCAGATCCGGTCGAAGCGGGTCGCCTGAGCGCTACGAGCGCTGGGGCGGATCGCGTGGTCTTGATCAACGCGGCGCCAAGTCAGCGTTGACGCTGCCTTGGCCCGCAATTATAAGCCTACCTACCTTGCGGCGGCGGTCATGCCGCCGCTGTCATTTGCGATGGCGCTCATGCGCCCGCAGCCAACATTGCAACCCAGGGGTTCAGGGATACCGGATGGCCAATACCAAATCGGCCAAGAAGGCCACCCGCAAGATCGCGCGGCGCACTGAGATCAACAAGGCGCGCCGCTCGCGGATGCGGACGTCATTGCGCCACATTGAGGATGCGATTGCATCGGGCAACAAGACTGCCGCACAGGCGGCGTTGGTCACGGCCGAGCCCGCGCTCATGCGTGCTGCCCGGACCGGCATCATTCATAAGAAGGCGGCAAGCCGCAAAGTATCGCGGCTGACCCATCGGATTGCCAAGCTCGGCAGCTGATTGCGTCGCGCGACAACGCGACCGTAGCGGTCGCGGCTATTCTTTGTTCTGTGATAAGGTGGCGCGGCGGCTGGCGCCGCGCGGCCGCGCGTTTTATAATCTTTTTATAAACATACGAGGCCATGTGACATTGTTGCAGCTGTAGTGACCATTTAGTCACATACCGATAATAAATTCTTCATAAAGCTCGGATCGGCATTGAAGGCACTTGACGCCTTAATTGCGATTTTCCGTTTACCACCCGAGGGTTACCCTCTCGGTTTGCACAGAAAAAAACTCGCTATGACAATACGTTATCGACTAAGGCCGGAGCGGGGGTTTTAGAACGAGTTTGCCTTCCTGCTGCCGCGAAATTTCTTTTTTCGTGCCGCGGTCGCTTTGTTCCAAGCCCCATAGATGCTCGCGAAACTAAATTACGTCCGAAAATTCAGGGATTTGCGCCATTCACTCAAAGGCGTGGCGATTGCAGGAATTGAGCATCTGGCACCTGCAACTGCGATTTTGATTGTCTGTGTCGTTTGCTGGGCCATCACACCCGCGTTATGAATTTGTTACCTCAGAGCGAGGCCAGTTTGTCTGTTGAGTGGCGTGTTGCTTACGAAGTAGTTAAGTTTCTGGCGGGGTCCTTCGTTGCAGTTGAAGAATGCTGCAAGAAGGTCTGAGCGGGTAACTGCGACAAATCAACAATTACACTTTCCGATGCGGGGCTAATCCAGAATTCACATCGGCGGGGATTGAGATGTCGCGCGTGTTCTACTTGCGAGCACCTGTCGACGTCGCATCAGGGAGACAAGAGGCCCATGACTAAGTTGCGGCATTTTTATGATTTCTTGCCCGGCTTGCCACTTGCAACCGATGCCACGCAATCGGGTTCGATAGCGCCGATCTCCCGGTCCGCTTGGCCCTCCAGATATCTCGGCAACGGCCCCCCGGCGGCCGGCTAAGCGCTCCTCGTTCTCCTCTCTCAATTTTTGGCGAAGGCCTTGTCTTCGCCTCTCATCCGGTGGCGGCGCCTTGCGCAAAAGCAGGGGACGGCGCCGCTGTCGTCCCAGCCATCGCGCCAAAAAAGGTCAAAACCAAAATGAATCAAACTCCGGAATGCTGGTCACGCGTCAAAGGGCGGTTGCGTGCCGAAGTGGGCGAGGCGGTTTACACAAGTTGGTTTGCTCGCATGGAACTCGAAAGCGTTGATGCCGACACCGCGCGCATTTCGGTGCCCACTCGCTTCCTCAAGAGCTGGATCCAGTCTCACTACGTCGAAAAGCTGCTGTCGTGCTGGCAAGTCGAGGAGCCCGCGGTGCGGCGCATCGACCTGTCGGTGCGCTCGGCGGTGATCCGCAACAATACGCCCTGCGCGATCCAGCTCGCGGCGGCCGTCGTGGCGCGGCAGGAGAAGCGCGAGGTCAATCACGCGCCGGTGGAAGCGAGGTCGGCGGCGTTGGCGCCGGCTCCTGTTGCCGCCGAAGCCAATGGCGGCTCGCCGCTCGATCCGCGTCTGACGTTCGAAATCCTTCGTGGTCGGGCGCTCGAATACGCTCGCCTTCGCGGCCTGCAAGCAGGTGGCAACGGCGCGCCGCACCGATGCGGTGATGTTCAATCCCCTGTTGATCCACGCCGGCGTCGGGCTCGGCAAGACCCATCTCTTGCAGTCGGTCACGGTGAAGATCAATGCAATGGGCGAGCGCAACGCCCTTTACCTCACTGCGGAACGTTTCATGTATCGGTTCGCCTCTGCGCTCAAGAATCAGAACGCGCTGGCGTTCAAGGATGTGTTGCGCGGCATCGACGTGCTCGTCATCGACGACCTGCAGTTTCTCACCGGCAAGCACAGCCAGGCTGAGTTCTCCCATACCCTGAATTCGTTGCTCGACGCCGGCCGGCAGGTCGTGGTGGCGGCTGACCGGACGCCGACCGACCTCGAGAGCCTGGACGAACGTGTGCGGTCGCGATTGGCCGGCGGGCTCTGCGTCGAAATCGGCATTCTTGGCGAAGAATTGCGGCTCGAAATCCTGTCAGGCCGCGTCAACGCGGCGCGCGCGCATCATCCGGGCTTCGACGTGCCGGCGCCGGTGCTTGCCTATATCGCGCGCACCGTCACCCACAATGGCCGCGATCTTGAAGGCGCACTGAACCGGCTTCTCGCCCACAGCAAGCTCACGAGCCATCCGATTACCCTCGAACTCGCCGAACGCGAGCTGCGCGATCTCGTGCGACCGGCTGAACTCAAGCGCGTTCGCATCGAGGACATCCAGCGGGTGGTCGCCCGGAGCTACAATGTGAGCCGGAGCGATCTCTTGTCGGCACGCCGGACTGCGAACGTGGTGCGGCCGCGCCAGATTGCCATGTACCTCGCCAAGACCCTGACCTTGCGCTCGCTTCCCGAGATCGGCAGGCGCTTCGGCGGGCGCGATCACACCACCGTGCTGCACGCGGTGCGCAAGATCGAATCGCTGATCGGCCAGGATACTTCGCTTGCGGCCGAGATCGAAGCCATCAAAGGTCAGTTGCAAAGCGAAACCAGCAACTGACCCCGGTCCGGAGCCCAATTCCGGCTTGTCCCCACTTTCTGACGGCAACCGCCGCGTCCAATATCGACATTGGCGCGGCAGTTGCCGATATTCAGGCCCCTGCGCGGGCCAGCCGGTTCGCGCGGCCGCGTTCCGCTGGTGCCTCGCACTCCTGGCATCGCGATCTCTTCGCCATCTTGGTAGGGGAGGGGAACCGGCCTGGTCACTGCCAAGCGGGGTTCCGCATGAAGGTTACGGTCGAGCGCGCCGCGTTGCTCAAGTCGCTGTCCCACGTGCACCGCGTGGTCGAGCGTCGCAATACCATCCCGATCCTCGCCAATGTGCTGGTGCGCGCCGAGCAGGCGAGGCTCGCTTTCAAGGCGACCGACCTCGACCTCGAGGTGGTCGAGACCATCCCCGCGGAGGTCGGGCCTGCCGGCGTCACCACGGTGCCGGCGCACATGTTCTACGAAATCGTGCGCAAGCTGCCCGAAGGCGCCCAGATCGCCCTTGAGGCGGCCGGCGATCGCGCGGTGATGTCGATCAGGGCCGGACGCTCCCGCTTTACGCTGCAGACCTTGCCCGAGAGCGACTTCCCTGATCTTGCCGCGGGTGACTTCACCCACCGGTTCACGCTGCCGGCCGGCGATCTCAAGCGGCTGATCGACAAGACGCAGTTTGCGATCTCGACCGAGGAGACCCGCTACTACCTCAACGGCATCTATCTGCACACGGCGGGCTCCGGCAAGGACATGAAGCTGCGCGCCGTTGCGACCGACGGCCATCGCCTCGCCCAGTTCGAACTGCCCGCGCCCGCCGGCGCCGAAAGCATTCCCGGCATAATCGTGCCGCGCAAGACGGTGGGCGAGGTGCAGCGGCTCATCGAAAGTAGCGAAGGCGAGATTGCGGTCGAACTGTCGCAATCGAAAGTGCGCTTCGCCTTCAACGACGTGGTGTTGACGTCGAAGCTGATCGACGGGACGTTCCCCGACTACAGCCGGGTGATCCCGCTCAGCAACGACAAGGTGCTCGAGGTCAACAAGCGGGAGTTCGAGCAGGCGGTCGACCGCGTGTCGACGGTTGCGAGCGAGCGCGGTCGCGCCGTGAAGCTCGCGCTCTCAGCCGGACGGCTGGTGCTTTCGGTCACCAATCCGGATTCCGGCAGCGCCACCGAGGAGCTCGAGGTCGGCTACGACGCCGAGCCCGTCGATATCGGCTTCAACTCGCGCTATCTGCTCGACATTGCCTCCCAGCTCGAAGGCGATACTGCGGTGCTCAAACTTGCCGATCCCGGTTCGCCGACGCTCATCGCCGACAAGGAAGCGAAGGGCGCGCTTTATGTGCTGATGCCGATGCGGGTGTAAGCTCCGCCCGCCGTGACCGCAGCCCGCATCCGCCGTCTCATCCTCACCAACTTCCGCAGCTACCGCGCCGCCGGCATCGCGACCGCGCGTAATCTGATCGTGCTCACCGGCCCCAACGGCGCCGGCAAGACCAATGTGCTCGAAGCGATCTCGTTCCTCGCGCCGGGACGCGGGCTTCGCCGCGCCCGCCTCGACGAGGTCGCGTTCACGGAGGGCGACAGCGAGGGCGAGCGGCCCGACGCCGCCGGCGATTACCGCGCCGGATCGTGGGCGGTCTCGGCCGAGGTCGACGGCGCGCTGGGGCTTGCGACCCTCGGCACCGGCATCGAAGCTGCCGCCGACGAAGTGGTTCTGACCCGCAAATGCCGGATCGACCGCGAACCCGTCGCCTCGGCTGCCGCGTTCGCTGACCATCTCCGTGTGGTGTGGCTCGTGCCGGCGATGGATGGGCTTTTCATGGGCCCGGCGTCGGAGCGCCGCCGCTTTCTCGATCGGCTGGTGCTCACGGTCGATGCCGGCCACGCCGCGCGCGCCTCGGCGCTCGAGCGCGCGCTGCGTTCGCGCAATCGGCTCCTGGAGAACCGCGAACCCGACACCCATTGGCTCGATGCCGCCGAGCGCGAGATCGCCGAGATCGCCGTCGCCGTGGCGGCGGCGCGAGCCGAGACCGTACGCCGGCTCACGGCAACGCTCGCCGCGCGGCGCGCCGCCTTTGCGAACGGCGGCAGCGGATTTCCATCGGCCGAGATCGCGCTCGAAGGCTGGATCGAGGCGATGGTGCTGGCGAGCCCGGCGAGCGAGGTCGAAGACCGCTATCGCGCGGTGCTCCGCGACAACCGCAATCGCGATGCCGCCGCCGGCCGCACGCTCGAGGGCGCGCATCTCACCGATCTTGCCGTCTATTACCGCGACAAGGCGATCGCCGCGTGCGATGCCTCGACCGGCGAACAGAAGGCGCTGCTGATCGGGCTCATGCTGGCGCATGCCGCGCTCGTCGCCGACATGACGGGAACCGCCCCGGTGATCCTGCTTGACGAGGTGGTCGCCCATCTCGATCCGGCGCGCCGCGCGATGCTGTTCGACGCGCTCGATCGCCTCGGCTCGCAGGTTTGGATGACCGGCGCCGATCCCGCGGCCTTCACCGACGTCGCGCCGCGCGCCGACACCATCGACGTCCGCGCGATTTCCACGGCGTAGCCCGGGAACCGGCGACGCCAGGCGCCTGCGAGGGGGCATTTTGGGCACGGGATTCGGGCGCAATCGCAAGCCGTTTGCCGCCGCTTCAGGACTGATTCTCAAGGCCGTTTGGGCGCTTCGCCGCGGTCGCGAATTTGCGCTGCAGCAATCTTGAAAATTGACGCCAGAACAACCACTTATAACATGTCGTTTTAGGCTGTACGACGTCCCCAATTCGTGTCACAGAAATTGCGGAAGCCTGATCGTTTCCGCAAACGATTCGAGCTCTTCTTTCATGGCTGAAGCCGCCCGCAAAACCGACGATAAGCTGCCCGTCACGCCGCCCGGTGACGGTTCGGACTATGGCGCCGAATCGATCAAGGTCCTCAAGGGCCTCGATGCCGTGCGCAAGCGTCCGGGCATGTACATCGGCGACACCGATGACGGTTCCGGCCTCCATCACATGGTCTACGAGGTCGTCGACAACGCGATCGACGAGGCGCTCGCGGGCTATGCGAAAGAGGTCACCGTCACGCTCAATCCGGACGGCTCGTGCACCGTGCGCGACGACGGCCGCGGCATTCCGACCGACATCCACAGCGAAGGCGTATCGGCTGCCGAAGTCATCATGACTCAGCTGCACGCCGGCGGGAAATTCGACCAGAACTCCTACAAGGTATCGGGCGGCCTCCATGGCGTCGGCGTGTCCGTCGTCAACGCGCTGTCGACCGTGCTCAAGCTCACGATCTGGCGCGGCGGCCGCGAATTCACGATGGAGTTCCACGACGGCGAGGCGGTGGCGCCGCTCGCCGAAGTCGGCCCGTCGTTCGACCGCCGCGGCACCGAGGTGACGTTCCTGCCGTCGACGCAGACGTTCACGATGACCGAGTTCGACTGGGCGACCTTGGAGCATCGCCTGCGCGAACTCGCCTTCCTCAATTCCGGCGTCCGCATCGTGCTGTCCGACCGCCGGCACGCGGTCGAGAAGCGCGAGGAGATGGCGTACGAGGGCGGCGTCGAGGCCTTCGTCAAATATCTCGATCGCAACAAGACCCCGCTCATCGGCAAGCCGCTCGTCGTCAAGGGCGAGCGCGACGGGCTCGCCATCGACTGCGCGCTGTGGTGGAACGACGGCTACCACGAAGCCGTGCTCTGCTTCACCAACAACATCCCGCAGCGCGACGGCGGCACCCATCTTGCCGGCTTCCGCGGCGCGCTCACGCGCCAGGTCACGAGCTATGCCGAGCGGGGCGGCGTCGCCAAGAAGGAGAAGGTGGCGCTCACCGGCGACGACTGCCGCGAAGGCCTCACCGCCGTGCTCTCCGTCAAGGTGCCGGACCCGAAGTTTTCCTCCCAGACCAAGGACAAGCTCGTCTCCTCCGAGGTCCGCCCGGTCGTCGAAGGCATCCTCAACGACGCGCTCGCCGCGTGGTTCGAGGAGCATCCGGGCGAGGCGAGGACCATCGTCGGCAAGGTGATCCAGGCCGCCGCCGCGCGCGAAGCGGCCCGCAAGGCCCGCGAGATGACGCGCAAGAGCGCGCTCGGCGTCGCCTCGCTGCCCGGCAAGCTCGCCGACTGCCAGGAGAAGGACCCGGCGAAGTCCGAGCTCTTTCTCGTCGAGGGCGACAGCGCCGGCGGCAGCGCCAAGCAGGGCCGCAATCGCGAGTTCCAGGCGGTGCTGCCGTTGCGCGGCAAGATCTTGAACGTCGAGCGCGTGCGCATGGACAAAGTGCTGTCGAGCCAGGAGATCGGCACGCTGATCACCGCGCTCGGCACCAGCATCAGCGACGAGTTCAACGCCGACAAGCTGCGCTATCACAAGATCATCATCATGACGGACGCCGACGTCGACGGTGCCCACATCCGCACGCTGCTGCTCACCTTCTTCTATCGGCAGATGCGCGAGATCATCGATCGCGGCCACCTCTTCATCGCCCAGCCGCCGCTCTACAAGGTGACGCGCGGCAGGTCCGAGCAGTACCTCAAGAACGAGCGCGCGCTCGAGGACTATCTCATCACCGCCGGCCTCGAAGAGGCGGTGCTGCGCGCGGCGAGCGGCGCCGAGCGCGCCGGCGAGGATTTGCGCCGGCTCGTCGAGGAGGCGCGCACGATCCGCAACGTGCTCAACGGGCTGCACAGCCGCTACAATCGCCAGGTGATCGAGCAGGCGGCAATCGCGAGCGTGCTCAACGCGCGGATTTTCCGCGATCTGCCGAAGGCGGTGGCCGCCGCCGACTACATCGCCCGGCGCCTCAACGCGCTTGCCGACGAGACCGAGCGCGGCTGGGAAGGCTCCTTCGTCGAAGGCGAGGGCTTCCGCTTCGAGCGTACCGTGCGCGGCGTCAAGGATGCGGCGATCATCGATTACGCGCTCCTCGACTCCGCCGACGCCCGCAAGCTCGACGAGTTCGCGCTCTCCTTGCAGGAGAACTATCCGCGCTCCGCGACACTGCGCCGCCGCGGCGAGGAGATCGCGATCCACGGCCCGATCGGACTGTTCGAGGCCGTCACCACCATGGGCCGCAAGGGCATCACGCTGCAGCGCTACAAAGGCCTCGGCGAGATGAACCCCGGCCAGCTATGGGAGACGACGCTCGACACCAATGTCCGCTCCCTCATCCAGGTCAAGGTCAAGGAGGCTGACGAGGCCGACGACATCTTCACCAAGCTGATGGGCGACGTCGTCGAGCCCCGCCGCGAATTCATCCAGGAGAACGCGCTCACGGCGAGCGTGGATGTGTGAGGGGCCGGGCCTCAGTTGCGGAGCACTCGCGAGGTCGAGACTAGTTGACTAAGACGATTGCACTAAACCGCCAGTTCCAGGAATGGAGCGACAAGGAAAAAACCGACCCTGAGCTTCGGTGGGCGTTCAGAATTGGGCACGCCCAAACATGGGACGATCTGCTCAGAGAACGACGCGTGGTCCTTCTCGCGGAGGCGGGCAGCGGCAAGACCGAGGAGATGAAAGAGCGCGCGCGGATTTTAAGCGCGAGCGGCGAGTTTGCAGTCTATGCGACGGTGCAGGATGTAGGGCATCGCGGACTGGCGGGAGCTCTGCGCGTCAACGACCGGCGGCGATTCGAGGCGTGGTTAGCTTCCGAGCAGCCGGGATGGTTCTTCATCGATTCCGTGGACGAAGCCAAGCTCGACGGAATCCAGGTCGACCAAGCCCTTCGCCGGGTCGCGACAGAGATTCACGGTGCGGAAGGGCGAACTCATCTCATTTTATCCGGGCGCCTTACCGATTGGGAATTCAGGCGCGATCTCCAGAGGCTTGAGGAGGAGCTTCCTGTTCCTCCCGTGCAGCCAGCGCTTCCTGTGCTTACCCCCGATGAATTTGTCTTGCGCGTCATTCGTCACGAGAAGTCAACCGAGGACGAGCAACCCACGCCACGACCTATAGTCGTCGTAATGATGCCACTTGATGCCAATCGCGTCAGGGAGTTTGCGAAGGGTAAGGGCGCGAAGAATCTCAACGATTTCATCGCCCAAATTGAGTTGGCGAACCTCTGGCGCTTCGCCGGGCGGCCACTCGATCTTGAGTGGATGGTGCAATTCTGGGCGAGACATCAACGCCTCGGCTCCCTCGCGGAAATGCTTGAAAACAGTCTGGAGGAGAGACTGCGCGAGACCGATCCGAGCCGCTCTCGCCGCGACGCTCTTGCCGGCGATCGCGCGATGGCGGCTCTCGAAAGAATTGGCGCGGCGCTAGTGATGGGCCGCGCGCGCACTATCGCCATTCCCGACTCCGAGGTGACCCTCGCGAGCGAAGCGGCGCCGCTCGATTTGCATGACGTGCTCCCTGATTGGACCGCCGATGACGTGATGCGGCTGCTCAGGAAGCCAGTGTTTGACCCTGCCACCTTTGGGCGCGCGCGCCTCCATAACGACAATGAGGGCGTCGTAAGCGGCTATCTTGCGGCCCGTTGGATTAAGCGCTTGCGTGCGGCCAATCTGTCTCTCCAGGATACGTTCGACCTGTTGTTTGCCGACACGTATGGCCTGCCGCTGGTAAAGCGCTCGATGTGGGAAACGGCGGCGTGGATCGCGCTGTCTGACGAAGCCGTGGCGCGCGACGTCTTGCGCCGCCATTCATTCTTGCTGCTTGACCAGGGCGATCCGGAAAGTCTGCCTGCCGATCTTCGCCGCGACATTTTGGTCCAGGCAACTGAGCTTGTTGCCACCGGCGTGAGAGCGCCGTTCTTCGATCTTGACCGCATAAAGAGCTTCTCACGCCCGGACATAGCCGCCACGATTCGCCACCTATGGTCGAAGCACAGCGCGAGTGCGGAGGTACGGACGTTCCTGCTGCGCTTCATTTGGCTTGGACGACTTGAAGCTTGTGCGGACATTGCGGTGCGGGCGGCGTTCGGAGATCACAGCGATGACTTAACGTCGCTTTTCGGTGGGCGCGCGCTCGTTGCTTCCGCTAACGACGCCACTAAGCGCCGCTATGTGGCTCATCTGCGGTCCCGGGTTGGCGAGGTACGCAATGCTGTGATCTGGGATGCCATTGACGACCTTTTTCCGGCTCTGCTGTCGATCGACGACCTTCTTTTCTTCGTCGCAAACACGGATGTCGCGGACCGCGATGGCGGGATCGGTCTCGAATGGAAGGGCGCCGACCTCGTCGAGCGGATTCCGTCACGCATCGATCTTGAACGGCTTTTGGCCGGGTTATTGGATCAACTCGGCACCACACCGCTGCCGATCGGACATCAGCCCAGTTCCGTAGAGAAGGCTTTCTTTCCAGCCATCGGCGCCTCAGCGCTGCGGCTTCTGCAATTGTCGGGTCCTGACGAGGCTCCGCCTGTGGTCCTCGACGCGATATTGCGACTTGGAGAATTTTATCGCGATCGGCATGCGACCAAAGCTGTCGATGAAGCGACCGCAGAATTGCGCCGCACACCCGCGCGCCGTCGTGCGGCGTTCTGGCGAGCTGCCACGCGACTTGGCCGCAGCAGCATGCTCCAGGGCGGGATTCTCGAGTTTGCATGGCAAATGCCTTTTGTCGGCTGGTCCCCCGGCCTGAAGATCGAGGATCTCGATTGGCTGTTGGCTGATGCGCAAGAAAAAAGGCCGGTCAACCAGCGTCGACTAGCATTTAACGCGGCTCTCGAAATTTGGCGCGATGCCGGCTCACCCAGCTCGTTATTGCCCCAGATCGAGGCAGCGGCTCAGAACGATGCCAACCTTGGACAGGTGCTTCAAACATGGCTGACGCCGCGCGTTCGGTCGCCCGAGGAGCTAGCCCGGGAAGATGAAATCGCGAAGCTGACGAGGCATGGCCGAGAGCAACGTGACCGACAAGAGCATTCCTGGGTCCAGTTTGCGGCTGATCTCCGTGCGAACCCGGAGCAATTGCGGGCTTTGCGGCCGATAAGCGCCACAGGCGTGGATGGACGGCTCTTTGACGCTTGGCGGCTTCTCCGCATGGCAAGCCCACAAAACACGCGATACGCGATCGACAGCGTCGCACCACTTGAACCGATGATAGGTTATGAGGCCGCGGTCGCGGTAGGCGATGCGCTTATCAGTCTTTGGCGTCGCCGGCGGCCGCAGTTGAGAAGCACGCGTGCGCCCGACGATCGCGATCTGATTAACAATATCGATTGCATAGGGATCGTCGGCATCACACTTGAATCCAATAAACAGCTCGATTGGGCGGAGCACCTAACGACCGATGAAGCGCGGAGGGCGGCATCCTACGCCACTCTGGAAATTGGTGGCTTTCCCATTTGGATTACTACGCTCGCGCGCGCCAAGCCGCGGGAAGTCGCTGAGGTGCTCGCCGGCGAGGCCGCCGCGGAAATGGATGATCCGCGACCTCGGCCGCGGAGCGGTACCTTGGACGACATCTATCGCGCCGATGCAACGCTTTCCACGTTGATGGCCGTCCCGCTGCTGCGCGAACTGGAACAACGCGCCTCCATCGCGCCCGTCGCCTTGGCGCCTACCATGGGCATTATCGCGCGCGGCATCGACGAAGAGAATCATCATCGTTTTCTTGAACTCTGCCTGGCCCGCTTTTGCGATACCGCCAACCCGGAAACGGCCGCGCTTTATATCGGACCAGGATTTGCCATCGACGCGGCCGCCGCGATAGATGCCTTGCTTTCCAAACTGGACAGGATCGAACCGGACGCGCAAACGGCGCTTGTGCAGGCGATTTTGCCGCAGCTCTTCGGCGATGAGCGGTTTCGCCACGTCGGCTTTGCCGCTTCACTTTCCTTCGCCAGCCTGGAGCGCTTGGTCCAGCTCGCGTTTCGGACGATCCGCATTGAAGATGATCGCCGTCATCCCAGCGGTGAGGTTTTTTCTCCCGACGGGCGGGATGACGCAGAGCATGCGCGCGGCGCCGCCTTTAAAATGCTCTATGAGACGCCAGGGCGGGCAACCTTCGATGCCCTGAATTGTTTCGCGCAAACACCCGGTTTTCCTATCCCGATGGAAAACCTACTGCACCTCGCCATCGAGCGCGCAGAACTTGATTCGGAAACCGCGCCCTGGGCGCCTGGTGACTTCAAGGCATTTGAACAGACTTGCCAAACCGCCCCCCATACCGGCCGGGACCTGCAACTCGTGGCGCTGCGCCGGTTGGCGGATATTCAGCACGATCTTCTTCATGGGGACTTTGCGCAGGGCTCAAACGTCAGCAGCCTTCCGGACGAGAGAGCGGCTCAAAACTGGGTGGCGGAGCGTCTCCGTCTCGCGCAAGGGCGCTCCTATTCAGTCGAGCGCGAACCTCATGTTGCCGACGAGAAGGAACCGGACGTTCGGCTGAGGGCGAAGGCGACCGACGCGAGCAATGCCATCGAGATCAAAGTTGCTGAGAGCTGGACGCTTGAACAGCTGGAATTCGCGCTGACGGACCAACTGTGCGGCCGCTACCTGAGAGCAGCGAAAGCGCGTCATGGCATTCTGCTGCTTGTTCATCAGAAGCCCCGTCCAAGGGGATGGTCCGTGCCCGGGGAGCAGATCGCTCTTGGTTTTCCGCAACTCGTGGCTCGTCTGCGTGAACGTGCAGTCCAGATCGCAGGGGCATCACCCGAAGCACCGCAGCCGGAAATCGCGGTACTGGACGTGTCCACCTGTGCGGTTCCGAAAACCAAGAACCGCCGCAAAGTAAGGCAGAAATCCGGTGTCAAAACGCGGCCGAGAAAGAAGCGTGCTTTGCTGCGCAACGCACGGCGCACCTCAGTTCACTCGTCTGAGTTACTCGTACCGCAGGCGAAGACGCCGCAACAAGTGAAAAAGCGGCGGCGGCGATCTCGTAGCCCTACGGCCCCGTGATCGTCCCCATGTCCGTCACCACTTCCCAGCGGCCGTCGCGCTCGCGGATGTCTTCGACCGTGCCGAAATTGGGGATCTCGTAGCCGCGGGTCACGTCGATCGTGCCGTTCTTGCTGGTGATGACGGCGACGCCGTCTTCGGCGTGCAGCAGTATCCAGCCGGATTTCGATTTCACGCCATGGCGCGCGGGCGGCGCCGGCTCGATCGAGCCGGTCGTGTCGCGGTAGACGAGATTCTCCAGCCAATCGACGCGCTTGTTGACGGCGGAGAGCGCGTTGCGGCTGCGCTCTTCGGTCGCATCGATCGAATGGCGCAGGTTGGAGAGATCGATCTCGTGCGGGGCTGCCGCGAGATGTCCGGCTTCGCTGCCGCCGGAAAATTCATCGGCACTGACTTCCGCAGCCAGCGCGTCGACCTCTTTCTGGAGGAGGCTGAGCGTGGTGGCGAGCCGCGCGATGGCGGCCGCCTGGCGCTGCTGCTCGGCGATGACGGCGGCGTTGCCGCCAAGGCCCGCGATGTGCAGCCCGTTGCGGATCGCACCCACCGCTGCGGCCCCGAGCGCGCCGCCGATCGCGACCGAGACCGCGAGCGCCACGGCAATCATGAGCGTCGGAACGGCGCGATGGGGGGAAGCGCCCTTTGGGGAAGCGCCCGGCGGGCGGGCGCGCGACAAGGATTTCTCAAGCATACGCATCTACTCAACTCGGCACTGCCCTTTGATAGCCCCGCATGCTTTCCGATTTGCTAACGCCGATTTGCCTACGCCGTTCGGGCGCGCGATCATGGCTCATTAACCAAACGCGAAAAACCGGGAGCGTCACGTGAGGGCCATCAAGCTGTTCGCCGCTGCCTGCGCGCTGCCGCTCTGCCTCGCAACGGCCGCGGCCGCGGAGGACGTCTATCCCGCGCGCACGGTGAAGCTCGTGGTCCCGGCGACGCCCGGCGGCCCGATCGATGCGATCGCCCGCATCCTCGCCGATGCCTTCAAGACGAAGTGGCCCGAGCCGGTCGTGGTCGAGAACCGCCCGGGCGCGGGTACAACGACCGGCATCGCCTATGTCGCGGCCGCGCCGGCCGACGGCTACACGCTCCTGATCTCGCCCGACTCGATCGCCGTCAACCCGAGCCTCTATCCGCACGTCGGCTACGATCCGCTCAAGAGCTTCGAGCCGATTTCGCTCGTCGCCACCGCGACCCAGGTGCTCGTGGTGCGGCCGGGGATCGGCGTCGGCGACTTCAAGCAGTTCATGGATTACGCGAAACGCAACGGCACCGGCGTAAACCTCGCGACCGCCGGCACCGGCACCATCAGTCATCTCACCGAGGTGCTGCTGGAGCAGAAGAGCGGCGTCACCACCACCCACATTCCCTTCAAGGGCGCAGCGCCCGCGCTCACCGCGCTGCTCGGCGCCCACGTCGATGCCATGTGGGTCATGCTCGCGCCCGCGGTGCCCTATCTCAAATCCGGCACGCTGGTGCCGGTCGCGGTGACCTCGGCTGCGCGGGAGCCCAACCTGCCCGGCGTGCCGACGGTCGCTGAGTCCGGCCTGGCGGATTTTTTGGTCGAGAACTGGCAGGGCCTGTTCGCCCCCGCCGGCACGCCGCGCCCGATCGTCGACAAGGTCGCCGCGGCGGTCGCAGACCTCGTCACCGAGCCCGAGGTGAGAGCGCGGATGACCGCGATCGGCTTCGACGTCCGCGGCGAGGGGCCTGCGATACTCGCCGCGCGCGTGCGTGCCGACATCCCCAAATGGGCCGACGTCGTCAAACGCGCCGGCATCAAGCTCGGCGACTGAGCGAGCGCGCCGTGGGATTGCGCCTCCAAACGCAGCAATAATGAGCAGGCCGGGCGCTAAGACTGCGCAATAAATATGCGGGCGCCCAAATTGTAGCCGCGCATCGCTTTTCAGCGGCGCCGAACAATCAATTCAGTGTACAGGTGACAGGAAAGGGGATAAGCAAGAACCGGACCAACCCACATACAAAAATATGGCTCTCACGCAAAAATTACTTCTCCGTCAAAGCCAAGCCCTGGTGATGACGCCGCAGCTTATGCAGGCAATCAAACTCCTGCAGCTGTCCCACCTTGACCTCGCGACCTACGTCGAGGGCGAACTGGAGCGCAACCCTCTCCTGGAGCGGCCCGTCGAGGAGGAGCCGGTCCGCGGCGAAGAGGAGCCCGAGGCGGCGCTGTCCGATCGGGACGAGGCGCCTGCCACCGATTGGCTGGAGGAGCGGCTGGAGACGAGCCGCGAGTTGATGGAAGAGCGGCTCGATACCGATCTCAACAACGTCTTTCCCGACGACGCCCCGGCGGCGCCGGCGCGCATGGCCGAACAGCCGGCGGCCTATTCGGAATGGGCGGGCGTGGGCGCCGGAGGCCGGAGCGAAGGCGACTACAACCTTGAAGCGTTCGTGTCTGCGGAGCCGACGCTCGCCGATCATCTCGCCGAGCAGCTGTCGCTCACCTTCACCGACCCTGTGGACCGGATGATCGCCCAGTACCTCGTCGATCTCGTCGACGAGGCCGGCTACCTCGTCGGCCCGCTCGGCGATGTTGCCGAAAAGCTTGGCGCGCCGGAAGCGCGTGTCGAAGCGGTGCTGGCGCAGCTGCAGACCTTCGACCCACCCGGCGTATGCGCCCGCAATCTCACCGAGTGCCTCTCGATCCAGCTGCGCGAGCGCGACCGGCTCGATCCCGCCATCGCGGCCCTCATCGCCCATCTCGATCTGCTCGCGAAACGCGACTTCGCCGCCCTGCGGCGCATCTGCGGCGTCGACGACGAGGACCTCGTCGACATGATCGGCGAGGTCAAACGGCTCAACCCGAAGCCTGGTCTCGCGTTCAGCTCGACCCTGGTGCAGCCGATCGTTCCCGACGTCTTCGTGCGCCCAGGCGCCGACGGCGGCTGGCTGGTCGAACTCAACCACGACACTTTGCCGAAGGTGCTCGTCAATCAAACCTACTATTCGAAGGTGTCGAAGACGGCCAAGAAGGACGGCGATAAGTCCTATCTCGCCGAATGCCTGCAGACTGCGACCTGGCTCGTGCGCGCGCTCGACCAGCGGGCGAAGACGATCCTCAAGGTGGCAAGCGAGATCGTGCGCCAGCAGGACGGGTTCTTCGTCAACGGGGTGCAACACCTGCGCCCGCTCAATCTCAAGACCATCGCCGACGCCATCGAGATGCACGAGTTGACGGTATCCCGCGTGACCGCCAACAAGTACATGGCGACGAGCCGCGGCACCTTCGAGATGAAGTTCTTCTTCACCTCGGCGATCGCGTCAGCCGATGGCGGCGAGGCGCACTCGGCGGAAGCCGTCCGCCACCGTATCCGTCAGCTCATCGATGCGGAGAAGCCGAGCGATATTCTGTCCGACGACACCATCGTCGAAGAGCTGCGCAAGGCCGACATCGACATCGCGCGCCGCACCGTCGCGAAGTATCGCGAGGCCATGCGAATTCCCTCCTCGGTGCAGCGCCGCCGCGAGAAGCAAAACGGCGTCGCCGCGCACGGGTAGCCTCGGTCGTATTTGCAGAACTCGTAGGGTGGGCAAAGCGCGGACGTAGTTCGCGCGTGCCCACGCGCAGCCGTCCAGCGTGGGCACGCGCGGAACGCCGGCAGTGCTAGAAGAGCAGCGCCGTGGCCGCGCTTTGCCCACCCTACGCGCCGTTGGTGCGGCAGCGTCTCATGTCCCCTTGACGAGGCGGAACGACTGCATCTGCGGCGCGGTCTTGAAATAGACCGACTGCAATTCGGCGCTGTCGGCGAACTTCGTCTGCGTCAGGCGGCGGAAGATCAGGTTCGCCGTCAGCGAGGGTTGGTCGAAGGGGTAGGGGTCGATGGCGATCGTGGCGCCGTCTGCCGGCGCAAGGGTCAAGCCGACCTTGCGGTCGCCTGAATAGGCGACGGGCACCGGTTCGATCCGATCGCTCTCGAGCTTTTCGGTGCTGCAGATATATAGCGACAGCATGTCCCAAACTTGCAGCAGGTGATAGTTGACGGCGAGTTCGTGTGGATCGATCCCGCTCGCCGCGGTCTTTTGCCTGGCTTCGCTGCGCGCGATGAACTCCAAGATCGGCGGCGGCAGCGTGCCGCGCTGAATTGCCGGCGGATGAGTGATGACGCCATAGCGCTTCTGCCACAGGCCGGTCCGGTGCTTTGCGATCATGAGGCCGGCATAGGGATCGATGGCGCTGAGCCAGTCGCCGGCCCATTCGAACGCTTCGAGCTGGGCGCGATCGTTGGGCACCTCGCGATAGTTCGGCGTCTTGCCCGTTTCCATGTTGAGCTGCGGACTGGTCTCGTAGCGGATCCAGCCGCGGTCGTGGAACATCGCGGCGCGAACCATCGAATGGTACGGCCGCGGCTTCTCGAACGTGTCGTTGCCCCAGTGCGCGGCAAAGAGGCCCGAGAGCTGGGCATGATCGTTTTGCGTGATCATGACAATGGTGCCGTCGGACTCATATCGGACGATCATGGATGTCTCTCTCGCCTCAGTCGTTATGCCTCGTGTCGCGTCTTACCGGGGCTTTTCGAACTTGAGGACGAATTCGTCGACCGGCGTCGGGGCGCGGAAGACGTTGGCGTCGCGGGTGTCTTCGGGATGGCGCCAGAAATTGCCTTCACCGACGAGCTTGAAACCAGCCGCTTCGACTTCGCGTTTGACGACGCTTTCCTCCATGCGGTGGGTCGTATTGCCGACCGAGGTCCCCTCGCCGGGGCGCGCGGAGTGGTCGGCAATGAGGAGAATACCGCCCGGCTTCAAGGCTTCGAACAGCCGCTTGTTCATCACCGCGCGGTCGACCTTCATGTACGTGGTGTCGTGATAGAAGAACAGAAACGTGATGAGGTCGAGATTGCGGACATCGGCCGGCACCGGATCGTCGAAGTCGCGCAGCAGGCGCGTCACGTTCTTCATCGCCGGCGTCTTGAGCCGTTGGTCGAACCGCTCGCGGGCGCGGTCGGTGGCATCGGAGGAATCCTGGCCGTAGACATGGCCGGTCGGCCCGACAGCGCGCGCCATCAGCTCGGTGCTGTAGCCGCCGCCGGTGCCCATATCGAGCACCTTCATGCCGGGCTGCACGCCGATGAACGCGAGCAGCTTCACCGGATCGCGGCGCTTGTCGGCCTGGCGGTCGGCATCGCTGCGATCGGGCGCGGCGACGATCGCGTCGTAGTCCTGCGCCCGCGCTGGGGCCGCAGCGCACGGGGCCGCAACGGCAAGCACGAGCGCTGCCAGCAAAAGTTTCCCTCGCCCCGGTCCGCGATCCTTCCGCATTGGTGATGTCTCCCTATTATAGGCCGGCGTGTTCCCGCCGGCGCTGACGCACCCTAGCACAGCGCTGTCCGACTTCGAATTGATGGCCGTAGTGCGGAAATGAGCCATCGAAACAAAAGACGCGCGTTTGTCGGCTCTCTGGCGCAGCTTGTCGCCTGGCGCAATCGCGCTTATGTGAGAAACGAATATCCGGGATGCGCAATGCCAACGAGCGCCCTCTCATCGTCATCGTCACTGCCTGCGCGGTCGCGGCTTGCCCTCTGGCTGGGGCTCGGCGCCGCCGGTTTGCTCGTGGGTGCGACAATCGTGCTCTGGGCGCACTACGGCACTGCTGTATTCTTCGAAACGATCGTCGCCGGCATCGCGGCGTGCTTCTGAGAGCCGCAAGCGACATGCCGGCCAGCCACGCCATCAAAGATCAGAGGTGCCGATGAATCCGCGCGTCACACGGATGGTGCTGCTGCTGGGGACGTTCCTCGCGGGTTTGCTGCTGTGCCTCGGCGCGATCCTGTTCGTGACCGGCCGCGGTACCGGCCCGACGAGCTTCGCCTCGGCCGCGGTCGGCGGACCGTTCCAATTGACCGACCAGAACGGTCAGCCGTTCAGCGACAAGGAACTGCGCGGCAAGACGTTCCTGGTGTTCTTCGGCTTCACCCGTTGCCCGGACGTGTGCCCAACGACCCTGTTCGAGATGTCCGAAATCCTGCGCAAGCTCGGCAGCGATGCCGATCGCACCGCAGGGGTCTTCATCACCGTCGACCCCGAGCGCGACACGCCGGCCGCGATGAAAGATTATCTTTCTAGCTTCGATCCGCACATCCGCGGCCTGACGGGAAACGCCGATGACCTCGCGAAAGTCGCAAAGGCCTATCGGGTCTATTACAAGAAAGTCCCGCTGGAAGGCGGCGACTACACCATGGACCACACCGCCATCGTCTATCTGATGGACAAGGACGGCCGCTTCGTCTCGCCCTTCAACATGAAACGAGGCGTCGACGTTGCCGCGGCCGATCTGAAAAACCGCCTCTGACTCCCCTCAGGCTCGCAAGTCCCGCCTCCCGCCTCCTGCCGCCCCATAAAAAAGGCCGGACCCGAAGATCCGGCCATGGCACTCGTTCGCAGAAGGTTCGTTGGGCCGACGATCAGCAGCGATACGGATGCCAGTAGCACCAGCGGCGGCCGTAGCCGTAATACCCGTAGCGGCGATAGCCCCAGCGGCGCCACCAGACGTTCTCCTTCAGATCGACTGCGGCGGAAGCGGTGGACGGCGCATTGCCGTAGACTGGCGCTGCCGAGGCCGTGGAGGCCGCAGCGATGCCGAAGCCGATGACGGCAGCGGCCGCCAGAAGTGTCATGCGCATCGTTTTCTCCCTTTGTGAGATGCGGTTAGCACGTTCTCACAATTACCTTTATTGACCTAAATGAACGATGAACGCATTCGTCCCGTCACGCCCGAGGTGCGACGGAACGATGGCGAACCTGCGGCGCTACGGCTGCATCGAAAACGCGAAGGCTGATGCCGCGCGCGATTTCGTCTATAACTCCACCAAGCGCAAATCGCCTTGCACCCGCATCCCGTTCGCGGAACATTGGACTTCTGTTTTACGGCTTTCACGTCATGACGAATCACAGCGAACGCGACTTGATGAACCTGAGCACAACCTCTCACTTGAGTTCCGACAACACCCGCACGATATCGCGGCGGCTGCAGCGCGCGCATGTCGCGGCACTGACTGTCGCATTCTGTGCCGTCCTGATGTGCTCGCCGGTCGAGCGCCCCCTCGCGCAAACCGGCACCAAAGCGGGGCCAGCCTCGCCGGCGGTCGTGCCGGGATTTTGGGATCCGCGTCGACGCCCGGAGCGCCCCGACCTCACGAGGCTCAGCGGCATTCGCTTCATGACCGAGGTCGACTACCCCCCCTTCAACTTTGCCGGTCCTGACGGCAATCCGGTCGGATTCAACGTCGATCTCGCGCGCAGCCTCTGCGAGGAACTCAAGGTCACCTGCACGCTCCAAATGCGCCGCTTCGATACCTTATTCGACGCGCTCAACGAGAATTGCGGCGACGCCGCCATCGCGTCGATCGCGGTCACCGAGGCGACCCGCAAGCGCGTCGATTTCTCCGACCCGTACTATCGCCCGGCGGCCCGCTTCGTCGGGCGCCGCGACACGACGCTTCTCGAGGTCACGCCGGAGACATTGGAAGGCAAGAAGATTGCGGTGGTCGCGGGCTCATCCCACGAACAATATCTGCGTACGCTGTTTACCGAGGTCGAACCGCGCCTGTATCGGGACTCCGATGGCGCGCGCGAGGCGCTCCGCCGTGGCGAGGTCGATCTCGTATTCAGCGACAGCTATGCCCTCGCGTTCTGGCTCAACGGCGCAAGCTCTGCCGGCTGCTGCGTGTTCGTCGGCGGCCCGTTCGTCGAAAGCCGCTATTTCGGCGAGGGCATCGGGATCGCGGTCAAACGCGGCAACGACCCGTTGCGCCTCGCCCTCAACTGGGCCTTGTTCCGCGTCTGGGAGACCGGGCGATTCACCGACCTGTGGCTGCGCTACTTCCCGATCAGCCCGTTTTAGTGGTCGGATTTGACCGTTCGCTTTGACCGTTCGCCGCCGATGCGGCAGAACGGACGAACGAAGACCGCCACAGACGCAACTGCCAGAGGCGCATATGTCCGACGCCGCTATCGCCCCCGTCGCCGATCTGCGCGCGCTTGCCGAACGGTCCAATGCCTGGCCGTTCGAGGAGGCGCGCAAGATCGTCGTGCGCCTAGATTCGGCACCGCAGCGACGTGACGCCGTCATCTTCGAGACCGGCTACGGGCCATCGGGCCTTCCCCATCTCGGCACGTTCGGCGAGGTCGCCCGCACCACCATGGTGCGCCACGCCTTCCGCGTGCTGACCGACGACAAGGTGCCGACGCGGCTCATCGCGTTCTCCGACGATATGGACGGGCTGCGCAAGGTTCCCGACAACATTCCCAACAAGGACTTGATCTCGCAGCATCTCGGCAAGCCGCTGACGCGCGTGCCTGATCCGTTCGGCACCCATCCGAGCTTCGGTGCCCATAACAATGCGCGTTTGCGAGCCTTTCTCGACACCTTCGGGTTCGACTACGAGTTCATGTCGTCGACCGAGTGCTACACGGCGGGCCGCTTCGATGCCGCGTTGATGAGGGTGCTCGAACGCTTCGACGAGGTGATGGCGATCATGCTGCCGTCGCTGCGCGCGGAGCGGGCGCAGAGTTATTCGCCGTTCCTGCCAATCTCGCCGGCGACCGGCGAAGTCCTGCAGGTCCCGATCGTGGCGCGCGACAGCGCCGCCGGCACGATCTCCTATGACGACCCGCAGACCGGCGAGCGGATGACGACGCCCGTGACCGGTGGCCGTTGCAAGCTGCAATGGAAGCCGGACTGGGCGATGCGCTGGGTCGCGCTCGGCGTCGATTACGAGATGGCCGGCAAAGACCTGATCGATTCGGTGAAGCTGTCGGGCGAGATTCTGCCGCGCCCTCGGCGGCCGGCCGCCGGAGGGCTTCAACTACGAGCTTTTCCTCGACGACAAGGGCCAGAAGATTTCCAAGTCCAAGGGCAACGGCCTCACCATCGAGGAATGGCTGCGCTATGCGAGCCCCGAAAGCCTGTCGCTCTTCATGTATCGCGAGCCCAAGGCGGCAAAGCGGCTCTACTTCGACGTGATCCCGCGTCACGTCGACGAGTACCAGCAGTTCCTCGAAGCCTATGAGCGGCAGGACGCCAAGCAGCGGCTGATGAACCCGGTCTGGCATATCCATTCCGGACATCCGCCGCGGCCTGACGTACCGATCTCGTTCACGATGCTGCTCAACCTCGTGTCCGCCTCGAATGCCGAAAACGCCGAGACGCTGTGGGGATTTATCGGCCGGTATTGGCCGGGCGTGACGCCGCAGAGCCATCCGAAGCTCGACGCGCTTGTCGGCTACGCCATCCATTACTTCCGCGATTTCGTGCTGCCGGCGAAGAAATTCCGGGTGGCGAGCGAAGCGGAGCGGGCCGCGCTCGAGGATTTGCGCGAGGCGCTGTCGCAGCTTCCGCCCGACACCACGGCCGAGCGCATCCAGGAGGTGGTCTACGAAATCGGCCGCCGCGAGCCGTTCCTCGACGCGAAGAAGAAGGGCAAGGACGGCAAGCCGGGCGTCTCGCTCGACTGGTTCAACATGCTCTACCAGGTGCTGCTCGGCGAAGCGAAAGGCCCGCGCTTCGGCACGTTCGTCGCGGTCTACGGCATCGGCAACACCGTCGAGATGATCGACGGCGCGCTGGCAAGATCAGGGATCAGTCATCAGTAATCAAAGGAAGCTCGTAGCCCGGATGAAGCGCAGCGTAATCCGGGAATGCATTTCCACCGGCACCGCCGCCCCGGATTGCGCGGCCGCCGTGCGTCCGCTCCATCCGGGCTACGATGCTGATCCCCGACCTCTGATCACTGAGACGCCCAAACGATGCGGGCGACCCACAGCACGTCCTCGGCCGTGAAAGTACGGTCGGGATGCTCCGGGTTGAGGGACTTGAGCTCCAGGCTCTTCGCGGTCTTGCGCTTGAGTTCCTTCGCCATGATCTCGCCAAGCTTGGTCTTGACCACGACGCGGTCGCCGCGGCGGATCGGCGCCGCCGGCGACACGATGATGATGGTGCCGTCGCGATAGGCCGGGTGCATCGAGTTGCCGGAAATTTCGAGCGCGTAGGCGTTCTCGTCCTCGACGGCCGGAAACGGGATTTCGTCCCATCCCTTGCCGGCGGGAAAACCGCCGTCATCGAAGTAGCCGCCAGCCCCCGCTTCGGCAAAGCCGAGCAGCGGCACGGCTTCTGCCGGTGGATGTGTCTGCTCGGAGATCAGGGCCACGAACTGGTCGAGCGTTGCGCCCGTCGCGGTCAATGACTTCGAGACCGACTCGGTCGACGGCCAGCGTGCGCGGCCGTCGGGCGTGATGCGCTTCGATTTGTTGAAGGTGGTCGGATCGAGCCCCGCCCGCTTGGCAAGCCCCGACGGCGACAGCCCTGCTCGCGCAGCGAGCCGATCGATCGCCGTCCAAATTTGCGCATGTGTGAGCATGGCTGGCTCCTCGGACTCAACAAGGTACGGACCAATCGGCAATTCGCCGTCGGCTGCAATCAATTCCCTCACCGTAGGAATTATAACCTGCAACTGGCCGCGTCTAGAGCATCCTCACGTTGACTGGAATCGGGACGGGATTCCCCTGGCCGCGGTTCTGTGATTCATGGGCTTCCAGCTTTTGATGGCTGGGGGATTCGATGAGCTGGCGAAGGGGACAGTCTTATTCGCAGGATTTGCGCGAACGTGTGCTGGCTGCGGTCGACGCTGGCACGCCGGTTTACCAGGCCGCGCCGTTGTTTCGGGTCAGCGTGTCGTACATCTACAAAGCCTTGGGCCGGCGACGTGCCACCGGCGAGACCACTGCTCGGCCGCAACGGTGTCATCTGGCATGGAAACTTGAGCCGCATCATCAGGCGATCCGCGACCAGGTCTCATCGCAGCCCGATGCGACACTTGATGAATTGCGTGCCTGGGTGTTGACGAAGCACGGCATCTCGGTGAGCCAAGGCGGCATGTGGAATACGTTGCATCGGCTTGGGTTGACGCTCAAAAAAAGACGCATCACGCGGCCGAACAGGCGCGCCCCGACATTGCCGAAGCCCGCGCGACGTGGCGGCGAGAGCAGCCGGCTATGAATGCAGCCCGCCTCGTCTTCATCGACGAGACCTGGGCGACCACCAACATGACACGGCGCTACGGCAGAGCACGCCGCGGCGAGCGTGTCATCGCCAGCGTTCCCCACGGCCACTGGAAGATATCAACCTTCGTTGCCGCCCTGCGTCAGAACGAGATAACCGCTCCGCTGGTGATCGACGGCGCTATGGACGGCGCCGTCTTTCTTGCCTATGTCGAGCAATTCCTGGCTCCGACACTTGCACCGGGCGACGTCGTCGTCATGGACAACCTCGCCAGCCACAAAGTCGCCGGCGTCAAGGAAGCGATCGAAGCGAGTGGCGCCAGCCTAAGCTACCTGCCGCCCTACTCGCCTGACCTCAACCCAATCGAGAACGCCTTCGCCAAGCTCAAAACGCTCCTGCGGACTGCCGCGCCCCGCACCGTCGAGGCGCTTTGGACTACGATGGGCAAAAGCCTCTCTGCCTTCTCCGCAAACGAATGCTCAAATTATTTCGCCAATGCAGGATATCGCCAGTTACCGTGAATCTGCTCTAGAGGCAGCGGCCGGAAAGTTGCAGACGCTGGACGGAAATCTCTCGCAATTTCAATGCTATGCTCGCCGGAATACCGGCATCGGAGCGGGCGAGATTTGACGACCGATCAACCCCTGCCGCCCATGCCGCGGCTCAGCCGGACCACGAGCCAGATCGGCACCACCAGGACCGCGCCCAGGAGGAAGTATCGCCATACCCACCGGACCGCATCGAACCCCATGTCCCAGATGGCCTGAAATAGCCGCTGAACGCTCTCGATGATGTTCCATGGATCGAACCCCATCACCGAAAGGATGACGCCCACCAGGATCGACAGCAGGACGAGCTTCATGACGACGCTGTGGGGCGGGCCGCCGAGAAAACGGCTGAACCCGTCGTTCTTGGCAGTAGCGTTCTTGGCCGCAGGCTGCTGCCAAGCCGGTGCTCTTCGTTCAACTCCGCTGCCGTCCCCGATCATCAGCTTCGCGTCCTCTGCTCGCGTGCTCCCGCGCACCGATTCATTGTTTCATTTATCACGTTGCACGCGGCGGAATTACGGACGCGCGCGGCACAGCGTCGTAGCCCGGATGAGCGAAGCGATATCCGGGGAAAGGCATGCCAACGGGCAGGTCTTATCCCGGATATCGCTTCGCTCATCCGGGCTACAGACGCCTATAAATACGCGATGAACCGACCGGCGAGGAGCACGAGCACCCAGCTCGCCAGCGACACGCCAGCAAGGGTTCTGGCGCCGGGCAGGGGCGCGTCCTTCTTGAGCGCGCCGCGGAATTGCCAGCGGAACAGCGCGACATTGAGAAGGCCGAGGCCCAGCATCGCCATCTTGAACTGGAACGCCGGGTTAGTGGCGATGGGCATCGCGTCGGCGGCGAGCAGCACGAAGCCCGACGCGAACTGCGCCACAAGCCCCACAACTGCGATCGGCACGACTGTCCGCAGCACGACGTTCGCCCCCGCCGCACGCCGCAGCACATGAATGTCGAAGGTTGCGATGGCGCCGACGAGGAGGGCGGCGCCGAGCACGTGGATGACGTTGGCGGTCGGATAGAGCCAGCCCGACGTGCGTGCCGCCTGGCCGAGTGCGGACTGCTCAAGCGCCGTCATCGCGCCGGCGAAGACGCCTGACACGATCCCGTCGGCCAACATTCGGCTTCTTCAGGCCAAGAGCACGCTGAGGAGCACGCTGACCAGCCCGCTCACCGCAGTTCGACGGTCTTGCCGCCGACGGTGATCCGTTCGGCCCGCATCTCGTGGGCCTGCTTGGTCGAGGGATAGCCTTCGACCGTCACCTCGGTCCCGGGCTTGAGCATCGTCTCGCTCAGGCCGCGCGCATGCATGCGGAACAGCGGCGCGAGCGTCGCCTCCCAGGCATCGCCCTGATATTTGAGGGTGATGCGGGTGTGCGGGTCGGCCCACGCGAGCGTCTCGATCGGTGCGCTGATCTTGAAGGCCTTGGTGGCGTCGTAGCCGCCCCAGCCATGATGGGCCGACGCCGCGCCGACCGACACCACCGTCAGTACAACGCAAATGGCAACACGACCGTCCATGGTGCAACCTCCCGATCACGCACGGTGGATGAATGTTAGCGGCCCCGGCGGCCGTCCTCAAGGTGGTTCCGCCGCACGAATTCGTCATTCCGGGGCGCCGTAGCGCAGTGGAGGCGAGCCTGGAATCCATGCTCCTCGGCAGTGGTTATGGATTCCGGGCTGCCTCGCTTGCGCTCGGCCCCCGGAATGACAGTCAACGCAATCATCCACGCTTGCCTGCGCGCAGCCGTGCGGTCCAATGTGCCGCGCAAACTGGAGGCGTCGATGGCAGCGCAAACCAACCGGCAAATTCTCCTCAAGAGCCGGCCCGAGGGTCGGCCGGGGCTTGGCAATTTCGAGCTCGCGGAGCGTCCGGTGCCGGAGCCCGGCGACGGCGAGGTGCTGATGCGCATCCGCTTTCTCTCGCTCGACCCGTACATGCGCGGCCGCATGAGCGCGGCGAAGTCCTATGCCAGACCAGCGGAGGTCGGGCAGCCGATGGTCGGCGGCACGGTCGGCGACGTCATTGCCTCGCGCAATCCGAAATTCGCGGTGGGCGACGCGGTGCTGGGCTTCGGCGGCTGGCAAGAGTACGCGCTCTCGAACGGTGCCGGCCTGCGCAAGCTCGATCCGGCGGCGGCCCCGATCTCGACCGCGCTCGGTGTGCTCGGCATGCCTGGCACGACGGCCTATGTCGGACTTCTGGAAATCGGCAAGCCGCAGCCCGGCGAGACCGTCGTGGTCGCCGCGGCGTCCGGCGCGGTCGGCTCGGTGGTCGGGCAAATTTCCAAGATCAAAGGCGCCCGCGCGGTCGGCATCGCCGGCGGCGCCGACAAGTGCCGCTTCGTCACCGAGACGCTCGGCTTTGATGCCTGCGTCGATCACCGCGCGGGCGATTTCGCGCCGGCGCTCGCCGCCGCCTGCCCGTCCGGCATCGACGTCTATTTCGAGAATGTCGGCGGCGCCGTGCAGCAAACGGTGTGGCCGCTGCTGAACGATTTCGCGCGCGTGCCGGTGTGCGGGCTCATCGCCCAATACAATGCCACGACGCCGCTGCCGGGGCCCGACATGTTCTCGGTGCTGCGCAAGCGCCTCACGCTGCGCGGCTTCATCGTGTCGGATTTTGCCGCGCGCCAGCCCGATTTTCTGCGCGAGGCGAGCGAATGGGTCCGCAGCGGCCGCCTCAAATATCGCGAGGACATCGTCGAAGGATTGGAGAACGCGCCGTCCGCCTTCCTCGGCCTCCTCGACGGCAAGAACTTCGGCAAGCTGCTGGTGAAGGTGGCGTGATCATGCCGGTCATTCCGGGGCGCGCCGCAGCGCGAACCCGGAATCCATGCTCCGCAGTCCGTGTTCATGGATTCCGCGCTCGCCTCCGCTACGGTACGGCGCCCTGGAATGACCAGCAAAAATTTGCTCGGTTGGCACATTCGCCCGACCTGATATTCTTCATCGCGGCGATGGCGAACGCTCATCCACCACGGAGCGGCTCATGTTCTCGATCGCGACCAGGCGCCTCATCTTCGCCCTCGCGGCGATCCTATTGCCCGCAGTTTTCCTCGCGGCCGCGCCGCCCGATGCGCCGGTCATCCAGGGACGCCCATCGCTCGCCGGCCAGTTTCTGATCGCGACGCCGTCGATGCGCGATCCGCGCTTCGATCATGCCGTCATCCTGATGGTGCGGCACACGCCGGACGGCGCCTTCGGCCTCGTCATCAATCGGCCCATCGGCGAGCGCTCGCTTGCAAACCTTCTTGAAGCGCTGGGCGAAAAGAACACCGCCGCGGAAGGCAACATTCCTATTTTCATGGGCGGGCCGGTGCAGCTTGATGTGGCGTTCCTCGTCCACACCACCGACTATCGTCGGCCCGAGACCATCACCGTCGACAAGAACGTCGCGGTGACGTCGAGCGGCAAAGCGCTGCGCGACATTGCCGACAAAACCGGGCCGGCAAAAAGCCTGCTCGTGTTTGGTTACGCCGGCTGGGCGCCGGGTCAGCTCGAGGCCGAAATGTCCCACAATGTCTGGTACACGGCGCCGGAAGATCCGGCCCTGGTCTTCGACGAGGATCGCGCGAAGGTGTGGGAGCGCGCCACCGCCCATCGCACCCAGGATTTGTAACGGCTTTCGCCGCCGGGGATTTGTAGCGGCTTTCGCCGCCGGCTCCGCTCTCTGTCATTTCAAGTCGAGGAGACGCAATGACTGAAAAGCCCAAAAAATCAGAGGCTGAACTAACGACGCTGATCATGCGGGCAATTCGCGAACATCCGGAATGGACCGACGTCGTTGACGTCGAGATCATTCGGAGGGCGCAATCGAAGTGGGATGCGCACTTCACCATGGGCGGCTTCAAGCGCGTGCCTGAAGGTGCATTCATCGTCGTCGACGAATTGCAAAAGCAATTTGATCTCGGCTGATAACGCGGCTGATCGCAACGTCATCGACCTCACCGGCGGCAGACTGCCCGCTCACGTCACGAAGGGCGACGTGATCGACGTCGCGTCGGTTGACCTATCGCAAGGCGGAACTCGGAATTTCTGCGATTTTGCGGGCATGAAACCATATGTCTTCCGCTGCCCGAATACGGGTCTCGAAGTGCAGGGCTGGGCTGCCGTGAGCGAGCCTGATGACGCACGCGAAAAGTTCGAGGCGGTCGAGTGCCTCGCCTGCGGCCGGCTTCATATGGTCGATCCGAGGACTGGCAGGACACTCGGCGTGCATCGCGCGTACAGCGATCGCGCGGCGTCGCGACCGAACGTATCTGACACGCATCATTGACCGACGGCGATTTGTGGCTGGCCACGCTCGTCGGTTAACCAAAAGTTAAGTATGCCATTGGCACCGGCCGAGCCTGAGCGCTAGCCTCGCGCAGATGCGGCTGGGCAGCGTGCGAATGGTGCGTCAATGGTCAGTCGAAACTGGGCGGCGGTTGTTGTTGCGATTGTTGGCGTGAGTTCGCTCTCGGCTTCGAGCGAGCTTGCCGCGCGAGGCGGTGGTGTCGGCGGACGGGGCCCGGCTTTTTCGATGCGCGGCGTCTCGGCCTTTCACGGATTCCGGCCGAACGAGCGGTTTTTCAATCGCCGCAATTTCGGTGCCGGCTGGGGTGGAGGCGGTTTCGGTTACCCTGTGGTGGTGCCGGGCGGCTCGTTCGACTATCCGCCGGATTATGCGCCGTCGGACGAAAGCGGAGTTCCGCCGCCGGTTGGTGGCCCGGAGTACGCCGCCGGCGTGGGTCCGGCGGTGATCAATCCCGTCGTGGTCTATCGCCCCGGCTGCACGACGCAGCACGTGACCGTGCCGTCCGAAGCCGGCGGCCAGCGCACCATCAACATCATGCGGTGCTGACCGCCGCGGTTACGCTTCGCATTTGATCGTCGTCATTCCGGGGGGCGTGAGAGTCATTCCGGGGCGCGAGCGAAGCTCGCGGGCCCGGAATCCATAACCACAGACTGCGGGGTATGGATTCCGGGCTGCTGAGCTGCGCTCGACCCCCGGAATGACGGCCCCTCTCGTGGGGTTGCTGCGAGCATCTGCGTCTTTGCAACTGAAAAGCCGGTGAGGCGTGATTGGCCGGGACAATCTCGGCACGCAACCGGCCATGACGAACGCGGATGCACGCGATGCAGGCGGCGCGGTGTTTTCGCCGTGCATGGCGGCGGCGCGGTCGATATGGTGCCGCCGCATAAATCACCCACCACGAGGAACGCCGTGTCCGACAGAGCCGCGCTTTACCACGAACTTGCCGTCGCCAACCGCATTCTCGGCCATGAAGGCGTGATCGACGCCTTCGGCCATGTCAGCATCCGCGATCCCGATGACGCCGGCCGTTATCTCCTGTCGCGCTCGCGCTCGCCGGAGCTGGTCGAGCCCGACGACATTCTTGAATTCGATCTCAACTCGCAGCCGGTCGAGCCGCCCGTCGTGCAGCTTTATGCCGAGCGCGTCATCCATGGCGAGATCTACAAGGCGCGGCCCGACGTGATGGCCGTGTGCCATCACCATGCCCCGGCGATCATGCCGTTCTGCATCAGCGGCGATCCACTCGTGCCGGTGTTTCATCTCGGTGCGTCGATGGGCGCCATCGTGCCGTTCTGGGATAGCCGCGACGACTTCGGCGACACCAATCTCCTCGTGGTGAAGCCGGCGGAAGGCGCCTCGCTCGCCCGCGCGCTCGGCAAACACGACATGGTCCTGCTGCGACGCCATGGCGCAACCGTGGTCGGCACCAGCCTGCGCGAACTCGTTTTCCGCTCCATCTATTCCTGCGACAATGCGCGGTACCTCAGCGAGGCGAAGCGTCTCGGCAATTTCGGACCGTTGTCGCCCGGCGAGATCGAGATGGCGCAGGCGATCTACAAATTGCCGGCGGCGCAGAGCCGGGCGTGGGAATATTGGGCGACGCGGCTCGCGCGGCGCGGCGCGATGCCGCCCGCAAAGGCCGCGCCGGCAACCAAGGCCGCGCCGGCAACCAAGGCCCGCGCCGCAACGAACAAGAAGCCGGCTGCAAAGCCGGCAAAGTCGAAGGGCAGGAAACGCAGATGATCCGCAGCCTTTTCCCGCGTGCTGCGCTCGCGCTCGTCGCCGTCGCCGGCACGCTTGCAGCCTCGCCGCTTCGCGCCGAGGACACCATCAAGGTCGCGATCGGCCAGATCAACAACTGGGAGAACCAGCCGCCGACGCTCGGGCAGGTCGCAGGCATCTTCAAAAAACACGGCCTCGTGCTCGAGACCTTCGGCACCGCCGGCGCTGGCGAGACGCTCCAGCCGATCATCTCCGGCAGCGCCGATATCGGCATCGGCGTCGGGGTCGCCGGCGCGATGCGCGCGTTCTCGACCGGCGCGCCGGTGCGCATCCTCAGCCCCTCCTTCACCGGCACCGGCGACCTGTTCTGGTATGTCCGGGCGGATTCCCCCATCAAGACCATCGCCGATGCGACGGCGCGCAACACCGTCGCCTATTCGACCAACGGCTCGAGCTCGCACAACATCGTGCTCGGCGCGGTCGATGAGCTCGGCCTCAAGGCCAAGCCGACGCCGACCGGCAGTCCGCCTGGGACGCTTACGGCAGTGATGTCCGGCCAGATCGATATCGGCTGGTCGGCGCCGCCGGTCGGCGTGCAGGAGGCGAAGGACGGCAAAGTGCGCATCCTCTTTCGCGGCAGCGACGTGCCGTCGCTGCGCGACCAGACCGTGCGCGCAACCGTGATCAATGCCGACTTTCTAGCGAAGCGCCCCGATGTTGCCGCGCGCTTTATGGCGGCTTGGCGCGAAAGCATCACGTGGATGTATTCCGACCCTAAAGCGATGGAGCTTTACGCCGAGAAGATCGACAAGCCGGTCGCCCTCGTCCGCGATGTCGTGAAGGAGTTCTATCCGATCGCGGCGTTGCAGACCGACACCATGTCGGACATGCCCGGAATCCTGCGCGATGCGGTCAAGCTCAAGTTCCTTCGCGAGCCCCTCACCGACGCTCAGGTCAAGGAATTTATCCGCATCCCACCGCGATAGCGCGACCTCCTTACAAAATTACCTCTACGTACGGTTGCCAACATATTGGGTAGCAACTTCCCGGGGACACCAGCCGCGAAATGGTGTTAGCTTTTCTTATCCTGATCACGGGGGTCGGGGATGGGAAAGCACACTTTCAAGGTCGTTCTGATCAAGCCCTCGCACTACGACGCGGATGGCTATGTCATCCAGTGGCGGCGCTCGACAATTCCCTCAAACAGCCTCGCGAGCCTTTATGGGCTTCTTGCCGATTGCGCGGCAGAGCGGACGCTGGGGCCCGATGTCGACATCGAGATCGACGCCTTCGACGAATGCAACACGGTGATCGACATCAAGGGCGCAATCCGCAGCATCCGCGAAGCGGGCGCGGGCTTCGTCGGCCTCGTCGGCGTGCAATCGAACCAATATCCGCGCGCGCTTGATCTTGCCCGGCAATTCCGCGCGGCCGGCATCCCGGTGGTCGTCGGCGGCTTCCATGTCAGCGGCTGCCTGTCGATGCTGCCCGAGATGCCGCCCGAGTTGAAGGCGGCGCTCGACCTCGGCATCACGCTTTATGCCGGCGAAGGCGAAGGGCGGATGGCACAGCTATTGCGCGACGTCGACGCCGGCACGCTCAAGCCCATCTACAATTATCTCAACGATCTCCCCGACATGGACGCTGCATCGCTGCCGGTGCTGCCGCGGCGGATCGTGACGCGCGTCGCCGGCCACTATGCGAGCTTCGATGCCGGCCGCGGCTGCCCGTTCCAGTGCAGCTTCTGCACCATCATCAACGTGCAGGGACGCAAGTCGCGCTACCGCACCGCCGACGACGTCGAGGCGATCGTGCGGGCGAACGCCGCCCAGGGCGTGACGCGGTTCTTCGTCACCGACGACAACTTTGCGCGCAACCGCAACTGGGAGCCGATCCTCGACCGCCTCATCGCGCTGCGCGAGACGGAAGGATTCCGCATCCGCCTGCTGCTGCAGGTCGACACCTTGTGCCATCGCATCCCGGGCTTCATCGAGAAAGCGGCGCGCGCCGGCTGCAATGCGGTGTTCATCGGGCTTGAGAACATCAATCCCGAATCGCTGATGGGCACCAAGAAGCGCCAGAACAAGATCTGGGAGTATCGCGAGATGCTCCAGGCGTGGAAGCGCGCCAAGGTCATGACCTGGGCGGGCTACATTCTCGGCTTCCCGACCGACACGCCGGCGACGATCGCGCGCGATATCGAGATCATCAAGAAGGAACTGCCGATCGACATTCTGGAGTTCTTCTGCCTGACGCCGCTGCCGGGCTCGGAAGACCACAAGAACCTGCATCTGCGCGGGGTCGCGATGGATCCCGACATGAACAACTACGATCTCGAGCACGTGTGCACCGCGCACGCGACCATGTCCAACGACGAGTGGATCAAGGTCTATCACGACGCCTGGGCGCGCTATTACACCGATGCCCACGTGGCGACCGTGCTGCGCCGCGCGATCGCGAGCGGGCTGAGCCCGAAGAAGATCGTGGAGGCGATGACGGTGTTCTCAGGCTCGGCCGCGATCGAACGCGTGCATCCGCTGCAGTTCGGGTTCGTGCGGCGCAAGGTCCGCACCCAGCGCCGCTACGGCATGCCGGTCGTCAACCCGCTCGTGTTCTACCCCTGGCGCGCGTTCGACTTCGCCAAGGTGGCGTTGCGCTGGCTCAAGCTCGCGCGGCGCTATCGCGCCATCATGCGGCACGTCGTGGCGACGACCGACGCGACCTATATCGACGAGGCGCTGCGGCCCACCACGGGCGTCGAGGCCGATCATTTGGTCGAGCTCTTCGCCGAGCAAATTCCGAAGACCCACGGCGCCCCAGTGCCGCGCCGCGCCGCCGTCGCCGGTTGACGGTTGCCGCCCCGCCGGGCACAAGCGGCCCGGCCATGATCCGCATCAACGAACATCTCGCCATCGACGACAGCGAGATCGAGGAGAGCTTCATCCGCTCCTCGGGCCCCGGCGGCCAGAACGTCAACAAGCTCGCGACCGCGGTGCAACTGCGGTTCGACGTCCGCCACTCGCCGTCGCTGCCTTACGACGTGCGGGCGCGCCTGGAGCGGCTTGCCGGCAAGCGCCTCACCCGCGACGGCGTGCTGGTGATCACGGCGCAGCGCTTCCGCACCCAGGAGCGCAATCGCGACGACGCGCTCGAGCGCCTCGTCGAGCTGATCCGCGCGGCGGCGGTCCGCCCGACGCCGCGCCGTCCGACCAAGCCGACATTCGGCTCGAAGGTGCGCCGGCTGGAAGGCAAGAAGCGCCGCGCCGGCCTCAAGGCCTTGCGCGGCGCCAAGCCCGGCGAGGACTGAGCGCAGCCGCGATCAGTCGAGGACCTTGTAGAAGCGCTGATCGTACAGATTCGCGTGTGACGGGACGGTCGGAATGACGGTCACCGCGCGGAACTGCTTCGTATGCGCTGCGGTCTCGTGAGCATCGAAGGCCTTCGCGTCGGCCCACACCGCCACGACCTCATAGTGGTTCGTGCGCGGCGCGGGCTGCTGATAGACATCGTAGCGCAGCGCGCCCGGCTCTTTTTGGCTGGCCTCGGCCATCGCCCTGACCAGCGGCTGGGCGGCAAGGCCGAACGCCGGATCGCCGCCCATGAAGTCGACGTGCTCCACCATGTAGACATTGCCGCTCCCGGCCGCCTTTGCCGCGGCCGTAGCGTATGCATTGATCATGTGCCGGTCCGGCGGGGCGTTGCGGATCGCTTCCAGGATGAAATTGAACCGCGACGTATCCGCCGACTTGTCATGCGCCGCGAACGCAGCCTGGTCCTTCCAGCCCTCCATGACGACGAAGCGGTTGGGCCGGTCGGTTTCCTGGAGCACGGTGAATTCGAGGTTGCCCGGCTCCTTGCGGCTCGTGTCGCGGAATTGCTTGAGCAGTCCGCCGCCCTGGAGCGTCCAGTTCGCGTCGACGTCGATGTAGGTCGCCGCATAGACGGCGCCATCAGGCGATTGCGCCATCGCCGGCGAGGCTGCCGCAAGAGCGATCACGCAGGTGGCTGGTACGAGGCTTCGCGCGAACAGCGAGGCCGGCGAGATTTGGATGTAACGCATGGGTTTGTCCTCCCGAACCGGCGATCAATTGACGAGCGTGTAGAGGCGGTCGTCGTAAGGCGAGCCCAAGAGCCGCCCGATGGTGTCGCGGAAGCGATGGTGATCGCGCGACGACTCGAACTCGTCATAGGCCTGCCGTGACTGCCACGCGGCATAGATCGTCTGGTGGCTCGTCGGCGCCTTGACCGAGCGCACGACGTCGAAGCGCAGATTGCCTTCGCCTTTGCGCGCGGCCTCGGCGAGGACCTTCACCGCGGCGATCGTCGCGTCAATGCCCGGCGGAAAAACGTCGAGATGCACTTGCAGGTAGACGGCACCGTTTCCCGACGCCGGCTTCGTCGGGCCGACGGTCGTCACGTTGTAGTAGCGCCGGTCGTAGGGCGCTCCCTCGATCGGCTTGAGGCTCTGCCGCAAATCCGCCGAGGACGTCGCCTTTTCGTTGGCATCGAAGGCGGCCTGGTCGGTCCAGGTCTCGTAGACGACAAAACGGTTCGGATGCCCGATCTCCTGGAGCACGTCGACGCCGAGATTGCCGGGCTGCTTGCGCGACGCCTCCCGATATTGCTTGAGGATGGCGACCCCCTTGTCGCCTGCACCTGGGACGACATCAAGGACGGTGACGCCGACGATGGCATCGGCTTTGGGCGCCTGCGCGTCGGCCGGCGAAACGGCTGCCAGGGCGGCAAAGCCCAGCGCAGCGGCAAGAATGGACTTGAGCGCCGGCGCGCGCTCACGAATGCTGGACATAGGTACCCTCCCGATCGGCCGCGTTTTTCTGAAACGTCTGCGGTTCCGGCATATGCATGCCCCGCGCAGATGCGGCGTCAAAAAATCGTCCACGTTTGACCGCGCCATGTCAAGAACGTCGCTCCCCGCGAATATGTGTTGTGCGAGCCCTGGAAGCGCGCTTAACCTCGGCGTTAACGCGATGCCGGCCGGCCGTTTGATCGACAGCGACAAGGCCGCGTCGCAGCAGAAAAGCGCTTTTGGAGGAAGCATGAGATTTCGCCCGCCATTGGGTCTCTGGGTCCTGGTCTCGGCGCTGATCGCATTCACGGCTATCGCCCGGGCACAGGACTATCCGACCAAGCCGGTGAAGTGGGTCGTGCCCTATACGCCTGCCGGAACCACCGACATTCTGGCGCGCATCGTGGGGCAGTATCTGTCCGAGCATCTCGGCCAGCAGTTCATCATCGACAACCGGCCGGGCGCCGGCAACAACATCGGCACTGAAGCGGTCGTCAATGCGCCGCCCGACGGCTACACGCTGCTGCTCGTCAATCCGGCGAACGGCATCAATGCGACGCTCTACAAGAAGCTGCCGTTCAATTTCCTGCGCGATATTGCTCCGGTCGCCGGCATCATCCGCGTGCCGAACGTGATGGAGGTCTATCCGCAATTTCCGGCGAAGACCGTCCCGGAGTTCATCGCCTACGGCAAAGCGCATCCTGGCATGATCAACATGGCCTCGTCCGGCAACGGCACGTCGGTGCATCTGTCGGGCGAACTGTTCATGGCCATGACCGGGGTCAAGATGACCCATGTGCCCTATCGCGGCGCCGGCCCGGCGCTGACCGATCTCATCGCGGGCACGGTCGACGTGATCTTCGACAACCTGCCGTCCTCGATCGAGTTCATCAAATCGGGCAAGCTGCGGGCGCTCGCGGTGACGAGCGAGAAGCGCAATCCCGCACTGCCCGACGTGCCGACGGTGGGCGAGACCGTGACCGGTTACGAGGCGAGCGCGTGGTTCGGCATCGGCGCACCCAAGGGAACGCCGGCCGCGATCGTCGACAAGCTCAACCGCGCGGTGAACGAGGCGCTCGCCGACCCCAAGATCAAGGCGCGGCTCGCCGACCTCGGCGGCATCCCGATGACGGGCTCGGCGGAGGAGTTCGGGAAGATCATGGCGGCCGAGACCGAGAAGTGGGCGAAGGCCGTTCAATATTCCGGCGTCTCGATCGATTAGCCCCCGGATCGAAGGCGATGGGGTCGACATTCATCCGGCGAGCCGCCGTCGCGGCGATGCTGGTGTGCGCGGTTTTGACCGGCGTCGCCGACGCGCAGGTCTATCCGGCGAAGACCATTCGCATCATCGTGCCGTCGGGTCCCGGCGGCCCTCCTGATATCGTTGCCCGGCTCATCGCGCCGCACATGCAGGCGGCGCTGGCGCAGACCGTCGTGGTGGAGGATCGGACCGGTGCAAGCGGTGCGATTGGCGCGAGAGCGGTCGCGACAGCGGAGGCCGACGGCTACACGCTGCTGATCGGCTTTCCCTCACCGCTGGCGATCATTCCGGCGATCATGCGCAATGCGGGCTTCGATCCGCGCAAGGATTTCACCGCGGTGGCGCGGCTTACCGACTCCAGTGTCGTTCTTGTCGTCAATCCGAACTTCCCGGCAAAGTCGATCGCGGAGCTGGTCCAGCTCGCCAAGGCCCAGCCCGGCAAATTCAGTTTCGCCTCGGCTGGCCTCGGCAATCAGGTGCACCTCACCGGAGAGTTGCTCCGCCAAAGCGCTGGCATCGACCTTCTCCACGTTCCGTTCAAGAGCGGCGCGGAGATGACGACGGCCGTCATCGGCGGACAGGTCGACATGTCGTTTCCCGACATGTCGCTCGTGCTGCCGCTGATCGGGGAAGGGCGGCTGCGCGCGCTTGCGGTCACGAGCGCGACGCGCCGGCCCGAATTGCCGCAAACGCCGACGATGGTGGAGAGCGGCTTCCCGGGCTTTGTCACGAGCTTCTGGACCGGCATGGTCGCGCCGGCCGGCACGCCGTCGGCGGTCGTCGAAAAACTCAACGCTGTCATCAATGACGGGCTCCGCTCCCCGGAGATCAAAGCCGGCCTCGCCCGCCTCGGCGTCGAGGCCGCGCCCGGGACGGCGGCCGATTTTTCCGCTTTCCTCGCCGCCGAATCCAGGAAATGGTCCGCCATCGCCGAAGCCGCCGGCATCCGGATCGATTGATCCCAGGCAAACGGCGACAAAGGCGCATCCATGTCCACGATCCGCAAGAAGCCTGAAGAACTGCGCAGCTACCGATGGTTCGGCGCGAGCGATCTGCGCTCGTTCGGGCATCGCTCGCGGCTGCGCCAGTTCGGCTATGACCTCGCCGACTGGGGCTCGAAGCCCGTCATCGGCATCATCAACACCTGGAGCGACATCAACGCCTGTCACGGCCATCTGCGCGCGCGCGCCGAGGATGTGAAGCGCGGCATCTTCCAGGCCGGCGGCCTGCCGATCGAACTGCCGGCGATGTCGCTAGCCGAGCCGATGGTGAAGCCGTCGACCATGCTCTATCGCAATTTCCTCGCCATGGAGACCGAGGAGCTGCTGCGCAGCCATCCGATCGACGGCGCGGTGCTGATGGGCGGTTGCGACAAGACCACGCCGGGCCTCGTCATGGGCGCGATCAGCATGGGGGTGCCGGCGATCTACGTGCCCGCCGGTCCGGCGCTGCGCGGCAACTGGCGCGGCGAGACCTTGGGATCGGGCTCCGATGCCTGGAAATACTGGGACGAGAAGCGCGCCGGCCGGATCACCGAGAAGGATTGGACCGAGATCGAGAACGGCATCTCGCGCTCGTTCGGCACCTGCATGGTCATGGGCACGGCCGCCACCATGATGGCGATCACCGAGGCGCTGGGTCTCGCGCTGCCCGGTGCGTCCTCCATTCCTGCGGTCGACTCCAATCATCCGCGCATGTGCGCCGCGGCAGGCCGGCGCATCGTCGAGATGGTGTGGGAGGATTTGACGCCGGCGCGCATCCTCGTGCCGGCCGCTTTCGACAACGCCATCCGCGTCCACATGGCGATGGGCGGCTCGACCAACGCCATCATCCATCTCGTCGCCATGGCGCGGCGCGCCGGCGTGCCGCTCGACATGCAGCGCTTCGACGATCTCTCGCGCGAAGTCCCGGTGCTCGCCAATGTGCGGCCGTCGGGCAAATACCTGATGGAGGACTTCTACTATGCGGGCGGCAGCCGCGCGCTAATGGTGGAATTGCGCGAACGCCTCGACCTCTCCTGTCTCACCGTGACCGGCGCGCCGCTCGCGGCCTCGCTCGACGGCGCCAAGGTCCATCTGCGCGACATCATCCATTCGCTCAACGATCCGGTCTCGACCGCGGGTGCGACTGCGGTGCTCACCGGCAACCTCGCGCCGCGCGGCTGCGTGATGAAGCCGTCCGCCGCCGATCCGCGGCTTCTCAAGCACCGCGGGCCGGCGCTCGCGTTCGAGGACTACAACCACATGGCGCGCGAGATCGACCGCGACGATCTCGACGTCACGCCGGACCACGTCATCGTGCTCAAGAACGGCGGACCCAAGGGTGGTCCCGGCATGCCGGAATGGGGCATGCTGCCGATCCCGAAGAAACTGGTGAAGGCCGGCGTGCGCGACATGCTGCGCCTGTCCGATGCCCGCATGAGCGGCACGAGCTACGGCGCCTGCATCCTGCACGTCGCGCCGGAAAGCTTCGTCGGCGGCCCGCTGGCGTTCGTCCGGACCGGCGACGAGATCGAGGTCGATGCCGACGCCCGGCGCATCCACCTTCACGTGTCGGAGGAAGAACTCGCGCGCCGCCGTGCCGCCTGGCGCGCGCCGCCGCCGCGTTATCCGCGCGGCTATGGCGCGATGTACGCCGCCCACATTGGCCAGGCCGACGAAGGCTGCGATTTCGATTTCCTGCTCGCCGGCGCGCCCATCCCCGAACCGGAGATTCATTAAGACAACCCGCCGCAACGCCAGCGGATCGGCTTGCGGGCGCACCGCTCATTCCTATAATCCGCGGCTTCCCGGGTCGGTCGGCGGCGCGGCTAAAAGAGCTTGGAGCGTCTTTGTGAAGCGTGCCGTGGCCGCAAAGCCGGTGGCGATCATCATGGGCAGCCAGTCCGACTGGGCAACCATGAAGCATGCCGCCGATACGCTCGACGCGCTCGGCGTCAGCTACGAGACCCAGATCGTTTCGGCGCACCGTACGCCGGACCGGCTCGTCGCCTTCGCCAAGGGCGCCAAGGCCAAGGGCTTTCGCGTGATCATCGCCGGGGCCGGCGGCGCCGCGCATTTACCGGGCATGACCGCCGCCATGACGCCGCTTCCCGTGTTCGGCGTTCCGATCGAGTCGCAGGCGCTGGGCGGCGTCGATTCGCTCTATTCCATCGTACAGATGCCGCCGGGCGTTCCGGTCGGCACCCTCGCCATCGGCCGCGCCGGCGCGATCAATGCCGCGCTCATCGCGGCGAGCGTGCTCGCCCTCACCGACGAGGCGCTCGCCGGCCGCCTTGAGGCTTGGCGCGCCAAGCAGACCGAAGCGGTCGCGGAAACCCCGACGCGCGAAGGTGGTGCGTGAGCCTTCATCCGGTGATCGGGCCCGACGCGACGATCGGCATTCTCGGCGGCGGCCAGCTTGGCCGGATGCTGGCCATGGCCGCGGCCGAACTCGGCTTCAAATGCCACGTGCTGTGTCCCGACCGGGCCTCGCCCGCGTTCGACGTGGTGCGTCGCGTTACCGAGGCCGATTACAGCGACATGTCCGCGCTCGACCGTTTCGCCGAAGACGTCGACGTCATCACCTACGAGTTCGAGAACGTGCCGGCCGAGACGGCGGCCTTCCTCGCTGCCCGCAAGCCTGTAATCCCTGACCCGAAGATCCTCGCGATCACCCAGGACCGGCTGGAGGAAAAGAACCTCGTCGCGGCGCTCGGCATCGCGACAGCCCCCTACCGGGCGGTGTCCTCCGAAGACGAGCTGGTCCAGGCGCTCGCGGCGCTCGGGCGTCCGGCGGTGCTCAAGACCCGCCGCTTCGGCTATGACGGCAAGGGTCAGGCACGGCTCGATCCGGACGACGATCCGGCGGTGGCGTGGCGCGCCATCGGTGGCCAGCCGGCGATCCTCGAAGCCTTCGTGCGCTTCGAGCGCGAGATTTCCGTCGTCGCCGCGCGCGGGCATGATGGGCGTATCGAGTGCTTCGATCTTGCCGAAAACGAGCACCGCGATCGCATCCTCAAGGTATCCCGGGTGCCGGCGGCCGTGACGCCGGCGGTCGAGGCGGAGGCTCAGCGCATCGCCAAGCTCATTTCCGAAGCGTTTTCTTATGTCGGCGTGCTGGCGGTGGAGATGTTTGTGGTGGCGGCGGGCACCGGGCACGACGTGCTGGTGAACGAGATCGCCCCGCGGGTCCACAACTCCGGGCATTGGACGCTTGATGCCTGCACCGTGTCGCAATTCGAGCAGCACATCAGGGCGGTCGCCGGCTGGCCGCTGGCCCTGCCGCTCCGCCTCGGCCGCGCCGAGATGATCAATCTCATCGGCGACGAGATCATCGATCGCGGCAAGTGGCTCGACGTGCCGGGTGCCTGCGTCCACTTCTATGGCAAGCAGGCGGCCCGGCCCGGCCGCAAGATGGGGCACGTGACCCGCGTGTTCCCTTGAGATCGGCACGACCGCGCGCCGCGCACGCAAGCGATCCGCGCGGCCGCGCAAAATGAAAGAGGCACCTGTTCCCAGGTGCCTCTCTTACTACGCAACTACCTGCGCCCCATCAGAGCGCGATGACTCCGGCATTACTTGCAGGGCGTGGCGGCCGCTGACAACCGGTCATTGTGCGGGTCGCGCTTGTCCGGATCGCTGTACAAGCCGGCACCCTGAGAGAACCGGGAGTCGTGCGGATCGCCCGAATCCGGGCCGGTACCTGCCTGCGCGAACCGAGAGCTGTGCGGGTCGCGCGAGTCGTCCTGCGCGAACCGAGCGTTGGCCGGGTCGCGGGCGTCGCCCTGGGCGAAGCGGCTGCTGTGCGGATCGCGCGAGTCGTCCTGAGCGAACCGGGCATTGGCCGGGTCACGGGCGTCCGGATTGGCTTGAGCGAAACGCGCATCGTGCGGGTCGCGAGAGTCCGGGTTCGCCTGGGCGAAGCGGCTGCTGTGCGGGTCGCGCGAGTCGTCCTGGGCAAACCGAGCATTAGCCGGATCGCGAGAAGTCCTGCGCGAACCGGGCATTCGCCGGGTCACGGGAGTCCTGAGCGAACCGGGCGTTGGCCGGATCGCGGGCGTCGCCCTGAGCGAAGCGGCTGCTGTGCGGGTCGCGCGAGTCGTCCTGAGCGAACCGGGCGTTGGCCGGGTCGCGGGCGTCGCCCTGGGCGAAGCGGCTGCTGTGCGGGTCGCGCGAGTCGTCCTGAGCGAACCGGGCATTGGCCGGGTCACGGGCATCCGGGTTGGCTTGAGCGAAACGCGCATCGTGCGGGTCGCGAGAGTCCGGGTTCGCCTGGGCGAAGCGGCTGCTGTGCGGATCGCGCGAGTCGTCCTGGGCAAACCGAGCATTAGCCGGATCGCGAGAGTCCTGCGCGAACCGAGCATTTGCCGGGTCACGGGAGTCCTGAGCGAACCGGGCGTTGGCCGGATCGCGGGCGTCGCCCTGAGCGAAGCGGCTGCTGTGCGGATCGCGCGAGTCGTCCTGCGCAAACCGGGCATTGGCCGGATCGCGGGCGTCGCCCTGAGCGAAGCGGCTGCTGTGCGGATCGCGCGAGTCGTCCTGAGCGAACCGGGCGTTGGCCGGATCGCGGGCGTCGCCCTGGGCGAAGCGGCTGCTGTGCGGATCGCGCGAGTCGTCCTGAGCGAACCGGGCGTTGGCCGGATCGCGGGCGTCGCCCTGGGCGAAGCGGCTACTGTGCGGATCGCGCGAGTTGTCCTGAGCGAACCGGGCGTTGGCCGGATCGCGGGCGTCGCCCTGGGCGAAGCGGCTACTGTGCGGATCGCGCGAGTCGTCCTGAGCGAACCGGGCATTGGCCGGGTCACGGGCATCCGGGTTGGCCTGCGCGAAGCGGGCATCGTGCGGATCGCGAGAGTCCGGGTTCGCCTGGGCGAAGCGGCTGCTGTGCGGATCGCGCGAGTTGTCCTGCGCGAACCGGGCGTTTGCCGGATCACGCGAGTCCTGAGCGAAACGGGCATTCGCCGGATCACGCGAGTCCTGGGCAAACCGGGCGTTGGCTGGATCGCGGGAGTCCTGTGCGAACCGCGCATTGGCCGGATCACGAGAGTCCTGCGCAAAACGGGCATTCGCCGGATCGCGGGAATCCTGCGCAAAGCGGGAATTGGCCGGATCGCGCTGATCGGTGGTGATCGATCGCGACTGAGCCAGCTGGTCAGTGCACTGTGCTGAAGCCGGAGCGGCGGCAAACAGCGTAATGGCGATGGCGCCCACAGCCACCGTCGACATCAACAGTCTCAAATTCGACTTCATGTTGAATCTCCCTTGTGACTCGGTCACGATCGTTTTTCTTTCGATCGTAATACGGATAACTTCGCCAAATCAACGCTTAGGCCGATCGACCGATTTAACAGGCTACCTCCCGCTGCCGGTGTATAGGCCGTCCCTGAATGGCTTGGGGCTAGGATCGAACTATCGTCGATCAGTTGCGCCAGTACGTCGCATATATACCCATCTGCTCTCGGTACAAGTCCAGGCTGACCACTCCCGGTGGAAGGCGGATACACCGCGGCGCAGCAACAAATGATCGTGTAGTCCTACAGTTCACTATTACAGTAGCATTCCTTGATTTCTATCAAAACGAAGTGTCGCATATTCCCCAAAACGCGCCTTTTTTGAAAATAATTGCCCTATCCGTGCCCCAAGGCCTCCGCTGGAGCCGTTCATTGTGAATTTTCCGTGAGCCGGCTGTGATCCTCTAATTCGGCCGTTTCCAGACCGTGGTGACTGGACCTTTGGCCCCCGTCGGCGTCGTGATGTGCTGGGTCATCTCGTTGCCATTGAAAGAGACCAACCACTTGTGATCGTTCTCGGTGCCGGTTTGAGACGTGGTTACCAGAACGTGAAAGGTCATCGACCCTTCGGCTTCGTCGACAGTGTAGGTGCCGAAGAACGCGATGCTTTTCATCCGGTCTTCGCCCATCGCGATCACCGAGAACCGCCCATGAGGACCGATGTACATCATGCCCTTCGGGTGGGCGCCGTAAGGCTCGCTCTCCCCGACCGTGACCGACGCGAGTTGCCAGTCGCCAATGGCCTGATCCTTGAGGGACTTCGCCGGCGCCTGCGCCATCGCCGGTGCGGCAAACAAGATCAGCGCGACAAGAGCGCAAATGCAGGCCGAAACGGATGCCTTGATCATCATGGTGCGGATCCTTTTCCGTTTACGCCTTTGCGTCCAGAAGGTCACGATTCCGCGTCAAGTCAACAATATAGCTACCCGAGGGAACATGCGCCAGATTGGCGCTCCTGGCCGGTCCCCGGCCCCGAGATTTTCCACCTTCATCGCAGCGGATAGCCCTGGTAACATCGCGCTTGCCGTTCTGATTGGAAATCATTGCAACGACATGGGGCCATTGATGCGCGGAATTTATTTGACCACTGCCTGTCTAGCGGTCGTTGTCGCGGTCGGCATTATTCCGGCGAGCGCGATCGACAATGGCTCGTCCGACATCAGCATCGGCGCGCTCACGTCGTCGATTCTCAATCTGCGTTCGAATGCGATCAACTCGCAGGCCGTGCCAAAGGATCGCAACTCCAACAGCTTTTCCCCGACCACGCCGCCGGTGCTGCGCCTGGCCCAGGTCGGCAACCCCGTCAGCACCGGCAACCCGAGCCTCGCGCCGCTTAAGTGGGTTGGCATGTTGATCAACCGCGCATCGACGGCGAAAAATCCCAATACTCAATTTCAATGCACCGGCCAGTTCATCAAGCCGAACATCGTTCTCACGGCCGCGCACTGCATCAAGGATCTGACCACTGATCCGACCGGCCCGGGCTATGACCTGACCAAGCAATCTTTCATTCTGCAGTACCAGAACGGAGAAGGCTCCCAGACCTTCAGCACGAAATGCGCGCTGACGAGCCCGGGATGGAAGTTCCCGCCGAACTACCCCAGCATGACCACGGCGCAACAGGATGCCGAGATCCGCAAGGCGGGCCAGCATGACTTTGCGATGATCCTGGTCGACGGCACGAGCGCGACGGGCGTCATGCCCTACCAGCTGGATTGGAAGGGCAAATGGGGGGCGGCGAGCCGTGTCGGTTACCCGATCGACATCCTCAGCGGACAGATCATCCAGCATTCGCGCGGCGTCGTATTTTTCGTCGACGCAATTCCGATGTTCCCGGGCAAGTCGCTGCCGAACCTGGTCGCGCACTGGCAGCCGCTCCTCGGCCTCACCAGCGGCACCAGCGGCGGCGCCTGGATCGGGAATTTCAGCACCATGGACGCGCCGGGGAACAACATCCTCATCACCGTGACGTCGTTCCAGAACATCACCTTCCCGGGCGTCGAGTTCGGCCCTTACCCGACCGCGGCGGAATTCAATCCCCTGCTTGCCAAGGTGCAGAACGGCTGCAAATGACCGCGTGGTGCGCTCCGGGTGGCACTTCCTGCCGCAGGAACCGCACCGTCAAGCACCACTCCCTCGATTGAGGAACGCAACAGCGCGAGGCGGCAGCGCTATGATGCGCCACGCCTCTGAGCGAACTTGCAAACGGCCTGAGGCCCAGACCTTCGGTTCGATATCCTGCGTTTTCCGGAGCCGCCTTGAAGCTGAGCGCGATCATCATCACCAAGAACGAAGCGGCGAACGTCGCAGCGTGCCTCGCAAGCGTCGCGTTCTGCGACGAGCGCATCGTCGTCGACAGCGGCAGCAGCGATGCGACCACGGCACTCGCGACCGCTGCCGGCGCACGGGTGCTGAGCCATGACTGGGTGGGCTTCGGTCCGCAGAAGAATTTCGCGCTCGCCCAGGCGCAGGGCGAATGGGTGCTGTCGATCGATGCCGACGAGCGCGTGCCGCCGGCACTCGCCGCGGAGATCATGGCGAAGATCACGGCTCCCGATGCAGACGCCTACGAGATCGGCCGGCTGTCGACGTTCCTCGGTCGGCCGATGCGCCATTCCGGTTGGTTTCCCGACTATGTGTTGCGGCTCTTTCGCCGCGGCACGGCGCGCTTCACCGACGATCTCGTGCACGAACGCATGGTAAGCGACGGACGTGTCGGTCGGCTCGCGGCGCTCCTCGATCATCATCCGGTCTTGCGGCTCGAGGATGCAATCCGCCGCGTGGACAGCTATTCTTCCGCCGGGGCGGACATGCTGGCTGGATCCGGCCGCCGGGTCTCGTTTGCGAGCGGAATAACCCACGGTCTGTGGTCGTTCCTGCGCGCATACGTCTGGCGGCTTGGATTTCTTGACGGCCGCGAGGGCTTTTTGCTCGCGGTCGCGAACGCGGAAGGGACCTATTACCGCTACATGAAGGCTTGGCTCTCAAGGCGCCGTCGTGAGTGAACTGATCTCGGTCATCGTCTCCACGTATAATCGCGAGGATGCGCTGGACGTGGCGCTCCGCGCCCTGTCGCGCCAGTCCGACCGCAACTTCGAGATCGTGGTGGCCGATGACGGCTCGACACCGGCAACCACGCGGGTGGTGCGCGACTGGACCGAGCGCAGCGACATCCCGGTCAAGCATGTGTGGCACGAGGACCGCGGTTTCCGGCTCGCCGAAATCCGCAACCGCGCCATCCGCGCGAGCGCCGGCGCCTACCTCGTCTTCCTGGACGGCGACTGCATCGCGCGTCACGATTTCGTCGCCGCTCATCGCCGCCTCGCCGCGCCCGGCCGGTTCGTCACCGGCACACGCGTGCTGTTGTCGCGCGAGCTGACCGACCGCGTGCTGCGTCACGGTCTCGAGCCCGAACTGTGGAGCGGCGCGGAGTTGGCACGTTACCGGGCCGGAGGTGGGATCAATCGCCTCACGGCGTTGCTCGCGCTGCCGCTCGGCCCGCTCCGCAATCTCTCGTCCCGGCGCTGGCGCGGCGCGCGCGGCAGCAACATGGCGTTCTGGCGGCGTGATCTCGAAAGGGTCGACGGCTTCGATGCCGCGTTCAGCGGATGGGGCCGCGAGGATTCCGACATCTTCATCCGCCTCATCCGGGCGGACATCCTACGCAAGGACGGACGGTTTGCGACCGGCGTCCTGCATCTGTGCCACGCCGAGGCGGACCGCTCGGGGCTCGCCGCCAACGAACGCCAGCTCGACGACGTGCTCACCTCCGCCCGGATCGCGGCGCGGCAGGGACTGTCGGCGCTGCGCGATGACGCACAGACTGCGGCGGCGGGCGCGAAGATCAAAAGCGCGATGGGCGGCGCCGCCGGCGGGAGCCGCTGATGACCGCGGTGAACGCCACCGCAGCACTGAGCGATTTTCGCCGCGACGTGCTGCCGCGCATCGCCGACGCTCTCGCGGCCGCGGTGGTCGCATCGCTGCCGTGGTCGACTTCGGCGACGGGAATCCTGACGGCGCTTTGGCTCCTGGCAACGCTGCCGCTCCTCGACCTCGCGGCGCTGCGCCGCGAGCTCAGCATCCCGCCCGGCGCGTTGCCGGTGGCGCTGGTCGTGCTGGCGATCGCGGGGCTCGCCTGGGGCGAGGCGTCGGGCACGGAGCGCCTGCGCGGCATGGAGTCATTCCTGCGGCTGTTGATGATCCCGGTGCTGTTCGCCCAGTTCCGCCGCTCGGAACGCGGGCTGTGGGTCGGCGCTGCCTTTCTGGCGTCGGCCGTCGCCCTGCTGGCGCTCGCCTGGACGATGGTCATATTCAGGCTGGAGTTCGGTCACGGCCCCGGCGTCCCGGTTAAGGACTACGTCTCGCAGAGCGGCGTGTTCACGCTGTGCATCTTCGCCCTCTTCGATATCGCGCTCGATCAATGGGCGGCGCGGCGCCGCGCGCTCGCGGCTGGGTGCGCCGTGCTGGCGCTGCTGTTCGCGGCGCACATGTTTTATGTCACTACGAGCCGCACCATGCTGGTCGTCATTCCCGTCCTGTTCGTGCTGCTCGGCCTGCGCCGGCTCACCTGGAAAGGCTTTGCGGTGCTCGTCGTCATCGGTGCGGTCGCGGCGGCCGCGGTGTGGGCGTCGTCGTCCTATGTGCGCATGCGGGTCACGAGCGTGTTCACCGAGGTCGCAACGACGCGCGCAACGGGCACGGAGACGTCGGCGGGCGATCGCCTTGCGTTTTGGACCAACTCGCTGCGGGCGCTGCGGGAGGCGCCGATTCTCGGTCACGGCACCGGCACCATCAGCGCCGTGTTTCGCCGGCAGGCGGATTCCGCGGCGACCGTTACCGGCACCAATCCGCATAACCAGATCCTCGCAATCGCGATCCAGCTCGGCGCGGTCGGTGCTCTCCTGCTGATCGCCATGTGGGCGGCGCATTGGCTGATGTTCTGGCGGCCGGGCCTTGCGGCGTTCATCGGGATCATCGCAGTGACTCAGAACATCGTCGGCTCGCTGTTCAACTCGCACCTGATGGATTTCACTCAGGCCTGGATCTACGTCTTCGCGGTCGGGGTGTTCGGCGGAACGGTGCTGCGCGAGGCGCACGCGCGCCAAACCGCGACGCCCGCAAAGGTGTCAGCCCCCGCATGACGCCGCGCGATCCTCCCGCACGCGTGCTTGTCGTGACACTGCGCCGGCTCGGCGACGTGCTGTTCACGACGCCGCTCTATGCCGGCATCCGCCGCATGTGGCCCGCCGCCCGGATCGACGCGTTGGTGTTCGACGATACCGCCGGCATTCTCGCCGGAAATCCCGACCTCGATCGCATCATCACCATGCCGGCGGGCCGCGGCTTCGCGCAAAGCTTCGCGCTCGCGCTGCGGCTGTTCAAGCGCTACGACCTCGCCGTCTCGACGCAAAGCGGCGACCGGCCGACGGCGTTCGCGCTCCTCGCCGGACGGCGCCACCTCGGCCCCATTGACGGCGGACAGCGCGGCGCGCTGCGGCGCCTCGTGCTCGCGCAAAGCATTGCGCCGCAGCCCGGCCTGCATCGCCTCGAAGAGACGCTGCGCCTCGCCGACGCGCTCGGCGTCGCCCGCGTGCCCCATCTCGTTTGCCCGCGCGGGAGCGATCGGCCCACTCCTTCTCTCTCCCCCCTTAGCCCCTCAAAGACGGGCGTGAACGCCCTTATGTCGGGGGAGGGTCGGGGTGGAGGGTCGGGAGGTTACGGCACCGAAGTGCCCCATCTCCCGACCCCGCGTTCCTTCTCCCCTCCCCCTTGTGGGGAGGGGCCGGGGGTGGGGGTCGGGAGATTAGGCACCGCTGTGCCGCTGCCTCCCGACCCCCCACCCCGACCCTCCCCCGCAAGGGGGGAGGGAGCAATGGGTGGCGGAGCAGGGCGCGGATACGCCGTGATCCATGCCGCGCCGAAGTTCGTCTACAAAGGCTGGACCCGCGACGGCTGGCGGGCGCTGGCGCGCTCCCTCATCGACCGGGGCCTCGCCATCGTGGCGACCGGCGGCCCGTCCGCCGACGAGCGCGCGTTTCTCGACGACCTCTGGCGCGACATCGTGCTCACGCGCGTTGACGGTCGCCTGACGTGGCCGCAGCTCACCGAACTCCTCGCCGGTGCAAAGATCTTTGTCGGACCGGACACCTCGGTCACCCATCTCGCCGCGGCGAGCGGATGCCCGACAGTCGCGCTGTTCGGGCCGACTGATCCGCGACTGTGGGGACCGGTGCCTGCCTCGGGCCTCGATCCCATGTGGGAGCCCGCCGGTACCATCCAGCGTCGCGGCAATGTCTGGCTCGTGCAGAACCCGCTGCCCTGTCTCCCGTGCCAGAACGAGGGCTGCGACCGCCACATCCTGAGCCACAGCCGCTGCCTCGACGAACTCGCCCCAACGCAAGTGCTGCGCGCCGCCGACGAAGCGTTAGCTGCGACGGTGCCCGCGCCTGCGTGAGCCGCGCGCCGGCAAAACGGACTTACCCTTTGCGACGCCGCGGCGCGCAACATAGGCGTGGCGCCGGTGGTTATGATCTCGTCGGCGAAGCGGCCGGAGTTGCCGCCGCGCCCGGGCCGATGCATGTTCAACTGAGTATTGGGGTTGACGAGCGCAAACCACGCGCGACCGATTACCGATGGTTAGCCACGCTGACAGTGCTGATAGCTTCACTTCAAATCTACGCGCGCGCGTTCGGAAGAGGATGCGAAATGAAACGGTCGAGCGCCACGTTGATAAGTTCTGCATCTTCCGCGTTCATTGCGGCCGCAGTCATCGCGTATCCGGCATGGACGCAGACCGCACGGCTTTCTCCCGACACGGTCGAGGCCCACATTGCGGCCGGCAAGAGCGCCGCCGGTGGCCGCGACGACACGCCTGATTTCTATGGCTTGGTCACCGCGATCTGTGTTGCTCCGCTGAACGGGCCGGCGCGGCCTGATGCGCCGGCGCCGAGGGAGAACCCCAATCGCAAAGAAACCTACATGGAGCCGATGCAGGCCTTCGATGATCTCTACTGGATGGGAACTCCGAGCACGTCGAGCTGGCTTCTGACCTCCGACGATGGCTACATCCTCTACGACACCCAGCGCGTCTACGACGCCGAGGACGTACTGATCGATGGGATCAAAAAGCTCGGCTTCGATCCCGCCAAGGTGAAGTACGTCATCATTTCCCACGCTCACGCTGGCGAGGTTGGCGGCGCCTTTCTGTTCCAATCACGCTATGGTTCGCGCATTGTGATGAACGATTGGGATATGGTCGCGCAGTCGGTCAACGGGTATCCGACCGGCAAGCCAAAGCGCGATATCGTCCCCACGGACGGGATGAAAATCACGGTGGGCAACAGAAGCGTCACACTCTATCTGACGCCTGGCCACACCCCCGGAACGGTCTCGAGCATTTTCCAGGTGCATGACCATGGCAGGCCGCTGACCGTTGTTTATTCCGGCGGCACCGAGTTCAATTTCCCCAATGATGTGCCGCATTTTGATCAATACCTCGCCTCTGAACGGAGGCTCGCCTCCTTGGCGGCCGGCGCCAACGCCACAATCGTTTTGAACAATCAATCCCAGTTCAATGGGGCAGCGACTAAGCTGCGGATGCTGAAAGATCGCCATCCCGGCGAGGCGCACCCCTTGGACGTTGGGACGAACGCAGTGGCGCGATATTTCAAGATCGAAGACGAATGCGCACAGGCCGTTCGGTTGAAGGTGCTTGCGGCTTCGGGAGGCAGACCTCAATAATCATGGATTCACGGTGGCCGATAGGAATCCGCGCGTGCACATCTCAGTTTGAAATTTGACCGCCTTGACGACGCTCTCGCGATGGCCATCTACCTGCGGTATGCTTAGCGCAAAATAGGGAGATGCTTCGGTGTCTAATCCAGTTACATGGACGATTGAAGGTCGAACTCCAACGATCCAAGAGGAAATTCTGTACCTCCTGGAGCATTACGCTGAGCCTAGGGGACTCTCAGCGGAGCATATCGCTGCTCTGATGGGCGGCTACAGACATCCGGATCGATCCCGTGTCGATCGGGGCCTTTCCCAACTTCTCGAAGCCGAAAAAATCGAAAGGACCGGGCCGGGCCGCGGAGACTATGCTTACAAATATTCTCTGTTCCATCAAAAGGAAGCGAGGCGCGCCTAATGCCCCGAGGACTGCAAGGCACGCCCGAAACGGAAGTTCTAAGAGCGGAATTGGCCGAAAAGAAAGCAATGCTCGCCGACATTCGATCCGGCAATCTTACTCTCGGTCGCCCTTTCGAGGATCACGAGGTCGGTATTCAGCGGAGGATCACTGAACTTGAGAACCTAATTATCGGTCACGATGCCCCGCGGACCTAGAGGCGAGAAGCGCTGCGCCGACGTGATCGACAGCGCGGTCCATGGGGAGAGGCTTCATGAACAAGATTGTTGAATCCATCCTCACTGAGTTCTCCAAGGACAACGGGATTGAGAAGCTGGAGGAGAAGGATCGGTTTGAATACCTGACAGCCTATTTGACTATCCGTCGCCATTTCAGCCGGGCGCTTGACCTCAACGACGTTGTCATAGGCGACGGCGGCGACACCGGAATTGATGCCGTCGCTATCATCGTGAACGGCGCGCTAATGACGGATGTTGACCAGGTTCAAGAGATGCTTGACCAAAACGGCTATCTGGAAGCCACGTTTATCTTTGTTCAGGCAGAGCGGACCGCCGGATTCGACGGCGCAAAGATCGGTACCATTGGTAACGGCGTGCAAGACTTCTTTCGTGATGTCCCACTCATGGTGCAGAACGAGGACGTGAAGGATGCGACCGAGATTCGGGCCGCAATCTATAATCAGGCCCCAAAGTTCAAGAAGAGACCATCCTGCCACATTTACTACGTTACAACTGGCAAGTGGACTGATGACGCCGATTTAACCGCTCGAAAGAATATCGAAACGGCAAAGATCGCTGAAACTGGCATGTTTGATGTTGTTACTTTCGTCCCTTACGGGGCGGATGACATCATGCGGCTGCACACGTCAACAAAGAACGCAGTCACGAGAACGTTCAAGTTCAAAGAGAAAGTCCCCCTTCCTAGCATCGATGGTGTTCACCTAGCCTATGTTGGATATTTGCCTGCCGAGGACTTCGTGAAAATCATCAGCGATGATGCTGGGGATGGGATCGTTGGAGGAATCTTCTATGACAACGTCAGGGACTGGCAGGACTACAATGAAGTAAATTCCGGGATCAGAAAAACGGTACTCTCCGCTCAGAAAGAGCGGTTTGTGTTGATGAATAATGGGATTACAATTATTTCGAGAGGCGTCCCTAAACAAGTCGGAGACACCTTTACTCTTGAGAATTTTCAAATCGTCAACGGATGCCAAACCAGTAACGTTTTATTTGATCAAAGAGATCAACTTCAAGGTTCATCAATTCATGTGCCGCTTCGTTTGATTTGGACGGACGACGACAATGTTTTCGATTCTGTCGTCACCGGCACTAGAGCAGATTCACGGTAACTGGCGATATCCTGCATTGGCGAAATAATTTGAGCATTCGTTTGCGGAGAAGGCAGAGAGGCTTTTGCCCATCGTAGTCCAAAGCGCCTCGACGGTGCGGGGCGCGGCAGTCCGCAGGAGCGTTTTGAGCTTGGCGAAGGCGTTCTCGATTGGGTTGAGGTCAGGCGAGTAGGGCGGCAGGTAGCTTAGGCTGGCGCCACTCGCTTCGATCGCTTCCTTGACGCCGGCGACTTTGTGGCTGGCGAGGTTGTCCATGACGACGACGTCGCCCGGTGCAAGTGTCGGAGCCAGGAATTGCTCGACATAGGCAAGAAAGACGGCGCCGTCCATAGCGCCGTCGATCACCAGCGGAGCGGTTATCTCGTTCTGACGCAGGGCGGCAACGAAGGTTGATGTCTTCCAGTGGCCGTGGGGAACGCTGGCGATGACACGCTCGCCGCGGCGTGCTCTGCCGTAGCGCCGTGTCATGTTGGTGGTCGCCCAGGTCTCGTCGATGAAGACGAGGCGGGCTGCATTCATAGCCGGCTGCTCTCGCCGCCACGTCGCGCGGGCTTCGGCAATGTCGGGGCGCGCCTGTTCGGCCGCGTGATGCGTCTTTTTTTGAGCGTCAACCCAAGCCGATGCAACGTATTCCACATGCCGCCTTGGCTCACCGAGATGCCGTGCTTCGTCAACACCCAGGCACGCAATTCATCAAGTGTCGCATCGGGCTGCGATGAGACCTGGTCGCGGATCGCCTGATGATGCGGCTCAAGTTTCCATGCCAGATGACACCGTTGCGGCCGAGCAGTGGTCTCGCCGGTGGCACGTCGCCGGCCCAAGGCTTTGTAGATGTACGACACGTTGACCCGAAACAACGGCGCGGCCTGGTAAACCGGCGTGCCAGCGTCGACCGCAGCCAGCACACGTTCGCGCAAATCCTGCGAATAAGACTGTCCCCTTCGCCAGCTCATCGAATCCCCCAGCCATCAAAAGCTGGAAGCCCATGAATCACAGAACCGCGGCCAGGGGAATCCCGTCCCGATTCCAGTCAACGTGAGGATGCTCTAACCAGCAGAATCAACTGACATCAGAACAAATCTATGCTCGCACGGATTTTGCAAAGAAGCTGGAGAAGCACTTCGAGTCCAATCCTAAGGCTGCGCTCCACTACGAGCGGAGGGATGGACAGTATGACCGAGTCCCAATCGAAAAAGGCAGGATTGTTTCCCCCCAAACCTTAATCAAGGTGTTTGCGTCCATGATTTTGGAGGAGCCGCACGTTGCTGCGAAGAGCTACAAAGCACTTAGAATTCGCGTTGGGCAAGAATTCTTTCTCGAATCCGACAAACTGGACCCTTATTTCCTTTCCGCGTTGGCAGCTTACAGGCTTGAGGTTCAGTTGCGCACGAAGGCATTGCGGGCCTACAAATCGGCCCGCTATCACATGATCCTTGCAATGCGATTTTTGATGGACCCCCTTTCTCTGCCACCCATGAACGCTAATGCGATGGAAAAGAGATGCGCTTCGATGATCGCTGTGCTTTCCGATGAGTCGAAAGCCAATGATTTGATCCAAAAAGCAAAGGCTGTAATTGACAAAGTTTGCGGCGGCGATCTGTCTCGCGACAGCGTAAGAACCATTGCCACCACGGAGGCGATTACGAAGATGCTGAAGAAGTCCAACTGAGTGGTTAAGCTCCTCGACCACCATACTCCATATCGGGACTGTTCAATAAAGGTGGTAGTTCCCCCGGTGAGAGGCCGTAGCGCAAAGTGAAGGCCGCGGTGCGGTCCCCTTGACCGGAGCGAGGACGACGATCCCGCTCATGCCTCACTTGGGGGCTGTCCGGATACGCTCGTCAGGGCCCCCCGCCGGTGCGTGGCCGGCGGCGATGGGCTCTGCCCCCATTGCTGTCTGCAGTATCTTGGCGACCTCGGGGGACGGCTTATTGTCGGCGCTGCCCTTCCGCCCCAGAGCCGCGTCGAGCGGCGACACGCCGCGGTCGTCCATGATGGCGACTTCCGCGCCGTGATCGATCAGGTACTGGGTCACGCGGGGCCAGGCATATTGCACCGCGCCGAACAGCGCGCTCTGCCCGCCTCGCTCCGGCAGCGTGCTGCTACGCCCCATGCGTGCGGTCCGGCTCTTGACGTCGGTGATCCGCGCATTCACGTCGGAGCCGGCCTTCAACAGGATTTCGAGCGTCGCGATCGAGCGATCCTGCGCATCCTTGGCATTGGGATTAAAGCGCGGGCTGAATTCCATGCCCAGCCCCGCGGCGGCCATCAGCGGCGTCACGCCCATCGCGTTGGGCACGTCGACGCGCCCTCCGTGCTTGAGCAACAGCAGCACGGCCTCGCTGTCTTGCGACGCTGCGGCGCGCAGCATCGGCGTCGCGCCAGTGGAGATGATCTCGTCGGCGAAGCGGCCGGAGTTGCCGCCGCGCCCGGGCCGATGCATGTTCAACTGCGTGTTGGGGTTGACGCCGGCGTCGAGAAACATCCGCGCGAGCTCGAGCGCGGTGGTCTTCGTCGTCACGATGGGCGGCCCGGTGCGTTCTTCGTAAGCATCGAGGCTGTACGTATTCATGTCGATCGCCGTGTAGAGCGCGGTGCGGCCCCACCAATCCCACACATGCGGATTGGCGCCGCGCTCGTACAGCAGCTTTGCGGTGTCGAAGGCAAAATTGTCGATGGCCACCATCAGCGGCGTCACGCCGTCGGGGTTCGGCTGGTTGACATTCGCCCCGGCGTCCAGCAGCGCTTGCACGCACTCCGTACATCCCGAGCGCGCCGCGTAGAGCAGCGGCGTCAGGCCACCGGTCGGGCGATACTGATTGCGCGGCTCGCCCGTCAACTGGGTCGGCCAGTCGGTGGCCATCGCCGGGGCATTCACGTCCGCCTTATGGGCGATGAGAAACCGCGTCAGCTCGGGCGAGCGTGCGTCGACCGCCCATATCAGCGCCGTCTGGCCGCGCCATTTTTCGCGTGCATTGACATCGGCGCCGTGGCGCACGAGCAACTCGGCAACGTCCAAGGATCCCGCGCGCGCGGCCAGCATCAAGGCCGTCTGGCCCTCTTGGTTCGCCGCCTCTACGTTGCTGCCGGCATCGAGCAGCATTTTGACGAGGGGAGCATTGCCGGCCTTTACCGCCTCCGCCAAAGGGCTCGAGCCGTAATTGTTCATGACATCGGGCTTCGCCCCGCGCTCGAGCAGCGCGCGGACAAGATCCGCATCGAGCTTGTAGACCGCCCAGTGCAGTGGCGTTGTACCGTCCCCCTGGGCTGCGTTCACATCGGCGCCCGCGGCGATCCTCGTGAGCGCGGCGTCGCGATGACCGGCCTCGATCAGGCCGGCGAGGGTGTCATCGGCAGCGGCAGCGGTGCCGGCCGCCGCGAGACAAAAAACGGCTGCGAAAAAAGCACGCTTCATGAGGGTGTTCATCAGAGCAATTCCGGTGACAGAGAATTGTGATGCGCCCAATAGCCCTTGTGGGCGTCGTAGGCGAATTTGAACGGGTCGCGGAAAGTCCGAGGCAGATCTTTCATAAGTCCCGCATCGAGCATGTCTTGTGCGCTCATGCCCTTCTTGAGGAGCTCGAGCATGCGATCGAAGAGCACGCGGGTCACGTCGAACTCAGCCTGTAGCTCGGCGCGACCTACGACCGGACCGTAGCTCGGCACGATCCGCGTCTTCTCATCGACGAGTTTCAAGAGCCTTTCTTGCGAATCCGCGCGTCCGCCCAGCCAGCCGCCGCCGAACCAGTCGAGGACGGGATCCTTCACCGGCGAGATGGCATCACCCGCGGCCAGCACGTTTGCGTCTCGGAAGAAGACGTAGATATCGCCGTCGGTGTGGGCCTCGTTCAGGTGGCCGTACGCGATCCGCTTGTCGCCGGCGAGAGTCTGGTCGCCGGTAAAAAAGGTCACGGTCGGACGAGCCTCTGCGGGCAGCGCTTTCTCGTACCGGTCCTCGTCGTGGAGGTAATAATCCGTCGCCAGATGCGCCCGGGTCTTTTCGTGAGCAACGATCGTCGCCTCCGACTTTCCGAAGGCGAGGTTCCCGCCCACCTGCTCCCGGTGCCAGTGCGTGTTGAACAGAGTTGTGACATGGCCTGCGCCCGGCAGGTCGCGCAGGCGCTTAAGCACTGCATCGGTGAACGCGGCAGCGCCGCTGTCGACCAGCACCTGACCGGTGCTTGCCGTCCGCACCAGGACATTACCCCCGGCGCCGGTGAGCATCACGAAACCATCGCTCACCGGGACGACAGCGAGACTTTCTTGGGAGAAAGCCGCGCGCGAGAAGGGTGGCAAAGTCAAACCCAAGACTCCACCCAGCGCACCTTTCAGTATTGCCCTGCGGTTCATTGTCCTGCAGTCCATGGCCGGTTCCCTTACTCGCTCACACGCCGGCGATCACGCCGGTGCTGTCCCCGAAGCTCTTCATCTCGACGCCCGCCTTGTTCAGCAGCGTGAGGTGCAGATTGGAAATGGTGGTGCGTTCGGGCAGCTCGATCTGCCGTCCCCCCTGCTTGAGGGCGCCGGCGCCGCCGCCGACCAGGATGGTCGGCAACGGATAGTTGCTGTGCAGGTTGCTGTTGGACATGTTGGAGCCGTAGAGCAACATGGAGTGATCCAGCAGCGTGCCTTCGCCGTCCGGCGTCGCGGCGAGCTTCGCGACGAACTCCGCGAACCGCTCCATGTGATAGCGCTAAATCTTGACCAGCTTTTCGAGCCGTTCGACATAATCGGCATGGTGTGACAGCGGATGGAAGGAGTCCGGCACGCCGATGTGATTGTAGGTCCGGTTGGTGCCTTCGCCGATCATGATGTAGGACGCAACGCGCGTGAGATCGGCCTGATACGCGACCGCAATCAGGTCGAACAACAGCCGCACTTCCTTGTCGATCGCGATATCCTGCTCGGCCACGGGAATCTCGGGTGCCTTCACGCCCGAGAGATCGCGGTTCTGCGCCAGCGCAACGCGCCGTTCGATCTCGCGCACCGTGTCGAGGTAGCCGTCGAGGAGCACCTTATCGCCCGCGCCGAGTTCCTTTTGCAGCGCATGGGTACGCTCGGTGATGAAATCGAGGATGCTGCGCTTCTGCCTGACGATGGCGACGCGCTCTTCCGCGGTGGCGCCTTCGCCGAACAACTGTGCGAAAACCTTGCGCGGGTTGGATTCCATCGGCAGAGGCGAGTTCGCATTCCGGTACGACAGCGTCGAGCTGTAGAGGCAGCCGAATCCGGCCTCGCACGAGACCGCCTGGGTTTCACTCTCCGAGCAGACCTCCATCGACGGCAGCGCCGTCTCCTGACCGATGCGCCCGGCAATGATCTGGTCGATGGTCGGCGACATGCTGGGACCGGGAGCTTTGAGATCGGGCTTGACCCCGCTGAGCCACGTCGCCGGGTTGTACTTGTGCACGGAGGCGACGCTCGCCTTGTTCTCGAGATTGGCGATCGAAGTCACGGTGTGCTTGTGCTTCTCGAGCGGCTCGAGAATATGGCTGAGCTTGAAATTCGCGCCCTCGCCGCTGGGGGTCCAGCGGTCCATCTCCTTGCCGTGCTTGGTGTTCGACATGACGGCGCCGTGGGGAAGGTAGAAGAAGCCGGTGCGCAGCTTCGGTGCGGCGGCGGTCTTGGCGAGCGCGGTGCCCGCCGGGATCATCGCATCGAGCAACGGCAGTGCGACGGACACACCCCCCATGCCCCTGAGCACGGTCCTGCGGGAAAGATGCTTTCTGGTGAGATACATGGTCGTTAGTCCTCCAGAGCCTGCATGCGGAATGCATCGCTCGAGACGATCCCCGTCACGAGCGATGAGAAGCGGTAATCATTCTTGGCCGCATCGCGCACGATCGCGCGGACCTGCGGCATGTCTTGGGGCGCGATCTCGCGGCCCAGCGCGTACATCATGAGCTTCTGAGTCAGCGCCTGGGCGAATTGGCCGGGCCGACTCAACAGGGCGCGGCGCAGGTCGGCCGGACCTTCGAGTACTCTTCCGTCCGGCATCGTCACCTTCGAATCGATGGGCGCATTCGCCTGCCAATCGACATCGCGCCACTGCCCGGTGACGGTGAAGCGCTCCAGCGGCAGTCCGTGGGGTTCGATCACCCCGTGGCACATGTTGCAGGTCGGATTCTTGCGATGCTCCTCCAGCATCAATCGCATGGTCTTGGGCTGCGCGCCCGGCGGCGTCGACAGATCCGTCACCACATTCGGCGGCGGCGGCGCTGGCGGCGTGCCGCGGAGTTTGTCGAGGACCCAGGCGCCGCGCACCACCGGCGAAGTCCTGTTGCCATAGGATGTGTGCAACAGCACGGCGCCCTTGCCGAGAAGGCCATAGCGATTCTCGTCCTCGAGATGGACGCGGCGGAACTGCGCGCCGTGCACCGTTGTGATGCCGTAGTGTCGCGCCAGCCGTTCATTGAGAAACGTATAGTCGGCCGTTAACAGCAGCTCCACGTTCTTGTCTTCAAGCAGGATGCTGCGCAGGAAGAGGTCGATTTCGGTCGAGACATCCTGGCGCAGCTCGGCGTTGAATTCGGCGAAGATCTGCTTGTCCCACTCGAATTTGTCGACCTCCAGGAGGTCGAGCCAGCGCATCGCGAAATCCGTCACCAGCGTCTCGGCCTGCGGCGCGGCCAGCATACGCCGCACCTGGGCCTCCAGCACGTCGGGACGTTGCAGTTCGCCCTTGTTCGCAAGCTTAAGCAGCTCTTCGTCGGGGGCCCGCTTCCACAAGAAGAACGACAGACGCGAGGCCAGCTCCAGATCGCTCAGCGCATGGAATTTCGTGTCTTTCCCATCTTTCGGTTTGGCGATTCCGCGATAGAGAAAATCCGGGCTCACCAGAACCGCAGTCACCACCTGTTCGATCCCGGCGTTGAAGGAGCCGCCAGGTCCGTTACGGCCCGCGTCGTAAAAGGCCATCAGATCGACGACATCGTCCTTGCTGACGGGCCGGCGGAAGGCACGCCCGGCGAGATCCGTCGTGATGCGCTGAGCGCAGGCGCGCTCTTGCTCGCCGGATTGCGGCTTGCAGATGAACAGCTTCTCCCGGCTGGGTGTGCGCGTTCCGCTCGTGGCCGCGTACGGCCCCGCGACCTGTATGGACCCGATCACGCGCGGCAGGCGCAGATAGCCCTTGAAGGCAAACCCGGAATACTGGGTGCCGCCCGCAACGAGGTCGTCGGTTGCGATACGGGCGCGCTCGATGAACGTCACGACGACCTCGTGCACACCGGCCGTCACCTGCAGGGGGATATTGGCGAAGCGCTCCATAAGCTTCGCACCCGCCGGCGCCCCGCCGCCGCGATCCACGAACGCGCGATCCGCGTCACCGCCGACCTTTTGCCGGAACACTTCCTTACGATCGATCAGCACGACCACGGTCGTCTCGTTCTCGGTCCCGCGCGGGTAGAGGCCGAAATCGAGGTCGGTGATCGTGACGCGGTACTCCCCGTCCGCCGGGAACGTGTACTCGAACCGCGTGCCGCCGCGCGTGCCGAGCGGCATGCCGTCCACATAGCCATCCTGGTCGCCGATCGCGGGGGGAGGGAAAGAGGCTTTCACAAGATCCGGCGCCGGCTTGCCGACCGCGATGCGCGAGACTTCCCGCGCGGCATTGACGTACTGCTCGAGGAACGCGGGTGACACGGTCAACGCCGCCGCGATGTTGCTGAAGCCTTCGACCGCGATGTCGGCCGGCAGGTATTTCGTGGGATCGATCTCCACCGCCAGAAGATCCTTCACGGCATTGGCATACTCGGTCCGGTTCAAGCGCTGGACGCCAACGCGGCCCGCGAGGTGCGACTTGCTGCTGTTGTCGAGCGTGTTCTCGAGCCAACTAATCAGCGCGTCGACTTCCTGCTGCGAGGGCTGGTCGATGCCGGGCGGCGGCATCTGGCGCCCGCGCAGTTTGCGGATAACTTTCTCGAATATCTCGGGGTGTTCGGGTACCGATTCGGCGCTGAGCTGGTCCAAAAAGAGGTTACCCGCGCGAACTTCCTCGTTGTGGCAACCGAAGCAGTAGAGGCCAATGGTTGACCACTGCGATTTGGGGTGCTGCGCGGCTTTCTTCGCGGATTGGGAGAAGACTACGGAGGGGGACGAAACGATACCGACGGCACAAGAAATTCCGATAAGCCATCCAGCGAGTTTCATGTCAGCGCCTCCCTAGCAAGTATCATTTTTGATATTTTCTGATTGCGCGCATTCTCCGCCCCGGAGAAACCGCAGTCAAGGAGCCAGCAAGTGTAGGGTGCCCGAAACAGATGTAATATTTTCTCAACCCGCACCGGGAGGGGGCAGCTTGGTGATGGGGGGATCAAAATCCGGAGGAGGAACAATCGTGCGCGAGACCGGACTTGTTGCTCTCGCGGCCAGGCCCGCTATGTTCTCGTCCGCGTGGACCTGATTTCGTCGGAGTTGTCGTTTTTCGAAGGAGAGACAGATGGATTCGGAACGAGCTAGCCGCAGAGAACTCCTGAAGGGCGGCGGCGCGTTGGCCGGTGGCTTAACGTTGGGAGCGGTCGCGCCGGCGCTCGGCCAAGCGCAATCATCGGGCCAGGCACCGGCACACGATCATTCATCGGGCCAGGCACTCGGCCCCATCAATCCGATGATCATGGGCAGCAAGGAGCTGATCGAATACGGTCAGCGCTCTCATTACGTGACCTCGGTGCGGATCGCGCACCCGGTCGGCGGCAGGCCCTCGCCCGACGCGTTCGGGAAGGTGTTTCACGTGGCCTCGCCGCTGCAGGATTCTGTCGGCGTCATCACGCCATCGTCGCTCCACTATGTGGCGACGACCCGCGGCTCCTACATGCCGGACATCGATCCCAAGCAGCACAGCTTGATGATTCACGGCCTGGTGGATCAGCCCCTGACCTTCACCATGGAGGACTTGAAGCGCCTCCCGTCAGTCACCCGGTTGCATTTCATCGAGTGTGCGGGAAACCGGCACAACGGGCGGCAAAAGACCGTGCAGGAAACGCACGGGATGACCAGTTGCTCCGAATGGACCGGTGTCCTCCTTTCGACGCTGCTCAAGGAGTGCGGCCTGAAAAGCAGCGCGACGTGGTTCGTCGCTGAAGGCGCCGAGGAAGTGAAGGGCGCCTCGAGCATGCCCATCGCCAAGGCGATGGACGACTGCCTCATCGCTTACGGCATGAATGGCGAGGCCCTGCGGCCGCAGCAGGGGTTTCCGGTGCGCCTGATGGCCCCAGGCTTTGAGGGAATCTTCCACACCAAGTATCTGCGGCGCATCAAGATCGTCGATCGGTATTACATGAACTACAGCGACTTCGGGCATCTCGATCGGGATCCGAAAGAGGCTGCGCTCGGTTTCCAGATCGGACCCAAGTCGGTCATTACCCACCCGTCCGGCAGCCAGCAGCTGCCCGGCCGCGGATTCTACGAGATCCGCGGACTGGCCTGGTCCGGCGGGGGCGCCATTCGCACCGTGGAGGTCTCCACCGATGGCGGGCGAAAGTGGAACCGCGCCGAATTCAAGGGGACGCCACAACGCATGGCGCACACCCGGTTCAGCTATCAGTGGAATTGGGATGGCAACGAGACCGAGATTCTGTCGCGCTGCACCGATGAGATCGGGCAGGAGCAACCGACGCGAGAGCAGATCGCCCAGTACTGGAACGTGCCTTTTGAGCGGAATTACAGGGTGCCTGGGCTGGATAACAGCGTCATGCCGTGGAAGATCGCCAAGGACGGGAGCGTGACCAATGGGCTCGCTTAAGCTTGCCGCGATTGTGCTTCTCCCGGGTGTGCTCTTCCTGGGGAGTCCTGTCCTGGGGAGTCCTGCGTTTGCGCAGTCGTCGCCGACATATGGCGTGGGGCGCGCTCCGACCGCAGAAGAAATCCGCGCCTTGGATATCTCGATCAGTCCGACGGGAGAGGAACTGCCTCCGGGCCGCGGCACCGCCAAGGAGGGCGCAGAGCTCTTTGAGCAGAAGGGCTGTATCGGCTGCCACGGCGAAGCGGGCATCGGAGGGCCGGCGCCCGCATTGAAATCGAAAAAAGGCCAGGACGTTCCGATCTGGGAGCGTGAGCGCATACTGCCGCTGCGTGCGCCGTTCGCGACGATTGTGTGGGATTTCATCCATCGCGGCATGCCTCTCGGAAATGAGGGGACCCTCACCGCCGATGAGGTATATGCGCTGACCGCTTACCTGCTCTTCTTGAACAAGGTGATCCCGGAGGGCGAAGTCCTCGACAAAGAGAGCCTGCCGAAGGTCAAGATGCCGATAGGCGATGACTACGCCCGGCTGCCCGACTGGAAGCCCGGGACGCGGAGACTTCCGGGTTACCCCTACTAGCCCCATCCTATTCAGGCGGGCCGGGACGCCCGATGAGCGGCGCACAGCCGCTGCCTCGACGAACTCGCTCCTGCGCAAGTGCTGCGCGCCGTCGACGCCGCGCTGGCCGCGACGGTGCCCGCGCCTGCGTGACGGGCCGGCCCGCGAAAACGCGTCGCCTCCTTTTCATTCCCAGGAATCACATCGAGCACAGCACCCTCGCCTCGCCCCGGAGGGAGTGATGGCGACAACCGTGATCCCGGTTAACCGCGCCGTCTAAAGGGACATCTGTCCTGGCTCGACACGGCTAAGCCCTGAACGAACATCAACGCGGGCCTCCATTGTTTCAACGCTGCGTCATCGGCTTTTGTCGTAGTCGATTCCGTGGCGCTTGCGCAGTGCGGCGGCTTCGGCGGCGCGGCCGAGGGCATCGAGCGCATCGGCGGTGACGCGGGCGGAATCCTCGGTCCAGTTGTGATCTCGTCCGAGCGCCTTGTCATGTGCACCGAGGGCGGCCTCGCCGAGCGCGAGGGCTTTTTCCGCGCTGCGGCCAGCCAGCAGCACAGTCGCCAGGTTACGGCGAGTGCGATTCGTGTTCGGGTGCTCTGCACCGAGCACCTTCTCCCAGATCGCCAGCGCGCGTTCAAGGAGTGGCCGCGCCCGCGCAAGATCGCCCTGATCCTGGAGTAGGCGGGCGATGTTGTTGAGGCTCGTTGCCGTATCGGGATGCTCGGGTCCGAGCACCTTCTCGCGGATCGCTAGAGCGCGCTCGTGGAGCGGACGCGCCCCGGCACGGTCGCCCTGGGCCTGAAGCAGGTGAGCGAGGTTGTGGAGGCTCAAAGCCGTATCGGGATGTTCGGGGCCAAGCACCTTCTCGTAGATCGCCAGCGCGCGCTCATAAAGCGGCCGGGCCCCCGCAAGATCGCCCTGGGTCTGAAGCAAGTGGGCGAGGCTGTTGAGACTCGTTGCCGTATCGGGATGCTCGGGGCCGAGCACCTTCTCGTGGATCGCCAGCGCGCGCTCGTGGAGCGGCCGCGCCCCCGTAAGGTCGCCCTGCATCTGCAGCAGACAGGCGAGGTTGTTGAGGCTCATTGCCGTATCGGGATGCTCGGGGCCGAGCACCTTCTCGCTGATCGCCAGCGCGCGCTCATAGAGCGGCCGCGCCCCCGTAAGGTCGCCCTGCATCTGCAGCAGATAGGCGAGGTTGTGGAGGCTCGTTGCCGTATCGGGATGCGCGGGTCCGAGCACCTTCTCGCGGATCGCCAGCGCGCGCTCATAGAGCGGCCGCGCCCCCGTAAGGTCACCCTGGTCCTGAAGCAGGATGGCGAGGTTGTCGAGACTCGTCGCTGTCTCGGGATGCTCGGGGCCGAGCACCTTCTCGCGGATCGCCAGCGCGCGCTCGTAGAGCGGTTTGGCCTCCAAGTAGGCAGCGAGCGAATAATGTCTGTACTGACCAAGTAAGGTGAGCAGATCACTGGCCCGCTGCTCAGCCCCGGACGGAATCTGATCGCCACCGACCAGGCCGACCGCGAGCCCATCGAGCCGCCTAACCCTCGGCCATGGGTGCGGGTCGCGCCCGATCTTTTGGGGATAGATGGCCGCCACGGCCTCGATCAGGGCACGCAGCATCGCTCCGCGCGCCTCGCCCTCGCACCGCATGACCGCGACTTGGCGCACCAACCGATGAAGGCGGATGCAGTCGGTCCCAATCTTAGGATCGCGCTCGTCAGCGATTGTCTCGCGGTCGATCAATGCAAAGGCGCGCAAGGCCGCAAGCGCCTCGTCGAGACCATCGCCCGCAAGCGCTGATGCGAGCGGTTCGCCGAATTTTTCCCGCGCCTCGGTGAAGAGAAACAGCGGGATCGGCTCGGGCGCAAGCAGCGCCGCGTGCACGATCAGCGGCTCGGCAGCGGGATGGCGCTTCGCCGCCTCGTCGATCGCCAGCGCAAAGGTCTTCGCGACGGTGAGCCGGTCGTGATACTCGGCCGGTGCGTCGCGCTCAGTGTCGAGGAGCCGCGCCGGGGCAGCCTCGAAACGCTTCCTGTAGTCGGCAAGCCCGACGTCGAGCCGCTCGCAATAGGCGGCGGCCTGCTCGTGGGCGAGCGGCAGTCCGGCGAGCGCCTCCGATAGTGCCTCGGCGGCGGCGCGCTCGGCGACGCGGCCGGTGCGCGCGATCAGGTAATCGGCGCCGATCGCCTTCGGCCACAGCCTGATCTCGACGGGCTGAGCAACGCCCCGCCAGGCGTGCGCGTTCGAGGTAACGAGTACACGTGCGACGCCACCACGAGGCAGATAAGGCTTGAGCGCATCGGCATCGATCGCATTGTCGTAGATGAGCAGGATGCCCTCGCCCTCGTGGCGCAGCCGCTCCATTACGGCGGCAAGCGCCGGCTCCTCCTTCTCGTCCGGCGCGACCCAGCCGAGCCGCACGCCAAGGCCGACGAGATCGGCTCGCATTGTCGATTCGGTTTGCGCCCTGATCCACCAGGTCGCGCGATAATCGCCGCGGTGGCGATCAGCATAGACCGCCGCAAGGGTGGTCTTGCCCACCCCGCGCAGGCCGTGCAGCGCCGTGATGGCGACGCGCCCCTCGTAACGTGCGAGCGCCTTATCGATGGCGGCGAGCGACTCCTCGCGGCCGAGGAAATGCTCCGGCACCCGGATCGGGATGTTGGAAACCGCGAAAGCCGGGAGGACAATGCGGTCGGGTGCATCCTTCTTGGTCAGGAATTCACGTAAACGAGCGCGGCGCTCATCGTCCGATACAGCACTGTAAAGTTCACAGCGGCGGAAATGGTCGATCAGCGTCGGAAACCGACACGGCTTCACGGCCACAAACAGTACGAAGCCGGGACGTTTGCTTGCGGCCTGCCAGATCGCAGCGTTTCGTTCGAGCGTCGAATAAGGAGCCTTCAGGTAGTCGTCGGAGACGACGCACAGCACATGATCGGCGGCGTCGTGGCGAGCTTCCATCCAGGCGTAGATGTCGTCGCCGCCCTTGATCTCCCATTCGTGGATGTGTGGCGTATGGCCAAGCGCCTCGAACTCCTTGGCGAGCCAGTACGCCCAGTCACGGTCGCTCGCCGTATAGCTGACGAAGATATCAGCCACGTGCCCTGCCTTGTCTTGGCCGCTGCCCACGCCACATCATCGTTCGCGGTCCGGTTCTTCGCAAGCGATGGTTAGCCCGTTTTAGCGGCTCGCGCCCAGCGCCTACGACCGCTGTTGCCCCCGGTCCGCGGCACCCGCGTAGGAAGGCCGTGGGAACGTTCCAGTTTACCTCAACGGCAGAGACGGCTCGCCCTGAGACACGGAGCTATTCAATGAAAATCCAAATCTCCATAGCGGTGCTCACAGTAATGGTGGGATGGGGTGCAGTGTGGCCTGCCGCCCCCGCGAACGCGCAATGGGCTCCATGGTGCGTGCAATACTTGAACAGAAGTGGTGTCCGCGAATGCGGCTTCTACAGCTACAGGCAGTGCATGGAGACTGCCAACGGCATCGGCGGCAACTGCTTTCAGAATCCCGATTACCGTCCTGGTAATCGGGATCGACAGTATCGCCGCTACTGAGTGGCGGCCGGCAGCTCCTAAGCGGTCCGTTTAGCGGCTCCCTTGCTGGCAGTCGGCTCACGCTCAGGGGCGAGGTGAAGCTAGGGAGGACCGCGCCATTTCCATGCCGGAAAGTCCATTGACCTGAGAGGAATAGTCCTATAAAATAGTCATCCACATTGCCGCCGACGTCCATCGATCTGCGAAAGAATATTACAATGACGCATAACAAGGCCTTCGCTGAGGTTTCGCTGTTTTTGCCGCCGCTTGTGAACATGGGCGCGGCCTATATCGCTGACGCTGTTGCTCAAATCGCGGAGCCATGCGTCCGCGGAAGCCCACTTTTTGCGATTCCCTGATATTTTCCCTGGGCGATTATCCGGGACTTGACAGTTAAAATCCATGCATGCTACGCATGCCTCCTGCGGTTGCGCCCAGAACAGACGCAATCCTCGGGGGGTTTGAATGGACGCCCAAAAAGAAAATCGCTTTTTTGGCTTTATCGCCATTTCGCTAGCTCTGTTTGGCGTCGCTGCGCCGTATCGGTGGCATGAAATGTCCCCGCTCATCAGCGACGTTGCCTTGGGGTTCGCGGCGTTCTTTGGCGTCTTAGCACTTTGGCACCTGCTGCCTGCGGCAATGCAGGCGCTTGCTAAGCGGGTTTATTTAAAGCGCGTGATCGCTGCACTAATAATAGCTGGGATAACGACCTGGGCATTTCACGAGAGCCATAAAACGTTGCCAGGAATGGCTGTTGCCGCATTCGTTAGACTTTATGACACGCCAGAATTGCGAAGAAGATATATTTTTGAAGCCCAAACGAATGAAGGAGCTAAGACTGCTTTTTATCTATCAGCTAGCGGGGCTTTTATTTTTGCCGTCACTGATGTGCACGGAGAATCCTATTCCTTGGAAATGCCTGTTGGCAACGATGGCATTCCTGTTGATCGTTACTTTTTCCTATATTGCGACGTGGGCGTGTCGAAAGCGGACACGTTATTGAGAACGCTAGTGGACGGCAAAGAAATTAGAGAACGTTCGCTCCCATTTCCAATCGATCTTGGAAATACGCAATCATGGAAGCAGCACACCATAGGTGCAGATAATCAAGGACAGAATAATGCCCCCTTTAAGATTGGCCTATTTGCCATAAGTCACGCGACACTTACTGACCGACAAATCCAAAACTTCAACGATCATTTTGTCGAATATCTGCGCGCAATCGATAGCCCAATAGTACCTAGGCAATAATCGCATGTTTACACTTGCCGATAGCACATCCAAAAATATCGGAATTATGCCGGTTGTTATACCGAAACTGGAACTCGGCAACATACAGCGGCAAATACTTTTTGCTGACGCGATGGTAACTGCCCATGATTCCGCGCTTAACCAGCGACCAAAAGCCTTCAATCGTATTGGTGTGGACAGCGCCGACGACGTGCAGCCCGACGCTGTGATCAATGACATGATGCGGGTAATCGTTCATGAGTTGATTATAAGCGCGGAAGGCATCGGTGCAGAGGAGGCTGACCTTCGTGGAGATCGCCTCGTTGGCAAACCGCTCGATTACGTCGCTGGTCACGCGCTCGACAACGCGAGCGACGACATTGCCCTTGCGCTTTACCGCGCCAATGACGGGCGCCTTGTCATCGCCGCCGCGTCCGCGCTGGTGGAATTTCTTGTCCCAATGGCGGTTTTTATCGTTTCCGCCGACATAGGTTTCGTCCATTTCAACAATGCCGCCGAGTTGTTCGACCGGGTTTTCCACCAGAGCGGTTCTGATTTTGTGGCACATGCTCCAAGCGGTCTCGTAAGAGCCGAAACCCATGGTGCGCTTCACTTGCAGCGCCGAAATGCCCTTCTTGGCCGTCATCATCATGTGGACAACGCGGAACCACTCCCGGAGGCCCTTGTTCGTGTTTTCGAAGATCGTCCCGGCAATGTGGGAAAACCGATAGCCATTCGGGGAGCACTTCTCGCACTGCCAATGCCACTTGCGGGACGGCAGGTCATAGACGGCAGCATTGCCGCAGCGGGGGCAGTGGACGCCCTCAGGCCAGCGGCGGGCCACGAGGTATGCCTTACAGGCTTCCTCGTTGGGGAACATGGCCTCGAATTGGGGGATCGTGAGTTGGTGGACGGCCTTCGGACGCTTTGCCATGGCGAACTCCCTATCGTATTGGGGAGTTTGCACTAAATGGCCGTTTCTGTCAAGTCCCGGATAATCGCCTTTCCCTGTTCTCAGGGAAAAACCGAGGGTTTTCGAGGCGCAATTTTGTGTCGCGTCGCCGGCGCTTGAGCGCCGAGCTTGATGCCGGCGCCACCGACTGCGTCATCGAATGCGGCGGGCCGGGGAGGGCGCAAAGCGAAGAGTGCGCTCCTTCGAGGTAGCTGCCGTCGGTCGGAGTTCGTGACGCGAGGCGTCCTACATGCGGAATTCTTCGCCGAGGTAGAGGCGGCGGACGTCGGGATTGTTGACGATCTCGTCGGGGTCGCCCTCCATCAGGACTTCGCCCGAATAGATGATGTAGGCGCGGTCGGTGAGGCCGAGCGTTTCGCGGACGTTGTGGTCGGTGATCAGGACGCCGATGCCGCGCTGGGTGAGGTGGCGCACCAGCGCCTGGATGTCGCCCACGGCGATCGGGTCGATGCCGGCGAAGGGCTCGTCGAGGAGCATGTAATTGGGTCGGGTCGCGAGCGCGCGCGCGATCTCGACGCGTCGCCGCTCGCCGCCCGACAGCGCGATCGTCGGCGTCTTGCGCAATCGCCCGATGTTGAACTCGTCGAGCAAACTGTCGAGTTCGGCTTCGCGGCGCCGCCGGCTGGGCTCGATGATCTCGAGCACCGCGCGCGAATTCTCTTCCACATTGAGGCCGCGGAAGATCGAGGCTTCCTGCGGCAGGTAGCCGATGCCGAGGCGCGCGCGCTGGTACATCGGGAGCGCGGTGACGTCGTAGCCGTCGAGATGAATGTGGCCGCGGTCCGCTTTGATGAGGCCGGTGATCATGTAGAACACCGTGGTCTTGCCGGCGCCGTTCGGGCCGAGCAAGCCGACCGCTTCGCCACGTCGCACATAGAGACTGACGCCGCGCACCACCTTGCGGCTGCCGAACGTTTTCTCGACGCCATGAACCGCGAGGTAATCGCGCGGCTGCTGCCGGGGCTCTTCGCGCGGACGCCGTTGCGGCGCCGCGGCGCTGCGGGCTTGCTGCGGTCGCGGTCCGCCGCCGCTCGGCCCGGCCGGCCGGCCGCGCGGAGGGGGCGCGCCTTGGCGGTTGAAGGCCGGCGGCTTGCGACGCTGAGGACCAAAGCGTTTGAACAGATCGATCAGGTCGACCACAAGGGCCTCAAGCCAATGCCGCGATGCGCGGACCAATCCCCCGGCTTCGCCAAATGCGCGCTGCGGGGGCGCCATCAATATAGGCCGGAAGGCTGCGGCGCACGTTGACGCGGAGTGTCGCGCCCGGGTTGGTTGGTTTCCTGCGGGTGCTGCGCGTCTGGCTTGCTGGCGCCCGGATTGATCAAGGCCTGAACGCGGCATTGCCCGGCGGTTTTTCCGCATCCGACTTGCGACACGCCTGTCGTCATGTCGACCGTCAGCTGATCGCCGCGGACGACGTTCTGGCCCTGGGAGATGACGACGTTGCCGAGGAGGGTGACCGTATTGGCGCGCATGTCGAAGACGCCGTTGTCGCCGGTTGCGGTCTGATCCTTCTGCATCACGATCACGCCGCCCTTGGCCTCGACGCGCTTGATCTGCTGGTTCTGCTGCGTCCCGGCCGCGGGCTTCGTCGCCGCATCATCCTCGTAGAACACCACGAGTACCTTGCTGCGAAGCGTGGTGTCGCCTTGGACAAGATGGACGTCGCCGGAGAAGGTCGCCATCTTGTCCTTGTCGCGCACCTCAAGCGTCGCCGAGTTGATCTTGATAGGCTTGTCGCGGTTTTGCGAGAAGCCCTGGAGCGCGTTCGGGGGGCCGTTGGGTTGCTGTTGTGCTTGTGGACCGGCAATCGCGCTTCCCACCAGTATTGCCGCCGCGGCGGCGGCCGCGATCATCCAGGCGGCTTGGGTCGGCCGGACGCGGACTGTCATTGGCGCGGCCCCCGTTGCGGTGGAATGGCCACGGGCTCGATCGAAGCGGTCGCCCCCTCGGCTCCACGCTGCGGCGGCGTCTGCGCCTTGATATTCATTTCGACGCCGCCACCGAAGCGCAGCAGGTCGCCGTTTTCCATGACCTCGAGCCGATTGGCGTTCAGCAAACCGTCCTGAAACTTCACCTCCACCGGACTTTCCGAGATCATGTAGCCGGTGCTCATGTTGGCGGTCGCTTCGGAAAGATAAGCTTCGTTGCCGCCGCTCGTCGTCAGAACGATATGATCGTTGAGCTTCAGCATCTCGCTCTTGGTGTTGTAGAGGCCGCTCTTGGCGCTGAGATTGAGGCGCTGTCCGTCCTTCATATCGACGCGGGCGCCGATGTCCTTGAGTTCCAGGAAGTCGGGCTGCGTGAAGTCCTGGGCGGCCGCGCGCGCGGTCAGCTCATAGGGCCGGGCATCGTTGGTGAAACCGTTGAGCCGCGGCAATTCCATCACGATCTTGGTGCCGGACAGCGATATCTTGCCGGGATCGATCGGGAACGCGGCGATCAGCTTGAACGGATTGAAGAACGCGGCGCCCACGATGACGAGGGCCACCAGTACGATGCCGGCCGGGATCGCCATGCGCAGGAAGCGGACAAAGCGGCTATGGCGCGCTGCCGCGCGGAAGACGCGGTCGCCATCGGTTCGGCCAATCTGACGCGCGGCGCGCACGGCCGGGCGCGGCATCGTGGACGTCAAGTTCAGGCTGCCACCCCTCGAATCGGTCAGCGCAAGATTGCAACCCCATCCCATCATAACACGTCGTCACGCGTAGTCGGCAAAACGCACTGCCTAAATTACGCCCGATTGCCCCCGACGACGCGGCGCGCATCCCCATCGTGACCGGCGGGTTTTCCCGCCATAAAGTCGCGCCGGAGGGGAGATTCGCCCGAGATTGTGGCTATGGCAGGGCACTCAGCTGTGGGAAAATATGTCCTCGGCCGCCCAGCCGGCGAGGTCGAGGCGCACCCGCTCGGGCAGGAAGCGGAAGCAGGCCGCCGCGAGGTCCTCCCGTCCTTCGCGGGCCAGCAGAACGTCAAGCTTCTCCTTCAGGGCGTGCAAATGCAGGACATCCGAGGCCGCATAGGTGAGTTGCGGCTCGGTCAATTCGTCCGCGCCCCAGTCGGTCAACTGCTGCTGCTTGGAAATCTCAATTCCAAGGAGGTCGCGGACGAGGTCCTTCAACCCATGCTTGTCGGTATAAGTGCGCGCCAGACGCGAAGCAATCTTGGTACAGTAGACCGGCGTCGGCATCACCCCGAAGGCGGTATAGAGCGCACTCAGATCGAACCGGGCAAAATGGAATATCTTCAGGATGTTAGGATCTGCCAGCAAGGCCTTGAGGTTGGCTGCCGGGGCAACGTTGCGCGGGATCTGGACAACGTCCGCATTGCCGTCGCCCCCGGACAATTGGACGACGCAGAGCCGGTCCCGGTGATGGTCGAGACCCATGGTCTCGGTATCGATCGCGACCGCACCGCGGTAACCGGATATCCCCGGCAGATCGCCTCGATGTAAGCGAATCGCCATTTTTTCGTCTCCCGGTTATCATATCAACGGACATGGTGGGGGGCCGCAAGCGATTCGTGGCCCGAGCGAATCCCGTACTGGCGTCTTCGTCACAGAAGTCGCGCCGGCATCGGAGGGGGGATCATGAATTGTGCGTTTGTCATCGTCATGATGACATTGTTGGTTTTGCCCGGCTTTGCGTCGGCGCCAACCGACGACATGCCGTTGTGGAAACGGCTGATCGCGATCGTCGCACCGGGCCCGGGTTACACCGCGCGCGTCATGCGCATGTACGAACCTGCGGTCCGCGACGAAGTGATCGCGGCAGCGCCAGTTGCACCGCCCGTCGCAACTACATCGACGTTTACTGCAGCCGTGAGCGAAATGCGCGTGACGGAAGCCGTGGTCACCGCACCGGCCGCCGAAGCCACGAGCTCGATCGCAAAGACAGCAGCCGCGAATACGGTCGCGCCCGCAAATGCCACGGCATCCGCAAGCGCTGTTACGTCCACCAGCGCAGTGACAGTCGCAAATGCGACGGCGCTCGCGTCGCAGTCGGAGCAACCTGCCGAGACAACGCCCGCGACGGTCATCGTGATTGCAAAGGCCACGACTCCGAATACTGCGGCTAAGGCCGCAGAGCCGCGCGCCGAGGCATCAGTAATCGCGAAGGCGTTCGAAACGATCGCCACCCAGAGCGCCGCGGCGCCGGCGGAAGCGCCCCGCGCCATGGCGCCGCCTGCTCAGCCGCCCAGCACCAGTGCACAACCCTCGAAAGCAAAGCGCTCGTCCAAGGCGGCGAAGCGCGAGGCTCCGCCCGCAGAACCTGCAAGCCCGGGCGTGTATCAAGTCGCGTCCGTCACCCCGGCGGGGGCCGCTGCAGCCGTCAAAGCCGCTCGGCCTGATGCTGTGCCGGCTGACGATGAGTCCGCGACGGAATTTCAAGGTGATCCCGATGCGCTGCCGCCCGTGCCGCGGCCGGCGCCGCTCAAAGGGAGCTGCAACGGCGGCCGCCGCATCATCTCGGCCTTTTATTGGGAAGGCACTCACACTGCGAGCGGCCAGCGGTTCGATCCCAACGGCATGACCGCCGCCCATCGTACGCTGCCGTTCGGCACGCAACTCACCGTCGGCAATCCGCGCACCGGGAAGACGGTCATCGTTACGATCAACGACCGCGGCCCTTACACGTCCGGGGTCAGCCTCGACTTGAGTCGCGGCGCCGCGAAGGCGATCGGCCTGCAGGGCACTGGAGCGGTCTGCATTTTGTAGCAGGCCCTTCGGCAGCACTTCGTCGGGCTGGTTCTTCAGCCTGTTCCTTACTTGCCGGCCAATCCGGGCAAAGGGACAAACAGGTCCTCGATCGCGGGCGACGCGGCGATGAGATGCTGCTCCGTCATGTACTCGACCAGCGCGGTAAGTGTCGGCCGGTTGGCCTCGACACCGTAGGGCCACAGGTCGTCCCCGAACACGTCCGCGATCTCCGCCACGTCGTGATCGATCCACGGCAGCATGTAGGCGTGCGCGCCGGGCCTGCGCATGTTCGCCAGGGCGATGTCGCGCGCGGCGACGAACGCCTTGTAGAGGCTGCTCGCGATCCAAGGATCGCGCTCGTAGCGGTCGCGGCGGATCGCAACGAGATGCATGATCGGGAAGATGCGGGTCTCGCGATAGAATGCCTTCTCGACCGCTTTCGCGTCGGCGAACAACGGCACGACGTCCGGATGCGGCGTGGGATGGCGTGCGCCGGCAAGCGCATCGATTTCGCCTGCGGCCAACAGTTCGCTCAGCGATTGGCCGCTGGCGTTGTTTTCGATCTTCGCCGGCTTCAACAGCGGCGGCGCGGCGGGCGAGCCGTGCGGCCCGCCCTTTTCGATCGCGCCTTGCACCCAGCGGATGGTCGAAAGATCGACGCCGTACTGGTGCGCGAGATGGCCGCGGATCCAGACCGCCGCGGTCTGGGTGTAAAGCCCGAGGCCGACCCGCTTGTGCTCCAAATCCTTCGGCGTTCGGATGCCGGTGCGTTTGTTGATGTAGATGTAGCCGTGGCGGAACATGCGCGAGGGAAACACGGGGAGGGCGACGAGGGCGCGGTCGCCGCGCGCGAAGCGGCTCACGAATTCGGAGCTTGAGAATTCCGAAACATCGAATTCCAGAACGCTTCCCATGCGGTCGAAAATCTCGCGCGGCGAGTTGATCGCGATGTAGTTGAGATCGATGCCTTCCACCGCAACATCGCCGGTGCGCAGTGCGGTCATGCGATCATAATTGCCACATGCAAACGAGAGCCTCAGTCGCGTCGTCATCCCCCCTCCTGTGAATTTTTGAATGTGCCGGAACTAATTGGCAGCGGGAAGTGCAAGTATAATACGTCTCCAGACACCAGCCCGCCGCCAGCGAACGAAGCGATTGTAGCAAGTAGTATAGGGACCAAACGCATTCGGTAGATCGTGGCAGGGTGCTCCGGATCGCAAGACCCAAAAGATGCGATTGAGGGCACGACGGTCGTCTACACGAGGAACGCCACGCGGCTTGTTGGGTGGCATCGGCTTGATGGCGTCCCATTCATAACCGGCGAGTTCATAGCGCATGATTAAAGCCCCCAGTTTGGTAGTTTGAATCATAGGTGTCCGGCCAAACGCAACGCCCCTGGCCCGGCCCGGCTTCGGCGCTTTCGAGGCAAAGCGGACATCACCCAGCCGACGCCCCCCGCTGATTTTGTCGAAAATGACCCAACTCAGACGTTGGAGAGTTCGGCCAAATCACGAAATAGGTGGCATCCCGGCTGGCCGCTCGATAAGGATTTGATATCTTGACCTATAGCTCTGACTCGCAAGTGATCATTGCAGCTCGGCGAACTTTCAGGGTCTGAATTCATCACACTCTTTAGTGATTGCGGACCGCCGCAGCTTAGGGTTTGAGAGGTTGGACATGGCGTGCATCTTCAGGATAACAATTCTGTTCCTCGTGCTCACCGGTTCAGTGACCGCACAAACTTATCCGACGCGCCCTATCACGCTTCTGGTCAGCACCACTCCGGGCGCCTCGCCCGACCTGATCGCGCGGTTGTTTGGTCAGCATCTGTCAGACCTCCTCAAGCAACCTGTCGTGATCGAGAACAGGGGTGGCGCCAACGGCCAGATCGCGGTTGCGGCAGCGCTGCATGCTGCTCCCGACGGTTATACGTTCCTCGCCACTACGGGGGCGACACTCGCAATCAATCCTTCGCTATATCCAAAGAATGGGCAGTCCGTATTGACACTTGCGCCAATCACTCGCTTCGCCGACCAGGATTTCATGCTCGCCGTAAGGCCGGAGCTGGGCGTGAACTCGCTTGCCGATCTCCTCGGCTGGAGCAAAAAGAACGCGGGCAAGCTCAATGTTGCAACCACAGCGGTCGGTAGCATCGCCTACCTCACGGCACGGCTTTTCGAACGAACGGCCGGAATCGAATTCGTCACAGTTCCCTACAATGGTGGCGGCCAAGCGCTCAGCGCCGTGCTGGGCGGCCACGCCGATGTGCTCGTGGAGACGCTTTCGCTCAGCCGGCCGCACATCGAGACCGGCAAGCTTGTCCCCATCGCCGTGACTGGGCCACGGCGCAGCGCGTTCCTTCCGAACACGCCGACGCTCAAAGAACTCGGCCTGAATCTTGAGACGAGCGGCTGGACCGCGATGGTGGCCCCGAAGGGTACACCATCTGATATCATCGGTCGCGTGTATGCGGCGCTTGCAGGGGGTGCAGCCCGTGCCGACATCAAGGCCCAGCTCGATCAGCTGAGCGCGGAGGCCGTGCTTAACAGCCCCGAGGAGTTTGGCCGCGAATGGCGTGCCGAAGCCGCGATGTGGAAACGCGTCATTCAGGAAAGCGGCATCAAGGTCCAATAGCGCACGCAGGATGTGAGTATGAAGGCATTGGTGATCGGTGGCGGTATCGGCGGCCTTACAACAGCGCTCAGCCTCGAGGCGGCCGGCATCGAGGCTACGGTGTTCGAGCAGGTCGGCCGGATCGAGGCGCTCGGCGTCGGCATTAACCTGCAACCTAATGCCGTGCGGGAGCTGACGGAGCTCCACCTCGCAGAAGCTCTCAAGGCCGTCGCAATCGAAACCTCGACGCTGACCTATTACAACAGGTTTGGTCAGGCGATCTGGTCGGAGCCGCGTGGGCTTGCCGCCGGCTACGCCTGGCCGCAATATTCTATCGACCGGGGTGACCTGCAGATGGTCCTGCTCGGCGCCGTCAATGCCCGGGTTGGTGCGCACAACATCCATACCGGTCACAAGCTCATATCGTTCGAGCAAAGCGCGGGTGGCGTCACCGCGCATTTCGTGGATCGCTCGACCGGCAAGACGTTGGTCTCGCATCGAGGCGATGTGTTGATCGGAGCTGATGGCATCCATTCGGCCGTGCGCGCGCAGCTTTACCCCGACGAGGGGGCGCCGGTGTCGAGCGGCCGCATCCAGTGGCGTGGTGTGATCGAATCTGCGCCGTTTCTTGACGGCCGCACGCATGTGACCATCGGCTCGCGCGAGCGCCGGGCGGTGATTTATCCGATGAGCGAGAAGCTCCGCGTGCGCGGCCGCTCCTTGGTCAACTGGGTCACGGTGCTAGGCCAGCAGATGGCGTCGGACCGACCTGGCACCTGGGACCGGCGCGCCGTCAAGGAGCGCTTCTTCGCGCAGTTCAAGGACTGGAACTTCGACTGGATTCCTTTCGCCGATTTGGTCGCCGGGACCGAGGAAATCTACGAATACCCCAAAGACGACCGCGATCCAGTGCCGCGCTGGAGTTTCGGGCGTGTGACGCTACTCGGCGATGCGGCCCATCCGATGCGGCCGATAGGCTCGCAGGCCGGCAGCCAGGCAATAGTTGATGCCCGCGTGCTGGCACTTGCGCTTGCAACCGCTCCCTCCATCGAGGATGGGCTCGAAGCCTACGAGCGCGAACGGCTGCCCGTGATGAACAAGGTCATATTGCTCAATCGCGAGTTCGGCCCTTCGATTATCATGGATATGGTCGAGCAGCGTGCGCCGAACGGCTTTACCGACATCGAGACCGTAATCCCTCGGCACGAGCTCGACGAGATCGCACTATCGTTCAAGGTCGCGGCAGGGTTCGATCCGATGTCGCTGAACAAACGGCCGTCTCTGAACGTTCGGCGCCTCTGACGTACCACCCGGCCAAACGCAACGCTCCCGGCCCGGCCCGGCTTCGGCGCTTTCGAGGCAAAGCGGACATCACCCAGCCGACGCCCCCCGCTGATTCTGTCGAAAATGTCCCAAAGCGGACAGCCTCGCCGCGCCGGTGGGTGAGGTCTCGGTCATTGACACAGGTCAATGGAGGCTGTCGCCCCAAAGGTCAATATTGCTACCTTGGGTCTTAAGATCGGTCCGAGCGCAGCATTGCTGCAGCCTGACCACGGAGGATAATCGTGTTGACGAAGCGTGATCTTTTTCGCTCCGCCGCGGTAACTGCAATCGCCGCCGCCGTATCAAGCAGGTCTGGTCTTGTGCTGGCCGAAGAGCGTCCCGGCTTCTTCAAGGCAAAGGATATCGCCGAGGCAGGGTTCATCTGCGGGCTGCCGATCGTGATGAACTACGGCGTGATGTACGAGTATGCCGTCGATCGTAACTCGGGACAGTTCAAGGCCCCGTTCAATCAGATCAAGAACGAGCCCAATGTCTTCACCTACAAAGATACAGCCATTCCCACACCGAACAGCGACACGCCTTATTCGTTCGTATGGATGGACCTGCGGGCCGAGCCGATCGTCCTTTCGGTCCCGGCAGTGGATCCGAAGCGCTACTACTCGGTCCAGCTCTGCGACGGCAATACCTTCAACTTCGGCTATATCGGTACGCGTACGACGGGAAGCGAGCCCGGCGATTACATGGTTGTCGGGCCGGATTGGAAGGGCGCGACGCCGCCCGGTATTAAGAAGGTTTTCCGGTCGAGCACGCAGTTCTCGCTGGCGGGATTTCGCACCCAGCTCTTCAACCCGGACGACATTGACAACGTGAAGAAGGTCCAGGCCGGATACAAGGTAAAGACCCTTTCCGGCTACCTGAACCAGCCGGCACCACCGCCCGCGCCAGCCATCGACTTTCCGAAAATTGACAAGGAACTCGTGAAGACGAACTTCTTCGAATACCTCAACTTTGCGCTGCAGTTTGCGCCCGCGGAGGCGAACGAGACAGAGATCCGCGCGAAGCTTGCGCGCATCGGCGTCGGGCCGGGCAAGACCTTCAACTTCAAGGACCTCTCGCTGGAGGACAAGCTGGAGGTCGGCTTGGGCATGAAGGAAGGCGAGCGAAAGGTCGATGAAGCCGTCGCCAATGCCGGCAAGGCGATCAATGGCTGGCGGGTCAGCGGGCTGCCAGGCGACAGCGCCCACTACAATGGCGACTGGTTGATGCGCGCTGCCGCCGCAAAGGCAGGCATATACGGCAACAGTCCAGACGAGGCGACCTACCCGATCACACGCGTTGACAGCGATGGTCAGGAGCTCGACGGCAGCCGTTATAATTACACCCTGACGTTCCCTGCCAGTCAGGAGCCGCCGGTTAACGCCTTCTGGTCGCTGACGATGTATGACGGCAAGACGCAGTTGTTGATCGAAAACCCGATCAATCGTTATCTGATCAATTCGCCGATGCTGCCCGGCATGAAGAAAAACCAAGACGGCTCGCTGACGCTTTACATTCAGAACAAGTCGCCAGGCGCTGACAAAGAAGCCAACTGGCTGCCCGCTCCAAACGGGCCAATCTATCTGGTGATGCGGCTCTACTGGCCGAAGACGACGCCGCCTTCGATATTGCCGGCAGGCGAAGGCACGTGGCAGCCTCCCGGTGTGAAACGGGTTTCATAGAACGTCGGCTGTTGGCCCATCGCGTCATTTGTTGCGCATGCGCACAAGTGGTCGTTATCGGAGCGAAGCGGACATGTCCGAAATCTGTGAGTACGCGCCCCTAATCCTTGCCCTGCATCCGGTGAAGTGTGCCAGGCGCGAAAAGTTCTTCGAGCTCGACCTTGCGCTGCGACAGTCCCTGCTCGACCGAATAGCGGCACATTGCTTCGAGGTCTTTTCGATTCTCAGGCACGCCGTAGGGCCACACGTCGGCGCCCATGACGCTCTGCGCTCGTTTCAGGTCGTCCTGTAGCCAGGGCAGCATTGTCGCCAGCACGCCGATCTCATGCATCTCGTTCATGGCAATCTGCTTGGCCTGGAAAAAGGCCTTGGTGACGCTTGCCGCGAGCCACCGATGTTGCTCGACGAGGCTGCGCCGAATCGCGAGGAGATGCATGATCGGAAACATTTTTGTTTTCCGAAAATAAGCCTCCTCGGCGGCGCGGAAATCGGGGAACAGGCGAGCGACGTGCGGGGCGCCTTTCGTGAAGCAGTCGGGCGCCCGGGCGGTGACGATTTCGTCGAGCTCGCCCGCCTCAAGCATGGCCGAGAGCGTGGCGGTAGCGGGAATTGCCTGAAGCTCGAATTGCGGTGGCAGGCTGATGGGCGTTCGCTCATCGCGACCCGCGACATTCAAGCCGCCATTGCGCCAGCGGATTTCATGCGATTTCACACCGTACTCGTCCGACAGATCCCGCGCGCCCAGAGCGCGGCGGTCATCTGATATTCCGGAACGCCGGTCAGCTTGCCGCGAAGATCCTCGGGCGAGCGAATGCCGCGATCGGTGCGGATGTAGAAGGCCGAATGACGGAACACGCGCGAGAGGAAAACCGGCAACGCGTAGTAAGGGCATTGGCCTCGCGAAGTGGTGAGGATTGTCGAGCTTGCTGACAGCTCGGTGATGTCGAAATCCTGGTTTGCGAAGGCGCGGTGGAAGGCCTCTTCCGGACCGATGGGGAAGCAGGTCAGCTCGCAACCTTCAACGGGGACCCGGCCGTCGAATATCGCCGCCACCCTGTCGCTCGGGCCGCAACCGAAAGTCAGTTTGAGAGGACTCATGAAGCACCTTTTCTGCGCTCGAAAAGCTGGTGAGGCTACCGCAAATGCGGCGGACGCGCTGAGAGATTGCAACAATGCCCCGCCGCGCGCCTATTGCTGGCGGAAACGAGCAAGATACCGCTCTTCGACAAACGACAGGCATTGCGAGAGCGCCATGCCGGTGATCGTGAACAGCATGATGCCCATCAGCATCAGCGGCGTGTTGTAGGTCGTGCCGGCCTGGGTGATCAGAAACCCGACACCCTGGTTGGAAGCGTAAAGCTCCGCCACGAAGACGCTGATCAGCACGCGGCCGATCGCGAGCCTGATGCCGGCCACGATGAAGGGCACTGCTGCAGGCAGAATGATGTAAAGAAACACCTCCGTTTCGCTCGCGGTGAAAGCGCGTGCTGTCTCGATCAGGCGCGGGTTCGTTCCCCGCACGCCTGCCATTGTGTTGACCAGAATGGCGAACACGCCGCCCAGGAAGACGATGAGAACCTTGGACCACAACCCGATGCCGAGCCACAGGATGAAGAGCGGCAATAATGCCACCGAGGGCGTCGAATAGAGCGCCATCACGAAGGGCTCGACCGTGCGGCGGATGCCGTCGAAGCGGCCCATGGCGAGCCCGAACACAATGCCGACGATGATGGCGAGCACAAAGCCAAGGAAAGCTTCGGTCAGGCTCACGGCGATGTGCGGATAAATGTCGCCCGAGACGAAGAACTGATCGTAGGCAACCTCGGCGATGGCTGATGGGCTTGCCAGAAAGATCGGCGCGATCAAACCCGCGCCGGTGACAAACTGCCAAAGAACGAGGAACAGGATTACGGAGACCGCACCGAGCGTCCAGCTGCGCGCCCACCATGCCGGGCGCTCAAAGCCGGGCGACAATGCAGTCGCCGTCTCGCCTTCCTGCGCCGTCATCGACTGTTCTCGACCAGCTCGGGCTTGAGAAGCATCCACAGGTGCTTGCGCAATGTGGCCCAGCGCGGGTCCGACCGGACGTCATCATCGCGCGGCCTCGGCAAGTCGACATCGATCGTCGCCATGATGTGCCCAGGCCTGGTGCCCATCACCACGATGCGGTCCGACAGCAAAATGGCTTCGTCGATCGAGTGCGTGATGAACACCACCGTCTTGCGGTCCGCCTCCCACAGCCGCAACAACTCGTTCTGCATGACCTCACGGGTTTGCGCGTCGAGCGCCCCAAACGGTTCGTCCATCAGCAGGATTTGCGGACGAATGCCGAGCGCGCGGGCGATGCCGACCCGCTGCTTCATTCCGCCGGAGAGTTGGCTCGGCAAATGGTCTTCGAATCCCGTCAGGCCCATCAGCGCCATCGCGTCGCGGGCTCGTTGACGGCTCTCGTCAGGCGCGATCCCGACGAGCTTGCAACCGAACTGCACGTTTTCGATCGCGGTTTTCCACGGCAAAAGATTGTGCTCCTGGAAAACCATCGCGCGGTTCGCGCCGGGACCGGTCACGCGGTGGCCGCCGATCGTCACTGAGCCCGTCGACGGCAAAATGAGGCCATGGATGACCCGCAGCAGGGTCGTCTTCCCGCATCCGGACGGGCCCAGCAAAGACACGAACCGGTGATCTTCAACGGTCAGCGAAATGCGGTCGAGGATAAGCGTCGCGGTGCCGTCGTCCTTGACGAACCAATGACTGACGTTGCGGCAATCGATCTCACCGGGTGCGGCCGTCGCAGAAGCATCCTCGGCCGGCGCCCGCATGCAGCTCGCCTACTTCGGAAGATAGGAGAAGTCGAAAATCTTGCTGGGTTCCGGCGTCCGCGAGAGCTTGAGACTCTGGGCCAGTTCGGCAATGAACTGCGCTTCAAGCGAAGTTGAAATCACACCGGTCGGATTGAAATGCGGGCGAACGGTCGTGTCGTAGGATTGTGTTGCGTCCTTCGTCGACAGGCCGAGAAAGCGGCTCATGATCGCGATCATTTCGTCGCGGTTTTCCAGGACGAACCGATGCGCCTTCACATGAGCCCGCAGCACGGCGCGAACCGCGTCCGGATGTTCGCGGGTCATCCTCTCGGTCGTCGCGATGCCACCGGTCAGGCCAGGGGCTTGATCGCCAAGAAAGCCGAGATCGACGAATTTGCCGGTTGAATTGAGAAGCTGGAACTCTTTGGGCGGCGTGATGACGCCGGCGTCGAGCGCGCCAGCAATCAGAGACGGCGGCGTGTTCTGATAGCCCATGGCGATGAAGATAGTCTTCTTGTCATCGGCGCCGGCAGCCCGCATGGCGTGGCGGACGATCAGGTCCTGGGTCCCGCCGATGGCATCGATGCCGACGCGTTTGCCTTCAAGGGCCTTCAAATCGGTGATGCCCTCGCGCGCGTAGAGGAAGTAGAGCGATTTGGCGACGTGGACGTAGACAATCTTGATCGGTGCGCCGCTCACCGCTGCGGTCAGCCCAGACCCGGCGGTGAGGCTGAAATCGAAATCGCCGGCCAGCATCGCCTTGACGGCGACCGAGCCGGTGGCGGTCGTAAAGACCGCGGTAAAGCCTTCCTCCTTGTCAAAGCCTTTCTCGCGGACGACCTCCATCGGCAGCGATGTGATCGTTGGCCCCATGGTGACGAAACGCAAATTGCCAAATGGCTCGGCCGCGGACGTTACTCCCGGCAGTCCCATCAGAGCGAGAAGAGCAACACACGCGGCTTGCTTGCTCAGGCGCCCAATCATCGCGATGTCCGATCGATGAGGCCGCGGCCGATCATGGCGGAAAGACAACGCAGGTCGGAACGAGGACAGTGTCGTAAATGCAGCGCCGTTCCTTGATCAGGAGCTTGTCGCCCTCCATCAGGAACACGTCGTGGTAGGAGCCGGCCTGCAGAATTTTCGTCGGCTCATCGATCAGCGTTTCGAGCACGATGAAGTTCGCCTCGGCGGTAATGGTCCGCGCGTCGTAATCGGTGACGCGGATATTGCTGATGAGATGCTTGATGTAGCGCGGCGCAAACATTTCCGTGTGCGCGATCGCGTAGGCGCGATCCTTGAGCATTCCCATGCCGTCGCAGGACATCAGCGAGAGCGGCAATTGCGAGTTGGCATTGTCGCGGGCGATCAGCCGATAAACGCCGTCCGGCGTGAAGAAGTCGGGCCATCGCTCGATCTCGCAGCGATCGAGCACCGCGGCGTATTCAAAATGAAACTCCTCGACGAGCCAGCGCAGCTCGCGCAGCCGGGCGCGGTCGGGCGCGGAAGTTTTGATAGCGGGGCCAGCGTTTGGCATCACAACCCCATCGTCTCGCGATAATGGCGATACATCGAGCGGATGGCGCGGTCGGTGATCACGGTCTCGGGCCCTTCGTCATCCTTGCCGAGCGGCGCGAGGCCGTAACGCGGGACCGAGCGCCGCAGGCCATCCTGGACGAACTTCAGCGCTTCGTTGTCGTCGATGCCGAGAAATCCGCCGGGACCGAAGATGTTGTTTTGCCGGAGCCGATGCTGCTCCATCTCCGGCGTGTCGTCGGCGTAGCCAAACGTGGTCCAGATCAGCATGAACTCATGCGGCCCGGTTGGCACGATGTGACGCAGTCCCAGGATATTGGTCTGTCGCAGCAGGATGAGATTGGGCCAGATCGTCATGGCATTGCTGGTCCAGGGATGGTCATGTTCGCGAATGAGCTGAATGACGCGCGGATCGGCAAGCTGCATCGCGGAATGGAAGGAGCGGATTTCCGACTTGCTCTCGTCGTTTTGCGGCCGGCCCTCCGGCCGCGCATTGCAAAGGGTGGCGTGGCGCCCCTTGGCGTCCATCATGATCGCGGTCTTGTTGCCGGCGACGAAAAGCCCGAACGTCGTGAGATAAGTGTGCAGCAGCGTCGCGTGATAGGGGTCTTTCAGGTTTTCCTGATAGAGCTTCCAGTTGCACGGCATGGTGTTGCGATGGACGCCTAGTATTTTCAGCTCGCGGCCATCGAAAATGGAATCGAACTGATCGAGAATCTCGGGGCCGAGATACGACTCAAGCGACTCCATGTCGTCGTGCCGCGAAGCGAACACCACGCCGTTATGGCATGTCACGTTCAGCGCCCGCAGGTGGTGTTCGTCGAGATTGAAGTCCTCGGGCATCCCGCCCTTGCCCCGTACGCCACGGCGAAACGGCACTGACACGAGCGATCCCGCGAGGTCATAGGTCCATTGGTGGTAGGGGCAGATGAACTGTTTGGTATTGCCGCGATAGGTCTTGCAGAATTCGACGCCGCGGTGCGCGCAACGATTTTCGAACGCATGCACGGCGCCGGCCTCGTCACGCGCCACCACAATCGGAATGCTGCCGATATAGGAGCGGATGTAGTCGCCCGGCCGCGGCAGCTCGGCTTCGAGCGCGACATAGTTCCACGTGGCCCCGAGAAAGATCCGCTCCTGCTCGAGATCGAAGATCCGTTGATCAGTATAGACCCAATCCGGAATCGCGGCAGGATCATCGGGCCATCGCAGGTCCGAGATCGATGCAACGGGGGAGGGGCCCGACGCATCTTCCAGGTGGCGCGAATTCAGCATGCCTTGCCCTTTTGGTGCATGAGCGAACTTTGCTTGCGGAAATCGCCGTCGTCAACGCGGGTCCGCGCCTTCTCCTGCGCGCAGGCTGCAATGGTCATCCCGCATGGTCGATTGCGAGACGGGTTCGATCATACAACAATTAAAGGTTGTGATCAGGTCTCGCGAGTTGCCGTGGTACCGACGCCTGCCGCGCCTGCCGACGAGCCGCGCCAAAAAATATTGCGACTCCGGCAAAAAGAGACCAGGGTCCCAAAACAGCAGTCGTGGCGCGTGAAGCGGAGCGTTGTGAGGATTTCAATGTCGGCGTTTGCAAAGCAGTTCCGTGAGGCCGCGCTGTCCCGGCGTGCTGCCGTAGGGCTTGCGGCCGCAGCGGTCGTCTCGGGCGTGATGCCGCGGCGGTCGTTCGCGGCTGACGCGCTGACGCTCCGCCTCGACTGGATCACCCACGTCATGCATCTGCCGTTCTACCTCGCGGTGGAGCGCGGGTGGCTCAAGGCGGCGGATCTCGATGTGTCGATCGAGGACGGGAATGGCTCGGTCACAACCGTGCAACTCGTCGGCAATGGCCGCTTCGACTTTGGACTGGCGTCGCTGTCGGCGATGGCGGTCGGGTCAGGGAACGGGCTGCCGGTCGTTTCGCTCGCCGGCTATTTGCAGAAGAGCCCCATCGGAATCATCTATTCTAAGTCGCTCGGGGTCAAATCGCTCAAGGATTTCATCGGCAAGAAGATCATTTTTACGCCCGGCTCGTTTGAAGCGCCATTTCTCGAGCCGTTCTTCGTGCAGAACGGCATCAAGGTCAGCGATCTCAACCTGGTCGGCGTCGCCGCGTCGGCGAAGATTTCGTCCTATGCGGAGGGAGGCGCGGACGCGTTCGTGACGACCGTGCCGGGTGACTTTCCCCACGTTGCCGAAAAGCGACCGTCGGATTCACTGCTGTTTGCCGACTATGGGATGGATTTGCCCTCCTATGGGCTGCTTACGCGCACCGACACGCTCAAGGCCAAGGGTCCGGCGATCAAGCGTTTCGTCAGCGTGGTCTCGGCGTCGTGGGCCTACATCTTGGCCGGACATGCGAAAGAAGCAGCCGAAGCCACGATGAAGCAGCGGCCGGCGGCGGCGAACTCCGTCAAGAACCTGATCGATGAGTTCGAGCGTCATGCCTCTTATTTCGTCACGCGGGACGGTCGATCGGTTTATCCGGGCATCCAGGATCGCACCTATTGGGCGAAAGCAATTGCTGAAATGGAAACGGCGAAGGTCATCCCTGCGGGAAGCGCGCCCGAGAAGTTTTTCACCAACGATTTTATCGATGCCGATTACGGCCGCACGATCGTTCGGTAGCGCCAAGCAGCGATGAAGGCTGGGCTTACCCCTGCAACGTCGATGACGGTCGACGAACAGCCAGGAGAGCCTTCACCGGTCGACATCGAGGTGACAGGCCTCCGCAAGGTCTTTGCCACGTCCGATGGCAACATAACAGCGCTCGACGGCGTCGATCTGCAGATCAAACGCGGCGAATTCGTCAGCCTGCTCGGACCGAGCGGCTGCGGCAAGAGTACTTTCCTTCGCATCATCGCGGGGATCGAACAGGCGACGACGGGAACCGTGCGCGTCGGCAGTGGCGGCGCCGCGCAGACGCTGGGCTTCGTCTTCCAGCGCGATGTCCTGGTCGACTGGCGCACGATTATCCAGAATGTGCTGCTGCCGATCGAGTTCGCGAACAAGCGGGTGAAGGATTACCGCGACCGCGCGCGAAGTCTCCTCGCGACGTTTGGTCTTGCAGGCTTCGAAAACCGGCGGCCGTGGGAGCTTTCCGGCGGCATGCGCCAGCGTGCCGCCATGTGCCGCGCGCTGATCGATGATCCACAACTGTTGTTGATGGACGAGCCGTTCGGGGCGCTCGATGCCTTGACGCGCGACGATCTCAACGTCGAGCTGCAGGATGTGTGGCAAAGGTCGAAGAAGACGGTCGTCTTCGTCACCCACAGCATTTCCGAAGCGGTGTTCCTCGCCGATCGCGTGGTGGTGATGGCGGCGCGACCCGGCCGCATCGTCGAAACGCTCGACATCGATTTTCCGCGGCCGCGTTCGCTCGATATCCGGGAGGAGCCGGAGTTCGGCCGCCTGAGCCGCCACCTGCGTCACGTTCTCGACACCAATTCCGCCTCAAGGAGCCGGCAGCGATGAGCGGAACCACGGCCATCAACACGCTCAGGCGACGCGTCTTGTCGTTCATCCCCTCGGAGATCCTGGCCCTGCTGGCAGCGCTCGTCGTTTGGCAGGTGGTCGTTACCGTGTTCAGGGTTCCGCCGTACCTGTTTCCGGGGCTCGATGTGGTTTTGGGTGAAATCGCGCAGCGGCCGGAATACTATTTCATGCAGTCGCTCTACACCCTCGGCAACACGCTGATCGCGTTTGCGATGTCGGTCATCATCGGCGTCGCGCTTGCCGTCGCGATCGTTTACTCGCCGTTTCTCGAGAAGACGCTCTACACCCTGCTCATCGCCTTCAACAGTGTGCCGAAGGTCGCGTTGGCGCCGCTCTTCGTCATCTGGCTCGGTACCGGCAATCCCTCGAAGATCGGCATGGCATTCATGATCTCGCTGTTTGCGATTGTCATCAATTCCGTGCTCGGCCTGCGCTCGCTCAATCCTGATGTCGTCGATCTTGGCCGCTCGATGCGCGGCTCGGGCCTCAAGATGTTGCTGAAGCTTCGGCTCCCCAATGCGCTGCCGAGCATCTTCTCCGGCATGAAGGTTGCGATGTCGCTGTCGCTCGTCGGCGTCATCGTCGGCGAATTCATCGCCGCGCAGCAGGGCCTCGGCTTCGTGGTGTTGAGCGCGCAGGGCATGTTCCGTACCGATCGGGTATTCGCCGCAGTCTTCCTTCTGGCGGTGATCGGAACGGCGCTGTTCTATACGATGGAATATCTCGAGCGGAAGCTCATTCCCTGGCATGAGTTCGCATCGCAGCCGGAACACGACCTCGGTCGCCGTCGCGCCAACCATTCCAACGCCCTGATCCCTGTCCCACTCGGACGCAGCACGGAGCAACACCATGGCCCTTGAACCGCTCGCGAGCAAAGGCAATGTCCTTCACATCTACGATTTCCGCGTAAAGCCCGGAATGGCGGACGAGTTCATCCGCCTGTTCGAGGAGTTCGATTACTCGCCCGAAAATCCCATGCACAAGTCGGCCGCACAGATGAAGGACGGCGTGCTGTGCCGGCACGCGGAGGACCCGAACCGCTTCTACTTGATCGGCGAGTGGAACAGCATCGAGGAACACCAGAAGATTCTAAAGGTGGTCGCCGAGATGCGTCCCAAATTCGTCGGCCTGGTCGAGGGCGGTCCGGCGGCGTTCAAGCCGACTTATGTTGATGTCGTGTTGAGTACGCCCCTCGAATACCTGCAGCCACGCGAGCGGTAGCCCCGCCGGCTCGGCGGGCGCTCTGCCTCTTGTCCGGGCTTTCGACGAGCCGCGACCGAGGCTACTATTCCCCGCCATTTGCGCTTCATGGGGACTCCCAGCGGTATCGCCGTGTTCGCGCTGTCAGGAGCCCGCGATGCTGCCTTCCGCCCGCAAGCTTGCCTTCACGGATGTGCCTGTCGTCGACCTCGCCCCGGCGTGGTCTGGCGTTGAGGCGAAACGGCGCGCGGTCGCGGCCGAGATCGCGGACGTCTGTGGCCGCGTCGGCTTCATGTACATCAAGAACCATCGCATGGCGCCGGCAGACGTCGAAGCGATCTTCAAGACGGCCGCCGACTTCCACAGCCTGCCGCTCGACGTCAAGATGGAATCCGCGATGTCGCGCAACCCGGACGCCCAAGGCCAGGGCTACTTGCCTGGCATGAACAAGGGCACCGGCAAGAACCTGTCGGAGAATCTGCAGGAGGCGTTCCAGTTCCGCCGCCCGCTTGTCGATGACGATCCCGATTTGCTCGGCGGCAGGCCGCTGCATGGCCGCATCCCATGGCCGAGCGCAATGCCCGATCTCAAGCCGCGGATGATGGCCTACTACGACAAGATCAACGTGCTCGGATACGAATTGCTGGCGCTGTTCGAACTCGGGCTGGACATGCCGGCCGGCACGCTCAGGCAATATTTCAAGAAGGACATGAATTCGCTCCGCATCCTCCACTATCCGCCGCAAAAGCCGGAGGACGACGGCGTGCATCTCGGCGCCCGCGCGCACACCGACACCAACGCATTCACCATCCTGGCGCAGGACAACAATGGCGGACTCGAGATCCGCAATCGCGACAACGAATGGGTCGCGGTGCCGCCGATCGAGGGCACCTACGTGGTCAATGTCGGCGAGGTGCTGAAGGTTTGGACCGACGCCGTCCTGTCCTCCACGCTGCACCGGGTCATCAACCGCTCCGGCCGCGAGCGCTATTCGATCCCGTTCTTCATGTATCCGAGCTACGATGCGCTCATCACACCGCTGATGAAGAATCCCGATCCTTCGAACGTTGCGCCGGAAAACCTGCACACGTCGATGCCGCGCGACGTTCCGTTCCTCTACGGCGAGTTCAAGGCGCGCAGCACCGCGCGGATCATGCCCGGCAAGGTCAATGTGCCCGAGGCGACCGCTTCGACGTGATCCGCGTTTCGCCGATCGTCTCCTTTCTGCTGCTGCTCGCCGTGCTGGCGGGCGGAACGCCTGCGCAAGCCGCCGACCGCTATCCGACGCGCACGGTCAAGCTCGTCGTCGCGTTCGCGCCGGGCGGCGTTGCCGACATCATGGGCCGGCTGATGGCGCAGGCCCTGCAGCAGCGCCTCGGCCAGACGTTCCTGGTCGAAAACCGGCCGGGCGGCGACGGCCTCATCGGCATGGGCGAAGTGGTGCGCGCGCCACCCGACGGCTACCTGCTGCTGGTGGGTGGGTTCGGCGGGCAGATCGTTCCGCCGCTGATGCGCGACGATTTCCCTTTCGATGTGCGCCGGGACCTTGTCAAGATCGCGCTCACGGCCGAGTTCGCCAACGTCGTCGTCGTCAACAACTCGCTTCCCGTACACTCCGTGCCCGAGCTCATCGCCTATCTCAAGGCGCGACCGGGTCAACTCAACTTCGGCTCCTCGGGGCGCGCGACGTCCGACCGGCTCGCAGCCGAACTGTTCATGCTCGAGACCGGCACCAAGATGCTCAACGTGCCGTACAAAGGGGGAGGCGTCGCGCTCAACGATATGCTTGCCGGCGCAACGCAAGTGATGTTCCCGCAGCTTCCGGCCGTGCTGGGACTTGTCACGTCGGGGCAGGTGCGTCCGCTCGCGGTGACCAGCCGCTATCGCCTGTCGCAGCTCCCCGACGTGCCGACGCTCGCCGAAACTGCTCTCCCGGGATTCCACGTTACCGGTTGGAACGCCCTGTTTGCGCCGCGCGGCCTGCCTGACGATATCCGTAGAATCCTCAGCGATGCGCTTGTCGACGCCTTCCGCAATGACAAGGAACTGCGCGCGAAGATGATCACGCTCGGCGTTGAGCCGGTGGGCGAGCCCGCCGAGCGCGCCGAGGCGATCTTCGACGAAGAGCTCGCGCGCTGGAAAGTCGTGATCGATCGCGCCGGCATCAAGCTTGAGCACTAAGCGGGCAGGGCGCCCGACCACCGCCAGTCCTTGACCTCCGGCATGTCTTCGCCGTGCTCACGGATGTAGGCTTTGTGCTCGATGAGCTTGTCGCGCATCGCCTGTTTGGCATAGGCGGCGAGGTAGCCGAGCTGCGGCAGCCGATCGATGACGTCTGAGACGAGATGGAAGCGATCGAGGTCGTTGCGCACGACCATGTCGAACGGCGTGGTCGTGGTGCCCTCTTCCTTGTAGCCGCGTACATGAATGTTGTGGTGATTGGTGCGCTGGTAGGTGAGCCGATGGATCAGCCAGGGATAGCCGTGATGGGCGAAAATCACCGGCTTGTCGGTGGTGAAGAGGGCATCGAAATCATGGTCCGTGAGGCCATGAGGATGCTCCTCGTGCGGTTGGAGCGTCATGAGGTCGACCACGTTCACCACCCTAATCTTGAGATCAGGGATGTGGCGCCGAAGGAGATCGACGGCGGCCAGGGTTTCGAGCGTTGGGACGTCGCCGGCACACGCCATCACCACGTCGGGCTCGACGCCTCGGTCGTTGCTCACCCATTCCCAGATGCCGATGCCGGCGGTGCAATGCTTGATCGCGTCGTCCATGCCGAGCCATTGCGGCGCGGGTTGCTTGCCGGCCACGATCACGTTGATGCGGTTCCAACTGCGCAGGCAGTGATCGGTCACGTACAGCAGTGAATTGGCATCGGGCGGCAGATACACTCGCACCGTATCGGACTTCTTGTTGCAGACGTAATCGATGAAGCCCGGGTCCTGATGGCTGAAGCCGTTGTGGTCCTGACGCCAGACGTGCGAGGTCAACAGATAGTTGAGGGAAGCGATCGGCCGCCGCCACGGAATCTCGCGGCACGTCTTGAGCCACCTGGCGTGCTGGTTGAACATCGAATCGATGACGTGGATGAAGGCCTCGTAGCACGAGAAGAAGCCGTGCCGGCCGGTCAGCAGGTATCCTTCGAGCCAGCCCTGGCAGGTGTGTTCGGACAGGATTTCCATGACCCGCCCGTCGGGCGCGAGGTGATCGTCATAAGGCAGGATCTCGGCGTTCCACGCGCGGTTTGTTGCCTCGAACACGCGCGACAGCCGGTTTGATGCGGTCTCATCGGGGCCGAAGACCCGGAAATTGCGAAGTTTGGCACTGGCGCGCAGCACATCGCGTAGATAAGCCGCCATCACGACCGTCGCCTCGGCATCCGCAGCGCCCGGCAGGTCGACCTTGACCGCGTAATCGCTGATGTCGGGCAGATCGAGCGCACGCATCAGCAACCCGCCATTGGCATGCGGGTTCGCGCTCATGCGGCGCGTGCCGGCAGGCGCCAACGTGGCGATGTCGGGCCTGAGGGCACCGTCGGGATCGAACAGTTCGTCCGGGTGGTAGTGCTTCATCCATGCTTCGAGCAGCTTAACGTGTTGGGGCTTCGTCGCCATCTCGGCGATCGGCACCTGGTGCGAGCGCCAGAAGCCCTCGGTTTTGAGGCCGTCGACTTCCTTGGGTCCGGTCCAGCCTTTCGGCGTTTTCAGGATGATCATCGGCCAGATGGGGCGTTCTTTCGATCGGCCGTCCCGTGCCTCGTGCTGGATCGAGGCGATTTCCTCCATGACCGCATCGAGCGTCGCGGCCATCAGCTGATGCATCGTTGTTGGATCGTCGCCTTCGACGAGGTAGGGGCGATAGCCGTAGCCGACGAAGAGGCTCTCCAACTCGTCGGGATCGATGCGCGCCAGGATCGTCGGGTTCGCAATCTTGTAGCCGTTGAGATGGAGGATCGGCAGCACCGCCCCGTCCGTGACAGGATCGAGAAACTTGTTGGAATGCCATGAGGTTGCCATCGGACCGGTTTCCGCCTCGCCGTCGCCGACGACGCAGGTCACGGTGAGGCCGGGATTGTCGAAAACAGCGCCATAGGCATGGGCCAAGGCGTAGCCGAGTTCGCCCCCTTCATGGATCGACCCGGGCGTCTCCGGTGCCGCGTGACTAGGGATGCCGCCGGGAAAGCTGAACTGCTTGAACAGGCGCTGCATTCCTTGTTCGTTCTGCGGGATGTGCGGGTATGTCTCGCTGTAGGTCCCCTCGAGCCATGTATTGGCAACGAGACCAGGGCCGCCGTGGCCCGGACCGGCGACATAGATCATGTCGAGGTTTCGCGCTTTGATGACGCGATTGAGATGCACGTAGATGAAATTCAGGCCCGGCGTCGTCCCCCAATGGCCGAGCAGCCGCGGCTTGATGTGCTTGAGCGCAAGCGGCTCCTTCAGCAGCGGATTGTCCAGGAGATAGATCTGTCCGACCGACAGATAATTTGCCGCGCGCCACCACGCGTCCATCAGGCGAAGCTCTTCGGCCGCAAGCGGTTTGGCGCTAACCATCGGCTGGGTTGGATTGAGCATCGGGAACTCCTCTGGCAACCAGCACTCGATTTTCGAAGCCCCGCACGGTAAATCTTTGCGCGTCATCGGTTATCGCAAGAGGGTGCGAACCGATTTATATAGTGCTCGGAAAGCGACATGACGGTGCGATGACGCTCGCCTGTCGCGTTGCTCGTCCGTTGTCACAACTGATTGAGGCAGCTTGCGCGCGACGGGCGGGGCTTCAAGCGAGTGGCGTGCGTTCGCCACATCTTTCGCGGATGAAGCGTGGTCGCATTCTTCCGAATTGGCCAAGTCGAATCCTTAACGGCCGGGGTGCCTCCCCGTTCCGAGCAAATGCAGCGTAAGACGCAGCATTTGCATGCTTTTCCGCCATTCCGTTCACACTGTGACAAATGACACACGGAGGCGTGAACGATGTCTCTCGTCCCACGACTAATGCTGTGAGGAACAAATCCTCTGGCACAGGAGTGGAAAATGATTAGACCTTCGATCTTGCTCGCCGCGGCCGTCGCTGGGATGGCTGCGCTCATGCCGATGTCAGCGTCCGCTCATGGCGGTCATTTCGGTGGTGGCCACGGCGGTGGTCATTTCGGTGGCGGCCACGGCGGTGGTCACTTCGGTGGCCATCACTTCGGCGGCGGCCATTTCGGTGGCCATCGTTTCGGCGGTCACTTCGGTCACTTCGGCGGCCGCCACTTCGGTGGGTTCGGCCATCACTTCGGCGGGCGTCACTTCGCTCACTGGGGCCATTGGGGTCACCGTTGGGGTCACAACTGGGGACACCGCTTCGGCTACTGGAACCGCTGGCAATACGGCAACTACTACCGGCCGTGCAACTACCGCTGGTCGTGCCGGCAATGGCAGACGGACTACTCGGACTACTCGGACAACTCGGACGAGCAGCAGAGCTACCCCGTTTACCAGCGGCCGGTGTATCCGACCTATCGGCCGGTTCGGCCGGTCTACCCGGTGGCCGAGTACGAGCAGCCGGCTCCGGAGTACCAGGCGCCTCCGCGACGGCCGTCGTACAACCAGCCGCCTCCGCCGCCCTCCTACGAAGAGGCTCCCCCGGCGCCGACTTCGTATGACCAGCCGCCCCCGTTCCGCGGTCGCGGAAGCTGAGGTGACGACGGATGGCAAGCTGCCATTCACCCGGACGTGTGCGGAAGCGGTCTTACGACTTCCGCACACAACGCCGGGCCTCCCCAAGGCCCGGCTTTTTTTATTCGCCGCGAAGGTGACACTGGGCTGTCTCGCTGCCTCGAGAACACAGGACGTTCGTCATGGATACGATTTTCGTCAAAATCCTGGCAGCCTTTTTGACGCTGAGCCAGGTCTCGACGCGGCCCGATGACATCAAGACGAAATTCGATCCGGTGCGTGACCAGGCCGAAGTGACGCAGATTCTGCGCGACGGCTGCGGTCACATGCGCAAGGCATTCGGCGTCGAGTCGCTTGACCTCGATGACCTGATCAGCACGGCGATGGATGATCCCGCCGGCGCGGCGATGTCGACCGAGGCCATGGGATTCAAGGGACTGAAATTCGACAGCGTCATCATTTTCTACCGCCAATTCTGCAAGAACGAAGACATCGCGGACTCGCCGATCAAACTCGACGAAGTGATCGAGTTCTACAACAACGCCTTCGTCGATCCGTTGCCGGACCCCGCGCGCCTCAAGCGCGCCGCGAATGCCGGACCCAATGGCGTGCTCGATGCCGCCGGCGAGCACTTCGCCGACCTCTCCGAGAAGAACAAGCGCGTCTGGGTGGCGATAAAGGACATTCCGGTCATCGTGCAGAAGGCATTCGTTGCCGCCGAGGACCACCGTTTCTACCAGCACAAGGGAATCGATGACCGCGGCATCGTCCGCGCGATGTACACCAATCTGCTGAAGCCCGGCCGGCCTCAAGGCGGCTCGACCATTACTCAGCAGGTGGTGAAGAACCTTCTCGTCGGGGACGACGTGACCTTCGAGCGCAAGATGCGCGAGATGGTTCTGGCCTCGCGCCTCGAGCACACCCTGACCAAGCCGCAAATTCTCGAGCTCTATCTCAATTCGATCTATCTCGGCCGCGGTGCTTACGGCATCGAGCTTGCGGCGCAAAATTTCTTCGGCAAATCCGCGAGGAACCTGACGCTGGAGGAAGCGGCGTTATTGGCGGGCCTCCCCAAGGGACCCACGTACTACAGTCCCGACCGTCATCCCGACCGCGCCCAAGAGCGCCTCAGCTACGTGTTGACCCGTCTGCGCGAGGACGGCGACGCTGCCGCGGCCGCGCTCGATCTCTCGAAGCTCGCGCTGCCCCAAATGGTTGCCCAAGTCCACACGCCGCCGCGTGACTCCGGCTATTATTTCCTCGACCACCTGAGCCGCGAGGCGCGAAACGTCGCCGGCGTCGGATCGCTCAATACCCCATCGACGACGGTGCGCACGACCATCAGGCCGGAACTGCAGCGCGCCGCCGAGTCCGCCCTGCAGGAGGGCTTGGCCAAGTACGAGATCGCCAACAATCGCGTCGAATGGCATGGCGCGGAAGCAAATCTCGCCGATGCGGTGCACCGTTTCGAACAGGAGACGGGCGCCGGCGCGGCGACCCCGTCCGCGCGCGGCTCTGCCGGATCGAAGTTTTCAACACGGCCGAAGGTGAAGCCGGCCTGGCAGCGCGCACTCGAGACGGCGCGTTCGCCGCTCTACGACGTGCACTGGCAGACCGCGATCGTTCTCTCCAACGGCAAGGATCGCAACACGCAGGTTGGACTTGCCGACGGCCGCGTCCTTCCGCTGTCGATCGTCGGCGTCAAGGGCCGACACAGCTTCGACCTCTATGACCTCGTCTACGTCAAGATCAACGAGGGCAAACAGACCTACGCCGAGTTGCGCGTTCGCCCCACCGTGCAAGGCTCCGTCATCGTTCTCGACAACAAGACCGGCGCCATTCTCGCCATGAGCGGGGGCTTCGCCTATCCGATCAGCCAACTCAATCGCGCGACTCAGGCCGAGCGTCAGCCCGGCTCGCTCGTCAAGCCGTTCACGTATCTCGCGGCCCTGCGCAGCGGCCTTCAGCCCAACACACTGGTCCGCGACGCCGCCGTCACGCTGCCGCCGATCCACCCCCAGCCCAATGCGCCCGACAAAGGCTACTGGTCGCCGAAGGATGCCGACGGCATCAGCGGCGGCCTCGTCACCATGCGCCACGGCCTCGAGAACTCGCTCAATCTCGTCACCGCCAACCTGCTCAACGGCGGAATTTCGTCAGATCCCCGGACCAGCCTGGGGCGGGTTTGCGAGCTCGCCGTCGACGCCGGGGTTTATCGCGATTGCGTGCCGTTTTATCCCTTCATCCTCGGCGTCCAGCCCACTCATCTGATCGATCTCGCGGCATTCTACGCATCGATCCCCATGGAGGGTCGGCGACCGACGCCGCACGCCATCGAATCGATCGAGCAGGATGGCCGCACGGTCTACACTTATGCCCCGCAGGCGAAGTGGCTCGCCTCGCGCGATCGCGCCTCGTTCTTCCAGCTGCGCACGATCCTGCAAGGCGTCGTCGCGCGCGGGACCGCGCGCGACATCGGCAGCCTTTCGCCCTACGTCGGCGGCAAGACCGGCACGAGCGACAACGAGAACGATGCCTGGTTCATGAGCTTTACCAATGACGTCACCGTCGGCGCGTGGGTCGGCTACGACAATGCCGACGGCACGCGACGCACACTGGGCGACGGCCAGGCCGGGGCCAAAGTGGCGCTGCCGATCGTCGTGCCGGTCCTCGAAGCCACCTGGGCGAACTATGCTCCGAAGACGCTTCTCTACGCGCCGTCGCCGGAAGCTAAGAACGAACTGACCACGGTGGCGATCGATCTCGACAGCGGAAATCCCGCGTCGCAATCGACGCGAGGAGCGTTTACCGAATATTTCCGCCTGCGCGGCGGACGCATGGAGAATACCCAATATCGGCTGGCCGCGCCCAACCGCGAAGTCGTGCCGCGCCAGTACGCAGCCCGCGACCCGCGCGAGTTCGGCTCCTACTGGCAGCGCCCGTACAGCCAGGGAAATTACCGTCAGACCAACTACGGTCAGTCGAACTACGGTCAGACCAACTATGGTCAACCAAATTATGGCCAGAGCAATTATGGCCAGAGCAATTACGGAAATCAGAATCCGAACTACGGCCAGGGCAATTATTACGGGTCAAACCGCAACCCTGCCGACTATAACCGGGGCCAATATCCGTCGGAGTTCAACCGTCGTTACGCCATGCCCGGTCAGGGCCCCAATTACTATGGTGCGAACCGGTATCCCGGCGGTTACGGCAATGCCCGTCCGCCAATGCCCGGCATGATGCCGCCCGGCCAGACGCAACGGCCGCTTTATCCCCTTGCCAACCCGCGGATGGTCAACCAGTTCGGGACGCAGCAGCGCTATGCCGAGGACGGGCGCTGGGCGCCTCCTCGCCAAGTCGACCCGGATGTGCCCTGGTACGGGCGCGGCGACCGGTGAGCTGCGTAGCGCGAGCGAGACGCTTGCGTTCGCCGGGGTCAACGATATCGAAGGATGAAATCCCCCGGCGGCAAGCGAGAATTATCGGCCGCCGACCTGGCGCGGCGCGATCGGGGGCTGACTTGAGAGCTCCAGCTTCGAGGCTGGCATCGGTCGGCCGAACAGGTAACCCTGCGCGAGTTTGCAGCCGGCGGCGCGCACGAGCTTGAGCTGTTCCTCCGTCTCGACGCCCTCCGCGGTGGTCACGATGTTGAGCTCGCGGCTGAGGCTTGTGATGGCGCACACGATGGCCGCGCAATCCGCGCGGGTCGGCATCTCGCGAATGAACGATTGGTCGATCTTGATTTTGTCGACCGGGAACAGCCGGAGATAGCTGAGCGAAGAATAGCCAGTGCCGAAATCGTCGAGCACGATGGAAACGCCGAGCTTCTTGATCTGGTGCAACATCGCGAAATTGCCGGTGTCTTTTTGCAGCAGCACCGATTCGGTGATTTCCAGCTCGAGCCGTTCCGGCGGCAGGCCAGACTCTTCGAGCGCGGCGGTCACCAACTGCAAGAGATCGCCGCTGCGGAATTGGACGGGCGACAAATTCACGGCGACGCGGATATGCGGCGGCATTCCGGCGGCATCGCGGCACGCCTGGCGCAGCATGAAGCGGCCTAGCTCATGGATCATCCCGCGTTCTTCGGCCAGTCGGATAAAGCGATCAGGCGGGATCATGCCGTGCTGCGGATGGTGCCAGCGGATCAGCGCTTCCAGCCCGCAGATTTCGCGGCTCTCCACGTTGACGAGGGGCTGGTAGTAGGCCTCGAGCTCGTGGTTGGCGATCGCGTTGTGCAGATCGATCTCCAACGCGCGGTGCAGCCGCACCTCGTCGTCCATGTGAGACTCGAAGAACCGATAGGTGTTGCGGCCTTCCGATTTGCCCCGATAGAGCGCAAGGTCGGCATTCTTCAGCAATTGCTGGGCGTCGAGTCCGTCGTGCGGCGCCATCGCAATGCCGATGCTGATTCCGATCGTGAGACGGTGGCCCTCGATCTCGTAGGGCGCGCTGACGACCTTCAGCACTTTCTTTGCCAGCGCGACCGCGTTGGCGCGCTGATTGCCCTCGGCAAGCTGTAAGATCGCGAATTCGTCGCCGCCGAGGCGCCCGACGGTTGCGGATTCATGCGCCACCGATTGCAGGCGTTTTGCCACCGCCTTGAGCAGTGCATCGCCCACGAAATGGCCGAGCGAGTCATTCACCGATTTGAACATGTCGAGATCGAAGATGAAGACCGAATAGGGACGGCCGGTGATCTCGTAGAGCTTGAGCGCATCATCCATTCGCTCGCGGAACAACACGCGGTTGGCGAGCTCGGTCAGCGTATCATGGCGCGCCATGCGGGCGATGCGCTCTTCGCTCTGCCGGCGCTCGGTGATGTCCTCGTGGGTTGCGACCCATCCGCCGCCGATCATCGGTTTGTTGTCGACCGCGATGATGCGCCCATCGCCAAGACTGCTGACGGTCTGGATGGTCTCTCCGGTGGCCAGTCGCGTGCACAGTTCTTCCGCGAACCGCTCGGGATCATCGCAGAAGTTGCCGGCACGCCGGCGGTGCTCGAGCACATCGACTAGGCTGATGCCCGGTCTGATGACATTGGGCGACATCCCGTAAACGCGAAGATAGCGTTCGTTCCAGATCACGAGTTGTCCCGCATTGTCGAACATGCACAGGCCCTGCGACATGTTGTTCAGCGCGGCGTCGACCTGGAGATTGGCGCGTTCGAGATCACGGGATTTCTCACTCAGGCGGCCCTCGCGTTCGGCCAGCGAAGCCTGCTGCTCCGAGAGTTTACGGAACTGAATCACGAACGCCCGCAAGAGCAGCGCAGCGCAAATGAGGGTGAGGATTGTTCCCGCCGCGATCATGGTCGCGCGCCGGTGCCACAAGGCAAGGGCGGCGTCTTCAGTCACCGCGACGTTGACGACCAAGGGATAATCCGCAACCTCGCGCACCGCGACAAATCGAGGGCTTCCGTCGAAATAGCCCGGGGTCCGGTAGAATCCGCCGCCCTCAGCGACCCGTGCGTACCATGCCGATTGAGGCGGCATCTTCTCGCCGGCGCGATTTCTGTCGTCGGGATAGCGCACCAGTATCGTCCCATCGCGACGCAGGAATAGAAACGTCTGATCGGTCAACGAACCGATCGACCCGTAGACTTCGCGGAAGAAATTAAGCCGGATGCCAACCTGCACGAGGCCAAGGAATTTCTTCTGAGCGGATTCGAGCCGACGCGAGAAGAAGATCGTCCATTCGCCGGTCCCGCGACTGACCACGGGCGTACTGACATAGACTCCGGACGCAGCGCCGCTTTTTTGAACCTGGAAAAACTCCCGATCGGAGACATCGATCGTTGGGGCTGGCCAGTCTTTGGATTGGTTGACGACACGTCCCTGCGCGTCGATCACGGCAATCACATCGGCATGCGGCAGCTTTTTCGCCAGCGCCAGCAAGAACCGGTGAACATCCTCGGAGCGGATTGCACTCTCATATTTGTCAGGCGCCGACGCCTCGGTCGCGGCGAGGCGAGTCTGCATGTCCACGAGCGTCGCATCGAATGCCTTGACGAAGTGGTTCATCTGCTCGGCGAAGATCGTGGCCAGGTTGCCGGTGTCGCGCTCCGCGCCGGCGATCGCATCGGCGCGCATCCCCCACACGGTCAAGCCGGCAGCAAGCGTCGCAACGCTGAGGATCGCGACAGCAATGCCAAATAGATTGCGCAATGCGCGCGAACTGACCTCAGCGGTCATGGCCGCCCTTCTTCGGAGCAGAAATTATACGACGCAGTCCCAAGGATTGGCGTAGCAGAGCTGGAATAATCTGCGCTTAAGGAAATGGGATAACGGGATGTTGCGAGCGAGGATTAACGTGACATTAACCGCGCGCGGCCGCGGCCGGCGGGCAGGGGGTCGTTTAAGCGTTCTGATCGGGCACCGGCGGTTGCATGTCGCGGGACTCGTTCGCATCGATCCACCGCGCCGATGGACGCTGGCGCACCTCATCGTCTCCGAGCTCGGCGAACCTCAACAGATGCTCGTGCATCTGCTCTTTTACCTCTTTCATCCGCAGCCTGAGATGCTCGGGCCGGTCCGGGAGCGGCGTTCTGAACAGTCCAAACCTCAGCGACTGGACTACGGAGTAACCGCAAGTCCGGGCAAGACGATAGAAGAGCAACGCGTGCTGCATCGAGCAACGCCACAGCAAAGCTTGGAGAAGGTGACTTCCAGTTCCTTAGTGCGTCCGGCGCGCACCCTGGGCAATGTAGGGATTTTATCCCGCGACTATTGCAATTCAACGACGTTCAAAGGGCGTGTTCGCCGGCACGACGTGGCTGAACTCTCGAAGGGCAGGACGCATGTTGGAGAATTTTTGCGATCGGATAGGCCATTCGCGGGGAGCGAGCCAGATTACATGCGATGGGGCAGACGGGTGGATGCTTCGCACCTAAAACCCTGGTGCCCAGAAGAGGACTCGAACCTCCACGGCTTTCACCACTGGTACCTGAAACCAGCGCGTCTACCAATTCCGCCATCTGGGCTACGGCCGCACACATAAGGGGGCACGGTCGGGATTGTCAACGTGATCGCCCGGATCACCTGCTTCCTCCGACGGCGTCGCCTCAGCAGAAGAGACCAGACGTAGTGCGAAGGGCGCCAGCAGCCCGACGTGAGCGGGATTAGGCGGCTCGACGGCCCGTGGCATCTCCCACCTCACCCCTGTACAGCCGCGGAGCGATCCGGTATGCCGCGCCGCACAAGCCCGCGGGTGGCGCGGGGTGGCGCCGTTCTGGCGCGTTGGCGAGGCTGGCCATGACGGCGCAATCCAATGTGGACACCCTGATCACGGTGTTCGGCGGCTCGGGATTTCTCGGCCGCCATGTGGTGCGAGCGCTCGCGAAGCAGGGATACCGCATCCGCGTCGCTTGCCGTCGGCCGGAGCTGACCGGGCATCTGCAGCCGCTGGGCCGCGTCGGCCAGATCCATGCGGTGCAAGCCAACATCCGCCACCGGCCCTCGGTTTTGGCGGCAGTGCGCGACAGCCAGGTGGTAATCAATCTCGTCGGCATCCTGTTCGAGTCCGGCCAGCAGCGGTTCGAGGAGGTGCAGGCGGCCGGCGCCCAGACGGTCGCCCAAGCGGCGGCAGGGGAAGATGCCCGCATGATCCATGTCTCGGCCATCGGCGCTGACGAGCACTCGACCGCGGCCTATGCCCGCTCCAAGGCGGAGGGCGAGAAGCTGGTGCTCGAAGTGGCGCCTGGCGCCGTCATCTTCCGGCCGTCGATCCTGTTCGGGCCCAACGACGATTTTTTCAACCGCTTTGCGGCGCTGGCGCGCGTCTCGCCGGTGCTGCCGCTCGTCGGCGGCGGCCACACGCGCTTTCAGCCGGTGTTCGCCGGCGATGTCGCCGATGCCATCGTCAAGGCCATCGATGGCGAAACGACGCCGGGCGCGGTCTATGAATGCGGTGGGCCGGAAGTCTTCACCTTCAAGGCGCTGATGCAATTCGTCCTCGCGACCATCGAGCGCCATCGGCTGCTGGTGCCGCTGCCGTTCCCCGTCGCCAAGTTCAAGGCGACGTTCCTCGAACTGATGCCGAAACCGCTTCTCACCCGCGATCAGGTCGAACTGCTGCGCTACGACAACGTCGTCTCGGATGAGGCGCGCCGCGATGGCCGCACCCTTGAAGGGATCGGCATCGTGCCGCGGGCAGTCGAGGCGATCGTGCCGTCCTATCTATGGCGCTTCCGCAAGACCGGCCAGTTCCGCAGCCGCTCGGCGTAGCTATTTCCGCACGAAGAAGGAGAGGCCGGTCGGCCCGCGAAGGCGCCTCAACCCACGATCGCAAGTCCGATCAGGCCGAGCGTGCCGACGCCGACCCGCCACCAGGCGAACACGTCGAAGCCGTGGCCCGACACGTAGTCGAGCAGGGTCTTCACGACAAACCAGCCACAAATGAAGGACATCACGAAGCCGATCGCCACCATGATCATGTTGGAGCCGGACATGTGGCCGGCATTCTTGTAGAAATCATAGGCGAACGCCCCGACCATGGTCGGCATGGCGAGATAGAACGAGAATTCCGCCGCCGAGCGGCGGTCAGCGCCAAGCAGCAGCGCCGCCACGATGGTGGCGCCGGACCGCGACACGCCGGGGACCATGGCGAGGCACTGGCAGATGCCGATGCCGAGATACATCGGCAGCGAAAATCCGGTGGCATCGTGATAGCGCGGCTTGAGGTCGAGGCTGTCGACATAGATCAGCACGGCCCCGCCGGCGATCAGGCTGAAGCACACGATCCAGGGGTTGAACAGCACGTTCTTGATGAAGTCGTGGAAGATCGCGCCGATGATGGCGGCGGGGAGGAAGGCGATCAGCACCCCGATCACGAAGCGGCGCGCGTTGGGATCGCTGAACAGGCCGATCGCGAGCGCGAGCAGCCGCGTGAAGTAGATCGACAGCAGGGCCAGGATGGCGCCGAGCTGGATCAGGACCGCGAAGGTGTTGCCGAACGCCTCGTCGCTGAAGCCAAAAAAGTGCTGCAGCAGGAGAAGGTGTCCGGTCGAGGACACCGGAATGTACTCGGTGAGGCCTTCCACGATGCCGAGAAAGGCCGCCTTGAGACCGTCTAAGAACATGGATGCTCCCTGGCGAACGGGCGAAGGTCAGGGGTTACGGCGGCGCGACGAGAATCGCAAGACGCCGCTTTGTGGCCCAAGCCATGCGGCCGGGCAAGGGAAGGGCGAGCGAAAATCGCTCAGGTGACCGGCCAGTTTCCGTAGCGTTGCACGAGGGTTGAGGGTTACCTGTCGCCCGATTACGCCTCGCGCCTGCCATTGCTGCCGCTTCCGGCTTCCATCTTGACCCCGGCATTGCTACATGCGGGCCATGACGGCGCAACCTATCGAAAACATCCGCAATTTCTCCATTGTCGCCCACATCGATCACGGCAAGTCGACGCTTGCGGACCGGCTCATTCAGCGCACCGGCGGCCTCTCGGATCGCGAGATGTTGGGGCGCGAGCAGGTGCTCGATTCCATGGATATCGAGCGCGAGCGCGGCATCACCATCAAGGCCCAGACGGTCCGGCTCAACTACCATGCGCGCGACGGCAAGGACTACGTCCTCAACCTGATCGACACGCCCGGGCACGTCGACTTCGCCTATGAGGTGAACCGCAGCCTCGCCGCCTGCGAAGGCTCGCTCCTCGTCGTCGACGCCAGCCAGGGGGTCGAGGCGCAGACCCTCGCCAACGTCTACCAGGCGCTCGACAACAATCATGAGGTCGTGCCGGTCCTCAACAAGATCGATCTGCCGGCGGCCGAGCCCGACAAGATCAAGCAGCAGATCGAGGACGTGATTGGCCTCGATGCGTCGGACGCGATCCTGATCTCGGCCAAGACGGGCCTCAACATCGACGAAGTGCTGGAAGCGATCGTCACGCGGCTGCCGCCGCCCAAGGGCGACCGCGAGGGTCCCTTGAAGGCGCTGCTCGTCGACAGCTGGTACGACACCTACCTCGGCGTGGTGGTGCTGCTGCGTGTGGTCGATGGCACCCTCAAGAAGGGCCAGCGCATCCGCATGATGGGCACCAACGCGAGCTACGAGGTCGACAGGCTCGGCGTGTTCACGCCCAAGATGTTGGAGGCGGAATTGCTCGGGCCCGGCGAGATCGGCTTCATCACGGCGTCTATCAAGGAAGTGGCGGACACCCGCGTCGGCGACACCATCACCGACGAGCGCAAGCCGGCCGCCGCGCCGTTGCCCGGCTTCCGGCCGGCGATCCCGGTGGTGTTCTGCGGACTCTTTCCCGTCGACGCGGCGCAGTTCGAGGATCTGCGCGCCGCCATGGGTAAGCTGCGCCTCAACGATGCAAGCTTCTCCTTCGAGATGGAGACGAGCGCGGCGCTCGGCTTCGGCTTCCGCTGCGGCTTCCTCGGCCTGCTCCACCTTGAAATCATCCAGGAGCGGCTCGAGCGCGAGTTCAACCTCGACCTCATCGCAACGGCGCCGTCGGTCATCTACAAGATGAGGCTCACCGACGGGAAGGAGATCGAAATCCATAATCCGGTCGACATGCCGGACGTGGTGAAGATCGCCGAGATCGACGAACCCTGGATCAGCGCGACCATCCTGACGCCCGACGAGTATCTCGGGAGCGTCCTCAAGCTGTGCCAGGACCGCCGCGGCGTCCAGGTCGAGCTCACCTACGTGGGCAACCGCGCCATGGTCAAATACGACCTGCCGCTCAATGAGGTGGTGTTCGATTTCTACGACCGGCTCAAATCGGTGTCGAAGGGCTATGCTTCGTTCGACTACCATTTGACCGACTACAAGCCCGCCGATCTCGTGAAGATGCAGATTCTGGTCAATGCCGAGCCGGTGGATGCGCTCGCCATGCTGGTCCACCGCACCCGCGCCGAGAACCGCGGCCGCGCCATGGTGGAAAAGCTCAAGGAGCTGATCCCACCGCACATGTTCCAGATTCCGATCCAGGCAGCGATCGGCGGAAAGATCATCGCGCGCGAAACCGTGCGCGCCTTCCGCAAGGACGTGACCGCCAAGTGCTACGGCGGCGACGTAACGCGCAAGCGCAAGCTCCTCGACAAGCAGAAGGAAGGCAAGAAGCGCATGCGCCAGTTCGGCAAGGTCGACATCCCCCAGGAGGCCTTCATTGCCGCACTGAAGGTCGATGTGTGAACGGCCGCCGACGCGCCGCCTAGGCGGCGCGCCGCAAGCATGTCGCGGCGACGTTCGAGCCTTGCTGCGCCGTGTGTTGAAAACGCCGCGGGAGTGTGGTGCAACCCATCAATGGCATTGCGAATGACATGCATGGCGTGGGCGCGCCGCGGGCTGCGCGGCGTTGCGGCCGGGCTTGTCCTGTTGCCGCTCTTGGCCGCCCCCGGTCAGGCCGAGGATTACCCCCGTCGCACCGTGAAGGTGATCGTGCCATATCCGGCGGGCGGGACGGCCGACCTCATGCCGCGCATCGTGTTCGACTGGCTGTCGCGCAAGTGGGGCCAAGCCGTCGTAATCGAAAACAAGGCCGGTGGCGGCGGCAACATCGGCGCTGAGGCGGCATTCAATGCCGAGCCCGACGGCTACACGCTATTGGCGACATCGCCGCCGCCGCTCGTCATCAACCAGAGCCTCTATCCGCGACTTAACTACGACGCGTCAGCGTTCGTGCCGGTTTCCGTGCTGGGCGTCGTGCCGAATGCGCTGGTCGTGAGCCCGCGCAAGATTGCGGCGACGACCGTGGCGGATTTCATCAGCTATGCGCGCGCCCATCCGGGCGAGATCACGTCGGCGACCCAGGGCAACGGCGCCACCTCGCATCTGACTTCGGCCATGTTCGCGATGATGGCGAAGGTGAGCTTCGTCCACGTTCCCTATCGCGGCACCGCGCCGGCGCTGCAGGGACTGCTCGCCGGCGATTGCGACATCATGTTCGACAATCTCGGTGTGTCGCTGCCGCTCGCGCGCAGCGGCCAGCTGCGCCTGCTCGGCGTCGCGACCGCGCAACGCATGCCGTCGCTCCCTGACGTGCCGACCATCGCGGAAACGCTGCCGGGCTTTTCGGCGCTGGCGTGGTTTGGCGTCGCAGCGCCGCCGAAGACGCCGCGCGCGCTTGCCGACAAGATCAGCGCCGACATTGCCGAGGCGATCCGCGCGCCGGAGATCCGCAAGCGCTTCGATGATCTCTCGGCGCAGCCCGTCGGCGACGATCCGGATGCCATGGCGCGCTTCATGGGCGAGGAGATCGCGCGGTGGCGCGCCGTCATCAAGGCTGCGGACGTCAAGTTGGAGTAGAGTTGCTACGATGAACCTCCGAGCGTTACGGAGTAGGCCATGAATATCCATTCGAGCCCGCGGCAATGGCCCGCCGAGGGTCTTACCCGCGTTCCCTATTGGATCTATTCCGACCCTGATCTCTATGCGCTGGAGCAGGAGCGCATCTTTCGCGGCAATACCTGGACCTTCCTCTGCCTCGAGGCCGAGCTGCCGAAACCCAACACTTTCCGTGCCTCCAATCTCGGCGACATGCCGGTGGTGGTCACGCGCGACGGCGACGGCGTCATTCATGCGTTCGAGAACCGCTGCGCCCATCGCGGCTCGCTGTTGTGCCTCAAGGAGCGCGGCGAGGCTAAGGAGATCGTCTGCGTCTATCACAACTGGACCTATGACCTGTCCGGCAATCTCACCGGCGTCGCGTTCCGCCGCGGCATCGCCGGCAAAGGCGGCATGCCGTCGGACTGCAAGCCCGAAGAGCACGCGCCGCGGCAATTGCGCGTCGAAACCTTTGCCGGCCTTGTGTTCGGCGCGCTCGGCTCGGCGACGCCGCCGCTTGAGGAATATTTGGGACCCGATCATGTGGCGCGCATCAAGCGCGTGATGCGGGCGCCGGCGAAGGTGATCGGCGGCTACAGCCAGATGCTGCCGAGCAACTGGAAGCTCTACATCGAGAATGTGAAGGACAGCTACCACGCGAGCCTCCTGCACATGTTCTTCACCACCTTCCGCCTCAACCGGCTGTCGCAGAAGGGCGGGCTCGTGGTGAGCGAAAACGGCGGCAACCACATCAGCTATTCCATGAGCCAGGACGTCGCCGGCAAGGAATACGAGCAGGCCGGCATGCGCTCGGCCAACGAAGGCTATGCGTTGGAGGCGCCGCGCGAACTCCTCGGCAACATCGACGAATTCGGCGATGGGATCGGGCTCCAGATACTCACTGTGTTTCCTGGATTTGTGTTGCAGCAAATTCGCAACTGCCTCGCGGTTCGCCGCGTCGTGCCGCTGGGACTTGACCGGACCGAGCTCGTCTGGACTTGCTTCGGCTTCACGACCGATGATGACGCCTTGACGGAGCTTCGGCTGCGCCAGGCAAACCTGATCGGACCGGCCGGCCTCATCTCCATGGAGGACGGCGCGGCGTCAGGATTTGTCCAGCGCGGCGTCGCCGGGGCCGACAGCGAGCGGGCGGTGGTCGAGATGGGCGGCAGCGGCACGGCCTCCGAGGAGAGCCGGGTCAGCGAGGCGGCGGTGCGCGGCTTCTGGAAAGATTATCGCCACCACATGGGACTTTGATCGCGGCGACGCGCCGGCGAGCGGGAGAGTGGCCGCACACGCGGCGCGACACATCGGCAATGCAGATCGAGCACATCATCCGCGTGGCGGACCTCAACGCGCGCTACTGCGACACCATCGATGCGGACCGGCTGGAGGCATGGCCGGATTTCTTCCGCGACGACGCCCGCTACCGCATCACGACCGCGGAGAACGTTGCCCAGGGCCTGTCGCTTTCAATGATCTACACGACGTCGCGCGCCATGCTGCGCGATCGCCTGCGCGCTCTTCGCGAGGCCAACGTCTACGAAGGCCAGCGCTATCGCCACGTGCTCAGCCCGCCGCTCATCGAGGCAGTCGACGGCGCGCTCGTTCGCGCACGCACAAGCTTCATGGTCGCGCGGGTGATGCGCACCGGCGAGACCATGCTGTTCGCGACCGGCTGCTACGAGGATTGCGTCATATTTGACGGTCCAGATTTGGCGCAATTCGCCGAGAAGACCGTCATCCTCGACAGCCGCCAGATCGACACGCTGCTCGCGATACCGCTTTAGGACATCATCCGGTGCGGGTGGCGTACCAGGAGCCCGAGCACGCGCCCCGCGAGCCGGAACCGCGCCACGAGCCACCACCGGAGTTGCCTCGCAGGCGTCCGCTGCCGCTCGCGCGCTGGTCGCCGGCGCTGACACTCACCGACGTTGCTCCGTTGGGCGAGACGTGGCCGCTCACGGCAAAACTGCCATAGCCGTAGACAACGCCATTACGGACCTGGAGACCGAAACCGGATCCGGAATCGCAGGCACCGCGGGTGGTCGTGATCGTCACCTGCCAGGAGCCGTCATACGGATTGGCAGCGCGTGCGGAGCCGATGGCAACGGTAAGCGCCACTGCGCCCGCAATGGCTAAGGTGGAAGCTCGGGGGATGACTTTCATGGCAACGATCCTCGGCGAGTTGTGTCACGGAGAGATGACTCGTGGATGAAGGGATTGCGCTCGACCTCAATTGGCAACGCAATGTCCTGACATAACTCCGTAAACGCAAGGTTCCCGTCCCCCCTCCAAAAGAGGAACGTTTGCGCTTCGGAGCGATCCCAAAACTACTCAGACGGGTGGCGTACCACCAGCACCGAGCATCTTGCGTACCGTACCACATGGCCTGCATTGGAGCCAAGGAAATAGGTCTTCATCGCCGGGCGATGCGAACTCATCACGATGAGATCGGCGTGGATAGCTTTCGCTTCTTCCAGCACCTCGTGATAGATGCCGCCTTGCCGCACGGTGGCACTGATCTGGTTGCGATCAAGCCCGCTTTCCTCGCCGATGATCGTCAGGGCCTCGGCCGCCGACTGGCGCTGCTGAGAATCGAAGTCGGGCGGCACGTATTCCGCAAGCATGACCGGGGTCGTGGGCATCACGTTGAGAAGCCGCACCGACCCCCCCGACGCACGCGCGAGCGATACCGCGGTCTCAATCGCCGCTTTGGCGAGATCGGGATCGGCTAGATCGACCGGTACCAGGATTTGCTTGAACATGGCGTAGCCCCATGGGCTTAAAGGTGTTTAGCGCGCCGATAAGCAGAGCAACATTCACCGGCGATCATGCCAACGAACACTAATGCTGGGATTGCTGTGCGTCATTCGTCTTTGTCTTATTGAGTTACAAGATCGTTTTAACTCGTCGCGGCGGCGATCGAGCGTGGGGTGACGTAGCGATCGAGCCGGCCGGAATGGTCGTGGATATTGTTCCAATCGGCCGCGGTGAAATCGATCACCGCCAGCGCGGCGGTCGAGAATTTCTCGACGAGACGTTCGCGCAAGCCGACATCCCCCGCGGCGATCAACAGTTTGGCGACTTCGTGCAGGCCGGGATTGTGGCCGATCACCATGAGTTTCTTCGCCGAGCCGCCTTTATCGGCAATCACGGACAGGATCGTTTCCGCCGCCGCGGCATAAAGACGATTGTCGAACACGACGTCGTCGACATCAGGCAAGGCCATGGCGGCCAGCGTTTCGCGCGTCCGCGTCGCGGGCGAACACAGGATGCGGTCCGGAACGAGCCGATGATGGGCGATATAGCCGCCCATCAGACGAGCTGCGGCGTTGCCGCGCGCGTTGAGCGGTCGGCTGAAATCGTGCGTCCCCGGCGACGACCAGTCCGATTTCGCGTGACGCAAAAGCATGAGTTGGCTCATTACGGGAGCATTGAATTGATGCAGCCCAAAGTCCAGGGGGCAGCGTCATTTCGTCGTTGCCACCGACGGGAAATGATATGGTCTCGCGCCCATGGCGCCGATCGCGGAAGGAGCGTTGCAAATCGGCTGGGAATCCTCCAGGTATCGGGATCCTTGATGCGAGGTGACATGGAGGTCTCTGCGCAATCGGAGTTTGGACCGACTTGGCATTCCGGCATCACGCCGTTGCCGGCGCTGCGGGCTGCGCTCAACTACGATATCGATGTGGACGTCTGCGTGATCGGCGGCGGCCTCGCCGGCCTCGTCGCCGCGCGAGAGATCGTGCGGCGCAAGTGGTCAGTGGCGGTGCTGGAGGCAAAGCGCGTCGGCTGGAATGCCTCCGGCCGCAATCTGGGCGTCGTAGTGCCGGGCTTTTCGACGAGGCTCGAAAAGATCATTGAGCGCATCGGAACCCACAGTGCAAAAGCGCTGTGGGCGCTGTCCGAGACCGGCGTGGACTATGTGCGCCAGACGATCGCCGAATTCGGTGCGGCGGGCGTTGATGAGGGAAGCGGCTGGCTTGACGTTTACAAGGCGCCCGACCCCGACGGCGTACTCGCCCGGCTGGAGCTTCTCAAGGACTTCGGCGTTGAAGCCGAAGGTTGGCCGCTCGAGCGCATCCGCGACGTGCTCAAGTCCAACCGCTATTTCCACGCAATCCATTTTCCGCGCACCTTCGTCGTTAATCCGCTTGCGTACACGCTGCGGCTCGCCGAAATGGCCGAGCGCGGCGGCGCTTTTATCTTCGAGCATACCCCCGTGCTGGAAATCGATCCGGCGGGGGTGCGCAAGCGCATTGTCACGCCGCAGGGCCGGGTGCGCGCCGCCCATGTCGTGTTTGCCGGGAATGTTTTTCTCGGCGCGGTGGCGCAGCGCCTGGCGGATACCCTGGTGCCGATCACGTCCTATGGCGGGGTCACGCGGCCGATTGCCGGTCTGAGGGACGTGGTCGGTTTCAGAGGTGCAATCAGCGATTCGCGCTACGCGAACTATCACTATCGCATCGTTGCTGGCGATCGGCTGTTGTGGACCGGTGGTGCCACGACAGGGCGCTACGGCGAAGGCGGCATGCGGCGTCGTTTTCAGCGGGCGATCCGTGCCACCTATCCTCAGCTCGGGCCCGTCGAGGTCGAACGGGTGTGGCCCGGTACGATGGGCTTTGCGATCCACCGCATGCCGCAGGTTGGCGAGGTCGAGCGCGGCGTTTGGCTGACGAGCGGCTACGGGGCCCAAGGGATCAACACCACGGCGATGGGCGGACTGCTTGTTGCCCGCGGCATCGTGGAGGGCGACGACACCTGGCGGCAGTTCCTGCCCTACGAACTCGTCTGGGCGGGCGGCCGCGTCGGGCGCGCCGTCGTGAGTGCATCGATGGGATGGTCGATGACGCGCGAAGCGATCGCGGGACAGATCGCGTGGCGGCGCGAGGAGCATCGTCGGCGTTATTTGGAAGAGGAGGCGCGTCGTCTCGCCGGTCCGGCGCGGCCCGCCTATCGCGAGCTTGAAACGCCACCAAACCGCGCGCCGGAGTCGGTGCTGCAGAGGTTCGCGAATTCCCCCTCCGATCTCGCGCCCATCCGGGCCCCTGAAGCGGCCCCCCACGTTCCGCCGCTCGAGAACGCTGACGCAGCCGTGCGTGACACGCCGCAGCGGCGATAGACTTCAGCGGCCTCACCGCCCTTCGCGTCGGGCCATGAATGCGAGGCGCTCGAACAGATGCACATCCTGCTCGTTCTTGAGGAGCGCGCCGTGGAGCGGCGGAATGAGCTTCTTTGGGTCCCGCTCCCGCAGTAGTTCGGGTCCGATGTCCTCGACCATCAGGAGCTTTAGCCAGTCCAGCAGTTCGGAGGTCGACGGCTTCTTCTTCAACCCCGGCACCTCGCGGATTTCATAGAACAGCTTCAAGGCCTCGGCGACCAGGCGCTGCTTCACTCCGGGGAAATGGACCTCGATGATGGCGCGCATGGTGTCGGTATCGGGAAAGCGGATGTAGTGAAAGAAGCAGCGGCGCAGGAACGCGTCGGGCAATTCCTTCTCGTTGTTCGAGGTGATGATCACGATCGGCCGGCGCCGCGCCTTGATCGTCTCGCTCGTCTCGTAGACGTAGAATTCCATGCGATCGAGTTCGAGCAGCAGGTCGTTTGGAAACTCGATGTCGGCCTTGTCGATCTCGTCGATCAGAAGCACCGGTCGCTCGTCCGCCACGAACGCGTCCCACAGCTTGCCGCGCTTGATGTAATTGCGGATGTCCTTGACACGGGCGTCGCCAAGCTGACTGTCGCGCAGGCGTGACACCGCATCGTACTCGTAAAGACCCTGCAGCGCCCTGGTGGTCGACTTTACGTGCCACTCGATGAGCGGCGCATTGATGCTCTTGGCAATCTCCAAGGCAAGCACGGTCTTGCCGGTGCCGGGTTCGCCCTTCACCAGCAGCGGCCGTTCGAGCGCGATCGCCGCATTCACGGCGACCCTGAGATCGTCGGTCGCCACATAGGCGCTGGTTCCTTCAAAACGCATGTCGTCTCCGTTGCGGGCCACGATCGGGTCGGGAGCTGTTGACAAGCATATTATGCGCCAGCGGTCCATCGAGCCGGGGCTAAGGCGAGTTTGGCCGGCATTTTCTGCCGCTGCGCCGGCACGTTTTTCCCGCTCGGACCACCGCAAAGCGCGCCCGTCAGCGGCAACCCGCTGAAATTCTAAGGTCTTTCGTCTGGCACACGGCTTGCGATGTCCCGGCGGGCGGAACTGCGGCCGCGCTGCTTGCCATGCGCGGCGGCCGCAATCGATGGGAGATCCAGGTATGGGTATTTTCGATGCTCTCAATACGGCTGTCACCGGCCTGACGGCCCAGTCGTTCGCGCTCCAGAATATTTCGGGCAACATCGCGAATTCGCAGACCACGGCCTACAAGGGCACCAACACCAATTTCGAGGACCTGCTGTCCAATCAGAATGAGGCGGCAGCTCAGCAGACCGCGGGCAGCGTGATCGCATCCTCATCATCCACCATCACGGTGCAGGGCGACATCCAATCCACCACCACCGCCACCAACATGGCTATCAATGGCGACGGGTTTTTCGTGGTGCAGAAGCCGACCGGATTCTCCGGCGGCATCCCAAGCTTCAACGGCGTCAGCTACTACACGCGGGCCGGCGATTTCCAGGTGCAGGACGGTTATCTCGTCAACGGCTCGGGCTACTACCTGATGGGCGTGCCGATCGATCCCTCGACGGGAAATCCCATAGGTACGGTTCCGCAACTCCTGCAGTTCCAGAACAACTTCCTCCCGGCGCAGACGACCACGACGATCAACTACGGCGCGAACCTGCCGACCTCTCCGCAGACAACGGATACCAATTCCAGTATCGCCAATTCCGATCTTCTCAATCCGACCGATTTCGTTCGCAATCCGACTGCGGTCACGAACGTGCCGGCCATCCTTACCGGTAGTGGCGCCGCCCTGCAGCAAGATGCGGCGGCAACGGTGACCGGAACGGCCGATACCAGCGGCTATACGGTGCCGGCTGGTGGCGCCACTCTTGTCATCAACGGCGTATCCATCAGCCTGACGGCAGGAGAAACGCCGTCCCAGATCGCGACGGACATCACCGGTGCGGCCGGCGACGGCATCGCATCGGCAACGATCGGATCGAACGGCGAACTCACGCTCACCAGCACCGACGCCTCGACCGCCATCGATATCGGTTCGGGTAGTTCGGCTTCGCTTCTAACTGCGCTCGGGCTGAGCGTCGGTACGACGGAGCCGACAAATCTGCTGACGCAGAATGCAGTCGCCTCCGGACAGACGATGATCATCCAATTCGGCTCGCAGGCGGCAACCACACTCACCTTCGGCACCGGTGCAGGAGACATCCAAACCGAAGCTCAGTTGGCGAACGCGCTGTCGACCGGCCTTACCGGCGGGACGGGCTCACTCGATGCCAATGGTGATCTGAAGCTTACGGCCACCAGTACATCCGACGGGATTGCCGTGACCGGCTCGGCGACGCCATCCGTCTTCGGCTTGCAGCTCACCTCGGCGCTGCCGCCGAATGGAACGGTGAGCGGGAGCGACGTCAATACGTTCCTCAATCAATCGGTCGGTGGCGGCGCCATCACCGCCTATAACAATGCCGGGTCCCCCGTGAACGTGCAGTTCCGCTGGGCGAAGGTCGACGATTCGAGCCTTGGCACCGGACATTCCGATACCTGGAATCTCTATTACGAGACCAGCTCCTCAGCGACGGGCTCAAATGCCGCCTGGGTCAATGTCGGCACGAACTTCACCTTCGGCGCCAATGGTGCCCTGTCTCCGCCTATCTCCAACGTCACGCTCCCGAACGTGTCGGTCAACGGTGTGACGGTCGGCAATGTCCAGCTTAGTTTCGGCAGCGGCGGCCTGACGCAATTTGCCGACACCAACGGCACCGTGAACGTCAATCAATTGCAGCAGAATGGCTATGCCGCCGGTGCCTTGCAGACGCTCTCGGTGAGCGACAAGGGGCGCATAACTGGCTCGTACTCGAACGGCCAGACCGTCGATCTTGCCCAAGTCACTTTGGCCTCGTTCAGCGGCGAGGATTATCTCCAGAACGTTTCGGGCGGCGCCTATGCCCAGACCGACAGCTCGGGTGTTCCGGTCTACAACGCGAGCGGTACCATCACGCCGAGCGCGCTTGAAGGCTCCAACACCGACATCGCCGACGAATTCACCAAATTGATCGTGACGCAGCAGGCCTATTCGGCCAATGCGCGCGTCATCACAACCAGCAACCAGATGCTGCAGGTGGTGATGAACATGGTGCAGTAGGCCGCGCGGTCGGCGCCCGTGCCGGAGAGCCGACGTGACGATATGAGCGTGATATGAATCTTAACCAGGCCTTGGCGTCGTCAATCGAAGGCTTGAACGTCACCCAAAGCGGGATGGCGCTGATCGCCGCCAATGTGGCGAACGCAAATACGCCCGGCTATGTCGAGAAAACCCAGGCGCTGCAGACGACGACCTCCGCCGACGGCAGCGTCGGCGTCGACGTAGCCAGCGTCAATCGCCAGCTCAATACCCAGTTGCAGAGCCAACTGCGGACCGAGAGCTCCGGCGGCGCCTACGCCGACCTCGCGTCGCAAATCTATCAGCAGCTCCAGTCGGCCTATGGCTCGCCCTCGGCGTCGACTTCGCTCAGTTCGACCTATGCGAATTTCACCGGCGCGCTGCAGACGCTGCAATCGGATCCGTCGAGCTATTCGGACCAGTCGGCCGTCGTCGGCGCGGCCCAGTCCCTGACCTCGCAGCTCAACAGCCTCACGTCCACTGTTCAGACGCTGCGGACCAATTGCGAGCAGGGCCTCGCCAGCTCGGTCACGAGTGCCAACAACCTGTTGCAAAGCATCGCCAACCTCAACAGTCAGGTGGCGAGCAGTACCAACCAGGATGCGGCAACCCAGTCGCTCCTTGATCAGCGCGACTCGGACATCAACCAACTCGCGAACCTGATGGACATCCGCGTCGTCCAAGGTAGCAACAATCAGGTCACGGTCTTCACGTCCTCAGGACTGCAGCTTGCCGGGACCACGGCGTCTACGCTTTCGTTCAATTCGCACGGCACGCTGTCCGCAAGTTCGCTATGGAATGCCAATCCCGATGAGAGCGGAGCGGGGACGATCACGCTCACCAGCCCGGACGGCACCTCGACTGATCTCGTCGCAAACAAGTCCATCAAATCGGGGCAGATCGGCGCCTACCTGCAAATGCGCGACACGGTGTTGCCGCAGGCACAGACGCAGCTCGATCAGATCGCCGCATCAGTATCGAGCGCGCTCTCCGACTACCAGACCGCCGGCACTGCCGTAACCTCCGGCGGCCAATCCGGCTTTTCGATCGACACCAGCAATCTTCTGCCCGGCAACACGGTGACGGTGAGTTACACTGTCCCCGGCAACGTGCAAAAGACACTCACCATCAAAGACGTCACCGATCCGTCTTCGCTGCCGCTGCCGAGCACCGACCCCAACAATCCGGTGATCGGTGTTGACCTGTCCGGCAACATGGCTGGCGCGATCAGCACGCTCAACAGCATGCTCGGCAGCAACCTGCAATTCTCAAATCCGTCCGGCAATGTGCTGCAGGTGCTCAATGGCGGCTCGGGCACCGGCATCACCATCAATTCGGTGACTTCGAACGCGACGCAGACGAGTCTCACGGGGGGCACATCGCAATTGCCCTTCTTCACGGATGGGTCATCGCCTTATTCCGGAGCAGTGGTCGGGGGCACCTCGGAGATGCAGGGCTATGCCGGCCGCATCACCGTCAATCCGGCACTCGTTGCCAATCCTGGGGATCTCGTCACCTACGCTGCCAATACGCAGAGCGGCGACCCGACGCGGCCAGCGTTTCTTGCCTCGCAGCTCACCACGGCTAATTTTTCCTACTCGCCCCAGACCGGGATCGGTACGGCGGCACAGCCCTACAGCGGAACCCTGACGAATTTCATCGGCCAGGTGTTGAGCACCCAGGGCGCGGCAGCGTCTGCGGCCCAAAACCTGAGCCAAAGCCAGGACGTCGTCGTCAGCACGCTGCAGCAAAGCTTCAACAGCGCGAGCGGCGTGAACGTCGATACCGAGCTTGCAAACCTGCTCACGCTCCAGAGCACCTACTCCGCCAATGCGCGGGTGCTCACCACGATCAATCAGATGTACACCACCCTGTTGCAGGCGTTCTCGGCATGACCATCAGCGGCATTCAGAACAGCTTCTATCAACCCCAGGCGATCAACAGCCTGGAAAGCCAGATGGCCAATCTCGAGACTGAGCTCGGAACCGGGCAGGTATCGCAAAATTATGCCGGCATCGGCAGCAACCGCTCGCTTGCGATTTCGCTGCAGTCGCAGCTCGCCTCGCTTTCCAACTTCAGCAACATCATGAATTCCGTCGGCGTGCGACTGTCGAGCGCGCAAAACGCGCTTCAGGCGATCGGCACGTCGTCAAACCTTGTCCAGAACAGCACGATCAACTCGACGTTCTCGTTGAACGGCAACGGCCAGACGACTGACCAAGCGACCGCCAACGGCCAGCTGCAGCAGATCGTCGATGCCCTCAACACCGAGGTCGGCAACGATTTCATCTTCTCGGGGACCGACACGTCGTCACCCTCGGTCGTGTCGGCCGACACGATGCTCAACGGCAACGGCGCGCAGGCCGGCCTCGTCCAGCTCATCAACGAACGCGAGCAGGCTGATGTTGGCGCAAACGGGCTCGGCCGTCTCGTCATCCCGGCGCCCGGCGCCGCCCAAGTGACAGGTTCAGGCGCGACGCTGACGCCCGACGCCGACGCTTCGGCGATTGGCAGCCAGAATATCTCCGGCCTGTCCTCGGCGGGCGGCACTCTCGTCATCAACGGAACGTCGATCACGATCAATCCCGGCGACAACGGCGCCGCGGTCGTGAATGACATCAACACCCAGAGCACGACGACGGGGGTATCGGCTTCGCTCGATTCCGGCGGTCATCTCGTGTTGACGGGCACCGATGCATCGACCGCAATCACGGTCGGCAATACCAGCACGGCTTCGTTGCTGACCGAACTCGGAGTGTCGGCTGGAACGTCGAATCCGACGAACCTTATTACCCAGGGCGGAGTGACGAACGGCCAGACGCTGACGATCCAGGTCGGCACGAATCCCGCGCTGACCGTGACGTTCGGCACTGGTTCGGGCCAGGTATCGACCTTGCAGGGCCTCGGCCAGGCGCTGCTGGGACTTAGCGGCGGCGCGGCGAACGTCGATCCGGCGACCGGCAACGTCTCGGTGACCGCGCTCAACAGCACCGATCAGATCACCACCGGCGGCACGGCGACGCTCGCCGACTTCGGCATTTCGGCCGGGACGACGTCGCCGACGGCCGGCGGCACCAGCGTGTCGCTCAGCGACGATTACGCCGGATCGCCCTTCGGGCTCAAGATCGCCGGCATCTCATCGACGTTGACTGGGGCAACCGTTTCGGGTCCGTCCGGGTCGCCGCCAGGCGTGACCGTCAATCTCGGCAGCAATCCCAATCCCGGCGACAGCGTAACCTATACGTTCAACTTGCCGGACGGGACAACTCAGCAGTTGACCCTCACGGCGACAACCTCTTCGCCGCCCGCCGCCGGGCAGTTCACCATCGGCGCGACCTCGGCCGCTACCGCGAGCAATCTTCAGGCGGCGGTGACGAGCGGGGTTTCGAATATCGCCGGGACCTCGCTGACCGCTGCGTCCGCCATGGCCGCGGCCAACAACTTTTTCAACGACAATCCGCCGATGCGGGTCGCCGGTCCCCCGTTCTCGGCCGCGACGTCGCTGGTCGCGGGGACGAGCGCCAACACCGTGTCCTGGTATACCGGCGAAAACGGATCGACGCCGGCGCGCGACACCGCGACCGCTCAGATCGGTTCGTCCTTGAGCGTGTCTTATGGCATGCGTGCGAACGAGAGCGCGCTCACGACCACGGTCGAAAACGTCGCTGTGTTCGCGGCGATGAAGTTTTCGGCGAGCAACAGCAACGCCTCGGGCGCCTATGGGGCACTGACCGAACGGGTCAACAACAACCTCAACATCCCGAACGGCTCGCAAACGGTGCAGAACATCGAGGCGAACATCGCCAGCGCGCAAACCGCAATGCAGACGGCAACGACCAACAATACCCAGACGACGGCGACCCTTCAGGACATGGTGCAGACCATCGAAGGCGCGAACACGACCACCGTCGGCGAACAGCTGCTGAGCATGCAGACCAGCCTGGAGGCTTCACTGCAGATTACCGCGCTGCTCGCCAAGACGAACCTCGCGAGCCTGCTCTCACCGCTCGGATAGGATTGGTTTAGGCCGACCAATTCGGCGCAGGGCTACGCGCCGTCCCGAAGAGGCCAACGCGACGCGAATCGCTGTTCGTGCGTCGCGTCAGCGGGCGCCGCGAAGGCCGGCAGCGAGTTCGCGATTGATGCGGATCAGCGAGGTGAGTTGCTCGGGCACGGGCTTGGCGAGCAATTCTGTCGTGCGATGAAGAATGAACAGGCCGAGCGTCGCGACGTTCTGCCTGATTTCCTTCGGCATCGGATGATTGGGAGCCGTGATCGACGTGACCAGGATCGTCCAGAGCTTGCGATTATAAAGCAAAGCCTGGTTGAGCTGGGGCTTGGTGTTGTCCCAACCGTCCTGCACTGCTTGAAGCTTTGATGCTGCTTTTAACAGAAGGTCGGCTTCGAGATCACGCGGACTTGCGACCTGCCTCGCCACCGCTCCGTAGGCCTGTGCGGCGCTTCGCATTTTCAATAAGTTCCGATTCGTACGCTATGAGTTTCTTGGCTTCTTTCAACGCTTTGTACATTTGCCCTGTTAAAATTTGATTATTGATGGCTTCAATGTAGGGCCATGTGCTCGGCGCGGCGCCGAGGATGTCGCGCACCAGTTCGAAATAGAGCTGATGATGCACGACCGGATCGCGCGACGTGTACATGAACTGCACGGCGAGGTAGATGCGCTTTGCCGGGCTGTCCGCGGTCTTCGGCGTGAGGATGTCCTTCTCACGCAGAATTGGCGCCTGGCCGTCGATGAGCAGCCGGGTTCGCTGATCGGCGTTGGTGATAACGCATTCGCCGATGATGATGCGTTCGCCAGGCTTGAGCTCGACCTTCAGGGACATGGCGATCTCCTTCGGCAGACCGGTAACGAGATCGTTGACAAGGTCTGGTTAACGCCGGGTTAAGAGCCGCATTCCAACTCCAACCAGTTTCCTCAAGTCCTGCGACGAAACCCGCCGCATCGCGCCGCCAGCAGCATGTCGAGGAGAAGCGCTTCTCCGACATTTCGGATAGCAACTATGGCTCAACATTTGAGCGCAGGCGCCTTTCACGCCAATGCCACCAAAATACTGCGAAAATTGCGAGCACGCCTGCCGCAATTAGCACAAAAATCAGGGCCGAGTTTTCGATCCAGGCGATCGCCGGAATGCCGAGTGCCATGATCAGCCCGAGAAGACAGATTTGCCAGGAAAAGACATGCACACCGGCGGTAAAGGTGCCTAGCGTGAGCAAGGTGAAAATGGCGAGCCCGGTAGCGCTGGCGCTGAAACCTCTCTGAACGCTCGGCAACAACATCAAATTCATAACGACGAGGAACGCCAGCCAGTGCAGCACCTGCGTCCCGATCAGCCGCAACCGCCCGGCCTGGTCGTTTGCGCCATGCCATCCGGTCGCGATACACACCAGCCCGATGATTGGTGCGAGAAATTCCCAATAGCCAATGATCGGTTGCTTGGAGAAACTTGTATAGGCGACCCCAAGTATTGTTAGGATCAACACGACGCTGAATGGCAGCTCTCTGAGCCACAGGCTTGCCTGCTGTGACTTGCTTGATGGCGCGACCTGCGGGACTGCGGTGCTCATTGCGGCTGCTTCGATCTGATGGGGCTAAGCGGGCGTCGCGCGAAACCCGTGACCCCAGCCCGCATGAGCGTGGCGACATGCGGGTCGTGGACGGAGATGCAGACCCCGGATATCGCTCCGCTCATCCGGGCTACGGACTGCACCGTCACTCCAACGCCCGCATTGTATCGGTGAACAGGTCGTCGACCGCGACGGGGCGCGGCAACAGGCCCTGCTTCACGGCGAAATCGATGACGATTTCGAGCGATTGGCGGTTGGCTTCGATGCCGAAGCGCAGCGGGTCGAGCTTGGGGACCACGGTTTCGGCGAAGGAGGCCTGCTTCGCTTCCTTGAACAGGCGGTAGACTTCGCGCACCACGTCGGGCCGCTTGGCGGCAAGCTCCTCGCGGATCACCAGCATGTGGTTGATGGGGACGCCGCCGTGGCTCTCGGACCATTTGCGATTGGCGCTCTCGGGATCGGGAATGAGCGGCTTCAGGCGCGGATCGGGAAACTTGTCGCCGACGATCGCGGCGTCGAGTTCGCCATCGAGCAGCATCTGCACGAGCTGCTTGCCCTCGGGCGCGCGGCGCACGTTCGGAGGGTCCTGATATTCTGCGACATGACCTTCCTCGAACGTCACCCATTTGATGCTCGCGAGGTCGACGCCATAATCCTCGGCGAGGATGCCGCGCACCCACACGCCGGTCGTCTGGGTGTAGGCGCGCACGCCGAGAGTCTTACCGTTGAGGTCGCCGGGTCCGATCGTGCGGCGCTCGGGATTGTAGGCGATGGTATGCAGCTGGCCGCGCCCGACTACTGTCGCAGGGATGAGCACGTAAGGCTTGCCGTAGTAGCGCGCCTGCAGGAACGTCACGATCGCGACTTCGGCGAGATCGAACTTCGCCTCGCGCACGAGCGGCTTGAAGGCGGTGTTGGAGACCTTCACGTCGGCGAAATCGAATTCGACCAGGTTTGATTTGATCCTGCCGTCCTTGATCGCCATGGCGTTCGGATAGCTCCCCATCAGGGTGAAGAGCTTGACCTTGTCGGGTGTGGTCAGCATGGCGGTTTCTCCAACTCGTCAATCGACATCATGTAGCCCGCATGAGCGCAGCGATATCCGGGGCAGCATCTCGGTAATTAAACACCCCATGTCGCTGCGCTCATGCGGGCTACATCCGTGCATCATTTATCCGCGAGCGCCGGATAAAGCGACTGCGCGGTCTTGGCGAAAATCCACTCTTGGTCGGCCTGCGGCAGCGATTTTACCGAGTTGCGCGCGACCGCGAGCAGGGCAGGGAGCGTACCCTCCGATGAGGGATAGTTGGATCCCCAGGCGATCCGCGACGCCCCGAATTCGGCGACCAGCTTCTTGAAGAACGTCTCCGGCGTCGCCTTGCCGTTGCGGCATTCGGCGAATGTCCGCGGCGTCGCCTTGAGATAGACGGTGGGATAACGGGCAAGTTCGAACAGCGGTGCGGCTGCGGCATAAGGCGGACCGTCGCTCAGCACCGGCCGCGCCAGATGGTCGAGAAGGACCTTCACCTCGGGAAACCGCTTCACCATGGCGACAAGCTGCGGCAACGCGCTTTGCGACATCTGCATGCAGATCGACAGACCGAGCTCGCCGGCGGCCTGCCAGGCCGGAAAGGCACGCGGATCATCGATCCAATCGGCTTGGGTCGCCATGGTGCTGCCGATGGTGAAGAGCCGCATGCCGGTGAGGCCGCGGCTGCGCCAAAGGCGCATTCGCTCGGGCGCGTCCGGGGCCAGCACATCCACCGAGAACACGCCCGTAAAGCGGTTGGGATGCGCCGCAACGGCGTCGGCCACATAGGAATTGTCGTGGCCGTAGCACGTCGAGGCTTGCACCAGCGCCGACTTCGCAACGCCGGCCGCATCCATGGCGGCGATCATTTGCTCGCAGGTCACCGGCCGCGTGCGCGACCAATCGGATTGATGTCCGCCGAGCGGCGCCAGCGGATAGCGCTTCGCGTCGTCGGCGATGATGTGGGGGTGAATGTCGATCGTTATGGCGGGCATGCGATATACGTGGATGCGTGGGCACGCGTTGCTTTGCCCACCCTACGGCATTGATGTTCGGTTCAGGCCGAAGCCCGTGCGGCGAGCCGCTTGCTGAGACGGCTGTACACTTTGCGGGCGTTGCCCTCGAAGATCTTGTGCTTGTCTTCGGCGGAGAGCGAGGTCACCTCGTCGATGTAGCGCTTGGTGTCATCGTAATGATGGCCCGTGCGCGGGTCGATGCCCTTGACGGCGCCCACCATCTCCGAGGCGAACAAAATGTTGTCGGCCGGGATCACTTTGGTGAGCAGCTCGATGCCAGGCAGGTGATAGACGCAGGTGTCAAAGTACACATTCTTGAGGAGATGCTCTTCGAGCGGCGGTCGCTTCATGTCCTGGGCAAGACCGCGATAGCGCCCCCAGTGGTACGGCGCCGCGCCGCCGCCATGCGGGATGATGAATTTGAGCGTCGGGAAATCCTTGAACAGGTCGCCGGTGATGAGCTGCATGAAGGCGGTGGTATCGCCGTTGATGTAATGGGCGCCGGTGGTGTGAAAGGCAGGATTGCACGACGCCGAGACGTGGATCATGGCCGGCACGTCAAGCTCGACCATCTTTTCGTAGAGCGGATACCACCAACGATCGGTGACGGGCGGCGCGTTCCACGAGCCTCCTGACGGATCCGGGTTGAGATTGCAGCCGACGAAGCCGTATTCGTTGACGCAGCGCTCCAGCTCACCGATGCAAGTGCGCGGATCGACTCCCGGCGATTGCGGCAGCTGGCACACGCCGATGAAGTTTTGCGGATAGAGCTGGGTCAGCCGGTAGATCAGCTCGTTCGACACCTGCGACCATTCGAGACTGACGCCCGCATCGCCGATGTGGTGCGCCATGCCGGACGCGCGCGGCGAGAAGATCGTGAGGTTCGTTCCGCGCTCGCGTTGAAACTTGAGCTGCGCGCCCTCGACGCTCGAGCGCAATTCGTCATCGCTGATCTTGAGCGCGGATGGCGACGGTTTTTGCCCCGGGTCCTTGATGGCGGCGACCTGCTGTTTGCGGAAGTCGTGCAGCTTCTGCGGCTCGGTGGTGTAGTGGCCGTGACAATCGATGATCATGGACGCCTCGCGGGGAGATGGTGACGCCGGCACGCCCGGCGAAGATCGGCGCGGATGGTAGGGCCGCTTCGGCCGTTGTCAAACGCTAGATCGTTGATGCATGGGCGCAGAACTTGACCGCATCGGCTTGACCCGAAAATATGCGCGCCATCCCAAGGAGTTCTCGGCATGCGTCAGGATGTCATCGACCGCGAAGTTCGCGCCATGAGCGAGGCGCGGCTCGATGCCATCGTTTCGTGCTCGCCCGAGAACTTTGCCTACGTCACCGGCTTCATGTCGCCGACCCAGCCGCTGATGCGCTGGCGCCACGCCATGGCAGTGGTGTCGGCGGATGGCAATGTCGCGCTCGCTGTCGTGGATATGGAGGCGTCGACCATCCGCGCGCGTGCCGGCGCGGCAGTCGACATCGCGGTCTGGCACGAATTCAAGTTCGATGCCATGTCGGTGCTGGCCGATGTGCTGACGCGCCTTGGGCTTGCCGAGGCCCGTATCGGCATCGAACTCGACTACCTGCCTGCGGGCGACTTTGCGTCGCTGTGTCGGTTGCTGCCGCGGGCGAAATTCGTCGCGGCGGAGACGTTGCTGGCGCGCCTGCGCCAGATCAAGACGGCGGGCGAGATCGACATTCTGCGCCGGCTCTCCCGCATTGCCGACCGCGCCATCACCGAGGCCTATGGAGCGGTCAGCGCCGGCGCGACCGAGATGGATCTTGCAGCGGCACTGACCCGCGGCGTTTATGCCCAGGGCGCCGAATATTTCAAGCTCATGATCGTCGCGACCGGCGAGCGCAGCGTCTTTCCCAACGTGGGGCCGACAGAGCGCGTCTTGAAAAAAGGCGACATCTGCCGCGTCGAAATCTTTCCGATGATCGGCGGCTACCACGCAGGGGTCTGCCGCACCGCGGCGGTCGGTGCGCCGCCGCCCGAGGCCGAACGGATTTGGGCCAATCTCACCGCCTGCAAGCATATGCTGCTTGGGGCCATCAAGCATGGCGCCTCGACGCGGGCGATCTACGATCTCTATCTCGCCAAGTCCGATGAATTGAAGCTGCCGCGCATTTCGTTCATCGGCCATGGCATCGGATTGCATCTCCACGAAGACCCCTACCTCGGCCCGACGGCCGACATGCCGTTCGAAGCCGGGATGGTCCTCGGCATCGAGCCGCTGATCTACGAGACCGGCTTCGGCTTCGGCATGCAGAACAAGGACATGGTGCTGGTAACGGCTGATGGCTGCGAACTTCTGTCCGACTTCACCGATACCGACAAGCTGATCATCGTGAAATGACGCACGACACCGCAATGATTCAACCAGTGACCCGAGCACATGTAGCGGCGCTTTTCTTTTTAATGACTGGAGTTGCATAATGCGCATCGGTGTTTTCTTCGATGGCTTTTCCTCTCCCGCCGAAATGCTGGAGGTGGCACGGCGCGCCGAGGATGCGGGCGCGGCGAGCCTGTGGTTCGCTCAGCACATGGGCTATCGCGACGCGTTCGTCTGGGCGACCGTTGCGGCGCAGGCGACGCGTACGATTGCGCTCGTCCCAACCGCGATCAGTCCCTACCTGTGGCCGCCGCTGCCGGTTGCCATGGCCATGGGAGCGCTCGCGGAGTTGGCGGGAGACCGCGCTCGCCTCGTGGTCTCAGTCGGCAATCTCCTCAACCTTGGCGAGTCGGGCTGGGCGCCGGTCGCGCCAATCCGGGTGATGCGCGAATACGTGGAGGCGCTGCACGCGCTCGACGCGGGTGAGGCGGTGCAGCTTGACGGGCGCGTGCACCATTTGCGAGGCGCGAAGATGGCGTTCGGCACGGGGCGCCGCTATCCGATTTACGTCGGTTCGACCGGTCCGCAGATGTTGCGCCTCGCGGGCGAGATCGGCGACGGCGTCCTGCTCTCCGCCGGACTCACGCTGGCGTCATGCCGCGACTGCCTTGCCCACGCAGCGGCGGGGCTTGCGGCATCTGGGCGCGGCCCGGCGGCGTTCTCGCGCGCATCATTCATCAACTTCCGCGCTGCGCGGGATGGCGAAGCCGCGAAAGCGGCGGTGTTGCGCAAGCTTGCGTTCCTGTTTCGCAACCGCGGCCATGCCGATAACATCAAGTCATCCGGCCTTGCGATCGATCACGAGAAGATCATCCAGTGCCTCGCCGCGCACGATCTCGATGCCGCGACCAGGCTGCTGCCGATGGCGGCCGCGAACGTATTTGCCGTCGCCGGCACGCCGGCCGAGTGCAGCGCACGCCTTGCGGAATATCTTGCCATCGGCCTTGATGAGCCCATCATTGAGGTGACCGGGACCGCGGAAGAGCGCGCGCTTGCTCTAGAGGTGGTCCATGATGTGGCGCGGAACGGATGAGCGCTCAATTGAAGCAGAGAAACACCATGCCGCGTTTATTCAATCTCCTCTTCGCGCCGCTCGGCGCGGCCATTTTGCTCATCGCTGCTGGCACGTTTGCCGCGGCGCAGAACCCCAAGGTCCGCTTGATCCTCGATTTCTCGATGCAGGGCCAGCAGTCGCCGTTCCTGCTCGCGGCGGAGGGTGGTTATTTCGCACGGGCGGGCGTCGACGTCGTCGTCGATCGCGGCTACGGCTCGGCGGATGCGGTGACCAAGGTTGCGAGCGGCGCCTATGACTTTGCGTTCGCCGATCTCGGCGCGATGATTCAATTTGACGGCCGTCAGGGCGAAGGCAAAGTCGTGAGCGTGTTCCAGGTCTACGACATTGCTCCGATGGTCGTCCTGTCGCTCCGCAAATCCGGCATCAAGAAGCCTGCCGACCTCGCCGGCAAACGCATCGCCGCGCCGCAGGGATCAGGCAGCCGCGCCATGTTCCCGCTGCTGGCTGCTGCCAACGGGCTCGATATGAATGCCGTCAAGTGGATCGACGTGACGCCGCAACTGCGCGAGACATTGCTCGCGCGCGGCGACGCCGACGCGACCACGGCCTTCATCACCGATGTCGTGGGTCTTCAGAAGCTGGGCATCAAAGGCGATGATCTCGCGGTGATGCATTACAGTGATTTCGGGGTCGTGACCTACGGCAACGCCATCGTCACTACACCGCAATTCATCGAGCGGAATCCAGCCGCCGTGAAGGCCGTCGTGGCAGGCTTCGTCGAGGCGCTCAAAGCTGCGATCGCAAATCCCGCCGTCTCGGTTTCAGCCATGCGCAAGGTCAACTCGCTGCAAGATGATGTGCTGGAGCGCACGCGCCTTGAGGCCATCATCAAAGACGCAATCCTCACCGACGAGGTGCGCCGCAACGGCCTCGGTTCCGTCACGCCCGCGCGGCTCCAGTCGACCATCGATATGGTGGCGAAGACATTCAATACGCCGCCGGTCCATCCGGCGTCCGCCTACCGTGCCGATTTCCTGCCGCCGCACGATGCGCTGATGGTACCGCCGCGGTAGAGCGTGAGGTCGTATCAGCTTGAGGCGAGTTGCATCGCGCCGGCCTCGCCATTCATCGCGGCAAGGAGCTTCTTCCATGCCCGCAGGGCAAAGCCGAGGGGCTGCGGCAGCGAATGCCGGCACACCGCGAGCTTGCGCACCGAGCAGGGCACCCGCCAGAGGCTGCTGCTCCCGGCCGGAAAGAACGCCATGTCACCGGGGCCGAGACGGCGCTCATGGCCATCGTCATTGGTGATGAAAACTTCGCCGGAGATCACGTGCACGGTCTCGTCGACGCTGTAGTGCCAATGGAAGCGGCCGGCGGTGCATGACCACGCGACGACAACCGAGGTGCCGTCATCGCTCCGCGCCAACTCCTTGGCTTGCGCCTGCGGGTCGCCTTCGATGATCCATCCGGGAACGATCGGGGCCGGCTCGAGCGCAACGCTCGCCGGGTCGGCAATGACAATCGACATCGACATGACACTCTCCCCACGCGGAAAGCGCCAGATGTCGCCACAAACGCTTGTGATCGCGTTAACCTGGGAGGCAAATTCGTAATGATGCAGGACGCCGCGCCGACGCGGCGCCCGGCATGCTTAACGGATGCCTGCGACGGCAGTCCGCCTATTTGTCCTCGATGTAGGTGATCCGGCCGTCCGGTCCCTTCTTCCAGATATAAAGGACGTAGCGGTCCTTCTTCTTGCCGTCGACGACGTAGCCGGCAGCTGAAATGTCGCCCTTCTTGTCGAACGACACGTCGCCGAGCACCGTGCTGAAGATATGGCTTGAGTGCATCACGTCCGCGATCTTCTTCGGGTCGAGCGATTTCGCAATCTCTGCGGCCTGCTTGATGATCTGCACCGAGGCGTAGCTGTAGAGCGTGTAGGCCTGGGGCTCGAACTGGCGCTTCTCGCGGTAGAGCGCAATGATCTGGGCGTTCTTCGGGTTGGTGCGCGGATCGGGCGAGAAGGTCATCAGTGTTCCGTCCGCGCCGGGGCCGGCAATCGCCGCGAACTCGTCGTCGGCCATGCCGTCGCCGCCCATCAGCGGCGCCTTGACGCCCTGGTCGCGCATCTGGCGCACGATCAGGCCGGCAGTGTCGTGCAGACCGCCCCAATAGATGAGATCCGGATTGGCGCCCTTGATCTTCGAGACCAGCGCCGTGAAGTCGCGGTCATCCTTGTTGATGCCCTCGAACATCACTTCCTTCATGCCCTTGGCGTTGAGCGCCTTGCGGGTCTCCTCGGCGAGTCCCTGGCCGTAAGTCGTCTTGTCGTGAACGATGGCGATGCGCTTGCCCGGGAATCTCAGCGCGATGATTTCGCCGGCGACGCTGCCCTGCTGATCGTCGCGGCCGCACACGCGGAAGATGTTCCACATGTTGCGGTCGGTGACCTTTGGATTGGTGGCAGCCGGCGTGATCTCCAGCATCCCGTTCTCCTGGTAGACCTCGGAGGCCGGAATGGTGACGCCGGAATTGAAGTGGCCGATCACGAACTTCACGCCGTCAGCGGCGAACTTGTTGGCGACCGACACGCCTTCTTTCGGATCGGCACGGTCATCGCCGACGGAGAGCGTAATCTTCTGGCCGAGGATACCGCCCGCCGCATTGATGTCGGCGACGGCCTGCTCGGCGCCGTTCTTGAGCTGCGCGCCGAACGCCGCGCTGCCGCCGGTGATCGGGCCGCCGACGCCGAATTTGATCTGGGCGTGTGCCGTCGTCGACAGCGCCACCGCAAGCGCCAGCGCCGGGCCCACCGCGCTAATAAATGTCCGCAATTGCATTGCTGTTCTCCCCTATGAAGTTTGGGTCATTTGATACGCATTCCAAACAAAAGTCACGTTAGCCAGCACGCCGTCATGGCGCCGGATTTGATCGCGCCCCGGAGCCAAAAAGGAAGCCATACTGTCGCGCCATCTGGCGTCTGCGCATCGTCCGGAAGCCGGCGACAACAAAGCCGATTGCGACTGCCGTGTCGAGCGCATAGGCCGGAAGCGAGATGAAGGTACCCCCGGCAAGCGCGTAATGAATGAAGCGCACGGCGCCGCCAAGCAAGAGCATGTATGCGATGGCTTGCCACATGGGACGCCATGTCTCGGCCATGGCGCGGCCAGCGAGCCATGCCGCGCCGCCGCCGAGGCAAACGGTGATCAGCAGGAACGGCTTCGCATTGTCGGCAAGGAATTCGAGCATGATCAGGCCAAATCAGCGGCTCCAGAAAATCGAGGCAATTCGGACGACGTGCTTTATCAATGCCGTCCGCCTTCCAGATAGGCCGCCTGCACCTCCGGACGTTTCAGGAGTTCCTGCCCGGTCCCGGCAAGGGTGATCGAGCCGTTGACCATGACGTAGCCGCGGTGGGCGAGCTTGAGCGCGTGATATGCATTCTGCTCGACCAGGAACACCGACAGCCCGTCACGCGAATTGAGCGTGCGAATGATGTCGAAAATCTGCCGCGCCACCAGCGGCGCGAGGCCGAGGGATGGCTCATCAAGCAGCAGGAGCCGCGGGCGGCCCATGAGCGCGCGCGCGATCGCGAGCATTTGCTGCTCGCCGCCTGACAGCGTTCCGCCGCGCTGATCGAGACGCTCGGCAAGCCGCGGAAACAGTTCAAGCACGCGCCCAAGATCGGACGCGAACGTATCGGCGCGGCCGACGAGCGCACCCATCTGCAGATTTTCCATCACCGTCATGCGGGGGAAGATGCGGCGTCCTTCCGGCGACTGAGCGATGTTGAGGCGGGCAATCTCGTGTGTCGGGAGTGCCGTGATGTCGCGGCCGGTGAAGACGATGCGGCCCTCGCGGGCGCGCGGCTCGCCGAAGATCGTCATCATCAGGGTCGACTTGCCGGCGCCGTTCGCGCCGATCAGCGTGACGATCTCGCCCTCCTCGACATCGAGATCGACCCCTTTGAGGGCCATGATGTTGCCGTAGAACGCCTTGACCCCGCGCACCGACAGGCAGTTCACGTCGCAACCTCCGCTTCCGCGGCCTCGACCTTGTCATCCTCGACGCCGAGATAGGCGGCGACGACCTTGGGATCGTCGCGAATCTGAGCAGGGGTACCGTCGGCGATCTTGACGCCGTAATCGAGCACGATCACGTGATCGGAAATGCTCATCACGACGCTCATGTCGTGCTCGATCAGAAGCACCGACACGGCGTGCTCGTCGCGGATCGCACGGATCAGGTCATTAAGCTCGGCGCTCTCGTGCGGATTAAGACCGGCGGCGGGCTCGTCCAGGCACAGCAGCACCGGATCCGTGCACATGGCGCGCGCAATTTCCAGGCGTCGCTGCGCACCGTAAGGCAGCATGCCGGCCGCGTCATCGGCGCGATCCTCAAGTGCGATGCGCGCGAGCCAGGTGCGCGCCTTCTCGATTGCCGCGCGCTCCGCCGCACCGAAATTGCCGATGCCGAGGATGCCGAGGGCGGTAAAGCCCGACGCCCGCATCAGCGGATTGTGCTGTGCGACCAGCAGGTTTTCGAGCACGGTCATGCCGGGAAACAGCCGGATGTTCTGGAATGTGCGGGCGACGCGCGCGCGCTTTGCAACGAGGTGATCCGGCATGCGTTCGAGCAGGTACAACGCGCCGTCGTTCCGCACGAGGCTGCGCGCCTCCCGCTGAGTCAGCGCGTCGATTTCATCCCAAACGGCCGGCGCTCCGTGGGCGAGCGCGATGCGTCCCTCGCTCGGCTTGTAGAAGCCGGTGATGCAGTTGAACACGGTGGTCTTGCCGGCGCCGTTCGGTCCGATCAGGGCAGTGATGTCGCCGCGCGCGGCAGTGAAGGTGAGGTTGTTCACGGCGGTGAGGCCGCCGAACCGCATGGTGAGGCCCTCGACCCTGAGCAAGGCGCAGCTCATCCACGGCCTTCCTTGACGAGGGCGCCCGAGATCGCCTTGCGCTCGGCAAGATGCACGGAGGCGCGGCGCGTCGAGATGAGCCCACGCGGGCGCACGATCATGATCAGCACCATGGCGAAGCCGAATAGCAGCATGCGGTATTGGCCAGGATCGAAATCGCTGCCGAACCACTGCTTGAGTACATCGAGTTCGCGCAATCCCTCGATGCCGATGATCATCGCGGCTGCAGCGATGGCGACGCCGATCTGGCTGCCCATGCCGCCCAATACGACGATCGAAAGGATGGTCGCGGACTCCATGAAGGTGAAGGATTCTGGCGAGATGAATCCCTGGCGGGCAGAGAAGAAACAGCCGGCGAGGCCGCCGAATCCGGCCCCAATGGCAAACGCGCTCAGTTTCGTGTTGGTGGTGTTGATGCCGAGCGAGCGGCACGCGATCTCATCCTCGCGCAGGGCTTCCCACGCGCGTCCGACCGGCAGGCGGCGCAGCCGCGTCGTTACGAATGCCGTGAGGAGCACCAGTGCGAGAATGACGTAGTAGAGAAAGATCGTGCGATAGATCGGCCTGAACTCGAGACCAAAGACGGCCGCAAACCCTTCGTCGGAGGCGTTGAAGGGAATGCCGAAGAAGGTCGGGCGCGGGATCGACGCGATGCCGGCGTAGCCGTTGGTGACAGGCACCCAGTTGATCAGGACGAGACGGATGATCTCCCCGAACGCCATCGTCACGATCGCAAGATAGTCGCCGCGCAGCCGAAGCACCGGAAAGCCCAGCAGGAGGCCCCAGAACGCCGCGAGACAGCCCGCGAGCGGCAGCAGCGCAAAGAACGAGAGCCCGAACGTCTGAGCGAGGAGCGCGTACGAGTAGGCGCCGACCGCATAGAAGGCGACGTACCCGAGATCGAGCAGGCCTGCGAGCCCGACCACGATGTTGAGACCGAGGCCGAGCATCACGTAGATCAGGATCTGGATGCCGTAATTATCGATCCATTTGACTGCGCCGCCAAAGCCCGCGCCGGAGAGGGCGAGAACAGGGAAGGCAAGAACGAAAATGATCATCGCGGGCGCGAGGACTTCCGTAAACCCGGTGCCGGCCGATGACAGCGCTCCAGGCGTTGCAGGGCGGGCATGGTGACGCTCAAGCCACGGTGCGATGACGAGATTGTAGAACAACCGCGCCGCGCCAATGATGACGACGATTGCGATCAGCAGCGGAAAGCGGGTCTCAAGCGTCAGTTCATTGCGGATGTTCGAGACCGCATGGAAGCCGATCAGCGGCAAAAACAATCCGAACGCGATCAGCGCAGACACGCCTGCATCCTTGAACGCATCGGCGACGTCGATCGGCGCCGCTTTGACATGCTCTGCGCTTGCCGGCGCCATCTCAGACCTTTTCGACATCGGGGCGGCCGAGGAGGCCCTGGGGCAGGAAGATCAGCGTGATGGCGAGGATCGAGAAGGCGGCGACGTCCTTGTAGTCGATGGAAAAGTAGGCCGACCACATGGTCTCGACCAGGCCGATAAGCAATCCGCCGATCACGGCACCCGGCAACGACCCGATCCCCCCGAGGACGGCGGCGGTGAACGCCTTGACCCCCGGCGTGAAGCCGTCGGCGAAGCTCACGACGCCGTAATACATGAGGTACATGGTGCCGGCGACGGCGGCGAGCGCGGCGCCGATGATGAACGTGATCGAAATCGTGCGGTCGACGTCGACCCCGAGGAGCGCCGCCATCTTCTGGTCCTGCTCGCAAGCGCGCTGCGCGCGCCCGAGCGAGGTGCGGCTCACCACATACCAGAAGATCGCGAGCATGGCGGCGGTGACGACCCAGATCAGCAATTGCCGGTACGACAGCGTCACCTGGTAATCCGGCCGCGACATCAGCACGAAGTCGCCCTGCAGGAGCGGCGGGATCGACTTGTTGCGCGGACCCTGGGCAACCTGGACGAAGTTCGACAGGAAGATCGACATGCCGATGGCGGATATCAGCGGCGCGAGCCGGAACGAGCCGCGCAGCGGCCGATAGGCGACACGCTCGATCGTCCAGTTGACGAGGGAGGTCAGCGCCATGGCGACGACAAGCATGATGATCAGTGCCGCCGCGACCGACGCAATACCGAGCCAAAGCGTGACGATCAGGAAGGTAATGAGCGCGATGAAGGCCGACACCATGAACACGTCGCCATGGGCGAAGTTCACCATGCCGATGATGCCGAACACCATCGTGTAGCCGATGGCGATGAGCCCGTAAATTGCGCCCAGCGTGATGCCGTTGATGAGCTGCTGGACGAATTCTTCCATTCGCGCCGCCATTGGTTGAGGATGGCCGCAGCGAGCGCCGTCCCCGGCCAGGCCGCCCCCGCGGTAGTGCCCTAAAGGACCCTCTCCCCGCCGTCGCGTCAAGACAAAGCGAAGCCGGGCGCGACCGTTTTGTTCCAGCAATCCCCGGTTTCGTGTCTTTCGCCAGCGCACCCGTCGGGCCATCTATCCGCCAACACGGTTCAAGACGCGCACCTGCGGAGGAAGCCCATGAACAAACCCGCTGATTCGGCGGCGAGCCCGACGGGCGGCCGCACCAAAGCCGAAGACTATATCGGTGCGCCGAACCGGCCGTTCACCGGCGCCGAATATCTCGAAAGCCTGCGCGACGGCCGCGAGATCTACGTCTACGGCGAGCGCGTCGCCGACGTCACGACCCATCCGGCGTTCCGCAATGCGGCCCGATCCATCGCCAAGCTTTACGACGCGCTGCATGATCCGGCGACCAAGGACGTGCTGACCTGTCCGACGGACACCGGCAACGGCGGCTACACCCACAAGTTCTTTCGCGTCGCCCGCAGCCGCGAGGACTTGATCGGCCAGCGCGACGCCATCGCGGCTTGGTGCCGCATGTCGTACGGCTGGATGGGGCGGACGCCCGACTACAAGGCCTCGTTGATGAACACGCTTGGGGCCAATCACGCCTTCTACGAGAAGTTTTCCGCCAACGCACAGGCGTGGCATCGACGGGCGCAGAACCACGTCCTGTTCATGAACCACGCCATCGTCAATCCGCCGGTCGATCGCGCCAAGGCGGCCGATCAGGTGAAGGACGTGTTCATCACCATCCAGAAGGAGACCGATGCCGGCATCTACGTGTCCGGCGCCAAGGTTGTGGCGACGTCATCGGCGCTCACCCACTACAATTTCCTCGGCCAGAACGCCGCGATGCCGATCAACGATTCCGATCTTGCGGTGATGTTCATCGCGCCGATGAACGCGCCGGGCGTCAAGCTGTTCTGTCGCGCCTCCTACGAGATGATGGCGAGCGTCATGGGGACGCCGTTCGACTATCCGCTGTCGTCGCGCTTCGACGAGAACGACGCCATTTTCGTGTTCGACAACGTGCTGATCCCCTGGGAGGACGTGTTGCTCCACCGGGACATCGAGAAGATCAAGGTCTTCTACCCGCGGTCGGGATTCCTCAACGGCTACCAATTCCAGGGCTGCACCCGCCTCGCGGTCAAGATGGACTTCATGGTCGGTATCATTGCCAAGGCCTTGCGCGCGACCGGCGCCGAAGAATTCCGCGGCAACCAGGCGATGCTTGGCGAGATCATTGCATGGCGCAATCTGTTCTGGGCGATCTCCGATGCCATGGCGATGAACCCGGTGCCGTGGGTTGGCGATACCGTGCTGCCCAATGCGCAGTCCGGCGCAAGCTATCGCGTGTTTGCCGGCGATGCCTACGGCCGCGTCAAGGAGATCGTCGAGAAGATCGTCGCTTCCGCGCTCATTTATCTGCCGTCTTCCGCCAGGGACTTCGCCAACCCTCAGGTCGACAAGTATCTCGCCCGCTACGTACGCGGCTCTCACGGCATCGGCTACCGTGAGCGCATCAAGATCATGAAGCTGCTGTGGGACGCGGTCGGAACCGAATTCGGCGGCCGCCACGAGCTCTACGAGATGAATTATGCCGGCAACCACGAAGACATCCGCATCCAGGCGATGTGGAACGCGCGCGGCTCAGGCGCGCTCGACCGCATGATCGCTCTCGCCGATGCCTGCATGGCCGACTATGACGAGCATGGGTGGAAAGACCCGACCTGGATCAACCCCGACGACGTATCCCATTTTAGCGGCGCCGGCGTGCGCGCAGCGGAGTAGGCGGCGAAGCACGCGGTCGAGCGCGGATGAGCATCGCGATATCCGTGGCCGGCGGCAACGTCATCCCGACCGTGTCGCCGCGCTCATGCGGGCTATGCACAGGGCCCGCGCGCGATCGCCAATTCCCTTTTGCAGCGGCGATGTACTATCGTTGCTGCGATGAGTTGGATTGACGATCAGCGCCCGGACGACGCCATGGCGGGCGCCTTTGAGGCGATCGGGCCTGCGCCGGTCGTCACCGTCGCGGCCCCCTTGTTTCGCGAGGCGATGAGCCGGCTTGGCGCCGCGGTCCATGTGGTGACGACCGCCGGCCCAGGCGGCAAGACCGGATTTACCGCAACCGCTGTCTGCTCGGTCTCGGACGCGCCGCCGACTATTTTGGTCTGTCTCAATCGTCGTAGCCAGGGCGGACCGATCCTGCGCGAGAACAAGGTGTTCTGTGTCAACACGCTTGGCGCCGAGCACGAATCGATCGCCGACGTGTTCGCCGGTCGTACCGGCGCGGTCATGGCCGAGCGGTTCGCCGCGGGCTCGTGGAGCGTGCTCAAGACCGGGGCGCCGGTGCTGGGCGAGGCAGTCGTCGCTTTCGATTGCCGCGTCATGGAGATCAAGGCGGTGGCTAGCCACAACGTTATTTTTGGTGCCGTCGAGGATGTCAGGCTGGGCCCGCCCGGTCCTGCACTTGTTTATCACGACCGTGCCTATAAGCGCGTCTAAGACTTAAAACCTATTCTGCCCGAAATTTATGCCTGCCTTAATTCGTCGCGGTCGCGCAATTGTCGGGAACGCAACGGCGGCGCGGACCGTTATCTGTTCCCCAGCCGGAATCTTTGATGGCCCGAACTCGATTGCTTCACCAAGCGGGGCATCGCTTCATCACAACCCAGCTGGGCAAACTGGAGTATGATCATGAACCAGAACCCGCAGAATCCGCAGCACGGCCAGAAGCCGGGCCAGCACCAGGACGACGAGCAGCGTCGTCAACAGGGTGGCCAAGGCGGCCAGGGCGGCCAGCAGCACCAGGGCGGTCAGCAGAAGCCCGGGCAGCAGCAGGGCGGTGGCCAGCGGTCCGGCCAGCAAAGCCAGAACCCGGGCCAGGGCGGCCAGCATGGCGGAGATCGCGGTCGGTAATTGAACGATCAGGAGTGCGAAGAAATCGCGCTTCGGGAGCCCCGCCGATCGGCGGGGCTCTTGATTCGAGGGCATCCTCCACAGAAGAAGCGGGGGAGCTCGGCCGCAACGTGCGTGCCGGAGCGCGAAATGCGCTAAAATGTTTTGATGCAGCTAAGCGCCACTTTACCGCTTTTCCATCTTTACGGTGATCCGCCGGACGACCAGGCGTTCGACTTCATCCACATTGAAACAATTTCGTCGCGATCGTCCGTCCACGACTGGACCATCCGCGCCCATCGCCATCGCAATCTGTTTCAGATTCTGCTGATCGTCCGCGGCGGCGGCCAGATGACGTTCGAGGCGCAGGTCATTGCGTTCGACGCGCCGGCAGCCATCATCGTGCCCGCGACGATCGCGCACGGCTTCCGATTTCGTGCCGACGTGACTGAGGGGTGGGTGCTGACCTTCACGGAAGACGTGGCGCGCGCGTTGGGCGAGCGCTCCGGCGAAGCGCTGTCACGGCTACGCGCGCTTGCCGCCGATCCGGTCGTTCCGCTCATCGGCGAGGCCGAAGTAGAGCGGATCGGCCGACTGTGCGCCGACCTCCATGAGGAGCGCTTCCTCGCGCGCGACGGATATCGCTTTGCCATGCGCGGCTATCTCGCGTTGATCGCGATCGGGGTGGCGCGACTTGCGGCGAGCCGCGCCCGCACCGGCGCAGCCACGCTCGTGCCCGCCGATCCGACCGTTGATGCGCTGCGCTACCTGGTCGAGGAGCATTTCCGCAAGGAGCGCCAGTTATCGTTCTACGCCGATAAGCTTGCCATGACGCCCGACCGCCTCAACGAACACGTCAAGCGCGCTGCAGGCGTCACCGCCGGCCACATGATTCGCCAGCGCGTGCTCACCGAAGCCAAGCGCCAGCTCGTTTTCACCAACCAGCCGATCCACGAGATCGCCTACGATCTCACCTTCGCCGACCCGTCGCATTTCGCGCGTTTTTTTCGCAAACAGACCGGCACGACGCCCCAGGCGTTCCGCGAGCAGGGCGGCGGGTGATTGTGAGTCGCATTGCCTCAGCCGCCGCTCATGTCCTGCGGCGTGAAGGTCAGATCGAGTACCTTCCATTCGTCGTACTTGTCCGCCGGCAGCATGTTGTAGGGCTGGCAGGTGCGCAACGCGTTGACGGCGCTCGCGAGCAGCGCCGGCCCCTTCGCCGACGCGCTGCCCTCGATCAGGGCCGGCGCAGCCGCGAGCGAACCGTCCTTATTGAGGCCAACGCGCAGGATAATGCGGACCTTGTCCGCCGAAGAGACATCCGCCGGCAGGCTCGAGCACGTTCGCAGATGAGATCGGAATGCCGTGCGCAGGGAGCTGTCGATCCTGGCGGTGTCATAGGCTGGCGCGTCGAAACCTCCGCCGAGACGGCCGCCGGGAAGCGTCAGCGGCATGCCGAACATGTTCCCGATCCCCGCTTTGTCCGTCTCCTTGTCGGTCTGAGGTGACTGCGACTCGGGGGATTGTGTCGGCGGCACTTGCGACGGCGACTGCGGCGGCGTCAGAAAGGCCGACGGTGGTGGCGGCGGAAGCACCGAAGGCGGCTTCGGAGCCGGCGGCATTGAGGGTTGAACACTTGCCTCACGGACGTTGCGCTGCTCCTTCGGCCGAGGATCCGGCGCTGCCTGTTTCGTCTGCTGTTGCGGCTTGGGCGGAGGAGGAGCCTCGGGAGGCGCGGCGTTCGCGCTCTGGGTCTTCTCGCCCATGCCGAATTTCTCGCTGGAAAAGTCGGGCAGCGGCGGCGTTTCAGCAGCCGCCTCCTGTGGGGGCTCCGGGACTTCGTCGGGCGTGACAATGTCCACTGCGACCGACTCTACGGGCGATTCCGTGAACGGGTCCGCGCCGGCATAAAAAATGCCAAGCAGCAAAGCCGCGACGTGACCGCTTCCGGATATGGCAAAATAGGAGCGCATCAGGAGCCCGATCATCCCCCTCCAACAACTGATGCCAATACCAAGCATAGCGGGTGGAGACGCCGAGTGCTGACTTTTTTTGCCGAAGACGGGCGGCTTTTTATGCCTTCCTGCTGATCTCCGCTACGATGGTACCAGCCTCTTTGAAAGCATGATTGCCGGCCGGGACGCCGCAATAGGCTGCCTGCTGCAGGATGATTTCCTTGATATCGTCGGGTGAAAATCCACCAACGGTCAGCGCCGCGCGCACATGCAGCTTGAACTCGTCCCATCGACCGAGTGCGATCATGGTGCCGATGACCAGAATCCGCCGCGTGCGTTCGTCGAAATGCGGCCGCGTCCAGATCTCGGCCCACGGCGAGCGGGTGATCATTTCCTGAAATTCGGCGTTGAAGCTGGTCTTGCTGGCTTCGCCGCGATCGACCCAGGCATCGCCGAGCACCTTGCGGCGCATTTTCATTCCCTGTGCGTATCGTTCTTTTTCGTCCATCGCTGCCTCTCCTTGGGTGTCCGCGTCGGCGCGCGGCTCCCTGTCAAGCCAAGAAGCCGAGAACCGCCGCCGTGAATCCATCGGCCTGTTCGACATTGGAGATGTGTCCTGCCTCGAGCAGCGTCAGTCCGGCACCTGGAATATGGGCCTGGATGTACTTCGCCCCCTCGACCGGCGTCGCCACGTCGTAGGTCCCGGCAATCATCAGCGTCGGCGCCTTGATCTTCGGGAGGAGGTCGCGGTGATCCATGTCGCGGACAGCCTCGCAGCAACCGATGTAGCCCGCGACCGGCGTCGTCAGCATCATCTCCTTCATGCGGGCAATGGTGGCCGGCTCGCGGGCGATGAAGCCTTCGCTGAACCAGCGACCCATCGTAGCCTCCGCGATCGGTGCAATGCCGTTCTTGCGCGCGGCCGCAGTGCGCTCGTTCCATGGGTCCTTGACCGGATAGTAGCAAGCGGTGTTGGCGAGCACGAGCCGGCGAACCCGTGTCGGCGCGTTGGCGCCGAGCCATTGGCCCACCATGCCGCCCATGGAGAGCCCGCACCAATCGACCGTCTCGATGCGGAGATGATCGAGAATGCCGAGGACATCCCGGCCGAGCTGCTCCATCGAGTAAGGCCCGGGCGGAGCATCGGATTTGCCATGGCCGCGGCGGTCATAGCGCACGAGCCGGAAGCACTCGGTGAACGGTTTCATCTGCGGCGCCCACATGTCGAGCGTGGTGCCAAGGGAATTCGACAACATCAGCACCGGCGCGTTGGCGGCGCCTGTGACTTCGACATTGAGCTTGCAGCCATCCACCTCGATCAACGGCATCGTATTTCTGTGCTCCGGTCATCCTTGCTTTCTCTGCATAGCCGGCCGTCGCGCCGGCGCCAACAGCCCTTTCCAGAGCGGCGCCAAGGTTATAAGTGCTAGGTTACGGGCGCGCGCGATGGAGACGGCGTAATGGCAATGACGATGAACGGCGAGGTGCAGCTTGCGGCGCCGCGCGAAGTGGTGTGGGCGAAGCTCAACGATCCGGAGGTGCTGAAGCAATGCATTCCGGGTTGCGAGGAGCTCAACAAGGCGTCCGACACCGAATTTCAGGCCATCGCCACCATCAAGATCGGCCCGGTGAAAGCCAAGTTCAAAGGCCGCGTCCATCTTACCGATCTCGACCCGCCCAACGGCTATAAGATTTCAGGCGATGGAGAAGGTGGGGTTGCTGGATTCGCCAAGGGCGCCGCGACCGTCAAACTCTCCGACAAGGATGGTGGCACCCTGCTCAGCTACGACGTCGAATCGCAGATCGGCGGCAAGCTCGCTCAGCTTGGTCAGCGCCTAGTCCAGGGGACTGCGAAGAAGCTTGCCGACGATTTCTTCGCGAAGTTCGCGGCTGCGGTCGCGGCGGGTTGAGGGGTGTGCTGATTGGGAAGTTTGCTACGGCTGCGTGATGTCGTGTCGCACCCGCGGGTGATCAGGGTGATCGCGAATGCGTGATCTGTGCATATTTGACATTCTGCGGCGCCAAACCGCTCACTTGACCCAGGGCAGCCGGGCAGGGCACATTCGGCCCGTTCCACGGGATTAAGGGCCGGCAAGCGGCCATGCCCCGTTCCGCCGGCACGGCCGGCATTTGATTCTGTTCGATCCGCAAATACGGAGGATACCATGCCTGCCGTTTCGCTGACGGTGAACGGCAAAGCCGTCAACGCCAACGTCGATCCGCGCACCTTGCTTGTGCAGTTGTTGCGCGAGCATCTTCGTCTCACCGGCACCCACGTCGGCTGCGACACCTCGCAGTGTGGCTGCTGCGTCGTCCATGTGGACGGCAAGGCGATCAAGTCCTGCACGATGCTGGCTTTGCAGGCGGAAGGCTCGCAGGTGCAGACCATCGAGGGGTTGGCGACGGGCGAGAAGCTTCACCCGATGCAGGAGGCATTCCGCGAAAATCACGGACTGCAATGCGGCTTTTGCACGCCCGGCATGATCATGACCGCGGTCGATATGGTCAATCGCCTCGGCCACGACCTCGATGAACGCACGATTCGCGAACAGCTCGAGGGCAACATCTGCCGCTGCACCGGCTACCACAATATCGTGAAAGCAATCGCCGCCGGCGCCAAGGCCATGGGCGGGGGTGAACACGCGCGCAAGGCGGCCGAATAGAGCCGCCCGCGTCGACTGTCTCGTAACGGAGGAGACATCATCATGGGTGCAGCAGGTATCGGCGCCCCGGTTCGGCGCATCGAGGATTTCCGTTTCATTACCGGCAAGGGCCAATACACCGACGACATCAACCGCCCCGGTCAGGCCTGCATCTACTTTGTCCGCTCTCCGCACGGCCACGCGAAGATCAAGGCGATCGACGTGCGCGCCGCGGCCGGCATGCCAGGCGTTCTCGCTGTTCTCGCCGGAGCGGAGCTTGCGGCCGACAAGATCGGGAATCTGATCTGCGGCTGGATGATCCATTCCAAGGACGGCTCGCCCATGAAGATGGCGGCCCATCCGGCGATCGCGAGCGACAAGGCGTGCTTTGTGGGCGATCCCGTCGCCGTCGTGGTGGCCGAGACGCTTGCGCAGGCGCGCGACGCCGGCGAAAAGATCGAGGTGGACTATCAGGTGCTCCCGGCGGTTGCCGATCCGGCGAAAGCGCAGGCCAAGGACGCGCCGCTGATCCACGACATCGCGCCGCGCAACACGATCTATCAATGGCATCTCGGCGACGCCAAGGCGGTCGATCAGGCCTTCAAGGCGGCCAAGCACGTGACGAAGCTCGACATCGTCAACAACCGCCTGGTCCCGAATGCCATGGAGCCGCGCGCCGCGATCGGCGAATACGATTCGGGCACGAGCCATTTCACCTTGTGGAATACCACGCAGAACCCGCATGTGGCGCGGCTTGTGATCGCGGCTTTTGTCGGCATGGCGCCCGAACACAAGCTGCGCGTGATCGCGCCTGACGTCGGCGGTGGTTTCGGCTCGAAGATCTTCATCTATCCGGAAGAGGTGGTGTGCCTGTGGGCCGCCAAGAAAGTCGGCCGCCCGGTGAAATGGGTCGCCGAGCGAACCGAATCCTTCCTCGCCGACGCTCATGGCCGCGACCACGTCACCCACGCGGAGTTGGCGCTTGACGTCACCGGCAAGATCGCCGCCATGCGGGTGAAGACCGTCGCCAATATCGGCGCCTACATGTCGACCTTCTCGTCGTCGGTGCCGACTTATCTCTACGCGACGCTGTTGTCCGGCCAATACGACATCCCGCACATCTATTGCGAGGTCGACGCCGTCTACACCAACACCGCGCCGGTCGATGCCTATCGCGGCGCTGGGCGGCCTGAGGCAACCTTCGTCGTCGAGCGGCTGATCGAGGTGAGTGCGCGCGAGCTCGGTATCGAACCGGCGGAGCTGCGCCGCAAGAACTTCATCAGCAAGTTCCCGCACCAGACGCCAGTGATCATGACCTATGACGCCGGCGACTATAACGCGTCGCTCGCCAAGGCGATGGAGCTCGCCGACGTCAAGAATTTCGGCAAGCGCAAGCGCGAGTCCGAGCGGCACGGCAAGCTGCGCGGGCTCGGTTTCTCCACCTACATCGAGGCGTGCGGCATCGCGCCGAGCCAGGCCGTCGGCTCGCTTGGCTGCGGCGTCGGCCTGTGGGAATCGGCCGAGGTGCGGGTGAACCCGACGGGCAGTGTCGAGGTGCTGACCGGCACCCATAGTCACGGCCAGGGGCACGAGACGACGTTTGCGCAGCTTGTGTCCGACCGGCTCGGTATCCCGTTCGACAACGTGTCGGTCGTGCATGGCGACACCGACAAGGTGCAATTCGGCATGGGCACTTACGGCTCCCGTTCAGGGGCTGTCGGGATGTCGGCCATCGTCAAGGCGCTGGATAAGATCGAGGCCAAGGCGAAGAAGGTCGCGTCGCACATGCTGGAAGCCGCCGAGAGCGACATTGTGTTCAAGGACGGCAAGTTCACGGTCGCCGGCACCGACAAGTCCGCTGCCTGGGGCGATGTGGCGCTCAATGCCTACGTTGCTCACAAGTTCGTCGGTGCCGAGCTTGAGCCCGGGCTCAAGGAAGGCGCGTTCTACGATCCGGCCAATTTCACGTTCCCCGCCGGCTGCCACATCTGCGAGGTCGAGATCGACCCGGACACCGGAGCAACTCATATCGCCAACTGGGTTGCGGTCGATGATTTCGGGATCGTGATCAATCCGATGATCGTCGAAGGCCAGGTCCATGGCGGCATCGCCCAGGGCGTCGGCCAGGCGATGCTGGAGGGCGCGGTGTATGATGGCGACGGTCAGCTCGTCACCGGTTCGCTGATGGACTACACCATGCCGCGCGCCGACGACCTGCCGTCATTCCGGGTTGACACGACGGTGACCAAGTGCCCATCCAATCCGCTTGGCATCAAGGGCTGCGGCGAGGCAGGCGCGATCGCCGCGCCCGCCGCGGTCATGAATGCCATCACGGATGCGGTCGGCATCGAGGACATCGTGATGCCGGCTTCGCCCGAAATCGTGTGGGCGGCGATTCAAAAGGCCCACGTCAAGCGCAAGGCCGCGGAGTGAGATTGGTTTTCCCTGGAAGCAATTCCAGGCGAGCGAACAGATGAAGGAGACTCGCGATGTATAACTTCACCTATCACCAAGCGAGCGGGCTGCGTCAGGCCACGAACATGCTCGGCAAGTTCGAGGAACCGAAATTGCTTGCCGGCGGCCAGACCTTGCTGCCGACCATGAAGCTACGGCTCGCCTCGCCGGCGCACATCATCGATCTCAACAAGATCGAGGGTCTCAACACGATTGAACTCAAGGGCCGCAATGTCGTGATCGGGGCGATGACGCGCCACGCCGACGTCGCGAATTCGCCCGTCGTGCAGCAGAACATCCCGGCGCTCGCCGCGCTCGCGCACATGATCGGCGATCCGGCGGTGCGCCATCGCGGCACCATCGGCGGTTCGGTGGCGAACAACGATCCGAACGCAGACTATCCGGCCGCATGCTTGGGACTCGCGGCAACCATCATTACCTCCAAGCGCAAGATCGTGGCTGACGATTTCTTCAAGGCATTGTTCGAGACGGCGCTCGAACCGGACGAGATCATCACCAAGGTCAGCTTCCCGGTGCCGAAGAAGGCCGCGTATCAGAAATTCCGCAATCCGGCGTCGCGCTTTGCGCTCGTCGGTGTCTTCGTTGCGAAGCGCCCATCGGAGATCCGCGTCGCGGTGACGGGAGCGGGCGCATCGGGCGTATTCCGCGTTCCTGCATTCGAGGAGGCCCTCAAGAAGCGCTTCTCGCCGAAGTCGCTGGAAGGTCTGTCGATCCCGGATACGGGGCTTGCGAGCGATATCCACGGCAGCGCCGAATATCGCGCCCATCTTGTCGGCGTGCTCGCGCGCCGCGCTGTTGCCGCAGCGGGCTGATCCGCTCGGCTCGATCTTGTGAGGTTTCGAATGACGCATGTTTCACGGCGTGCCTTCTCGGCACTGGCCATCGGTTCAGTGCTGGCGCCAACTTTCGCTGCCATCGTGCCGGCAGCAGCTCAGGCAGGTAAGACAGTGACCACACCCTCAGGTTTGAAAATCACCGACACCAAGGTCGGCACCGGAGCTTCGCCGCAGCCGGGGCAGACCTGTGTCATGCATTACACCGGCTGGCTCTATGAAGGCGGCGCCAAGGGCAAGAAGTTCGATAGTTCGGTCGATCGCGGCCAGCCGTTCGAGTTTCCGATCGGCAAGGGCCGGGTGATTGCCGGTTGGGACGAAGGCGTCGCCACGATGAAGATTGGCGGCAAGCGCACCCTCATCATTCCGCCCGAGCTCGGCTACGGAGCCCGCGGCGCCGGCGGCGTCATTCCGCCCAATGCCACGCTGATTTTCGACGTCGAATTGCTCGGCGTTAAGGGCTAATTCGCTCGGGTGGACGGCCGGCGTGTTCGGCCTTATATCCTGGGGCGAAAGGCTCTTTCGTGACCGATCTCCCCAAATCCATCGACGATACGCTTTCACTTCTCGGCTCCGCCTCGTACCTCGCCGATCGGTCGCTCGCGACCGTGCTGTTTCTCGCGCTTCGGATGGGCCGGCCGCTCTTTCTTGAAGGCGAGGCGGGTGTTGGCAAGACCGAGGTTGCCAAGGTCCTGTCCTCCGCGCTGCATCGCCGCTTGATCCGGCTGCAATGCTACGAGGGGCTCGACGTCGCGAACGCGGTCTATGAGTGGAACTACGCCGCCCAGATGATCGCGATCCGGGTCGCCGAGGCGGAGGGCGCAGTTGACCGGGAGCAGCTTTCCCACGACGTCTTCTCGGAAAATTTCCTCGTCAAGCGGCCGCTGCTGCAGGCGCTCGAGCCCGACATCGCCGGGCCGCCGGTGCTACTGATCGACGAGCTTGACCGCACCGACGAGGCTTTCGAGGCGTTCCTCCTCGAGGTGCTTGCCGATTTCCAGGTCACGGTCCCCGAGCTCGGCACTATCAAAGCCGCCCATCCGCCGATCGTCGTGATTACTTCGAACCGCACCCGCGAAATTCATGACGCCCTCAAGCGGCGCTGCCTCTATCATTGGATCGGCTACCCCAATGCCGAACGCGAGCTTGCGATCGTGCGCGCCAAGGTGCCGGGCATTGCGGCGCAGCTGTCGCGCGAAATCGTAATGTTCGTGCAGGCGCTACGCCGGGAGGACCTGTTCAAGTCGCCCGGCGTCGCCGAGACGCTCGACTGGGCGAGCGCGCTGACCGAACTCGATGCGGTCGCGCTCGATCCCGCGACGGTCTCCGACACGCTCGGCGTGCTCCTCAAGTATCAGGACGACATCGCGCGCATCGAGGGCTCGAAGGCCAAGGAGTTGATCGACGGCTTGCGCGCGGAGTTGCGCGCCGCGGAGTGACCTCTTTAATGGCATCTCCCGTGCCCCCTCCCGACGCGCTGCACGCGTCGACCTCCCCCGCAAGCGGGAGAGGTGAAAGCGCTGACGGCCGGCTCGCGGAGAACATCCTTTATTTCGCGCGGGCGTTGCGGGCGGCGGGCATTCCGGTCGGGCCCGGCGCGATCATCGATGCGCTTGAGGCAGTGAAGGCCGCGGGTGTCGGCGAACGCGATGATTTCTACTGGACGCTGCATGCCGTGTTCGTGAAGAAGCACGAACACTCGTTGCTGTTCGACCAGGCCTTCAAGATCTTCTTCCGCAAGCGCGGCTACCTCGATCACATGATGGCGATGATGACGCCGCAGGTGCCTGGCGCGACGCAGAAGCCGCAGGCCGGCTCGGCGCGAGTGCAAGAAGCCTTGTTCGAAGGCCTCAAGGACAAGCTCAAGCCCGAAGAACGCGAGATCGAGATCGATCAGCGCCTCACCGTGTCTGACCGCGAGTTGTTGCAGAAAAAAGATTTCGCCCAGATGACCGCCGCCGAGATCGCGCTCGCCAAGGAGGCGATCAGGCACATGGTGCTCTCGCTCGACGAGGTGAAGACGCGCCGTCTTGCGCCGGACCGTCATGGCCGGATCGTCGACATTCGCCGCACGCTGCGCGCCAGCATGAAAGCGGGCGGCGCGCTGATCGATCTCACCTATCGCGGTCCGACGACGAAACTGCCGCCGATCGTGGCACTCCTCGATATTTCGGGCTCCATGGGCGAGTACACGCGGCTATTCCTGCATTTCCTCCATGCAGTCACCGATGCGCGGAAGCGCGTGCATTCGTTCCTGTTCGGCACTCGTCTGACCAACGTCACCCGCGCGCTCAAGGCCAAGGATCCAGACGAGGCGCTTGCCGCCTGCTCGGCCTGTGTTGCCGACTGGTCGGGCGGCACTCGCATCGCGTCGTCGCTTGCCGTCTTCAACAAACAATGGGCGCGGCGCGTGTTGTCAGGCGGCGCTATCGTGCTTCTCATCACCGATGGCCTCGAACGCGATCCCGATGATCGCCTGGCGTTCGAGATCGACCGGCTGCGTCGCTCATGCCGGCGGCTGATCTGGCTCAACCCGTTGTTGCGCTTTGAAGGCTTTGAGGCCAAGGCGCGCGGCGTCCAGACCATGCTGCCCTATGTCGACGAGTTTCGTCCGGTCCACAATCTCGCCAGCATCGCGGATCTTTGCCGGGCGCTGTCCGGCACTGCCGGTCGGGGCGCCCGCGATGTCGGCGACCCGAAGGCGTGGTTGCAGCGGGTCGCATAGCGCGAGCCACAGGGTGCAGTAGCGAAGCGTATTGCGCCGCGGCCAAGTTCGCCATGAACTGGCGGAATAGGCTCCGCTATTCCGCGCCACTGGCCTATTTCGGGGAAAATCACCATATTGCGGCCCTGACCCTGCAAGACAGGAGATTCCCCATGATCGCGACCGACGAAGATATTCTCAAAGCTGCCGAGGACTGGCGCAAAGAGGGGCGCGGCGTTGCGCTTGCGACGGTGGTGGAGACCTGGGGGTCGGCGCCGCGGCCGGTCGGCTCGAACCTCGTGATCGATACCGATGGCAATTTTCTGGGCTCGGTCTCCGGCGGCTGCGTCGAGGGCGCAGTCGTGACCGAGGCCCTCGACGTGATCGACAGCGGCAAGGCCAAAATGCTGGAGTTCGGCGTCGCCGACGAGACCGCCTGGAAGGTCGGCCTGTCGTGCGGCGGCACCATTAGGGTATATGTAGAGAAGGTCGAGTAAGGTCCCGCGTCGTAAAGTCCTGTAGGGCGCAATAGCGAAGCGTATTGCGCCGCGGTGCCGGATCGCTTGCAGTGGCGGAATACGCTTCGCTATTCCGCCCTACGCGCTGTACAGAGGAACGTTCCGTGCGCCTCGATATCCTCAAATCGCTCAATGCCGAACGTGCCGCCCGTCGCGCGGCGATCATTGTTACGGACGTCGAGTCCGGCAACCAGCGCTTCGTCGCGGCTGCAGCGGTCGCCAGCGATCCGCTGCGTGAGGCCTTGGAGGCGCATCTGCGCACCGGCAAGAGCGGCATGGAGGAGACGCCGCAGGGCCGCGTGTTCCTCACCGTCCACGTGCCGCCGCCGCGCCTCGTCGCGATCGGGGCGGTGCACATCAGCCAGGCACTCGCGCCGGTCGCCAAGCTCCTTGGCTACGATGTGATCATCATCGATCCGCGCACGGCATTTGCAAGTGTAGAGCGTTTCCCCGACGTGAAGATGATCGCCGAATGGCCGGACGTCGCCCTCCCGCCGCTCAACATCGATCGCTACACGGCCTTCGTCGCGCTCACCCATGATCCGAAGATCGACGATCCGGCGCTGCTCCACGCACTTGCGCGAGACTGCTTCTACATCGGCGCGCTCGGCTCGCGAAAAACCCATGCCCGCCGGGTGGAACGGCTCAAGGCACAAGGCGTGACGGATGCCGCGATCGCGCGCATTCACGCTCCGATCGGCCTTCCTATCGGCGCGGTGTCGCCGCCGGAGATCGCGGTTTCCATCATGGGCGAGATCACGGCGTCGCTGCGGCTTTCTGCCGATCGGCAGGCGGCGAGCCGGCCTGAGCGCGCCATCGCGGGGGCCGCTTGATGAAATTCGGCCCGGTTGCGCCCGCGGATGCGATCGGCGGCATCGTTGTCCACTCGATCCGCAAGAGCGGGTTGGTGCTCAAGAAGGGCACGGTGGTGGGCGAGGCCGAGAGCGCGGCGCTCACCGCGGCCGGCATCAAGGCGATTACGGTTGCCCGCATCGAGCCAGGCGATGTTTCGGAGGATGATGCTGCGGCCGAGCTTGCGGCAGCGATCGCGGGCGAGGGCGTGCGTGTCGATCACGCCTTCACGGGCCGGGCCAATCTGTTCGCGGAAACCGCCGGCGTGGTCGTCGTCGAAGAGGGCGGCATCGACCGCTTCAACGAGATCGATCCCGATATCACGCTCGCGACGTTGGAAGCGTTTGCGCCGGCCGTCCCCGGCAAGATGATCGCGACGGTCAAGATCATCCCGTTCGCGATCGCCGCCGCGGCGCGGGACAAGGCGCTCGCGGTGGCCCGGAACGCTGCGCCGTTGGTGCGCGTCGCGCCCTATGTGATCCGCAAGGTCGGTGTCATCTCGACCATGCTGCCGGGCCTGTCCGAGAAGGTGATCGAGAAGACGCTAAGGGTGACACAGGACCGCCTTGCACCCGCAGGCGCTACGATCGTGGCGGAACGGCGCACGCCGCACGAAACCGCCCCGCTTGCCCGTGCTCTGGACGAGGTGCTCAAGGCCGGTGCCGAGATTGTCATCGTGTTCGGCGCCTCCGCGATTGCGGATCGGCGTGACGTGATTCCTGCCGCCGTCGAGGCGGTCGGCGGCGCAATCGAGCATTTCGGGATGCCTGTCGATCCCGGGAACTTGATGCTGGTGGCGACTGCCCACGGCCATCCTGTGCTGGGCGCGCCCGGGTGCGCCCGCAGTCCACGGGAAAACGGCTTCGACTGGGTGCTGTCGCGCCTGCTCTGCGGCTTGCCGGTGCGCCGGCGTGACATCACCGGCATGGGCGTCGGCGGCCTGTTGATGGAGATCGTGACGCGTCCGCAGCCGCGCGCGAGCGAGGTAAAGCCGGGCCGGCGGCTTGCGGCGATCCTGCTTGCGGCGGGGCGTTCGACCCGCATGGGCGGTCCCAACAAACTCATTGCCGAAATCTCCGGCCGCCCGCTGGTCCGCATTGCCGCCGAAGAGCTGTTGGCATCGCGAGCACGGCCGGTCATCGTCGTCACTGGTCATCAACGCGAGCGGGTCGCCGCGGCGCTCAAGGGCCTCGACGTCGTGCTGGTGCACAATCCCGATTACGCGGAGGGCTTGTCGACGTCGCTCAAGGCCGGTGTCGCCGCGGTGCCGGCCGATGCCGATGGCGCGATCGTGTGCCTCGCCGACATGCCGCAGGTCGACGCCGGCTTGATCGAGCGTCTGCTCGGTGCCTTCGATCCGGAGAAAGGCGCGCTCGTCGTCATGCCGACGACCGACGGCAAGCGCGGCAATCCGATAGTGTGGTCGCGCCGCTTCTTCCCTGAGCTTACCGCGATCGACGGCGACGTCGGTGCGCGGAACCTCATCGCGCAATATCCGGAGGCCATCGCGGAGGTGCCGGTGACCGGCAAGGCCGCGCTGGTCGATGTGGACACACCCGATGCACTGATTGCCGTGCGCGAAGAGATCGAGCGGGCGTGATTTCGCCGCTCGGGCGCTTGGCCGCGCCCCTTCCGCAAAACCGCATTGTCGAAACGGCATAGGCGGATCGGCGTCGCGGTATGTACAAACGTTGAGATTCCCTCGGCAGTTTGCCGTTGAATGTTGGATTGATCTATGAACGACGTCGCGGTGAGACCCGAAACAGCCACGTCTCAGGTTCCGGTCCCGTCAACGGATCCCGCGTGGAAGCATCGGACTTTTTCCCTCCCCCGCTTGCGGGGGAGGGTCAGGGAGGGGGCCCGTTCCACGGCACTCACTGGGGAGTCGGACCCCCTCCCTGACCCTCCCCCGCAGGCGGCAGGGCTGTCCGGGGAAGTTTTAGACATAGCGGAATTCGAGTTGGGCATCGGATGATTTTGGAGCGTTTCGAGATGGGTTGACGGGAGGGGGCTTGTCGATTTCGGCGATCGGCCTTCGCATGAACAGGCGCTGGCGAATGAGTTCGATGAGGCGAAGGACGGGGATGGTGAGGCGATGCAGGCGCGCGGCGATGCGCAGCAGGAGATAGGCGATCATCGCAGCCAGAATCTGCAGGCGGATTGCATTTTCGCTCGTGCCGAGGAACTTGCGGATATCGAGATGTTGCTTGATCCAGCGAAACAGCAGCTCAATCTGCCAACGGGCCTTGTACAACTGGCCGATTTCGGTCGCGCTGCGCACGAGGTCGTTGGTGATCAGTGTCAGGCTGCCGCCATTGTCGCGCTTGAGCCTGATGCGGCGCAGCGCCATCGGCAGCCGCGAATCGCCTTTGCTGACGAGCCTGACCTCGGCGTCATCGATAATCCTAAAGCCGTCGCCGCGCCGCTTTCGCAACGGCCGGCGCCGGGTCATCCGCAAGCGAGTGTTGACCTTGGCCCGGGTGACGAAGAAAGCCCCGCTGTCATTGATCCGCTGCCACCAGCCAAAGTGGCAATAGCCCTTGTCGAACACGTAAGTCGCGCCGGTCTCGATCGCGAATTTACGGCCGACCTCGACGTCGTTGACGGTTGCCGCCGTGACCTCGATACAGCGCGGGCAATCGGCCTGCGGATCATAGACGACGTGCATTTTCATGCCGCGGATACGTCCGTTCCACTTAGCCCATTTGCACACCTTGCCCAACGGAACAGGGCTGGCGTCAATCACGCGCACCATCTCGGCGCCGTCCCGCCGGGTCGACCGATCGGCCGACTGCGACAGCATCGTAAAGACTTCGGCAAAGACCGCGGTCGGGCGGCGCCCGTTGGCGTCCGACAACGTCGAGCGCGCAAGCGGACCGACATGCAGATGATAGTGGTGATGGGCGTTAGCATTGAAGGCGGTCTCAAGCCCACGCAAGCCGTCGATCTGGCTCAACTGCGCGAAAATCAGCGCGACCAGATGATCCCAACTCTTGAACGACTTGTCGTAGGCGTCGGCGCCGTGCCGATCCACAACAGATTGGAACCAGCGACGATCGATCGGTTTAAGCAGTGTCCCCATGATGCTATCGAGGTAGCGCATGCTCGGCCCTTTCTGAGTCTCGACAACCAGCAAGGATCGGGTTGCACCGATTCTGCCGAGCATGCACCGCGTCACAATGAATCATTCCCCGGACACCCCTGCGCAGGCGGGGGAGGGGAAAAATGATGGCGTCTTAGCTCCGCCGACGGAAGCGACACGGCGACGCACGATCGCGTTTCTCAATTTCGCCCATGCGATCGATCACTTCGTGCTGCTCATCTTTCCCGCGATCGTGATCGGGTTGCAGGTCGTGTATCAGCGGCCTTACGCGGAGCTGATCGCACTTTCGACCGCGGCGTTCGTGGCGTTCGGCGTGTTCTCGATTCCGGCCGGCTGGCTCGCCGATCGCTGGAGCCGGCGCAACATGATGGCGGTATTCTATTTCGGCTGCGGCGTTTCGCTCATTGGCGCGGGCCTCGCGCCGTCACCGGCATCGCTTGCTGTTGCCATGTTCTTCATCGGCACTTTTGCTGCGATCTATCATCCTGTCGGCATGGCGATGCTGATCGACGTGTCGAAAATGCGCCCGCGAACGCTCGCTTTCAACGGCGTCTGCGGCAATTTCGGCGTCACGCTTGCGGCGGGCATTTCGACGACGCTCGCGGCATGGATCGACTGGCGCGCCGCCTTCCTGGTGCCGGCGGTGATCTGTCTCGCGACGGGCGTTGCCTATCTCGCGTTGGTTGCCGACGATAGCCATCACATCGGCAAACGCAAGACCACCGCCGACGTCGTGCTGTCGCCGCTCGCGGCCATCGTGATGTTCGCCTGCTACATTGCGATTTCGCTGGCCGGCGGCCTCACCTTCAACACCGCGCTGATCGCATTGCCGAAGCTCATCGACGAGCGCGTCGGCGACGGCATTCCCCTTGTCGTGGTGGGCTGGCTCGCTACCGGCATCTTTCTCTGCGGTGCACTGTCACAACTCACGATGGGGAGGTTGCTCGAGCGGGTGCCGGCGCATTTCCTGTTCGCCGGCGTTGCCACCGTCCAATTTGCGAGCCTGTTGTGGACTTGGCATGCGAGCGGAACGGCTCTCATTGTGTCGCTCGCCGTCGCCGTCGGCGCGATCTACGCCCAGGTGACGGTCGGCGACATCGTGATCGCGCGATATACCGCGGATGCGTGGCGCGGCCGGGTCTACGCGGTGCGCTACTTCCTCACCTTCATTTCGGCCGGCATCGCGGTGCAGTTGATCGCGCAACTTTACGGCCGCGGCGGCTTCGATCTCGTGCTCGCCGCAATCGCGCTCACCGGCTTCACTATGATGGCCGGCGTCTACGGCATGGCGGCTGCCGTCAACGGCGCCGAGATGGCGCACCGCCGCGCCGCAATGCCGGCGGAGTAGAGACCGCGGCCGTAGCCCGGATGGAGCGTAGCGAAATCTGGGAACTGCCGTGCCGATCGCAAAGTCCCTCCCGGATTTCGCTGCGCTCCATCCGGGCTACGATCTCAGCGCGACGATTTGTAATAGCGCCGCAACAGCGTGAAGCTCGCCGCGCAGCCAAGAAGCGACAGCACGATTCCGACCCAGATGGGTGCACCGATCGCCAGCAGGGCCGCGGTGGTGATACATGCGGCTGCACAACCGGCATCCCATCCTCCCTCGGTGGCGATGTGAAAGCGCAACACGCACGGCGAAACTTTCGCCTGATTGTAGACCGCGGTCATTAGCGTTGGGATGTAGAGGGCAGAGGCGAAGGCCCCGAGGGCATTGGCGACGACGGCATACATCGGATCGTCCCAACTCGCCGCGCGAAGACAGGTGACAAGAGCGAGTGAACCGATGGCGAGCCACACGGCGCGCCGGCCATGGCCGGCATCGATAAATCGGCCGAGCAAGAGCCCGCTCACCGCTCCCACCAACGCAGCGAGCGCTACGGCGCCGCCATAGGCGCTGAAGCTCTCACCGAGCGCAAGGAACAGCGCCATCTGCCAGACAAAGTAAAAGCCCGCCGCGATCCAGCCGTCGGCGGCGAACATCAATATGCCGGGAAGCGCGGCGCGGATGGCCCCGGGCACGCCGTCGACGACCGCGACATTCGGCGTGCCGAAGATCGGGAGCGCAGCAAGCAGCAGCACCACTGCGGTGGCGTCAAACGCGGCCCGCGGCCCGAGTGTCGTCAACGCCCAGCCGGTGGCGAGGGGGCCGACGATCCCCACGACCGCGGCGATCGCCTCGCGCGCGCCGATCTGGTGACCGCGATGAACGGCATCGCCGAGCGAAGCGAAGTAGGCGTGGTAGCAAGTCCAATAGACGGTATCGCCGACCGACGAGATCGCGCACAGCGCCCACAGCTGCCAGCCGACGCCATGCACCTCCGCCAGCAAGGGATATTGCAGGCCGGTCATCACCGTGCCGGCGATCACCAGCGGCCGCAGCCCCCAGCGTTTGGCCGGCGGAAGGATGAGAGGCCGGATTATGAACCGACCGGCAACGATCAGGGCAATTGCAGCGAGCACGACCGGCACGGGCACGCCGGCGCGCAGCAGGAATGCGGTGAAGAAGGCGCCGCCACCGCTCAGCGCCAGCGCATGGATGCCATAATGCAGATTGAGCAGGTTGACGGTGTCGTTGCGAAAAAAGGCCATGGCACCTGCTGGAACGGTCGATGCGCACGCGGTTAGACCGGCGCGCAGAACAAATTATCGACCTTGATGCCGAGGCGCGAATGAAGCTCCTCCGCCAGACGTTGGCGGTGGCAGTGGGCCGGGTCGCGCTCATAGCACAACAGGCAGAGCGGTCGACCGGCTTTTGACGCGAGTGCCGTCAATTCATCGAGTTCGCGCGCAGCGTCCGGCGTCGCGAGATGGTGCTCGTAGATACGCAACATCGTCTCCGCGTGTCCGCTGCGTGCCGCGAGCCGGCCTTCCTTGGGCGTGCCGAGCTTCTGGAGATGAACATAGCCGATACCGTGCTCATCAAGGCCGGCCGCGAGCTGGCGCTTGGAAAACCCGGGCCTCCGTGACGCGGCGACCGCGCGCACGTCGACCACGGTTCCGACCTTCGCTGCGGCGAGCGCGTCGAAGAAGGCGCTCGGCGTCGATTGCTCATAGCCGATGGTGCAGAGCGGTTTCACGATTTCAGCTTCTCGATCAGCGCCATCGCGGCTGCGGGCGCACGGACTTTACCCTCATGGATGAAGTAGGCGAAAATATCCCGCAGCTTTGTCTTCGACTTCGTCTTTTCGAGATGGGGCAGGTCGGCGGGAGTGCGGCCGTCGAGCCAGGATTTCAGGCGTGCAGCCCACTCGGCGATCGCTTTCGGCGGATAGCCGGTTTCGACGGAATCGTCGGCCTTTTGCAGACGCAGGTACAGAAAGTCCGCGGTCACGTCGGCGATGGCGGGATAGGTCTCGTGCTCGCTGAACACCACCGCGGTTTCAAACTGGCGCAGCAGGTGAACGAATTCCGGCACGAGGAAGCTGTTGTGGCGCACCTCGACGACGTGCCGCAGCTGACGCCCGCCGAATTCCTTGGGCAACTGTTCGAGAAAGCTGCCGAAGTCCGACGCGTCGAATTTCTTGTAGGGCGGAAATTGCCAGAGCAGGGGACCGAGACGGTCGCCGAGTTCGAGCACCCCCGAATTGAGGAAATGATCGATCAATTCGCGCGCGTCCTTGAGTTCGCGGCGATGGGTTACTCGCTGATGCCCTTTTACCGCGAAGACGAATCCGTCGGGAACCTCCGACGCCCATTTGCGAAACGTCGCGGGCGTCTGCGTGCGATAGAACGTCCCATTGATCTCGATCGATGTGAGGTGGTTCGCGGCGTAGCTCAGCTCCTGCGCCTGCGGCAATCCCTTCGGATAGAACACGCCGCGCCACGGCGCGAACGTCCAGCCGCCGATACCGACATGGATGTGATTGATGGATTGATCAGTCATCGGTTTGTTCCGGTCGGCGAACGGCACCTTCGTTGTCTTGAAAACGCCAGAGTTTACTTCCATATTTGGCATTGGACGAGCTTGACGCCGACTGGCGCGCTTGTCTTGCGACCACGATTTTGAGTGTGTGACGCCGGATGTAAGCGCACCACTCGGATTCGTGGTCGTTCGCGTTTTCAGACCATTGCTGTCCGCATCGATGCGCGCAACCTGTTCCACATTGATCCGCGCAAGAAAGTTTTCTTCCGCCGCGCCATTGCGACATGACGCGCGCGAATTTCCTCGGCCATCATTTCATTTCTGTCGATTTTACAATGATGGCCAGAGTTTCACTTGCGCGGGAACTTGTTTTCCGTCATAAGCCGCGTCCTTCGCGCGGTCTTGTGTTTGGGCTTTTAGTCCCGACTGGCGCGGGCTGCTCTGCAGTACCGTGTTCCGCCGTACGGAGACCTCGAGCCGCTACAGGAAACTGTACGGTTCTCATCGCCAGGATAGCTCAGTGGTTAGAGCAGATGATTGGTACTCATCGGGTGGCGGGTTCAAATCCCGTTCCTAGCACCAGCCGGTTAAGCTGCCAAAGCTGAACCTCCTCAAGGGGACCGGGCGCGTGCTTCAGTCGCGGTCCGGTCGTTTGGCTTAAAAACCTTTCGTCCCGAATCGTCACACCGTGAGATCGGCCATGCGCCGAGGCGGATATCGCCTGCGCAGACGCCGGGTTCGCCGCCGACCGCGTGCGTTCGCGCGCGCGGACCCGTGCGCGTGCGCCCGGATGACTGCGCCGGCTCAAGCTTCGGCCCGCTGTTCTCGCGGGAAGTCGCGCCCGGAACTCACTGCCCGCTGGCGAAAAACGACCCGTCCGGCGTGGTGCCGGCGGCTATGACAAGGAGTAAGTGCCGTGAACCGGTCTCTGTTGGTGTTGCGCGTGACGGTGAAGGACGGCGAGCGCGCCCTCCTGCTGCGCAACGGCCGGCTCGAGCAGGTGCTCGATCCCGGCCGCCACCGTCTGTTCGATCCGGCGCGTGAACTCACGGCCGAGATCTTCAACGTCGTGCGGGCGGAGTTCCCGGCGGACCGCTACGCCGTGCTCAAGGCTGCGCGTCCGGATCTCGCCGCAGCTTTGTTCGAGGCGGTCGAGACCAAGTCGGGTGAGCTTGCCGTCGTGAGCTACGATGGCCGGCCGGTGCACCTGATGGGTCCGTGGACCACGCGCGTCTTCTGGAAGGTCGCAACCAAGATCGATGTCGAGCGCATCGATGCGGCTGCGTCCCCGAAGGCTGAGCCGCGTCACCTCAAGATGGTGGGCCGCGAGCGTAACGCCTACCTGACCGAGGTCGTGGTCGAGAACCACGAGGCGGGCCTGCTCAACGTCGAGGGTCGCTTCATCGAGCGTCTCGCGCCGGGTCGGCACTCGTTCTGGGTCGTCGACCGCAAGGTCGAGGTCAAGCGCCTCGACCTGCGTCCGCAGGCGGTCGAGATCACGGCGCAGGAGATGCTGACCAAGGACCGCATCGCGCTGCGGGTCACCCTGACGGCGCTGCGCCGGATCGTTGATCCGGAGCTTGCGGTGTCCGCGGTGACCGACGTTGACGCCTGGCTCTACCGGCTCGTGCAGTTCGCGATCCGGGAGGCCGTCGCGGCACGCTCGCTCGACGAGGTGCTGTCGGCCAAGGGCGCGCTCGATGCGGAGCTGCGCGCCTATGTGCGCGAGCGCCTCGTCGACACCGGCGTCGAGGTGACTGAGCTCGGCATCAAGGACGTGATCCTGCCGGGCGAGGTGCGTGACCTCGTCAACAAGGTGGTGGAGGCGGAGCGGACGGCTAAGGCCAACCTGATCCGCCGCCAGGAGGAGACCGCGGCAACGCGTTCGCTCCTCAACACCGCGAAGTTGATGGAGGACAACCCGCTGCTCCTGCGTCTCAAGGAGCTGGAGTCCCTCGAGCGGCTGGTCGAGAAGGTCGGCCGCATCGATCTCCACGCCGGCGACGGCGCGGGCCTCGACGCGCTGTTGACGCGGCTGGTGCGCCTGAAGGCGCCAGAGGCGATGTGACGCGGAACGTGGTTCTGCGAGCGCCGATGTTGAGACAAAAAAGAAGGGCCGCCTACGGGCGGCCCTTCGTGCATGCTCAGGTTACTTTCAATCGTCTCCTATTCCCGCGTAGATATCGGCCATCGGTAGTGCAAGACCGAGCGCATCAATCTGGACGACAGCATCCGTGCCGGCGATGACCGTTGGTCCTGCGAACTTCGCTGCCGACCGCGCATATACCCACGCCTTCGGCTCGTCCTGCGACAAGACGATGTATGCCTGCAGACCCGGAAGCTGCATGTACTCTGCAACTTTGTCACCAAGATCGACATCGACGCTGGACGGCGAAAGTACTTCGGCAAGAAGAATTGGAGCGATGGCTGTGTAATCTTTGCGACGTCCGCCGACGCGATCGACCACGACATCGGGATAGCGCACCGTCTCGGGTCCGGCATCCAGTCCGAACTCCATCACGACGACCCATTGTGTCCTGTCGAAGCAGCCGCGCAACAGAACGGCAAGGTTGGGGACGATTATTGCATGAGCTCGTGATGGACGAGTCATCATCGCGACGCGTCCTCCGACAAGCTCATAGCGTTCCTCCGCAGTCGCGCTCCATTTAATGAACGCGGCTTTGTCCAGGCGCAGGTTGGGCTGAATATTCATGTCGGCCTCACCATAGGGTACTTATAGCCCAACCCACTGATCACAAGAAGCGTTGCAGGAGACGCCCGAAAAAACGCCAAAGGCCCGGGCTTGCGCCCGGGCCTCTGTTTGCGTTGGTTCCTGTCGTCCGTCGATCAGAAATCCATTCCGCCGCCGCCGGGCGGCATGGCGGGCCCCGCAGAATGCTTCTTCGGCAGCTCGGCGACCATCGCCTCGGTGGTGATCAACAGACCGGCCACGGAAGCGGCGTCCTGCAGCGCGCAACGCACGACCTTGGTCGGGTCGATGATGCCCTTGCTGACGAGGTTCCCGTATTCGCCGGTCTGAGCGTCGAAGCCGTAGTTGTACTGATCCTTGTCGAGAATCTTGCCGACCACGACCGAGCCGTCCTCGCCCGCGTTGAAAGCGATCTGGCGCGCCGGCCAGGACAGCGCCTTGCGGACGATGTCGACGCCGGTCTTCTGGTCGTCATTGGCGACCCGGATCTTCTCGATCGCCTTGATCGAACGCAGCAGCGCGACGCCGCCGCCCGGCAGCACGCCTTCCTCGACCGCGGCGCGGGTCGCATGCATCGCGTCGTCGACGCGATCCTTGCGCTCCTTCACCTCGACCTCGGTCGCGCCGCCGACGCGGATCACCGCGACGCCGCCCGCGAGCTTGGCGAGACGCTCCTGGAGCTTCTCACGATCGTAGTCCGAGGTGGTCTCCTCGATCTGCGCCTTGATCTGGCCAATGCGGGCCTCGATGTCGGCCTTCTTGCCGGCGCCGTTGACGATCGTGGTGTTCTCCTTCTCGATGATCACCTTCTTGGCCTTGCCAAGCATGGCGATGGTGACGTTCTCGAGCTTGATGCCGAGGTCTTCCGAGATCGCCTGGCCGCCGGTCAGGATCGCGATGTCCTGCAGCATGGCCTTGCGGCGATCGCCGAAGCCCGGCGCCTTGACAGCCGCGACCTTGAGGCCGCCGCGTAGCTTGTTGACGACGAGCGTGGCGAGCGCCTCGCCCTCGACGTCTTCGGCAATGATCACCAGCGGCTTGCCGGTCTGCACCACTGCTTCAAGGAGCGGCAGCAGTTCCTGCAGGCCCGACAGCTTCTTTTCGTTGATGAGGACGTAGGCGTCCTCCATCTCGACCCGCATCTTGTCGGCATTGGTGACGAAGTAGGGCGAGATGTAGCCGCGGTCGAATTGCATGCCCTCGACTACGTCAAGCTCGGTCTCGAGCGACTTCGCTTCCTCGACGGTGATGACGCCTTCGTTGCCGACCTTCTTCATGGCCTCGGCAAGGAAACGGCCGATCTCGGCGTCGCCGTTCGCGGAAATGGTTCCGACCTGGGCGATTTCGTCGTTGGAAGTGACTTTCTTCGAATTGTGCTCGAGGTCCTTCACGATTGCCTCGACCGCGAGGTCGACGCCACGCTTGAGATCCATCGGGTTCATGCCGGCGGCCACCGCCTTGGCGCCTTCCTTCACGATCGCCTGGGCGAGCACGGTCGCGGTCGTGGTGCCGTCGCCGGCGAGGTCGGAGGTCTTGCTCGCGACTTCGCGCACCATCTGGGCGCCCATGTTCTCGAACTTGTCCTCAAGTTCGATTTCCTTCGCCACAGTCACGCCGTCCTTGGTGATGCGCGGCGCGCCGAACGACTTGTCGAGCACGACGTTGCGGCCCTTCGGGCCGAGGGTCACCTTCACGGCGTTGGCGAGGATGTCGACGCCGCGCAGCATGCGGTCGCGGGCATCAACGGAAAACTTTACGTCTTTTGCGGCCATGTTTTCATGTCTCCTGAGAGATTTTGCGTTCTGCTATGGCCCGAGGTGCGGCGCGACCTGAAGTCCGCCTTCATTCCGTCGGGCTGCTTTGAGGGAAAGGCTCCGTCAGGCGGCCTTCTTTTTGATTTGCACGTCCTCCAGGACGCCCATGATGTCGCTTTCCTTCATGATCAGGTATTCGACGCCGTCGATCTTCACCTCGGTGCCCGACCACTTGCCGAACAGGATCCGATTGCCCGTTTTCACATCGAGCGGAACGAGCTTGCCGGCCTCGTCGCGGCCACCCGGCCCGACGGCGATGACTTCGCCCTGAGACGGCTTTTCCTTGGCAGTATCGGGAATGATGATGCCGCCGGCAGTCTTCTCTTCGGCATCGATGCGCTTGACGACGACACGATCGTGAAGCGGACGAAACTTCATGCTGTCCTCCTAACAGATTGATACATTTAAGAGTTTCAAGTGATGAGCACGGGGAGCCCCGCTGCCCGTACCCTCGGGTGGCGATTTAGGGCAGCCAAGTCGACGGTACAAGAGGGGGCAGGAAAATAATTAGCACTCATGAGAGATGATTGCTAACACACATTGTTAGCAAACCGTGGCGGATGCTGCTAACACATTGAAATTGCAGTCATTGTCAAACTTTTGGACTTGAAATGAATTGTGCATGCGACACACTCGAATCCTCTACTGGAGGGCGCAATGGTCTCGCAAGATTTCCGCAAGCAGGTCGTGGGCTATGGCCTCACGACCGCTAACATTCTCTACCGACGGCCGGATCACCCCTGGCTGCTGCAGTCGTACGTATGGCAAGCCTACGATCTCTGCCCGAACTTTCCGGAGCTGCAACGGTTTCTGGAATTTTGGCAGAAATCACTCGAAGGCATTCTGCATTCGGTGACTGTCGCCCACTCGAAGCTCATCAAGCCCGCGGAAATCCGTCCGGTCGACGGCGTATTCCGTTTGCATTGAAGGCGTTGTGTCGTCTCGCTGCCGTAGCGTTGCGGCGACGCGGAGTACTTGCCCTTCGCGATGTCATGCCACCTGCTGCGAGTGAAGGCCCTGCAGAATTTCGCGTTGGGGCCGCGGCATGCTGAACAGGAAGCCCTGCGCCTGGTTGCAACCTGCGGCGCGCAACTGGTCGAGATCGTGCTCGCACTCGACACCTTCGGCGGTAACGGTGATGCCGAGGCTCGACCCGAGACTGACGATGGCGCGCACGATCGCGAGTGAGTCCGTATTGGATGACAGGTCGCGCACGAATGATCGATCGATCTTGATCTTGTCGAACGGAAAGCTGCGCAGATAGCTCAGCGACGAATAGCCGGTACCAAAATCGTCCATGGCGATGCGTACGCCAAGCGCCCGCAAGGCGTGAAGCGTCGCCAGCACGCGTTCGCCACGCTCCAGAAGCAGAGTCTCGGTGATCTCAAGTTCGAGGCGATGGGCCGCCAGGCCGGATCGTTCGAGCGCGCTCATCACGGTTTGCAGCAGGCTTCCGGTGCGGAACTGCAGTGGCGACAGATTGACGGCAACTTTCGTGTCGTTCGGCCATAAGGTGGCGTCCGCGCAAGCCTGCCGCAGCACAAACGCCCCGAGCGGGCCGATCAGGCCGGTTTCCTCAGCAACGGGAATGAACTCACTGGGCGGGATCATGCCGCGCTCGCGGTGCCTCCAGCGCAGCAGCGCCTCGAACGCACAGGTCCGACCACTCGTAATGTCCACCAACGGCTGGTAATAGATTTCGAGTTCGCCTGAATTAAGCGCGCTGCGCAAATCCATTTCGAGGTGGCGTCGCGCCTGCACGTGCGCGTCCATCTCGGGCTCGAAGAAGCGCAACGCGCCCTTGCCGTCGCCTTTGGCGCGATAGAGCGCCATATCGGCTTGCTTGAGCAGACGGTCGGGATCATTGCCGTCGTTCGGCGCGAGCGCGATGCCGATGCTTGCGCCGACGGTGACCGTGTGGCCGTCGATCTCATAGGGCTCGCTGACGACGGTGAGCAGCCGCTGAGCGAGTTCGCTCGCGACATCGGCCGACTCAGTATCCGCCTGCAGCACCGCGAATTCATCGCCGCCGAGGCGCGCAACGGTGTCGTCACTGCGCAATTCGCCCTGCAGGCGCCGTGCGACCTGCTGCAACAGCAGGTCTCCGAGCGGATGGCCGAGGGTGTCGTTCACCGACTTGAAGTTGTCGAGGTCGAGACACATGACGGCCACGTGTCCGCCGTCGCGGGCCGCCAACATCCCTTCCATGCGCAGCCGCATCAGCACGCGGTTGGGGAGCGAAGTCAGCGCGTCATGGTGCGCCATGTGGGCGATGCGCGTTTCGGCGCGCTTGCGCTCGGTAATGTCGATCGCTGCGACCAGTGCGGCGGCGCGGCCTTCATACGTCAGACGTTGTGCGTAGATCGCGACGTCGATCGGTGAGCCGCCGGCCTTGCAATGGCGCCAGGTGCGGCCCGCCTGCTCGTCCGGCGAGAGGTCCGCAATGTGCGGCAGCACGACAGCCTGCTCGTCTGCATGGAGCGCGGTCAGGGTCATGCCGATGAACGCGCTGCGAGGATAGCCGTAATGGGCGACCGCGGCATCGTTGACGGCGATGATCCGCTCGTCATCGAGCGCATAGACGAACATCGGCACTGGATTGGAATCGAACAGCAGACGAAACGACGCCTCGCGCTGTTTCATCTCCGTGATGTCGACTCGCAGCCCGATGGTTCCGCCGTCGCTGGTGCGGCGTTCCTCGATCAGGATGCAGCGTCCATCCGACAGCATCTGCTCGTGGCGGCCGCTAGGAGTTCGCAGCTTCCCGAGCCGCCCCGCGATCCATTCGTCCTCGCGGCCCTTGGCCTCCGGATAGTCGCCGCGGGCGACGCCGATGCGCAGGGTATCTTCAAGCCGCGCGCCGTACTGAAACAGGTCGGCGCTGCGCTTGTAGATGTCGGCGTATTGCTGGTTCCACAGGATGTAGCGCTCATCCGGATCGAGGAACACGATGCCTTCGGGCAGGATGTCGATCGCCTCTCGCAGCCGCGCATGGGCACGCTGAGCTTCGACGATCGCGAGTTCGGCGTCTGCCATCGCGCGACGCATGGCCGTGTCGCTGATGTGGCGTGCAGCGTTACGCTTCGATGCGACGGCCTTTCCTGCGGATCCTGAGCTTGATTTGGAGCGCATGACGAAAAGACGAAATTTCCTGGTCCCCGATCAGCGAGCGATATGCAGGACGACCTCTGAACAAATTGTGTGGCCCCAAAGGAATTGAGATTCGCGAAATCGCCGAGCGCTTCGTGTGATGTTTTTAGCGTCATAGTTTTCAAGATAAAAAATGGATTTGCCCAAGCCGTGTGCGAAAAGAAGCGAGAGCCATGCGCGCGAGCACATGTTGTCGATGATTGCTCAAAACCTTGCCATTTCGGCCCATGGTAAAGAAGCGGTTGCTCCGCGATGTCCCGGCAGCGACGAACGTTACGTCAGCGCACCGACGATCGCGCCAAGGAGACACGTGGAGAGTGTTCCGGACACGATCGACTTGGCTCCGAGGGACACCACATCCTCGCGACGATCGGGCGCCATGGTGGTGAGGCCACCGATCATGATGCCGAGGCTGCCGAAATTGGCAAAGCCGCACATGGCGTAGACCATGATGAGACGCGAGCGTTCGCTGAGCGCGTCCGGCGGCAACGCCGCGAGCTGCAGGTAGGCAACGAACTCATTGAGGATCGTCTTAACGCCCATCAGGGCGCCGGCGGTCGTCGCTTCCTGCCACGGCACGCCCATCAGCCAGCAGATCGGCGCCATGACGATGCCAAGCCCGCGCTCCAGCGTTACCGGCGCTCCGCCGATAATCGGCAGCGCGCCGAGCATCGCATCGACGAGGTGCACGAGCGCGATCAGTACGATCAACATGGCGCAGATGTTGAGCAGCAATTCGAGTCCGGCCATGGTGCCGAGCACGATCGCATCCATGGTACTGGTGGCGACGGGCGCGAGTTCCTTGAACTCGCCGCCGGTCGCCGCGCCGGGCTTTTCCGGCACCATGATCAGGCTGATCAGGATCGCCGCCGGCGCGCCCAGCACTGATGCGACAACGAGGTGGCCGGCGGCGTCGGGTATCACGTGACCGAGGATCGTTGCGTAGAGCACGAGGACTGTGCCGGCGATTCCGGCCATGCCGCCGGTCATGACAATGAACAACTCGCTGCGCGTCAGGCGACTGAGGTAGGGCTTGATGAAGAGCGGCGCCTCGACCATGCCGAGGAAAATATTGGCGGCTGTCGAGAGCCCGACCGCACCGCCGACGCCGAGCGTGCGGTTGAGAAAGACGGCCAGTCCCCGCACGATCGGCGGTAGGATGCCCCAATAGAACAGCAGCGTCGTTAGCACGCTCATCACCAGCACAACGGGCAGCGCCTGGAGCGCCAGCACGAATTCGTTGCCCGGCGTTTTCAGCTCAAACGGCAGCGGCCCGCCGCCGAGATAGCCGAATACGAAGGAGGTGCCGGCCCGCGTCGCCCCGGCGATGGCATCCACAGCATCGCCGATCGCGGCGAATGCGACCTTGAGCTGGGGTATTTTCAGAAACAGCACCGCGAGCACGACAGTGACCGCGAGCGCGAGCGCGACCTGCCGGAACGACACGGCGCGGTGGTCCTCGCTGATCGCATAGGTCAGCGCCAGGAGCCCGAAGATTCCAACGATCGACTGGACGTTTGCCATCAAATCCCCCTGCTGCGGACAATGCCGGTTTGGTGCGGGGCTGCCAAGACCCGGCAGCTTTGCGGGGTCAATCGCCGCGCTTGTCGGCGCAGCGACCGCCGAATAGGTTCGCCGCCACGAGGTCACATCATGACGTGCATCCGCTTCGAATTCGGCTCGCTCGTACTCGAGGCCGAATTTCTCGACACGCCGACCGCGAAAGCGATCCTTGCTGCTTTGCCGCTGACGTCATCAGCGCTGACGTGGGGCGAGGAGGTCTATTTCGAGGTGCCGGTGGAGGTCGCACGTGAGAAAAACGCCCGCGCCGTCGTAACGCCAGGCGAGATCGCCTATTGGCCCGACGGCCCGGCGATCGCCATCGGCTTTGGCCGCACCCCGATTTCGCAGGGCGACGAAACGCGCCTCGCGAGCCCTTGCAACGTCTTCGCCCGTGCGCTCGGCGACGTGAAGACGCTCGCCGTCGTCAAGGCAGGGACTCGCGTAAGGGTGACGGCTACAGGGCCGACGTGATGACGGCGAGGCGAAAGGTCATCGGCGTGATGGGCGCCGGCGAGGGCGCGACCGACGCCGACATTGCGCTGGCCCGTGAACTCGGCAAGCTGATCGGAGCGCGCGGGTGGGTGCTTCTGAGCGGCGGCCGCAACGTCGGCGTGATGGAAGCCGTCAACACCGGCGCAAAAGCCGCAGGGGGATTAACAGTCGGCATCGCGCCGCGGACGACGGATCAGATGTCCGACGCCGTCGATATCGTCATCGTGACCGACATGGGCAGTGCCCGCAACAACATCAATGTGCTGTCGAGCGACGTGGTGATTTCATGTGGTGCAGGCGGCCCGGGCACGGCGTCAGAGATTGCGCTTGCACTTAAGGCAAAAAAGCACGTCGTGCTGCTGAACGAAAGCGAAGCGGGTCAAAAATATTTCGAGACGCTCGGCGCCAGCCTCATCCACATTGCAACGACGCCGGCGGAAGCGGTGCAGATCGCAGCCGGGCTGATCGAAGAAGGGTAAGTCGCGCTATCCCCGCCCGACGAACGGCATTTGGTTCGCCATCACGGTCATGAACAGCACGTTGGTCGAGAGCGGCAGGTTCGCCATGTAGACGATGGCGTCGCCGACGTGGTTCGCCTCCATTCGCGCCTCCTGCATCATGCTGCCGTCAGGCTGCATGACGCCGGCGCCCTGGACCATGCGGTCGGTCAGGGGGGTCGCGGCATTGCCGATGTCGATCTGGCCGCAGCAGATGTCGAACGGGCGCCCATCGAGGGCGGTCTGCTTGGTGAGCCCGGTGATGGCGTGCTTGGTCGAAGTATAAGCGACCGCCATGGGTCGCGGCGTGTGCGCCGAGATCGAGCCGTTATTGACGATGCGGCCCCCGCGCGGGTTCTGCGCCTTCATGATGCGGAAGGCTTCCTGCGTGCATAGGAACGGACCCGTCAAGTTGGTGTCGACGACGGCGCGCCATTTCTCGAGCGGCAGGTCTTCGATGGGCATCGCCGGCGCACCGATGCCGGCATTGTTGAAGAGGAGATCAAGCCGCCCATAGGTGTTCTTGACCTCGGCGAATAGCGCCTTCACGCCGTCGGGGTCGGAGACGTCGGTCGGTACCACAAGGCTGCGGCCTTGAGTCTGCGCGCCTTCGGCGGCGACCTGATCGAGCTTGTCCCTGCGCCGTCCGGCGAGCGCGACGATGTAGCCGGCCTTCATCAAGGCGAGAGCGGCGGCACGGCCGACGCCGGTGCCAGCCCCGGTGACGATCGCTATCTTCGTATCGTTGCTCATGCGAGCGCTCTATCCTTGCTACGCGCGTTTGACGGCCTCTCGCCACTCGGCGTTCTTGTACGGCACTGGCGGAATGTTGGCATGGGCGGCCCGCAGCGCCGCCGACCAGCGTTCGCGCAGATCAGTGAAATAAGGCTCGCCCGGCTCGATCCGATAGACGAGCTCGGCAGCGCAGGCGTCGCGCCGCGCCACCAGCACGTCGATCGGCATACCGACGCTCAGATTGGAGCGCATGGTCGAGTCGACCGACACCAGCCCGACTTTGAGCGCGTCATAGAGGTCCATGTTGTAGATGACGGCGCGGTCGAGCACGGGCTTGCCGTACTTGTGCTCGCCGATTTGCAGATAGGGCGTATCGGTCGTGCACTCGATGAAGTTGCCGGCCGGATAAATCATATAGAGCCGCGGCCGCTCGCCTTTGATCTGGCCGCCGAACAGTAGCGAGACGTCGAACTTGACGTCGGCCGCTTCCAGCGCCGGGCCGTCCTGTGCGTGGACATGGCGTATCGCCCGGCCGATGCGCTGGGCTGCCTGGAACAGCGTCGGCGAGTTCATCAACGTCTCAAGTTCGCCGGTGGCCGGATTTTCCAAACCCTCGCGCAAAATGCTGAGCACCGACTGGGTGACCGACAAATTGCCCGACGATGTTATCGCCAGAATGCGCTCGCCGGGGTTCGCGAACGTGTGCAGCTTGCGAAACACCGAAATGTTGTCGAGGCCGGCGTTCGTCCGCGTGTCGGCGATCATCACGAGCCCATCATGGACGAGGATGCCGCAGCAATAGGTCATTCGCTGCACTCCGCCATTGCGCATGTTCCGCCCCATAGCGCACGCTGCCGCCGGTCCGGCGCAACGTCGCCGAACCGAATCGGGGCGAACTCCGCCGCCCTGCGACTCGCCACGAACCTAGTGCGTCCGGCATATAACGGCGACAGCGGCGACACCACCTGGAGCACCATTTGGGCTGGGGACAACATCATTTACCCCTGCGCTTGCCAGGACGCCTGGCTGACAATCAATTTGACTGCCAGCAGTTCGCGGCCACCGCCATAATGAGCGCCTCGCACCGGGGCCGCTCCGAGCTGATCGAGGCCGATCGCCACCCGGATATGTTGATCGGTAATACAGAAGCCATTCACCGGGTCGAACCCGACCCAGCCGAGACCGGGCACATACGCTTCCGCCCATGCGTGCGCCCTGTCGTTCGCCTCGCCGTCGACTGCGTCATCTCGTGAATCCTGCATCATCTCCTGAAGCGATTGTTGGTCGCCCTGGCTCTGCACTTGCGACAGTTTGACGTTGGCGGCGATGCTATCGGTGCCACGGAAATATCCGCTGACGAACCGGGCCGGCACGCCGAGGGTGTGGACGATGGCGAGGAAAACATGGGTGAAGTCCGCCCAGTTCCCGCGCTCGTTGGCAAAGGCTTCGGCCGCGGTGCGGTTCGGGTTCTCCGCGCCAGGGTCAAACAAGAGGTCCTGGTGCAGTTTCGCAAGCAACGCATGCAACGTCTGCAGTGTCGCCGGCTCGTCCGGTCGCGGGAATTGCCGCGCATAGGCAAGGATCGCGTCGTCCGCTCGCGTCAGCGGTGTCTCGCGCAGAAAGAGAGTGGGCGGGAAGCGCTCCACCGTGCCGCGCACGACGCCGGCCGTATCCTGGGTCTCGACCTCGCCTTCCACCATGACGCGCAGTTCTTCGATCGGCCCGCCGGTCGAAAAGGCGTGGACAATGTTGCCGAACGCGTCCTCGTTCGCCTCAAGCCGGCAGTCGGCCGAAACATCGATACGCCAATCGACAACGTATTGGCCGTCATGATTGCGCGGGGTCATGCGCAGCGTCTGGATCACTCCGGAAGGCGGAGTGTCGTAGCGGTATACGGTTTCGTGCGCGACGCAGATGCGCATGGGAATTCCTGAAAGCCCGCGGCTTGCGGAACCGGCAGCTTATCAGGACCGCTTGCGCTACATCAAATATTGGGAACTGACGGCGGCGCCAAAGGCATTGTTGTCGGAAATGAATTCGCCGATGAATTCGTGCAGTCCGCTCCGGAAGATTTCGTCCATCCGGCTGTTTTGCAGCCTGGTGCGGATGGCGCGCGCCTGGCGCTGGGCCTGACCCTGCCGGCCGTAAGCGGTCGCAATCGAGTCACAGAAGCGCACGAGGTTCTCGTAGCAGCTGGCCAGCGAGCGCGGCATCTGCGGGTTGAGGATCAGGAGGTCGGCAATAAGCCACGGCTTGAGGCTTTCGCGATAGACCCAATGATACGCCGTCAATGCCGAGACGGTGCGCAGGATTGCGGCCCATTGATAGTAGTCGAGCGGGCCGCCCACCTGTTCGTCGTCCGGCAGCAGCATGTGGTACTTCACATCGAGAATGCGCGCCGTGTTGTCGGCGCGCTCGACATAGAGGCCGAGGCGGGAGAACCAGTAGACATCGTTGCGCAGCATGGTGCGGTAGGCGGAGCCGTCGAATTGCAACGAGGTTTCCTGGACCCAATGCAGGAAACGCAGAAATTCCTCCCGCGAGGTCGGCCCATTGCCGAAGCGCTTGAGCTCGAGCCAGGCGCCGTTGATCGTTTCCCAGGTCTCGGTCGTAAGCGCCGTCCGCACCGCGCGGGCATTGTGACGGGCGACCTCGATGCAGCTGCGGATCGAGGAGGCGTTGTCGGACGAGAAGGCAAGAAATTCCGCGACATTCTCTTCGTTCGCTTCGTCGTAATGGCTGAAAAAGGCTTTACGGCAGCCGGCGGTCGCGACCGCGGTCTCCCACTCGTTGGTCGAGCCGATGTAGGCCACAGGCAGCGCGGTCAACCGCATGGTGGCTTCAAGCACGCGCGCGAGATACTCGGCGCGCTCGACATAGCGGGCGAGCCAGTAAAGATTATCGGCGGTACGCGAGAGCATGGTGAGGCCTCGTCGGCCCGTAGGATGGGCAAAGGCGCATGGCGCAATCGGAATGACGGGCGTGATCTATCGCGCCGTGCCCACGCGGCTGGACCTCGCCGACGCCCCAGATCGCGTGGGCAAGCTGCGCTTTGCTCACCCTACAGGTTGCACTCATGCGTCAAGCACCCACGTGTCCTTGGTCCCGCCGCCCTGGCTCGAATTGACCACAAGCGATCCGCGCTTGAGGGCGACGCGGGTCAGGCCGCCCGGCACGATGCGGACGCGGTCGCGGCCGGTGAGCACGAACGGGCGCAGGTCGACATGGCGCGGCGCTACCCCCTCCTCGACGCAGGTCGGGCAAGTGGAGAGAGCGAGCGTCGGCTGGGCGATGAAGTTCTTGGGATCGGATTTGAGCTTGGCGCGGAAGGCCGCGATGGTCGCCTGGTCGGATTTCGGGCCGATCAGCATGCCGTATCCGCCGGAGCCGTGGACCTCCTTGACGACGAGGTCGGCGAGATTATCGAGCACGTAGGAGAGGTGTTCGGGTTCGCGGCAACGCCACGTCGGCACGTTTTTGAGGATCGGCTCTTCGCCGAGATAGAATTTCACGATCTCCGGCATGTAGCTGTAGACCGCCTTGTCGTCGGCGATGCCGGTGCCGACCGCGTTGGCCAGCGTCAAATTGCCGGCCTGATAGGCCGCCATCAGGCCGGGAACGCCGAGCGCGGAATCCGGCCGGAACGCCAGCGGGTCAAGGAAGTCATCGTCGAGACGTCGGTAGATCACGTCGACCCGCTTCAACCCTTCGGTCGTGCGCATGTAGACGATGCCACTCTTGACCGCGAGGTCGCGGCCCTCGACGAGTTCAATGCCGAGCTTGTCGGCGAGGAAGGAGTGCTCGTAATAGGCGGAATTGTAGATACCGGGCGTCAGCAGCACGACGGTCGGATCGCCCGGCGCCGACTTCGGCGCGACTGACTTCAACGTTGCGAGCAGTTCGTCGGGGTAATTCTCGACGGGTGCCACGCGGTGCCGCGAGAACAGCTCCGGGAAGAGCCGCATCATGATCTCGCGATTCTCCAGCATGTAGGAGACGCCAGACGGCGTGCGTGCATTGTCCTCCAGCACGTAGAACGTATCGGCGTCGACCCGCACGATGTCGATCCCGGCAACGTGCACGTAAATGTCGTGGGGCACCCGCAGCCCATTCATCTCCGGGCGAAACACCGGGTTCTGGAAAACGAGATCTTCCGGCACGATGTTGGCGCGTAGCACTTCGCGTCGCCCGTAGACGTCCTTGATGTAGTGATTGAGCGCCTTGACCCGCTGCTCGAGGCCGGTGCGAAGCCGCGTCCATTCTTCCGACGAGATGATACGCGGTAAAACGTCGAAGGGGATAAGGCGCTCGGTCGAGTCCGCCTCGCCATAGACCGCGAAGGTGATGCCGATACGGCGGAACAGGAACTCCGCCTCATGGCGGCGCCGCTCGAGCACGTCTGCGGGCAATTCACCGAGCCACTTTTCGAGTCCCGCATAGACCGGACGCACCCCGCCGTCAGCTTCCCTCATTTCGTCGAATGCGACTGGTGCCACCATGCCCGGTCCCACGGCTCGCCGCGTCGCGAGCCCCACTTCGTCACACGCCGTAGCAAGCTTCACGCCAAGAGTACGGGGCTGTGAATGGCCTGCACAAGTCAGGCAATGACGGTGGACCTACATCCTTGCACAAGATTTAAGCACGAACCATGATGATCTGAGGTCCTGGTTCGGTTGCATAGAGGCGTTCGACCTCGCTCCGGCGAAATTCGATAGCGGCGCGCTGGTTGACGTAGCCTTTGTCGGTGATCTCTCCGGCATCGATGGAGGGCTGGTCCGGCAGCAGCAGCACGCGGGCGATCCGTTCCGAGGAGCCGGGATGGGCCGCATTCCAGCGCGCGAGAGTGTCGCGCACGTGCTCGCGCACGTGCTCGCGCACCGCCGCTTCATGGCTCGTGAGTGCGGCAAGCTCGGCCTCGTGCGCGTCGACAAGGCGACGGCAGCCGGCAAGATTGAGCCAAGCCAGGACGCCGATGAATTCGCGGTTCTCGCCGACAACGACGGCATCCTGGAGGGCTGGCGATGCGGCGGCGAGGACGCCGATCCGCAAGGCGCCCACATGAACCCAGGTGCCGGTCGCGAGCTTGAAGTCTTCGGCGAGGCGGCCGTCGAAGAGCACGCCCTTGCCGGGATCGGACCAGTCCGCGAAGCGCACCGCGTCGCCCGGCCGATAGAATCCTTCCTCGTCGAAGGCCGCCGCCGTGAGGTCAGGGCGCTGCCAGTAGCCCGGGGTCACGTTGGGTCCGTGCACCCGGATTTCGAGCTTCGTTCCCGCCGGCACGAGTTTCACGTCAATGCCGGGTGCCGGCACGCCAATCATGCCGGAGCGATCTGTGAGGAAGTGCGCGGCGGTCGCAAGTGGCGCGGTCTCTGTCGTGCCCCACGATGAGGTCAGCGGAATGCACTTGCCCGTCGTGCGAACAGCCGCGGCTTCGAGGCGCGTCCAGAGATCCTGCGGCAGGGCCGCGCCGGCGTAGAAGATGAACTGGAGCTTGGAGAAGAAACGCTGGGCAAGCGCCTCGTCGCGCTCGATGTAGGGCAGCAGTGCTGCGTAGCCTGCCGGCACATTGAAATAGACAGTCGGCGATATTTCCCGCAGGTTCTTCACCGTCTCGCCGACGAGCGCGGGCATCGGCTTGCCGGCGTCGATGAAGAGCGTGCCGGCATGGCGTATCACGAGATTGAAATTGTGGTTGCCGCCAAAGGTGTGGTTCCAGGGCAGCCAGTCCACCAGTACCGGTGGTGCATCTTCAAGGAACGGCCAGATCTGCGCGATCTGCTGCTGGTTGGCCGTGAGCATGCCGTGGGTATTGATGACGCCCTTGGGTGAGCCGGTCGAGCCTGACGTGAACAGGAATTTTGCGATGGTGTCGGCGCCGATGGCCGCGACCGCCCGTTCGACCGCGTCGCCGGCACGCGTCGCTGCGAGATCATCGAACGACGTGACTTGATCGAGTCCCGCTCCGTTACGGCTCGCGACGATCTCGCCGTTTCCGATATCGTTTGCGGCGAGTGCGGCCGCGAACGGCGCGGTATCTGCCACGTAGACGAGGCCCGGCCGCACCAGCGCAGCGATGTGGCGCAGCTTGGCAAAATCCCGGCTTTGGAGCGAATACGCAACCGATACCGGCGCACAGGGAACGCCCGCAGTGTAGGCGCCAAGCATGAGGAGCGCGTGGTCAATGCCATTGCCGGAGAGCATCATCACCGGCCGCGCTGACGAGAGTCCGCGTTCAAGGAGCGCGGCGGCAATGGCGTCGACCGTTCTACGGCAGGCCTCGTAGGTAAGCTTGCGCCAATCCTCGCCGACGCGCTCGGCGAGAAAGACGCGGTCGGGCGCGCGCTCGACTGCCGCGCGGAACATGCGGGCGAGGCTCGGATCGTAGGCCGCAAGCGGCGTGCGCGATCGGAGCCGGAAGCCGCCGTCCTGCATCGCTTCGCACGATATATCCACTGGCGCGAAATCGATTGGCCGATGGGGCGCAGCGTCGGGCGATGGGGGCTCGGGCCGGTTCATGATGGCGTTTCCGTTTTTTCGGCAACGCAGACGTTGGCGCTGCATTGCCGGTCTTTTTTTTGATCGCGCTTCCCGCGACCATCGTGGTCTTTCTTATCACAGCGAGCCGGTGATCTCTTCTTTCTCCTCCCCCGCGTGCGCGGGAGGGTCAGGGAGGGGGCCTGTCTGCAACTTCGTGCCGTGGAGTGTGCCCCCTGTGCAACCCTCCCCCGCAAGCAGTCGCAAGCGGGGGACGGGAAATGAAAGGTGGCGGCAAGCAGCAGCGAATGTAAGACGCGGCGGGCCGCCATCATGGCGCCGCATCGATGCGGCGTGCATGCGCGCCCGCAACGCCCCCGCTGCGGGCGTTGTGCATCCGCAGCCGATCGGTCTATGAAGTCGCATGACTGACACAATCAAGCCATCGGCCGGCCCGGTGAGCGATCGCGCGGCGATCGTGACCGCTGGCCTCCTCGTCATCGGCGACGAGATCTTATCCGGACGCACCAAGGACAAGAATATCGGCTACATCGCCGAATATCTGACCGCGATCGGGATCGACCTCAAGGAAGTGCGCGTGGTCGCCGACGAGGAAGCCGACATCGTGGCGGCGCTCAATGCGCTGCGCCACCGCTATACGTATGTCTTTACCACCGGCGGCATCGGCCCAACCCATGACGACATTACCGCCGACAGTGTCGCCAAGGCCTTCGGGGTGCCGATCGACTACGATCCGCGCGTGGTCGCCATGATGAAGGAGCGTTATGGTGCCATGGGGACCGAGATGAACGAGGCCCGCATGCGCATGACTCGTGTGCCGGAGGGCGCCGAACTTGTGCCCAACAAGGTTTCGGCCGCGCCCGGCTTCTGGATTGGCAACGTCATCGTCATGGCCGGCGTGCCGTCGATCATGCAGGCGATGCTCGATGCGGCTGCGCCCAAGCTCAAGACCGGCGTGAAGATGCTGTCGGAGACGGTGCGTGCCGATTTGCGCGAAGGCGACATCGGCACCGAGCTGGGCGCGGTTGCCAAGGCCCATCCTGACGTGATGATCGGGAGTTATCCGTTTGTCGACGAGGTACGCGGCCCCAACACCAATGTGGTGCTGCGTTCGCGCGATCCGGCAAAGCTCGCCGCCGCGAGGGACGCGGTGGTCGCGATGCTCGTTGCAGTCCGCGCGCGACTTGCGGAGGCAGCCTGCTGAGGTGCGGATGAAAGCTGCGGCGGCACGGGGGAGGGGTTCTGTGATCGCGCGCGCGGTCGCGGGGATCGCCTGCCTGCTGTGGCTTCTCGCTTGGACGTTTCCCGCCGCTGCGTTCGACCTACGCGGCATCGGCGTCGTGTTTCTCCATGGCAAGGGCGTGTGGCCGGGCGCCTTCGACGGCGGCATCCCGTCGGCGCTTGAAGCCGAGGGTGCGTTCGTGGAAGCGCCGGAGATGCCGTGGTCGATCCGGCGCATGTATGGCGCGACGTTCGACGACGCGATGCGCGAGATCGACGCCGCGGTTGCCAGGCTCAAGGCCAAAGGCGCCACCAAGATCGTCGTCATCGGCCACAGCCTCGGCGCCAACGGCGCGATCGGCTATGCGGCGCGGCGCAGTGGCATCGCGGCGGTGGTGGCGCTGGCGCCTGGCCATTTGCCGGAAACGCCCGAGATGCGCTCGCGCACCGCTGACGCCATCGAGGAGGCGCGGCGGCTCGTTGCGGCCGGCGATACCGCACGCCACGCCTGGCCCGACATGATCCAGGGCGTGCCGACGTTCGCCAATGCGACGCCTGCGGTCTATCTCAGCATGTTCGACCCGGTGGGACCGGCGGTGATCCCGAAGAATGTCGCGGCGCTGCGGGGCGTTCCGCTCCTGTGGGTTGTCGGTCGATTCGATCCGGTCCACTCCCGCGGCCCCGAATATGCGTTCTCCGCGGCTGCCAAGAATCCGAAAAACGGCTATGTCGAAGTGTTTGCCAGCCATCTCACGACGCCACGCATGGCGCAGGGAGATGTCATCGCCTGGCTCAAATCGCTTTAACAGGGCCGCGCCAAGGGAGGGCTTGAGAGCACATGTCGCCGACAAAAATGCCGGAGAAGGCGTTTCCGGTTTCCTGGGATCAGTTTCATCGCGACGCGCGCGCGCTTGCGTGGCGTCTCAATCCGGCAGGTCCGTTCGAGGCGATCGTGACCGTGACGCGCGGCGGACTGGTGCCGGCCGCGATCGTCGCGCGCGAACTCGACGTGCGCCTGATCGAGACGATCTGCATCGCGAGCTACAGCCACGTTCAGCAGGGCGAGCTGAAAATCCTCAAGGACGTCGCCAAGCACATCATCGAGGTCTGCGGCGGCGGCGGGAAGGGCGTACTCATCGTCGATGACCTCGTCGACACCGGCCGCACCGCCAAAGTGGTCCGCGACCTGTTGCCGAAGGCGCATTTCGCGACCGTCTACGCCAAGCCCATGGGCCGGCCGCTGGTCGACACCTTTATTACCGAAGTCTCGCAGGATACCTGGATCTTTTTCCCGTGGGACACCGGCCTTGCCTTCCAACCCCCCATTCGCGCCGAAGCGGGAATGTGATCCGATAGATCCCGATGAAGCCAACGGGTCCCGCCTCCGGCGGGCCCCGTTGGCTTCATCCGGGCTACGATGGCGGCGCATTTCCCGCTTTGCCGATGGATGAGCTATGCTGCGGCAGCAAATAATGAATGGAGAATGCCATGGACGCCGTAACCCCGAACTCCGACCTGCGCTCCCATCACGTTCGCGTCAACGAGCTGGAATGGCAGAAGACGCGCTTCGAGGGCTGCGAGGTGAAGACGCTGTTGTTTGACCGCGACACAGGCCTCGTCACTGCGCTGATGCGCTTTGCGCCCGGCGCGGTGCTGCCTGACCACGAACACGTGAAGATCGAGCAGACGCTCGTCCTGGAAGGGCGCCTCGTCGATCGCGAAGGCCCGGACGAAGGCCTTTCGGTGAGCAAGGGCGATTTCGTCTGGCGCCCCGCCGGCAGCCGTCATTCGGCCTGGTGTCCGGATGGCGGTCTGATGCTCGCGATGTTCCAGGTGCCCAACAAGTTCTTCGAGCGCGACGGCCGCGTCACCGACCTCGGCGGCGGCGACTGGGCGGCGTTATGGGGTGACGTCGCGGCGGAGTGAGGCTGCGCCAAGTGGGATAGCGGGGCGCACGACCTTGAAGATCCGCGTTTTCAAATGGAGGCGTGTCCACTGCGGCGGCCGAGACGCGCGCATTTGCGCACTCCAGCGGGTTGCGGAGGATTGCTGTCCGGCAACAGGCTCGTGCGTGACGCTGGTATTGCCCAGATTTTCCGTCGCCGTGAAATGAATCGATTAAACTTCAATAACAGGCGCGCTAAAGCGCACCGCATGCGGACGTGGCGGAACCGGTAGACGCAACGGACTTAAAATCCGTTGGGGGTAACCCCGTGAGGGTTCGAGTCCCTCCGCCCGCACCAATCGTCATTCCTGTGCTTCCCATTCTCGCAAAGAGGAGACAAGTAGGTTCAGGCGGCTTTCGCGCGCTGTCACTTCGCGAGCCGGCTGAAACGAAAGCTGACCCTCATCTATGAGGGCGACAGCTTGTTCCTCGGCGCACGCGAACGCGCCAGCGGTTCGTGGAACTCCGACCGGAATTGCTGCCGATTCCGAATCCCGGCGAGTGCGAGGGCCTGGAGTATCAGGCTAAAAAACCCGAGCGCTCCGGAAAAAATTGCTTGCAACCGGCCGCTCGGGTCGGTCACATCGCAAATGCGACCGAACGCTACAAGAAGGTGGCGGGGGTCCGTAGCTGACATCTGCAGCGAAAGAGCTTTTGGCCGCAACCAGTGCTCCTAAGCTGCGCTTTTATCTCTTCCGCGTGTCTCCCATGAACGATCCGAATATCCGCCAGACCGAACACTTTCCGAACGCGAACGACGACACCTTCGACGACGTCATGTATCCGTCGTCGATCGCCTTCGTTCTGGTGCATCTCGCCTGCTTCGGGGCGGTCTGGTCGGGGATCACTTTGCAGGCGATCGCGATGTGCGTCGCGCTTTACTGGGCTCGCATTTTCGCCATCGGCGCCGGTTATCATCGCTACTTTTCGCACCGATCTTATTCCACGAGCCGTTGGTTTCAGCTCCTGCTCGCTGTCGTATGCCAGAGCGCCGGGCAGAAGAGCGTGCTGTGGTGGGCTCAGAAGCATCGGCATCACCACATGTATTCGGACACCGAATTCGACGTGCACTCGCCGCGCCACAAAGGGTTCATCTACAGCCATTTCTTATGGATTTTCGCGTCCCGCCATGACAGCACCGATCTCGTCAAGATAGCCGATTTCGCTTGCTATCCCGAGTTGATGTGGCTGCACCGGTACGAGGTCGTGCCCGCGGTCGTGCTTGGGGTTATCTGTTTTGCCTTCGGAGGTTGGTCCGGCCTTTTTGTCGGCTTCTTCTGGAGCACGGTGCTCGTCTATCACAGCACGTTCTGTATAAACTCGCTCGCTCACGTGCTGGGAAAGAAGAGATACCTGACGGGCGATGATTTGCGGAATAATTGGTTGCTCGCGATCTTTACGATGGGCGAGGGCTGGCACAACAACCACCATGCCTACCAGAGCAGCGTCCGGCAAGGCTTCAAGTGGTGGGAGTACGACCCCACCTTCTACATCCTCAAGGCGTTCTCGCTCGTCGGCATTGTGTGGGACCTCAAGTATCCCCCGGCGACGCTGGTGCGCAATGAACATCAGCTTGGTTCGCGCATCATCCGGCGCGCGGCGGCGCAGCTTGTGGAGAGCTTCAATCCCGACGGCCTCGTCGTCGCCGTCTCCGCCGCGCTGGACAGGCCGACGCTTGCAACGCTCCGCGAGAAGATGAGCACCACGCAGCAGCGCGCGGCGAACGTGCTGGCGAGCCTTCATCTGCCGCAATTGCCGACTCGCGACGAGATTCGCAGCCGCGCGAGAGCGATGTTTGCCAAGACGTCATCGATGGATGAAATCGTGGATGCCGCCTACTTACTGCTCCTCGATACGATTGGGGCGCGACTGTGTTTCGCGACGCTGAGCGAGAATGGTCGCTGATGTAGCCCGAGTTGCGCAGAAGGTTTAGGATGGATGGCGCTGTCCTTTTGTCACACGCCAATCAATCCGCAGGAATGCCGGCGCAATCGGTACAATTCGAATTTAACCGCTTCTTACTTCTGGGTAGCGGGTCGCACGTTTGGCGATTCGACCCCATGGATGCGCGACCGGGCGCTATCTTCTCGCATGAAGTAAGCCCTGCGTGGTCGCATTGGCTGATGACGTTAAAGGCCAACCAGAATCGAACACTAGTTCGGTGGACGGTGCCCTGGAAGCGCGCGCTTTTTTCGCGCCGCAGCGAAGTCGCCGGTCAACCTCGGTGATCTCGCGCCGGATGCTTCGACTCGCATGTCTGCCCATCCGCGCGCTGCAGTTCGTGCACAGCGGCATCGTCGGCGATTACTGCATTATGGATGCTCGGAGTTGCGGCACTGGCGTTTGGCGGCTGAATGCCGCGTTATCGGCCTGCTGACCAACGACCGGGCAGCGCCATCGCGTGCCGCGCATTCCATTTCTGGGCGTAGCGCTCGTGGCATTTCGCGCGTTGTCTTCAGCCGGACCCAATTTCGGAACCTGAGAAGTACAATCTCCTGCCAGCGGAAGGAGAGATCTTCGCGCAAGCGTTTTCATGTTCAAGCCTCTTGTCACCTCCTATTCGGATACGTAGGCGAAAGCTTCGTCCTCGGCTTCGACCCGCCGCCCTGATTATTTTTGCTTCAAAGGGATTGCAGGCGATAGCTTTACGAAAACATCGGCGACGTCTAGCAGGACGTTCTCCCGCCTCGCTCAATATGATCGCACGTTGCCGATCGCTCCTTTCCGTTGAATTTCCTTTACTGAAACACCGCCTGCGGCGGCCGCTGGTTACTGGCTACAGCATTGATCTTTTCATCGGCGCGCGCGCCTTCGCTTTGCCTTGGCTTCGATCATGAGGTGACCTCGCAGGGCCATCATTCGGTCATGCCCCCGCGCTGTTATTGCCGCGGGCAGGGGAGTGCGGCGTGGTGGCGAGTGTGGGTGCGTTGACCGGCATCGGCGAGCCGGGCGCGGGGGCGCGGTGGTGTTTAATTGCTCCGACAGCATGGCTTTACCTCGATAGCGTCCAGCACGTGAAACGAATGCGGCACGTCATGCCGCAAACCGCGTGCGTACATTTGCACCCGGCACGAACATTTCCGGCCAACGCGTCCGTGCGGACCCGGACTTGCGACGGCAGTCTGAAGGCAGCCGGGCATCTCCGCGATGAATCGCGCCGTCCACGTGCACGAATATGTACGGCGCACACCGGAATCCACGGCGCCTGCGTCATCTCACGATCGATTTCGTTGAAACCTCGGGGGAACGAATGCGTACGATCGCAACAACCATCGGTATTTGCGCGGCAGCAGCACTGACGGCACTCGGTGCCGCGCGCGGCGAAGACTTTCCAGGCGGCAAACCGGTCGAGATGACCGTGATGTTCGGCGCAGGGAGCGCTGCCGACGTGACGGCGCGCTATCTCGCTGACGGCATGGCGAAGACGCTGGGCGTGCCGGTGCCGGTTGTGAACCGCACGGGCGGCGGCGGCGCGATCGGCTATAGCCATGTGCAGCAGCAACGGCCGGACGGTCACTCCATCATCTGGAACTCCAATTCGATTTCAACAAACTATCATTCGGGCATTCTGTCCTTTGATTACAGGGCCTTTGCTGCGGTGGCGCGCGTAAGTACCGAGACGCCGGCCATCGCGGTGCGCAGCGACAGCCCGTGGAAATCGCTCAATGAACTCGTCGCCTTTGCGAAAGCCAATCCCGGCAAAGTACGCATCGGGAATTCGGGCACGGGCAGTCACACGCATTTTGCGGCCTCGGCGCTATTCCTCACCGAAAAAACGAAGGTAACTCACGTCCCGTTCGGTGAAGGGCAGGCGATCGTGAACCTCCTCGGCAGCCGCATCGAAGGCGTGGTGCAGCTTCCGGCAGCCCTTGTGGCTCACGTCAAGAGCGGCGATCTGCGCGTCCTCGCAGTGATGGGCTCCGAGCGCGACCCTGTATTCCCGGATGTGCCGACCGCAAAAGAGCTCGGGCTGGCAGTCGCACTCGACATGTGGCGCGGCGTTGCCGCGCCGGAGGGCACGCCCAAGCCTGTGATCGCGATGCTGCAAAACGCCGTCAGGCAGTCGGTCCAGTCGCCTGCCTTCAACGAGGCAGGCCGGCAAATCGGGTTCACCCCGTCATTTCTGCCAGCGGATGAATTCGATGAACTCATCGCGAGCGACGACGTCAAGCTCGCCCAGGTGATGGCCGAACTCGGGATAAAAAAGAAATGACCACGGCAGGCGAAGGTGCGGGTCACCCCCTTATATCGCCGGCGTGGTCCCGCCTAGGAAGCGAACGGCCGCTGCTTCCCCGTTTCGTCAGGGCCCGCGCCGGCGGCATCGCGACGGCCGCTGCGCTCGCGGCCGTCGGCCTGTGGTTTGTCTGGCAAGCCTCACTCCTTGATCTGGGCGATTTCGAACTGCCGGGGCCCGGGTTTTTCCCGCTCGCAGTTGGCGGTGTCGTTTTCATCTGCGCCAGTTTCCTTGCCGGTCGTCTCTGGGCATCATTGCCATACGGTGAAGCCATTGCCTTCGGGCATCGCGACGTTCTGATCGTGATCGGCGCACTGTTCCTCGTGCCGCTGCTGTTCGATCGCCTGGGCGCGCTGATCACGCTCGGGCTGTTCGGAGCCGTCGTTCTTGTGCTCGTAGCTCGCTGTTCGCTGTGGCTGGCTGCCGTTTCAGCCGCTGTCGCGATGGTGGCGTGCTGGTACTTCTTTCAGGTGGCGCTCGGTCTGCAGCTTCCTGCCGGGTTCTTGTGAGGCAACGCGATGAGCGGCTTTGATCACCTCGTCGGCGGCTTTGCGGTTGCGCTGTCCTGGAAAGGCCTACTCTACTGCTTCATCGGTTGTCTTTGGGGAACCATAGTCGGCGTTCTGCCGGGGCTTGGGCCACTCGCCGGCATGACCTTGCTGCTGCCGCTGACCTTCGGACTCGATCCGGCGATCGGCATCATCATGCTGACCGGCATTTTCTATGGCGCCATGTATGGAGGCTCGACGACGTCGATCCTGGTGCGCATTCCGGGCGAGGCCGCCTCGGTCGTGACCTGCATCGATGGCTACGAGATGGCGCGTCAGGGCCGCGCCGGCCCGGCGCTGATGATCTCGGCAGTCGGAAGCTTCATCGGCGGCACAGTATCGATTCTCGGGCTGATGTTCATCGCCCCGCCGCTCGCCAAGGTCATGGTCGCGATCGGGCCATCGGTCGAAGTGGTGCTGATGCTGCTTGCGCTCGGCGTCATCATCCTCGTATCAGCGGGTTCGCGGCTAAAGACAGCGCTGATGGTCGCGCTCGGGCTCGTCGTCGGCTCGGTCGGGCTCGACAATCTCACCGGCGTTGCCCGCTTCACGTTCGGCAACGTGAGCCTCGCCGGCGGATTGTCGTTCACGTCGCTCGCGATCGGCCTCTTCGGCATCTCTGAAATCCTCATCAATCTTGAGAAAACCGATGCCATCAAGGCGATCCGGCCCAAGCTCCGCGATCTCGTGCCCCGCACGCAGGATTTGCGAGCCGCAGCGCCGGCGATCGGCCGCGCCTCGATCATCGGTTTTATTTTCGGTATCATTCCCGGCGTAAGTCACGTCGTCTCCACGTTCGTGTCCTATGCCGTGGAGAAGCGTTTCTCGGCTCATCCGGAGGAATTTGGGCACGGCGCCATCGCCGGAGTGGCGGGGCCGGAGACTGCCAACAACGCGGTTACCGGCACGGCCATGATCCCGCTGCTGGCGCTCGGTATCCCGTCTATTCCGGCCACTGCAATCCTGCTCTCGGCGCTGACGATCCATGGCGTCCAGCCGGGACCGCTGTTGCTCAGCGATCACCCGGAAGTGTTCTGGAGTCTGATCGCAAGCATGTACATCGGCAACATCATTCTTTTGATTCTGAACCTGCCGCTGGTCGGTATTTTTGTGAACCTGTTGCGCATTCCCTATGCCTGGCTCGTTCCAATCATTCTGATCATTTCCGTGATCGGGGTTTACAGCGTGAATTCCACCACGTTCGACATCTGGATCATGGTCATGTCGGGTGCCGTCGGCTACGTGCTGCGCAAGTTCGGCTACGAGATGGCGCCGATGCTATTGGCGCTCGTGCTGGGCGATCGGCTGGAAGCAAGCTTCCGCCTCGCCCTCACCATGTCGGGGGGCAACTACGCGACCTTTGCCGATCATGCTTCGGTGCTGGTGGTGACGACGGCGCTTGCCCTCCTGCTCGGCGTTCAGGCGCTCGCCTGGCTGTTTGGCTACCGCAAGACTGTGGCGGATGAGGCGGAGGCTGCATGACCCAGATCTCTCTGAAGACGCCCCCAAAGGCGAAAGTCAACGCCGCCACGCGCCCGCTGCGCGTTGCAGTCATCGGGATCGGCTGGTGGTCGGACGTATTGGCCGATGCCGCGCAGCGCTCCCGCAGGGTGGAGATCGCGTCATGTTTCACACGCTCGGCGGACAAGCGCGCGGCGTTCGCGAGAAAGTATCGCTGTCGGCCTGCCGCAGATTACGCCGAGATTCTCGCCGACGATTCCATCGAAGCGATCATAAACACGACTCCGAACGCCGCGCATCTCGAGACCACCCGTTTGGCGGCGTCAGCCGGCAAGCACGTCTTTCTCGATAAGCCGATTGCCAACACGGTTTCGGAGGGCCGCGAGATCGCCCGGGTTTGCGACCACGCCGGCGTCGTCCTCGCTCTCGGCTATCAGCGCCGGCGCGAGAGCCACTTCCGCTGGATCAGATCGGAAATCGAGGCCGGCCGGTTCGGCCGGCTCGTCCAGGCGGAATGCAATATCAGCCGCGACCGGCTCGGGAAAATCGATCTGTCGTCGTGGCGCTACCAAGCATCGGGCATGCCCGGCGGCGTCATGCTCCAGATCGGAATCCACTACGTGGATGTACTCGAAATGCTGTTGGGGCCGGTGCGCGCCGTCTCCGGCATGGCCGCGCGTCTTGTGCTGCCGGGCGACAATCCCGATGTCGCAAACCTCATTCTCCAGCACGAAAGCGGCGCAATTTCCAATCTCAGCGCTTCGTACGCCTCGGCATCGGAATATTACATGATGAACATCTACGGCAAGGAGGCGAGCGCCTATTACGATGTCTTCAGCGGCCTGCGCCATTTGCGTCGCGGCGAAACAAAGGCGCATCACATTGCGACCGCCGAGAACGATGCCATACGCGAAGAGCTCGAGGAGTTCGTGTATTGCGTGAGGAATAAAACTGCGCCCGAGACCGACGGTTCATGGGCGGCCCGCAATCTAGCTGTGATCCGGGCGGGGGTGCGGAGCGCGCGCGAAGGCCGCGTGATTACGATCGATGAGGTGATCCGGGATGATTGAATTTAATGCCCGATGTGAAAGGAATGGTGATCCATATCGTCCGAAGCGAGCGTGATGCCAAACCAAGAAAAGCAGAAATTCGGCGAGGACAAACGCTCCGTATCGTTCGCGGAAGCAGCGATCAGTATCATGAGTAAAAAGGGTGAGTAGTGTTGTGAGTATCAAGGGGGGTGTAAGATGTGGTGTAGCGTTAGACGAGTACTGTTTGTGTGCAGTGGTTTAGCGGCGATCGCGAGTTGGGGAGAAATCTCGTACGTTAATTCAGCTGGAGCGCAGGCGATCCCCAAATCCCTTGAGGAGGGAGGGACCGATGGCGATCTCAGGGCGCGCAAAAATCAATGGACGGTCGGGGTTGCCGGCGGGCTTTTGTCCGGCAGCTATATGACGTTTGCTGACGAGCTCGCGCAAGTCCTCGATGACGGCGACAACCTGCGCGTCTTGCCGATCGTGACTTATGGTGCGGCATCCAATCTCGAAGACCTGCTCTATCTGCGGAACGTCGACGTCGCGGTTACACAATCGGACGTCTTCGAATATTTCCGCACTCAGCGAAAAATCCCCAATCTCGAAAGTCGGATCAACTACATCATTCGCTTGCCGATTGCGGAAGTGCACGTACTGGCCGGCAACGACGTCAAGAGCTTGGCGGACCTCAACGGCAAAAAGGTCAATTTCGGCCCAGCTGGAAGCGCTTCAAGCCTCACCGGGACGATTGTGTTCCAGCGCGCCGGGGTCCATGTCGAAGGCACGCTTTACGATAATCCGACCGCGCTTCAGAAGCTCAAGGCCGGTGAAATCGCGGCCCTGGTTCGCGTCATCGGCAAGCCGATCGATTTCTTCGCAAAGATCCCGGCAAATGCGGGACTTCATCTGGTGCCGATTTCGTTTTCCTCGGCAACCTATTCCGACATCTACACGCTCGGGGAATTTACCGGCCAGGAATATCCAACGCTGGTGCCGCAGGGCCAATCGATCGATACAATCGCGGTGCCGGCTGTCCTTGCGGTTTATAACTGGCCGAAAAATAGCGATCGCTATCGCCGGGTACAGAAATTCGTGGAAGCGCTCTATACCAAGTTCGACAAGTTCCTTCAGCCGCCGCGCCATCCGAAATGGCGCGACGTTAACCTCGCAGCCACCGTACCGGGATGGACGCGTTGGAGCGTTGCGGACGATATGCTGCGCAAGCTGCGCCAGCAGGACGTAGCGGGCGAGGCACAAGCGGACAGCCGGCAGTTTGGCGAGTTTCTGAAAACCAAGGCCGTAACTGTCGATAGCCCTGAACAGCGCGACGCTCTATTTCGCGAATTTCTCCTCTGGGAGCAGAAGCAGCGCAATGTGTCGTCTGCGCGGGTGATAACCAGTAAGGCGGCGCGGTAGTCCGCGCCGTCCCGGAGGCCGTCATGTACTTCGCTTCGTCTCAGCGTTTGACCCACAAGGGCGCTCAGAAGATCGTGGCAAACGCGATCGCGGCGGCGCAACGTGCCGGCATAGCGATCGCCGTGGCGGTCGCCGACGCGGGCGGCCACCTCATCGTCCTCGAACGCATGGACGGCGGGCGCTTCCATACCTGCCATTCAGCAACCACTAAGGCGACCTGCGCCGCTTCCAACAGGCGCCCGACGTCCGCTGCGGGCGCCCAGGGTCAGGCGCTTGATGCCGCACATGCAATCGGACTCGCGCTCGCCGCGGGTCCGGACCGATGGACCGCCATGGAAGGTGGCTATCCGGTGATCGTGGACAACGAATGCATCGGCGGTGTCGGTGTGAGCGGTGGAGATTGGGAGACCGACGCCCGTATTGCCCGGGAAGCCATCGAGGCAATCGGCGCGAAGTGGACATAAGTAGCCGCGCCCGGGTGTCGACGAGTTGCTCGTCGCTTTGCTAATAGCGGAACCTATTTTATCGCAACTGTGGCACGCGCCGCGAGATCCCCCACTCGCTGCAAAGAGCGCACACAATTGATGACGGAACCTCTGGGCCCGTTACGGTTGAGGGCGTGAATGACGCAGAAAGGCATGATGCGCATCGTCTCTTATTCGAAACTCAGCGTGCGCCCCGTTGAATGCAATTGACGCAAACACTGCTTGCGAGTCGGGAACACATCTTGCGAGTTGCGCGTTGCCAACCGGTTGCTCAAAAAGGAGGAACAGGATGTTGAAATCGGCTCTTTTGACAGTTGCGTTTGTTGCGGCGGCGTCGACATTTGCGACCGCTGATGAAACCATCATCAAGAAGGAGCGCCCGGTGGTTGCTGTACCGGTGCCCCCGGGCCCGCCGGTCGCCGAGAAGCGCCGCATCGAGACGACAGGGCAGGGCAATTGCGAGTCGAAGAGCGTCACGCACGAAAATCCGGCCGGCTCGACGACGGTCAAAAAGGAACGGTGCGACTAAGTCTTCGGCGTCATAAGTCTCAAGCGTGGCGGCTCGTCATCGGTTCGGTGACGAGCCGCCTTGTTGTTTGGTATTGGTGGAGCGCTCACTTTATCAGGGAGGTGCACTGTGCCGCGTCGTCCGTATTGGAAAGGGTATCTCAAACTCTCCCTGGTGTCGTGCCCAATCATGCTGTTTCCGGCGAGCTCCGACCGAGAGAAGGTCAGCTTTCATCAGCTCAATAAGAAGACAGGTCATCGCATTCAGTATCGCAAGGTCGACGCAGAGACCGGACGCGAGGTGGAGGCTGGCGACATCGTGAAGGGTTACGAAGTGAGCAAGGGAAAATATGTCGAGCTTACGCCTGACGAGCTTGAGGCCGTTGCGCTTGAGAGCCAGCACACGATCGAGATCGATTCGTTCGTGCCCAGGAAGGAGATCGACGAGCTGTATTTGAGCAGCCCCTATTACATCGTGCCGGATGGCAAGATCGGAGAGCAGGCGTTTGCCGTGATCCGCGAGGCCATTCGACAGGAAGGGATGGTCGCGCTCGGAAAGGTGGTTTTCACCTCGCGGGAGCATGTTATCGCTCTCGAACCGCGCGGCAATGGCCTGCTGGGAATGACACTTCGCTATCCGTACGAGGTTCGTCCTGAGGAAGAGTACTTCGCAGACATCAAGGACCAAAAAGTACCTAAAGATATGCTCGATCTAGCTCGGCACATCGTCGCGACCAAGAAGGGGAGCTTTGACCCCGACACGTTTGAAGATCGCTACGAGGAAGCGTTGAAGAAGCTGGTGGCAACGAAACAGAAAGGCCGGCCGATCGAGCCCATGCAGAAGCCTGCACCGAGCAATGTCGTCAGCCTGATGGATGCCTTAAAAGAAAGCCTCGCCGCCGACCGCGGCGGCGGCAGGTCGCGGGCTCAATCCCGTCCGGCTCCCAGCAACGCGCGAAGGCAACGGCAAGTCAAGAAAGGCGCACATGCCGGCACACGTCGTAGAAGGGCGGGTTGAGTGAACGTCTTTCGTGATCGTTGATTCATCGCAGCCGGCGTTGCCTCGGCTTTGCGATTATTAAAACTTTAGTCGGATCCGCCGTCTCGCTCGGCCTTGCGGTTGGTGAATAGCGCGTTTCCGAGTCCGGTCCCGATCGTGAAAATACCCCATCGTTCGACGTCTTGCATCGCGGCCACTTCGCTGAGGCCCTGCACGACCGCATCGTTGTGCATGACGATGGCAGTCTCAAACTCTCCGATTTTGGGGATCGCCTTGACCAAGGTGGCGGGCAGGTTGAAGCGGCTGCTTTCCCAGTTGCCAGGCAGATTTTGCGCGCCGCGATCGATGGAACCATCGGCTTCGATCTTGCCGGGACAGCCGATGCCGATAAAGGGTGCAAGCTGCATCCCTTCCTTTGCGGCAAACCGAATCAAGCGCTCGAGCATCTTGATAAGCTCTTCGACCGCATCGTCGCGCGCGAGCTTCTCGTCGCCGTGGCGCCACAGCTCGTATTTGAAGATCTTTGCTTTCGAAAGATCAGCGGCGCGTTTCAGGTTGAGTTGAACGATTCCGGCGCGGATATTTGTGCCGCCGATGTCGACGGCGAGGACGCCGTCATGCGCCTTGAATATCCAGGGCGGTGCAAGCTGAATGGCGCCGAGCAGCCTGGCCTCGTCGGGGTTGTTGCGAATGATTGCGATGTCGAGCTTTATCTTCTCGGCTTTCAAGATCACCGAAGCCCGGCCGATCGCCAGTTCGCCCACGCGCCGCCCACTGAAGCCTCCGCCGATCACAAGCCTTTCTGCCTGCTTCCAAGCTTTGAGCTTGAGGAAGCGCTGGATGACCAGGGCAAGCTCCTGAGCGAAGCTTTCGATCGCGCCTTGGATGATGCCAGCCGCCTCTCGGTCACCGCTGACGAGCAGGGTATCGAGTTGTTTCTTGGTAAGTTGATCGGTCGAGGCGTCACCGAACGGATCGTGCTTGATTTCCCGCAGCGGTTTGCGCCATTCCTCGATGAAGCGGCGGAAAGCGCCTTTGTTCGCGCGATCCCGACGAAACCCTCGTCGTCCTTGAGCTCGGTGTTATAGCTTTCAATATCGACAGCCGGCAGCCGAATGGCGCCGTGCGGGGTGAGAACGGGCACATTATCTTCCATGGGCGTATTCCTGGCGGGATCTGGGATGCTGAGCGGCACTGGACAGTGACGCTGGACGGGGTGCAGCGACCGTGCCGCAACCCGATCCAGCTTGCGTCATCGCACCATGAAGGAGTGGCTGACTTCCCACGAGCGCCAGAAACCATGCGCGCCGCCGAGATCGTCGCGATGTCGTCCGCCTGCTGCGGCAGCGAGCCATGCGATGGCAGCGCCGATCATGAGCGCGGCGCCGATATGAACGCCAGGATCACGGCACTGTGTCGGGCCCGTCCAACTGCGTCTCGGGAGCTGGCGAGAGTTTGGGCTACGCGATTTTCCGCGTCAGGCCGCGACAGTCCGGTTCGTGTCTCTACGAGCTGGACGAGGTACGCCCGATCATCATTGGCCATCGTGCTGTGACCTAGTCCCGTGGTCAGGATGCGCGCGGCCTGGGCCCGAATTTCGGGATCGCTCGGATCGGTAGGTTTGTTGCTCGAGCGGAACAGCTGATCGATTTCCAGCGCCAAAAGGGGCTCCGCCGCAGAGGTGGTCGGATTGGCCAGATTGGGAGCTGACAAATTGCTCGGCCGTGCACCCACGGCAAGAACGGCGCCGATCAGGATGGCGACGCCCCACACCAGAAGTCCGTACACGCCGTCGCTGAAATCGATTGCGTCCCTTAGTCCGGCTCTTCCGCCGGCCTCGTCCCTGGCAGCTGCTTCTTCAGCGTCGTTGTTGCGCCCCGGGCGGGGGAAGGATGCCGCGTGATACCGCCGCCGGGTACGCCGCGGCGGTGATCCACACATTCAACCAAAGCGATAATCGGCGGGAGGTAACCATGTCGTAAGATGAAACGCCCACGCCCACGCGGCCGCAAACGAAAGAAGCACGAACGATAGGGCGGCAGTGCATACGGCGCCGGCGGTCACCGGGCTCCGCTGCAGATGCCTGAAACCCATCAGCGGACCAGTTGCAAATAGCTTTCCCCGGACTCGGTCGACCTCCGGCAGGATATGGCGACAATGGTTCTCTGGGCGCTCTAACAGGATCGGACATAGCGTCACGCCGAGCATCGTCGCGAGCGCCGACGTCACCGGGATACATGGGGTTTGCCATCGCTGCCACCGATCAATGGAGGCCGAGAAATGACAAAACGAACATGATCACCGCAATCAACCCAACGAGCTAAATGAGACCGTTCATAATTGGCTCTCCGGGCTAAGACCTGGAACTCGACGCTTAAACGAGACGCACCTCGAAAGGTTCCACGCGTGCTTCTTAAATGGACCGTGCATTTCTTGGACGCATCGCAATATGTTGGACCGCATCGCAATCGCGACGGGGAGAGCAGCGTGTTCGGCAGCTCAAATCTCCTTCATCACCTGCGCGTAGGAAATCAGCGCGAACAGCGCCGTGCCGCCGATAACGTTGCCGGCCAACACAGGTAGGAAGAACTCGCGGACAATCGCCCACCATCCAATGTCGCCGTCGAGCACGCGCATGAAGGCTTCCAGGCTTCCGGCGATGATCTGGGGGATTTCCTCGGCGCTGCACGAAGCGACCCAGATCGATCCGCGGTACGCGCGCTACATCTGTGACAACCTCGCCGACTATGCAATTCCGGCGAATGCCGACGTGCCGTCGGTCCAGCTCCTCCGCTTCGCGGACGACAAAGACGCCCCGGACGGCGAAGACGTCCGTACTTGCGAATGTCGGCACGGCAGCGGCGATCTCAAATGCGGTCTACCACGCAACCGGCCTTCGCGTGCGCAAGCTTCCGATCCGGATCGAGGACTTGCTCACGGCTTAGTCCGGCGACGCATGCGTTCTGGCGCATCTCGCCGAGCGCAATCTAACTCGCCTCGGCGCCAGGTAGTGGGCTTGCCCACTTCTGGCGCCGATCTGGCGGTCGCGCGTTCCAATCGCCGATGCGACGCGGGCGAAGATTAGCCGCCGGCGCAATAGCTGCAGCCGGCCTCTTGGGCGCGGTTGACACCCCATACTCCGGACGGGATCACCGTGATCCCCGGAATGATGTTGGCCGCGAATTCCTTGGCCGCTTCGTCGGGCGTGACGTTGGCATTCTTGGCGAGCCGTCGGGCATGGGCCCGCAGTGCGACATTGCAGGCGCCGAACACCGTACCGCGCGCCATCAGCTTATCGACCGCGGCGTTGTCGTTGCGCAGCACGCCGGGCTTCGCCTGGAAGTAGGGGTTCTTGACCGCCGGCGCCTTGGTCTCGGGATCGTTGATCTTCTCGGCTTCGCCGATCTTGTACTTTTCCCACATCGTGTGGTTGAGCGCGAGCGGGAAGGCTTCGTGGCGCAGGATCACGACGCCGGTCGCCGATTTGTTGGGCTCGAGGAAGTTGTGCACGAAGCCCAACGGAAAGCCGTCATTGATGGCGTACATGTCGGTCAGCTGCTTGTGGCGTCCCGTCAGCTTGCCCGGCCAATTCGGCCCGTCGTCCGCCTCGCCCTCGGCGTGCGGTGCCGTCGGAGCGAAGGCCGCGGCGCCGAGCGCCATGATGCCGGCGACGCGCGTGAAAAAGCCCCGGCGCGGCGTCATGAGGGTTGCGGTCTCTTTCGGTTCGGTCATCCTAGTCTTCCTCCCTGACAAAGGTGCTGCCGCCGCCAAACGACGGGTGCTAGCGGCGCCATGATAGCAGGTTCGAAGCCCACGGCGAACGGGCGCGGAGATCCTGGCATCCCCATGCGAGGCGCGGCTCGGCGTCCGTTCGTATAAACCGCAGTGGCTTGATCCTCGACTTCCCGGCGGCCCAAGTGTAACTTTAAGGTGCTGCCCGCTTTGGGGGCAGCACGTGCGGGAAGGCTGCGGGTTCCCGCTTGGCACTGACCTTAGACATCACAGACCTCGGTGCCCGTTCCGACTTTTGTCGCGGACGGGGTTTCCGTTGGTGGGCGCGAAGTAGACCAAGATGGAACGCCAGTCCGCAGAACATTTGGCCAGCCTGCTCACATTGTCCTATGAGCCCATGCTGGTATGGACCCTCGACGGCACGATCGAGTTCTGGAATGCCGGCGCGGAGCAACTCTACGGGTTTGCGCCAAACGAGGCGATCGGGCGTATCAGCCATGAGCTGCTGCAGACGAAATTCCCGATCGAACTGAGCGAAGTCCGCTCGAAGCTTCGCAACGAGCGTCACTGGTCGGGCGAGTTGCGCCACATCTGCAAGGACGGCCGCGAAGTCTCGGTCGACAGCAGGATGCAGCTGCTTGGTGAGACTGTCCTTGAGGTCAATCGAGACGTCACGGCACTGAAGGCCCTCTTCAACAGGCAGGCCGCCCTGCTGAGAGATCTGTCGAGCGCGGCCGCCAAGTTCGAAGCCGTGTTCAATCAATCTGGCATATTCGCCGGCATCATGGACTTGCAGGGCTATCTGCGGGAGGCGAACGACCTTTCGCTGGCGGCGTGCGGATACACCAGAGAACAGGTGTTGGACCGACTATTTTCCGAAACGCCGTGGTGGCGCGGTTCGGAAGAAATGAGGGCTAAGATTTGACTGGCGACCGCCCAGGCAGCTGCGGGTTCGGGTTTTCGCGGAGAGCTTCGATATTGGTGGGCCGACGGCAGCGAACGCATTGTCGATTTCGCCATGCATCCCATTCGTGACCAGGCCGGAACGGTGACGTTCCTCCATCCTACCGGCATCGACATTACCGAGCGCAAGCGGATTGAGACGGCACTTTACGAGAGCGAACAGCGATTGCGGTGGCTGGCATCGATCGTCGAATCCAGTGACGACGCCATCGTCAGCAAGAACCTCGATGGCATCATCACGAGCTGGAACACCGGCGCGGAGCGCATCTTCGGATATACCGCCGAGGAAGCCATCGGCCAGCCGATTACGATTGTCATTCCGCGCGACCGGCAGGATGAAGAGCGCGTGATCCTCACGCGCATCCGGCGCGGAGAGCGTATCGATCATTTCGAGACGGTGCGCCAGCACAAGCATGGCAGCCTGATCGTCGTCTCCATAACCGTTTCTCCGGTGAAAACAGCCGACGGCAAAATCGTCGGTGCTTCAAAGATCGCGCGGATATCACCGAGCAGAAGCGCAGCCAGGAGAAGATCGCGACGCTCGCGCAAGAGGCGGAGCACCGCAGCAAGAATTTGCTGGCGAGCGTGCAGGCGACTGTCACGCTTTCCCAAGCCGACACATCCGAAGGTCTGAAAGAAGCGATCGAAGGTCGCATCCGCGCTCTTGCGAACGTCCATTCGCTGTTCGTCGATACGCGCTGGATCGGCGCCGAGCTGTCGACGATCGCGAGCCAGGAGCTTGCGCCCTATTCGCAGGACGACGAAACGCGTGTGGGCATCGAGGGTCCGCAAGTCCTGCTCGAGCCCAACGCCGCGCAGGCCATCGCGGTGACGTTGCATGAGCTCGCCACCAATGCCGCCAAGTACGGGGCGCTGTCCGCACCGACGGGCAGGATCGAGCTGCAATGGTCTCACGCGGATGACGGCGAACTCTTCATTCGCTGGGCGGAGATGGGCGGCCCGCCGGTGCAAATGCCCACGCTCCGGGGCTTCGGCAGTCGCGTCACCCAACGCATGATCGATCAGCTCAAGGGCGAGATCAATTTCGACTGGCGCACCGAGGGCCTCGTGTGCGAGATCGCCCTTCGGGCGTGAAATCATCAATGCGATTTTCCTCCGAAAGGATTTTCACACCGACACATCATCAGGGGAAGGGGACCACCATGCGCATGTTCTGCATCGTAACTGCCGCGCTGTTGGCGACCGCGACGGCCGGCCGGCCGGCGGCGGCCGACTATGTCGTCTGCGAGATCGGCAGCTTCCATCTCGGCGGGCATCAGGCGACCTTGACCGGCCTGCCGACGCGCGACGTGGTGTTCTCGCCGGGATCGCCCGCCTTCAAGGTCGATCCGAATGGCGAGTTCGAGGCCGACCAGATGTATGTCCAGTTCGTCAAGCTCGCGCAGCCGCGGGCCAAAGTGCCGATCCTGTTCGGCATGGCGGCGGTCTCACCGGCGTCACCTGGGAGACCAAGCCGGACGGCAAGCCGGGTTGGCAGCAGTGGTTCCTCAACGCCGGCTACGACGTCTATGTCTCCGATGCGGTCGAGCGCGGGCCGCGCCTCGTGGGCGCGCTATCCGGAAATCTACAAGCCCGAACCGCTGTTCCGCACCAAGAAGGAGGCTTGGGAGCTGTTCCGCTTCGGGCCGAGCTACGAAGTCGGCGGCCGCCGCGCGACCTATGACGGCGTGCAGTTTCCTGTCGATGCCTTCGATCAGTTCATGAAGCAGGGCGTGCCGCGCTGGGTGACGATGAACGCCGCGACCCTCGCTGCCTACGACGCGCTGGTGCAGAAGGTCTGTCCGTGCATCGTGGTGGTGCACAGCCAGGGCGGCAATTTCGGTTTCACCGCTGTGCTTAATGCGCCTGACAAGATCAAGGCCTTGATCGCAGTCGAGCCCTCCGGCGCGCCCGATCCCGCCAAGGTCGACGTCGCGCGGGTGAAGACTGTGCCGCACCTCATCGTGTGGGGCGATTTCCTCGACAAGAACACAACCACCTGGCCGGGCCTCGTCCCGGATCGTCCCCCGCTATCGCGAGGCGCTGCTGGCAGCAGGCACCAAGGCCGACGTGTTCGATCTCCCCGCGATGGGGATCAAGGGCAACACCCACACGCCGACGATGGATGCCAACTCCGATGCCATCGCCAAGCTGATCGACGACTGGCTCGGCAAGCAGGGCCTCGTGAACTGAACCAGCGGGGCGCGCGGCGAGGCGCGAAGCCCCCGCAAAGTGCGCCTGTTTTTCCCTGAGAACAGGGAAAATAACAGGGAAAGGCAAAAATGAGCCTTCCGGCGACGCATGGCTCGGCGATTTTCGCGGAATTATCAAAACGCTAGCTGCAAACGGAGCTGCGGCTCCGGTGAGTGAAACAGCGAAACGCAGGGAACCTCTGTTTTGAACACGGACGCTGGTGCGATGGCGTCATGGCAACGGTCTTTCCTTTGAATACAGGCACCTATATGATAGGACTATTCCTATAAAAGGTCAACTGCTTGTGCACTTGCTCGGCGGCATCATCGATCACAGCTCGTCGGGCTATGGTTCGGCCTGATCGACTAATCGCCAATGGTTAGCCGTCGACACGCTTTTGCGTCTCTAAATGGTGTTCGGGCTCTAATCCCGCGACGCGGTCCAAGGTATCGTGCATCGAGGCGAGCCTTAGTTGCATTGTCTTTAATCGACGTTGGGTCCGATATTGACTATAGAGGATGACAGCAGTCCCAAAACATACCGAAGCCTTCCGTTCGCGTGATCGTACCGAGCGATATTGCGATCGGTACACCGACGAGGACAGCACCGATCGCGAGATCCTCGAACAGTCTGCGGCGCTGCTGCCTCTCAAACCGATCCGCTCCCAGGACTCCCTGAACAAATTTCCACATATCAGGCATCGCGCTGCTCCCTCCGCTTTGGCCTAGCATCCGCGCCGATTGGAACCTCGTCCCGAGCGTGCGTCCGCTTTCGGGGCGCACGCTCATTAAACCAGTGCCGCCGTCCCTCAGGCCGTCTTCTTCACCGCGAGGCCCAGTTCGCCGATCATCTGCTCGCGGATCAGGAACTTCTGCACCTTGCCGGTCACGGTCATCGGGAACGCGTCGACGAAGCGGACGTAGCGCGGGATCTTGTAGTGGGCGATCTGGCCGCGGCAGAAGGCGCGGATCTCCTCCTCGCGTCAGCGCTCTCGCCGGCGCGCAGGCGCACCCAGGCGCAGAGCTCCTCGCCGTACTTCGGTCGTCGGGCACGCCGACCACCTGCACGTCGGCGATCTTCGGGTGGCGGTAGAGGAACTCCTCGATCTCGCGCGGATAGATGTTCTCGCCGCCGCGGATCACCATGTCCTTGATGCGGCCGACGATGTTGCACGTAGCCCTCGGCGTCGATGGTCGCGAGGTCGCCGGTGTGCATCCAGCCCTCGGCGTCGATCGCCTCGGCGGTGCGCTCCGCGTCGTCCCAGTAGCCCAGCATCACCGAATAGCCGCGCGTGCAGAGCTCGCCCGGCGCGCCGCGCGGCACGATGCGGCCCTCGGCGTCGACGATCTTCACCTCGAGGTGCGGCTGCACGCGGCCGACGGTGGAGACGCGGCGCTCGAGCGGATCGTCCGGCGCGGTCTGGAAGCTGACCGGGCTGGTCTCGGTCATGCCGTAGGCGATGGTGACCTCGCGCATGTGCATGTCGCTCGATCACCTGCTTCATCACCTCGACCGGGCAGGGCGAGCCGGCCATGATGCCGGTGCGCAGGGACGACAGGTCGAAGCGCGCGAAGTCGGGATGGTCGAGCTCGGCGATGAACATGGTCGGCACGCCGTAGAGCGCGGTGCAGCGCTCGGCCTCGACCGCCTCCAGCGTCGCCAGCGGCTCGAAGCCCTCGCCGGGATAGACCATCGCCGCGCCGTGGCGTGACGCAGCCGAGGTTGCCCATCACCATGCCGAAGCAGTGGTAGAGCGGCACCGGGATGCAGATGCCGGTCGCTGCGCGCGTCAGCCGCATCGCCTCGCCGACGAAGATAGCCGTTGTTGAGGATGTTGCGGTGGGTGAGCGTCGCGCCCTTGGGCAGGCCGGTGGTGCCGCTGGTGAACTGGATGTTGATCGGCGTCGTCGACTGCAGCGCGGCGCCGATCTCGGCGAGCCGCGCGCGCTCGGCGTCGCCGCCGATGGCCGCGACCTCGTCGAAGCGCAGCCAGCCGGGCCGTGCGCTCGCCGCCGATCTTGATCACCGCGCTGCAGCGCGGGCAGCCGCGCGGCGCCGAGCTGCCCGGCGCGCGCTGCGGCAGCTCCGGCGCCAGCGTCGCCATCATGCCGACGTAGTCGCTGGTCTTGAACGCCGGCGCGGTGACCAGCGCCTTCACGCCGACCTTGTTCAGCGTGTATTCGAGCTCGACGAGGCGGTAGGCCGGGTTGATGGTGACCAGGATCAGCCCGGCCTTGGCGGCGGCGAACTGGGTCAGCACCCATTCGGCGCAGTTGGGCGACCAGATGCCGATGCGGTCGCCCGGCTCGAGGCCGAGCGCCAGCAGGCCGGCGGCCATGGCGATCGGCCCGCTCGCGCAGCTCGGCCAGCTCCAGCGGATGCCCTGGTGGCGCACGATGAGCGCGTCGCTCGCCCCAGCGCTCACCGCCCGTCTGCGCCCCGTGTCGTCCCGAGCAGAGGCACCGTCGAGATGCCGTTCACATAGCTTTGCGTCAACATGCCTTCCTCCCGAGGGGCCTTTTGCCGCCAGTCCTGCGCCACACCGCGCGGTCGCGCAAGGCCATGCCTCCTCTTCTCCCTCTCCCCTCGCGGGAGAGGGTCGGGGCGAGGGGGGTGCCGCAGATTCAAAGCTGAGTTTGTGGCACGCCCCCTCACCCGCCCGCGCTGACGCGCGGTCGACCTCTCCCGCAAGGGGAGAGGTGAAATGAACGGAAAGTTACGGCCGACCATGAAGGAGGTATTGGCCTTGACGTGCATCAAAGCTGCCGTGGGGCAGCTCTTTTATGTAATTTCAGCGCGCCAACCGCCGGCTTCACGCGCAAAGTCTCGGTCACGTCCCCGACGCGATGTGGAGGATCAGATGTGGGTCAAGCTGCAGATCGCAAAAAAAGGGACGACCCTTTATGCTCGCGACCATGACATCACCGACGCGGACAGCTTTGCGGCGGCGTGCGCGGAGGCGTGGTCGAAGCTGCGGCAGGCGCAGATCGACAAGGAAAGCAGCATCGGCGCGTTGATGGAGTATCTCGACAGCTCCGTCCTCGATCAGCTCAACGGGGCGCACATCACCTTGGAAAAGCCTGATCCAAAGACCTGATCGCGGCGATGACGGCGACATGCTCTTCCGAGGCGCGGCGCGAAGCAGAGCAGGTCGGCTCGCAGATCGGCTCATCCGCCGCGGACGCGGTCTCGCTCGACGAGAAGGTCGCGTTTCTCAGCGGAACGCAGGCTTATTCGCCGGCAGTGCCTGATGTCGCCGTGCGCGAAACCCACATGTCCTGGGTGTTTCTCGCGGGCGATGAAGCCTACAAGCTCAAGAAGCCGGTCCGGTTTCCTTATCTCGATTTCTCGACGCTCGCACGCCGCGAAGCGGCATGCCGCGCCGAACTCACGCTCAACCGTCGGCTCGCTCCCGACGTCTACAAGAGCGTTGTGCCGCTGGTGCGGACCCGGCAGGGGCTTGCCATCGGCGGCGCGGGGGAGGTAGTCGAATGGCTGGTGGTGATGCGCCGGCTCGACGAACGGGACACCCTCGAACACGCTCTGCTGACGAAGTCGCTCGCGACGTGGCAGCTCGATCGCTTGACCGCGACGCTGGTCGCGTTCTATCGGCGCGCCGCGCCGGTCTTCGTGTCGCCGGCGATGCATCGGGTGAACTGGTCGCGAAGCCTCGCCTATAACAAGCGCGTCCTCCTCGAGCCGCGCCTTGGCATGCCGGCGGGCCTCGTCGCCTATGTCGATCGGGTTCAGCACCGCTTCCTCGCGCGAGCGTGGGATTTGATCGCCGAGCGGGTGCGAGATCGCCACATCGTCGATGGCCACGGCGATCTCCGCCCCGAGCACATCTTTCTTGGCGAGACGGTCAGGATCATCGATTGCCTGGAATTCAACCGGCAGCTTCGCGCCGTCGATCCCTTCGACGAGATCGCATTTCTCTCGATCGAATGCGAGCGGCTCGGCGGCGCCTGGGCTGGAAACTATGTCAAGCGCCGCGCGCTCCGCGGGCTGCCGGACGGGCTCAGCGAAGAGATTTTCACGTTCTATCGCTGTCATCGCGCGACCTTGCGCGCGCGCCTTGCGATCGCCCATCTGCTCGAAGCGAAGCCATCGAAGCCGCAGAAATGGCCGCCTCTTGCCCGCACCTACCTGCGAATTGCCGCGGCCGATGCGCGCCGGCTCGAGCGGGCGCTTTAGACAACGAAGAGGTCGGTGAGCGTGCCGCCCTCGTGGAGACGCCGGATCGCCTCCGCCAGCAGCGGGCCTGCGGCGAGCGTGTCGATCTTGTCGACGGCTGCGGTTGGACCAAGACGAAACGGCGGAACGGAATCGGTCACCGCAAAACGATCGATCGCGGGATCGGCGATGACCTCGGCCGCCCCTCCCATGAACAGGCCGTGGGTCACGAGCGCAATGACGCGGCGCGCGCCCGATTGTCGGGCCGCCCGGGCGGCGCGCAGCAGCGTGTTCCCCGTGCTGATCAAGTCATCGATGATCAATGCGGTCGCGCCATCGACATCGCCAACAAAGAGATCGCCGGAAACCACGCCGGCGCTGCGGCGCTTGTCGGCAAAGCCCTTGCCGACCGGCCGGCCGATCGCGGGCTCCAAGGCCTCGCGAAACAGTTCGGCGCGCTTGACGCCACCGGGATCGGGCGACACCACGCAGAACTTCGCATCGTCCAAGGTCTTGGCCAAGGTCTTGGCGTAATCGACAAACAACGGCGCGGCCGTCAGCGTCACGGTCGGGCAGCGGAAGGCGTTTTCGAACGCTGTCGGATTATGCACATCGAGCGTCACGATGGTGTCGGTGCCGACAGCCTCGAACAGGCCGGCGACATAACGCGTAGTGACGGGATCGTTGGGCTTGGTGCGCCGGTCCTTGCGCGCATAACACAAGTACGGCACCACCGCGGTCACCCGCGCTGCGCCGGAATCCTTGAGCGCGCCGATGAAAAACAACAGCCGGCACAGTTTGTCATTGGCACTCTCGGTCGGGCCGCCGTGAAGACTAGCGACGACATAGACGTCCGCATCGCGAACCGTTTCCAGCGGTCGCGTCTTGTGCTCGCCGTCCTCGAAATCCCGTTCCTCATGGGCGGCAAGCGGCGCGCTCAAGGCATTCGCGATGGCCTTGCCGAGCTCAGCGGTGGATTGAAGCGCGAACAGCCGGAAGCGATCGCCTTGGGCAGAACGCGGATTGAGAGTTGCCGTCGCGACCAGCCGATCTGCACTCATCAAAGTCTCCCACAGCGCTCGGGTCGCCACATAGGATCGGCCGTGATCCGCGGCGGTCAGACTGCGCGGTCTGCCGCCACGGCCGGGAATTGCGCCAACAGCGCGATCACCTCTTCATCCGAGACTTGACGAAAGTCGTAATAGTAAAGGCCGATCGCGCTGAAGAAGGTGTGATCCTCGAGGCAGACGACATCGTCGGCCTCGGCTCGCATTTCGGCAAGGCTGTCGGTGGGCGCGACCGGCACCGCGAGAACGAGATTCGCCGGGTTGCGCATGCGCGTCGCACGAAGCGCCGCCCGCGTGGTCGCGCCGGTCGCGATGCCGTCGTCGACGACGATCGTGACGCGGCCCGCGACGTCGACCGGCGCACGATCGCCGAGGTAACGTTGGCGGCGCCGCGCGATCTCGGCGATCTCGCGATCGCACGTCGCCTCAAATTGCGCTTCGTCGATGCCGGCCATGCGGATGACCTCCTCATTGCGGACGATCAATGGGGAAGCGCCGTCGACGACCGCGCCCATCGCCAGTTCGGGCTGCCAGGGCACGCCGATCTTGCGCACCAGCACGAGGTCAAGCGGCGCATCGAGCGCCTGCGCGACCTCGGCCGCGACCGGCACGCCGCCGCGGGGCAATGCCAGGACCACCGGGTGCTGCTTCTTGTACCCGGTCAACGCCCTAGCGAGCTTATGTCCGGCGTCGCGCCGATCCTTGAAGGCCATGATTCTCTCAGATCCCAGATCGCCTTCATCTATGCAGCTTGCGCCAGGATTGAATTGATTGGGATCAATATCGTCAATGCCGTGTGGAGATCGCTGAATTTTCGATCACCCGGACCGGATCGTCGAGTTTGATTCTGATCAAGGACAAATCGGTCTGTCGGCGCTGTTCTTCTTGCGCACGTTTTAGGTGCTTTTCAGCAAAGGAGACCTGCCATGGCTGAAGCTGCCACCAAATTGGAAGTAAAGACCCCCGAAAAGAAGCCCGCCGAGAGCCCTGCTGGCTCGGCGTTGCCGACGACTTGGCCGTTCGGACGGCTACGGCGCGAGATGGATCGTCTGTTTGACGATTTCGAGTTGGGTTCGTGGCGCTCGCCGCTGCGCGCCTTGGCCGATGTCGAGCCGTTCTTCCGCGGCGAGGTGACCTGGGGCAAGGTCCCGGCCGTCGACGTCGCCGACACCGCGACCTCTTACGAGATCACGGCGGAACTGCCGGGGATGGAAGAGAAGGACATCGAGGTCAAATTCGCCGACGGGACTTTGACCATCAAGGGCGAGAAGAAGGAAGAAAAGGAAGAGAAACGAAAGGACTACTATATGTCCGAACGGCGCTACGGCTCGTTCCAGCGCTCGTTCAGCGTCCCTGACGGCGTCGAAGCGGACAAGATCGGCGCGGCCTTCAAGAACGGCGTTCTGACGGTCACGCTGCCGAAGAGCCCCGAGGCGCAGAAGAAAGAAAAGAAGATCGAGGTCAAGAAGGGCTGATCTCGCCGCCGGCGAATGTCTCGCTTGATACAGCAAAAGAAACGGACACGCCGCAGAATGCCCGGCCGGGTGGCCGGGCATTCTTCGTTCGCCGGCATTCTTCGCCGATCATGAGTGCAAATGCGATGAAGACACTCGCACTATCGAAGGTCTACCAGTTGCTCGAGCCGGGGCCGGTCGTGCTGCTGACGACCGCGCGCGGCGGCCGCGCCAACGTCATGACCATGTCATGGCATATGATGGTCGAGTTCGAGCCACCCTTGGTCGCCTGCGTGGTCAGCGGTAACAATCACAGCTTCGCCGCGCTGCGCGCGACCGGCGAGTGCGTCATTGCCGTTCCGGCGCGGAAACTGGCGCCCAAGGTCGTCAAGGTCGGCAACGCATCCGGCCGCGACATCGATAAATTTGCAGCCTTCGCATTGACGGCGTTGCCGGCGTCGCGCGTGCAGGCGCCGCTCGTGGCGGATTGCTTTGCCAACCTCGAATGCCGGGTGGCGGACGCGGGCATGGTGCGAAAATATAATTTGTTCATTCTCGAAGTGCTCAAGGCCTGGATCGATCCGGCGCAGAAAAATCCCAAGACCATTCATCACCACGGCTACGGCACGTTCGTCGTCGACGGCAGGACGATCAGGCTCAACTCGAAAATGCGATAGGAGGCATCGGCAGAAAGCGATACAACGCGCAATCCGGCAAAATGGAGTTTGCGCGATGACGCCTCAAATTGTCGCCTTGATGGAGAAAATCCGCGACCTGGAGGCGGAACTCGATGCCGAGCTGGCGCAGCGGCGGGCCGAACTGAGCGTCGGCATGGAAAAAGGAAGGGCCTTTTTCGAGGAAGAGATTCTGCGACGCCACCGCGAGCTGCGGACCCGGCTCTCGACCTATATCCTTCATGCGCGGCCGCTGGTTATCATCACGGCGCCGGTGATCTATGCGATGATCGTACCATTCGCTTTGCTGGACCTGTTCGTCACGATCTATCAAGCCGTTTGCTTTCCCGTCTATGGTATCCCCAAGGTCGAGCGCCGCACCTATCTGGTATTTGATCGGCACCATTTGGCTTATTTGAACGCACTCGAGAAACTCAACTGCGCCTACTGTGCCTATGCCAACGGCTTGATCGCATATGTGCGCGAAATCGCCGGCCGCACCGAGCAATACTGGTGTCCGATCAAGCACGCCCGGCGGGTAATCGGAGCGCACCCGCGCTACGTGACCTTCGAAGATTACGGCGATGCCGAGGGCTATCGGAGCCGGCTCGAGCAGATGCAATCCGAGTGACCTCGATTACATCCCGAGGCCGCGACGCGCCCCGTAGCCCGGATGAGCGTAGCGATATCCGGGGTTAGCGGATCCAATGGCGGAGCTGTCCCCGGATGTCGCTGCGCTCATCCGGGCTACAAGCAATCCGCCGTCCCGGATGTCGCCGCGCGCATCCGGGCTACAAGCATCCGCTCAGCGCTAGTGCACGACCATGCCGGTGAGCAGATACGCCTGCGCCATCACCAATAGGCCGACGAGACAGGCGAGCGCGATCGAGTGGCCGAACACGAAGCGCAGGATGGTGCCTTCGTGGCCGAACCAGTTGGTGGCGGTCGAGGCGACCACGATCGATTGGGCGTCGATCATCTTGCCCATCACGCCGCCGGAGGAATTGGCGGCGCTCATCAGGATCGGCGACAGGCCGAGCTGCTGCGACGTGATCTTCTGCAGATTGCCGAACAGGATGTTCGAGGCAGTATCGGAGCCCGTGAGCGCGACGCCGAGCCAGCCCAGCAGCGTGCCGAAGAAGGGATAGAACACGCCCGCGCCTGCGAAGGCGAGGCCAAGCGTCGCGTCGATGCCCGACAGCCGCGTCAGCGTGCCGATTGCCAGCATCGCCGCAATGGTGATCAGCGAATAGGCGCAGACCTTGATGGTGCGGCCATAGGCGGTCACGAGCCGCGCCGGCGAGAAGCCCATCAGCGCGCCGGAGATGATGGCGGCGATCAACATCCCGGTGCCGGTGTAGGACAGCCAGGTGAACGAGAACACTGCGCCTTCGCGGGTCGGTGCCGTCACGACCGGGGGCACCTTGTTGATCATGTTGTGCAGGTCAGGGACCTGATAGCTCCACACCGCCCACTTGTTCACCGGCACCTTGAACCAGTCCGTGCCCCAGATGAGCAGCACGGCGCACACAATGATCCACGGCAGCACCGCCATCCACACCTGCGTGCGGTCAGGCTGGGCCGCTGCGGCGGGCGTCGGCGCGGGTGCGGCTTCGGCGGCGACCGCGGAATCGTCGCGCGTGCGCAGCTTCGGCGACAGCCACAGCTCCTTCGGTTGCCAGATTTGCAGGAAGCCGATGAGGCATGCCATCGAAATCAGCGAGGCGCCGATGTCGACGATCCACGGATTGACGAAGTTCGAGATCAGAAACTGCGGCACCGCAAATGATACGCCGCAGACCAGGATCGCCGGCCACACCTGGCGCATGCCGCGCCATCCGGCAAAAGTCCAGATCAGCCAGAACGGCACGATCAGCGAGAAGAACGGCAGCTGCCGGCCGACCATCGCGCCGAGTAGAAACGGATCGAGGCCGGTGACGTTGGCGAGGCCTTGGATCGGCGTGCCGAGCGCGCCATAGGCGACTGGCGCGGTGTTGGCGATGAGCGACAGGCCGGAGGCTGCGAGCGGCGAGAAGCCAAGCCCGATCAGGATGGCGCCCGTCACCGCGACCGGCGTCCCGAAGCCCGACGCGCCTTCGAAGAATGCGCCGAACGAAAAGGCGATGAGGAGAAGCTGGAGACGGCGGTCGGCGGTGACGCCACCGATCGTCGACTGCAGGATCTTGAACGAGCCTTTTTCCACCGTCAGCCGATAGAGAAAGATCACGTTCAGCACGATCCAGCCGATCGGGAAAAAGCCGGTCACGGCGCCGAGCACGGTCGCGCGCAACGACATAGCCGCGGGCATGGTGAAGATGAAGATCGCGACGATGTTGGCGACGATGAGCGCGATGATCGCCGCGATGTGCGCCTTGACCTTGTTGGACGCGATCAGAACAAGGAGGGTGACGACTGGTAACGCCGCTGCCACCGTCGACAAAACCGCATTGCCGAACGGATCATAGACTTGGTTCCACATGCTTTCCTCCCGGCGGATTTATGTCGTTGACTGCGCGTGACAGCGCCGCATGTGTAGCCGGGAATAAGTGCGATTACACTTTCTTGCAAGCCATACCGGCGGTTATTGGCAGTTTTCCCCTCCGATGCAGGTACATCGGCATGGGTGGGACGCCGCCCGGACGAACTCGAGCAGGCGTCGCAGTTGCAGCGCGGAATCAGCCGCACTCTTAGAAATATGGGGTGAGCGCGAGGTCGATAGCGCTTCTGCGTGTCACGCGAACCGCTGGCGGGCGAGGGTGGCGCCGGCACCGAGGGCGGCCAGCTTCGCCTCGGCGATATCGCGGCGCATCGGTGCCATGCCGCAATTGGTGCAGGCAATGATGCGTTCGCGCGGCACGAAGCGCAGCGCCTGGCCGATCACCGCGGCGACATCCTCGGCCGTCTCGACCTCATCGGTCGCAACATCGATCACGCCGAGCAGCACGTCCTTGCCGTCGAGCAGCCCCAGCAGGTCCACCGGCACTTTGGAATTGCGGCATTCGAGCGAGACCTGATTAATCCGGCTCCTGGCGAGCGCCGGGAAGATCTCCTCGTACTGCCGCCATGCTGATCCGAGCGTCGCCTTCCAGTCGACGTTCGCTTTGATGCCGTAGCCGTAGCAGATATGGACCGCGGTGGTGCAGGCGAGGCCTGCGACGGCGCGGTGCAGCGCCTCGATGCCCCAGGATTTGACCTCCTCCATGTAGACATTGAAGGCGGGCTCGTCGAACTGGATGACGTCAACGCCGTCTTCGGCGAGCGCGCGCGCTTCCGCGTTGAGCACGTCCGCGAATGCAAACGCCATCTTGATGCGATCGCCGTAGTGGGCATCTGCGATGGTGTCGACGATCGTCATCGGCCCGGGCATGGTGATCTTGAGTTTCTTGCGGGTGTGCGCGCGGGCAAGCCGCGCTTCCTGCGCGTGCACGCGTCCGCGCAGCCGCAGCGGCCCGGTCACCGTCGGCACCATCGCCTTGTAGCGGTCGTTGCGGATTCCCATCTCGACGCGCTTCGCGAAATCGATTCCGTCGACCATTTCGAGAAAGCCGTGCACGAAATGCTGCCGCGACTGTTCGCCGTCGGTCACGATGTCGATGCCGGCATCTTCCTGCAGCTTGATCGCGAGGAGCGTAGCGTCGCGCTTGCCGGCCGCGAGTTCGGCGCCGGTGAGCCGCCATGCCGGCCACAGCTTGTCCGGTTCGGCGAGCCATGCGGGTTTCGGCAAACTGCCGGCGATGCTGGTCGGAAACATGATCTACCTTCGCAATTCTGCGATGGCGTCTTCGGGACGCCACCGGTAGAGCCAGTCATACTGCGCGAGCAGGCGTTCACCGCCAAGCACGTGCAGCACCGTGTCGCGCACGAGACTTGCCGGGAAGGGGAGATGATAGCGCAGATCGTTGCGCCGCGCTGCCCGCTGCACCCGCGCTGTGCGCGGCTGGCGCGCCCGCTCGTAACGGCGCAGTCCCCGCGCCGGATCGCCGTCGTCCCACAGGCCTGCGAGCACCGCAGCATCCTCGATCGCCATCGCGGCGCCTTGGGCAAGAAACGGCAACATCGGGTGGGCCGCGTCCCCGACGAGCGTCACGAGCCCACGGCCCCAGAGCGGCGACGGCGCGCGCTCGCAGAGCGTCCATTTTTGCCACTGCTCCGCCATTGCGAGGAGGGCGCGGGGGGCCTCGGCCCAGGCGGTCGACGGAAACCGCGCGAGCGCTTCGTCGCGGCTCGCCGCCGCCGACCAAGTTTCGGTCTGCGTAGAATCGACGGCCACCGCGACGATGTTCACCATGGCGCCGGCGTCCACCGGATAATGGACGATATGGCCGCCTGAACCGAGCCACAGGTTGACGATCGGTTCCGTTGCCATCGTTGGAAGTCGGGCGGCCGGCAGCAGGGCCCGCCAGGCGGCGCGGCCCGGAAAATGCGGCGGGGCGCTGTTGCCGATGAGCGACCACAGGCGCGACCACAGGCCGTCGGCACCGATGAGCGCAGCGCCATGATGCGGCTCGCCGCCCGCGAGGTTGATGCGGATCCCCGCCTCCTCGGCCTTGAACCGTTCGACCTTGGCGCCGAGCGTGAGGGTGATGCGCGCCTCGGCGGCAACAGCGTCGAGCAGCGCCTGCTGCAGGTCGGCGCGGTGAATCACCCAATAGGGTGCGCCATAGCGGCGCTGCGCCGTCTCCCCGAGAGGAATGCGCGCGATCTCATCGCCCGAACGTCCGGAGAGGAGGCGGATCGCCTGCGGCACCACGATTGCGGGGGCCAACCGTTCGGCAAGGCCGAATGCGATCAGGACGCGCGTCGCGTTCGGAGACAGCTGGATGCCGGCGCCAGCCTCTTCGAGCCGCTCTGCCTGATCGAACAGCGCCACGGTTCTGCCGGCGCGCGCAAGCGCCAAGGCTGTCGTCAGACCGCCGATGCCGGCGCCGGCGATCAGGACCTTGTCAGGCACGGCCGATCAGGCCATCTCCATGTCGGGAAGCTCGCATTCCTGCGGTCGCGCCTTGCGGGCATCGAGCTTGGCGTCAAATCGATAGAGCGTTGAGCAGTACGGACAAATGATTTCGTTGTCGCCGCCCATGTCGAGGAAGACATGAGGGTGGTCGAACGGCGGCGTCGCGCCGACGCACATGAATTCCTTGGCCCCGATCTCGATGACAGATACGCCCGGGTTATTGTGGAAATGGGGAACGAGTCTGTCCGTCATGGCAACCGTCCAACTCTGCGCAAGATTTGGATTCCATCATCCTGACTCGCCGCGCTTTGGCGGCGGCCGTCGGCCGCGCGCACCATAGCGGCGAGCCGAACCGATTCCTAGATACTGTATATTGCGGCCGGCCGCAGTTGCGGACGTAAAGCGACCTTATTTGGACCCTAGGCGGGCAGCGGATAGACGGAAAGCGAAAATGCGACGGATGATCCTGCCGCTGCTGGCGGCTTTCCTCTGTGCGGCGGCGACGTGGCAGGTTTGGCCGCGGGCTGTCGAGTTGGCAGCGCTCCTCTCTGCACAGGACGATCCGGTGCGGCTTGCCGATTACGCGGTTGCCAAGAGCCTCACGCCGTCCGTTGCGGACGCCGAGATTGCCAAGGCGCTCGCCGCCGGGGACGCCGAGCTCGCGTTGAGCTTCCTCGATCTTGCACGCGAGCGCGACGTTGCTGTCGACCCCGCGCTCGCAGCACGTGTCGAGCAGGCGAACGGCACCGGTGCGCAGGTCGTGCATGCCGCCTGGAGTTTCGGTCATGGCTTCGTCACCGGCGCTCCCGGCGACCTTGCCGGTCTCGCCGGTACTGCGACGGGCGATCTTTTCGTCTTCGGCGATGTCCGCGATGCCGTGCGCGAGGGCATCCACATGGCGCGCGGCGAGCCGACCGACGAGATCGTGCTCGGTCTTGCCTGCGCCGGCCTCGCGATTACGGCCGGAACTTACGCGACCTTCGGCGCCGGAGCACCGGCGCGCATCGGCGTGTCCGTCGTCAAGGCGGCGCGCAGCGCAGGGCGGATGAGCGCGCCGATTGCCGGATGGCTCACGCGCGCGATACGCGATGTGGTCGATACCAAGGCGCTCGGCGGCGCGATGAGCAAAGTATCACTGACCTCGCCGGGCGAGGCGGTGCGGCTTGCGCGCGATGCCGTCAAGGTCGAGCGCGGCGAACGCATCCTCGCCCTCTTCGGCGATGTCGGCCGGGTGCAGAGCAAGGCTGGCACGAAGGCGGCACTTGAGGGGCTCGAGCTAGCCCAGGAGCCGAAAGATATGTCCCGGCTTGCGCGGCTCGCAGAGACGAAGGGCGGCAAGACCCGCGCGATCGTGAAGCTCGCAGGTCGCAGCGCGTTCGTGCTGACGGCTGCCGCGATGGATCTCGCGAGCTGGCTGTTTGCTGCGATTTGCGCGGTATTTGGCTTTTGCTCCGCGGTCAAGCGCACCACCGAGCGGGCGACTGAATCCTATCTACGTTGGCGCAAGGCGCGCCGTGCTCGCGCGTTGCTCGCGGCCGCCGCAGCTTAATCCAACAAAGTAATGCAAACAAAAACCCGGCGCGTGGTGAGTGAGCGCGCCGGGCTGATCGGTTGTCGGTGGCCTTCGAAGCTTATGCGCTGGGGCCAGGCTGCACGCACATGAACGAATTGATCTTCTTGTCCCAGTCCGCATTGAGCGTCGGATAGGTGCCCGGCCCAAGCTCCATGGGCGCGCCGCCGTAGTCGTTCTCGCCAAAGAAGTCCCACGTTCCGGATTGCACCTGGATCGAGGAGACGGCGTTCTGCCAGCCGCTTTCGGAGAGGTTCTGCTGGTTGTCGCCGGTCGGTGCCGAGACTCCGCCGAAATTCGGATCGGCGAAGATCGTCATCTGGCAGGTTCCCTGCTGGGGAATCGGCGGCGCCGGCGGGAGCGTCGCAACCTGTGCCGGCGGCGGTCCGCTCCACGGGCAATATTGCACGCATTGCGGCACGCCGCCGCCGTCGACGAAGTCGACGTCCCGCCAATGCAGCTCGCAGCCGTCAGGCGTGAGACCGCCGCAGGCCGGGCCGGCGATCGAGACATACGCGTCCGGATACCAATAGGCGCCGCCGATCAGGACGGTGCCGAGCAAGGCCAGCGGGACGAAAGTCCGGCGGGCGCCGCCCCACCAGACGAAACGCTGGCCCTTGTTGATCGGGAAGAAGCGATTGCCCACGCGCACAGTCGGGAAGTTCGGGTGTGCGCCCGGAAGTCCCGCGGGTCCGGCATGCAGATGCCCGGGGCCGGCCGCCGGTCCGTGCGGGCCTACTCGCAGCCCCGCCGGCCCGACACCAGCGACAGGCGTGTGCAGAGGTGTCGCCCCGCCGCCGATGGGACCGCGATGGAACGTGGCGGTTCCTGGACCCGCTGGACCCGTGTGCGGCGTCACGTTGGGATTGTGCGTGACGGTGCGATTCGGCGTAAACGTACGGTTCGGCGTGTGCGTGACCGTAGGGTTGTGCGTTACCGTCCGATTGACCGTTGGCGTGTGGACCGGCGCGTGGGTCACGGTAGGCGCTGCCGGTGCCGCTCGCGTGACCGGATGCGGAGCAGGGGGCGGCGCCTTCTTTGGCGGAGGCGCCGCCTGCGCCGCGCTGAACACGAATGACGTCGCAGCGGCGAGCGCAATAAGACCGCTGACCCGCGCGACAGATGTTGCCGTTGATCGAACGTGCAATTCTACCTCCCGGTCGGAAGATGACAATCGATTGCTCGTTGCCGAGCTTACCACGCCACACTACACAGATTGCCGTCTGTTGTCGTCATCGTCGTTCGCCGGACATGAGCTGCTGGTGAAATCTGCGCGGCGGCGGCTACGTTGCTGTGCTGCTCTGGTCGGGGTTCCTGATGGTTTCGGCAATCACGCCGCGAAGCTTCATCACTGCTGCAGGCGAGATCGCCTATCTCGATCAAGGCGAGGGCGACGCGATCGTGCTCGTTCACGGCTTCGCCTCCAACAAAGAGGTGAACTGGGTCACTCCGAGCTGGCTGACGACGCTTGAGCGCGCCGGCCGCCGCGTCATCGCGCTCGACAATCGTGGCCACGGTGCCTCGGTCAAGCTCTACGACCCTGCGCTCTACAAGACAGAACTCATGGCGGGTGACGTGCTTGCGCTGCTCGATCATCTTCGCATCGATCGCGCCGACATCATGGGCTACTCCATGGGCGCCCGTATCGCCGCTTTTCTTGCGCTTGGCCATCCGGAACGGGTGCGTTCCATGATCATGGGCGGTCTCGGCCTCAAGCTGGTCGAAGGGGTAGGATTGCCGGAGTTGATCGCGCACGCGCTCGAGGCTCCCTCAATCGACGATGTGGTCGATCCTCAGGGACGCATGTTCCGCATTTTCGCCGACCAGACGCGCTCGGACCGCACGGCGCTTGCGGCCTGCATTCGCGGTACGCGGCAGACCCTCGATCCCAACGACGTCGGCCGCATCGTGGCGCCGGTGTTGATTGCGGTCGGCACCAAGGATGCGGTTGCGGGGTCCGCGTCGGCGCTCGCCGCTCTCTTTCCCCACGCTCGCGCGCTCGACATTCCCAATCGCGACCACATGCTTGCGGTGGGCGACAAGGTGTTCAAGGCAGCGGTATTGGATTTCCTCGCAACGCGACCGTGATCCGCGCCGCGCACCGTTTGCCAGATCGTAATCAAGGGCGCGTAAGGCCGTCGTGCGCTGGGGGTGGATCCGGAGCGCTGGCGGTTTCCAGGCCGGGACCCCATCTATGCTAGACTTTTTGTTCGACGCCGGCGCCCCGGAGGATGATGAATGGCCCAGCCGCAGCGGATTTTGCCCCTCGATACCGTCGACCCGGTCTGGTCGCGTATTCGCAGCGAAGCCGAGGCGGTGGTGCGGCAGGAGCCGCAGCTCGCCTCTTTCATTTATGCCTCCGTGCTCGAACACGACTCGCTCAACTCCGCGGTGGTGCAACGGATTGCCGACCGGCTCGATCATCCGGTCCTGACCGGCGCCACCATTCGCCTCGCCTTCCTTGATGCGCTCGATGACGATCCGGACATCGGAAACGCATTCCGCACCGATATCGTCGCGACCTATGATCGCGATCCGGCGACCATGCGCTTCATCGAGCCGCTCCTCTATTTCAAGGGCTTCCACGCGATCCAGACCCATCGCCTGGCGCACTGGTTGTGGAAGCATCATCGCAAGGACTTCGCGCTTTATCTCCAGAGCCGCTCCTCGGCGGTGTTCCAGACCGATATTCACCCTGCAGCCCGCATCGGACGGGGCATCTTCCTCGATCATGCCACCGGGCTTGTCGTCGGCGAGACGGCGGTCATCGAGGATGACGTCTCGCTTTTGCACGGCGTCACCTTGGGCGGCACCGGCAACGAGAACGGCGATCGTCACCCCAAGATTCGCTACGGCGTGATGATCGGCGCCGGCGCGAAAATCCTCGGCAACATCGAGATCGGCCACTGCGCCCGCATTGCCGCGGGCTCGGTTGTGCTCAAACCGGTGCCGCACAACGTCACGGTTGCGGGCGTACCGGCGCGGGTGATCGGGGAAGCCGGCTGCGCAGAGCCCTCGCGCACCATGGACCAGATGCTCTATAACGTCGGCGTGTAGTCTCAACCGAATCGGCCCGGTAGGCTTGGGGCGTGTTCGTACGAACATGCCGAGAGCAGAACACGCGGGCAAAAGGAGCCGTCGTGGACGTCCAGGAAATCCGCAAGCTGGAAAGTTACATGAGGGGCCTGTTCGGCAACGCCAAGCTGCGCGTGGTGCCGCGTCCGCGCAAGGATGATTCCGCCGAGGTGTACATCGGCGAGGAATTCATCGGCGTGCTGTTCGTCGACGATGAAGACGACGAGCGCAGCTACAATTTCCAGATGGCAATTCTCGCCACCGATCTCGGCGACTAGCGCGTCTTTCGATCGACTGGAATCACTCCTAGGGCGCGCAAAGCCAACGGGTCCGGCCTTCGGAAACCGGTTGACACGCCCTCGTTGTTGATCTCGATCTGGAAGATATCGGACAAGCCCGCCCTTCCAGCCGACGTTAGCTGGAGTGCACGGCTGCCCGACATACATTTGAGCCATCCGAGCTCCAATAGACGATTCAGAATCCGAGCTCCGACGAGTCCTTTGAGGTGATAACGACGCTCGCTCCAGTCGAGACAAGGCTGGCAGAAAATCCGCCGAGTCCGCGGCGTCAGATCTATGCCGAACTCGGAAAGGAAACGCCCGCCCGAAGGCGTGACCTCACCGCCTTCATCGGTGAGTACGACGTGCCCCATGGCCACGAGTGCATCGGTAACAGCGACTCCTACCCGGCCAGCCAGGTGATCGTAGCAAGTTCGGGCAAAACGGAGTGCATCGTCGTTTGCTGATCGCGGCTGTCGGCGGGGCGGCACCTCTATAGCGGCGACGACCTTGAGGCTCTCCAGCATTGTCGCGACCAGCGGGGACGCGATCCGATAATAGCTGAAGCGGCGCTCGCGAGTGACAGTCAAAAGCCGCGCGGCAACCAGCTTGCTCAGGTGGCCGCTCGCCGTCGAGCGAGAGACATTGGCGCAGTATGCAAGCTCAGTGGCCGTCAGCGACTGGCCGCCCATGAGGGCGTTGAGCATCGTCGCTCGCGCAATATCACCCACGAGAGCGGCCACTTCCACCAGATTTGCCGCCGCAACCATCCTTGACCCTGTCGCTGATACCAAAAGCACATCAATCGAAAACAGTTTGGCATGGGCCGAACTGTTCGCGCGAGACAGTTGCCAACCTCCGAGCCAAGAATGCGTTGCAACAGAAGGAACGCATCATGGGAATGGCGGCGGTAATCCACGAGAAAGGTGCACCCGACAACTTCGTGTGGGAGGAGATCAAGGTCGGGTCTCCCGAGCGTGGCCAGGTGCGTCTTCGCAGTACGGCCGTCGGCGTGAATTTCGCGGATACGTACCATCGAGCAGGTATTCCGCACCCGATGATCGTCGGCGATCCGCCGATTGTCGTCGGTTTCGAAGGAGTGGGCCAGATCGAGGAGTTGGGTCCTGGCGTCACCGGGTTCTCCGTCGGCGAACGAGTTTGCACCTGCCTTCCGCCACTCGGCGCCTATAGTCAGGAGCGCCTTTACCCGGCTGACAGGTTGATCAAAATTCCAGGGGACTTGCCATTGGATGACGTTCAACTGGCAGGACTAATCCTGAAGGGGATGACCGCGCAATATCTCCTGCATCGAACGCATAAGGTGCAGCCGGGAGATTATGTTCTGATCCATGCGGCTGCTGGCGGCATGGGCCATATCCTTTGTCCTTGGGCGCGGCATCTCGGAGCGACTGTGATCGGTACCGTTAGTACTGACGCGAAGGCCGAGATCGCTCGAAGTATCGGGTGTCATCACGTCATCAATTACTCGACCGAAGACTTCGTAGCTGTCACCCGCAAGATTACCGACGGAAAAGGCGTAGACGTTGTCTATGAGTTGATCGGTAAAGACACGCTGCAAAGGTCACTCGACTGCCTGCGGCTGGTCGGTATGTGCGCAGCTTACGGCCAAGCGTCAGGCGTTCCTGATCCGATCAACCTCATCGAAGATCTGGGCGTTCGCGGATCCCTCATCATCACCCGTCCCGCGCTTTCGCATTACATGTCGAACCGAAGCGAAATCGACGCCGCAGCAAATTCCCTGTTCGACGTCGTCGCACAGGGGGTCGTAGCGAGCACCGTTGTCAAAACCTTTCCGCTTCGAGAGGCTGCAGCCGCGCACAAGTTCATCGGCGGTCGCAAGACAACGGGCTCGATCGTCATGCTTCCATTCGAGTAAGCGGCCCCAAAGGGCGGGCAAAACGACTCCGGTCGCTTTGGGTGGATGATGTCACGGCCGGCCCGAGAAGCCATTCAATCCACAGAAAAGGAACCTCATGTCGATCATACACCACGAAATTCGACAGATATCAGAGGAGAATCGCGGTCAGCCGATCATCAGCCAGGCAGTCGTTCACGGCAACGTCGCCTATTTCGCCGGCATCACCCCCGACCCGATTGTCGGCGATATCAAAACCCAGACTGCCCAAGTGCTGCGACGCGTCGATGAGCTTCTCAACCTCGCGGGAACCGACAAATCACGGTTACTAAGCGCCCAGGTCTGGATCGCTGACATGCGTCTGTTCGAAGATCACAATTCTGTTTGGAACGAGTGGGTCGATCCGGCAAACCCTCCAGCGCGGGCTTGCCTCACGACAGACTTTTGGCGACCTGGGATTCTCGTTGAAGTTATGGTGGTTGCGGCCTTGCGGTGAGCCTATTGCAGTCTGAAAAGCTGACCAGTCAGCGCATGTGATGCCGAGATTGGTGCCTGGATATTCGGCCAGCCATCATACGCTCAACGCGTGTGCGTCAGCGCCTCGACGCTCGGCTGCGGATAGATCGGCGCAAAGTGTGAAACATCGAGCGCCAGCTTGGCGCCAACGACGATCAGGACCGCCGCCAGCACATAGCGCAAAGCGGTATCCGGGACGCGCGTCGAGATCAGACTGCCGACAAGAATGCCCGGGAAGGATCCTGCCAGTAGCGACCCCAAAGTCATGAGGTCGACGGACCCCATGGCGCCATGACCCAGTCCGGCGATCAAAGTCAGCGGCACCGCGTGGGCGATGTCGGAGCCGACAATCCGCGCAGCCGAAATGCGCGGATAGAGCAGCACAAGCGCCGTCACCCCGATCGCGCCGGCGCCGACCGATGACAGCGTCACCAAAATCCCCAGCACCGCGCCCATGCCGATGGTCAGGCGGCCGATCGCGCCGTCACTGAGATCGCCGAATTGCTGCACGTAAAGCGCGGAGACGCGATTGCGGGCAATGAGCACGACCGCCGTCAACAGGAGGGCCACGCTCAGCACCGCCGTGATCAGATGGCCGACGCCGCCCGCGCTCATATGCAACCAGGACAACAGCAGGAGCGCGAGTGCAGTTGCGGGCATGCTGCCGGCGGCAAGCCGCCTGACCACTCGCCATTCAATGGTGTGATTGAATCCGTGGACGATGCTGCCGACGCTCTTGGTTGCCGCGGCGAAAAGCAGATCGGTTCCGACCGCCGTCGCCGGTGAGACGCCGAACAGCACGATCAGGATTGGCGTCATCAGCGATCCGCCGCCGACTCCGGTCACGCCCACGAGGCCGCCCACGAGAAATCCGGCCACCACGTAGTGCGGATCGATTGATCCCGAAAACATCCTTTGTGCCCGTCCGTTAACTAATTATCTGACCGAACGGCCAGGCAAAGCAAGCGTGTGGAAGGGCAACGATCCGACGACGGATTCTTCAATTTTTGCCGTGAGTTGCGCCGACCGTCGATGCCGTGAGCATGGCGCCCGCGTTAGCGGCTGGCCGCGCTCGGTCGCCAGCGCTCGATGAGGAGGTCGATGCCTCCTTGGACCGTTTGCCAATTGGAAAGCCAGCCGCGCGAAAAGCGGAAGGTGAGGGCGGCGTCGCCGATCGTGCGCTCATGAAGGCAGACGGCGAGCGTCATGTTGCCGTGCGACCGGCTGCATCGCACCAGAAAGCGATCGGGCGCGGCGGGGTCGTAGATCACATCCTCGCCCTGATAGGGACTTCCGTCGGCAAATGGCGCGATGATGAGCCCGCCGGGCATGCTGGTCGACGGTCCATCGAAGTATCTTGGATAAACGGACTTCAGCCGTTCGATCGGAGTGAGCTGCGGCTGAGTGCTTTCGATCGTAACAAACATCCGCGGCGCCGCGTCGGCGGTGCTTGCATCAGGTGGCAGCAGATCGGGCCAGCGATAGGCGAGATCAACGCGCTCCTGCGCGCCAGCGCGCCGTTGCACGGGCATGCGGATGGCCGCCGGCGGCACATTGAAGACGACGCCCGCGACCGTGATCGGCAGCGGGGGCGCGTCGAGCGGGGCTTGTGTCCAGGTCGGCGTCAACAGGTAGGCGATCAGCGCGGTCGCGAAGGCGGCGACGGACACAAAGAGCAGCGCGAACAGCAAAACGACAGAGCGGGGGCCGTGTCGTAGCCGTTGCGCGTGGGCCATGACGGTCATGCTTTGAGACCTCAGATAGGCGTTGGTCCGGTTCTGTAGCCCGGATGGAGCGCAGCGAAATCCGGGGTCCGCGCTGCAATTGATATGCTGGTCCCGGATTTCGCTGCGCTCCATCCGGGCTACGCCTGCGCGAGATCATCGATCGATCGCCCCCGAATCATCGATGATTTCACGACTTTTAGTCGGACATGATTGGGGCGAAATGTCCCGATTCGAAACAGGACGCCGCGGGAAATCTTTTTGTCGCGATCGGCGACGCGTTTACCCTTTTTTAAGGAAGTAGTGGCGGGGCGCTCAGCGATACGGCAGATCAATCGTCGAAGCATCGATCGGTCCGGCTCGCGGCGGACCCGTTTTCAGATCGGCCGAGGTCGCATGTCGCCCGAATCCATCGAGTCGTTTCTCGCCCTTGCTCTTGGTTTTGCGGTCGCCGGCATGATTTCGACCGGGTATCAGCTTATCACCAGCCGGCCGGCTTCGTTCCGTCTGCTCGGCGGTGGTCCAAGCGCAGCGGCTTTCGTGGCCGTGCCCTTCCTCGCGTTCGCGGCGCCTTTCATCATCATGCGCAATACCTTGCGCGGCCGGCGCATCGAACGTCGGCGGATCGAGTTCGTCATGCTGGCAACGGTGGCGGCGAGCTTCTGGAGCATGATGAGCGGCACCGTCGTGGTGCTGATGTTCGAAACGTTCGAACGTCTCGTCGCCTGATGGGGGCAAAGCAGCGTCTCGCCAAGCAGTGCGTGCCATGGCAGTTTCGCGCCCTGTCAGGAGCGCAACGATGCCCATATTCGAGCTTGCCGGCGTGGCGCCGGAATTTCCCGAAGACGGCCGCTATTGGATCGCCGAAACAGCCGTGGTGATCGGGCGGGTGCGGCTCAAATCCGAAACAAGCATCTGGTGGGGCGCAGTGCTGCGCGGCGACAATGAATTCATCGAGATCGGCGAGCGCTCGCAGGTGCAGGACAACGCGACGATGCACACCGATCCGGGATTTCCGCTGACGATCGGCCGCAGCTGCGTGATCGGCCACAACGTGGTGCTGCACGGCTGTACGGTGGGTGACGGCAGTCTGATCGGCATGGGGGCGATTCTGATGAACGGCGCGCGCATCGGTGCGAACTCGATTGTCGGCGCGGGCGCTGTGGTCACCGAGGGAAAATCCTTTCCCGACAACACGCTGGTGGTCGGTGCGCCGGCGCGCGCGATCCGCACGCTGGACGATAAAGCCGCCGCCGCCATCGCGCGCGGCGCAGATATCTATGTCGCGCGCTGGAAGGAATACGCCGAGGGCCTGCGGCGGATCGGCTGAAACTTGCCCCTGTAGCCCGGATGGAGCGCGCGTAATCCGGGACCGGACTCATAAATTTTGAATGGGCCGGCCCCGGATTACGTTGCGCTCCATCCGGGCTACAGCCTCAACTTTGTTCACGAACTGCGCCTTATCGCCTTACCTGCGGTGCGGTAAGTTGCTAGCATGCGCCGCGTGATTTAAGGAAACCCGGCGTTCGCCGGAGGCTGTGCGCGCAAGTGCCAGCCGCGGAACGATCCTGCAGTGAGGGAGAAAACGATGAAGATCAAGCAGGCGTTGTATCTTGGCGTTGCGGTTGCAGCGCTCGGAGCTTTCGTCGCGGTAGCGCCCAAGGACGTACGCGCCCAAACCGCTGCCGTCACGATCGACGGTGACGATATCGGCGGTGTTGTCACCGGCCCGAGCGGGCCGGAAGCCGGCGTGTGGGTAATCGCGGAGACGAACGACCTTCCCACCAAGTTTGCCAAGATCGTGGTGACCGACGATCAAGGTCGTTACGTGATCCCTGACCTGCCGAAGGCCAAATACACGGTCTGGGTGCGTGGCTACGGTCTCATCGACTCGCCCAAAGCCGAAGGCACGCCGGGCAAGCTTCTGAACCTGACCGCGACGCCCGCGCCGACGCCTGCGGCGGCGGCCGAATATTATCCGGGCATGTATTGGTATTCGTTGCTCAAGATCCCGCCGGAGAGCGATTTCCCCGGTACCGGCCCGAAGGGCAACGGCATTCCGGCCAACATCAAGACCCAGCACGCCTGGATCGACACCATCAAGAATTCCTGCCAGTCGTGCCACGCGATCGGCTCGAAGGGCATTCGGACACTGTCGCCGATGCTCGGCCAGTTCAAGAACTCGCGCGAGGCTTGGGAGCGCCGTATCCAATCGGGGCAGGCGATGGCCAACATGGCGGTGTCGATCGGCCGCATCGGTCCCGACAAGGCGATCGAGCTTTTCGCCGATTGGACCGACCGCGTCGCCGGCGGCGAACTGCCGTTCGACAAGCCGCAGCGGCCGCAGGGCGTCGAGCGCAACGTCGTGTTCACGATGTGGGACTGGGGCGTTCGCGGCATGTATCTCCACGATGCGATCGCGAGCGAGAAGTATACCCAGAAGGTCAACGCCAACGGGCCGATCTACGGCTCGCCCGAGGAAAGCTCGGACTTCGTGCCGGTGCTCAACCCGGTCACCAACGAGGCCTCGACCATCAAGCACCCCTATCGCGATCCGGAAACGCCCTCGAGCAAGACCAACACGGCCGGACCGTCGGTGTATTGGGGCGATGAGCCCATCTGGGACGGCCATACGTCGATTCACAATCCGATGATCGACGATCAGGGCCGCGTGTGGTTCACGGCGAAGATCAGGCCCGACGAAAACCCGGCCTACTGCAAGCAGGGCTCGGACCTGCCGTCGGCGAAAGTGGCGCCGCTCAACGTCTCGACGCGTCAGCTCTCGATGTACGATCCGAAGACGCAGAAGTGGTCGCTGATCAATACCTGCTTCAGCACCCAGCACCTCAACTTCGCCCACGACGCGAACTACACGCTGTGGACGACCCCTGGCGGCCCGCAGAGCGGCGTCGTCGGATGGCTCAACACCAAGATGTATCTCGAGACCGGCGACGAAGTGAAGTCGCAGGGTTGGACGCCGATCATCGTCGACACCAACGGAAACGGCAAACGCGACGAATTCGTCGAAGCCAACCAGCCGCTCGATCCGAACAAGGACAAGCGGGTGATGGCCGGCTTCTACGGCGTGCAGCCGAGCCCGGTCGACAACAGCATCTGGGGCCAGTCGATGGACGTCGGCTTCTCGCGCATGGAGCAGCCCGGCTACATCATCCGCCTGATCCCGGGTTCGAACCCGGCGGAGACCGCGCTCGCCGAACTGTTCGTGCCGCCGGATGAGGGCTACGGTGCGCGCGGCATTGACCTCACCACCGACGGCGTCGTCTGGACCGTGCTCTCCAGCGGACACATGGCGAGCTTCGATCGCCGCAAGTGCACGCGGGAGATCAAAGGCCCCGAGGCGGTTACCGGCAAGATGTGTCCGGAAGGCTGGACGCTCTACAAGTTCAATGGCCCGCAGTTCCGTGGCGTCACGGACAAGGGCAGCGCCGAGCACTCGTATTACATCTGGGTCGACCGCCTCAACACGCTCGGCCTCGGCGCCAACGTGCCGATCGCTTCGACCAATGGCGGCGAGTCGCTGACCGCGCTCGTCGACGGCAAGTTCGTCACGCTCCGCGTGCCCTATCCGCTCGGCTTCTTCTCCAAGAACGCCGACGGCCGCATCGACGATCCGAGCGCCGGCTGGAAGGGCAAGGGTATTTGGACCACGTTCGGCAGCCGCGCTCAGTTCCACAACGAGGGCGGCATCCAGAACTCGCCGAAGCTCTACAAGGTGCAGATGCGTCCGAGCCCGCTCGCCAACTGAGCGGACGGCACCGGACCGCGCGCGTCTCGCGCGCACGCAAACGAAGAAGAAGGCCCGCGACGGATATCCGTCGCGGGCTTTTTTATTGTGATCAGATTTCGATCTGGCCGCCCAGTTCGATCACGCGGCCCGGCGGGATGCGGAAGAATTCCGTCGCCGGCAATGCGTTGCGGTGCATGAACTCGAAGAATTTGCAGCGCAGGTGGCCGAATTGCGAACGCCGCGCCGGCACGATGGTGACCCGGCCGATGAAGAACGACGTATCCATCATGTTGAACTTCAAACCCTGCTCGGTACAGCGATCGAGGGCCCGCGGGATGTTCGGCTGTTCCATGAAGCCGTAATGGACCACGACCGAATGAAAATCGTCGGCGAGGTGAAGCACCTCCAGGCGACGCGCGCGCGGAACGCGGGGAATGTTCTCGGTCACGACGTGCATCAGCACGATGCGCTTATGCAGCACCTTGTTGTGCTTGAGATTGTGCAGCAGCGGCACCGGCACGACATCGACGCGGCTGGTGAAGTAGATGGCGGTGCCGGGGACGCGTTCCTTGGTATGGACCTGGGCGATGAAGTCTTTGAGCGGGAACGTGTCGCGTTCCAACCGTTGCAATACTGCGCTGCGGCCAAGGCGCCAATTGTACATCGCGGTGAACACGCAAGCCGCCACCACGAGCGGCACCCATCCGCCCTCGATGACCTTCATCAAGTTGGCGACCACAAAGGAGAGGTCGACAATCATAAAGAAGCCGGCGATAGCCGCGGCGAGCGCGAAGCTCCAACCCCACACCTCGCGCATCGCCAGGAACAGCAGGACCGACGTGAGAAACATCGTCAGCGAAACCGCGATACCGAAGGCAGCGGCGAGGTTGTCGGAGGAGCGAAAGCCGAGCGTGAGGGCAAGCGTAACCGCCATCAGCGCCCAGTTGACGAAGCCGACATAAATTTGCCCGTAGCCTTCCGATGAGGTCTGGGTGATGTGCAGGCGCGGCGATAGGCCGAGTTGGATCGCCTGCCGCGTCATGGAGAATGTGCCGCTGATGATCGCCTGGCTCGCGATAATGGTCGCGGCGGTCGCAAGAACGACGAGCGGCAGTTGCAGGAACTGCGGGCATAGCACGAAGAACGGATTGCCTTCCGCCGGCACTTGATTTTCGACGACCATCGCCGCCTGGCCGGCGTAATTCAGAAGCAGCGTCGGCAGCACGAGCCCATACCAGGCGAAGCGGATCGGCTTCGGCCCGAAATGGCCCATATCGGCATAAAGGGCCTCGGCACCCGTCGCGCACAGGAAGACGCCGCCCAGCACCAGAAACCCTGTGAAACCGTGGGAGAACAGGTAGCCAAGCCCGTAACGAGGATCGAGCGCCAACAGCACGCGCGGATGGCTGACGATGCCGACGAAGCCCAAGACGCCGATGGTGACGAACCACACCGTCATGACAGGCCCGAACACCTTGCCGATGCGCGCCGAGCCCTGCGGCTGCAGCGCAAAGAGGCCCAGCAGCACCACCACCGACAACGGCATGATGTAGGGGGCAAACTCCGGGAGCGGCCCCTTGATGCCTTCGAGCGCGCTCAACACCGAGATCGCCGGCGTGATGGCGCCATCGCCGTAAAGGAGCGCCGCGCCCAGGATGCCGAGCGCGATCACGCCGTTTCGCTCGCCGTGCTTGATGCCGAGGAGCGACATCAGCGCGAGAATGCCACCCTCGCCGTCGTTGTCGGCGCGCATTACCACGGCGACATATTTTATCGACGTGATGATGATGAGCGTCCACACGATGAGCGAAAGCATGCCGAGCGCGACCTCGGGACTAGCGCCGCCCGCCCAGTCGATGGCGGTCTTGAAGGTGTAGAGTGGGCTCGTCCCGATGTCGCCGTAGACGACGCCCAGGGCGCCGAGCGCGAGCGCCGCAAGGCTGCCGTGAATGCGGTCAGCCGGCGTTTGCTCCGCTGTGGAAACGAGCGTTACCGGTTCCGCCGGAGGCGCGGCGGCGCTCCCGTCCGCAGTCGTTGATGCTGCGGGAACGCGCCCGCCTGTTTCAGTGTCGGGCGCGTTCAATCGGCCTACCCCTTGAGTTTGATGGCCGCGCGCACGCGCGCGGGTGTCATCGGATATTCGCGCATGCGCACGCCGGTCGCATCGAAGAACGCATTGGCGATGGCGCCGACCGCGGCACCCATCACTTCCTCGCCGGCCCCGGTCGAGCGCTCGTCAAGTCGCTGTACCACGATCGGAGTGACGCCCGGATGATCGCCAAAGCGCAGCACCGGATAGCTCCTCCAGTCGAGGCTTGTGACGTTAGTCGGCGTGAACGTGACCTCCTCGATGATCGCCCGGCTTGCGGCTTGCGTCAGCATACCCACGATCTGATTCTCGACCAACGCCGGATTGACCACGAGGCCGGCATCCATCGCGCCGTAGACATGCTTGACCTTGATCTCGCCGGTCTCGCGATCGACCTCGATGTCGGCGATGGCGGCGCCGTAGGATACAATATGCGTGCCAAGGGCGATGCCGCGGCCGGTCAACACGCGGCCGCTGCCGATGCCGCCGGCGTGGGAAACCCGCGGCGCCCATTTCGCCGCATGGGTCACGGCATCCATGACGCCAATCCAGCGCCGATCGGTCATGTTGCGGCGGCGGAACGCCACCGGATCCATCTGCACCGCATGGGCAAGCTCGTCGATCGTCTGCTCGGAGGCGAACGAGATGGAGAGATCGAGCGGCGAGCGGAGATTGCCGCCCTTGAGATAACCGTCGAGCCCGGGCACGTGATGGTTCACCAGCCGCACGTTCGGCATGGCGTAGACGTCGCTCGTCGTCACCTTGTTGACGAGCCGCGCGCGGCCGCTCACGGGGGGCTGCACCGGTGCGCCGAGTGCAAGCTCCTGGGAGGTTTCGCCGGTGATCCAGCCGTGATGCCAGCCGTTATATTCGTAGGCCACGATATTGCCGGCGGCGTCGACGCCGGCGCGCACGTCGGCGAGATGCGCCGGGCCGTAATTGTCCCAGCCCAGTTCATCCCAACGCATGAATTGGACCCGCACCGGCTTCCCGACCACCTGCGACATGATCGCAGCCGCAAGCGCGGAGTCGTCATGGCAGGCGCGGCCGAACACGCCGGCGCCTTCGTAGTATTGCACCCTGATCTGATCGGCGGGCAGCCCGAGCGTCTGGGCCAGCATGCCGCGCACGCCGTGGGGAAACTGGGTCGAGCACATGATGAGCGCGCTGTTCGTCCCAACGTCCGCGAGCGCACAGCTCGGCGCGAACGGCGCGTGCGACTGGTAGGGACCATAATAAGTCGCAGAGGCCACATGGGCGGCTCCCGCGAGGGCCGCCGCGACATCGCCGGTCTCGACCAGCACGCTATCGGTCGATTTCGACGCCCGCATGACGTCGAACAGCTTGTCCTGCGGCGGCAGGCGCGGCGGCACGTCCCAGGTGATCTTGAGCTTTTCAGCGGCGCGAACCGCGTCCCATTCCCGCTCGGCGACGACACCGACGAAATCGCCTTTGCGCACCACGCGCGCGCCGGGAATATCGGCAATCGAGCTCTCGTCGATGCGCGCGACTCTGGCGCCAAAGCCGTAGGCGCCTTGCCCGCGCGGACGCACCACGCGGCCGTGCAGCATGTTGGGCACCCTGACGTACTGCATGTACACGTACTTGCCGCTGATCTTGTCGGGGACATCGACGCGCGGCACGTTGGTGCCGACAAGCTTGTGGTCGGTGACCGCCTTCTGCGGCGCCTTGCCCGTCATCTTCGCGTTGAACTGCTTGTCGCCGATGAGCGCGCCGTAGGTGACGGCGCGGGCCGGATCGCCGTCGACGGTCACGACGCCCTTCGACACCCGAAGACGCTCGACGGGCGCGCCAAGCTTCTGGGCCGCAAGCTGCAGCATCGCCTGCCGTGCTTCCGCGGCGGCGGCGCGCACCTGCGGGCCATTATCCATGATGGAGAGGCTCGCAACCGCAGGGCCCTGGTTCGGCGTCACGTCGGTGTCGACGCGAGCTGCCGAGATCTGGCTCATATCAAGGTCAAGCTCCTCGCCGGCAATCTGCAGCATGCCGGTGGTGGTGCCTTGGCCAAGCTCGACTTTGCCGATCAGGATCGTCGCGGTGTTGTTCGGATGGATCGCTATCCATGAATCAAGGAGCGCAGGATCGGGCGTGGCCGCTCCTGCCGGCGTCGCGACCTCGAGGAGAGGCGTCGCAAGCGGTCCCGCAACGTTGAAGCCGACGATGAGCGCACCGCCCTTGAGGAGGTCGCGCCGCGACGGGGACGTCAGATGCGCGGTCATCGGCGTTCCTCCGTAATGATCCGGGAGGCGACCTGGATCGCCTTCATGATCCTTGGATAGCTGCCGCAGCGGCAGAGGTGGCCGTTCATGTGTTGGCGAATCTCGGCCTCGCTCGGCTCGCGCACGGTGGCGAGCAATTCTGCGCCTTTGACGATCATGCCGTTGTAACAGTAGCCGCATTGCGGAGCCTGCTCGTCAATCAGGGCGCGTTGCAGCGGATGAAGTTCGGGCGCTACGGCAAGGCCGCGCTGCTTGGCATAGTGTGCCGGCAAGCCTTCGAGCGTTGTCACCGCCTTGCCGACGACGGCACCGACCGGCGTGACGCAAGACCGCGTCTCGACGCCGTCCACCAGGACCGAGCACGAGCCGCACTGGGCAAGGCCGCAGCCAAATCGCGGCCCCTGCAGGCGAAGCTCGTTCATGAGCACATAGAGCAGCGGCGTGTCGCGATCGGCCGTCGTGTTCGACAGCTTGTCGTTCACGCGGATTGTGATTTCCTCCGCCATGTTTTCCTCCGTGGCGAAACCTTTGGACGTGCAACGATATTATCTGTGCCGAAGAAAGGCGCTCGTCCCGCGTTCGCCTGGAGGGAGTCTACCAGCGGCTCGCCGAGGGTTGAACAGGCGAGTTGCGGCGTCGTGACTCGGTCCTGCGGCTCCGCCAGCCGTGGCGAACAGCACGCTGTGATATGGTGCCAGCAACGAGGAGATGATCATGTTCATTGCCATGAACCGCTTTCGCGTGAAGAAAGGCTCGGAAGACGCCTTCGAGCAGGTCTGGTCGAGCCGCGACACGCGTCTGCCCGAGGTGGCAGGCTTCGTCGAGTTCCATCTGCTCAAGGGGCCGGCCAACGACGATTACACGCTCTATGCGTCGCATACGATTTGGCAGAGCAGGGCGGCCTTCGAGGCCTGGACGAAATCGGACGCGTTTCGCCAGGCGCACAGGGACGCGGGGCAAAACAAGCCGCTCTATATCGATCACCCGCAATTCGAGGGTTTTGAGGTGCGTCAGACCGTGGGTGCCGGAAAGTGAAGGCCTGGTTGCCGAGGGTCGAAGCGAACGAGTGGTGCCGACGAAATTTCGGCATGGCATCATCACAGCTTCTGTGAGACGCCCATGAAGTAGCCCCGACGCGCGCCGAACTGCGGCGCGAACACGCCGATGCCGGTGCCGTCGCGCAGCTCGTAGACCTGATCGAGCAGATTGACGATGTCGAAGCGAAATGTCGTCGGCGGCGCATTTGGCGACCACCGGACATCGTGGGTAATACCGACATTGACCACCGCATAGGGCGTCGTGTGGTCGATATTGACGAAGCCAGCGCGCAAACCGCTGCCATAGGTCATGCTGGTGGTGAACAAGGTGTCGTACCAGCGATAGGATGCACCAGCCGAGCCGGTCATGCGCTGCATGTCGTCGGTGTAGTGATAATAGTTCAGGAGCCAATTGTAGGTCGCAGCATCGAGCAGATACTGATTGGAGACGGCATCGATCGCTTTCATGATGCCCCAGGAAAAGTTCGCGTAGGCTTTGAAATTGCCGTTCTGATATTTGGCCTTGACCTCGACACCCTCGCTGTAGCCGCGGTTCCAGTTGAATTGAGTCAATACGACGGCCTGACCGAATTGGCCGTCATCGATCATATCTCTCGCGACCTTGTAGTAAGTGTCTATGCCGAAATCGAGCCCGGGCAAGATCCGTTGATCGATGCCGACATCGAAGTAGTGGGAGCGCTCCGGCAGCACCGGGTTGCTGTAGGGCACTTCAGGCTGATTGGTCGTGTTGGTGAATAACGAGATGTTGGATTGCGCCGCTTGCGCCTGCATCGGCGGCGTAAAATAGCGCGCATAGCCACCGTGGATCGTGGTGCCATCCACCGGCTTGTAGACGACCGCCACCCGCGGACTGAATTGATTGGCATCGACATATTGATACAGTTGGTCGAACCGCAGGCCGAGGTTGATGACGAGGCGGTCGGTGAGCTTCCATTCGTCTTGGACGTAGCCGCCGAGATTCCAGCCGAGCTTGGAATTGATGTCCGGAATGTCGAACGGCGTCGGCAGGATATTTCCGGTAGTGGGGTCGACGGGCAGAACGGTCGCAATGTCGATCACGTTCGTTTTCTCGGCCGTGACCATGAAGCCGCCGCGGAGCGTGTGCCAATCGCTCATCCGATAAGAGAGATCGAACTGAGTCCCGGACAACTCGCTCTGGCGGATCACATTCGAGGCGACGTCATTGAACACGAGGTCGGCGAAGACGTCGGGTACGAAGTGGACCTTCGCGTAGCGAGAGAAGAACGCGAGCTGCGTGTCGACGCTGTCGCCTTTCGTCTGAACCGCCGCTATGTTGAAGATGTACGTGTCATATTCGTTTTCGTTGAGCGCCAGAGAATTATAGTTTGATGGGCCGAAGTCTCCGAGCGCCATCTGGCTAGGATTGTTGGGGATCTGAAATTTGCTTGAAGCGGCCCCGGCGATCAGGCTGAAGCGGGTCGACGGGTCGATGAGGGTCGATGCATATCCGAAGAACTTGCCTTGATTGGTCTGATCGTGAATGGCGTTCAATCCGGCGAATGGACTCTCGATGCCGAGGTTGTTCCAATTTCCGCGCGCGGTGACGAAATACTGCGTGTCGCCGACGCTACCGCCGTAGTTGAAGCTTGGCGTAATCGTTCCCCGGCTGCCGGCATAGAGACTCAATTCTCCGCTCGGCGCCGAAAAGCTGCGGCTGGTGATGTCGAGGACGCCGGCGGTGCGCAGGCCGTACTGCGCCGGCAACGCGCCGGTGAGGAGCGACATGCTGCCGATGAAATTGGTGTCGATGAACGGACCGAGGCCCGAAACGCCTTCGGGCAGGACGATGCCGTTGATCCTGGTTTGGACGTTTGCGTATTCGTTGCGGACGTGGAAGGCCGGATTTGCGACGGCTGAATCGTACGATACGCCCGGAAATTGCAGAATGAGCTTATCGATCGGCGTGTTGTCGCCTTGCGGGAGGCTGGTGATGCCTTCGCGGGTGATGGTTGAGACCGAGGCGCCGATCTTTGTCAGCAGATTGTCGCGCGCCTGATCCATCGCCTGCATCTTGCTGTCCAAGGCGGCTTGACCAGGCGTGGCACCGTTGTTCGTCGGAGCCGTGGTGTTTGCGCCCCGTGACGGCGGGGCGGTGGAGGCCGTTTGACGCCCCTGCGATGCGGGTCTCGCGGGCTTCGGCTTGGCCGCCGTCACGCTGATTTCGGGAAGTGGGGCCTCGTTGGCCGGTGGAGCAGCCGGTGTGGCCGCGGCCGGAGCGGCGGGTTCGGCCGCCGGAGCTGGCGCAGGCGGCTTCGCGACAGGTGGGATCGACTGATCCTGCGCGATAGCACCAAGCGTCCCCACAACGCAGAGTAGGCCGGCCGTGCCACCAACGCGATAAAAAGCGGCTACGCGACGTAAGCCGCGAGCCTTTCCCGCCAACATTGCAGCCGCCCACCCCGATCGACTTCAAAAACGCAACAACTTGCGGACCCGATCTTGCCCCTAGCTATCGCGGGCCAGGGTGGTTGAAGCAATCCTTGCGGGCGGAGTTTGTAGGAATTCTAGTTTTAAACGGTTTTAATCTGCAAAGCGGCCTGGTGGGAAAGACGTCCTTCTTTCGGATCACCAGCAGCGAAGACCTCGCACCTGAACTCCGCCGCACTCAATTCGGAATGAACAGGTAGGGCTTGAACCGATCGGTTTCCTGCTGCCCGACGTATTTGCCGATCTCTTTGTCGAACTGCGCCCAGCTCTTCCACGGTCGGTATTCTGCGAATTCAGCTGCCATGCGCGAGCCGACGCCGGGGATGAGCATGAATTCTTCCCGCGTGCCGGTGTTGAGGTTGATCGGCACGAATGCCTTGGCGAAGAAAACCTTCGCCTGATCCGGCGTGAGTTTTTGATCAAGCAGCAGCTTGTTCAAGTCGACAACGGATTTGAATGGGCGTCGTGCGACGATCTCTTTGGCGATCGCGGCGGTCATGTTGGGCAGCGGCTGCAGCTCTGACTCGGCGGCGGTGTTGGCGTCGATGAGCTTGGCGACCTGGCCTGCAGTAGGTCCCGCCAACAGTGACAGCAGCGCGAGCGCGCCAGCGATCAGGCGTAAGGTCGTCATGTCTGGTCAACTCCTTGGCTTGTAACCCAGCGCGCCGATCCATCGCACGACATGCGCACGATAGCGGAGGTCCGAATAGACGTAGGCGAGGCCCAGCAGTCCCAGCTGAATCATCATTCCCGGCGCGAGCAGCGGAGGGGCCTTGGCGCGAAGGACCTTGTCGATGAGTTCGGACACCGGCATCTGCGGATTGAGTTCGAGCTGGTATTCGGCCGAGCCGTAGAAGTGCGCGAACATGCCGACCAAGCCGGCCAATACATGCAGCACCATCACGATCTGCAGCGTGACGAGGCTCGCGGCTGAAGGGCGAAGAACCTGCCAGGCGATGGCTGCGATGGCGGCGGCGATCAGAACCAACGGAACGAATTGCAGGGGCTCCTCGTAATGTCCGAGGAGAATAAGCTCGATCACGGTTCCCACCAATCCGAGCGCCAACACACCAAGGATGAAAACGCGCAGCAACTCGAGGCTCTTGGTGCCGCTATCGGGCGGCAGCGTTTCCATGTTCCGCCTTTCTGAGCGAACGACGTTGCGGCAATTACGGAATTCGACAAGAATCCCTGGCCTGACTCACTGAGGGACCGGGCATTCAGGTACGGCTGCGTGCGTCCTTCGTGATCTCGGCAAGGACGGCGTTGTAGCGGGCCAGCACGTCGTTCACCAAAGTCGTTGCCTGCGCGACGTCGGGCTGTTCCGGCATCAGGGCCTTCTCGATTTGAATCATCCCGGCCTCGATGGCGACATACGCATCGCTCGAGCGCGCCTTGATGAGGTCCTCGATGCTGTCCCACGTATTGTCGAACGCTTCGAAAGATTTGCGTGCCCTGGCGAAATTGCCGGCCTTCAAGGCAGGCGGCACTTCGCGCAGGTGGGCGCGCACGATGCGCAGCCGCGCGATGTCATCGAACAGCGGGTTGAGGGGCGGCGACTTCGCCACAAGGTCGATGGCCTCGTCGTATTTCACGAGAATCGCTTTGGCGCTTGTGAGGAGGGCCGGAACGTCCGGGGCTGGCTTGCCTAACCCGTCCTCGATCTTCTTCTGAAGGTCGATCTCGATCTCGCGGTACAAGTCGCGCGAGCGAACGTTGATGTAGACCTCGATGCCGTTCCAGGCGAAGTCATAGGCCGCGAATGCGGTCCTCGCTTTGGCAACGTCGCCCTGCTGCAGGGCCGCGACGGTCTCCACCAGCGTCGGCCGAACGGCCTTGATGCTGGTGACCTCGAAGCGTTCCCCCGAGCTTTGAGCAAGCGCCCCCGAGGCGATGGCAGCGGCCGCAATCATTCCGGCGCCGAAGCGGCAAACGTAGTGGAACATGCAACGATCCTCCCGATCTCCGCTCTCGGCGTGCAAGAACCGCCCTTTTGACATTCAGCGAAGCCACCAAGACCTTATCGTCGCACCCGAAAGCACGCAATTCCTTCGCAGGATCGGGCGCTGGTCACTCAGCAGGCTTCCCTTCGCCGACCGCGCCAGGAAGACTGCACGTGATGATGGCGCGAGAGACCACTCACTCTTGAAGATCGGCGTCCGTCATTCGATCTCATTGCTTGGGCGGCAAACCAAGGACTTGGCGTAATTCTGCTTGAGCGCCCGCGAATTCCTTCAGAAAGGCGGCGTCCTGCATCAGCAACGCAGCGAGGCCGGTAGCCGCAAGGCGACCCGCCTCGACGTCGCTCGGAAAATGCACGCCGAGAATGACGCGATCGTCGCCGAATTCGCGTCCGCGCGCGAACAATGCGTCACTTTTCTCGGGCACCATGTTGGCGAGAATGATGGCCGTCAGATAGCCGACGGTCGAAGCGCCGCTCGGGTACGAACTGCCTTCCGGCCGATCGCCGACCGGATCGATCGCGGGGCTGACGACGAACGGTCGCGGCCGATTCCAAACCCCTTTGCCGGCCGAGAAAGCAACCACGGCGTCGCCTCTGGCCTTGTCGAGTAATGCCGCTACGGCGGGGACGCGCTCGGCATTGAAACTTGGACCGAGCACGTCCGCAAAGCCGAACGTGCCGGCGGTGGCGTCGGCCAATGCCCGCTCTGACCGTGACGGTGTGCGGGTCGCTTGGGCTTTCAGCACCGCGTCGAGATCGAGCCGCTGTTGCTCCGAATCCGGCGCAGGTGCAGGCGGCAATAGCTTTGTCAGATCGAAGCGATTCGGCGTTACGAAGGTCGCTTCGGCGGCGGATGCGGGCGGACACGGCGCCAAAGCAAGAACTGCGACCAGCCAAAGCCAGATGATCAGATTTGCAGCTGATTCCAGCGCTGCTCCCACGGAAGATCTTCTCTCTGGGCGGGAAGCTAAGTTCGCTGTCGCGCCCGCCCGTGGCGCACACGAAACGGTCATTTACTTTTCTCCTGGATCTGGGACCGGAGCGCGCCCAGCGCTTCAACTGTCGCGTGCGGATCGGCGCGGGGGTAATGCTATTTTTCTATAAGCCTATAGCTCGGGCTAAGGTGCCAAGCGCGTCGCGTGGTGCGCGACGCCACGAGCCCTCGGATCAATAATGATATGCGGCCTTGAGGAAGAAGGTGCGGGGCAGGCCGACGTAGCCGCCCGCGCTGAGCGCCGTCGGGAAGTAGGTCACGTCGAAGATATTCTTCACCCCGAACGATACGTCCCAGTGCGGCTGAACATAGGAGAACACGGCATCCCACACCGTGTAGCCGGGCACCTGGTTGGTGTTCTGCACGTTGCCGTAGCTGTTGTCGGCATGGGTCATGCCGCCGGCGATCCGAAATCCATCGATCCCGGCGATTGCGAAATCGTAGGTCGTCCAGACATTGGCGATGTGGTTGGGCACGCCGATCGGCTTGTTGCCGACGGCCGTCGGAACGTTCGGCTCCGCCGTGATGACGGCTTCCTGGGAGATGAAATTGGCGTTGATCTTCCACTTGTCGGTGATCTTGAATTCCATGTCGACGTCGCCGCCGACGTTCTGCTGCGCATCGAAGAACACGGTGGTCTGGATAACGCCGTTGACGACGGCGTTCGTCTCGGCAAACACGTTGTTGCGCTGGATGCGGAACACCGCCGGCGTCACCGTAAACCGTCCGTCGAACAACGAGAACTTGATGCCGGCCTCATACTGATAGGCTGATTCCGGATCGACGAGGCCCTGTTGCGTCGCTTCTGAGTTGAAGTTGGTCAAATAACTCTTCGACACGCCGGCAAACGGCGCAATGCCGGGGAATATCTTGTAGAGCGCGCCGGCGCTCCAGCTCAGCGGCGTGTCGATCCGCGTCTGGACAAAGCCGGGCTCGAGCGGCGTGCCCTGCTCGGTATTGCGGCCGGCGACATAGGCCCGCGGATCGAGCTGCTCGTCCCACCAGTCCTGGCGGATGCTGAGCCGGACTTTCAAGCGATCGGTCACATCAATCTGGTCGATGGCGTAGACGCCGAGGAACGTCGCCGACAGGTTGTCGATCATGCCGCTGTGGGTCGCGTCGCGCAGGAAGACCAAGCCGGCGGTCGAGCTCTCAGGGATCACCGGGGCATAGATGTTGGCGATGTTCTTGAGATCGGCGGTGGCGCGGTTGTCGCGGATCGACAATTCCTCGGCCGAGAATCCCGTCAGCAGCGTGTGCCCGATCGGACCGGTGTGGAATTTCCACAGCGGCTCGAATTGATAGATCGCGTCGTCGTCGTGGTCGACCTGCTCGCGCAGCTGGCGGCTGGTCATCGTGATTCCGGAGATCGAGCCGCCCGAGTTTCGCAGGATGTCGAGATCGCGATGCAGGTAGGACAGGCGGTTGTTGATGGTCAGATAGTCCGCCCAGTTCCACACATCGGTCAGCGTTACTCGTTCGAGGTCCTGATTGCCGACACCGAACGGCGTCGAATAGTGAAATTCGCGCGGCACATTGGCGGGGAGGCCGTTGACGTAGGGAATGCCGTAGGTATCGGGCGTCTGCTCGAGGTGCCGCAGATCGACCGCGAACGTGGTGACGTGGTCGCCATGGGTCCAGCCGACCACCGGCCTGATCTCGTAGTCCGCGCTCTTGAGGCTGCGAAAGCCGTCGGACCGTTGCGCCAGCCCATCGACGCGATAGTTCACGCCCTCGATCGTCGTCGGCCCGGTGGCGTACATGCTCGTCGATACGAGACCGAAGGAGCCGACCTGGCCGCTGATGCCGTAGCTCGGCATCGGGCTGGGCAGGAAATGCACGATGTTGATGCTGCCGCCCGGCGTCGTGCTGCCGAACAGCGCCGAGCCCGGGCCTTTCAGAACTTCGATCTGCTGCACGCCGTTGAGCGAGTGGGGATAGCCGTTGGACTGGTCGCCATCGGAAAACCCGTCGGTGTAGATGCGGGCATCCATGCCGCGAAGGAGATAGCGGTCGAAGAAGCTGTAAGTCGAGGAGCCGCCGACATTGATCCCGCTGACGTTGCGCGTGATCGCGTCGGTCAGGCTCAAACCGCCCTGCTCGCGAACTGTGGTGGCGGGCACGATGTTGACGGAGGCGGGCAGGTCTTCGAGCTTTGTCCCTGTCTTGCCGAGCGCGGGCGCTTGGGCGAGCGGGGGACCCTGGGTGCCATTGGCCGTGCCACCTGCGGTGTTGTTGGACGGCGTCTGCGTGTTATTCGAAGTTTGCGCCGGTTGGGTTGACGGTCGCGTTGCCTGTGGCGCGTTGGCGCGCCGCGCCGGCTGGTTCCTCGGAGCTTGAACCTTGATTTCCGGAAGCGGTGCCGTCGATTGATTTTCCGGTGTCGGCCCCGGGCCGGGTTGCGATGTCGGTGGCGCCGACGGAGAAGTTGAAGGTTGAGGCGCGACCGGCGGCACCGACTGATCCTGAGCCGATGCACCGAAGCTCCCGACGCAGAGCAGACCGGCTGCTCCAAACGCGCGACATAGTTCAGCGCCGCGGCGCGAACCGCGAAGCATAGGTCTCGACATGACGCCCACCCACCCCAAAGGATTTTGCAAGAAGACGGTGTTATTTTTGCTGTTGATCGTAGGTATCGCTGTCCGAGGAATAATAGCAATGCCCGCGACACCTATTTGTATGAATTCAAGTTTTTAAATATTATAAGATTTTGGAGATTCATCTTTTAGAATATAAATTACAACCGCACTTAAATGGTATGCTCGCTTCGGATGTCGATGTTTAGAACGATTAAAAATGAGAATTGGAATGATTAAAAACAGGAATGGCGCGCGACGGTTGTGGCTCAACATCCATCTCGTGATTGGACTATCGGTTGGCCTGCTGTCGGCGCTTATCGGGGTTTCCGGCGCAGTCCTGGTGTGGCGCGATCAGATCGATGCTCTGCTTCATCCACCCCGTTATGCCGTGACCGCCGGACCATCCACACTCGCGCCGTCCGCCTACGTTGCGAGCGCGCGCCTCGCAATCGGCAGCGGATTTCAGGAAGCCGCAGTGCGCTATCCGGCTGGTGATGGCGCTCCGGTAACAGTGACGATGCGCGACGGCGCGCGCGGCAGCGCCGGTCCGCAATTGATGACGGCCTATATCGACCCGCCGACTGGCCGCGTACTCGACACCGCGGACGCACGTGCGTCGTTCCTCGGCGTCCTCCATCGCTTCCACGAGAACCTGACGATTCCCGAATACAACGGCCGCGCCATCGTCGGTTGGATCGGCGTCGCCATGTTGATCTCGGCGTTGACGGGGCTGTGGGTGTGGCGGCCGCGCCACGGCGGCTTTGCGCGCGGGTTCCGCTGGCGTCGCGGTCCCGGCCCGTCGTCGAACCTGCACCACCGGATCGGCATCTTTGTCGCGCTGCCACTCGCGGTGGTATCACTCACCGGCATCTACATTGCGTTCCCGCAGCAGAGCCGCGACTACTTGAGCGCGATCGCGCCCATGAGCCCGCAGGGGCAGCGGCCGCGCGGCGATAACGCACCGCTGCAGCGCAGCCGGCTCACGATCGACACGGCGCTCGATGCCGCGCTCAAGGCTCTTCCGGGCGCCAGTCCCCTTGCCGTCAACTTGCCGACGCGGGGGGCTGCGGAATGGCGAATCCAATTGCTGCCGCACGACGCGACCGAGCCGATGTTCGTGGCGGTCATCGATGCGACTGGGGACGTGAAGCAATCTGGCTCACAGCCACTGACAGGTGACCGCATCGCGCAATGGATCCGCTGGACCCATGATGGCAGTCACTTGAGCGTGGTGTGGAAGCTCGCGGTGTTCGCCTGCGGGGTTTCGCCACCGATCTTCTTCGTGACCGGAATCATGATCTGGTGGCGCCGGCGGCGCCTGGCGCCGAAATCCGCAGTTCCGGTCCCAGAGCCGCAGGGCGCGTCGTAGCGGCTTCGCGAGGCGCTTCCCGCGTCGGCTATTGGCACATCGCGCGCGTCACGAAGTGCTCCACGGTGCAGACGCCGTCGGCCTCGCTGCGGCTCGAGGTCCGATAGCGCGGCGGGCACTTTTCGGCGGTTTCATAATTGACGATGGTGCCGCTGCCATAGCCCTTCGCCTGGCACAGCAAATCCGCCGCGATGCGGCAGTCCGGTGCGCCATTGGGCGCAACAGTGCAGCGCTCGCGCCCCTGAATGAACCCTGTGCTCGGCAACTTGGTGACGGTCGTCGCGGTCTCGCGCGCCACGTCGGCGGCGCCTTTGGCGAGGTTCGACGTGACGTCGGTCGCTTCTTTGGCAGCCTGGTTGGCTTGGCCACCAATGGTTCCGACCATGGCACCGAAGCGCGCCCCCATGTTGGACACACCTTCCTGCATCCAATTGCCGAACGTTTCGATTGCGCCCGGCTGTGCCGTGGGCGCATTAGCGCCAAGGGCGGGTGCCACCGGTGCAGCAGGTTGCGGGGAGGGCGCAGCTTGAATCGGCGCCGCCGGCGGTGCGGCTGGCGTCTGCGCCGAAAGACTACTTGGAACTACGAGACACATCGCGCCAATAGCGGCGCAAAATGCGCCGCGCCGGCGCACCCGATGTCGCCTATCAGTCATACCTCGCCTCGCCCCCGATGCCGTTACGGCATCGTCCTGTTCCGTTTCTTATTGCGCCTCCTGCGCCACATTTCGTCACCAACGTGACGGGCGCAAGAAACCACAGAAATCAGAAGATGTAGATTGCGGCAAAAATGCCGACGATGATGACGGCGGCGGTTACCGCGAGCCAGAAGCCGAGGCGCTTTTCGATGATCTCGCGCGCGGTCTCACCGTACCGGTTGAGCAAGAAGGCAAGGAGAAAAAACCGCATCCCGCGGGTGAGAAATGACAGCAGGATGAACAGCCAGAGATTGTAGCCGGCGATCCCAAGGGTGATGGTGACGAGCTTGTAGGGTATCGGCGTCAAGCCCTTGATGAGGATGATCCAGGCGCCCCATTTAGCGACCGCCTCCCGGAAGGCGTCCATCTTGTCGTCGTAGTGGTAGAGCGAAATGACCCAATGCCCGACGGTGTCGTAGAGCAGCGCGCCGATCGCGTAGCCGAGCACGCCACCGGCGACCGACGTGATGGTACACAGCGCCGCGTAGGACCACGCCTTCTGCGGCCGCGCGAGCGACATCGGAATCAGCATCGTGTCGGGCGGGATCGGGAAGAATGAGCTCTCCGCAAAGGACACGGCCCCCAACAGCCACAGGGCGTAGGGCTTATAGGCGGCGGCGATGCACCAGTCGTAGGCACGCTTTAACATGGCGCGCCTGCATATCGGCGATGCCGGTCATTGTCCATTGCGATGAGTCCGGGAAAGCTTGCGCAACCTGGCCGCGCGCCGCCGCGGTTTTTGTGCCGTTTGTGGGCGCCCAGCGGTCCTCCGCCGCACCCGTCAGCGGTGGTGGAGCCGCCGCGCTCCGAGCGTGGGGGCCTTCATCCGTCGCTTGCCGGACATCTGGTGCTTCGCCAGCTTTTCGGCGAGGCCGAACAACTGCTCGCGCCGGCCCATTTCCTTCCAGACGTCGGCCGGCCTGATGCCGGCGTCGGCCCACACCACGACCAGATTGTAGAGGAGATCGGCGCTTTCCCGCGTCACCGCGTCGCGATCACCGTTCATCGCGTCGATCACCACTTCGACGGCCTCTTCGGCCAGTTTCTTGGTGATCTTGGCGCGCCCCGAGCGCAGCAGACGCGCGGTGCGCGACACGCCGGGATCCGTATTCTTGACGGCCAGTACGGCTTCGTAAAGTCGATCGATCGAATCACTCATGGGGGCAGAATAAAGCGAAGTTTATTATCGGCAAATTATCGAGCGATTGATGGTAAAAGAGGGCGCGGCCATCAGGAGCAGCAAGATCATGATTGCTCGGCCAAAAGGCTTGCATTACCTCCGACCGCAGCCGTGTTGATGCTCACGACCTGCTCCAGCGCAAAGCGACGGACGTAGTTCGGGCCGCCCGCCTTCGGTCCCGTGCCGGACAGGCCGGCACCGCCGAAAGGCTGGGTGCCGACCACCGCGCCGACGATGTTACGATTGACGTAGACGTTGCCGACAGCAAGACGATCCGCGATCCGCTGCACGGTGTCGTCGATCCGCGACTGGACGCCAAGCGTGAGCCCGTAGCCCGTCGCTGCGATCTCATCGATAAGCCGGTCGAGCTCTTCCGCGCGATAACGCACCACATGGAGGACCGGGCCGAAGACCTCCTCTTTGAGATCGCTTGCCTGGTCGAGCGCGATGATCGCCGGGGCGGCGAATTGGCCGGCCGATGGCACATCCGCCGATAGAGGGTGAAGGAAGACGAGGCGGCCCTGCGCCTCCATGCCGGCGACCCAGCGGTCGAGCCGCGATTTGGCCTCGACATCGATGATCGGGCCGACATGGGTTGCGGGGTCGCGCGGATCGCCGACCTTCAACTCGCGGGCGGCGCCCGCCACCATGTCGAGGATCCGTTCGGCGACATCCTCCTGGACGCACAACAGCCGCAGCGCCGAGCAGCGCTGGCCGGCGGAGCGGAACGCCGACGCGATCACGTCATCGGTGACCTGTTCGGGGAGCGCGGTCGCATCGACGATCATGGCGTTGATGCCGCCTGTCTCGGCAATGAGCGGCACGATCGGGCCGTTCTTGGCGGCAAGCGAGCGATTGATGATCCGTCCGACCTCTGTTGAGCCGGTGAAGGCAACGCCGGCAACTCTCGGATCGGCGGTGAGCCACCCGCCGACCGCGCCGTCGCCCGGCACGAGGTGGAGAGCGCTTGGCGGAATGCCGGCCTCATGCAGCAGCCGCACGGTGAGAGCAGCAACCAGCGGGGTCTGCTCGGCCGGCTTGGCGATGACGGTGTTGCCTGCGACGAGCGCGGCTGCGACCTGGCCGACGAAAATCGAGAGCGGGAAATTCCACGGGCTGATGCACACGAAGACGCCCCGGCCGCGGTAGCGCAGCTCATCGCTTTCGCCCGTTGGTCCCGGCATTCCTTGCGGCACGAGGCCCTGTCGCGCCGTCATCGCGTAGTAGCGGCAGAAGTCGGTGGCTTCCCGCACTTCGGCGAGCGCATCGTCGAGGGTCTTGCCGCCCTCGGTCTGCAACAACGCGATGAAGGCGCCGCGCCGTTGTTCAAGAAGATCGCCGGCGCGATCGAGCGCTGCCGCGCGATCCGCAACGGGCGTCCGGTCCCATGCGTCAAAACCGGCCGCCGCCGCGGCCATCGCCGACTTCGTGGTCCACTCGTCGGCCTCCTCCACCTCGCCGACCGGCCCGCCGTCGATCGGCGAGAGCACCGGACGTTTCCGTCCCGGCACCGAATGACCGTTGATGAGCGGAACGGCCCGGGTGTTGCGCGGTGTTGCGTTGCGGACTTCCGAGATCAATGCATCGAGGCTCGCTGCATCGCCGAACTCGACGCCGGCAGAATTCTTGCGCCCAGGCGCATAAAGATCAGGCGGCCGCGGAATGTGTGGATGACGAACCCGACCGCCGGCAATCGCTTTCTGCGGCCGTTCCAGGATCGCCGACAGCGGCACCTTCGGATCAGCCGCGGCATAGACGAAGCTCGAGTTGGCGCCGTTCTCAAGTAGCCGACGGACGAGATAGGCGAGGAGGTCGCGGTGGCCGCCGACCGGCGCATACACCCGGCACGCGGCCTTGGGCTCATCGCGCAGCAAGGCCTCGTAGAGCGCTTCGCCCATGCCGTAGAGCCGCTGAAACTCGTAACCTTCGACGCCACCGGCAGCTTCGATGACGCTGGCGACGGTCAGCGCGTTGTGGGTCGCGATCTGCGGATAGACCTGCGGTCGCGCCGCGAGCAGCTTGCGGGCGCAGGTCATGTAGCAGAGGTCGGTCATCGCCTTGCGCGAGAACACCGGATAGTCGGCAAGCCCGCGCTCCTCGGCGCGCTTTACCTCGGTGTCCCAATAGGCGCCTTTCACCAGGCGGATCATCAAGCGGCGGTCGAGCTTGAGTGCCATGTCGACCACCCAGTCGATGAGAGCCGGGGCGCGTTTCTGATAAGCCTGCACCGCGAGCCCGAAGCCGGTCCAATCCGCAAGCGAGGGGTCGGCGAGGGTCGCAGCAATGACGTCGAGCGACAGTTCGAGCCGGTCCGCCTCTTCCGCATCGATCGTGAGATTAAGGTCGTGGGCCTTGGCGGCGCTCGCAAGAGCGACGACGCGCGGCACCAATTCCGCCATGATGCGTCCGCGCGAAACGGCCTCGTATCGTGGATGAAGGGCGGAGAGCTTCACCGAGATGCCCGGACGCTGCGGCAAGCCGGCAGCGCCGGCGGCCTTGCCGATCGCCGCGATCGCATGCGCGTAGGCATCGAAATAACGGGCGGCGTCAGCTGCGGTCCGCGCACCCTCGCCCAGCATGTCGAACGAGTAGCGGAATTCGGGATGCGCGGCGCCGCGGGCGAGCGCATCGCCGATCGTCTCGCCCAGTACGAAATGCGAGCCGATGAGCCGCATCGCCTGGCGCGTCGCGGCGCGCACCGCGGGCCGTCCGAGCCGACTCACCAATTCGTGGAGGATGCTTTCCGGCGTTTCATGGCTCGCGATCACGCGCGCCGAGATGCCGAGCGCCCAGGCCGAGGCCGAGACGAGAAACACGTCCGAGTGCACCTCGTGTCCGGCGAAGTCGCCGAGCTTGTCTTCGATCAGGCGGTCCGCTGTCGTGGCATCGGGTACCCGCAGCAGCGCCTCGGCGAGCACCATGAGGGCCAAGCCCTCGCGGGTCGACAGCGAATAGGCGTGGAGGAAATCTTCGATGCCGCCGACCCCGCCGCTCTTGCTGCGGATCGCCTTGACGAGACCCTCAGCGCGGGCGTCAATCCGGGCCTCGGCGTCGGGCGGGAATGGCGCGGCGCGGAGAAATTCGGCTGCGAGGTCCTCGTCGGGCGGCGCATAAGCGGCACGGAACGGCCCAATCGCCGTCGCTGTAAAGGTCTTGCGAGCACCGGTCATGGATCGTCCGATCATGCGTGCCGCCGCACGAACGCGGCTGCAGCGTCACATCCGCGGTTCCTTATTTATGCACGGCAGCGGCGATTCGCACGCGGGGTCCGTTGACCCGGTGAGCCTTCATCCCCACAATGGCGGCATTCATCGAAACGCGCCTGAATTTCATGAGGGGAGGGCAATATGAAGCGCATGCTTTTCGCGGCAGGTGTTGCAATTTTCGCCGCGAGTACCCCCGCCTTCGCGCAGCGCGGTTGCGTCGTTAACGATCCGACCGGGACCCCTCTCAACGTGCGCAGCGAGCCGAACGGAGCGATTCTCGGCGCGCTCTACAACGGCACCCGGGTCTCGCTGATCCGCGTCGTCAACAGCGGCGGGCGCACCTGGGCTTACGTGGTAGCCAAGGCGCCGGCACAGTCGGGATTCGTATTCCGCGCTTTTCTTGATTGCTAGCGTAGCCGACGCGAGCTTTCTCGGCGGCCCTTCCTTCGGCACGTTCCTTGCTCGAACGCGGACCTGCGGCGCATTTGCTGTGGCGGGCGCGGGCGTGGCCCGCTACAGATAGGCCGCCCTTGAACCGTTTGCGTGCGCCAGGAAAGGACAATGACCATGGGCTTCTGCGTATCCTTCCGCCCCGTTGTTGATGTTCGGCTCGTTGCCGCGGCAGCCATTGTGGCGCTCGCGGTCGGTCCGGCGACGGCGCAGACGCCGGTCAAGTTCAGCATCGATTTCAAATTCGAGGGGCCGTCGGCGCCGTTCCTGGTGGCGCTCGATAGGGGCTACTACAAGGCCGAAGGGCTCGACGTGACCATCGATACGGCGGCGGGTTCGGTCGAGCCGATCACGCGGCTTGCCTCGGGCACCTACGACATGGGGTTCGCGGACATCAATTCGTTGATGAAATTCCGCGATCAGAACCCGACCGTGCCGCTCAAGCCGGTGTTCATGGTTTACAACCGGCCGCCGTTCTCGATCGTCTCGCGCAAGAGCCGCGGCGTCCTCAAGCCGAAGGACCTTGAGGGTCACAAGCTCGGCGCGCCCGCGGCTGACGGCGCCTTCGCGCAGTGGAAGATCTTCGTCCAGGCGAACGGCATCGATGCCTCCAAGGTGATGGTCGAGAATGTCGGCTTTCCGGTGCGCGAGCCGATGCTCGCGGCGGGGCAGGTCGATGCCATCACCGGCTTCTCGTTTTCGTCCTATATCAACCTCAAGGACCGCGGCGTTCCCGTCGACGACATCGTGGTGCTGTTGATGGCCGACTACGGCGTGAATCTTTACGGCAACACGATCATCGTCAGCCCGAAATTCGCGTCCGAGCATCCGGACGCTGTTAAAGGCTTCCTGCGCGCGTTTCTCCGCGGGCTCAAGGATACGGTCAAGGATCCGGCGAGCGCGGTCGATTCGGTCATCAAGCGCAACGACGTTGCCAAGAAGGACGTGGAGCTCGAGCGGCTCAAGATGGCGCTGCACGACAATATCCTGACGTCCGAGGTCAAGCAGAACGGTTTCGGGGGCGTGGAGTTGCCGCGGCTCGACAAATCGATCGACCAGATCGCGCTCACATTCGACTTCAAGTCGAAGCCCAAGGCAGCCGATGTCTTCGATCCGTCCTTCCTGCCGCCCGCGGCCGACCGCAAGGCTGACTAGCTGATTGATGCAGGGTTGCCGCAACTTGACCTTCCGTAGCCCGGATGAGCCAACGGGTCCCGCCTCCGGCGGGCCCGATGACAGGCTCCACGATATCCGGGGTCAGCCCTCCGATATGTCTACGCGGCCCCGGATGTCGCTGCGCTCATCCCGGCTACAGGGATGCCGGAAAGGCCCTGCGGCGGTGTTAGAGAATAAAAGGGGAAGCCGTGTCCGCATTCGTTGCGCTTGAAGATGTCAGCCATTCCTATGGCGGCGCGTCGGGGACGCTTGCCGTCGAGCACCTGTCGCTCGCTGTCGAGGAGGGTGAGTTTGCGGCCGTCGTCGGACCGTCCGGCTGCGGCAAGTCGACGTTGATGAAACTCGCTACCGGACTGCAGTTTCCGTTTGCCGGCGTCGTGCGGGTCGCCGGCGAGACCGTGCACCGGCCGGTCAAAATCGCCGGCATGGCGTTCCAGGCGCCGACGCTGCTGCCGTGGCGCAGCACGCTGCAAAATCTGCTGCTGCCGCTCGAGATCGTCGAGCCCCACCGCACGCTGATCAGGCGTAAGAAGGCTGAATACGTCGCCCGTGCCGAACGGCTGCTCGCTTCGGTCGGACTCGACGGCCAGGGCGCGAAATATCCTTGGGAATTGTCGGGCGGGATGCAGCAGCGCACGTCGCTGTGTCGTGCGCTGATCCACGAGCCGCGCCTGTTGATGCTCGACGAGCCGTTCGCCGCGCTCGATGCCTTCACGCGCGAGGAACTGTGGTGCGTCATCCGCGACCTCCATGCGGCGCGCAAGATCACCGTGGTCCTCGTCACGCACGATCTCCGCGAGGCCGTGTTCCTGTCCGACCGCGTGTTCGTGATGTCGGCGCGGCCGGGCCGGATCGTCGTCGAGCGCCGGATCGAATTTCCGCGCCCGCGCGACCTCGAAATTACGTTCACGCCGGAATTCCAGGCCGTGGTGCACGAGTTGCGCGAGCACATCGTGCGGGCGCGACAATGAATGCACCCACCTTGGCGGTGCGGCTTACGCCGTGGCTGTTCATGGTCGGTCTCTTCGTCGTGTGGGAAGCGGCGGTTTACGTCTTCAGCATCCCCGCCTTCTTCCTGCCGCCGCCGACCGCGGTCGCGCGCGCGATCGTCGAGTTCTGGCCGGCGATCTGGCGCAATTCGCTGTTCACGCTCTGGGCAACTCTGCTCGGCTTTGCGCTCGCGGTGGCACTCGGACTGGGGCTCGGGTTGTGGGTTGGCTGGTCGCGCAGCGTCTACGCCGGACTTTATCCCCTGATGATCGGCTTCAATGCCATTCCTAAAGTGGCAGTGGTGCCGATCCTGGTTCTGTGGTTTGGCATCGGCTTCGTGCCGGCGGCGCTGACGGCGTTCCTGATCTCGTTTTTTCCGATCGTGGTTAATGTCGCGACCGGGCTTGCCACCATCGAACCCGAGCTTGAGGACGTGCTCAAGGCGCTCGGCGCCTCGAAGTTCGACATCATGCGCAAAGTCGGCATCCCGCGCACGCTGCCCTATTTCTTCGGCTCGCTGAAGGTCGCGATTACGCTCGCCTTCGTCGGCTCGGTGATTTCCGAAAGCGTCGCGTCGAACCGCGGCATCGGCAATCTGATGCAGCAAGCCTATGCCCAATTCCAGGTGCCGCTCATCTTTGCCGGGCTGCTGGCGCTCGCGGTCGAGGGCATCCTGATGTATTGGGCCATGGCGGCGCTGGAGCGGCGCATGACTGGGTGGGCTCAGCGGTCCGGCTTCGCACAGAACTAAAGCCGCCCTGCTGCCGCCGCCGTTTCACAAAAAAGCGCGAAGCGATGTATATGAACGCGGACTCCGTCATTCCAGGGCGGCCTCGGCCATGACGAGCGGAGCGCGGACGCGATGAGCCTGTTGCACCTCTACTTGCGGGTGCTCGAGATGCTCGGGCCCGAGCGGCGGCTCGGCTTGGTCCTTGCCTGTGCCAATGTGCTGCTGGCCGCCTCTCAGTTCGCCGATCCGGTCCTGTTCGGGCGAATTGTCGATGCGCTGGCGCGGAACGATACTGGCCCGCAGCCCCTGTCGTCGAACGTCACGGTTCTGATCGCCGCTTGGGTCGGCTTTGGCCTGTTTACCATCATCTGCGGTGTCCTGGTCGCGCTTCATGCCGACAGGATCGCGCATCGCCGGCGCCAGGCTGCGATCACCGATTTCTTCGATCATGTCCTGCAGCTCCCGCTGAGCTTCCACACCACCTCGCATTCCGGCCGGCTCATGAAGGTGATGCTGTCGGGAACGGACGCGCTCTGGGTGCTGTGGCTTGATTTCTTCCGCGATTCCTTTGCCGCCGGAGTTTCGCTCCTCGTGCTGCTGCCGCTGTCGTTGTTCTTGAACTGGCAGCTTGGCCTGCTGTTGATCGCGGTGTGCGTCATCTTCGCCTTTCTGACGGGCCTCGTCATCAGCAAGACCGAAACGCTACAGCGTACGGTCGAGCGGCATTATTCCGATCTCGCCGAGCGCGCCTCCGACGCTCTCGGTAATGTGGCGCTCGTGCAGGGCTTTGCCCGCGTCGAAGCGGAGGTGTCGGGCCTGCGCGAGCTCGCCGACAAGCTGCTCTCGGCGCAGCTTCCGGTGCTGAACTGGTGGGCCGTGGTCGCGGTGCTGACGCGCGCATCGACCACATTGACCATGCTCGCAATCCTGATCGCTGGCGTCGCCCTGCATTCCCGGGGGCGTGCGTCGATCGGCGACATCGTGATGTTCATGAGCTTCTCGGCGTCGCTGATCGGCCAGCTTGAGAAGTTCGTCCGCTTCATCAGCAAAGTGTTCATGGACGCCCCGCGGCTGCGGGAATTCTTCAACGTCCTCGACACCGAATCCTCGGTTCGCGACCGGCCCGACGCGGTCGATCCCGGGCGGTTGCGCGGCCTCGTGGAATTCAAAGACGTGACCTTGTCGTATGACGGCAAACGTCCGGCGGTCGCCGATCTCACGTTCACGGCGCTGCCCGGCGATGTCGTCGCGTTGGTCGGCTCGACCGGCGCCGGCAAGTCGACGGCGCTCGCGCTCCTCCACCGCGCCTTCGATCCGCAGAGCGGCACGGTGATGATCGACGGCGTCAACGTGCGCGACATGAAGCTGTCGGCGCTCCGCCGCAATATCGGCGTCGTATTCCAGGAAGCGCTGCTGCTCAACCGCTCGATCGCCGACAATCTGCGCATCGGCAAGCCCGACGCGACCTTGGAAGAGATGCGCGACGCCGCGTCGCGCGCCCAGGCGCTCGAATTCATCGAGCGGTCTCCCGAGGGGTTCGACACGCTCGTGGGCGAGCGCGGCCGCATGCTGTCCGGCGGCGAGCGTCAGCGCCTCTCGATCGCGCGCGCCCTTCTCAAGGACCCGCCGATCCTCATTCTCGACGAGGCGACGAGCGCGCTCGATGCCGCGACCGAAATCAAGGTGCAGACGGCACTCGACGAGGTCATGCAGAACCGGACCACCTTCGTGATCGCGCACCGCCTGTCTACCGTGCGCAACGCGACCCGCGTCCTGGTGTTCGAGAACGGCCGCATCGTCGAGAGCGGCACGTTCGACGATCTCCTGCGAATCGGCGGCCGTTTAGCAGCCCTCGCCAAGGCCCAGTTCATGGCGCCGCATACCCCGATCGAAACACCCGTCCCGCTTCCGGTGGAGACGTGAGGAGCCGGGGCGGCCGCGCCGAAGCAGAATCCGGCGATCGTTTGCACTTATTGGCTGTCGCTCCGGCGAGCTTCGCGTCGATCGACCGGTTCTGCAGCCTACCTGTGCATGCATAGGGCCTTCCAGGGCGGAAGCCGGAAGAGTAGAGTTATTCCAAACCGCGGTCAGTCGAGAATTTGCGGTAACGAGGATCAGGAGGAAATGCGAATGCGGCAAGGTGTGTTGGTTGCAGCGTTGATGGTTGCGTTGCCGGGCGGAGTTTTCGCTCAGCCATCCCCGACGTCGCTCACCGGAACCCAGCTCGAGGGGTTGCGCCTGTTCAGCCAGTCCTGCGGCGTCTGCCACACCGTAATCCAGCAAAAAGCCAAACAGTACGCGCCGGTACTTTCGCGCGAGACGCTCGGCGGCGACGACGAGTTGATGCGCGAATACATCAGCAACGGCACGCCGCGCATGCCGGGCTTCCGCTACAATTTCGAGCCGGAACAGATCAACGCCATCGTGTCCTACATCAAGACGATCGCGCCGCCGCCTGCGGCCGCCAAGTGATGTTTGCTTCAAGCGTCCCTGCCAGTTGAATGCGCCTAACTCCCATCAGGAGAATCACCATGAGGAATGCGAAGGGTCTTATGATCGGTCTTGCCGCCATAGGTGCCGCGGCCTTGTCGGCAACGGCCATGACGCCGATGGCGGCGCAAGCGGCCGACGTGGTGCTGACCGGCACGATCAAGTCGTCCGCGGGCGAGCCGCTCGGCGGCGTCACTGTGTCCGCGCGGCACGAAGGTTCGAACGTCGTCACCTCGGTCTTCACCGACGAGACCGGCAACTATTATTTCCCGCCGATGGCGGGCGGCGCCTACAAGGTCTGGGCGCAGGCCGTCACCTTCGACTCCGGACGCGGCGATATCAATCTCGGCGCGGCGAAGCGCGTCGATCTCACCCTCAAGCCGGTGAAGGATTTCGTGCGGCAGTTGCCCGGCGACGAGATCATTGCGGCGCTGCCTGACGCGACCCCCGAAGATGCCAACATGAAGCAGATCGTGCAGAACAACTGCACTGCCTGCCACACCCCGAGCTACATCCTCCAGCACAAGTTCGACGAGGCGGGCTGGAACGCGATCATCACCCTGATGAAGCACGCCAACGTCTACGGCATCTATCAGGGTGCCGACAAAACGAGCCCGGTGCTCGATTACAATCAGAAGCAGCTCGCCGCTTATCTCGCCCGCGCCCGTGGGCCCGGCGAAACCTCGATGAAGTTCAACCTGCGTCCGCGGCCGTCCGGCGAGGCCGCCCGCGTCGTCTTCACCGACTACGAGGCGCCGGCTGATCCGGATGTCGGCATGCCCTACAAGGTCCTGACCAACAACGGCACCGACTGGTCGCAGGGCACGCCGTCCTACGTCTACCCGGGCTTCGGCGTGCACGACGCCTGGATCGATGGCGAAGGCAAGAGCGTCTATTTCACCTGCAACGTGCCGAACAGCGTCCTCACGCTCGGCAAGTTCGATCTCAAGACCGGTGCCTTCACGCCGATCAAGATCGAAGCCAAAAACGGTCTCGCGGCGCCGGCCCACGGCATGACCCGCGATCCGAACGGCATCATCTGGTTCAACGTGAACCCGAGCAAGGGAGGCCTCGGCCGGCTCGATCCGAAGACCGACAAGATCGAGGTCTTCATTCCGCCCGAAGGCATGTCCCCAACCGGCGGCGCCACCACCGTCGATTACGATGGCCGCGGCATGATCTGGGTATCGTCGCCCTTCGGTGCGCTGCGCTTCGATCCGACCGCCGAGAAGTTCACCGAGTTCAAGTCGCCGACGCCGAAGAGCGGGAACGGCGGCACTGGCCTCACCTATGGCGTCGCCGCCGACCGCGACGGCAACGGCTACTGGGCGCAGATGGCGATCGACACGGTCGGCATCGGCGACGGCAAGTACGGCACGTCGAAGGAGCTGAAGCTCCCGCCGGTCAAGGCCGCACTCGATCGCCTGTCACCGCAAGCGGTGGCCTTCTATGACGAGCACGGCGCGCCGGACTTCTCCAACCCGGCGCCGTTCGCGCAGGGCCCGCGCCGCATGGGCACCGACAAGAATGCCGACATTCTCTACGTCGGCAATTCGTGGGCCGGCACGCTCGCGAAGATCAACACCCACACCCAGGAGCTGACCACGATCCCGCTGCCGGCTTACCGCAAGCCTTATCACGTGGCCGTCGACAGCCATCACAACGCGTGGCTCAACATCTGGATGACCGACGAGGTGCTCAAGTACGATCCGGCGAAGAACGCGTTCACCGCCTACGATCTGCCAACTCGCGGCTCCGAAGCACGTTACGTCTCGCTCTTCGAAAAGGGCGACAAGACGCAGGTGGTGCTGCCGTCCTACCGGACCCGCAAGGTCACGGTCATGACGTTGCGCAGCGAAGCCGAGGTCGCGGCGGCAAAGGCAGCGGCGCAGTAAGCGCAGCGACCGCCAACGCTGTTGGTCTCACGTGTAATGGTGGCCGGGTTTTCCCGGCCACTTTTTTTGCGGGCCGGAGCGAACGCCGCGCAGGCGCTTCAATCCTCCGAGGCGTAGGGGAGGGGAACCGGAGACGGCAGCGGCGGATGCGGTCGGCCGAAATCCGGCGCCGGCGAATCCTGGCCGATGTTGACGATGCCGCGCCGGATCGCGCGGGTGCGGGTGAAAAGATCGAACAGCGTGTCGCCGTCTGCCGCTTCGATCGCGCGCGTGAGATGGGCGAGGTCGTTGTTGAAGCGACCGAGCATTTCGAGAACGGCGGCCTTGTTGGTGAGAAAGATATCGCGCCACATGGTCGGATCAGACGCGGCGATGCGCGTGAAGTCGCGAAAGCCGCCCGCGGAATATTGCAGCACTTCCGAACGGGTCACCGCCGAGAGGTCGTCGGCGGTGCCGACGATGGTGTAGGCGATGAGGTGAGGGACGTGACTCGTGATGGCAAGCACGAGGTCGTGATGTTCGGCCGACATGGTGGCGACCTTGGCGCCGAACGCCGCCCAGAATGCCGACAGGCGTTCCACCGCCTGCGCATCGGTGTTGTCCGGCGGCGTCAGGATGCACCAGCGATTGATGAACAGTTCCGCGAAACCGGCGTCAGGCCCGGAATGCTCGGTCCCGGCCACGGGGTGTGCCGGCACGAAATGCACGCCCGCAGGCAGATGGGGCGCCATGTCGCGCACCACCTGCTCCTTGACCGAGCCGACATCGGAAACGATCGCGCCCGGCGCAAGGTGCGGCCCGATCTCGCGGGCCACCGCGCCACACTGGCCGACCGGGATGCAGACGATGACGAGGTCAGCGCCGGCGACCGCCGCTGCCGCCGTGTCGACCACCTGATCGGCAAGCCCTAGCTCCATCACGCGCCGCCGCGTCGCCGCCGAGCGGGCCGTCGCCACGATGGTGCCGACCTGATGCTGCGCCCGCGCTGCCCGCGCGATCGATGACCCGATCAGCCCGACCCCGATCAGCGCCAGCCGCTTGAACGGCGGTGTCATGCGGGTCCCTGCGCGGGATGCACCCTCCCCTGGAGGGGGAGGTGTGGGGTGACAGCATTGCAATAAATGCAACGCCGAAAGTTTTCCCGCGCTGCCACCCCCTCCCGCCGCGCATGCGCGCGGCGACCTCCCCCCTCCAGGGGGAGGTGATGTGTGCGGCTACGCATCGCCGGGGGGCCTTGCCATGAACTCGGCCAGGGTCGCGACCACGAGCCGGTTCGCCTCCTCGGTGCCGACGCTCATGCGCAGGGCATCGGGAAGGCCGTAGGAGCTGACCTGGCGCAGGATGAGGCCGCGCGCGGTCAGTTCACGGTCTGCATCGGCTGCGGTCTTGCCCTTGATGTGGGGGAAGTGGATCAGAATGAAGTTCGCAACGCTCGGCGTCACCGCGAGGCCGACCTTGCCGATCTCGATGGTGAGCCAGGACAGCCATTTTTCGTTGTAGGCCGCCGACTGTTGCACATGGGCGGTGTCGCGGATGGCGGCGATGCCGGCAGCGCTCGCGGCCGCATTGACGTTGAACGGCCCGCGGATGCGGTTGACCGCGTCGACCACGTGATCGGGGCCGTACATCCAGCCGAGCCGCAGCGCCGCGAGCCCGTGGATCTTCGAGAACGTGCGGGTCATCACCACGTTCTCCGCGTTCGAGACGAGCTCGATCCCGGCCTCGTAGTCGTTGCGCCGCACGTATTCGGCATAGGCGGCGTCGAGCACCAGCAGCACGCTCGGCGGCAATTCCTGATGCAGCCGCTTGATCTCGTCGAACGCCACGTAGGTGCCGGTCGGGTTGTTCGGATTGGCGAGAAACACGATCCGGGTCCGGTTCGTCACCGCCGCGAGGATCGAGTTGACGTCGGCGGTGAGGTTGGTCTCCGCGGCGACGATGGGCGTTGCGCCGGTCGCAAGCGTCGCGATCGGATAGATCAGGAAGCCGTGAGTGGTGTGGATGGCCTCGTCGCCGTCGCCGAGATAGGCGCGCGCAAGGAGCGTGAGAAGATCGTCCGAGCCGAACCCGCACACGATGCGCGCCGGGTCGAGGCCGAAAGCCTGCCCGATCGTGGTGCGCAACGCCGTCGCAGACCCATCGGGATAATCTTCCAGATGCCCCGCCACGCCCTGGTAGGCCTCTACGGCGCGCGGGCTCGGTCCGAGCGGCGTCTCGTTCGACGACAGCTTGTAGATCTTGGCGACGCCCGGCGCGCTGCTCTTGCCGGGCACGTAGGGATGAATCGCCATGACCCCGGGGCGCGGCACCGGGCGACGCTTGCCGGGCGCATTCGCGGCGCGATCAGGGGATGCTTTAGGTTCTTGGCTCGACATCGCAATCGTCCGGCTTTGGGCTGGCGTCAGCGACCGGTCGGGACCAGGACGCCTTCGGCGGTCACCGTATAGCGGGTTGCGTGGCTTCCGACGAGGGCCCGGCTACGGACCGAGGCGCCGGCGTCGACCAGCGCCGCGGTGATCTCGTCGAGCGTGCGCCCCTGCGGGACCGGCACCAGCAGCGCCGCGCCGTCGAACCCGCGGTCGGGCACCGCCACCGCGTCGACAAGATTAGCGAGCGCCTGGGCCGGGCGCGCGCCCCAGCCGGCGACCCGGATGCTCCACACCTCCACATCCTTGACGATAGCGTCGGGATGCGGACGGGCGATGGCGTAGACCGGCAGGCCGGCCGGATGGTCTTCGCGCTCGATGAACGGCAGGCGGGCGATGATCTTCGGCGCATCGGCGGCTTCGAGGGCCGCCCACCATGCCCCCGCGCCGGGCGCAATGGCGACGAGCCCGAGGTCGCCTTGCGATGCCGCGACCGCCGCCACGACCGCGCCCGCGCCGATGTGGCCGACGAGTGGCACCGTGAAGCCGAAATGGAAGCGTTCGCAATCGCGCATTGCGGGTTCGCCGGCGGAAAAATCCGTGTGCACCCGGAACGGCGCCTGGACGTAGGTGAAGGTCGCGATGATTACCCGCCAGATGCTCTCGGCGGTGTCGAGGGGAAGGATGCCGCGATGGCGCTCCACCAGCCGCCGCATCATGTCGGCCTCGCGCGCCGGCCGGAATGCGGACCCGGATTCGGCGGTGCGCTTGACCGAGATCAGCCGACCGATGATATCGCCGCGTTCCAGCAGGAGCCGGTGCATGGTCTCGTCGATGCGGTCGATCTCGCGCCGCAATTCGGCAAGAGATGGGGGATTGGGGCTCGTCTCCGACATTGCTTCTGGTTCAAGGGTTGGGCGAGCGCCGGAGCGCTGCTGACGTCTAGCGGTATCGTTCCGTTCGTCTCAAGTAGCAAGGTTCTCGCGTAACGTCCGCCCCGTATAGGCTTTTCGAAACACGCCGCGACGCTGCAGTTCCGGGATGAGTAGATCGGCGATGTTGTGCAAGGCGTCGATTTGTTCGGCTTGCGAGTGACGGATCATGAAGCCGCCGCGGCTGCCTGATCCTTCGAATTTCTCCTCGAGATAATCCGCAATCTGCGTCGCGGTACCTGCGACGGTGGTGCCGTAGCTGGTTGCGGTTCTAAGCCCGTGTTCGAAAAACTCCTCGAGCGTGATTTCGCCGTCCTGGCCGTGCTCTTCCGCAAGCATGCCGACAAATCCGACCGGTGAGGCGTTGGCCGCGACGATGCGCTCGTTGAGCTCCCGCAACGAGAAGCGCGGCGGCAAGGTCGACATGTCGAAGCCGGTATTGTGGGACAGCCAAGCCCCCACCGCTTCGCGCGGCACGCCATCGATGAGGCGTTCTTTCATCCGCTTGGCCTCGCGCTCGGTTTCCGCGACCATGATCTGGGTCGACCAGATGATCCCGACTTTCTGGGGGTCGCGTCCTTCGGCTCGCAATGCTGCGTCGACCTCCTCGCGCTGCTTTGCCATGGCCGGGAGCGGCTTGCGCGCACCGAAGATATGATCGACGAAGCGCGCCGCCGCACGCGTGCCGCGAGGCGAGCCGCCGGCCTGGATGAGCACCGGGTAGCCCTGCGGCGAGGGGGGTACACTAAGCGGCCCTTTCACCTTGAAAAAGCGGCCCACGTGATTGATCGGGCGCACCTTGGCCGGGTTGGCGACGCGGCCCGTCTCGCGGTTCCACTCGAACGCATCCGGGTCGATGCTTGCCCACAGCGCCCGGCAGACATCCATGAACTCGTCCATGCGGTCGTAGCGTTGACCGTGCTCCATCAGCTCGTCAAAGCCATAGTTCTGGGCGTCGGCCTTGCGCTGGGAGGTGATGACGTTGAACGCGATGCGCCCGTTGGTGAGGTGGTCGAGCGAGTTCAAGAGGCGCGCGACGTAGAACGGATGCATGAAGGTCGTTGCGTAGGTCAGGCCGAAGCCGACGTGGCTCGTCACCCGCGACATCGCCGCGATCCACGGACTCATATCGAGGCGCGGCCAGGCCACGCCGTAGGTCACCGCGTCGTCGATCGAATTCTTCCACGTGTTGGGAATTCCGGTGCTGTCGCCAAAGAAGATCAGATCGAGGAGCCCACGCTCGGCAACGCGCGCAATATCCTCGAACAGGCCGACATCGGGATAGTGACGCCCGACGCGCGCTCCCGGGTCCCGCCAGATCGTTTCGACCTGCGTCCAGGAGACGTCGATGGCAAGATGCATCTGCGGTTTCATGATCGGCTACTCGATGACTGAGCTTGTGTTGAGGCGCCGCCGGACCTCGCGCGTGAGGTGCACGAAGGCCGGCAATTCCGTCGTCGCGACCGTGCGCGGTCGCGGCAAATCCACGATAATCTCACCGACGATGCGGCCGGGACGCGGCGACATGACGAGAACGCGGTCGGCGAGATATACGGCTTCGGCGATACTGTGGGTGATGAAGAGAACCGTTTTCCGGCGCTCGATCCAGATGCGCTGAAGCTCGGCATTCATCTGCTCGCGGGTCATGGCATCGAGCGCACCGAACGGCTCGTCCATGATGAGGAGGTCGGGGTCGTGAATGAGGGCACGGCACAGGCCGACGCGTTGCTGCATGCCACCCGATAGCTGATGCGGATGGGCCTCCTCGAATCCCTCAAGTCCAACGAGCCGAATCAAATCGCGCGCAGCGGTCCGGTAGGCGGCGACGCTCAAATTCCGGATTTCGATCTGCAGCAACACGTTCTGCAGCACCGTGCGCCATGCCATCAAAAGCGGGCTCTGGAAGACGATGCCGATCGATGCCGTCGGGCCGGTGATCGGCCGACCGTTGACTCGGATGATGCCGCTGGACTGGGGAATGAGGCCGGCGATCAGCTTGAGCAACGTGCTCTTGCCGCAACCGCTTGGACCAAGCACAGCGACGAACTCGCGGTCGGTCGCAGTCAACGAAATGTTGTCGAGCGCGTGCACCTCGGCGTTCTTGGAACGGTAGAAGAGGCTCACACCTTCGATTCCGATGACTTCCCCGCCACGCGCACGCGTTTGCATCACTTCGTCGGCATGAATTCGTTCGTGTACAAGCTCTCAAGTGCGATCGGCTTTTCAAGCTGTCCAGTCTTCAGAAGGACGTCGACGGACACCGCCCAATCCTTCTCGCTCATCCAACCGTAAGGGTGGCCCTCGCTGTTCTTCGTGCGCAGCCGCGGCACGGTTTCGAGCCATTGCAGCTTGACCGAGTCTCGCCGCTCGTCGCGAGCGTGAGACAGGCGCATGGCGACGTCCACGGCCGCCTCGGTATTCTCAGGATTGACGACATCGTTGAGCGCGCGTGCGCTCGCCCGCACGAAACGTCGCAGCATGTCAGGCTTCTCGGCAATGGTGCGGTCGTGGGCGATGATGCCTTGCCCCATAGGCGCGATGCCGAAATCGGCGAACGGCATGAAATAGACGGGCTTGCCCTTGCCTTGCTCCGCTCGCACCACAAGATCGAGCGGTGAACCGATCACGACGCTGATGAAGCTGTCGACCTGCCCGTTGACGAATACGGTGTTGCGGGTGGCGGCGCTGGTTACCTGGATACGGACTTTGTCCGGCGGCACCTTGTTGATCGATAGTAGCAGGTCGAGGATCGCCTTGTGATCCGCCGTCACGGCAACGCTCCGGCCGATCAGGTCTTCGGGTTTCTTGATCGGTTTGTCGGCAGCGGAAATAACTGCGAATGCGCCGTCCTGAACCTCGCCATAGATGCCCTTGAGCTTCATGCCCTTGGCGGCGCCGACCGACATGAACATGAAATCCGCGAGCCCGATGTCCTCCTGCTGGCCGGCGATCAGAGCAACCGTCTTGCCGGAGCCCGCGCCTTCCTTGATGTCGACGTCGAGGTTCTCGGCGGCGTAGTAGCCTTTCTCTTTCGCCCAATAGAACGGCAGGTGATAGCCGGAAAGCGTCCAGTCGAGGCGAAAGCTGACGGCATCCGCGGCGCCGGCCGGGCTCAGAAAAGCGCCGAGAAGGAGTGCCGTCGCCGCGAAGGCGCGCTGCAGGCCAGTAGCCATCATCTGCATCTCATCAGGATTGATATCATCAGGACTGGTACATCAGGATTGGTACACGGGCGCATCCTCGGTCCGCACCGAGACGTGCCAGGGAATAGCCAAGCGCTCCAGCTTCGAGACGATGGCAAACAGTGTAACCCCCATCGCGATCAGGACGAACAGCGCGGACCAAACCAGCGTTCCGTCGAGGGTGCCGGTCGATGTCAAAAGCAGGAACCCAAGTCCGCGATCCGAGCCGACGAATTCGCCGACGATCGCCCCGACGACCGCCAAGCACACCGCGATCTTGAACCCTGCGAACATCTGCGGCAAGGCCGAGGGTCCGCGGACCCGCAACATGATCTTGACGGTGCGCGCTCCCATCGAGCGAACAAGGTCGATCATGTCGGTCTCGACGCTCTTCAACCCGACGACGGTCGATACCACGATCGGAAAGAACGAGATGAGGAACACGATTGCGATTTTCGGCAGGATGCCGAATCCGAGCCAGACGACGAGGATCGGCGCGATCGCGACCTTAGGTATGGTTTGGGACATCACGAGGAACGGCATGGCGATGCGTTCCATGCCACGGCTCAAGACGATGCCGAACGCCAGCGGCACGCCGATGACGACGCCGGCGGCAAAGCCGGTCAGCACCGACAGCAGTGTGTATGTCCCATGCTGCCACAGGAGCGGCCATTCCTTGATGATGCGCCGCGCCACATCCTGCGGCGCGGGCAACAGATAGTCGGGAACATCGAAAATCCTGACGATCGCGGCCCAGACGGCGAGCACGGCGACGGTCGCGAGGAGCGGAAGCAACAGATCGGCCGCTCGTTCGCCAATCCCCCGCCGCCAGGTCGGGCGCGCCTGCGCCGATGGTGCAGCGGCGGATTGGTTCCTCTGCATGCCTGCCACGATATCGTTTAGAGCGTATTCAAGGGGTGACCCCCGGACGGCGGTGGATGGTAGGGGTTTTCCGAACCGGCCGGAAGCCGGGGGAGGGACGATGTCGAGAAAGCGAAAAGCAGCTCAATGGCTTGGCATTGAGGGTTGGCATTGAATTTAGGGCTCATCGACATCACATGAACGTCGGTTGGTGAACATGGCTGATTTTCCTAACAATTGGATGTGGTCGGAGGCGTGCGACATGCTCGCGCGTGCCGAGCGGATGCATCGCGAGTTTTTCCGGCCCGGACGGTCGCTGTCGCGGCAGCCGGTCTGGGAGCCGCCGGCGGACGTGCTTGAGACCGAGCGCGAGGTGCTCGTGCTGATGGCGCTGCCGGGGGTCGACCCCGAGCGGGTCGAAGCGGTCATCGACTCGGCCGATCTCGTCGTCAGCGGCAGTCGCGTTCTGCCGGCTGAACTGCGGACGGCCACCATTCACCGCCTCGAACTGCCGCAAGGGCGGTTCGAACGTCGCATCAGGTTGCCGGCGGGACGCTACGCCGCGGTGCGCCGCGCGACCGTCCACGGCTGCCTGGTCATTACGTTGCAAAAAGCAGGAGCGTTCCGTGGCTGAAACGGAAAGCATGCAATCATTCGAACAAAGTGCGCCGCCCGCCGGCGCGCCCGGCCACGCCGCGGAGGCGCCCGTGCTGCGCCCGTTGCCGCCCGATGCCATGATCATCGTCGCGGTGCGCGACTTCGTGCTGTTTCCCGGGACCGTCATGCCGGTCACGGTCGGTCGACCGCGCTCAGTCGCGGCGGCCCAGCAGGCCGTGCGCGAGCAGCGCGAAATCGGCATCCTGATGCAGCGCGACCCCAAGCCGGACGATCCGGCGCCGATCGACATGCACCGCATGGGAACGGTCGCCAACGTGGTGCGCTACATCACGGCGCCCGACGGCACGCATCACATGATCTGCCAGGGCGAGCAGCGCTTCCAGGTGGTCGAATTCCTGGGCGGCTGGCCCTTCATGGTGGCGCGCGTGATCCGCGTGACGGAACCGGAAACGAGTTCTTCGGAAATCGAAGCGCGTTTCCTGAACCTGCGCGGTCAGGCCCTGGAAGCGCTGAGCCTCCTGCCGCAGCCGCCACGCGAGCTGATGGCGGCCGTCGAAGCCACCAATGCGCCAGGGGCGCTGACCGACCTCACCATCGCCTACATGGACGTGAGTCCCGGCGAAAAGCAGGAGATTCTCGAAACCATCGACATCGCGGCGCGGATGGACAAGGTTTCGCGCCTTCTCGCCCATCGCATCGAGGTGCTGCGGCTCTCCGCCGAAATCGGCAAGCAAACCAAGGCGGCGCTCGACGAGCGTCAGCGGGAAGCACTGCTGCGCGAGCAGATGGCCGCGATCCAGCGCCAGTTGGGCGAGGGTGAAGAGGGCAAGGCCGCCGAAATCGCCGAACTCGACAAGGCGATCACCAAGGCTGGGATGCCGAAGGAAATCGAGGACCAGGCGCGCAAGGAATTGCGCCGGCTCCAGCGCATGCCGGAAGCGGCCGGCGAATACGGCATGGTCCGCACGTATCTCGACTGGCTGATCGAACTGCCGTGGGCGCTGGCCGAGGAAAGCCCGATCGACATTGCCGAGGCACGGCGCATCCTCGACGAGGATCACTACGGCCTCGAGAAGATCAAGCGCCGCATCATCGAGTACCTCGCGGTGCGCAAGCTCGCGCCGCAAGGAAAAGCCCCGATTCTGTGCTTCGTCGGGCCACCGGGCGTAGGCAAGACTTCGCTCGGCCAATCGATCGCGCGGGCGATGAAACGCAAGTTCGTGCGGGTGAGCCTCGGCGGCGTGCACGACGAGGCCGAAATTCGCGGTCATCGCCGCACCTATATCGGTGCGTTGCCCGGCAACATCATCCAGGCGATCCGCAAGGCGGGGTCGCGCGACTGCGTGATGATGCTTGACGAGATCGACAAGCTCGGCGCCGGCATCCAGGGCGATCCGTCCGCCGCGCTGCTCGAAGTCCTCGACCCCGAGCAGAACAACACCTTCCGCGACAATTATCTCGGCGTGCCGTTCGACCTGAGCCGCGTCGTGTTTCTCACGACGGCGAACCTCCTCGACACCATCCCCGGGCCGCTGCGCGACCGCATGGAGATCATCAGCCTCGCCGGTTACACCGCTAACGAGAAGCTGCAGATCGCGCGACGCTATCTCGTGCGCCGGCAGCGGGAAGCGAACGGTGTCAAGGAAGGCGAAGTCGACATCACCGACGAGGCGCTGCGCGAGATCATCCGCGACTACACGCGGGAAGCCGGCGTGCGCAACCTGGAGCGCCAGATCGGCCGGGCATTGCGCCACGCGGCGGTGCGCATCGCAGAAGGCGCGAGCGGTCCGATCAAGATCGACGTCGGCGACCTGCAGGCGATCCTCGGTCCGCCCGTGTTCGAGAGCGAGCTTGCGCTGCGCACCAGCATTCCGGGCGTTGCGACGGGACTTGCATGGACGCCGGTCGGCGGCGACATCCTGTTCATCGAGGCGACCCGCATTCCGGGCAACGGCAAGCTCATCCTCACCGGCCAGCTGGGTGACGTGATGCGCGAGAGCGTCCAGGCGGCGCTCAGCATTGTGAAGAACCGCGCGGTGGCGCTCGGCATCGATCCGACGTTGTTCGAAAAGAACGACATCCACGTCCATGTCCCGGCCGGCGCCATTCCGAAGGACGGGCCGAGCGCCGGGGTCGCCATGTTCATGGCCCTCGTCTCGCTCATGACCGAGCGTACCATTCGGCACGACACGGCGATGACCGGCGAGATCAGCCTGCGCGGCCTCGTGCTGCCCGTCGGCGGCATCAAGGAGAAGGTGGTCGCGGCGGCAAGTGCGGGCATCAAGCGCGTCATGCTGCCGGCACGCAATCGCAAGGACTACGACGACATTCCCGAAGATGTGCGTCGCCAGCTCGAATTTGTCTGGCTCGAGCGCCTTGATGAAGCGGTCGCCGCCGCGCTCGAGCCGGCAGAGCGCCGGCCGTCGAGCGCACCGGGAGAACGTGCATTTGCGGATGCCGGGCACTAGTTGTGCGCCGCAGCAAGAGGCCGGACTCGCATACGCCTTGGCGCCGCAATAAATCATTGACAGCGGGGGACCGACGAAGACACTTGGCGGCCTTTCGCCGCCAACTCGGTTGCGGCGCCTGATTATCCAATTGTTACAGCGGCTTTGGGTGCCTTCGGCGGAGCAACGGAACGAGTAGATGGGCGAGTTGCAGGCACTAGTGATACCGGACCGCGTGCGAGAGGCCGACGCTCCGCACTCGCCGGTCGCTGTGTTCGACAACGAACCGCTCAAGCTCGATGCCGGCGTCTCCCTGTCGCCGTTCCAGGTGGCCTATCAGACCTATGGCGCCCTCAATGCCGACCGCAGCAATGCGGTGCTGGTCTGTCACGCGCTCACGGGCGATCAGCACGTGTTCAATCGTCACCCGGTCACCGGCAAAGCTGGCTGGTGGGAGACGATGATCGGCCCGGGAAAGCCGATCGACACCAACCGGTATTTCGTGATCTGCCCCAACGTGCTGGGCGGTTGCATGGGCAGCACCGGCCCGGCCTCGATCAAGCCCGGCGATAGCGCGCCGTGGGGCCTCGAATTTCCCGTCATCACCGTGCGCGACATGGTGCGGGCCCAGGCCATGCTGCTCGATCGGCTCGGCATCGGCACGCTGTTCGCTGTCGCCGGCGGATCGATGGGCGGGATGCAGGTGCTGCAATGGGCCGCGAGCTATCCGCAGCGGGTCTTTGCGGCGCTGCCGATCGCCACCGCCACCCGGCACTCGGCACAGAACATCGCCTTTCACGAAGTCGGTCGCCAAGCAGTGATGGCCGATCCCGACTGGCGCAACGGGCGCTATTTCGCCGAAGGCGTCAGTCCGCGCCGCGGCCTCGCGGTCGCGCGCATGGGCGCGCACATCACCTATCTCTCGGACGCTGCGCTCCACCGCAAGTTCGGCCGCCGGTTCCAGGATCGCGCTAATCCGACCTTCTCGTTCGATGCCGACTTCGAGGTCGAGAGCTACCTGCGCCACCAGGGGTCGTCGTTCGTCGAGCGGTTCGACGCCAACAGCTATCTCTATCTCACCCGCGCGATGGACTATTTCGATCTCGCCGCCGACTATGACGGCGTGCTCGCGAACGCCTTCAAGGCGACGAAGACGCGGTTCTGCGTGATCTCGTTCACCAGCGATTGGCTGTTCCCGACCTCGGATTCGCGGGCGATCGTTCACGCGCTCAATGCCTCGGGCGCGCGCGTCTCGTTTGCCGAGATCACCACCGACAAAGGCCACGACGCCTTTCTCCTCGAGGAGCCGGAGTTGTTTCAGATCGTCACCGGCTTCCTCGATTCCGCTGCTGCCGCGCGCGGCGTCGCGCCAAGGGCCTAACGTGCTGTCACGGACCCGGCGCGATCTGACCATGGCGGAGGCCGCGCGGGGGCCCGGCAATGCCCGCGTCGATCACCTGCTGGTTTCCGAGATGATCGAGCCGCGCTCGCGCGTGCTCGACGTCGGCTGCGGCGACGGCGAGCTCTTGAAACTGCTCGAAAGCCGCGGTGTCGATGGGCGCGGCATCGAACTGTCGCGGGAAGGCGTGAACGACTGCGTCGCCAAAGGCCTTGCCGTGATCCAGGGCGACGCCGATGCCGACCTCGGCGATTATCCCAATGACGCGTTCGATTACGTGGTCCTGTCCCAGACCCTGCAGGCGACGCGCCATCCCCGTCTGGTGCTGGAGCACATGCTGCGGATCGGTCGCCACGCGGTCGTGTCGTTCCCGAATTTCGGCCACTGGCGCATCCGCCTGCTGCTGATGTTCGGCGGCCGCATGCCGCAGACCGCCAATCTGCCGGACACGTGGTACGACACCCCGAACATCCATTTCTGCACCATCAAGGACTTCCGCGACCTGTGTGACACGGTCGGCGCCAAGATGGAGCGCGCGCTCGCGCTCGATGCCTGGGGCCGCCCGCTGCGGCTCAATGCGCCGTGGTGGTTCTGGAATCTGTTCGGCGAGCAGGCGGTGTTCCTGCTGAGCCGGCGCAACGGCCGATGATTGCGCGACGCCCGCGGCCATCGGAATGGACGGTAGATGACGATTGAAGTTGATGAAGGTGGCGGTCGCGTTTTCTTTTCCTCGACCGGCCGCACGCTCGCGGAAGAAGATGAAATCTGCATCCTGAGCGTCGGAGTCGATATCGGATCGTCGACCTCGCATCTCGTATTCTCGCGCATCGTGCTGGAGCGGCTCGACAGCCGCTATGTCGTGACCGAACGCGAGACCTTCTATCAGTCCGACATCCTACTGACGCCATACGCCTCCGAAGATGAGATCGACGCGGAGGCACTGGGAGCATTCTTCGAAAAACAGTACGAAAACGCCATGGTCGATCCCGACGAGATCGACGCCGGAGCGCTGATCCTCACGGGCGTTGCGGTAAGGCGCAGCAATGCGCGGCGCATCGGCGAATTGTTCGCACGGCAGGCCGGCAAGCTTGTCGCCGTCAGTGCCGGCGACAATCTCGAAACGGTGATGGCGGCGTTCGGATCGGGCGCAGTCGCCCGCTCGATCCGCGAGGGCGGCGCGGTGATGAACGTCGATGTCGGCGGCGGAACCTCGAAGATCGCGGTGTGCCGTGACGGCGGGGTCGTTGCGATCACCGCGGTCGACGTGGGCGCTCGTCTCGTCTGCACCGATGCGAACGGGACGATCACCCGGATCGAGGAAGCGGGCCGCCGCTTCGGCGAAGAACTCGGCCTCAAGCTCGAAATCGGATCGACGCTCGCCCGCGAGGACGCGGCGCGGCTCGCCGCGCGCATGGCGGACAGCCTGTTCGATGCGATGGCGGGCGGTACGCCGCATCTCGGCGCGACCGGTCTCCTGCGCCTTGCTCCGCTCGGCTATGACGGGCCGGTCGAAGCCGTGACGTTCTCGGGCGGCGTGTCGGAATACGTCTATGGCTGGGAGCGGGGACATTTCGGCGACCTCGGCGCCGAGCTTGCGGCGGAGATCCGCGCGCGGGTGGGGGCTGCGGGGCTGCGGCTCGAACCGCCGGCCCAGGGCATTCGTGCAACCGTGATCGGCGCATCCCAGTACACGACACAGGTGAGCGGCAGCACAATTTTCGTCTCACCGCTCGAGGCGTTGCCGTTACGCAACATTCCGGTGATTGCGCCGGATTTCGCGCTCGCGGAGGATGCGATCGATCGCGCGGCCGTCGCCGCCGCCATCGAAAAGGCGCGGCGTCACCTCGATCTTCACGATGTCGAAACCGCGCTCGCGATCTTCGTGCCGTGGCAAGGTTCGGCGACGTTCCAACGACTCGACGCGTTTTGTCAGGGCGTCGCCGAAGGCCTCGGCGATCTGATGGCGCGGCAACTGCCGATCGTGCTCGCCGGCGATGGCGACGTCGGCGGTCTGCTCGGCATCCATTTTCGCGAGGAGTTGAAGCTCGCCAATCCCGTCATTTCGATCGACGGGCTCGACCTCAAGCAATTCGACTACATCGACATCGGCGAGATTCTGGAGAGTTCCGGCGCCGTGCCGGTGGTGATCAAGTCGCTGATCTTCCCCTCGAGCGCCGCCCTCGGCCAGGAGTGGATGACGGAGGGAGCGTGATCTGCAGTGATCAGCCTGCCTCGTAGCCCGGATGAGCGAAGCGACATCCGGGGCGGAACTGCGATTGCTGGATCCCGGATATCGCTGCGCTCATCCGGGCTACGAGCTTACTTATTTTCCCCAACGTACGTGAGTTCATCGGCGATCTTCAGCTCGATCAGCACGTTCTCATCGGTCGAATCTTCGCACAGCATGGAGCGATGGCCGATGCCCTTGGGGATCAGCAGCATATCGCCAGGGTGCATGATCTTGACGCCCATCTCGGTTTCCCACTTCAGCGCGCCCTTGACGCAGAAGATGATCTCGTGGGCATCGATGTTGCGGTGCCAGAAGCCCATGTCGTGCTTGCGGCGCTTGGAAACGTCGATCTTGACGCGGTCGGAGGTGTAGAGCCGCAACGGCGTGCCGTCCGCCTTGTCGATATTGCTGGGGCTGAACTTCTCCGCAAAAATATTGATCATCCGGAAGATGTCGGCGTTCTCCAATACGCCGGCATTGATCACCGGTGGTTCATTGTGGGCGAGAACGACGTTCTTGCCGTTGATGGTGACGAGTTCGCGATACGTGGTCATTCAATTCACTCCGGTTTCCCGCCGCCCGACGCGGCGAGCACTGCGGCCACGATGCCGGCATAGCCCGTACACCGGCAGAGATGGCCACTCAGAACGTCGCGGATTTCATCCTCTGTCGGATGTGGATTTTTCGCAAGATAATCGGTGAACGACATCAGAATGCCGGGCGTGCAGAAGCCGCATTGCAAGGCGTGATGCTGCTGAAAGGCCTTCTGCAGCAGGTTAAGTTCACCGTCGGGCGACGCGAGGGCCTCGACGGTCGTCACGGCCCGGCCTTCGGCCTGCACCGCAAGCGTGAGGCACGAGCGCACCGCATCGCCATCGATCAACACCGTGCAGCAGCCGCACACGCCGTGCTCGCAGCCGACATGGGTGCCGGTCGCCCCGATCACGTGGCGCAGAAAATCCGTGAGCAGCATGCGCGGCTCGGCATAGCCTGCGACCGGGCGGCCGTTGAGGGTCAGCGCGATGCGGACCTGATCGTCTTTGTTCACGCGGCGCATCGCAACGCCTCGTCCACTGTGGCCGGACCGACGCGGCGCAGAAGATCGCGCCGCAGCCGGGCAGTGGCATGGGTGTCGTCGTAGCCCTCAAGCTCCCAGGCGAGCGCATCGAAGAACGTGCGCGCAGCGTCGGCGCCATCGATCGTTGCACTCCGCACCGCCGGCTTGTCGGTGACGCCGCCGATGCCGACGCGCAGCGCGCTTTTGCCATCGATGACCGCGGCAACCGCGATAATGGCGAAATCGCCGTGCCGCCGCGCGACCTCGCGGAACGCCACCTGCCGCGTCGATTGCATCGGAAAACGCACGGCGGTGATCAATTCGTCCGGCTCGCGCGCGGTCGTCAGCATGCCGCGTTGGAAATCCTGCGCGGCGACCACGCGCGTGCCGCGATGTGAGCGCAGCACCACCTCGCCGCCCAGCGTCGCCAGCGAGAGCGGCAATTCCGAGGACGGATCGGCATGCGCGATCGAACCGCACACGGTCCCTTTGTTGCGGGTCTGGAAATGGCCGACGAACGGCAGCGCGGCGGCGAGGAGCGGCAGTCGCGCGCCAAGTTCCGGCCAATCCTTGAGCCGGTTCTGCGTGACGGCGGCGCCGACTTCGACCTTGTTGTCGACGACGCGGATGTTCGAAAGTTCCGGCAGACGCGCGATATCGAGCAAGATCGCCGGCTCGGCGAGGCGCAGGTTGAGCATCGCCATCAACGACTGGCCGCCGGCGAGCACGCTCACGGCATCGCCATTTTCGGCGAGCACCGCGACGGCCTCCTCGACGCTGTCGGGCCGGACATAATCGAAGCGACGGGGCTTCATCGTCCGTCGCCCTTCGCATGGGCCGACGAGATGTTTTTCTTTCCTCCCCCGCTTGCGGGGGAGGGTAGGGTGGGGGCACTCCCCGGCACTGAGCTTGTTGCAACGGCCCCCTCCCTACCCTCCCCCGCAAGCGCAGGGCTGTCCGGGGAAGTTTTAGACATAGCGGAATTCGAGTTGGGCATCGGATGATTTTGGAGCGTTTCGAGATGGGTTGACGGGAGGGGGCTTGTCGATTTCGGCGATCGGCCTTCGCATGAACAGGCGCTGGCGAATGAGTTCGATGAGGCGAAGGACGGGGATGGTGAGGCGATGCAGGCGCGCGGCGATGCGCAGCAGGAGATAGGCGATCATCGCAGCCAGAATCTGCAGGCGGATTGCATTTTCGCTCGTGCCGAGGAACTTGCGGATATCGAGATGTTGCTTGATCCAGCGAAACAGCAGCTCAATCTGCCAACGGGCCTTGTACAACTGGCCGATTTCGGTCGCGCTGCGCACGAGGTCGTTGGTGATCAGTGTCAGGCTGCCGCCATTGTCGCGCTTGAGCCTGATGCGGCGCAGCGCCATCGGCAGCCGCGAATCGCCTTTGCTGACGAGCCTGACCTCGGCGTCATCGATAATCCTAAAGCCGTCGCCGCGCCGCTTTCGCAACGGCCGGCGCCGGGTCATCCGCAAGCGAGTGTTGACCTTGGCCCGGGTGACGAAGAAAGCCCCGCTGTCATTGATCCGCTGCCACCAGCCAAAGTGGCAATAGCCCTTGTCGAACACGTAAGTCGCGCCGGTCTCGATCGCGAATTTACGGCCGACCTCGACGTCGTTGACGGTTGCCGCCGTGACCTCGATACAGCGCGGGCAATCGGCCTGCGGATCATAGACGACGTGCATTTTCATGCCGCGGATACGTCCGTTCCACTTGGCCCATTTGCACACCTTGCCCAACGGAACAGGGCTGGCGTCAATCACGCGCACCATCTCGGCGCCGTCCCGCCGGGTCGACCGATCGGCCGACTGCGACAGCATCGTAAAGACTTCGGCAAAGACCGCGGTCGGGCGGCGCCCGTTGGCGTCCGACAACGTCGAGCGCGCAAGCGGACCGACATGCAGATGATAGTGGTGATGGGCGTTAGCATTGAAGGCGGTCTCAAGCCCACGCAAGCCGTCGATCTGGCTCAACTGCGCGAAAATCAGCGCGACCAGATGATCCCAACTCTTGAACGACTTGTCGTAGGCGTCGGCGCCGTGCCGATCCACAACAGATTGGAACCAGCGACGATCGATCGGTTTAAGCAGTGTCCCCATGATGCTATCGAGGTAGCGCATGCTCGGCCCTTTCTGAGTCTCGACAACCAGCAAGGATCGGGTTGCACCGATTCTGCCGAGCATGCACCGCGTCACAATGAATCATTCCCCGGACACCCCTGCCGCTTGCGGGGGAGGGGAAAAAGATGCGCTCGCCGGGGTCGCTTCCTCTCCGGCGATCAGCTCATGGAGGCGGCGCGGCGTCACCGGCAAGACCACATCCTTCACCCCGAGCGCGTCGGCGATTGCGTTCGCGATGCAGGCGGGAGTGCTCATGCAGTTGCCTTCCGCCAGGCCTTTGGCGCCGAGCGGCGTCAGCGGCGACGGCGTCACCTGATGCAGGATTTCGAGCTTCGGAATCTCAGCGACCGTGGGCACCAGATAATCGGCGAAGCTGCCCGACAGGAAGCTGCCGTTCTCGTCGTACACGAATTCCTCGTAGAGTGCTGCGGCGATGCCTTGCACGAACGCGCCGTGCACCTGGCCATCGGCGATCAGCGGATTGAGAAGGGTTCCCGCATCGTGCATCGAGATATAGCGGTCGATGTGGACCGTGAACGTCACCGGATCGATCTCGACGCCGCACATGTCGAACACGAAGCCGTAGGTGAGCGATGTATTGATGCGATCGTCGTGCGACGGCGGCTCGAGCTCCACCGGCGACCATATGCCCATCTCCGAAAGACCTGGCGCGACGCCGTCGGGCAGCATCACCGGCGACCAGTGCGCGGTGCCGGCGACGCGGCCGAACGGCAGCGCATTGTCGGGATTGGAATGGCTGCGGATCTTGCCGTCCGCGAACTCGACGTCGTCGGGCAGGACATTGAGTTGCTTTGCCGCGATGCCGGCGAGCTTGTCGCGCATGCGCGTCGCGGCGACGTGTGCCGCCACCGCCGTCCCCGGGGAAAATCGGCATGAATAGGTGCCGGCCGCGATCGACCAGGCGTCTTTCGCCGTATCCATCTCCAGCGTGACCTCGACATCGGACAGCTCAAGCCCGAGCCGATCGGCGACGATCTGCGCCAGCACGGTCTGGTGCCCCTGGCCCTGTACGGTCACGTCGGCCGTCATCGACACGGCGCCGAGCGGATCGATGTTGAGCGTGACCATCGACACTGCGCCGTTTTTCGGGCCGGCGCGCTCGCGGGCATCAGCCGTGAGGAGCGTCGAGAGGTAACCCATGTTCGACATGCCGGGCTCGACCACGGCGGCAAAGCCGATGCCGTAATACTTGCCCTTGGCGCGGGCCTCGTCGCGCCGGCGCTTGAGATCGGCAAGCCGGCCCTCGCCGACGGTCGTCTCGACGGCGCGCACGAAATCGCCGGAGTCGTACAGCGCGCCCGCGGCCGCGCGGTAGGGAAATTTTGCGGTCGGAACCAGATTGCGCCGGATCACGTCGAGATGGTCGAGACCGAGTTCGACCGCGATGCGATGCACGAGCCGCTCAATGGCGAGATATAGCTGCGGACCGCCGAAGCCGCGGATGAGGCTCGCCGGCATCTTGTTGGTGAGCACGATGCGGTTGACGACATCGACATTGGGAATGTCGTAGGCGCCGGTCACCGCGCCGTGCATCCGATAGAGCGGGCCCGGCATGGGCGCGCGCAAGTAGGCGCCGTAGTCTTCGAGCTGATCGAGGCGCAGCCCAAGAATCCGGCCCTCGTTCGTGACCGCCGCCTCGATCTTAGTGATGCGGTTCGGCCCGGAGCTCGCGGCGAGGAGGTGTTCGGCGCGGTCCTCGACCCATTTCACCGGACGCCCCACGATCTTTGCCGCAATGGCGGCGAGCACGACGTAGGGGAAGACGGAGAGCTTGATGCCGAAGCTGCCGCCGGAATCCGGCGGGATGCGCAGCCGCATTTTGGTGCCGGGCACCCGCAGCGCCTTCGCCATCACCGGATGCGTGCTGAACGGGCCCTGGAAATTCGCGAGGACATCGTAGCTCTGGTCGTGCGGCCGGTACTCGGCGACGACGACGTAGCACTCCATCGGGGTGAACGAGAGCCGCGGAAATTCGACCGTCAGCGCGACCATGCGATCCGCCGCCGCAAACGCACCCGCGGTGTCGCCATAGGCAAACTTGCGGATCGATATTTCGTTGGTCTTGCAGGCCGGGTGGAGGAGGGGTGCCTCCTTCTCGCAGGCAGCGAGCGGATCGATGACGGCTTCGAGCGGCTCGTATTCGATCTCCACCAGCTCGGCGGCGTCCTCGGCGATGTAGCGGGTTTCGGCGACGACGAGCGCCACGGCCTCGCCGGCAAAGCGCACGTGCTCGACGGCGAGCGACCACTGATGCACCGGCTGCTTGAGCGCGATCAGGAACGGATCGGTGAGCTTGCGGACCTCTTCGCCCGTGATCACCGCGGCGACGCCCGGCAGCGCCAGCGCGGCGGTGGCGTCGATGCGGAGGATCTTCGCATGCGCGTGCGGCGAGCGGATCACATGGCCATGGAGCGTGCCGTGCGGAACCGGCAGATCATCGGCATAGCGTCCGCGCCCCGACAACAGCGCCGGATCTTCCTTGCGAACGAGCGGACGGCCTAGGACCTGGGACACGCGACTTACCTATGAAATGCTGGCCACCTAGGCCACTGCGACCGCAGGTGTCATCGCCCGGCTTGACCAGGCGATCCATTAACCACCGCATAATGTGCGAGGCATCGCGTCGCGTCCACTTCTACGCCGGCGCTACTGGATGCCCCGCTTTCGCGTGGCATGACAACTCAGAAAATGACAGCCCTGCCATTCCGGCAGCTTTCGGCCGTTGCGACGCTGCGCTTGCCCAGGCATAACTCCGGCCCGCCAAAGAGTTTTTTCACCTGCCAAGGAACAGGCTATGAACATGGAACGCAAGCCGGTCGCCTACGGCGACATGCGAGGCTGGATCAAGGCTTTGCAGGACGCCGGCGAGGTCAAGGAGATCGACGCCGAGGTCGATTGGAATATCGAGATCGGCACCGTGATGCGGCTTGCCCAGGGCACCGGCGACGGCCCGGCGCTGCTATTCAACAAGATCAAGGACTATGGGGCGAACGCCCGCTGCCGGCGCATTTTCGGCTGCGGCCTGGCGAGCTATCGCCGCGTCGCGATGATGATGGGCGTATCGCCCGACACCCATCCGCGCGACCTCGTCAAGCTCGGGCGCAACGTGCTCAGCGGCGGCATCCCGCCAAAGATCGTCAGCACCGGACCGGTGAAGGAGAACATCGTCACCGGCGACGACGTCGACCTCTACGAATTGCCGTCGCCGTGGTGGAACAGGCTTGATGGCGGCCGCTATCTCCTGACCTACGGCGGCTGCGTTACCAAGGACTACGACACCGGCGTGATGAACGTCGGCATCTATCGCGGCATGGTTGCGAGCAAGAACGAAATCCCGATCCTGATGTGGCGCGCCCAGCATGTCGGCCAGCACGCGACCTCCTGGGAGCGCGCCGGCCACAACGAAATGCCGATCGCGGTCGCCATCGGCTGGGAGCCATCGCTCGGCTTCACCGGCGGGGCGCCGGTCGCGAAGGGCGTGTGCGAATACGATGTGATGGGCTCGATCCGCGGCGCGCCGGTCGAACTCGTCAAATGCGAGACCGTCGATCTTCATGTCCCGGCAACTGCCGAGATCGTGATCGAGGGCTATCTCCAGCTCGACCCGGCAAAGTTCAAGATGGAGGGGCCATTTGCGGAATTCACCGGCTATCTCGCCGGCGACAAATCGCCGAAGCCGACCATCCGCGTCACCGCCATTACCCACCGCAACGATCCGATCCTGCGCGGCTGCATCGAAGGCTCGCTGCCGGGAAGCTTTTCGGAGAACGCGATCTGCTCCTCGATCATGCGCGCGGCGACCGCCTGGAGCGTGCTCGAACGCGCCGGCGTTCCGGGCATCACCGACGTGTGGTGCCCGCCAGTGCATGCCGGTATCAATCTCGTGATCCAGATGAAGCAGACCTATCGCGGCCAGGCCAAGCAGGCGGCGAACGCCATCTGGGGCTCATCCGCCGCCCACGTGCGCTACAAGCACATCACGGTGGTGGACGACGACATCGACATCCACGATTACGCGGCGGTCGACTGGGCGATCGCCTACCGCGTCAACGCCGGCGAGGACGACGTCATCATTATGCCCTCGACCTTCGGCGCGGGCCTCGACCCGTCGACGCGGCGGCGCGACCGCAACCCGGCGCTGTTCGGCACCGGCAAGTGGAACCGCCTGTTGATCGACGCCACCATGAACCTCGACTACGACCCCGACCCCGATCTCGGCGGCGCGCGCTTCCCGCCCAAGGTCTGGCCGGAGGAAGCCGATATCGCCGCCGTCTCGCGTCGCTGGGGCGACTTCGGACTGAAGCCGCTGAAGTAGTAGGGGGCTTGTAGCCCGGATGAGCGAAGCGATATCCGGGGCGGCGTCTCGACTGGCACAGCGCTGATCCCGGATGTCGCTTCGCTCATCCGGGCTACGGCGTTCCTTCCAATGGATAAGGGTCACGGATCAATGCTTGAACTTCCTACGCCGCATGAAATCTTCGAGGTTCCGCTCGCGGACGGCGCCCGCATCCGCGTCCGCCGGCACGGCGATCCGAACGGCGTGCGGCTCTTCATCAGTCACGGCAACGGCTACGCCACCAACGGCTATCTGCCGTACTGGCAACATTTCCTCGGGCGCTTCGATGTCATCCTGTTCGATTTTCGCAATCATGGGGAAAACATTCCGGTCACGCCCCCTAATCACACTTATGGGCAGCTAAGCCGCGATCTCGAACGGGTCTATCAGGACGTGACCGCAAAGCTCGGCAAGCGTCCGTCGGCCGGCATTTTCCATTCCATGTCCGGTCGCACGGCGATGAAGCACGCGATCGAGATCGGCTTTCGCTGGGACGCGCTCGTTCTGTTCGACCCGCCCAACGTGCCGCCGCCGGATCATCCGGTCTATCCGGCGATGAAGGCGTTCGAGGCGCGGCTCACCGAATTCGCCCGCGGTCGGCGCGCTCAATTCGCGACCGTTGAAGAGCTTGCGGCCGATTTCGCCAAGTCACGGATGGGCCAATCGTGGGCGCCGGGCGTGCACGCGCTGATGGCGCATGCGGTGCTGCGCCCAAATCCGAACGGTGACGGGTTCGTGCTGGTATGCGACCCGGCCAACGAGGCCGGCATCTATGCCGAGGCAATGACGCTCAACCTGTGGCCGCGCGCGACGGATTTCCGCGGGCCGGTCAAGTTGATCGGTGCTGACCCGGATATGAAAGGCGGCCCGCCGACCGGTCGCGCCAACCAGGCGCTCGGCACCGAGAACGGTTACGACTACAGCTTTGTGCCCAACACCGGCCACATGCTGCAAATCGAGAACCCGGACGAGTGCGCGCGCCTGACGCTGGCATTCCTCGCCGAGTGCCGTCTCGCTTAGCGCCGATCACTCTTAGTGGAGATTACTCGGCGGCGTCGGCGCGCCGCCCGCGTTGATCGAAGCGGCGATCGAAGATGTCTTCGGCGATGCGGTTCTTGAGGATTTCCACCGAGCCGCCGGCGATCATCCAGCCGCGGCAACGCCGCATGCAATATTCGACCAGAGTGTCGCGGCTGTAGCCGAGCGCGCCCATGGCCTGTACCGCTTCGTGGGCCACCTCGAAGCCCGCGAGATTGCAGGCTGCCTTGGCAAGCGAGGTTTCGTAGGCGGAGGGAAAGCCGCGGTCGGCGTTGGCGGCCGCGCGGTAGAGCAGAAGCTGCGCGCCTTCGAGCTTCAGCGCCATGTCGGCGAACTTCCATTGCAGCCCCTGGAATTCGCACAGCGGCCGGCCGAACTGCGTCCGCGTCGCCACGTGGTCGCGCGCGGTGTTGAAGGCATAGCGGCCGAGCGCGAGCGCCCGGGCGGAGTTGCCGATGCGCTCGACATTGAAGCCGGAGATCTGTTTCTTGAAGCCGCCGGGGCCGAGCAGCACGTTCTCGGCGGGGATGCGGCAATTGTCGAAGTGCAGTTCGCACCACTCTTCGCCGCTCATGAACGTTGAAGGCGCGGCGATGTGAAGGCCCGGCGTGCCGCGCTCGATGATCACCGAGCCGATGCCGCCAACGCCCGGACCGTAGCGCACGTAGATCAGGAACACGGCAGCGTCCGGGCTGAAGGTCGAGAACACCTTGGTGCCGTTGATCACGTAGTGGTCGTCGTCCGGTCGCGCTGAGGTCTTGAGATCGGTCGCGGCCGAGCCGGCATCGGGTTCCGACATGCCGAGGCTCATCACGGCACGACCCGCGAGCAGGTCGGGCAAAAACTTCGCCTTCAACGCCGGCGAGGCATATTCCGCAAAAGTCCGGATCGGACCGAAGCTGCCGAACTGCACCACGTCGGCGCTGCGCGGACAGACGAGCGCCACCCGTTCGATCGCGATCACCGCATCCATCAGCGCGCCGCCCTGGCCGCCGTCGGCCTCCGGGATGGTGATGCCCATCAGCCCTTGCCGGCTCATGGCTTGCGCCACATCGAACGGGAAACGCGGATTGTGCGCCCGCTTCAATGCGCCGTCGGCAAAATTCGCCTCGGCGAACTTATGCACGGCCTCTGCGAATTGCTTTTGTTCCTCGGTGAACTCGAAATTCATGGCGCCCTCGCGAAGACCGCGAAGTTAGCGCACGGCGGTGAACTTCGCGATAGCCGATTGTTCCACGGCGAATTACTCACTCTTTCTGCCGCCACTTTTCGACATTAAGTGAACCGCATTGCTTGCTTCGGCCACTAATTTTCGCGCTCTTTCGGCGCCCCAACAATTTAATTGCGGCAAACGAGGATAGTCATGGACATCATTGCTCACGATCCGGCGCAAACCGCCGATTGGTCGAGCTTCCATGCGTTCCGCCGGGCGCGGCACGCAGAAAGCGCGCCCGATGATCCGATCCTCTCCGATGCTCAGTTCGAAGCGCAGCAGCGGGAGGTGCACCCGCACTATGTCCGATCGGCCTGGCTTGCGGTCGACAACCGGGTCGTGGTCGGCAGCCTCACCTCGTTCCGGACCCGCGAGGGCAGCCCGTTCCATGCGGAGAATGCGCGGCATTTGTCGGCGGGCTGCTCCGTGCTCGGCCCGTGGCGGCGCCGCGGCATCGCGACCCGGCTGCTCGCGCGGCTGCATCGCCTGATGTGCGAGGACGGCCGGACGATCGCGACCGCCTCGACCTATGAGGGCGACGGCCAAGCCTTCCTGCAGCGCATCGGCGCCGGCGAGAAGTTGCGCGTCATCGACAATCGCCTCCGTTTCGACGGGCTCGATTGGGCGAAGCTGCGCGGATGGAAGGAGGACATCGTCGCCTTCAATCCCGATCTCACGATGGAGGCCTATGTCCACCGCGTGCCTTTCGACGTGTACGAGTCGATGATGCCGGAGCTGCAGCGCCTGCTGGCCGACGTCCCGCTTGGCGACCTCGACGTGCCGCCGACGCAACTGGACATGAGCCAGATTCGGGAGTTCTACCGCCAGCTGGATCTGTTCGGCGGAGCTCACGATCTCGTCGTGTTCCGCGACACGGATGGACGGACCGCCGGCGTTGCCGAGATCCATTGGGACGCGCGGCTCCCGGGCTTCGCGTACCACTCGTTCACCGGTGTGCGGCAGGACATGCGCGGCCGCGGTCTTGCCACCGCGCTGAAAGTGGCAGCGCTGGAGCTGGTGCGGGCAACCCATCCGTCGGTGACGGAAATGCGCACCACCAACGCGGCTCACAATGTGCCGATGCTGGCGGTCAATACGAAGCTCGGCTTCAGGCCGCATCGCGCCGTCGGCGCGTACCAGATCGATCGCGATCGACTCGGCGCGCTGGTCCGCGCGGCGTAGCTCAAAACAATGCGGGCGCGGCAAAACACATTGCCGCGCCCGACTATTCTGCCAATCGGTTCGTGCTCCAGAGTTATTCGATCTGCTTGATCCCGGCGTCCTTCATCATCTTTGCCCAATACGGCGTTTCTTCCTTGATGAGCGCGGCGAACTCGGCGGGAGTATTGCCGAGCGGGACAATGCCGATGGCGTGCAGTTTTTCCTGGACATCCGGCAACGCCATGATCTTCGTTGTTTCCTGATTGAGCTTCGTCACGATGGCGCCCGGGGTACCGGCAGGCACAAACAAGCCGAACCATGTCGTCACATCAAAGCCGGGGAAGCCAACCTCCTCCATCGTCGGAAGGTCCGGCAGAAACGGCGCGCGCTTGAGTGAACTCACCGCGAGCGCGCGAACTTTACCCTCGCGTATGATCGAAAGGGTAGCCGTCGGCGGAATGAAACTCATGGTGATCCGGCCGCCCATGAGGTCGGTGACCACCAGGGATGACCCGCGGAACGGCACCTGCTGAACATCGATATGCGCCAGCACATTGAAGAGCTCGCCGGCAAACTGGAGCGAGGAGCCGGGCCCGGAATGGCCATACGTCATTTGGCCGGGAGAGCGACGGGCCAGCGCGACGAGTTCTGCGACGCTTTTCACCGGAAGGTCATTGTTGACCACGAGCACGAGCGGATAGGCATAAACCTGCGTGACCGGGATCAGGTCTTTGAGGGGATCATACGAAAGCTTCTTGTAGAGGCTGACGGCAACGACAGTGCTGCCCGCGGCGAGAACGCCGATGGTGTAGCCGTCGGGGCTGGCCTTCGTGACACGATCCGCGGCAATATTCCCGCCGGCACCCGTCACGTTCTCGACGATGACCGGCTTTCCGAGCGTATCGCTCAGCTTGTCCGCCAGAAGCCGCGCGACGACGTCGACCCCGGGCGCAAAGCCGAACAGCATACGAATGCTGCGGTCCGGATAGCTCGCCTGGGCCGCGGCTGGAACCGAGCCGGCAGCGAGATAAGCAGCAAATATGGAGAGACCGACGAGTTTCGTGAGTTTCATGACAGGCGCCCTAATTCATTCGAGCGAGCGTTGCTTGGGGTGAGCCGCGTAATAATTTCAAAAGATATTTTAGTTCAGCACGCCTCATTGCGAGCGGATATTTGCCGCCTTGATCACCTTGGCCCAGGTGACGATCTCGGCGCGAAGGCGTTCGGCAAATTCCTGCGGCGTGCTGCCGACCGGATCGTAACCGAGCGTAGCGAGCCGCTCCTGCATGTCGGGCGCGGCGATCGCTTTCACCATTTCGCGGTTGAGCTGGGTGACGATATCCTTGGGGGTCCCGATCGGCATGACAAATCCGACAAAGCTGTCGCCGGCGATTTCCGGATAGCCGCCTTCAGCGAGCGTCGGTACATCCGGCATCGTCTGCGCGCGCGCCTTGCTGGTCACGGCAAGCGCACGGACCTGGCCGTCGCGGGTCAATTGCGTCACGGTTGTCGGATTGCCCATGCCGATCGGGGTGTGGCCGGCGACCACCGATGCTATCGCCGGCGCGCCGCCGCTGAACGGCACGTGCACGAGGTCGAGGCCGAACGCCAGCCGGAATTGCTCGCCCGCGAGATGGGCGGTCGTGCCGGCTCCGGCCGAAGCGTAGCTGAACTTGCCGGGATTGGCGCGGATGAGACTGACAAGCTCGCCGACATTGGCCGCGCGCACCGCCGAGTTGACGACGATCACGGTCGTAGACGTGACGGCGAGCGATACCGGTTCGAAATCCTTGATCGGATCGAACCCCACCCGCTCGAACAGCGATGGGTTGATCACGATCGAACTGAACGCGGTAAGGATCGTATAGCCATCGGCGGGTGCTCTCGCGCCTTGCGCCATCCCCACGTTTCCGGAGCCGCCGGCGAGGTTCTCGACGTAGAACTGATGTCCCATCTGCTCGCTCAACTTGCCCGCGACAAGCCGCGCCACCACGTCGGTCACGCCGCCGGGCGCGAACGGAACGATCACCCGCACGGGCCTCGTGGGCCACGTCTCTCCGTTGGCATTGGTTGCGAGCGATGCGAGTACGCAGACGCAGGCGGCGAGCGTCAGGAGGCGACGCTGTGCGCAGTCAAGAAATGGCATGGCTTCGGTCACCCGAATGCGCAAGCGCCAGCGCAATCCCGCCTGCGTCCTTGCCGGCATCGTTCCCTCCGATGAACCCTGAACTTCAGGGAGGCGTAGCGCCTTCTTGGCTGTTCGAAAACGGTGACCGTTGTCGGCGCAGCGCGACGATCTTATTGACAGCCGCCGTTGACCGCTACTCCTGCATGCCTGCTGCGACACCAGCAACAGCATTCCGCACGCGCGATCTGTTTTCGCTCAGCCATACAGCCTGTTACAAGGTGGCGCGCTCGCGGCCGGGCGCAGGAGTGCATAGATGGGAGCGAAGCAGTTCGGGGCGAGGGTAGCGCGGATCGAGGATCCCGCTTTGCTGACCGGCCGTGCCCGATTTGTCGATGACGTAAAGGTACCGGGCGTCCTTCACGCGTGCTTCGTGCGGAGTCCCCATCCGCATGCGCGCATCGGCGGGATCGATACGGCAGCGGCGCGAGCAATGCCGGGCGTCCATGCGGTGCTGACCGCAGACGACATGCCGGGCCGCCTCGCGACCGATCCCATTCCAACGCCGGTGCCGAATCCGGCGATCACGGCGATGCGCACCCAGCTGGCGCTGGCGCGGGGCGAGGTGTGCTATGCGGGCGAGACCGTCGCGGTCGCGATCGCCGACACTCGCTACCTCGCCGAGGATGCGGCGGCAGCAGTCGATGTCGCCTATGAGCCGCTGGCGGCCGTGAGCGATTGCCGCGACGCGACCGTTAACGGTACCGCCCATTCCCATCACGATCTCACGACCAATGTCGCGGCGTACGTGCCCATGAGCTACGGCGATGCGGAGCGCGCATTCGCCACCGCGGCGCACGTATTCGAGGAGGAGATATTTCAGCACCGTGGTGCCGCGATGACGTTGGAGGGCCGCGCCGTCCTCGCCAGCGAAGACCCCGCGTCAGGTGTCCTCACCGTCTGGTCCGCAACCCAGACGCCGCACATCTGCCGCGCCACCATCGCCGACCTGCTCGACCGCAATCTCGAATCCGTGCGCGTGATCGCGCCGTTTGTCGGTGGCGGGTTCGGCACCAAGGCGCCGTTCTATGCGGAAGAGATCGTGATCCCGGTCGCCGCCATGAAGCTTGGCCGGCCGGTCAAGTGGACCGAAGATCGCCGTGAGCATTTCCTCTCGGCGACCCAGGAGCGCGATCAGTATTGGCAAGTCGCAATTGCCGTCGACGACGACGGCAAGATCCTCGGGCTGCGCGGCAAGATGATCCACGACAACGGCGCTTATCTGCCCTGGGGCATCATCGCGCCGTATATTGCCGCGACGACGTTTCCGGGTCCCTACGTGGTGCCGGCCTTCAGGTTCGAGACCACGGTCGTGCTCACCAACCGGGTGCCGACGACAGTGGTGCGCGGCGCCGGGCGGCCGCAGGCCGTGTTCGCCATGGAGCGCCTGATGGATCGCGTCGCGCGCGAACTTGGCATCGACCGGGCCGAAGTACGTCGGCGCAACATGATCGGCCCGGAGCGCATGCCCTATAGCGTCGGCCTCGTGTTTCGCGACGGCAAGCCGCTCGTCTACGCCGGCGGCGATTTCCCCCTGAGCCAGCGGCGCGCGGTCGTGATGTCGGATTACGACGGCTTCCGCGCCCGCCAGGCGGCGGCGCGCGCCGTTGGGCGCTACATCGGCATCGGCATCGGCAACTACGTCGAGGGTACCGGGCTTGGTCCGTTCGAAGGCGTCTCGGTACGCATCCAGCCCAACGGCAAGGTCGCGGTCGCGACCGGAGCGACGACCCAGGGGCAGGGCACGCACACGACGCTTGCCCAGATCGTCGCCGACAGGCTCGGGTGTCCAATCGAGGACATCGTTATGACGGTGGGCGACACCAATGCCATCAGCCAGGGCGTCGGCGCGTTCGCAAGCCGGCAGGCGATCAATGCCGGCAACTCGGCGATGATGGCAGGCGAAAGCGTGAAGCGGCAAGTGATCGCGCTCGCGTCCCGCGCTTTCGGCGTGCCGGAGGCCGAAATCGACGTCGAGGACGGCCGCGCGGTCGCCCGCGGCGGCAACAAGCCGGTGCTGACCTTCGGCGAACTCGCCCGCATGGCCCAGGGGATGCCGGGCTTCTCCATGGCGCCCGGCCAGACGCCGGGGCTCGAGCACACGGCTTACTTCACGCCGCCGCAGGCGTCCTATTGCAACGGCACTCACGTCGCGGAGGTCGAAGTCGATCCGATGACCGGCGCCGTGACCATCCTCAAATACGTGGTCGGCCACGACAGCGGCGTCGTCATCAATCCGATGATCGTCGACGGCCAGGTCCAGGGCGGCGTCGCCCACGGCATCGGCAATGCGTTGTTCGAATACATGAAGTATGACGCCGGGGCGCAGCCGCTCACCACGACGTTTGCGGACTATCTGCTGCCGGCGTCGACCGACGTGCCCTCCTGCGTCATCGAGCACGTCGAGACGCCGAACCCGCTTAATCCGCTCGGCGTCAAAGGCGCCGGCGAAGGCGGCACCATTCCGGCGCCGGCGACGATCGTCGCCGCGATCGAGGATGCGCTGTCGCCGTTCGGAGTCCATTTTGCCGAGATCCCGCTGACGCCCGACCGCATCGTCGCGGCGCTGCAAGCGGCCGGCGCCTATGAGAAGATATGGTGAGGCTCGCAGCGGCCCCACGTTCGGATCAACGGAGGAGGAGATGACTGAAGAGGGCGGCTCGCCGTTCTGGCGTTTCTCGCTTGGCTATTACCGCCGGCCGGGCGTCAGCGAAGCCTGTATCGCGCTGCAGGACGGCTGCGGCGTCGACGTCAACATCCTGCTGTTCCTGTTGTGGCTTGCGACGGCGAAGCGCAGCGTCGGGCGCACCGACGTCCAGGCGGTATGCGCCAAGGCGGGCGCCTGGCGGGACGAGGTGGTGGTGCCGCTGCGCACGCTGCGGCGCCGGCTCAAGGATGGCTTCGACCTCGTCGAGCGGGGCACCGGCGAAGTCTTCCGCACCAAGATCAAGGCGATCGAACTCGAGGCCGAGCGGTTGCAGCAGGAGGCGCTGTTCGCGCTCGCCGCAGGACTTGCCACGACGGCCGCACCTTCGGTCGAGGCTGCAGCCCGCGCCAATGTCGCGGCTTACGAAAACATCATGGCGCGGCCCTTCACGCCGGACGCGGTCGCCCGCCTTCTCGCGGCGCTCCCGGATGGCGGCCGCTGATGCACGCTCCCGCTGCCCGCGGCTATGCCGACTTGCACGAGCACCTCGATCGGCTTGACCGCGCCGGGCTCCTCCATCGCATCGATGCGCCGGTGAACAAGGACACCGAGATGCACCCGCTGGTGCGCTGGCAGTTCCGCGGCGGCATCCCCGAGCGCGACCGCAAGGCCTTCCTGTTCACCAACGTCATCGATTTGCGCGGCCGGCGCTACGACATCCCGGTGGCGATCGGGGCTTTCGCCGCCAATCCCGCGATCTACTGCGTCGGCATGAACGTCGCCTGCAACGAGGACATCGGGCCGCGGTGGGAGCACGCGTTTGCCAACCCGATCGCGCCGCGCGTCGTCGAGACGGCGCCGTGCCAGGATATCGTCATCACCGGGCGCGACCTCGACGGTCCCGGCCACGGCCTCGAAGCGTTGCCGATCCCGATCTCGACACCCGGCTTCGACGCCGCTCCCTATCTTACCGCGACCTGCGTCATCACCCGCGATCCCGAAACCGGCATCGCCAACCTCGGCACCTATCGCGCCCAGCTCAAGTCACCGACGCGGCTCGGCATGATGACGCTCGTGAACGTCCGCGCCGGCGGCTACGAGCATTGGCGGAAATACCAGGCGAAGGGCGAGCGGATGCCGATCGCGATCGTGGTCGGCTGTCCGCCGGTGGTCGCGTTCATGGGACCGCAGAAGCCGCCGCACGGCGTCGACGAGTTGACGATCGCCGGGGGGCTCGCCGGCGCGCCCATCAACGTAGTCCGCGCCAAGACGGTCGATCTTCTGGTGCCGGCGGAATCCGAGGTCGTCATCGAAGGCTTCGCCGATCCCGACTATCTCGAGCCTGAGGGCCCGTTCGGCGAATCCCACGGCTATGTGGCGCTCGAGGACTACAACCTCGTCATCGAGGTGACGGCGATCACGCGCCGCCGCAATGCGATCGTGACCTCGATCATCAGCCAGGTGACGCCGTCGGAATCGAGCGTCGTCAAGCGCATGGCCTACGAGCCGATGTTCTTCGCCCATCTGCGCGACGCGCTCGGCATCAAGGGAATCAAGCGCGTGGTCATGCACGAGCCGCTGACCAATCTGCGCAAGCTCGTGATCCTGCAATTCGCGGCGGGCAGCCCGCAGTCCGAGGTCTGGCGCGCGCTCAATGGGGCGTTGACGCTTCAGGCGATCGTCGGCAAGTTCGTGATCGCGGTCGATGAGGACATCGACCCCGAAAATGCCGACGCTGTCTTCTGGGCGATGTCCTATCGCTGCAATCCCATCAAGGATACGCATGTGGTGCCTTATCGCGATCCCGGCCACGGTCCGCGCACCGGCGATGCCGCGCCCGATTCGGCGATGCTGATCGACGCCACCATGAAGCAGAAAATGCCGCCGCTGGCGCTGCCGAAGCGCGAATACATGGAGAACGCCAAGGCGTTGTGGGAGCGCCTCGGCCTGCCGCCGCTCTCACCCCAGATGCCGTGGTTCGGTTATTCGCTGGGCGACTGGAACGAGACCTGGGATGGCAATGCCCGTGCGGCGGCCCAGTCGCATTGGATTGATCGCAGCGAAAGCTACCGCCAGCGCCGCCGCCGCGGCGTCGCGCCCAATACGTCGAGCCGCGTTATCGAAGGGATGAAGGATGACGACTGAAACACCGCGCCGCCTCATTGTCGGCATTTCCGGCGCGTCCGGTACCGTCTACGGCATTCGCATGCTGGAGCTTTTGCGCGGCAGCGATATCGAGACCCATCTCGTCATGAGCAAGTCGGCCGAGTTGACGCTCGCCTACGAGACCGACCTCAAGACGAAGGACATCCGCGCGCTCGCGACCGTCAATCATCCGAACAGCGATATCGGCGCCACCATCTCGTCGGGCTCGTTTCCGACCATGGGCATGGTGGTGGCGCCATGCTCGATCAAGACCATGAGCGAGATCGCGACCGGGGTCACGAGCTCGCTCCTCTCGCGCGCCGCCGACGTCGTGCTCAAGGAGCGCCGCCGCCTCGTGCTCGCGGTGCGCGAGACCCCGCTTCACGGCGGCCATTTGCGCACGATGACTCAGCTCTCCGACATGGGCGCGATCATCGCCCCGATCGTGCCGGCCTTCTATAACCGGCCAAAATCGCTCGACGACATCATCAACCACACCGTCGGCCGTCTCCTCGACCTGTTCGGCATCGACACCAAAGCCGTCAAACGCTGGCAGGGCGGCCGCGAGGAGGGGTGAGGAAGGTCGAACGCGAAAATTTCAAGCGCGTGCGAAGCTGCCGCGCAGGTGCGAAGTGGGCGAGTCCGTACAAGCTGGCGAGTGTGTGCCCTTAATGCCGCTAGCGTAGGCGCCTATGTGAAGCCGTAAAGCTTCGCCGGGTTGGTGACGAGGATGCGCCGGCGCGTCGATTCGTCAGGGGTCCATGCCTGGAACAGCTCGAACAGCTTGCCGGCATCGGGCATGTCGCCTTCCATGCGTGGATGCGGCCAATCGCTGCCCCACACCAGTCGCTCCGGATTGGCGCGGACCAGCGCTTCGTGGAACGGCTGCGCGTCCGGGTAATCAGGCGCCCGCAAACTCAGGCGATGGGCGCCCGAGACCTTGACCCAACAGCCGCCCTCGCCGAGGAAGCGCAGCAGGCTCTGGAAACCCGCAGATGCCGTACCGGCGCGAGCGTCGGTGCGGCCCATGTGGTCGATGACGACCGGGAGCGCGAGTTCGCGCAACACCGGAATGGTCTCCGGCAAGTCTTTGACATCAATCCAGAGCTGAAGGTGCCAGCCGAGTTCGGCCATGGTCGGCGCCAGCGAGCGGGCGGCATCGAGCGGAATGCCGCCGCGATAGTGCAGGGCGCCGCCGCGGAAGAAGTGATTGAACCGCAGTCCGCGCACGCCGAGCGTGTGCCATCGCCGCAACTCCGCGGACGCGACGTCGGCGTCGGCCACGGCGACGCCGCGCAAGCGGCTGGGAGAACGCGCGAGTGCGTCGAGCATCGCGGAATTGTCGCGCCCGTGGGCGCTGCCTTGCACCAGCACGCCGCGGTCGAAGCCGACTGTGGCGAGCATGGCGAGATATGTTTCGAGCGGCGCGTCGGGCGGCGTGTAGCTGCGGTCGGCGGCATACGGGAAGCGGACCGCCGGACCGAACACATGAGCGTGCGTGTCGCAGGCCTTCGGCGGGGGCGGCACCTTGGGCCGCGTCGGCTCGCGTGGCGGCAGGCAGGCGGGGATCGCATCGGAAATCGGATCAGCCATGGCGTAGTATGTTTTCCGGCCCGGCGCTCAAGGCCGGGCGATGCCGGAGAATACCATGGTCTGCCGTCCGATCTCGCTGCTCGTCCTCATGTTGGCTACGTTGCCGGCGGCCGCGCAGTCCGGCCGACCGGCGCCGTACTACCCCGACGCGACATGGCAGCATAAGGCGCCGTCGGAGACCGGCCTTGATGCGGCGCGTCTCAAGGCGGCGATCGATTTCGCTATCGCGGGCGAGACCAAGAATCCGCGCGACCTTGTGATGAACCATTATCAGACGTTCGGCCGCGAGCCGTTCGGCTACGCGATCGGCCCGATCAAGGCGCGCGGCGATGAAACCGGTCTCATCATCCACCACGGCTACATCGTTGCCGAATGGGGCGAGCCGCAGCGCGTCGACATGGCCCACAGCGTGACGAAGAGCATGCTCTCAAGCGTGATCGGCGTCGCGTTCGATCGCGGCATGATCAAGAGCCTCGATGACAAGGTCGGCGACTACGTCGGTTCGATCCAGGTCTACAATCCGCTGCCAGCGGCCAACAAGTCCGACCGCCTCGGCGCGCCTGACCTGCTCGCGCTGTTCGATACGCCGCATAACCGCACGATCACGTGGGACCACATGCTGCGTCAGACCAGCGATTGGGAAGGCACGCTGTGGGGCAAGCCCGATTGGGCTGACCGGCCGGAGCCCAATCCGACGACATGGACGACGCGGTCACGCCATCCCGCCGGCACCGTCTACAAGTACAACGATGTGCGGGTGAACGCGCTCGCGCTCGCGGCGCTCAACGTGTGGCGGCGCCCGCTGCCGCAGGTGCTGAAGGAAACGATCATGGACCCGATCGGTGCCTCCGACACGTGGCGCTGGTTCGGCTACGAGAACTCCTTCGTCGTGCTCGACGGCGCGATCGTGCAGTCGGTGTCAGGCGGCGGCCATTGGGGCGGAGGCCTGTTCATCAATGCCTATGACATGGGTCGGTTCGGCTATCTGACCCTGCGTCGCGGCAAGTGGAAGGATCGCCAGCTCATCTCCGAACGCTGGGTCGAGATGGCGCGAACGCCGACGCCGGCCGAGCCGACATACGGCTTCATGAATTGGTTTCTCAACAGCGACAAACGGCTGCTGCCAAACGCGCCCGCAAGTGCCTTCGTCCACATCGGCAACGGCGCCAACATGATCTACGTCGATCCCGATCACGAAATCGTCGCGGTGGTGCGTTGGATCGACGGCGGTGCCATGGACGGATTCGTGAAGCGCCTCATCGCGGCGACCGAGGCGATGTGAGGGCTACGGATTACTCACCCACGCCGAGATAGATCCGCTGCACTTCGGGGTCGCGGGCGATGTCGCGAGCGGGACCGAACAGGACGGTGCGGCCGACCTGAAGCACGTAGGCGAAGTCGGCGACTTCGAGTGCCGTCTCGATCGATTGCTCGGCGAGCAGGATCGTGAGGCCCTCGCGATGCAGCTGGCCGAGGGTCTCGTACATGCTCTCGACCACGGCCGGAGCAAGGCCGAGGCTTGGCTCATCGAGCATCAACACGCGCGGGTCGCTCATCAGCGCACGGCCGACGGCGAGCATCTGCCGCTCGCCGCCGGACAGTGTGCCGGCGCGCTGGCGGCGCCGCTCGGCAAGGCGCGGAAACAGCGCATAGACCCGGTCGAGCAGTGCGCCGATGCGCGCGCGGTCGAGAAGAGGCGTCGCACCGAGTCGCAGATTGTTCTCGACGCTTTGCGCAACGAACAGCCGCCAGCCTTCCGGCGACAATGCGAGTCCTTTGCGCACGATGGCGTAGGCGGGACGCCCATCGATGCGCTCGCCGGCGAGCCGGATCGTTCCCTGGCTCGCCGGCAGCAACCCGGCGAGCGCGTTGAGCGTCGTGGTCTTGCCGGCGCCGTTCGAGCCGAGCAGCGCCACCACCGCGCCCGCTGGGACATCGAGCGACACGTCGGCGACCCCAATGAGGTCGCCGTAGCGGACTTCCAGATGCTCGACCGCGAGGAGCGGCTGCTCGCCCGCGAGTGGCAGCGATCGCGCCACCTCGCTCACGGCTGCGCCTCATGCCGGGCGCTGCGGGATGCGGCGCGTTTGCCCAAATAGGCCTCGATCACCTTTGCGTCGCGCGTGATTTTCGCTGGGCTGCCCTGGGCGATCTCGCGGCCCTGGTGCAGCACGATCACGCGCGTCGCGAGCGACATGATGACTTCCATGATGTGCTCGACGATGACGAGGGCGATGCCGGACGCGTGGATGGTGCGGATCAACTCGATCGCGCGGGTGACCTCGGCGGGCGTCAGCCCCGCCATGGCTTCGTCGAGCAAGAGCAGCTTCGGTTGTGTCGCGAGCGCGCGGGCGATCTCCAGGCGCTTGCGCCCCGGCGTGCCGAGGCTGTTCGCCGGCGCGTCGGGCACAAGGCCGAGATCGGCGATCACGGCGCGGGCGCGCGCGGTCGCCTCGCGGGCGTGGGATGTGCGCAGGAACGCGCCGATCATGACGTTCTCCAGCACCGTCATGTGGGCGAAGGTCTGCGGGACCTGAAACGTGCGGGCGATGCCGCGGCGCGCCCGCTCCTCGGGCGACAGCGCCGTCACGTCGAGGCCCTCGAACGAAACCGTACCTGCGGTCGACGCGATATCGCCGGTGAGACAGTTGAACAGCGTCGATTTGCCGGCGCCGTTCGGCCCGATGAGGCCCAGAATCTCGCCGGGCGCAACGGCGAGGGTGGCGTCATCGACCGCGCGGAAGCTGCCGAACGCCTTGGTGATGCCGCGGGCTTCGATCAGCATCGCCGCCTCACTGCTTGCCGCTGCGCTTGCGGCGCGCCGAGATCGCATGAGCGAGGCGCAGCGCCGGCGCAAGAATGCCGCTGGGCTGGAAGCGCGCCAACGCCATGATGATCGCGCCGTAGACAACGAACGTGACGCCGCGCCCGGCCCCGCCGAGCAGGCTGTTGGATATCTCCTCGAGCGGCACCAGGATCACCGCGCCGATGACGGGGCCGAGTAACAGGCCGGCGCCGCCGAGCGCGGCCATGATCAGCATCTTCACCGACACGAGAATGCCGAGCCCGGAGTCGGGATCGACGAAGCCGAACATCACCGCGTAAAGCGCGCCGGCAACCGAGGTCAGCGCAGCGCTCACGACGAATGCGTAAAGTTTGTAGCGCGGCGCAGCAACCCCGAGCGAGCGCGCGGCGCGCTCGCTGTCGCGGATCGCCCGCAGGTAGTAGCCGATCCGGCTGTTCTCCATCCACCACGTCAGCGCCAGCACGCCGGCTAGCACGGCGAGGAACAGATAGTAGTAGGGCAGCGCCGAAATGAACGAGAGGTCGAGCACGGTGCGCGGGACCGCCGGCCCGCTCAGCCCCTGGGCACCGCCGAGCCATTCAGCATTGGTGACGACGAGCCGCACCAGCTCGGCGACGGCGATCGTCGCCATACTGAAATAGTGTCCGGAGAGCCGCAGCGTCGGCACGCCGATCACCACGGCAATCAGGATGCTGGCAATGACGCCGAACGGCAGCCCCAGGATGGGCGGAAGCTCGAGATAGGTGTAGGTGGCGAGCGTCCCGTACGCGCCGCAGCCGAAGAACACCGCGTGTCCGACGGAAACCTGTCCGGCGTAACCGCCGACGATGTTCCACGCCGACGCGCTGATGGCGGCGAGCAGCACCAGGGCGCCGATGCGCTGCTGCTGCGCCGTGGCGAACACCAGCGGATAGGCAATGGCGAGCGCGAGGACGATCGCGACCGCGCCCGCCCGCTTCATCAGGCTTTGCCCATCAGGCCTTGCGGCCGCAGCCACAGCACCGCAACGAACAGGGCGTAGACCACGATGTCCTTGTAGATCGCGCCGATCAGGTACGAGGAGAGCGATTCGATCACGCCGATCAGCAGTCCGGCGACGAGCGCGCCCGGCACGCTGCCGAAACCCCCGAGCGAAACCGTGACGAAGGCGACGAGACCGAGCGTCTCGGCAATGGTCGGCGCGACTGGAAAGAACGTCGCCATCAGCGCGCCGGCGATGCCGGTTGCACCAGCCGCGAGCGCCCACGCGATCGCCTGCATGCGGTTCGGACGGATGCCCATGAGCTCGGCGGCCGCCGCGTCCTCGGAGACCGCGAGCATGCGGCTGCCGAGCGCGGTTCGCGTGAGGATGAGATGCAAGCCGGCCGTCACCGCGAGGGCGACCACGCCGGCGAGGAGCCGCGACGCTTCGATGCGGATCGAGCCGAATTCGAAGGTGCCGCCGACAAGCGTATCGGGCAGGGCGCGGACGTTGGCGCCAAAATATCCGAAGGCCGTGTAGCGCAAGAGCAGCGCGAGCCCGAAGGTGCCGAGGATCTGCGCCAGCATCGGCCCGCGCATGATGTCGCGCACGAGCCCGAAATAGCAGACGACGCCCAACGCCGCGAGCAGCAGCGCTGCCGCCGGTACCGCGAACAGCGGTCCGCCGCCCATCAGCGTGTAGACCACGATCGCGACGTACATGCCCAGCATGACGAAGTCGCCATGGGCGAAGTTGATGACGTTCATCATCCCCCAGATCAGCGTCAGCCCCGACGAGAACAGCGCGTAGACTGCCCCGAGCAGCAGCCCGCCGACGATCACCTGGAGAAGGATCGGGGACACTATCGTCCCTCACCTTCGGAGGGAGATGGCGCCGCGCTGTGAACCGCTTCGAGCCCGGCTTCCATTGCGATCAAGGTCCCGATTCGAAAAGCGAAGCACACGCTATCCCATCTCGCGTTTGATCGCGGACAATATCGCGTCGCGAGTTTCGCGTGCAACAAAAGCTGCTTCGGATCAAAGAGTTAGATGGCCGGCGGAGGGGCAGCAGCGCACCAAGCGGCATTCGGTAACCGAAATGCGGTCGCGCCCTTGACGGCGCCACCCGACATCACCATTGTGGGCGTCATGTACGGCCCGTTCGCGATTTGCGGCATTTGCCGGGAGATTATCGGCTAGCGTCCCGCTGGCTGAGGCCGTCTTTTCTCGCCCCGAGATGAATGGACGCCCGGCCAGCACCGGCCGGTGTTTCGTGCTTTTTTTGCGACCTCGGAAGACGGCGATGGAACTCAAGCTCTACGACACGCTCACCCGCGAGAAGCGGGTGTTTACGCCGATCGACCCGAACCGCGTGCGCATGTACGTGTGCGGTGTCACCGTCTACGACTATGCCCACATCGGCAATGCCCGGCCGGCGATCGTATTCGACGTGTTGTTCCGCCTGCTGCGCCATCTCTATGGCGCCGACCATGTCACCTATGTGCGCAACGTCACCGACGTCGACGACAAGATCAACGCGCGCGCCGCTGAGCGCGGCATCGCGATCCGCGCGCTGACCGCGGAGACCTACGCCTACTATCAGGCGGACGTCAGGGCGCTCGGCTGCCTCGATCCGACCGTCGAGCCGCGCGCGACCGAGCACATCGAGGAGATGAAGGCGCTCATCGAACGGCTCGTGCAAACGGGCCACGCCTATGTGGCCGACGACCACGTGCTGTTCGACGTGCCGTCGATGCCGGATTACGGGCGGCTGTCGAAGCGCCCGCTCGACGAGATGATCGCCGGCGCCCGCATCGAGGTCGCACCCTATAAGCGCGATGCGATGGACTTCGTTCTGTGGAAACCGTCGAAGCCAGGCGATCCGTCGTGGCCGTCGCCGTGCGGCATCTCGGCACCCGGCCGTCCGGGCTGGCACATCGAATGCTCCGCCATGGCGTGGAAGCATCTCGGCGAAATCTTCGACATCCACGGCGGCGGCATCGATCTCGTCTTCCCGCACCACGAGAACGAGATCGCCCAGTCACGTTGCGCCTTCCACACCGGCGTGATGGCGAACTACTGGATGCACAACGGCTTCTTGCAGCTCGAAAGCGAGAAGATGTCGAAGAGCGTGGGGAATATCGTGCGCATCCGCGATTTGCTCGCGGATTGGCCGGGCGAGGTGATGCGGCTCAACATGCTGAAGACGCACTACCGCCAGCCGACCGATTGGACGGTGCGCGGTTTGGAGGAAAGTGCGAAGGCGCTCGACGAATGGTATGAGCTGTGCGGCGACAGCGCGGGCGCGAGCATCAGCGGCGGCGTGCTTGAGGCGCTGCACGACGATCTCAACACGCCACGCGCGATTGCCGAATTGCATGGGCTTCGCCACCGCGCTCAAAGCGGGGATCGGCTGGCCGTCGAGGAACTCACAACTTCGTTGCGGTTCCTGGGCTTCCTCAATGACAGCGCCGCCAGATGGGTGGAACGCAAGCGCGTTGCGCGCGGCGTCGATGACATGAAGGTCGAGGCCTTGATCGCCGATCGGGCCTCGGCGCGCAAAGCAAAGAACTTTGCCGAGTCCGACCGCATCCGCGACGAACTCGCCGCCATGGGCGTGGTGCTGAAAGACTCCAAGGACGGCACGACCTGGGAGATCGCGCGATGACGAACGGTACGCGCCTCCCTCCCCTCTTGTGGGGGAGGGTCGGGGTGGGGGGTCGGGAGGTTACGGCACCGACCTGCCACAACTCGCGACCCCCACCCCCGACCCCTCCCCACAAGGGGGAGGGGAGAAGAGGTGGCGCCGAGTTGGCTCTTCGCCGATCACCTCCCCCTGGAGGGGGGAGGCCGGCCCGCGTCAGCGGGCCGGGTGGGGGTGGCAGCGCTGCAACATACGAAGCGCCGAGTTTGATGCGGCGCGGTCACCCCACCCCGGATCGCCTTCGGCGCTCCGACCCTCCCCCTCCAGGGGAGGGTGCTTGCGAGGGCACGCCATGACGCGGGCGCCGGCGGGATTGCGGCCGTATTTGCCGGCCGATGGGGCGCTGCTGGCGGAGATTTTCCGCGCGAGCGTGGACGAACTGACGTCCGACGATTACAGCGTGGAGCAGCGGGTCGCGTGGACGGCGGTGGCTGACGACGAGCAGGCGTTCGGGGCGCGCCTTGCGGGTGCGCTCACGCTCGTCGCGACGATCGACGGCGCGCCGGTCGGCTTCGCATCGCTCAAGGGCGTCGACACGATCGACATGCTCTACGTCCACCCTGCGGCGGCAGGGAGGGGGATCGGCGCGCAGCTTTGCGAGGCGCTGGAGAAGCTCGCGGCAGCGCGCGGCGCGACGAAGCTATCGGCGGACGCAAGCGATACCGCGCTCGGCTTCTTCACGCATCGCGGGTTTGTGGCGCAGCGCCGCAACAGCGTCCCGGTCGAAGGCGAGTGGCTCGCTAATACGACCGTCGAGAAGCCGCTCGCGGCCGCAGCGCCCGCCGCCGCACCCGGGGCGAGGACAGGCGCAAAGCGAAGCAATGGAGGCCAGTCATGAAGCAACCTGAGACGCCGTTCCCGCGCCATTGGCGCTACTACATCGCCATCAAGGTCATCGTCATCGCGGCAGCCGTGGCACTCGCCCTGAAATACTTCGGCTACTGGTGAAAGCAATGTCGCGGGAGCGTCTCTACCTTTTCGACACGACGCTGCGCGACGGCGCGCAGACGAATGGGGTCGACTTCACGCTCCACGACAAGCTCACCATTGCCGCGATGCTCGACGACCTCGGCGTCGATTACGTCGAGGGCGGCTATCCCGGCGCGAACCCAACCGATACCGAGCTGTTCGCCAAGGAGCGCGGCCTCAACTGCACCTTCACCGCCTTCGGCATGACGCGGCGCCCCGGCCGCTCGGTCTCGAACGATCCAGGCGTTGCCGCGCTTCTTGATGCGCGCGCCGACGCGATCTGTTTTGTCGCGAAGTCCTGGGACTATCACGTGCGCGTCGCCCTGGAGACGACGCTCGAAGACAATCTTGCCGGCATCCGCGAAAGCGTGAGCGCCGCGCGGGCGAAGGGCCGTGAAGTGCTGCTTGACTGCGAGCATTTCTTCGACGGCTACAAAGCAAATCCGGAGTATGCGCTCGCCTGCGCCCGCGCAGCCTATGAGGAAGGGGCACGCTGGGTCGTACTGTGCGACACCAACGGCGGCACGCTGCCCCACGAAGTGAAGGCGATCGTCGAGAAGGTCACCACCGTGGTGCCGGGCGATCACGTCGGCATCCATGCCCACAATGATACCGGGCAGGCGGTGGCGAACTCGCTTGCCGCCGTGCGTGCCGGCGCTCGCCAGATTCAGGGCACGCTCAACGGGCTTGGCGAGCGCTGCGGCAACGCCAACCTCGTGTCGCTGATCGGCAACCTGAAGCTCAAGAGCGAATATGCCGATCGTTTCGAGATCGGCGTCAGCGACGAAAAGCTCGCGAGCCTCACTCGCGTGTCGCGTAGCCTCGACGAGATCCTCAATCGCGCCGGCGATCGCCACGCGCCCTATGTGGGCGAGAGCGCGTTCGCGACCAAGGCCGGCATTCACGCGTCCGCAATCATCAAGGACCCGAAGACCTACGAGCATGTGGTGCCGGAGCGCGTCGGCAACCGCCGCAAGCTCCTGGTATCCGACCAGGCTGGCCGCTCCAACGTGCTCGCCGAACTGGAGCGGATCGGCATCGCGGTCGCGCGCGATGATGCGCGCGTCACGCGCCTCCTCGATGTGGTGAAGGAACGCGAGGCGGCAGGCTACGCCTATGAGGCGGCGGATGCGTCATTCGAATTATTGGCGCGGCGCATGCTCGGCACGGTGCCGCAATATTTCGACGTCACCCAGTTCGACGTCAATGTCGAGCAGCGCATCAACGCCAATGGCGAGCGGGTGACGGTCTCGATGGCGGTGGTCAAGGTGACGGTCGGCGACGACAAGATGATCTCGGCCGCGGAAGGCAATGGTCCGGTCAACGCGCTCGACCTTGCGCTGCGCAAGGACCTCGGCAAGTACCAGGCCTACATCAAGGGGCTCGAACTCACCGACTACCGCGTGCGTATCCTCAACGCCGGCACCGAGGCCGTGACGCGGGTGCTGATCGAGAGCGAGGACGAGGACGGCGAGCACTGGACCACGATCGGCGTGTCGCCCAATATCATCGATGCCTCGTTTCAGGCGCTGATGGACTCGATCATCTACAAGCTCGTGAAGTCCGGCGCTCCGGCGTAGTTGCCCTCCGACTTGGTTCCGATTGCAAGGACGGGTCGCGGGCTGGTCTAAGCGCAGAGAGGGCTTTTGTTTCCCCTCCCTCGCTTGCGGGGGAGGGCAGGGTGGGGGCGCGCGCGCCCCAAGTCCGTGCCGTGGAGTGAGCCCCCTCCCTGGCCCTCCCCCGCACGCGGGGGAGGGGAAAGAGCTGACACGCAAGGGGAGGGGAAAGAGGTGCTGGTGGGGGGAACAGGTGCTCGTCGGAAGAGATGACTCGGGGCGCGAGCGGAAAGAGGTGACTCGATGATCGATCACGTCTCCGTCGCGGTACGGGACGTCGCGAGCGCGGCACGTTTTTACGAGGCGCTGCTTGCCCCGCTCGGGTTTGCGAAGCTCGAAGAGCGGGCCGCGACCGTCGGATTCGGCAAACGTTATCCGGAGTTCTGGATCAATCACCGGCCGTTGGGCGATCCGGCCTCGACGGAATCCGGTGCCCATGTCGCGCTACGTGCCGCGAGTATGGCAGCCGTTGATGCATTTCATGCGGCGGCGCTCGACGCCGGCGGAACGAGCGATGGCCCGCCCGGCCTGCGCCCTCAACACGGCGATGGTTATTACGCCGCATTCATCCGCGATCTCGACGGCAATCGCATTGAGGCAGTGACGTTCCTGGAGAAGACGGCGTGACAGGCGTGCCCTGTAGCCCGGATGGAGCGTAGCGAAATCCGGAAGCGGCGGTGCGGCAGGCGAGACCGGTCCCGGATGTCGCTGCGCTCATCCGGGCTACAAAATCGTGCCTACATCCGATGAACGCGTTCCGGCTCGCCGGCCTTCTCGGCTTCGCTCACGGCCGCGACTGCGGCGCGCAGCATCGGCAGGATGTCCTCGACGTTCATCGTCGTGAGGTAGCCGAGCTCTTTCGACGCCAGGAAGCCGAGCTGCCGCAGGTGGTCGAGCATGGCGATCAACGGGTCCCAGAAGCCGGCGATATTGGCGAACAGAATCGGCTTCTTGTGACGGCCGAGTTGCGCCCAGGTGAGCTGCTCGACGACTTCCTCCAAGGTGCCGACACCGCCCGGCAGTGCCACGAAGGCGTCGGCGCGCTCGAACATCAGGCCTTTGCGCTCGTGCATGTCCTTGGTGACGATGATCTCGTCCGCGTCAGTGAACATGCGTTCCTGCGCCTTGAGGAACTCGGGGATGACGCCGGTGATTTCGCCGCCATGGTCATGGACCGCGCGCGCGACCGTGCCCATCAGGCCGGTCGACCCGCAACCGTAGACGAGGCCGATGCGATTGGCGGCGAGGATTTCACCGAATTGCCGGGCCGCAGCAACGAAACGAGGATCGTGTCCAGGGTTCGACCCACAGTACACACAGATTCGTTTGATAAGGCTCATTTAGCGCATGTGGCACTGCAGCAGGCTCGCCGTCAAGAAGGCCGCTCGGTGTTTCAGATTGCCTGTGCGCCGCCGTGGTCCCATGCGCGAGGCACATGGGATTTCGCCGGGACGAGGCGTGATTGCGCGGTGAAAAACGCTTATATGGTAATTCGTTGACGGACGCGGTCCGTCGGGTACGGACCGGGCATGAGCGACTTTCCACGCACGCCGCAGATGATGAAGCGCGAGGTCTCCGGGGAGGGCGGAGCACTGCTGCAGACGCTGATGCATCTGTGGCCATACATCTGGCCAGCCGACCGGCGCGACCTGAAGCTGCGCGTGCTGGCGGCGCTGGTTCTGCTGTTGGCGGCAAAGCTCGCGACCATCGCAGTGCCGTTCACCTTCAAATGGGCGACCGACGCGCTCGTGCATCAGCCCGACGCCACCGGCACATCATGGTTTGCGTTATTGCTCGCGGCGCCGGTCCTGCTCACCGTCAGCTACGGCGGTATGCGCATCCTGATGGCCGCCTTCACGCAGATGCGCGATGGTGTCTTTGCGAAGGTGTCGATGCATGCGGTGCGGCGGCTCGCGATCCTCGTCTTCGAGCACATGCATCTGCTGTCGCTGCGCTTCCATCTCGAGCGCAAGACCGGCGGTTTGACGCGCGTCCTCGAGCGCGGCCGCAACGCCATCGAGACCATTGTGCGCATGGTCATCCTGCAGCTCATCCCGACCGTGGTCGAAGTCGCGATGATCTCGGTCGTGCTGCTGTGGCAGTTCGACTGGCGTTATGTGGTGGCGATCCTCATCACCGTCGCCCTCTACATGTGGTACACCTACATCGCCACCGAATGGCGCATCGGCATCCGACGCAGGATGAACGAGAGCGACACCGACGCCAACACCAAGGCGATCGATTCCCTTCTCAACTACGAGACCGTCAAATATTTCAGCGCCGAGGCGCGCGAGACCGCGCGCTACGATCGCTCGATGGCGCGCTACGAGAAAGCGAGCGTCGACGCCTACGTCTCGCTTGCCGTGCTCAACGCCGGCCAGGCCGTGATCTTCACCGCCGGCCTCACCGTCACCATGGTGCTGTGCGTCTACGGCATCCGCGCCGGCACGAACACCATCGGCGATTTCGTCATGATCAATGCCATGATGATTCAGCTCTACCAGCCGCTGAACTTCATGGGCATGGTCTATCGCGAGATCAAGCAGGCGGTGATCGACATCGAGGCCATGTTCACGCTGCTGGCGCGCGATCCGGAGATCAAGGACAAGCCCGGAGCGCCGCCGCTTCACGTGGCCGCCGGCGCGATCCGCTTCGAGGACGTGCGCTTCGCCTACGAGCCGATGCGGCCGATCCTGAAAGGGCTGTCGTTCGAGGTGCCGGCCGGCCGCACGGTCGCGATCGTCGGCCCATCCGGCGCCGGCAAATCGACGGTGTCGCGGCTGCTCTATCGCTTCTACGACGTGACCGGCGGGCGCATCACCATCGATGGCCAGGACATCCGCGATATCCAGCAAGCCTCCCTGCGCGACGCCATCGGCATGGTTCCTCAGGACACCGTGCTGTTCAACGACACCGTGCGCTACAACATCCGCTACGGTCGATGGGATGCGACCGATGCCGAGGTCGAGGAGGCCGCGCGTCTCGCGCAGATCGACGCTTTCATCCGCTTGAGCCCGAAGGGTTACGAGACCGAAGTCGGCGAGCGCGGACTGAAACTTTCCGGCGGCGAGAAGCAGCGGGTCGCGATCGCCCGCACGATCCTCAAAGGGCCGCCGATTCTCCTGCTCGACGAGGCGACCTCCGCGCTCGACAGCCACACCGAGAGGGAAATCCAGGACGCGCTCGATCGCGTCTCGAAGAATCGCACCACGCTCGTGATCGCGCACCGGCTTTCGACCATCGTCGGCGCGGACGAGATCATCGTTCTCGACCACGGCGTGATCGTCGAACGCGGCACGCACCATCGTCTGCTCACCGCCGGCGGCCTTTATGCCAGCATGTGGAACCGGCAGCGCGAAGCCGAAGCGGCACGCGAGAAGCTGGCGCTCGTCGGTGATGAGGAGGGCGCGCCCAACCGCGATCCGCCGAAGATCGAGGAGACGGAGGCCGAAACATTGCCCGCCGACGCCGCGGAGTAAACGCGATGTCGGTCGTAGACTCGATCCGCCGCCAGATCGTACCGATCCATCCCGAAGGCTATCGCTTCATCGGCACCTTCGCGCTCGCGAGCCTCGTGCTGATGTGGCTGTGGTCGCCGCTCGGCTGGCTCGGCGTGCTCGTCACGCTGTGGTGCGTGTATTTCTTCCGCGATCCGCCTCGGGTAACGCCGTTGCGCGACGGCCTCGTCATCGCGCCGGCCGATGGGCGGGTGAGCCGCGTCATCAACGCAGCGCCGCCGCCCGAACTCGGGCTCGGCGAGAAGCCGCTGCCGCGCGTCTCCATCTTCATGAGCGTGTTCGACTGCCACGTGAACCGCAGCCCGGTGACCGGCCGCATTTCGCGCATCGCCTACAAGCCCGGCGCGTTCGTCAATGCCGACCTCGACAAGGCGAGCGAGGACAATGAGCGCAACTGCATGGTGATCGTCGGGCCGGACGGCGCGCGCGTCGGCGTGGTGCAGATCGCGGGACTGGTCGCGCGGCGCATCGTGTCCTTCGTTTCGGAAGGCACGAGCATCGGCGCCGGCGAGCGCATCGGCATGATCCGCTTCGGCTCCCGCGTCGATGTCTACTTGCCGGATGGCATTCGCCCGCTCGCCGCCGAGGGCCAGACCGCGACCGCCGGCGAAACCATCATCGCCGATCTCCGTGGCGCCGACCCCGGCCGCAGCTATCGCGTCGGCTAGCCGAGCGGAGCGCGCACCGAGCGGTCACGTGGCGCAGCGTCGAGAACCGGGAAGCTCAATCCAGAGCTACGCACGCTTCGTCCGCAATCGCGCGGTCCCTTCCTCGTCCACCGCGAAAGTCTGCGGATTGATGGCGACGCCGTAGCGCGCGGCAGCCTCCTTCGCCGACACGTAGCCCTGGCGGACATCGTCCTGGACCTGGGCAATGGGCCGTTCGAACGGCGAACCGTAGCCGCCGCCGCCGCCGGAGCGCAGGCGGAAGGCGTCTCCGGTCTTGACCTGGGCGACCAGCACTTTGGCGTTCGGGAAATCGGTCTTCCAGGTGCCGCCGAGGCGCAGCGCGACGTCGTTGCCGGTGCCTTCGTCGCCGCCGTCGAGCCCCCACGGGCGGCAGTGGGCGCGCTCGATCTGGGTGTTGAGCGTGATGTCGCTCAGCGCGCGCACGACGCGCTCGACGCCGAGACCGCCGCGATGACGGCCGGCGCCGGCGGAATCCGGCACCAGGGCATAACGCTCGACGACGATCGGAAATTTGGCTTCAACCTGCTCATTGGGGCTGTTGTGAGTATCGCCATCATTGATGCAGACGGTGCCCGAGATGCCGTCTTCCGCGCGTTTGGCGCCCCAGCCGCCGCCGTGCGGGCCGAAATTGCCGATGAAGAACTCGTTCGACTTGGTGTTGATGCCGTGGAACTGGGCGATCAGGAGGTCGGCGTGATGGCCGGCAATGACGCGGTCCGGGATCGCGCCGGCGAGCGCCTTGAAGACAGTGTCCACGATCGTCATCGGGAACGTCATCCAGAACCGCATCGGCGCCGGCCGCGTCGCGCTGATGACGCGGCCCGGCGGCACGATCGCCTTGAGGCTGCGGAACGAGCCGTCATTGATCGGGTAGTCGGTCGGCGAGGTCAGGCACTTGTAGGCGACTTGCGAGCACGCATAACCGGTGGTGATGCCCGAATTATAGAATCCGCGGACCTGGCGCGAGACCTCGGTGAGGTCGATCGTCATCTCTTCGCCCTTGACGGTCACGCGCACCCGGATCGGGATGCGCTTGCCGACGGTGATGCCGTCGTCGTCCATGAAGGATTCCGCCTCATAGACGCCGTCGGGAATCGAGCGCGTCGCCGCGCGCGCCGCCGCTTCCGAGCGGTCCATGACGGCGGCAATCGATGCTGCAACCTCGTCGCGCCCGTAGCGTTCGATCAGTTCGAGAAACCGCCGCTCGCCGGTCTTGACGGCGGTCACCTGGGCGCGCAGGTCGCCCGATGCTCGGTTCGGCATGCGAACGTTCTGGCGAATGACATCGACGAGATCCTGGTTGACCTTGCCGCGATCGTGCAGCCTCAGGATCGGGATTTGCAGGCCCTCGGAATAGATGTCGGTGGTCATGCCGCCGAGATTGCCGCCGATGTCGATCCAGTGCGCCATACAGCAGGCGAATCCGACCAGCACCCGCCGGTGAAAGATCGGCAGCGTCAGCGTCACGTGATTGAGATGGCTACCGGTGATGTAGGCATCGTTGGTGACGTAGATGTCGCCCGGCCGCATGTTCTCGTAGCCGAAATGCCGGATCTTGGCCCTGACCGTCTCCGACATGCCGCGGATGAACATCGGCAAGCCGATGCCGATCGACACGGTTTCGCCCTGCGGGGTGAAGAGGCCAACGGTGAAGTCGAGGGCCTCGTAGATGATCATGTTGTAGGCGGTGCGCATGAGGTTGGTCTTCATTTCCTCAGTCACCGCAATGACGCCGTTGCGCACGATCTCGGTCACCACCGGATCGAGCTTGTGGCGCGACGATTTCTTGGATTTTGGAGCGACCGACTTCTTTGCCATTGTCTCACCGTGCGTAACGCACCGTAGCCCGGATGGAGCGCAGCGCAATCCGGGTCAGACTTCATTGCACTGCTGGTCCCGGATTACGCTGCGCTCCATCCGGGCTACAACTCATCCCTTTCCGACGGCGATCGCGAGATTGCCGAACGGATCGACCTCGAGCGTGTCGCCCGGCATCAGCACCGTCGTGGAGGCGTGCTCCTCGATCAGCGCCGGGCCCTTGATGCGGTTGCCGCCGAGAAGTGCGGCGCGGGCGTAAGTCGGAGTCGGCACGAAGCCGCGACCCTGGAAATAGACCGGACGGCGGCCGGTGGACGCCTCCTTCGGCGGCGCAGCGCCCCCGCGCGCGATCTTCGCGAGCGCCGGCTTCTTCATGACGCCGGTGACCGTCGAGCGCAAACTGACGATCTCGGCGGGTTCATTGGGCGCCGACGTTCCGTAGCGCAGCGCATGCATGTCATCGAAATGGCGCTTGATGGCGGCGCGGTCTTCCTTCGCGAACACGCGCATCGGCAGGTCGACGGTGACCGCGTGCTCCTGGCCGACATAGCGCATGTCGGCGGCGCGCTGGATCGTGACGTCGCGCGGCGTGATCGAGGTTGCCGCGATCGCTGCCTTTCCCTGAGCTTCGAGCTCGCCGTAGATGCGCTCGACGTCGGCGAAGCGGGCGTCCTCGAGGCGCGACGGCGCCGTGCGCACGAAGTCGTAGCGCAGATCGGAGAACAGCATGCCGAAAGCCGAGAACACGCCGGGGGCGTTCGGGATGATCACGCGGCGAATGCCGATCTCGCGGGCGACGGCCACGGCGTGGAGCGGGCCGGCGCCGCCGTACGCGAACAGCACGAAGTCGCCGGCATCAAGCCCGCGTTCGGTCGTCACTGCCTTGACGGCATAGGACATCGCGGTCGAGGCGATGCGCAAAATTCCATCGGCAGCGTCGGTGACGTTCATGCCGAGCGGCTGCGCGACGTGAGTCTTCAGCGCTGATTCCGCCGCCGCGACGTCGAGCCGCATTTCGCCGCCGAGGAAACGGTCGGCGCCGAGGCGGCCGAGCACAAGGTTCGCGTCCGTGACCGTCGGCTCGGTGCCGCCAAGTCCGTAGCAGGCCGGACCGGGCTGGGCGCCGGCGCTCTGCGGGCCGACGTGCAGCGCGCCCTGTTCGACGCGGGCAATCGAGCCGCCGCCTGTGCCGACCTCGAAAATGTCCATCATCGCGATCTGGATCGGCAACGCGCGCTCATAGCCGCCGATCAGAGCAGCGCCCGTGGTGAGCGGTTCGCCCTTGTAGATGACGCCGGCCTTGGCGGTGGTGCCGCCCATGTCGAAGGCGATGGCGTTGTCGATCTTGAGGGCGTGGCACAGCGCTCGCGTGCCGATGACCCCCGCCGCCGGCCCCGATTCGAGCATGCGGATGCAATGCGTCTTCGCCTGCTCGGCTTCGTAGAGGCCGCCGGTCGATTGCACGACAAGGAACGAGCCGGCAAACCCGGCTTCGCGGATGCGGGTGTCGATCTCGCCCAGATAGCCGCGTACTTTGGGGCCGATATAGGCGTTGGCGACGACCGTCGAGCAGCGCTCGAATTCCCGGTACTCCTGCGACAGCTCGTGCGAGGCCGAGACGAACATGTCCTTGTGGTTCGCCTCGATCAGCGCCTTGGCGCGGGCCTCGTGGTCGGGGTTGCGATAGCAGTTGAGGAACAGAATCGCGACGGCCTCGACGCCGTCGCGGGCGAGCTGCTCTCCCAGCTGCTTGAGTTCGATTTCGTCGAGCGGGACGTCGACTTCGCCGCTTGCCAGCATGCGCTCATGGGCTTCGAAGCGCAGCGCCCGCTCGACCAGCGGCACGTGCTTCTTGAAGAACAGATTGTAGGCATCGGGGCGGTTGATGCGGCCAATCTCGTAGATGTCGCGGAACCCTTCGGTGATGACGAGGGCGGTCTTGGCGCCGGTGCGCTCGAGAATGGTGTTGATGGCAATGGTCGAGCCATGAAGGAACAGGCTCGCGGCGGCATAGCTGGTGCCCGCCTTGGCGACGCCTGCGGAGATGCCTTCGACCAGGTGATGCGGCGTCGACAGCGCCTTGCCGAAGGCGAGGCGGCCGGTCGCCTCGTCGAATGACGCGACATCGGTGAAGGTGCCGCCGATATCGGCGGCGAGCCGCAGGTGAGGTGATCCTGGAGAGGATCGCTTTGGCGATGGCATGGAAAAACTCGCGAGAACCGCGCGGGACCGCTCGCCCTACAACGAATTCAAGAACAAGGGCAAGCGGCGAGACAGCCCGGCGGGGCGCCAAGCCGCCCGGAATAGTTCGGACAATGCGACAGCGGGGGAAACGGCCGAGAATTTGTTTGCAAATAACATAAAAAGCCGATAACTTGTTTATTGAAAATTTATACAATCAGGGTTTTGAGTGTGCAACTTGTGATCGAGATGGTTGGTTGTTTCTCCGAAGTGTTTCTCCACTGATGCAAGAAGCCTCCTTGGCCCCGCACGAAGGTGCGGGGCTTTTTTTTGCGCTCCTGCCCAGCGGTCGAGGGTAGCGGTGCGGCTTCTTTCGAGCGCAAGCGAGGTGCAATGCAGTGACCCGATTGCCGCCGCGGTCTACGCGCCGCGGTGGGCGATTTTATCGTGCCGAGTGCCGCCGCGCTCTTTCGCGTTTGGCGAACTTGCGGTAGCCTGTTTGTCCGCACGCTGTGTTTAGCGTTGATTTTTGCGCGCTGTTGCGGCTGGGCACTGCGCGGTTCCTGCGATCGCCAGCCGGCGGCGTGAGGGTGCAGGTGGGGCGCCATAAGCATTCACCGCGAAACCCTCCGATACAGGGATATCCGAACATCGGTCTTTCGGATCATCCGGCTTAGGGAGAGAGGACACATGCTATCCAGAAAATTGATGACGACGGTGAGCCTTGCAGGCCTGCTTGTGGGGTTGACCGCGGTCGGTGCCAGCGCGCAGACCGCGCTGACCGGCAAGATTTCCTCCTCCGAGGAACCGACGATGGAGGGCGTGCTCGTCAGCGCGAAGAAGGCGGGCTCGACGATTACGACGACCGTCGTGAGCCACGCCGACGGCGCCTACAGCTTCCCGGCCGATCGGCTTTCGCCTGGCCACTATGTCATCACCATCCGTGCGGCGGGCTACGATCTCGCAGGGCCGAAAGAGGTCGATATCGCAGGCACGACGCCCGCGACCGCCGATTTCAAGCTCTCCAAGACCAAGAAGATCCAGGCGCAGCTTTCGAATGGCGAATGGATCATGAGCGCGCCCGGCGAGGATCGCGTCAAATCGTTCCTGCCGGATTGCGTCGGCTGCCACACGCTGCAACGCGTGTTCTCGGCGCTGCACACTCCCGAAGAATGGAAGAACGTGTTCGTGCGCATGGGTCGCTACGCGCCCGAGTCCGTCCCGACCCGTCCGCAGCTTCTTCTGCAGGGCGGCGCTCGCAGCGAACGTCCGCGCGTGCCTGCCAACATGATGGACGCGGCCGCCGAGTTCCTCGTCACGGCGAACGTCAACAATCCCGACAATGAGGGTTTGACGTTCAAGCGGCTGCCGCGCCCGAAGGGCCGGTCGACCAATGTCATCATCACCGAATATGATCTGCCGCGCAAAGAAGCCTTGCCGCATGACGTCATCGTCGATGCCGACGGCCACGCTTGGTACTCCGACTTCGGCAACCAGTTTGTCGGCGAACTCGACCCCGTGACCGGCAAGGTGGCTGATTACGCGATCCCGACGCTGCACGAAGAGCAGCCGAAGGGCCCGCTCAACGTCGAGTTCGATCCCGACGGCAACGTCTGGGTCGGGCTGTCGTACCAGGGCGGCGCCGCCAAGATCGACCGCAAGACCAAAACCGTCACCACCTATCCGCTGCCGAAGGAGTGGTCGGGTCTCACCACCCAGACCAACATGGTGACGCCGACCCACATGTACGTCGACAACAAGGTGTGGATGGAAGACACCGAAAACGGCCACGTCTACCGCCTCGATCTCGGCACCGGCAAGTGGGAGCTCAAGGGCCAGGCCACCACCGCAGACGGCAAGACCATCCGCGGCTACGGCCTGCCGGCCGACAAGGACAACAATCTCTATCTGATGTCGTTCGGCGACACCCGGATCGGCATGCTCGACGCCAAGACCAACGTGGCGAAGATCTGGTCGACGCCGATCGCCCGTTCACGACCGCGCCGCGGCCGTTTCGACGACCAGAACCAGTTGTGGTTCGCCGAATATGCCGGCAACCGCATCGCCATGTTCGATCCGACCACCGAGCAGATCAAGGAATGGAAGCTGCCGACGGATTGGAGCGCACCCTACGACGTCGTCCCGACCCACGGCGCGAAGGAAGTCTGGACCGGCTCGATGATCAACGATCAGGTCGCGCGGCTTAACCCGCAGACCGATGAGATCGTCGAGTATCTGCTGCCGCACACCACGAACATTCGTCGCGTGTTCGTGCAGGAGGGCGGCCCGCGGCCGGTGCTCTGGGTCGGCAACAACCACGGCAACGCCATCGTGAGGGTCGAACCGCTCGACTGACACGAGGCGCCCTTGAATAAGTAAAATCGACGGGCGGGGCGAAAAGCTCCGCTCGTTTTTTTGTGCCAGGGAGGAAGCATGCGCAGTCGACGTTCGATCCGCGCAATTGCCGTCACGGTAACATTCACGGTGGCCGCGCTTGCGGTGGCGATACCGGCGGCGCGCGCATTCGATGAAACGAAGTATCCGGACCTGCGCGGCCAGTGGCGACGCATTCCCGTTCCCGGCATCACCGGTCAACCCGGCTACGATCCGACCAAGCGTCAAGGCCTCGCGCAGCAGGCACCGTTGACGGCCGAGGCCGAGGCGGTCCTCGCTGCGAGCCTCGCGGATCAGAAACAGGGCGGACAGGGCAACGACCCGACGTACAACTGCATGTCGCCCGGCATGCCGCGCATCATGACGATCTATGACCCCACGGAGATCGTGATCACGCCATCCATGACGCGAATCCTGATCGGGCATGTCCATGATTTCCCGCCGCATTTACACGGATGGACGGCCATGGCCGGATGACATCGAGCCGTCTTTTGCCGGCTATTCGATCGGCCGCTGGATCGATACCGACGGCGATGGCCGCTTCGACCTGCTGGAGGTCGAAACCCGCGGCTTCAAGGGACCGAGGGTTTTCGACGCAAGCGGCATTCCCCTGCACAGCGACAACCAGACGATCGTCAAGGAACGCATCTATCAGGACAAGAACAATCCCGACGTCCTCTATGATGACATCACGACCATCGACCACTCGTTGACCGTGCCGTGGACCGTGCTGCGCAAGATCGGACGCGTGAATACGGAACAGCCGGTGTGGAACGAGGCCATCTGTGCCGAGGGCAATAATCATGTGGGGATCGCCAACGAGACTTACTTTCTCAGCGGCGATGGCTACCTGATGCCAACCCGGAAGGGGCAGGCACCGCCGGACCTGCGCTTCTTCAAACGCAGCAGCCAGTAGAACGACGGGCCTTGGTCGTCCACGCCAATGGATCGGCAACGCAAATCCGGGTAGTTTGCGCCAATCGATGCCGGCTCAAGAACGCCGGTGCGACAGGGAGGCGATCATGTTCGGGCGTGGCTCGATCGGTGCGATGACGATTGCGGCAACCTTGGCCTTGCCGATGACGGGCGCGGTGGCTTTCGACGAAAGCAAATATCCGGATTTCTCCGGCCAATGGCGCAGACCACCTGGAATTGGCATTCAGTGGGATCAAACGAAGCCGCTCGGCCGCGGCCAGCAGGCGCCGCTTACGCCCGAATATCAAAAGGCATTCGAGGCGAGCATGGCGGACCAGGCGGCGGGCGGCCAGGGAAATGACCCGCCGTCACGATGCGCCCCGTTCGGCATGCCGCGGATCATGTCGGTGATCTTCCCGATGGAGATCGTCGTCACGCCGAAAACGACGCACATTATTTTCGACTATGCGCTGCCGCGCCGCATCTATACCGACGGGCGGCCCTGGCCGGCCGAGATCGAGCCGAGCCACTTCGGCTATTCGATCGGCACGTGGGTCGACGATAACGGCGACGGCCGGTACGACGCACTGGAGATCGAGACGCGCGGATTCAAAGGACCGCGCACGTTCGAGGCGACGGGCATTCCGCTGGCCGACGACAACGAAACCGTGATCAAAGAGCGCATCTTCATCGACAAGGGCGATCCCGATATCCTGCACGACGTGATCACGGTCATAGATCATGCGCTGACCCGTCCGTGGGTCGTCGACAAGCGCTACAAGCGCGACCACAATCCCATCTGGTTTCAGAACAACTGCTCCGAGGATAATCGGCACGTCTTCATCGGCAATGAGCACTACGTGATCAGCGGCGATGATCTTTTGATGCCGTCCAAGAAGAACCAGGCGCCGCCTGATCTCAGATATTTCAAGCAGACGCAGAAGTGAGCCGCGGCGCTAAATCACCAGTTCTCATGTCGTTTGTCGAAACCGCGCGGATGACCGCTGCGGCGATCGCGGGCCACGCATCCGATCGTCTCCGCGAGATGACGGCGGCTCATCACTTGGTTTTCCGTCCAAACGAACTCGGATGATCCTATGCAGCGTAGCACCACCCGCGTCCTGACCACCCACACCGGCAGCCTCCCGCGGCCGCCGCGGCTTGTGGATCTGTTGCTCGCCGAGACCAAGAACTCCCGGCGCCGATCAGGCAGCGCTCGACGCAGCCGTAAATGAAGCGGTCGCCGATGTCGTCGCAAAGCAAGTGGCGTGCGGAATAGATATCATCAACGACGGCGAGCAGGGCCGCACCGACTACACGGTGCATGTGAAGGATCGCCTGTCGGGCTTCGAGGGCCCATCCACACCGCCGCTCGGCACCGGTGACGAGGAGTTTCCCGAACTCGCCGCGCTGCTTGCTCAGTTCGCCTCGCCGTTTCAGAATCGGCCAGCCTGTTCCGGGCCCGTCGGTTGGAAGGACTGGCCGGCGGCCGAAGCCGACATCGCGCGCGCCAAGCGCGCCATGGCAGGGGCTGCGGCGACGGAATTCTTCATGACCTCGCCGTCGCCCGGTCAGATCGCGCGCTACCTCAAGAACCGCTATTACCCCACCGAAGAAGCCTACATGTTCGCGCTCGCCGACGCCATGAAGCGCGAATACGAGGCGATCGTCGCAGCAGGCTTCGTGTTGCAACTCGATTGCCCGGACCTCGCCATGTCGCGGCATACGCTCTATCCGAACATGGATCTCGCGGCCTATCGCAAGCTGATCGGCAAGAACGTCGAGGCTCTCAATCACGCGGTGGCCAACATCCCGGCGGAGCGCATGCGCATGCATGTCTGTTGGGGCTCGACCGTTGCGCCGCGTCACACGGACATTCCGCTGCGCGACATCATCGACGTGATACTGGCTGCCAAGCCGCAGGCCGTGTCGTTTCCCGCTGCCAATGCCCGCCACGCGCACGAATGGAAAATTTGGCGCGACGTGAAGCTCCCGGCCGACAAGACCATCATTCCGGGCGTCATCGATTCGACTTCGAACACCGTCGAGCACCCCGAGTACGTCGCCGACCGCATCATGCAATACGCCGGTGTCGTGGGCCGTGAGAACGTCATCGCGGGCGTTGATTGCGGCTTCGGGACGTTTGCCGGGCGGCTGCAGGTCGACAGCAAGATTGTCTGGATGAAGCTCGCGGCGCTCGCCGAGGGGGCAAAGCTTGCCTCCAAGCAATTGTGGTAGAGGGAAGGGCGGTCAATGAAATTCCAGTTTGCGCTCGCGGCGGTCGTGGTCGCCACGGCATTCGCAGCAGCAACGTCCGCGCCGGCCCAGGACATCAGAAAATATCCGGACTTACGCGGTCAGTGGCGCCGCATCGGCTCCGCCGAATGGACGCCAAGCGGGCAGAAACCGCCGCTAACACCGGAATACCAGGAGATTTACGACCAGAACCTCAAGGATCAGGCGGCGGGTGGGCACGGCACAGAACCCTCCTATCAATGCCTGCCGCCCGGCATGCCGCGCGCGATGCTGGTCTACACCCAGATGGAAGTCGTGATCACGCCGCGGACGACCTACATCCTGATCGACCACATCAACGACAATCGCCGCATCTTCACGGACGGCCGCGACTGGCCGAAGGAGATCGAGCCTTCGTTCCGAGGCTATTCCATTGGGCGCTGGATCGACTTGGACGGCGACGGCCGATATGACGCACTCGACGTCGAGACGCGCCATTTCAAGGGGCCGCGCGCGTACGACACCACGGGCTTGCCGCTGCACAGCGACAATGAAACCGTAGTGCGCGAGCACATCTATTTCAGCAAGACCGATCCCAACGTTTTTTATGATGAAGTCACGACCATCGATCATGCGCTGACGCGGCCGTGGACCGTGACCAGAAGCTATCGCCGCCTCGATGATCCGCAGCCCGAGTGGCTGGAAATGAACTGCGCCGAGAACAACACCCACGTCCATCTTGGCAACGAGAACTACTTCATCGGCGCCGATAGTCTGTTGATGCCGACCAAGAAAAACCAGGCGCCGCCGGACCTCAAATGGTTCAAGACGCTGCAGCACTGAGTAAGGCTCATGCACAGGGGGCGCACCGATAAACCGCTTTTTGCGGTTTGTTCGGTGGCCCTCGAACGCCGCTCTCGAATGAGCTAAGGTTCGCGTGTCAAATAATTTGCTTCATCGAAACTTCATCGATGATGCCCTGCCAAGAGCCATCAGGAGGAAAGCATGCTCAGGAAATTGACGCGGTGTCTTGCCGTCGGCGTTGCATTCGGGGCCATTGCAGTGGCGGCCCAGACGACAACCGAAGCGGCCGATGGACGGGGCATCGTTCAGGGCATCGTCAATAATGCTGCGGGGCAACCCATCGCCGGCGCAATGGTGAAACTCACCAACGCCGATCGCCACTTGACCTTCATGGTGGTGAGCCAGCCCCAAGGGCGCTTCGAGGCGTCCGATCTGCCGCCCGGCAAGTACGTCGTCCAGGGCATCGGCGGCGGCTTTGAAAGCAACGCGTCGGCGCCCGTCACCGTCGACGGCGGAAAGAGCGCAACGGTCGATATCGCGCTTGCCAACAAGCAGGGCGCGATGCTGCCGCCGGCATGGCCGCAGCGCATTCCGGAGGAACAGATCAAAGGGATCTCGCTCGATCTGCCGGCGGGCAACGGCAAGGACCTCGTCGAGGCGCGCTGCACCACCTGCCATGATGTCGAACGCATCGTCGTCAAGCGCACCACGTTGCCGGAATGGGCTCACATCGTGGAGCGTATGCGCGGCGCGATGGCGATCGCCAACATTCCCGATATTACCAACGAAGAAGCGGCGACGATCGCGAACTATCTGACCGTCACCTACAAGGCCGACAGCAATGACGGCCCTAACAGCCGCCTGCCGCGGGAACTCCTGACCGGAAAGGCGATGAAATACCGGGCCGTCACGTACGATCTCGTCAATCATTTTGCTGAGCCGCATGACGTCGCTGCCGATCCGACCGGCAATGCGTGGGTCGCGGAACGGGCCGGCAAACTCGGCCGCTTCGATCCCAAGACCTACGAGTTTGTCGAAATAGCGCCTCCGCCGGGGCCGGCCGCGCCTAACCGTCAGCGCCTCGGCAATCCGCAGATCGACAGCCGCGGCGTCCTCTGGGTCGCCGATGGTCCGAACGGCCGTTGGCTCAGCTACGACACGAAGTACGAAAAGTTCGCCAGCTTCCAGTGGCCGAAGGGACATGGCAACGCGGGCGGCAACAGCATGGCGGTCCATCCCGACGGCACGATTTACGCGACCGGCCTTGGCAAGGAGGTGCGTGCACTCAATCCCGAGACCGCCGAGTTCAAGTTCTATCCGTCGCCGAGCGCCCACGGCAAAGTTGAGCCGGGCGCGTATGGTCTCGCGGTCGCAGGCGACGGCTCGGTGTGGTGGGCCGAGGATAACATCGACAAAATGGGACGGATCGATCCCAAGACGGGCCAGATCGACGAGTACACGATCCCCTACACCGAGGAGCATGCCTTCCCGCGTCGCATGAACAGCGATGCTCACGGCGATTTGTGGGTCGCGCTGTGGCAGGCCGGAAAGCTGATGAAGATCGATCACAAGACCCGGCAAATGACGATCTATTCGCCGCCGACGCCGAATGGCGGCGCCTATTCGGTGGTGGTCGATAGGAAGAACGATCTGGTCTGGGTCAGCGAGCACAAGGTCGACAAGATCGCCCGTTTCAACCCCAAGACCGAAGAATGGGTCGAGTTCCCGTTGCCTGAGGCGCAATCCGATCCGCGCCGCATCGACATTGATCCTACCAACCCGAACCGGGTCTATTTCAGCGGCAACACTGCGGGCCGCGTCGGATTCGTCGAGGTCCTGCCCTAATACAATTTCGGGTTGAAATTACGATGCTGAGCTACCCGGGTGGTGACGTCGTCTGCACCCGGGTAGCGCCACAAACCAGGTTCCCACGGACGACAAAGTTCCATTGGTGCGCAGCGAGATCGACAAATGCAGTTTTCGCATTTGCAAATCGAAATCGGAAACTCATTCCGCGCTATGAAGATAATCTTTAGTGGAATTCGCGTTTGATCGAGTGGAGAGCGAAAAGCAGCGCAAAAATCGCGTGCCGTTATCTTTTCTGCCGCTGACTTATTGGATTTCCTTAAGGCTTCCTTAGCCAAGACAATTCCTAAGGCATGCTGAATTAATGTGCTCTCAACTCGGGATGCGCAACAACAGGCGGAAATGCCAAATCAGGTGCGTGAGCGCCGATGGAATTGAATCTCGCCAAGTTACCCAAACTGATCGCTGATCGCCGCAGCTCGGCGATTCTTGGCGTGTTCGTCATTGCCATGTTGTGGGTTGGCATTGGCATCAAGTACGTCGAAGACGTCCGGACCGACCGCGATGCCGCGGAGCGCACCAACTATAATTTCGCGATCGTGTTCGAGGAGAACGTTCTTCGCTCGATCGGCGAGCTCGACAAAGCTCTGCTCTACGTTCGCCACAACATCGAGCAGCGCCAATCCACCACGGATTTGGCAACCATCGTCCGCACGACCGACGTGTTGAGCGAAATCATTCTGCAGATTGCGATCGTCGACTTGCACGGCATTACTCGAGCCTCGAACGTCGGCTCGTCGCCACCGCCGCCGGTCGACCTCAGCGATCGCGACCATTTCAAGTTCCATGTCAACAACCCGGACGACCAGCTTTACATCAGTCGACCTGTGATCGGCCGTGTCTCAGGCCAATGGTCGATTCAAGTCACCCGGAGGTTCCTCAATCCTGATGGCACTTTCGGCGGCGTATTGGTGGCCTCGCTCGATCCAGGCCACCTGACCAAATTCTACGACAAGATCGATTTCGGCTCGGCGGCTTCGATTTCGCTCATCGGCAGCGACGGCATCGTGCGTTCGAGCGGCGGCAGTGCCGGCGGCTATCGGTTGGCGCGCGATCTTGCTGGCACCGCGGTGTTCGATCACATGCAGAACGGTGTCAACGCGACCTTTGAGGCGACGGACCCCGCTGACGGCCGGGTCCGTCTCGATACCCTTCGCAAGGTGAGGGGTCACCCCCTGTGGGTAAGCGTCAGCGTCGATCGGGACGAGGTCTATAAAGGTTCGTTGGGCACCCTGAAGCTCAATTTGATCGCAGGCATTGTGCTGACCCTGTTCATTCTCATCGCCATGGAGAAGATCCTCCAGTCGGAGACGCGGGCGCGGCAGAAAACCGACCAGCTCCACCTCACGCTCGAACACATGAGCCAGGGCATCATGATGGTCACCAAGGACCTTCAGATCCCTATCATCAATTCGAAATGCGGAGAGCTGCTGGAGCTTCCCCCGGAGTTCATCAAGCATCCGCCACGATTCGACGAGCTCGTCGAATATCAGGCGAAAAAAAGCAAGCTGCACGAATCCTCGATTCTCGATCAGGTGGTGGACCAGGATCGGTCTGCGGCGAGTCCAGAGGAGCAAGTCGCGGTGTGCGAACGCGCCATGCCGAACGGCACCATCATCGAGGTGCGCAGTGGACATCTGCCGGACGGCAGCTTCGTGCAGACCTTCACCGATGTGACGAAGCGATGCGAGGCGGAAGCTCATGTGGCGCGGCTTGCCTCGGAGGATCCGCTGACCGGCTTGCCGAACCGTCGCGTCTTCCATGCGGCCCTGGACCAGATCAGCAAGCGGGCTCATTCGGACGCTGATGCCTCAGGTCGCAAAGTCGCGTTCGCGGTGCTGTTCCTCGATGTCGACCGCTTCAAGGTCATCAATGACACGCTCGGCCATCGCGTCGGCGATGTGCTGCTCCAGGAGGTTGCGCAGCGACTCAAGGAGCGCGTGCGGGTGAACGATGTTCTGGCGCGGCTTGGCGGCGACGAGTTTGCCGTCGTAGTTCCCTCGGTGTCAGGCCGTTCGGAACTGGAGGCGCTGGCGCAGGCGCTGGTTGAAGCATTCGTCGCACCTTTTGAAATCAGCGGACATCAAATTCGCTCCACGGTCAGCATCGGCATCGCGGTCGGCCCACAGGATGGCGATAACGCGGAGGACCTGCTGATGGCGGCGGATCTTGCGCTTTACGCCGTCAAGGGCGGCAATCGCGGGACCTACATGTTCTACGAAAGCTCGATGAACAGGGAGCTCAACGACCGGCGGCAGATCGAAATCGACTTGCGAGAGGCGATCGAACGCAACGAGCTGGAGCTCTTTTATCAGCCGATCATGAACGTCCGTCGCAACACCATTTCCGGGTTCGAGGCACTTGCGCGTTGGCGGCATCCCACCAAGGGGATGGTTCCGCCGGCACTGTTCATCCCGATCGCCGAGGATACCGGATTGATCCTGCAGCTCGGCGAATGGGCGTTGATGCAGGCCTGCCGACAGGCGATGCAGTGGCCGGAGGACGTCAAGATCGCCGTCAATCTCTCGCCGGTGCAATTCTCCGCGCCAAACCTGATCGAGATCGTCGAGCGGGTTCTCGCGCAAACCGGGCTTGCTCCGGAACGTCTGGAGCTTGAGATCACCGAACGGATTTTCATTTCCAACGCCGAACAGACGCTGTCGATCCTGCGCGAACTGAAGTCGCTCGGGGTGCGGATCGCCATGGACGATTTCGGCACCGGCTACTCGTCGTTGAGTTATCTGCGCAGCTTCCCATTCGACAAGATCAAGATCGATCGCTCATTCGTTTCCGATCTTGGCGAGCGCAACGAACACGTCGTCATCGTCCAGGCGGTCGTCAGCATCGCACGTGCGCTTGGGATGACGACGACGGCGGAAGGTGTCGAGACGACAGGGCAGCACCAGTTCCTCGCCGCACTCGGCTGCGACGAATTGCAAGGCTACCTGTTCAGCGCGCCGGTTGCGGCCGGGAAGATTCCCGAGTTGTTCGCCAATTCGATGACCGGTAAGATCCTGGCGGCATGACCGGCCCGCGAGTTGCCAGGAATCCGCGGGCCGGCGGTTTCTCCGCAGGCGTTGGCGGCGATACTGGCACGGCTGCCACGGCCGCGCGGCGCCGCCGGCCTTCATGCCAGAGCAGAAACAGTCCCGACGCGACGACGACGGCCGATCCCGAGATGAGCGCCATGCTCGGCACATCGCCCCAGGCAAGAAAACCAATCACCATCGCCCATACCAGCATGAGGTAATAAAACGGCCCGACGGCCGCCGTCGGAGCCAGCGCGAGAGAGCGGGTCCATAAATATTGGCCGAGCGCGTTGGTAACCCCGCTTGCGAGAAGCATTGCAGCGTCGAACGGTGCCGGCCAGCGAAATCCAAACAAGAGCAGCAGCGAGTGGAACGCGGCGATCGTCGCCATTTGCCACATCAGCAGCGTGTCGGGCTTCTCGGTCGCCGTCATGCCGCGCACTGCGACGGTGACGCTGCCGTACATCACCGCATTGCCGAGCGCGAAGAGAGCGCCAAGCCGAAGCGAATCCGCGCCCGGATCGGCGACGATCAGGACGCCCAAAAACCCGGCGAGGAGGGCGCCCCATCGCGCTAACCCCGCGCGCTCCTTGAGCCAGAAGATTGCTATCAGTGCCGAGAACAGCGGCGCGGAGAAATTGATCGCAATCGCCCCCGCAAGCGGCATCATGCTGAATGCGATGACCGACAAGGTCTGGGAGATCGATTGCGACAAGCCGCGCGCGACGTGAGCGCGCGGCTTTGACGTCGCGAACACGCCCATGCCCGTAAACGGCAGGACGAAGGCGGCGCAGACGGCGAGCGATGCGAACGAGCGCGCAAACATCACTTCGCCGACGGGATAGATTGCGACCTGCCACTTGGCGAATGCGCTCGACGTGGCGAACAGCGCCGTCGCACCGATCATGAACAGGATGCCGCGCGGAACGTTCTCGACGCGAACGGTCGGACGCGCTGTGGAGTTCACCGCAGTCATGATGCCGTCACATGATCCAGTTGCGGGCGTCGACGACACCGCTGATCAGATTGTAGTTGGATAGCAGAGGGGTCACATCGCCCGTGGCGCCATCGCGACCGATCGGCACGATGTATTCGTTAAGGCGAGCGATCTCCGCATACATCGCGCGGCGCATCGCCTGCGCTGCTTCGACGGTTACGGCCTCGAAGCCGATGGTTGCGCCGATCGGCAGACGGCCAAGAGCCGGGAGGTCCGCCGAGATGACGGTCGCGATTTTGGGATAGCCGCCGGTGGTTTGACGATCCGCCATGAGCACCACGGGCTGCCCGTTGCCGAGCACCTGAACGGAGCCCGGCGCGATGCCGTCAGAGGCGATATCGTGACCGCGCGCATGGGCGATGCGGCGGCCTTCGAGCCGCATGCCCATTCGATCGGAGCCGCTGCCGACTGTGAAGCGGCTAGCGAAAAATCCCTCGATCTCCGAAGACGAGAAGTAATCGTTCTGCGGGCCGATGACGGCGCGAACACACGACGACGGGGCGAGGTCAAATCCTTTGAGCCGGCATTCGTCGCGCTCGGTCGCCCGCATGGAGCAGAGGGGCAGGCGATCGCCGGCGATGATCGCGCGGCCTTGCCAGCCGCCGATGCCGCCGCGGATATCGGTAGCGATGCTTCCGAATGCCGGCTTGATATCGAAGCCGCCTTCCACGGCCACATAGAGCACCGCCCCGCCGCTGAGCGAGCCGATACGCACGACCTCGCCTCGCCGCACCAGCACGCTGCGCATCGTGTCGATCCGTGTGCCGGTGATTGCGGCGGCATCGGGGAAAACCTCGATCGCCGCATCGGCGCCGGCGAATGCTAGGCGCGCACTGTCAGCCTCGATTTCGATGGTGGGTCCGACGTACAGCACCTCCAGCGCACCGCAGTCGGGCGCGTTGCCGGCGAGCGCGTTCGCGGCGCGGAGGGCCATGGGATCGAGCGCACCGCCGACGGGAATGCCGAGATACTGATATCCGGTCCGTCCAAAGTCCTGCACAGTCGTGAGCAGGCCCGGCCGAAGAATGTGCAAGGCCGGCATCATGCTGCGGCTTCCGTGGCTGTGTTGATAGGGGCAACGTCGAGAGCGCCTGCAGCCGCGCGGACGGCCAGGTTTTCGAATTCCGCGAGCGAGATCGGCCCGTATGTCACCTTATCGCCAGGGGCCAGCAGCGCGCCCGCTCGGGGGGAACCGCCCGTGGAAGCCGCGCCTGCCGAGGGCCGTCGCCACATCTCAACGGGCGAGCGGCCGATCACATGCCAGCCGGTGGGGCTTTCGCGCGGAAAGATGATCGACATCGTGGTCGCGATTGCGACCGAGCCGGCGGCTACCCGTTGCCTCGGCGTCTCGCGTCGCGGCAACACCAGTTCAGGGGCGACATCGCCCATGTAGGCAAGGCCGGGCAAAAAACCGAGCATGTAGACGTGATAGGTAGCCGCCGCATGGCGCTCGATCACCTCGCCGGGAGAAATGCCGATTCGTTCTGCTACATCAATGAGGTCCGGCGCGAGAGCGGGGTCGTAGCAGACCGGCAGGCGCCACTCGCGGCTGGAATATGCGGCGACACGTAACGCTGCCGCCTCGTGCTTAATGCGCGAGATGAGCGCTGCAGCCGGAATGACCAGCGGATCATAGTAAACCATCAATGAGCGGAACGTCGGGACGGTCTCGACGACGCCATCGAGCCGGATTTCATCGAGCCGCCGCGCCAGACCCAAAACAAAGGTGCTGATCTTACGATCAACGCTGTCGCCAAACTCGACGACAAGCGCCGTATCGCCGGCGGTCAAAACCTTGAAGTCCGGCATAACTCACCCGCCACCACGTTTCCCCAGCTGTTGATTTTGATTAATAAGTGGTTATCGTCAACGAAAGGAACCGTATATACGGGCTTTAGCGGTCCTTAAGGTTAATATGATTTAACCCTCTTCCGGCTCCCGGCAACCACACTCGCTCCAATTTTCATTAATATGAAAGCATTGCTGCTCTGTGGCATTCGGGGAACAGTTCCCCCGAACTTCAATGCGGGGTGTCATGGTACCCATCGAGGGATGGTGCATTATGGCAAAATGTCGGCACGCAAATCACCGTCACATTTGACGTAGATTGTACCGTCGGCAAATGGGGGAGTTGGGGGGGGCTGCTGTGAGAGTCGGTTACGGGGATGCGGAGGACAATCAACATATCGCCACGGTCACCAGCTTCATCGGCACACAGGGGTGATGTGCTGCGTCACACGGGGGAGTTTCCAATGAACATAGCTGTCGCTCAGAGCGGATTCGTCTGTGCGTTCTGCCGCAAGCCGTTACCGATCGTGGATGGTCGCATCCAGCCGTGGCGGTCGCCGGCCGGCCAGTTCTTCTGCAACGAATTCTGCGCCGATGATGCCGAGGAGGCGAGCTTCCAACGGCATCTGCGTGGGACTGCGCCGGCCGCCAAATTCAAGGTGGAAGTGAGCGAGGCCTGAGCGTAGTCCGCGTTTCGACCTATAGCGCGGAAGGTCGAGAATCCAATTCTGCCGTCTCGCGAGGCAGAGCCGCTCATGTCGCGAAGGGGTCATCGCTAAAACTTGCCCGCTCATGGGCCCGGAAATGATACGGCCCGCTCAAGACATCGAGCGGGCCGTAATCGCATTATGCCGGCTAGTCGCGGCTCAGTTAGCTCAGTTGCTGGTGGTGATGCCGGTGATCTTCCAGGCGGCACCTTCCTTGAGGTAACAGACTTGGTCGTTTTCCAGCGTCCCCAGCGACTCTTCGGTGACGAAGCCTACTTTGCCGCTGGGCGTGACGACTCGCACCATCGGTGATTGCTGGTTGTCGTCAAACATGACGCGAACGAGCGAAAGGCCGAGGCGGTCGATGACCGGCGAGTTGGGCTGCGCGGCGGCATGCACCTCCACGCCTTGCTTGGTCGTGTAAGCCCACTCGTTCGGCTCGGTTCCCGTGCTCTTGGCGAGCTGTTCGGCTTGGCTCTCGTCAAAAGTCGGTGCCGCCGGTGAGCACATGACACCCTGGCGGTCCGGTACCGGCTCAAGCGTAGGGTCGCGCACGACATCGGCGAGCGCCATCCAGCCGGATCCGTCCTGCGCATCGAGGTTCACGGCAGCAGCGAAGTTGTCGATACCCGACTTGCGCTTATCGGTCTTGTCGCCGTTTTCCCCGAACCAGAAGAAGTTGGAGGCGACGATGACACGCGCGAGCGCGGCGCGGTCCTTGCGGCCAATGATGTCTCCAAGCTGCTTGCGGAATGCTTCGAAGCTTGGGTCGTTGAACGGCTGAGGCAGCGTGATCGCGACCGGCTTATAGGGCCGCGGCGGTGCCGGTTGCTGGGACTGTTGCTGCTGCTGTTGTTGTGGCGGCGGGCCGGGCGGTTGACCGCGGGGAGGAGCCGGAGGCTGCCCTTGAGGTCCAGGCGGCAGCGGCCGCGGTGCCTGAGCGTCGGCGGACGGCACCGCGAAAGCGATCGCGAGCATTGCCGTCAGCAGCGACGGGAATGCAAAACGGGCTTGGTTCATCAGGGCAGCTCCGAATCTCTTGGAAATGACGCGCACTATACGGAGATTGGAGGGCAATTGCGACCGGCTTGCGGCGCCCTCCGGGCACGGCACTTCATTGCGTGCCGATATGGGCTTCCTGCACGACCTTAGCCCATTTCGCCATCTCGGAGCGAAGCCAAACCGCGTATTCCTCAGGCGTATTGCCGACCGGCTCAAACCCCAGCATCGCCAGCCGTTCGCGCAAATCCGGCTCGGCGATGATCTTGATGATCTCACTATAAAGGCTGTCGATGATCGAGCGCGGCGTGCCGGCGCGCGTCACGAAACCGGTCACGATGTCCGCGACGAGTTCGTGTCCGGTCGCCTCTGCCATGGTGGGCACGTTCGGGAGCGCCGAGGAGCGCGTCGCGCTCATCACCGCGAGCGCGCGTACCTCGCCCGCCATGATCGCCGCCACTGCGGTCGGCACTGCCGAGACTGAAATCGGCGTGTGACCCGCAATGGTCGACAGGATGCCCGGTCCGCCGCCCGAGAACGGCACGTGGATGATGTCGAGCCCGAAGGCGAGCTTGAAGAGTTCGCCCGCAAGATGAGCCGGCGTGCCGCGACCGGCTGAGGCATAGCTCATCTTGCCGGGATCGGCCTTGGCGAGCGCGATCAGTTCGGTCACGCTTCGCGCCGGGACCAGCGGGTTGACCACGAGCGCATGCGGCGACGAACAGAGCAGGCTGATCGGCGCGAAATCCCTTTCGGGATCGTATGGAATTTTCGCAAACAGGCTCGGATTGGTGATGAAGCTGCCGGAGGCGGCGAGCAGGGTATAGCCATCGGGCGCCGCGCGCGCCGCTACTCCCATGGCGATGTTGCCCGCGCCCCCGGGCATGTTCTCGATGTAGAACGATTGCCCGAAGTGCTCGGTGAGCCGCTGCGCAAAGAGCCGCGCGGTGGTGTCGCCCTGGCCGCCGGCCCCGCTCACCACGATCACCCGCACCGGCCGAACGGGGTAGCTTTCCGCCGACGCGACCGGCAGCGCGAGACTTGCCGCCGCGGCTGACGCTCCGACGCGCAGCAGTCCGCGACGGGTGAGCGGCGGGCCAACGCGCATGCTTCACCGCACGTTTTTGAGAACCCATTCGTCGATGAGATGGGCGATCTCGAGATTGTTCTTCTCGATCATAACCATGTGACCGTTGCCGCGGATGCCGCGGTCCTGCAGGCGGATGTATTCGGTTTTGACGCCCGCTTGATTGAGATATTTCGCGGTGCAGTGATCGTAGGTCTGATGATAGGAGGCCTCCGCCGCCATGATCATCACCGGAATATTCTTGAGATTGACGAGTTGACGCGCCGGCGTCTTCTGCATCCAGCATTGGAACAAGTCGGGCGCATCAGGTTTCGCTTCGCGCTCGACTGCGAGTTCGCTCGGATTCTTGGCCGGCGGATTGTAGGTGATCGGAATATCGGTCGGCCCCCACGCCCGCGTCCTGCCAGTGCCGATAATGGTGGCTTCGAACGGCGGTCCGGCCGGCTCGATGGCGATGACTGCCTTCACGAGGCGCGGCCGCGCATCGGCGATGAGCCAGCCGAACGAACCGGATTGCGAGTGGGTCAGCACGATCGCCGGCCCGATGCGATCGAGCAGCGCCGTGCCTGCGTCCTTGTTGCGTTCCTGGGTCTCCTCGTTGTTAAGGACGGTCTCTACCTGCGTGGCGTAGAACGCATCGAAAATCGGATCGCCCTTCTTGCCCTTGTTGGGACCATCGCCCGGCCACTGCGTATGCAGCTTGGCTTGCGGCCAGTTGCCTTCGGCTTCGATCGCCGTGAATTGGAACTCCTCGTTCTGCGCCGTGTACATGCGCGTCGGCCCGTCGGCGGGGTGGATCGCCGAACGCCCGCGCATCGGCTGATCGATCATGTAGACGACGTAGCCTTGCTCGACGAAATACTCGGCCCATCCCTTGCGACCATCTGGAGTGCCCATCCAATTGGTGGCCGTCTGGGCGGCGCCGTGAATCAGCACCAGCGGGTAGGGACGTTTCACATCCTTCGGTGCCAGCACCTCGACATAGGCCTGGCCGGTCATGATGGCTTTGCCCGGCTCGCCGACGTACTTGCCGCCGACATAGAAATAGCCGCGCTGGCCGACCGCGGATTGGTCGACAGCCGGTACCGGCAGCTTGGGCGGCTCGGCGCGGGCAGGAGCGAGCGCACCTGCGAGCAGCACGCCGGCGATCAAGAATGAAACCGTGAGACGTGGTGTGGCGGTTCTCATGCGCTCCTCCCGCTGCCGTGCTTCGGCAGTTGTTTTTGTTCAGTTCAGTTCGACGCTTTCTACTTGGAAACCCACTTGGAAACCCACTCGGAAGCCTACTTGGAAGCCTTCGTGAAGTCCTTGAACTCGGGGGCTGGCTGGTTCTTGCGCGTCGGCAGCAAGGCACCTTCGGCACCGATGTAATAGGCTTCGTTGCCGATCTTGATCTGGTGCTGGTCCTCGGCGCAGACGGTCTCGACCCAGATCTCCTTGGGATCGCGGCTGTACTGGCGCTTGATGGTCCACGGCTGCGTCAGCGCGTGATCGAAACTCGTGATCTCATTGTTGAGGATGTTGGAATTTGATTTGTCGAGATAGATCTTCTCCTTGATGACGGTCTCGCCGTCCTGGTGAAACGGGATGCCGCTCGTTTCATAGACGCGCTCCGGCTTGAGCCCTCGCGTCTCGATGAGCAGCGTGTCGTAGCGACCGTCGCCGTCCTCGTCGACCCAGGTGCCGATCGAGTAGCCGAGATAGGATGGCATGATGTCGTCCGGCCATTTGCGGCCGTCGGTAAACACCCGCCGGATCTGGTCCTGTGGTTCGAGGATGAGGAAATATGTGACATTGGGCCGGATGACGATTTCCATGCCTTCATAGTCGATCATCGTGCGCGGCAGGCCAGGCGGAATGCACCAGGCCATGTAGTTGTCGCCCTGGCCGCCATTGGCCTGGTCGGCGATGCTGGCCTCCCACTTGGCCTTATATTCCGGGGTGAGCGGCGGCTGCTGTCCGCGCGCCGGAGGCTTGGAAGGATCATAGGTGCCGCCTCCCATCCTCATCCAGTAGCCCATCCATTCGGGATATTTGGATTCATCGAACGCGCGGGCGGAAGCGCTTAGCAGCATCGTCGCTGCTATGGTTGCAATCAACAGGCCGGTCGAGTTGCGACGAAGCATGGCTGTTCTCCTCAAAGAAACCTGCCGAACCAAGGGCGAAGAAAGCTTGTCACGGAGCGACAGCGATCGGCTTGCCGTCGCCGAATGTAACCTCTTTGGTTACCCAAGAGCCGCCGGCGGCGCCGCTGCGCAACGGGGCGACGATCAGCTTGATCTCGTCGCCGGGCTTCAGACTTTTGGCGTTCCACCCCGCTCGAACGAGCGCCGTCGGAGCTTCGCCCTCGAGCGCCCACATGTTCGAGGAGCCATCCGATTCCTTGACTTCCATCATGATGAACACGTGCGGCGCATTGAACTTGAATTCCTTCACGATGCCCTGGCGCTCGGATTTGTGCTCCTGATCGAACATCGCGAACGAGTGGTGCGCCATCGCGGCGGTGCTGGCCGTCGCCAGCGCAGCAGTGAAAACGACTGCAACGATTTGCTGTTTCATGCTGGAGCCTGCTTGTCCCCTGTTTGGAAGGATGGGCGAGTTGGTCGGGGTCGGCTGCGGCCGTGAAGCCCGCGGCGGCAGCGACGCAATCACGACTGCCGAGAGTTCATTCGTCAGTTCGCGAATTTGATCATGTCGCAGCGCGTCAGCGTCACGTGTTCCGTGACGATCGCCGGGCCGCCCTTGTAGAGGTGCCAGGCCGCGTATTGCTCATTGTAGGTGTCCTCGGCCGACATGCCGTCGACCGGGACGACGACCTTGTAGCGTCGTTGCGCCGACCCGGAACCGGTGCCGACCACGGCGCCCTGGGCCGAAGTGCCCGTGATGATCACGGTCTGGATGCCGTGATCCTTCAGTCGCTTTTCCAGATCCGAGCCGAGGAATTTGTCGGGACCGGGCTGGTAGACCCATTCGCCGTCGCGTGCTGCGATTGCCGGGTCGACCATATCGGCGGGTGTTGCCTTGGGATTCCCGACCAGCGTGTAGAACACCATCATGTTGTGCGCGCGGGCCTCATCGATGAGCCGTTTGACGTTCGGCACCGTGGCGCCGCAGCGCGGGCGCGTGCCGCAATTCGTCTTCATGAGGTCGAGGACGAGGAGGGCGGTCGTCTTCGGGTCGACGGTCACCGGCTTGAGTTCCGGCACCGGCGGCGGCTTCACGGTCGCCCACTCCGCAATGATATCGCCGGCTGATGCCGCGACGGGCGCAAGTGCTGCGATCATGGCCGCAGCCGCGGCGCCGCACGCGGCGCGCATCATCATCCTCATCGTGTCCTCCCGCTATGGATTTGTCTCAATTGTGTTCGGAAGATTAGCCGATTTTCTGGTGGAACGGCGCGACGCCTGAGGCTTTTTTTGATGCACCGCTCGTAGGACCGCCAATCAACGTAATCTTTGCCGCGGTCGTGCAGGGCTCCTCCGACAGGTGTCAGGACGCGCCGCGAGCCTCGCCGCGCAGCCTTGCCATCGCGAACGAGTTCGACATAGCGGCCGTCGCGAAACGCGTCGGCGCGAAACGTGCCTTCCACCTCGAAGCCGAATTTTCGATAGAGCCGGAGCGCCGGGTCGTTGTCGACATAGACCTTCAATTCCACTCGCAGCAGATTGAGCCAGTTGTCGGAAATATCGACGAGAGCCGCCAGCAGGTCGGAGCCGATACCACGTCCGCGGAAATCGTCATGCACCGACATGCCGATGCCGCCGACATGGTTCCGCCGCGCGGGAAAGCGAGTGACATCGGCGGAGCCGACCAGGCGGCCGTCGAGTTCGGCGACGATGCCGGTCATGCCCTCGGGAGGATTCTCGAGCCGCTTGCGCCACAGCTCGTTTCTTTCGAACGGCATCCGTAGCGTGCCCCATCGCACCTTCGGAAGAGCGAGGAGCACGGCGATGCCCTCCCAGTCGCTCGGCTCACGGGCGCGGATCGTCAGCCCTGCAACGCGAGGTGTGTACGCTTTTGCCGATAGCGCATGCGGCGAACTCATGGACTTTCTCCATAGCGCCGGCGTCGTGACGGGCTATACTTCAGCGAAACACTGGAGGGAGGATACCATGTCGACCAACCAATTGCGGAAGTCATCGATGCTGGCCCTGGTGGGCCTGCTGCTTGCAAGCGCCGCAGCGTTCGCGCAGCAGGACCCGACCCGCAATCTGACGACCGTCACCGACGCGATGCTGCGCAGTCCGCCGGCTTCGGACTGGCTGATGTGGCGGCGGACCTATGACGGCTACGGCTACAGCCCGCTCGACCAGATCAACAAATCGAACGTCAAAGACCTCCAGGTCGCGTGGACCTGGTCGATGACGCCGGGCGCGACGGAGACGACCCCGATCGTCCACGACGGCGTGCTGTTCCTCTTCAACTTCGGCAACCGCATCCAGGCGCTCAATGCCGCGACCGGCGATCTCCTGTGGGAGTACAAGCGCGACCTGCCGGACGCGCTGATCGCCAACACCCAGAACCTGTCGTCGCGCAACATGGCGATGGAGGGCAACAACCTGATCGTCGCCACCTCCGACGCTCATCTCGTCGCGCTCGACGCCAAGACCGGCAAGGTGGTGTGGGACCACGCGACCGCCGATTGGACCAAGGGCTGGCGTTATACCGGCGGCCCGTTCGTCGTGAACGGCAAGATCATCCAGGGCATGACCGGCTGCGGCAACGCCGAGCCCGGCGGCTGCTTCATCACCGGCCACGACGCCAAGACCGGCGCCGAGCTGTGGCGCGTCAACACCATCGCCCATCCCGGCGATCCGAACTACGACACCTGGAACGGTCTGCCGATCGAGAGCCGTTTCGGTGGCTCGGCTTGGATTTCCGGCAGTTACGATCCCGAACAGAACCTCGTGTTTTACGGCACCGGCCAGCCCTATCCGTGGATCGCCGAGATGCGCGGCACCATGCCCCGCAAGCCGGGGGCCAAGGTCACGGCGATGTATTCGGACTCGACGCTTGCCATCAATCCCGACACCGGCAAGCTCAACTGGTATCACCAGCACCTCGAGGACGACACCTGGGATCTCGACTACGTCTACGAGCGCATGCTGGTCGACATGCCGGTCAACGGCGAGACCCGCAAGGCGGTGGTGACGACCGGCAAGCTCGGCATCATCGAGGCGCTCGACCGCACCAATGGCCAGTGGCTGTGGCACAAGGAGACGGTGCCGCAGAACGTCGTCGCCGCCATCGATCCGAAGACCGGCGAGAAGACCATCAACGTCGCCGCGATCCCGCACATCGGCCAGACCACGGTCAACTGTCCGTCCGATCCCGGCGGACGCGGCTGGCCGGCGACCGCCTACAGCCCGAAGACCGGCATGCTCTACATGCCGCTCAACGAGTACTGCGCCAACACCACGCCGTCCCCGCTCGATCCCGGCCAGGCTTATTCCGGCGGCGGCCGCGCGGTCTTCGCCCGCGTCAAGGTGCCGAACAGCGACGGCAACATCGGCCGGATCGACGGCATCAAGCTCGCCGACCGTTCGCAAGGCTGGTCCTATCGGCAGCATGCGCCGAACACCAGCGCGGTGTTGCCGACGGGCGGCGGCGTCGTCTTCGCCGGCGACATCGATCGCTACTTCCGAGCGCTCGATGACGAGACCGGCAAGGTGCTGTGGCAGATCCGCACCAACAACATGGTGAACTCGTTCCCGATCACCTACAGCGTCAACGGCAAGCAGTACATCGCCGTCGCAACCGGGAGCGGCTCGGGGCTGGGCCGATCGCTCGCGACCCTCGTCCCGGAAATGAAGGTCCCCGACGCCGGCTCGACGCTCTGGGTGTTCGCCCTGCCGGAGAAGTGACGCGCCGCAGTCCGCTCCGTTCAACTCTCTCCGCGTGCGTGGCAAGGCGGGGAGAGGTTGCAGGTTGAGTGCACTGACGAGGCGGGCGTTCGAAATCGATAGCGGACGACCAACTGCTCAGCCGTCCGGCTTGCCGCGCGCGAAAAATGCCGGATTTTCCCTCAGAACAGGGAAAATAACAGGGAAACTCAAAAAGTGGCCTGCGCTCGCCGCATGCCGCGGCGAAATCGCTCGTCGTGACGGGAGTTTGCGCGCGACCGCCCGCAGCAAGCTGAGGGAAGCCTGTGGTCGGAAACAGCGTAAATCGGCACCGCCGAATCGGGCTCGTGGAAGCGGGAGGTTGGCGACATCGGAATTTCCTTGCTTTATAGGACTATATATAGCATAATAGTCCTATTGAGGCAACCGCGTTGCTTTTTGCCGTGTTGCCTTGTGCGTTGAGGTTCCAATCCGTATTGCCCTTCCTTCGCGTCGCCTGGATGCGTTTCCACGCACGCAATAGAGTGCGGAAAGGAGCCACTTTGAAAATTAGAGTCGAGCGAAACTTTTCGGTAAGCCGAATCGTTGTGTGCTGGGGAGTCTGCCTGATGGCGAGGCTCCGATGGCATTAAAACCAAATGGTGGAATGTGGGTGATCCGCGAGCAGATCATCGAAGATCGCGCGTCTGGATTGACCTTGCAATTCGTGCACATGCCGCAGAGTGATGCGCCTTACCGGCTGCGAATTCACGGTGAGGGATTGCCGTTCGGCAATCGCGAAATACTGTTTGATGAAAACGGAGTTGAAGCAGGGGCAGGAACCGCACTGGTCAACTCCTGCCGCCCGTCTTGGCTTAGAGAGGTAAAGGACTAACCCACCCGCGAATTACATCGCGGAAGACGACCATGGGTGCGCCGGAACGCATTGAGCAACTCTTCTTCCCGTGTGACCGGGTTGTTACATGGTTCTGCAACAAAGTGTGTTGCTCCCTGCGTGCAAGAGCCTTCGTGACCGGCAAGGTGCGATTGGAGGCGACTCCGAATTGTGACGGAACCGCCTTGCGCCCGACCGTAGTAGATGGTCGTCCCGCCGTCATAGAGCGCGTAAACGCCTGCAACGTCGGGAGCACTATCTACATAAGCCTTGGTGAAGGGATACTTTGACATACGAGTTCTCCATCCGTGTCTCCATTTTAGGATCACGGTCATGTGAGACTCGGCCTTGACCTTGGAGCGGCAATCCGATTCTATCGGGTGCCTTTCTGATGGCCCGTACCGCAGCCGATCTCGGGTTAAGCGGGACGGATAAGAGTGAGCCGCCGGGCTCGCAACGCCCGGCGGTTTCCTATCCGTTGGTCAAAGGGGCATTAATCTTTCCAACCTCCGTGATTATTCGGAATCGCCGTCGCCGATCCGGCGCGGGTTCATTCGGTCTAGTAGGCGATGCTGCCAATGCGGCGTCGATCAGTTCGCCAGCATGGCTGGCGCTGTATTGGAATCTATGCGCGACGAAAGATGGAAACTCCTTTCGCTGCTGCAGTAGAGAGAGGATCGACCGGTGTTGCTGCCTCCGACAGCAATTTCCGGCGTAGTTCTGTGGAGGCAGTCAAACTCGCAGCGACTGGAGTTGATTTCGTACGCTTCTCCAAATTCTCAGGTGAGGGCTCGGATGTTTGGGCACCTGGGCCTTCGTCATCTTGATCGTCAGGATTTGTCGGGTTCCCCTGTTGTTCCGACGACCGGGTTGTGTAAACGCCCTTCTTGCCTGCCGAAGCGGCACAGAGCCCCCGCTTCGACAGGCGGTAAAGACGATTGCTGATGATCGGGCGTTTCCCGATCTCGCCGAATTTTCGATAGAGATCGATGAGGATTTCATCGAGATTCGCGGTGCCGCCTCGCTCATTGATGATCCGGATGAGGGGGTCAGTCTCGCCCTTGGCGGCGTCGCTGAGTTCGGCCAAGAGATCGGGCGGGAGATCGGAAAGGTCGTCCTTTGCGGGGATGGAGGTCTTGGTCACCGGAGTCGTCAATGGCGCCGCCGGCGACGTGTGGGTGGGGTAAAACTCGGGCGGCTTCACGAAATCCAGGCCGGCGCCAAAGAAACTTGGCTGGTCGTCCTCGGTGGCAGCCCTAGTTGTCCTGGGGAGCGACCGCAATAACTTCATGAGGTCCCGAAATTGACCGATGATTCGTCGATATAATTCGACTTGATGAGCCCGATATCTAGGATGGTCTGGAGGGTAGCGGGCGATTAGGCTTTCGTAATACTGAATTTGCCGCTTGACTAAATCCATGTGATTCTGTAACATTTTGAAGCCTTTAGAGGCGACGGGCGCGCCATGAGCGCTTAATCACCCGCCAAGATGATCCTTCAGCGGCTGGCGGATTCTCTTGCAGGGGAGCCGCCGGCCGCATGGTTTATGACACATTGATGCGATGAATGCAAGGCTGACTATCGCCCTCTGCACCTAAAATGCAGCAATCTTTCTCTCATCTCTCACGTTATCCCTCGTTGCATATATTCTCTCATTATGGAGTCATTCTATATCACAATGTATATTGTGTAATGCAGCAGGTAATAGAGCACTGCCTGTACGGCTGTGTACATCGCTATTAGGGGAAGGTGGGGAGGCAGCGCGGCGGCGATCAAGCGCGACTGCTGTCTGGGTGATCGGGGTACCGCAACCGCCATCTCGGGGGCGGGGGCTGCCCTGCGAGCCGGGAAAATCAATCCGTTGCGAAATACTCGGCTTGGTCGGCAAAAGCAGACTTCGCCGCGGGCCAACGCACCTACCATGCGACCGCGCGAGCTGGTAGCCTTTCAAGAGCGGAAGGGCCAATGCCGAGCCGACAGCTTACTCGGCTGAGGTCAGCCGGCGCGGCCGAGTGCACGGCGTTGATGACAGGGAGGGAGTGAGATGTTCCTCAATCCGGACCATGTCACGATCGCGGTGGCCGACGCCGGGCCGGCGATCGAGTTCTTCGCGCTCCTAGGATTCCGGAAGGAACACGTCGCGACGATCGAGGGTGGCCTTCCCGCCCGGTACATGGGCATGCCCGGCATGAAAGCGCAGCACATCACCCTCGCGCTCGAGGGAGCGAAACCTCGTTTCGAGATCCAGCTGCTCGAGTTCGAGCCGACCCCAGGGACCGATCCGGGTGCGCACCCGACGAATCTGCGGCAACGGGGCTTCAACCACCTCGCGTTCCGCGTCGACGACATCGAGGCGGCCACCGCGCACCTCGTGGCCAACGGCGTAACCATGCTGAGCGACGAGATGGACTACATCAGCCGGAAGCTGCGGCTCTTCGAGGGGCCCGAGGGCATCACCCTCGAGTTGGTGCAGCGGGGCGACTCAGACGCTCCTGCCTAAGGCCTTCAACGGCGACCCGTCGTCACGCAAGCAAGTCGTGATGTTTCTGCTTTTGGCCCATCGCGGCCGCGCCCAAAGTTGTCAGCCATCTGAGGTGAAGCTGCCGTCCCGTTCGCCCAGTGGGAACAGCGCGATTGACCCATTACGGAAGTTGCGAATTATTCAATCATCTCGTCGGCCCGGACTAGCAGTGCGGGTGGCACTTCGATGCCCAACGCCTTCGTGGTCTTGAGATTGAGCGTCAGGTCGATCCGGGTCGTCTCGAACAATGGCTTCTTATCGTGAGGCGTCAGAGTCTGGTTCTTGCAATTCTGAAGCTTGGGCATGATTGCAATTTGATTCTAGTTTCCTACAGACTCCATACGGAGTGGAGTTGCTGATGCGCGCTGTCGTCTGCTTCCTCGCCGTCTTCTTCTTTGCCGCCGCGAGTTCCGCCGTCGCGCAGGAAAAGCACGTGATTGACCCGATGCTGCCCGGCTCGCTCAATCCCGAGCCGCTGCCGCCGCTGAAAAATCCGGACGCGCCGTCAACGCCGGCCAAGGAACTGTTCGCGCGCAAAGCGACACCGTTTCCCGGACCGCCGCGCTCGATCGGCGGCGATTTCGACGGCTGCCTTGCCGGCGCCGCGGCGCTGCCGATCACGGGCCCGGCCTGGCAAGTCATGCGGCCGTCGCGCAACCGCAACTGGGGCCATCCGCAACTCGTTCGCTTCATCGAACGGTTGGCCGCGAACGCCAGAAAGGTCGGCTGGAACGGTCTCTTGATTGGCGACATGGCTCAGCCGCGCGGTGGGCAGATGTTTTCCGAGCACACCAGTCATCAAATCGGCCTCGACGTCGATATTTGGTTTGCGCCGATGCCGGACCACGAGCAAAGCCGCGAGGAGCGCGAGTTCGCCCCGGGCACCGATGTGGTCGCGCCCGATCAGCGCGATGTCGATCCGAAAGTGTGGACGCAAAGGCATGCGGCGCTCATCCGCACGGCTGCGCAGGATCCGGTGGTCGTGCGCATCTTGGTCAACGCGGCGATCAAGAAGGCGCTGTGCCGCGAGGCCGGAGCGGATCGTAACGGAGCTGATCACGCTTGGCTTTACAAGGTGCGTCCCTGGTATGGGCACGCCGAGCATTTTCATGTCCAGCTTGCCTGTCCGGCGGATAGCGCGGACTGCAAGCCGCCGGCCCCGACACGCGCAAGCGACGGCTGCGGCGGCGAACTCGACTTCTGGTTCAAGGAATCGACGCTGCATCCGCCGCCGAGCAAACCGAGACCTCCCTTGACGCTGGCCGGGTTGCCGCCCGCGTGCAAGCAGATCGTCAAAGCGCCGTGATTCAACACGCTGCCTTTGCCCACGCTACCGGTCAGTACCGGGTGACGATGGCGTTCTGCACACCGAACTTGTACGCGGCCTGGACAAACACGCCGTAGCGCTCGGTATTGAAGCGCGCATTGCTCGAGGGCGAAGAAATCCCGGCCCCCGCGCAGCCATTGCAGGTATCCGTTGCCGACGTGGTCCACATCGCCCAATACCGCCCGCCGACTCCCACGTTGAAATAGTCGGTCAGGTAGTAGGACACGATCGCCTCAAGTTGCACGCCCTGTCCCGAGCCCTCCTGGTCGAAATAGGTCGTGGTGGCCCGCAGCAAGTGGTTGTCCCGGCCGGTCATCCAGACGTAGGGCAGGTAAGCAACATCGGCGCTGAGCTTGAGACGATCGGTCAACATGGTATCGCCCGTCAAACCGACGCGAAGCGAATTCCATGTGGAGTCCTGGGTGCCGATGAGGACCGTCGTGGGCTGGGCAAAGTTGCCCACGCAGTCCGAGGCCGGGTTCGCGATCTGGACGCAGCCATAGGTGTCCCATCGCTCGGTGAAGTAGTTGTAGCCGACGAACGGTCCGACACGGTATCCGGCGCCGCGCAGGAGATCGTAGCCGAGATCGAGCGTGGTGTATCCGAGCTTGCCGGCTTTGACGGCGTCGGACAGCGTGTTGGAGTATCCGACCGCCCCACCGAACAGCAACCAATCTTCGTCGTTCTGGTGGCCGGTATATATGCTCCCGAGACCGAGATTGCCCTTGATAAAGATGTTGTAGGGGCTGTCGATACGCTGGAAGTACTCGCCCGCGATGGCGTTGAGGCCATTATAGGTCAGGCGCGAGATATCGGAGTTTCCGAAGATCGGCGGACCGCTCCCGATGTTCCACTGGAACTTGCCCGAGCTGTACCAGGCACGTGTGCCGAATTCGAACTCCCAACCGGGTGCCCAGCCTTGCACCGGGCGGGGTTCTTTGACGTAGTACGACATATTGGTCGCATAGGCATTCCAGCTCGCCCACGGATCAGCGCCGAACTTGTAGTTCAAGCCCAGCTTCACCTCGTGAAGATCTTGGCTGACATTGGTCGCGCTGGGCGGGAACAGGTTATATCCGTTGATGCCAGGAGTGACCTGGATGATGCTCTCCGGAGTGCCGACGCCGGTGCGCCCGAAATTGAGGTAGTCGTATTCAAGGAAGATGGTCCAGCCTGGTGCCAGGGCATGCTCCACCCCGGCACCGAGCGTCCATCCCCATGTCCCGCCAGCGGCGCTTGCGAACTCGTTGGGAACGGGAACGCCACCGAGCCTCAGCGGCCCCGAATTGGCAATGGTATCGACCCGCTGATGGAGCCACGCGGCACCACCTTTTCCATAAAGGAGCGTGCGGCCGTCGATGCCGAACGCGTAGCCGGCTCGGGCCGTCAGCGTGCCGAAGGCATCGGGGTTTGCGTGGCACGTCGCTGAGACGAGAAGCCCATTGAATGCCAAGCACGTATTGGTGCCGTCCGATGCAAGCCAGTTGGCATCGGTCTGCACGCCGAGCACCCACCTCGAGTTCAACGCCTGCCAATTGTAGCCGAGCTGGCCGCCGACGAGGAATGCCGGCGTCGTGACGCGATCGCCGAACACCGAGGCGCCGAATGGATCGGCGAAGTTGGCGGTGCCGGTCGCAGCTCCGACCTGCCCACCGATATAAAAGCCCGTCCAGTTCCAGACCGGCGGCGCAATCGCCACGGCGACGGGCATGTCAGCGGCGTTGGCGGCGCCTGCGGCTGCGAATACAAAAAATGTCGTACTTCGGAGTATCTGCTTCATGATGGCCCCCGCCAAATCAAAGAAGTTGCTACAATGGTGGGTCAATCGTACGCCAAGCGGGGAATGTTCCGGAGCGCTACCCCGATTTATCCCAACGTATTTCCGATGAAGTGTGATGCGCGCGACACAGGTCTGGAAGCCGTGGCGGTAAAGGAGGCCAGCCTGCGCAATTCCACCGGCCGGACGGCAATGTTCTCCGGCGGTTCACCTGAGAATCGAACGCCGAACCTTCGACGAGTCGCTAAACCGAGGCAAGTGTCGTCGGGCTCTTCTTGAGCGGGCGGCCCGGCGTGCTTGCTGCATGATCCCGGAAACGAATCGCTGCGTTAAGCGACGATCCAACCGTCAGTCTTCGAGCAGTTGGCAGCTGACCCGCCCCGGCCCATGCCGGAAATCGCGGTGACCCGTCGGAGTTTCACCACGCTAGGGACGCGATCCGGCAGGGCGCCTCCGGCGTCAGAGTCTGCTTAGCCGACGGTGGTTCTTATGGCGCGTAACGAGTGAAGACAAGGTCGCGCGCTTTGATCTCGTTGTGGCAGGGGAAGCAGGTTTTCATGAACGCCTCATCGCCGGGTTTGCCGTCCTGGAAGTGAGCGAAACCCCAACCTCCCGTTGCGGCGTATTTTTTTGTGTCCTTGACCATAAACTGAATGTTCGTTGGGGTACCGGGTACGAAAGATTGGGCTTGGCCGAAGACTTTGTTGTTTTCATCCGATGGCACGTGACGGTAATGCAGAGCGCCAATGATCGCGCCGTCCGGGAACGGGACCTTTCCTTCGCGGTAGGCCTGGATCGCCAAATCGTTGCCCAACACGGCGGAAAAACTGTGAAAGTTGCCTTCCTCGTGGGCTACGGAGATGAGCCGCCAGTCGCGGTATCCGGCGGGAATATCGGTAACGTAGATCCCGGCACGCTCTTGATTGGCTGCAGGCGCCGTGAAGGCGACAACGCCGGCGAGCATTGCAATTCCAACTAATGGCAACGCGATCGGTTTCATCTGGGTTCTCCTTTGAACCGGAAAGTATCTCGGGGTTTCCCAGCCGACTTCTCCGGTGGAAGTCGTCTGCTATCTGAGGTGAAGCTGCCAACTCGTTAGATCAGCCAAATCAACCAATTGATCCCAAGCGCACTCTCACGCCGAGATCACCCGCTTACGGCGGAGATCGAGCCGGCGATTTCCTTTGTGGTGAGAATGGCGCTCGCGTAATTCGGAAGGTTGATGTCGAGAGCCGCGTGCATCATTTCCTCGGAATAATCTGCCGTCGCGTCCTTCACGACTGTGACCTCGTATCCGAGCTCGGCGGCGTAGCGGACGGTCGCTTCAACGCACGTATGGGCTACGAGCCCCATGACAATCAGTTTATGGATGCCATGCCTTTTAAGCTGCAAATCCAAATCGGTGTTGGCGAAGCCGCTGGAGCACCAATGCTCCTCTACGACAATTTCGCCGGGGTGCGGCGCGAACTCGCTCCGAAACTCGCCACCCCACGTGCCGTACTCGAATGTTTTTCGCGTCCACGCCGCCTTCTGAATGGGTGCAATATACGTCCAGGTCTCGTAGTCGCCGGGACGGTATCGATGGTGCATGGCAAAGAAAATCCGCAGCTTCGCTTTCCGCGCGACGGTGAGGACTTGCAGCATGTTGGCAACGCAGTTGTTCGCTTCGGCCACAGCTTTGATCCGGGGCCAGAGCTTCCCGCCCTCGGAAATGAAATCGTTGTAGGGATCGATCACGAGCAAGGCGGTAATGTCCTTGTCGGATATGGAGCCATTCATCGCGCGTTCCTCCTGCGCTCCTCGGATGTCACGAGTTGCCGGCAGCGAGTGGCGGATCATGCCGTCGCAGCCGAGAACAATCGAACTCAGACCAGCTTGATCGTTACGTCTATGTTGCCGCGCGTCGCTTTCGAGTACGGACAAATCTCCGCTGCTTCATCGAGGAGGGCTTGCGCCACATCACGCTGCAAACCGGGAAGCCTGACGTTTAGCCGAGCGCGGAGAAAGTAGCCGCCTTCTCCGAGGTTCAGATCTACTTCGGCCTCGATGCTCGCTTCAGCGGGTAAGACGATGTTTCTTTGACGCGCCCCAAGGGCGATTGCATTTTCGAAACTGGCCGACCATCCGGCTGCGAACAATTGCTCGGGGTTTGTGCCGATACGCGCCGAACCAGGGATAGAAAGCCGGATGTCGAGCAGGCCGTCAGAGCTGCGGGAGACGCCATGCTCGCGGCCGCCGGTGGTCGCGGTCTTGGCGGTGTACACAACGCTGCCGGCTTGGATCACATTCCCTCCGGGTCTCTTACGGCCAGCCATGCAAAAGAACGACCGACAGCGGCGCCGAAGCAACGGCGGCGCTCGTGGGCGATGTGTTCGCGGGCGTTATGTTTGTTCATGGTTGGCAGCCTCGATGTTCATGTCGATCGATCGGGTCTCAGGGCGCGGGTGCATAGCGAGCGAAAACGAAGTCGTGATCCTTCGCCGGCGCGTGGCAGCTGAAACAGGTTTCGTGCAACGCGGTGTCGCCGGGTTTTCCGTCCTTGAAGTCGCCGAAGCCCCAACCGCCGGTCTTGGCGTATTTTTTGGAGTCCTTGACCATGAACTGGACGTTGACTACGGAACCGACGACGAAAGAACGAGCGCCGGGAAATTCGATCTCCAGCACCTTGGCGTTGTCCGCCGAGGCGACACGATTCCAATGCAGCGCGGCGATGATCGTGCCGTCCGGGAACGGGAGCGTTCCTTTCTCAAAGGCCTTGATCGCGATGTCATTGCCCAGTTGGGCGCGCAGCTGGTCGACCTTGTCTGTTTGAAGCTGATCCACGGCGATCAATTTCCAATCGCGGTATCCGCGCGGAATCGTGACCCCGTAGATCGGGGAAGCCGCTTCATCGACCTTTCCCGAGACCGGACGCATGAAGGCGGCTATGCCAGCCACCGCGACGACGGCCGCCGCCAAGCAAGTTATCCGCTTCATAAGCTTCTCTTTCGAATCGAAGGCGAATTCTGAAGGACGACGACGGCGGCGGCGGGCGAACGAGGAGCGCAGCACGCGTTTCAGGTTGCCGCGCGCAGCGACCGGAACGATGCCCGCATCTCGCCGGTGAAGAGCTCAGGCTGTTCCCAAGCGGCGAAATGACCGCCTTTTTTCATCTTGTTGTAGTGGATGAGATTGGGATAGGCGCGCTCCGCCCAACTCCGGGGCGTCTCGTAGAGTTCGTCCGGAAAAACGCTTACGGCCGCCGGGACTTTGACGCCCTTCGGAGTGAAAAATGGGAGCTTGTTCTCCCAATACAGGCGGGCTGACGAGACCGCCGTGTTGGTCAGCCAGTACAGCGTGACATTGTCGAGGACATCGTCTGGGGTGAGGCCTTCGGCCTGGCCGTCGAACGAACGCGCGATGAGCTCCAGACTGCGCGCGTCGTGGTCGATCAGGAATGTCGCGAGGCCAATGGGCGAATCTGCAAACCCGGCCATTGTTTGCGGGCGCGATGCCATCCAGAAGGCGTAATAAACATGCTTGTAGAAGAAAACGAGCTGTTCGTAGGACCTCTTCTCTTCGGCAGAAAGACCTGACGGCGCCGGTGCACCGGCGGATGATGCCTTGTCGATGTCAGCAGGAATGGCGCCGGGCATGTTGGTGTGTATGCCCAGCAACTCAGGGGGTGCCTGAACGCCGAGCAGATCGGTAATGATCGCGCCCCAATCGCCACCCTGTGCGACGAAGCGCTTGTAGCCGAGGCGTCGCATCAACGTCGTCCACGCGCGGGCGATGCACTCGGGGCCCCAGCCCGTCGTCGTCGGCTTCCCAGAGAATCCGTAACCGGGCAGCGACGGAATCACCAGATGGAAGGCGTCCGATGCGCTCCCGCCATATGCAGTGGGGTTGGTGAGCGGTTCGATGATCTTCAGCTGCTCGATCACCGAGCCGGGCCAGCCATGCGTCACAATAAGGGGTAACGCATTTTCATGCTTGGAACGGACATGGATGAAGTGGATATCCAGCCCGTCGATTTCGGTGATGTAATTCGGCAAGGCTTTGAGCCGTGCCTCGACCTTGCGCCAGTCGTAGTCCGTCTGCCAGTGGCGGAGGAGCTGCTGCACGGTTTTGAGCGGCACGCCCTGAGAAAAATCGGAGACCGTCTCCTTCTCGGGCAACCGTGTATTCGCCAAGCGCCGGCGCAGGTCGGCAAGCGCCGTCTCCGGAACATTCACATGAAACGCCCGGATAGCCGTCTTGTCGCTCTCCGCCAGCTTTTCGACAACACTCATGGGTGAACTCCCTTTCTGGAGAAAAGAGATCGAGAGAATCTGGCGGGTTTTGCTCCGTCAGTTGCTGCTGGACTCCGCTTCACCTGTGCGCGTACTCGGTGAAAACGTAATCTTTTGCCTTCACGATCGAGTGGCACGCAAACCCGCACTTCGCGTCGTGGCTCTGCGGCGGCGTGTCCGCCTCAGTCGCGGGGCTGAACGTATCGGACCCTGCGTCGTAGTCGAATGAGCCCCATCCCCATCCGCCACTCTCCGCGAACCGCTTGCTGTCCTTCACCATGAAATCGACGTTGGCCTGGGTACCCGGCACCCTCGGCGGACCGGGGAACGTCTCTTGTGTTTTCGGGGTCCAATGAATTTTCGCCATTTTGGCGCCGTCCGGAAAAGGCTTGCCATTGCCTGGCACGCCTGCCCGAAGGGCGTCCATCATGACCGGATTCCCCAAAATCGCGGCGAACTTGCCGCCGTTGTCGCTGGTCGAGATGATCGGCCAGTCCTCGTAGCCTCTGACGTCGGAGAACGCGAGCCCTCCCGGAACTTGCACAGTGTACTTGTCCGCGGAAATGGCGCGGCCGGCCAATATGGCGAGCCCTGCCGCGACGATGGCGACAATCGCTTTCGGTGAAATTCTCGTCATTGCCCACTCCTTTGCCAATGTTTGCGAATTAAGCCGATATCCCTGAAGTGAGGTTCGGGACCGAATTGGTTGAACCGTTGCGTGAACGTCGCGACGTCAAAGCCCGGCATCAGTCTTGTCCAGGCTTCCTACCTGATCAGTCATTTCGAGTTGGGCGGTTATCATCGTCCGCCTGCCCGAACGCGGGGAGGTACCGGCCGAAGCTCAATTCGAAGTCGCTCCGAACGCCGTAACCGAGCCCACGGAGCTTGGTTCGGCGGGCCTGCGCACTGGGCCAGGTCAGAATTGGGAAGATCATTTCGTTGCTCGACTGAAGCTCGGTGGCTGTTGGCACTCCGAACCGATTGATCTGCGCCTTCGCCGCGGCGAGCACTTCACGGTCGAATGAGGCCAGACGCCCAGCAAATGTATCGACAAACGAGTCGAGGTCGTTGTCGTCCAGCGTGCGGTTTACCCAACCATAGCGTTCGGCGATGTCCGCATCGAAATCGTCGGCGCTGAGGACGATCTCAAGTGCGCGCGAGCGGCCGACCAAACGCGGGAGCCATTCCAGCGCGCCGCCGCCCGGGATCAGTCCGACGCCGACCTCGGGGTTGCCGAATAGGGCACTTTGCCGACTGGCGAAGCGCATGTCGCAGGCCAGTACGAACTCGTTACCGATGCCGCGCGTGCGGCCGCGAATCTTGGCGATGCTCACGACCGGCGCGGACGAGAGGCGCAGCACAAAGTCGCGCCAAAGACCCAGCACCTCGGGCTGTTCGGCTGCCTTGGCTACGTCGAGATGGGCGATGAAAAAATCGGGATTCGCCGACTGGAACACGACGACCTTCACGGACCGGTCCGCCTCGAGGTCGGTCATCAGCGTTCCCAATTCGACGATCGTCGCGGGGACAAACATATTGATCGGGGGATTGCTGAAGGTGATCGTCCACCGGCCCGGATAGGTGCGGTCGGTCTTGAACTGCGGAGGCTTAGGCATCGCGCATCTCCACGGTCGCTATCCAAAATCGCAACGCCCGACACTGTGAGCAAAACCCGCGGGGAATGCCCGTTAGGTCTTGTGATACGCTGTTAGTCTTTGCCAGCAGCGGAACTCGCACGGCATGAGCAGTCGGGCACGCGCTCAAATGCAACAGGGAGGCCTCTATCAAGCGGAATGAAAATGTAATGCCGCCAAGCTTTTGTGCACCGGTACCGCGATTTTACATCAATTGTGTTCACTGCCCTGTCACGGACCGGCGCTCTTTTGTACCAACAACGCGTCAGCTAGAATGGACTTGTGTGGGGGCGTGCGGCTGCGAAAGATGAGCCATGAGTACGTTGGCGCCGCAGACCAGAGAGATCATATCGTTTGGCCCTTTCAGTCTGGTCGTGGGCGAAAAACTCCTCACAAAGGACGGCGTTCCCGTACCATTGGGCGCGCGATCACTCGACATTCTGATTGCATTGGTGTCCCGGCCCAACGACGCCGTCAGCAAAAAAGACCTGTTGGCTCGTATCTGGCCCGATGTCACGGTAGAAGAAAGCAGCCTGCGGTTTCACATTGCCGGCCTGCGCAAGGCGCTCGGCGACGGCATGGATGGCGCGCGATACATCACGACGCTGGCCGGGCGCGGATACTGCTTCGTAGCGCCTGTCTCGCGGTCGAGCGACCGAAACTCCAACATGACCGCCGCTTCCGCCGGTTTTCTCCATGCCAACTTGCCCAGCCGCCTGACACGTATGGTTGGGCGCGACGACGACGTTCTGAAGGTGGCGACCCACCTGACCGCTACGCGCTTTGTCACTATCGCCGGCGCCGGCGGTGTTGGAAAAACCACCATTGCGGTGGCAGTCGGCCATCACCTGATCGACGCGTTCGCCGGCTCGGTGTTGTTCGTTGATCTCGGCATGCTGAGCGCCCCCGGCCTGGTGGCCACAACAGTCGCTTCGATGCTGGGTTTGTCGGTCCAGTCTCAGGACGCGACCCCCAACCTGATCGCCTATCTTCGCGATAAGCGAATCATCGTGATCCTGGATACGTGCGAGCATCTCATCGAAGCGGCCGCGGCGCTCGCGACACGCATTTTCGAGGCGGCTCCGCAAGTTCACATCCTGGCAACAAGCCGCGAGGTTCTTCAGGTCGAGGGCGAACATGTCTACAAGTTGGATTCGCTCGCCTGTCCGCCGGACGACACGGATCTCTCGGCTGCGGTCGCCAAGACGTTTCCGGCACCGCAGCTATTTATCGAGCGCGCGGCGGCAAGCGGCTCTCGCTTGGACCTGACTGACGCGGACGTCGCCATCGTCGTGAGCATTTGTCGAAAGCTTGACGGGATGGCGCTCGCGATCGAGTTGGCTGCCCGACGTGTTGAGGCCTACGGTCTTGAGCAAACCGCTGCGCTCCTTGACGAACGCCTCACTTTGTTATGGCTGGGTCCGCGCACCGCACCGCCGCGGCAAAAGACTTTGCAGGCGACGCTGGACTGGAGCTATGGACTCCTGACCGAGCTTGAACGCGTGGTGCTTCGCCGACTTGCCGTATTTGTCGGGGATTTCACCATCGATGCGGCCTTAGCTGTCGCGACCAGCGCCGAAGTAGATCACGCCCTCGTATTTGCTGCCATCGACAGTCTCGTCGCCAAGTCAATGGTGGCGACGCGCCCTCTAGGGGCCATGATGCGCTATCGGCTCCTCGATATGACACGCGCCTACGCCCTTGACCCGGGCATCGATGCTGCCGAACGCGCCGAACTTGCGGTACGCCATGCGACCTACTACCAGCGTTGGCTCGAACAATACGGCAGCGACTGGCCGATATTGTCGACCGGGATCGAACGGGCCCCACACTTTGCCGCCCTGAACAATGTCCGCGACGCGCTTGAACGGTGCTTCGGCGAGGGTGGCAACGTTCAAATCGGCGTCAGCCTTGCAGCCGCTGCGGCGCCGGTATTCCTCGCGATGTCGCTCCTGCCCGAATGTCATCGCTGGTCAGAGCGGGCCATTCTCGCTCTCAGCGACGCTGCGCGCGGCGGCCTCGATGAGATGCATCTTCAGGCCGCCCTCGGTGTGTCCTTGATGTTCATGCGCGGCGGACACGCAGCGGCGCGTGCCGCCTTGGGGCGGAGCCTCGCGATCGCCGAGGGGCGTGGCGACGCGCGTGATCAGCTCCGTCTGCTCGGCCCCCTGAACATGTTCCACCTGCGTATCGGAGATTTCACGACTGCCCTTGACTACGCACGGCGCTGCTCCGCTACCGCCACTTCCGTTGAGGATCCTGTCGCGATTGCTCTCGCCCATTCCATCCTGGGAATCTCGCTTCACCTCAACGGAGATCTCGGCAAGGCCGGAATGGAGCTCGCGGCTGCCGTGGAGCGTGGGCCGCGCACCCAACGAACCACGACGATCTATCTCGGCTTCGAAGGCAGAAATCTGGCCGGCGCCATATTGGCACGTAACCTTTGGCTGCAAGGAAGTCCGGATCGGGCGGCACGACGAGCGGACACGACAATCGATGAAGCCGCCGCCATGGACCACTCGCTGACACTGTGCATCGCGCTGATCTGGGGCATTTCTGTTTTCCTTTGGCGAGGCGATCTGGAGAACGCCCAAAAGCATATCGATCGGCTCGTCGCGCGCGCCGAATCACATTCGCTAGCGCCATATCTTCTGGTCGGACGGGGATTCAAAGGCGAGTTAGCGATCCGGCGAGGTGATGCTCAAGGCGGCGTCGCGATCTTGCAGGGCGCACTAGAGAAGCTTCACGCCGCGCCTTACGAGTTGCTCAGTGCTGAGCTCAACATGGCGCTTGTCGAGGGGCTTCGCGCAACGGGACGGCACGCCGAGGCCATCGCCTTGGCCGACGACACGATCCGTCGCGTGGCGGCAAACGGCAATCACATCTTCATGCCGGAACTGCTGCGAGTAAAGGGAGGGCTTCTTGCGTCGATGCGGCCACCCCGCGATGACGACGCTGAGGCATGCCTTATGCAGTCGCTTGATTTGAGTCATGGTCAGGGAGCCCGCGCTTGGGAGTTGCGTGCCGCAATCGATCTGGCGAAACTGCTGGCCGGTCGAGGCAAAATCGATACGGCTCACGACCTTTTGCGACCGGTATTCGATCAGTTCGTGGAAGGCCTGGCCACGGCAGATCTGAAGTCAGCGGAAGGTCTGTTGGCGGCACTGCGCTAGCAATCGGTCCTGCACATTGATATCCGTCCCCGACGGCAGAGGCAGGGAGAAATGGGAGCGTCCGGGCAGGTAGCAGCCGCCATAGGGCCCTTCTGACGGCCCAGCAATCCGTGCTAGTATTCACTGATTAGATCAGCCCGTGGCCGGCAACCCGTCCATTTTGTGCTTTTTGCGGAATGAAATGATGGCGGACTTGGCGCATACGAACGACAGTGGTCCAAAGCTCAGGATGTCCTTGGTTGCAGCCGCTGCTTCTCTTTTTTTGATGGCCTCTGCGCAAGATCGCGCCGTGGCGGAGGATGACGTATTTCAACATGCAGTGAACTATGTATTCACCGGTAGAATAGACCCTGAGGTCAGCCCCGAAATTGTGAATCGGAAATCTTGCGTAGTCGTGGTGCCTGTGGCCAAATTTCAAAAATACGCAAGATACTATCTGATGCGGTTTAAGGTGGACACTTTTCGCATCAGCAAAATATACGCAGGATCGCAAGTATCATATGAATTGGGCGTTCGCGGCGATGACATCATTGTTGAATACCTCAATATCGATAAAGTGACGATAGAGTTCGGACTCATGTCTGCGGATATTCCTCTTCCCGGAAATATTGAACAAACGGAACGAGCACTTCATCTTATTTTTGACGAATACTGTAAGCCCGAGAAACCAAAGACGCCCTTTTAACCGGCCCGGTATCTATTGGGCCCTGTCGGCGGGGGTCATAGCTGCTGGGGTATGGCTGTATGGTAGCATGTCCGCTCAGGGGCGAGGCGGGTGGCTGGGGATAGAAATTCACCACAAGCGAGCGCCAGGACACCCGTGAGGGCAGGGAACGTTCAAATGCGGGTCAAGCAGCCGGAGGGAAATCGCGGAAGCCTTAAATGGATTCAGCGGGCAGTAAATACCAACCCGGATATATTAAATGAGTTGCTTTTACCCAAGCTCGATTGTGCGACGAACATTACCTGGCGGTCACCCCTGGCGGACGACGAATATGCGGAATATCGCGATGCCGACTTTTTGCAGTTAGTTGGTGCCGGTCATCTCACAACCGACCTTGCAAGATTTTGGCCGAGTCGTGGGCCACAATGGGACGCGCTAGCCGTAACCGATGCTGCCGGCGGCGGTATGCTGTTGGTGGAGGCCAAGGCGCACATTCCGGAACTCTGCTCCCCGGGGACAGCCGCTGGTTGGCCGGCTCGTCATAAAATAGAGGAGGCGCTTTCGGAAACCGCCATGTTCGTGCATGCGTCGCCCTGTGCTCCGTGGCACGAGGTATTCTATCAGCTCGCCAACCGCATCGCGCATCTGTATTTTCTGCGAAAGAATAATTGTAATGCGTGGTTGGTGCTTATGAATTTCGTAGGCGATAAGGAAATGGACGGTCCGTCGTCCGAATTGGAATGGAAGGCTGCGTATCAGGTAGCGAGGCACGTGCTCGGCATACCAAAGCGTCATCCCCTTGCCCGGTACATCATCGACCTTTATCCGGATGTGAAAACTTTCGAGGTGGCGCTAGACGACAACCCCTTATTATAAGCGAGGCTCATCAGCAAACGGAGATACAATACATCTCACGGTCGCACATATCTCGCCGCTGACTGCACTTATTGCGGGGGCCTTAATGCGCCTGGTGCCGCGGCTCCTCAATTACGTCGTCGCCATATATCTGATTGTGGTAGACGTCGTTGGGCTCAATGGGATTTATCATTTCGTGCGGTGAAGTTGGTGGGCGGGGTGGCGGTTGCGTTGATGTTGAGTGGGTCGGTGTGCGAACCGGTTACACGGCTTTGGGTTTTTTCCACGTTGAGTGAATTTCACGCATGTCCCCATGATGTACGGTGGCCACTTGACCATTATCCCAGGCGATCGTGACCGCGTCCCAACTCCTTCCGGTGATGGTGCCGCTGTCAGCGGCATTACCTTGCCAGCATACTCGATTGCCTGTCTTGAGCTCCTTGGACTCGGTAGCGGTCATGTCGCGCCTCCATGGGTTGGGGTGGGGATTGGTAACTGGCGGAAGAATCGGCTCGCAGGCGGGGCTCATTGTCACGACCGTTTGTGCACACGCTCCTCCTCAGCACGGGTCACTTCGGCTCGCGCCAGGACCAAATAACGTCCGGCCGCCCTGCAATAGAGAACGCGAATGTTGTCGTGTGTCGTAAACTCGCAGAGCGTCACATAGTTGCTTGCGAGCTGGCGGAACCGAGTAGCCTTACTCAATGGGTCAGGCATCATCGTTGCCGGCGATTTGTTGGACGAACGCGGCGATCGAGCGGCCGGAGCCCGGGCCGCTTGATGCGTGTGAATGCTTCTGTGAGAGAAAGGCCATCGGAGGTCGCAATGAACTCGGAGACGTAGGCAGGCGAAGCGGATTGTTCGGCATCGTGCTCTGGCAGGCCTTCAAAAAGGAATGGCAGGGGGACCTGCAAGACGCGTGCAATTTGTTGTAGGCGGCTGGCACTGATCCGATTGGTGCCCTTCTCGTATTTCTGCACCTGCTGGAATGTAAGCTGAAGCCCCGTCGCCGAGCCGGGCCCGGCTCATCTGAAGCATCATACGACGCACACGCACGCGGCCGCCGACGTGCGCGTCGGTGGCATCGGGCACAATCATTTGCACGATAAGCACTCAGGTGAATTTGTGCTTCGATCGCGAAGCGGGGATCGCACCGGAACCTCTTTGATTTCAAATGTATCTTGAGCGCTCTCTGGGGCTAGCGGATGGCGGCCGACCTGGGGGGCGTCAATGCGAAATCAATCCTCCGGAAGTTCTATAATCTGGTTGGCGCCTGCCACGGTGTCGTAAACCGCCACCTGAACGATCGGGTGGGCCTTCTTGATTCCCATCCCGACTTCTTCAGCAGCCTTGTATGTTGAAAACGACGCTTTGGTCTGTCGATCGACTTGGAGGCGAAATTGTCCAATCTCAGGTTTCTTGCGCTGTGAAAAGATTTCTTCGGAAGGCATTTCCGGATCTGGGATGTTGGTCATGCTTTTACCACGCAACGCCATCGGATGATTTTCCTTCAAAAACGGCTGAGACGCGACCAGCGATAGGCCGGCCAAAAAGTATCCCAGCAACGAACAATCATAGGAGCTTTACGAACAAAAAGCGAGAATTCATCTGCGCCACATTTCAAGCTGCGTGTGGTCGCAATCACCCCGAACACTCGCCGCAGCTGGGGGGTGCTGCGATGGAGCCGCTTGAGCGCTCGGGGGGACAGCAGCAAATGCAGGGGACGGGTGCGCGACTGTCGCAGCAACCTTCACCAATTTCGCGTCTGTCGGTCGGACTCATTGCGCCGCCATTTGCATGGCGCAGCTAACGCATCGTAGTCCGGCAGCAGTTACGCTCGCCTCCTCTGCCAGCGGTCGTTACCGGGTGCGGGAATATGAAAAGCCCCGGCCTAAGTCTGGGGACGGACCGGGGCTTCCGTGCCGGGACGGCGACGCAACTAGAATACTTACGCCACGAGCCGTCCCGCTTACAATTTGTTTCCGTGACCGCCTAGTCTAGCCATCATATCGGCTGTGTCGGCGGGCGACTTCTCCACGGATCCGTCTCCAGCGTGGTTTTCCGGGCGGTCGCAAGCACCAGGGGCTGGAGTTCGGCCGATAGCGGGTGTCGAGCCACCGCTTGCTCACGGAGGCGACTCTCAGAAGCGCGGCGGGCGTGGTGGCGCGCCGGGACCGCGAGGGCCAGCAACACCGGTCCTGAGCAGCTTCGGTTTGCTGGGAAGCAAACCCTCGCGCTGCAGATGTTTGCGCTCCAACTTGCGACGACGGCGGATAGCTTCCGCCCTCTCCCGCGTCTTCTTTTCGGAGGGCTTTTCAAAATGTCGGCGCCGCTTCATTTCGCGGAAAATCCCCTCGCGTTGCATCTTCTTCTTCAAGGCTCTGAGGGCTTGGTCTACATTGTTATCACGAACGAAAATCCGCACGGGTAATCCTTTCAAGTTCGCTCGGCATCGGGGCGTTCACCCCAAAGGTCGGATGGACCCGGGCGATAAACTTCGGAGGAACGATCGTGACCCGGATAGGCGGCAAGCTTGGCTGGGGGCTCGGGTCGCCGACAAATGTGTGGCGACGAAAGCGTGCTCCATCGGAGGCCGGGTCTGGCCAGCCGCCTACGGTGACTCGCAGAGATCAAGCTGTCACGTCAAATGTCAGCCGCGTTCAAATCATAAGAGCCTCGCGTGCCTCTGACATAGACCCTCGCGGCCGCGGCGTAGATGCGATCGCGGTTGATGTCATATGCGCGGAGAATATCGTCCGCATCAGTTGAAAGATCCGGCTGGATCAGCTTCAGCGCATCCGTGGTCACAAAGAACGAGCACTCCATCGAGAGGTCGTATCCCCAGAAGCGAACTGCGCGCCGCGTCGCATCGTAGCTGCGGCTGTGGTTGGGAAAATTGATCGCCATGTTTGTCGCTTTGTTGTTTTAGGACAGCCGTTGCCGTCTCACGGCGCGTTTGCTGAGGTTGCACCGGCTTTAACGGTCAATGTGTCGCGCTCCACCGCCGAAGCGAGATCGAGCGGGTCGATGGTCAACATCTCGATCGAAGACCTATTTTGGGATTGCGTCGGCGCAAGCATCATCGTTGCGACACGGCGATAGACGGGAAACGATAATCCCTCGATCAGCTCTTCGTCTGTCACCACTTCATAATTGCCCGCCGGCAAAATTCGGCCAATCCCCTTCAGCGAGAAAGGATTGGCGAACGTGATGGTCTTGCGAGTCGTTCTCATGCTCATATGAGCAGCCTTTTCTGAGAGCGCGTTTATAAGATTGTACTACGTCCGCGTCACGCCCGCACCATTGGGCTATCTTGGCTTCTCCAACGGAATAAAATTCGGCAAACGACGAGGCCGCCGACAGGCGGCCTCGCAACGTTGCGTCTCGATCAGATATGGCGGCCCTTCATCACGGCGTCCACATCGCGCTGCGCCTGCGCCTTATCGATGCTGTACTTGGCGACGACCTGGGTGACGAGGTCGTCCCTGTTCTTGAGCGCGCCGAGTTCCTGCTCGGAAAATTTGCCCCACTTTGCGCCGATATCCTTGAGAAGGATCTGCTTCGTCTCCGCGGGAGTTCCGGCGCCCGCCGGCGCGGTATTCGGGGTTGCAGTGTTCATGAGCATGATCTCCAAAATATTGCTAAAACATCATCTGAATGTGCATCATTCAAACAACGACCGTACATGGAGATGAATTGCGGGCGAACACAGGGGGTGGGTGCCCGTTTGTCCGAAATAAAGTTCGGCGCTTCGATCCTGACCAAGGAAGGCCAAGTCAGTCGATGCCCCGCCAACTGCTGGAAACGCCTAATATTCTTTGCAATTCGACTTGATCGTCCCTATGTACGGCCATCACCATCCAACGAGCGGGCATTACGGCACCGTCGAGCGCAAGGCCGTTCGTACCGTGTTACGAAGGGAGCTTCCATGTTCACGGCAGAGCAATTTCGCGCGAGGGCGGCGGAAAGCGCCAAATCACTCAAACATACGGACGTTCCGAGCCGCATCCGCGAATTGCAGCGATCGAAGCAGCGCTTCACCTCGCTGGCGCAAAACGAGGACTGGCTTGCCGACAATTTCAACAACATGATCGCTTCGCAGGACGTACGTTCCGAGGACGAGGTCGTCGGAAATCGAACTCGACCACAACAACACTGTCGCAGAGAGCGAGGAGCATCTTCTTCGCTGCCTCGGGGCGGCTGTCATCATGGAGTGGAACACGATCCCGAAAAAACTCCAACGCGAGCTCTTCGATACCGCAGGCTCGCTGGGGGACGTGCTGCAAACGGTCCAGCTGAGAGGTGAGCTTGCCCGCTTCTTGCATAACCACAAGGGCGAAGAGAAGCCCACGGACTGTATTTCCAAACCCAATATGACGAGAGGAGAGCCGGATGGCTCATAAGTTCAATATCGGTCAAATTGTCGAGCTTGAGCCCGGGGTGCTTCGATCATCAGCGCCTGGTCCCTACGAGATTCGCAGTCTCGTTCCTGCCTCAGACCGCACCCCTGGCGATCCATGCTATCGCATCAAGAGCATCGCCGAAAAGCACGAACGGATCGTGCCCGAAAGCAACCTCACGCTCTCGCCAAGCGTTTTCGCGTGAGGCTATAGCCGCGCCGGGCATCGATCTCGGCTTATCGTGCTGATCGCGGACCTATGATGTGCAGGGGTCGCGCCAGGATCGGGCGGTGCTGACGGTGACCGCGCTCAAAATCTATCACAAGACGATCTATCGCTTCCGTCAGCCGGTGCGCCTGGGGGCGCACCGCTTGATGCTACGGCCGCGCGAAAGCCGCGACCTTCGCCTGATGTCGCACACCTTGGCGATCACGCCACCGGCAGCGGTGACGTGGGCGCATGACGTTTTCGGCAATGCCGTCGCCATGGCCACGTTTGCAATGATGACCGACATGCTCGTGATCGATAGCGTGGCGGACATCCTGCTCAATGCCGCCCCCTGGCCGGTGTTCGACATCGCTGCTTCGGCCATTTCGTACCCGTTCCGCTATTCTGACGACGAGTGGACTGACCTCGGCGCACTGGCGATCGAGCAATATCCGGATCACGCGGGACGATTGCGCAGCTGGGCGCGCGGCTTCATTTACAGCAATCCGACCGATACCCTGTCCTTGCTCAAAGACCTGAGCATCGGCGTCGCGGAGCGGATCAGCTATCAGAGCCGCGAGGTCGAGGGCACCCAGTCGCCGACCCAGACGCTCGATCGCGGCTGGGGCTCATGCCGGGATTTCGCCGTCCTGTTCGCCGAAGCGGCTCGCAGTCTCGGTTTCGGGTCACGGGTCGTCTCCGGCTATCTCCACAATCCGAACAGCATGGCGTCCGGCGCAGGCTCGACCCATGCCTGGGCGGAAGTCTATGTGCCCGGCGCGGGCTGGATCACCTTCGATCCGACCAACCGCAGCGTCGGCGGCTTCAACCTGATCCCCGTCGCCGTCGCACGCGATATCCGACAGGCCATGCCGGTCTCCGGCAGCTTCGTCGGCATGACCGACGCCTTTCAAGGGATGGGAGTGGAGGTGACCGTCACGTCCTAGACGCGGCGTTCGGTTCGAAACGAGCTTAAGTCCGGAGAGCTCTCGCGGAGTACAGGAATGGGCTTACCTACCCAACCAATACAGTCGGCGGACCAAAGACTTGGTTGCGGCACCAACGACGGCTTCGGGTCAGACTTTGCCCTTTGCCGGATTTGGGTAATTCTGCCGCTTTGTTTGCACTGATCGCTGCGAACGCCGCGACGTCAAACTCAGCTTTGGAGCTCTGCTGGAATTGGACCCCCTGAACTTGCGAAGAGACGTGAACTCGCGAAGAGAGGTGAGCGATGACTGACTCGATCAGATACAAGATCAGGCGATGCGCTTACGCGGCTGCACTGACAGCGTTGCCGTGGGCCGTGTCTCAAACGGCGCTGGCCCAGGCTCCGGTGCAGAAGCCGAATATCATCCTCATCCTGTCGGATGACTTCGGCTACGGAGATGCGGGCGTGTATGGCGGCGGCGAAAATCGCGGCATGCCGACCCCCAATCTCGACCGGCTGGCGGCAGAGGGCATGCAGTTCATGTCCTTCTATGCGCAGCCGAGTTGCACGCCGGGCCGCGCTGCGGTGCAGACCGGCCGCATTCCGAACCGCAGCGGGATGACCACCGTGGCATTCCAGGGCCAGGGCGGCGGCCTGCCGGCGGCGGAGTGGACACTCGGTTCGGTGCTCAAGACCGGCGGCTACAAGACGTTCTTCACCGGCAAATGGCATCTCGGTGAATCCGATTACGCGCTTCCCAACGCGCAGGGCTACGACGAGATGAAGTATGCCGGCCTCTACCATCTCAACGCGTACACCTACGCCGATCCCACCTGGTTCCCGGACATGGACCCTGAGCTGCGGGCGATGTTCGAGCGCGTCACCAAGGGAGCGCTGTCGGGCGATGCGGGACAACCGGCGAAGGAAGACTTCAAGATCAACGGACAATACGTCAACACGCCGGACAGGGGCGTGGTCGGGATTCCGTTCTTCGACGAATACGTCGAGAAGGCCGCGCTCGATTACCTGGACCGCAACAAGAGCGCGGCACAGCCCTTCTTCATGAGCGTCAACTTCATGAAGGTGCATCAACCGAACCTGCCGGCTCCCGAGTTTCAGGGCAGGTCGATGTCGAAGAGCAAGTATGCCGAACTCCGTGGTTGAGAACGACACCCGCATCGGCCGCATCATGGACAAGGTCCGGTCGCTTGGACTCGATAAGAACACGTACATCTTCTGGACCACGGACAACGGTGCTTGGCAGGACGTCTATCCCGATGCCGGCTACTCGCCGTTCCGCGGCACGAAGGGCACCGTTCGCGAGGGCGGCAATCGCGTTCCGTCGATCGCCTGGGGTCCCGCAATCAAGGCCGGCGCGAGAAATTCCGACATCGTCGGCGGCCTCGACTACATGGCGACTTTCGCCAAGCTCGCCGGCGTGAACCTGCCGGAACGAGACCGTGAAGGGCAGCCGATCATCTTCGACAGCTACGACATGTCGCCGGTCCTGTTCGGCACCGGCAAGTCGGCGCGCAAGAGCTGGTTCTATTTCACGGAGAATGAACTGACGCCGGGCGCCGCGCGCGTCGGGCATTACAAGGCCGTTTTCAACCTGCGCGGTGACGACGGCGTGAAGACCGGCGGGCTCGCGGTGGACTCGAACTTGGGCTGGAAGGGACCGGAATCTACGTCGCGACCGTCCCGCAGGTGTTCGACATGTGGCAGGACCCGCAGGAACGCTACGATGTATTTATGAACAACTACACCGAGCACACTTGGTACCTCGTCACCATAAACGCGGCGATCAAGGAGCTCATGCAGACCTACGTGAAATATCCACCGCGCAAGCTGCAGAGCGAAGCCTATTCCGGCCCCGTTACGCTGACGCAATATCAGCGCCTGCAGAACGTTCGCGAACAACTCGAGAAGCAGGGCTTCAGCATCGGCCTGCCCTCGGGCAATTAGTGCGACGTGCGGCCCCCTGATCCTGATCCGGGGGCCGCTCTCGGCGCTGGTTCCAGCGCGTGTGCTTGAAATTATGGGCCAAGGCGGGCCGTGAGGCGCGGCAGTGCAAAATCGAGGATGAACTGCGAATGTAACGGGATCATGCTTTGGAGGTCGGCACGCGACCCATTGCAGCCCCATGGGACATCCACCCTACCTGCCCATCAACCGTTTCACGTTCTCGATGAACAGGTCGCAGAACGGCCGCCGCAAATCATTCCTAACCACGGGACCCGCGTCGGTGAACTGAAGGTAGGCGCGTGTCGAGGCGTCGAACTTGGGCCATTGCGGAAGCTCGCCGCCGTTCGGATCGCCCGTCTTGGCGAAGTTGGTCCAATACTGCTGCATCTGTTCGGAGACCCGCCTGTCGACGTCTGAGAAGCCGCTCGGGCGGGGACCAACCACGGCAACGAAGCCGCGCTCCAGCGTGCCGAATACGTACGCCAGTTCGGATGCGTGGGTGGCGCCTTCGGATTCCCTTCCGGCTGGAACACGTGCGAACTCGTATTCGTAAGTCGAATTGGCTGCCGCCGCGTGCCACGCGACCTGTGCGACCGCCGCGCACCTGAACGAAATGTCGTCGGCCCACTGATCAGCGGCAGTGCCGTAGGATGCATCCGTCGGCGCGCGCGAATAGGCAGCCCAGGCGCGATCCGCGAGCGGTCCATAGTTGTCGCCGATGGCCTTCTTCAGGTCGTCCGGCGGATTCGTGTTCGGAACGCGCTCGCGCGCGTTGTTGCCGTGCAAAAGCGCCACATGATGCTCTTCGCCAGCCGCGAATACCGCGGCCGGACTGCGCGGAAATACATAGTCGTCGACCGTGACGCCGAGGTCGGGATGCGTTGGCGCGAAGTTCGGCTCGGCTTTCACGATGTCGTCCGCAGACACCGCGCGCATGTCGTTCAGCGAGGCGCCGCCGGCAAGGCCCCAACGCGTTGCAGTGCTTTCTCCGTTCTTCTCGGCCTGGGCGAGTGTAAGCGGGACGCCGAGGCCAACGACCGAACCGCTTTCCCCGATCACGCGATTGAACAAGCCGCGCGACAGTGGCGAGGTCATAAGCACGCTTACATCGAGTGAGCCGGCGGATTCGCCGAAGACCGTCACGTTTTGCGGATCGCCGCCGAAATTCGCGATGTTGTCACGAATCCAGCTGAGGGCGGCAATCTGGTCGAGGATGCCTTGGTTTCCCGATGCGTGATGGTGCGATTCGCGCGAGAGCGCGGGATGCGAGAAGAATCCCAAGCTGCCGAGACGATAGTTCATGGTCACCAGGACAACGCCGTGCCTGGCGAGGCTCTCGCCATCGAAGGTCGGCGTCGATCCCGAACCGAAATAATTTCCGCCACCCGGTATCCACACCATCACCGGCTTTTTCGACCGGCTCGGCCACTCGGGTGTCCAGACGTTGAGATAAAGACAATCCTCTTTCGCGACAGTACCGGCTCGGTTGAGTTGCGGGCTCTGCGTGCAGGGAGAGCCGAAGGCCGCAGCGTCGCGCACTCCGTTCCAGGGTTCCACCGGCGCGGGCTCGCGCCAGCGAAGCGCGCCCACCGGCGGCGCCGCGAAGGGGACTCCCTTGAAGGCGGCGCCGCCTTTTTCGAGCGCGGCACCTTGCAGTTGTCCGCCAGTCACCGCGACGATCGGACCGGACTCGGCAGCCGCTGCGGTCGACACGGCGGACGTGGCGACGAATGCAATCGCTGCCAGAAGCATGACTTCACGACGCGGGCCGGTCATAGGTTTCCTCCTGATTGCCCGGCGACAAGGCCTTAGCACGCGCCGGCGGCTGTCCAGGATTTCAACGCTACATCAATACGCCGTGCATCCGAAAGGATGCCGAATCTGCGCTGTAGCTAGCGCGTGATCTGTCGGCTGTTTGTAGCTCGTGAAGTGTCGTGTTTGTGGTGCCCGGAACAAAGAGGGCACGATGGGCACGGCATCGATACACGAGGGTGTGCGTCGGATGCGTTTTTCGAGTTTGTTCGAGCGACAAGAGCGGGGCGAGATTTCACAAGAGGAGGCAGCCGAGATGCTGGGAGTGCATGTGCGCACATTCCAGCGGTGGTCGGTGCGTTACGAGGATGAGGGCGAAGCGGGACTTGCCGATCGACGGGTGGGCCGGCGATCGCCGCGGCGGGCAGCGCAGGAAGAGTTGGAGCGGATGCTGGGGCTTTACCGCAACAAGTACGCGGATTTCACGGTGAAGCATTTTCACGAGCAGCTGGTGAAGCGGCACGGCTACAAGCTCGGCTACACTGTGACCAAGCTCAATTTGCACGCTGCCGGCCTGGTGAAGCCGGCGCGCAGCCGCAGTGCCCATCGCAAGAAGCGGCAGCGGCGTCCGTTGCCGGGCATGATGCTGCATCAGGACGGCTCGCGCCACGTCTGGATCGAAGGCCGGCCGCCGATGGACCTGATCGTGACGCTCGATGATGCGACGAGCGAGATCTATTCGATGATCCTGGTTGAGGAGGAAGGCACCGCTTCAACGTTGCGCGCGTTGAGCGAGGTGGTTGCGGCGCACGGCCTGTTCTGCGCGCTCTACACGGACCGCGGCGCCCATTATTTCCACACTCCCAAGGGCGGCGAGAAGGCGTCGCGGACGCACAAGACCCAGGTCGGCCGCGCCCTGGCGCACCTCGGCATCGAGCACATCCCCTCCTACTCGCCCCAGGCCAGAGGCCGCTCGGAGCGAGCCTTCCGCACGTTGCAGGATCGCTTGCCCAAGGAGTTGCGGCTCGTCGGCATCGACGATGTCGAGGCCGCCAACCGCTGGCTGCGCGCGCACTACATCGGCGAATACAACAAGGCCTTTGCAATCGCGCCGGAGCAGGAGGGCAGTGCCTTCGTGCCCGATCGCGCCGAGGCCTGGCGCGAGATTCTCTGTGTCCTCGAGGAGCGCACGGTCGGCAACGACAACACCATCGCCTGGGCCGGGCGACGGCTGCAGCTGCCGCAAAGCCGCCTACGCCCACACTTCGTCAAGGCCCGCGTCCATGTGCACGAATACCCCGACAACAGCGTGAGCGTGTTCCTCGGCCCGCACCGGTTGGCGAGCTACGACTGCCACGGCGCGCTGCTCTCCACCCCGACCGCATCGAGCCTGGCAGCGTGCTCGACCGCGTCAAGGGATGGCCTTCATAGCGCCGCTCGCGTCGACAGGCCGGCGCAACGGCCCCCCTTGACCCGGTCTGCGCTCGCTGCCTCATCACCAGCGCAGGTCGGGACGAAGAAACGGCTTCCAGGTCGAACAAAGAAACCGACTAAGCTTGCCGCCGCCAAAGCCGCCATGTCATGACCCAACCAGCAAGACCGTCCACGCCTTCCGGTCCCGCCGCCACTTCCACAATGAAGGCGACAATTCACAAGCTACAAAAACACGACAACTTCACCCGCTACCAACAGGATGCCGAATCTGCGCGGCCTGCTACGAGTTACACCCTCAATCACACCCCTAAGAAAGCTAGAAGGGATGGGCGGCTACTGGGCAGACGCCTTTGCCGCCCGTTCGATCAAACGCGCCACGTCCTCCGGCTTGGAAACGTAGACCGCGTGGCTGGCGGGAACCTCGATCGTTTCGCTGCCGGCGCGCTTGGCCATCTTGCGCTCGAGATCAGGATTGAGGTTGTGGTCGCTGGTCGCGACCAGTGCCCAGCTCTTCTTCTGATGCCAGGCAGCCGTTGTCACAGTCGCGCCGGCCGCGGCCTTGGCCAGCATAGCTTGGGCATGGGCCATGAAGTTCGCCTCGGCGGGCGGAACGTCGGCGGCGAAATCGGCGGGGAAGGCGGCCGGGTCAAGGTAGAGGAAATCGTCCTTGGTGGCGCGCATGTCGTTGTTGGCGGCGGGAGCCTGCGAGAGCAGGCCGATTGCACTTTCGCCTTGGTCGGGGATGAAGGCGGCGATGTAGACGAGGCCGACGACATTCGGCGCATTGCCCGCTTCGGTGATGACCACCCCGCCGTAGCTGTGGCCGACCAGCAGCGTGGGACCCTGTTGCAGATCCAGCACCCGTCTGGTCGCCGCGACGTCGTCGGCAAGTGATGTCAGCGGCTCCTGCACCACGGTGACCGTATAGCTGTCTTTACCAAGAATGTCGGCGACGCGCCGCCATCCGGAACCGTCGGCGAAGGCCCCGTGGACGAGAACGACGTTCTTGACCGGCTCGGCCCGCGCCGGGGCAACGGCGGCTGCTAGAAGTGTGACCGCCGCGGCCGCGGCGGCGATGGGTTTATTCGGCATCGAGCTCTCCCTCACGATCAAATACGTTCAACCGATAGGTTGAATAATGCGTCGGCTTGACCAGATTGTCAACCGCTTGGTAGAATATTTTTGTGATCAGGAATCGAGCGGGCAGATCGCCATGATTGAGATCGAAGCCCGGAAGGAAGCGGCTTCGCGGACCGCGCGCCTCGACGCGGTATTCGCCGCGTTGGCCGATCCGACGCGGCGCGCGATTATCGAACGGCTCTCGCGCAGCGAGGCGCGCGTGACCGAGGTCGCCGAACCCTTCCATATGTCTTTGAACGCGGTGTCGAAACACATCCGCGTGCTGGAAGCGAGCGGCGTGGTCGAGCGGCACAAGAAAGGGCGCGATCACATTCTCTCCATCAATACCCGTTCGCTGGACGAGGTCGACGGCTGGATCGAGCGGACGCGCCGTTATTGGGAAGAGCGGCTGGATGCCATGGAGCTCCTGCTGCGCGAACTCAAGAAGGACCACAAGTCGGGGCAAAAGGATCGCAAGCGTGGATCGCGGTGACACGACGGGCCCGACCGTGCAGATACGCCGGCGCGTAAGGGCCAGGGCGGAGCAGATCTTCGACCTGTGGACCAAACCCGATTTGATGGTTCGGTGGATGAGCCCCTTTCCGGGCGCGGTCGATTGCAAGGCGAGCTGTGACCTCCGCCCTGGAGGAGCCTTCAGCCTTGTCATGTCATCGGCGGAATCAAGCCGCGAAGTCTCCGGCACCTATGTGCAAATCGACCGGCCGCGCAAACTTGTGTTCACGTGGATCGGCCCGCTGACGAACAATGTGAATACGTTGGTAACCGTCGAACTCGATCCGCGCGGCGATGAAACCGACCTCGTGCTGACCCACGAGCGTCTGCCGACGTCGGCAATTTGTGAAGGTCATACGAGGGGCTGGGGACATATATTGGACCATCTTGCGGACGCGGTTGGATAACGGCTCGGGCCAGGGGGACTGACGTGGACGCATCCGGTTATCTCTACACAATCGCGACCGTCGGCATGACCTTCGCGGGCCTGTCTGTCCTGACAATGATCCTTCGGCAAATGCTCGGGGGGCAAATGACCAGGTGGGACAGTTTTGTGGCGCGCACCTGGGTTGAGCTCGGATTCATGACGACGTTCGGCTCGATCCTGCCGCCGCTGTTGATCGTGTTTGGAGCCCCGGCGCCGATCGCTTGGCGTATTCCAAGCGGTATTCTGGCTGTCCTTCTCGGGAGCTGGGCGCTGACATTTCCGCGCCGTCGGCAAGCGGTAAACCCGACGCGTTTGCCATTACCGGTAGTGATATTCTCGCTGGCGATGGATATCGCTGCGTTGGCTTTGGCGGCCAACGCAATTGTTGGTCCCGGCGAGCTATTGGCGGGCGTCTATGCGGCGGCGGTGACCGCAATACTGATCGGTGCCGGGATGTTGTTCCTGTTCGCGTTCGTGCATTGGTATGAAGCAATAATCGTTCACGAGCAGCCGAAATCGTAAATCCGGAAATGGCCCTTAGTGTCGATTTGCGCCGCTGGGGCACTGGACGGCTTTTGGGTCGGAAGCGGACGTCGAATTGATCTCTCGAAAACGACGCTCGTGACCCCAAGCGGAAGACGCAAAAACTTGGAAACGATTCGTAAAGTCGGCCACCAAAGACCTCACGCCTTGATATTTGCGGCCCGGACCACCTTGCCCCATTTTTCTGTTTCTTCGGCGATGATCCTGCCGAAGTCCGCGGGTCCGCCCACCAGCGCCGTTCCGCCCAACTCGTCCAGCCGCGCTTTCAGTTTCGGATCGGCGAGGCCCGCGTTGATCTCCTTGTTGAGCACGTCAATGATCTCGATGGGCGTTCCCTTTGGTGCACCGATGCCGCTCCAGTTGGCCGCTTCGTAGCCTGGCACGAATTCGGCCACCGTCGGGAGGTCCGGCAACGCATCCTGCCGTGTGGGCGACGTAACCGCCAGCACGCGCAGCTTGCCGGTTCGGATGTACTCGATCGACGAAGCGATTGGACTGAAATAAACCTGCACTCGTCCGCTGAGCAGATCAGGCAATGGGCTGCTGCGATACGGGACATGCAGCATATCAACCCCGGTCATCATTTTGAAAAGCTCGCCGGACACATGCGATGCGGCCCCGTTGCCAGATGACGCAAAGGTGAGCTTCGCCGGATTGGCCTTGGCATAGGCAACCAACTCGGCAACCGTCCGAACAGGCACTGATGGATTGACTTCCAGCACATAGGGGACACTCACAATGCCAGCGATCGGTACGATGTCGGTGATAAAATTGAACTTGAGCCGGTCATAGAGTGTCGCATTCACCGAGTTCGATGTAGTGACGAGAAGAAGCGTGTAACCGTCCGGCGGTGACTTCGTGACGGCCTCGGTCGCGATATTGGTTCCGGCACCCGGCCGATTCTCGATGACAATTTGTCGGCCAAGCCGCTCAGACAGCCATTGACCCACGAGACGCGCCACGATGTCGACCGAGCCACCGCCCGCAAAACCGACGATCAAGTGCACTGGCCGCGCCGGATAGGTTTGTGCAATCGCGATGCGACACAGGGCCGGGAGGGTCGCCGCACCTGCCGCCAAATGAAGGAAATCGCGGCGTCGAAGGTTCCCCATCTCAGCGCCCCTCTTGGTGAGCCACAAACGAAGCTACATTACCGTCCGCCTGAGCGGCAGCCGCTTTTGGCCCATCCCTGCCGACTTCCGCGGTGCGCAAAGTCGTCAGCTATCTGCGGCGAAGCAGCCATCTCGTTCAGTCAGCGAGAAGGGCGAGATTGACCCGAACCGGAAGTCGCCACTGCGACGCAACTGTTGAGAAGATATGCGCAGATGCGGGTTTTTCCCGGGATTGGCTTTTGGTTACGCGGCCGCCAAGGTAGCCCGCAGTGAGCGGCGCGGAAGTTTGCCGGGCTACTACTGCGCCGCTACCGCGCTGGCGGATGTCCAGTTTGAAAATCGGAAGCTCTTAAGCGTCGGATCGTCGGGAAGCGCAAGCAGACGCCGCGCGGTGATCATTGCACGCTTCGACCCAACCGCCATTCTTCCATCACGTATTTTCTAATCCGAGTGGCGAAGAACTTTGATCCAGGTCATGCCAGCATTGCCGTGCTGCGCATCTGCCTTTCGGAAATAGCATGCCGGCCGTTGGGTACAGCGGATGGGGCTCTGCGTTCAGTTTCTTAGGTCGAACCAGCGTCGTCGCGATAATGTTCGTCTTGCCAGGATATTCCGTAAACGAGCCTGAACATGGACAAGAAGCAGTCGCGATTCTCGCTGATGACGATGGTAACGCCAGATTGACCGAGAAGAGACATTAGTCGTTCCAGCGGAGTTCGATTTTGTTCGACGTGGATATGAAATTCGCCAAGTAAAACCGAGGTCTGCGGGTCGAGAATGTTGCATACCAGTCTTCCCGATTTCAGTAACTCGCCGTTTCGGCAGAATTGATATTTGGCATACGAGAAGTGGCCGTTTCTCTCCATCTCTCGTTTGTATTTTTCGAATCGTCGATCGAACGTTCGCTCAGAGAGAAATCCCGCCGCCGCGCAAATTGCCTCTGCCCGAGCATGGGATACATAGGAGTTCAAACCTCTTGCGATCCATAAGACCTCGCCTTCGGACAGATGTAAGGCCAGTTTTGGCGAGGCCCGGCTGGACCCGAAAGGCAATTGGACATCAACGCCATAAAAAGCTTGAGACAAACGATTGAGCGCTAGAGGACGAACCTCAAACACGATCGCTTGGATCGATGCATACGCGATCCGCCTGTTTCCCTGATAAATTACCGCGTCATCGGTAAGTTCAAGTTCAGGCAGGGCGGGCAGCTTGGTCATCTTGCATCACGGTTGCTGAGGATTGGGAGATGCCAACGGCGAAAGATAGAACGGTGCCAGCTTAGCTGCCTTCCAGCAAGCCTCGCTGAAATGGAGCGGATTGTAATCTGAAACCTCGCTTTCGCCTTGCAACGTTTCTTTAACTCACGATATGGTTGGTCATTAGTTGACTGGCTACCATCGAGCCAGCGCGGCCCCTTTTTTGATCTATCTCAACATGTCAGCGATACCGCGATGCTAAGGGCGAGTGGCCCCGGCGCGCGCCCCGCACTTCGCGGTGATGTCCTGGCCCCCCATACGCAATTCGGCCCAGTAACCGGCGGGCCTGGATTGTTCTTTTGTGCTGTGGCGAAGCATGACGTTGCCGTTTTCAACGGCAAAGACGGCTCGCCCGAGAACACGGAGCTATTCAATGAAAACCCAAACCTTGATAGCGGCGATCACGGCAATGGCGGGGTGGGTCGTGCTGTGGCCTGCCGCCCCTGCCCAATCGCAATGGGCTCCATGGTGCATCCAATACCTGGACAGAAGTGGCGTCCGCGAATGCGGCTTCCACAGCTACCAGCAATGTATGGAGACGGCCAGCGGGGGCGTCGGCAACTGCTTTCAGAATCCCGATTACAGTCCTAGTAATCGGGATCGACAGTATCGCCGCTACTGAGTCTGTTGGTGAGCAGAGCCAGAAAAGTTGCGATGAAGGCTCTGTGCATCGTTACCGGTCGCAAGCACGAGATCAATCGTCTGCTGTCGCGGGATGCACTCCTGTTATAAAAGGAATATTACTTTGAAGTAGACCGAGGGCGAATCGGGTCCGCAAGTCGTCGATTGCGCGGAGTATCAAGTTACGACACAAAATAGCAGCAACTATAGAGATGTACCGACTTGACATTCATCGCCCGCGAAACCAGACGCTTGCCCGTTTTGTAAATAGGAGTAATAGCGAGCAACCCCAAAGGCCCCACATGGCTAACGGCAACAAGCTAATTAGAAAGGGACGCCCAAAGTGAGGAACCATTGCGTACCGCCAAATCTGAATTAAAGTCCCTAGAGTAAAGACCACAAGTAACGTAAGGCGAGCCCAGTTCTTTCCCTTTGAAATCATGACAAAAAGCAATGCAATAAAAGCAATATTAATCGCGGAAGAAAGCCATGACGTGATAATGACTTGGTACTCAAAGATATTGCTTACGCGATAAAAGTCGATTAAAGTAAATACGCAAAAAATAATTAGAGAGCCCCAAAGCAATTTTAGAGCGGTACCTACTTCTCGTGGTCTTGGAAGTTCTTGATTGTCCAATCGATTCGACACTCGCTAGCAAATTGGGGCTCACGGGAGAAGGGTGAGATCAAGTCTGCCATGACTCGCTTTTTTTGAAAATAAGGCCGGTATCGAGTGAACTGCGGAGGCTAGGCGAGAACCCCATTGGACGTAGAAGTAGGATTACACCAGTTACGTTCCCGCCGGGATCACTGAGACTTGTAACCAGCCCAGCCTGCTGCCGTCGGTTTCGGGCGAAAAGGCCGCATACGCCGTCAGCGACAATGGGACACGGTCATTGTCGAGATGCGCATATCGCTGCGTCGTCGGGGCGGGACCCGCATCCTCGTATGGGAACCCGATCATGGCCGGCCGTCCTCTCGCAGCTCAGTCTGCATGTTCAGCTTGTGTGATGTTAGCTCGCTAGCGGCGTGTCAATCGCGCACCGTGTGGGGTACGCGTCGGCATTGGTCATAGCAGCGTCGACGCGCTCATGATGGTGTCAGCACGCCAAATAGCCGCACCGCCATACGCGCGCGGTTTGGGCCCGGCAAAACGCCGAACACCCTGCCTCATGCGTGACGCTCTCACTTCGGCTTGTGGCCCATCGCGGCCGATTGATCCGATGGAGCAAATGTCGGCTTTCGGGCGGACTGCGGATGCGAGGTGATCACGTTTTGGAGTCCATGGTGTCATCACTACTCCGAACCTGACCGCAAATATGCAATTTATCTCGTCGTTGCGGGCAACGTGCGGAAGCCCTGGGCTGGAACGTCGATCGGCACAAAAATACACTTCTGCCATCGTCGCAGCGCGACAGGTCTTCCGTCTGCTCGAGCGACCACAGCGTCTGGAGGATGGCGTCGGTCTGACGGGCGGTCCAATGTTTTGCGACGTTGCTGCGAAATTTGCGCTTGATTTCGGCGCGGTTCATCGGCCGCCCCGGAAAGCCCGGCATGTCGTCGACCTGGTGCACGACCCGCTTCCCGCCGTCGAGAACGGCGGTGATGCGGGTCGAGGGCGCATTGCCGCGCGGCGTCGCGAACGCCGGTCCTCTCTGACCGTGATCTTGCGCATGAAGGCGGTGCCGACCACGGCCGCCATGCCGGTTATGGTCGAATGTTCGATGGGTTGCCCAGATAGTCGAACACGTCGGCGAGATCAATTGGTGCCGTAGTAACCGGCGATCTTCCACCCCGACGCGTCCTTGATATAGCAGAGCTGATCGAACGCGATCGGCGACAGGAATTCTTCCGCGACGAAGCCGAATTTCCCATTCGGCATCACCACGCGAACGAACGGCGATTGCGGGGCTTGGTTGCCCGCAGGTGGCTCTTCCGGCATGACGCGGATGAGGTACATGCCAAGCTTGCCGACGACTGGCGAGTTCGGCTGCGCGGAGGCATGAACGTCGATTCCGGGCTTGGTGGGAGACGCCCAGTCAAACTCGCTGGTGCCGGTTTCCTTGGTGAGCTGCTGGACCGCCTTCTCATCGTACGCTGGACTCGCCGGCGAGCAGAACACGCCCCTCTTTTGCGGCATCGGCTCGAGACTAGGCTCCTTCGCCGCTTGGGCAATGACGAGCCAGCCGGAGCCCTCCTTATCGTCGAGATCAATCGCGGCCGCGAGGTTCTCCATGCTGGACTTGCGCTTGTTGGTCTTGTCGCCCTCTCGCCCATTCACCTGGCCTATCCAAAAAAAATTGGCGGGCACAACAATGCGGGCGAGTGCAGCGCGGTCCCTTTTCATTGCGATGTCGACAAGTTGTTTGAGGAAGGCCTCGAAACTCGGATCGTTGCTAGGCTGCGGTAGCGTCGTCGCGATTTCTTTGTAGGGCTTCGGCGGCGCCGCTTGTGGCGGTTGGCCGGGCGCCGGGCCGCGTTGTGCCGGTTGTCCGGGGCCGGGGGAAAGCTGCCCGGGCTGCCCGGTCTTCGGCTGTGCGGCGGACGGCATCGCCATCGCCACGGCGAAGATAGCCGACAGCGCCAACGAGGAAAATGCAATGCGACCTTGAGGCATCGGGGTGGCTCCGGTGTGATGGACAGTATCGCCAATGTACGCAACTTTCGGTGCGATTGCGACCGGGGTGCCGGCTGCTGCCCCGCGCCGCCATCGGCCAAGCCGCTGTCCCGCCAACTCCGCCAGGAAACCCGGCCGTCGCATCGTTCACGCTCCCGAGCCGTTGTATTGGCAGCCTATCGCGGCCAAGGCTGCACGTCTGGCCTTGAGGCGAATGTCTCCGACCTTTTTTTTGCAGCGCGGGCGGCAGGTCTTGGCCCATCGCGGCCGATTGATCCGATGGAGCAAATGTCGGCTTTCGGGCGAACTGCGGATGCGAGCAACGTGCAGAAGCCCTGGGCTGGAACGTCGATCGGCACAAAAATAAATTCTGCCATCGCCGCAGCGCGCGGCGTATGAAGCCCTTGTGCTCGGAACCGCGCGGGAGACCGCTGTCAACGGCGTCGAAATACATGGCACGAACCCGGATAGCCTGCCCTGCATCTTCCGTAAATCTGCGCGGCGATCGGCGGATGGTTCTGTCCGGCTTGATTGCCGGCGGATTTTCGCTCGCATCCTCACCGCTTGCTTGGCCAGAACAAATCGATGTGCCGTTGTTCGAGTCGGGACGCTATCAATTCATAATCCTACAACCTCAGCGCGACGTTCCCGACGTCCGATTGTTCCACATCGATGGCAGCACGGTGCTGCTTTCGTCGTTGCGCGGCCGGCCGACCCTTTTGAATTTCTGGGCGACCTGGTGCCCGCCATGTCGAACAGAGCTGCCGATCCTCGACCAGCTGCAAGGTGAGCGCGCGCCCCAATCCGGATCAGGCGGTCTCAAGGTCCTGGCCGTAGCCGTGGATCGTGCCGATCGCTCGACCGTCGTTCGCTTCGTCCAGACGCTTGGAATAAGTCACCTGCCGATTTACCGGGATCCGAACGGCTACGTGGCTTCCCCCGAGCCTGATCGCAGGAACGCTCCCTTCGTTCTCTATGGGATGCCCATCACATACCTCATCTCCGCTTCGGGAAAGGTCGTCGGGTACATGTTGGGCGCCGCCGATTGGAACGGCGAAGCCGCCGGCAAGCTGCTTGCTTACCTCAACCGATCTTAATCGCGGGCCCTTGATTCATACGAACGACCGCGATGGCGGCCGTTGACGGCGCAGCGCGGAGGCGATCGCGCCGCGCGGCTTGGTCTAGACCTTAAGCTGGCCAAGCAAGCGCGACAGGTCTTCCGTCTGCTCGAGCGACCACAGCGTCTGGAGGATGGCGTCGGTCTGACGGGCGGTCCAATGTTTTGCGACGTTGCTGCGAAATTTGCGCTCGATTTCGGCGCGGTTCATCGGCTGCCCCGGAAAGCCCGGCATGTCGTCGACCTGGTGTACGACCCGCTTCCCGCCGTCGAGAATGGCGGTGATGCGGGTCGAGGGCGCATTTCCGCGCGGCGTCGCAAACGCCGGGTCCTCTCTGACCGTGATCTTGCGCATGAAGGCGAGGATGCGCGGGTCGTGAAGCTTCTCGGGTGCGAAGCTTTCGTTGCCGATGTCGCCGTCGAACATCGTCCGCGCCGCAATGTAGGGCAGGCTGTGATCCGCCGTGTCCTTTGAATCCGGTGCCCACTTTTCGGGGTCGCTGCCGGCTTGTTGATAGCCGCGCCTGGTCGTTTCGATGTCTATCGCGGTGATGCGGTCGAGATTGACGACGTCTTTGGCGACAGCGATCGCGGCCGGGATTGTCGTCTGGCCGTAGACGACGACCGGGTAGGCCTTCATGCCGCATTGCATGATCCTAAAGGGAATTCCGCGTCGACCGAAGGCGGCGACATCCACCTGGGCGGGCCCGGTCACCAGTTCGAACAGGCCCTTTTTGCCTTCGAAGATTGGGGTCGGTCCGGTGACGCCGCCGCGCGCCAGCATCGCGGCGAACACCGCGTTGCGCCCCGCTTCGGCATCGGCGAGGCCCTTCCAATCAGACAGCGCGCCCGAACGCGTCTGCCCCATCGGAATGTGATCATTAATGGCGAGATTGACGGCCTGGGTCAGGCGTTCAGCCGGAAGCTTCATCAATTTGCCTGCGGCGAGCGCGACCGCCGGCAGACTGAAGACAGGAGCGTCCCAGCCACGGGCCGAGAGATCGAAGGCATCGATCAGCCGGCAATTGATTTCATAGGCCAATGCGATCGCGGTGATGAGTTCCGCGGCGCTCGCCTTTTCGGACTCGGCGACTGCAAGACACGGCGCGATGTTGTCGCTTGGATGGCCGGAGGGACGCCCGACATAGACATCGTTGAGATCGTAGTAGCGAAAGGCGGCTCCATTAGCGAATGCGGCAAGATCCGGGGTCGTGCGGGAATGCGTGCCGATCACGGTCGCTGCACCGCCTCCGCTGCTCAACGCGACGGTGCGACAAGCCTCGACGGGTCTCTCGTCGAATGCGGCCAGTCCGCAGCCGAGCGTGTCGATGACGTGAGACTTGACCCGTTCGACCGTTGCCGCGTCGAGATCGCCATAGGTGAGGCTTTCAGCATAGGCGGCAAGCTGTTCCGCGATTAAGGACGTGGCTCGGCCGTGCTCATGCGAGTGTTGCGCGCTTGCGATCCGGGAAGCAGCCGGAAAGAGGAGGGCGCCGGTAACGAATTGGAGAAATCGTCTGCGTGGCTGCCGCATCATGCTATCGCTCATCCCGATAATGCCCGTCAAAGCGGGGATAAGATTATCAAGCCCCGCGCTTGCGCAAAAGGACACGCGCGTGCGGTTGGGGGGCATGGCCGACCGTGAGGAAATCCTGGCTTTGCGAGGACGGATTCTGATCGCGCCGAACGAAAAGGGTGAATTCGGCAAACGATGCCGCGACGAGCGCTTCGAATTGTGCTTGCGAGAAGGACTTGCCTGCGCTTCGATTACCGGTGGACGCTCGAATGTGCTGGAGGATTCCCTTGACGCCAAGCGCGGTTGCTCGACGACTATTCGCGTTGGCTGTGAACGCGCTGTTGATGGCGGGGGCAGCTTCTGCGGCCGACGTCCACGTGATGATCTCGGCCGGCTTCTATCAGGTTTATTCCGAGCTGGGTCCGGCTTTCGAGCACACAAGCGGACATCATCTGGTCACGACCCGCGGTCCGTCGATGGGCGACTCCCCGGAAGCGATCCCGAGCCGACTGGCGCGAGGCGAGGTGGCGGACGTCGTGATCCTCGATGGCGGGGCGGCCGACGAACTGGCCAAGCGAGGATTGGTGCGCGCCGACAGCAAGCTCGATCTCGCCCGCTCGCTGATCGGCATGGTCGTGCCTGTCACGGCCGCAAAGCCGGACATCAGCAGCGTCGAGGCCCTGCGGAGCACCCTGCTCAAGGCAAAGTCGATCGCGTACTCCGACAGCGGCAGCGGCACTTATCTTTCGACTACGCTGTTCCCCAAACTCGGCATCGCCGACCAAGTCGCCGGCAAGAGCCGGAAGGTGCGAGGGCCGCCCTCGGGCGAACCGGTCGCCGCCGTCGTGGCGCGCGGCGAGGCGGAGATCGGCTTCCAGCAGGTCAGCGAGTTGATTTACGTCACGGGAGTTACTTTTGCAGGCACGCTGCCGACCGAAGTCCAGCCGATGACGTTCTTCTCAGGGGCCCTCACCACGGGGGTCCGGCAGCCTGAGGCGGCTATCGCTCTGATCCGATTCCTGGCATCGTCAGAGGCGGCGCCGGTGATCTCCGACGCCGGCTTGCTGCCGCTCTCTTCTCGGTAGCGAAGGCTATTCACGACATCTGAAAAAATTGTTTCGACGTCACGTTCGAAAGTGAAAAAAGGGAGGGAGACATGCTTCTACGACCGGGGCGTATCTTAGCGATCATGATGACGGGCGCGGTTGCGACCCCTGCCTTTGGGCAAGCGACGACGCCTTCGGGTGCGACGTCCGGCAGAACGCAAAGTGCCGAATTGATTCCGGATTTCTCCGGCTTCTGGCTGCATCCCGGGCTTGGTTTTGGCCCTCCGCTTTCGGGGCCGGGGCCCGTGCGCAACAAAGCGACGACGCCAACCGGCGCCAGCGATTTCATGCTGTTGGTCGGGGATTACACCAATCCGATTCTGAAGCCCGAAGCTGCCGCGGTGGTGAAGAGGCTCGGTGACATCTCATTGTCAGGCCGGATTTACCCCGATCCCGATAGCCTGTGCATGCAAAACCCCGTGCCGTACATTTTCTGGAACTTCAGTCTCCAGCTGCTGCAGCAGCCCGACAAGGTTACCCTCGTCTATGCCCATGATGATGACTACCGGATGGTGCGGCTCAACCAGCCTCATCCCGCGGTCGTGACCCCAACCGTGCACGGAGATTCGGTCGGTCGCTACGAAGGCGATACGCTCGTCATCGACACCATCGGGGTCAAGGTCGGTCCGTATCGGATGATCGACCGTCTCGGTACGCCCTATACGGAAGCCTTGCACGTGGTCGAGCGCTACCGGCTCATCGACTACGAGACCACCAAGGCCGCGCTGGAGCGGCAAGAGAAGGAATGGCCGCGCGTTGGCGGCGTCGACCAAAAATATCGCGGCAAGGGCTTGCAACTCGAATTCACGGTGGAAGATCCCGGCGTGTTCACCATGCCATGGTCGGCGACGATCACCTATGGCCGCAGCCCGAATCAGGCCTGGGACGAGCGCATCTGCGCCGAGAACGTCCAGAACGACTACCAGTACAACTATTTCTCCGACAAGAACGCGCGCCTGCCGACCGCGACCAAGCCGGACTTTTGAGGCGCCGGCGCCTGTTATATGCGACCAGTTGCGGAACTGACGGCCTGGCAAAGCGGCCCAGTGCCTCGGATCAAAACAACTTCTTGATCCGAGGTTGCTGCACCCACAGTCGGCAGTTGGGACGAGGCGATTAACCGAACGATACCGGTCCAACTGCGCCAACCCAACGACGCACCTTCGTTTGGTCTTTTTCATCCATGTAGAAGAAATGGCTCATCGTGGGATGAACCGTCGGCTTTGACCGATCGTCGGGTTTCATATCCACGACGCCGCGGAACACTTTCAGGAAGCCAGCATCCCAATATTCGCTGACGTGATGCCGCGCTGAGAACCCAGTATCGATGAAGGCCTTGAGGTTGGTGCGAATCGCTTCGCGACCCTTCCAGTCCGCAACCCCGAGATTGCAGACCGCATCCTCCGTGAAGCAGTCGAAGCCCCTGCCGAAGGTTTTGTCGTCAATTTCCTTCCACATATCGAGCAGCCACTGGGGCGGATCCATCTTTGAAAACGCGACTTGCATCTCACTCTCCTGGATTTCGTCGTTGCCTGATGCAGTGGACGCACGCCCCCGACGCAGCCAAAGGCGTTAGATTGACGCTCTGTGGCGCAGACCATTGGCAAAATGGTCTGGAAGCGGCTTGGTTCCATTACATCCGACATGCCGGCACTAAGGCCCCACGGGGAGCACGGCGGCGAGGTCGGTTGGATCGAGATGATGTGTGGCCACCGCCAACAGCAGGGCAGCGAGGAACCCGAGAATCGAAACGGCACTGACCAGGGCAAAGTCCGACCATGCCACGGCCGATCGCGAATATTGAGGTCTGGTCGCACCGCGCGACGCAGTTGTTGTGATTTCGCTACGCATCGGCATCACGTGGGCCTCCCTGGCAACGCTCTCGGCGACATCTGTGAGGAGGGTCACGCAAACTCGAAGCCCCACTCGAATCCCGACGCTTCATTCCAGCGCAGGCCGTACGCGAGGTCTTGGGTCGGGTTTCGAACCTTTCTGACGAAGACGCACCGAACTGAGTGGCCGGCGATTGACTGTTTACCTGCCAAAGAAGCCATTGCCGCCGTCTCCGGTGCCAACGAAAAAGTTGTGCTCCGGGCCCTCCGCTTTCGCTGGCACGATCTTCATCGTGCTCCCCGTTGTTTGCTGGCGAACCTCGACCCTCTCCGACGATTGCACCGCTTTGAATCCGACCAAATGCATGGCGCGAACGCCGAGTATTGAAATCGCAACGATGAGAGCGATCGCGAAGATGCCGATGGCAGTTCGTTGCCGCTTCATAACGACCTCGTTTATGTTGAATGGCGCTTCGCCACCCCCTTAGGTGACATCGGTACGCTTACAGGTTCACGAGTTCCAAGACTGTCGTCGCCGCCACGCGCGATTAATCGCAGGCCACGTGTGGCATGTGCTTGGTGCTCACCGCATCCTCCAATTGGAGGAGCCCGGTTGGCCGGAAAGTTCCAGCCTCAGTTAAGAAGCGGATTTGAAAACCCGGCGACGATCTTGACGAGGTCGGCCTGGCGGCCGGCGCCGGTCTTCTGGTAGAGGCGACCGAGGTGGGTCTTGACCGTGGTCTCGGCGATGCCGAGCGCCTCGGCGACTTCGGGAACGCCGCCGACCTCGACGACGGCCAGCAGTACGCGCAGTTCGGTCGGCGTGAGCCAGTAGGACTTAGCGATCGCCTCCGGCGGCGATGGGGTATCGAGCGCTGCCTTATGTACGAACAGCGCGGCGACAGCCGCATAGCTGGCGCCGGCTCTTGAGAACCGAAATCCGACTCGCTGGAGACGATTTTCAATCTACCCGCACGGCGATCACAAAGACAACCAGCAACGGACTTATTGGAACCGTACAATTGCACCGCATAACTCGCGCCCGGTTTCACGCGCGCAAGCGCGACGATGATAATTCGCGTATTCGCCAACGCGGCGGGAGCGGCCGCATTTTCGATTTAAGAAAGGGATGGAACTTTATTGGGCCAACCCCATCATAGTTCAGCCGTTTTCAGTGGATTTGCTCGGCCGTGGGGAAGCTGAAGGAGGCTCACCGAAACCTATGGGGGAGCGATATGGCCGACGCTAATCTTCCGAAGTGGCCGCCGTTGATCGAAGCCTTGGAACGGCATCCGGGACCCGACGATTTTCGACCGGGAGCATCAACCCGCGCGAGAAGCGCTATGCGCGAGGAGGGCGAAAGCGCTCCGATGAAAGAAATAGATTTGCCAAGCGAGCAGAAGGACGAGACGAACGTGGGGACAACAGTGAACTTGCGAAAGCTCCAAGAGCAACTCTTGCGCAGGCCCCTTGATGACATCGCGATGCTCATTCATGGTCTCACGTATGGAGAGATGATTGAGTTGTCCGAAGCGATTTGGAAGGCACAGCCGGAAGGAACGGCGATCACGGCGGAAAACCTGCCCGCCTTGCTGCACCGCTGGTCGAAATCGCGGCCGCCTGCAGAAACTGCTTCTGCCTAGGGTTTGCTCGGCGTAATTTCTGGAAAATGCTCCCAGTTCCGCGCCGACGTAGTGGGGTCGATTTACGCGGAGCCTGATCGCGGCGCGGGCTGTCTCGCATCGACGGACCCGCGCTCGCTATTCTTCTGCGCGCCGCCCTAACGATCTGGATCGCGCCTTCAGCCGACACCACGGGATATTCGCTCGCGGCCTCTGATCTGCCATCTGCAGACATTGCGACGCGCGTCCGCGTATCGAGTGAAACTGACGATCCCGCGCACGCGGGCTGACAAGATCGGAACGCTGGACGATCCTTCAGTTTATCGCGGCGCGCAAATGGCGATCTTGACGGCGGAAGGTCAGAGTTTCCATCTCATGCGGATGGGAGTGCCCGCCTTTGCAGGCCTGCCACCGCGCCAGTAGTTCAAATCAATCTCGCCGCGGCAATGGCGCGCTGGCAGTCGCGCCACAACTAAAGCCGCAGTTCGCGATCGATACTAATATAATTTGAGAATATATTGATCGACGTCCTGTGGTGCGGAGCGGTCGAATCGTTGCAGACTCTCGTTCGATAGCCTCGTCAGCAAAAAGGCGCGAGCGCCGTCAAACATTGCTGCCCAGACGGTGTGATCGCGCAGACAGGCGGATTGTGCGTTTCAGTCACTTGCGTTGAGCCGCATGATCGTCGGCATGGCGCGTGATGCGACGCGGCTCCGTTGCGTTGCAGCACCGTTGAAAACAAGCTGCGATCATCGCGTGCACCATCGGCACGCTACTCTCGTTATGTGTTTCTTTACGAGGGGTCCCTGAAAACAAGGGGGCAGTTGCGGCTCCAGCGATAAAGGGCGCGGCACAATGAGAATTTCGCGACGCGAATTCGTCAAATCGGTCACGGCAGGCGGCATAACTCTCAGTATGTCGCGGCTGGCGATCGCCGAGGAGCCCAGCTTCGCAGAGCGCGAGACGCTGCCGGGACGGCAGCGCTGGAACCCCGCCGCGGGCGGCCGCGGCCGCGTCGACGCGTTGCCCAAGGTTACAGGAGCCAAGCTCTACGCGTCCGATTTTCGCGCTGCCGATCTCCCCGGCTGGCCGCAGACGACCTCGCACGCGATGCTGATCCGCGCCGCGGATGCGACTCACGTTTTAACTGGAATCGACATTTCATTGCTGCCCGGCGCGTTGAAGCCATCGGTGGTCGTGACCGCCGCCGACCTCGCGCGCATCGGCACGCGCGTTCCCGAATTCTATGCCGGCGACATGCTCTGCCCGGTCGGCAAAACGCCGCTCTATCTGGGCCAGCCGGTGGCACTGTTGATCTTCGATGACTTCGACATGTTCGATCAGGCACGGCTCGCTTTGCGCGACTTGGCTATTCTGAAATTCGGCGCAGAAACCGGCCCGGTCAAAATGCCGAACTACGGCCAGTTTCGTTTCACCCGCGTGGGCGGCCCAACTCCCGACGCTCCCGACGTCTACTCGCCGTCCAAGAACGGTTGGGTCAGTCCGGGATTCTTCGAGCAGTCCGGAGCCCCGATATGGCCGCGGCTGCCGGTGCCGAGCGGCGCGGCCTATGCGAAGGCCGCGGATTATGGCCAAAAGATCCGCGACGAGCTCGCAGCGAACAATCCCGCAATTTTGGTGCTGGACCGCGAATTCGAGACCCAGTCGGTCGACCCGATGGCTCTTGAACCGGAAAGCGGCCTCGCCTGGTACGACGCCGGCCGCAAGGACCTCAATCTCGTTATCAGCGTGCAGTCGCCGGCCGAGATCACGACAGGGATCGCTCATATGCTCGGCGACGCCCAGCCGGCTTTCAAGCCCACGCACATCAACGCCAATTGCGCCTCTTGCGGCGGCGGCTTCGGCGGGCGCGACCACACGCCGTTCCCACTCTACGTGGCCTTGGCGGGGATGTTCTTCCCGAATCGTCCCGTCCGGCTCGCGAACAATCGCTTCGAGCAGTTTCAATTGGGGATCAAGCGACACGCCTTCAAAATGCGTACGCAGATCGGGGTTAATCGGGCGACTGGAAAGATCGTCGGATTCGCCGCGGACCATGCGTTGGACGGCGGTGGCCTCGCCAATTTTTCGGGACAAGTGGCGTCGGTCGGCGCGCTCGCCGCGCTCGGCATTTACGATGTCCCGAAGGTTGATTTGACGACGTATGCGTTCCACTCGCGCGGCGTGACAGCCGGCTCGATGCGTTGCTACGGCACCCTACAGACCATGACCGCGCTTGAAGTGCAGATCGATGAGATCTGCACGGCCCTGCCGCTCGACCCGATCGAATTCCGTCGCCGCAATGCGACTCGTAGCCGGCAACCGGTGGCGGGGAACCCTTACGTCGTGTCAATCCGCACGCCCGAAATCCTCGATAAGCTGGAGAAGCATCCGATCTGGGGGCGGCGCGCCGAAGAGAAGGCGCGCGGACAGCAGTCGGGAAATCTCGTCGGTACCGGCGTCGCCGTCGCGACCAAGAACTATGGCACCGGAGGGGACTCGGTGCTGGGATCGGTCGAGATCGACGCCGACGGTCGGATCAGCATTTGGTGCGACGGCGCCGAGATGGGCAACGGTCTCGGCACGGCGCTCGCCAATCGGGTCGCAGAACACCTGGGCGGTGTCGCTGACGAAGTCGCGATGCAGCAGGTCGATACATTCGGTCCGCTCAATCTCGTGGGCTCCGACGATCCCTTCACCATGGAGCAGAAGACGCAGGATGCGGGGGCGCGCAATCCGCGTTGGGTGCCCTCGATCAGTTCGGCGACCGCCGCCTCGACCGGCGCCCATGTCGGCACACACGCCGCAACGGAGGCCGCGCGCGTCATCTTCCGCTTCGGCCTTTGGCCGGCAGCGCTCGAATTGTGGGGCATCGCGCAAAGAGCGCCACAGGCCAAGGACTGGGAGAAGGCACGGTGGAAAAACGGCCAGCTGATCATACCGGGACACGCGCCGCTTCCTTTGCGGGCAGTCGCCGCGAAGGCCTATGCGCGCAACGGGGTGACCGGTGCGATGGCGCACGGCTTCAGCCGGTGGGCTTGGGCGAGCGCGACCTTCGCGGTCGGCGGACTGCCGTGGACGGCTGACATCGATGCGCTGGCCGTTCGCCGCGGCACGGGTAAATTTGTTCGCATCGATCGTTCCAACGTGAAGTTTCCGCCGGTCAGCCTCAACCAGAGCGGACCGACCTACACCGCGCTCTGCGGCACGCTGGTCCGGATCGAGATCGACCGTTCAACCGGCGCGCTGCGCATCGCAAAGGCATACAGCGTGTTGGAATGCGGGCACGCGCTGGTTCCCGAGATCGTGCTGGGACAAGCGCAGGGCGGCTTCGCAATGGGCGTTGGCTACGCGTTGCTCGAGGCGCTGCCGCTCTACGAAGACGGACCAGGCAATGGGAAATGGAACCTCGGCCAATACCTCATCGCACGCGGCTCGGACCTGCCGCTCCACGAGCTTGAGATCGAGGTGTTGCCGCCCGTTGACCCTGCGGAACATCCGAAGGGGATGGCGGAGGTCAACATGATCCCCGTCGTCCCGGCGCTCCTCAACGCCATTTACGATGCCACCGGTCACCGCTTTCGGTCCTTGCCGGTGACTCAAGCCATGATCAAAGGAGCACTCAAGTGACGATGATGTCCGTCACCATCAATGGACGCACCTACGGCCCGCGCGAGGTGCGGGACGAATTGTCAATGAACGACTTCCTGCGCGAGTATCTCGGCATGACCGGCACCAAGTTCGGTTGCGGTGCCGCGCAGTGCCTGAGCTGCGCGATCATCATCGATGATCCTGACGGGACCAGCTACACCAGCCCCACTTGCATCGTTCCCGCAATAAACTTCAACGGCAAGTCGGTTCGCACCGTGGAAGGTCACGCCAAGAACGGCGAACTCTCCGCACTTCAGAAGGCGTTCATCGAGCATTTCGCATTCCAATGCGGCTACTGTACCGCGGGCTTCTTGAATGAGGGCCAGGCTCTGCTTGAGCGGTTGGCGCGGAAGCCGGTCCCGCGGGCTGATCTCGACAAGACCATCGGCCAAGCGCTCGACGGTCATCTATGCCGGTGCACCGGTTACATCAAATATCACGAGGCTGTACGCGCCGTGATCCTGGCGGATCCGGGCCGATATCTATCTTAGTGGCTTGCAACATTACGTCGGTCGAAGCGCACGGGCTCAAGAGTTCGGGGAAGCCAAAGTCCAGGAGTCAGCTAAGATGAAGCTCCGCTCGTGGGTTCACCTCTTCATTGCCGTTCTGGCCTTGCCTGCCAGCACGCTGATTGCATACGGTGTGTCGGACGGACGATCCGAAAGTCTTGCGAGTGTCGAGAGCTTCTCCTCGGTCGCAGATACGGCGGCGCGCTCGGCCGCAATGTTCACCGAACTCGGCAAGGTCCTGACGCACCCGCGCTGCGTGAATTGCCATCCGGCCGGCGACCATCCCCGCCAAGGCGACGCGCGCCGGCTCCACCAGCCGCCCGTCGAGCGCGGAGCCGACGGCTATGGGCTGCCGGCGCTGCGCTGCCCGATCTGCCACCAGCACGCCAATTTCGATCCCGCCGGGGTGCCGGGCAACCCGATCTGGCATCTCGCCCCGCGTGAAATGGCGTGGGAGGGCAAGACGCTCGGCGAGATTTGTGCCCAGATCAAGGACCCGACGCGCAACGGAAACCGGTCTGTCCACGACCTGATCGAGCACATCGGCGAGGACCATCTGGTCGGCTGGGCGTGGGCACCCGGATACGGACGGCAATCCGCTCCCGGGACGCAGAAGGAAGCGGGCGCGCTGGTCGAGGCGTGGGCGAACACCGGGGCGGAGTGCCCGAAATAGCCTTCGCAAAGTGCCGCTCGGAGGAGGTCGTCTCCCGTTAGCCCTGATCTGCCATCTGCAGACATTGCGACGCGCGTCCGCGTGTGCGAGTGAAGCTGACGACGCCGCGCATGCGGGCTGACATTCGGCCGATCCGGCACCGGGAGGCGCGCCATGATTACGACGTCGGGCACAGGCCCGAACGATTGCGCACATAATGGGCGCCGACGTGTTCTCAAAGGGATCGCCGCGCTCGCGGCCGGCGCAGTGGCGGGTCGGGCGCGCGCGGAGGAGACACGCTCATCTTCAGGCGGCGACGGTGCGGAGTTTGCCGCAACGCTCGCGCGCTACGCCGCGACGCTGAAATACGAAGACCTGCCGCCGGATATTGTGCGCATGACCAAACGCACGATCATCGACACCGTCGGCTGCGCGTTCGGCGGCTATCCCGCCGAACCCAGCCGCATCGCGCTGAAGCTTGCCGGCGAGGTCAGCGCGAAGCACAGCGCGACCGTGCTGTGCGGCGGCTTTGCGACGAGTCCCGATCTTGCGGTATTCGCGAACGGGGTGATGATCCGCTATCTCGATTTCAACGATGCGTTCGTGAGTCTCACTCACGGCGCCGGGCATCCGAGCGATACGATCGCGGCGCTGCTCACCGCGGCGGAGCTCGGCCAGCGCAGCGGGCGCGATCTCATCACCGCGACGGTGCTCTCCTACGAGGTGTTCTGCAAGATCGCCGACGTCTTCGACTATCTGGGCAACGGCATCGACCATTCGACCATCACCGGCATGGCGGCCGTCGTCGGCGCAGCACAGCTCATGGGCCTGACGAGCGATCAGATGGTGCAGGCGATCGGCATCACGGTCGGCGGCAACACCGCGACGCGCCAGGGCCGCTCGGATGCGTTGTCGAACTGGAAGGCCTTCGCGGCGGCGGACGCCTGCCGCAAGGCGATTTTCGCGATCGAGCTCGCGCAGAACGGCATGACGGGACCGGGCAGGGTGTTCGAGGGCACTTACGGCTTCTTCAAGGTGATGGGCCGCAAGCCGGTCGCGGCGCCGCAGCTCGGCGAGCCGTTCGGCATCCGCCGCGCTTTCACCAAACGCTTCCCGCTCGGCCAGTTCTCGCAGACCGTTGCGCAAGCGGCCGTGGAGGCGCGGCCTTTCGTCACCAACGTCGACGACATAGCGCAAATCAACGTCGCGGTCTCGCGCTCCGCCATCAAAATCATGGCGGATGGGCCGGACAAGTGGCGGCCGCAAACGCATGAGACCGCCGACCACAGCATTCCCTACGCGGCGGCGCTGGTGCTGGCGTACGGCAAGATCGAGCCCGAATATTACGAGGATCCGTATCTGCACGACGCACGCCTGCTCGATCTCGTGAGCCGGGTCAAATGCACTGCGTCCGATGAAGCCGACCGAATGGAGAATGAGTTCAATCTCTGTGAGTTCGAGGTCGTGCTGAAATCAGGCGCGCGCAGGACCGTGCGCGTCGAATATCACCGCGGGCATTTCAAGAATCCGATGACGGACGCCGAGATGGAGGAAAAGTTCCACCTGATGGCGCAGAAGCACCTGCCGGCCGGACGCATCCGCGACTTGCTGCGTCGGCTGTGGAACATCGAGAATGAGCCGCAGGTCGGTCCGCTGATCGCGGCGACCCGGGTGTGAAGCCGTCTTCGCCACGTCATAGAAGCACGTCACCGTAACAGGCGGAACAAATGCGCGACATCCGCGTTTGATTTTGTCAGGTCGTGAGCGCGGGACGGTGACGACCTATAAGACCGGACAGAGTTTCTCCGAATTGTCGGGTGACCGACACAGCCGTCGGCGCTCATGCCGGCGAGACGAGACCGGCCAATCTGCTCGCAGGGTTCGTGGTCGACACGAGTGAGACTCAACTCACGTCCCGTTAGGGAACTAAGGTTTGATACATTTGGTGCGGAGATGCTTAATGGTTTCCGTGCCGAGATATTGCCGGATAGTCCAGCAACGCGATTGTTTTGCTGTGATGCGCGCCCCGAAGACCCGAATGGAAAATTCAGCTGATAAGGAAAATTCAGCTGATAGGAGAGTGCAATGTCAAACCACTTCACCGGCCTCAGTCTCGGCCCGCCGATGGGCGATCAGCGATTAGACCTCTGCGATCTGTACGCATTCCAGTCGCCCGTCGACAAGAACAGAACCGTGATCATCCTCAACGCAAATCCCAACGCGGACGCCCTTCATCCCGACGCTATCTACCGTCTCAACATCGATAACGACGGCGATTATCTGACGGACATCGCATTCAGCTACGTATTCTCGAAGCCGCAGAACGGCAAGCAGACCGTTGACGTGCTCATGGCGACGGGCGCGGAGTCGCGCTTGGACGGAGCGCCGGGGGCGAAGCTGATTGCGGGTGCCGACGTCTCCTTCGGCACCAAGCCGAATATCGTCAAGTCCGGCCACTACACTTTTTTTGCCGGCAGCCGCAGCGACGCGTTCTTTTTCGACTTCGACGGAATCAAGAACCTGTTCGATACCAGAGGCAAACGTAACTTCACCGAGCCGCATCTCGGCGGCAAGTCGCCATGGACCGGGGTCGATTCGAATACGGACGCCAACGTGTTTTCGACAGTGATCGAGCTGCCGACGCGGGAACTCGATCCCAAGCCAGAGATACATGTCTGGGGGCGGTGCAGCGTCAAGCGCGACGGCAAATTGCTTCACGTCGATCGCGCGGGCCATCCAAGCGTCAGCAGCTTCTTCAACACCGACGACACCAAGGAGGAATACAATGCGAGCGAGCCCGTCAACGACCGCAACCGCTGGCTCGAGCAGTTCATACACCTGATGGGGCATACCGGCGATTACACGCGCGAGGAAGCGATCGTCGCCATCGACAAGGAACGCACGCTCCCCGACGTGCTAAGCTTCGACCCGTCGATGCCGGCAACGTATCCCAACGGCCGCGTCTTTACCGACGACGTGATCAATTACCGCATCGCTTTCCTCACAAAAAATCAATGCCCGCCCACCGGGCTCAAGCCTCACACCGACATCCTGAAGGAGTTCCCCTACATAGGGACGCCGCATACGAAAAGTGGCGGAGCATGAAACCGGTACAGCGCGGATAATACCGAAAACCGGCGCCGACATTCGCGGAGCCTCGGGCGGCGATTGAATAGAGATGCTGTGGCTGCGGTGGAGGAACCCGGCAACGGGATGGTCCGCCCGCGCTCGGCGGCTTGTCTGCTGCAAGAAGAGACGACAGCGCCATGGCGAGAACCTACCGTGAAATTGCAATTGAGAACATGCTGGGAACCGTCGAAGAAGCGATGAGTGAGGTCATCGAGTGGTGGGGAGATCTGCCGGCGCCAATGAAGGAAGCGATTGAACAGTTTCGCAGCCAGCTTGGGGCGGCAATTGATTCCGTGGAGTTTGTTAAAAGGGCGCTCGACCGACAAGTAAACGAAACGGACCGCGGGAAAGGCCTGGCCTGACCGCCGGTTGAGCGGGCATCCTGCTTCTTCCGCGACTTTGTTACACGTCGATCTTAAAGCCGAGGTCGATCTCCGATGCCGGATGGCCGCCTCTCAGGCCCCAGTTCTCGGCAGCAACCTCGATCAGCACGGTCTTGACCTCGTTTTCAGGCACGCCCAGTGCGGCAAGGTTTGCAACCATCGCCTTGTAAAGCGCCCGCTTCGCCTCCATCGATCGCCCGGCGAACAGTGTCACCTCGACCCGAGTGTATCGCTGCGAGCGGCCCGTCAGCACGATTCGTGTCGTCTCGTCATAGATGTCGAGAACGACGTCCCGATCATAATCGGGAAGCTTGAGCGCGTTGCGGAGTGCTGACTGCACTGCCTCGATGACCTTGCCTTCGCTCCCGCGAGCCCAAGATCCGGTAACAATCCGTGTGCTTGGCATTTCGCCGCTCCCCGGTGGTCGCATCAATGCGATGACGGATGGCTACAATCGTTCTATTGTTTAGTATACGTAAAGCTTCTAATAGTTGAGATTAGCTAATCTAATGGATGGGATGCCGATGAAACGCAATATCGACGTCGCCGTCGCGCGCGCGTTCGTGGCCGTCATCGAGACCGGCAGCGTGACCGTTGCGGCCCGGCAGTTGAACCTCACGCAGGGGGCCATCAGTCAGCAGCTGCGCCGGCTCGAGGAATTGGCCGATCATCCCCTGTTCTTGCGCGTCGGCCGTCGGATCGCGCCGACCCCGGAAGGGCAGAGGCTGGTCGCGGCCGTCAAGCAGTTCCTGGCCGCAAACGAGCAACTGATCGCCGCACTTCGGCAACCGGCCTTCGACGGCGAAGTCCGATTCGGCGTTCCCTATGACATCATCGGCAGCTATGCCCCGGCGATCCTACGGCGCTTCGGTCAGGCGTTTCCGAGCATCCGGGTCAAGCTCATCTGCAAGGACACGATCGTCCTGTTGCAGGAAATCAAGACCGGCGCCGTCGATCTTGCCCTCACGACAGAACTTGGTTGCCGGAAGGATGGAGAAACGCTCCGCAGCGACCGGCTTGTCTGGACCGGAGCCCGCGCCGGCAATGCTCGCACGCGCGACCCGTTGCCCGTATCGCTCGGGGCGGAGACCTGTGTGTTCCGGCCGGTCGCAATCGCGGCCCTGAGGAAAGCGCGTCGCAACTGGCAGGCCGTGTGCGAGGTGAGCAACATGGAGCCCGTGCGCGCGACGCTGGAGGCCGATCTTGCGGTCGCGCCGCTGCTCGGCCACTCGATCCCGGAAACCCTGGAGATCATCTCAGGCGACAGGCGCTTGCCTCGGCTGCCGATGTTTCAAATCAATCTCTATGAGGCACGGCATCCAACTCCGGCCGCACGCGCCTTTGCCGACCACGTCCGACGAAGCGTCGCCTCGGGCGGAGTTGATCGAGCCGGCACATAAATCGATGGCACTAACGATCGCTCGCAGAAGCCGCAGATAACTGCAGAGCCAACCATCGTCCTGTGGCTCCCGCGCCGAGCCGCGTAGCTTGCCAGCATAGCGCCTCAACGCTTTTATATACATGAACCGCGCTACTGCACGTTGCTACGAACTTTTGCGACTGGATAGTTCACCTGCTCTGTGAGCCAATACCAAACAACGGCCGAACCGCGCTTCCGGTGCGCCTGATCGCACCAAAGGTACGGAGATAAGTCATGAAATCGCTGCTTTGGCTTGCTGCGGTAACGGTCGTGTGCATCACTTCCACAGCGCAAGCTCAGGAGCCGCAGGGCGATTGGCAGGGGACGCTCGCCATCCCAGCCGGCCGGTTGCAGCTGGTGATTCACATCCAAAAAAACTCCGACGGCCGTTTCACTGGCTCGTTTGACAGCCTGGACCAGGGGGTCAAGGGCATCCCGCTCGCCACCATCGCGGCAGAGGGTCAAACGCTGGCGTTCGAGGTGCCGGCAATCAAGGGCCGCTATCGCGCCACTTGGGATGCCGCGCAAAGCCAATGGAAAGGGGAGTGGACCCAAGGGGGCGTCCTGCCGCTGAGCCTCGCACGAGTTGAGGAAGCCGCTGGGCTCGACGGTGACTGGGATGGCGAGGTCGAAGTCCCCGCCGCCAAGCTGCGGATGATCTTACACATCAGGACATTGAACGGCATGACGACGGGGACAGCCGACAGCCCCGACCAGAGCGGGTTCGGTATGCCGATATCCTCGATCGCGCACGTTGGCGACACCGTTCAGATCGTGTTGAACCGAGTTGGCGCCACATTAGAGGGCCGCCTGTCATCGGACGGGCAAACGCTCTCCGGAAAAATGATGCAAAGGGGCCAGGCGCTGCCGTTCACCCTGAAGCGACATGCCGCCGACAACACCGTCAAGGCCGCGCTGCGACGGACACAAACCCCAACACCGCCGTATCCCTACCGCGAGGTGGAGGTGACGTATGAAGGCGGAGCCGCCGACGTGCGGCTCTCCGGCACGTTGACGATCCCGGACGGAGCCGGACCGTTTCCCGCGGTCGTGCTGGTCCACGGCTCGGGTCCGAACGACCGCGACGAAACCGTCTTTGGCCACGACGTATTCAAAGTGCTGGGGGATCACCTGACCCAAAGCGGGATTGCGGTGCTGCGGTTTGACAAGCGCGGCATCAAGGCTTCGACGGGCGACTATGCAGGCACGACCACCGCCGATTTCGCGGCCGACGCCGAAGCTGGCGTCGCGTATTTGAGAACGCGGCCGGAGATCCAAACAAACGCCGTCGGTCTCATCGGCCACAGCGAAGGCGGCGCCATTGCCCCGATGATCGCGGCGCGTAACTCGACAGTTGCGTTCATCGTCATGATGGCGGCACCCGGCCGGCCTGGCAGTGAGATTAATCTGTCTCAGGTGCGTGCTGCGGGGCGTCTTGGCGGTGCAAACACCGATCAGATCGAAGCCGGCGTGGCGTCCGCGCGGGAGCTTTACGCAGCCATCACCGGTGCCGCTGATGGTGACAAGGCCTATGCCGCCGCACGAGGCATCTACCTTGCTCGTCACATGAGCGAAGCCGATGCCGACAGCGCCGCGAAGCACATGAGCTCCAACTGGTTCCGCTTTTTCCTCGCCTATGATCCGGTCCCAGCGCTCCAGCGCGTCAAGTGTCCGGTACTCGCAATCAACGGCTCGAAGGATACGCAGGTTTTCGCTGCCGAAGATCTTGCGGCAATAAAGGACGCGCTCGCGAATAATCCGAACGCTGAGGTTCGCGAACTGCCGGGCCTCAATCATCTGTTTCAGACCGCGAAGACAGGTGCAGTCGGCGAGTATTCGACCATCGACGAAACCATCGCGCCGTCCGCGCTGGCCTTGATTTCGGAATGGATCAAGATCCACGCTAGGTGATGTTACCGATGTCGCCGCCCGTCGCGAAGCTTCGACGCGGCGGTGGTCGAAGCCAAAGCCGCCTCGGATTGCGCCGGTCGAGAAACGACGGAGTTGGCCTACCTCCGCCAATTTTGCCCGGATACCAAGCCTAGCGATAATCAGATCCCTTGTGTCGGGCGATGAGTTGGTCGGCGACGTCATTGAGGTCGTTACCGACGATCTGCGGTTGAGGACCCACGCCTAACACATCGTTGCCGACACGTTTGATCAGGGCTGCCTCCCAGCCGGCCGCGACGGCGCCGAGGGTATCCCAGGTGTGGCAGGCGATCAGGCAAAACTGCGAAGGCCTCGCTCCAAGCTCGTTCACGACATAGGCGTAAGCCTCGCGCGACGGCTTATGATGCTTCACGCCGTCCGCGCTGAAGCGCCGTTCAAACAAATCGACGATACCGCCATGCTCAAGCTGGCGCGTTTGAACCTCGAGGAGATTATCGGTGAGCGTGAATAGCCGGAAGCCGGCAGCGCGCAGCTTGCGCAAGGCTCCCGGCACCTCGGGGTGAGGCGGCATCGTCGAGAATTTTTCCGTCAGCTCTTTCTTGTCCTTGTCTTCAATTTTGATGCCGCGCGTATCCGCCAGCATCTTCATCACTGCCGAACCGATGTCGGTAAACGGCACGTAGCAGCCGGCGACGGTCAGCGCAGCCGAATAGAGAATGAGGTTGGCGAACCACAGGCGCATCGCGCTCTTGTCGCCGAATATGCGCTGAAAGGTCGGCTCCATTGTTTCGAGATCGAGCAGCGTTTCGTTCACGTCAAAAACGATGAGCGGAAGTGCGGCCATGTTCCAGACTCCTGTTTGTCGCCCCGCGCCCAAAGTTCTTCAGCTTTTCAGTGATTGCCTCTTGAGGCGGTTGCGGTGCGCGGCCTGTTTGGCACGGTTGCCGCAGATCGCCATGCTGCACCATTTTCGCGCCCGCCTCCGGGTGTGGTCGGCGAACACGAGCGTGCAGCTATGTCCCTGGCACGCTTTGACGTTGGCGAAGTCTTCCTCGCACACAAACTTCGCCAGCGCTTCGCCGATCGGCAGCAGTAAAGACTGAGGCGATCTCCAGCGCCGCATCGTTTGAAGTTCCAAGGCATTCCGTTCGGCATGGCGATGCCGTGAAATCTGGCTGAACATTTCGTCTCGCTCCAAGAGGCTATTGAGAGGAGCCAACTCGTGGAGCGTCTTTGGCGGGAGCGGCCGGCCCATATGCTTGCGCACGAAGCCTCGGAACCACTCGCGTAGAGCGCGCGTTTGTTCCGCAACCTTGTCGAGTTCACTCGGCATAGCTCGCGCCTTCAGCTCTTCCAAGACATCAGCCGGCACAAGCTCGGCTTGGGCCAGCCACTTCAAGAGACCATCGCCGCTGTCGAGCCAGTCAACAAGTGTATCGACCGGTGTCGCAACGGAGTTCAGGAAATCCAAGCCGAGCGAGTCGGCGATGAAGATTGCAGGCGGTCTGCGTTGCACGATTGGTGCCCTGTGAGGCGGGAACAAAGTTCCAATCGATAACCGCGAAGACCGTCATTGACAAGTTATGGGATCGGACAACATAACCTGTCAATTGGCAACAAGCAGGTTATGGAACAGTGAGCGACCATGCAATCTTCAGGAGCAGCAGGATGGCGGTGAAGGATATGAGCGTGGTGCTTGCCCACGGAGCGTGGGCGGACGGATCGAGTTGGGCGCGGGTTATAACCGCGCTCACGGCGGAAGGCACGAATGTGTCGGCGGCGCCGCTTCCGCTCACGTCTCTTGCCAACGATGTGGCCGCTCTCAACCGCAGTTTGAACCGGACCGAAGGGCCGATCGTGGTAGTGGGACATGCCTATGCCGGCGCGGTCATAGCTCTCGCGCGTCATCCACGGGTGAAGGCCCTGGTGTACGTGACCGCGCTGGCTCCGGACGAGGGTGAGAAGGTCGCAGACGTCTTCTATCGCCTCGATCCCCATCCACAGGCACCAAAGCTCGCACCTGACGACAATGGCTTGATCTGGCTACCCGAAGAAGCCTTCGCAGCGGCGTTCGCACAGAATGCCTCGGCGGACGACCGGACGCTGCTTGCCGCCGTGCAGCGGCCGATATCGTTGAACTGCATCACCGTCCCCGTCGGGCGGCCGCTTTGGAAGGACGTTCCAAGCTGGTTTCTCCTTGCCGAGCAGGACCGGATGATCGTGCCTGCGACGCAGCGCTACATGGCGGAACGCATGAAAGCGAAGATCAGGGGGCACGCCGTCGATCACACGCCGATCGTGACCTCTCCGACGGTTGTCGTGGACATTATTCGCGATGCAATGAACGCGGTTGCGGGCAACTGATCTGCTGCGCGGGGGAGGTCATCGGATCATCAACGCGATAACCTAAAACGTCATCTTAAATAGGTTATCTGACACAGGAGGACTTAATGGCGGCGATCACGTACCGCACGGCCGACATCGACGGTTTCAAGGTCTTCTATCGTGCGGCGGGGCCGGCCGATGCGCCGAAGCTGTTGCTGTTGCATGGCTTCCCGAGCGCAGGCCACATGTTTCGGGACCTGATCCCGCGTCTCGCCGACAGGTTCAACATTGTCGCGCCGGACCTTCCCGGGTTCGGTCAGTCCGACATGCCGCCACGTGATAAATTCAACTATACGTTCGATAACATCGCCAATGTGATCGAGCGCTTCACCGAGGTCATCGGCTTCGATCGGTTCGCGGTCTACGTCTTTGACTACGGCGCGCCCACAGGGTTTCGATTAGCCGTTCGCCACCCTGAGCGGATCACAGCCATCATCTCGCAGAACGGCAACGCCTATGAGGAGGGCCTTAGCGACGGCTGGAGTCCGATCCGGGCGTACTGGCAGGACCGGTCGCAGGCGAACCGAAAAGCTCTCCGCGCTTTCCTCACTCCGCAGACAACCCACTGGCAGTACACGCACGGCGTAGCCGACCAAACGGTGGTGTCGCCCGACGGTCAGAACCTCGACAACTTTTATTTGGCTCGTCCAGGCGCTGATGAAATCCAGCTCGACCTGTTCGGCGATTACAAGACCAACGTCGCATTGTATCCGGCATTCCAGGAGTATTTCCGCACGCACAAGCCGCCGCTGTTGGCGGTGTGGGGCAAGAACGATCCATTCTTTCTTCCGCCAGGCGCGGAGGCGTTCAAGCGCGATATTCCTCAGGCAGTGGTCCGCTTCCTGGATACCGGCCACTTCGCGGTCGAAACGCATGCGCGCGAGATCGCAGAAAGCATCCGCGATTTTCTGAAGTGATCAATAGCGGATCGCGCGCGCCAGATTCAGAGCGAACAAACCCAGCGGAACGATATCCATCAGCATCGCCGCAGCGAGCAGCGTGCGCGTGATACGCCCACGCACGAGGACGAACATCGCTCCTTCGATCACCAGCAGGATCGGGCCTAAAACCATGCGCGGGATGGCGATGAAGGCGATGAGCGGGGCGAGCGATTCGGTGACGGCCTGAGGCAGCGTCGTGAGGCTGGCGCCGCTAGGGTCGCTCGCGAGGTAAGTCGCCGTGAGCCAGCTCGCCGGTCCCATCGCCGCGAGCACGAGGATAATGGCGAGCAAGGGGCGCGGCGCCTTCTCGACGAAGAGCTTCAGCAAGAACCAGGTCGGCACGAGGCCGAGGAACCCCACGACCAGGATGAACAGGACCATGTCGCCGAAGGCGGCCATGCCGGACGAGGCGTCCGCGCCGACCACCTGCATGCGCAATTCATTGAGGGCGACGGCGGCGAGGCCGCCGACGAAGGCGAGAGCGTAGCCCGCCGCGATCAACGCCAGCTTCTTCGAGGTGCTCATGCTCAAAGCGGCGCCGGTGCGGACCAAGCCTTCAGCGCTGTGCTTGACGGCCTCGTGGCGCGAGATCACGGCTGCGTCTTGGCGCGCGCGGAGAAAATGCCCTTCGTGGTGAACGTCTGCGCGCCGTGCTTGCGTCCCAGCCGGCGGCCTTCGCCGCCGCCTTTGCCGGTGCCCGTCGGCTGCCAGTTGGGTACAAGCTGATGCTTGCCGGGGCCGATCAGGTCGGCGCGGCCCATGCGCTTCAAGGTCTCGCGCAGGAGCGGCCAGTTCTCGGGATCGTGGTAGCGCAGGAATGCCTTGTGCAGCCGGCGCTGGCGCAAACCCTTCACGGTTTCGACTGTCTCCGAGCCGCCCCGCCGCACGCCGCGCAGCGGGCTCACGCCGGAATGGTACATGGCAGTCGCGACCGCCATGGGCGAGGGCAGGAAGGTCTGCACCTGATCAGCGCGATAGCGGTTCCTCTTGAGCCAAAGCGCGAGGTTGAGCATGTCCTTGTCGGTCGTGCCTGGATGCGCCGCGATGAAGTAGGGGATCAGGAAATACTCTTTGCCGGCCTTTTTCGCAGCGTCGTCGAACATCTGCTTGAAGCGATCGTAGCTGCCGATGCCGGGCTTCATCATCTTCGCCAGCGGACCGTCTTCGGTGTGCTCCGGCGCGATTTTGAGGTAGCCGCCGACGTGATGGGTGACGAGCTCCTTGACGTATTGCGGGCTCTCGACCGCGAGATCGTAGCGCACGCCCGACGCCACCATCACCTTCTTCACGCCTTTCACGTCGCGTGCCTTGCGATAGAGCGAGATCAGCGCGTCGTGGGAGGTGTCGAGGTTCGGGCAAATGCCGGGATGGACGCAGGACGGCCGGCGGCACGCGGCTTCGATCTGCTTGTCCTTGCAGGCCATGCGATACATGTTTGCGGTCGGGCCGCCGATATCCGAGATGACGCCGGTGAAGCCCGGCGTCTTGTCGCGGATCAATTCGATCTCGCGCACCACCGACTCTTCGGAGCGGTTCTGGATGATGCGGCCCTCATGCTCGGTGATCGAGCAGAAGGTGCAGCCGCCGAAGCAGCCGCGCATGATCGTCACGGAGAACTTGATCATGTCCCAGGCGGGGATTTTGGCATCGCCGTATGATGGGTGCGGCGCGCGCGCGTACGGCAGATCGTAGACCGCATCCATTTCCGCTGTGTTGAGCGGGATCGGGGGCGGCGTCAGCCACACATCCCGGTCACCGTGGCGCTGGACCAGGGCGCGCGCATTGCCGGGGTTGCTTTCCCGGTGCAGCACGCGAGAGGCCCGCGCGTAGGCTTCGCGATCGTGTTCGACCTGATCGAAAGCCGGCAGGCGGATGACAGTGTTCGCGCCTCCGAGACGCGCGCCCTCGTCGGCGCGATCGAGATCTGACGCGTCGGCTTCGGTCCAAGTGTTCGGTACTGCCGATTTGAAGAGGGCAACGCCGCGAATATCGTCGAGGCTCGCGATGACGTCGCTCGTCGTCCCTTTTTTGGCGAGCCGGTGGGCGACCTCGACGACGGCGCGCTCGGCATTGCCGTAGAGCAGGATGTCGGCTTTGGCGTCGGCGAGGATCGAGCGGCGCACCTTGTCGGACCAGTAGTCGTAATGGGCGATCCGGCGCAGCGAGCTTTCGATGCCGCCAAGCACGATCGGCACGTCGCGGAATGCCTCACGGCAGCGCTGGGCGTAGACGATCACCGAGCGGTCGGGCCGCCGGCCGCCTTCGCCGCCCGGGGTATAGCTGTCGTTGTGGCGCAACCGCCGGTCTGCGGTGTAGCGGTTGACCATGGAGTCCATGTTGCCGCCGGTGACGCCGAAGAAGAGGGCAGGCCGGCCCAGCGCCGTAAACGGTTCGGCGCTTTGCCAATCCGGCTGGGCAATGATCCCGACCCGGAAGCCCTGCGCCTCGAGGAGGCGGCCGATGATCGCCATCCCGAAGCTCGGATGGTCGACATAGGCGTCGCCGGTCACCAGGACGATGTCGCACTCATCCCAGCCGAGGACATCCATCTCGGCGCGCGACATCGGCAGGAACGGCGCGGTGCCGAACCGATGCGCCCAATGGCGGCGGTAGGAAAACAGAGGTTTGGCAGTGTCGGGCTGCATGCCGGACATTTACGGTGCCCGCGCGGCCAGTCAATGGGAATCGCGCGGCAATCGGTAAATACCGTGCCGCGGCAATGACTTGATCACGGACCCGCGTTCAGGCGGTCGCCGGCGCGTCGGTGTCGTCGATCTCGGCGAATGGCGGCCAGTATCCCCCGGCCGAGCTCGCAAGGGTGACCTTGGGCCGGTTCGGAAGCCGAACCGGATCAAGCGGGGCACCGCCGTCGCGAGACTGGGCGAAGATCGTGTGGCCCAACACACTGCCCCATTGGCCCACGAGCGTCGGCAGGTCGCAGGTTGCCGCGAGCGCGAGGCCGATCTTTCGCAGATGGGCCTTGTGGTAGCAGAACATCGCGAGATTGGCGCGCTCCTGCGGCGTGAACCTGTCCAGGAGATCGGCAATCGTGGTCTCGCTCGCCCGGTGCAGCCGGCCGATCAGTTCCTCCGGGACGAACGCGTCATCGTCCAATTGCGGAGTCGTGGAAGTGCGGGCGAACACGGTCTTCATCGGGCGCCTCCTGCGGCAGATGGGCGACGTGTAATACCGCTAGTGTTTAACGGCCGGGTTAACGGGTCCTTAACATTGGACGAATTGGTGCTCCCTCCTGGAGCGATTCCCTATCGAACCGTGACCGATTTCCCACAGTGCCCCCATGCCCTTGCGCGAGAGCGCCCGCCCGCTATATCGGGAACAAATTCAACGAGCCCAGGGAACCTAGCGGTATGACTGCCGAATCCGAAACCGTGGCCCAAACCCACCCATTCCAGGCCGAGGTGGCGGAACTCCTTCGCCTGATGGTGCATTCGGTCTATTCCGAGACCGATATTTTCCTGCGGGAATTGATTTCGAACGCCTCGGACGCTTGCGATCGGCTGCGTTACGAGGCGATTGCCAAGCCGGAGCTGATGTCCGCCGGGGGAGCCCTGGTGATCCGCATCACGCCGGATGCCGCGGCCGGCACGCTGACGATCGCGGACACCGGCATCGGCATGGACAGGCAGGAATTGATTGACAACCTCGGCACGGTCGCGCGGTCCGGCACCCGGGCGTTCCTCAAGGGCCTTGCCGAGGCCAAGGACGGCACGGGGCTGATCGGCCAGTTCGGGGTCGGCTTCTATTCGGCTTTCATGGTCGCCGATCGCATCGAGGTGACGAGCCGCCGGGCCGGCGCCGAGGCGGCCTATACGTGGTCGTCCTCGGGAGGCGCCGGTTTCGATATCGCTCCGGCGAGCGAGGAGGCGGCCACGCGAGTGCCGCGCGGCACCGAGATCGTGCTGCATCTCAAGTCCGACGCGAAGGGCTATCTCGAAGCGCACGAGATCGAGCGCATCGTGCGCACCTACTCCGACCACATCCTTTTCCCGATCGAGCTAGCGGGGGAGGGGGAGCCGCGCCAGATCAATTCGGCGAGCGCGCTGTGGCAACGCTCCAAATCCGAATTGAAGCGCGACGACTACACCCAGGTCTATCGCCAGGTGGCCGCCGCCTTCGACGAACCGGCCATGACGTTGCACTACCGCGCCGAAGGGCGGCAGTCCTACGCGGTGTTGCTGTTCGTCCCGGCGATGGCGCCCTACGATCTGTTCGATCCGGCCCGCAAAGGCCATGTGAAGCTCTACGTCCGCCGCGTCTACATCACCGACGACGCCGAGCTGCTGCCGGCCTATCTGCGGTTCGTGCGCGGCGTCGTCGACAGCGAAGATCTGCCGCTCAACATCTCCCGCGAGATGCTGCAGAACAACCCGCAAGTGGCCCACATGCGCAAGGCCATCACCAGCCGGCTCCTCTCCGAACTCGAGCACTTGGCTGCCAAGGAGACGAAGGCACCGGACGCGACAGCGGATGCGGCCGCTTCGTCCGATGCGAACAAGGAGACGGCAAAGGACGGCGAAGGAGAGTCGCAAAAGTCCGGTGAGGAGCCGGTTTCTTATCGCACGGTGTGGGACGCATTCGGCCGCGTCTTCAAGGAGGGCATTTACGAAGACCCGGAGCGGCGCGACCAGCTGCTGGCCTTGTCGCGCTTCACCACGACCGTCGGCGACTTCCGCTCGCTCAAGCAATGCGTTGCCGACTTCAAGCCGAACCAGACCGAGATCTACTATCTCGTCGGCGACTCGATCGAACGATTGAAGTCGAATCCCAAGCTCGAAGCGGCGCGCGCCCGCGGCATCGAAGTGCTCCTCCTCACCGATCCGGTCGACGCGTTCTGGACCGCGTCACCTCTCGGCTTCGAAGGCAAGCCGCTCAAATCGCTGAGCCAGGGCGAGGTCGATTTCGGTTTGATACCGCTCGTCGAAAAGCCCGCGGAGGACGCAGAGGAAGAGGCCGAGGAGGCAGGTGCGACCGATGACGCCGAAGTGATTGCCGCGATCAAGACGGCGCTCGGAGAGCGCGTCTCCGATGTGCGGGCGTCCCAACGATTGACCGACAGCGCTGCCTGTCTCGTCGCCGGCGGCTTCGGCCCCGACCGTGAACTGGAGCGGCTCCTCGCGCGTCACAACCGCGGAGCCGGCGCCAAGCCGATCCTCGAGCTCAATTTGCGCCACGGCCTGGTGAAGGCCTTGGCGCGCGCCAAAACGGAGGCGCGCGATACGGACGTGACCGATCTTGCGGAGGTGCTGTTCGATCAGGCGTGCATTCTCGACGGCGAAGTGCCCGAGAACCCCGCCGCGTTCACCGCGCGGCTCAACCGCCTGATCATGCGCGGGTTGGCAGCTTGACCACAGCGACGGGACCGCGAGGTCGCGGTCCCGTCCCGTTTGCTTGTAGGCAGTCAGAACAGCGCCGGCGTCAGCCGGTGTAGGCGGCGCGGCGTTGCTCTTCGACTTCGCGCTGCGTCGTCGGCTTCGCCGGAAGCTGAAGCACGGTCGCGTGCTGGCCCTCGCGCAGCGAGGTCAGGAGCACGATTTGCCCGTCCGGGAATTCGAGCGCATCGTGATGCACGTGCAGCGTCTCTTTGTCGAGCTGACGGAAGATCGCCGTGCTGTGCTTCAATGTCTTGACGCTCTGTCCGAAGAAGCGGGGAGACTCGATGGCAACATCGCTGGCGAAGGCGATTTCGGTGCCCGGCAGCAGGCACACCGCAGTGTTGCGATCTTCCGACGCGCCGAAGCCGCGCGTGCCAGTGCCGAAGTTTCGCGTAATGAGCTTGTCTCCAACCGCAGCAGGACGTGACGCAACGCCTTGTAGGCTGTAGTCACACATGGCAAGGACTCCCTTAATCTTAAGTTAAGCCCCAATAGCCCCAGTCGTGGTCGCTCAGTGTCGCGTTCTCAAGCCTTTCAAGATCGAGACTAACCCGTAACTCGCTCAAGCTTGGTTCGTTCGAGTTTGATTGCGGAAGCTTGATTATCCAAGCTCGATCGCCCAAAGCCGGCCGCCCGAACCTGGAGCGCGCTGGCCTTGAAGAGCCAAGTCTCGAATGTGCAACTCTTGAATGCTCAAGTCTTGGCCGACCAAATATCGGCACAGCATTGTTCGTGCCAATGCCAGTATTTGATATGCGAAGCGTGCTCGCGACATTTGGCGAAACTGAGGCTGCAAGGCCCTGCACATCGCTGCGCGCGACCGTTGTATTCCTCATCAGCAATGCCGTCGCAGACACCTGAGCGGCCTGCACCGGGCGCACGATTTGGCCGCTCGGCGCCGATACTTCGCCCATGCTTGGCCGATACTTGCGGTTTTGTGATCCATCTGCGAAGAGGGCGCGAAAGCGAGGAGGGACATGAGGCAAGCGAGCGGACCCCTGCGGGGCGTCAAGGTATTCGATCTCACGCGCGTGCTGGCGGGGCCGACCTGCGTGCAGATGCTGGGCGATCTCGGCGCCGACGTGATCAAGATCGAGAAGCCCGGTTCGGGCGATGACACCCGCGGATTTGCGCCGCCATTCATGCCGGGCACCAAGGAAAGCGCCTATTTCGTGGGCGCAAATCGCAATAAGCGCTCGGTGACGCTCGATATTGCCAAGCCCGAAGGCCAGGCAATCGCCCTCAAGCTGATCGCCGGCAGCGACATCCTGGTCGAGAATTTCAAGGTCGGGGCGCTGGCGAAATACGGTTTGGGCTACGAGGAGCTGCACCGCAAATTTCCAGCCCTGATCTACTGCTCCATCACCGGCTTCGGACAGACGGGGCCTTATGCCGAGCGGCCGGGCTACGACAGCCTGATCCAGGCCATGGGCGGCGTGATGAGCTTGACGGGCGAGCCGAACGGCCAGCCGCAGAAGGTGGGCATCCCGCTCGCCGATCTGTTCGCCGGCCTTTACGGCTGCATCGGCGTCCTCGCTGCGCTGCGCCATCGCGACGCGACCGGTCACGGACAGCAGATCGACATCGGAATGCTGGACACCCATGCGGCCTGGCTCGCAAACCAGGGCATGAATTATCTCGCCACCGGCGAGAACCCGCCGCGTCTCGGCAACCAGCATCCCAACATCGTGCCGTACCAGGTGTTCGCGACGAGCGACGGCTATGTGGTCTTGTCGATCGGCAACGATCCGACCTTCAAGCGCTTCTGCGAAAGCTTTGGGTTGGCTCATCTGCTCGCCGATGCGCGCTTCGCCACCAATGCCGCCCGCGTCGAGAACCGAGCCCTCGTGACCGATACGCTGGCGCCGGTGATGAAGACCAAGACCACCGCGGAGTGGGTGGAGAAGCTCGAGGCGCTCAAGATCGGCTGCGGCCCGATCAACACCTTGCGCGAAGTGTTCGCCGATCCGCAGGTGCAGTCGCGGGGCGTCGTCGTTCACATGGATCATGCGGCAACGCCGAAGGGCGTCGACGTGATTGCGAACCCCGTGCGCCTCTCGGAGACGCCGCCGGACTATCGCCTTCCGCCGCCGATGCTCGGCCAGCACACCGACGAAGTGCTCACCGAGCGCCTCGACCTCGGCAACGCCGAGCTCGAAGCCCTTCGCCGCGACGGCGTTATCTGAATTGATTCAATTCGTACGCTTTGGCGGCATGCGCTCCGCGAGTGGCGGCAGATAGCGGTCGGTGTAGACAGAGGCCGGGTCCGGGCTGGTTGGCAGTCCGTAGGCCGACACCACGGAATCGATCGTCTTCTGCAACTTCTCCGGCGTGACCGAACTCAGCCCGAACTGCGCCACGTGGGGCGTGTCGGTCAAACCCAGCGCGATGTCGAGGCGAATCTTTTCGATGTCGAGCTTCATCATGGCGTCCCGCGCCTTGAGCATGCCGAGAGCTTTTTGCGGGTCCGCGATCGTGTCCTTGGTGCCCTGGTTGAGGGCTTTGACGACGCCGCGCGTCGTTTCCGGATTCTCGTCGGCGAACTTTTTGCGCGTCACCAGCGCAACGCCGTACATGTCGGCGCCGAAATCGGCGTACCGCAGCACGTAAAGATCGTCCATCGTGAAGCCCATTTCGAGCATCGCGGGGACGTTCGAATTGGTGAAGCCGCCGCTGCCGTCGACTTCGCCGCGCTTCATCATCGGTCCGAACAGTTGCGGCTGTACTGAGACCCACTCGACCTTGACGTTTTCCGCATGCGCCGCCTTGAAGAGGATCGAAGCCGTGTCGTGCACGGCGATGCCGGGACCTCCCGCGATCTTCTTGCCGTTGAGATGGGCCGGCGTCCGGATCCCTGCGCTCTTGCGCGTGATGAACGCGAGCGGGGTTTGATCAAAGCTGACATAGACGGCGATGAGCGGCGCTCCCGGGTTCTTGGCGTTGAACAGGATCATCGACGGCATATCGACCCAGCCGAAGGTGTAAGCGCCGCTCCCGACGGTGACGGCGACATTGGTTGCGCCGCTGCCCTTGTCGATGGCGTCGACGGTGACGCCTGCCGCGCTGAAGTATCCCTTTTCCTGCGCGACGAAGAATGGGGCGTGCGTGCCTTGGATCACCCAGTCGAGGCTGATCTTGACGTTCTTGACTTCAGCTTGCGCGGCGACGGAATACGCGCCGGCCAGGATCAATCCCGGCACCAATGCCCGGCACGTTGCATGGAACGCCGAAATGACCGCGGTGGGGCCGCGAGAAGGAGTGCCGATCATCGTTCACCTCCATTCCGACAAAAAATTTCAAACACGCGAACCGACAGTGAAAGACGTTCCATCATAATCAGGTTTCGCAACGCGTCGAGCCGCCTTGGCATGGGGGTCGACCATTGCTAGCTTCCGCCATCCCGATCGCCCGCGCGCTTGATCGATGCATGCATTGCGATGACATGCCTTTTCCGAAGGCATGTTTCGTGCCAGCCTCTTTCACCGTGCATTTTGCGGAAGCGCCTCGCCATGAAATGCATCATCAATCGAGGAGAAAGCCGATGCTGAAGGTCCCCGGCCACACGCGCTATGAGTATACGCCGCTCATCAAGCGCAAGGATTACACTTGGCCCGGCGGCAAGCGGCTCGCCTTCTATGTCGCGCTCAACATCGAGCACTTCGCGTTCGGGACCGGCATCGGCATGGACCCGGTGCACTCGACCGTCCAGACCTCGCGCAACTTCTCCTGGCGCGATTACGGCAACCGGATCGGCAACTGGCGCTTGTTCGAAATTCTCGACGAGCTCAAGCTGCCGGCCACCATCCTGCTCAACAGCAGCGTCTGCTACAACTATCCGGAAATCGTCGAGAAGATAAAGGCGCGGGGCGACGATGTGGTCGGCCACGGCCGGACCAATGCCGAGGTGTTGCGCGGCATGTGGGAGGAGGACGAGCGGCGCGCCATCGCCGAGTGCACCGAGGTCCTCGCGAAACACGTCGGGGTGCGGCCGACGGGGTGGATGGGACCGGGTGCGCTCGAGACGAACGTGACCCCGGACCTGCTCAAGGAAGCGGGCTACACCCACCTCCTCGATTGGCCGTTCGACGATCAGCCGATCTGGATGCAGACCCGGGCTGGCCCGCTATTGTCAGTGCCGTATCCCATGGAATTGAACGATGCCGGCTCGCTCGCCCATCGCGACCAGACCGGCCGCGATTTTGCGGACATGATCGTCGATCAATTCGAGGAGATGCTCGAGCAATCGGAGCGCCATCCGCTGGTGTTTTCGCTGGCACTGCACGGCTTCATTGTCGGCCAGCCGTTCCGGCTGCGTCCGCTGCGCAAAGCCATCAAGCATTGTATCGAAAAGGGGAAGGACCGCATTTGGGTGACGCGCGCGGGCGAGATCGCGAAATATTGCTACGAGATGCCGAAGGGCATCATTCCGGGCAGTTGATCCGATATAGCGAAGGACAGCGGGGGACGCACAATTGAACGGTGGGCGCGCTTCGCTTTGCCCACCCTACGGGACCACGGATCGTGGTCTCGGAATCCAGGATTACGGCTGCTCTTCTGCCGGGGCTTCGTCGGGCTTGAAGCCGCGGAACGACCACGCGGTCGCGGCGCCGAAGATCAGGAGGGCGACCGGCGGCCCGAACAGGAGCACCGGGATCACCAGGAAGTCCTTGGGCTCGGTTCTCCCGCCAAGCGTGTACATGATCAGATAGATCGCCCAACTCATGATCCACGCGACCGAGGTCAGGATCCAGACGCGGAACATGCCCCGCCGCCAGTTGATCGGCGCGCGGTCGGCAGGCGACGAATTAAAGGAGCGGCGTGGGATGCTGTGGAGCTGCATAGCCAAATTTCCCTTGTGAAGACGCTGCGGCACGACGCTACCAATGTGATCTGGCCCAAACACCACTTGCCGACGGATTGTGCGTTTAGCGTGACGCGTTGTCCAGATGGATGTGGCCGCATTGCGGAGAATTGGTCGTGACCTGGAAGGAACGTCGGAGATCGTTAATCTTTCGCTATGCCGCTGATTGATCTCGGTGATGCGCGACAAATTCGCTTCCGGCCGGCGAAATGGCGAGCGCTCGTTTGAGCCTCACCAATGGCCGTGATAGTGTCGCGTTCCGGGGTCAATTCGCCGTGGTCATCGCGGCCGGACGACCAGATGGCGACGACAGACCTCGACTCTCGACCATTGCAGCGGCAAAAACCCGCCTTCCTCCAGCGCAGGATCGTGCGGCAGGCGCTCCCGTGGGCCGTTATCGCGGCCATTTTCCTGCTGTGGGAAATCACGGTCCGGGTGTTTGGGATTGAAGAGTTCATATTGCCGGCGCCGAGCGCGGTGTTTGCCTCAGGCTGGGAATGGCGCTGGCCGATCCTGGAAAATTCGTGGCAAACGCTGCTGACGACCGTCGGTGGCTTCATGATCGCGGTGGTGTTCGGCCTTCTCGGCGGGGTCGCGATCGGCTCCTCGACGCTCGTCTATGACGCCTTCTATCCGGCGCTGGTCGGCTTCAATTCGATCCCCAAGGTGGCGGTGATTCCGATCCTCGTGATCTGGTTCGGCATCGGCACCGTGCCGGCGATCATCACCGCGTTCCTGATTTCGTTCTTTCCGATCCTGGTGAACGTCGCGGCGGGCATTGCGACCGTCGAGCCCGAACTCAAGGACGTGCTCCGGGCGCTGGGCGCGACGCCAGGCCAAGTCATTGTCAAGATCGGCTTGCCGCGCTCGATGCCTTACTTCTTTGCTTCGCTCAAGATCGCCATCACCTTCGCCTTCGTCGGGTCGATCGTCGCGGAGACGGTCGCCTCCAACCGGGGCATCGGCAATCTGATGCTGGTCGCGTCCTCGCGTTTCGAGGTGCCGCTCGCCTTCGCCGGCCTGCTGGTGACCAGCATCATGGGCATCGGCATGTATCTCGTTGCCGAGTTCATCGAGCGCCGCACCACCGGCTGGGCGACGCGAGGCGCGGATGGAATGGGCGGGCCGAGGTAAGCGCGGAGGTTACCCCGCGCCGAGGGTCGCCGCGAACTATCGCACCCTGACTTCGACGAAAATGTCGCCGTTGCGAACCTCGACCTTGACGGGGGTGAGGCGAACATTTGGGTCGCCCGGATGGCGGCCGGTCTCAATGTCGAATTCGTATCCGTGCCATGGGCACACGATGTTGCGCTGCTTCGAGTGCTGCAGTCCGGCGCTCTTCATATCCGGCGTCAGCTTCTCTTCGATCTGATGAAAGATCTTGCCCTGGCACACCGGGCCACCGGCGTGGGGGCAATTGTTTCTGTAGGCGACCACCTTGTCGCCGACGCGAAAGACGCCGACCTCGAAGGTATCGACCGCGAAGACCTTGTAGTCACCGTCGGCAAGATCGCTCAGGCGCGCGACCGCAACTTCTTCCATGTCATTTCCCCCGGACACTTGCTGCCGCCGTCATGACACGGCCGGCGGACGGTTGAACCACATTGCTACGTCGAACAAGTTGAGATCGGCCGCGCGAATGAGCGCGCACGCTGCGACGACAGATTCAGTCGTGGTGACGGCACCGTCGGCGACCGGCTTCACGTCGCTGCCGTGCCGCTCGATCTTGGCGGCGTAGACTTTGATCGCCGCTGCCAGCACCTTCTGCAGCGTCGCGTCGGATATCGCGTCGGGTTCGCCCCGCCGCAGCGCGTTCCGAGCCAGCGCGACGAAATCGTCCGCGGGCTTCGGCTGCGCCGGGCGTGGGCGTTTCGCCGCCTTCGGGGAGGCTTTCGGCTTTGCTGCTCTCATGACGATCGCCAACCGATGCTGCGCCGATCAGGCCGGCACCGGCTCGCGCGGTGCGCGGACCGGGCTTGGTGCCGAGAGCTTGCCCTTCGGCACGTCGAGGCCGAATAGCCGCGCGGCGTTGAGGCCCAGGATGTTGCGCTTGCCCTGTTCGCTGAGAAACGGCAGCGTCGTGATGGTGCTCGGCAGGTCGAAGTCCCAGTGCGGCCAGTCGGACGCGAAGAGGAGCTGGGTGTCGGCCTTGATGGCTTCGAACGTCGCCTTGGTCAGGGCCATGTTGGAGCGTTCGAGCGGCTGGCTCGTATAGTACATGTCCGTCATGTACTCGCTCGGCTTACGCCGCAGCATCGGCGCTTCCGACGACCGCATCATGTACTCGTGGTCGAGGCGCTGCATCAGGAACGGAACCCACGCGAGTCCGCTCTCGATCCAGATCACCTTGAGGCGCGGAAACCGCTCCGGCAGGCCGTTGATGATCCAGTTCGTCATGTGCACGAGGTTGAAGTGCACGAACGACAGCGCGTGCATGGATAAAAACCGGTTGCACTGCTGCATCGACTGGTCGCCCCAGTGAAAGCCGGAGTGGAAGCCGAGCGGCTTCCCGCTCGCCTGGATCGCCGAGTAGAGCGGCATGTAGGCATCGTGATGCACCGCCCGAAACCGCGTCGAGGTGACGGAAAAGCCGAGCACGCCCGGCGCGTCGCCGAAGCGCTCCACCACGTCGAGGCAGGCCTCCGGATGGTTGAACGGCAGGTAGAGCATCGCCTTGATGCGTTTGTCCTGCGGCAAAATCCGCTCGATGAGCCAGCGGTTATAGGCGGTGCCGATTGCGACCTCGACCTCGGCCTGCGGGTGCATGCCGAGCACCAGCATCGGGGTCGGAAACACCACCATGTAATCGATGCCCATGCTGTCCATGGCACGCTGAACGAGGGCGACCTGGGCGTGGGTCTTGCCGGGCGGCACGGCTTCGCCGAGACGCTGCTGATGGGGAATGCGCCCGAACACGTCCTGATAGAGCAGGCCCGGCGTGGCGTTGAGGAGGCCCGGCGGCGAGCCGCCGCGGTCCTTGAAGGCGCGCGCCATCGTCCGATAGACGTCGTTGTCCATCAGGTCCACGACTTCCGACCAGAAGGCCGTCTCGGTCACGTGGGCGTCGATATCGACGACGAAGTAATCGTCGTGGCGCTGACGAGTTGCTGCGTGAGCGAGGATATCGCGGGTGTCGGTGGAGTTGGTGATCTTCGGCAGCTCGGTTACGTGGCGCGCGTGCCCGCCGTTGCGGTTTTTCCCGTTGCTCTTTGCGTCATGCTTGACGCCATTTTTGCCGTTCCTGGCAGGCGACGATTTGTCAGGCGATTTGGGCATTCCGGTCTCCGTGCGATCGATCGGCAGCGGCCGATCATTTTTCGTGGTTCGAGGGCGAGATTAGGCCGGCGCGGCACCCGACTGCAATCCGCGCATATGCATCGTCAGTCGCTCAGGACGGCAATGGCATTGATCTCGATCAAGTAGTCCGGCGACGCCAGCTTGGTGACTTCGACCATGGTCGATGCCGGCGCCGGCGCCTTGAAATACTCGCGGCGCACTTTGTGAATCTGGTCGAACTGCTCGATGTTACGCACGAATACGTCGACCCGGCAGATATCGTCCATGGTGCCGCCCGCCGCTTCGACCGCGGCCTTGATGTTCTCGCAGACCTGGCGCGTCTGCGCTTCGATATCTCCGATGCCGGCGATCGTGCCGTCGGGACGGCGCGCCGTCATGCCGGAGATGAAGACGAGGCGCCCCCTGGCTTCAATCACGGTCGCCTGCGAGAAGTGGCCGCTCGGTTGGCGAATCTTCGACGAAGTGACTTGCGTCTTGGGCATCACATTTCCTCCATGGCGCGGTCGTCGGCGGCTTGCGTTGCGCCCGACCGCGTTCGCATTTCGCTCTTACGGATAATCGGCGCAGGTGCGCGCGCCGTCGCCATAGGCTTCTTCGCATTCCACGCGCGTGACCGGGCCGCGTCCGATCACCTTCGCAAGGAGATAATCGGCGACGGCTTCGATCTCGCGTCGGCTCAACGTGGCGCCAGGCGGCAGCGAAGGCGTGTCGCGGCCGAGTTCGGCCGCGGTCACGTCATAGCAGCGCTTGTCGGTGTAGGCGTCCTCGTCGAAATGCGGCATGGCCTTGCCGGGTACGCCGCAGCTGATCACCTCGATCAGTTGATCACGCTTCAGCGGCGAAGTGCGCAAGTTTGCGGCCGCGCCGCTCGACTGCGGTTCGCCGGCGCCATCTCCGGCCCAGCCATGGCAGAACGAGCACTGCGCCTTGTCGAGAAAGAGACGCCGCCCGAACGCGAAATCATCCGCTTTCGCCACTCCCATTCCCATCGTCGCGATCAAGGCTAGCGTGAGGGTGGCAAGTCTGGCGCAACGTCTCATCGGTCCGCGCACGGGAAAATCTCAGGGCGAATTGTTCAGTCAAGAAGTCTCTATCGTCCGTGAACAGCCGCGTCAAAGCACCTTTGAGAGGAACGCATTCAGACGGGGGTCGGATGGCCGCTCAAAGAATTCGTCCGGCGGCGCGAGGTGAATGAGCTTGCCGTCCGCCATGAAGGCGACATGGTCCGCGACTTCCCGCGCAAAACCCATCTCGTGGGTCGCGACGAGCATCGTGATGCCGGTGTGTGCCAACTCGCGGATGACTTGCAGCACCTCCTGCACCATCTCGGGGTCGAGGGAGGAGGTCGGCTCGTCGAACAGCAGCACCTCTGGCTCCATCGCCAGCGCACGCGCTATCGCCACGCGCTGCTGCTGGCCGCCCGAGAGCTGACCAGGGTACTTGTCGATCTGGTCAAAGATGTTGACGCGTGCGAGCAGGCGTTCGGCGCGCGCATAGGCCTCCTGCCATGACAGTCCGCGAGACCGCACCGGGCCGAGCGCAACGTTCCGGCGCACCGTCATGTGCGGAAACAGGTTGAAGCTTTGAAAGACCATGCCGACTTTGCGTCGCAGTTTCAGAATTTCGCGCCGGTGGGCCGGAAGTACGATGTCGTCGATCCGGATGCGGCCGGCGTCAATCTGTTCAAGCGCGTTGATGGTGCGCAGGAACGTCGATTTGCCGCCGCCGGAAGGCCCGATGACGCAAAGCACCTCGCCGCGCGCCACCGCGAGGTCGACGCCGCGCAGCGCCTCGAAGGCGCCAAATGACTTGCGCACCCCCTCGCAGGCGATCATGGGCTCCGAACTCGTTTTCGGAGCGGGCCTGTCAGTTTGTCCGCTCACCAGACTTTTCCCAACAGGCGGCGTTCTTGGTGTTGAACCAAGAGGCTCAGCGGCAAAATCAGGGCGAAGTACATGATGGCGATGGCGGTCAGGAACTCGAAGTAGCGAAGCGTCTGGCCGCCGAGGACCATCGCTTGATAGAACAATTCCCCGACGCCAATGGCGGAGACGAGTGCGGAATTCTTTATCAGGATTGTCGTGATGCCGAGCATGGGCGGGATCATCATGCGCAAGGCCTGCGGCGCGACAACGTCCCACACGACGGCAACCGGCGAGAGGCCAACAGCCCGCGCCGCCTCGAACTGCCCGCGCGGCACCGCTTCGATGCCGGCGCGGAAGATCTCGGCGAGGTAGGCACCGGTCGGGATCGCAAGCGCGATCGTCCCAGCCTCGAATGCCGACAGCTTGGTGTTCAGGATGAGAGGCGCGCAATAATACAGCCAGAAAATGATGACCGGCTCCGGCAGGGCCCGAAAGAGCGCGACGTAGCCGGCGCTCATATAGTAGGCGATCCCGCGGCCGAGCAGCATCCCGGCACAAATGATGAGCCCGATGACGATGCCGATCGCAAGCGACACGATGACGAGGGCAAGCGTCATCCATACGCCGCTCGCCAGCACGGGAAGGTTTTGCCAAAGCAACGAGGTATCGAACGACATCTTTAGCCCTGCGTCGTCCGAAAGACCTTTTCCAGCCGGAAGGTCATTGAGCTCAAGAGATAGCCGAGGACGAGATACATGATGGCGATCGTGGTGAAGATTTCGATCGGCTTGAATGTGTAATTGCTGATACGGGTCGCGACGCCCGTCAACTCGCCGATCGAGAGCAGGGCGAGGACCGAGCTTGCCTTGAAGTAGCCGAGCGCGATATTGGCGAGCGGCGGAATGATGATCTTGAGCGCCTGCGGCAACACGACATCAAGCCACTTTCGGGTCCGCGACAGGCCGAGCGCGTCGGCCGCGTCCCATTGGCCCTTGGGGACCGCCTGGATCCCTGCGCGCGCCACGTCGGCGAGGTAGGCACTCGATTGCAGCGCCATCGCGATAAATCCGCTTTCGAACGCCGACGTCGAGATTCCGGTGACGACCGGCAACGCGAAATGTATCCAAAAGAGCGCGACCACCAGCGGGACGTCGCGCAGGACCTCGATGTACGCTGCGATGAGCCATCGTAGCGGCGCGACCGGCACGTAGGCGAGACACGCAAACGCAAAGCCGAGAGCCAAGCCGAGCAACAGCGAGAGCGACGTGATGAGGATGGTGGTGAGAAGACCCTGGAGGAGGGCGACGCGATAGGTGTAGACCACCGAGAAATCGAGGCCTTCGACGAACGACCAGTTCATCTGCGCGGCAAGCCACCCCACGATAAGGAGGGCGGCGCAGGTTGGAACGATCCAGTGGATCAGGAGATCGGAGGCGGAACGGGACAGCAGCGTGTTGTCGTGTTTGTTGGGTCGCAGTTTCACTGATGATGTGTTGGAGCGGCTGTCCTCTACTTGCTCCATTTGTCGAGAATCTCCTTGAGCTTCCCGTTCTCTTCGAGGCTCAGGAAGACCGCGTCGAGCCAGTCACGGAAGAAGTATTCGCGCGGCGGCACCGCATAGGCAATCGACGTCTTGGCAAGCAACTCGTCGGATAGCAGCTTTGCCTTGATGTTCGGATTAGCCTTCATGAAGGAGAGGTTGCCGTAGTACCCGCCGGCGCCGGCGTCGGCGCGGCCGGAGGCGATCTCAAGCAGGATGATCCCGGCCTGATCCGCCGTCAGGGTCTTGACCGTGGCCTGCTTGAACAGTGCCTTCGCCACGGTCTCTTCAAACCCGCCCGACCGCACGACGACCGTTTTTCCCGGCTTGTCGAGGTCCGCGATCGTCTTGATCGGCGAGTTTGCTGCGACGAACAGCGAAATGCCGTCGGTCGCAATGGGCCGCGTGAAGGTGATGATCTCGGCGCGAGCGGGAACGATGTAAAAGCCCGCCGCCGCGAAGTCGCATTTTCCCGTCGTGATGTTGGGGACGACGGTTCCCCACGTGGCATCCACGTATTCGGGCTTTACCTTCAGTGCGCCGGCGACGAGATTGACGATATCGATGTTGATCCCTTCCCACTGGTTGGTGGCGGGATTCTTGATGTTCCATGGCGTGTAATCGACGCTGCAGACGCGCATCACGCCGCGGTCCTTGATGGTCTTCAGGAGATTGTCATCCGCTGCCTGCGCCCGTGGAGCGATGCTCAAGGCGACAAGGGCAGCGAGCGCGCCGATCACCAAAGCCCTGTTTCGCATCGTCGTGCTCTCCATCATCGACTTTGCCTTTCATGGCACGGCACTAGGCCTTCTCCGGCGAGGCCATGGTATCGGCAGTCGATAATGGTGTCAGCAGCCTTTGGCAGGGCGCGTGCGATCGCGGGTTCGCGCTTGGACATCCCGCGGGGCTCGCTGGAGATCAGGGATGTAGCGCAGTTCCGCTTGATCCGGCAGCGGCGCGGATCGGGGCAGCGTCGAAAGCATTTGCCTGGTCGACCAGGGCCGTCGAATAGCAGCGCTCGACATCAATCTCAGTACTCAATGTGCCGGAGCGGCGCAGAAACTGCTGCCAGGCCTCCATCTGGTCGGCCGAGATGGCGCACCACCGCGGGTCTGGATCGTCATCGTCGATGCGCATGGGTTCAAGGCACGCCTTGAGGATTTCAAGCTGCCTTCGTATTGCGGCCCCGGATGAATCGGCTGCCGGCTTTGCTTCCGGAAAGACCTGCCACATGAGCCGCAACGTCGCCTCGGGATTGGTAAACGAGAAGACGAGGCTCTTCTGAATGGCGCGCAGCCCGCGCGCCAGCAAGTCCGGATCGGCAGCGAAGCGCGCTTCAGTGGTCCAATAGCAAGAGGAGACCTTGATCGTTTCGAGAAGCTTCGAACGCAGATGCCTCAAGCGAAGGCCGCTCGCGGTAAAATCGCCGTCGCTCCAGTCCATGATGAATGCGGCGTCGACCTCGCCGTCGCGCAGCGGCGCGACCATGCCGGCGACCTCCATTCCCGAGCCGCGCCAGGGGACCCATTCGAAGCTCTGCCGCCCGACGCCCTCTTCCGCCAGTGCTGCTTCGGCAAGCGGGTGAAGATGGGGAAAGTCGCAGGCAATGCGTTTGTCGTTGAGGTCGTGCAACGAGCGGATCGGGCTGTCCGGCAGGACCGCGAAGTAGCGGTGCGCGCGCCGGGCCTTGCTGCCGATCGCCACCATCGGCAGGCCCTCGGCCCGTCCCATGAATCCGACGATCGTATTGAGGAACGCGATATCGCACGCCCCGGCACACAGGCTGCGCGCCGTGGCACCCGGCTCCCCGCCATAGAAGATCGCGAGATCGAGACCTTCCTCGCGGTCGTAGCCCATCGCGACAATCGGGGCGAGATATCCGTAAGCCGGCCCCATGCGGTCGGGGATGGCGAGCCCGATCGTGAACTTCCGTCTGGTCATCTGCCGGTTTCCCGAGTTGTCGCGCGGCCGTCATCGCCGGATGCATCGACCTGGAACGCGCGCGCCTGCGCACGGATCGCATCGGCATCAAACGCGTTGAAGCGGTCCACGAACTCCGATGTGAAAACACAGGCGAGATCGAGGCGCCGATGCATTGCGCCGCAATTGATCAGGAAATCTTCCCAGGCCGCGATCTCGTCCCGCTCGATTGAGCCCCAGCGCCACGCCTTCTCGCCAGGATCGGGAGCAAATGAATCGAGCCGCGCTTTCATGATTTCGAGGTCCCGTCTCAAAACGCGTGCCTCGTCCTTGGCCGAAGGCCGCGTCTGCGGCTCCTGATGCCACATCAGCCGGACGGCGGCCTCGGGATTTTCCAAGGCGTAGGTCGTCACCTTTGCCATCGCCCGTCCGATGCCGGCAATCGCGTCGCGGTGTGCTTGCAAATAGCTCTCCGAGGTCCACAGACAGGAGGACAGCCTGATCCGGTCGAGCGCACGCGACGGCAAGCGGCGCATTTCCAGTCCCTCGGCGATGAAATCGCCGTGGTTCCAATCGATCAGGAATACCGCGTCGATGGCTCCCTCGCGCAACGGCCCTATCATCCCGCGCGTCTCCATTCCCGAGCCGCGCCACGGCACCCATTCGAAGGAGCCGGCCGAGAGGCCTTCCTCGGCGAGTGCTGCCTCCGCGAGCGACCGCAGATGATCGAAGTCGCACGCGATCTTCTTGCCGCGGAGATCGCTGAGCGAGCGGATCGGGCTTTGCTGAATGACCGCGAACCAGCGGTGAGTACGGCGCGCCTTGCCGTAGACGGCGACCATCGGCAGACCGCTCTCGCGCCCCAGCAGACCGACGGTCGTATTGAGCGAGGCAATGTCGCACGCGCCGTTGCACAGCGCGCGCGCCGTCGCCCCCGGCTCCTCGCCATAGAAAATCTTGAACTCAAGACCTTCGTCGCGATCGTAACCGAGGGCCGAGGCTGCGCTGAAATAGCCGTTGGCGGCTGTCATCCCCGGCGGAGTGGCAATACCAATGACGACAGGTGTCCGCATTGCGCAGCCGCTATTTCGTTCCTACCTCACAGCCCGAACACGAAGAGCATGGTCGCGTTGCCCTGGGTCTTGAGTTCGGGCGAGCGCGCGATCTTGGCCTTGCCGACCGGGCCAATGCCGGAGGCGATCGCGATATATTGCTTGCCGTTGACCGCGTAGGTCATCGGCGGTGCCACAAAGCCGGTGCCGACGTTGATTTCCCAAAGCTTGTCGAGGGTCTGGTCGTCGAACGCGAGGATGGTGCCGTCGAGCATCGCGGTCACCACGATGCCGCCGCCGGTGGTGAGCACGCCTGAGAGGTCAGGGTAGGGTAGTTCGCGGCGCTTTTTGATCTCGGCGGTGAGCGGGTCGACGACGGTGAGGCTGCCGACGATGCGGGCATCGTTGACATAGCCGCCGCCACCGAACTTGCCACGGACATGGGCGGTCGGATCGGGCGTGATGTCGGCGCAGCCTTCGCTCGCCCCGATATAGAGGAGCTTGCTCTTGTCGGAGTAGGACGGCGGCCAGAAATTGGTGCCGCCGTGCACGTCCGGACATGAGTTCATGATCTTCGCTGTCGGCGACGGCCAATCGTGGTTGTAGGTCTGGACGTCCTTGCCGGGATCGTAGTCGACCGGCTTGCCGGTCTTGGGGTCGAGGCCCTTCGTCCAGTTGAGCTTCATCGCGTACTGCACCGCCTTGAGGAATTGGCCGTTGAGGCGGTCGAAGGTGTAGTTGAAGCCGTTACGGTCGGCGTGCACCACGAGCTTGCGGTCGTCGCCGTTGACCTTGCCGTCGATGATGATCTGCGAGCCCGAGGTGTCGTAGTCGTGGATGTCGTTCGCGGTGTGCTGGAAATGCCACTGGATCTTGCCGTCCTTGACCCCGAAGGCGACGGTCGAGTCGGTATAGAGATTGTCGCCGGGACGATAGCCGGAATCGTAGCGCGGCACCGGATTGCCGGTTCCCCAATAGGTGAGATTCGTCGCCGGGTCGTATGAGCCGGTGACGTACATGGCGCCGCCGCCGGTCTGCCAGGCGTTGTTCTTGTCTTTCCAGGTCTCGCTGCCGGGCTCGCCCGGCGCCGGGATCACGAAGGTCTTCCACTGGGTGTCGCCCGTCTTCGGATCGAGCGACGTGATCCAGTCGCGCACCCCGTTGTCGCCGCCGGACGCGCCGATGATGATGGCGTCCTTAAGGGCGAGCGGCGCCGCGGTGATTTCGAGGTCGGGCTGGTCGAGCAGGTTCTTGTCCCAGACGATCTTGCCGGTTTCCTTGTCGGTTGCGATCACGCGCCCGTCGAGGCCGGTCACCGAGATCACGTAGTTGCCCCACAGCGCGACGCCGCGGTTACGGTCGGCCTTCTTGGTGCCCGGATCCATCTTCCAGACGACGCGGCCGGCAGTGCCGGAGCGCACGTCGATCTTGTAGACGACGCTCCAGACGTCGGTGATGTAGAGAAAGCCGTCTTCGACGATCGGCGTCGCTTCGTTGTACTCGTTGCCGCTGGTGCCGCCGAGCGGCACGGCGAAGGCGAGCCTCAGGTTCTTGACGTTCGCCTTGTTGATCACGTCGAGCGACGAGTAGCGGTGCGAGCCGTAGTCGTGGTGATTCATCAGCCAGTTGCCGGGCTCCGGATTGGCGAGGCGCTCGAACGTGACGTCTGCCGCCGTTGCTGTGCCCGCCACCGCAATCGCGCCGAGGGCGGCCCAACCGAGCGTCAATGCAGCGCGGGAAGCGCAAAGGTTGAATTGCTTTTTCACCCTAATCCTCCGTCCGTTGCGCGGCCCATAACATCGGCCGCGGCCGCGCGAAAGCTAGTGCAGTTGAATGCGAGATACGAGTGGGTTTTCGCCCATTTACCATGCAAAAAGCCGCGGTCCGGCGAAAGTCGATTGGCGCCGGAGGATGCATGTCGCCTCGATCTTTCGTGCTAGTGTCGCGGCCTTAATCCGCGATCGCGGACAAGCCAAGCGGACGAACCAAGACGGGAGACACTCATGGGAAGAATGATCGCGTTGAGCGCGGGCGGCGCGTTGCTGGCAGGCGCCTTGGGCGGGGTCGTGCAACAGGCGAGCGCCGAGACGCTCGTCGAAAACAGCGCGGAATTCCGCTTTCAACTCGACTTCCATGTCAACGATGCCGCGCTGCAGAAGCTGCTTCCCGCAGGCTGGGAGCCGGCGATCGCGACGCAGGGCCCCGCCAAGGATGCCAACCTGCGGCTTATCTTTATCGACCGCGTCGACGTCACCAATCCCGACAACACGCCGAAGACGACCGATCAGCTTGTCTACGTCGCGATCCCGGTCAAACAGACGGGAACGAACACGACCGGGCAGATGATCATTGGCGGGCTTACGTCTGACGCCAAGGAGGCGCCGGGGCCGTTCGGAAACTATGGAGTTGCGAACGCCAAGACGTCGCGCTCGTTCTCGACCGACAAGGGCGTCACCCAAGGCGAGGAGAACTGGGAGTTCATCGCGCCGAGCGGCGAGCGCATGGAGGCCCATGTGAAATACGAGCGCGGGCCTGCGCGTCGCAATCCGACCCAGGAGGTGAAGTTCTTCAATCCGTCAAATCCGAGCGCCTATCAGATCTTCAAGGTCGATTCCGGTCTCGACATCATGAAGAACGCGTCGGTGCCGGTGAAGGATCGGGTCAAGGAGTTCAGCTACAAGGTCACGGGCGGCAAGCTTGGCGGCCTGTTCGATGGCACCGAGAAGGCGCTGAGCTGGGACTCCTTCCACTGGTACAACCGGGCGATCATCAATCCGTAGACTGCCACGAGGCAACGCCCCGTAAGGCCTGATATCGTCAGCCTAATCCGCCGCATCCCGTCGGGCGGCGGGTTTCAGGCGAGCCCCGACCTGCGGAGCCCAGGGTCAAATTCGGCCTCTACTTGCGTGACCCTCGGCTTCTTGAAGCCCCTGGGGGCCTGTGCCATAGGAGTCGACCGGCCGGTCGCCGGCGGAAGAGGACCATATGCCGGAAACCGCGGGGCTGTTGCGGGGCAAGCGCGGCCTGATTATCGGAGTGGCGAACAACCGGTCGATTGCCTGGGGCATTGCCAAATCGGCAACGGCCCATGGCGCGCAACTCGCTTTCACCTATCAGGGCGACGCGCTCAAGAAGCGGGTGGAACCGCTGGCGCAGGAAGTCGGCGGGATCGTTGTCGGCCACTGCGACGTCACGGACGCGGCCACAATGGATGCGGTATTCGCGGCGACGGCGGCGAAGTGGGGCACGATCGACTTCGTCGTCCATGCCGTTGCGTTCTCCGATCGGCGCGAGCTGGATGGCCGCTACATCGACACGACCCGAGATAACTTCGTCAACACCCTGGAAATCAGCTGCTATTCGTTCACGGCGGTGGCCCAGCGCGCTGAGCGGCTGATGTCGAACGGCGGCGCGATGTTGACGCTTACCTATTACGGCTCGCAGAAATGGATGCCCCATTACAACGTGATGGGCATTGCCAAGGCCGGACTTGAAGCATCCGTCCGCTATCTCGCAGCCGATCTCGGCACCAAGAACATCCGCGTCAACGCCATCTCCGCCGGACCCATCAAGACGCTTGCGGCGTCAGGGATCGGCGATTTTCGCTACATTCTCAGTTGGAACGAGCACAACGCGCCGCTGCGCCGCAACGTCTCCGCGGATGAGGTCGGCGATACCGCGGTCTACCTGCTGTCCGACCTGTCGCGCGGCGTCACCGGCGAAATCCACTATGTCGATGCCGGTTATCACATCGTCGGCATGAAGCATCCCGACGCGCCGGACATCGTCGTCCACAAGGATTGATGCGCTCGCCGGTCATCCCAATATCGGTGCCATGACGTTCTATTTCGTTCGGCATGGCGAAACCGACTGGAATGCCGCGCGCCGGCTCCAAGGCCAGATCGACGTGCCGCTTAACGAGCTTGGTCGCCGCCAGGCTGCCCGGTGCGCCGAGATTCTAGCCGACCTCGGCGTGAAACCGGTGTCGGCGCTGAGCTTCGTCGCAAGCCCGTTGATACGTGCCCGCGAGACCATGGAGATCATCCGCGGCGGTCTCGGTATGGAGGCGGCTGGCTATTCCCTCGACCGCCGGCTGGTCGAGATGTCGTACGGCCTCTGGGAAGGCCTCACGTACCTCGAGGTCCTCGACCAGCATCCCCACGAACTGCCGGCGCGCAATCGCGACAAATGGAATTACCGGCCGCCCGAAGGGGAAAGCTACGCCGATCTCTTCGCGCGCGTGCAGGCTTGGCATGCCGAGGTCGAGGGCCACGTCGTGCTTGCCGCCCATGGCGGCGTGGCGCGGACCCTGATGGTGCATTATGGCGTGTGCCCCGCAGATGACGCGACGACCGGTACCATCGAGCAGGGGGTCGTCTATGAGTTTTCTGACGGCGTAATGCATCGGCATGAATGATGCGGCCGCTTTGGCCGCGTAAAGAAAATAACGATATTTCAATAGCTTGAGCTCCCTCTCCTGCGGTTATTGATTTGGTTGAGCAAGTTGCGGTCACACGTCCTCAACCGCACGCATGGCGGCATCATTGACCCTTCGCGGCGCGCGGGCTACCAAGCCCGCGGCAGGCCAAAGCTCATGTCCCACAATACCTTCGGCCACCTCTTTCGGGTGACCACGTTCGGCGAGAGCCATGGCGCCGCAATCGGCTGCGTGGTCGATGGTTGCCCGCCGCAAATCCCGCTGACCGCCGCCGACATCCAACGCGATCTTGACCGCCGTCGGCCTGGCCAATCGCAATTCACCACGCAGCGCCAAGAACCCGACGAGGTGAAAATCCTCTCGGGCGTCTTCCCCGATGCGGCCGGCGTGCAGGTGACGACGGGTACGCCGATTGCGCTCATGATCGAGAACCTGGACCAGCGCTCCAAGGATTATTCGGACATTCGCGACCGCTATCGGCCCGGCCATGCCGACTACACCTACGATGCCAAGTACGGCCTGCGCGACTATCGGGGCGGCGGCCGACAGTCGGCGCGGGAGACCGCGGCGCGGGTTGCGGCGGGCGCGGTGGCGCGCAAGGTCGCGCCGGGGGTCTCCGTGCGTGCGGCACTTGTCGGCATGGGCCCGCACGCGATTGACCGCGCCCGATGGGACTGGGACGAGGTGGGGCGCAATCCGTTCTTCTGCCCGGACGCGGAAAAGGCCGCATTCTTCGCCGATTACCTCGATGGCATCCGCAAAGCCGGCTCCTCCATCGGCGCCGTCATCGAGGTTGTTGCTGAGGGGGTGCCGCCGGGGCTGGGAGCACCGGTCTACGGCAAGCTCGACGCCGACATCGCGGCGGCGCTGATGGGCATCAACGCCGTTAAGGGCGTGGAGATCGGTGCCGGTTTCGCGGCCGCGACGCTCTCGGGCGAAGAAAACGCCGACGAGATGCGCATGGGCAATGACGGGCGCCCGCGCTTCCTGTCCAATCACGCCGGTGGGATTCTCGGCGGCATTTCCACCGGACAGCCGATCGTGGCCCGCTTTGCCGTCAAGCCCACGTCGTCGATCCTGACGCCGCGCCAGACCGTCGACCGCTACGGCCATGAAACGGAAATCGCTACCAAGGGCCGCCATGACCCCTGCGTTGGTATCCGCGCCGTGCCGGTCGGCGAGGCGATGATGGCGTGCGTGCTCGCGGATCATTATTTGCGTCATCGCGGCCAGGTTGGTGAGACACCGCCCTGGCCGGCAACAAGGCTCTGAAATGAATGCCGTAGATCCTGAGAAACCAATGACGTCACAATCCCACTCGCTGGTCGAGGCGGCCATCGCTGCGTTTGCGCGCGGTGAGATCGTCGTGGTCGCGGACGACGACGACCGCGAAAACGAAGGCGACCTGTTCGTGGCCGCTTCCATGTGCACGCCGGAAAAGATGGCCTTCATAATCCGGCACACCTCCGGCATCGTCTGCGCGCCGCTGGCGGGAGAGGCGGCGAAGCGCCTGCATCTCGACCCCATGGTGGCGCTCAACGATGCGCCGCTCGGCACCGCTTTCACCGTGTCGGTCGACGTGCGTCACGGCCTGACCACCGGCATCTCCGCCGAGGAGCGCACCAACACCGTGCGCGCGCTCGCCAATGGCAACAGCGGCCCCATCGATTTCGTGCGCCCGGGCCACGTGTTTCCGCTGGTCGGGCGCGAGGGGGGCGTACTGATGCGGTCGGGGCATACCGAGGCGTGCCTCGATCTGTGCCGGCTTGCCGGCTTGTCCCAGGTCGGTGTCCTCGCCGAGCTGATGAACGACGACGGCACCGTGATGCGTGGTGCCGACGTGGCGAGATTTGCTGCGCAGCATGGCCTCAAATGCCTGACGATCGCCGATCTGATCGCCTATCGGCAGGTGCGCGAGAAACTCGTCGAGCGGGTCGGCGAGTTCACGGTCGCGACCGAGATCGGAACGCTCAACGGCTATGCCTACGTCACCCGGTTCGACCAGGTCCACCACATGGCGCTGGTACATGGACGTATCGGTGACGGCCGTGATGTGCTGACGCGGCTGCACCGCGCCAACATCCTCAAGGACATTTTTGGCGGCGCCGGTGACGTCCACGGTGCGTTGCGACGCTTTGCGGCCGACGGGCGGGGCGTCATCGTGTTCCTGCGCGACGGCTCCGCCGGCGTGCCCGTAACCGCGCTGCCGCAACAGGGCGCGGATGCCGCGCGCCAGCGGCAATGGCGCGAGATCGGTCTCGGTGCGCAGATCCTGAAAGACCTCGGCATTTCCTCGATCCGCCTTCTAACGTCGGCCGAGCATCGCTACGTGGGTCTGGCCGGCTTCGGCATCGAGATCACGTCGAGCGAGCCGATCGCGCCGTAGGATTCGTCAGTCAGCACAAAAGCTGCAGTTCCACCAAAGCTGCGCCGCAATCAGGCGGCACGATGGTAGGCAGGCAATGGGCCGCTTTTCTTGTCCTGGCAAGCGTGCCACGATCGCAGATTAAATCTCGCCGCTGGCCTGGACCGAAACGCCAGTTGCTCCCTGGCCAGGCGCGAGTCGGGGACATTGATGCGCGCACTCAGATTGACGATGGCTGCGGCCGTGGCATCGGCCGCTCTGGCGGTCGCGACGCTGGCGTCAGGCGACCGGTGGACGACGCTGGCGCAGGTCCGGGGCAAGGCCCCTGCCGCGGCGGCAACCGCCGATGTGGACGTTGAGCTCATTATCGCGGTCGACGTGTCCTATTCGATGGATCCGGACGAGCAGGCGCTGCAACGCGAGGGCTACATCACCGGCCTCAACTCGCCGGAGTTTCTCAACGCGCTGCATCAGGGCACCCATGGCAAGATTGCCTTGACCTATTTCGAATGGGCGGGCGCTGCCGACCAGCGCGTCGTCGTGCCGTGGCGGATGATCGACGGCGCGGCGGCCGCGCGCGCCTTCACCGAGGAGATCGCCAACGCGCCTTACCGGCGCGCCTACCGAACCTCGATCTCCGGCGCGCTCAAGTTTGCCCAGCCGCTGTTCGAGAGTTCGGGGTTTCGCGGGCTGCGGCGGGTGATCGATGTGTCGGGCGACGGCGTCAACAACCAGGGCGCGCCGGTCGCGATCGTGCGCGACGAGGTGCTGGAGCAGGGGATCACCATCAACGGCTTGCCGATCATGCTCAAGCGCCCGCAGCCCGGCTCGATCGATATCGAGGAGCTCGATGTCTACTACGAGGATTGCGTGATCGGAGGTCCGGGCTCCTTCGTGATTCCGATCAAGGAGCGCAAGCAGTTTCGCGAAGCGACGCGCACCAAGCTCGTCCTCGAGATTGCGGGCACGACGTCGCGCACCGTTCCGGCGGCCGCGTCGTCCCCACGCATTTCCTGCACCATCGGCGAGCGCATGTGGCAGGAGCGCTGGGGTGGGATGCCGGATTTCCGCTGAGGGGCAACCATGCCGCCGCAGCCCGGATGAAACGCGGCGCTCGCCGCATACAATCCGGGGCCGGCCTCTCAATCGACCGACGTTACCACCGATTGGCGGATCGCGTGTGTTCTTGTGGAAGCGCCGTCCCGGATTACGCTTCGCTTCATCCGGGCTACAGTTGGGAATCACTCGCGCATTGAAGCGATCGCTTCGTCGACCAGGAAGAGGTCGGTCAAGAGCGCGCGCAAGTGTATCGACGCATTGAGATTGTCGACGAGCTGCGATCCGATCGCTCGCTGGGCCAGGGCAAGCTTGATGCCGGCCCGCGCCTTGCGCGCGTCGTCCTCGAGTGTCGCGACGAACGGGGAAAATACGGCCGGGTCGGCCGCGGTAGCTTTCGCGGCATCGATTGCGGCCGCACCGATGCCGTCGAGCGCGGCGTCAGCGCGTTTGAGGAAATCGCGGACCTCGCCGCCTTCGGTGCCGCGCCGATGGCCCTGCGAGGCGTAGGCGAGCATCAATTCGTAGGCCTCTTCGATTGCAGCAATTCGTTCCGCGAGGCCGCCTGCGGGTTGCGCATCCGCGCTCATAATCGATGTTCCAGTTGTCGGGATTTGTGGGCGGGGATGGCGCGAAGCGAGTCTAATAAACGCCGCACGGACGACCGAGCGGAAATCCGCGGGAACGTGCCGTTGTTGCCAACCATTTCGTGAAGTGCCTCGCGGATGATGGGCCGCACTCGCCGCGGTCCATCATCCAAGCTACAGGCTTGGCGCCTACACTGCGTCGCGGATCGCGCGTTTGACGAGGTTCTCCATCAGGGGAACCTTGTACTGATTGAACGTCACCGGCCGGGCGCCGTGACTTGCGGTCTTGCCGGCGAGCGTCGCGGTGTCCTCATCCTGGGCACTGCCCTTCACCACGTCCTCGACGACCTTGAGGAAGCGCGGTGTCGCCGCAACACCGCCGCAGCAGACGCGGGCCGCGCTGATGGTGCCGTTCGCGACTTTCACTGCAGAGGCGACGTTGACGAGCGGGAAGTCCCAGGTCTGACGGTCGGCCACCTTCTCGAAATAGAACTTGGCCCCGGCCCAGGTGGTGGGGATGCGAATCGCGACCAGCAACTCCTCGGGCTTGATCACCGTCATGTGGGTGATGTCGACCGCCGGTCCCACAAAGTACTTCTCGGCGTCGACGACCCGCTCGCCCTTGGCAGAGCGGATCACCATTTTGGCGTCGAGGACGATCAAGGCTGGCGCGGTATCCGACGGGCTCACCGCGATGCAGCGGGAGGCGTCGAAGATCGCGTGCTCGCGGTTCATCCCGCCCGGCGTATCGGCAAAGCAGGTGTTGCCGCCCGCCCGATAGCAGGGCAGGCCCGAGCGGTAATACCAGCACCGCGCGTCCTGCGAGACGTTGCCGCCGATCGAGGACATGTTCCTGATCTGCGGGCTCGCAACCCGGCCGGCCGCATCCGCCAGCACCTTGTACTTGCTGCGGATGACTTGGCTGTTCGACACATCGGCGAGCGTCGTCAACGCGCCGATCTCGATCCCGTTCGGAGTTTCACGGATCCCCTTGAGCTCCGCGATTCCGCCGAGATCCATCACGGCCTTCGGCCGTTTCACGCGGTCCTTGAACCAGTCGAGGCTGTCGTTGCCGCCAGCCATCTTCCAGATGTCCTGGCCGCGCTGGTTGAGTTGAGTGAGAGCGTCCGCAAGCTTGGTCGGCTGCAGCAGCTCGAAGTTGGGCATCATATCCCTGATCATGGCTGCATCCCCTTATTGCGTATTGGCCGCGAGCAGTTTGTACGACTGCGGGCGCTTGGCGATGGCATTGACGATCATGTCCGCCATCACCGGCGTCCGGTTGAAGTAGTGGCCGCCCATGGCGTCGGCGATAGCGCAGACGAGCGCTGCGCCGGCGCAGCCCTCCAGCGGCTCGCCGATGCCGCGCGACCCGAGCGGAGCGCTCGGATCCGACTTGTCGACGGCGTCCGCGTGCATTTCCGACGGCACGTCGAGATAGCTCATCGGCTTTTGGCTCAGGAACCCGGTGTTCGCCGGCAGACCGATCTGTGCATCGAGCACATATCGCTCAGTCGAGGCGAGACCGAAGCCCATGACCGCGCCGCTCTTGACCTGGGTGAAGAGACCCATCGGATGAATCACGGTGCCGCAATCGGCGACGCCGAGATATTCGAGGATCGTGTGCTGCCCGGTCTCGACGTCGAGCTCGATCATGATGTAGCCGACCGCCAGAGCGGGCGGCATGGCATCGAAGGCCAGATTGTCCTTGGCGACACCGATCAGGCCGGTGCCGGCGATGCCGGCGACGGCCGCCTGGGTGATCGGGTTGATGTCCTTGGGCGCCTCTTTGCCGGAGAACACGCCGCCGAGATCGATCGCGCGCTGGGCCGCGGCGGCGTAGGTGAGCGACTTCGACGGATCGGATTTGAGAAAGACCTTCTCGCCGCCGATGTCGTAGTCGTCGGGCTGGCCGCCAAGAATCCTTCGCAGCGATCTGCTGGAGCTTCGCCTTGGCATCCATCGCCGCCACGTAGTTCGTGCGCGACTGGGTGTAGGTCGTATTGCTGCCGACCTGGGGCGAGTTCCACGGCAGGTGACGGCGGGTGTCGCCCCGTTCGATGATGCAGTTGTCCCAGCTGCACTTGAGAACTTCGGCGGCGACGCGTGAGGTCGCGGCATAGGAGTAGGTGCCGAGATTGCCGACGCCGGTGTGGATGTGGACCTTGCCGTCCGGCGTGATCCGCACGAGGCCGTCGAAGCCATTGAAGCCGGCTTGGTGGAACGCCGAGCCGACCCCGACACCGATCACCTTGTTGCCGCGGCGCTGGCCGCTCAGCTTGGTCTTCTCGTCCCACTTGAAGCGTTCGGCGCCTTTTGCCAGCGCTTCCTTGAGGTAGGCACTGGTGAAGGACTCGCGCTTCTCGCCGTGCTTGCTGTTGTTGTCGGGCGCGTTGATCGTGCGGATTGCCACCCGATCGAGCCCGAGCCCGCGCGACGCCTTGTCCATGATCGGCTCCATGGCGAGGGCCGTCTGGTTCTCGCCGGGGCCGCGTTGCGGGCCGCGGAACGGCGTGTTGGTGAGCACCGGGATACCGCGCCAGCGCATCGCCATCGGTTGATACACGACCGAGAGCGTATGGCCGAAGTTCTCGAAATCCCAGAAGCCGATGTTGGCGCCGTTCTCGGCCACCACATAAGCGTCCATGGCGGTGATGCGGCCGTCGGCGCGGAAGCCGACCCTGATCCGGCCCTGGAAGCCGGCGCGGCCCTGGCCGATGGCGTATTCCTCGGCCCGGCTCACGCGCATCATCACCGGCCGATTGATCTTCCGCGACATGTGCGCCGGGATGGCCATCTGCGGGTAGGGCGTGCCCTTCGAGCCGAAACCGCCGCCGCAATATTCGGCGACATACACGAGGTCCTTGGGCTCGACCCCGATGTAACGGGCAAGACCCGGGATCATCGCCGTCTGGCTCTGGCTCGAGCCGAACACGAAGACCTTGCCGTTCTGCCAGTAAGCCATGGCGGAACGGGGCTCCATGCATTGATGGCCCTGGGCGCCGATCACGAAGCTTTCGTCGAGGACGAGCTTGGCGTCCTTGAAGCCGGCATCGAGGTCGCCGTAGGTCCATTCTTCGGCGGGCTTGCCCATCGGCAGGTTGCCTTCGCCGGCCGACGCGAAGTCGCGCGCCGTCCACTTGATGGTCTGGAATTTGACCCGCGGATTGGCGACGTTGCCGTCGGTCCGGGCGGTGGGGCCAGCTGGGTGGAGGCTGTCGAGCGGATCGACCACGAACGGCAACGGCTCGTATTCGATCTTGATGAGGTCGATGGCGTCCTGGGCGAGTTGCTCGGTTTCGGCCGCGACCGCGAGGATCGGGTCGCCGACGTAGAGCGGCTCGTTGGTCAGGATCGGATTGTTGGGCGGCGGGAATGCCGGCACGTCATCTGCCGTGATGATGCCGAGCACACCCTTCAGCTTGAGCGCGGCCGAGCTGTCGATGCGCTTCACCTTGGCGTGCGGCATCGGGCTCGTGAGCATGCGGCAGAACACCATGCCGTCGGCGCGGTAGTCCTCCGCGTATTTCGCCTTGCCGGTGACTTTGCCGTAGATGTCGGGCGGGGTGAAATTCTTGCCGATCAGATCGTATGCCATCTCACGCCTCCCCGGCGGCGCGCATCACCGCATTGAGATAATGGTCATAGGCTCCGCAACGACAGAGGTTGCCGGAGAGTGCATGGCGCACCTCATCGCGAGTCGGCTTTGGATTGACCTTGAGCAATCCGACCGCAGACATGATCTGTCCGGGCGTACAGAAGCCGCATTGCGGGGCCAGCTCCTCGACGAACGCCTTCTGCATCGGATGCAGGTCGCCCTTCGGGCTTTCGAGGCCTTCGATCGTGGTAACTTTTCGTCCACGCAGCGAGTGCGTCAGCGTCGAGCACGAATGCATCGGCACGTCGTCGATCAGCACGGTGCAGGCGCCGCATTCGCCGCGGTCGCAACCGAGCTTGGTGCCGGTGAGGCCGAGCTTGTAGCGCAGCGTCATCGCGAGCGTCTCGTTCGCGGTCGCATCGACCCGGCGCATCTGGCCATTGACGCTGATGGAGAGGAGCCGTTCCGGCGTTGCAGCCGCACCCTGGGCGCGGGCGCCGCGGCCACCCATCGTGTAGCTCAGCGCGGAGACCGCGGCGCCTGAGGCAATCACCGCCTTGATGAAGTCGCGGCGATTCGCGCCCGGAGTCCGTGGCTGTGGTGGCGGTGGCGTCCAAGGCGGATCTTGGGCGGCGAGCGCCTTGTAATCGAGATTCGCATCAACGATGCGTGTATCGGGGGGAAGATAGTGCTCCATGGTCCCTCCTCGTGAATTTGTTTTGCCGCTGGCACGGCAGACTCGCTCAGGGCGGCGAGTTTAGAGAGTTTCAAGATCAACCACAATTAAGCCGCGTCGGCAATCGGAACGGCGCTGGTCAGGCGACGATGTCGCACCCTGTTCTTCGCCCGTGAAGTGTGGGCGTGGCCTATTTTCCGCTATTCGCGCCGGTCGGCTTGGCGTGCGATTCACGCCATTTCTCGAGCAGGTGCCAGCCTTCATCCCGCTGCGCCGCCGTCGATTCCTGGATGATGGCATCGCGCCACAGGAAGGCGTCGGGTTGTCCACCGGACAGAGCGAGTTCGACCCACATCAACGCAAGAGGCGGATTGGCCGGCAGGCCGTCCGCCTTGAAGTACATCAAAGCGAGAAAGAGCTGCGCGGTCGGCTCGCCCTGGTCGGCGGCGCGGGCGAACAATTCAGCCGCCCGCGCCCGGTCGATGGCGCTTCCGCGCCCCGAATACACCATAAATCCGAGACTGGTGAGCGAGCGTGCATCGCCCGCCGCCGCGAGCGGCGTCCATGCCGATTGGGCGCGTTCGTAGGCACCTTCGTTGAACGCGGCAAGGCCGGAGCGGAATCGGGCGTCGGCGTCGTCACCGCGCGCAGCGACGATCGCCGCGAACATTATGACAAACGCGATCCCGAATGGCCTGCACCGCCTCGATGTCATCGGTAACCCGTCTCTCCGTTATGTATGAAAAGATATATCGAATACCCGTGCCGATTTCGAGGTGGAGTTTAGGTTGCCGTATTCAATGCCCACCATTCAATGCCGCCCGATGAAATCAAGCACCTTGGCATTGAATTGTTCCGGCTGTTCCCAGGCGATCGAATGGCCGGATTTGCTGATGACGGCCCACTCCTGGGCTTTCAAATGCGCCGCCCACAGGCGCATCAAGGCGGGCGGCGCGAGGAGATCGCAATCGGCCGCCATTACCAGGGTTGGCATCGTCACATCGGCGAGTTTCGCGAAGGTGTTCGGTGAGCGCAGCGGCTGCGACGGGGCGCCCGGCTGCTGGGCGTGCTCGTCGATCTCGATCCAGCGCTTGGTGCCGTCGGGGTTGCCGCCGCGATAGCCTGGGCCGACTTCGCGATAGACCGCGGGTAGCTGGCGCAGGCCCGGAATTTCGAGGCGCGCTACGAACTCGCGCATCTGCGGCTCGGAAAATTGGCCGGTGCTCGCGGCCACCACAAGGCTGCGCAGACGCTGCGGCCGCCACGCCGCGTAGTCAAGGGCGGCGAAGCCGCCGCCGGCAACCCCCAAGAGATGAAATCGATCAAGCTTGAGACGGTCGGCGAGCGCGTCGAGATCGCCGGCGATGCTGCCCGGTTGCGGACCGCTTTCGGGGACTGCGGTGCTGCGTCCCCATCCGCGCCGGTCGAACGCGATGACCCGGTATCCGGCCTCTGAGAACGCCGCGGCCTGCCGTTCCCACACCGCGCTGGTGCCGGTGTTCGCGTGGAGCAGCACGATCGGCACGCCGCTGCCACCCGTATCGGTGAACCATAGTTTTACGCCCGGAAGGTCGGCGTAATGTCCGGAGTTGTCCGCGGCAGGCGAGGGCATATTCATCAAAGCAAGTGCTAGCAGGACCGCGAGGATGATTCCTGAACCTGACCGGCTGGCAAGGTTGCCAAATTTGATCCCGCCTATGTGCATATCGTGCTCCGGCTGGTGGCGCATCATTGAAGCGCAAGTCGGTGCGCAGCGATACGCCTCTTTACCGCGAAAATCGCGCGACGATTTCGACATGGAAGGAGTAGCGGAACTGGTCGACCGGCGTCACCTCGTTGAGGCGATATCCGCCATCGATCAGGATCTTGGCATCGCGGGCGAAGGTCGCGGCGTTGCACGACACGGCGACGATCGTACCGATTCGGCTCTTGGCGAGTTCGCGGGCCTGAGCCTCGGCTCCCTGACGGGGCGGATCAAATACGACGGCGTCGCAGCCGGTCAACTCCGCGGCAACGAACGGGCGGCGGAAGAGATCGCGCCGCTGCGCGTCGATCGGCTTGAGCCCCGTCGTCGCCGCCGCTGCCCGGCGCAGGGCATCGATGGCATCCTCATCGCTGTCCGCCGCGACGACGCGCGCGCGTTCGGCGATGCGCAGCGCAAACGGGCCGATGCCGGCGAACAGATCGGCGACCGCCTTGATGCGCCAGTCGGCGGCGCCAAGATGGCCGAGCACGAGCTCCGCCAGCGTCTCCTCGCCGAGCGCGGTTGCCTGGAGGAAGGCGCCGGGCGGCAGCGCCACAACGGCACGTCCGATCCGGATGGTCGGCTCGCTGCGCTGGGCGACGCGTTCGCCGTGTCGCGTAATGCGCGCCAGGCGGTGGGTGTCGGCGATGCGCGCTAGTGCGGTAATGAGCTGCGGCGTGAGAGGGCCAGAGCCGCGCACGTCGATATCCATGCCGACATCGCTCGCTGTCGCCTGGATATCGAGCGGCTTGCCAACGCCCTGTAGAACCTCGGCGATCGCCCAAGCGGCATTGATCGCGCCGGCAAGACCCGGCGCCAGGATCGGACAGCGATCGATCGGCACGATGCGATGGGCGTGGAGTGCCGCAAATCCGACCTCGAGGACGTCATGATCGCTGCGGCGCGCATGCAGCACGGCGCGCCGGCGGCCATCGCCGTGGGCGTCGATCAGGTCGCCGACCGGCACGTCGATGCCGACGCGGCCAAGTTCCTCAACGACGCGCCCACGTTTCCAGACGCGATAATCCGCAGTCGCCCAATGCTGGAGCGCGCAGCCGCCGCAGGTGCCGAAGTGGGGGCAGATCGGAGCGATACGGGCAGGGCTGGCGATCTCGACACGCAGCAGTGCGCGCCGGTCCGGATGTCCAGGCCATGGTCCGACCTCAACCGTCTCTCCGGGCAGTGCATAGGGGACGTAGATGGCCCCCGATGGCGACTGCGCGATGCCGTCACCGCGACGGCCGATATCATCGATGAGGAGCCGCTCGACCATCAGCGGCTCTCAATCAAGCGCGGCAGCGAGGAAGAATTCGCGATTGCCGTCGCCGCCTGCGAGTGACGAAGGAAATACCGCGATGCTGGTGCATCCCAGCACCGCGGCGAACCCCGTAATATCGGCACAGACCGCTTGGTGGACGGCGGCGTCACGCACGATCCCGTTCTTGATGCGGGAGCGCGGAGCTTCGAACTGCGGCTTGATCAGGGCAAGGAGTTTCGCCGGGCGCGTCGCGAGCGCGAGCGCCGCCGGCAGCACCAGCTTGAGCGAGATGAAGCTCACGTCGATGGTGACAATGTCCGGTCGCTGCGCGAAGCAGCTTGGGTCGAGGGTGCGAATGTCGGTGCCTTCCATCGACACGATCTCGGGACGCCCGCGCAGCCGCGAGTGCAGTTGACCCGTACCGACATCGACCGCATAGACGGCTCGCGCACCGCGCGCGACGAGCACTTCGGTGAAGCCGCCGGTCGATGCGCCGATGTCGAGACAGACGTGGCCGGCAATGCTCACGTCCGTGCGGTCGAGCGCGTCGCTCAGCTTGACGCCGCCGCGTGACACCCATGGAAACGCGGGGGTCGCTGCGAGCGCCGCATCCGGCGCGATGGCATCGGAGGCCTTGCGTACCGGTGCGTTGTCGGCGGTGACCAGGCCGGCCGCGATCGCCGCCTGTGCCTTGGCTCGGCTCTCGAACAGGCCTCGTTCGACGAGAACGACATCGGCGCGCCGTCGGCCGGGCGCGGGCGCATCAGGCATCGGTGAATTCCGCGAAGCAGGCAAGCAACAACGAACGTCAAGGCGGTCGCTGCTCAGACAGCTTGATTCATATAGCTTCGCTGGCGCAACGGCTCAACGTCACGCTAGTCTATTGTGACGGCAGCTTGCGGATTCCGCGGCTCAAGCCTTCGCGAGCTTCACGCGTTCGGTGGTGACGTCGCGGCCGAGCGCCTCGAACACCTTGGCAACGATCCCCCTCGTGTCGAGGCCGGCCTTGGCGTACATCGCGTTCGGCGAATCCTGGTCGATGAAGGTGTCAGGCAGCACCATGGCGCGGAAGCGCAGCCCGCGATCGAGCACGCCGTGCTCGGCGAGTTCCTGCAGCACGAACGATCCGAAGCCGCCGATCGAGCCTTCCTCGATGGTGATCAGGACCTCATGCTCGCGGGCGAGCCGCAGCACGAGATCGGTGTCGAGAGGCTTGGCAAACCGGGCATCGGCGACCGTGGTCGAGAGGCCGTAACCGGCAAGTTCGTCGGCTGCCTTGAGGCATTCGCCGAGCCGCGCGCCATAACACAGCAGCGCCACCTTATCGCCCTCGCGCAGCACGCGGCCGCGGCCGATCTCCAGCGGCTTGCCTTCTTCAGGCATCGGCACGCCGCGCCCTTCGCCGCGCGGATAGCGCAGCGCCGAGGGGCGATCGTCGATCGCGACCTGGGTGGCGACCATGTCGACAAGGTCCGCCTCGTCGGCCGCCGCCATCAGCACGAAGCCGGGCAGGCACCCGAGATAGGCGACGTCGAAGGAACCGGCATGGGTCGGGCCGTCGGCACCCACCAGACCTGCGCGGTCCATGGCAAAACGCACCGGCAGCCGCTGGATCGCGACGTCGTGCACGACCTGGTCGTAGGCGCGCTGCAGGAAGGTCGAATAGATCACCGCGAACGGCTTGAAGCCCTCGGTCGCCAGCCCGGCCGCGAACGTCACGCCGTGCTGCTCGGCAATGCCGACGTCAAAGGTGCGCTCCGGGAACGCCTTGCCGAACAGATCGAGCCCGGTGCCGGACGGCATCGCCGCCGTAATGGCAACGATCTTCGGGTCCTTCTTCGCTTCCTTGATCAGGCTCTCGGCGAACACCTTGGTGTAGGCCGGTGCTCCGGCCTTGGACTTCGCCTGGGCGCCGGTCGCGACATCGAAAGCAACCACGCCGTGATACTTGTCGGCGGAGGTCTCCGCGGGAGGATAGCCCTTGCCCTTCTGCGTCACGACATGGACCAGGATCGGGCCAATGTCGGCATCGCGCACGTTAGACAGTACCGGCAGCAGATGCTCCAGATTGTGGCCATCGATCGGGCCGATGTAATAGAAGCCCAGCTCCTCGAACAGCGTGCCGCCGGTGATCAGGCCGCGTGCGTATTCTTCGGCCCGCAACGCGCGTTGCTCGAAGAACTTCGGCAGGTGAGCCGCAAGCTGGCGGCCGATCTCGCGGATCGACATGTAGGTGCGGCCGGACAACAGCCGCGACAGGTAAGCCGACATCGCGCCGACCGGCGGCGCAATCGACATGTCGTTGTCATTGAGAATGACGATGAGCCGCGAGTTGATTGCACCGGCGTTGTTCATGGCCTCATACGCCATGCCGGCCGACATTGCGCCGTCGCCGATGACGCATACGACCCGATTGTTGCGGTCCTCTATCTTGCTCGCCACCGCCATGCCGAGGCCGGCGGAGATCGAGGTCGAGGAATGTGCGGCGCCGAACGGATCGTATTCGCTTTCGGCGCGCTTGGTGAAACCGGAAAGTCCGCCGCCCTGGCGCAAGGTGCGAATGCGGTCGCGACGCCCGGTGAGGATCTTGTGCGGATAGCTTTGGTGGCCGACGTCCCAGATCAGCCGGTCATGCGGCGTGTCGAACACGTAATGCAGCGCTACCGTCAGTTCGACGACACCAAGCCCGGCGCCGAGATGTCCGCCGGTCTGGGACACCGCGCTGATGAGCTCGACCCGCAGCTCGTCCGCAATCTGCCGCAAATGATCCGGCTCGAACCGACGCAAATCGTCCGGCGTCTTGATCTGGTCGAGCAGCGGCGTCTTGGACGGCTCAAACAAAGCGTGACCTCCTGCCAGCAGACCTAATGCCCATGGGTGGCACATTCACAGAACGAATTCCAATCAGCAAGACTAGTCCAAATGCCTACTCAATTGCACAAAAAACGTGACGGCAAGGGAAATTCATTATGAATCTCAGATGGTTTAGGTTGCCAGCTTGGTAACGATCCCGATCAAGTTCCCGACCACTTTTCGACCGACTGTGGTGCTGCGGCAACACAGCACGGCCGCAATCTAGTTCTGGACCATGAGAGCGTGGGACTGCGCCTCATCAAAGTCCCACTTCCAACCTTGATTCTTGCGACCCTTGATTCTTGGTCACGAATGGCGGTGATTCCGCCGCCGGCGTTCGCCAGGCCGGCTTTTGAGTTTTGCGGCCTTTCGCGAACTTCGGTGGCAGGCCAGAGCCACCAGCGCCTATCCTGGGATGTGTAGTCCGACACCATGATCCACAAGCGCCATTTTTTTCATGCATCAGGTTTCGACCCTTACGATGTCGTCGCCTTGCATCGACGGTTTGACCGCGAACTCAAGCGTTTCGCCACAACCTGGAACGTGACTGCGGCGGTGTCGCCCCTGCGTGAGGCCGGCGGCGTCGATGGCCATTGGACCGTGAACGTCGCCGGGCCGGGTTGGCAGGTGGAGACGCAGTACGAACAACTCGACTGGAGCGATATTGTTCGCACCGAAATGGCGCGGCCGGCGGGGCGCCGGCTGTGGGACGGGCTCGTGACGCTCGTCGACCTGATCGCCACCGGCACTGCCGGCCGCTACTTCAAGGCGAACTGGCGCTACGGGATGTTCTTTCTGGTCCCGTTCCTGAATGTCGTTCTGTTCGCAGTGATCGCGGTGATCGCGGCCATTGCTGTCGGCAGGACACTTGCCAACGCGATGCATGCGGGAATGGTCGGGAGCGGCTTGGCCAGCTTTTCGGGCGCCGTCGCGGGGGTGATCGTGGCGGTGCTCGTGTTCGCCCTGCTGCTGCGATGGCCGGGCGAGCGGTGGCGGGTCGGCCAAGCGTTCGCCGATTGGATTTTCGCGCGCGACTGGATGCTTGGTCGGCGCCCCGACATGGAGGCGCGGGTCGCGGCGTTCGCCGAACGGGTGACGGCGTGCGCGCGCCGCGGCGAGGTCGACGAGATCGTCATTGCGGGCCATAGCCTCGGCGCCACGGTCGCAATCGACCTTGTGGCACGCGCGCTCGCCGCCGATCCGGCGTTGGGGCGCCACGGCCCGTCGGTGTGCGTGCTCACGATCGGTGCAACGGTCCCGAAGCTCGCGCTGCATCCGAAGGGCGAATGGGTGCGGGCGGCAGCGCGGAGGGTTGCCGACGAACCGTCGCTGACCTGGGCCGAATACCAGGCGCGTGACGACTTCATCTCGTTCCACAAGTTCGATCCGGTCGAGCTTTGCCGCATCGATCGCATGCGTGAGCCAAGCGGTGTAGCGGTTCGCCGCGTGCAGATTCACGAAATGCTGGACGACGCGACGCTGCGCCGGCTGCGCTTCAATTACATGCGGATGCACTATCAGTTCGTGATGGCGAACGAGCGCCGCACGCCCTATGACTATTTCATGCTGTTGGGCGGGCCGCTGCCTTTCCGTCAGGTGGTCGACGCGCCCAACGGCCCGGCGGACCTCTTCGCTGACGATGGTTCGCTGCGCGGCGAGGCCGCGTCGTCAGCGGGGTCGACGATCGCGCCAACAACAGCCGCGCCGATGACAGCGACGCCGATGACAGCGGCGTCATCTACAGCGTCGTCCGCTCCCCTGTCATGACCCTGTTCGTCGCCAAACTCGTGTGGTGCGCCGGCATCATTGGCTGGTACATCATCCGCTATCCGCATCAGCGCCGCTCGCGCAAGACGCCGGTCGAGGCGCAGCGCGACCGCGTGCGCGATCGGGTCCTGCTGGCGATATCGTTCACCGGCCTGTTCATCGTACCGGTGGTTTACGTGCTGTTCGGCGAACCGCGCTTCGCCGACTACACGTTCATGCCGGGTCTTGCCTGGCTCGGCACCGCGGTGTTCGTGCTTTCCCTCGTGCTGTTCTACCGGACGCACCGCGACCTCGGCCGCAGCTGGTCGGTGACGCTCGAAATCCGCAAATCCCACCGCCTCGTCACCACGGGCGTATATCACTACGTCCGCCACCCGATGTATTCGGCCTTCTTCCTGTGGGCAGTGGCGCAAGCGCTGCTGCTGCCGAACGTCATCGCGGGTTTCGCCGGCCTCGTCGGGTTCGGCACCCTGTTCGCATTCCGCGTCCGTCGCGAGGAACACATGATGGAAGCGGCGTTTGGGGACGAGTACCGCGCCTATGCGGCGCGGACTGCGCGGGTCGTGCCGCTGGTGTTTTGACCCGAGTCCACCGGCGTTGACTTCGGCAAGAGCATCCGACATGCTGTTTGCGTTGCTGTGGGGCGCATCGGCAGTGCGACCGAAGGGGCAAGGCCCACCTACAAGACGTCGACTGAAAACGTCTACGGTGGTGCGCCCATGCCAAATCTCGAAAATCTCAAAAAACAAGCCAAGCAGTTTCTGCGCTGGCACCGCGACCGGTATTTTCCGGTGGCTGGCCGGATCAGGGAAAGTCTCCCGCGCTTCGGGCATCTGGATGATGCGGAAATCCTCGCCCACGCATTCAAGCTGAGCGACGCCCAGGAATTGGTCGCGCGACAGCACGGTTTCGCGAACTGGGAAGCCCTCAAACGCGGGCTTTCGACGGCATCCGAACCGTCATCCACATCGAGCACCGGATGCGTCATCACCGCGACCGCTGCCCAGCTGTTCGTAACGGACATCAAGCGCTCGTCCGATTTCTTCGTGCAGAAGCTCGGCTTTTCCATTGTCTTCACGTATGGCGAGCCGCCGTTTTACGCTCAGGTCAGGCGGGAGCAGGGGCTCCTCAATCTCCGGCACGTCGATCAACCGGTGATCGATCCGGGTTTGAGGGAACGGGAGAGCTTGCTTTCGGCCGACTTGGGCGTTGGAACATCCAAAGGAATCAAGCAGCTTTTTCTCGAATTCCAGGCCGCAGACGTTGATTTTTTCCAGACGCTGCGCCGAGAGCCGTGGGGCGCACAGACGTTCATCATCAAGGACCCGGACGGCAATCTGGTGTTGTTCGCGGGTCCGCTGAATTGATCGCCGGCCGTGCGCGCTGACCTCGCTCGCTTACTTCACGTCGAGCGGCTCGGTGCCCTTCGGGGTGCCGGAGGTGTCGAGCGCAATGCGCTCGACCCGCGCCTCGGCCTGCCGCAGCAGATGTTCGCAGCGGCGCTTGAGGGCTTCGCCGCGCTCGTAGATCGCGACGGATTCCTCCAACGGGACCTTGCCTTCTTCGAGGCGCTTGACGATCGAACTCGAGCTCCTCGATGGCGCGCTCGAAGCTCAGTTGATCGATGTCGGCAACGTTTTCGGGCATCAGCAGTCCTTTTAGCTTTCGTCTGCCTGCGCTGCGGTCAGCCGTGCATCAGCGCGGTGACGTGGGCAGCGGCCGAGCGCGCAAGGCCCTGCAGATCGTAGCCGCCTTCGAGCACGGACACGATGCGGCCGGAGGCGCTCGCGTCGGCAATCTCCATCAGCTTTCGCGTCGCCCACGCAAAATCCGCCTCGACCAGGTTCAAATTGGCGAGCGGATCGCGCATGTGGGCGTCGAACCCGGCCGAAATCACCAGGAAATCAGGGCGGAATGCTCCCGCACGCGGCAGAATCACCGTCTCGAATGCTATCCGGAACTTGTCGCCGCCGTCACCGGCCCGCAGCGGCGCATTCACAATATTGTTGTGCGCCCCGCGCTCGGACGGTGCGCCGGTGCCGGGATAGAGCGGCATCTCGTGGGTCGAGCAGTACATCACGGTCGGATCGGACCAGAAGATTTCCTGGGTGCCGTTGCCATGGTGGACGTCGAAATCGACGATCGCCACGCGCTCGACGCCGTGGCGCTTCTGCACATGCCGCGCGACGATCGCGGCGGTGTTGAAGAAGCAGAAGCCCATCGGCCGCGCCGTCTCGGCGTGATGGCCGGGCGGACGCATGGCGCAGAATGCGTTCTCCACCCGGCCGGCCATGACTTCGTCGGCCGCCATGGTGGCGCCCCCGATCGCGCGCTGCACGGCCTCGAGGGTGCCCGGCGACATCGCGGTGTCGGCGTCAAGCCGCACCAGGCCCGAGGCCGGGCTCGCGGCACGGATTTCCGCGATGTAATCGGGAGGATGGCAGAGCGCGATGGTCTCGTCCGTCGTCGTCGGCGCGAGCTCGCGGGCGAGCGACTGGAACCGCTCATCCTCCAGCGCCTGATTGATGGCACGAAGGCGGTCCGGCCGCTCCGGGTGGCCGGACGGCGTCAGATGATCGAGACCGGCGGGATGGGTGACCAGGAGGGTCGTCATGGCTTCCGTTGCCCGCGGTCTGCTGTCGCGGCGACGACAAGGCGTACGCGAAGAGATGCATCCGAGTACATGGGACTGACCTATCGTGCGGCGGGGAGCGCCGCAACCTCTCCGCGCGGGGTCGCGACGACGCCGGGCGGCGGCGCTGCCGAATCCGGCACGAAGAAGGAGATGGCGAGCGGTACGTGCGGATCGACCCGGTAGCGCTCGAAGTCCGTCACGCCCTCGGAAGCGAGGAAGGTGTCGTCGATCAGAAAATTGCCCGTAAAGCTCTTTGCCGGCTTGACGAAGATTGCGTAAGCGGCATCGGCGAGGATGTCGGGCGTGCGCGAGCGGCGCATCACCTCCTCACCGCCGAGTAAGTTTTGGATTGCCGCGGTCGCGATCGTCGTGCGGGGCCATAGCGTATTGACGGCAACGCCGTGCGGACGCAGTTCGCCGGCGAGGCCGAGTGCCACGAGGCTCATGCCGAACTTCGCGAGCGAGTAGGCGGTGTGGGAGGCAAACCATTTCTCCGCCATGTCGAGAGGCGGCGACATCATCAGGATGTGCGGATTTGCGGCGCGCAGGAGATGCGGGATCGCGTATTTCGACACCATGAAAGTGCCGCGCGCGTTGATCTGCTGCATCAGATCGAAGCGGCGCATGTCGGTGTTCACAACCGTGGTCAGCGACACGGCGCTTGCATTGTTGACGACAATGTCGATGCCGCCGAATTTTGCCGCCGTCGCCTCGATCGCATTCCTAACCGCGTCCTCGTCGCGCACGTCGACCGCGAGCGGCAAGGCGCGCCCGCCGGCCTTCTCGATTTCCTCGGCCGCGGTGTAGATGGTGCCGGGCAGCTTCGGATGCGGCGTTTCGGTCTTGGCGGCGATCACGACATTGGCGCCATCGCGCGCCGCCCGCAGGCCAACCGCGAGACCAATGCCGCGCGAGGCGCCGGTGATGAAGAGCGTCTTGCCCTTGAGCGACATGGGGCGGTCTCCGGTGAAGCTGTTCTTGTGGCGGCTATCTCGCCCGCGTCAGCCTTTGCGCGCGAAGAAGGCTTCGAACGCGGCCTTGGCCTCCGCTGATTTCAGTCGCTGCCTGAAGATCGCGGTTTCCTCATCGATCCGCCTGACGATCTCGGCGGGCGAGCCGCGGATCAGCCGCCGCGCCTCGGCGAGGGCTTCGGCCGGAAGCGCCGCGATATCGTGGGCCGCTTTGAGCGCCACCTCCTCGACATCTGCGGCCGGCAGCACAAGATTGACGAGGCCCAGCGTTTGCCCGGTTGCGGCGTCGAACGGTTTTCCCATGACCAGGAATTCGAACGCGCGGTGAAGCCCGATCAGCCGCGGCATCAGCAGGCTCGATGCGGCTTCCGGTACCAGACCGAGGTGGACGAATGGCGTCACGAAGCGCGCATCGCTCGCGGCCACCACGTAGTCGCAGTGCAGCAGCATCGTGGTGCCGATGCCGACGGCAACGCCCTGAACCGCGGCGACCATCGGCTTGGTGCCGTGGGCGAGACGGTGCAGGAAACGCATGGCCTGTGGCCGCAGCCCCTCCATGCGCTGGGCTGCGTACAGGAAATCCTGGAGGTCGGCGCCGGAGGTGAACGCGCCGTGCCCGCCGGTGATCAAGACGCAGCGGATGTTCTTGTTGACCGCGGCATTCTCGAGCGCATCCGACAGCGCATCGTACATGGCGTCGGTAAGGGCGTTCTTCTTATCGGGCCGGTTGAGCCGCATCACCCGGATCGGCCCTTCGTCGATAACGATCACATGCTCGGTCATGACGCACCTGCAGTCATGGTGGCGGTGTCGGCGGCGAGGAGGGAGTCGGCGCCCTCGGTGACGACGCGCGCAAGCGCCGGAGCCTGGGCGGCGAGATTTTCGGCGAAAAAGCGGGCAAGCGCGATGCGGCGCGACACGTCACCGGCGCCGCCCTCCGCGCCATCGCCACCGCCATTGGCGATTCGCACGGCGGCGAGCGCGTTTGCCGCAAGCATCGTTCCGCCGGCTGCGGTGCCGAACAGCCGCAGATATGTCGTCGCGCCGGCAAGCGCCGCGTCGGGCGAGGACTGCAGCGTCGCGAGGATCCAGTCGGTTGCACTCGCCAATGCATCGACGGCCTCTGTGAGGCGCGCGCCGGTGGCACCAAACGTTTTGTCGTTCGTCGCGCTCGCTGCGGCGATTGTCGCGCGCAACTCATCGATGAAGGCTCGCACCACGGCGCCGCCCGCCACCGGCACCTTGCGGGTGACGAGGTCGACCGCCTGGATGCCGTTGGTGCCCTCGTAGATCTGGGCGATGCGTGCATCGCGATAATACTGGGCGGCACCGGTCTCCTCGATGAAGCCCATACCGCCATGCACCTGAATGCCGAGCGAGGCGACCTCGCTGCCGATGTCGGTGGAGAACGCTTTCGCGACGGGTGTCAGCAGCGCCGCGCGCTCCTGCGCCGCTTTGCGCGCGGCGGCGTCCGCAGACAGATGGGCGCGGTCAAGCGCGACCGCGGTCGCGAGGCAGATGCCGCGGGCGGCTCCCGTGAGCGCGCGCATGGTCATCAGCATGCGCCGCACGTCGACGTGGTCGATGATCGGCACTGATTCACCGACCGGGGCCCCGTAACGGCGACCCTGGCGGCGTTCCTGCGCGTAGGCTGCCGCGTGCTGGGTCGCGGCTTCGGCGATGGCGACGCCCTGCAGGCCCACCATGAGGCGCGCTTCGTTCATCATGGTGAACATGCACGCCATGCCGCGATTTTCCTCGCCGATGAGGTAACCGACGCAATTGCCGTTGTCGCCGTAGACCATGTGACAGGTGGGCGAGGCGTGGATGCCGAGCTTGTGCTCGATGCGGTTCGCCCGCAGGTCGTTGCGTACGCCCGACTTACCGTCGGGACCGAGAAGGAATTTCGGCACCAGGAACAGCGACAGGCCCTTGGTGCCCTCGGGCGCACCGGCCAATCGTGCCAGCACGAAATGGATGATGTTATCGGTAAGGTCGTGCTCGCCCCAGGTGATGAAGATTTTCTGCCCGGTTATGCGATAGGTGCCGTCGTCGGCGCGCGCGGCGCGGGTGCGCAGCGCACCGACGTCCGAGCCTGCCTGCGGCTCGGTCAGTTCCATGGTGCCGGTCCACTCGCCGGAGACGAGCCTTGGCAGAAAAGCCTTCTTGAGTTCGTCGCTGCCGAATGCCGCGAGCGCATCGACCGCGGCCATGGTGAGGAACGGGCCGAGGCCGAACGCCATGGCGGCACCGTTCCACATCTCGATGCAGCCGCCGTTGAGCGCGCGGGGCAAACCCTGGCCGCCCCATTGCTCGGGCGCGGCGAGCCCGTTCCAGCCGCCCGCCGCCCAGTCCCGATAAGCCTCTTTCCAGCCCGGCGGCGTCGTCACCACGCCATCGTGGAACGGCGTGCCGAACCGATCGCCTGGCGCATTGAGCGGCGCCAGCACCTCGCTCGCGAAGCGGCCGGCTTCGCCGAGCACCGCCTCGATCACGTCATCGCCGAGATCATCATAGATGCCGTCCGCGCGCGCCTTCGCGAACCCGGCGCCGTGCTTGAGCGTGAAGATGATGTCCTCGACCGGCGCCCGGTACGCCATGGAGCCTCCTCGCGCCCAGCAAGTGCGCGATTGCGCGGCAAACGTCGCTCGCCTTGCGCGCCCGCAGGCTCACTCTAATGCGCGGGGGCCGCACGTCAAATCGCGCAGGTGCCTCGCGCAAGTGCTTCGCGCAAGATCGGGCCTCGCCGGCGGCGAACGCGATAACGCCAAGAGCCGCGTTGTGTTCCGCGTGGCGTGTTTGGCGCGGCCTATTAGCCGGTTGGCGGCAAGCGAGGGAGATCGGGATTGCTGCGCCGCGGTACATTGATCTCGGCCCGCGCGGCAAGTATGGTCCGCGCGCACCGCCCGGACAGATTGATCCGACCGAGGCCGCCGCTGCGGTGGACCGCCAGGTCGCGATCACGCCGCGGAGCGTATTGGGGCGTAGCCAAGTGGTAAGGCAGCGGATTTTGATTCCGCCATTCCCAGGTTCGAATCCTGGCGCCCCAGCCACCCCGCGATGATCCATTCGTGATGCGCCCCGCCTTGACGGGCATCAATTCCGCGATGAGGCTACGGGGTATCTTATGTGCCCGCACCCCACGGCCCAGGGAGATGAGGATGCACCTGAAATCCGGCGCGTTTGCGAACGGCGCCGCAATGCCAAGGCGATACACATCCGAAGGCGAGGACGTATCGCCGCCACTCAATTGGGACGACGCTCCCGCCGATACGCGCAGCTTCGTCCTTCTATGCGACGATCCGGATGCTCCCGTCGGCATCTGGCATCACTGGGCGGCTTATGACATTCCGGTCGAACGCTCAGGGCTGCCGGAGGGGGCGGCGCGGCACGCGGCGAGAGAGGGGTTCAAGCAGGCGCTCAACGATTTCGGACGACCGGGATATGGCGGGCCGTGTCCGCCGCGGAGCGGCGGTCCGCATCATTACCATTTCCGGCTGCTCGCGCTCTCGACCGACCAGTTGCGCGTACGAAAAGATCCTCCTTGCAAAGATGTGGAGCGCGAGGCGCGCAAACATCTGCTGGCTGAGACCTTCTTTGTCGGGGTGTACGAACGGTGAGAACCGGTCTCGCGCGGCGCGGCTTCGGGCGGGCTCCGACCGGTCAGAAGGTACACCTCTGGGCGTTTCGTCCGTGAAATACGCCGGCGCACCAGGGTTTCCTACGGCGATCGGCAGTTCGACGATGATGCTGCCTCACCGTTGACGGTCCAAAGAGGCAATCTTCGTCATAGTACGGCCAGGTGCCCTCCGCGCATCGCCTCGCCGGCGCCCGCTGTCTCGGCAAGGGCACGTCCTCGACGTGTTGAGGCGCCTGAAGATCAGTGGTCGACGGCTGCAGCGCCGCAAACTCGCTCGCGACATTTTCCGAAACACTATCGGATGGGGAAGGCGGACCAGGTCGAGGGTTCAACTGCCAGCCTATCGTTGTGAACAGCAGCCCCTCCATGATACCAAGCAATCCGCACGCGAGCGCAACCACCAGGACCAACATGGTTCGTCGGAATGCGAAAGAGGGATGCAGGTAGCCGTATTGCGGATAGAAATGTTGCGACGAACTCATGGAGATGCTTGTCAGCGGCGCGCTCGGACCAACCTGATTTCGATCAATGCAAGAGGGTTCTGGATACCCGTGATGCATGGATATCCGCCTTGACCCAGATCAAGGGATCAATTTGCTGCCGAAGGGAGAAACCTATGAGCCGCTGGAAGTTGATGCTCGGAGCCCTGGTTTTGACGATCTCGTTCCAAGGACCGGCTCGTGCTCAAGTGTCTATTGATGTTGCAAAGATTACCTGTGACCAGTTTCTGTTGTTCAAGGTGGCCGATCCCCGCGACATTTCCATTTGGTTGAGCGGCTACTACAACGGGAAGCGCGATAATACGACTCTCGATATCGAGAGGTTCAAGAATTATTCGGAAAAGCTGCGAACGTTCTGCCGCGGCAATCTCACCATGCATATCATGGACGCCGCGCAAAAGGTGCTGGAGTTGAAGGACTAGGCTGGGTCGTCGGGCCAGGCGCGCCGTCGATTTCGCTATTTCGCCGCGGCTTCGCCCGGGTGAGCAGATCGAGGCGACAAAGTTCGTCGTCGTCGCCACTAGCCGGGACTGGCCTCGTCCTCAGCCAACTGTTTCGCGCGATTGATTAGGCGCTCAAGTGCGGTTGCCGCGTTCTCGAGGTCGTTACCGGCGTAACTCTCTAGTGCGGTTTGCGTGTGGTGAGCGAAGAGCTCGAGTTGAAACAGAGGCTCGCCGCTCAATACGACGTCTGCCGGATATTCATGAAGGCGCACTTCATAAGAGCCGTGTCGAGCAAGCATCGTCGTTGCTGATCCATCTTTGTGTTTGGGCAAAGCGCGCAGCCTGACGTGCGCTTCAAGCAATTGAGCCTCAAAATTTGGTGTTCTCGACTTTTCACGCACGCTGAATGCCTCCGCGCGATATCGACACGGCCTTGTCCCTTTGCTCAAATGCAGCATGAGCGTGGATTGAAGCCGGCGATGCAAAGGGCAGTTCGTACAGGCGGTGAAGCGCGCGCGTCTTGTTATTCAATGCCAAATAGTTGTTTCGAGGGACCAACCCAATGGCGAGGGTGCCCGCAAAGATTGGCAAGCAAAGCGCTAGGGACAGCGTCCTGGCGGGTCCGACTGCGAGCGGCCTTTTGGCGCGGGCAGCCTACGCGCGGGTTATCAAGGCGGGAATTGACGTGAAGCCATTGCTCGCGAGGGCTGCTTTGACAGCTGAGCAGATGAAAGACCACAAACTACGTCTAAAAGTTCAAAGCCAAATTGCATTTCTCAATCTCGCCTCCTCGGCGTTGGAAGACGACTTTCTCGGCTTTCACATCGCAAAAGAGCTCGAGCTCCGTGAGATCGGCGCGATTTATTACATTCTTGCATCGTCTGACACTCTTGGCGATGGCTTGAAGCGCACAGCTCGGTACACGAACTTCGCCAATGAGGGTGTACGCGTCGCGTATAGAGCAACGAAGGATGCTGCCGTCACGCTCGAGTATGTCGAGGTGGTGCGTCATAGCGACCGGCACCAGACCGAGTTTTTCGTGACTCTTGTCGTGAGGTTGTGCCGTCATCTCACGGGTCAGCGAGTAGAACCAACTCGGCTGCGGTTGGCACATCGGAGAAGTGTGGTAATTCCTGAGTTCAGATTATTCTTTGATTGCGACATGGCGTTTGGCGCCCGCGACGATGAAATCGCGTTTGACAGATCGCTCGATCGATTGCCGCTGCCGGGCCGGGATCCTTTCCTCAACAAGCTACTGATCGACCTCTGTGAGAAAGCTCACTCCGACCGGCGAACCCGGCCGATTGCGCTGCAGATAGCGGTCGAGAATGCAATTGCTCCGCTCTTGCCGCACGGCGCAGTGCGGGCGGCCGAGGTCGCTCGTAATCTTGGAATGAGCCAACGCACACTGGCTCGTCGACTGGCCGCAGAGGGCGCAAGCTTTGCCGAGGTTCTCGATCAATTGCGTTTTGATTTAGCGAAGAGTTACCTTCAAGAACCGCACTTCACGATTTCCACGATCGCGTGGCTGCTCGGCTATCAGGAAGTGAGCGCCTTTACGCATGCGTTCAAGCGATGGTCGGGAAAAGCGCCACGGCAGGTGCGGTCCGGTGGCCCAATGCCGGACAGAGCGGCGCGATGAACTGTCGGTGCCGCCGCCGACGTTACAATCTGAAACGCGCTGCCATCAAATAAAGTTCAGTCTGATATCCGTGGTCGGTCATAACGGCCTCCATGGCTGCCGAAAAAACGAGATTTTCATCACCGCTGTTTCAGCGCCAAGTTGTGGCTGTACGGGCTGCATCAAGGTCGAAGGTGATCTGAGGTCTGAGGCGCTCGCAGGTTGTCGGCAAGAATGTATATGCTGATCAGCAGCACCCAGAGCGGAAAAACGATAAAGCTCCACCCCACAAAGTAGCTGCCGACCAACACGAACAAAGCCAGTGCGTAGCCGAGAAGCGCGATCCAGCGCGGCGCAAAGCCGGTATAGACCGCGACGGTCGACGTCGAAATGATAAACACAGCGGCAATTTTAATCATGTATATGTTGACGAGGTTATAGGAAAAGGCACGCGCAAAACGGAAGGTCGCGGAATTGATCACGTCTTGCGGGGCGGCGGCAAATGCCAGCAAGATTGCGCCGACGGCGGCTGCTGCGACGAAAAGCATCGCCAGGAATAACAGACCGCTTCCGAAAAAGACCGTCGCGAAAAACCGGTCCTCGCTCTGGCCAAGGCGGTCACGCAGGACCCCGATGAACCACAGGAAGGCGATGCCGGCAAAGGGGACCAGGTTCAAAGCCAAAGCGATGGACTTCGTGCCGGTGCTGAGCCATGCGCCGGATTCCAGCGGATCGGCAGGAATTGAAACGCGAAACAGCACGAGGACCGCGATCGTCAGCAGCGAAAAGATGATTCCGGCCGCAGCGGCAGCCTTGGGCGTTCTCAAGTTCGCCTGGGTGAGAATCCGCCCCTGCCGTTCCACGGTCATGCCGGTACTTTTCTCGTGAGGCCGAGGCCCTGACGATCTTCCTGGCGCGCCACCGCCTGGTCTTCGGCATCGAGTTCGGATCGCTGGATAGCGAGGTCGAGGTGAGCAAGATATTGCCTCACCGCTTGAGACCGTTCGGGGTTTGTCAGCAATTCCGCGATGCCGGTCAGAGCTGATCGCAAGCGCCGCATGACCTGCACCGACGTCGCGCCGTATTGTCGGATTTCGTCGAAGGCGAGCGTCAGATAGTCGTCCCAGGTGGGCATCGGGAAAATGACGCGGAGAGCGCCGGCGGAGTCAGCAGCATAGCCGGCGTCGAGCGATTGCCGACCGAGGCGATGCAACAGGTCTTCGATCTGATCGATGGCCTGCACGGCGGTTGTCGGATCGTTGATGGCGGGCGAGAGCGCTTTGATCGCGATATCGACGAGGAGGCGGATGGGATATTTCGGATCTTGCTCGAACGTGCGGTCGATTGAGAGTTTCAGTGCCCCGATCAATCTGCGGCGAGGAAGTTCTGCTTTGGCGCCGTATATGCGCAGAATTGGCGTGTTCTCGACCAGCGTATCACCGACCGCGCACGCGAGCACGATCACCGCGCCCGCTTGGCTTGCCTGTTTAACGAGACTTGCGACGTTGAACGACGCAATCGTGCGCGGCTCGCCGGAATGTCTCAGAACTTGCGTGACCGGACCAAGCTCAATCCGGTCGCGCGGCGGCTGCACGGAGCGAATATCAGTCGATCCGATCGGGTGGCTGAACATGTCGCGAATGACTTTGCGGCCTCTGCCGCCGATCGTATTCAGCACATTGGTTATTTGGAGATCGACGACCCGCTGGATGAGGCGCGCAAACAACACGACGCTGACGATGAGCAGCAATGCCACCAGCACAGCCGAAAAGAAAGGCACGGTGCCGGCACCGGCGCGGTCGACCCAAAGCAGAGTCGCCAGCGAATACATGAACGTCGCGACAAACACGCCGAGCGAATGGAACAGCATGGGGTCGCGGGCAAACCAAAGAACCAGTCGCGGCGAATACGCGACCGCGCTGAATTGCACCACGACGAATGCGATCGCGAAGACAATGCCGGTCAGAGCCATCGTGCCGGAGGCCACGGCCGACAGAAAAGTCTGCGCCGAGGCGATTGACAAGTCGAGAGCGTAGGGCGGGAAATATGCGCGCTCCAGCCGGGGCAACGCAAATCCGCAGACGACGCTTGCGACGGCGTAAATCATTGGAATAAGCCACAGACGCATCAGACGTTGCTCCGCCGCTTGCGTTGCCGCGTCGGAATCGGCTGCTCATCGAAAGGGGCTAGGTGCGCCGGGCGATCGGAGCAGGGCGTCGAAACTCTAGTCGGGCTGCCGAAAATCATCATGATCGATGAGTGGCAACGGACACCTTTCCGCCCGACGCAAGCCACTGGTTATAGGTTTGCAGGTGTAGTCCGAGCTTTTCATAGAAAACGCGCAGGTAACCGTCCCGACCGCGTACAACCGCATCCGGCATGACTTTCTGCACTTCCTGGGCGATGACGCCGACATACGGCTCGTCGCCGCCGTTGTAGCTGAAGCGGTAGAGGCCGAGCCCGTTGTTGAGATAACCGATAAGCGCGATGTCGTGCTTGAGCCTGATGTCGGACCGCCGTCCACCGCCACGGCCGCCACCGCCGCGTCCTCCGCCACCGCTGCGCGCGGCGCCACTGGACCGCGCGGCCGGCGCATGTCCGCGACCGACATTTCCGCGCGGATGGGCCGACGGTTGTCGCGCAACGTTCCGTTGATGCTGGACGCCGCGGTTTGCGGACCCTTCCCTGTGAACGTTGGCAGGGCGGTTGACATGCGCGCCCTGGTTTGACCGCACCGGTCCGTTTCCGGCATTCCTGTTTCCGATGGGTCGGTTGGCCCCCGCGTTTACGTTCGGGTGGATGGGCCGGTTCGCGCCAGCCGCTCCGCCGCGGTGCTGCGCGGCGATCTCGCGCTGTCCGGCTTCCGCCTTGCCGCGAAAGGCTTCGCGGGCGGCGTTCTGGTTCGCATTGCCAAATCGCTGGGCCACGTCGCGATCGCGATACGGCACGGCGCCGCGGTGGGCCGGGTTGTGGGTCCAATTTCGGTTGGCGATATTGGTATGATTGAAATTGTTGTAGCGGTTCACATTGATATCGACGCGACGGCGCGCCCAATCGATGCCCGCCCAAATCGCCGCCCCTGCCACGACGCCGGCCGCGAACGAGAAGACATTTCCGGTCGTGTAGCCGGACGGATACCAATAGAACGGCGCGTAGTCCGGATATGGCCAAGCGCCGTAGACGGTACCGGGATCGTAGATCGGCACGTAGTACTCGTCGGCGTTCGTTGGCGCGATGGTATAGTTGTTTGCAGGCGCACCGGACGCCTGGGATGCGTTGGCGTTGGGGTTAGCCGTAATCGTCACCGTTTGCTGTTGGCTCGATTTCAGGTAGCCCGAAGCGTCAGCACGCGCGCGCAATCGCTGCACGGCATCGAGCACGTCTTGCTGCTGGGCAAGGAAGGCATCGCCCAGATCGCGCGTCCACTCGAGTTTGTCGTTCATCATCTGCAGCGTCTGCGGAACCGCCGTCAGGGCCTTGACGCTCGGATCCCATGGCTGCTTCTGCATCGCGTCGTCGAGCGCTTGCCCGACGATTCCGGGATTGGCCTGCGACCAGCGCGCAGCCTCCACGACCTCCAACGGATAAGTCGAAGCCATCAGGACCTGCGAAAGCAGGGCATCAGGATAAAGGGCGATCGGCGCCGCCAGCTGCTCGAGTTGCGCCGGCGTTCGCGGCGCAGCATTCTGCGCTTTCGCTCCGCCGATGGTTGACACGGCAAAGATGATGGCTGTCAAAACGATCCAGCAGCGAATTCGATCGATCGGAAACGACCGTAATGCCATGAGCGCCGTCCCTGTTTTCGTTACGTTGATGAGGAATGCGTTTTTATCGTTGATTCATGTCAAAAGGGTAGCGACGAGAAAAACCCGCCAAGACCGCGAAGTCGGCTTCAACGAATAATGCGGCAACGCTCCGACTTCGCTGATTATTCCGCCGGATGTTCCACCGACTTGGCCGGACGAGCTGCGGGCCGCAACCGTTCGCGAATTGCCTGGAACGATACGTAAAGCGGTGGGATCGCAAAGATGCCGATGAACGACGCGAGGATCATGCCGCCGAACACCGGCGTGCCGACGTTCCGCCGCGCCAATTGCGAGGCACCTGTCGCGATCACCAGCGGCAACAGTCCGAGAATGAAGGCAAACGACGTCATCATCACCGGGCGGAAGCGCAAGCGCGCGCCTTCCGTCGCGGCTTGGAGCAGCGGCTCGCCCTGTTCCCGTTTCTCCTTCGCGAACTCGACGATGAGGATGCCGTTCTTGGCGGCGAGGCCGATGAGAACGACCATGCCGATCTGCGCATAGAGATCGAGCGTCAGGCGCCCAATCAGGATCGCCAGGAAGGAGCCGAGAACGCCGACGGATACCGAGAGCAGCACGGGGACCGGGATGGTCCAGCTCTCGTAAAGGCCGACCAGGAAGAGATAGGCGAACAACACCGCAAAGCCGAGGATCATCGCGGTCTTGCCCTCGGCGCGCTTCTCCTGGAAAGCCGTGTCGGTCCATTCGCCGGCGTAGCCGGCCGGCAGCGTCTTTGCCGCCACCGCTTCCATCGCATTCAGGGCCTGACCCGACGACACGCCGGGCGCCGGTCCGCCCTGCACGGTGACGGCGCGGACATTGTTGTAGCGGATCAAGGCCGGCGGACCGACCACCACCCTTATCTCGGCGAGGCTCCGCAGCGGGATCATCTTGCCTTCGGCGTTGCGAACATTGATGCGGAAGATATCATCGACGCTCGAGCGATCGGCGGCGTCGCCTTGAACCTGCACCTGCCACGTGCGGCCGAACAGATTCATGTTGTTGACGAAGTAGCCGCCGAGCGTCGTCTGCAGCGCCTGAAAGACGGCGCTCAGCTGCACGCCTAGAATCTGCACCTTTTCGCGATCGATATCGAGATAGATCGAGGGATTGGTGGCGGAAAAGGTCGTGAACACGCGGCTGAGCTGCGGGTCCTGGTTGGCGGCCACCACGAGGCCGCGCAGGACTTGCGCCATCGCCTTTGGATCGCCGCCTCGCAAGTCTTGCAGGACATAGCTGAAGCCGCCGCCGGTGCCGAGCCCGAGAATCGGCGGCGGTGCGAGGGGCACCACGGTCGCGCCGGGGATGTCGCGGAACTTGGGACCGAGCCGCGCAATCAGTCCGTTGACGCTGCTCGATGCGTCCTTTCGGTCCTCGAACGGCTTCAGCGTGACCACGATGAAGGCGGCGTTCGACTGCGAGTAGTTGTCGATGAAGTTCAATCCGACGACCGAGGTCACGTCCTGGACCGCGTGCTCCTGGCGCAGGATCGCCTCTGCCTTTTCGATGGCGTCTTCTGTCCGCGCGACCGAAGCACCACCCGGGAGTTGGACGACGACGAACAGGGCGCCCTGGTCGTCCTCGGGCAAGAATCCGGTCGGCGTGATCTTGGAAAGGCCGACAATACCGATGCCGCAAACCACAACGACAGCGAGACCGATGATCGAAAACCGAACGATGTGCGCGACGACCGCGCCATAGAGGTCACGCACACGGTCGATCGACCTCATGACCATCCCGATGATGCCGCGCCGCGGACCGTGGTGCGGGCGCAGCAGCACGCCGCACAGCGCCGGTGACAACGTCAGTGCGTTGATCGCCGAGAGGAACATCGAGACCGCCACGGTGACGGCGAACTGGCGGAACAATTCGCCGGAGATGCCGGGGATGAAGGCGACCGGTACGAAAACCGAGAGCAGCACCAGCGTGATCGCGATGATCGGTGCGGTGATTTCCGCCATCGCCCGCTTGGTCGCATCGGCCGGCGACAATTCCGGATGCTCCTCCATCACCCGCTCGACGTTTTCGACCACGACGATCGCATCATCGACAACGATGCCGATGGCGAGAACGACGGCGAGCAGCGACACCGTGTTGGCCGAGTAGCCGACCGCGAGCAAAACAATGAATGTGCCGATCAGGCTGACAGGCACGGCGAGGGTCGGGATCAAAGTGGCGCGAAAGCTGCCGAGGAAAAGGTAGACGACGATCACCACCAGGACGAACGCTTCAACAAGCGTCTTCTGCACTTCGTGGATGGTGTCGGTGACGAAGGTCGTCGGATCGTAGGTAATTTTCCACGAAAGGTCCTCGGGGAAGCGCTTTTCCAGTTCGGTGAGCTTCGTGCGCACCGCCTGAAGCGTGTTGATCGCGTTCGCTCCGGGGGCCTGATAGATGGCAATCGCCGCCGCAGGGCCGCCGTTGAGGCGCGTGTCGCGATCGAGGTTCGCAGCTCCCAGCTCAACGCGCGCGACGTCGCCGAGCCGGAGGATCGAGCCGTCGGGATTGGTGCGCACGATGATGTTTTCAAACTCGGCGACGGTCGTCAGACGCCCCTTGGTCTGAATATTGAGCTGAAGCTGCTGTTCGTCCGATATCGGCCGCGCGCCAACCCGGCCGACAGCCGCCTGAATATTTTGCGACTGAATGGCATTGATGATGTCGCCGGTCGTCAGATTAAGCCCGGTGAGACGGTCGGTCCGAACCCAGGCTCGCATGGCGTAGTCCTGCGGTCCCCACAACGACGCATCGCCGACGCCAGACGTGCTCTTGATCGTATCAAGGAGATTGATCGTCACATAGTTGGAGAGAAACAGCGGATCGTGGGTATGCTTCGGCGAATAGAGCGCGATCACCCCGAGCAATGCCGAGGATTTCTTTTTGACTACGACGCCCTGGCGTTGGACTTCGGGCGGCAGGCTCGACAGTGCCACCTGAACGCGATTGTTGACGTTGACGGTATTGATGTCCGGATTGGTGCCGAGCTCGAACGAGACGGTGAGCGAGTAGCTGCCGTCGTCGCCGCTCACGCTCTTCATGTAGATCGCCTTGTCGACGCCGATGACCTGCGCTTCGATCGGTTGAGCGACCGTCGCATCCACGACGCCGGAATTCGCACCCGGATAGAAGGTCGTGACCGAGACTTGCGGCGGAACGATATCGGGGTATTGCGCGATCGGTATGCTGTAGAGCGCGAGTGCGCCCGCGATCGTCGTCACGATGGCGATGACGATCGCGAGGCGCGGCCGGTCGACGAAGATGGCGGAGAGCATCGCTCTAGCCTCGGATCGTTGCCGGCACCGGTTGCGCCAGGACCGGCGAACCCGGACGAATGCTTTGCAGACCTTCGACGATCACCTGCTCGCCACCGGACAGGCCGCTCTCGATGACGATGCCGGTTCCGCTCTCGCCGCCAGGCTTCACGCGTCTGACCGCGGCTTTGCCATCCTGGACGATGAATACGTAGATGCCCTCCTGGTCAGCGATGAGGGCGGCTTGCGGAATAACGACCTTCTCTTCCCGCGCGCCGCTTTCGATCCCGACGCGAACGAGCTGCCCGTCAATCAACCTGCCTTTCGGATTTGGCATGGTCGCGCGCGCGATCACGGTGTCGGTTGTGCGATCGACGGTGACATCGATGAAATTGATGGTTCCGACCTGATCGTAGATCGACCCATCTGAAAATCGTATCTGAACCTTGATGTCCTTGACGTCGGAAAAATTGCCGGTCTTCTGCGCCTCCAGCAGTTCGCGTTGGCTCACCGGGAACGTCACATACATCGGATCCTGGCTCACGATCAGGGTCAGCGGGCCACTGTCGGGGCCGACGACGTTGCCCCTGGTGATGTTGGTGCGTCCAATTTTGCCGGTGATCGGTGACGCGATCTTCGTGTAGCCGAGATTGATCTGGGCGGTTTCGAGGTTCGCCTGATCCGTCAGGATCGCGCCGTCAGCCTGCTCGTCGGCCGCTCTGGCCTGGTCGCGCGCGACCAGCGTGCCCGATTGTGATTTCACGAGCTGCTCGGCGCGATCCAGTTGGATGACGGTGAGTATTTTTGCGGCCTTGCTGCGCTCAAGAGCGCCACGGGCCTGTTCAACCGCCGCCTGAAAGAGGCCCTGCTCGATCTGATAAAGCGGGTCGCCCTCTTTGACGAAATCGCCCTCCTTGAACTGCACCTGCTCGAGGTAGCCTTTGACGCGCGCAACAATCTGCACGCGATTGGTCGCTTCGATCCGTCCGACGAAATCGAGGGTGTTGGAGATCGGTTTGCGCTCGGCCGTGACGGTGCCGACCGGCACCGCAGCCGGAGCGCTCGCTTGTTGTGCCGAGAGCGGAGACGCCAGCGCAAAGATCAGCACGCTCGACAACACCAGCATCCGCATTTTGTCATTTCCCCGTTAGTCGGCAGTCACGGGCTACCGACGTAGCCTACGACGGGTGGCGCCCCGATGACGGCCCGAACGATCAAGCGGCAGGCTAATTCAAATTCGACGGCAGGTCACGCGGGAGTGATGCCTGCCGGGACGATCGACAGCTATATTTCGTTTCGCTGGCCGCCTTGAGAAATGTCAAGGCAATGAGGGGCCCAAGGCGCGATGTTTCTTGGCGTTGTCCTTGGCATCTATTCAGGCCAAGTCCACGCAACACATAGCGCAAGATATTGGTGCGCGTTTGTCGGCCGCCCGCACGGCTGCGACCTGCTGATCCGACCGATCAAGCTTGGGAGTTGCGCAATGTCCGCCATCGAGCAGCGAACTGACTCTTCCTCGTCGCGATCGGCTTCGCCGTTCGGCCTGTTCGGCGCGGCAGCCGAGTACTTTGTTGATGCGGCTCAACGCAGCATTTTGTTCTGGGACGTCATGCGGGAGCGCGGCAACGCGTACCGTGAGCATCTCGAACAGACCGCGCCGCACGTGCTCGACTACGACGTGGAAGTGGTGCTCGACGGCCGCAAATTCGAGCGGCCGGTCAATTATGGCCTCGTCCGCGTCATCCCGCCGCGCGGCACCGAAATCGACCAGACCCGGCGACCGTTCGTGATCGTCGACCCGCGCGCCGGCCATGGCCCCGGCATCGGCGGGTTCAAGTCAGACAGTGAAATCGGAGTGGCGTTCAAAGCGGGCCACCCATGTTACTTCATTGGCTTCCTGCCAGATCCGGTTCCGGGTCAGACCATCGAAGACATCTCTCGTGCCGAAGCGATTTTCCTCGAAAAAGTGATCGAACTTCACCCCCAGGCGGAGGGCAAGCCCTGCGTCATCGGAAATTGTCAGGCCGGCTGGGCCGTGATGATGCTGGCCGCGGCGCGTCCGGACCTGTTCGGTCCGATCATCGTCGCCGGCTCGCCGCTGTCCTATTGGGCCGGCGTGCGGGGGCAGAACCCGATGCGCTACAGCGGCGGCCTCCTGGGCGGCAGCTGGCTTACCACGCTGACGAGCGATCTAGGCCGCGGAAAGTTTGACGGCGCTTGGCTGGTGGAGAATTTTGAAGGGCTCAATCCGTCGAATACACTTTGGACCAAGCAATACAATCTCTATTCGAAGGTCGACACCGAGCGGGATCGGTATCTTGGTTTCGAACGCTGGTGGGGCGGCCACATCAATCTCAACGCCGAAGAAATCCAATTCATCGTCGATGAGTTGTTCGTCGGCAACAAGCTCGCGTCCGGAGCGATTCGCACCTCGGACGGTTCGACGATCGATCTGCGCACCATTCGCTCGCCGATCGTCGTGTTCTGTTCAAGGGGCGACAACATCACGCCCCCGCAACAGGCGTTGGGATGGATCCTGGACCTTTACGAGAGCGTCGACGATATCCGCTCATTTGGGCAGACGATCGTCTACACCATCCACGAGAGTGTCGGTCATCTTGGAATCTTTGTTTCGGGCGGCGTCGCTCGCAAGGAGCACGGCGAATTCTCCAGCAATATCGACCTGGTCGATGCACTTCCGCCGGGCCTCTATGAGGCGGTCTTCAAGCCGAAGAATGATGGGACGGCGAACCCGGACCTCGTGACCGGTGACTGGGTCATGCGCTGTGAGGCGCGGACGCTCGACGATATTCGGGCGCTTGGCGGCAATGACGCTGCCGATGAGCGGCGGTTCGCGACAGCGGCGCGGGTATCGGAGATCAACTTGGCGCTTTATCGCAAGTTTGCCCAGCCCGTCGTCAGGTCGATGGTCACCGGACCGATGGCAGAGCAGACCTATCAGATGCATCCCCTGCGTCTTGAATTTTCGCAACTCAACGATGCCAATCCGGCGGCGGCACCACTCAAGACGATGGCGCAATGGGTGAAAGAGCATCGCAGCCCGGCAGCTCAAGACAATCCATTCTTGCTGGCGCAGGAGATGATGTCGAAGCAGATCGTCAATGCACTCGATATTTGGCGCGATTGGCGCGACATGCTCGCCGAGCAGACGTTCCTGTGGGTCTATGGGTCTCCTGTTGTGCAGGCAGCCGTCGGAATCGATCCGTCGACCACCGCGCGGTTGCGAAAAGCCCCCAGCAGCCCGTTCCATCGCGAACTCCTGCGCAACCGGATCGCGGAGCTCAAATCCCGCATCCCGCATGGCGGGCTGCGCGAGGCGGTCGCCCGCTCGGTCCTGTACGTCGCGATGGCGCGGGGCTCCGTCGACGAGCGAGGCTTCGAGATCGTACGGCGAATCAGAACGGCACAGCAGAATTTGCCTCCGCTGACACTCGCGGAGTTCAAGGCCATGATCCGTGAGCAATACCTGATGCTGCTGATTGATCCAGATGCCGCCGTGGACGCATTGCCTCAGATGTTGCCCGCAGACGGCGACGTGCGTCAGAGGGCCTTCGATGTGATCCAGCATGTGCTGAGCGCCACCGGCGAGACGAGCGCCGACGAAGCTCGTCGTCTTACGCGCATTGCCGAGCTGTATGGAGTCGACCGAAGTGCAGCCGCCAGCAGACGACTGACCCTCGTGCCGCCGGTTGAGGAACCGCAGGCCAAGGCATCGTGATCCCGACGGATCGATTGCTGGACGAGCGATATCCTGCACGTAGCTCGGCGCAGTTGACGGCGGTCGAGAAATCGCCGCAGGCGTGATCGATGTGCCGGCTTATGCGGCTGTGGCTTTGGCGAGCAGCTCATCAACGGCGTCGAGGCGTTCCCAACTGAAATCCGGATCCTCGCGGCCGAAATGCCCGTAGACGGCGGTCTTGCGATAGATCGGCCGGCGGAGATCGAGATGCTCGATCATGCCCCTGGGGGAGAGGGGGAAGACCTTGCGCATCAGCTTCGCCAGGGCACGATCAGGGAGCTCTCCGGTCCCGAAGGTATTTACCATCACCGACACCGGGTCGACCTTGCCGATGCAATAGGCGAGCTGGATCAAACATTCCTCGGCGAGGCCAGCCGCGACGATGTTTTTTGCGGCGTAGCGCGCCATATAGGCCGCCGACCGATCGACCTTGGTCGCGTCCTTGCCACTGAACGCGCCGCCACCGTGAGGAACCCAGCCGCCATAGGTGTCGACCATGATCTTGCGTCCCGTGAGGCCGGTATCGGCCTGCGGTCCGGCGAGCAGGAATTTGCCCGTTCCGTTCACCGTGAATCTCGTTTCTTCATCCATCAGGTTGCCCAGCACTGGCTCCGCCACCCTGACGATGATTTCCTGCTTGGCCTCCTCGGTCATGAATTGGCCATCGGGCGTCAACACGTCGGCAGTGTGCTGGGCGGCGATCACGACGTATTCCACCCGCACGGGCTTGCCGTCCCGGTACTCCACCGTCACCTCGGATTTGCCGTCGGGACCAAGAAAAGGCAGCACCTTCTGCTTGCGAACCTCGGCAAGCTTCATGGTCAGCTTGTGGGCGAGCATGATGGGCAGGGGCATCAGCTCCTTAGTCTGGCCGCAAGCGTATCCGAACATCATTCCCTGGTCGCCGGCGCCGATCTCGCCGCCGCCCTTCGTCACGCCGAGATTGATATCCGGCGATTGAGAATGAAGTGACCGCAAGATCGCGCCGGCATTGATGTCGAAACCATAGTCCGCGGACTTGTAACCGATCTCGTTTCCGAGCTTGCGGACCAGCTCGTCGGTGTTGAAGAGGGCCTTGGTCGTCACTTCGCCGCCGATCAAGATCAGCCCCATCGTCACGTAGGTGTTGCAGGCAACATGCGATTGGGGATCAAGGCGGAGGCATTCGTCGAGCACTGCGTCTGAAATCTGATCACAGAACTTGTCAGGATGTCCTTCGGTGACGGATTCCGACGTGAACAGCATGTCCTTTGGATACATCGAAATCGACATGGTCAACCCGCGTTCGAAAAGCCGCGAAACAAAAAAGGTACTTTCGTTAGGCCGAGTTCCTTTTGCGAATTATCAACAACACCAAGTTCTACCTCAAACACAATGGCGAAGCGGCTTGAGACGTGGGTGTATGGAACACGGACGCTTCGCTCCATAGCTCGAGCAGTTGCTCGCCCATTGCAGGCCTCATTCCGGGGAGAAACACATGCAAGATAGTGGCATCAGCGCTGCCGTCGGCTTGAGCCCGCTGGCGCAACCGCCGGCTCCCGCACATTCGAAGTACGAGCGCCTCATCCAAAAGGCCAAGCAGGTACCGGCGGCAACGACTGTCGTGGTCCATCCGTGCGACGAGAGTTCACTGCGCGGGGCCGTTGAGGCGGCGGAACTCGGGATCATTGTTCCCATTCTTGTCGGGCCCGCGGCGAAAGTTACCGGCGTTGCCCACGCCCATGGTCTCGACATCAGCCGTTATACGCTTGTCGACGTGCCCCATAGCGATGCGGCGGCTGAGCGCGGCGTCGCGCTGATCCGCGAGTCCAAAGGCGAATTGTTGATGAAGGGCAGCCTGCATACCGATGAGCTGATGCGGCAGGTGACCGCCAGTGCGACCGGGCTGCGTACCTCTCGCCGCATCAGTCACGTCTTCATCATGGATGTGCCGACCCATGCTGAGACTCTCTTCATCACGGATGCGGCCATCAACATCTTCCCCGATCTCGATGCGAAGCATGACATCATTCAAAACGCCATCGATCTGTTCAGAGATGTCGGTCTCGGAACGCCGCGCGTCGCGATATTGTCAGCGGTCGAAACCGTGACTCCGAAAATTCCCTCGACGATCGAGGCTGCCGCGCTGTGCAAGATGGCTGAACGCGGCCAGATCGTCGGCGGTATCCTCGATGGGCCGCTCGCCTTCGACAATGCGATCGATCCCGAAGCTGCGCTGATCAAAGGCATCAAATCGCAGGTCGCGGGGAGGGCGCAGATCCTGGTCGTGCCCGATCTCGAGGCTGGCAACATGCTGGCCAAGAACCTGACGTTCATGGCCAAAGCCGACGCCGCCGGAATTGTCCTTGGGGCGCGGGTGCCGATTATCCTGACGTCGCGCGCGGACTCCGTTCGCGCGCGGATGGCGTCATGCGCTGTCGCCGTGCTCTACGCCCACGCGCGCCGGCGCCGCGCGGTCGTCGCGGAGGCCTGAGCCGACATGGACACGATCCTGGTCGTCAACGCGGGCTCGTCCAGCGTCAAGTTCCAGGTCTATGAAGTCGATGCCCAAAATGAATTGAAACGACTGATCAAAGGGCAGGTGGACGGCATCGGCTCGCGTCCGCGCTTGCGTGCCGGGATGGCCGACGGCAAGTCCACTGTTGACCGTACCTTTTCGACTGAGCAGGTCGCCGATGTGCCGGCGGCAATCCACGCCGCGGGCGGCTGGTTGCGGGAGCAGCACAGCTTGGAGCCGAGTGCGGTCGGCCATCGCGTCGTGCATGGCGGCCCCGAATTCGATCGACCGATCCTGGTCGATGACGCCATACTGTCCAAGCTCGAGCGCTATATTCCGCTGGCCCCGTTGCACCAGCCGAGCAATCTCGCGCCCATTCGCGCGATTCTGTCGCGATTTCCGCAATTGCCGCAGGTCGCCTGTTTCGACACCGCGTTCCATCATGGCCACAGCGCCGTCGTCGATCATTTCGCAATCCCCGAGCAGTTCTACCAGGAGGGTGTTCGTCGCTACGGCTTCCACGGTCTGTCGTATGAATTCATCGCGCAGCGCTTGCGTCAGATTGCGCCTGACATTGCGGAGCGCCGGGTGATCGTGGCGCATCTCGGAAGCGGCGCCTCGATGTGCGCGCTGGCGAATGGCCGCAGCGTCGACAGCACGATGGGATTCACGGCGCTCGACGGCCTGCCCATGGGCACGCGGCCGGGGCAGATCGATCCGGGCGTCTTGCTCTATCTCCTGCAACAGAAGGGCATGACCGCAGCGGCGGTCGAGGACATGCTTTATCACGACTGCGGGCTGAAGGGCCTCTCCGGCGTGAGCAACGACATGCGTGAGCTGGAGGCCAGCACAAGTCCGTCAGCGAAGCTTGCGATCGACTATTTCGTGCACCGGATAGGGCTCAATGCCGGGATGCTGGCCGCTGCGCTCGGCGGACTTGATGCGTTCGTATTCACGGCGGGGATTGGTGAGAACTCCGCGTCGCTCCGCGCGCTGGTTGCCGCAAAGCTTGGCTGGCTCGGAGCGGAACTGAACGCAACAGCAAACGCGACGGGTCAGACGAAAATCTCGACGCCAAAGAGCGGGGTCGCGCTCCTGGTCGTGCCGACCGACGAAGAACTGATGATTGCGCGGCATACCCTCGCGGTCGTGTCGGCCCGGACACGTCGACCAAACTCAAAGGAGCGAATTGCATGACCATTCCAGCCGCAAGAGCGCTGCTCCTTGAAGGCAAGCGCGGCCTCATCATCGGGATTGCCAACGAGCACTCGATCGCCTGGGGATGCGCCAAGGCGTTCCGCGCGCTCGGCGCAGAGCTCGCGGTCACGTATCTCAACGACAAGGCGAAGCCGTATGTCGAGCCGCTTGCCCGGGAGCTCGAGGCATCGATAGTCATGCCGCTCGATGTGCGGACTGCCGGCCAAATGGAGGCGGTGTTCGATCGCATCGCAAAGGAATGGGGACAGCTCGATTTCGCTGTCCATTCCATTGCCTTCTCGCCCAAAGATACGCTGCGCGGCCGTGTCGTCGACGTGCCGCAGGATGGATTTCTGACGACCATGGACGTTTCCTGCTGGTCGTTCATCCGCATGGCGCATCTCGCCGAGCCGCTCATGAGCAAGGGCGGCACGCTATTCACAATGACCTATTACGGCAGTCAGATGGTGGTCGAAAACTACAACATCATGGGCGTCGCCAAGGCAGCGCTGGAGTGCGCCGTGCGCTACATCGCGGCAGAACTGGGCCCCAAGAAAATACGTGTTCACGCCATATCTCCCGGACCTCTCGCCACGCGCGCGGCGTCGGGTATTCCGGAATTCGACGAGCTATTGGAGAAGGCCAAGGCGAAGGCGCCGGCCCGCAGCCTCGTCAGCATCGAGGATGTGGGCGTCGCCACGGCCTTCCTCGCTCACGACGCTGCTCGTCTCATCACCGGCGAAACGCTTTATATCGACGGCGGCTACCACATTATCGACTAGCCGAGACCGGCGCCGGCGCGTACCATTGTTCGATTGATCAAAGTCAATGTGGTCCGGATCGGCTCATGGCTGAGATACACATGCTCTCAAGGAGGCGTATCATGTCGCAATCGGATACGGGTCGTTCTTCGATGGATTGGAATATGCCGATGATGCCCGACGTTGCTGGAATGGGAAAACGGAGCGCAGAAGCAATTTCCGAGCTTCAAAAAGAGATCCTGGAGACTTTCGAGCGCGCCAACCGCAACTGGGTTGCTTGCCTCAATGAGGAAGCAACCCTCATGTCCGATCTCATCAAAAAGGTCGGATCGTCGGGATCGATCCCCAATTCCATGGCAGCCTATCAAGCGTGGGCGAAGGCACACATGGACCTGCTCGCCAAGCACGGACAGAAGTGTGCGGAAGATACTCAGAATCTGATGAAGGCGTACACCCGAGTCATCGGAAACGGCGGCTTGGGCAGCAAGTAGCAGCATCAAGTAGCAAAAGCCGCGTGGGGCGGCGTACTCAATATTTTGCAGGAACGAGATTTCGTCCTGTTAGAACAGCGCCGTCGTCGTAAGCGCCCTTCTTGGACCGTTTCGGCAAGTTGACTTTCGAATGCGATACCTTCTTGTAAGGTATCAACGACAAGATGTGCGAAATGCAGTTGAGGCGTGCGCGCCGCTTGTTGTCGGATCGCACGATACGCCACGGCGCGTGCCGGCTGTCGGTTGCTTGCAGCATCATATCGCGGGCACGCGAATAGTCGTACCAGCGCCGGTATGACTCGAGATCCATCGGGCTGAGCTTCCACTGACGCAACGGATCGTTGATCCGGGCCAGGAAGCGTCTTTCCTGCTCTTCCTGCCCGACCTCCATCCAGATCTTGATGAGGATGATCCCCGCGTCGATGATCCACTTCTCGACCAGCGGACATAGATCGAGGAAGCGCTGGTTTTCCTGCTCGGTGCAGAACCCCATGACGAGTTCGACGCCGGCGCGATTGTACCAGCTGCGGTCGAGGATGACGACTTCGCCACCCGCTGGAAAGTGCTGGATGTAGCGCTGGATAAACATCTGGGTTTTTTCGCGTTCGGACGGCGCGGGGAGGGCGACGGTACGGAAGACGCGCGGGCTCACCCGTTCGGTGATCGCCTTGATGGTGCCGCCCTTGCCGGCAGCATCGCGGCCTTCGAAGACGATGATGATGCGCTGCCCGGTCGACTTGACCCAATCCTGCAGGACGCAAAGCTCAACCTGGAGTTTTCGCAAGTGTTGCTCATATTCTTTTCGCTTCAGCTTTTGATTCTTATCGTCTTCTTTTGGCTTCAGCTTTTGAGTCTTGCCGTCGGAAGGTCTAGCTTTTTTCATGGGCTATCCGGCAAAATAAGGGGTGAGATCAATTCCACACGGAGGGTATTCGCACGCTGGTTCCTGAAACGCGATCGAAATTGCCAGAGGCCCGATCATTGCCACGTCAGCGTCACGCCGACGTCCCCGGGCATTCCGCCGGGCCAATCGACAATTTGAAACCGAAGGCGATAGCCGCGCGGCTTCAAATATTTTTGCCAGAATTGAAAAAGCTCCTTCGGCAATCCGGTGAGTGTGTTCTCCCAGCCGGGTTCCTGCTGGTTGATGGCGCGGCCGTGGTCTGTGTAAAGTGCATTAGGGAAGCGGCCGATAAAAACCTCGGTGAGCCCGTTGTCCACGGCCCGCTGAATGATGCTCGCGGCTCGCTTGAGCCTGTCTTCATCCGAGACGCCCGAAGGCTTTTGCAGCCGGTCCAGCAGTTCCTTCTTCTCGGCTTCAGCCGCAGTTTGCCGGCGAACATAGGCCGCTGCCTTCTCGGCCTCGGCTTGCGCAATCTTCTTCATACAGTCCGAGGCTAATGGGAGCAGGTCATCTTCAGTCGACATGGTTCCCTCCATGAGCACGAATTTGTTCAAATAGCTTTCGACCGTGGGCGGCACATTGACATGGCGCAAGGCTGAGCGGCATCGGTCTCGGCAAAGAGCTTGACCAAATCAGGTCATCCGATGGCTTTGGCGTCAAGCCAAATGGACAGTTAGTCAATGGTACCGGAAAGTCGACCGGGTTAATCGCGTTTGATTGGAACAATATCAGGATCGACCGTGCGATCGCAGTCGGCGCAGCAGAGCAGTCTTTACGTCGGCCAAATCTCGCACGCCGAACCAGTAGGCCAGCGTCACGTAGATGGCTGTGCCCAAGCTGCACAGGATAACTGCGCGCAGCAGGATGATCGGTAACGCAATTCCCGGCATCATCGCGATGAGGAGTACGCGTGCGCCGAGGCCGATGGCGGTCGCCACAGCCGCGGCCGCGGCGAGCCGCAGCGCGCCGTCCAGCATTCCGGGCCCGGTTTCAAGGATTGTACCCCTGGCCCGCGCTTCGCGATCAAAGCGGCGCCGCTGCAGCCAGCCGAGCAGCAGGACGTAGACCAGGATCGCGCAGGCGCTGGAAACAGCCAAGCCGACGGCGCCCCATTGCTGACGCAACAGCACGTAGACGGGTACCATGATGAATGCGACCGCCGTTCCGATCGTTGTCGGCAGCCACGTGCTGTTGAGCGCGTAAAAACCACGGCTGATGACCGACTGTGCGGCCCAGCCTGCAAGGCCGAGACAAAGATAACCAAGCAGCGTCGCGGTCGCTTGCGCATCGGCGACCGAGAAGCGCGCCGCGAACAATCCCCAGATCAGGTAGGCAGCTTCAAACCCCGCCAAGGTGAGGCACACCTGCGCGGCGAAGGTCGCGGCCAGCATCAGGCGCACGCCGCGACAGAGGAGGCGATAGGCTTGAGCAATTCGGCCCGTTGCCACAAGGCGGCTGATCGTGGGGTAGGCTGCAACCCCTGCCGCCATGCCGAAGACGCCGATCGGCACCTTCATCAACGTCCGCCCGTATTGCAAATACGAGAGCTCGCCCGCGCCGAGATAAGACGCCTGGTTTTTGACGATCCATTCGTCGACCGCGACGATCGAAAATCCGACCATGATCGGCAATGAAAGCCAGAGGTATCGTTTCAGATCCGGATTGCGAAAAGACAGGATGGGATACCATCGCATCCGCGTTCTCAAACACCCGAAGAGCGGGAGTGCGAACGGGCCTAGGATCGCGCCGGCGAGGACGCCCCAGGCGAAGCCCTCCGCGCCGAGCCCCGAGTAGTGGGCGCCCGCAACGCCGCCCACGATGATGCCGGCCGAATAGACGAGCGGCGCCATGGCCGGCAGGAGGTGCCGATCCTGCGCCTGCAGCGCTGCCGAGAGCAAGCCGCCAATGACGAGAAAGAATTGGGCCGGCAAAATTATGCGGGTGAGACGCACCAACGTGTCCACTTCGTGAGGGGTCGTGAAGCCCGGAGCGACCGCACCGACGAGCGAACGGGCGAACAGCATCAGCAAGGCGATGCCGAGACACCCGGCGAGCAGGATGAAGTTTGCGATGGCGCTGAAGGCTTTCCATCCGCGTTCGGGCTCGCCGCGCTGAAGATGCTCGAGGAAGATCGGAATGAACACGATCGACAGCGCACCCGCAGCAAGGAGGTAATTCAGGAAATCAGGCAGCGTGAAACTCGCAAAGTAGAGATCGGCCTCTCGGCTCGCCCCAAGGGTTCGCCCGATGATCTGCTCGCGCAGCAGGCCCATGATGCGGCTCAAGAAGATTGAGCCCGCCCAGAGCATCGAGGCTATGCCGATGGTACGCGCTTGATTGACGCTGCTTTGCGTTTCGGCCATCTCAGCTTGTGGTCGTGGTTCGGATAACGTCGAGACTGACCGCAAAAAACGTCTGCACTCCAAAATCGCGCGCACTGATTTTTCCTGCAAAACCAGCGCTCCCCGCGTCTCGCGACCATATACACGATAAAGTCTGGAGGTCTACTCTGAGGGTGGCCGACAAAGGATCGAATCGGCTCGCTGGACGTTACCCTCAGAACTGCAATTGCGAACGGCCAAACGTCGGCGGATCGTGCGAGCGCGACAATTTGCGTTACTCTGGCCAGGCAACCTCGGATGAAAGCCGCGGACGGATACAGGTTATGATGACTCGATGATGACTCGGGACGACCGTATGGATGGGGGTGCGCCGTGGCATTGAAGGACCTGCTCGTCTACGTCGATCAAACCGACGGTGCGCACGCACGCATGGAACTCGGCATCGATCTGGCTCGGCGCCACGGGAGCCGGCTGACGGCCCTGTTCGTGAGAGAAATCAGCTCTCCCCAGCAGGAACTGCTTCGAGCTGCAGAACTCGGACTCGTTACGGCCGAAGGTCTTGACCAACTCAACGCAACGATCCTCGCATCCATCGATGAGGCGGCACGTCGGTTGCGGTCCTCGTTCGAGACTCTTGCGCGCAAGCACGAGGTTCGATTCGAATGGCGCGCGGCTGACGGCTTGTCGTCGATTGTCGTGCCTCAGCAGGCACGATATGCGGACCTCTGCATCGTGGGGCAATCCGGTCGGGAGAAAATGGCCGCGGTCGGGTACAGTTTTTCGGAACAACTGCTGTTCGTCACTGGACGGCCGGTGGTGTTCGTTCCGTCAGACGGCCATTTTGCGACCCTCGGTCGGCATGTCATGATCGCCTGGAATTCGAGTCGCGCCGCTGCACGCGCCGTCAATGACGCATTGCCACTGATCGAGCGCGCCGAGCGGACGACGGTGCTAACCGTCAATTCTGCAGATTTTATCGAATTGCACGGCGCCCCGCCCGCAACCCAATTGATCGAGCATCTCAAGCGCCACAGCCCCTCAGTTTATGGTGTCGAACTTGAGAAAGTTCCAACGGGGTCGATCGCCGAAGCTCTGCAGGCGGAGGCTCGCAACCTGGGCGCTGACATCATGGTCGCAGGCGCATTTGGTCACCCTAAACTCTGGGAAAAGCTGCTCGGCGGCGTCACGCACGACCTTCTCCGTCACATGCGGCTCCCAATTCTGATGTCACATTAGACGGAACGATGCGTATCTTTCTCGCAGGCGCAACTGGAGCGATCGGACGGGTACTGACGTCGCTGCTTGTCGCCGATGGACACTCGGTCGTCGGTACGACGCGGTCAGCCTCCAAGGCCGACCTCGTGCGGAAGGCTGGCGCGACCCCTGTGGTCGTCGACGTCTTCGACGGTGTCGGCTTGACCGAAGCGATGCGGGATGCACAGCCGGAGATCGTCATCGATCAACTCACCGATTTGCCGCAGGTCGTCGATCCGGCGACGATGCCTGCCTTCATGGAGGCGAATGCCCGGCTTCGCATCGACGGCACGCGCAATCTGGTAGCGGCCGCAAAGGCAGGTGGCGCGAAGCGCATCGTCGCCCAAAGTATCGCGTTCGTGTACGCGCCGGGCGAGGGACCTCGCGTGGAGACCGATCCGTTCGCCGTTCAACCCGACGGCGGCTACAGCACGTCAATCCGCGGCGCGATCGCGCTCGAAGAGCAGGTACTGGGAACGCCGGGCATCGCCGGCGTGGTGCTTCGATACGGTCGCCTCTACGGGCCGGGCACGTGGAATCAATCCGGTCCGTCGGGCGCCGGCGCGGTCCATGTCGACGCCGCAGCGCAAGCCGCGCGCCTTGCCGTCACCCGCGGGGCTCCTGGGATTTACAACATTGCCGACGATGACGGCGCCTTCAGCATCGATAAGGCGCGCCGCGAGCTCGGCTTTGACCCTACGTTCAGGATTTAGAAACACTGCCCGTGGTCACCCTGTCGCTTTACGGTGGCCGCCGTGACCGATTCCCGGCTCTGCCAATTTTGTTCCCCTGCTGTCGCGGGCCAGGCGGAGGTCCGCAACGAAGTCGCGGTACGCCTGCGCTTTGTCGGCTTCGTCTTGGATGCGAAGCAGGTAGGACGGATGAACCGTCACGAACAGCGGCGTGCCGTCGTCGAGATGATGCATCTTTCCGCGCAGCGCGGAAATCGTTGCGGTTCGATTCAAGAGACTTCGTACCGCCGTCGCGCCGAGCGCAATGACCGCCGCCGGCTTGACGATGGCGCGCTCGAGATCGACCCACCATCGGCAGCGCTCGATCTCATAGGCATTGGGGCGCTTGTGCAGACGGCGCTTGCCGCGCATCTCGTGCTTGAAGTGCTTCACCGCGTTGGTGACGAAAGCGTCGTTCCGCGCGATTCCCGCTTCCTCGAGCGCCTGATCGAGAACGCGTCCCGCGGGTCCGACGAAAGGCTTGCCGGCGATGTCTTCCTTGTCGCCGGGCTGTTCGCCGACCAGCATGAAATGCGATTGGGCCTTGCCTTCGCCCGGCACCACCCGGGTCGCATCGGCATAGAGCGGACAGCGCGTGCATTGGGCTTCCGCCTCGCGAAGTGCGCTCAGCGTCGTGATTGAAGGCATGTCTTCAGCGCGATTTGGCATTGGGCGCCCCTGCGAACGGTGCGATCGTCTGTTGATGTTTCTATCGATATGGAAATAGCCCGCGCGCGCCGCTAGGCCCCGACCGCCTGTTCGTAGATATCTTCCTCTTGAGCATTGTGGATGCGCACCAGCGCCTCGATCAATTCGATGATCCGCTGGGCATCGCGGATCAGGTAGCGGTCGGCGTCATCGGGACTAAGGCCGTCGGCAAGTCGCCGCAGCAGCCGCGCCAGGTGGATGATCTCCCGGTGGGCCCGGCTCATTGCGCCAAGGCCGTGCTGTGCAGCGAGGTATTTCGCCACACGAGGATAGACAGCGCTTTGGTCGTCTCGCTCGTGTTCGACGATGTCGCGGGCGACGATGTCATCTGCTTCTGCGATCACTGAGACTGCGTCAGCGCCGGCGGCATGATCGAGTGTATCGGCGATTTCTCTCAGCCGGTCGAGCGTCGCTTCCATCCGTTGGTGATCCAACCGCAGCGATGTCGCGGCGCTGGCAGGCATTTGAGGACGGCCAAACCTGTGGCCCGGGGTCAAAGCGCGCAAGGCGTTGAGGATCACGGCAACGTCGATGACCTCCTGCGTCAAGGCGCCAGCAATCGGCGGCAGCAATCCGATCGCGGCGAAAGCCATCGCCACTCCTGACATTGCCAATCCGGAAATGATGCTCTGCAGCGCGATCCGGCGCGTGCGGCTCGCGATCATCAAGGCATCGGACACGCGATCGAGGCGATCGACGAGAATGACGACATCGGCAGCTTCGGACGAGGCACTGGCCCCTCGCGCGCCCATGGCGACACCGACGTTTGCGGCCGCCAATGCCGGTGCATCGTTGATCCCATCACCAACCATGACGGTCGGGTGTTGGCGCTGCTCGGTGGCGACGGCATCGACTTTGTCGGCGGGCTCCCGGTCGGCGAGAACCGCATCAAGATCAAGCGCGGCGCCGATCGTCTCGGCGGTGTCCGCGCGATCTCCGGTGACCATGACAATCCGCGATACGCCGGCCGCGCGTAATGCCTGTATGGCACGCGGCGTTTCGCGCCGAAGCTCGTCGGCGAGCAAGACGGCACCAATGGTGTGACCGTCCACGGCGACGAACACGCTGAGCGCCGAGCGCCACGCTGCGCGCCGCAGAGCGCGCACCGCCCACGTCGCGAGTTGGCGGGAACCATTCACCATTTGGTGCGACCCGACTCGGACCTTTCGACCTTCGAGCACGCCTTCGAGACCGGAGCCCATAGTCTCGCGCACCTCGGTCGGAACACTAAGCTTGAGCCCCTTTTTGACGGCAGCCTCGACGATGGCAGCGGCGACGACGTGATGCGAGGCCTGCTCCAGCGAAGCGGCAGTCCGCAGAATTTCGTCGCCTGTCTGCCCCGGCGCGGCCTCGATGGCGACGAGGCGCGCACCGCCGACGGTCAATGTGCCGGTCTTGTCGAACATCACCGTGTGTGTTCGGGCAAGAGCCTCCAGCGGTCCGCTGCCTTTGACGAGGATCCCCACTCTTGCGGCTTGCGCCACTCCGGCAATGAAGGCGACCGGCGCCGCCAAAATGAGCGGGCAGGGGGTTGCGGCGACCAAAACGGCGAGCCCGCGCACAGGATCGCCGGAATAGAACCAGGCGCCGCCAGCTATGATTACGGTGACCGGCAGGAGCAGTAGCGCGAAGCGGTCCGCGAGGCGGATGAAGGGCGACTTTGCCGTATGCGCCGCGTTGACCATCCTAACGATGCCGGCATAGGTGCTTTCATTCGCTGTCGCCGAGGCCCGGATTTCGAATGAGTCACCGGCATTGAGGGAACCGCTTCGCGCCAGTTCACCGGCTTGACGGGACGCCGGGATCGGCTCGCCCGTCAATGCAGCCTCATCGATGATCGCAAGCGGGCTGGAGATGATACCGTCAACCGGCACGATCTCACCGGCCCGCACAAGGATGTCGTCGCCGACAGCCACGCGCTCAACAGGCACATCCTCGATGGCGGACGCGGCACGGCGATGGGCAATGCGCGGGGCGCGATCGATCAGCGACCTGAGATCCCGCTCGGCGCGCGCGACCGCAATGTCCTCGAGCAGATTGCCGCCGGCATACATAATCGCAACGACGATCCCAGCCAAATTCTGGCCGAGGAGAAGTGCGCCCGACATCGACAGAAACGCGACCGCGTCGACGCCCATGCGCCCCGCCAGAAGATCGCGGATCATGGAGACGAACAGGCCGGCAACGACCGGCAACGTGCCGCTCGCCCAGCACCACGCCGCCAAATCGCCCCGACCCACGGCCCAGGCCGCGGATCCGAGAACGAGCCCCGCAAGCGCAATGACGATGAGCGCGCGTCGAAACAGGCGATCGCTGATGATCGCCGACCGCGGAGCCTGGCGCGCTTTATCACTCATGTTCTGCAGCAACAGCAGCGTTCGGTCCAAACTCGATGTGCGGGCCATGCCACGCTTCGAGCGACAGCATTGATCTGGGGCGCCAATTCGACTTGGGCATTGACGCACGTCAAACGCGTCGGGCGGCAGTCCGGCTATCTGAGTGGCGGTCAAATTTCGGCCTGTCTGCGCGCGATTCCGTCGCTCTCAACGGCCCAACGACGAAGGAGCATGAAAATGCGATTGTGGTTCGGAGCGGTTGTCGTTGGAGCCGGCTTAGCTTTGGCGTCTGCTACAGTTCAGGCGCAGGTGAACGACATCGGCAAGCGCGAGTACACCAACAGCTGTGCCGTTTGTCACGGCGCGGGCGGCAAAGGCGATGGGCCGCTCGCATCGCAGCTTAAGACGCCCGTAGCCAATCTGACGAAGCTAGAGGCGAACAACAATGGCATCCTCCCGGTCGAGAAAATCTACGCCGTCATCGATGGCAGACAGGACGTCCAGGTTCATGGCACCCGTGAGATGCCGCTTTGGGGAAACGTGTTCCGAACCGACGTCGCTGCGGGACTATGCTTTGGCTTGGCCTCACCCAAAGAACTGGAGGATCTGGTGAAGGGCAGAATTTTTGCGCTGATCGGGTATATCCACACGCTTCAGGTCAAGTGATCTCACGTCCGTCGCTGTTTGAGGGCGTCCTGACGTCGTCTGGCGTCAGGTAAGTGGTGCGTGACTGAAATTCAGTCCCGTGACGGAACCATCGCTGTTCATTAGTGTTGTTCCCAACCGATTTTTCGAGTTCCGCATGTCTCCGCAGCCCCTCATTGTTTCGATTCCGCATCGCCTCGGAAAAGAGGACGCGATACGCCGCCTGAAGTCCGGTCTGGCAACTGCGCAGGCGCAGTTCGGCAGCGTCTTCTCGATCGATGAGGAGACGTGGACGGACGGCCACCTGCAGTTTCGTATCTCGGCGCTGCGGCAGCCGATCAGCGGCACGATCGACGTTGCTGAAGACCACGCGCGGCTCGAGGTCCAGTTGCCGTGGCTGTTGGCTCAAATCGCCGGCAAGATTCAACAGACAATCGAAAAGCAAGGCACGATCATGCTGGAGAAGAAATGAGGCGGGTGGTCCATTCTTTGCCGCACGCGGTTATGGAGCACCCTGACGATGCTGGCTGACTATGCCGGATCCTTACGGCTGCTGGGCGGCGCGTCGTCGTCCATGATGGCGCGCCACGCTGCGCCTTCGAGGTCGTCGTACTGACCAGACTTCAGCGACCACAGGAACGCGGCGAGGCCGAGCAGGCCGAGACCCAGCGCCATCGGCACGAGAAAGATCAGGACTTCCATTCGCCCTCCTCCATTTGCGAATGCTTCGCAGTCGCGCCGCTCGCGCGCAGCGCGTTTAAGGTGACGAGGATCGAGGAGCCCGACATCGCTACTGCCGCAATCAGCGGGCTCGCGAAACCGAGGATCGCGACCGGCACTGCGACGGCATTGTACGCGATTGCAAGGAAGAGGTTCTCCCGCATCAGGCGCCTCGCCCGACGGGCGGTATCTACGGCGGCGAGGACGGGCGCGAGCCGGTCGCCGAGGAAGACAGCGTCTGCCGCCGCCTGGGTGAGATGAGCCGCACTTGCGACCGAGAGCGAAGCGTCGGCCGCGGCGAGCGACGGCGCGTCGTTCAAGCCGTCGCCCACCATCAGCACTTTGCGGCCGGCAAGCTGCAAAGCCGAGATCCTGGCGATTTTGTCGGCGGGCGTCATCGCAGCGTGCCAATGCTCGACGCCGAGGTTGCGCGCGGCGTGCTCGACGGCGGCGGTTCGGTCGCCCGATAAAATCTCGACCGCGAGCCCACGACCCTTGAGCGCCGAGATCACCTTCGCCGCGTCATCGCGCAGCCGCTGGCGCACGATGAAGATGTAGTGTTCCGTTCCGTAGGCGAAGGCGATGGTCGAAGCTTCCGGATCGTCGCCGGCCACGCGTTCCACGTCCTGGTCGGCGTTGCAAAACGACGGCCGTCCCAGCCGCAACTCGACGCCTTCGTATTCGCAGCGGACGCCTTGACCTGGCTCCTCGATCGCATCGAGCGGGGTTTTGGCGCGTGCAGCGCGCGCGACGGCGGCGGCGAGGGGATGCCGGCTCGCAAGTGCCAACCGGCCGGCGATCGCCAGCCGAGCCGAGGGTATGTGTGCGGCGTTGACGACCTCGGGCTCGGGCAAGGTGAGGGTGCCGGTCTTGTCGAACAGGACGGTATCCGCCCCGGCGAGGCGCTCGAGGGCCTCTCCCGAATTGAGGAGCACGCCATTGCGAAACAGTCTGCCCGACGCCACCACCTGGACCGCCGGGATGGCGAGCCCGAGTGCGCACGGACACGTGATGATGAGCACCGCGATCGCGGTGACGATGGCGTCATGCCAGCTTGCGCCTACTGCGACCCAGCCGATCAATGTGGCAAGTGCGGTCGCATGGACCAGCGGCGCGTAGAGTTGCGCCGCGCGGTCGGCAAGGCGCACGTAGTGCGACCGCGCCTCGAGCGCCCGCTCGAGCATGCGGGCGACCTCGTCCAGCAGCGTGCCCTGCGCGGCGGCCCTGACCTCGATCCGCAGCGTGCCCGACAGATTGAGTGTCCCGGCGTAGACGGTGGTGCCGCGGGTCGCGGCCACCGCGGTGGTTTCGCCGGTGACGAGGCTCTGGTCGATCTCCGAGCGGCCCTCGATGACGGCGCCGTCAACCGCGACGCGCTCGCCGGGGCGCACCAGCACCAGGTCGCCGGGATGAAGCGATTCCACCGGTACGGTGCTGAGTTCGGTCGGGCTCACGAACTTCGTCGCTGTCTCGGCCCGCAGCGCGGCGAGATTGCCGGCAACGGCCCGCGTGCGCCGGCGCATCGCCTGTTCCAGCACGCGGCCGGCCAAGAGGAAGGTCAGCAACATCAACGCCGAATTGAAATAGGCGTGGGTCGCGTGGTTGATGGTCTCGACAAGAGACATGGCAAGCGCGAGCAGCACACCGACGCTGATCGGCACGTCCATGTTGACGCGCCCCGCGCGAATGGCGCGGATCGCCGAGAGATAGAACGGCCGGCCGGCATAAGCCGCGGCCGGCAGCGCAATCAGCGCCGACAGCCAATGAAAGAAGTCGCGCTGCTCGGGCAGAATGTCGGACACGTTGCCGGACCAGACGGCGACCGACAGCAGCATGACGTTCATCGTGGCGAACGCCGCGACGCCGAGACAGCGCAGCAGCATGCGCCCTTCGCGCTCTTCGTTGCCGGCGGAACGGCCGGCATCGAAGGGGTGGGCCTTGTAGCCGAGTTCGGCGAGCCGCTCGATGTAGCGCTCGGGCGCGACCCTGCCGTCACGCCATTCGATGGCGACGCGACGGTCGGTCATGTTCACGCGGGCCTGCGTGGTGTCCGGGATGGTGGAGAGCCCGCTCTCGATCGCCCGCATGCATCCGCCGCAGGTAATGCCCTCGACGGCAAGCTCCATGCGCGCGACGCCGCCGTCGAGATGGCGGACGAAATGAGAAAAATCCCGAGTCTCTCCCATCGGACTTGCCGTTATTCGAGGGTGATGCGGTTGGTCGAACGGAAGATGCGCTCGCTGCCGCGCTCAGCTTCGAGCTCGATCTCCCACAAGCCCGGGCTCACATCGGCCGCGTCGCCGCGATAGACCCCGCTTTCGCGTTCGGTCATGGCGACGGTACGGTCGGCGCGCGCATCGGTCGGCCGGAGAAAGCGAACCGTAAAGGCGAGATTGGTAAGCGGCGCCCCGCTGCGATCGCGCGCTTCGATATTTACCGTGGCGTGGCCGTCAGCCGCGCGCTCGATGCGGCCCGAAACGCGCAGATGGCGGCCCCGCTGATCATGAGCGGCGCCAATTTCGGTGTTGTAGTTGATGCCCGCCTTGTAAGGGCTTTCGGTCTCCATTCCAGGCATGGTGCTGATGGCAAGCGTCATCATCACGACGTTGACGGCGATGACGGTGCCGAAGAAACCGAGCAGCGCCAACAGAACCACGCGGCCGGTCAGCGGTCGCGCCGGCGGCGAACGATCGCCGCCAGCGGAAGGGAGGATTTGTCCGAACGATCTCATGCGGCCCTACCTGTTCATGGCGCCTTGTTGATGCAGCCAGCATTCGTCAGCTCAGTTGGCAATGAAATGATCCTGAGCTTTGGCGGTCTCCCGGTTTGCCGTATCGACGGCGCTGAAGGTCAACGGCGTCGAGTGTTCGATCGCCTTGCCGGGCGGAACGGTGACAAGCACCCGTATCTCCCGTCCCTGGTCGGGGCCGACCGGGATCACCGGCTGGCCGGGAATCGCGGCGTCGAGCCCAACCACATGCACTTCCGCGTCCGGCAAGCCTATGATGTCGAGCGCAATGGTGCGGGTTTCGGGACGCTTGTTGAGGAGGTGCACCGTGTAGGCGTTGCGGGTCGAGCCGTCGCTAAGCGTGACGAACAGCGGGTTACGATCATGCCGCACGGTAATCTCGGTGAAGCTGCGGGTCGCCAGCGCGTAGGCCATCACGGCACCGACGAGGATGATGATTCCCGCGTAGATGAGGGTGCGCGGGCGCACGAATCGATAGATCGGCGGTTTTCCCTCCGCGCGGCGGGTAATATTGATGTCGTTGTCATAGGCGATGAGGCCGGTCGGCCGCCCAACCTTCGTCATCACGGTGTCGCAGGCGTCGATGCACAGGCCGCACATGATGCATTCGAGCTGGGCGCCGTCGCGAATATCGATGCCGGTCGGGCATACCGCGACGCATTGGCGGCAATCGACGCAGTCGCCGGCCGGCAACCCCTGGTGCCGCAGTTCTTCTGCCTTCTTGATGGATTCCCGCGGCTCGCCGCGATCGTAGCGATAGGTGACGTTGAGCGCCCATTCGTCGGTGAGGGCGGCCTGGATGCGCGGCCACGGACACATGTAAACACACACCTGTTCGCGCATGTGGCCGGCAAGGGTGTAGGTCGTGAAAGTGAGGATCGCGATCCACCCATACGCGGCCACGGGGGCTGTACCGGTCGCAAGCTCTTTCACCAGGGTCGGGGCATCGGCGAAGTAGAGGACCCAGGCGCCGCCGGTCCACCAGGCGATGAAAAGCCAGATCGAGTGCTTGGCAACGATCTCGCCGATCCGCCGGGCCGTCAGCTTGCCGCCAGCCTTCTTCATGCGTTCGCGCCGATCGCCTTCGATGAAGCGCTCGACCGCGTAAAACAGGTCTGTCCACACCGTCTGCGGGCACAGATAGCCGCACCAGATGCGGCCGCCGATCGCGTTCATCAGGAACAGCGCCATCGCGGCGATGATCAGCAGGCCGGTGAAGTAATAAACCTCCTGCGGCCACAGCTCGATGAAGAAGAAATAGAAGCGGCGGTTCGGAAAATCGACCAACACCGCCTGGCTCGGTGCATCCGGCCCGCGGTCCCAACGCACGAACGGCAACAAATAGTAGAGGGCAAGGCAGGCCGCCATCAGGCCCCATTTGATGTTGCGGAAGGTGCCGGAGACACTTTGCGGGTAGACGGCTTTGCGTGCCTCATAGAGCGGCTCGTGGTCGACTTCGAGATCGGCCGGAATCAGGGGCTTATTCATCAAGGCCTCGGTGGACTCGAAATAGATCGACGAAAGCAAGTTTCAATAACAGTGCCGCGGCTAAGCATCTTTGATGCAGCGCAAATAACATTTCGTTCACGCAACAGCGGCGCGGATACTGGTCGATGGTTTCTCGCCTATCACCCGTTTTCGGCGGACGGGGCGAAAGAATTGTCGCGTGACGAATGGCGGCCGGAGCTTGCCCGGCCGCCACCGATCGCCCCGCTGGTATTATTGGCCGCCGCCGAGGGTATGTACGTAGACGGTGAGGGCGTTGATTGTTGCGGGGTCTAGCCGTCCGGCCCACGCCGGCATTACGCCGCCGCGGCCATTGGTGATGTCGTCGATAATCGTCGCCTCGTCCGAGCCGTAGAGCCAGATGTGGTCGGTGAGGTTCGGTGCGCCAAGATCGCGATTGCCCTGGCCGTTTTCGCCGTGGCAGGCAGCGCAATTGTCGGCAAAGATTTTCTTGCCCGCGGCAAGGTCGATGCCGGTTCGCACCGGAAGAGCGGATAGCGACCGAACGTAGGCAGCAACCTCCACGATCTCCTCGGGCTTCAGCAGCTTGTCGCGCCCGAATGCCGGCATCGCGCCTTCGTGTGCCTTGGAATTCCCGGAGCGGACGCCGTAGGAAATGGTGTCGTGGATGCCATTGAGCGTCCCGCCCCAAAGCCAATCATCATCGTTCAGATTGGGATAGCCCTTGGCGCCCGCCGCCCCGGTGCCGTGGCATGGCGCGCAGTTATTGCCGAAGGCGGCTTTGCCCTGGGCCTGCGCGAAGGCGAGGAGCGACGGGTTCTTTTCGATGTCGGCGAGCGATGTCTCGGCGAGCGCGGCGCCTTTTTCGCCGCGGATGTTGGTGAGATCGGCGAGATCGGAAGCGACCTGGGCACGGTTAGAGTAGCCCCACACGCCGGCCGTGAAGCCGGTCACTGTCGGCCAGGCGGGATAGACGACCCAGTAGCCGATCGACCAGATGATCGTGGCATAGAACAAGAACAGCCACCACCGCGGCAGCGGCGTGTTGAGTTCCTCGATGCCATCCCACTCGTGCCCGGTCGTGCTGGCGCGGGCGGCGGGCTTTGTCTCTTTGGCCATGGTTTAGTCCTCCCGCAGCGGCATCTTTGCAGCGTCATCAAACGCGGCGCGATTGCCCGGCCACAGCGCGTAGACGACGATGGCAACAAAGATCGCCACGAAAATCGGCGTCCACAGCGTCATGACGAAATCGGAGATGAAGGTCTGCATGGTTCATCCTCACCGCAGATCGGCTTTGTCATTGTAAAGCTTGAAGTCGACGAGCGTCCCGAGCATGTCGAGATAGGCGACGAGAGCATCCATCTCGGTGATGCGGCCGGGCCGGCCGTCGAAGTCGCGGACGTTGGCCTTCGGATAGCGCGCGAGAAAATCCTTCACCCCGGCGTCGTCCGGATTGGCCTGCGCCTTGAGGTCGGCGGCGGCGTTGGTGATCTGGTCGGCCGAATACGGCACGCCGACTGCGCGATTGGTGCCCAGATGAGCGGCAATGTCGTGATAGTCGAGATCGGTCTCGGCCAGGAACGGATAGCCCGGCATCACCGATTGCGGCACGACTGAGCGTGGATCAATCAGATGGGCGACGTGCCACTCGTCGGAATATTTGCCGCCGACGCGCGCGAGGTCCGGGCCGGTCCGCTTCGAGCCCCATTGAAAGGGGTGATCGTACATGCTTTCCGCCGCGAGGGAGTAATGGCCGTAACGCTCGACCTCGTCGCGCAGCGCGCGGATCATCTGCGAATGGCAAAGATAACAGCCTTCGCGGACATAGATGTTGCGGCCGGCGAGCTCAAGCGGCGTATAAGGACGCATGCCTTGGACGGTCTCGATGGTGCTCTTGAGATAGAACAGCGGCGCGATCTCGACGATGCCGCCGATCGCGATAACGATCAGAATGCCGATCACGAGAAGGATCGAATTCTTCTCCAATACCTGGTGTCTGGTGAAGAGCGACATGACGCTTACTCCGCGGGCTGGAGCGCCGGCTGCGGAGCGGCTGACTCAGCCTCGCCATACCGGACGGTCATATAGAGGTTGTAGGCCATGATCAGCGCGCCGATGAGGAAGAGGGCGCCGCCGAGAGCACGGATGACGTAGAAGGGATGCATCGCCTCCACGGTCTCGATGAACGAGTATTCGAGGAAGCCGAGCGAGGTGTAGGCGCGCCACATCAGGCCTTGCAGGATGCCCGACACCCACATCGCCGAGATGTAGAAGACGATGCCGATGGTGGCGATCCAGAAATGCCAATTGACGAGCTTGAGGCTATAGAGGCCCTTGCGGTCCCATAGCCACGGCACCAGGCAGTAGAGCGCGCCGAACGACACGAAGCCGACCCAGCCGAGCGCGCCGGAATGCACGTGGCCGATGGTCCAATCGGTGTAGTGGCTGAGCGAATTGACCACCTTCACCGACATCATCGGACCTTCGAAGGTCGACATGCCGTAGAACGCGACCGACACCACGAGCATGCGCAGCACGGGATCGGTTCGCAGCTTGTCCCACGCACCGGAGAGCGTCATCAATCCGTTGATCATGCCGCCCCATGACGGCATCCACAGCATGACCGAGAAGGTCATGCCCAGCGTCTGCGCCCAGTCGGGCAGGGCGGTGTAGTGCAGGTGATGCGGACCGGCCCAGATGTAGAGGAAGATCAGCGCCCAGAAATGCACGATCGACAGCCGGTAGGAATAGATCGGCCGTTCGGCGCGCTTCGGCACGAAGTAGTACATGATGCCGAGGAAGCCCGCGGTCAGGAAGAAGCCGACGGCGTTGTGCCCATACCACCACTGGAACATGGCGTCCTGGACGCCGGACCAGGCGATGTAGGACTTCGAGCCGAACGGCGACACCGGCAGTGCCGGGTTGTTGCCGAGGTGCAGCACCGCGATGGTCACGATGAACGCAAGATAGAACCAGTTGGCGACGAAGATGTGCGGTTCCTTGCGCTTGATGAGCGTGCCGAGGAACACCAGCAGATAAACCACCCACACGATGGTGAGCCACAGGTCGGCATACCATTCAGGCTCGGCATATTCCTTGGACTGGGTAACGCCGAGCAGGTAGCCGGTGCCCGCGATCAGGATGAAGAAGTTGTAGCCGAGCACGACGAACCAGGGTGCAAGTTCACCGGCGATGCGCGTGCGGCAGGTCTTCTGAACAACGTAGAGCGACGTTGCAATAAGTACATTGCCACCGAAGGCGAAGATCACTGCTGATGTATGAAGCGGCCGCAAGCGGCCGAAGTTCGTCCACGGCAAATCGAAGTTGAGCGCCGGCCAAGCCAATTCCAGCGCAATCCACAGACCGACCAGGAAGCCCGCCAAACCCCAGAAGACTGCAAAGCCCGATGCGACCTTTATCGGCCCCAGTTGATAATTCGGCTTACCGTTGATTTCCTGCGGCGGCATCAGGCCGGCGCGGGCATAATAGTGGCTGACGACCGCGACCACCGCCGCGAGGCTCGCCGCGCTCGCGAGGAAGGCGTGGAACGCGAAAGCGGTGTCCTCGGCTTTCGCTGCGAAGATAATGGCAAGAAGCGCCGTGAATGAAAAAATCAGCGTTAGGCCGCCTTCGCCTATCGTCATTGATTTTCGTTCGACCGCATCAGTCATGATCCACCATCGATTCGGGTCTTGATGACGTTACATTAGAGTCGGCTAATGAAGATGTTCGAAGGCTCTCATTGAGAGGCAGCCCAGGTGTAGGCATTGATGTAGGTCAAAGTCGCTCTGGCACTGCCATCGGAGGGACGGAGTCGCGCCTTTCGCCATCGCTCTCGTCTGCGTGCACGGGCGCTACCGTCGGCACTCCCGTCGCGGAGCATCTAGACTTTCGTCGAATCCGAAATAGCCGCCATCCTTGCGGGAATAGCACGCGCCAATCGATTCGGGATCGGGTCGCTCGCTCGGGAACCGTTACCAGACAGCCGCAGCAGCACATCGTGGTTCCTCCGCCGCACGGACAATTGCCATTCCAATCGCCATTCGCGACATAGTCATTTCCGTCCTGTAAATTCGCGATTGTCGGTTATCCGGATCGCATGGGGCAGGTTGGAGGACATTGAGACAGATCAAGATCGCGAATGGATCTGCGCGCTAGCAAGCGCCGATCCGAGGCCGCTACCGGGAACAAAGCGATGATCGATTTTTGGCCGAAGGACCGTTCGCCGACGCGCTGGAAAACTCAGTATGTCGACCTATCGCCTCGATAAGATCATATCGCCGCGCTCTGTGGCCGTTGTCGGAGCGAGCCCCAACGCAGGCTCGGTCGGTCGGCACATCGTCGCCAACATCGTAAGTGCCGGGTTTTCCGGACCTATCCACGTCGTCAATCCGCACTACGCCGCCATCGAGGGCATTGCCACCGCCGCATCGCTGAGCGCGATCAAGGAGCCGCCTGATCTTGTCGTGATCGCCGTGCCGCCGGCGGCCGTCCCTGAGACTGTCGCAGAGGCCGCGCGCTGCGGCGTTCCGGCCGCGGTGATCATCACGGCAGGGTTGGGCCACGGCGCTGGCTCGCTCGCCGAAACCACCGAGCGGACGGCACGCGCGCGCGGTCTGCGGCTGATCGGTCCCAATTGTCTCGGCGTCCTGGTTCCCGCGGCCCGGTTGAACGCGAGTTTCGCGACCCGGATGCCGCCGCCGGGCGATGTCGCCGTCATCTCGCAGTCGGGCGCGATCGCGGCCGGCATGATCGAATGGGCGGCACGGCGGACTGTCGGTTTCTCCGCAGTGGTGTCGATCGGCGACCAGGTCGACATCGATTTCAGCGATCTTCTCGATTTTTTCGCGATGGACCGATCGACGCGTTCGATCGTGCTCTACGTCGAATCCATCAAGAATGCGCAGAAGTTCATGTCGGCCGCCCGCGCCGCGGCCCGCACGAAGCCCGTTATCGTCATCAAGGCAGGCCGTCACGCCCAAGGCGCAAAGGCGGCGGCTACTCATACCGGGGCGCTCGCAGGATCGGACGCGGTTTACGATGCGGTGTTCCGCCGGGCGGGCCTCCTCCGCGTCTTCGATCTCGATGAACTGTTCGACGCGACCGAGACTTTGAGCCGCCTGCAGCCGTTTCCAGGCGATCGTCTCGCCATTTTGACCAATGGCGGCGGCATCGGTGTGCTCGCGGTCGATCGCCTGATCGATCTCGGCGGCGTGCTGGCCGAAATCTCTCCGGACGCCATGGCGCGACTCAATTCGATCTTGCCGCCGACCTGGTCGAAGGCCAATCCGATCGACATCGTCGGCGATGCCGACGCCGTGCGCCACACGGCGGCTCTCGAGACATTGCTCGCCGACAAGGCGAACGACGCGGTCTTGGTACTCAACGTGCCGACGGCGCTTGCGTCGCCGGCCGCCACCGCGCAGGCGGTCGCGGATACCGTGACGCGCTACCGCGCGACCGTCGTGCGGCCGAAGCCGGTGTTTGCCGTCTGGGTCGGGAGCGACGAAACGGTCGCCGCAAAGTTCTCCGCGGCCAAGATTCCGAACTATGCGACCGAAGCAGAGGCGATTTACGGCTTCACGCATTTGGTTCGCTATGCCGGGACGCGCGATGCCTTGATGCAGACGCCGCCGAGCCTGCCGACGAGCTTTGTCCCGGACGTTGCGGCGGCGCGGGCGACAGTCGAGGAGGCATTGCGCAACGGGCGACGCTGGCTCGATCCGATTGCAGCCGCGCAGGTGCTGACGGCTTATGCCGTGCCGACGGTGCCGGTCGTGCTCGCGCGAGACCCGGAACAGGCGGCCGCCGTCGCGAAACCGTTCCTGGCCGCCGGACAGTCGGTGGCCGTCAAAATTCAATCGCCAGACATTGTGCACAAGTCGGACATTGGCGGCGTGCGGCTGGGTCTGACGTCCGAAGTCGCCGTCCGCGATGCCGCCGCTGACGTCATCGCGCGGGCGCGAGAGGCGAAACCCCATGCCGAGATTACCGGGGTGATCGTCCAGCCGATGATCGTTCGGCCGAAGGCGCATGAACTTCTGGTGGGATTGGCCGACGACCCCACGTTCGGTCCGGTCCTCGCCTTTGGGCAGGGCGGAACGGCGGTCGAGGCGATCGATGACAAGGCGCTGGCGCTGCCTCCGCTCGATCTCGTCATGGCGAGCAATCTGATCGCCCGCACGCGCGTGTTCCGCCTGCTGAAGGGCTATCGCAATGTGCCGCCCGCCAAAGCCGAGGACATCGCACTGACGCTGGTGAAGCTCGCTCAGCTCGCGGCTGACGTGCCGGAGATTCGCGAACTCGACATCAATCCGCTGCTGGCCGACGAGACCGGCGTCCTCGCGCTCGACGCGCGCATCGCCGTCGCCCCGCTTGACCCCTCCGAGAAACGCACGGGCAGCTATGGCCGCTTCGCCGTGCGGCCGTACCCGAGCGAATGGGAGCAGCAGCTCGCACTCGGCGACGGGAGCAAGGTTTTCGCGCGGCCGATACGTCCGGACGATGAGGCGGTTCTGCGCGCATTTCTTGAAAAGATCACCGCGGAGGATTTGCGCCTGCGCTTCTTCGCGCCGATCAAGGACTTCAGCCACGCTTTCCTGGCGCGCCTGACGCAGCTCGATTATGCCCGCGCAATCGCCTTCGCGGCATTCGACAAGCCGGGCGGCGATTTATTGGGGGTTGTTCGGCTGCATGCCGATGCCAACCACGAGAAGAGCGAATACGCGATCTTGATCCGATCCGACCTCAAAGGCCGCGGCCTGGGTTGGGCACTGATGGAATTGATGATCCGTTATGCTCGCAGCGAAGGGCTGACCGCGATCGAAGGGCAGGTGCTGAAAGACAACGTGACGATGCTCCGGATGTGCCGCGAACTCGGGTTTTCAGTCGCCGACGATCCCGAAGACGGCACTATCGCCGTGGTCTCGATGCAAATTCAGTGAGGACAGCTGGCTATTTTGCGGCGGGTGCGGATTGTGATTTATCATCCGTGACTTGCTGCCGGTCCGAAGCTCCTCTAAGACGCGGCGGACGGACCAACCAAGACCCTTGCGATGAGCCTGTTCATTCAACCCAAAATCGTGGACCGCAAGCGGCGGCGTGCCGCCATTGATCGCCTGCGCGAGGTGCAGGGGCGGCTGCCGACCTGGAGCGAGCTTGCCGATCCGACGACGATTCCGGCGATGGAACTGCCGGAACTCGCCAAGGTCGATCCCGATACGCCGGACGCCGCGAACCTGTGGCGGGTCCACTGGTTCAACGGCAAAGACCGCAAGACCCGCACCGACGTGCCGGCGCACGTGGTGTTGCCGCCCGAGTTGACCGGCGTGAAGGCGCCGATCGTGGTGCTGCTCGGCTGCCGGTTTCCGATGATCGGCGCCCACAAGGTGCTCGCCGCCTATGCCTGCCTTGTGCCGCGTCTGGTCACCGGCCAATTCGATCCGTCGCACGATCGCGCCGTGTGGCCATCCACGGGGAACTATTGCCGCGGCGGCGTCGCGATTTCTCGGATCCTCGGATGCCGCGGCGTTGCCGTGCTGCCCGCGGGCATGAGCCGCGAGCGCTTCGATTGGCTGGCGCAATGGGTCGGCGATCCGGCGGACATCATCCGCACGCCCGGGACCGAGAGCAACGTCAAGGAGATCTACGACGAGTGCGCGGTGCTGGCGCGCGACGAGCGCAATGTGATCCTCAACCAGTTCTCGGAATTCGCGAACTATCTCATTCACTATCATTGCACCGGCCGCGCGTTCGATCGGGTCTTCAACAGCCTGCAGCGCAAACAAGAAGGATACCGGTTGTCGGCCTTTGTGGCGGCGAGCGGATCGGCGGGCACGCTCGGTGCCGGCGATCGACTGAAGAAACTCCATGGCACCAAGATCGCCGTGATCGAAGCGGCCGAATGTCCGACCATGCTTTATAACGGCTACGGCGAGCACAACATCCAGGGCATCGGCGACAAGCACATTCCGCTGATCCACAATGTGATGAATACCGACGTGGTGATTGGCGTCTCCGACGCGGCGACCAATGCGCTCAATCTGCTGTTCGGCAGCACCTGCGGCCGCGATTATCTTACCGGACGTCGCCGCATCGATCGGGACATGGTCGCGCAATTCGACGATATCGGAATTTCGGGCCTCGCCAATATCGTCGGCGCCGTCAAGCTCGCGAAATATTTCGACTATGGACCGAACGATGTCGTGATGACGGTCGCGACGGACAGTGCCGCGCTTTACGCCAGCGAACGCGACGCCCATCTTGCGCGGGCGTACGCCGGCCAATTCGATGCCGTGAATGCGGGCGAGATTTTCGGTCGGCACATTGAAGGCATCGTGGACGACCGGGTGCTGGAACTCCGCCACATTGACCGCAAACGCATTTTCAATCTCGGCTACTACACCTGGGTCGAGCAACAGGGCGTCTCGATCGAAGATTTCGATCGCCGCAAGAGTCAGGACTTCTGGCAATCGCTCGTCGACGACATTCCCGCCTGGGACCGGATGATCGAGGATTTCAACGACGAGATCGGCGGCAGGAACGCGACATGAGCGTGGTCCATCCCTACACCAAATTGCGCGGCGACCTGGCACAGCGCGACAGGAGCCTGCGCGAGAAGGTCGTGTCGCTCGAGGAAGCCGCGTCGTTCGTGCGCGACGGCGATGTCGTCGGCATCGGCGGCAGCACCATGTCGCGCACGCCGATGGGGCTGATCTGGGCACTCATCCGTGCCAAGCGCAGGAAGCTCACCTGCGCCCGCAGCATTATCTCGAGCGACGGCGACCTGCTGTTCGGTTCCGGCGTAAGCGAACACATCATCACCAGTTGGTTCAGCCAGGGCATCTTGTGGGGCGTGTCGAAGGTGATGCGGCACCACGTCGAAACCGGCAAAGCGAAGTACGAAGAGTGGAGCCATATGGCGATGGGCATGCGCTTTCGCGCGGGCGCGACAGGCGTGCCGTTCCTGCCCATACGCTCGATGCTTGGCTCGGACGTGTTGCGGCTCCGGCCGGAAGCCAAGGAGATGACGTGCCCGTTCACCAACGAGCGGTTGCTGCTCGTGCCGGCGCTCAATCCCGATGTGGCCTTGATCCACGTGCAGCGCTGCGATCCGTACGGCAACGCCCAGGTTGACGGGCTTCAATTCATGGACGCGGATCTCGCCATGGCCGCGACGCGGGTGATCCTGACCACGGAGCGCATCATCTCCAATGATCAGATCCGCCGCGCGCCCGACCACACCAAGATTCCGTTCTTCGCCGTGGATGCCGTCGTCGAGCTGCCGTTCGGCAGTGCGCCGCATGAGTGTTACGGCGTCTACGAGCCGATGATGCGGCACATGGAGTTCTATGTCGATCTCGTGAACAAGGAGCCGGTCAAGGGGATGCGGGAGTATCTCGAGCGGTTCGTCTATGCTCCGAAATCATGGACCGAGTTTCTCGAGCTCATCGGCCTTGACGACATTCTGTCGGCAAGCCGTGAGGGACGTTCAATCTACAACGCTTAAGGGCCGATGACGCTGAAGTCCGACTATACCGCCAGCGAGCTGCTCGCGATCCTGAGCGCCCGCCAACTCAGGGACGGGCAGGTGGTATTCGCCGGCGTCGGCATTCCGCTGCTGGCGGCGACGCTTGCGCAGCGCCTCCACTGTCCGGGCCTCACGATCCTGTTCGAGGGCGGTGTCGTCGGCGCGTTCATCGAGCCGGGCAAGTTGCCGCCCTCGACCAACGATCAGCGCTGCACGGCCCGCGCCAATATGGTGCTCGGCAGCGCCGAAGTGCTGCTGCTGTTGCAGCGCGGCTACGTCGACATCGGCTTCATGGGCGGCGCCCAGATCGATCAATTCGGCAATCTCAACAGCTCGTTCATCGGCGACCCGGAACATCCGAAGACCCGGCTGCCGGGAACCGGCGGCGGCAACGACATCTCAAGCCTCACCAACATGATCGTGACGATGAAGCACGAGAAGCGCCGCTTCGTCGAAAACGTCGATTTCGTTACGAGCCCGGGCTGGCTCAAAGGTCGCAAGACGCGGAGCGCTGCCGGACTTGCAATGGGCGGCATGTATCGCGTCGTTACCGATCTCGCGGTCTTCGGCTTCGACGATCACACCCACCGCATCAAGCCGCTCGCGCTTAATCCCGGGGTCACCCGTGAACAGGTTCAGGGCAACACCGGATTCAAGCTTGAGTTCGATCACGATACCGGCGTCACCGAGCCGCCGACCGGCCACGAGCTCAGCGTGTTGCGCGCACTCGATCCGCAACGCCTCTACATCGGCTGACCGACATGAACCCGAAAAGCACCCCGAAAAGCACAGTTCATAACCGCAAGGCGGCCTCTTCTTTCCCCTCTCCCGCTTGCGGGGGAGGGGAAAGAGTAAACATCCAGGAGTAACGACATGACATCCTTGAGCCGGACGTTTGGCATCGCGGCGCGCAACTTTACCGCTTATCCCGAAATGCCTGATGCCCACGCCTTGGTGGATTACGGCGTCAGGATGGAGCAACTCGGCTTCGACTCGCTGTGGGTTTGGGATCACGTCCTGCTGGGGGTCGATCCAAATTTTCCGATCCTGGAGTCGCTTACGATTTTGACGGCAATCGCGGCCCGCACGAAGAAGATCAAGCTTGGAACGGGCATTCTCGTTCTGCCGCTGCGCAATCCGGTGATCCTTGCGAAGCAGTTGGGGACGATGGACCTGTTGTCGGACGGCCGGCTGATCATGGGGATGGCGTCCGGCTGGTACAAGCGCGAGTTCGATGCGGTCGGTGTCCCGTTCGACAAGCGCGGCAAGATCATGGACGAGAATCTGGACATCCTCACCCGTTTCTGGACCGAGGACATGGTCAAGGGCGAGTTCATGTTCCACAAAATTCCGGCCGGCGTGATGTACCCGAAGCCGGTCCAGAAGCCGCGGCCGCCAATTCTGATCGGCGGCTATGTCGACCGTGTGCTCAAGCGCGCCGCCGTCGCCGGCGATGGCTGGCTCACCTATTTCTATCGGCCGGAAAGCTTTGCGAAATCGTGGGGAAAAATTCGCAGCTTCGCCAAGGAAGCCGGCAAGGACCCTGACAAGCTGTTGAACGCGTCGCAGCTGCCCATTCGCGTCGGCAAGTCGCGCTCTGCGATCGAGAGCGAGATGATGGAGTGGCTCGGGAAGGAGTGGGACTACGCCTCCTGGAGCGAATCGACCAAGGACAGCGCCATCCTCGGCACCGTCGATGAATGCGTCGCCCAATTGAAGGAGCATCTCGCCGTCGGCACGCAAAAGCTCATTTTCGTGCCGTACCGCTACGAGCCGGAGCAGATCGAGATCATCGCGCGCGAAATCATCCCGCGGCTCAAAAACGGCTGAAACCGCTCCGTCCTATTGGAATTGGAATGCCGGCGCAGGCGACTCACGCCGGCTGGTGCTCGTGCTTCACCGTGAAAACCAAGCTCACGCTGTCGGTCTTGCCCTCATTGAGCGTGGCGTGAGGGTCCTTCGGCTCGAACAGAACGCTCTCGCCAGGGTGGAGCGTGAACTTCTCGCGGCTGGTGTCGAACGTGAGTTCGCCTTCGAGAACAAAGAAAACCTGCGACCAGGAATCGTGATGGTGCATTTCGCCGCCGGCGCCGGGCGGTGCCTTTGATAGCTGGACTGAAAACTCGCCATCGCCGAACGGCACGATGTTGGTGACCTTCAAACCGCCGAAATGCGCCGGCGGCGTGAAGCCGTCCGGATTTTTCTCGCGCCAGATTTTCATCGGACCAACTCCTATTTCGAGATATGGGCCATGTAGGGGCTGAGCACCGAGCGAACCGGTATCTGGACGATCGCCGGCTTTTTCGACGCAAGGGCAGCGCTCACCGCCGCTGCGATCTCCGCCGCGGTTCGCGCATGCGCGCCGAAGCCGCCAAGTCCTTCCGCGACCTTCGCCCAGTCGCGCCGCGGCAGATCCATCTCGAATTCGCCGCCGTAAGCCATCTTTTGCGGGAGCGCGATCGCGCCCCATTTCTCATCGTCGAGCACGACGACGACCACCGGACGGTCGTAGCGTGCCGCTGTTTCGAGTTCGGTCACGTGGTAGCCGATGCCACCGTCTCCCACGAAGACGACAGCCGGTCGACCGGGCTGCGCGAACCGGGCTCCGATTGCGTAGGGCACTTCCGCACCGAGCGCGCCGGCTTGCCCGGCGCGGAGATAGCGGAAGGGCTGCTTGAGCTGCACGCGGGCATCGACCCAGAAGTCCACGTTGCCGTGGGACGAGACAAGCGTCACGTCGTCGGGCAGCGCGGATAGCACGGCGTCGGTCGCGGCAACCGGGTGCAACGGGCCGTCGCCGTTGCTCGGCTCGAGCTGCGCATCGCGCGCGTCGCGCCATGCGCTTGCCAAGCCATCGATCCAGGCACGATCGACCCGTGGCGCCGCTAAATCCGCAAGCGCATCGACAAAAGCCGACGGCGAAGCGACGACGCCGACATCAGCCTTGCGATTGCGCCCAAGCCGCTCGGGATCGACGACGCACTGCAGCACGCGCGTGCCGGGGCCGAGCGCTCGCCCGAATTCGAGGTCGAATTCGAAATGATGTCCCAGCAGTATCACGAGATCGGCTCCGCCGAGTGCGCGGCGCAGCGTGGTGTTGCACGGCGTATAGCCGGGCCCGATACACAAGTGATGGGTTTCGTCGATCACGCCGCGGGCGAGCCGCAAAGTCGCGAAGGGCAAGTGCAATCGCTCGACGATATTCGTGAGTTGTGCCGGCAAATCCCAACGAACGTCATCGCCAATGAGAAGCACGATACGCCGCTCTTGGGCGATCGCCGTTGCGATCGCATTGCGATCCTTCGCCGCCAATCCGGGCAGGGCGCGGGAGAAGGTCGGCATCGGCATATCTATGGCGGGTGCCGCGAGCACATTGACCGGAAGCTCGAGAAACGCCGGACCCGGCGTGCCGGACCACATCCGCCGGAAGGCCATCTCGATGTATTCGGGGATGCGCTCCGTCTGCAGCACGCGCGCGGCGAACTTGGTCACCGGCGCCATGATCGGAATGTGATCCGCCGACATGCCGGCACCGCGCTCGAACGACGCGGTGTTGGCTTGCGCGCCGAGAATGAGAAGCGGCGTGCCCGCCATTTTCGCGGTCAGCGCTGAGGTCACAGAATTGGTCACGCCCGGGCCTAGCGTCACCGCCGCGACGCCCGCGACGCCCGTGACGCGCGAGATCGCCTCCGCCATGAAACAGGCCCCGGCTTCATGACGCGTATGATGCAGCGGCAATGAATGAGCAGCGCAGGCGTTGTAGATCGAATTGAGCGGGCCGCCCGAGACGGAGAAAATCTGGCGTACGCCCATCGCCTGCAGCGACTTGACGACGAGATCGCCGCCCTCGAACCGATTAGCGCGTCGTTCAGCCATGACGGTCAGTAGGCACGTGACTTGCCGCCGTCGATCGCGATGGCGGCGCCGGTGACATATTCGGCGGCATCGGACACCAGGACGGCCGCGAGCTTGCCGAAGTCCGCGGCATGGCCCATCCGCCGCAGCGGCACTTCATCAAGCCAGATCGCCTCCGCCGCCTCGCGGGTGATGCCCTTCTCCTTCTCGGTCGCATCGATCAGGCTCACCATGCGGTCGGTGTCGATCGGGCCCGGGCACAGCGTGTTCACGAGAATATTGTCGCTCGCGAGTTCGACCGAGAGCGTCTTGGCAATGCCGGTGATCGCAAGACGCGTCGAATTCGATAGCACCATGCTCGGCTGCGCGGTTTTTACCCCGACGGTCGTAATGCACAGAATGCGGCCGCCGCCGTTCGCCCGCATCGACGGAATCACGCGGTGCAGGAGGTCGACGACCGGCATCACCGTCATGTTGAGCGCAGCCTGCCACGTCTCGCGATCGATGCTCGTGAATGGCCCGGCCGCCGGCCCTCCGGTGTTTGCAATCAGGATGTCGATGCCGCCAAAACGTCGAAGCACCTCCTCAACGCCGCGGGCAATGCTCGCGGGATCGCAAAGATCCATGGCCAAGGGCATCGTCTCAGCAGTACGCGCAATGGCTTGAGCTTCTCGCGTCAAATCGTCGACACTGCGCCCCGTCATTGCGACGCGCGCACCTTCCCCGCCGAGAGCGCGCGCGCACGCAAGACCGAGGCCGCGCGAGGCCGCCGTGACCAGGGCTCGTTTGCCTCGCAATCCGAGGTCCATCCTTCGCTCCGTCCCGGAAAATCGTGCGACCTTATTGTGCTTTGGGGGAAGCAGCAACGTCAGAGCGAGGCCGCAGCTGAGGATCGCTTGCCTGTGCTTTGCCGATCAGCTCCCAAATGAGATGGAGCGTGATCGGCGTCTCCTGGACCGGTACGCCCAACGCGTTCGCGACAGCGTTCGCGATGGCAGCCGCCGGTCCGATCGCGCCGCCCTCGCCAAGGCCCTTCATGCCAAGCGGCGTGACCGGCGAGGGCGTCTGAATGTGATGCACTTCGATGTCGGGCAATGAGGAGGCGATCGGCATCAGATAGTCGGCAAAGTTCGTCGTCATCGGCTGGGCGCTGTCATCGTAGATGAAATGCTCCCACAGGGCCGAGCCGATGCCTTGCACCACGCCGCCGCGCACCTGGCCATCGACGATCATAGGATTGACGATGGTGCCGCAGTCTTCCACGACGACGAACCGTTTGAGTTCGACGGCCGCGGTTGCGAGGTCGATCTCGACGACGGCCGCGTGCACGGCGTTGGTGTAGCTGCCGTCCGGGGGCCCATCGACGAATGCAGTCGCGATCAGGCCGGGCTCCATGCCAGCAGGCAAGTTCTCGACATTGCGCGAAGCCCAGCGCGCCAAGAGGGCGATCGGAATTGCGCGGCTCGCGTCGCCCACGATGCGGGCCTGGCGATCGGCAAGTTCGATCATCTTTGGCACCGCCTGTAGATGCTGGGCGGCAACGGCGATGAGCTTGTCGCGGATCACCCCGGCGGCACGATGCGCGGCGCCGCCGCCGAGGGTGATGCCGCGGCTGCCCCAGGTGCCGACCGTATAGGGTGACGTCACCGTGCTGCCGTGGCGCACCAGCACATCGTGCGGCGGAATGCCAAGCTGTTCGGCGACCAGCTGGGCGAAGGTGGTTTCGTGGCCTTGGCCGTGGCACTGCAGGCCCGTATCGACAGTCACGGTGCCGTCGGGATGCATCTCGACCTTGGCGGATTCGTAGCCGGTCTCGATCGGGGATCGGCGGCGGATGAAATCCGGCGTGCCGTGGGCGGTCTGCTCCAAAAACAGGGCTATACCGACGCCGGTGCGAATGTGCTGAGCGTCCGGACTGCGGGCGCGCGCGATATCCGGCGCGAGGAGGTTGCGGATTTTCGTCAGAGATTCGGCGTAAGAGCCCTGATCGTAGGTGAACCCGAGGACGTTGGTATAAGGAAATTTGCCGATCAGGTTTCGCTCGCGCAGCTCGATGGGATCGATCGTCAGTTCGATCGCGATTTCGTCCATCAGCCGTTCCTGCGAGAACACCGCAGCCGGACGGCCGACGCCGCGATAGGTGCCGATGGGGCATTTGTTGGTCGCGACGCCGCGATAGGTCGCTTCGTAGGCGCCGATGTCGTAAGGCCCGGGCAGTACTTTCGCGACCATGCCGGGATCGCTGCCGGCCGTGAACGGCCATACCGAATAGGCGCCGACGTCGACGGTAATGTCCGCCTTGAGGCCCAGCACCTTGCCCTCCGCCGACACATAGGCTTCGAGGGTGTGGACATGCTCGCGGGCATGGATGCTGGCGATGAGATGCTCGCGCCGGTCTTCGATCCACTTCACCGGGCGCCCGGTGCGGATGGCGAGCCACGCCAGCAGGACTTCTTCGGCGAACACATGCCCTTTGACGCCGAACCCGCCGCCGACTTCCGGAGCGATGACGTTGATCCGGTTCTCGGGCCAGTGCAGTTCCTCGGCGAGATACGTCCGCAGGAGGTGGGGAATTTGGGTCGATGACCAAACGGTCAGGACTTGGGTCGCGGGATCGACGGCCGCCACGACGCCGCGGCCTTCGAGCGGCACACCCGCCTGCCGCTGATTGCGATAGGTGCGGCGGACGACGTGCCGCGCCTGCGCCTGTGCCGCGGCAAGATCGCCGCCTCGGCGAGTCTGCTCGATGAACAGATTGCTGCGCCAGCCTTCGAACAGCGGCGATGTGCCGGGCGCAAGTGCGGTCGCGACGTCGGCCACAATCGGCAAAGGCTCGTACGCGACATCGACCAGCGCGGCCGCATCCTCAGCGCTATAGGAACCGTCGGTGAGGACGGCGGCGACAGGCTCGCCGACAAAACGCACGCGCTCGCGGGCGAGAATCGGTTGGGCGAAGCTTTGCACGCTCGGCAGGTCGGCCGCGGCACGGATCGCGAGCGTGCCGATGTCCTCGCCAGTAAATGCCAGCGCTTGCGGAAAGCGTGCCCGCAGCGCCGTCGTGTCGATATGGGCCAATTTGGCGTGGGCGAGAGCTGAGCGCACGAGGCGAACGTGCAGCGTCCCTGGAACAGTCAAATCATCGATGTAGCGCGCCTTGCCGGTGAGCAGGCGGGGGTCCTCGAGCCGCGTGATCCGCGCGCCGATGTACCGCGGCCGTTCAGGCGCTGGGTGTGGCTTATTCAAAGGTGCGCGGCTTTATCGATGGATGCCGAGGCATGGGTGATTGCGGAGGCGCGTCGGGCGCGACCGGGCGAACACGCGAAAATACATAAATGCGGCAATCACTCGCAAGGCAGATGGTATTGTCGACAACACCGGCGTGGGGCACAATTGTGGTGCTGATGGAGGATTTAAGGATGAAAAAGCTTTTGATCGCGCTGTTCGTGCTTGCGCTCGGGTTGCCGGCGCACGCGCAGGAAAAGCTTGTCATCAGCATCTGGGGCGGCAGCTGGCGCGATCTCGTGGCCGAAACGGTCGCCAAGAAATTTACCCAGGAGACCGGTGTCCCGGTCGAGTTCATCACCGGCGGCACCATCGATCGCCTCAATAAGGCGAGGCTCGCCAAGGGGAGCCCGGAGAGCGACATCACGTTTACGACGTCGCATGTGGGCTGGATCTATGCCAACGACGGGCTCTTCGAGACGCTCGACCTTGCCAAGATTCCGAATGCCAAGAACCTCGCCGACGAAGCGCGCGTCAGTCCCTATCATCTCGGCAGCTGGGCCTACATCTACACGATCGGCTACCGTCCGGACCTCATCAAGAACATCAAATTCGAAAGCTGGAACGACCTGTGGAATCCGGAATTGAAGCGCAAGCTCGCCTCTCCTGATTTCGATCCAAGCCACATCATCGTCGTATCCGCAATTCTGTCCGGCGGCGACGCCGCGCACTGGGAAAAGGGCCAGGACAAGCTCAAGGCGTTGAAGCCGAACTTCAAGGCCTTCTACACCGACGACGCCAACAGCCAGCAGTTGCTCGCGACCGGAGAAACGCCGGTGCAGGTCGTGCTGTCGATGAACGCCTATTACATGATCGGGCAGGGGGTACCCATAACGCTGACGATACCGAAGGAAGGCGCAGTGCTGGGCGTCGATGCGGTCGCCATCATGAAGGGCTCGAAGAAGACCGATCTCGCGTACAAATTCATCAACGTCCTCTATGACCCTGTCATTCAGGCGGAAATCGCGAAACTGAAGAAGGGCAGTCCGGCGGTGCTCAATGCCAAGCTCGATCCGGAGATCGCCAAGCTTCCGGGCGTGTTCACCACCGCTCAGCAATGGAAAAGCCAGATCAACATCGATCCGAAGCTTCGGGCGGAGAAAACCGCGGAATGGCGCAAGTGGTTCGCCGAGAACATCATGAATTGAGGCGAAGAATGGCCGCGCTTGCGCGGCCGCCTCTGCTCTTCCCGTGACGACGCAGCCATTTCTTCGCACATTCGTAACGCCTGCTGCGCTGTGTGCCATCGCCTTCATTGCTGCGATGGCGGCGGTGCTGCAGTTCAGCGTCCGTGCCTATGTACCGGGCTCGCTTGAGCCCGGCGGCCTCACGCTCGACAATTTCACAGCCCTGCTGAAGCCATTCTACGCACGGGTCTTCATCGACACGGTTTGGATCTGCTTTCTGACGGCGTTCTGGACGCTGGTCGTCGGCTATCCGCTCGCTTACGCATTGGTTCATGTCCGCAGCCCGGCCGCAAAGTCGGCGATCCTGATTACGGTTGTGACGCCGCTCTTTCTCGGCGAAGTGGTCCGCACCTATTCGTGGATCGTCGTTCTCGGCAACAACGGCTTCATCAATTCGGTGCTGCTCAAACTCGGGATCATCGATGAGCCGATCCAGTTGATGTTCACGACTTTTGGCGTCGTCATTGCGCTCGTTCACGTGACGATGCCGGTGATGGTGATCATGCTGGCGGCGGCGCTCGCACACATCGATCGCGATTACCGGAAGGCTGCCGAGAGCCTGGGTGCCGGTCCGATCCGCGCGTTCCTGACCGTGACCCTGCCGCTGTCGATGCCCGGGATCATCGCGGGGGTGACGACGGCATTCGCCTGGACGTTCAGTGCGTTCGCGACGCCGCAGCTGATCGGCGGCGGTCGCGTCAACATGGTCTCGAATCTCGTCTACCAACTCGGCTTCGCGAGTTTCAATTTCCCGTTCGCCGCAAGCCTGTGCGTCGCCGGCGTATCGTTGACGCTCATCGTGCTGTTGCTGCTGCGTCTTGCGGCGCGACCGCTCGAGAATATCGGGCCCCATTGAGATGCCGCGCTCGCCTCTCCAGCGAATCATCGCGCTTTGCGGCGCGCTCGTCGTCCTGGCGATCATCGGCTTCCTGGTGCTGCCGGCATTTGTCGTGACGGTCGCGGCCTTCAATGACCGGGCGATTCTGTCATTTCCGCCCCAGGCGCTGTCGCTGCGATGGTTTGCGAAGGCGCTCGCTTACGAGGACTTTCATCTCGGCCTTCGCAATGGCCTCATCGTGACGGCGTGGAGTTCCACGATCGCGCTGGCGGTCGGCACCGCGTTCGCGGTGGCGCTCGACCGCTATCGCTTTCCCTTCAAAGCGGCCATCGAGGGTGTGCTGGTGTCGCCCCTGTTCGTGCCGCATTTCACCGTAGGGCTCGGATTTCTGATCCTTGCGACGCAGGTGGGGCTGGCGCGCACCTATGCGGTCGTGATCGTTTGCCACGTCATTCTCGTGCTGCCGTTCGTGCTGCGCAGCGTCTATGTTTCACTCCGCAATCTCGACCAGCGGTTCGAGTTGGCAGCCGCGAGCCTGGGGGCGCCGCCCGGCCGCGTGCTGACGAGCATCACGCTGCCGCTGCTGATGCCGGGCCTTGTGAGCGGATGGCTCTTTGCGGCCATTCTGTCGTTCAACGAATTCACCGCGTCGCTCTTCGTCACCGCCCAGCGTACGCAAACGCTTCCCGTAGCCATGTACAACTACGTGCGCGAATATGCGGATCCTTCGATGGCAGCGCTCTCGGTGATCTACATCGTTGCGACCGCGGCCTTGCTGACGCTTGCCAACGCCTATTTCGGTCTCGGCAAGGTCCTCAATGTCGAATATGGCCGCTGACACGATGCGCGACCCTCGGCAGTCGCAGCAAGGCGGGACGGTCGCCCATGGCGACGCCGCGGTCTCATTCGATAGTGTGCACAAGCGGTTCGGCGATGTCGTGGCCCTGCATGAGGTTTCATTGAAGGTCAGGCGCGGCGAGCTGATGACATTGCTCGGACCTTCCGGGTGCGGAAAGACCACACTCCTCAATCTCGTCGCGGGCTTCTTCAGCCCGGACGGAGGCGAGATCGCGATCGATGGCTCGCGTGTGAACGATGTGCCGACGTACCAGCGCGGCGTCGGCATGATGTTCCAGAACTATGCCTTGTTTCCGCACATGACCGTCGGCGCCAACGTGGCGTACGGTCTCAAGATGCGCCGCCTTCCCAAAGACGAGATGGACCGACGCACGCGCGAGGTGTTGGCCCTCGTGAAGCTCAGCGGTCTTGAGGACCGCAAGCCGCGGCAGTTGTCCGGCGGTCAGCAGCAACGCGTGGCTCTTGCCCGTGCGCTGGTGATCAATCCCAAAGTGCTGTTGCTCGACGAGCCGTTTTCAGCGCTCGACAAGAATCTGCGCGCCTCGATGCAGGTCGAGCTTCGCGAAATCCAGCGCAAGCTCGGGGTGACCACGATTTTCGTTACGCACGACCAAAGCGAAGCTTTGAGCCTGTCGGATCGCATGGCGGTGTTGTCAGAAGGACGAATTCGACAGGTCGGCACGCCGGAGGAGATTTACGCGCGGCCGTGCGAACGCTTCGTGGCTTCCTTCGTAGGCGATGCCAACGTCCTGCGCGGCCGCCTCAAACGCGTCGACGGATCGGATGCGATCGTGACAGTCGGCGCCGTGACTATCAAAGTTCCGGCCGCATCGCTTGCGGGCGTTTCGCCTTCAGGGACGGTCGATTTGTTCATCCGCCCCGAGCAGCTGCGGATGTCCACGGCTGGCGAAGCTTGCGTACTCACGGCAACGGTTGCGGCGACGGTCTATCAGGGCGGACACCTTGATCTCTACTTCGATTCGGCGGAGTGCAGGTCCGGCCGGCTATTGGTTCGTCTTGCCGGGCATGAACCGATGATGCGATGGTCGGTCGGCGACCAGGTCGGCATTTCCCTCGGCGGTGGCAATTGCGTCGCATTCCCCGCTGCATGACCAACAAGAACACCCGCGACGAAAGGATGCCAGATGACCGACGACCGCAAGAAGATCGTTGAAACGATCGATGCCAATCGCGACAAGGCGATTCAGTTTCTGCAGCAGATGGTGTCCATTCCGAGCGTCACCGGCGACGAGGGCAGGATCCAGGCGTTTCTCGCGGATTATTTGAAGAAACTCGGTCTCAAGGTCGACATGTGGGAATCGGACTGGGAGGCGCTGAAGAAGCACCCGGGCTATATCCCGGTGGAGCGCGGCTATGAGGGGCGGCCGAATATCGTCGCGGTCTGGAAGGGCGAGGGCGGGGGCCGCTCGCTGCTGCTCAACGGCCATACCGATGTGATCCCGGTCGGCAACGGCGAGGGGTGGAGCGACAATCCGTGGTCAGCCAAGGTACAGGATGGCCGTATCTACGGACGGGGCTCCTGCGACATGAAGAGCGGGGTCGCGAGCCATATCCTGGCGGTCGAATACCTCAAGGCGGCCGGCATCAAGCTCAAGGGCGACGTGCTCATCGACATCGTGATCGATGAGGAGGTCAGCGGTCACGGAACGCTCGACACGGTGATCCGCGGCTATACGGCCGACGCCGGCATCTCCGGCGAGACCAGCGGCCTTGCGGTACAGCCCGCCTGCATCGGGCGCATATGGTTTGAGATCGAAATCCAGGGCAAGCCGGCCGGCATCCAACGCCGCTATCAGGGCGTGAGCGGCATCGAACTTGGCTACAAGATCACCAAGGCCGTCGAGGCACTGGAAGCAAAGCGCGTCGCGACCGTGAAACACCCGCTCTATCCCAAAGCGATCGACGCGCTGCCTTGCATGATCGGGGCATTCCACTCCGGCAATTTTCCAAGCTCATTTCCCGCGACCTGCGTGTTGAAGGGCAGCATGGCAACCGTGCCGGGCGAAGACCATGAAGGCGTGAAACGCAGTCTCGTCGCCCACATCGCCGAAGCTGCCGCGCAGGACCCCTGGATGAAGGACCATCCGCCCAAGGTCCGGTTCGTGGGTTACGACGCGCAGGCCTCGGAGATTCCGCGCGACCATCCGATCGTCGAAACGGTGAGCCGAAACTATACCGAGGTCACGGGACGTCAGCCCGAGATCAGCGGCCGGCAGGGGGCAGCCGACACGCGCTTCCTCAATCTCTACGGTCACACGCCCACGGTGATCTTCGGCCCGGGCTCGACAGCCGTCATGCACGCCGACGACGAATATGTTTCGATCGACGATTACCTCGCGGCCATCAAGGTGATGGCGTTGAGCATCTACGATTGGTGCAGCGCTACGAAGAAATGACTATTGCTTAGAGTGAGGTGACGAGGCCGATCGCGCTGCAACTCGACGCCATCTGTCGAAATCGGCCATGCCGGAGATCAGATCTGGTTCAGCCACAAAAAGAGGACCCGCCGTGAGGCGGGCCCTCTTGATTCAGAGTCATCAGCGGCAGAGGTAACCGTAATGGCGGCTGTAATAGCAGCCGCCATAGGCACGGGGCGATCTTTCGGAAATGGCGCCATAGGGCCTGCTGGGGTAGACGCCGTAGGTGCTGCTGTAGACGCGGCCATAACCGCCGCCATAGCTGCTCCCATAGGCACCGCCTGAGGAATAGTAACCGGCATCGGGAGTCCCGCCGTAATTGACGAAGCCGCCGCCACCGCCACGAGCGGCCGCGACTTGGGGCACGGCAACTGCAGCCAACAACACGACCGCGGCCGTGGTGAGCTTATTTGCAGTGATGCTCATATCTTCCTCCTTGCGCCTCCATTGGGGGGTGGGCAAAACGGGGGGTGGAGGCCCAGCGTTTCAAATATATTGATCGCAGGGAGTTAATGAAGAGATTTATCTCATCAGACAGGTGCCGGTTGAACAATTTGTCAGAATCGTTGTCGAGTGACTTCCGTTCGGGGCCGGCGTAGGAACTGCCTTTGTTGCGGTCCGCTAATCTCGTGGGTCGTCAAGGGAGATGTGGCCGTGCGCTTGGATGATCCGAGCCTCTATTTCAAACCCGAATGTTTAGGGCGGTGAGCGAATTCATGACGAGCCTTGCCTTGAAGAGCCTGCGGTGTGCGGTGACCTCCGTGACCGCCATCGCATTTGTGTTTTGTGCGGCGCCGCTTTCGACCCAAGCGCAGGTCCCGCTTCCTCGCGCCATTGCTGTGCTGCCCCTTGCAAATGTTTCCGGGGATGCCACACAGGATTTCTTCGCCGAGGGCCTGACCGACGAGCTGGCCGTTGCTCTCGCCAGAATGCGCGGTGTCGAGGTTGTCGGCCGCTCCTCGTCATTTCGCTTCCAGGGACCAAAGCGCGACATCGCGGCCATCGGGCGCGCACTTAACGCGAACTACCTTGTCCAGGGTAGCGCGCAAGTCTCGGTGGCACGCATCGGCTTGAGTGTTTCGCTCGTCCAGGCCCGTGACGACACGGAGCTGTGGTCGAAAGACTACGACGCGCGACGCGACGACATATTCGATGTCGAAGCCGATATCGCACGGCAGATCGCGGCCGCCCTTAGCGTGCCGGCCGTCACTGAAGCAGCATCGATGCGTGGCCGGGTGACGGATGTCGACGTTTATCTCGATTTTCTGCGCGCCAAGGCGTCGGCGCGGCCGCGCGGCGCCAAGGCGCTCGCCGACGCCGCGGCGATTCTGGATACGGTGGTGATGCGGGCTCCCGATTTTGCGGCGGCCGCTGCGTTGCTCGCCTATGACTATGCATTGACGCCGCTGTTCGCTCCCTCGCTGCGCGGCGGCATGCCCGAAAAGGAGCGGAAGATTGTCGAACGTACGATCCCAGTCAGCGATGCACTTGCCCGGCAGGCGACCGCACTCGACCCGAAAAGCGCCGAAGCCTTTGTCGCGCTCGGCTATGCCGAGATGGTGCAGCGGCACATGCTGGCGGCAGAGGCTGCATTTCGCCAAGCCCTCGCACTCAATCCGAACCAAGCGGACGGGCTGCATGGCTTGAGCCAGCTTCTGGCCGCGATGGGCCGCATCAAGGAAGCGCTCGCGATGCGCGAGCATCTGCAGGCGATCGAGCCGTTCATCACCAATTACACCGCGGACACCGCCGAGATCGTGTGGCTCGACGGCGATACCGAGAAGGCGATCACGATGCTCAAGCCGTTCAGTCCCGGACGGACGCTTGAACTCGCGCTGATCGAAGCTGCGGCCGGGCGGTATGGCGAGGCGGCGGCGGCAATCCGTGCCATGCCGGCAACGAACTATCCCGCCGGCATGACCGAAGAAGCGGCGAAGATTCTTAAATCGGCGCCGGCGAAACCGGCTTCATCCGGTGAGTTGCCGCGGCTCGGCAACATGAGTTTTGCCTACATGCATGTCGGCGCGCCGGAGCGCGTCCTCGAATTTTACGAGGACGAGATCAAGGCTGATTACTTCCAGCCGATTTCCGCGACCTGGTTCTGGCACCCGAGCTACGCGGCAGTGCGGCGGACTGATCGCTTCAAGGCCGTCGTGCGCGATCTCGGCCTCGTCGATTACTGGCAGGCGCGCGGCTGGCCCGCGCCGTGCCATGCAACGAGCGCCAGTGATTTTGCGTGCGACTGACGCGTGCCGCCGCCAACGCGGCGTCCTCATTCGCTCGATAGCGGTCCGGCAATGTGTTCGAGCGATTTTCCCTCGGCGTCGACGCCGAAGGCAACCTCGGTCAGCGCCGCGATGAGCATCAGAATGGCGGCAAACAAGTAGCCGCCGGCGAGCGCCCACTGAGACCCGGTCCCGATCAGGAATCCGAAGAGCGACGGCGCCGCGCTCCCGCCGACGGCCGTGCCGACGGCGTAGAATGTCGCAATGGCAAGCGCCCGCGTCTCCAACGGAAAGATTTCGCTTGCCGTGAGATAGGCCGAGCTCGCCGCCGCCGAGGCGAAAAGGAAAATGAGCATCCAGGCCAGGGTCTGGGTCCAGGCGGAGAAGCCATCGAGTCCGAAGATCACCGCGGTCGCGATCAGCAGCACACCGCCCAGCGCGTAAGTGCCGGCGATCATCTTCCGCCGTCCGATGGTGTCGAACAATGATCCGAGGAGAACGGGACCGAGGAAATTGCTGGCCGCGAGCGGCAGGAGATAAAGTCCGGTCCGGGTTTCGGGCACGCCGTGGTACCTCGACAGCACGAGTCCGTAGGAAAAGAAGACTGCGTTGAAGAGGAACGCTTGCGCGATCATCAGCATGAGCGCGAGGATGCTGCGGTCGCGATACTTCCCGAACATCGACCCGAAGATCAGGCGAAAACCGAAGCTCTTGCGAGGGTGAACCTCGAGGATGTCGCTTGGCTTTTCAAGCTGAACGCCGCCGGCATCGTCTTCGACGCGATGCTCGATGTCGGCGATGGTCGCATCGGCTTGTTGACCCCAGCCGTGGGTGACGAGCCATCGCGGGCTTTCCGGCACGTGACGGCGCATCAGCAGGATGCCGAGGCCGAGGACGCCGCCGATGGCAAATCCGAGGCGCCAGCCGACGTCGGTCCCGAGCAGGTTCGGGTCGAGAAACAATAGCGAAGCACCGGATCCCGCTGCCGCGCCGAGCCAGAAGCTGCCATTGACGATGAGGTCGATGCGGCCGCGATAGCGCGCGGGGATCAGCTCATCGATTGCGGAATTGATGGCGGCGTATTCGCCCCCGATGCCGAGGCCGGTGATGGCGCGGAAGGCAGCGAAGCTCCAGAAGCTCCAGGAGGTTGCGGTGAGGAGCACGCCGATCAGGTAGACGATGAGCGTGACGTAGAAGACGAGACGTCGGCCGAACCGATCCGTCAGCCAGCCAAACAAAACGGCGCCGATGACTGCTCCGACCACGTAGGCAGACGCTGCATTGCCGACCTCCGTCGTCGTAAGGCCAAGCGTATCCTTGTTTTGCAGCACGGGCCCGATGGCGCCGACAATGGTGACTTCGAGGCCGTCGAGAATCCATGTCACGCCGAGCGCGACCACGACCATGAGATGGAAGCGGCTCCACGGCAGGCGATCGAGCCGCGCTGGAATATCCGTGCGGATCGCAGGACGCTTTGACGTGTCCGCGCTTCGGCGCTCCGACGAAGGTGCGGCAACTTGGGCGGCAGATGACATAGCGGGTTCCGCGTCGACCCTGCTTGAACCCGCTGACAGGCGAGAGGTTCCGCTATGGGCGCGACGACATGGAGGCCAGTGCTGCAAGTGCGGCGGCAGGCGCGCATTGCGAGGCTGATTGCCGGGCCTCCGGCGCGATGTCGAGGAGGCTTTCGAAGTCGACGTACGGGCGGCCGAGCCGCCGCACGACCTCGCCCAGAACCGCGGTTCCGATCCCGGCACCGACGAGCGGGGCGCGCGCCGGAAGGCTCATTTGCGACAACACCAGGAATGCGCCGTCCATCACGGCGCGAATTTGAGTTTCCGCAAACCATTGGGCGAGGAGGGACCACGTTGCATCGTCGGCATCCAAAGCGTCGCGTCCCACCATGCGCGCGAGGCGTGCTTGCGACGCGGCAACGGTCTTCTCGCGGCCATCGGCGGTCGTCATCTGATCGACGCCCTCGGACAATGCACCGCGAACGCGATGGGCATCGGCCATGTTGGCAAAGTTCTCCTTGATCAAGGTCGTCCATTGGCCCGCAACGGGGGCGCGCTCTGCTACCGCCATCACGAAGCTTCTCACGAGTTCGGTGTAGACGAGCTCGCCGGCCGCCAGCCGTTCAGCATCGGTATAACCGCGGGCAACGATTTTACCGTCGGCGACCGGCACGATGTCGGTCGTGGTCGATCCCATATCAACGAACAGCGCATCGCCTTGTCTGCGGGCGACGAGCGCTGCGCTGGCGTGCCAGTTCGCCGAAGCAATGTCCTCGACGTGTTTGTCTGCGTGATCGAGCGACACGAAACCCGCGCGCCCCGCATAAAGCAGCACTGAACCGCCGGCGAGCTCGCGTGCTGCAACCCGCGCAAGCTCGGTGACGCCTTCGGCGCGTGAGACGAAAGTATCCGCAAGTTCGCCGGTCATGGTCACGACGTGGCGGTCCGCTGTGCCGATGGCGGCGTATACCTCTGCAAAGGATTGTGCGAGCCGATCGAGGCCGAAGCGAAGCGGCGAGGGCACTTGGATGGCCTTGACGATGCGCCCTTGTTCGGCGCGCGCGGCCTTGAGATGAGCGCCGCCGATGTCCCATCCGATGACGACGCTCACACTAAGAACTCCGTTGCGGACTTATGCTGCCGTCCCGTGATATGGGACCAAATCCGGCTCGAAGTCATCATACTGGATTGTTCGCAGCGCGATCGCGCCATGGAGATTATTCCGGTCATCGATCTCAAGAACGGCACGGTCGTTCGCGCCCGCATGGGCCAACGCGATCGATATCGGCCGATCGAAACGCCGTTGTCGCCGAGCAGCGTCCCCGAAGATGTGGTGCGCGGCCTGCTGTCGATCTACTCGTTCCAGACGCTCTACGTCGCCGATCTCGACGCTATTACCGGGACTGGCGACAACCAGAATGTGCTTGCGAGCGTCCGCGCAACATTTCCACAGATGACGCTGTGGGTCGACAATGGTATCGCCGATCTATCACGTGCCCTCGACTGGCTTTCCCACGGATGGGGCCGTCTCGTTCTCGGCAGCGAAACGCAGACGAAAGCCGCGCCGGTTCGCGAGCTTGCCCGCGATCCGCGCGTTGTCTTGTCTCTCGACTTTCGTGGCGACGAGTTTCAGGGACCGTCCGAACTGCTGGCCGACGTTTCATGCTGGCCGGCGCAAGTCATTGTGATGACGCTCGCGCGTGTCGGCAGCGGCGCCGGCCCTGACCTCGTTCGCCTTGCGGCCATCCGCGCCGCGGCGCTCAATCGCCGGATTTACGCGGCAGGCGGCATTCGCGATCGCGCGGACCTTGCGGCGCTCAGTCGCGCCGGAATTGCCGGGGCCCTTGTCGCGACATGCCTTCACGACGGCAACGTAACGGCTCGCGATATCGAGGAACTGCGCCGTTCGGAATTTTCGCAGCAAAACTAATACTCGCCCGGAATTGACAATTCCGGGATCATGGTTTCCGGGACGCGAACTCGTTCACGCCCCGGAATGCTGGGAGGAGTTGGTATCCGGCGCTTACGCGGCGAACGGATGCTTGACCTGATTGGCCTTCGCGACGACCTCGCTCGCCTTCGGCTCGCCACGGACCGCCCGCGTAATCGATTCCTTCACCGCGCGATAATTGTATTCCTGGATCTTCTTGTCGTCCGCGGCGTCCCAGTGGATGAACACGCCGACGCAGATGAAAAGGTTGTCGGCTTCATCCTGCGGGATGGTACCGTCCGCGACGCTATCCGAGACCGCCTTCGCAACCGCGTGCTGGGCCGGACCGAACATTTGCACGGCCTGCTTCGCGCCCTTGATGGTGACTTTGTTGAACATCACCGTCGCAGGCTTGCACATCAGGTTCGGCGCGACCACGGCCAACAATGCCGTGAAGCCGTCCTTGTTGTTGGTGAGGCAGTTCGCAAATGCCGTTTCGGCGGAGCTGCCGCGCGGACCCATGATCAGATCGATGTGAGCAACCTCGTTGCCCTCACCAACGAGCGATTTACCAACGCAAAGTCCTGTAATCTTCGCCATCGCCATCTCCTCCCAAGGAACGTTGCATATCGCCGATACGCCGAGGCCTTCTGGCGTTCGGCAGGACGGCTATCCTTGTTGTCAGCATCGGACTCAAACGGGTCCGACCGGTTAGCCAGATAGCGGCGGAAAATTATTCCGCACTGAGAAGTCAATCACTATTCGAATGCGGCGGCAAGATGTTCGGCAGTCGGTGCGCGAACAGAGTTGCGACGGTCAAGTCCGCGCTGGTGCCGGGATTGATGCCACGTTCCTTGAGGGCGGCATCCCATGCAAGCAGTTCGGCAAGCATCTCGTCCGGCCACTGGAGGCTTGCGAACTTTTTGGCAAAAACGCTCGCGGTCTGACGAATCTCTTCCGCGATGGCAGCGCCATGTTTGCGCACGATGTGGCTGTCCGGAAATGCGGACAGGAAGGCGAGGGAGACCGCCAGCGTTGCCCATCGCGGATCTCTCGCCTGCGACAACATGCCCGCAAGAATAGGTTCGCCCAGCTCGAATACGTCCTCGAAATTGCTGACATATTGGCGCGCGATCCGGTCACGATGAGCGGCTTCGGCCATCGCTTGTTTTAACGTGATGGTTGCCGGGCCCGAGACATCGTGCTGCGCAATGCGGCCAAGCCCGGCCGGCGAAGCACGCGCGATGGCGCGGAACGCCAAGTCGGCATCTTCGATGTTGAGCGCAGCAAGTACAGCGGCGAGGGCTACACGCAGATCCGCGCTTTGCCGTTCTGCGGCCGCCGCGAGGGGCGCACACAGCAGGATGATACCGAGATTGGTGTTTACGCCGACCGCTGCAAACGTCGCCTCGACCGCCGTCAGTATTCGCGCGCCGACCCGCGCGCCTGTGCGTGCGAGCGGAACGGCCGCAGCATCGGCGCTGCGAATGAAGTCGGAAGCCGTCATACGATGCCCGGCGGCAAAGCTGTGCACATTGCCGGGCTTCGGCGCATCCAGCTCGTCGAGACAGGCATTCCTGAACGCGTCCGCGATCTGCGTCGCGCGCGTCACCCCTTCGCTCCCTGCGGCGTCTGCATGTGAAGTGCGGTCATAAGGTCCGTCGCAAGGGTCGACGCAATGTCGACCGAGGTGACCTTTTGCAATCCTGACCAAGCCGGCATGCTGTTGACCTCGAGCACCGTCGGCCGGCCATCAGCGTCATGGAGAATATCGATACCGGCAAAGTCGGCGCCCACGGCGGCGGCGGCTCGGACCGCGATCTCCTTCATCGCTTGATCGGGCACGACGGCGAGCGGTCGGCCGCCAAGCTTGACGTTGGTGATCCACTGGCTGGCGTGACGGATCATGGCGGCGATAACCCGGCCGCGCGCGACCAGAAGGCGAAAATCCCGAAATCCATCGCCGCGGTCGGTGGCGAGATAGCGCTGCAGATAGTAGACGCCGGCGACTGCGCCGGGATCGGGGAGATCGTCCGCGCTGCCGATCAGGCGAAGATTGCGGCCTTGCGACCCGAACAATGGCTTCAGTACGAGCGGGCTGTGCACGGCCTCGCGCGCAACAATGGCGCGTGCCGCATCAGGTGACTCCGTTACCCAAGTCTCGGGGGTCGGTATACGCGCCTGCGCCAGGAGGAAGCTCGTCATCGATTTGTCGACGCACCGTTCGATGGCGCGGGCATCGTTCCAGACCGTGACGCCGAGATCGCGAACCGCATGGAGAATTCCGAGGCGTACCGTGACCCGCTCAAATGTGCCGCCCGACATCGAGCGGACCAGCATTGCATCGGGGAGCGCGTTCCCGAATCCGGGAATGGATAGCGCCGGCGAACGATGCGTCTCGAACCGGCACTCCTCGAGACGCACCGGGATCGTTCTTACGCCAAGCGCGGCAAATGCTTTGGCGAGGACGCGCGCGTGCCAGTCGACACGATCGCCGACCAATGCAACGCAGGGAACCGGCGCTGCAGGTTCAGTCGCGAGGTGTTCAGGCGAACGATGCATCGAGCAGGTTCAGGTCGATCCGGCCGCTATGGAAACTCTCGCCGCTGTCGATTGCTGTCACGATTGCTTCCGCCGGGCTAAACAGCATCGGATCGATGGCATAGAAGTCGCCCTTTGCGGCTTTGAATATATCGGCGAACGGCCGGCCGTAATCGCGCGAGGTCGCGCTCGGCAGTTTTTCGGCAAGTGCGCGGGCGTCGGCTGCGGCACCTGTCACGAAGAGATGGACGCGGCCGGCGAAGATGATGGCGTCGTTGGTGCGCCCAATCGCGGTGACGAGATCGGGATGGGGCGGCGACAGTGGGGCCGCGCCCATGCCCTCGACGATGCGATCGAGCGAGAAATTCAACTCGTGCGCTCGATGGAGCGCGACTTCGAGCACGCGGGCGACAATCTGCACGTTGCCGGCGATGCTCTGCGTCGGCGCGTAGACGAACGAGAGACGCTCAGGCGGCACGCGGCAATCCTGGGCGACCCGGCTCACCACTGCCGACGGTGGCGGCCGGTTGGCTTCCAACACCAGCGTTGCGGTTTCGGCCTCGTCAGCATAGGCGAGTTCTTCGAAGAGCTTTTCCTTCCGTGCCAGTGCCCGCGCCGGCCCCGAGGCGAGCGCAAAGAATGCGTTCTTGCCTTCGCCCTCGGCGAGGCGCCATCCGGCATACTGGCTGGCGAGGCAGGCCGCGATCGGGTGCGACGAACGCACCACCAGCGTCCAAGGCCAGCGCGGCGTCGCGGTACTCGGCGTGAGCGCGACGGTGCCGAGGCCACCCATGCAAATCTCCGCCATCAGCAATCCGGCCGAGATGCTGCCACGCCGGTGCGCGCCGGCATCGATCAGCGTTTCGCCAAGAGTGCCGTGCGATAATTCGATTTTGAACTCGGCCGGCGTCGCCCGGAACCGGTCAACGAGTTTCGCCGCCCGCTCATTCACGCTTGCAGGCCGCACGTCGCTCATGACAACCTCGCCCTTACCTCCGTGAGGGTCGTCGCAGCCCTGCGCTGCACCAGTTCCCTGGCCTCATCCAACGTCAATGCGTTCGCGAACACCGTGCATAGGGGGGCTTGCGCCATGACAGCGCTTCCTGTCACAGGTCGGTCCGCCGTCCATTCGGGCCAATCGAGCGCCGGCATCACGGGGACGTCGCAGTCCGAATAAACGATCGCGTTGGCCGCCGCGCCATCGTAGGCGGGAGGCGTCGGCGGCAGCGCGCCACGACACGCCATGACGTGAAGCGCGAACAATGATTCGTCTCGCGGCTCAAAAATGTCGAGCGTGGCGCCCGGTCGCGGATTGATCTCCAACAAATGAAAGCGGTCGCCGTTAACCAGGAAGTCCGCGCTGTTCAGCCCGACAAGCGGCACGGCCGCCATCACGCGCTGCACCGCGCCGGTCATCGCCTCGATCGTTTTGTCAGTCAGCGGGGCCGGGCGTGCCGCGCCGCCGTAACGGAACGGGAGGCGCGACGTCGGGGCGGACCACTGCAAGCTGAAGCCGAGCACCATGGCGCGTCGGCCGTCGGCCAGAAACAGCGCCGAGATCGGCACGCCTTCGACAAGACGCTGAAAATAGAAATTGTCCGAGACCGCATCCGGGCCCGCGTCGCGGATATGGCTGCCGCCGGCGCCGCCGACGCGCTTTGTGAGCCAGCCGGACATGTTGTTCGGACGAAGACGCGAGGTTTCCGGATGCGGGATCCCGCATCGCAGGCACAACTCCGCAAACGCCGTCGGGTCTTTGACGCGACGCACGATATCCGGGCTGTTGCCGAAGAGAGTCCAACGCGCGGCGATCTTGCCCAGCAGGCTGGGCCGGTCCTCGAAGCCCGTGCCGCAGACGGCTCCGCGGGGACTGCGCGATCTTGCCAGCGTCTCGAATGCGGCAAGGAGCGCCTCGCAATCCATGCCGTTGGCTTGCGGCAGACGAACGTGCGCGTCCGCGACGGCGATCGTGTCCAGATCGCCGAAAAAGTCGGCGACCAGCGGCACAAAGCCTGCACGACGCGCTGATGCCGCAAGCGCGCGGCCCGACGCGGCCGCGATCAGCATGGTTATATCGCTAGCCATTGAGTTCGCGGGCGAGCTGGAAGGCATCGCGAAAATCAAAGCTCACCGGCTTGGTTGCGGCGATCATCTTCTGGAACAGACCAAACTCGGTCTTGTATTTGATATTGCCGATGGCTAGCGGCCCGAGGCCAAGCGTGCCGTGGGCCGTCATCTCGTCCCCGTTTGCGGCCATGGCCATCCCTTCGACGCCGGTGGGTGGCACTGCATTCACATCTGCGACGACGAGGAGCCGGCGCGCAGCGGCAAGCTGTGTTCGCGACAGGATCTGAACGCCGGCCCGGCCGGCGCACAGTGCCACCTCGGTATTGTCGAGTATCTGCGACTTCTTGGCGTCATCGCTGCCGTCGGCCGGATGCACCGCGACATCGAAACGCGATTTGATCTCGCGCGCTTTGTCGCTCACGCGCTTGCCGCCGTCATAACCCACCAGGCTCACTTCGGCGCCTTCGAGCGCTGCGATCACAACGGCGGAATAACCGACGACTCCGGTCGCACCGAACACCGCGACCTTGAGCCCTTTCAGGTCACTCTTCTTATTCCGCTTGAGCATTTTCTCCACGCAAGCGACCATCGCCGCAGCCGTTGTGAACGAGCCGGCGGGGTCGGCGAAAAACGAAATTCCGAACGGCGGGACGAGCGCCTTCTTGGCCGCCGCAAGCATGTCGAGGGCCATGCTTGCGTCCTTGCCGCCGAAGAACATCCCCGTCTTGATGCCGACTTTCGGCGGACGCGAGAAAATCGCGTCCTGCACCAAGCCCGTGACCTCGTCGATGGTGACATCGGTATACGTGAGCACCGCGTCATAACCCGCATCGACGGCCATGTTTACGTCGAACGGACTCATGTGCTTGAGAGGGGTCACCATGTGCAGGATGTGCTTGTCCCCCATCCGTCGCCTCCCTCAATTCTTATGCTCCGTTACATCCGCCGCCGCTGTCGTGGCGTGAACGCTGATCTGTGCGCCGCTATTGAGCGCCTTGCAGATGCGGATGTCTACTCCCCCGCAATCCGGATGTCGCCGTGCGCTTTCCAGAAGAGCGTTCGCCGCCTGCGCCGACGGCGCAAAAGCGTAGCCAGTCGGCCCCCATGAACTCTGTCCGATTCCAAACGCTCCCTCGCGATCAAGGAGATTAAGAGCCGCGGCAACGTCGTCGCTCGCAAACCGGCGACCGCCCTGCGCCGGCGCGAAATAGTCGCCGATTCGTGCCTGCATCTCCTTGATCGCCGCACCGAAAGTCGGCAGGTCGCGTTCTGCGACCGCCGGCAGAACCTGCATCAACACCAGCCGGCATAAGTGTCCTGCATCGGCCGCCGAGGTAGGTGGCAGGTGGGCGAAAGCTGACAGTTCGTCATCGCCATGCACGCCCTGACTATGTGGATCGACTACGACCAACACTCGCCAATTCTCCGGGAACGGCATGTGGCTGACGATGGGCGCTGGCCCCGCGGCTGATCCTCGTCCGCCGTCGACGACGAGGCCGCCACGATCGAACAACCCAATGCCGATTCCCGAGCGCGAGCCACGACCAAGCCGTGATGCGTCTCCGGCGACATCGAGCGGCATGCCGTTAAGTCGGCGTATTCCCGCGGCGACGGCCAGCGCGAGCTGTGTTCCCGAGCCAAGGCCTGCATGGCTTGGAACGACATCCTCGACCTGCAGGTCATATTCGGCGCCAGCGCCAACGAACCGCTGCATCGTCGTGGCGTAACGGAGCGCGCGTTCGCGCTCTGGTCCACTCACGTGCATGCGGTGCGCGCGGCGAATCGATATGCGGGTTTCGAGATCGCTGATCGCAAGGCCGATACTGCCGAACCGGCGCCCCAGTTCGCCGTTGAGATCAAGAAATCCGAGATGCAACCGCGCCGGAACTTTGACCGTCACCGCGGCCGCCGTTGCGGTTGTTGCGCCGCTCAATACATGTCTCCCGAAAACGCCGGTTGTCGAAACGAAATACCCGACTAGACTGCCGCACCTTAAATTGGACCGCAGTCGGACGGCAATTGATAAAGTCCCAACAAGAGGTGGACGCAATGGCCACGGTCAAGGAACGCACTTATTCGGATGAGGAGGTCACGGCACGCCTTAAGCAGGAGCTGCCGCATTGGTATCTCGAAGGTGGCTGGATTCGCCGCAAGTATCGCACCCACGGTTGGAAGGGCACGCTGATGGTGATCAATACGGTCGGCCACCTTGCCGAGGCCGCATGGCATCATCCGGACATCACTGCGTCCTATGCCTGGGTCGAGGTTCGTCTTCAGAACCATGCCGCCAAGGGGATTACCGACAAGGATTTTGAACTCGCGAAGAAGATCGAGGCGGTGGTCCATTGGCGGCCGGGCAAGACGGGCGGCGCGCTTGAGGGGACGCCGGAGACCGACCAGCGTTTCGCTTACATCAAGTACGATTCCTGAAAACACGCTGCGCTCCGCTTGCCGCCGTGCGCTGGAGGGCCGGCAATGGGTAACGCCTGGATCGACGGCAAGGCCGCAACGGTTCGCGAAGCCGTTGTCGAAGCGGCGCGGCTGCTGGCGGCGAGCCGTTTTCCCTTGATCGCCGGTCTCGGCACCGATGTCGCCGGCGTTCGCGCGGCGGTCGCGCTCGCCGAGCGCTTGGGTGCGGCGATCGATCACATGCATTCGCGCGTGTTGTTCAAGGACCTCGATGTGATGCGCGACGCCGGGATCATGATCACGACGCCGAACGAAGCGCGGATGCGAGGAGAACTGCTGCTGCTCTTTGGCGGCGGTCTTACGGTGGTGTGGCCTGAACTGCGGCAGCGTCTCATCGACCTTCCGCTTGCGCCCGAGGCGGGGGATGCAAGCCGCCGCGTGATTTGGCTTTGTCCGGGGCGCGCCGAACGGGCGCGCGAGATCATCCCTAGCGTCGAGACGATCGGCCGTGATCCGGCGGACCTGCCGGTGGTGCTCGCGGCGCTTCGCGCGCGTGTCGGTGGTCGGCCCGTCGGCAAAACGCGTCTGCCGGCAAAGACAATTGATGCGCTTGCGGCCGATCTTCAGGCAGCTCGTTTCGGCGTGGCGGTATGGGCGGCAGCTGAACTCGACGAACTCGCCATCGAAATGCTGTGCGGTCTCGTCAAGGATCTCAACGCCAAGACGCGCTTTACAGGGTTGCCCCTGCAAGCCGGAGACAACGCGCCGGGCGCCTTGCAGGCATGCGGTTGGCTGACGGGATTTCCCATGCGCACAGGCTTTGGCCGTCGCCACCCCGAGCACGACTCCTGGCGCTTCGACGCCAATCGTCTGGTGGAGGCAGGCGAAGTCGATTGCGCGCTATGGATATCCGCTTATCGCGCAACAGCGCCGTCGTGGCGACGCGATGTTCCGTTGATCGCGCTCACGGCAGAATCCGCCCGCTTTTCTCGGCCGCCGCGCGTGCACATCGAGGTTGGCGCGCCCGGGCTGGATCACGATGCGGTCTCCTATTCCGCGGCGGTGGGCACGCTTGTGGCAGAGGCCGCGACGAAGCCGAGCGAAACCGAGACGGTCGCTCGCATCATTTCCGAAATCGGAGAAGTTTTAGCGCCGACGGGAGGTTAGCATGCTGACGCGCCTCGCCGGGGGACGCGTGATCGATCCGGCCCATGGACGGGACGGCGGCGGCGACGTGTGGATTCGCGACGGGCGGATTGTCGAGCCGCCGCCGGGCGGCGCCCCTGCCGATGCGACCCACGACGTGTCGGGCAAGATCGTCATGGCCGGCGGCATCGACATCCACTCGCATATCGCCGGCGTCAATGTGAATACGGCGCGCCTTTTGCTGCCCGAACTGCGCGGATTGCCCGAAGACGAGCATCCGATCGCCGATGTCGGCATCTCGACAGTCGCGACCGGATGCCTCTACGCGAAGATGGGCTTCACCACGGTGGTCGAGCCGGCCGTGCCGCCGCACTATGCGCTGCAAGCCCATCTCGAACTTGCCGACACGCCGATCATCGACAAGGCGATCCTCGCCGTCCTCGGCAATGATGATTTTCTGCTCGGCCTGATGCGCAACGGCGAAAGCGCGAACGCCGTGCGCGACTACGTTGCCTGGACGCTTGCGACCTCGCGCGCGCTCGGCATCAAGGTGATCAATGCCGGCGGCGCGGCGGCATTCAAGTCCAACGTCCGTCAATTCTCGCTCGATGATGTCGTGCCGTTCTACGGCGTATCATCGCGGGAGATCGTGAAGGCCTTGCAGCACGCCGTGCATGATCTCGGCGTGCCGCATCCGTTGCATGTCCATTGCAACAATCTCGGGCTCGCCGGCAGTGACGAGACTGCGCTCGCGACGATCAAGGCGGCGGAAGGCCTACCGCTTCATCTCGCGCATCTGCAGTTCTACGGTTACGGCAAAGAAGGAGCGAAGGGCTTTTCGTCAGGCGCCGCGCGCATCGCGGAGGCGGTGAATGGGACAAAGAGCGTGACCATCGATGTCGGCCAGGTCATGTTCGGACAGACGGTCACGGTGTCTCTGGACGTGCTGCGTCAGTTCAATGCGCGTGGTCAGGCACGGCCGAAGAAGTGGGTCATTTTCGATGGCGATGCGAATGGGGGAGGGATCGTACCCTACGATTACCGCGCCAACGATTTCTACAACGCCATCCAATGGGCGGTCGGGCTCGAGTTGTTCCTTTTGATCAACGATCCCTGGCGCGTCTTCTTCACCACCGATCATCCGAACGGTGCACCGTTCACGACCTATCCCGATATCCTCGCCTTGCTGATGGACAAAAGGCTGCGCGCTGAATGGATGGCGAAGCTTCCAGCTGACGCAATGGCACTCACCACGCTGCCCTCGATCGCGCGCGAATACACGCTGGTCGAGATCGCGACGATGACGCGTGCGGCGCCCGCACGGTTGCTCGGGCTGCGCGATCGCGGCCACCTGGGTGCCGGCGCCGTCGCGGACGTCGCCGTCTATACCGAGGGTTCCGATAAAGCCGCGATGTTCCGCAACGCGGCGCTGGTCTTCAAGGATGGCGAACTCGTGGTGCGCGACGGCGCGGTGACGCACTATCGCTGGGGACGGGCGCTCACCGTTCGGCCTGAGCATGATCGCGCCATCGATCGCCGCATGCGCAACTATTACGATACGCGGTACGCACTCCCGCCGGATTTCGCCGCTGTGCCGGAAGCCGTGATCCCGAGGCCCGATCCGTTCGAGCGCGTGCCATGCGCCACATAGTCCTCAAAGGCATCCGCATCGACGATACGTTCGCGGAAGCCTTCGGCATGCGCGCCACCGCGCTGATCATCACCGCTGACAGCGTGCGATGGGCGCAGCAGGCCGCGACCACGATGATTGGCTACGGCACGTCAGTGATCGGCTGCGGCTGCGAAGCCGGAGTGGACCAGACGCTGGCGCCCGACGAAACGCCCGATGGGCGTCCGGGCGTGCGGGTGCTGCTCTTTGCCGTCTCCACCGGCGAACTGCAGAAGCAATTGCAGGGACGGGTCGGCCAATGCGTCCTGACGAGTCCCGGGTCCGCCTGTTACGCTGGCCTCGATGGTGAGGAGCGGCTGAAGCTCGGCGATGCGCTGCGCTATTTCGGCGACGGTTGGCAGGTCTCGAAACGGTTCGGCAGCAAGCATTATTGGCGTGTGCCGGTGATGGATGGTGAGTTCGTCTGCGAGGCGACGACCGGATTGACCAAGGCCGGCGTCGGTGGCGGCAACCTTATCATCATGGGCGAAAGCCAGCGCCAGACGTTGGCAGCCGCCGAGGCAGCAGTGAAGGCGATTGATGACGTGCCGGATGCCATCCTGCCGTTTCCGGGCGGCATCGCGCGATCGGGGTCGAAAGTCGGCGCCAAGTACAAGTCGATGCGGGCATCGACCAACGACGCCTACTGTCCGACGCTCCGCGGCGCTGTCGCGAGCGCGCTCGATCCAGACACCCGGTCCGTACTGGAGATTGTCATTGATGGCCTCACGCCTGACGCCGTCGCGACTGCCATGCGGGCAGGGCTGAAGGCCATCATCAGGCTCGGTCCCAAACGGGGCGCGGTACGGGTTGGCGCCGGCAACTATGGGGGCAAGCTCGGACCCCACCATTTCCATCTCAAGGACCTGCTGCCGTGAAGCCGCTCGTGTTGAGCTTGCGCAGCGAGCCCGATCAGCGGCTTGATCTGTCGCCGCTCGTACCTCATCTGCTCGCGGGAAAGTCGGCGGCAGAACTGGAAAGAATCGCGGTGCACACGTCCCGACATCAGGTCACGGTCGGCGACGTGTTTCGCGTCCGTATGGGGGACGGCGCGAATGTGCGCATCGAAGGCGGCTCTGGACGTTTTGATAACGTTGGGCAAGGGATGAAACAGGGCGACATCGTTGTCGAAGGCGATGTGGGGAGCCGGGCCGCTCGCCTCATGAGCGGGGGTCGGCTAACGGTGAAAGGAAACGCCGGACCATGGGCCGGTTCCGGTATGAGCGGCGGACATGTTGATGTCGGCGGCAGCGCCGGCGAGCGTCTCGGCGGTCCGCTTCCCGGCGAAATGGCAGGCATGCGCGGGGGCGTTATCGTCGTGCACGGCGACGTCGACGAGCGCGTCGGCGACCGGCTGCGGCGCGGCACCATCATCGTCGAGGGAAAAAGCGGAAATTACGCCGGCAGCCGCATGATTGCGGGGACGCTGATCCTCCGCAGTGCGACCGGCACGCTGCCGGGCTACCTGATGCGGCGCGGCACGATCGTGCTGGGCAAACCGTGCGACACCATGTCGCCCACGTTCAACGACTGTGGGCTGCACGATCTCGTGGCCACGCGATTGCTGGCGAAATTTGTCAAAGCTTACAGTACGCGGGCTGCCTCACTGCTGCGCGGCCCTTTGCAACGTCTGGCAGGCGACATGGCGGTGCTGGGCAACGGCGAAATCTTGTGTGCACCCGATTGAAACCGCAGGCGAGGCTCATCGGTACATGGAAGTCGGTACAACGAAGATGTGCGAGGTGCGGCCATGGGCCTGATGGAACTGGTGATCGTTGTTTGTGCCGTCGCCGAGCCCAACGCTTGTGAAGAGCAGCGCCTGAAATTCTTTTCCAACGGCTCGCTCAACCAATGCGCCATGACGGCGCCGCCCTATATCGCCCAATGGATCGGCGAGCATCCGAAGTGGCAGGCGGTGCGCTGGCATTGCGAATATCCGGGAAAGGGCGGCAAGGCCGCTTGATGCGCGCCGAACTGCGCCGGAGGCGAGATGCGTTCCTGGGGTGCATCGGGACACGCCCTCTCGTCATGGGCATCTTGAACGTAACGCCGGATTCGTTTTCAGACGGCGGCAAATTCCAAAGCGTCGATGCCGCGGTCGCGCATGCCAAGCGCATGGCCGCCGATGGTTGCGACATCGTCGATGTTGGCGGGGAGTCGACGAGGCCCGGCGCCGTTCCGGTTATGGCCGAGGGGGAGCTTGCACGCGTCGCGCCGATGCTGGAGGCCCTTGCAGGGACGCTCGACGTGCCGCTTTCGGTCGATACGTCCAAAGCCAAAGTCGCGGCGAGGGCTGCCGACATCGGAGCAGTTCTGATCAATGATGTCTGGGGCCTGCAAAAGGACCCAGGGATGGCCGACGTTGTGGCCGAGGCGCAGACGGCCGTCGTCATCATGCACAACCGGCTGGAGAAGGATCAGACGATCGACATTATCGCCGACATGCGCCGTTTCTTCGATCGTTCACTCGCGCTCGCGGCCCAAGCCGGTATTCCAAAAGAGCGGATCATCCTCGACCCGGGGATCGGCTTCGCCAAGACCTCGCGTCAGAACCGCGACGCCATCGTTCGCCTCGACGAACTCAAGGACTACCGCTTGCCGATTCTGGTCGGCGTCTCGCGCAAGGGGTTTCTCGGCAGCGTTACCGCGGGCGAGGAAACCTCTCTTGCCGGCACGATCGCGGCAAATCTCGCTGCTGCGGCGTCCGGCGCATCGATCTTCCGGGTGCACGACGTTGCCGAGAACGTCGCCGCGCTGAAAGTATTCCATGCCATTCGCACCGGCAGATCCATATCCAGATCATGGCCGGGTGCATCCCGACCGGCCGCATCTTGAGGGCGGGCATCATCAACGACGGTTCCGTCACCTGGTCTGCGCGAGGAGCGACGCGACGGTTGTCGGCAGTTCGGTCATCGACCCAATAACGACGTTGGCACCGGCCGCCGAAAGTTCGACCGCAAGCTCGTCATCCCGGTGGCTCGCGCCCGTGAAACCGACTGCCCTCATGCCCGCGGACTTCGCTGCTGCAATGCCGAGAACCGTATCCTCGATGACGATCGAGCGCGACGGCGTCTCGCCCATGCGGTGCGCGGCGAGAAGGAACAGGTCCGGCGCGGGCTTGCCGTTTGCCACCTGCACCGCACTAAATACACGCTCGCCGAAGAGCGGTGCGAGCCCGGTCACCTCAAGGGACAGCATCAGCCGGGCAGGCTCCGACGAGGAGGCGACGCACCGCGGGTAGGGCAGGGCGGCGACGGCGGCCGCAGCACCCGCGACCGGCTTCAACTCGCGTCGGAATTTCTCCAATAACCGTCGGCTGGCATCTGCACTTGCGGCCGGCGGAATTGGGCGGCCCAGTATCTGTTCGGCCCGGCGAAGGACATCGTCGATGCGGCGTCCGCTGAACAGGCGAATCGACTGCTCCGTGGTCATCGGATGGCCGAGCACGGTCATCATCTCAGCCATCGCGGCGTTGGCGAGGGGCTCGGAATCGACGAGCACGCCATCACAATCGTAAATCAACAATGCCATGGCTATCGTCGCGCCAGCGGAATCATCTGCGGTCCAAATGTCTTCGTGTCAAAGATCTTGGAGAAAGGCCGTGGGGGACGCGCGCATCAATCGCACTTGAGGATAGGGTTGGGAAGATTATGTTTGTCGCCGATCGAAGTCGATCCGTTAAGGCGAGTTGCGAGCGATAGCAATGTCGATACTTCGTTGGTTACCCTCGCTAGGTGCGCTGATGTCAGTCGCTGCAACGTTGGTCGCTGCAACCACGACGGCCGGCGCTGCGGATCTTAACGACTATCCGACCGTTGCGCGCAGCGACTATGTGTTCGCGTGCATGAAGTCGAACGGCGAAACGCGCCAGGCACTCGAGCAATGCTCGTGCTCGATCGATGTCATCGCGTCGATCATCCCCTACGATCGATATGTCGCGGCCGAGACCGTCATGAGCATGGCGCAGGTGCCGGGCAATCTCGGCGCCATGTTCCGCACGCCCGAGCAGGCAAAATCGGCCGTGAACGACCTGCGGCGCGCGCAGGCCGAGGCGGAAGTCCGCTGCTTCTGACGCTCGCTACATCTGCGGCTGCGTTGGAAGCTCACTGGCAAATACGTGATTTTCGGTATCGCGCGCTTCGATGCGGAAGGTCTTGGCGCCATTCGGCAGATAATTGAACCGGATGTTGGGGTCTTCAGAAATCGAGATCCCTCCCTCCATCGCCATGACGAGTTGGTCGCCCTGCCAAACCTTGAGTTCGCGAATGAAAAACGCCGGGATGTAGAGGCGGGAAAGTTGATCCATCTGAAGGCCTGAATTGTTGGGGTGCCGGATCATGATTTGCGCCTCTTGAACGCGGCTCACCGGCCCTTCCGACGGTGTCGGTCGACCGTCCGCCGCGAGCGCGTTTGCGAACTGACGGAACCGCATCCGGCCGATATCGGCCTTGGCCTCCTCGGCGTTCTTTGAAGCCGGCGCCGAACAGCCTCCCGAGGCTTTCACATAGGTTTTGACGACGTAGAGAGCGTTATCGCTGAGTTCGGCGACTGCATGCACGTTGGTGTAGGAATTGACGCGAACCCGCGTCGAGATCGACGTAACGCCGGAGCCCTCGCCGATCGTGAAGGTCGCGGCGACCGGCGCGGGGTTTTCATCCACCACGATCGTGATCGCTTTGACGTGGCGCGTGTCGCCCGCCGGCAGCTTGGCACGAACCGAGACCGGCACGATCGCGGCATCCTCGGCGCGGTAAGGCATTTCGATCGCCAGGATTGCGCTACCGTCGGCGAGAGGGCGCCCGTTGAAGGCTTCCCGGGCAATGCCCGGCCAGGGGTCGGTGGTTGTTTCTGCCTTCGCGGCACTTTCGAACAAACCAACGAGAGCCGTGGCAGCGGCGAGGCAGTAAAAGCCGAACGTTGTCGCGCGCATCGAGCGATCTCCCAAATTTCGGAAGACGGCCTCACTCCCATTCGAGTTGGGCATAGGCCGCCGTCGCATTGCGAGCATTATAGTCCTCAAACAGTTTCCAGTAATCTTTTTCCGACTGACCCGCGCGCCCGGCAGCTGCCCCAATGGGAACGCCGCGGTCAATGAAACCGCGAACGTCGGACGCGATCCGCTCGAGGTAGCGCCGCTGATCGGCAAGCGCCGGCGACTTGGGATCGAGCAGAGGGCCATGGCCGGGCACGATCTTCGCGGTCGGTATCCGGGGAAAGTCGTCCATGACCGCGAGCCAGCCGCGGAGACTGCCGTCGAGTACCGGCACATGCTCCGCAAACAGCAGGTCGCCGGCGAATAGGGTCCCCGACGCCTCGTCGAACACGGTGAGATCGTTGTCGGTGTGTGCCGCGCGCCAGGCTTTTGCGACGAGAACGCGGCCGCCAAGGTCAAGCCGCAGTTCGCCCTGAACGAGGAGCGTAGGTGGAATGATCTTCACACCAGCAAGAACGTCGTCGCCCATGATTTTGCGAAAAGCTTCGAGATAGAACGGACCTCGTGCCGCCATGGCCTGCGGTAGAGTCTTGTGGCCGACAAAGGTTGCGGCTTCATTCGTGAAGGCCGCATTGCCGAATACGTGATCCGGGTGTGCGTGGGTATTGATGACGTAACGGATCGGTTTCGTCGATCGCAGCCGAATTGCGGCAAGGAGTCGCTCTCCTTCGCGCACGCTCCCGCCGGTATCGATCACCGCCACGGCATCGCTTCCCACGATGAAACCGACGTTGGCAATGGCGCCTTCGTTGCGGCGCGTCATAAGTGCGATTGCACCTTGGTGAAAAAATACCCCTGGCGCGATTTCGCTCATCGCCAGCGGAACCAATTGGTCAGACACCGCCGATTTTACGGAAGTTTCCTGAGCTTCCGCATGGAAAGCTCCGATCATCACGATCGCGACCACACCGCCCGAAATGAATTTTCGCGCGCCCATTTGTTACGCCCACCGAAAACGTGGGCACAGTTCTCGAAGCTGTTCGCGCTGGCGAAAACGTTCGTAAATCATTTTGTAAGGCCGCGGGCACATATCAAAGCCTTTGCTTGGAGGCGTTCGAAGATATTTCTGTTGCGGTCCAAAAAACGCAAGGTTACACTTTTTGCGGTTTCCGGCTTCAAGGACGTCAGTCTAACGGGAATGCTGACGTTTCTTCGTAAGCATAAGCGGGGTGCGGCCATGCCCCCGTGCTTCGCGTTGCTGTGACACGCTGCCGGAGAACTCTTCCCATCTATCGGGTGCCGACCTGCGGCACGTTAGAAGCCGCGTGTCGGTCAACCCGCGACAACGTCGCAGGGAGGACTTTGATGCGCAACTTGCTGCTTACAACGTGCCTGGGTGCGGTAGCCGCGTTGGCTGCCGGCACAGCCAGCGCGAATGACGAACTCCTGAAGCTCCAGCAGAACCCGAATGATTGGGCGATGCCGGCGGGAAACTACAACAATCAACGCTATTCGCAGCTCAAGCAGATCAACGCCGGCAACGTCGGCAAGCTCCAAGCGGCGTGGACATTCTCGACCGGCGTGCTGCGCGGTCATGAAGGTTCACCTCTCGTCATCGGCGACGTGATGTATGTGCACGGGCCGTTTCCGAATCCGGTGTTCGCCCTCGATCTCAATCACGACGGCAAGATCCTGTGGAGCTATGAGCCGAAGCAAGATCCGAACGTGATCCCCGTCATGTGCTGCGACACCGTCAACCGCGGTCTGTCGTATGCCGATGGCAAGATATTCCTTCATCAGGCGGACACGACTCTCGTTGCTCTTGATGCCAAGACAGGCAAGGTCGTGTGGTCGGCGAAGGACGGCGATCCGGCGAAGGGCGAGACCGGCACGTCGGCGCCGTTTGTCATCAAAGACAAAGTAATGGTCGGCATTTCGGGCGGTGAATTCGGCGTCCAGTGCCGCATGACCGCTTATGACATGAAGACCGGCAAGCTCGCGTGGAAAGCTTTCTCCGAAGGACCCGACGAGCAAATTCTCGTCGACCCGGTGAAGACCACGGAGCTCGGCAAGCCGGTTGGGAAAGACTTGAGTCTCAAGACGTGGCAAGGCGATCAGTGGAAAATAGGTGGTGGGTGCACCTGGGGCTGGGTCGCCTACGATCCGCAATTGAACCTGATTTATTATGGCTCGGGAAATCCCTCGACCTGGAATCCGAGTCAGCGCCCTGGCGACAACAAGTGGTCGATGACCGTTTGGGCACGTAATCCGGATACCGGTATGGCCCAGTGGGTCTATCAGATGACACCCCACGACGAATGGGACTATGACGGCGTCAACGAGATGATCCTTGCCGATCAAAACATGGGCGGCACCACTCGTAAAACGCTGGTTCACTTCGACCGCAACGGCCTTGGCTATACCCTCGACCGCGCGACCGGTGAACTGCTCGTCGCGGAGAAGTTTGACCCGAAGGTGAACTGGACGAGCGGTGTCGACATGAACAAGTCGTCGCCGACGTACGGCCGTCCGAAGGTGGTGGAACAATATTCGACCGAGAAAGCGGATGTGAACCACAAGGGCATTTGCCCGGCGGCACTCGGCACCAAAGATGAGCAGCCGGCGGCTTATTCGCCTGAAACCGGCCTGTTCTACGTGCCGACCAACCACGTCTGCATGGACTACGAGCCGTTCAAGGTGAGTTACACCGCAGGTCAGCCCTATGTGGGCGCGACGCTGTCGATGTATCCGCCTCCGGGCGAGACCAACATGGGCAACTTCATTGCCTGGGACGCCAAGACCGGCAAGATCGTCTGGTCCAACAAAGAGCAGTTCTCCGTGTGGTCAGGCGCCTTGGCGACCGCCGGCGGGGTCGTGTTCTACGGAACGCTCGAAGGCTATCTCAAGGCCGTCGACGCCAAGACGGGAAAAGAACTTTACAAGTTCAAAACTCCGTCCGGCATCATCGGCAACGTGATGACCTACGAACACGGCGGCAAACAATACGTCGCCATCCTGTCGGGCGTCGGCGGCTGGGCCGGTATCGGCCTTGCAGCCGGTTTGACGGAACCGCAAGCGGGTCTGGGTGCGGTCGGCGGTTATGCCGGCTTGCGTGACTACACAGCGCTGGGCGGACAACTCACGGTGTTCGCGGTTCCATAAGCGGACCAGCAGGTAGCCGAAACGAAATCCTCCGGCGCGCGTTGCTCAACGCGCGCCGGAGCTTCGCCTTTCGGCCGTCCGTCACCCAAATGGCCCGAGATATTTGCGGTCGAGACATTCGAATGCGATTGAAATTGAATTTGGCGGCGGTGACGTCTGTCGCCATGATGTGTCTGGTCGGTGCTGCGTTCGGCGACGGATCAGGCAACCCCGCGGCGGTCAAAGACGACAACGGCAAGTATTACGACAAGGACGGAAATCCGACATACAAAGTCGCAGCTGACGGCACGGTGGATTGGTATACCTACTCCGGATACCGGAGATATCATTCGGACTGCCACGTCTGTCATGGACCGGATGGTGAAGGATCGACGTACGCGCCGGCTTTGAAGGAGTCTTTGAAGACGATCGGCTACGCGGACTTCCTTGGTGTCGTTGCGAGCGGCCGGAAAAACGTCAATACGGCGCAAGAGAGCGTGATGCCGGCATTCGGCACCAACAAGAACGTGATGTGTTATATCGATGACATCTACGTTTATTTGCGGGCGCGTGCGAACAACGCGATACCGCGCGGCCGACCGGCAAAGCACGAGGACAAACCAAAAGGCGTCAGTGAGTACGAGGACAGTTGCCTTGGGGTAACCGGCTGAGTGCCGGTGCCGCGGGCCGGGTTGGTACGCGATGCAAAGGCGGCGCAGATTTTTATCGTTGCAGTCGGCGAACACGGCGCTGGCCCTAGCTCGGCGTCCGCTCGGCGTCGCGGCAGTCGTCGTCGCGATCGCGCTCTCCGCCGCGTTCGTCACCGCGAAAACCTTTGCACAAATCGCCGACAATCCGGAATTGTCGCTCGAGCTGATTGACCCCAAGGTCTTTCGCGTCTGCGCCGACCCGCGCAACATGCCGTTCTCGACCGAGAGCCGCCAGGGCTTCGAGAACAAGATTGCCGATCTCTTTGCGGCCAAACTTCGCAAGAGTGTTGCGTACGCCTGGTATCCGGGGGCGACCGGCTTCGTGCGCAATACGCTCGGCGCCTACAAGTGCGATGTCATCATGGGGATGCCGCAAGGCGACGACATCGTGCAGGTTACGAACCCTTATTACCGCACGGCCTATGGGCTGGTGTTCAAACCCGGCAATGGGCTCGACGGCGTGGAGACGCTGGCGGATCCCCGGCTCAAGGGCAAACGCCTGGGCATCGTCGCCGGGACGCCGCCCGCCAACTATCTGTCAATCAACGGCCTGATGTCGTCGGCAAAGCCTTATCCGCTGATGATCGACACCCGCGTCGATTCGTCCGCGGCGGCGATGATCCATGATCTCGACGAGGGGGAGATCGACGCTGCTGTGCTGTGGGGGCCGATGGCGGGCTACTACGCCAAGCAGATGAACCCGCCGGCAACGGTCGTGCCGCTGGTGAAGGAGAGGGGGCCGGGTCCACCGATGGCTTTTTGGATCGGCATGGGCGTGCGCTACACCGATCAGGAGTGGAAGCGTCAGCTTAACCGCATGATCCAGCAGAACCGGGGCGAAATGAACGCTGTCCTGTCGAGCTTCGGCGTGCCGCTGCTCGACGAGAAAGATCAGCTGATCGCTCCTGCTTCGCTGCAAAAAACACCATGAGGTTCTGGCGCGCGAGTGTCGCGATCGCGGTCCTCGCGGCATTCGCGCCGATCACATGGGCGCAACAGCCGCCGCCGTCAGAGCCTCCGACGTACCGCACCGAGAATTACCGCGCGCCGACGCCGGCGACGCTGACCGGAGCGCATGTGGTGACGACCGCCGAGGCGGAGGCGATCTGGAAACGCGGCGGTGCAGCCTTTATCGACGTGCTGCCGCGTGCGCCGCGGCCCGCCAATCTTCCGGCTGGGACCATATGGCGGGATAAGCCGCGTCTCGACATCCCCGGCAGCATTTGGCTTCCGGACACCGGCTACGGCGAGCTCGCCCCGCGCACGGAGCAATATTTCCGTGCCGGCCTGCAGGAGATCACGAACGGCGATCCGACCAAGGAGCTCGTCATCTATTGCCTGCGCAGCTGCTGGATGTCGTGGAATGCCGCAAAGCGCGCCATGGCGATGGGCTACGTCAACGTTGCCTGGTTTCCTGAAGGCACCGATGGATGGGAGGAAGCCGGGCTGCCGCTCACCGAAGCAAAGCCGGCGCCGCGCCCAGGCGACCGCTCCGGCGAGTGAGGTCTATTCCAGCGACTGCTGGATCGCGCGGGCGAGCGCGCCCAGACGTTGCTCGATCGCCGTCGGCACCTCGCAGACGTAGCTGATCGTCTTGCGGCGCTCTTCGAAGATGCGGCGGTCCCAGTTGATGGCATTGCCCAGCTCGTCGAGCTTTGCCTGATCGCGATTGGGATCGTCTTCGAGTTCGCGAACTTGCCGGGCTTTGGAGCGGATCTGTTCCGCAAAGGCCTTTTCCTGTTTGGAAAATCGTTCAATTCCGTTCATGACATCGGTGCGCTCGTGATTGAGCGTCGCAAAGACACCGGCGAACAGAAGTTTGGCGCGCCTCTGTTTGTCCTTCGGATCAGCCGCAAGAAAATCGGTGACCGCCTTTTCCGCCTCTTCGAGAGGCGTGCGGCGGGCGGAAACGCGGGTCACGAGATCCCTGACCTGTGCGTCACTCTCCCAAGTCGTGCCGATATCATCGATCGGTGGCCCAGCCCATATCGCGGCGACGGAGAGTTCCGGCACTTTGATCTGGCGACACGGCCAATCGGGATAGCGCGGGTCGGCCGCAAACGACGTGCCGGGCGATAACGCCGTGCCGACAATGACCGTCAGGAGAAGCGACGCAATGAACCGGTAAAACTGGCGAGCCTTCATCTGGTCATTCCAGGGCGCCACAGCGAAGGGGAGGCGAGCCCGGAATCCATATTCCTCGGCAGGGGCTATGCATTCCGGGTTGCCGAGCTTTGCTCGGCCCCCGGAATGACGTTGTACGTGGCTACTCATGTGCCGGCTCCGGGTTCCGTGCGGCGCGCCAGAAAGCCTCGCGATGGTTCGTAGGCGAGAATGGCGCCGACCATGAATACGATGGTGCAGCCGCTGACAACCGCCAATGACAGCCAGTTGATCTGCTCATAAAGCGCGAAGCGGATGAGCTCGACCGCGTGGGTGAACGGATTGAACTGGCAGATATAGTAAAGTACCGGGCTCGCCTCTTGAACGCGCCACAGCGGATAGAGCGCGGACGAGGCGAAAAACATCGGAAAGATCACGAAGTTCATCACGCCGGCAAAATTCTCAAGCTGCTTGATGACCGAGGAAATCAACATTCCAAGGGCGCCAAGCATCAACCCGGTCAGAATAATTGCCGGCAGCAGCGTGAGATATCCCAGCGGCGGCGGTTCGATTTCCCAGAACCAGGCAATGACGAGAAAGGCGTAGACCTGCAGCAGGGATACGGCTGTGCCGGCCAGCAGCTTGCAGGAGAGCAGATACCAGCGCGGCAACGGGCTCACGAGCAATGTGCGCATGTTGCCCATCTCGCGGTCATAGACCATCGAGAGCGATGACTGCATGCCGTTGAACAGCTGGATCATCGCGATCAGGCCGGGCGCGATGTAAACCTCGTAGAGGACGTAGGTCTCGTAAGGCGGGATGATCGAGACGCCGAGAACCTGGCGGAAGCCGACGGCGAAGATGAAGAGCCACACCAAGGGCCGCACCAGCGCCGAAATAAAGCGCTCGCGCTGGTGCAGGAAGCGCAGGCCTTCGCGCCACACAATGCCTTTCAGGCAGATGAGATATTGCAAAGCCGAAAAGCCGCTCGGCGCGCGCACCGCGAGTTCGATCGTCATGCGGCCTCGCTGGTCCCGACGCCCGGCACGATCTGAGCGAGCCGCGCGAAGGCATCTCCAATATCGCGCGCGCCGGCGTCAGCGATCACCCGTGCGACCGGGCCGTGGGCCAGCACCTGGCCGTGATGCAACACCACGACATTGTCGCTCTCGGCGACCTCGTCGATCAGGTGGGTCGCCCACAGCACGCTGAGGCCATCCCGCGCCACGAGCTGCCGGACATGCGCGAGGATATCGGCCCGCGATTTGACGTCGAGGCCGACAGTCGGCTCGTCGAGCACGAGGAGGCGCGGCTGGTGCAGCAAAGCGCGCGCAATTTCGACGCGGCGCATCTGGCCGCCGGAGAGGTTGCGCGTCTTATCTTTGGCGCGATCGGCAAGGGCGATCCGAGTCAGCACCTCATTGGCACGTCGGCGCGCGTCGCGCTTGCCGATGCCATGCAGCGCCGCGTGATAGATCAGGTTCTGCATCACCGAGAGATCGAGATCGAGCGTGCGCGGCTGAAAGACGACGCCAAGGAGTTGCAGCGCGTCGCCCGGCCTGCGGGAAACGTCGTGGCCAAAGATGCGGATCGAGCCACGCTGCGCGGCGAACAGCCGGGTGATCAGCGAAAACAGCGTGCTCTTGCCGGCGCCGTTAAGGCCTAAGAGAACCGTGAAAGTCGCGGGCGCGATCGTGAAGGAGACGTTATCGAGCGCACGGCGGGCGCCATAGGCATAACCTGCGCCTTCGATCGCAAGCGCCGCCGGCTCCACGTCCCTGACGCCGTGCATTGTTTCCGTCCCGATGCTTATGCCGCGGCTTCTAAGCTGCGGCATACCATTCGCCGTTGCTGGCTCTGCCGTTCGTTTGTCTTATCAAAAGGCTAGGCGCGCTAGCGTTGAGAAATCGTCACACCCCACGGCAGCTCGCCGACTTGGATCGATTTGATCACGCGCAGGCTCGCGACGTCGATGACCGATACGTCGTTGGAAACACCGTTTGTGGTCAGAAGATATTTCTCGTCCGGTGTCAGTGCCATATGCCAGACGCGCTGCCCAACCAGCAGATATTTTTTGACCTCGTGGGTCGTCCCGTCGATCACGGCAACGCGGTTCGCGGGACCGAGTGCCACAAAGCCGGTTTTGCCGTCCTTGGTGAGCGTGATGCCAACCGGCTGGATTGCCTCGCTGCGCAGCCCGGGAATCGCAAAGGTGATCTTCTTGATTACCTCATGCTTGGCCGGATCGATGATGCTTACCGTGCCGCCGACCTCGGACGACACCCACAGTTCGGAATTGTCGCGCTTGAACTCGGCAAAGCGCGGCCGGGAATCGACCAGCACATTGGCGACGATCTGACGCGTCTGCGTATCGATGAAGTGCGCCATGTTGGTCGTTTCGGAGGTGTTGACCAGGATCTTGCCGTCGGGGCTGATGCCCATTCCTTCCGGCTCGACACCGACCTGTACCTCACCCATGGGCATGCGCTTCTCGAGGTCGATAATCGTGACCGTGTTGGTGTCCTCGTTGGCGACATAGAGAATCTGGCCGCTCGGGTCCTGGGTGAACAGCTCGGGGTCAGGTCCTGACGGCAAGTTGGCTACGATTTCGTTCGATTTGGTATCGATCATCTGGATCGTGTCATCGTCGCCGACGGCGACGAGGACGAATTTGCCGTCCTTGGTCAATTCGATGCCGCGGGGCCGTTGCCCAACTTTGATGGTGCCGATGACGGCTAGTTTGTCGGTATCGATAATGGTGACGGTATTGCCCTTCTCATTGGATACGTAGGCGGTGAATGCATTTGCGGCGCCGCCCGAAGCAAGGGCGATCACGAGACCAAGCAAACTCGATTTGATCGTATTCATTTGATCGGATTCATCGTTCGCAAACTCACTGCAGTTTGCACTTGCTCTCGGGCCGGTCGAAGCCGAGCGTATCCAATTCCGAAAACTGATGCAGGAAGCCTTCCTGCGGCGAAACCGAGACGACGGTTCGTCCGTCGGTGAGCAGGATGGGCTGGCGCAGCTGCAAGTTCCAGTCGCGCAGCGTCAGCTTCTGGCCCTTGAAGGCAGCGAGCGCAAAATCCGGGCTTTTGAAGAATGCGAGCGCCGCCTTCGGTTCGGTCGAGTGGGTGTGGGTCGCGCTTTCGCCGATCATGCGCACCGCCATCCAGGCCTGCATGTCGCGCGCGGTCATGCGGCGCGCGAATTCCTTGACGAAGCGGTCCTGCATCTGCGTCGCTCCCCACTGATCGTTGGAGGCGTCCCAACTCGTGGGTACGAGGCCCGCGGAGCCCGCGACGGGGCGCGGCTCCCAGGTACGAAACGGCAGATATGCGGCAAACACGTCGCTCTCGTCCGCGGCGACGAGCACGTCGTAATCGGGTGCCTGCTGCGTAAAGGTCGGGATCTGGCGCTGGACTTGGACGACGCCGGTATCCGATCGGCGGGAGCCGCCGGTATCCTCAAATACGCGCTCCTGAACGATCTTGGCGCCGAAGCGCTTTGCCGAGCGTCGCAGCATGTCGGCATAAAGCTTATCGGCATCGTGGGAGCCGACCACCAGCAGCCATTTTTGCCAGCGCTTCCATACCAGGTATTGCCCAAGAGCGTCGGCAAGCATCGAGCGGGTCGGCGCCGTGTGGATGACGTTGGCGCGGCAGTCTGCTTCCCGCAGCCGATCGTCGGACGCGCCGGCATTGAAGAGCAGAAGCCCGCGCGCCCGTCCGGCGTCGGCGGCCCTTAACAGCGCATCTGCTGGCAGATCGGCGACAATGAACGAAACACCGCGATCCGCGAGCCCTGTAACGGCAGCCGCAGGATCGTCGCCTTCCTTCAGTTTCACGTCTTCGAGCGTGAAATGCTGACCGACGAATTTGCCCGTGGTGTTATTGTCGTTGATGGCCGCCTGCGCCCCCGCCAAGCCGTCGTTTGCCGCCGGCGTTTCGAGCGGTGAGATGGCGATTCTCGGCTTCAGAACGCGCAGATAACCGAGCTTGAATTCGACCGGGTCCGCCGTGGCCGGGGAAAGCAATGTAAGCCCGAAAGCGATGGTCAAAAGCAGGCGAACCACGACAATGCTCCAGCAGACCTAACGTCCGCATGAGACGATCAAAGGGGCCGTTTGTCTATATAATGAGGCGCAATAATGAGGCCCATTTCCAATTCAGCCGCGATGCCTGCACTTCATTCTGCTGGCTCAGAATAATACGTTGGGGAGGGAACGAGATGTTGAGCGCAGAGGTTCCACGAGACACAATGCCGCCCATACTTCGGGGCGATTTCCCACGTCCGACGGTGTCGGCTTCGCAGTCGCAACAATCAGGTGAGCCGGGATGACTTTGTTTTTGGCGAGCGTCAGGGATGCGGACGAGGCCGAGATTGCGGTCGCGGACGGCGCCGACATCATCGACCTGAAGGACCCCTCGCAGGGGGCGCTCGGAGCGTTATCACCCGAAGCGGTCGAAACGGTCGTGCGGTCAGTCGCCGGTCGGCGGCCGGTCAGCGCCGTGACGGGCGATCTGCCTATGCAGCCGGAGATCGTTGTTGCCGCGGCGGCGCGCATGGCCCACGCCGGCGTCGACTATGTCAAAGTCGGGCTCTTTCCTGGTCCCGGACGCGAGGACTGTATCCGCACGCTGTCGGGGGTGGCAGGCGACACCAAACTTGTCGGCGTCATGTTCGCCGACGCCGAAGCCGATAGTGGCTTGGTGCCGCTGATGGCCGAATGCGGGTTCGCCGGGGTGATGGTCGACACCGCGCGCAAAGGCTTGGGCTCGCTGCTCGATCACATGGATTTGGCCGCGCTCGAGGATTTCGTCGTGTGCGCACGGGCCAACGGCTTGATGGCGGGCCTCGCCGGCTCCTTGGAAGCGCCCGATATTCCCCGGTTGCTGCTGCTTGACCCGGATTTCCTCGGATTTCGTCGCGCCCTGTGCGCGGAGCACGATCGCGGGGGCTCCATCGATCCGGCGGCAACGCGGCTCATCCGCGAGTTAATCCCGCTCGATCCGCGCAGCCGCGTCGTCGCGCCGTCCGCGGGCAAGCACGACCAACCTCCGATCGCCTGGGGATATGCGGCAGAACAGGATGCCGAAGGCGGCACCGACCGCATTTTCGTTCACGACTTCGTGATTCCGGTCCGTGTCGGCGCCTATGCGCGCGAACGGGATAAGCCCCAGAATGTCAGATTCAATGTCGACGCCACGATCATCCGCCACAGCGGCGCTATCGAGACCATGCGCGATGTTGTCTCCTATGACGTGATCATGGACGGCATCCGCCGTGTGGTTGCCCGGGTGCACACGCCGTTGGTCGAGACCATTGCCGAGCGGGTCGCCTCATTTCTCCTGGTGCACCCGCGCGTGATCAACGTCACGGTGCGCGTCGAGAAGCTCGATGTCGGTCCGGGCGCGGTGGGCGTCGAGATCAGGCGCGAGCGCAAGGCGGAAGTTGCGAACGTCTATCAGCTTTATACCGTAACCGGTGGAACCACGCTTTCGAACGCGGCCGAGTGAATGCGCGCCAAGCGCCAGCTCGTTGTCATCAAGCTCGGCGGCAGCTTTGCCTTCTCGCGTCATTTGCACGGTTGGCTCGACGCGATCGCGGCCAGCGGTGCCGGGCATGTCGTTGTCGTGCCGGGCGGGGGTCCCTTCGCGGAAGCGGTCCGGGCCGCCCAGCCAAAAATGGGCTTTGACGACCGCGCCGCCCATCACATGGCGCTGCTTGCCATGGAGCAATATGGCGTAGCGCTCGCGAACCTCAATGCAGCATTCGTCCGCGCGGATTCCGTATCGGCGATCCGGAATGTTTTGCGAAAAAGCAAAGTCGCGGTGTGGTCGCCGACGCGGGCCGTGCTCATGGCCAAGGATATCCCCTGGTCGTGGGACGTGACGGCCGACAGCCTTGCGGCCTGGCTTGCAAAGCACATCGGCGCCAAACGCCTGCTGCTCGTGAAACAGGTCGCGCCTCCCGCCGCCGGCGCTTGCGCACGCGATCTCGTCGCGCGCGGGATCATCGATCCGGCATTTGTGCGGTTCCTGCCGGCGCAGGGAATTGAAGCCGCCATTGCCGGGCCGGCCGAGCATAAGTCGGTAAGCGCGGCATTGACCCGCGACATCGCGATCGGCCGTCCGATCAGCTTGCGTTAGCGATGGACGAGGGGATCATCTCTCCATGGCCAAGGTGAAGACACCGCGGTGGGCTTGGGCGCTGACGGGATCTGGGCATTTCTTTAAGGAATGCCTCGCCATGATCCATGAGCTTGATGAGGTCGACTTGTTCGTGACGCGGGCTGCCGCCGAAGTGGTGCGCATGTACAAGCAGGATCTGAGCGTGCCGAAGTCGACGCGCATTTTCCGCGATACGACGGCGAGCGCGCCTCCGGTCGGCAATTTCTATTACGGCATCTACCATACGCTCGTCATCGCGCCGGCATCGTCGAACACGGTCGCGAAGTGCGTGTACGGGATTTCCGACAGTCTCGCCACAAACGTCTTTGCGCAGGCAGGCAAGTGTCGGGTCCCGGCAATCGTGTTTGCCTGCGACACCGCCCCCGAACTCGAAACCGAAGCGCCGAAGGGCATGGTGAAAGTCTATCCGCGGCGCGTTGACCTAGAGAACACGGCGCGGCTCAAGGCTTTTGACGCAACCCGGGTCGTCGAGACGCTCTCCGAACTCGAACAGTCGTTGGCAGCACGCAAGCGCGAGCTCGCGCTCCATGGGTGAACAAGAGCGCATCCTGTTTCTCACCGGGCATCTCGCGCGCCCGCGGCTGGAGAAGGTCCTGGTCGGGCTCGGCGATACCGAATTTCAGTGGGCGATCCACGATATCGGCGTGACGGTCGCCGCGCTCATGACCGAGAGCATCATCTCGCGGCGGCTGCCGCGGCCCGTGAATGCAAGCCGCGTGATGTTGCCGGGCCGCTGTCGCGCCGATCTCGACCGGCTCAGCGCCGAGTTCGGAGTTCCGTTCGAGCGTGGTCCCGAGGAGTTGAAGGATTTGCCCGCTTATTTCGGCAAGGGCGGCCGCCATCTCGATCTGTCGGGCCACGACATCCGCATCTTCGCCGAGATTGTCGACGCGTCGGCTCTTCCGGTCGATACCATCCTCGCGCGCGCCGCTGCAATGCGTGCCGCCGGCGCCGACGTTATTGATCTCGGCTGCCTGCCCGATACGCCATTTCCTCATCTGGACGACGCGGTGCGGACGCTGGTTCAGGCCGGCTATGCCGTCAGTGTCGATTCCGCCGACACCGGGGAGTTGCGCCGCGGCGGCCGCGCCGGCGCGAGGTTTCTGCTGAGCCTCAACGAGCATACTCTCGATCTCGCGGAGGAAACCGGCGCAACGCCGGTGCTCGTTCCCGCAACTCACGGCGACCTTGCTTCTTTGTTGCGTGCCGCCGAGGTAGCCGAAAAGCACGGAATCGCAGCGCTGCTCGACCCGATCCTCGATCCGATTCATTTCGGCTTCATGGCGTCGCTCACTCGATACGCGGAGCTGCGACGCCAATTGCCGGAGGCAGAAATTCTGATGGGGACCGGAAATCTGACGGAGCTGACCGATGCGGATTCCGGTGGCGTGACCACAGCGCTGCTAGGTGTTTGCTCGGAGCTTCACATCCGCAACGTGCTCGTCGTGCAGGTGAGCCCCCATACCCGGCGCACCTTGCAGGAGCACGACGCGGCGCGACGCATGATGTACGCGGCCCGCCAGGATGGGGCACTGCCGAAGGACTACGGCGGCGCCCTCGTACAACTGCACGACCGCTCCCCGTTTCCGAGTTCGTCACAGGACATCATGGAGCTGGCGCGCCAGGTCAAAGATGCGAATTTTCGTATCGAGACGAGCGAGGAGGGGATCCATGTCTACAACCGCGACGGACATCACGTCGCGCAGGATGCATTCTCGCTCTTTCCTAAGCTCGCCATTGGCGAGGATGCGCCGCACGCCTTCTACCTCGGTGCGGAGCTGATGAAGGCGGAGATCGCGTGGCGTTTAGGCAAGCGCTACAGCCAGGACGAGCCGCTCGACTGGGGGGTGGCGACCGACCGCTCGCCCGAAGATACGACGCGCCTGCGCGAGGCAGGTCACACGCTGCGTGCCGAGAACTCACGCGATTAGGTTCCAAGATCGAGCAATTCGATCGCGGGAAACCGTCGAAAGCGCGGTCGCGATCGGCTTTCTTCAAATATTCGATCGGGGCTCTTGCGAATCCTCTTACGCCGGGGTAAATGTGACTGACCAGTCAGTCAGAGAACAGAACAATGGCCGGCGCCAAACGAAGGTCCAAATCGCAACCACACGCGACCGCAAAATCAGCCGCCAGGCGGCCAGCGACGCGGCCGCGGGCAGGGCGCGCGGAAACAAGCGCGGCCCGCAGGGAGGCGATCCTTGCGGCGGCGCTTGATGAATTCTCGAAGCAGGGCTTTGCAGCGACGCGAATGGAGGACGTGGCGCGTCGCGCCGGCGTCGCCAAAGGGACGATCTATTTGTACTTCGCCGACAAGGAGGCGCTGTTCCAGGAACTTGTGCGAGCAATGCTCGGCCCCCTGGTGGCAAACCTCGACAAGCTGCGCATGACCGATATTCCGGTCCGAATGGCGCTCGAAGGATTTGCGAACCTGTTCGTGACCGGCCTTTACGGCACGCGGCGGCGCGATGTCGCACAGCTCGTCATTTCCGAGGGAGCGCGCTTTCCGAAGCTTGCCGAGTTCTATTATCGCGAGGTCGTCGAGCGCGGAATGACGACGGTCTCCGCGCTGCTCGAGCGCGGCATCGCGCGCGGTGAAGTCTCGAACCCCGCGCTGGCGCGCTACCCCCAGCTCGTCGCCGCGCCGGCCGTTCTCGCGATCATCTGGGCGGGCTTGTTCGATCGTTTCGCAAAGCTCGATGTGGCCGGGATGATGCGCGCCCACGTCGAGCTGCTGTTGGGGAGGGCGTCATGACCTCGTCGACGTTGACCTTTGGCCGCGCTGCGGCAGCTGACGTTGCGGCGGAACCGCGGGGGCTGGAACGTGATCGCAATGGGGTGATCGTCAGGAAAGACCCGATCGAAACCGCGCCGCCCGATCGCGCCAAGGCAGCCCCCGTGAAGAGCGAGGCGGGGCCGCCAGCGCCGAGGAGGAGAGGCCGCCGGTTCGCGATCGTCGCGCTCCTCGTCATCATCGCCGCCGGCGGAAGCGCGTGGTGGTGGTTCACCCATCGGGTCGACCCGCTGACGGAGCTGACCCTGCACGGCAATGTCGATTTGCGGCAGGTGGCGCTGCCGTTCAACAACAACGAGCGCATCGCCGCCGTACTCGTGCAGGAGGGCGACCGCGTCCGAAAGGGCGAACTCCTCGCGCGTCTCGACACCAGCCGCCTCGAGCCGCAGGTCGCCCAGGCGACGGCCCAGGTCGCGGCCCAGCGCGCGGTTGTGACGCGGCTGCACAACGGCAGTCGCCCCGAGGAAATCGCGCAAGCCAAGGCCAATCTCGATGCCGCGAAGGCTGATGCGGTCAACACCCGCAAGACCCTCGAACGCAAAGTGACGCTGCTGCCGAGCGGCGGCTCGACGCAGCAGGATGTCGATACGGCGAGAGCCGCAGCCGGCGTCGCCGACGCGCGGGTGGACCTCAACCAAAAGACGCTCGACCTCGCGGTCCTCGGGCCGCGGCAGGAAGACATTGATCAGGGAGCGGCGCAGTTGCGGGCGAACGAAGCCCAGCTTGCGTTTCTGCGTCAGCAGCTTGCCGACGCCGAGCTCAAGGCGCCGCTCGATGGCATCGTCCGCTCACGCCTGATGGAACCGGGCGAAATGGCCTCGCCGCAACGGCCGGTGTTTTCTCTGGCGATCATCGATCCGAAATGGGTGCGCACCTACGTGTCGGAGCGCGACCTCGGCCATGTCCGCACGGGCATGCCGGCAGCGGTGACGGTCGACAGTTTCCCCGGCCGGCAATTTGAAGGCTGGGTGGGCTTTATCTCGCCTGTCGCGGAATTCACGCCGAAGACGGTGGAGACCGAGGACTTGCGCACGAGCCTTCTCTACGAGGTTCGCGTCTTCGTCAAAGACCCGGGAAACGATCTGCCACTCGGGATGCCGGCGACCGTGCACCTGTCGCTCGACAACGGCGAGGCGGATCGGGCGGTGAAGCAATGAACGCAGGCGAGGCACCGCTCGTCGGGCGCGACATCTGCAAGAGCTTTCGCCTCGGCACGGGTGAGACCGTCCGCGCGCTCGATAATGTTTCTTTCGATGCGCGCCACGGCACGCTGACCGCACTGGTCGGGCCCGATGGCGCCGGCAAGACGACGCTCATTCGATTGATCGCGGGGCTCATTGCCCCTGACGAGGGCACGCTCAACGTGCTGGGACTCGATGTCGTAAAGGAGCCGCAAGCGGTTCAAGACCGCATCGGCTACATGCCGCAGAAGTTCGGCTTGTATGAGGATCTGACCGTTCGGGAGAACCTCGACCTCTATGCCGATTTGCACGGCATCGGGATGGCCGAACGCCAACGGCAGTATGCGCGTCTCCTGGAGATGACCGCCCTTGCGCCGTTCACGCGCAGGCTCGCGGGCCAGCTGTCGGGCGGCATGAAGCAGAAGCTCGGTCTCGCCTGCACGTTGGTGCGTTCGCCGGAACTCATATTGCTTGACGAGCCGACCGTCGGCGTCGACCCGCTGTCGCGACGTGAGCTGTGGGAGATCATTCTCCGCCTGGTGAAGGAGGAAGGTCTTAGCGTCCTCCTGAGCACGTCCTACCTCGACGAAGCGGAACGTGGCGACCATGTCGTCGTGCTGCATTCCGGCCGCGTGCTGGCGCAGGGAACGCCGCAAGAGATCACCAGGGTCGCGCGCGATCGCGTCTTCATTGTCGATCCGCCGGCCGGACGCGCCGCGCGCGGTCTGCAGGCGCGTTTGTTGGAGGATCCAGGCGTCGTGGACGCTGTGCCCGAGGCCGGCCGGGTTAGGGTCGTGCGTGCCTCCGCCAACGACGGCGACGTGCACGAGGCACTGCTCGCGAATGCGACTATCGAACCCGTGCCGTCGCGGTTCGAGGATGCGTTCATGGTGTTGCTGCGGCAGGCAGTCGAGACCCGACCCGCATCAAACATGAAATTCGATCAGGCAAGCGGACATGCCGACGATGGAGTGGTTGTTGCCGTGCGCGATCTGGTCCGTCGCTTCGGCACTTTTACCGCGGTCGATCACGTGAGCTTCGACGTGCGCCGCGGCGAGATTTTCGGCCTGCTGGGACCGAACGGCGCCGGGAAGACCACGACCTTCCGCATGTTGTGCGGTTTGTTGCCGGCGACCAGCGGGGTCTTGCAGGTTGCGGGCACCGACCTGCGATACGCGCGAGCGTCGGCCCGCCAGCACATCGGCTATGTGGCGCAAAAATTCTCGCTCTACGGCCAGCTTTCGGTCACCGAGAACCTCGAGTTCTTCGCGAGTGCCTATGGCTTGCGTGCCAGACGGAAACGAGAGCGGATCGACTGGGCGATGCAGCAATTCGAGCTTGATCGGCTGTCCCATCTCGCTAGCGGCCAACTGCCCGGCGGCTACAAGCAGCGCCTTGCCATGGCCGCGGCCCTTCTGCACGAGCCAGAAATCCTGTTCCTCGACGAGCCGACGAGCGGCGCTGATCCGCTCGCGCGGCGCGAGTTCTGGCATCGCATCACGATGCTTGCCGAAGGCGGCGTCACCGTGATCGTCACGACCCATTTCATGGAAGAGGCCGAATATTGCGATCGCGTCGCAATTCTCGACTCCGGCCGCATCCTAGCCCAAGGCACCCCTGCTGAAATCCGCACGCGGGGTCATGCTGAGCACGGCCGCGAGCCCAACATGGAGGATGCCTTCATCGCGATCGTGCAGGAGGCGCGCAAGGGTCAGACGAGGGCAGCCGCATGAGTGCCGATGTCCATGTCCGACAGACCCGATCGTCGAGCAAGCTTCGACGCATTTGGGCATTAGTCCGCAAGGAAAGCTTCGAGATCGTTCGCGACCCAAGCAGCATCGCTATCGGCATCGCGATGCCGGTGCTCCTGATCCTGCTATTCGGTTACGGCCTGTCGCTCGACCTCAAGAACGTGCCGGTCGCGGTGGTCATGGAGGATATGTCTCCCGACGCGCGCGAGCTTGCGGCGGGCTTCGAGCTGTCGTCCTATTTCGATGTGCGGCTTACGACGTCGATGCCGCGCGCTGAGGAACTGATGCTCGCGTGCAAGGTCGACGGCATCGTGCGCATTCGCTCCGATTTTTCCCGCAACCTCGCGATGGACGGCGCGAACGCCCAAGTGATTGTCCACGGCGCCGATGCCAATACCGCGCGGCTCATCCAGTCGTACGCGCAAGGTGCGGTCGCCCAATGGGCCGCGCGTCAGGTCGCGGAAGGCAAAACGATCGCCAGCGGGCCGGCAGTCGTGACCAGTCGGCTGTGGTTCAATGAATCGAATGACAGCCACTACTTCCTGGTGCCGGGACTCGTCGTCCTCATCATGACCTTGATCGGCGCGCTGCTGACGGCATTGATCATGGCGCGGGAGTGGGAGCGGGGTACTTTCGAAGCGATGTTCGTGACGCCCGTGCGGTCCGAAGAAATTTTGCTGGGCAAGACCACGCCATACTTCGTTCTCGGCATGATCGGTCTCTTCCTCTGCATCCTGTCCGCCAAGTTTCTGTTCAACGTCCCGTTGCGGGGATCGGTCCTGGTGTTGACCGGTGTCTCGGTGCTCTACCTCCTCGTGACCGTTGGCACCGGGCTCCTCATCTCGTCAGTGACGAAGAGCCAGTTCATCGCGAGCCAGGTTGCGATCGTGATCACATTCCTGCCGGCCATGATGCTGTCCGGCTTCCTGTTCGACCTGCGCAGCATGCCGGCGGCAGTGCAGGTGTTCACCTACATCTTGCCGGCGCGATATTACGTGTCGCTGCTGCAGACGATCTTTCTGGCCGGCGACATCTGGACCGTCATCGTGCCCAACGCAGTCGTTCTGGCCGGCATGGCTGTTGTGCTGCTCGTGCTGTCGCGCCTCGCCACTCAAAAGAAACTGGCCTGAGCCATGTTCGAACTCACTACTCCGCATTGTCGCCCTGGTGCGCAAGGAGTTGCTGGCGATCCTCAAGGACCCCCGCGCCCGCTTCGCGCTCATCGGCCCGCCCATCATTCAGTGCCTCGTGTTCGGCTACGCCGCTTCTTACGATCTGAACAACGTGCCCTATGCGGTGCTCGACCAGGACCGCAGCGGTTCCTCCCGCGATCTGCTCGCAAAGCTTGACGGCTCCGGCGTGTTTGTCCGGGTGGCCGATCTTCGGCGCGCGGGCGACATCGCCGACTACATCAACGACCGGCGCGCCCTCCTCGTGATCCAAATCGACCAGGAGTTCGAGCGCCGCCTGTTCTCGGGGATGCCGGCTGCGGTTCAGGTCATCGCGGATGGACGCAATTCCAATACGGCCGGCACAGCGTTGAGCTATGTGCAAGTCGCCGTTGATACCTTCAACGCCCAATGGCGGACAGACCACGGCCAAGGTGGCGTGCCCCTGCAGGTCATGAGCCGCGCTTGGTTCAACCCGAACCTTGAAACCCGCTGGTTCATGGTCCCCGCGCTGATTGGGACGCTGACGATGTTGCAGACGCTGCTCCTGACCGCATTGTCGGTCGCCCGCGAGCGCGAGGAGGGCACGTTCGACCAGTTGCTGGTGACGCCGTTCCGCCCGGTCGAGATCATGGCCGGGAAAGCCATCCCCTCGGTGCTCATCGGGATTACGCAGGCGACGCTGATCCTGCTGGTGGCGCAGCTGTGGTTTCGGATTCCGTTCGCCGGGTCATTCTTCAACCTCTATGCCGCGTTACTGCTGTTCGTCCTGGCCGCAGTCGGCATCGGCCTCCTGGTCTCGTCGGTCGTCGCCAACATGCAGCAGGCGATGCTGTTTTCTTTCGTCGTCCTGATGCCGTTCATCCTGCTTTCGGGGATCACCACGCCGATCGATAACATGCCGAAAATCCTGCAGTACTTTACGCTGCTCAATCCGCTGCGATATGCGATCGACATCATCCATCGCATCTATCTGGAAGGGGCCGGCTTGCAGTCCCTTCTGCCGGAGCTTTGGCCCCTGGCGGCCATCGGTGCGATCACGCTGTGGGCCGCGGCGTGGATGTTCCGCAATCGCCTGGGGTGATATTGCTCGCGCGGAGGCCGATGCGATGCCGATGATCCGCGAGACGATCGTGACGACGGCGAGTGCCGATGGTCGCGTTCACATCGCGCCGATCGGCATCATCGCCGACGGCGAAGGCTGGATCATCGCGCCGTTTCGGCCCTCAACCACGCTCGACAATTTGCGCGATGTTCCGTTTGCCGTCGCGAATTACACCGACGACGTGCGCGTGTTCGCCGGCTGCCTGACCGGGCGCCACGACTGGCCGACCGTCCCCGCGGAGGAGATCGCGGTGCCGCGTCTTCAGGATGCGCTTGCTCACGCCGAACTTGCGGTCGTTCGGGTCAGCGATGATCCGCAACGTCCGCGCTACCATTGCCGCGTGGTGCGGACCGTCTCGCACGCTCCATTCGGTGGATTGAATCGTGCCAAAGCCGCGGTGGTCGAAGCCGCGATCCTGGTGAGCCGGCTCGAATTCCTGCCGCGAGAGAAAGTGGAACAGGAGCTCGCTTACCTCGAAATCGCGATCAACAAGACGGCGGGGCCTGCGGAAAAAGAAGCATGGTGCTGGCTGATGGAGCGCGTGCGCAGCCATTACGGCAAACAACAATAGTGCACTGATTTCGTAGGGTGGGCAAAGCGAAGCGTGCCCACCGCAGCGGGCCATTCGTGGCCACGCCGAACGTGGGCACGGCGGAGCGATCGCCCTCGCAAGAATTGCGAAGCCTAGGCCGCCTTTGCCCACCCTACGAGATTGGTCGCGGGAATCGCTGCAAACGGCTCCCCTTCGCAAAAATCGCAGAAGCGGGATATGCTCCCGGCAAAACAAAATCGTCTTGCGGGAGGCTCAGCATGCATTTTCGAAAATCGATAGGCCTTGTCGCGCTGGTGGCCGCTTCGGTCGCGGCGACCGGCAGCGCCAACGCGTTCGATGATGCGGCCTATCCCGATCTGCGGGGCCAATGGACTCGGATGACCGCACCGGGCATCCGTGGCCAACCTGATTTCGATCCGAGCAAGTCGGCGGGTCGCCCTCAGGAGGCGCCGCTGACGGCGGAGTACCAGGGGATTTTTGAGGCCAATCTTGCCGACCAGGACGCCGGCGGCTTCGGCAATACGGGCGGCTGGCATTGCGCCGCCTGGGGCCTGCCGGCGATGATGAACGTTTATCAGCCAATGGAAATCGTGGTCATGCCGGAGACCACGTACATCTTGACCAGCGATGCCCACCTGTCGCAGCGGCGCGTCTTCACTGACGGACGCGATTGGCCGGCGCAGATCGAACCCGCCTATCAGGGCGGCATATCGCTCGGCCGATGGCTCGATACCGACGGCGATGGTCGCTACGACACACTCGAGATCGAGACCCGCGGTTTCAAGGGGCCGCGCGTCTACGGCTCAAGCGGCATTCCACTGCACGCCGACAACCAGACGATCGTGAAGGAGCGCCTTTACCTCGATAAGACCGATCGCAATATTCTTCATAACGAGATCACCGTCATCGACCATGCCCTGACTCGGCCGTGGACGGCGCTGAAGAATTATCGCCGCAGCACGAGCCCGCGGCCGGTCTGGACCGAATACGTCTGTGCCGCCGGGCAAGGCCATGTGCAGGTCGGCAAGGAAAACTACTTCCTGAGCGGCGACGGCCTGTTGATGCCTGCCAAGAAGGATCAAGGGCCGCCGGATCTGAGATATTTCAAGCAGGCGAAATGAGCGCAGGGCGAGGCGAGCGTTGCGGGGCTAAAGCACGCAGCACGCCGGAACCTCGCCCTTGAAGGCGCGCGAAGCGCCGTTGACGGATGGGGTTCCTATAGGTCCGCGCTGAACAGGAAAATCCGGTCGTGGGTCGCGTTCGCCCGACCGACGGCACAGGCGTGGGGACGGGCCTTGCGGGTCAGCATCGCCTGGAGCGCGTCCTTGATCCGCTCGCAGTGGGGCGTCTTATAGGGAAAATCGGCGTTGTCGTCGTGGATCAGCATCGATGCGTTGACTTCGAACACGACGAGATTATCGTCGCGATCGAGCGCACAATCGATGCCGACGAAATCGAGCCCGACGGCTGCTGCGATCTTGGCGAGTGTCGCATAGTGGGTCTTTGAGAATACCAGGCCTGGATTGTCAAGAAACAGACGCTCTTCGTCCTGCATCCAGGCATGATGGATCATGTCGGTGCGGTAATGGTGGACTTTCCACTCCTCCGCGATCGCAAGATGGTACGGTAATATTTCGCCGTCGGTGACGATGAAGCGATATTTCCTGAAGTAGCCATCAAGCGAGCGGTAATCGACGTATTCGGTTGCGTAAAAGCTGTCGGCAGGATGTTGCCGGAGGAATGCTGCGATGTCGTCCGCGCTGCTCATCTTCTCGAAAGTGTCGCCGCCGTGGGTACCGGCAACACGCAGCAGCAGCGGAAAATCAATTCTGTGCTGACGCAGATAATCCGACGCCGCCGGTGCGGCCAAAGTGGCGCGCACGCAGCGGATCGTGCGCGGCACACAGCACCGCGGCATGCCTGACAGCAACGCGGTGATCGTGTCTCGTCCGGTCACGAGAACAGCGCGCGGATGATTGACGATGGGTTTGCCAAGGCGATCGAGGAGATCCGCGGCTGTTGAAAGGATCGAGCCGCCCTGATCGACATCGGAGATCAGGTTGACGGCAATGTCGCCGTGCGACCGCAGCATAGCCAGATCGGGTGCCGCATCGGGCAGCACGGCATAGAAATGCCGATCGAAGCCGGCGCTGCGGAAAAGGAAATCAGGAGGCGTATTGCCGGCGCCCGGCGCGACAATGAGCAAAACGGAGAAATCGGCCGGTTGCGAGTCGGCGCGCCACGTCGTTATCGGCCGCAGCTCGCAGGCACGGCGGAAAGACGCAAATGCGCGCTCGGCCTCGCCGTTGGCCTGCAAGATGTTGCCAAGCTCGGTATGCGAACCCGCATCATCAGGTCGAACCAGGGTCGCGCGCTCCAGGATCGGCACTGCAAGCGACTCCAGTCCGACTTTGGCGAGGAGGACGCCGAGATCGTGCAATGCGTCGGCATGATCGGGATCGGCCTCGAGACAGTGCCGAAATGCTTCGATTGCGTCCGCGAAGCGGTTGATCTGCATGCAGGCTGTTCCGAGGTTGTGGAGGCAGCGCGTCGATAAAGGTCGCTCTCGCCGTGCTGTTTCATAGCTTTCGATGGCGCCTGAGAAGTCCTTCAGTGCCATGAGGGCGTTGCCGAGATTGACATTGAGCTCTGCAAGATCGGGATCGATTTCAAGGCCGCGGCGATAGTGCAGGGCGGCGTCAGTCACTCGGCCAGCCGCGCGTAGTGCATTGCCGAGATTGTTGTGAAGCACCGCCCGTGCCGCCGAATTTCCGACCGCGGACCGCGCTTCGCCGACCGCCATCGCGCGTTCGAGGAGTTTTATCGCCTCCTGCGGACGGCCTCGCGCATGCGCGATCGCCCCGAGAAGCTGCAAGGCATTGAGCTCGTCAGGCTCATCGCGCAGCACGGCCTGGTAGAGATTTTCGGCAAAATCGAATTCGCCAGCCTGATGGTGCTCAAACGCAGCATGAAGCGCGTCACGAATGGCGGTACTCGGCACGTCCGTTCCCCAACTCTCGGCGCACCGCTATGATTCTCGAAACGCCGCCCGCCCCTACTGACGGTCTCGGGCCGAAATTCTAATAAAATGTTAACGTCAGCGCGGTTGGTGATTCGCCCGTGGTTCTGCCGGGAACCGTGGCTGTATCCAGCGTCCGCAACATCCTGACAATCGATACCCATGACTCAATCTTCTGAGCCGAATCTCGACCCGCGGGATTGGGAAATCTTTCGGCGCGACAGTCATCGCGCCCTCGATCAGATGATCGATCACCTTGCGTCAATCCGAGATCGCAAAGTGTGGCAGCCGGCGCCGCCGGACATCCGCGCGCATTTCCGGGAGCCGCTTCCGCGGGCATCGCAGCCACTCAGTGCGGCTCTCGATGATTTCGAGGCCTTCATCAAGCCGTATGCCAACGGCAACGGCCACCCGCTGTTCATGGGCTGGGTTCATGGCGCCGGAACGCCGGTCGGGATGGTGGGCGAGATGCTGGCGGCGGGGCTCAATGCGAATTGCGGCGGGCGGAATCACATCGGCCTCGAGGTGGAGCGCCAGGCTACTGCCTGGGCTGCTGAGATGCTCGGATTTCCCGACACCGCATCGGGACTGTTCGTTACGGGGACGTCGGCCGCAAATCTCGTCGCGCTGCTCGTAGCGCGTCACGCCGCGCTCGGAGAAACGGTCAGGCGCGACGGGCTGCGCGAGGCCGGCCCGCAGCTCACAGCCTACACATCGGCGCAGGCTCATCGCTGCATCGTGCAGGCGGCCGAAATTTCCGGCATCGGATCACACCATCTGCGCATGATTCCGGTCGATGCCTGCGGTGCCATGTTGGTCGACGCGCTCAATAAGGCGATCGCCGAAGATCGTGCGCGCGGATTGCGGCCATTTCTGGTGGTGGGGACCGCCGGCACCGTGAATACCGGAGCGATCGATGATCTGCCCGCGCTCGCCGACCTCTGTCGCCGCGAGCGCCTATGGTTCCACGTCGATGGCGCGTTCGGCGCCCTGTGCGCGCTATCTCCGACGCTTGCGCCGTTGATTGCCGGCATCGAACGCGCGTCTTCGGTTGCATTCGACTTCCATAAATGGGCGCATGTTCCCTATGACGCCGGCTTCGTCCTCGTCCGGGACGCTGATGTGCATTTGCGCACATTTAGCAATTCTGCGGCTTATCTCGATCGCGCGCCGAGCGGCCTCGCCGCCGGCGAGGTGTGGCCGTGCGACCTTGGCCCCGATCTGTCCCGCGGCTTCCGCGCATTGAAGACATGGTTCACGTTCCGCGTCCTGGGCGCCGCCCAGATCGGCGCCTGCATCGAGCACACGTGCCGGTTGGCGCGCTACCTCGAAGCGCGGCTTACGGAGAGCGAACTGTTCGAGGTCTGCGCTCCGGTGACCCTCAACATCGTCTGCTTCGCCTTGCGAATGGGCGACGATGGCGCACTGAACAAGGCTATCGTCTGCGATCTGCACGATCGCGGCCTCGCCGCGCCATCGACGACCTCGATCGGCGGCAAGACCGTGATTCGCGCCGCTATCGTCAATCACCGGACGACCGAGGCCGACATCGACACGTTGATGGAGGTGTTGCAGGCGTCGGCTCTCCGCGTCCTCGCCGAGCGAATGCGCGCCGACGAAGTGCCGCTTGCGCCGCGCTATCATGAACGCTGAGACGCCGTGGCCGCCGAGGCTCACGCAGGAGGCGAGACTTCGGCACCTCGATGATATTATCGCCGCTATGCCGGATGCGGTCGAAGCCCGCGTCGAGCGGGCAGCCCTTCTCTATGCGGTCGACCGACCTGACGAGGCCCGCGCCGCCTACCTCGACGTGATCACGCGGGCGCCCACCCACTTCGCCGCCTTGAACGATTTCGCGACCATGCTCGCGGCAACGGGATTCAGGACGGCGGCGCGCACGCTCTACGCCCAAGCGGTTGCACACCATCCCGATAACCCCAAGGGCCACGTCAACCTGGCAAACCTGTTGCTGCATGACGGTGATCTCGTGGGTGCCCGCGTCAATTACGAGACCGCGCTGCGGCTCGACCCGAACCATCCGCAGGCGCATCAGGGTTTTGCGACGGTGCTCACGGAACTAGGCGACGTCGAGGGCGCCGACCGCCACCGCCGCGTCGGATTTGCCCGGGAGTCCGTAACGACGCTGCCGTATCGCGGGACCAAGCCGCCAGTTCGCATTTTGATGCTGGTGTCGGCTGACGGCGGCAACATTCCGACCGCTCCGTTTCTGGACAACCGGATATTTCTGACGACGGTTGTCGTTGCCGATTTCTTTGACGCTGCAACTCCGCTCCCGCCGCATCATCTGGTCTTCAACACCATCGGCGATGCCGACCGGTGCAAGACAGCGCTCGAAGCGGCGTGCGCGATCATCGCGCGAACAGGCGCACCCATCATCAACCACCCTCGCGCGGTGCTCGCGACGGGACGCGCCGCCAACGCATGCCGCGTCGCTGCGCTTGACGGCGTCGTGGCGCCACGGATTGTCGCGCTGCCGCGTGCCGATCTTGCCGGCCCCGATGGTGCCACCGCACTAACGCACCGCGGCTTGGCATTTCCATTGTTGCTGCGCGCGCCGGGCTTTCATACCGGACGCAATTTCGTTCTCGTGGAGAAGGCGGATGCGCTGGCTGCGGCGGTGGCTGGTCTGCCTGGGGACGAGCTTCTTGCCATCGAATATCTCGATGCCCGCGGTGGGGATGGCATGGCGCGAAAATATCGCGTCATGGTGATCAACGGCCGCATCTATCCACTGCATCTCGCGATATCGCGACAATGGAAGGTTCACTATTTCACGTCCGACATGGGCGGGCACGACGATTATCGGGCGGAGGAGGCGGCCTTTTTGACTGACATGCCCGCAAGCCTTGGTGCGAAGGCCATCGCGGCGCTTGAGCGGATACGGGATGTGCTGGCGCTCGACTATGGCGGCATCGACTTCGGTCTCAGCCCATCGGGTGATGTGCTGTTGTTCGAGGCGAACGCCACGATGGTGGTGAACGAGCCCGATGCCGACGCGCGATGGGACTATCGCCGGCCGGCAGTCGCGGCGATCCTTGATGCCGCGCGCGCGATGCTGATCGATCGCGCCAAGTCGCGGGAGGCGCTCGCGCTGTGATGCCCGCCGCTCGTTAACGCCACGTCAGGTATGCCATCGCGCGCATGGTCCGTTAACGGACCTGTCGTTCGATACGGCGGGGAGAGGAACGCAAGGTTCGAGACATGAGCATATCGATTGGCGGTGTGTCACCATCTGATATCCCCCCGGGATCTCTGAATTCGTCAATCACAATGGCGTCGCCGCCGAGTGCCGCCAATTCCGTCGCGTCACAGCAAAACGCTGCGAACAACTCGGCCCCGCTTCCGCCGCCGCAGGCCGCCCTTGCGCCGGGCACCGGCCAAAGGATCGACGTTCTTGCTTAGGTGAAGGCCCTTATCGCCGTGCTGCAAAGAAGGCGCCGAGGCATGCGGTGAGCATTGCAACCGTCATTCCGGCAACGCCCGCAGCCACATGGGCGGCGGCATCGAACTCAGTCGGTTCGCTCGCCATGTGGCCGACGGCGGCCAACCCCACGACGATGGCGGCGCCGAGCACCCAGCGCGGGCCGCGCAGCGGCCACCAGTTCAACATCAGGAATCGCGCGATCGCGGCGCTGACGAAGCCGGCGACGAGTCCGGTCCCGGCGATCAGCCACCATGCCATGGCGGACCTCGCCTGCGCCGTCGGCGACGCGAACAGATTGTGCCACATCGAGTCGAATTCGACGTTGAGATGGCCAAGCACAACTTGCAGCGTCAGTGTGATCAACAGGCCGCAGACCGTCCCGGTGGCAAGCGCCATGATGCGCACGACGCGGCCTTGTTCCTCTTGCATTTTCGCCCCCCAAGGCAATCCATCCCCGCTGCGCGATTCGCACAACGATCGCACCTCGATCAGCATGCCGCAGCCGCGATCATGTCGCAGCCACGGCGCGGAACTGACCGGGAACGAATCGGATTAATTAACTGATCGAGCAATCATTTCAAGGCTGTGGATAGCCATGAACACGGACCGCATACATCACGCCGACGAACTTGAAACCTGGTACACGCTGCAACGCCTCGAGTTGGAACATTGGTACGATGTCGACTTCGACGGCGGGCGTCACGCCGATGAATTTTACTGCGACGATGGCGTGTTCGCTGTCGGAAACAATCGCTTCGAAGGCCGCGACGGCATCAGCAGCTTCTATGAATGGCGGCGCCATCGGCGGGAGATGACGACACGCCACGTCGTCACCAATCACATTTTTCATTCCCAGCACAACGGGCGCGCATACACGTCTGGATTGATCATGGTCCACCGCGGCCGCGGCCGACCGCCGTTCCGCATGGCGACGGCGCCGATTCTCGTCGCCGATTTTGCCAGCGAATGGGTGCCCTGGAATGGCGAGTGGCGCTACGCGCTGCATACTCTCTTCCCGGTGTTCGTCGACGAGGATGCGCCGCCCTCGCTTGCGATCGACCCGCGATTTCTCGCCCACGCGCGGGCGGACGCGCCTGGCAACGAGTTGGCACCTGCCGCCAGCTAGGCGCCGGCGGCGCGGCGCATGCACCGCTGGTGGCACTAGCAGCGCGATGGGCGTCGCGGTATCATCTCCCCGCGGGCCGAAAGCCAAGCAATGACTCGGCCGATCAGCCAAAAAAGCTTGCGCTTCGGACTCAAAGGGAGAAACCATGACTACCACACTGCGTCTTTCGATCCTCGCCTCTGCGGCCGTGCTGTCCCTTGGATGGGCCGGAGCGTCCCTGGCGCAACAGAACAACATGACATTCTTCATCACCAGCGTCGGCTCCGGAAAAGGCGGCGATCTCGGCGGCATCGAGGGCGCGGACAGGCATTGTCAGCAGCTTGCGACGGCAGCCGGCGCCGGCAGCAAGACTTGGCGCGCCTATCTCAGCACCAATTCGGCGCCGGCCGGACCGGGCATCAATGCGCGCGACCGTATCGGCAACGGACCGTGGCAGAACGCGAAGGGCGTCGTCATCGCCAAGGACCTCAACGACCTCGAGAACAACGCTAACATCAACAAGGAAACCGGTCTCGACGAGAAAGGCGAACGCATCAAGGTGCGCGGCGACACGCCGAACATGCACGACATGCTGACCGGCTCGACCCTCGAAGGCCGCGCGTTCCCGGGCAATCTCAACCTGACCTGTGGCAATTGGACGAGCGGCAACTTCGGCTCGGCCATGCTCGGCCACAGCGACCGCCAAGGCATCGCCGACACGGTCTACCAGCACTCCTGGCAGTCTTCGCACATGTCGCGCGATTGCACCCAGCCGGGACTGGTCGCGACCGGGGGCAATGGTCTTTTCTATTGCTTCGCGGCGCAGTGAGCGCGCTGCCTAAAAAATAGCATCTCGATGAGGAATGGCCGGGCTTGTCCCGGCCATTTTCATTAGGCCGTGTCGTGGACCGCATACGGCATTCTTTATTTGTGCCCGGGCCTTTGAGGATTTGTGCCCGAGGATTTGAGGCTGAAGCCATTTTTTCAGCGCCGGAACCAGACGGCGGATTCGACGTTTGCCCTTCTCGACGTCCGGCCTTCACTCCCGGGTCACGGAATAGTTATCTCATCATCGACGTTTCTAGGGAAAATGTGAATGTCACAGCGGGTTGCCTCGATAGCATTGTTTCACCTTCTCGCTTAAGCAGAGATTGCAGATCGTGCTGGCTGGATCGAGGGGCGAAGGCGTGACCAGCGATGATGACAACGTCAGACGGCGCGCCGGCGAATCATGCGGCATCGCCGTGATGGCCAAAGCGTCCATTCCCGCGCGCGCCAAGACAAGAACTCGTCCCACCGCTGACGTTCGAAGAAGCCGCCAAGTTCAACACCGCCTTCTTGCAGGATGTCGCGACGAATATCGCCGCGGCGCACGGTCAAGGGAGGGGCGTCGCCGTGCAGGGCTACATGGCGTACGGTCCGGCGGGTGCCAGCGACTTCTTCGCGGACATTCTGCCGTCGACCAATCGCTTTGAAGCGTGGCATCCGAACTTCGGCGATTGCCTCTACGCCGCTATCGAACGGTTGCTGGCTGACGGCCACACCGGCGCGGTGGTGCTCAATTCGGACAGCCCGACGTTGCCGACGGCGCTGCTGGTCGAAGCCGTGCAAGTGCTTGCGCGCCCCGGCGACCGCGCCGTGCTCGGACCGTCGACGGACGGCGGCTATTATCTGCTTGGCCTAAAGGCGGCGCATCGGCGGCTGTTCGACGACATCGCGTGGAGCACCGACGTGGTGGCGCAGCAGACCCTCGAGCGTGCCGCCGAAATCGGCCTCGACGTCCACACGCTGCCCGCTTGGTACGACGTCGATGATGCCTCGTCGCTCCGTCTCCTCAACACCGAACTGTGTGATGGCGTCAGCTTTGCGAGCGGCCTCACTCCCCATCATGCGCCGCAGACGCGTCGATTGCTGGCGATGCTGAGCGCCGGCGGTGACTTCGCGCAACGGCTCGGGATCGCCGATCCGTCGTTGCAGAGTGCCGCCGAATGAGCGAGGTGACGAACGGGAACTCGTTGGCGGCGGATCGTTCCGTCGATCCGCGCCGCTATTTCGAGAGCGCGGCCGGCCAACGCACCGCTTCTACTGCGCGGCCGCCGGTGTGTCTCTATCTCGAGACGACGAACCGCTGCAATCTGCTCTGCACCACCTGTCCGCGTACTTACGAGGAGCTTGAGCCGCCGGCGGACATGAGTTGGGAGCTGTTCAACAAGATTGTCGACCAGCTTCCCAACATCGAGCGCGCAGTTCTTCACGGCGTCGGCGAGCCGATGCTGGTGAAGCATCTGCCGCGCATGGTCCGCCATCTCAAGGACCGCGGCACCTACGTGCTGTTCAACACCAACGGCACTGTGCTCAACGAACGCAACGGCCGCGCCTTGATCGAGGCAGGTCTCGACGAGCTGCGGGTGTCGCTCGATGCGTCCAATGCCAAATCCTACCGCGCTGTCCGCGGTAAGGACTACTTCGGCCGAATCCTGAAGAATGTGCGCGCGTTTCGCCAATTGCAGGAGAGCGAGGGCAGGGACCGTCCGCGCGTCTCGGCCTGGCTGACGGGTCTCAAGGAAACGATTGCCGAGCTGCCGGCGTTCGTGAAGGTCGCGGCCGAGATCGGCGTGCGGGAGGTCTATCTCCAGCGCCTGGTGTTCTTCGAGCAGGACTCGATCGGCCATGCGCGTCCGGACCAGGCGCTCTATGAGCGGATGAACCGTGAGGAAGCCGCGTATCTCGCTGAGGCGACGGCGCTGGCGAAAAGCCTGGGCGTGACTTTCAGTGCATCGGGCGCGGCGTCGGAGCCCGGCATGAGCCTCAAGCGCCGGCGCGAGGATGGCGACGAAAGCTCGCCGTGGTCGATGTGCCGCCGACCCTGGACCGTCATGTATTTCACCGCGAACGGGCGGGCGCTGCCCTGTTGCATCGCGCCGTTCTCGCAGCGCGGCTACGAGAACTACACGCTCGGCGATGCCACACAGGAGACGCTGCGCGAGATTTGGAACGGGGCGCGGTACCAGGCGTTCCGCGAGGAGTTGCTGTCTGATCGGCCGCCTGCCGCGTGCGCGAGCTGTGGGCTGCGTTGGAGCCTGTGATGAGCGGGAACTCCGTTGCCGTGATTATTCCAACGCTCAACGAGGAAGTCTCGATCGGCGGGGTCGCGCGGGCGATCCCGCGCCCTCTCGTCAGCCGCGTGATCGTCGCCGACGGCGGCAGCCGCGACGCGACCGCTGCGCGGGCGAAAGAGGCCGGCGCCGAGGTCATTGACGCGGGCCGCGGCTACGGACGTGCCTGCCTTGCGGGCGTCGCCGCAGCCGCTGACGCTGACATCGTGGTCTTCATGGATGGTGACGGCGCCGATGATCCGGTGTGGATCGAGCAATTGGTCGCGCCGATCCGCGAGGGCCGATACGATTTCGTCATCACCTCGCGTGCGCGCGGCATTCGCGAACCCGGCAGCATTGGTTGGCACCAATTGCTGGCGGGATGGCTCGCCGGCTTGGGCACGCAGGCGCTCTACGGCGTGCGCTACACCGACATGTGCGCGTTCCGGGCGATCAGGCGTGACGCGCTGCTGCGGCTCGGCATGACCGAGATGACCTACGGCTGGAACATCGAGATGCAGATGCGCGCTGCGCGCGAGGGCCTGCGCGTCCTCGAAATTCCGGTGAACTATCGTTGCCGCACCGGCGGCGCCTCCAAGGTCGCCGGCAGCCTGCGCGGCACGCTCGTCGCCGCAGGCCGGATTGTCGCGACGTTCGTGCGCGTGGCAACTTCCGGCGCGGCTCCTATGCGCGAGCGTGACGCATGACGGAGCTTGAGAGCCCCAATGGACGCGCCTCTCACGCAGCGCAGTTGTCGTTTCGCGAAGGTGACGTCGGCGACGAAGTGCGGGTCATCGATCATCCAACTCCACGAGGGGTGAGGAAGCAAAACCATCGCAAGGTCCTTTCCGCTCCACTCCTCGAACGCAAGGATCACGCGGCGCCATCGGTGTTTCTGCCCGAGAACATGCTGCGGGAGGCACGCCGGCAGAAGGAGCTTGCCGCCGGCACCGTGCCGCCGGTCTGCGTCATCGATCCCGACGGCGACATCGTGAGCCATGTCCGTCGTGTCTACGGTGCGACCCGTTGCGACAAGTGGGCCTGCTATCACACCCGGATGTGGCAGTGGAGTATCGGCAACCTGCGCTGCGGCATCGTCGGCCACGTGGTCGGTGGCTCGTTCTCGGTGCTGGTTGCCGAGCAGCTGTTTGCTTCAGGATGCGAGTTTCTGGTCAATGTCGCCTCGGCGGGACAGATCACCGACGTCGGCCCGCCGCCGTACTACATCCTGATCGAGCGGGCGCTGCGAGACGAAGGCACGAGCTATCATTATCTGCCGCCGTCGCCCTATGCCGACGCCGACCCTGCCGTCGTTTCTCTTGCGGCGCGGGCACTCGATCGCGTTCCTCATGCCTTGCATCGCGGCGCGACCTGGACCACCGATGCGCCGTTCCGCGAAACCGCGGATGCGATCGCAACGCGCCGCAACGCCGGAATCCTCGCAGTCGAGATGGAGGCCGCGGCGCTCTACGCCTTCGCGTCGGCCCGCGCGAAACCGGTGATCTGCTTTGCCCACGTCTCGAACCAGCTCGGCTGCCGCGAGGGCGATTTCGAGAAGGGCGAGGGCAACGGCGCCGGCAGTTCGCTGGCGCTGGTGATGGCGCTTGCGGCGGCTTGGACGCGTGAAACCACGCGGCCGGCGGTTGGGGCGTAGCTGCGCCTCAAGCCTTTGCTGCGCCTCAAGCCTTTGCTGCGGAGGGCGCGGCCTTTTCCTGCGCGGCCTTGAGCTGCGCAATCGCTGCGCGGACGTCTGGATCTAATCCCTCGCCGCCCTTGTCGAGATACGCAAAGATCGCGGCCCGCATCCGCGGATCCCAGAATTTTCCAATGTGCTCGGCCGTGCCGGTGACGGCCTGCTTCGAACCCTGGCTCGCAAAAAACTTGCCGATCTGGTTCGCCATGTAGATGAGCCTGTCAGGCGACATGGGCGGCTGTCTCCGTCAGCGTTTCCACCGCGATGCGGTGAGGATGGGTAAATACCTCGAAGCCGTCGCTGCGAGCGACCGCGACGAGGGTGATGCCGGCGCTCTCGGCGGTGCGCACCGCAAGTGCCGTCGGCGCCGAGACCGCGACCAGCACCGGCGCGCCGAGCGCGGCCGCCTTCTGCACCATTTCGACCGACAGGCGGCTCGTCAGCAGCGTCAGCCCTGACGCGCTGGCAACGCGTTGACGGGCGAGGGCGCCGCCAAGCTTGTCGAGCGCGTTATGCCGCCCGACGTCCTCGCGCACTGCAACAAGGCCCGCATCCCGTTGCCAGAAGGCCGCGGCATGGACGGCGCGGGTCTTCAGATTGAGCTCCTGACGTGGCGCGAGGGAATCGAGGGCGCGCATGATGTCCTCAGGCGCAAAGGTCTCGCCCACGCTCACCTGCGGATTCGACCGCAAAGCCTCCGTCAAGCTTTCGATGCCGCAAAGTCCGCAACCGGTTGGGCCGGCAAGATGCCGCCGCCGCTCGCTGAGTGCCTGCGCGCGCGGCTCGCTGAGCCACATGCGCAGCTCGATTCCTAGAGCCTCGTCGACAATTTCGAGTTGGCTGATCTCATCTGCGGATGCGACGATCCCTTCTGTCAGGGTGAAGCCGATCGCGAAGTCTTTGAGGTCCTTCGGCGTCGCCATCATGACGGCGTAGGTGCCGCCGTTATAGGTAAACGCGACGGCGCTCTCCTCCGGAATGACGCGTTCGCCCGTCGTGACGCCGTCCCGGCGCCAGACCGTACGCGCCACGCTTGTAACCGGCGCCGCCAAGACTCTTACCTCCGAACCACTTCGCCGCTCGCCGCTACTCCGCGGCCTCGACCACCGGCGCCACCCGGCGCGAATGGCGCGCTTGCTCCTCGTACTGCTCCTGCCATGCCGTCGGCCCGTTTGACGGCGTGACCTGCACGGCGGTCACCTTGTATTCGGGGCAGTTCGTGGCCCAGTCGGAATATTCCGTGGTGACGACGTTCGCCTGGGTGTCCGGGTGGTGGAACGTGGTGTAGACCACGCCCGGCGCGACCCGCTCGGTGATGAGCGCGCGGAGCGAGGTCTCGCCGGCGCGGCTTGCGAGCTTGACCCAATCACCATCGCGGATGCCGCGTTGCTCGGCATCGTGAGGATGAATCTCGAGAAGGTCCTCGTGATGCCAGACGACGTTCGCGGTGCGGCGAGTCTGGGCGCCGACATTGTACTGGCTGAGGATGCGTCCCGTGGTCAGCAGCAACGGGAAGCGCGGGCCGGTGCGTTCGTCGGTCGCGATATATTCCGTGATGACGAACTTGCCCTTGCCGCGAACGAAGCCGTTCATATGCATGACCGGCGTCCCCTCCGGCGCCTTTTCGTTGCAGGGCCACTGCACCGAGCCGAGCTCTTCGATCTTCTTGAACGACACGCCGGCGAACGTGGGTGTCAGCTGCGCGATCTCGTCCATGATCTCGGACGGATGCTGGTAGTTCATCTCAAAGCCCATCGCGTTGGAGATCATCATGGTGATCTCCCAGTCGGCATAGCCGTTGCGCGGCGCCATCACCTTGCGAACGAGCTGAATGCGGCGCTCGGCATTGGTGAAGGTGCCGTCCTTCTCCAGGAAGGTCGAGCCCGGCAGGAAGACGTGGGCGTAGTTCGCGGTTTCGTTCAGGAAGAGGTCGTGGACGACGACGCACTCCATCGCCGCAAGGCCGGCCGCGATGTGCTTGGTGTTAGGGTCGGACTGCAGGATGTCCTCGCCTTCGACGTAAAGGCCCATGAAAGTGTGATCGACAGCCGCGTCGATCATGTTCGGGATGCGCAGGCCCGGCTCTTTGTCGAGGCCGACGCCCCACAACGCCTCGAACATCGCCCGTGTGGCGTCGCCCGAGATGTGACGATAGCCGGACAGTTCGTGGGGGAAAGAGCCCATGTCGCACGAGCCCTGCACGTTGTTCTGGCCACGCAACGGATTTACGCCGACGCCGGGCCGGCCGATGTTGCCGGTCGCCATGGCGAGATTGGCGATGGCCATCACCGTGGTCGACCCCTGGCTGTGTTCAGTGACGCCGAGCCCGTAATAGATCGCGCCGTTGCCGCCGGTCGCATAGAGCCGCGCGGCGGCCCGGATCGTTTCCGCCGGCACGCCGGAAATCTTCGCAACTTCCTCGGGGCTGTTGCGCGGTTGCGAGACGAACGCAGCCCAGTCCTGGAACTCGTCCCAATCGCAGCGCTCGCGCACGAACTTCTCGTTCACCAAACCCTCGGTGACGATCACGTGAGCCAATGCACTCAGGATCGCGACGTTGGTGCCGGGAAGGAGCGGCAAGTGATACGTCGCTTCGATATGCGGAGTGCGCACCAGGTCGATCCGACGCGGGTCGATGACGATAAGCTTGGCACCTTGCCGCAGCCGCTTCTTGAGCCGGGAGGCGAACACCGGATGACCGTCGGTCGGGTTGGCGCCGAGCACGACGACGACGTCGGCATGTTCGACCGAATTGAAATCCTGGGTGCCCGCCGAGGTGCCGAAGGTCGTGCTCAGGCCGTAACCCGTCGGGGAATGGCAGACGCGGGCGCAGGTGTCGACATTGTTGTTGCCGAAACCGCCGCGGATCAGTTTCTGCACCAGGAACGTCTCTTCGTTGGTGCAGCGTGATGAGGTGATGCCGCCGATCGAGCGCTTGCCGTATTTCGCCTGGATGCGCTTGAACTCGGACGCGGTGTAGGCGATCGCTTCGTCCCAGCTCACCTCGCGCCACGGGTCGTTGATGCTCTTGCGGATCATCGGGTTGAGGATGCGATCCTTGTGGGTCGCATAGCCCCAGGCGAAGCGCCCTTTGACGCAGGAATGACCGCGGTTCGCCTTGCCGTCCTTGTACGGCACCATGCGCACGACTTCCTCGCCGCGCATCTCGGCCTTGAACGAGCACCCCACGCCGCAATAGGCGCAGGTGGTCACGACGGAATGCTCCGGCGTGCCGATCTCGATGACCGATTTCTCGTTGAGCGTCGCGGTCGGGCAGGCCTGCACGCAGGCGCCGCACGAGACGCATTCGGAGCCGAGGAAACTCTCTTCCATGCCCGGCGATACGACGGAGTCGAAGCCGCGCCCGGCAATCGTCAGAGCAAATGTGCCCTGCACTTCTTCGCAGGCGCGCACGCAGCGCGAGCAGACGATGCACTTCGACGGCTCGTAGGTGAAATAGGGGTTCGACTCGTCCTTGCCCGGATTGGGGTGTTTGCCGCCCTCATAGCCGTAACGGACATCGCGCAGGCCAACTGCGCCCGCCATGTCCTGCAGCTCGCAATCGCCGTTCGCCGAGCAGGTCAGGCAGTCGAGCGGATGGTCCGAGATGTAAAGCTCCATGACCCCGCGACGCAGCCGCTTGAGCTGCTCGGTCTGAGTCCGCGCCACCATGCCCGCCGCAACCGGCGTCGTGCACGACGCCGGCGTTCCCGGCCGGCCGTCGATTTGGACCAAGCACAATCGGCAGGAACCGAACGCATCGACCATGTCGGTCGCGCAGAGTTTCGGGATCTTGGTGCCGACCTCCATCGCCGCGCGCATGATCGAGGTGCCTTCGGGCACCGTCACAAGCCGGCCGTCGATCGTCAGCGTCACCGTCTTTTCGCTCTTGGAGCGCGGCGTCCCGAAGTCGATCTCCTGGATCAGCGAGGTCGGGACTTGGGAGGGTTGGGTCGATTGGGACATGGCGTCCTCCTTCATTCAGCGGCTTGCAGGCGCCGTGGCGCCGCGCCGAAATCCTCGGGGAAATGGTTGAGCGCGCTCATGACCGGATAGGGCGTGAAGCCGCCGAGCGCGCACAGCGAGCCGAATTTCATGGTGTTGCAGAGATCCTCGAGGACCGTGATGTTGGCCGCGCGATCCTGATTGGCCATGATCTTGTCGACGAGCTCGACGCCGCGCGTCGACCCGATCCGGCACGGAGTGCATTTGCCGCAAGATTCGATCGCGCAGAATTCCATCGCGAACCGCGCCTGCCGCGCCATGTTCACGGTGTCGTCGAACACCACGACGCCGCCGTGGCCGATCAGGCCGTCGCGCGCGGTGAAGGCCTCATAGTCGAATGGCGTGTCGAACAGCGCGCGCGGGAAATAGGCGCCGAGCGGGCCACCCACCTGCACCGCCCGCACTGGCCGGCCGGAGGCGGTGCCGCCACCGATGTCGTCGACGAGCTCGCCAAGCGTGACGCCGAAGGCAGTCTCGAACAGCCCGCCGTGCTTGACGTTGCCGGCAAGCTGGATCGGCATGGTGCCGCGCGACCGACCCATGCCGAAGTCGCGATAGAAGGTCGCGCCCTTGTCGAGAATGATCGGCACCGACGCAAACGACAGGACGTTGTTGATGACCGTCGGCCGCCCGAACAGCCCTTTGTGGGCCGGCAAGGGCGGCTTTGCTCGGACTTCGCCGCGGTTTCCCTCCAGGCTTTCGAGAAGCGAGGTCTCTTCGCCGCACACGTAAGCGCCGGCGCCCGACCGCACGTCCAGGTCGAACGGAAACTCCGAACCCGCGACCCGGTGCCCGAGGAGGCCGGCGCGCCGCGCTGCGCTGATGGCGGCCTTCATGGCGGCAATCGCATGCGGATATTCGGAGCGGATATAGACGTAGCCCTTGCTTGCACCGACGGCGAGACCTGCGACCGTCATCCCCTCGATCAGGACGAAGGGATCGCCTTCCATGATCATGCGGTCGGCAAAGGTGCCGCTGTCGCCCTCGTCGGCGTTACAGACGATGTATTTCTGCGGCGCCAAGGTCTGCGCAACCGTGCGCCATTTGATCCCGGTCGGGAACCCGGCGCCGCCGCGCCCGCGCAAACCAGACTGGACGACTTCTTCGATGGTCTTCTCCGGCCCGAGCGAAAGTGCGCGCTCCAGGCCCTTGCAGCCGCCATGAGCGCGATAGTCCTCGACGGAGAGGGGATCGACGATGCCGCAGCGCGCAAAGGTGAGCCGCGTCTGGCGCTTCAGCCAAGGAATCTCGTCGGCGACGCCGAGCCGCAGCGGATGCATGCTGTCACTGAGGATCGCATCGAGCAGGCTGTCGGCGTCAGCGACGGTCACCGGACCATACGCTATCCGGCCTTGTGGGGTCGCGACCTCGACCATCGGCTCAAGCCAGTAGAGGCCGCGCGAGCCGGTGCGCACGATCTCGATGTCACGGCCGCGCTTTGCGGCACCTTGCCGCAGAGCCGCGGCGACCTCTTCGGCGCCGACCGCGAGAGCGCCGGCATCGCGCGGAATGTGGATGCGCGGCGTCATTGCTGCGCCTCCGTTACGAGGGCATCGAGCCGTTTCTCGTCGAGGCGGCCGACGATGCGGCCATCAAGCATTGCAGACGGCGCGACGGCGCAGAGGCCGAGGCAGTAGACCGGCTCCAACGTCACGCGTCGGTCGGGAGTCGTGTCGCCGATGGCAATGCCGAGGGCTTTTTCGGCGCGGGCGGCAAGCGCATCGCTCCCCATCGACTGGCACGCTTCCGCCCTGCACAACTTCAAAACGTGCCGTCCCGGCGGGGTTTTCTTGAAGTCGTGATAGAAGGTGACGACCCCGTGCATCTCGGCGCGGGTGATGTTCAGCGCCTCCGCAATCATGCGGACTGCTTCGTCCGGCACGCTCCCGAACGCGTCCTGGACGGCCAGCAAAATCGGGAGGGCCGGACCTTCGAGGTCGCGATGTTCGGCGATGATTTGCGCGGTCCGTTCCGCACTCCACGGTTCGTAGGTCTGCACGCGGTTGGCGCCCGTCTTTCTGGAACTTCTTTAGACTATAATTGGTAAAAGAACCCCACCGATGCAATAAAGCCGGTCCATCGATTGATCAGGAATCCTGATCGAAACGCGATCAGAGGGCCCAATTGCCCGATCAGCGCCTTTGCGGCTTGCGAGGCCGCGTCCGCTCCTTTGGCGCGGACTTTTCGGGGTTCTCGGCAGTCGATCCCGTCGGACCCCCAAGCACCTTGGCAAGCTGGCGGGCCTCTGCGACCAGCGCGGCGATGAGCGGCGTTGTCGGCTCCCGTCCGGGAATAACCAAGCCGACGACCTGTTTCACGGTCGGCTCGACGATCGGGATCGAGCGGACGCTTTCCGTCAGGCCAAGCGTTTCGGCAAGCCGGGCCGGCATGATGGTCGCCCAGCGGCCGGTGCGCACATGGACGAACAGCACGACGACCGAGTTCGACTCGAGCGTCGGCGATGGGTCGCCGCCCGCTGAGCGCAGCAGACGGTCGAGAATGCGCCGGTTCTGCATGTCCGGCGTCAGGAGGCAGAGCGGGATTTTCGCGACCTCCGCCCATGTCACCTTGTCCCGCTCGCCGAGCGGGGCGGTCCGCGATGTCAGGAGGCGGTATTCCTCGTGGTAGAGCGGGATCGCTTTGACGTGGCCGAGCGGTTCGTTGTCGAGATAAGTGAGACCGGCGTCGACCTCCAGATTCTCGATCAGGTTGAGGATCTGGATGGAAGTGCGTGAAAGGATTGTGAATCGCACATTCTGGTGCTTGGCCCGGTAAGGCGTCGTCAGCATAGCGCTCATCGCGAGTGCGGTCGGAATCGCCGCGATTCGCAAATGGCCGACGAGACCGCGTTTGAGTGCGTCAACGTCCTGGCGCATGGCGCGCGCGTCGCTGACGATGCGGCGCGCCCATTCCAACACCTTTTCCCCCTCAGGCGTGAAGCCGCGAAACCGCGAGCCGCGCTGCACCAGCAGGACGCCGAACAGGTCCTCCAGGTATTTGATACCGGCCGAGAGGGTCGGCTGACTGACGCCGCAGGCCTCGGCCGCGCGGCCGAAATGCTCTTCGCGCGCCAGAGCGATCATGAATTCGAGGCGGTCAAGCATGGAATCAGAGGCTCTTCGATTTAGGCCCGCAGTTCAATTGGTCGTACGATCGTATTGAGATGAGAGCACAATTGCCGCATCGCTGATCAAAAAATCAGCTTGCATTATCGACGATCAGCGGTCCAACATTTTGAGCAATTCGCAGGCACTTCCATGCTGAATGTTGGCGGCAAATCCAAGCCTGCACGACACCTGTCGTTATGAGCGTTCTGTCGCCCGTCGGTGTCGACGCGCCCAGGTCACCCACCGTTCCAGGTGCGCAGGCCAGGACAGTCGCGCTCGAGATTCGCGAGGTCCGCAAGGTCTTCGACGAATTGGAAGCGATCCGCAGTGTCTCGTTTGACGTGCGCGATGGCGAGTTCGTGAGCATCCTCGGTCCGAGCGGTTGCGGAAAAAGTACGTTGCTCGCGATGATCGCCGGGCTCGCCTCGGCGACCGAGGGGGAGATCAGGCTAAACGGAACGCCGGTGACCGGTCCGCGGCGCGAGACCGGCGTCGTCTTCCAGTCGCCGGTGCTGCTCCCGTGGCGCACTGTCCTCGACAACGTTCTGTTTCCGGCCGAGTTGCTCAAGTTGTCGCGCGGAAAGCTCAAGCCGCGCGCACTCGAACTCCTGCGGATGGCCAAGATTGCCGATTTTGCCGCAGCGCTGCCGCGCCAACTGTCCGGTGGCATGCGGCAGCGCGCCGCGATCTGCCGCGCGCTCGTCCACGATCCGTCCTTGTTGCTGATGGACGAGCCGTTCAGCGCGCTTGATGCCATCACTCGCGATGAACTCGGCGTCGAACTGATGCGCATCTGGCAGGCCAATCGGAAGACGGTGGTTTTCGTCACCCACAGCATCCGCGAGGCGGTCTTCCTATCCGATCGGATCCTCGTGATGGGGCAGCGGCCGGCCACAATGGTCGAGGACCTGCCAATCAATCTGCCGCGGCCGCGTCAGATCGCAATGACGGAGGAGGGCGAGTTCAACCGCTACGTCCGCCATCTCCGCCGCGCCATCGAGGCGAGCCATGCCGGCTAAGAAGGGATACCGCTGGCAGGTGCTTTGGCCGGTCGTCACGACCGCCGCCGTGATCGCGGCGTGGGAGCTCGCCGTCCGTATCGGTGGGGTGCGGCCTGTGATCCTGCCGGCGCCATCCGAAATCCTCGAAGTGATCGCCGCGCGGCGTGACCTGCTCGCCGCGAACCTGTGGCCCTCCCTCTATATGACCGTGCTCGGCTTCATTCTGTCGGTCGTCGGCGGGATCGGCGTCGGAATCCTCATCACCTATTCGCGCGTCGTGCGGCTCGGTCTCTACCCGATCATCGTGGTCTCGCAGGTTGTGCCGAAGGTTTCGATCGCGCCGCTGTTCATCGTCTGGTTCGGTGCCGGAACGATTTCGAGCCTGATGCTGGCGTTCCTGGTGGCCTTCTTCCCGATGACCATCAACGCCGCCATGGGCTTCGAGAGCGTGGACGAGGACGTTCATAAGATGGCGCGCGCGTTCATGGGCTCGCCCTGGCAGATCTTCTGGAAGGTAAGGCTGCCCCATGCGCTTCCCCACATCTTTGCCGGCATGAAAATCTCGATTACGCTCGCGATCATCGGCGTCATCGTGAGCGAGTTCGTGGCTTCGCAGGAGGGGATCGGCTATCTGATCAAGCTCTCGAGCGGCCTCCTCGACACGCCGCTGATGATGGCGGCGATCACGGTCCTGAGCGCGGTCGGGCTTGCCCTCTACGGGATCATCGCACTCGCCGAGCGCACGTCCATCTATTGGCAGCCGCCGGTCGAAATCGGCGCGGGCGGCGCCTGATCAACGAACCGGGAGACAGAAAAATGCAGGCACCCGCAACACTACCTGGCGAGATCATCAGCGACGAAGTTCTGCCGGCGCGCGCCTATTGGCATAAGCGGCTCGCCAAGGGGACGGTGCTGCGCATCGTCGATCTCGAAGGCTGCCAGGCGGTCGACACTTTGATCTATGACGCGGCCGACACGTCTGTGCGCTACAACGCCGCCAACACGATGAAGCTTGCGCACAGCGTCTACCTGTCGAAGGGCTGCGTTATTTACGATGATCTCGCCCAGCCGATGATGACCATGATCGAGGATACCGTCGGTCGCCACGATACGCTCGCGGGCAATTGCAGCCGCGAGATCAACAAAGTGCGTTACGGCAAGCCGGGAAGCCTGAGTTGCCGCGACAACTTCATCAAGGCGCTCGGCGAAATCGGCATGGGGCAGCGGGACATCGTCGCGAATATCAACTTCTTCATGCACGTGCCGGTGACGGGCGAGGGCGGCGTTTCGATCGCGGACGGCATCTCGAAGCCCGGCGACTACGTCGATCTCCGCTGCGAGAAGGATGTGATCGTCGTCATCTCCAATTGCCCGCAGGAACTCAATCCATGCTCCGGCGGCAATCCGACGCCGATCCGTCTGACGCAATGGCGCCCGCGTTGAATTTGTTGCGCCAATGTAGGGTGGGCAAAGCGAGGCGTGCCCACCGCGCGCAGGCCGTGGGCACGCGCGGACAAGTCCGCGCTTTGCCCACCCTACGGCGCCGCACAGGGCTCCGTTTCAGTTGTCACATGACAAGGGGAGATTGAGATGAAGCTGCAACGGCGTTCCTTCGTCAAAGGTCTGGGAGCGGCAGGTGCGGCCGCGGCGGTCGGTATCCGAACGCGGCGCGCGAGCGCGGCGACGCCGGTCAAGCTCACGCTGCCATGGCTGCCGCTCGGCACCTACAGCTTCACGTTCGCGGCGAAGAAGCTCGGGTTTTGGGAAAAGCGCGGCCTTGATGTGACGATCGATCGCGGGTTCGGTTCGTCAAAGGTGTGCGTACCGGTCGATCAGGGCCAATACGATTTCGGCCTCCTCGATTTCGCCGCGCTCGCGGTTTGCGCCGGCCGTGGCCTCGACCTCACCGCGATTGCCGGCGTCTGGCCGAAATCGCCGATCGGAATCTTCTCCCTGAAGGAACTCAACATCACCAAGCCGAAGGATCTTGAAGGTAAATCCATCGGCTTCGAGCCGGGCGGCGCGGAGTTCGCCTTGTGGCCCGCCTTCGTCAAGGCGACCGGCATCGATGCGAAGAAGATCAACATCGTGAACATGGACGCCGCGGCCTTGATGCGGGCGGCGGCCGACAAGCAGATGAAAGTGGTCGGCAATTTCTTCGGCAGCATCGCCCCGACGTTCTGGGCAAACAAGATCGACATCAACAGCATGTTTTATGACGATTACGGGGTGAAGATGTTCAGCGTCGTGCTTGCGTGCAAACGCGCGACCGCCGAGAAGAAGCCGGAACTGTGCCAGGCGATCGTGGACGGCATGATGGAAGGCTTGAAGTTCGCCTATCTCAATCCCGAGAAAGCCCTCGACCTGCACGTGGAAAGCCTCAAGGAATTCCAGGGCGGCAGCCCGGCGACACGCGAGATTCTGTTCTACGGACAGGAGATCGGGACCTCGCTCGGCATCGTGCCGTCGTTCAAGGCTCACGGCCTTGGCTACATGGACCCTGAACTTCTCACCGAAGCTCGCCAATCGGTCGAAACCTACATGGACATGAAGAACGTGCCCCCGCTGGCCCAGTTGTTCACCGATCGCTTCGCGGGGTCGGTGAAACTCACCGATGCCGAGTGGGCGCAGGTCGACGCGCGCATTCCCAAGGAGCTTCCCTCCATGAAAGGGTAGGTCCCGCCGGCGAGCCGGTGCGTTTGCCGAAAAGACCTGCACAGAACAGCCGCCCGGTGCTCGGTGAAGCTCGCCATCGCGGACAAGATCTCGAATTCCTATTTCCCGGTGCTTGCCGCCGCGGAATTGGGATTGTTTCGCCGCGAGGGCCTGGATGTCTCGCTCGAACTGATGTCGCCGGCCGACAAAGCGTACGGCGCGTTGGCGCGAGGCGAGGTCGACCTTGTCGCCGCCGAAGCGCACACCGCGCTCGCGACCTTTCCGGAATGGGGCGGATTCAAATTTATATGTGCCATCGCGCAGGGCATGTACTGGTTCCTGGTGATGCGGTCCGATATTGGCGCCAAGCGAGGCGATGTCGGGATCGTTCGCGGGCGCCGGATCGGGGCGTCGCCGTGGGTGGAATTGGGTCTCTATCGGCTGCTGCGCGCTGCCGGTATCGATCCGGTACGCGACGAAGTCGCGATCGCTCCCGTTCCCGACTCGTTGGGGCTTCGCACGAACTACGGCGTGACGGCGGCGCAGGCGCTGGAACGTGGCGTGATAGATGGTTTCTGGGCGAACGGCATGGGCGCGGCAATCGCGGTCGGGCGCGGCGTCGGCATGATCGTCCTCGACGTGCGTCGAGGCGATGGGCCGGCCGGGTGCTTCGATTATACTTTTGCTGCGCTGTCCTCGACCGACCAATTCATTGCAAGCCGCGCCGACAGGGCTGCCGCTGCGGTGCGCGCAATCGCGGCAGCACAAGCAGCGCTGCGACGCGACCCGGCTCTCGCGACAACGGTCGGGCGCAAATGCTTTCCCGCCGAGGAGGCGGCATTGATCGAGGACCTCGTGCGCCGCGACGCGCCTTTCTATGATGCGGCCATCGCGCCAAAGACGATCGACGGCCTGAACGCGTTCGCCCGCGACCTCGGCCTTCTTCGCGGCCAACCCGCCTATGATGATGTTGTCGCAACGCAATTCCGGCCGTTGTGGGCGCCGGGCGAGCCTGCGCCGAGTGGGGCCTGGCAAGGATCTGCAACGCAACCGGTAGAAACAGTCAACGATACCGATCCGACCGGTTGAGAAATTCCTCGACGTACCGGCGCACGGCTGTTTCGAGCGGCGTGAAGCCGGCATTGTAGCCCGCGCGGCGCAGGTTCTCGACCGAGGCTTGCGTGAAGTACTGGTACGTGTCGCGGATGGAAGCCGGCATATCGACATATTCGATGTTGGGCGGACGGCCCAGTGCCGCGAACATTGCTTCGATCATCTCGCGAAAGCTCTGCGCCCTGCCGGTGCCGACATTGAAGAGGCCGCGGACCTGGGGCGTCTCAAGAAGCCACCGCGTGACCGCCGTCACGTCATCGACGTAGATGAAATCGCGCCGTTGGTCGCCGTCGGCAATGCCTGGGCGGTGGGACTTGAAGAGGCGCACCGGTTTTCCTGTCTTGGCCTCGTCGAACACTTTGCACAGGACGCTCATCATCGCGCCCTTGTGGTACTCGTTGGGGCCATACACGTTAAAAAATTTGAGCCCTGCCCATTGCGGCGGCAGCGGCTGGCCTTTGGTCACGCGGTCGGCGACGGCCAGATCGAACAGATGCTTGCTCCAGCCGTAGAGATTCATCGGCCGAAGCTTTTTGAGCGCCGCGGGCGAGCTGTCATCGACAAAACCGGCTTCGCCATCTCCGTAGGTCGCGGCCGAAGAAGCGTAGATGAAGCGCGTCCGCGTTGCCGTGCACCAGTCCAGCAGGCGTAACGACAGGCGGAAGTTGTTCTCGATGATCTCGTCGCCGTCGACGGCCGTTGTTGCCGAGATGGCGCCGAGGTGAATGACCGCGTCGAGCTTGCGGCCGGCAAGCCAGCTCAGCAGGTCGGCGGGCGGAATGAAGTCGGCAAGTTGGCGCTTTTGCAGATTGCGCCATTTACCATCGCTGCCGAGCGTATCGTTGACGACAACGTCGGAATAGCCGGCGTCGTTAAGGCTCGCGACCACGTTCGAGCCGATGAACCCCGCTCCGCCGGTTACCAGAAACATTAAATCTCTCGCGTTTGTGACGCAGCTCACAGCTTTTTTGCACCATCGGGAAATACTGCGCAATCCGGTGCGACGAGGTATTGCCGCTGACCTCATGCCAGATCGGGACGAACAGAATGTGTTGTGGCAGGTCGATCGTCATCGCACCTTGGCGGAGCGTTGCTAGGCATGACGAGAGAGGGGCCGATGCCGATCGAATCGCTCCGCCGTCTGAATGCAGAGTGTTCAAAAAGCGCAAGTTCGCTCGGCTCGATCGATCGCGCTTGGGCCGCAGCATTAACTCGCTGGATAAATTCAGCCTGCTGGGCACCGTTGCAAACCGTAATAAAAAATTTTTTCCGGAGCCGCGTCGAATTTCTGTTAACATCAGATGGTAGCTGGCTCGATTACCCCTGCTCATTTCGAGTGGAAAGAGGGGACTATGCCGGACGCTTCGTTGTGCAAGTACCGCGCGTTTCTCTCTTATAGCCGTGCGGATCTAGATACGGCGAAGCGCATCCATCGCGACCTTGAAGCTTTTCGCATCGATCACGAACTTGTCGGTTGCCACACCGCACTCGGGATTGTCCCGAAGGCGCTCCGGCCGATTTTTGGGCGGCTTCCGCTGTTCGGATTTGGCGTTCTATTCGGCAATCGCAGGCGCAGGAAGGCGCTTGACGCCTCGGCTGCTCTCATTGTGCTTGCCTCGCGGCGCGCAGCCCGCAGCAGACGGGTTAATGAGGAGGTGCGGCGTTTCAAGAGGCAGCACCCCGAACGGCCGATCATCCCGCTGATTATTGACGGCGACCCCGGAGATGCCGCCCAGGAGTGCTTTCCGCTCGCTTTGCGGGCCGAGGCAGCGAGCTACACCGGTATGGCGGATGCCACCGTCGCCATGATCGCCGTCGACATGCGTGAAAAAGGCGACGAATTCGAGTTGGCCGTCACGAAGCTTGTTGCCCTTCTTCTTGGGCTCCCCATGAGCCACCTTGTTCGGCGAGTTCGAGCGCAGACGGTGGCAGCAGGTCAGGCGACGCGCGGCCGTGGGGGCGTGGATTTCCGTCGCGGTGGCATTCGCGGGGGCGTTCTTCTGGCATTCTCGTTTGGAAAAGCGGATGCTTATCCAGCTTGCAGCCCAGGTGGAGAACGCGAGCGCGGTCGCCCACGTTTTGACCATAGCTCCCGCTCCCGCCGTGAAGACCGTGGCGACGACCACCGGCGCGGAGAATGCCGCGGCCGATCTTTACCATGCGCAAACGCTTGCGTTTGTGACCGAGCAAGGCTCGACGCCGGTCACGGAGGCGCCGCCGACACCGGTGGCAGTGACCCCTGTCGTGGCTGTCCAGGAACCAAGTTTGACCTGCCGCAGCGCTGCTGCTGCCGCTGCGGCATCCGGCTTCAATTGGGACCGGGAAATCCATGCAGAGCCCGCTTTGCTTGAAGCTTCCGACGTATGGGGGCTGTTCCGGAACGGCTGGCGACAGGAAGATGCCGGCCAGCTTGACGCTGCCCAGGCCGCCTTCGCCCGGGTGATTGCAACGGCCAAACCGGGAAGCGACGACGAAGCGTTGTTCTGGTCGCAGATCGGAGCGGGAGACATTCAGGCGCAGCGCGGCAATCTGGCCGGCGCCCTTGCTGCCTATCAACGCGCGCACCTCATTGCCGAACGGATGACGAAGGCGGAGCCCGGAACCGCCCTGTGGGAGCGCCAGCATGCCGTCTCCTACAACAAGATCGGCGACGCGCTCGTGGATCAGAACGGGCTCGTGGAGGCGCTTGAATTCTATCGCAGCGGCAACGTCATTCTCGATCGCCTGGCGACGGCCGATCCCGGCAACCAGGCGTGGCAACGGGACCTTGCGGCATCGTGCGACAATATTGGTCGCGTATTAATGATGCAGGGGGAATTCACGGATGCCGTGAAATCCTATCGGGACGGGCTTGCGATCCGGGATGAGCTCATCAGGATCGACCCCGGCAACGCCTCGTGGCAGCGCGAATTTGCCACCTCTCATGAAAATATCGGGGACGTCCTGGCGGGACAGGAAGACTGGTCGGAAGCGCTCGCCTCCTATCGCGAGGGCCTTGCTATCAGGGCGCGGTTTGCCGAAACCGGCAATCCCTCGTGGCGGCGAGAGCTGGCAATTTCCCACATCAATGTCGGCGATGTGCTGGCGAAGCAGGGGCGCCACGCGGAAGCGCTGAAGTTCTTTCGTGACGCGATGGCGATCGTCGATCGCCTGGCAAAAAGCGATCCGGCAAACGCCATATGGCGGCGCGATCTATCGTTGACCAACACCAAGATTGGTGACGCGCTTGCCGCGCAAGGCAACACGTCGGAGGCTCTCAAAGCCTATCGCGACGGTCTTGCGATCAGGGATCGGTCCGCGCGGTCGGCGCCAGATGATGCGCTATGGCAGCGCGACCTTGTCGTCTCCTGTGTCAAGGTCGCTGAAACCGATCGAACGCAAGCAAAGGCGATGCTTTTGCGCGCGGCCGAGGTTGCGCACCAGATGCAATCGCGGGGGCTGCTGGCGCCGCGCGATTCATGGATACCCGGCGAAATCGCGCGCAGAATTGCGGCACTTCCTCAGTGACAGGCCGGTGCGAGAGGTAATTCGTTATACTTTTCGGGGTCTCCGACGATCTCAGGATCTTTTTAGAATTGCTGGTGGCGGCATTGCCTTTGCATTGCTCTGAATGGTGCTTTGCCTAAATCACTCGCTTTAGTATGGCCTTGCATGCCCCGACCAGCTACTGTCCGGTGCGAAAATCGAGGGACCATGACTCCATTTGAGGCAGTTCTGGATCACTTCAGCACCAAACGCGTGCTGGTGGTCGGGGACATCATGCTGGACCGTTTCGTCTACGGGCAAGTGTCGCGAATTTCGCCCGAGGCGCCGGCGCCAGTCATAGAGACAGCCGGACCGGTCGACGTGATCGGAGGTGCGGGCAATGTGGCGCGCAATATCGCGTCGCTCGGCGCCGCCTGCGATATCGTCGCTGTCGTCGGACGCGATGACGCCGCCGGCACCATCCGCAAATTTCTCCGAGATTGCGCGGTAAATGCCGATGGCCTCGTCGAAGACTCCGGACGCGTCACCACGGTAAAGACCCGCTTTGTTGCAAACCTGCATAACACGCACCTGCTGCGGGCGGACACAGAGGACAAGTCGCCCGTCAGCGACAAGATCGCTGATGCCATCATCGCAACCGTGCGGAGCCGCATTCCGCACATCGATGCGATCATCATTTCCGATTATGCCAAGGGTGTGCTGACGCCTAAAGTGTTGGCAGCGGTCCTCGCCGCGGCAAAGGCAGCCGGGAAGCCCGTGATCGTCGATCCGAAGGGGCTCGACTACTCCCGTTACCGTGGCGCAACCGTCATCACGCCCAACGTCGGCGAACTGGCGCAAGCCTTGGGACGCCCTGTGACGAACGATGAAACCTCGCTTGCGGCGGCCGCCGCCGAACTGATCGAGTACACCGGTTGCGAGAGCGTTTTGGTGACCCGAGGCGAGCGCGGCATGATGATCGTACCGCGCGAGGGCGAAGCGCTTTCCTTCGCCGCCGCCACGCGACGCGTGGTCGATGTGTCCGGCGCCGGCGACACCGTCGTGGCGAGCTTTGCGCTGGCGTGCGTTACTGACGCCGGCGTCCACAATGCAGCGCGGCTCGCCAATGCGGCGGCAGGGGTCGTCGTCTCGAAGAAGGGGACCTCGCAGGTCTCGGCGCAGGAACTGCGCGAGGTGCTGCTGTCGCGCCCCCACTTCGAATTGCGCGAGAAGATCCACGATCTTGGTTCGCTGCTCGATCGCGTCGCATCGTGGCGGCGCGATGGCCTGACGGTTGGGTTTACCAACGGCTGCTTCGACCTGCTCCATCCCGGCCATGTGCATCTTTTGTGCGAGGCTCGCTCGCATTGCGACAGGCTCGTCGTCGGGCTCAACAGCGATGCGTCGGTCAAGCGTCTGAAGGGCGCGACGCGTCCGGTGCAATCGGAGGACGCGCGACGGATCGTGCTCGCGGGACTTGCCTTCGTCGATGCGGTGACGCTGTTTGCCGAGGATACGCCGCTCGAACTCATCGCGGCCATCAAGCCGGATGTGCTGATCAAGGGCGCGGACTATCGGATCGACCAGGTCGTGGGGCGCGACCTCGTCGAAGCCTACGGCGGTAAGGTGGCGCTGGTCGAACTCGTGCCGGACTCCAGCACGACGCGGATCATCGATCGGCTGAAAGCCGGAAGCACGGTCCCAGACCTCGCGGAAGTGCGGTAGCGCGGTCGTCCGACGATGGACGCCAAGCCTGATCGACCTTGCGGCGAGGAGCAAGTCGCCGCCCGCTCCGACGGCGGACCCGGCCTCGCGATCGGACCACGCTGGCTTGAGGATCACGCCTGGCCGCTGTGGCTCGAACACGGCATCGACTGGCAGCGTGGAGCCTTTCACGAGCATCTCGATTTGGACAACCTCGAATGCCGCGCCGACTTTCGCCGGCTGCGCGTCGGGGCGCGCCAGACCTACGTGTTCTCGAAGGCCGCGGCTTGCGGGATTCCGCGCGCCGCGGCGGCCGTCGCACTCGGTCTTGATTTTTTGCGCGGCGCAGCGCGACTCGAGGATGGCGGCTACGCTTGGCGCTTCGATCTCGGCAATCGGCCGATCAACACGACACGCGATCTCTATGACCACGCTTTCGTGTTGCTGGCATTCTCCGCGGCGGCCGATGTGGTTGGAAGGGAAGCGCTGCGCTCTGATGCACTGACGCTCGTCGATTTCATCTCATCGAACTTCGCTCATCCTCGCGGCGGCTACCACGAGAGCGTCCCGCCGGCGCGGCCCCGACGACAGAACCCGCACATGCACCTGTTCGAGGCGCTGTTGGCCGCGAGCGAAGCCTTCGGCGACGATGTCTTCTTTGTGCGGGCGCAGGAGCTTGCGGAGATTTTCCTCGGCCGCTTCTTTCAAGCGGAGGAGGGCGCCTTGCCGGAGTTCTTCGATGACGCGCTTTCCCCGGTACGCGAGGGCGGACGTTTCCAGGTCGAGCCGGGTCATCACTACGAATGGATTTGGCTGCTCGACCGATATGCGCTTCGGGCTGCTCAACTCGGGACCGCTGTTTCTCCACGGTTAACGACGGCGTCCGACGCGCTTCTCGTCTTCGCGGACAGGCATGCGGTCGATCCGCAACGCGGCCTTGTTATGAACAGTCTCTGGAGTGATGGCACGGCTGTGGACGCAGGCTTTCGGCTGTGGCCACAAACGGAGCGGCTCAAAGCCGAGGCGCGACGTCAAAAGGGATCGCGAACAGCGCTCGCCGCATCGCTCCGCGCCTTTGACGAACTTTTCGCGCAGGTTCGTCCTGGCCTGTGGATTGAGCGGATCGATGTTTCCGGACGGCCGTTGCGCGAGCCCGCGCCGGCATCGAGCCTCTATCATCTGACGGCGGCTCTGACCGACGATAAAGTGATTTCACTCGCAGGCCGATGACATTCTGACGATCGCAGCAACGGATGCGTGCCGCCGGGCATTGAGAAAAAGCCGCCAGCGATTGCGACTTGCCATAAACCGCTAAGACCCTATGTTCGTGCGCTGATTGCCGATGGCGTATCCGAGGTCATCAGCTTTTGTGATGCCGACTGCACGTCGCGAGCGCCAGGAATCCCACTGCGATGAGGCGAACCTAGAATGCAAGAGGCCGAGACGCCCGCGTTGGACAACGCGCAATTTTCGCTCGCGGCTGAGCCGATGACAGCACAAGCGGTGGCCGCGCCGCAGCTGACGCGCGCGACCTGCCGGGTCCTCAATGCGGGATCCGGCGCGCTATCGGCGCGCTCGCTGCATCCGGCATTCACGCCGCAGGTGTGGCAGGAGACCCGTCTCGATATCGATGCCGCTAACAGGCCGGATGTCGTGGGCTCGGTGACCGACCTGAGCGCCTTCGCTCCCGGGACCTTCGACGCCGTGTGGTCCTCGCACATCCTCGAGCATCTTTACGCCCATCAGGTTGCATCCGCGCTTGAGGAATTCAGGCGCGTTCTCAAACCCGATGGGTTTGCGCTGATCACATCGCCGGACGTCGAATTGGTTGCGGCGATGATCGTGGAGAAGGGCCTCGATCACGTTGCCTACGTGTCGCAGGCCGGCCCGATCACGCCGCTTGATATGCTCTACGGCCATACGGCTTCGATCGCGCATGGTCGCGTCTACATGGCCCACAAGAGCGGCTTTACCTCCGCGCTCCTTGGCAAGCGCCTGGTCGAAGCAGGCTTCAGTCCTGTTTACGCGAAGCGCGAACGCTTCGAGTTGTGGGCGCTGGCCTTGATGGAAAAGGCCGACAAAACGGTGATCAAGGCCTTTTTGTCGAAATCGGGACTCGATATTCTCAGCGACGGCTGAACCTCACGTGCTGATGTAACCGGCGTGTGCCCGCGCCGTCATCCAATCAGCCGCTCATGATCCCGATTCGTTTCGCCTGATAGCCGCGTTCGAGGATGTCGCGCCACCAATCGCGGTTTGCGAGGTACCAGGCCACGGTTTTCTCAAGCCCGGTCTCGAACGTTTCTTCAGCGCGCCAGCCGAGTTCGTTCTCGATCTTAACGGCGTCGATCGCGTAGCGGCGATCGTGCCCCGGGCGGTCATCGACGAACTTGATAAGCCGGTGTCGCGCGCCTCCGGGGCACGGCTCGAGGCGATCGAGAATATCGCAGATGGTCTGCACCACATGAATGTTGGTACGTTCGTTACGCCCGCCGACATTGTAGGTTTCGCCGACCCGTCCTCGTTCCAGCACCAGTGCGAGCGCGCGGGCGTGATCCTCGACAAACAGCCAGTCGCGGATGTTCATGCCGTCGCCGTAGACCGGCAATTCCTGCTCGTCCAAGCCCCGGATGATGATGTGCGGAATGAGCTTCTCAGGAAAATGATACGGGCCGTAGTTGTTGGAGCAGTTGGTTACGATGGTCGGCAGCCCGTAAGTCTCCCGCCATGCCCGGACAAGATGGTCTGACGACGCCTTGCTCGCGGAGTAGGGCGAGTTCGGCGCATAGGCCGTCGTTTCCGTGAACATGCCTTCGGCTCCGAGTGTGCCGAAGACTTCGTCCGTCGAGATATGCAGCAGCCGAAACCTGTCGCGCCGCGCCGGCTCGAGCGTGCGCCAATAGCGCAGCGCTTCCTGCAGCAAGGTAAAGGTGCCGACGACATTGGTCTGGATGAATTCAGCCGGTCCGTCGATCGAACGATCGACGTGGCTCTCGGCCGCAAGGTTCATGACGGCGTCGGGGCGGTAGCGATCGAATAAGGCACGCAGTTCCGCGCCGTTGCAGATGTCGACCTTGGCAAAGGCGTAGCGCTGATGACCGCGCGCCTGGGGAATCGATGAAAGATTTGCCGCATAGGTGAGCTTGTCGATGTTCACGACGGAAGCATCGGTGCGGTCAAGCAGGTGCCGCACGACGGCCGATCCGATGAATCCGGCGCCGCCAGTCACGAAAATGGTCGATCCGCTCAGACCCATGACGATTTTCCTGCGTTCGCTCCGGAGACGGAATCATAGACCGAAAGCAGGTATTCGCCGTAGCTGCTCTTGGCGCAGCGTTGGGCCAGCAAATGGAACTGCTGCGGCGATATATATCCCAGCCGCAGCGCAATCTCCTCCGGGCAAGCGATCCGCAGACCCTGCCGCTGCTCCAGGATCTGCACGAAGCTGCTTGCCTCGACCAGCGAAGCGTGGGTGCCGGTATCGAGCCAAGCGAAGCCGCGGCCCAGCACCTCGACGAAGAGACCGCTGCGATCAAGATACGCGCGGTTGACGTCAGTGATCTCGATCTCTCCGCGGTGCGATGGCTTGACGGCTGCGGCGATCTCGACGACGTCGTTATCGTAGAAGTAGAGGCCGGTGACCGCGATGTTCGACTTCGGCTGGGCCGGCTTTTCCTCGATTGAAACCGCTCGCCCCTCCGAATCGAGTTCGATGACGCCGTACCGCGCCGGGTCGTTAACGATATAGCCGAATACGGTCGCGCCCTTCTCGCGATTCGTCGCCCGGTCAAGTTGCTCGGTGAGACCATGGCCATAAAAAATATTGTCGCCGAGGATCAGCGCGACCCGATCTTTGCCGATGAACTCGCGTCCAATGATAAATGCGTCGGCGAGCCCCCGCGGTTTGTCCTGGCTTGCGAAGGCGAAGCGGAGCCCGAGGTCCGAGCCGTCGCCGAGCAACCGCTGGAACAATGGCAGGTCCTGGGGCGTCGAGATGACAAGGATGTCCCGGATGCCGGCGAACATGAGCACCGACAGCGGGTAATAGATCATCGGCTTGTCGAAAACGGGCAGCAATTGCTTGGAGACGACGTTCGTCACAGGGTAAAGACGCGAGCCGCTGCCGCCGGCTAAAATAATGCCCTTCATAAATACGCAACCCCCTCAGATACTGAATTTTCATAGCAAATGGCGCGTGTTATACAAGCGCCCCGCGATGAATTAATGCCTGGGGCGGCGTCGTCTTTATGAATGTTGTTTCGACCGCAATTCCGGGCGTGCTCATAATCGAGCCCAAGATATTCGGCGATCTGCGGGGCTTTTTTTTCGAAACGTTCAGGGCCGATCGCTACGCCGCTTCCGGGATCACGGGACCATTCGTCCAGGACAACCTGTCGCGGTCCGCCTATGGCGTGCTGCGCGGCTTGCACCTGCAAAATCCAAGGGCGCAAGGCAAGCTCGTCACCGTCATGCGCGGGCGGGTGCTCGACGTCGCGGTAGACGTGCGCCGCGGAAGCCCGACATTTGGGCAGCATGTTGCCGTGGAATTGAGCGAGGAAAACCGCCGCCAGTTCTGGATACCGCGCGGCTTCGCGCACGGCTTCGCCGTGCTGTCGGAGAGTGCTGACTTTTTCTACAAATGCGACGAGGTCTACAGCCCAGCCGACGAGATCACGGTGCGTTGGAACGATCCCGCCATCGGGATCGAGTGGGGCGTCGCCACGCCCTCCTTGTCGGCGCGGGACGCCGCGGCGCCGCTCCTTGCCGACGTCGCCGCCCTGCCGATTTATGGTCAGGTCTGATGCGCATCCTCCTCACCGGGGTGACGGGTCAGGTCGGGCGTGCGCTCGTTGATCCGTTGCAGCCGATCGGATCTGTTGTTGCCGCCGATCGAGCGCTTCTCGATCTGTCCCGGCCGGATGATATCTCCGCAACGCTCGATCGCCTCGCGCCTGATCTGATCATCAATCCGGCCGCATACACCGCGGTCGATCGCGCCGAGGACGAGCGAGACCTCGCTTTCCGGGTCAATGGGGAGGCTCCTGCTGCCCTCGCCCGCTGGGCGGCGGCACGGGGCGCGCTGCTTATTCACTTCTCCACCGATTATGTCTTCGACGGCGCCGGCACGCGCCCGTGGCGCGAGGATGATCATCCGGCGCCCCTCTCCGTCTACGGTGCAAGCAAGCTTGCCGGCGAGGAGGCTGTTCGCGCTTCGGGCGCCCCGCATCTGATTATCCGCACCTCCTGGGTCTACGCGGCCAAGGGCACGAACTTCCTGCGCACAATTTTGCGCCTAGCCGGCGAGCGCAAAGAGCTGCGCATTGTCGCGGATCAGGTTGGTGCCCCGACGTCCGCCCGCACGATTGCCAATGCGGTCGTCGGAATATTGCAGGTGTCGTTGCAAACCGATCCGACCGCGCGGTTCGCGGAGGCAGACGGCGTCGTCAACGTCGCGGCTGCGGGTGAAACCAGCTGGCACGGCTTTGCGAGTGCGATCGTGGAAGGGCTCAAGGCGCGCGGCATCGCCCTCGCGACCGAGACAATAAGCCCGATCAACACGGCTGATTACCCGACCAAGGCGAAGAGACCGGCCAATTCGCGGTTCGATCTGACGCGACTGCGGCAACTCTTCGGCGTAACAACGCCTGATTGGCGCCAGGGGCTCGATCTGGAGCTCGATGCTCTCGCAGGCGAGATTCGCGCGCCATAGCGCCTGCCTTTCAGCCTGCGAATTTTCATTGGAATAAAAATAAGCTATGGTCCGGCCGGCGCCTGGGCCCGCGTGTTGCCGCTTCTTGCCCGCCCGCGCTTCACCGAATTCGCCTCATCGCAGGCGATGGAATGGGAGAACCCCAAATGATAACCCTGATCGTCAATGGTCAAACCCACAACGTCGATGTGGAGCCTGATACTCCACTGTTGTGGGTGCTGCGTGACACCCTCGGCATGACCGGCACGAAGTATGGCTGCGGCATCGCGCAATGCGGCGCCTGCACGGTTCACATCGACGGCGCTGCGGTGCGCTCATGCTCGGTTCAGGTCAGCGACGTCGCCGGGAAGAAGATCGGCACCATCGAAGGCCTTGCCGCAAACGGCGTGCTGCACAGGGTGCAGAAAGCTTGGCTTGAGAACGACGTACCTCAGTGCGGCTACTGTCAATCCGGCATGATCATGGCGGTTGCGGATCTCCTCAACCACAAGTCAAAGCCGACCGACGCCGACATCGACAGCGCGATCACGAACATCTGTCGCTGCGGCACCTTCCAGCAAGTTCGCGCGGCCATTCACGCCGCCGCCAACGCTTGAGGAGGATGCCATGAATTACATGCCCAAAATGAATTGCCGTTCCTTCGTGGTCGGTACCGCCGCCGTGGGTGGCGGGCTCGCACTCGGACTGCGCTTGCCGTTCGGTCCGGACGTCGTCCGTGCCGCCGATGGATCGCCGGAGGTTACCGCCTGGGTGGTGATCAAACCCGACGACACTGTCGTGATCCGGATCGCACGTTCGGAGATGGGGCAGGGATCGCTCACCGGCTTGGCCCAGCTCGTAGCCGAAGAATTGGAATGCGATTGGTCGAAGGTCTCGACCGAATATCCGACACCGGGCCAGAGCCTCGCGCGCCATCGCGTCTACGGCGACATGTCGACCGGCGGCAGCCGCGGCATCCGCACGTCGCAGAAATACGTGCGCGAGGCGGGCGCCGCCGCGCGCGTCATGTTGATCGCGGCCGCCGCCAATGAATGGAAGGTGCCGGCGTCCGAATGCCGAGCGGCGAACAGCGTGATCACGCATCAGCCGTCGGGGCGTACTACGACCTATGGCAAAGTGGCCGAAGCTGCGGCCAAGCTCGAAGTGCCGAAGGAGGTTCCGCTCAAGGACCCGAAGGACTGGACGATCGCCGGCAAAGGCCTCAAGCGCCTTGATACCGCCGACAAGCTAACCGGCAAGCAGCTCTACGGCATCGACATCAAGATGCCGGGCATGCTCATCGCCACCATTCGGGACTGCCCGGTCCGCACCGGCAAGGTGAAGAGCTACGATGCCGCCAAGGTCGCCGGCATGCCCGGCGTCAAGAAGGTGGTGCCGGTCGGCGAGTCCGGCGTTGCGGTCATTGCCGACACGTTCTGGCACGCTCACACCGCGAGCGAAGCACTTCCGATCGTGTGGGATCCGGGCGAGGCCGGCAAAGTCTCAAGCGCCAGCATCGCCGACTTCCTCAAGGCCGGCCTCGATGCACCGGACGCTTTCGTCGGCAACAAGGCCGGCGACGCCAAGGTCGCGCTGGCGGGCGCGGTCCGCAAAGTCGAGGCGGTCTACAACTACCCCTACCAGAACCACTGCACGATGGAGCCCATGAACATGACGGCGCTCTACACGGCAGAGCGCTGCGAGGTGTGGGGGCCGACGCAGAACGGCGAGGCGGCGCTGGCCGCGGTATCGGAGGAATCCGGGCTGCCGATCGGCAAGTGCGACGTGCACAAGTTCCTGTGCGGCGGCGGCTTCGGTCGCCGGGGCCGGGTCGACTACGTGCGCCAGGCGGTGGCGATCGCCAAGCAGATGCCGGGCACACCGATCAAGCTGATCTGGTCGCGCGAAGAGGACATGACGCACTGCGGCTACCATCCGGTGACTCAGGCTAAGCTCACCGCAGGGATCGATGCGGCCGGCAACGTCACCGGCTTCCACATGCGCATTTCGGGCCAGTCGATTTCGGCGTCGCTTGCGCCGGAACGCCTTCAAGCGAATGGCATGGATCCGGTGGTGTTCCAGGGGCTGACGCCGGATTCGCCGGAAGGCAACTTCGGCTACAACTTCCCGAACCTCCTGATCGACCACGCGATGCGCAACACGCATCTGCTGGCCGGTTTCTGGCGGGGCGTGAACGTCAACCACAACGCGATCTACACCGAATGCTTCATCGACGAGGTCGCGCACGCACTCGGACAGGATCAGCTTGCCTTCCGGCTCAAGTTCCTCAAGCCGAAGCATGCCGCGGTTCTCAAAGCCGTGGCCGACAAAGTCGGCTGGTCAACGCCGGCACCGCAGGGCGTCTATCGCGGCCTTGCCCAGTATATGGCTCACGCAAGCTACGTGGCGGCGTGCGCCGAAGTCTCGGTCAGTGCGCAAGGCGTGCTGAAGATGCATCGCATCGTGGCGGCGATCGACCCGGGCTACGCCGTCAATCCCGCGCAGATCTCGCGGCAGGTGTCCGGCTCGTTCGTGTTCGGGCTCTCGGCGCTTCTCTACGGCGAAATCACCGTAAAGGATGGCGCCGTCGAGCAGACGAACTTCGACACCTACAACTCGCTGCGCATCCGCGAGATGCCTCCGGTCGAGGTGATCGTGATGCCGTCGGGCGGCTTCTGGGGCGGCGTTGGCGAACCGACGGTGTCGGTGGCGGCGCCGGCCGTGCTCAATGCCATCTTCGCTGCGACCGGCAAGCGCTTGCGTTCGGTCCCGTTGATGCATGAGGGCATCCGCTCGGCCTGACGCGTTTCGCCTCGCGAAGGGCGAAGTTACTTCCCCGGCTGCGGCGCCGAGACCGGCGCCGCAGCCGGAAACGTTTTGAGGAATGCAGGATCGAGTTCGCCAACGGCGGCCGCGATGAATTGCCGGCCTCTGGGCGAACCGCGGCGATATGCTTCCGTGATCGCGGGCCGCAGATCGGGCGCGTGTTGCAGCGCGTTCTCCAGGTCGTGGCGGGCGAATTGGCGAACATCGGCATCGTCCAGGGCATTGCCTCTCGCTACGACCGCAAGCCGCATCGGCACGAGATCGATCTCGTTCGGACCCGTCAGGTAGGACAGCTTGAGCAACTCAGTCACTGAAGGCACGGCTGCACCACCGCCCAGGTTCGCCGCGGCAAAGGCAAGCCACGCGCGCGAATCGGCTGGCGACCATTGCACTGCGCGCTCGAAAATCGAACGGTCTTCGATCTCGCCGTTCGCAGCCGAAGGACTGGTAAGGGCGAGGGCGAAACCCAGCGAGGCCGCCGCGCCAACGGCGGCTTCGGTCCAGAGATCGCCGCGGATCTGCGCGATTGAAGCGGCCACAGCGGAACGCGTGCGATTCTCGTCCGCCGTCCGCGCCGCGGCAGCATTCGCTGGAAACGCCGGCAGGCTGGGCCGGATCAGTTCAGGCAGGATCAGCCAGACCGAGAACAGCGCCACCATGGCCGCAATTGCCATGAGACCGTTTCGCACTGATGAAACCCTTTCTTAACGGTCCGTTGCCGGCCCGGGGGACCTACAGGATCACGACACTGTGGCCTTCGATGCGAATACAGGTCAATCGGCCGGTGGCGTAAGCGCCGGTATCGATGTTGATGCGGTTTGAACGGATATCCGGCTCCCGCACCGGCGAGTGTCCGTGGACGACGACCTTGCCGTAATCATCTTCACACAGCAGAAAATCCTCGCGGATCCACAACAGGTCCTGTTCCTGCTGTTGCGTCAACGGAATGCCCGGCCGAATGCCGGCATGGGTGAAAAAGTAATTGCCGAACGTGAAGGATGGCGGGAGCGCTTCGAGCAAAGCGCGATGTTCCCACGGCATCATGTTTGCGAGTTGCTCGGCAAGTTCGCGCCGTTCGGTCTCATCCGGACTGAGCGACGGCTTCAACCCATAGGAAATCAGCGTTTGCAGTCCGCCATACTTGCGCCAGTCGTCAAGCACTGCAGGATTACGCAAGAACTCGAGGAAATAGGCCTCGTGATTGCCCTTGAGGAGTACGGTCTTGCGGGTGCGCAAGCAGGCGATCAGCTGGTCAAGGACTTCGCGCGACTGGGGCCCGCGGTCCACATAGTCTCCGATCCCGATGATCGCGTATGCCGAACATGGATCGTCGGCGAGGTCGGCATCGATCCGTGCGAACAACGCTTCGAGGAGATCCGCACGGCCGTGAATGTCGCCGATCGCGTAGAGGCGATGCCTGACAGGAGGGAGGGCCGGTTCGACGTCCTTGGGTTTCGACTTGAAAAAGTTCAGCACGCGTTCTCACCCCACGAAGTCGACCGCCGAAACTCTGCCGCAGCCGTGATGGTTACTAAGCTGTCTCCCCAACCCGTTGTTTTTTAGTTGCTTTTTATGGCCCGCCCCAACGGGACTGAAAATAATCCTCGCTAGTTTCCCCGCCAGGAGTGACGGGGAGAGTCATCATGCGAAAGCTGAACTTGGTTCGCGGCGCAGCGATCGGCGTTGCCGCGATCGCTTCGCTCGCATTGGCGTGGCAGGCACCGGTTCAGGCCGCCTTTTACGGTCTGCCAAAGCTGCTCAAGCAGGACATGGAACGCATCAGCGCCGGCACGCCTAGTCTCGCACCTATGGCGCATGCGGTATTTTGCGTCAAATACCGCGACGACTGCGAGGTGAAACGGATGGCGTTCCGGCCGCGCCCGGTGGCGTTGACCGAACAGCGCTGGAATGAAATGCGCAGCGTCAACACCACCATCAATCGCGCCATCGCCCCGGAAGCCAATTTGCGTGGCGTCGCGTTCGAGCAGTGGCTCGTGTCGCCGCGGTCGGGCGACTGTAATGACTACGCAGTTACCAAACGCCACGAATTACTCGCTCTCGGCTGGCCGTCGCGCTCGCTACTGCTTGCCGAAGTGATCATACCTTCAGGCGAGCACCATTTGGTTGTGGTGGTACGCCTCAAGGAAGGCGATTTCGTGCTCGACAACATGAATGCCAACATTCGGCCGTGGTTGCGAACACAATACCGGTGGGTGCGGATGCAGTCGCCCATAAATCCAAAATACTGGAGCGCCGTGCGGCCGATCGCAGTGTGACGGCAGGCGCTGCGCTATGGCGTTCGGCTCAGGCTCTGTGCCAGCGCCAACCCGAACAGCGCGGCAATCCAGATTTCCGGACCGATATTGGCCAGGCCAGGATTGTCAAACGCCGCGGCGAGAGCTGTGACGCCCACTCCGGCACCGGCTGTCGCATAGAACGAATCCCGGCCGCGGCTGAGAGCACCGCGCGCTAGGAAGGCAATAAGTGCCAGCAATGCAATGACTTCGATCCAAAAGCCGATGCGGCCCCACTCGACGGCGAACTGAGCCGCGAGTGTCGGTGCGCCGACCGCCCCTGACGCCGCCGCATCCCGATAGATCGGGGCAATCGCCCCAAACGTTCGGGCGCCCGTGCCGAGCCAGCCGACGTCGCTGATCATCCGTCCGCTCATGGCAACGAGCGAAGCCGAGGCATGGGAGGCAAAGCGGAGCGTCAGGTCAGTATCTGCCGGGCTCGCGCGTGTAGCGACGACCGCGACCGCCGCCGCAATCGCCATCGCGAACAACAGAACGGACGCCCAGATCGCGAGGCCGAGGCGCCGGATCGCCACAATGATCGCGACGACCGCAAGGCCGCAGCTGCCCGCAAACAGTGCGGTGCCGTCCGACGACAAAAGGAGCGACAGGATCGAAGCGAGGAACGCGATCGTCGCCAGCCCGATGGGTATGACCGTATTGATCATGAGACGTCGCCCATGGGGATGGCGCGTCTCGTGGCGCTCGATCACGAGAATCGCGGACGCCGCGGCACTCACCATGCCAAACGCACTTATCGTGGCAATGGCCGGACGCGGGCTGCCGGCACGGCTGATGTCGCCTAAAAACGTGAAACCCGCCACGTCGTGCACGATCACGATGAGTGCGCTCACACTCGCCGCCGCTGTCAGCACCAACAGCACGGATTCCGCGCGACGGCGATCGATGGTCAGGATGGCGGCGCTTGCGAGAACGGCCACCAAGACCAGGTAGGTCCCGAGCGCGATGATCGTCGCGCCGGGATCGATCGAGACAAGCGCAGCGAGCGGGCTCCCGATCGCGTCCCCGGCGGATTGCCAGATTGATCGCGAAAGGCCACCGGCCGGGGTCGGCAGCAGCTGCGCGACCAGCATGAGAATCGGGACCAGCAGGATCAACCAGACGCTACGCGCTAGGCGCTCGAAGTGCGCGGCCTCACCGGGCCGGATCGAAGCTGCCGAAAGGGCCACGACGATCGCTGCGACGATTGCCACGATGCCGACGATGATTGGTCCGTCGAAAAAGATCAGAATCGGTGCGGCAGCGATGAGCGCAACGAGTATGAGGAAAGGGATCAACACGATGCGTCGGCCGACACGATGATTTTTGCGACGATGCCCGCCCTAGCAGGCTCGCGCAAGCTCCGTTGTCTGTCGGACGGAGGGGCCGACGGCATGGAATATCGCCCATTTATCCTTCATTGCGTGCGACACTCATAGAAGGCCGGCCCGCGAGCGGTCGCAACGCCTTCGACGCATTGGCCCGGATCGGTGACCGGTCCGCCGACGACGAAGTCATAGGATTGGCCCCCGAGTTGCAGTACGTAGCGGCCCGATGGAAAAACGAAGTCCTCGCTTTCGGGCCGCAGCAGTACCATTTCCGGGCTGTCGCGGAGGGGCTGCACCCGCAAGTCGTAACCTTGGTCGCGAACGATCCAGGTGTCGCTCGCTGGCGGCGCTACGACTGCCTTTCCGTTCGCATCGAATGTCATCGCCTTCGCGAGCCGCGCGGCAATCTTCACCGGCACCTTCTCAGGAACGGTAGTTACAAAGTCGCGGCGGTAAGCGACGAAGCTGAGTTTCGGCTCATTGATGACAGTGCGGCTGGGCTTGACGATCTGCAACAGGTATCTCGTCCGCGGATCGGCCGGCGTCGTCTGGATCTGGTCGAGATCGATCAGGTGGTCGTCGGCGATGGCGTAGACGCCATAGGCCGCGGGGCGAGGAAACGACTGCCCGCTCACAGGTGCCGGCGCGGCCATCGTCGCCGCAGTCGGTACGCCAGCCAACGGAGGCGCGGCTCCGGCGGCAATAGTGCTGGCGGCGACCGGCGGGCGAGGCTCGTCGCGTGTTTGCGCGACGTTCTGCTGGCCCGACCCATTCGATCCGTTGCGCCCCGTCACCGCGATGTAGAATGCGGCTGCAGCGAGGATCACGACCGCAACCTGAAAGGCGACCGCCATGCCAATCAACATCGTGCGCCCGAGCAGGGGCGCCGGTTGAGGCGGATCGCGATAATAGTCGTTCGCGCGCGCGGCGGGCTGCTGCGGCCGCATCACATAGACCGAACCGCGATTTGCGCCGCCACCCTGGGCTGGGAGAAGAACGAGTTCGCGGGGGCGGGGCTCATCACCGTCGAAATCGTCAACCGACCGCGACCGCATCCGATGTCGATGCTCCGTCGTGGCCGGCTGCGCGTCGTCGTCTTCGTCCGCTTCGCTGCGGTCGATCCTTCGCCGCGCCGCGTCGCGTATTCCCTCGAACCGTTGTGGCTCGTCGTTGTGAGTGCCGCCAACTCGGCGGTCGGGACGTTGCGAACCTGCCTGGTCTGACTCTGCTGCCCGATTGCCGCCGGGACGCCGCTCCTCTCGCCGCGGCGTATCGGTTGATCGCTCTTGCCGTACGGAGCGGCGGGCAATGCCTATTTGCTTCTCTGGTTCAGGTTCCGTCGCGGCCGCGGGGACATCGTCGGCGGACTGTTCGGCGCGGCCGTCATCACCGTCTCCATTTTCTTCGATCAGATCGGTGTTCCTGCCTTCGAACGCGGCGCGAAAATCAAATTCCGACGGAGGCGGCGCTTCATCTGATTTTCTCGCGCTTGTCCTGAAGAAGGCCTGTGTGTCGTCTTGAACCGGTTCGGACTCGGCGCGAACGCTCGTCTCCTCGGCTTCGGCCTCCAGACGCGAGATCGCATCATCAAGATCCCTGAGAAGCTGCTTGCCCGCTTGCAGGCTCGCCGCGGGATAGAGGTTGACGTGGCGTTTGAGTGCAAGGCGCGCGGCGGCATAGACGAGTTCGCGCAGCTTGGCCGGATCGTCCTCGGCCTCCCTGATCTTTTGCGCGAGTATGGTGTAGTAGTCGGGCATTCCCGGGCCAAGTTCCCCCGATTGGCGCCATCTTCAACACATTAACGTTTGGTATAGGATTGTGTCATCCAGTCGGGCGCGGCCGCGGCAGCCGATGACTACTACAGGCAGTGGGATGATGGACGAATTGGGGCAAATCTGGTTGCCGCGTTAACCATGCCGGCGCGATTTTGATTGCTTTCTCAGCCTGAAGCCCGTGTTATCTGAACCTCAGCGTTAACGGCGTCGCGTTTTGGCCATGAGCGAGGGTATCAAGCTGCACGGGAATTTGAACCCGGCCACGCAGGCGGCGGTTCCGCTTCGATTATCCGAAACCACGATCGGCGCCCTTATCGGCATTCTCGACACGGTCTTGATCACGACCGCAGCGGTGCTCCTGAGCTTCTTCTATGAGTTCATTGCGGGCGGCGAAGTCGCGGCCGATCGGTATTTCGGTCTCGGCGTGATCGTCGCCATCCTGTTCATGATCGTGGCGAAACCATCAGGCCTTTACGCGTTTTCGTCGCTGCTCGGGTTCGAGCGCACGTGGAGCCGGATCGTTTTCGTGTGGCTCCTCGTCATAATGATCTTCGTCCTTTTTCTGTTTCTTCTGAAAATTGGGGCGGAATTCTCTCGCGGTACCGTCCTGCTGTTCAGCATTTTCGGACCGGTCTTCCTGATCGGCGGTCGAAGCATCTCCGCCAGCTATTTGCGCGGCGCATTCGCGCAGGGAGCCACGATTGGGCGACGCGCAATCGTCATCGGCGAGGGCGAACTGCTTGCCAGGATGACCAACTTCGATTTCGCGAAACGGTTCGCCATCACCGAAATCGGACGCGTCAAGTTGACTGGCTGCGCCGAAGATGATGGCACGCTCGACAACGCGATCAGCCTCGCGAGGCACGACGCGGCGGATGAAGTGCTGCTCGCGCTGCCGTGGAACGATACTGCCCGGCTTGAGCTTCTGCGCGAGCGGCTGCGGGTCCTCCCCGTGACGGTGAGGCTGCTTCCCGATCGCCCGATCAGCGAGATCCTCAAACTTCCGCTGCGGGACGGCGGAATGTCGCTCTCGATCGAGCTGCAGCGCAGCCCGTTGACGATTGCGGAGCAGTTTTCCAAACGCCTGTGCGACCTTGTCATCGCCAGCATCGCGGTGGTCGCGCTCTTGCCGCTCCTGGTCGGGACGGCGGTGGCGATCAAGCTTGAGTCCGCCGGCCCTGTGATCTTCCGCCAGCGACGCAACGGCTTCAACGGCCGCGAGTTCGTGATCCTGAAGTTCAGGACCATGACCGTGCAGGAGGATGGTCCGGAGATCCGCCAGGCTACGCGCCATGATGCCCGCGTCACCCGCATCGGCCGCGTGCTGCGTCGCGCCAGCATCGATGAACTGCCGCAGCTCTATAACGTTATCCGGGGCGAGATGTCGCTTGTCGGCCCGCGCCCGCATGCGCGCGCCCACAATGATAAGTATTCCGCGCTGATCGCCGATTATGCATTTCGGCACCACGTCAAGCCCGGCATCACCGGCTGGGCTCAAGTCAATGGTTTCCGCGGCGAGACGATCGCGGTCGAGCAGATGCAGCAGCGTGTCGAGCACGACCTCTGGTACATCGATAACTGGAGCCTTGGACTTGACCTGACGATCCTGCTGCGATCGTGCTTCGAGGTGGCGCGCGGAACGATGGCTTATTGAGCGGCCGGCAATCGCGACGGGCCACCCCTGCGGTGGTAGGGCGAACGAATGCCGACGATGAAATGACGGGTCATCAGGCCAAGGAGAAATCCGAATTGGAGCGTCGCTCCTGCGAACAGCATGTCGGCGATCACGAGCAACGGCCTGACGCCGTTCGCAAACCCCAGTGCTCCGAGGACGATCCACACAAGCGTGATCACCGGCACCAGAACGAAGACGCGAAAGCGCATGCCGAGCACGGCGCCGATAAGGATTCCGACAAGAGCAAACAGCATGATCAGCGGCCCTTTTCGCAAAGGGTCCACTGCAAAGATTAACGATCCATGAAAGCCGTGTCGGCAGATGCGCCGCGAAAAGGCCTCCGGAATGCAAGCCCGGAGTTGAAGCCTCGGGCTACGGCGAGCCGACGCAATTCGCGTTCAGCATCTTGATGGCCTGATCGATGCCGGCGAGTGCAACGACGCCATGGATTGTGCGGCCTTCCGCGGCGACCTCGATCGCGACTTGAGCACTGTCCTGCCATGCGGCCAAAAACGCGACGGCGGCAGCGCGCGGGAGCACCACGATCGCACCCGGCATGCCGACGGTGGCATCGAGGTGAAGCTCGCGACCGCCGTCAGCCGTGAGCGTCACCTGCGGTTGCGATCGCGGCGACAACGGGACGATGAGAATCACAACGGCTTCCGGCCCGCTGTCGGTACAGCGAAACATCAAGCCAGCGAAGTCGGGATCGGATCGTGCGAGTTCGGCCGTATGGGTGATCGAGACGGCATCGGCACCGCCGTAAGGGTTGGGTGTCCGTACAAGCCGCCACCCGCCGGTCGTCTCCGCGCCATTGGCCGGCGCGTGCGCCATGGCGATCATCATCGTGATGATCGCTGCCGCCGCCAGGACCCGATCGAAAGCCATCTCTTCCCGTCGGCTTAAAGCGGCGCCGCGCGTCAGAACGCGCCCGGCGGCGGGCGTGGCGCCGCCCCAAGCCGGCGGAGCCCAAGGCGCACCTCTTCGCTGCCGGGGCGTGCCGCAAGCGCGGTCTGCAGGTCGGCGATGGCTTCTTCGCGCTGGCCGCGGGCCTCGTGAAATCTTTGAGCGGTCCATCAGCGCGGCAAAGCCGCGGTCGGCGCTCAGCGGCACGGCCGCGGTGAGGTCCTCGATCGCAGCCTCCCATTCCGATTGACGGATATGGGTGGTGGCGCGCTGGCGGTAGACGCCGGCCAACACGTTGGCGGCGCCAGCCTCGCCGTAGTTCTGCTTGAGCACCTCTGCCACCATCGGGTCATTCGTTTGCGCGTCGATGAGGGCTGTGCAGTCGCCGATCTCCCGATCCCATTGCTGCTTCGCGTCATAGAGCGAGGCGCGGCTGCGACGCGCATAGAACAACTCGATCGGGGCGAGCGCCGTCGGATCCATCTCCGCGAGCTCGATGGCATGCGTGAGATCGGTGAGCGCGAGATCGGATGAGCCGCGGTAAAGATAGGCCATGCCGCGCGATCGCATGGCAGAGCCATGCTGGGGATCGCGCGCAATCGCAGCGGTGTAATCGGCGATGGCGCGCTCCGTCTCGCCCATCTTGAACATGACCTGGCCGCGCTCGGCGTAGCTGTCGGGATATTTTGGATCGACGCGGATCGCCTCGCTGAAGTCATGCGCAGCGCGATCGAGGTCACCCTTCGTCGACCACTTGCGGCCGCTCTCGAGGAGGGCCGCGAGCTTTGGATTGGCCGGGCGGACGACCGTCTTCGGCGGGGCGGCGTTGCTGCCGGCTTGAGTCCCGGCGGGGCTCCCCTCCGCTTGACTGGTCGGCGTGATCGCATTGGTGGGCGTGACCGCCGCGACTGCCGTCGCACCGGCCTTCGCATCGCTGGCAGCCGGCGCTGTTGCGGCCGATGCCGCTGCCGCCGGTGCTGCCGCCGGCGCCGGCCGCCGCGGCGTCATGATGTCCCTCACCACCGCATAGCCGGCGAGCCACTTCGGGCGGCTATCGAAATTCACCGCTGACGTGTCCGGCGCAGATGCATCTTTGGTGGCGCACGCGATGCGCTCTGCCAGCGGAAGTGCGTCGCATGGATTTGCTGGCGCGCCGGGCGCTGCCGTCGCGACACGCGCCGCTGGCGCATTGGTTGACGCAAGCGGGACAGGGAAGGCGGCACGAACGGGGCGAATGCGCGTCAGGCCGCGATACGGCGGCGATTCGGTTGCAATCGGCATCTCCGCCATTGCAGGGAGTTCATCGAGATCGGCAACGGCCAGCGGCAACGCGGCGATGGCGGCTGCAGGGGTGACTGCTGCCGTCCGCATCGGGGTCTTGATCGCAGGCGGAGCCGGTGGCGCGGGCGCATCAGTCGCTGCGCGCGAGGTTACGCCGGCCAATTGAAAAGCCGGGGCGGCGGCTGGCAGCGAGGGTTGGGGGGGCGAAGCTGTCTCGGCTGCGTGGGCTTTCGCCGGCGCGCCGGACTGGACACGGTCACCTGATTTGTTGCGGCCCCGCGGCGTCGACGTGTGGACGTCGAGGCTCGACATCAGTCGGCCCGCGGGATCTCCGACAAACTTTTTGTAGGTCGCGGTCTCGTCGGCGAAATAGACGATCAGGATCGCCATGATGGTGAACGGGATTACCGCGGCGAATCCGATCGGCGACGTCGCGAAGCGCGCAATCAATCGCACCGGGAGCAGCAGTGCCCACACCAACGTGAAGAGCGGCCGCAGCACGACGTTCACGACCGCCGATCCCGCGGCGCGCAGGAAGGTGCCGCGCGAGGTCGTGGGCATGTCGGGCGACGATTCCTCCGGCTCCAACTCTTCCGCCATGTCGGGAATGGCAGCTTCGGCGGATTGGCGGGAACGCCACTGCCGCTCGATCTTGCGGATCGTGAGATCGAGCGCGAGCTTTTCGATTTCGACGATCGGCGCCGGCAGCCGCATGAGCTGCAAGTGGCGCCGTACGATCCCGCGAGCCTGGCTGTACACTTCGTGGCGAGCGGCGGCGGTGTTGTAGACGAGGGCGTCGACTGCGCTTTCCACGATCGAACGATAATCGATCGAGACCACGCGCACGGCAGCGACAATTTTTGCCGTGCGCTCGCGCGCAGGCGTGAACGCGATGACGTTCGAAGCTGTGCCCCGGTTCGCTCTCATGGCCGCGGCGAGATCCCCAACCCTTGCCGGCTCTTGTACTTTAACCCACTATCCTGCGGAAATCACGCGAATAGCATGCCCGTCGCAATCGGGCGACCGAGGATGGGTCGATGTTTGGCAATCGGGCGTTCAGTCCCTTTCGGGGTACCAGGATGCCGCTCAGGGCGGGCTGTGGCGGTACTCCCGGATATCGAGGGCGGCGATGCTGATCGCAGGCCGGCAAACCCGCGGCGTCTGGGTCGAATCCGACGGCTGGTCGGTGGGCATCATCGATCAAACGGCGCTGCCGTTCGAGGTCAGAACGCTGCGGCTTGCCACTGTCGAAGATGCCGCCCACGCGATTTTTTCAATGCAGACCCGCGGTGCCCCCGTGATCGGGGCGGTCGCGGCTTATGGCCTATGCCTAGCTTTGCGCGTCGATTCGTCCGATGCGGCACTCGAGGAAGCCTATCGACAGCTCGTTGTCACGCGCCCGACCGCCGTCAACCTGAAATGGGGTCTCGACGAGATCGTCGCGGTCGTGCGCAACCGGCCGCGTGCGGAGCGGGTTGGCGCGGCCTATGCGCGGGCAGCAGCGATTTGCGAAGAGGATGTCGCCAACAACGCCGCCATCGGCCGACACGGCCTCGCCCTGATCGAAGCCGTGGCCGCCGGCAAGCCGCCCGGCGTTCCGGTCAACATCCTCACCCATTGCAATGCCGGGTGGCTCGCGACAGTGGATTGGGGCACGGCCACCGCGCCGATCTACACCGCGCACCTCAAGGGGATACTGCTCCATATCTGGGTCGATGAGACCCGCCCGCGTAATCAGGGTGCCGCGCTCACGGCGTGGGAGCTCGGACATCAAGGCGTCCCCCATGCGGTGATCGCCGACAACGTCGGAGGCCATCTGATGCAGCATGGCCTCGTCGATCTTGTCATCACCGGCGCCGATCGCGTGACCGCGCAGGGCGACGTCTGCAACAAGATCGGCACGTATCTGAAGGCGCTCGCCGCCCGCGACAACAGTGTCCCGTTCTACGCCGCGATGCCGTCCTCGACCATCGACTTCGCGCTCTCGGATGGCGTGCGCGAATCCCGATCGAGCAGCGCGGACCCGGCGAAGTGGCGACGATCACCGGCCGCGCCGCCGACGGCCGCATTGAGACCGTAACGCTGGTGCCGGACGGATCGCCGGTTGCGAACTATGCCTTCGACGTGACGCCGGCGCGGCTCGTCAGCGGTCTCATCACCGAGCGCGGCGTCATCTCGGCAAGCCGCGGCGGACTTGCCGCCGCGTTTCCGGATCACACGGCGAACCCGCCCACAGAGCGCGACAGGACAGTGGCTTAGCGCCAAAGGCTGAGGCCGTTTCTCGGGTCGAAGTGCGGTGTTTTACGGCGCAGATTTCACCGTTCGCGGTTTGCAACGCCGGCCCGCTTTGCGATGATGGCGGCGACAATTGGGGGGCAGGGCATGTCGGAAGATTCCGGACCGGACGTCGCAAGGTCCGACAGTTTTACCGAGACGACGCATCAGTCCTGGCTGTCGCGGCTCGGCCAGTCGATCGTCGGCGTGCTGTTCGGCCTGGTGATGATCGTCGGCGCCATCGTCCTGTTGTTCTGGAACGAAGGACGGGCGATCCAAACGGCCCGCTCGCTCACCCGAGGGAGAGGGCATCGTGGTCGACGGCGATGCCGCCAAGGTCGACCCGGCGAATGACGGCAAGCTCGTTCACATCAACGGCGATCTAGTCACCAAGGTGCCGCTCGCTGATCCGGAATTTGGTGTCACGGCAACAGCGGCGCGCCTCGTGCGGGCTGTCGAGACCTATCAATGGAAGGAGGAAAGCCACACCGAGACGCGCAAGAATCTCGGCGGCTCCGAGGATAAGGTCACGACCTACACCTACACCCAGGTCTGGTCGGAACCGCAAATCGATTCGAGCCGCTTCCGCAATCCGGTGGGACACGAGAACCCGCAGGCGCGCTATCGACGGTTCGACGTTGTTGCGCGCGACGCGACGCTCGGGGCATTCCGGCCGGGCGAAGCGGTGTTGCGCCGGCTCGCGGCGAACGACCGATACGCTGCCGACGCATCGGCGGCGGGCGCGCTGCGCGAACGCGTCGGCATGGTGACCGTAACCGACGGCGTGATTTTCCTCGGCGCCGATCCGGGGCGCCCGCGCATCGGCGATAAGCGCGTGACATATCACATCGCGCCGACGGGTCCGACGAGTCTCATCGGTCGACAGAGCGGCGCCGACTTCGCCGAGTACCAGACCAAGTCCGGGGATCGCCTGTTAATGGCATCCACCGGCACACTTTCGGCGAACGACATGTTCAAGGCGGCGGAAGCGGAGAACGGCATCCTCACCTGGATTCTGCGCGCCGTCGGCAGCGTCGTGATGTTCATCGGCTGGCTGCTGGTCGGGCGCCCGCTGTCCGTCCTTGGCAGCGTGGTGCCGCTGATCGGTGATGTGCTCGGCGCCGGCATGGGTTTCCTTGCCCTGATGATGACCGCAATCGCCGCGCCTGTAGTCATTTCAATTGCGTGGTTCTGGTACCGCCCGCTGGTGTCCGTGATCGTGCTGGTGATCGGTCTTGGGATTGCTTACGCGATCAAGATGCGAGCAGGACGGCGCGTCGCACCGATGCCCGTCGGTGCTGCACTTCTCGGCGTTGCCGTTCTCGGTCCGGCGCTAATTGCGGCAATCGCCTGCAGCACGAGCGAAGCGGTTGCCGACGGCATCACGCCCGGCGAGTGGAGGGTGACGCAGAGCGCGATCATGAACGGCGCGCCGACGCCCCCGCAGGTCCGCACCCGCTGCTTGTCGCCGGACGAGGCCGCGGACACGGCCAAGACGTTCACTCCCGAATACCGCACGACCAATTCCAGTTGCCGGCAGGTCGAGTTCAGCGCGACCGCGACATCGTTGCGCTGGCACATGCTGTGCACCGGCCAACTCGACATGGATGTCGCGGGCGATTTCACCTTCGACAACCCGCGCCACTACAGCGCTAAGATCAACTCAAAGGGCGCCATGGCTGGCCGTGAATTCGTCAACACCACCGTATCGATCGAGGGCGAATATGTCGGCGACTGCCACTGACTGGATTTCGATCTCCTGATCCGTTGCTTTCGGCCATTCCGTTGCGGCAGTAACGGATTTCCGTAACGAAACTTTAGGCGCGACGGAACGTCGCGGCCGGACGGCCGATCCGCCACGATATCATGGGCGTTGATTACGCCAGTTCATTCCGCCCGTTGTCCTCGCATTTGCGCGAAAACCACCGAACCGGAGTGTGTGTCGTGCATCAGTTCATCAAATGGATCGCCGCGGCCGCCGTCGCCGTGGTAGCAATCGCGCCGGCCAACTCCCTCGCTCAGGACGCCAACCCATCCGCGCAACCGGCGCCCGCGCAGGTCAAGCCGGCCGTCCCAATTCTGCCGACCGGCGTATGGGCGGCGCCCGTCGGTCACCGCCAGCCGAGTGCGGCCGATGTCGCAGCCGGCGAAAAGGCGACCAAGGAGGAACGCGACGCCAATGAGACGTCGCGCCAATCCATCGATTCCCGCCTCAACATCTGCAAGGGCTGCTGAAGTCCAAGGGCTGCTGAAGTCCAAGCGCTGCTGAAGCCCAAGGGCTGCTGAAGCCTAGGTCTGCGACTTCTTCACCCAACGGCGGAAGTTCAGCGTGTTGGTATAGCCGCCGTAGACGTTGCCTTGAGCGTCGACGGCGACGCCTTCCAGCGAATTGAGTTCTTTCGTCTCCGGGATGAACGCCGTCACCTTGGCGTCCTTGACGTTGCCGACCCGGATCCCTTGTACGAAGCCCGGATTGGTCTTGTCGCTCGAGGTCGAGTCCGCGACATAGATGACGTCGTCCTTGGTGATGTAGATGCCGCTGGGGCGGCCGAACTGCCGCCACTCCTCGAGGAAATTGCCGTTCTGATCGAAGATCTGGATCCGGCTGTTGGAGCGGTCGGCGACGAACAGGCGGCCGGCGAAGTCCATCGCGAGGCCGTGGGGCGAGTCGAACTCGCCGGGCCCTTTGCCCTTCCGGCCCCACGTCTTGATGAACTTGCCGTCCTTGTCGAACTTCACGATCCGCGCATTGGTATCGCCACCATGGCCGTCGGCGACGAAGATGCTGCCGTCCGGCGCAACTAGAATGTCGGAGGGGGCGTTGAATGTGTCGGTGCCGTCGCCGGCGACGCCGGGCCTGCCGAGCGTCATCAATAGCTTGCCGTCATGGCTGAACTTCATGACGGTATGACCGCGGCCATTATTCTTGGCGCGGCCGTCGCTCACCCACACGTTGTTCTCGGCGTCGATGTAAAGTCCGTGCGGGTAGTTGAACATACCGGCGCCGAATGCCGCGATCAGCTTGCCGTTCTCGTCGAAATGCTGGATCGGATTGAGATTCGAGCCGGAGCAATCGTCCGCCGTCGCGCAGCGGTCGAACACCCACACCGTCTTGCCGTCGCGATCGATGTCGACGCCGACCGCGGCGCCCCATTTGCGGCCTTCGGGAAGCTTCGCCCAGCCGTCGTCAAGGCGATAGAGCTGCGGCGCTGAATTCGGGTCCGCGGTTTGGGCGTGGCTGCGCGCGGACGGCAGCATCAGCGCCAGCACGAGGGTCGCGCCGAGCGCAAATTTCACCGTTGTTCGATGTCCCATGTTCGTTTCCTCTCAGAGTCAGTTTCGTTTTTGTTGGAACCGCAGTTCCGTAGGGTGGGCACGTGCGGACTAGTCCGCACGTGCCCACCAATAGCTTCGACGGTGGGCACGGCGGATCGAAGCTCGGTTCAAAAAATTACAGTCCATCGGCCGCCTTTGCCCACCCTACGATGCGCGATCACGCCTTTTCCGGCGTGAAGTTCATGGCGATGCCGTTGATGCAGTAACGCAAATGTGTCGGCGGCGGCCCGTCGTCGAACACGTGACCGAGATGGCTGCCGCACCGGCTGCAGTGCACCTCGGTGCGGACCATGCCATAGCTCGCGTCGGACGAAGTTTCGACGGCGCCCTCGACCGGATCGTTGAAGCTCGGCCAGCCGGTCCCGCTGTCGAACTTGCGCTTCGAGACAAACAACTCCTGCCCGCAGCCTACGCAGGTGAACGCGCCCGCGCGCTTCTCGTAATTGAGCGCGCAGCTGCCGGGGGGCTCGGTGCCGTGCTGACGCATGACCGCGTATTGCTCCGGCGTGAGCAATTTGTGCCATTCGGCGTCGGTGTGGGTGACGGGGTATCGTTTCGCTTCCATGATGCCTCCGTGATGGTTTCACCATACGTAGGGTGGATTGTGCCGATGCGAAAGCCATCGTTTGGCTGGGCGTTGTATGAAAGCGCCCCTTTTACGGCCTGCCTTCACTGCGCTTGAAGTAGCGCAGGTCGGGCGGTGACTGGTTCTTGCGGGCCGGCATCAGCAGCCCATCGGCGCTCAGGTAATAATTGTCGCCGCCGATCAAGACGTGCGGATTGTTCTCGTTGCACAGGAACTCGATCCACACCGGCTTGTCGGATTTCGTGCGGCGATAGTTGCGCACCACCGTCCAAGGACGAGTGAGGGCGTGATCGATGGTCGTGAGCTCGTCATGCAGGATGTCGGGATTGTCCTTGTCGAGATAGAAGCGCTCCCTGAAGATCGACTTGTTGTCGGCATGGAGCGGGATGCCGCCTTCATCGAAATACCGCGGGCCCTTGAAATTGCGGGTCTCGACTTCGAGCACGTCGTAGGTGCCATCACCGTCGACATCGACCCAACGGCCGACCGAATAGCCCTGCCAGGTCGGCTCGACATCGGCATAGTCGCGATCGTCGGTATAGATGCGCCGGAGCGCGTCCATGAACCCTTCGAGCACGTAGGTGGTCTTCGGCGTGACGACCAATTCGATCGGCAGGAAGCCGTACATCATCATCGGCATGCCGTAGGGCAGGCAGGTCCAGCCCAAGAATTTGCCGTGGCCGCCGTTCTCCTGGTCCTTGATGTTGGCATCGAGGATCGCCTGGTACTCGGGCGTCAGCGGCGCCTGCTGGTATTTGCCCCAGCCCTTGGTCGGATCGTAGGACGGCTGACCGGGGAGACCGGGCACGGCAATCCGCACCCACTGTCCGCTGAAGTCAGGATATTTGGGCTCGGCAAATGCCGCGCCGGCTGTCGCGAACAGGACCGCAGCTGCTGCAATTCTTGCAAGCGTGGCGGCAACATTGATCATGCTATTCTCTCTCATCCCGATTGCCCGAACGATCGACGGCGAAGCCCGAATGGCTGATAGCAAAAAGGCGCATGCTGCGCCACGGACCCGCGCGTGAACCCGTCCTTCCACAACGTCGCCGTCATGGGCGCGGGCGCCGTCGGCTGTTATTTCGGCGCAATGCTGTCGCGTGCCGGCGCGAAGGTGACGCTCATCGGCCGACAAGCGATGGTCGATGCGATAGCCCGCGATGGCCTGCGGATCGAGCGCGCAAGCGGAAGCGAACGGGTCGCACTCGCGGCGACGACCGATCCGGGCGCCGTCGCCGGCTGCGGCCTCGTGTTGTTCAGCGTGAAGTCATCGGCGACGGCCGATGCCGCGCGCGCGATCGCGCCGCACCTTGCACCGGGCGCCGTGGTTCTCGGGTTGCAGAACGGCGTTGAGAACTTCGATCAGCTGCGGTCCGTGATCGCAAACCCGATCGTCGCTGCGGTCGTCTACGTTGCGGTCGAAGTTGCGGCGCCTGGCGTCCTGCGTCACAACGGCCGTGGCGATCTTGTCATCGGCCGGCCGCGCGACAGGGACACGGCGTTGCTTGGCGATCTCGCGGCACATCTTGCTGCCGCGAAAATCCCGACGCGCGTCTCCGACAATATCGACGGCGAGCTGTGGTCGAAGCTAGAGCAGATTCACGGTAACTGGCGATATCCTGCATTGGCGAAATAATTTGAGCATTCGTTTGCGGAGAAGGCAGAGAGGCTTTTGCCCATCGTAGTCCAAAGCGCCTCGACGGTGCGGGGCGCGGCAGTCCGCAGGAGCGTTTTGAGCTTGGCGAAGGCGTTCTCGATTGGGTTGAGGTCAGGCGAGTAGGGCGGCAGGTAGCTTAGGCTGGCGCCACTCGCTTCGATCGCTTCCTTGACGCCGGCGACTTTGTGGCTGGCGAGGTTGTCCATGACGACGACGTCGCCCGGTGCAAGTGTCGGAGCCAGGAATTGCTCGACATAGGCAAGAAAGACGGCGCCGTCCATAGCGCCGTCGATCACCAGCGGAGCGGTTATCTCGTTCTGACGCAGGGCGGCAACGAAGGTTGATGTCTTCCAGTGGCCGTGGGGAACGCTGGCGATGACACGCTCGCCGCGGCGTGCTCTGCCGTAGCGCCGTGTCATGTTGGTGGTCGCCCAGGTCTCGTCGATGAAGACGAGGCGGGCTGCATTCATAGCCGGCTGCTCTCGCCGCCACGTCGCGCGGGCTTCGGCAATGTCGGGGCGCGCCTGTTCGGCCGCGTGATGCGTCTTTTTTTGAGCGTCAACCCAAGCCGATGCAACGTATTCCACATGCCGCCTTGGCTCACCGAGATGCCGTGCTTCGTCAACACCCAGGCACGCAATTCATCAAGTGTCGCATCGGGCTGCGATGAGACCTGGTCGCGGATCGCCTGATGATGCGGCTCAAGTTTCCATGCCAGATGACACCGTTGCGGCCGAGCAGTGGTCTCGCCGGTGGCACGTCGCCGGCCCAAGGCTTTGTAGATGTACGACACGCTGACCCGAAACAACGGCGCGGCCTGGTAAACCGGCGTGCCAGCGTCGACCGCAGCCAGCACACGTTCGCGCAAATCCTGCGAATAAGACTGTCCCCTTCGCCAGCTCATCGAATCCCCCAGCCATCAAAAGCTGGAAGCCCATGAATCACAGAACCGCGGCCAGGGGAATCCCGTCCCGATTCCAGTCAACGTGAGGATGCTCTAATTCTCAATTCCGCCTACAACGCCATCTCGGCGCTCACGCGCAGCAAATACGGCCCGATGGTCGCCTCGCCGGACGTGCGGCGCGTGATGACCGACGCGGTGACCGAAATCGTCGCGCTCGCCCGTGCCAAAGGTGTACGGCTGGTGATGGACGATCCCGTCGGCGCCACGTTCGGACTAGCCGACACCATGCCGGACGCGGTGTCATCGACTGCGCAGGACTTTGCCCACGGCCGCCCGACCGAGATCGATCATCTCAATGGCTACATCGTGCGTGAAAGTGAAGCGCTGGGCCTTGCCGCGCCTGTCAACCGCACGCTCTACGCGCTGGTCAAGCACGCCGAGCAGATGGCGCATTCACCTTCCCCTGGAGGGGGAAGAGCCCGCCCCGGACTTGATCCGGGGTCGCCCGCGCGTTAAGCGCGGGCGGGATGGGGTGACGGCGGTTCAACAAGCGATACGCCGAATATTTTGCACCGCTGTCACCCCACCCCGGACCGCCATTCGGCGGTCCGACCCTCCCCCTTCAGGGGAGGGTGAAGGCTTTGTCGCGGTAGACTTCGCGGCCGCCGACGTAGGTGAGCAGGGCCCGCATCGACGGAATTTTGGCCTCCGGGACCGTCAGGAGATCGTCGGACAGCACCGCGAAGTCGGCGAGCTTGCCGGGTTCGATCGAGCCCTTGATCGCGGCCTCGCCGGTGAGGGCGGCGTAGTTGATGGTGATCATGCGCAGCAGCGCTTCGCGCGAGGGAACGCGTTCGCTGGCGCCATAGACGCCGTCCGAAATCGTGTCGCGGGTGAGGAAGTGATAGAACGCGAAGAACGGGTTGAACGGCACGACCGGGGAGTTGGTGCCGCCGACTACCAGGAAGCCGGCATCGAGATAGGTCTTCACCGGCGTGACGAGGTTCGCTCGCGGCGCGCCGAGATAATTTTTCAACGCCGGCGCCGCGAGATAGAGGTGGTCCTGCACTGACAGGATGAGGTCGAGCTTCTTCATGCGGGCAAGCTGCTCGGGGCGCGACACGAACAGGTGCTCGATCGCCCAGCGCTTGCCGATGATCGAATGCTCGGCATTCGCCGCCTCATAGGCATCGAGCACCTCGTCGATCGCAGCATCACCCACCGCGTGCGTCGTCGCGCGCCAGCCGAGATCGTTGATGGTCTTGATGACGGCGTTGAAGTTCTGCGGCGGCACGACGGTGAGGCCGTAGAAGGTGCCGCCCTTGCCGTAGGGCTCGGCGAAGGGCTGCGACATGTGTCCGCCCTCGAAACCGCCGTCGACCAGAAGCTTGACGCCGCCCATGCGCACCCACTCGTCGCCTTCGTCCTGCTTGAGCGGCGACTTCGCGATCATGTCGCGGATGCGCGCGGGATCGCGCTCGCCGAAGCCGGGGAGATAGATGGTGTAGCGCAGCGTGAGTTCGCCGTTGCGGCGCGCCGCGAGGATCGCGTCGAGCGACTGGAAGAATTCGCCCTTGTAACTTCCCGGAATGCGCACGCTGGTGATGCCGAACGCGTTGACCTTGCGCTGTGTCGTCAGCACGTCCTTGACGGTGACGGGTGGCGGCGGCGGGAGCGACACGAGGCGCTTGGCATTGTCGACGAGTTCGCCCGTTAGTTCGCCGGTCGCGGCGCGGGTGATCGCGCCGCCGTCGGGCACCGGGGTGTCCTTGCTGATGTTCCAGTGTCGCAGCGCTGCCGTGTTGAGGATGTAATCGTGGCCGCCGCGCACCAGCACCACCGGATTATTGGGTGCGGCGCGGTCAAGCTCGGTCGCGAGCGGCAGCCGCTGTTCCTTGAGCTGGGCCTCGTGCCAGTCGGAATTGCTGACGATGAGCTCGCCGGGCTTCGTCTCGGCGGCGGCGGCGCGCACAACCGCGACGAGTTCATCGAGCGAGCGCGTTGCCGAGAGGTCGATGCCCGCGCCGCCACCCTCGTTGTGAAAATGCCCGTCAGCGAGCCCCGGCGTGACGAACCGGCCGCCGAGGTCGATCACGCGGGTCGAGGGCCCGACATGGGTCCGCATCGTCTCCGAAGTGCCGACCGCGATGAACCGGTCGCCCTTCACCGCGAATGCCTGGGCCTGCGAACCCGCCGCTTGTGCGGTGAAGACCTTGCCGTTGATCACCACGACATCGGCTTCCTGGGCGCCTGCGGAACCCCCGCCAAGGCCGACGGCACCGATCCCCAACAGCAGGACGGCAATGGCGGCGGGGCGTCGACGGTTTGTCATGGCGGTCTCCTTGAAGTCCCTCCCGCCAGGCGTAAAGGCCCATTGGGATGGGATTTGTAACAGTGCCCGGAGCCTAGCCTGGAGGGCTGCCGAGTTGAACCCGCCCGCCGCAGCCCCCGACTACTGGAGGAGACAATGCACAGGAGGCTCTCATGAGCTCCGCGACACGAACGAATTCGCACTTCGGTCCCCGCTCCAGCAAGCGGACCACGTATCGCCCGGCGCCCCGCGTCGCGCTGTTTGCGGCTGCCGCCACCGTGGCATTCGCGGCCGCGACACAAGCGGCCTCGGCGCAGACGACAGACCGCACCGCCGAATACGAGATCGGCAGCGCGCTCGTCTGCGAGACCCAGGCCGAGGTGGAGCGCTTCGCCAACGTGTTCTCTGGCGATGCCGGCTCGGCGGTAATGGTGGTCAACGACGAAGCCGGCGATGCCACTGCCTGCGCCATGATGAATGTCGTGTACCTGCGCGGCGCGCGCATCGACATCGTGCGCAACGGCGACAAAGCCTTCGAGGTGGTCCGTGTCCTCGTGGTCGGCGTCGAGACCAAGGCCGGCATCGTCCCGATCGGTCCCTCGGTCCGCTACTCGCTGTTCGCCGTCAAGGAATTCGGCGTCTGAACTTCACGAACAAGCACCTTGCCACGAGACGTTGAGGAGAAGTCAAAGCCGGAAACCGGAATCCAGGGCCAAGTGCACCCACTCATCATGACATTTGTGCAAAGAGGTCCCCTGGATTTCGGCTTCCGGCTTTGACTTGCTCCGAAATGACGCAACATGGTTTTCCAACATTCGATTTCCACCGCTCGTCGTCACCCGGCCTGACCGGGCGATCCAGTAACCGCCGCGCGCTGATTGGTGCTCAGCATCACTTCACTTGACGGTTCAGGGGTTACTGGATGCCCGCTTTCGCGGGCATGACGATTGAAAGCGGAAGCGCTGCCGTCAGAACACGCGTTCAGCCCGCCGCGGACCGGCGCACCCTTCGCTACACCACCGGCGTCATCAGATTTGCATCGCGCACCACCAGCCATTTGCCGGCGATTTTGCGCAAGATCGTGAGCGTATGGCCGGCGTGGCGCATCGGCTTGCCGCCGCCGGGCGGCGTCATTGCTGCCTCAAGACGGTTGCGCAAATAGGCGATATCGCCAAGAATTTCGATCTCGCGAATGTCGCTTTTGGTTTCTATACGGAAATCTTTGAGAGCCGCGCTTGCGGCCGCGAACATGTCCTTCCCGAACGGCTCGCGCCCCGGCACCATGAACACGACGTCGTCCGACATCAGCGTCAGCACGGTCGCAAAGTCGCCGGCCGCGGTCGCATTAAGCCAAGTCTGTATCAACGTGCGAATGGCGCGTTCGTCTTCGGTCATGATGGTCCTCGCAAGAATTGCGTCCTCGATTGCCGCCATTGTGCCCATGCGCATGGCGCTGGCAATGATCGGGACGAAGGGGAGGGTAAGGTGACGACCGACACCCCCGTTGCTGCCGGCGCCGGCGCCGGGCCATCGCCGGTCGTCTTTCAGGTCCCGCTCTTGCCGCGGCTGTTCTCCCTCTTCGGCGTTGCTGTTCTCGGTCTGGTGAGCGCAGGCATGACCGCATTTGCAGTGGTTCTGCTGTTCACGAACGGCTGGGCGCTCGGCCTTTTTGTCGTTGCGCCGGTCGCAGCGTTCATTGCCGCGCTCACGGGCTATACGGCCCGGGACCTGCGCGGCAAATGGGGGCTGCGGGTGAGCCTCGATGCCCACGCCGTGACCCTCGATCTGCCGTCGGGCCGATCCCTCATCCACCGTCCGCCGGCGGTGCACATGACCGTTCCCTATGCCGATATCGAGGCGATCGAGACGCGTGTCGAGGCCTATCCCACGCTCGGCATGGCAATTGCGCAGCGCGCCTACGTGCTGCACCGCAAGCACAGCGCAGGCGGCGGCGATCTCACTTTCCTGTTCGAGGATCGCGCGTTGCGCACGCCACTCGAAGTGCAGTGGTTTGCGCGCATTGCCGCCGACCTCGGGGCGCGCGCCCACGTGCCGATCCGCGATCTGGGGATGGTCGAAGGCAAAGGCGGCGTTCTGGCCGTCTGGGGCACTCACGCTCCTGACTGGGCGGCGCCGCCGCTGCCGCTGGCGCAGCAACTGCGCTTGTGGCGACACGTGGCGTTCACAGGCTCATTCGCCATCGCCGTCGTCATCATTGCGCTGGTCATCAGATTGATCAGCGGGCCGTTGTACTAACGCAAGATCGGAAGATCGAAACGCAGTCTGATCGACCGAGCGGCGATCAAGAAGAGGAGGCCCCCATGTCAGCATCGCACCTGAAGCCTATTGCGGCAGTGGCGCTCGCGGCCACGCTGATCGAATTTGCCGGGACGCACGGAGCCGCGGCTCAGAATGTCTCCGGGCCGATGGCGCTCGCTCTGGCTGCGGTGGTCGCGCAGCATTCGCCGCTCGTCGACGCTGCGAACAAGCGCACCATCGCCAGCCTGTTCGCTGGCGACAGCAAAGTCGCCGTCCCGGCGGGGAAGACGATATCGGTCATGGCGGACTCCATCGTCTGCCGCATCAGCAATGTCGAGATCACGGCACGAAGCTGCGAACTGACCTTCGGGTCCGCCAAACGCAATCTGAAAGGACCGGAGGCCAACGAACTCTATGCGACGCTGGCCGCCGCCGGAGTCGCGTCCGATGGAGCCGCCGGCTCGATCTTCGAAAGCGTCATGAAGCTGTCCTGCGCGCTCGACCCGAGCGCCATCAAAAAGGCCGACGGCAGCGGCGCAATGTGCGAATACGCGCCGAAACAGTGAGGGCGCGGGCGCGCCCTCACGAAGTTCGTTGAGCGGGTCGTGCGCACCAGTTGTGTGCTTGAGGCTTTATGTTGCGCGTTCCGCAATAACCGAGCGGACCGCGCCGATCCGGCTACTCGCGACGCTGGTTCGGCGGCGCGGCCGAACCGGGCGCGTACATTCGCGGCGCGCCCGGGTTCACGCCGGAATTTTCACTCGGTCCCTGGCCGGTCGTCTGCGGGCCGCCCATCCCAGGCGAGATATTCACGCCAAGACGCGCGAGCGTCGACTGGTCGATCTGGCCCGATGCCGGCAGGTTCTGCGAGCGCTGGAACTCTTGCAGCGCCTCCTTGGTCTTCGGCCCCCATTTGCCGTCGGGGGCGCCGACCAGGAACCCTCTGTTGGTCAGGGTCTGCTGCAACATCCGGACCAGATTCTCCGACAGCATGGTCCCCGACATTGCCGGGTCGGCGTTGTTCTGATTCTGCGCGTTGATGTGCCCCTGCGGCTGCGGGGAACCATCATTCGGCTGGGCGGCGGCCGGCAGACACAAGGCGACGGTCGTCAGCATGGCGAGAGTAACGCTTCGCATGTCGTACCTCCTCATATTGGGGTGGTACGCACCAACGCATGTCCCGCGGCAATCGTTTCATGGAACTTAGCAACTGAATTTTCAAAAGTCGGTACAGGATTCTCAGCGTGCGTGTGTGAAAGGCCGAATTGATACGGTCGCGACAAGGCTTCCGACCTCATCCTGAGGAGGAGACGCGCCTTCGGCGCTCCTCAGGATGAGGTCAACGAATCAAGATCAGGTCAATGAAGTGAGACGCCGGAATTCCATGAAGCGACTAGGTTATTGAACCTGCTTCAGCTCACCACCCGCAGCGGCGCGACCTTCAGCGCGTCGAGATTCTCCGCGATGGCGTGGGCGATGAAGCGTGCGGTGATCGGCGTGCCGTCGTAGTGCAGGATCGGCACGAGGCGGACCGGGTCGATGCCGCATTCGTTGACGACGAGACTGCGCAGCTGGGAGTCGCGGTTCTGCTCGACCAGGAAGACGAAATCGTGCTCGGCGATGAAGTCAGGCACATCCTGGTGGAACGGGAAGGCGCGCACGCGCAGCATGTCGAGGCGGTTGCCACGCGCTTCCAGCATCTCGATCGCCTCGTCCATGGCGGGCGCGGTCGAGCCGTAATAGATGACGCCGTATTTCGTCGCCTTGTCGGCGTTGCGCCGCAACGGGCGCGGCACCAGCGCTTTCGCGGTCTCGAACTTGCGCAGCAGGCGCTGCATGTTGTCGGCATAGGCCGAGCCTTCCTCGGTGTAGCGGGCGTAGCGGTCGCGCGAGGTGCCGCGGGTGAAGTAGGAGCCTTTGGTCGGGTGGGTGCCGGGCAGGGTGCGATAGGGAATGCCGTCGCCGTCGACGTCGAGGTAGCGGCCGAAATCCTTGCCGGCGTCGAGGTCGGCCGCGGTCATGATCTTTCCGCGGTCGTAGCGGTGCTTGTCGTCCCAGGCGAGCGGCGCGGTGAGGTGATGGTTCATGCCGATCTCGAGATCGAGCAGCACGAAGACCGGCGTCTGCAGGCGCTCGGCGAGGTCGAACGAGAGCGCGCCGAATTCGAAAGTCTCCCGCGGGTCGCAGGGAAACAGCACCACGTGCTTGGTGTCGCCGTGCGATGCGTAGGCGGCGCTGATCACGTCGCCCTGCTGGGTGCGCGTCGGCATGCCGGTCGAGGGCCCGGCGCGCTGCACGTCGAAGATCACCGCCGGGATCTCGGCGAAGTAGCCAAGGCCGGTGAATTCCTGCATCAGCGAGATGCCGGGGCCCGAGGTTGCGGTGAAGGCGCGGGCGCCGTTCCAGCCGGCGCCGACGACGATGCCGATCGAGGCGATTTCGTCTTCGCCTTGGATGATGGCGTAGTTCGCCTTGCCGGTTTCCTTGTCGACGCGCAGCTTGGCGCAATAGCTCGTAAAGGCATCGGCGAGAGAGGAGGAGGGCGTCAGCGGATACCACGCGCACACCGTCGCGCCGCCGTAGACGGCGCCGAGCGCGGCCGCGGCGTTGCCCTCGATATAGATGCGGTCGCCGACCTTGTCGGCGCGCTCGATCTTGAGGCCGCAAACGCGCTCGCTGCCCGGGTGCGGCTCCATGTTGAGGAGTACCCAGTCGCGGCCGAGGTGCAGCGCGCGCTTGTTGGCGCCGATCAGCTTTTCCTTGCCCTTGAACTGCTCGAAGAACAGCGCCTCGATGACGGCCGGGTCGATGTCGAGGAGCGCGGAGAGCGCGCCGAGATAGATGATGTTCTTGAACAGCTGGCGCTGGCGCGGATCGGTGTATTCGCGATTGCAGATCGCGGTGAGCGGCACGCCGAGGATCACGATGTCGTCGCGGAATTTCGACGCCGGCATCGGCTTGGTGGAAGTCATAGAAGAGGTAGCCGCCGGGCTCGATGCCGGCCACGTCCTTGTCCCAGGTCTGCGGGTTCATGGCGACCATGAGGTCGTAGCCGCCGCGCGCGCCGAGGTGGCCCGAGACACTGATGCGCACCTCGAACCAGGTCGGCAGGCCCTGGATATTGGAGGGAAAGATGTTGCGCGAGGAGACCGGCACGCCCATGCGCAGCACCGCGCGGGCGAACAGCTCGTTCGCGCTTGCGGACCCTGAGCCGTTGACGTTCGCGAAGCGGACGACGAAATCGTTTACGCTGCTGAGAGGGCTTCGTGCTGGCATTTCGATCCTGCGTGAACCATGTCGATCAGATATTTCTTCATGTCCCACGCGCCGGTGGGACAACGTTCCGCGCACAAGCCGCAGTGCAGGCAGACATCTTCGTCCTTGGCCATGACGCGGCCGGTCTTGAGGCCGTCGGCGATGTAGAGGTCCTGCGAGAGATTCTTCGCGGGGGCCATGAGGTGGGTGCGCAACTCGGCCTCAGGTTCGTTCGGTGCGAACGTGATGCAGTCCATTGGGCAGATGTCGACGCAGGCGTCGCACTCGATGCAGAGCGAGGCGGTAAAGACCGTCTGCACGTCGCAATTAAGGCAGCGTTCGGCCTCCTTCAGCGCGAGATTGTAGTCGAAGCCCAACTCGACTTCGGCCTTGATGTCGGCGAGCGCCACCACCTTGTCGCGCAGCGGCACGCGAAAACGCCGATCCGCCGAAATCTCGTTGTCGTAGCTCCACTCGTGGATGCCCATCTTCTGGCTGAAGATCTCGACGGCCGGCTGCGGGCGCTGATTGATGTCCTCGCCGCTGAGGGCCATGTCGATCGACAGCGCGGCCTCGTGGCCATGCGCGACCGCCCAGATGATGTTCTTCGGGCCGAACGCGGCGTCGCCGCCGAAATAGACCTTCTGATGGCTCGACCGCATCGTTGTGGGATCAACCTTGGGCATGTCCCACTTGTCGAATTCGATGCCGATGTCGCGTTCGATCCAGGGGAAGGAGTTCTCCTGGCCGACCGCGACGAGCACATCGTCGCACGGGATAAGCTGATCGGGTTCGCCCGAGGGCTTGAGCGTGCGGCGGCCCTTGGCGTCGTACTCGGCCTTGACCTTCTCGAAGACGACGCCGGTCAGTCGGCCGTTGTCGTGGGTGAATTCCTTCGGCACGAGATAATTGAGGATCGGGATGCCTTCGTGCATCGCGTCCTCTTTCTCCCACGGCGAGGCCTTCATCTCCTCGAAGCCGGAGCGGACCACGACCGTGACTTCCTCGCCGCCGAGGCGGCGCGAGGAACGGCAGCAGTCCATCGCAGTGTTGCCGCCGCCGAGCACGATGACGCGCCGGCCGATCTTCGAGATATGGCCGAACGACACGCTGGAGAGCCAGTCGATGCCGATGTGGATGTTCTTCGCCGCTTCGTTGCGGCCGGGAATGTCGAGGTCGCGTCCGCGCGGCGCGCCGGAGCCGACGAAGATCGCGTCGAAATCTTCGGTGAGCAGTTGCTTCAGGCTATCGATGCGCTGCCCGGCGCGAAACTCGATGCCGAGGTCGAGGATGTAGCCGCACTCCTCGTCGATCACGGATTCCGGCAGGCGGAAACGAGGGATCTGCGTGCGGATCATGCCGCCCGCCTTGCGGTCGCTATCGAACACCACGCAGTGGTAGCCGAGCGGCGCGAGATCGCGCGCGACGGCAAGAGACGCCGGGCCCGCGCCGACGAGCGCGATGCGCTTGCCGTTCTTCTGCGCCGCCTTGTGTGGCAGGCGGGTGCGGATGTCGTCCTTGAAGTCCGCGGCGACGCGTTTGAGGCGGCAGATCGCGACCGGCTCTTTCTCGACGCGGCCGCGCCGGCACGCCGGCTCGCAGGGACGGTCGCACGTCCGCCCGAGCACGCCCGGGAAGACGTTGGACTTCCAGTTGATCATGTAAGCATCGGAGTAACGTCCGGCGGCGATCAGCCGGATGTACTCCGGGACCGGCGTATGCGCCGGGCAGGCCCACTGGCAGTCGACGACTTTATGGAAGTAGTCCGGTGCCGCGATATTGGTTGGTTCCATTCATTCCTCGCACTGGACGCACCCCCGAAGATCCGATTTTTCTGTGCCGGCTCATTGAGATGCAGCCGTCTTGGCGGAAATCTTAATCATCAGGCGGCGCGATTTCCACTACCGGATTAGGGCTGGCCAAATCGAGCTTAACGCAGCCGGAGCGGAACATCGCGGTGGCGCACCACGGCGCAACGAGCGCTGCCCGCCAGGGCCAAAAGAGGCGGAGGGAATACAAGTTTTGGCGCTCAAAGGCCAGAGGTAGGGGGGTTAATTTTTGTTTATGACCCGTGCAATCACGGAACTTTTTCCCCATATCGGGCCTAAGGGAGGTCTTTTTTCCCTGTGTGTCGAAAAATCACGATGGTGTTGTTCGTAAGCCACGCCCGGGTGAGAGTAGGGGCGGACCATGCTCCGGCCGCGATCTGAGTACGACCTCGCAATCTTCCGCCGCTACGCCGCGGAAGATCGGATGGAAGAGTTGACGTGCCGCCCGGTGATCGACGGCAAGCGCATGCCTGATGATACGCGCCACGAGGACTGGACTTTTGTCTTCGAGGATCGCGCGGCCGGATGGGTGTCGTTGTTCGACTTCAACGCGCGCAACCGCTCGGCAGAGTTTGGGTACGGTGTCCTGAGACCGCTGCGAGGCCGCGGCATCGGCGGACGCATGCTGACCGAAGCCTTCGACCACTTCTTCGCGACGACGAATTTGAACAAGCTCTATTGTCAGACGGCTTCGTTCAACCGGCCTTCAGTCAAGCTGCTCGAGCGCCTCGGGCTTCATCTCGACGCCGTGCTGCGCGAGCACCATGAGCTCGATGGCCGGCTGTATGACGATTACGTCTTCAGCATGCTCAGGCGCGAGTGGGTTGAACGGGCCCGATAAGGCCCAGCAGTCAGCGAATTGCGACCATCATCCTGCGTCGCCGAGCGCTGCCCGGTTCGCCGCAAACGCCCGATCGTATTCGATGACGCGCGCGACTTCGTCGCGGGCCGGCTCGCCGTAAAGCTTGCCGATGAGATAGAGCGTGGTGTCGATGGCGAGCGATACGCCACCGCCGGTGACGACCACATCGTCGATGACGACGGCTGGTTTCGGGTTGGCTCCCGTCGTCATGGCGAGGAGGTCGAGCGGAGCGTGCGTCTCGGCACCGACGCGCATGCGCCGCGTCGTCACGGTGCGTCCCTCGAGCGTGCCGGCGGCGGCAAGTATCATGGCGCCGGTACACACCGAGGCGAGGCGCGACGCGGGTTGGCCGCGCAAAAACGCGACGAGGCGCGGATCGCGCGAGGCATCCGGCCAGCCGGGGCCGCCGCAGACGATGTACACGTCGCAAGCGGGCGGATCGTCGAGGCCGTAGGCCGCCTCGGTGACAAGCCCTCCTGCAAGCCGGACGGGGCCGGCGGCGGAAGCCATCACAGCGTAGCTGATCTTGGGAAGGATGCGCTGCGCCATCGAGATGACGCCCACGGTCCCACCCACATCGATCGGCTCGACGCCGTCGTAAAGGATGACGCCGAGGCATGCGGGCGCATCGCGGTCTCGAATTGTCGCGTTGGTTGTCATGGTGAAGTCATAGCAGAGCGAGGCTTGTCGCCGCACCCGCCGGTGAGGCTATCCTTTCTCTTATGATTGGGGCGAAATAGTTAGGTCGCACCAAGGCCTTAGCGCGGAAACCATACAACAAGAATAAGATGGCACGGCGTTTGCGTCCCGGTTAGGTGGATTATCTCCACCGGAGCAGGTGGACCGGAGGCCAGCGATGACCAGCACCGAGAAGATGGACGCCCTTGCGCTCATGGCGGCGCCGACCGCCGACACGGAGATGAAGCGCATCGTATGGGCAAGCGTGCTCGGCACCGTGGTCGAGTGGTACGACTTCCTGATCTACGGTTCGGCCGCCGCGCTGGTCTTCAACAAGTTGTTCTTTCCGACCCTTGATCCGGTTGCCGGGCAGCTCGCGGCATTCGCGGCGCTGGCCGTGGGCTTCGTCGCCCGTCCGCTCGGCGGCGCACTGTTCGGCCACTTCGGCGATCGCCTGGGACGCAAGGCGATGCTCACCATGACGATGCTGATCATGGGCGGCGGCACATTCCTCATCGGCTGCCTGCCGACCTACAGCCAGATCGGGCTGTGGGCGCCGGTTCTGCTCGTTGCGCTGCGCCTGTTCCAAGGCATCGGCATCGGCGGAGAATGGGGCGGCGCCGTGCTGATGGTGATCGAGCATGCCCCGGCCGACAAGCGCGGGCTCTACGGCAGCCTGGTGCAGGTGGGCTTTCCCGCGGGCGTCGCCGGCTCGACCGCGACGTTCCTGTGGCTGACCACGCTGCCCGAAGCCGATTTCCTGTCATGGGGTTGGCGGCTGCCGTTCCTCGCGAGCTTCATCCTCGTCGCCGTCGGCGTCTTCATCCGGCTGCGCCTCGTGGAAACGCCCGCATTTGCGCGGGTCAAGCAGGCCCAGAAGGTGGCAAAGGCGCCGTTGCTCGAAATCCTCACCGAGCAGCCGCGGACATTCCTGATCGCGGCCGGCCTCAAGGTGTCCGAAGTGGCGTGGGTCTACGTGTTGACGGTGTTCACCATCGTTTACGCCACCGGGACGCTCGGCCTGTCGCGCGGCTTGATCCTCAATGCGATCCTCTGGGCGGCGCTCCTCGAATTCATCACCATGCCGCTGTTCGGCTGGCTGTCCGATAAGGTCGGACGGCGGCCGCTGTACTTCGCCGGCGCTGTGGTCAGCGCGGTGTTTGCGTTTCTGCTGTTCCGCCTGATGGATACCAAGGACGCGACCATTATTATCGTGACGATCGCGATCGCGATGAGCCTGACCCACGCGCTGATGTTCGGCCCGCAAGGTGCCTTCATGCCCGAACTCTTCGGCACCCGTGTGCGCTACAGCGGCGCTTCCCTCGGCTGCCAGGTGGCCGCCGCGATTTCCGGTGGATTCTCGCCGATCATTTCGCTGGCGCTCCTGAACTGGTCGGGCAGCACCTGGCCGGTCTCGCTCTATCTCGTGGGCTTGGCGATGATCACGTTCATCGCAACGCTTGCGGCCGTCGAGACCCGCGACCTCGACATCGCCCGCAGCTAGCGCGCCGCCGCTTGTAGCCAGTAGCCCGGATGAGCGAAGCGACATCCGGGATTAGCCCTTCGAAATAGGCACAACCAACCCCGCATGTCGCTGCGCTCATGCGGGCTACTGGTTCTTGCCCGCAAAATTATGGTTAACAAACCTCCCAAGATGATGGAATCTCCTAGCCAATTGCGGTTGGCAGCGGCGCGTCACGAGCCTGCGCGCGCCGCACGGTGGCAGACATGAACGAACAGTTTCGCCAGGCGCCCACGATGGTGGAGGCGTTCGAGCATCCTGCGGGTGCGGCGGCCGTCGGCGCGTCGGGTGGCGCGACAGGCTGGCGCGGTCGGCTCCTGCACATCCATATCGCGCCGGCGGCGAGCTATGAGATGGAGGAGGTGCAGGAGGCCTGCTGCGTCGCCGGACGCGGCATCGAGGGGGACCGCTATTATTGGGGCCTCGGGACCTACTCTCCGAAGCCCGACGTGCGCGAGGTGACCCTGATCGAGCAGGAAACGCTCGATGCGCTCGCTCGCAATGATCCGCCGCTGCAAACGGGGCCGCTGTGTCTTGCGCCTGGCGATCACCGGCGCAACCTCACCGTGATCGGCGTTCCGCTCAATCATCTGGTCGGCCGGCGCTTCCGCGTCGGCGAGGTGATCCTGCGCGGCGGGCGGCTCAATTTCCCCTGCAAATATCTGGAAGAGTTGCTGGGCCAGCCGGTCTATCTGCCACTCTACAATCGCTCCGGGCTCAATTGCGGCATCGAGCGCGGCGGCATCATCCGCCAGAACGACATGGTTGAACTCGTGGATCCATGAGTGCCCGCATCATCATGAAGATGCGGGTGGAGCGCGCGGCGCTGCAAACGCCCGACGTGCTGCATCTCACCGTATTTCATCCCCGCCGTGCCTCGCTGCCGGAGTGGACGCCCGGCGCCCATGTGGACTTGCGTCTGCCCGATGGGCGCATCCGCCAATATTCGTTGTGTGGCGATCCGCGCGACCGGTCGATCTACGAGATCGCGATCAAGCGCGAAGAGCGGGGGCGCGGCGGCTCGCGGTGGGCGCACGAGCATCTCAGCCCGGGCGCGGACGCTCACGTCTCCGCGCCACGCAACAACTTTCCGCTCGCAAGCGATGCCTGCCGGCACGTCCTCGTTGCCGGCGGCATCGGCATCACGCCGATGGTCGCGATGGCGCGCCACCTTGCCGCCAGCCGCGAGGATTTCATCCTGCATTACTGCGCGCGGTCGCGTATAGCGGCGCCGTTCATCGGGGAGCTCGAAGCGATCTGCGGGGATCGGTTGCGATGCTGGCATTCGAGTGCCGGCAATCGGTTCGATCCCGCCGTGTTTGGGCCGGCCGAGGATGGCGCGCACGTCTACGCCTGCGGGCCGCAGCGCCTTGTCGATGCGGTGCAGGCCGTGCTGCGCGAGCGCAGTTGGCCGGACGCCCAGGTGCACATCGAGCACTTCGTGCCGATCCGCGACGAGAACTTCAAGGCGGAGCCGTTCGAAGCCCGCATCGCCTCGACCGGCACCATCCTGCATGTGCCGGCAGATCGCTCGCTGCTTGCGGTGCTGCGCGACAACGGCTTTGCCATGCCGTCGTCCTGCGAGCTCGGCGTGTGCGGCTCCTGCGAATGCGGCTACCGCGACGGCATCGTCATCCACCGCGACGTCGTTCTCCCTGTCGGCAAGCGCCAGGACCGCATGACGCCGTGCGTTTCTCGCGCGCGCGCCGGGGTTACGCTGGAATTGTAGCCGGCGTTACGGCTTTACGTTCGCGCCGAGATAGTCGATCGCGGCTTCGACGCCGCCCTTGCCGTGCGGAATCCGGAGCGCCTTGAGGCCGGTCTCGACAACGCCGAGGGTGCCGAGGATCATCGGCGCGTTGACGTGACCCATATGGGCGATGCGGAACGTGTCGCCGAAATTGGCGCCAAGACCCATGCCGACGACCACGCCGCATTTCTCCTTGCAATAGGCGAGCAGTGGCCGCGGGTCGCGTCCGCCCATCGTCACTGTCGTCACGGTGTCGCACCGCTCGGCCGGGCGCTCGACGTTGAAATCAAGTACGCCGCGTTTAGCCCACATCGCGACGGCCCGGCGCACGGCTTCCGCCAGCAACCGGTGGCGCCGGAAGACATTTTCGAGTCCCTCGGCGGCAATCATGTCGAGTGCCTTGCGCAGTCCGAACAACAAGTGCTCGGGTGGCGTGCCGGCGTATTTGAGGTAGTGCAGTTCGCCGTCGCGCGCGGTCCAGTCCCAATAGGGCGTGCGCAGGCCGGCGCGCTTGTGCACCGCTTTGGCGCGGCCGTTGGCGGCGACGAAGCTGAGACCGGGCGGCGTCATCAAGCCTTTTTGCGAGCCGGACATCGCGACGTCGACGCCCCATGCGTCCATCTCGAACGGCACGCAGCCGAGCGAGGCGACGGCATCGACCATGAACAGCGCATCGTGGCGCGCCCGCTTGATCGCCTTGCCGATCGCGGCGATGTCGTTGACGACGCCCGAGGCGGTGTCGATCTGGACCGCGAGGATCGCCTTGATCGCGCCTTCCTTGTCGCGCTTGAGCCGCGCCTCGACTTCCGACGCGCGCACGGCACGACGTCGACCGCCGGGCAGCACCTCGACCTCCACGCCAAGCTTCTTCGCATGCTCGCCCCAGCCAAGCGCGAAGCGACCGCTCTCCAGCACCAGGATGCGGTCGCCGCGCGACAGCACGTTGGTGAGCGCCGCCTCCCAGGCGCCATGGCCATTGGCGATGTAGATGTAGGCGCGGCCGCGAGTACGGAACATGCGGCGGAGATCGGCAAGCAGGCTGTCGGTGATCGCAAGCAGCGGACCGGCATAGATGTCGATCGCCGGGCGATGCATCGCCGCAAGCACTTCGTCCGGCACCGTGGTCGGACCCGGAATGGCCAGGAACTCGCGTCCCGCTCTGACGACCATGTTGTCTTCCTCCGGCGCGCGCCCGAATCGGCGGCAGGGATTGAAAGGCGCGATGTAGCAAAGAAATGACGGCCGACACAGAACCTGCATATTTCGGAATCATCGGCTCGCCATAGTTGCATCGGGGCTGCGAAATCGAGACAATCGCAATGCGGGCTGCGCGGCAGGGGCGCTTGCGGCGGCTTAGCCGAATGAAAAACGCAACAGGAGGAGAACGATGCACAGACGTAACATGCTCGGAATATTCGCGGCGGCAGCGCTGGGGCTCGCCGGGCTGCCGGGCTACGCGATAGCCCAGGACAAGCCGCAGAAGCCGATCAAGGAGACGCTGGTCGGCGCGTGGACGCTACTGCTGTCGGACGGCATCAAGGCCGACGACGGCACCCACGTCCCGATGTTCGGCCCCAATCCCATGGGCACGCTGATTTTTGCGCCGAACGGACACTACTCGCTCCAGGTCATGCGGGCGTCGCGGCCGGCCTTCGCCTCGAAAAGCCGACTGACCGGGACCGCCGATGAAAACAAAGCCGCGGTCACCGGGATGCTGACCTCGTTCGGCACCTACACGGTCGATGAGGGCGCGAAGACAGTGACGTTCCGCATCGAGGGCAGCTCGTTTCCGAACTTCGACGGTGCCAAGCAGACACGACAGATCACCGCGATCACCGACGAGGTGCTGACCTACAACAATCCGACGCCGTCAGCGCCCGGCCCGGACGCCCAGCACATCGAACTCGTCTGGAAAAAGCTGAAGTAACGTTCGTGCCTTACGGAGCGGGAAAATCATAACCGCGCGTCGGGATGTCTTTTGTCTCCCGCAAACGGCATGTGACCCACCTCTCCCCGCAAGCGGACCGCAAGCGGGGAGAGGAAGAAGCAAGCGGGCAAGCAGAACGCGCCGCCGCGTTGTCTCCACGAGCGTTCGCCTCCATTGGCGGTTGCTTATCGGCGGCGCGGCTTTGCCGGATGCGGATCGTTCGCGGCGGTGAGGCGTGCGCTTTCCCGCAGCGCGTCGCGCAAGGTCACTGGGCGGTTGTGCTTCCTGAGCAGGTCGGCGAACGCCTCGTCGGCAAGCTCCTGCATCGTTTTCATGCTGTCGTGCGAAAGTTGATCGAGCGCGACCCAGGTCTCGGCATCGAACTCGATGAGTTTGCGCCGGTGGGCGCTGCTGTGCTTGCCGCGTGAGGCCATGGGGTGCTCCTTGCGCCGGGGCCGGACTTCGTTGGGTACGTCGGCGGTCGATGTGCGCGGCCGCAAGCGACGCCTATATATAGGCTGAGCCCCAGTTCCAAAGACACCGCGTGGCAGCCCCGATGCGAGAGATGTTCGAAGAGATTTTCGCCAATCAGCCGCTCGATCCGACCGAGGCCGCGCGGCGCAACATGCGGGCGTTGCGGCGCCGCTTCTACAAAGAGGTCGCGATCGTCGACGATCCGGCGGGCCACGCCATCGTGCTCGATGGCCGCCCCGTCAAGACTCCGGCGCGCCGCGCGCTCGCGCTGCCGCGCCGCGCACTGGCCGAAACCGCTGCCGAGGAATGGCGCGCCCAGGCCGACGTGATCGATCCCGCCACCATGCCGATGACGCGCCTTGCGAACACGGTCATCGACGGCGTTGCGGCGGCGCGCGACGACATCGAACGGGAGATCACCAAATATCTCGGCTCCGATCTCGTGTGCTACCGCGCCGCGACGCCTGCGGGTCTTGCGGCGCGGCAGGCGGAGTGTTGGGACCCGGTGCTCGCCTGGGCGCGCGACGCGCTCGGCGTGCAGTTTGTGCTTGCCGACGGCGTGACCCATGTCGCCCAGCCGGCCGCAGCGGTCAAGGCCGTCGCGGCAAGGATTCCGCGCGAGCCGTGGCGGCTCGGCGCCGTCCACGCGATCATGACCCTGACCGGCTCCGCACTGATCGCGCTCGCAGTCGCCGAAGGCGCGCTCGATCGCGACGCGGCCTGGAGTGCGGCGCATGTCGACGAGGATTGGAACATGGCGCTGTGGGGGCGCGACGAGATCGCGCTCGCGCGCCGCGCTTTTCGCTTCGCCGAAATGTCCGCCGCCGCCGAGGTGCTGGCGGAAATCTGACGCCAGAGACCAGCGCCGTACTGCGCGCCGGTCTCCGATCTCTCTGCGTACCCTGACCTCGGTTACCGTCCGCTGCGCGCCAGCGAATGCACCCAGCCGGACATGCGGGATTTCACGTTCGCAATATCCTTGGCGGTGAAGAAGTCCTCCGGCTTCACCTTGTCCACCGGATAGACCGGGCGGAGGAAGTCGCTCTCATAGCCAAATGGCACGGTGGCATCGATGCCGAGGCCGCCTTCGAACCGCGTGTTCGACGCCGTCCATTGAGCGCCGCCTGCGGTCATGCGTTCGGCCGGCATGAAGGTCTGGCCGCGGCCTCCCGGGATCGGGTTCAGCATGTCGGTCTGCGGATTGACGCGCGTGGTGATGCACCACATCAGATCGTCCATGGAGTAGGGATCGACGTCCTCCGACACCGCGATCGCGAGCCGCATCCCCTGCGAGCACGACAGCGCCGCCGCGAGGAAGTTGCGCTGCCAGCCTTCGTCGATCTGGTTGCGCTTCTTCACCTGGATGACGCAGCCGCCCCAATCGGTCATGCAATAGGGGATCACCACATCCTGGACGATGCCGGGCTGCAGCCGTTCACACAACTCGAAGATCGCGGCTTCGCGCACGGTGGTGTCGATGTTGTGGTCATCGAGCATGTGGACGCCGAGACAGAAGACGAGGGGCTTCGTCTCGGGGCGGCGCATGGTGACGGCGGTGACGTGGAAGGTCGGCGCCTTGTAGGCCTTGCCCATGTAGCCCGCCCATTCGGGGTGGAAATGGTAGCGGCCCTGGACGCCGGCCTTCTCCGACTCCTCGGTCTCGTAGCGGCGGTCGCGCGGATGGACGTAACCCTCGAGCACGATCTCGGCATCGGCAAGCGTATAGGCATCGATCGTGCGGCACTTCACGAGGCGGATCGGCGAGCCCTGCACCGCGCCAGCGACGCCAATCTCGTCGCAGCCCATCGGCAGGATGACGTAGTCGAAGCCGGCGCCCGCAAGCAGCGTGCAGGCAGGCGGCACCCCGAAGCACATGGTCATCGGGATCGGCTCGTCTTCCTTGTAGTACTTGTTCGCGACCTGCCACATATGCGAGCCGGGCGAGATCTGGAACGTGCCGACGTTGCCCCAGCGGAAATTCATCCGGTTGTAGCCGAGGTCGGTGCCGCCATCGAACTGGTCGAAGCTGATGCAGCGGATGCCGGAGCCGACGGTCAGTTCGCTTTCGTAGACGGTGTGCCGGATCGGCACCATGTATTCGTTCACGTCTTTCGGGTCGAGCACCACGTGCTCCTGCACCGGCGCCTCGCTCTGCGGAATGATCTCGGGCTTGAGCGGCTTGCGGAACGCGTGGGCGATCTTGTGGGTGCGATCGACGTCATCCTTCCAGCCGAACATCTTGTTGATGACGTTCATGTCGCCGAACAGGTTCGTGATTACGCGATGCTGCGGCTTGCCCTTCACGTTGTTGAACAGCACCGGACAGCCGCCGTCCATGTGCTTCTGCAGCCCGGTGACCTCGAGATCGGGGTCGACCTCCTTGTCGGTCTCGACGAGATCGCCCTGGCTGCGCAGCCATTCGAGCGTTGAGCGCAGGTCGCGGGGACCTGCATGACTCGGGGCGGACGTCGGCGCTTCGGTCTTCTCTTTCGCGGACTTGTGCTTTGCGGATTTGTCTTTGTGCGCCGACTGCTGCATGGCGGAACTCCTTTTGATTTGAGCCGCAATATGACGAGTCTCGCTGCCGGTTGGAAGGGTCTCGGTCAGCCACGTCGCGCATCCCGGAAGCGCGCTGGCGGCAACGCTGCGGCCCGCACCCGCGACCGAATCACCATGGGCTCGAACCAACCAGAAATGTGTTACTCGTACCGCCGGTCTGGACCGGCGACCGTCGTTGCTGATGGTCCGCCCGAGGCAAAAGTACGAGGCCCCTAATGAGTTCTGCGACGTTCGACGTGCTGCGCAAGGTCACCACCGCGACCATCACCACCATGTTGCTCAAGAAGGGCATCCGGCGGTGTTGGATGAACGGGCCGAAGCCGCTGGTTCCTGGCCGCGAGCGCATCATCGGGCCGGCCTTCACGTTGCGCTTCGTGCCGGCGCGCGAAGATCTTGCGACGCCGGAAAGCTGGGGCAAGCCGATCTCGACCCGCGGGGCGATCGAGGCGATGCCGGATGGCGTCGTCGCGGTGGCCGACGCCATGGGGATCATCACTGCCGGGATCTTCGGCGATATTCTGTGCGCCCGGATGAAGAAGCGGAACGTCGCGGCGCTCGTCACTGACGGCGCGCTGCGTGACCGAACCGGCGTGCTCACGAGCCAGCTGCCGGTGTGGTGTGCCGGCATGGCGGCGCCGGCCTCGGTCAACGGCCTGACCTTCGTCGGCTGGAACGAGCCGATCGGCTGCGGCGGCTGCGCGATCTTGCCGGAAGACATCATCGTGGTTGATGATGACGGCGCGGTGGTGATCCCCAAGGACCTCCTCGAGTTCGTCGCCCACGAAGGCGCCGAGCACGAACTTTATGAGAGCTGGGTATTCTCCGAGGTCGAGAAGGGCGTGCAACTGCCGGGCCTTTATCCGCCGAACGACGATGCCAAGCAGCGCTATGCGGATTGGCGCAAGCGGCGCGATTGATCGAGCGCGTTCTGACCGGACATGTTCTATTACGTCTCGAAGATCTTCGGCTTCTTTGCGCTGCCGTCGAACTTCATTCTGGCGATCGGCGTCGTCGGCCTCGTGCTCATGGCGACGCGCTTCGCGCGTGCCGGACGGCGCCTCGCCGCGGCGTCGATCGTGCTGTTTGCGGTGTGCGGCCTCGGGCCGGTGGGCAAGGTATTGATCGAGCCGCTGGAGGATCGCTTTCCGCCGTGGGACGCATCACGCGGGGCTCCGGACGGCATTGTGGTGCTTGGCGGGGCGGTCGATCCGGAATTCGTCGCGGCGCGCGGCACCGCCGACCTCAACGAGGCGGCCGAGCGCGTCACCGTTGTCGCGGACTTGGCGCGGCGCTTCCCGCAGGCGCGCATCATCTACAGCGGCGGCAATGCGCGCATCGTCTATCGCGGCGGCAGCGAAGCGGACGCTGCCGCGACGCTCCTCGAAACCTTTGGCATCCCGCGCGATCGCCTGATCCTGGAACATCGCTCACGCACGACCGCCGAGAACGCGGAGTACGTGCTCCCGATCGCTGCGCCGAAGCCCGGCGAGCGCTGGCTGCTCGTCACCTCCGGCTATCACATGCCGCGCGCGGTCGGCGCGTTCCGCAAGGTGGGCTTCGCGGTCGAAGCCTATCCGGTTGACTACCGCACCCGCGGCGTCGAGGACATCTGGATCCCCTTCGATGACGTCGCGTCCGGCCTGCGCCGCACCGACACTGCCAGCCGCGAGTGGATCGGCATGTTCGTCTACTGGCTCACCGGCAAAAGCTCGGCGATCTTTCCCGGCCCGTGACGCATGGCGAGCGTAGGGTGGGCAAAGCGAAGCGTGCCCACCGCGGCAGCTCAACGTGGGCACGCGCGGACAAGTCCGCGCTTTGCCTACCCTACAAACATCGCGCGTCTACTTGATCGCGAGCGGATTGGTCGGCGAGCCGACCGCGCCGGTGATCGGGATCGCGGGGGCGACGAACATGAATTCGTAGACCTTGTCGGCGCGGCAATCCTCGGCCAACTCGGCGACTTGGAAGATCTCGCCCATGGTGATGCCCATGATCGGGATGGTGATCCAGTGCCACGGCTGGTTGATGCCTTCTTCCGCTTCGTTCGGGCGCACCTCGCAGCCCCAGGTGTCGCTCGCGATCGCCGCAATCTCGGTCTTGTGGACCCACTCGAGCGTTTCGAACGAGAAGCCGGGCGCGTCGCCGCCGGGATAGCCGTCCCAGCTGCCGACGCGCTGGCAGCGCTCCATCTGCCCGGTGCGCACGATCACGTAGTCGCCGCGCTTGATCTTGACGCCCTCGGCCTTGGCGGTCTTCTCGATGTCCTCGGAGGTGATGGCGTACCCGTCCTCCAGCTCCTCCTTGCCGAGCGCGCGCGGCACGTCGAGAAAGACGCCGCGGCCGACCATCTTGTTCTTGGTCTTTTCGATGCCGCATTTCTGCGCGCCGGCGCTCGTCACCTCGCGGCAATCGTAGCCGTTCCACATGTAGTTCTCATAGAAGATATGGCCGAGCCCGTCCCACTGGGTGCCCGATTGCAGCGGCATCACCACGATGTCGTCGGAGGCGCGGATGCCGCGCTTGTCGAGCACGCCGGAATAGGCGTCGGTGCCCGTGCGCAGCATCAGGTGCAGCGGGTTGATGCGGTTCATCGGCGGATACTTGGTCTTGCCGCCCTGGGGTCCGTACTGGTCGAAGTTCAACGCGAGCGAGATCACCTTGCCTTTGCGCACGAGCTGCGCGGCGGCGACGATGTCCTCCGGCGCCGTGTAGTTGAGCGTTCCGATCTCGTCGTTCGGGCCCCACTTGCCCCAGTTCTTGTACTTCTCCGCGGCAACGCGGAGGTCCTGACGGGTGAATTTGCGGGCCGGCATGGAGTTATCCTTTTTTCGGATTCCGAAATGGCGAGAGTGGTGCGCAATGCGCGCGACATTCCCTATAGCGCCACGGTTCGGGCGCGTCAGGTGGTTTCCACTGACCTCCCCACGCCGTCATCGCCCGGCTTGACCGGGCGATCCAGTAACCACCGTGCTCTCGAGGGGGTTGGATGCGCTGCCGCGGATCGCGACGCTTGTGCTTACTGGATTGCCCGGTCAAGCCGGGCAATGACGGGGTAGGTTGAGCATTCATGCGACGACGGCGCCGGTATCGACGCTTGCGCGGGAATGATACGATTGCGCCGCGGCAAAAAATTTCGGCCGGCAACGGCCGAAGCAGAAGAATTAGAACACGTCGGAGGAAGCGATGAACGGAATGGTCCGCGCGCTCGTGCTTGGTGCAGCGCTGGTCGCGGCAAGCATTGCCGGCGCCGAGGAGAACTATCCGATCCGCCCGGTGCGCATCCTGGTGCCGTTCGCCGCCGGCGGGCCGACCGACGTCATCGCCCGCCTCATCGCGCAGAAGCTCTCGGAGCGCTGGAGCCGCGAAGTCTTCGTCGAGGATCATCCGGGCGCCGGCGGCAACACCGGGACCGTGATCGCCGCCCGCGCCGCGCCCGACGGCTACACGCTCTACATGATGAGCACCGGCTTCATGGTGAACCCGAGCCTCTATGCCAAGGTGCCGTACGATCCGATCAAGGATTTTGCGCCGGTGACGCTCGCGGCCGCGTCGCCCAACGTGCTGTTCGTCCATCCGTCGGTGCGCGCGCGCAACGTCATGGAGCTGATCGATCTCATTCGCTGCAATCCCGGCAAGTTCAGCTATGCCCAGCCCTCGACCGGATCGACGCCGCATCTCTCGGGCGAACTCTTCAAGCTGCGCTTCGGCCTCGATCTCGTGACCGTGCCGTTCAATGGCGCGGCGCCTGCGGTCAACTCGACGCTCGCCGGCCACACGCCGATTGCTTTCACGGCATTGCCTCCAGCGATCGCCAACATCAAGGAAGGCAACCTGCGCGGGCTTGCCGTCACCGCGCATGCGCGCGTTACGCCGCTGCCCGATGTGCCGACCATGGCCGAGGCCGGCGTGCCCGACCAGGAGGCGGAAACGATCAACGGCCTCTTGGTGCCCGCCGGCACGCCGGGCGACATCATCGCGAAGATCAACCGCGATACGGTCGCGATCCTCGCGCTGCCTGACGTGAAAGAGCGCCTCGACGTGCTGGGCTTTCGCACTGTGGTCTCGACGCCGGCCGAGTTCGGCGAGCGCATCAAGAGCGAGATCGCCAAATGGGACCAGGTGGTGCGCGCCGCGCACATCCGGATCGAGTGACCTGCGGTCTTTCTGGCATCATTCCTCATCTCCAAGTTGTCATCGCCCGGCTTGACCGGGCGATCCAGTAACCCCTGAACTACCGGTTCGATTTGCGGCATGCTTTAATCGAAGTTCGGTGGTTACTGGATCGCCCGGTCAAGCCGGGCGACGACATTTCGCGACGAGCGAGATGCGCAACGGGTATTTGCAAGGAGAACTGCACATGTCGACCGCTGGTACGTCGCCCCTTCATCGCATCTCCCGGCGCACCATGCTGGGCGCGGCGGCGAGCCTGACGGCGGCGCCCGCGGTCGCGGCCGAGTGCCGCGTCGGCCCGGAGCCCCATGCGAAGGGACCCCTGGTGTTCATGGACTACGACCAGGTCGAGCTTGACGCCGCTTACGAGAACTCCGTCTACGAGCCGATGATCCTGCAGGCGCGCGACCGGCTTGCTTCGCTTGCCGCGGACGCGCGCAAGCGGCTGGGCGACCCGATGCGGGTCGCCTACGGCCCGACCGCGATCGAGAAGCTCGACATTTATCGCGCCGCGAGGCCGAATGCGCCGATCTTCGTCTACATCCATGGCGGCACTTGGCGCACCGGCTCGTCGGCGCGCGGCGCCTATCCGGCCGAGATGTTCGTCGATCGCGGCGCCCACTACGTCGCGCTTGATTTTATCAACGTGCTCGACGCCGGCGGCGATCTGCGGCCGATGGCGGATCAGGTCCGGCGCGGCATCGCGTGGGTCTACCGCAACGCCGCGAGCTTCGGCGGCGACGCGAGCCGTCTCTACATCGGCGGCCACTCCTCGGGCGGCCACCTCTGCGGCGTCGCCCTGGTGACCGACTGGCAGGCCATGGGTCTGCCGCGCGACACCGTGAAAGGCGGCCTGTGCATGAGCGGCATGTACGACCTCAAGCCGGTGCGGCTCTCGTGGCGCGCGAGCTACGTGAAGTTCGACGACGCCATGGAGCACGAGATGAGCTCGATCCGCCATCTCGACCGCCTCAACGCGCCGGTCATGGTGACCTACGGCACCTTCGAGACGCCGGAGTTTCAGCGCCAGGCCCGCGACTTCGCCGCCGCGATCAAGGCATCGGGCCGGCCGGTCACGCTCGTCGAGGCGCCAAACTTCGCGCATCTCGAAACCGAGGAATCGCTCGGCAATCCCTACGGCCCGAATGGTCGCGCTGCGATCGCCATGATGGGTCTCGCGCGGGTGTGAGGACGCGCGCGGCCGCGGTGACCGGAATCGAGAAAACGCGCCGGCTCCTGCCGAAGCGAGGCTCCGCCCGAGAACAGGGAATCTTTCCCTGAGAACAGGGAAAATCTCAGGGAAATTCAAAAAAGCGGCCATTTTTGCCAGCGTGGCGGCAATTCGTTCAGCGCTTTCAGATGGTTGCAGCGGTTTCCCGAGGCTGCGGAACAGGGATGCTGAGGGATCGTCCGGTTGCGATGGATTCGGCCACGCGTTGCGACAAGTGAACGCATTGAGAAATGCCCTCCAGGTGCATGCAACCCGCCGAGAGACGGCAGGTCGTATATAGGAAGTAGACTATATTATAGGAATGATCCTATACAGTCAAATCGATTTTCATGGTGAGGGGGAGCGCCACCGGAGCCACCGGGCACCGATTCATTTTTCGAAATCGGAGGTCTTTGCGAAATCGGAGGGCCTGCGGGCATTGCGGACGGATGCTCGCGTAGCGGACCGTTCGTTTGCCGACGACGCCTTTTGGCACTGTCAAATCACAACGGCCTCGGCAGCCCGGTACCGAAAAATTAAATAAAATTTGCGATGCCCTTGGTGCACCCGTTCGATATCGCGCCTTAGCGTTGCGCCTGAGGCGCTCCCGCCAGGAGCCCCGTCGTGAATTTCCTTCGTCTCGGCCTCAAGGCCCGTATCTACAGTGGTTTTTCAATCCTCGTCCTCATGGGACTCGCGCTTGCGGGTTTCGGAGCGTGGGAATTGTCGGGCATCAAGGCTGATGTTCAAAGACTTTCCGCAATCAATGACAACGCCACTCGCGCGCTTGAGGCCTCAAAGCGGATCGAGATCATCCGGCGTGCCAATCTGCGCTACATGGTCGATGCCGACGACGAATCGATAAAGGACGCCGCCGCCGCCGAATCGAGTGCCAGCGAGTTGCTCAAACTCGCTGCGGATTCAACGCCGACGCTAGAGCGCCGTAACGCCTACAACACGATTCGTTCCGAAATCGACGCGATGCGGGGCAAGCGCGAGACGCTGATGGGTCTCGTCAAGCAGATGCGGGCCGACCGCGCGAAGCTGTTCAGCGGCGGTGATGAACTGACTTCTGCGACCGACAAGCTGATGCAGTCGCGGACGGCGATCAGCGAGCGCAGCATTTTGACGCTTTTCAGCCCCGTCGAATCAAGCGTGCTGCTGGTGCGGGTCGCGAACTGGCGTTTCCTGGCGACGCGCGACGCCAAGGGGCCGGCGACGTTCAAGGCCAACACGGAACATGCGGCGGCGGCGCTCGCGGCCTTGGAGAAGACCGAACTTCCGGACAGCGTCCGCGCCTTCATTGGGCCGGTCAAGGCAGCTCTCGCCGCTTATGCGGCGAGCTTCGACGCGCTGGCGGCGAACATGCTCAAGAGCGACGATCTGTTCTGGAAGAACATGGTGCCGCAGGCGGTCAATATGCTGGCGAAGATCGGCACGGTGCAGCAGCAGCTCAAGCAAGTGGCGGACTTGGCGAAGGCCGATACGATGGCGGCGATCAACTCGACGGTCTCGACCCAGATGATCGTTGGCGGCCTCGCTCTCGTGCTCGGCGTGCTGATCGCCTGGATCGTCAGCCGCAGCATCATCAAGCCGGTGGCCGGCATGACCGGCGCCATGCAACGCCTCGCGGCCGGGGACAATGAAGTCGAAATCCCCTCGCGCGACAGCAGGGATGAAATCGGGGCCATGGCCAAGGCCGTCGAGGTGTTCAAGCAAAATGCGATCGAGCGGATCAGGCTTGAGGCGGAGCAACACGCGACCGAGGCGCGGACCGCCGCCGACAAGCGGAGCTCGGAGGAGCGCGCGGCAGCGGAAAAACACGCCGCGGCGGAGCGCGAGGAAGCGGCCCGCAAGGCCGCGACCCACAAGCTCGCATCTCAGTTCGAAGCGGCGGTCGGCGGCATCATCGAGAATGTGTCGTCGGCCTCGACCGAGCTTGAAGCCGCAGCGAATACGCTGACAAAGACCGCGGAAACCACCCAGGGCCTTTCGGGCGTGGTGGCGTCGGCCTCGGAGGAAGCCTCTGCCAACGTTCAGTCGGTTGCCTCCGCCACCGAGGAGATGGCGGCCTCGATCGGCGAGATCAGCCGGCAGATGCAGGAATCGCGCAAGATCGCCGCCGAAGCCGTCAAGCAGGCGGTGGAGACCGATCGACGCATCAACGATCTTTCGAAGGCCGCGGGCCGGATCGGCGACGTGGTGAAGCTCATCACCGCGATCGCGGAGCAGACCAACCTGCTCGCCCTCAACGCGACCATCGAGGCCGCGCGCGCCGGCGAAGCCGGCAAGGGCTTCGCCGTGGTGGCGCAGGAGGTCAAGGCGCTGGCCGCGCAAACCGCCAAGGCGACCGACGAGATCGGCAACCAGATCACCGGCATGCAGTCGGCAACCAACGAGTCGGTCGTCGCCATCAAGGCGATCGGCGCCACCATCGGCCAGATCTCCGAGATCTCCGCGACGATCGCCGCCGCGGTCGAGGAGCAGGGCGCGGCGACCGGCGAGATCGCGCGCAATGTCGGCGAGGCCTCGAAGGGCACGGCGCAGGTCGCGACCAACATCACCGACGTCAACCGCGGCGCCGGCGAAACCGGCTCGGCCGCATCCCAGGTGCTGGCTTCCGCGCAGTCGCTCTCGGAAGAGAGCAACCGGCTCAAGCTCGAGGTGCAGAAGTTCCTCGACACCGTGCGCGCCGCGTGACATCGCGTCGTCATTCCGGGGGCCGAGCGCAGCTCGGCAGCCCGGAATCCATACTCCTCGGCCAGTGGTTGTGGATTCCGGGCTCGCCTCCGCTTCGCTCCGGCGCCCCGGAATGACGACCAGTTGGGACGTTTCGCTCTGCGCAACCAAACAAATCTTCGTACCGCGTGGGCACGCGCGGACTACGTCCGCACTTTGCCCACCCTACGATACTTTGCCCAGCCTACGACACCGTGCCGCCGCCGCTTCAGCCGGCGCGCGTCACTTCCGCGTCTTCGTGAAATAGCGCAGGTCGGGCGGGGGCTGGTCTTTCTTGGTCGGCATCAGGAAGCCGTCGCCGCTCATGAAATAATCTTCCGTGCCGATCACGACGTAATTGCTGCCCTCGGTGCAGAAGGTCTGTCCCCAGTGCGGATGCGGGTTCGCATTGCGGCGATAGGTCTTGTCGACGCTCCACGGCCGCGTCAGCGCGTGGTCGAACACGGTGATCTCGTCGTGGAGGAGGTTGGGATTGCCCTTGTCGAGGTGGATGCGTTCCTTGAACGTTGATTGATTGTCGAAGTGCAGCGGCAAGCCCGTCGCGTCGTAGGCGCGCGGCCCCTTGAACGGGCCTCGCGTCTCGACCTCGAGCACGTCGTAGCGGCCGTCGCCGTCTTCGTCGATCCAATGGCCGATCGAATAGCCCTGATAGGTCGCAGTGACTTCGTCGGTCGGCTTCGGCCAATCGCGCCCGTCGGTGAAGATGCGGCGAATCTCCTCGCCCGCGATGACATACGTCGTCTCGGGCGTGACGACGAATTCTTGCACCGGGATCGCCATCATGAACGGCATGCCGCCCGGCAGGCATTGGGCGTGGCCGATGAAATTGCCCTGGCCGCCCTTGGCCTGGTCGGCCATGCTCTCCTCGTGGACTTTCTTGTACTCGGGCGTCAGCGGCGCTTCCTGCGGCGGTCCGAAGCGCTTGTTCGGATCGTACTTGACTCTCTGACCGCCGAAAAGCTGGCTGAACGTGTCCCACTGGCCTTTCCAGTTGGGATACTTCATCTCGTCGGCGTGAGCGGCGCCCGCGCTCGCCATCAGCAGGGCGGCGACAGCAAGGGCGCGCGCGCCCGGCCTCATAGCGCTTCGGCGTGACATGGTGATCCTCCCTGTGTCGGCGGATCGGCTCGTTGGGTCGGCCCGATCTTCGCCTGACGATGACGACGATACACTGCTCGGACGCCGCGGGGAACGGCTGACCCCGCATATCGCTGCGCTCATGCGGGCTACGGCAACGGCTTGCGGCGGCGGCCGGTTCTGCGGCACAAACGCGGCATGCGCATCACCGATATCCGCGAGACCGCAATTCCGCTCAAATCGGATTTGCGGAATTCGAGCTTCGACTTTTCCGAAATGACGACGTCGATCGTCGCGGTCATCACCGACGTGATCCGCGGCGGCCGGCCGGTCGCTGGCTTCGCCTTCAACTCGACGGGCCGCTACGCCTGCGGCGCGCAGATGCGCGAGCGCTTCATTCCCCGCGTGCTGCGCGCCGATCCGGCGAAGCTCGTCGATGGGCGCGGCGACCTCGATCCGGCGTGTGTCCTTGCCGTGATGAGTGCGGGCGAAAAGGTCGGCGGTGACGCCGAACGCTCGATCGCGATCGGCACCATCGAGGTCGCGGTGTGGGATGCGGTCGCGAAGATCGCCGACAAGCCGCTCCACCGCGTGCTCGCGGAGCGCTTCAGCGGCGGCAAGCTGCCGGACAAGGTGTTCTGCTACGTGGGCGGCGGCTGGTATCGGCCGGGCGGCACGCTCGCCGACCTCAAGGACGAAATCCGCCGTCATCTCGGCGCCGGCTACACCATGGTCAAGATCAAGGTCGGCGGCGCGCCGCTCGACGAGGATTGCCGGCGCATCGCGGCCGTGCTCGACGTGCTGGGCAGCGAGCATCGTCTGGCCGTCGACGCCAACGGCAAGTTCGATCGCGACGAGGCGCTCGCCTATGCCAACGCGCTCAAGCCGTTCCGGCTGAAGTGGTTCGAGGAGCCGTGCCATCCGCTCGACTACGCGCTTTACGCCGAAATCGCGCGCGCCTACGACGCGCCGCTCGCGACCGGCGAGAACCTCTACTCCACCGAAGACGTGCGCAACCTCGTGCGCTTCGGCGGCCTCAAGGCGGGGCGCGACTTCATCCAGGTCGACCCGCCGCAGGCCTATGGCATCAGCCAGTTCGGCAAGACCGTCGCGATGCTGGAAGGGGAGGGCTGGGCGCGCGCCAATCTCTTTCCCCACGGCGGCAACCAGATGTCGCTCGCCATCGCCGCGGGCTTCGGCCTCGGCGGCGCGGAGTCCTATCCCGGTGTCTTCGGCGCGTTCGGCGGCTTCGCCGACGATGCCCGCGTCGAGAACGGATACATCACGCTGTCCGACCGCCCCGGCATCGGCTTCGAGGGCCAGGCCGCGCTCTACAAGCTGATGCGCGGGCTCATCGACTGACGGAAGCCGCTTTCACCCTCCCCTGAAGGGGGAGGGTCGGACTGCCGAAGGCAGTCCGGGGTGGGGTGGCAGCGGCGCAACGAACTCAGCGCCGATTGTCTCGCTCAATCGAAACGCCGAACCAGCTGCGCCGCTGCCACCCCCGCCCGGCCGCTGCGCGTCCGACCTCCCCCCTCCAGGGGGAGGTGAAGAGTCCGCGCATTTGCGTTCGCGCCGCGGGCAGGGCAATTTCCGCGGCCGGAGGCCACCGCATGGCGATTCTCGCTGCGCCTGTCGACACCACGAGCGCCGAATTCCGCGCCAATGCGAACGAGATGCGCGCGCTCATCGCGGATCTCGAACGCCGCCGCGCCGAGGCGGCGCTGGGCGGACCGGAGCGCGCGCGCGAGCGCCACACCGGGCGGGGCAAGCTGCTGCCGCGCGAGCGCGTGCTGCGCCTCATCGATCCCGGCACGCCGTTTCTCGAACTCTCGCCGCTCGCCGCGAACGGCATGTACGAGGACGCGATCCATGGCGCCGGCCTGATCTCCGGCATCGGCCGCGTCGAGGGCCGCGAATGCGTCATCATCGCGAACGACGCCACCATCAAGGGCGGCACCTACTTCCCGATCACGGTGAAGAAGCATCTGCGCGCCCAGGAGATCGCGTTCGAGAACCGGCTGCCGTGCATCTATCTCGTCGATTCCGGCGGCGCCAACCTGCCGCGCCAGACCGACGTGTTCCCCGACCGCGACCATTTCGGCCGCATCTTCTATAACCAAGCCAATCTCTCGGCGGCGGGCATTGCCCAGATCGCCGCGGTGATGGGCTCATGCACGGCAGGCGGCGCCTATGTGCCGGCGATGTCCGACGAGACCATCATCGTGCGGGGGCAGGGCACGATCTTTCTCGGCGGCCCGCCGCTGGTGAAAGCCGCGACCGGCGAGATCGTGAGCGCGGAAGACCTCGGCGGCGCCGAGGTCCATGCACGGCGCTCGGGCGTCGCCGACCACATGGCTGCCGACGACAACCATGCGCTCACGCTCTGCCGGCGCATCGTCGCAAATCTCGGCGGCAGCAAGCGCGTGACGCTTGCGGTCGTGCCGCCGCGTCCGCCGGCATTCGATCCGAGGGAGATCGATGGCCTGATCCCGGCCGATCCCAAGAAGCAGCTCGACATGCGCGCCGTCATCGCCCGCCTCGTCGACGGCTCGGAGTTCGACGAGTTCAAGGCCCTCTACGGAACGACGCTGATCACGGGCTTCGCCCACATCGGCGGCATTCCGGTCGGCGTGATCGGCAACAACGGCGTGCTGTTCTCGGAATCGGCGCTCAAGGGTGCGCACTTCATCGAGTTGTGCTGCCAGCGCCGCATCCCGCTCTTGTTCCTGCAGAACATCACCGGTTTCATGGTGGGGAGCCGCTATGAGGCCGGCGGCATCGCCAAGGACGGCGCCAAGATGGTGATGGCGGTCGCCTGCGCGCGGGTGCCGAAGGTGACGGTGATCGTCGGCGGCTCGTACGGCGCCGGCAACTATTCCATGTGCGGGCGCGCCTACGGGCCGCGGTTCCTGTTCATGTGGCCGAACGCGCGCATCTCGGTGATGGGCGGCGAGCAGGCGGCGAGCGTGCTTGCGACCGTGCGGCGCGACAACATCGAGGCCGTCGGCGGCACCTGGTCGGAGATCGAGGAGGCGGAGTTCAAGCTTCCTATCCGCGAGCAGTACGAAGCCGAGGGCAATCCGTACTACGCGACCGCGCGGCTGTGGGACGACGGCATCATCACGCCCGCGGAGACGCCGCGCATGCTGGCGCTTGCGTTCTCCGCCGCGCTCAACGCGCCGATCCCGGAAACCCGCTTCGGCGTCTTTAGGATGTGACGGCCGCGACCGACTCTGGCCGCGGGCGCTTGTGGTGGCCAACGAATAGCCACATCCGCTCGCGGGCCTGCATGCTTGCGGCTTGGTGTCGCGACTCGACAGCGTCTCATCATTCTCCGACGTCATGCCCGCGAAAGCGGGCATCCAGTAACCCCGGCGTACGAAATTGGAAAAGGCATTGCCCCACTCGCAGTCACGGGGTTACTGGATCGCCCGGTCAAGCCGGGCGATGACGGACTTGGTAGTTCGTTGGAAGCGGATCGCTAGATTAGAGTAATTGACGGATCGCTAATTCGCTATTCGCTAATTCGCAATTCGCTAATTTCCCGTGCGTTTGAAGTAGCGCAGGTCGGGCGGGGCTTGGCCTTTTTTTACCGGCATCAGATAGCCGTCGGAGCTCAAGTAATAGTCTTCCTTGCCGATGCTGACGTGCGCGTTGTCCTCGGCGCACACCTCCTCGGCCCACCAGATCGGCCCCGGCTTCTTGTAGCGCGGATAGTTTCTGAGGATCGTCCACGGCCGCGTGTAGGCGTGGTCGATCAGCGTGATCTCGTCATGCAGGATGTCGGGATTGGTCTTGTCGAGGAAGATGCGCTCCTTCACGATGGTCTGATTGTCCGCGTGGGTCGGCAGCGCGCCGTCCAATGTCCGCGGACCCTTGATGAAGCGGGTCTCGACCTCGAGCACGTCGTATTTGCCGTCACCATCCTCGTCGACCCACTTGCCGATCGAATGACCGGAGAACACCTCCTCCACCTCCTCGGGCCATTGGCGTCCGTCGGTATAGATGCGGCGATTGTCGTGGATGTGATCGACGAGGACGTAAGTGGTCTTCGGCGTGATGACGATCTCCATCGCCGCGTAGGCGTGCATCTGCCGCGGCATTCCGGGCGGGAAGCAGCGATACATGACGTCGGTGCCGTGGCCGCCGGTGGCGCGATCGGCGAGGTTCGCCTGATAGACCGCCTGATATTCGGCGGTCAGCGGCGGTTTCTCGCCGCGCGCCCAGGCGTACATTTCGCTGCGACCCCATCGCCCCGCGAAGTCCGGGTATTTGCCGAAGTCGACGATCTGGGAGCGGGCGTCCGACATGCCCGCGAGGCCGATCCCGAGAGCGAGCGCGAACGCGCACCAGCGGTAACTCATGACGTTTCCCCGACGAATTATCGTTGGTGCGAAGACTAGCGATTTTTCGGGGAGCCGGGAACCGCTTGCAATGCGGCGCTGGATCAGGATCGGCGCCGTAGGGCGCAATGGCGAAGCGTATTGCGCCAATCCAAGGCTCAGCGGCGCAATACGCTTTCGCTATTGCGCCCTACGATTGTCGGGGCTGCGAGGCGCGTCGGTCAGATCAGCGGCAGCTGGATGAGGATCAGGATGAGGCCCACGAACGACGCGGCCCATACCAGCGTGCGCAGCCACGGAATGCCGATGATGTAGATGATGGCGTAGGCGAGCCGCGACCAGAAGAAAATCTGCGCGCCGAGCCCCGTCATGTAGTTGTTCTTGTTGGTCACTTCCGTGATCAGGATCAGGATCGCGAACAGCACCAGGCTTTCGAGCATGTTGCGGTGCGCGCGCAGAGCGCGCCCGGCCCAGCCGGTCAGCGGCGGCGTGGTTTCGCGATTGCCGACGGCCCACGGCAAGCCGAATTGCAGGCTTGTGCCGCTGGCCGCGATCAACATTTGCACGGCCGCGAGGATCGCCGTCCAAAGAAGCATTGTGAGTTCGAGCGACATGGTGGACCTCCCCAGGTTTTCCGCGTCGCCCGATTCTGCAATTTTTGGCCGCCCGACGCCAGCGCCGGAGCACTGCACGAGCCTGGGGACGGCGGCTCATGGAACCATCCGGCGTCGCGCAGGTTAGCCAATCAGGCGGCGGCGCTCGCGGCGCTGTGGGCGACGTTTTGTCCGCTTGGCTGCCCGCGCGCGGCCCAACGCCCGCCAATCTCCCGCGTCATGGATTGAGGCTCATGGATTGAAGTGCAGATCCCATCCATCGCCACACGGCAGACAGAACAATCGCAAAGCCAGGCCGATACAGGAGCCAACGAAGGAGGATGTGAGATGTCGTACAAGGTCTACAGCGGCCCGCTCGGCACCGAGACGGTGTCGCCGATCAGCAAGGACCGCATGCTGTTCAAGGAATTCACGAGCCTCGACGAGGCGCTGTCGTGGGCCGGCCACGTCAAGACCACGGGGCGCGTCGCGCTCCTGATCGAAGGCAGCGGCGGCGAGCGCTATGACAAGCGCGACATCGCCGCCGTCCTCGCCGCCCGCGAAGCCCGCGCGGGGTAGGCGAGGGGCGCCGTCCGTAGCCCCACCGCCGTAGCCCGGATGAGCGCGAGCGACATCCGGGGACGGCCTCTCAACACGAACGGTTTTTCGAATTTGCGATGCGGTCCCCGGATGTCGCTGCGCTCATCCGGGCTACGGGCGGCCTGCTACAGGCGACCTGCCGCGCTGCGCTCACTTGCGCTTGTCGGATTCTTCGCGCGCCTTGCGGGCCGCCTGCCTCTCTTCGCGCGCCCGCTTGAACGGAGCAAGACGTTCGCGAAGCGCCTCCATCATCGCGATCTTCTCCCCGAACGAACGGCGCGAAATCTCGCGACGCCGGTCCGCCTTGGCCTTCCAGATGTCCGAGTTATCGGGATAAACTGTCTCGGGCTTCTTCATTCAATCAATTTAAAGCGCATTTCGATTTGATGGAATCGCCGTTCGGCCGTTATCGGGACAAGCCCGGCCAAGACGACGCTGAGGCGCTTCAGGACGAAAGCAATTCGCTCTAGCTGCCGTAGCCCGGATGAGCGCAGCGACATCCGGGGATGGCCTCTCAACACGAATGATTTTCTCATTTGCGATGCGGTCCCCGGATGTCGCCGCGCTCATCCGGGCTACGCGCTACATCTATTGGTCAGTAGGTATCTGTCAGTGCGGACGGCATGAGGCTTCTAACGGTTGAAAAATGTTCATTAAATTCTCAAGCGCTTTAATCTCGTCCCAGGAAATATCATGGTTTTCCGTGTATTTATCGAAAGTAGGAGTGCTTTCCAAATTCGGAATTCCTCGGAATTCCCTGTCAAAAATATTGTCGCTAGAAACGAGCGGGGCAAGATACCCTGCCTGAAACAAATCCATGCTCGCGCGAAACAACCTCTGCATCATTTCGTTGTCGATCAATTCTTGATTAATCCCCAGTATAGCAGACACGGTGCTCATCGCGAATTGCTGGTTGACCCTTAAAATATCCTTCGCATTACACGTCACCAAAATCGCGCTTCGTATAGGAGTAATGTATAAAATGGCCGCACATAGCGCCGCGGCGATCTTGTAGTTCTTGCGTCCTCTCGTCTTGCGGACGCTTTCATACGCATCTAGGAGCAGTCGCGCAGCAACAACGACCAGAATTGAAGCATAAAGAAGGTCTCCTTTAATCGGCTCGATTGAAAAATTTATTCCAGATATTGTTGTCCTCATAGAGGTATATACTATAAATAATTGATCCTCCAAACTGACGGGTTCAAGGCTTTCAGCTTCTCCGCCAAACCGCTCCAATTCATAGAATCGATATTGAGCAGCTTCAGTACTGATTTGAAAGACATCCTTGATGCGATCTACTGCTTTGTATTTTTGTGCAATATGAATTGGCGCCAAAAATTCGGTGGCAAATATGTTGGCCTCTTTTTCAAAAAGCTTATCGATACCCCTCACTTCCTTCCCAACTCGTTTTCGATATGGTCGCCGCGGATGTTGCAAGGCAATGTGGCCCAACTCATGGGCTAGTGTCCAGCGGGCTCGCACATCGCCCCGTAGAAGGCCTTCGAATATCCCGGATCTGATTTTTATAGTCCAGATTTGGGGGTAGGCGCGAGCCTCGGCCTCGGGCAGCATAAAATCTGGTACTATTTGAAGTTTAAGTCTTGGAAATATTCGCTTCAGAAGATCAAAAACCTCAAGGATATCAGGGGCTAATCTAGTGTCGATGCCAATTATCCGGCGTAGGAACCTGCAAATACGCGCAATGCTTTTCGGTTCCCTCGCAATATATTTGGATTTATTCCACTTTCGGTGGGGGAGCATCGCTGTCGCTCTCGCTGTTAGCGTTCCTAAGCCAACTTCCGACGAATCAGCACTATATCTGTCGAATCGCTACTATAACTGTTGGCCGCTTGGCCGGCTATTAGGGATACTCATTTTCCATGCAATATCTTGTGTCAGCTTCACCGTGGAGTCGTAAGGATTGTTTCGGGAGAGCCGAGGGGCGTTTTCACCAAGTTTCTTAGGTAGCTTGCTACCCTTCGAGAAGAACGAAGGGAATTGACTTCGGGTGTGACGTCACGAACACCCCGTCGTCCCCCCGCAGGTGTTGCACTTCAAGCACGTGCCGTTGCGCACCAACGTAAAATTCCCGCATTCGCCGCAGGCTTCGCCTTCGAAACCTTGGGCCTTGGCTTCGGCGCGTTTTCCGGCGGCGAGCGCGCGGGCTTCGGCGCGGGCCTCGGTCTTGGTGGGTGACCACGGCAGGTTTTCGAGCGCCTCGGCGGGCGAGGGAGCGCGCTCGGATTTGAGCGCGGCGGTGCCGTCGACCGCGGTGCCGGTGCGGGCGGTGGTGAGCGAGGTGATTTTGGCGGAGGCCGTGGTCACCCCACCCCGGCTCGTTTCACTCGCGCCCCCACCCCGGCCCTCCCCCGCAAGAGCGGTGGAGGGAGAAGAAGCGCCGCCGCGTTCGCCGCCGCCGGGCATCACCACGAGCTTGTCGGTGCGCGAGCGGGTGAGGCCGCGCGAGACGTAGCGGGTTGCGGGCTCGTTCGGCGGCCTGCCTTCCTCGACGCCCTTGCCGAGCGCATCCATGCTCGATTCGCCGGGCTCGACGTGGGCAAGATCGAAGCGCGAGAGGTAGGACACCGCGAGCTCGCGGAAGACGTAGTCGAGGATCGAGGTCGCGTACTTGATGGTGTCGTTGCCCTGCACCGGGCCCGACGGCTCGAAGCGCGTGAAGGTGAAGGCGTCGACATATTCGTCGAGCGGCACGCCGTATTGCAGGCCGAGCGACACCGCGATCGCGAAGTTATTGAGGAGCGAGCGCAGCGCCGCGCCTTCCTTGTGCATGTCGATGAAGATCTCGCCGATCCGCCCGTCGTCGTATTCGCCGGTGCGCAGGTAGACCTTGTGGCCGCCGACCACGGCTTTCTGGGTGTAGCCCTTGCGGCGGTCGGGCATGCGCTCGCGCTCGCGGATCACGGTGATGCGCTCCACCACCTTCTCGACGATGCGCTCGGCGAGCGCCGCGGTGCGGGCGGCGGCGGGCTTCTCGACGAAGGCCGCGACCTCGTCGTCCTCCTCGCCCTCGTCGGCGATGAGCTGGCTCTGCAGCGGCTGCGAGAGCTTCGAGCCGTCGCGGTAAAGCGCGTTCGCCTTGAGGCCGAGCTTCCAGGACAGGAGGTAGGCCTCCTTGCAGTCCTCGACGGTTGCCTCGTTCGGCATGTTGATGGTCTTGGAGATCGCGCCCGAGATGAACGGCTGCGCCGACGCCATCATGCGGATGTGGCTGTCGACCGAGAGGAAGCGGCGGCCGAGGCGTCCGCACGGATTGGCGCAGTCGAACACCGCGTAGTGCTCGGGCTTGAGATGCGGCGCGCCCTCGACGGTCATGGCGCCGCACACATGGATGTTGGCGGCGTCGATCTCGCGGCGGCTGAAGCCAAGTGCGGCGAGCATGTCGAAGTTGGGCTTGGCGAGGTCTTCCGCGGAGAAGCCCAGTTCGTCGCGGCAGAACGCTTCGCCGAGCGTCCACTTGTTGAACACGAACTTGACGTCGAAGGCAGTCGGCAGCGCCTTCTCGATCTTCTCGATGATCTCCGGCGTGAAGCCCTTGGCCTTCAGCGTGGTGTGGTTGATGGCAGGCGCGTTCGCCATGGTGCCGTGGCCGACCGCGTAAGCCTCGATCTCGGCAATGTCGGCTGTGGCGTAGCCGAGGACGCGCAGCGCCTCCGGCACGGCTCGGTTGATGATCTTGAAATAGCCGCCGCCGGCGAGCTTCTTGAACTTCACGAGCGCGAAGTCCGGCTCGATGCCGGTGGTGTCGCAGTCCATCACGAGACCGATGGTGCCGGTCGGCGCGATCACCGTCGCCTGGGCGTTGCGGAAGCCGTGCTCGGTGCCGAGCGTGAGCGCGCGGTCCCACGCGCGGGTCGCATGCTCGGCGAGGCCGGCGAAGTTTTCGCCGGCAATGGCGCAGGCGGCGTGGTCGAGGCGCACCGGCGGCGTCGCGATGTGTTCGTAGCCCATCTTCTCGCCATGGGCGGCGCGGCGGTGATTGCGGATCACCCGCAGCATCGCCTCGCGATTCTTCTTGTAGCCGGGGAAGGTGCCGAGCAACGACGCCATCTCGGCGGAGGTGACGTAGGAGACGCCCGTCATGATCGAAGAGAGTGCGCCGCAGATCGCGCGGCCGGCTTCCGAATCATAGGGGATGCCCGACGACATCAGGAGGCCGCCGAGATTGGCGTAGCCGAGGCCGAGCGTGCGGTACTCGTAGGAGCGTTCGGCGATCTCGCGCGAGGGGAACTGCGCCATCAGCACCGAGATTTCGAGCACGACGGTCCACAGCCGCACCGCATGCTCGTAGCCCGGGAGATCGAACAGCTCTGCCGTCATTCCGGGGCGCGCCGGCGCGAACCCGGAATCCAGGGGCAAACTCGGCGCTTCGGTCTGGATTCCGGATAGCCGCTGCGCGGCTTCCGGAATGACAGAAGCGGCGCCGCGGAAGGCGAGCAGGTTCAGCGAGGCGAGATTGCACGCGGTGTCGTCGAGGAACATGTATTCCGAGCACGGATTCGACGCGCGAATCGGGCCGGACGCCGGGCAGGTGTGCCAGTCGTTGATGGTCGAGTGATATTGCAGGCCGGGATCGGCCGAGGCCCAGGCGGCGTAGGCGATCTTCTCCCACAGGTCGCGCGCCTTCACGGTCTTGGCGAGCTTGCCGGGCTTGGTGCGCCAGGTCAGATCCCAGTCGCCGTCCGCTTCCACCGCCTTGAGGAATTCGTCGGTGACGCGCACGGTGTTGTTGGAGTTCTGGCCCGACACCGTGAGGTAGGCTTCCGAATCCCAGTCGGTGTCGTAGATCGGGAAGTCGATGTCCTTGTAGCCCTGCTTGGCGAACTGGATGACGCGCTTGATCATCGGATCGGGCACGCCATTGCGCCGCGCCGCCTTGATCTCGCGGCGGAGCGCCGGGTTCTTGTCGGGATCGAAGCAGTCGTCGTCGGAGCCTTCGCAGTTCACGCAGGCCTTCAGCACCGCCTTGAGGTGGCGCTGGTTGACCTTGGAGCCGGTGACGAGGGCGGCGACCTTCTGCTCCTCGATCACCTTCCAGTTGATGAACTGTTCGATGTCCGGATGGTCGGTGTCGACGATCACCATCTTGGCGGCGCGGCGCGTGGTGCCGCCCGACTTGATGGCGCCGGCGGCGCGGTCGCCGATCTTGAGGAAGCTCATGAGGCCGGACGACTTGCCGCCGCCCGAGAGCCGCTCGCCTTCGCCGCGCAGGCGCGAGAAGTTGGTGCCGGTGCCCGAGCCGTATTTGAACAGCCGCGCCTCGCGCACCCACAGATCCATGATGCCGCCCTCGTTGACGAGGTCGTCGGAGATCGACTGGATGAAGCAGGCGTGCGGCTGCGGATGCTCGTAGGCGGTCTTCGACTTCACGAGCTTGCCGGTCTTGAAGTCGACGTAGAAATGACCCTGGCTCGGGCCGTCGATGCCGTAGGCCCAATGCAGTCCAGTGTTGAACCATTGCGGCGAGTTCGGCGCCGCCATCTGCATGGCAAGCATGTAGCGCAGCTCGTCGAAGAAGGCGGACGCATCCGCTTCCGAATCGAAGTAGCCGCCCTTCCAGCCCCAATAGGTCCAGGTGCCGGCCAGCCGGTCGAAGACCTGCTTCGAGGAATGCTCGCCGACATGGCGATCCTTCTCCGGCAACTCCTTGAGAGCGGCCTCGTCGGCGACCGAGCGCCACAGCCACGAGGGGACCGTCTCCTCCTCGATCTTCTTCAGGCGCGCGGGCACGCCGGCCTTGCGGAAATATTTCTGCGCCAGCACGTCGGAGGCGACCTGCGACCAGCCGGCGGGCACTTCGACGTCGTCGGCATGGAAAACCGTCGAGCCGTCCGGATTGCGGATTTCGCTCGTGGTCAGGCGGAAGGCGATTTCCGCATAGGGTGACTGGCCTTCCTTGGTGTAGCGCCGCTCAATCCGCATCGTCGTCTTGCCCCTTTATTCACGGGCGCCCGCCTCGTCAGCGTAGCGCATCCATCCCCCGGGCACGCGCCTGTCCCTGCGCACCCGTCGCCGGCCGTTCTGACGCCCGCCGTTTTTCTGCCTCGTCCCGGCGAGGGGACAAGGGCCCGGCTTCCAACTGCGGCGTGTCGGTCATCCGATCGGAGGATCGGCCCTCAAGGCAATATTCCACCGTCCACCCAAGCCATCTGGCCATGGCGGGCAAGCATCACAAGCCTCTCGGGATTTGGCCGGCCGGGACTTGGTACACATGCCCCGCCGCACCTCCGAACGCTATGACTCTCCAACGCGCTCGTCAAGGTCTAGTACAAGAGTTTGAATCATCCCCTAAATATGGTGTGAAAGCTGGGTATAACCAGGGAGACTCAGTACCATCGCCGCAAGTATCGGGAATCCGGAAGAGATTCGGAAGCGGATATTTTTACGAATCCGTCGTCGCGGCGTCACTGCCCGGTCATGGCGGCTGGGGAGCGGCTTGGACGGTATGATGATGGTGCTTTCGAATCGCGGCAAGTCGCGCAGTCAAGCGGCCATCGGACGGAATGCCGCGACTATCTGTGCATGCCAGCTCGTCGCTTCGTCTGTGCAGAAACCGATTCGGCCGACGCGTTCCAGCGTCAGGCTTCGAATTGGTCGTCAGCTTCGCGGGCTCGCTATGGACTTGGGAAGGGGCCGGTGGCATTAACGCTCGACCGCCGTAGCCCGGATGAGCCAACGGGTCCCGCCTTCGGCAGGCCCGATGACAGGCTCCGCGATATCCGGGGCTGCCTATGATGCGCGACTGATCCCGGATGTCGCTTCGCTCATCCGGGCTACCGACATGCCTGCTGCCGCCACCGGACCGAATTGATGACGATCAAGGAATTCTTCATCCGCTGTTTCACCTGGTGGAACGGCACGACCTTCGGGACGGAGCTGTGGACCGCGCGATTCGGCGAATTCGTCGGCGAGGACGAATACGGCAACCGCTACTACCGCACCAAGAACGGCGCCATCGATCCGGTCCTCGGGTTCGAGCGCCGGTGGGTGATCTACAAGGGGTTGGCCGAGGCCACGACCATCGGCCCGGCCTGGCATGGCTGGATGCATCACACCGTCGACGTGCCGCCGACCCTCGACAAGGTAAAGCCGCAGCCCTGGTGGAAGCCGCATCGCCCCAATCTCACGGGGACGCCCGCGGCCTATCGTCCGACCGGATCGACCTTGGCGCAGAATTGCCGGCCCAAGGCAACCGGCGACTACAAGCCCTGGGCGCCCGGGCAGTGAGGCACGCCCTCTGAGCGCCGCAATCGGCGTGTTAATCGGGCGTGATTGCGGCGTGGGGGCCGCGGGGGCTTTATCATGACCGTCCGTGCCGTGGGCCTGATCGTCGCCGCGACCGTACCGCTCGTGTGGGCGGCGCCGACGCTCGCCCAGTTCGGCTTCGGCAACCTGTTCGATCCGCCGCGACCGCCGTCGAGCGTGCCGACCCGCCAGCCGCCGCCCCAGCAGCCGCCACCGCCGCAATATCAGCCGCCGCCTCCCCAGTATCAGCCGCCGGCGCCGCAGGGCCGCATTCAAGGCGAGGACCTGCCGCCGCCGGGCGGCGGTGAAATCTCGGCGATGCCGCCGCCGCCGTCGGCCGGGGTTCCGCCGGGCCAGCGACCGCCGCAACAGCAGCAGCGCCCCGGCACCCCGCCAGGCGCGACTGCCGCGATTCCCGCGCCGGGTCCGCCGGGCGGCTTTGTGCCGGCCGCGGCGACGACCGTGACGCCACCGGAGACGTTCACGCCGCCGCCGCCTCAGCGCATCACCAATCCGATGGCGTCGTTCTCAGGCCTCGACAAGATCACGGGACGCATCACGACGTTCGAAGCGGCGATCGGCGAGACCGTGCAGTTCGGCGCGCTGCAGGTGACCGCGCGTGCCTGCTATTCACGGCCGCCGACCGAGACGCCGCTGACCGACGGCTTCGTCGAGGTCGACGAGGTGACGCTTCAGGGCGAGGTGCGGCGGATTTTCACCGGCTGGATGTTTGCCGCGAGCCCCGGCCTGCACGCGGTCGAGCACCCGATCTACGACGTGTGGCTGACCGACTGCAAAGGCGCCGCGCCCGCGGTCGCCGACGTGCAACCGCCGGCGCCCGCTGCACCGGCACCGGCCGCAAAACAGCAGGGCGCCGGCCAGCAGCGCGCACCGGCCGCGCAGCGCTCGCAGAATGCGCCGCCGCCGCGGCAATCTCCCCCGGCACAGCCGCGCTGAGGCCTCACACACCATCCGGCTCGTAGGGTGGGCAAAGGCGCGCGCTTTGCGCGCCGTGCCCACGCGGGCGCGGAACTCTGCGGAGACGTTGACGGTGGGCACGCGCGGACACGTCCGCGCTTTGCCCACCCTACGACGCTGAGGCTTCAGTCACAGGCTTGTAAGGTGTGCAAATGCGGCCGAGAGCGCCGTGCTTCTTGGCACAACGCCCATTCCGCCGTGCGCACCGGCGGCGCTGCAAACGGTGCGCGCGCTGCGCTTTGCGCATCCTACCAAGCCAATGCTGGCAATCACTCCGCGATCGCGCGGGTGACGGCGACGTCGCCTGGGATCGGGTCCGCGAGCGAGAACACCGCGAAATCGGCTTCGCCCACCAGCGCATCGGCGAGCAACTTGTGATACTGGCGGCGATGCACTTCGGTCGCGCCGAAGGTTTTGAGGTGCTGGGTGACGAACTGCGTGTCGAGCAGCTTGAAGCCGCCGGCGCGCAGCCGCGCGACGAGATGCACGAGCGCGATCTTCGACGCGTCGCGGGCGCGGTGGAACATGCTCTCGCCGAAGAACGTGCGGCCGAGGCTCACGCCATAGAGACCGCCGACGAGCGTGTCGCCGTCATAGACCTCGACGGTGTGGCAGTGGCCGATGTCGTAGAGCTTGCGATAGAGCGTGCGGATGCGCCCGTTGATCCAGGTGCGCGTGCGGCCGGGTCCCGGTTCGGCGCAGCCATCGATCACCGCCTCGAAATCGCGGTTGCACACGACCTCGAACATCTCCGAGCGCACCGTGCGCGCAAGTCGCGACGGGATGTGGAAGCTGTCGAGCGGGATGATGCCGCGCAACTCCGGCTCGATCCAATAGAGCGCCGGGTCGTCGGCATTCTCCGCCATCGGAAAGATGCCGCAGGCGTAAGCCTTGAGCAGCACCTCCGGCGTGATCTCGACCTGAGCGGAATCGCGGCTCGCCATGATGTCTATGAGTTGGATGCCTTCGATCAAACTACAAGATGGTCAATCTCAGATTCGCCTGACCCGGCAAAATGCAAAACACATGCCGAGAAGAGTTCGCGCGGCGGAGCGTTTCCGCAGATCAGAGTTTACCAGCGCCCTTGCTCGCAATTTCGGTCCGTCTGCTCTTAAAAATCTCTACTCCCGAATCGCCTGACGATGGCAAGGATTCCGTAGGTTCGGCTTCCCGTAACGGCGACCGCTTCGCATTTACACGACGCACAGCTTCCTCAATGCCCCTTCGAATTGCGTCGAGCACTTCTCGTGAGTTCATATCCTTCACGGTCTTGCCCTCTCTATTTGCTCCCAGCGCCGTGCGTCATGCACAACAAAGGCGATCTCGGGCGTTTGCTCCGCGACAAGGACCGGCGCTTCGCCCGAATTATCATATATGGACGCCAAGTCCGCCAACGGAAGGTAGAGTTGCCTCATAGCGCATGCATATGGAACCGCGGCGAGCCTGCGGCTAAATTCGGCAGCGAGCGACGCGCTGCGAAGACGGCGGTCGCGCGGGAGGAGTTCATGCGCCCATCTCATCTGCTGCCATTGATCGCGGCTGCGCTTGTGCTGTTGTCGTCGCCGCTTATGGCGCAGGAGCGTTCGCAGGCGCGCTCCATGGTGATCTCGCAGTACGGGGTGGTGGCCGCCGAGCATCCGCTGGCGGCGCGCGCGGGCACGGCGGTACTGGAGAGCGGCGGCAACGCGATCGATGCGGCCGTCGCGGCCAATGCCGTCATGGGCCTGGTCGCGCCGATGATGGATGGCGTCGGCGGCGATCTCTTCGCGATCATCTACGAGGCGAAGACCGGCAAGGTGCACGGCCTCAATGCATCGGGCTGGGCGCCCAAAGGGCTGACCGCCGAATTTCTGCGGAGCAAGGGTTTGGCCGTGATGCCGGGGCGCGGCATCCACGCGGTGACGGTGCCGGGCGCGGTCGCCGGCTGGGACGCGCTGTTGAGCCGGTTCGGTGCGAAGAGTTTCGCTGACGTGCTTGCGCCTGCGATCGCGGCGGCGCGCAACGGCTTCCCGATCAGCGAAATATTCGGCGAAGATTGGGAGCTGACGGCCGGTGCGCTCACGCGCGATGCGGCGGCGTCGCACGTTTACCTTCCCGGAGGCCGCGTTCCCGCGGTCGGCGAGATCTTCCGCAACCCGGAGCTTGCGGCTTCGCTCGAGACGATCGCACGCGAAGGCCGCGACGCCTTCTACAAGGGTGCGCTCGCAAAGCGCATCCTCGATACGTCGGCGCGGCTCGGTGGCACCATGGCGGCGGACGATCTCGCGGAGTTCGCGGCGGAATGGGTCGATCCGGTATCGACCGACTACCGCGGCTGGACGGTCTACGAAATGCCGCCCAACGAGCAGGGCGTCGCCGCGCTGATGATGCTCAACATCATGAGTACGTTCCCGCTCGGCAAGTGGGGGCACAATTCCGCCGATGCGCTGCATGCGATGATCGAGGCAAAGAAGCTCGCCTATGCCGACATGATCACCTACGTCGCCGATCCGCGCTTTGCCGAAGTGCCGACCAAGGGGCTGATCTCTGCCGCCTACGGCCGCACGCGGGCGGCGCTGATCGATCCGGCGCGGGCGAAATGTGATGTGGGTCCGGGGACGCCGCCCTATGCGGGATCGGATACGACCTATCTCTCGACCGTCGATCGCGACGGCAACATGGTGTCGCTGATCCAGAGCAATTACTCGCTGTGGGGATCGGGCATCGCCGTCGAAGGCGCGGGCTTCATGCTCCACAATCGCGGTGCGCTGTTCACGCTGCAGCCGCGCCATCCGAACGAACTCGCCGGGCGCAAGCGGCCGCTGCACACGATCATTCCGGCCTTCATGACGAACGGCGACATCCGCATCGCGTTCGGCATCATGGGCGGCTTCAACCAGGCCCAGGCGCATGCTCAATTCGTCTCCAACGTGGTCGATCATGGGATGAATATCCAGGCCGCCATGGAGGCCGCGCGCTTCACCAAGTCGAGCTTTGCCGGGTGCGATCTCTATGCGGAGGCGCGCGTCCCGGCGGCGGCGGTCGCCGAAATCGCCAAGCGCGGACATCGGGTGCAGACGCTCGGCGACTTTTCCGGAGCGATGGGCGGCGGCCAGGCGGTGATGCGCAATTTCAAGACCGGCGTGAACTACGGCGCCTCCGATCCGCGCAAGGACGGCGAGGCGATCGCCGAGATGCCAAGGTAAAGGAGCAGCGTGTCGCCGCTTCTTATGATTCAGTATTGCTGACCGTCATCGCCCGACTTGACCGGGCGATCCAGTAACCCCCGTCTGCGGAGTACTGGATTGCCCGGTCAAGCCGGGCAATGACGCTTTGATTGGTGAGAGCTTTGATGGGTGGAAACGGAGCGTGCTCTTACCCGCGCATCAACGACGGCTTCGCGTTAACAAGCTTGCCGTGATTGAATGACTGCAATTCGGTCACGACGCCGTTCTTGTTGAGCTTGATCGGTACGCTGGTACGGCCGTCGACCAGGGGCGCGGCGAACACGACTTCGAATTCATTGTCGCCGGTCTGGCGGACCGAGGTCGCTGCCGGTCCGTCGATGCTCATCACTGCCGGCATGACGAACGGCATCCCGCTCGAAGTGCGCTTGACGAACACGATATGCATCGTCGTGGTGCGGCAGTTCATGTCGACGATGCGATTCCAGAGGGGGCCGACGGTGTTTTCGGCGATGACCGTCGTGCGACATCCCGGGATCGTCGGATTGCCCTCCAGGAAGCTCAAGCCGAACTTGAGCGGCTGGGCGAAATGGACCACGAGGGCGCCAATCAAAACGACAATCGCAACGATGATGGCGACCGCTATGATCCAGCCATAACGGCGGCGTGGCCGCGCAGCGGACAAGATTTCGGATGACATGACGCTCCCCTTTCAGCGACTGCTGTTATTGTTTTGTCGCTTCGCTACCCAACCAGGTTCAAAGCCGGCTGCATCTCGCGGCAGCGCGAGCCTGGGGTGCGAAACATGTGCACCGCGAAGCGTTAGCTTCGGGTGAGCTGGTCCGGAGGACGGCGAATTTTGGTTACTCGGCCGATGCCGGCGGATAGAAAATTCGATCCAATCGGACAATTTTATCGAAATATCTGAGGGGCTTACCGGTCGACTTTCGCGGTCCGTGGTAACGCCGCCAGCACCGTCCCAGGCTCCGCGCGTGCGTCGCGGCGCTTGTTTTCCGTCAATCCTGCGGCGTGAATCCGGAGGCTTGCACGATCGGTCCCCACCGCTCGAACTCGGACAGTGTCAGCTTGGCGAACTCGCCGCGCGACATCGGCGCGATTTCGGCGGACAGGGTGGTCAGTCCGTCCTTCACCGCGGGCATATTTACGGCCTCGCGAATGGTCGCATTGAGCTTGTCGGCAACGTCGGCCGGGGTCTTTGCCGGCAGGAACACGCCCCACCATCCGACCCGTTCGATCGCCGGATAGCCGGCCTCGCCGATGGTCGGCACATCGGGAAGGAAACGGCTCCGTTGCGGGCCGGTCGTCACCAGCGCCCGCAGGCGACCCGCCTGCACGTGCTGGAGCGTGCCGTCGATGGGCACGATCGTTGCCGCGATCTGGCCGCCGAGCAGGTCCTGCACGGCCGGTGCCGAGCCTTGGTAGGGCACGTGAACGAAATCGAAGCCGGCGGCACGCGCGAGCATGACGCCGATGAAGTGCAGCGGCGTGCCGGCGCCGGGCGTGCCGTAAGTCGCGAGGCTCGGATTTGCCCGGCACCACGCGATGAAGTCGGCGAGCGTTTTCACCTCGGCAGGCACGCGCGGGCCCACCGTCACCGCGTTCGGCAGCACGCAGACGCTCGAGACCGGGAGAAAGTCGGCAAGTCCGTCGTAGCGCAGCTTCTTGTAGATGTGCGGATTGAGCGTGATGACATCGAGCGGCGACACCGCGAACACCGAACCGTCGGTGGCACTCGACTTCAGAGCCTCCAGCGCCACCCGTCCGCCGGCGCCCGGACGGTTCTCGATAATGGCCGACCCCGCGTACGATTTGAGTTCAGGCAGCAGCAGGCGTGCCACGACATCGGTGGTGCCGCCGGGCGGAAACCCGACCAGCATGCGGACCGGCGTCGGGATCGTCTGCGCCGCGGATTGCCGCGCGGCCGTGATAAGGCCGGCAAGCCCCGCGACTGCTCCCCGTCTCGTCATCGTCTGCATGCAACGCCCTCCAGCTAGCGTGTGCGATGGGTTTCGCATTGCGGCGCGCGAAATGATGCGCCCGTGACATACACCCCGCTCAGATTGAATCTTTACAGGTTCGCTGTTTTGTCGGCTATCATTCGTTTGAGCCCGCCGACGAACCGCCGGCCGGTGCTGGTGAATCGCCTGCGGACGGAGAGGCGAGATGAGGGTCGGAGATTTCATGACGCGCCGCGTGGTCACGGTCACGCCCGACACTCCGATTCTCGCGGCGGCGCAGTTGATGCTGGAGCACAAGATCAGCGGCCTGCCTGTTGTCAATGCTGCGGCTCGCGTCGTCGGGATCGTCAGCGAACACGATCTCCTCAGCGAGCGCGACGACGGCAATGTGAAGAGACCGAATTGGCTTGCGCTCGCGATCGATCCCGCGAAGGTCGCGCAGATGCCAACGCTATTTCGCGACCGAAAGGTCAGCGAAGTCATGACGACAAATCCCGTCACCATCAATGCGGCGGCGCCGCTCGAAGAAGCGGGACGCCTGATCGAGGAGCGCGGCATCAAGCGACTGCCGGTCGTGCAGGACGGCACGCTGGTCGGCGTCATCGCGCGTGCCGACCTCGTGCGGGCGCTGACTAAGGCGATCGCAAGGAGCGCAAAGGCAGCGGAGCCGGACGTCGGCGCAGTCGCGCATATGGTGGAAATGGAACGCCAGATGTTGCGCAACCGCGCGCGCGTGCGACGGCCGTTCTGATCACCGCTATCTCTTCGGTCGTTTCGCGTCCGATCGCGCGGAGCCCGCCCGTCTCTGCACTTTGGCAGTGGCGCGCGCCTTTGATGGAAATCAACTCGACCCAAGGCGATCGGCTGTACCGATCCGTCGTCATCGGAGGGTGATCATGGTTGCAGCGTCGTCCGGTCCAAAGCCGCGTTTCGTCTGGGGCGTTTCCACCTCGAGTTATCAGATCGAGGGCGCGGCCAACGAGGACGGCCGGGGACCGAGCATCTGGGATACCTATTGCCGCGAGCCGGGGCGCATCGTGAACGGTGACACCGGCGATGTTGCCTGCGACCACTACCACCGCTATCGCGAAGACGTCGCGCTGATGCGAGACCTCGGCGTCAACGCTTATCGTTTCTCGGTGGCGTGGCCGCGCGTCATCCCTGACGGGCGCGGCGACGTCAACGAGGCGGGGCTTGCGTTTTATGACCGTCTCGTCGACGCGCTCATTGCAGCCGGAATCGAGCCGTGGCTCTGCCTTTATCATTGGGATCTGCCGCTCGCCCTTGGCAAACAGGGCGGCTGGACCAATCGCGACTGCGTGCAGTGGTTCGCGGATTATACGGCGCTGATCGCCCGCCGCTACGGCGACCGGGTCAAGCGGTTCGCGACGTTCAACGAGCCGTCAGTGTTCACGCTGTTCGGTTTCTGCATGGGCGGCCAGGCGCCGGGGATCGCCGATCATACGATGCTCTTGCGCGCGATCCATCACGTCAATCTTGGCCATGGGGCTGCAATCGACGTACTGCGGGCAAACGTGACGAATGCGTCCCTCGGCGCAATCCACAACTGCCAGCCGTGCCTTCCCGCGACCGAGGATCCCAAAGATGTAGCGGCGGCTCGGAAGTTCGACGACTATTGGAACCGGGCCTTTCCTGATCCGCAGCTCCTGGGGTCTTATCCGCCGTCGATCGCTGCCGCGATGGCACCCCATCAGCAGCCCGACGATCTTCGCCGCATCCGCCGGCCGGTCGATTGGTTTGGGCTCAATCACTATTCGCCGATCTACGCGCGGGCCGATGACGGCAACCCGCTCGGCGTCGGGTTCGGAAGCGCGCCGGCGGATGTGCCGCGTTCCAGCATGGGCTGGCCGCTGCAGCCGGAGGCATTCCGCGACACGATCCTCGCCCTTCATCATCGCTATGGCTTGCCGATCTTCGTTCTCGAGAACGGAACGGCAGCGGTGGACCAGGTCGACGCCAAGGGTGAAGTTTTGGATCAGCCCCGCATCGAATTCCTGCGCGCCTACACGGCCGCGATGTTCGATGCGATCAAGGCCGGCGCCGACGTGCGCGGCTACTTTATCTGGTCGCTGCTCGACAATTTTGAATGGGGGTCGGGATATAGCCAACGATTTGGCATCGTCTACGTGGACTACCCAACGCAGCGTAGAATTCCAAAGGAATTGTTCCGCTGGTACGCCCAGCTCATCAAGTCGACACCGGTAAGGCCGGAGATCATTCAGGCCTAGCGGCGAGCCGTCAGGCCGGCGATCGCGGCCCGGCGGTCGTCGGCGCTCCGTGCTGCGGGATGCCGGGCGACGACACGGTTTCGAGCTTGGTCACCTCGTCGAGCGCGAGCAACAGCGACGCAACCCGGTTGACCGCGGCGCGCCAGTCGGACAGGCGCTGATAGTTGTCGACGAGCCAGTTGAACGCGACCTGGACGGTCACGAAAGCGGCCGATGCCTGCGTGAGCTCGCCGAGCGTCATTTCGCCGGCGAGGTATTTCGGAGCGCACAGGATCCACGCAAACGCCGGTGCAAGCAGCACGTCCGTTTGGGTGACCAGAGTGGTTCCCATAAGCTGCCAGCACAACTGGCGCCAGCGAAGCAGGACCTGCCGAAGAGCATTCCAGACCTCATGCTTCTCGTTCTCGCCGATCGGTGAATTTCCCGCAATGCCGGAGTCGCGAATCTTGTTCGCCGCGGACAGGAACTCGGCCTCCGCCTGGTTCTCCATCTGAATGATACCAGACAAGTCGCGGCCGATCAGGACCATCGCGCCGGTGAACGCCAGCGCATAGATCCCGACACCAATGACGAGATAGCCGGGCACCGTCAGCGCGACGCGGCCCACCGTGAACGTGATGCTGCCGCCAACGTCCCAAAGCACGGTGATGAATACGGCCGCGGTCAGGGCGGAATTGACCAATCCGACGGCCAGATCAACCGGCGCGTCGGTTGACATGCGGGTGTCGATAGCGATGCGGTACTCGGCATTCTTGTATTCGCCGGTGACGGTTTCGACGCGCCGATAGCGGTCGTTCGTGAGCCAGGTTTCGAGGATGTGCGTGGTGAGAAATCTTCGCCAGCTGCGCTGGGCGGTCATGCGGCCCCACACCAGAGCAACGGACAATCCAACGCTCAGGAACGCGAGCGGCGGGAAGATCAGGGCCTGGTCCCAGAGGCTCTTCGCATCGCGGCTGCCCAAGGCGTTGAAGAAATCGCGGTTCCAGTAGTTCAGCCGGTATTGCACCGCAAGCTGGCTGAGGCCCATCACCAGCAGGCTGACCGTCAGCGACCAAGCCAAGATAGCGGACTTGCCACGCCAGAAGCCCGAAGCGCTCGCCCAGAATCGCGCGAGACGATAGCCGTCCGAGTTGTTCTTGCTTTCTTGGGGCATCACCCGTCCACTCCCGGATCGCAGCATTTTAGCCGTTGCCCGCCATGACCACGAGAGCGAATTTCGCTTCACAAAGGGCGACCGCCTTCGAGGCTCGGTGCCTCGGCCATCGTCATAGCTTTGCAATGGGGCAGGGCGAAGTTGTCGTCGAAGCTGATCAGCGCTCGACGCAGGAGGCGCGCGGCCCGAGCGATGATGGCGCAAGGAGTTGCAACTTATCGAACCTCCGTTCGTTTCTGTCTCTTGATTCAGCAAGAGATGCTCACCACGTTTTGTGGCGCAATGCAGGAGGTCGAAAGATGAGTTAGAAAGCCGACGTTAAGGTCGTTCCCCTGAAGACCCCGTCTGATCTGAAATCCAACGCCATCAAGGACATCTCGGCTGCGTTGACGGCCCTGCTTGCCGACATGTTTACGCTGTACTTGAAGACCAAGAATTTCCATTGGCACATGTCCGGCCCGCACTTTCGCGATTTTCACCTGCTGCTCGATGAGCAGGCCGATCAGATCTTCGCCACCACCGATCCGATCGCCGAGCGGGTGCGCAAGATTGGCGGCACCACGTTAAAGTCGATCGGGCAGATCAAGAACCAGCAGCGGCTCCTCGACAACGATGCGGAATTCGTGACGCCGATGGATATGCTTGCCGAGCTGCGCGATGACAACAAGCAACTCGTGGCTAGCCTCCGCGAGACCCACGATCTTTGCGACGAAAACAATGACGTCGCCACCGCAAGCCTGCTCGAAGTCTGGATCGACGAGGCCGAACGGCGCACTTGGTTTCTCTTCGAGGCCACCCGCGGCGCTGACCGCGGCTAACGCGCGCTTCAGTGCGATAGAATCGCCTATCGATGGTTATGGCCGCGGTTGTTCGCGGCCATCCACGTCTTCCTTGTTGTCCTTCACAAAGAAAGAAGTGGGCAGCGCACCGGTGGCCTTACTGCGCCGCCATATGGGTTACGTGGCTTGAGAGGAACGACGGGCGGGTGATGCCGCGCGGGCGTTCCGCCGGTGCCATGACATCCGCGAGCAGCCCGCAGTCAGGCGTGATCGGCTCGCCGTCCATGATGACGAGATCGGGCAGGAGGCGCTCCCGCACGGTCAGCCGCTCGCGGCGCGTATCGACAAAGGTCCATTCGCCCTCGACCGGCCGCAGCACGGTGACGTTGGCGCGCGCGCCGGCGCCGAGATGTCCGATCGAAGGATCGGCCAAAACCTTGGCGGGCGTCGCCGTCAGCGCGCGCACCGCATCGGTCAAACTCATGCCGAGGCCGATGAGCTTGTTCATGCCGCCGACCAGCGAGTAATCGAGGATGCTGAGATCGTGGTAGGCGTTGAAATCGCCGTGAACATCGGAGCCGATGGTGTCGGGGAAGATGCCCTTCTCCATCATCTTGCGCGCGATGCGGAAGCTGAAATTGATGCCGTGACCGAGATCGAACTGCACGCCGGCGGCCCTCGCCTCGAGCAGCCAGTTCGGCACCTCTTCGCCGACGCTCATGATGCCGTCCGGCATGCATGAATAAATGTGGGCGAGGGTGTCGCCGGGCTTCAGATACTGCACCACCTGCCCCATGACGAGCGATGGCGTCGGCCGGTTCGCCTCATCCACCGCAAACAGCTCGCCGGTGTGCACGTAGAGCGGCAGGTTTGTGGCGCGCCCGGCTTCAGCAGCCTTCTTGAGCACGGTTGGCCCCCAGTGGGAGAGACTGCCGCTCTCCCAATGGCACTTGATGCCGCGCACGATCTGCGGATGCTCCGCAGCGGTGCGCACCAAGCCGTCGACGTCCACCATCCCCGGATTGTGGAGCGTGGTGCCTTCCATGCCGCCTTGCAGCGCGCCGGCGACGTTGATCGAGACGAAGGCGCGCACGTCGGTACGCGATGCATCGGCAATGAAATGCTTGAAGCCGCCGAACGTCCAGGCGCCGGAACTGCCTTGGTCGACGATCGTGGTCGCGCCTGACTGAATGCCGGCGGCATCCGGCGGCGCGCCGAAATTCGTCACCCATTCGTAAACATGGACATGCATGTCGATGAAGCCCGGCGTGACGATCGCACCGCTCACATCGATCTCGCGCCGCGCCGCCGTGTCCTGGGCCCCTGCACCGACCGAGACCACCCGCCCGTTGCGGATGGCCACGTCGGCGACGCCGTCAAGGCCGTTGGCCGGATCGATGACCCGGCCGCCACGCAGCAGCAGGTCCGCGCGCGGCGTCAGGGGAGTGGTCGGGGGGACGGACATTTGCGAGTCTCCGGAGCGATGTCTCTCGATTTGAGACGCCAAGTGGAATGCATGTGGGACGCGATTTGGGGCGCAATGTGGGACGCATTAGCTTTGCGTTACGCTAACATATCGCCCCGATTTGTTCTCGTGCCGAATTGGCAAGTTCCGTGCCGTTTCCTAATACTGAAGTCCGCCCTCAGCTCGATTGAGCCCTCGCCGCCGGCAGATCGAAAGGACTGTGATGAGTGCAATGTCTTATCCGCGCGACCTGCGCGGTTACGGTCAACGGATGCCCGATCCGCAATGGCCCGGGAACGCGCGGGTCGCGGTCTCGATCGCGCTCAATTACGAGGGCGGCGCCGAGCGCACCATTCTCGATGGCGACGCGACCTCGGAGAGCATGCTGACCGACATCGGCTTTCCCGCGGTTGCGGGCGCGCGCAGCATGCTGGCCGAATCCTCGTTCGAGTACGGCAGCCGCCGCGGCGTGTGGCGGCTGTTGCGCATCATGCGCGAGCGCAAGATCCGCATGAGCTTCTTCGGCGTCGCGACCGCGCTTGCCCGCAACCCCGAGGTGGCCCAGGCCGCGATCACCGACGGCCACGAGATCGTCAGCCATGGCTACCGCTGGATCGATTATCAGAGCGTCCCCGAAGCGGTCGAACGCGAGCATATTCGCCAGGCGTGCAGCACTATTGCCGAGATCACCGGGCAGCGCCCGGTCGGCTGGATGACCGGCCGCCCGAGCCCGAACACGCGGCGCCTGATCGTGGAGGAAGGCGGCTTTCTCTACGATCGCGACGCGCTCAATGACGAATTGCCGTACTGGACGACCGTCGGCGACAAACCGCATCTCGTCGTGCCGTATTCCTACGAGACCAACGACAATCGCTTCAACGAGAATGCAGGCTTCGCCACCTCCGACGATTACGTGCGCTACATGACCGACACCTTCGACGTGCTCTACGCCGAGGGCGCCGACGAGCCGAAGATGATGTCGGTCGGCCTGCACGATCGGCTGATCGGGCGTCCCGGCCGCGCCGCCGGCTTGATGCGGTTTCTCGACCACGTGCTCAAGCACGACCGCGTCTGGATCTGCACCGGTCGCGACATTGCGGAGCACTGGATCAAGGTGCATCCGTTCGCGGCGCGTTGACGATGATCCCACCAATGATCCCATCATTTGGCGTTGACCGATGGATGCGCTGATGATCGAAGGCTTGGCGGTTGCGCCGGGCGAAGAGCGGCGCGGCGCCGTTCCGGTGCTGAGCCTCGCCGATGGCTCCGCGATGTCGCTGCCGCTGCGCGTCATCCATGGCCGGTATCCGGGCCGCCGGCTCTATCTCGGCGCGGCGATCCATGGCGATGAGGCGACCGGTATCGCGATCGCGGCGCGGGCGCTGCAAGCCGTCGATCCGGCGACGCTCCGCGGCAGCATCGTCTGCGTGCCGGTGCAGCATCCGCTGGCCTTGCAGGCGGACCACCGCCTGCCGCTCTCGCAATTCCTGAAGTCGCCGCTCGATCAGGTGCCGTCCGATGCCTGGACGTGCTTTCCCGGCGACCCCGAGGGCAACGTCGCGCAGATCGTTGCGGCGACGCTGTGGCGCCTCATCTCGAACTGCGATGCGGTCGTCGACATTCACACGCCGACGCGCGGCGGGCGCTACGTTCCGATTGCGATCCTTCCCGGCCCGGATGTTGCGGCCTATGCGGCGTCACGAGTGCTCGGCGAGGCGATGGGGACCGGATGGGTCGTGGCCGGCACTGCCGGCATGTATGTAGCCCGCGGCATCCTGTGCGTCGAGGCGGCGATGGTTGGGATTCCCGCGCTGACGTTTGAAATCGGGGAGGGCGGTCGCCTCGAAGAGTTGACCATCGCCGCAGGTGGGATCTGCGTGCTCAACGCGCTGCGCCATCTCGGCATGATCGACAGTCAGCCCGAATTGCCGGCGCAGACACACCTCATTCGCAGCTTCCTCGGACTGCGCGCCCGCCGCGGCGGGCTCCTCACGACGGTCCCGCCGCTCGGTGCGGCGGTGCGCGCGGGCGATGTGCTGTGCCGTATCACCGGCGTGTTCGGCGATCTCCTGGAGACGATCACCGCGCCACAGGACGCCTTCCTGGTGCGCACGACCACCATGGCCACCGTCTCGCAAGGCGAGCGGGTCGCGACCCTCGGCCTGACATGAGCCGCGACGCTCTTGCCGCCGCGGCGCGCCATGAGGCGGGCGACATCGTCGACATCGCCCGCCGCCTCGTTGCCATCCCAAGCGCTTATCCGCCCGGCGACACCAACGCGATTGCGGAGGCGGTGGCAATTATGATGGAGGGCGTGCCCGGCGTCGAGGTCGAGCGGCATCGCTCCGCGCCGCATCTCCTCAACGTCGTCGCCCGCGTGCAGGGTCGCGAGCCGGGCCGGCGCGTCGTGTTCAACGGTCATCTCGATACGTTCCCGCGGAACCCGGCGGCGCAATGGACTTCCGACCCGGCGGGCGAATTGCGCGACGGGCGGCTTTATGGTCTCGGCGTCTCCGACATGAAAGGCGGGGTCGCCGCCAGCTTGTTCGCGCTCCGCCTCCTCGCGGCGCACCGCGATGCATTCGCGGGCGAAGTCGTCGGAACCTTTGCCGGCGATGAGGAATCCATGGGGCGGCTCGGGACGCAATTCCTGCTCGATCATGTGCCGCACGCCCGCGGCGATGCCATGATCTCGGCCGACGTCGGTTCGCTGCGCGTCCTGCGGTTCGGCGAAAAGGGCATGCTGTGGCTGCGGCTCGCCGCGCGCGGCCGCTCGGCCCATGCCGCGCATGTCCATCGCGGCGACAGCGCCATCGACCGGTTGCTGGGCGCGCTGAACCGGATCGCGGCGCTGCGCGATTATCCGGTCGCGACGCCGGCGGCGATCGAGCAGGCGATCACTGCCGCGACGCCGGTGTCGGAGACGCTGTCCGGCGCGGGGGAGAGCGACGTGCTGCGCCGCGTGACGGTGACCATCGGCACCGTTCACGGCGGCCGCCTGTCGAACCTCGTGGCGGATGCGGCCGAGGCCACGGTCGATATCCGCCTTCCGGTCGGCGTGTCCGCCGCAGAAATAGAAGCCGAGCTGCGGCGGATCGTGACGTCCGACGAACAGCTCTCGCTCGAAGTGGTGCGCCGTTACGAGCCGAGCTTTACACCGCCCGACCATCGCGTCGTGCGCATCGTGCGCGACAACTGTCGCGCCGTGCTGGGCTTCGATCCGGTGGTGAATATGCGGGTCGGTGCTTCCGATGCGCGGCTCTATCGCGCGGCGGGCGTGCCGTCGGTGGTCTGCGGCCCGACGCCAAACAACATGGGCGCGGCCGACGAGTTCGTGCTCGTCTCCGAACTGACCGCGCTCGGCGAGGTGCTGGTGCTCTCGGCCTGGGATTTCCTGATGGCCGATGCGTGAGGCGGGTTTCGCGGCGGCGCAACCGATCAATTTCCGCGACGCGCCAGGAATGGCAGCAGGAAGAGCAGCAGCACGAACGAGGCGACCAGCAGCAGGGTCGACATCGCGGCAATGCTCGGGTCCGCGTAGGAGAGCATCTGCTGCATCAACCGCAGCGGCAGCGTGTCGTTGCGCGTGACGAAGATCGACAGCGAAATATTGTCGAGCGAGAGCAGGAACGTCGCGACCGCGCCCGCCAGCACGCCGACGCGGATGTGCGGCAAGGTGATGCGGAAAAAAGTCTGGAATGGCCCGACGCCGAGGTTGAGGGACGCGCGCTCCAGCGTTCGGTCGAAGTTCGCGAGCGAGGCGAGCACCATCGCGACGACATAGGGGAGGCCGAGGACCGCGTGGCCGACGATCGCCGCAACCGCGCCGACCCTCATCCCGAACAGCGGCAACGAGAACAGCATGCCGAGGCCGAGCACGATGGCCGGAATGGCAAGTGGCAACATCAGGAAGGCCTGCACCGGCGTTCGGCCGACGAAACGATAGTGGTCGAGCGCGACGGCGGCGGCCGTGCCGGCAATGGTCGCGAGCACTGTGCTCACCGTCGCGATGACGAGGCTGAGCTTCAGGCTGTCCATCAGCAGCGATGAATCGATCACCGCGAAAAACCAGCGCAGGCTGAATGCGCTTGGCGGAAACACGAGGCGTTCGCCGCTGCTGAACGCCATCACCACGGCGATCGCGATCGGCGCGAGCAGGAAACACACGACGACGGCTGAGAACAGGCGCAGCCCAAGTCCAGCATTGGTGTCCGGCTCGGTCATAGGCTCGATGCCCACGGGGCGAAGCGCTGGAGCGCCAGGTTCGCAAGAACGAGAAACAGCGCGACGATGCCGAGCACGAGCGTCGCCATCGCGCCGGCAAGCGCCCAGCTCGTATTGGTCACGGCTTCGTAATAGATCGCCGGTGCGGTGAGCTGATATTGGGTCGATCCCAGCAGTGCGGGCAGGGCGTAGTCGCTCAGCACGCCCGCGAAGACGAGCTGGGCGCCGGCGGCGATGCCCGGCAACGAAAGCGGCACGGTGACGCGCATCAAGGTTCGCCAGCGCGATGCGCCAAGATTGCTCGACGCCCGGTTCAGGCTGAGGTCGATCTTTTGCAGCGCAGCCACCAGCGGAATGATCATCAGCGGCAGGTAGCGATGCAGAATGCCGATGGTCATGCCGTCGAACTGGAACAGGATGCGCAGCGGCTCGTGGATGACGCCGGTCGCGAGCAGCACCTGGTTGACGATGCCGCTGTCGGCGAGGATCACCGTCCAGCCGAACGCCCGCATGATCACGCTGACGTAGAGGGGCAGGTAGACGGTCCACAGCAGCAGCACGCGGGTGCGCGCAGAGGCGCGCGCGATCAGGAGGGCAAACGGGTAGGCGATGAAGAACGACAGGAGCGTAACGAGGCCGGCGACGATGAGCGTGTTGGCAAAGACCTGCAGGTAGTACGGATCGGTGAGGACGCGCGCATAATTATCGCCGGTGAAGTCGGCGACCATGAATCCGTTGGGGTCGTCGCGGTACACGCTGTTGCGCACGACGATGCCGAGCGGAATGACGAAAAACGGAATGAGCAGCGCGCCCGCAGGCAACAGCCAGAGCCACGGCACATAGGGACGCCGGCTCACGGCGCTCAGGCACTCCGGCCGAGACGGCAGCGCGCCGGATTGAAGTCGAGATAGATCGGCGAGCCGGCCGGCAGATGATCGCGACCGTTCGCCGGCCGGTCGATGACGATCTGCTGGCTGGCGAGCGTCGCGACGATGCGTTCCTGCGCGCCGAGAAACGTGGAGAGGGTGACGAACGCCGGTCCGCAGCGCTGGACCGGGGTCGGTGCGGTGGCAACGCCGATGTCCTCGGTGCGCAGATGCACGACGGCGCGCGATTGGCCGTGCAGGTCACGCGGCACGCGATCGATCTCGAAGGTGAGGCCGCAATCGAGATCGATGCGCGCCTTATCGTCGCCGTTCATGGCGACGGCGCCGGGCAAGGTGTTGACCGAGCCGAGGAAGCGCAGCACGTAGCTGTCGTTCGGGCTCTCATACATCTCCCGCGGCGTCCCGATCTGCGCGATCCGGCCCGCATTCATGACCGCGATACGATCGCCGAGGCTGAAGGCCTCGCGCTGATCGTGGGTGACGAGGATGGTGGTGACGTTGAGCCGCCGCAACAGGAGCGACATTTCAAGCTGCATCTCCTCGCGCAAATTGCGGTCGAGGGCGCTGAATGATTCATCGAGCAGCAGCACGTCCGGACGAATAGCGAGCGCGCGGGCAATAGCGACGCGCTGGCGCTGGCCGCCGCTCAATTGCGAAGGATAGCGTTGCGCGAGACCATCGAGCTTGAGAAGCGCCAGCATCTGCTCGACACGCTCGGCGATCGTCTTGCGGTCGATGCGGCGCGCATCGAGGCCGTAGGCGATGTTGCGGGCGGCCGTGAGGTGCGGAAACAGGGCGTAGTGCTGGAACACCATCGCGACGTTGCGGCGATGGGGCGAGACGCCGTTGAGCGCGCGGCCGCGCAGCTTGATCGTGCCGGTGTCCGGCGTTTCGAACCCGGCGATGAGGTTGAGGAGCGTGGACTTGCCGCAGCCGCTCGGCCCCAGCAGGGCAACGATCTCGCCGCGCCTGACGGAGAGATTGCAACGTTCGACCGCAACCACGCCGTTGAAAACTCGGCTGAGGTCGGTCAGCTCCAGCTCGGCATCGTCGGAAGGCTGGCGGGCGGCGTCCGCCATGCTCAACTTTGCACCTCGCGGATGTAGCGGTCGAGCCATTCGCGCTGCTTGGCGGCGGCGAAATCCTCGTCCTGGAACCACAGCCGCGACGCATCGACGGTGACGAGCTTTGTGGTCTCGGCCGGCACGTCGACGTCGCGGCGCGCCGGCGTCGCCAGCAGGTTCTGCACCAGATTTTCCTGCACGCGCTTGCCGATGGTGAAATTGATGTACTTCTTCGCAAGGTCGATCTTCTTCGATCCCTTGGCGATGCACAGATCGTACGGGATTGCGACGATGCCTTCCTTTGGCGTGGTCTTGACGATGTGCGGCGACACCTTGGTCTGATTGGCGATGCGAATGCCGAACTGCGGGGCAATGGAAATGTCGCCGCGGTCGATCAATTGCGTTGCCTGAACGCTGTCGGGATAGAAGACGCGCACCGCGGGCTTGAGCGCCTTGAGGCGTGCGAAGGTCTCGTTGACGGCCGCCGGCGATTGATCATTGTTACTGACGGCGCGCCAGATGCAGGCAATGAACGCAAACGCGGCGCCGCCGTTCGCGGCGGAGGGCAGGGCGGTCTTGCCGCGGAACTCCGGCTTCCACAGATCAAGCCATGACGTGACCGGCTCTTTGACTTGCTTGGTGTCGATCATCATGTCGTAGGTGTCGAGCACCATGGCGACGCCCCATCCCTTGGCGGGAAGCGCATCCGGGATCAGCGCGGCGCTGTCCGGGAAATCGGCCGGGCTCACTTTCTCGACCAGGCCGGCGTTGAGGGCGCGCAGCCCGAACGAGCGCGACACCATGCCGACGTCGAAAGGCGGATCGTCGCGCTGGGTCTGCAGCTTGGCGACGACCGACGGGGACACTTCGACGTCGTATTCGACCCGCGCGCCGCCGGCGGCCGCGAACGGTTTGGCGACGATGTCGACCAGCGCCTGGTAGGGCCCGCCGAAATGGGTGACGCGCAGCAGCCCATCCTGCGCGAAGAGCCGGCCTGGCTTTGCGACGATCGCCGTCGCGGCAGCACCGCCAGCGATCTGCGCGGCATTCCTAAGGACGTGTCGGCGCGTCGCGCCGGTCGTGATGTGATGCTTCATGAGATTCCTTTAAGAGCTCGATCGGGTCTTTCGGCGCTATCTTTGCCGCGTCATCGCCTGGCTTGACCGGGCGATCCAGTAACCCCGGCATCTCGATCAGGCTCGTGCGACATTTCCGTCGATAGCCCGGGGGTTACTGGATGCTCGCTTTCGCGGACATGACATGGCTGAATTGGGCTCAGGGTGTTTGAAAATCACACTAGGTCTCGCTGCAAAAGCTTGTCAACGTTGGCGCGGCAAGCACGGCGAAAGCGCCGCGTCGCGCGCATTGGAGCCATATGGGCGGCCCTCCTTGCTCGCCGCCGCGCCGTTCGATATCGAGCTAGCGGGAGGCAAAATTCCCATGCGGGAGACGAGGTGAATGAGGCGCAGCACCAGGATCGCCGTGATCGGGGCGGGCCTCGGCGGAATGACGGCCGCAGGCCTCCTGCAGCGGTCCGGGTTCACAGTGAAGGTTTATGAGCAGTCGCCCGCCTTCTCGCGCATCGGCGCCGGCATTCATCTGAGCTCCAACGTGATGTTGGTGATGCGGCGGCTCGGGATCGAGCGCGCGCTGTCCGATATCGGGCTTCATCCGGACGCCTTCGTGAGCCGGCAGTGGGACACGGGCGAGGTCCTTTTCGAGCTGCCGTTCGATCCGGCGAGCGAGACCCATTACGGCGCCGCCTACATCAACGTGCATCGCGGCGATCTGCACGCGACGCTCGAATCTGCTCTTGAGCCCGGCACCGTCGCCTTCGGCCGGAAGCTGCGCGAACTCGATGACTCGGGATCAGCAATCCGCCTCTCGTTCGACAACGGCGAGCGCGGCGAAGCCGATCTCGTCATCGGCGCCGACGGCGTCAACTCCAAGGTCCGCGAGTTTCTGCTGGGACCCGAGCCGCCGCGCTACACCGGCCATATCGCCCATCGCGCGATCTTCCCGTCGCGGATGCTGAACGGGCTGCCGATCCGCGCCTGCACCAAATGGTGGGGGCCGGGCAATCATATCCTCGTCTATTACATGACGCAGACCCGCGAAGAGGTCTATCTCGTGTCCAGCGCCCCGCAGGCCGAGTGGACGGCGGGCGCGTCCTATGTTCCCTGCGATCGCGACGAGTTCATCGCGACCTTCGCGGGATATCACCCCGAATTGCGCCAGGTGGTGGAGACCGCGCCCGAGGTCACCAAGTGGCCGGTGTTCGATCGCGAGCCGGTGGACACCTGGAGCCGCGGCCGCGTCGTGCTGCTGGGCGATGCCTGTCATGCGATGCGGCCTTACATGGCGGCGGGCGCGGCAATGGCCATCGAGGACGCCGCCGTGCTGGCGCGCTGCGTCGCGGAACGTGGCAGCGACGATCCGGCCGAAAGCTTCGCATGGTACGAGGCGAACCGCATGCCCCGCGCGAGCAAGGTGCAGCGCATTTCGTTGACGAACACCTGGCTGCGGACGCCGACCGATCCGGACTGGCTGTTCTGCTATGACGCTTGCGCCGTCCCGCTGGTGGCGCCCGGCGTCGATTGCGCGGCGAGCCCGGAGCTCGACGGACAAAGCTGATCAGGCTTCGTCGCGAGGGCTGCCTTCGCAGGCCTGATTATCCCAGCAATGCCGGCAGCCAGGTCGCGACCGCTGGAAATATGATGATCATCACCAGCAGCACCAGGCTCAGCAGGATGTAGGGAACAACCGCGCGGAAAATGTGCGCCATCGATACCTGCGGCGGCGCGACCCCGCGCATCGTCATCAACAGCAGACCATGGGGCGGCAGCAGCAGGCCAAGCTGCATGCAGATGAGATAGAGAACGCCGAACCAGATCAGGTCGACATCAAGCCGCTGCACGATCGGCATGAAGACGGGCAGCGTGATCAGCATCATGCTGACCTGATCGACGAAGAGACCGAGAAAGATCAACAGCGCCATCATCCCTGTAAGGATCGCGAAGGTCGAGAGTTGCTGGCTGAAGATCGCCGAAACGATGCCTTCGGTAGCGCCGGAGAAGCTCAGGATCTGCGAGAACGTGGTGGCGCCGAGAATGATGAAGAGGATCATGCCGGAAATGCCGATGGTCCCGTGCAGCGCCTTCCTCATCGCCTCCAGGTTGAGCGCGCCATAAGCGGCCGCGAGTGCCATGGTGGCGAGCGCGCCGAGCGCAGCCGACTCGGTCGGCGTCGCGATGCCGCCCGACATCGCGCCGACGACCACGACGAAGATCGAGACCAGCGGCAGGACATAGCGAAAGAGGGGGTCGAATTCTCGCCCAGCCCACGAGCATTTCGACCGGCGTCGCCGGGGCGAGCGCCGGATTGGCCCTCACCCGCAGGACGATGTAGACGATGAAGGCAAAGCTGAGGATCAGGCCCGGCACGACGCCGCCGATCAGCAGTTTCGAGATCGAGATGCCCGACAGGCTGCCGAGCAGCACCGTGAGGGCCGACGGCGGGATCAGCATGTCGACTGCGCCGATTGCCATGATCGGGCCGGTCGCCATGGTCGGATGGTAGCCGCGGGAGAGCATGATCGGCAGCATCAGCGAGCCGAGCATCGCGGTCGTCGCGATCGTCGATCCGGAGATTGCGGAAAACACCGTGCCGGCGACGACCGCCACCACCGCGAGCCGACCCGGCACCTGCCGGATCAGCCGCTCGACCGCGTCGATGACCTTGATCGCAAGTCCGGTGTGGAAGAGGACCTCACCCATCAGAATGAAGAGCGGAATCGGCGTCAGCGAGAAATTGATGACGGCCGCACTGCTGTTGCGAAGCAGCTGGTGCAAGCCGGCATCGCCACCGAGAAACAGAATGGCGCCGATGATGTTGATGGCGATGAACGAGAACGCCACCGGCATGCCGAGGAACAGCAGGATCATCGAGCCGCCGAGGAGGAGAAGGGAGGCGAACTGCCACGACATTTTCTCGTCGGCCTCCCGGTCCTTCAGGACGCTGAAACCGCGTCATCGCGCGGGTGCCGTTCGGCTGACGCGAGGCGATGCATACGAAAGCCGAACTCGATCGCGAGCAACGCGAAGGCGACCGGCATCGGCGCGAGCAGCCACCATTCGGGCAGCACCAGCGTCTTGATGGTGACGGAGCCGTCGACGAAGCTCGTGATCGCAACGCTGGTGCCGTACCACACGAAGATCAGGCAGCAGATGAGGCCGATGACGTCGCCGATCCATTCCAGCGCCCAACCGATGTGCGGCGGCAGCGCCCGCAGCACAATATCGATGCGGATGTGCTGGCCCTGGCGCAGCAGGCCCGGCGCAGCCAGCAGCGTGATGAGGTAGAGGCTGTCCTCGGACAATTCGTTGCTCGGCGGAACGCCGCCGGCACCGATGTTGCGAAACAGCACGTCGAGCCCGATCATCACCGTCATGGCGAGCAGCAGGATGCCGGCGGCGGTCAGCATGCCCTGCAAGAGATGCCCGTACCACCGGGACAATGTGAGGATCGTCGAGCGAGCGTTCATATCGCCATTCCTACCCCATCATTGCGGGAACCGTCATTCCGGGGCGCGCGTGAGCGCGAACCCGGAATCCATGAGTGCGCGGCTCTCAATCCTATTCCGGCCCTGCGGGTTATGGATTCCGGGCTCCGGCTTGCGCCGGCCCCGGAATGACCGGGACTATGGCGCCTTCTGGAAAAATTCCTTGAGCTTCGGACCGGTCGTTGGGCTCTGCCGGATGATGCCGTCCCAGCCGGCTTGATAGGCCTTGGCCCGGTAGGCATCGGCCATGGCGCCTTCGAATTTGATGACCTGGATGCCGGCGGCCGCCTGGCGCTTGGTTTCGCGCTCGTTTTCCTGGGTGAATTCCGCAACGGCTTCGCCCTCGCCGCGCTCGCCCACGGCGCGGAGAACGTTCTTCTGCGCGTCGTTGAGGCGGTCCCAGGAATTGCGGTTGATCAGCACCGAGACTTCCGCAGTGTAGAAGCCGGGGTCCACCCGGTATTTGGTCTTCTCGTTCCAACCGAGGTCGAAGATGCCGCTGATCGGCCAGCCGTAGCCGTCGACGACGCCGCGCTCGAGCGCGGTGTAGACCTCGCCGGGCGCGGTCTGCACGACGGTGCCGCCAAGCGCCTGGAAGAAATCGCGGTAGACCGGGGTGATGCGAAGCTTGAGGCCGGTCAGGTCGGGGCTCGAAATCTGCTTGTTGGTGTAGAGATGGAACGGATTGTTGTCGACGAGGCGCGCGAAGAAGATGGCGTTGAGCTTCTGGGCATAGATCGCCGCCATGGCGTCGTAGCCGCCGTTGCGGCGCAGCTCCGACATCGGCCGCTCGGTGAGTTTCCAGGCATCGGCTTCGGGCATCACATTGGTGTAAAAGGCGCCGGCCGCATTCGCGATGTCGACGACGCCGCTTTTCAGCGCGTTGCCGATTTCGAACGGCGGCAACGCCTTCGGCCCGCCGATGTAATTGATGCGCAGGAGGCCCTTGCCCTCCTCGTTGACGCGATTGATGAAACGCTCGAACGGACGCGAATAAGTGGTGTTCTCGGTAAATGCAGTCACGGCCTTGAGCGTGACCTCCTGCGCCGCCGCGGCGTCGGCGATGAAGAGCGCGAATATTCCGAGGATAATTGGCTTCATGCGACGATCCCCACGTGAAAGTCGCATCCTACATCGATCCCGCCGTGGCGACATCGTTTACTTCCGCCTCAAGTGCCGCGAGCAGCGCTTCGGCCCAGCCGCGGGGAATCCGCCGCGTGATGAAGACCATGCGGCTGCGCCGATCGGCCGAGGGCCAGCACGGAAGCCATGAGGGCGGATGGAAGACATGCTGGACGCCGTGGATCACCGCCGGCTGATCGGAGCTTTCGAGGATGTTCACGATGCCTTTCAGACGCAGGAGATCGCCGCCGCAATGCTCGGCCAGCGTTTCGAGGAACAGCGTCAGCGTCACCGCTCGAATGGGTTCTTCGCGTAAGATCACGAAGGTATCGACGTCGTGATGGTGTGCGTGTTCGTTATGGGGCGAGGGAGCTCCAAGCCAGGCCTGGACATCGAGAGACTTGGTGAGAGGATCGTAGAGCTGGCCGTCGAACAGGCGCTGCGCGTCGACCTCGCCGTGGCGAGCCGGCACAAGCGGCGCCGTCGCATTGAGCGCCTCCAGCCGCCGCAACAATTCGGGCTCGGGCCCGCCATCGAGGTCCGTCTTGGTCAGCACCAGACGATCGGCGACGGCGACCTGCTTGACCGAAATCTCCTCGCGGTCGAGGGTGTGTGCGCCATTCACCGCATCGACGGTGGTGACGACGCCGCCAAGCGCGATACGGTCGGCGATCGTCGTATCGGTCATCAGGGTTTGCAGAATGGGCGCCGGATCGGCAAGCCCACTAGTCTCGATCACCACGCGGTCGAATGCGGTGACGCTGCCCTCATCGCGTCGACGCAGCAGATCGTGAATGGTGGTTGCGAGATCGCTTCGGATCTTGCAGCACAGGCACCCCGTTTGCAGCGCGATGATGCTGTCTTCGCTTGCCTCGACCAGTTCGTGGTCGAGGCCGATGTCGCCGAACTCGTTGATGATCACGGCGGTTCGCGAAAACTCCGGCTGGCGAAGCAGGCGGCTGAGCAGGGTCGTCTTGCCGCTGCCGAGGAAACCGGTCAGCACCGTTGCCTCGATCATCTCGTTGGTCACGTCGGCGGCCCCGCGGGCACCAGCGGCGCCGGCGCAATCCGCGGCCGCAGGGTCGCGTAGCCCGGATCGAGCGCCTCGCGGACCTGGCGCAGCACAGCGACAAGCGAGAGCGCCGCGCGTTTGCGGCCATCGACGGCCACGTGCCAGCGGAACGGCAAATCCGGCGGCGCCCGTTTGATACGGATGACGCGATCCCGGCAGAGCACGACGACTGCGCCATCGCTTTCGGCGCTGACGCTGCCATCGAGGCGCCACGCGACGAGCGACTGCTCCATCAATTCGTGGACTTGTTCCGAGAACCGCAACATCGGCGCTTGTCCAAGGCTACCCACTTTCGTCATTGCCCGGCTTGACCGGGCAATCCAGTATCCACCGAACCCTCGGCTTAGATGAGGCTGTGCCGCATCTCTCACCTTGTGGTTACTGGATCGCCCGGTCAAGCCGGGCGATGACGGCGGTTGGTGGCGTGAAGCCACCAAGGCGTGCTCTAAAGTGCTTGCCCGCTCAAAATCTCGGCGGCGATTTTGCGCTTCAGGTAACGGCCATCGCCACGGCCCGCGAAATACGCGCCGTTCTCCACCATCACCTTGCCGCGCAACATGGTCAGCACCGGCCAGGCGAAGATGTCGTGGCCTTCCCAGGGCGTGTAGTCGGTCTCGTGGAGAGCTGACGCGGTGATCTTGCCGCGGCGGGTCGGGTCGAGGATCGTGATGTCGGCGTCGCTGCCGACGGCAATCGCGCCCTTCCGCGGGTAGAGGCCCATGATCTTGGCGGCGTTCGTGGAGACGAGGTCGACGTAGCGCGACAGACTGTAGCCGCGGCGCACGACCATCTCGGTGTACATCACGGCGAGGCGCGGCTCGACGCCGGAATTGCCGCCGGTGGTGTCGTCGATGCGGTTGCCGAGCGTCTTGTCCTTGAGCGTGCAGCACAGTTCGTCGGTGGCGACGCAATGGATCACATCGCGTCGCGTTCCGTCCCAGAGCGCGAACTGATCGTCTGCCGACTTGAGCGACGGATAGGTGTGATAAATCTGGCCGTCCGGGCGCTTGTAGTCTTCGGCGGTGTAGCCGAGATACTGGTGCAGCGTCTCGCCATAGACGGGCAGCCGCTTTGCCCGCGCCTCGGCGATGGCGGCGACGCCGGTCGCGGCCGACACGTGCATCATGTAGAGCGCCGTGCCGGGAATGCTTTCGGCAAGGCGCAGGATGCGGCGGAAGCTCAAGTCTTCCGACAGGCGGTTGTGGACTTCGGCGAGGTTCTCGAAGCCGACCCGGCCTTCGCGGATCAGCTTTGCGTACATGTGCATGACGATATCGTTGTCCTCGGCGTGAATGACGCCGAGCCCGCCCGCCTTCGCCAACACCTGGAATGCTTCCCAGATGTCGCCGAAATCGATCATGCGCCCGGTGCGCGTCGGGAGGATGTTGGCGGTGAATATCTTCAGCGTCGGATAGCCGGCCTCGATGGCCTCGGTGAGTTGCCCGGTGAATTCCGGCGGCGGCTCGGAATGCAGCATGATGTGATAGGCCCAGTCGCACGGGCTCTTGCCGACAAAATCCCTGTCGCGGAGCTCGATGGCTTCGCGCGCCGACGCTCCATCGCGCCAATAGGCGAAATCGATGAACGTGGTGGTGCCGCCGAAGAGAGCGGCACGGCCGACCTGCTCGGGGCCGGCCGTGACAAGGGGCGTGCCGTCCGGTTTGAGCCAGACATGATGGAGATGCACATGCGGGTCGATGCCGCCCGGCATGACGATGCGCCCCGTGGCGTCGATCACGCGCGCGGCGAGCTCAGCCGCGAGCGCGCCCGGCGCGGTCACCGCCGCAATGGTTTCGCCGGCAATCGCGATATCCGCCCGGGCGACGCCCTGGGGCGTGACCACGTCGCCGCCGCGAATGATCGTGTCGAGCATGTGATCCCCCTCGACGATCGCTCGTCCACGCCTTCAATACAGGGTTTGATCGACGCAGTCTTCGTAGCTGTAACTTTTCGAAATGAAGCCGCCGGACAACAAGCTCGTGGCCAATCGCGCGAAGCCTTCGCGCGACACCTCGGGATGCCGCGCCCACAGGCCGCCCTCGAAGTAGCGCCGCAGCGAACTCGCCAACAGTTCGTGCGCCACCTCCGGATAGAACGGCGCGACGGCATCGGCCAACTCCTCAGGCCCGTGCTTGACAAGCCATGCCTCCATCCGGCGAACCGCTCGCACCATTGCTTTGAAGGCTGCGCGATTGCGCGCGATGCTGTCCCGGGTCGCGAGATAGGTCGTGTACACCGTAGGACCACGGGTGCTTGCGGCGTAGAGCACTTTGCCGACGCCGGACTTGAGCGCCATGGAAACGTAAGGCTCGAACATCTGCGCCACATCGAGCTCGCCGTTCCGCAGCGCCTCGAGATTTTCGGCCATGGTTCGGTCGGTTATGCGCTCAATGCGGGCGGGATCGATGCCATCGTCACGCAGGTCCTGCTGCAGGCAGAGCCAAGGCGTCGGCACTTCCGAAACGGTCGCAAATCTCAGTCGCGGCAGATCGGCAAGGCGGAATTGCGCGAGGTCGCGTCTTCCCACCAGAAAGAACGGATCGCGGGCGGCGACTTCGCAAAAGCAGACCAGCAGTGCATTGGGATCGCTGTCGCGCGCCTTCATCACCCGCATTGGTCCGCCCCATGACAGATCGATGCTGCCGTCGAGGAGACCCGATGCGGCGGCCGCCGGGGCCGGCGAATTGAGGAGATCGACCTCGACGCCTTCGTCGGCATAGAAACCGAGCGCATGGGTGGCATAGAATGGCGCGTAGAACACCGCGCGGAAGTTCTCAGCAAGCTTGATGGGCATCACACACGGGACTTTGGATGTTGGCAGGCGATTGTATCCGAAGTTCGAACCCGTATCAGCACCGTAGGGCGGGCAATGCGCAGACATTGTCCGCGCACGTCCACCGTCAACGCCGATGGTGGGCACGGCGGTCCGAAAGCTTTGCAAAAAAATGCGGCGCTTCGACCGCCTTTGCCCACCCTACGAGGCTAGACCATTCCAACGCAGCGCAACGTAGGGTGGGCAAAGCGAAGCGTGCCCACCATTCCGCGGCGCGCAGGTCCGTAAGTCGGCGCTTTGCCAACCCGGCCTCTTCGATGGGCAGAACCGTCTGTCTGATCGCGCCGATCCTGTTGCTCGCGGCCGCCGCATTCGTCGGGGCAATTGCAGCACAGGCGCAGCCCCGCTATCCGACCCATCCGGTCCAGCTCGTGGTGACCGTGCCGCCGGGCGGCGCCGCAGACTTCGTCGCGCGGCTCGTCGCGGCGAAACTTGCCGATGCCCTCGGGCAGGCCGTCATCATCGCCAATCGCGGCGGTGCCGGCGGGACGACGGCGGCAGCCGCCGTCGCCAAAGCGGACCCGGACGGCCACACGCTGTTGTTGAACACGATCGCCACCCACGGCATCGGCCCGCATCTCTATGCGAACCTGCCTTATGATCCGGTGAAGGACTTTGCGCCGGTCATCCTGCTCGCCAAGCTGCCGTTGATCATGACAGTGACGGCATCGCTGCCCGCGCGCTCGGTCGCCGACGTGATCGCGCTTGCCAAGGCAAGCCCCGGCCAACTCGCCTTCGCATCGTCGGGGACCGGTGGCGCGCCGCACCTTGCCGGCGAACTGTTCAAGACGTCGGCCGGGATCGATCTGCTGCACGTTCCCTATCGCGGCAGCGGCCCGGCGGTGGTCGATCTCATTGCCGGACGCGTCGCCATCATGTTCGACGCGGCGCCATCGCTCCTTGCCTTCATCACATCCGGCCAGCTTCGTCCCCTGGCGGCGGCCAGTCCCGAGCGCCATCGCCTACTGCCCGAGGTGCCGTCATTCGCCGAGCTCGGCTACGACCGCATGGATATCGCGCTCTGGTACGGCATTGTCGCCCCGGCCAACACGCCGCAGCCCATCGTGCAGCGGCTTAATGGCGAGCTTGTCACCGTCCTCGCCATGCCCGACATCCGCAAATCTCTCGCCGACCAGGGTGCCTATGTCGCGGGCGGTACTCCGGCAGCCTTCGAGGCATTCATGCGCGGGGAGATGAGCCGGTGGGGCGTCGTCATCAAAGAGGCCGGCATAAAGCCGGAGTGACCGGTCTCGTTTGAAATGGACTGTTAGGGCCGCCCATCGGCTCACGTTCGATCCGTCGTCAGCCGCATTTGTCCTTCTCGATGAGACGATCATTCACCCAGCCGCTCGGGCCGTACTTGCCGCCGCCCACCACCTTGGACACATAGATCCACTCGCCGGACGGCTCGCGTTCGCTGGAGATCAACACCACGTCCTTGGCGGTCAGGCGCGCAACCATCGGTGAATCCTGCGAAGGTCCTTTGCGGAGCGCGACAAAGCCGTCAGGGGTTTTCTTGACCGCACATTGCGTCGTCGCAAGTGCGCGGGTCGGAGCGCCGATAAAAACGGCGAGTGCGATGAAAATGATGCTCCAAGGCATGGCGCGATCTCCTCTGAAAATAGTAACGAAAATAGATGGTCCGTTTCAGCTCGTGTTTTCATCAAGCGCGAATTTGATTGAGCACGCAATAAAACGCAATGACGCCGGCCTAGCATCTCCTTGTCGTCGGCGGGGTTCGGCGGCATCATGAAGTCTGACTTTGAAATATCTTTGCTGGCCGAGCGGCACGGTTTTGCCGCGTGTGCGACGACTGTCAGGAGAACATCATGTTCATGACGCGATTTTTGTGCGCGCTTGCGGCGGCGAGCGCGTTGGTTTCAGTGGCTAAGGCGCAAAACACGACCGGTCCTTCGCGGTGGGGACCCAACGACGAGATCGGGATGGCGAACACGCTTGGCACAGCCACGTGGCAGCGCTGTGCGCAATCGCTGGCGAACCCCAAATCCAAGTCCTACGAGATCTCGTATCTGCGCTCGAACACGATGCCGCAGTCGCCGTTCGGCGTGCCGCTGCGCGACAAATATCGGCCGACCGTGGGCATTCCCGGCACGGTCCACGCCTTCAATGGCGAGGAGACCGTGAGCGGCGAGCCCGGCGCCCAGGGCACGCAAATGGATGCCATCGGGCATTTCGCGGTGCTGCCTGAACCGTGGGACGGCAAAGGCGAATTTCCTGCCGACAAGGCGCAGTATTACGGCGGCCGCAAGCAGTCCGACATCAAGCCGACGCCGGATGCGCCCTTGCAGAAGCTCGGCATTGAGAAGGTCCCGCCGATCGTCACTACGGCGGTGCTGCTCGATGCCAAGACTTATCTCGGCAAAGGCAAGGCAATGCAGCCGGGCGAGATCGTCACCGCCAAGGACATCGAGGGCATGTTGAAGGCGCAGGGGCTCGAAAGCCGCGGGCTCCTCCCCGGCGACGTGCTCTATATCTACACCGGCTGGGGCGACAATTGGAAAGACCCGGACACCGAGAAGTTCTATTACACGAAGGGTCCCGGTCTCGCGTACGACGGCGCCAAATACATTGAACAGAAGCAGGTCGTGCTGGTCGCGCTCGACAATCCGTTCACCGATCCGGTGGCCGATGGCGCGCTCCAGGGCAAGGCAGGTCCACCCCCCGGCACGCCGCCGAACATGCCGTTTGCGATCCACCACCAAGACCTGACGCAGTCCGGCATTTATCAGATTCAGAACGCCAACCTCGGCGCGCTGGCGAACGACAAGGTGTGGGTGTCCTGCACCATCATTCTGCCGCTGCGCGCCCAGGGGAATTCGGGCTCGCCGGTGCGCCCGGTAGCGATCGGCGCGCCCGCGCAATAGCGACTGCCGATCATCGAGGTGCGGCGGCGCCGTGAGCGTGTCTGCCGCACCTCGCCATGCCACATCGCAATCTCGTTGGGTGCGCAAAGCAAAGCGTGCGCACCATTTCGCATCAACACGATCGGTGCGCACGCGCTACCCGCTTTGCGTACCCTACGGTGATTTTCGAGGGTGCTAGCTCAAAGGCCGCGAACGAACGCTTGATACTGGCCGCTGCGGCGCAGCGCTTCTGCGCCGCTTTCGATCAAGAGGTCCACCTTGTCAGCGGGCAGCGTCAGCCGAGTGGCGATGGCCTCGAGGGTGGCGGCGCGCGCCGATCCGGCGCGTTCGAAGCCGATGCGCTCGACGAAGGTGTTGAGGTCATCGCATTTCCAAGTCGACGCCAAGCCCAGTCGCGCGCGGTCAGCCGCCGACAGGCCGCAGCGCCAGCGCCGGACCTTGCCGGTATATTCCTTGATCAGGGTGCTGAACGCCGCAAAGCTCGACCGTACGCTCGCGTCGATTGCGGTGTCCGCCGCAGCCGACACCAGATCGACGCCGGTCGGTCCTTCGAGGCTGTTCGACCAATTGCCGGAGAGGCCTCGCCCCGCATCGACCACCACGAACATCAGCCGGCGCACATGGGCTGCCTGGCGCTCGGTCAAAGGTTCGTAGGGGCGTTCCGCCGCCAGCATTCCGATGCTGATCCCCGCGAGGCCGAAATTGTCGACCAGGCCGCCATCGAGCAGCTTCACGTATTTCATCGAACCGTCGTGATAGCGCGACACGGCTTCCGCGAACGAACGCAACAACGGCTGCGCTTCCGGATTGCGGCGCGCGCGCTCGATCCACTCGGGCATGTGGGCGGCGCACCCCGGAAACGTCTCCAGCACGACCGGCGCGAAGGCGAGCGGCACCGCAGCCGAGGCGGCGACGGCATCGGCGATCTTGTAGGAGCGGATATCGCTGCACAGCGCGCCGAACGCCACGGCGCCAAAGACGAACGGCGTGCGGTTGTAGATGTCGGATGCGTTGATCCAGACCCACGGCCGCGGATGGGCGCCGAACGACGCGAAGGTCGCTCCCTCGAACAGATTTTGATCGAGCCAGCGCGAGAACTGACTGTCGTTGACGCCGCCGCCCAACGCACGGTCGAGATTGGCAAGGCTCACGTTGGTGCGAAGGCCTTCTTCGGCATTTCGCAGCAGGAACCGCTCGCGGAAGTCCTCGAGCGCCGCACGCTTCTTCAGTCCGAAATACGCAGCGGTGACGGAGCCGCCGGAAACGCCGGAGACGAAGCTCACATTGTCGAGAAGCGATTTTCCCGACCTGGCACGTCGCGTGCGATCAAGTTCCTGCAGGACTCCGAAGGAAAATGCCGCTGCCCGGGTGCCGCCACCCGAGAACGAAAGTGCGACCTGCACATCGTCGTCGTAGGCCGGCGCGTCCATGATGGCGAGACTGTTGATCGCGCCGGCCGGCAGCGGCTGATTGCCGGGCAGATTGTAAACGGAGACGCAGCTTGCGAGCGCCAAGCTGCCCAGAACGACAGATACGGAGATGCGGAAACGTCTGCCGCTCACGCCTAGCCCCTCGCGCGGCCTTATCAGGCCGCTCACCTCGGTCCGCAAGCCGAAACAATGCTCGCGCGGGAAGAGGGTCGGCCTAACATAGCGGCAGCAATGCGGCGGCTAGTATTTCCCTACCCGCCGTCAGCGCATGGCAAGGTCGTCAGGTACCCTCGGACATCCGGCGCTGGAACTCGGCGCGCGACGCCTCGGTCGGGGGATAGAGCCCAATAATGCTGCGGCCGCGGGCAATCTCCTCGGCGGCGAAGGTGTCATATCGCGTGAGGTCGTGGGCCTCCTGCGCGATGCGGCTCACTATGGCCGCGGGAATGACCGCGATGCCCTCGGCATCTCCGACAACGATGTCGCCCGGATAGACCGCGACGTCGGCGCAGCCGATCGGCACGTTGATCTCGACCGCTCGCAGGTAGCCGAAGCTCGGTGCCGGCGCAGCCTGACGCTGATAGGCGGGAAATTGCAGCAGGGCGACGTCAGGCGTGTCGCGAAAGCCGCCATCGGTCACGATGCCGGCGCAGCCGCGCGCCTTGAGCCGGCCGATCAGGAGATCGCCGCAGGAGCAAGCCCGCGTTTCGCCGCGCGCATCCATGACCAGCACATGGCCTGGCGGACATTCCTCGAACGCGCGCTGGTGGATATTGCCGACGCCGCCCGCGTCCTCGCGCATCGGAATGAAGCGCAGCGTGTAGGCCGGGCCGATCATGCGGGGGAGGTTTGGCGCGACCGGCCTGATGCCGTGAGGGCAGGCGGCTCTGATGCCGGCGCGGTAGAGACAGGTGGTGATGGTCGCGACGCTCACCTGGAGCAATTTTCCGCGATCGTTGTCGCTCAGGGAAGACTTGCTCAGAGGAGACTCGCTCAGAGAAGACATGGGCGCTCCATGATCGCTGCGACCGCGGCGGAGCGCGTCAAAGCGGCTTTGCGATCAACGTATCGACCTGAGAGGAATCGAGCACGACCGTCTTCGAGCGGAACAGCCAGTTGCTCTTGTCCGCCACCACCTCGTCGACATACTTGCCGGCGGCGAACAGGGTGGTGCGGCCGTCGAGCATCGTGCGCACGCAGATAAAGCTCGTCTCCATCCACATCGAATCCGCCGTCGTGCGCAGCGTGCGCGAGTTGGACAGGATGTGGCGATAGTAGTGTGGCTCGTAGATGTTGGCCTTCTCGACCGCCTCGACGCGGTCGTACAACATCGCATGATTGTCGCACAGCATGATCGAGAGCGGCATGTTGCGCTCTTCGTTCTGCCGCGTGGTGATGCGGTAAAGGCAGGTCGGCGTGAACAAGGCCGGCCAATCGCTCAGCGGACCTTCGTCGAGCACATAGGTGTAGGCGACGAGCAGCGCCCGCGCGCCGGCCTGCATCGATTGCCCGGCGGGCACGTTGACCGTCATCGCTAAAGCCCCATCAGCGCGCGATAGCCGGTCCAAAAGCCGCGCACGCTGCCTTCGGAGACGCGCGATCCGGGAATCGGCTCGATGCCGTGGCCGCCCATTTCCAGCACCGCGGCTTTGTCGAGGTCGCCGGCAATGCCCTTTTGCACGAGGCCGCCGATCATGCCGTCCTCCATCGCGATCAGGCCCGCCGGTCCCATCATGTTGGCTTGCTTGAGGCGTCCCTGCAGGCGGCGTTCGTCGTCGTCCTCGTAGCCAAACGCGATCCACATCAGCTCGGATTCATGGGTGCCCTTCGGAACGATGGTGCGCACCGCGAGGCAGTTGCGCAACTGCTGCAGCACGAAGTTCGGAAAGATCGTGGTGATGGTCATGGTGATGGCATCGCCATGATCGTCCCAGATATCGGTCATCGAGCCGTCGCGCAGGCCGAAGCCGTAGGCTTCGATCTCGGCGTTGCGCATGGCGGCCTTGGAATAGATCTCGCCGCCGGTGTCGGTGTGCATCTTGGAGTAGCTGATGTGGTGCCAGCCGCGGGCGCCCATCTTGATGCCGCCCTCCATGGTCAGGCGGTCCTGCTTCATCACGCCGTTGAAGGCATGGAGGATCGACGCGTGATAGGGGTCTTTGACGTTCTCGATATAGAGCTTCCAGTTCGACGGCAGCTTCTGACTGTAGAGGCCGAGAACGCGCAGCGGCCGGCCGCAGACGCGATTGATGTTGGCGATGTGGTCGGGGCCGACATAGTCCTCGAACGGCGGGGTCTCGTCGTTGAGCGTGCCGAAGATGAGGCCGCGGATCACATGCACGCGCAGGCGCTGCAGGCCGTGGTCTTCCTTCTTGAAGGTCGACGCCATGCCGCCCTTGCCGCGCACGCCGTGCTCGAACGCCGCCGACAGCATCTTGCCGGACAGGTCGTAACACCAGTTGTGATAGACGCACATGAACTGGTCGATCTTGCCCGACGGCACGAACACCAGCGGCGTGCCCTTGTGGGCGCAGCGGTTGACGAGAGCGCCGATGGTGCCGTTGCGCTCGCGCACCACGATCACCGGCGTCTCGCCCACCTGGACGGTGACGAAGCAACCGGGCTCGGGAAGCTGTGCTTCGAGGCCGAGGAAATGCCAGATCGGCCCGCGGAAAATCGCGTGCTGCTCTTCCGCGAAGATGTTGGGGTCGGAGTAAACGACAAACGGCACGCGGCTGACGCCTTGCGCCGGCCACGTCGGCGCGTGCGCGGCGGACCCCATGGGAGACGGCTTGGTTTCCAGCACGGCGCAATCCTTTCCTGTCGCGGCCCGAACCTTTGTTTGCAGCATGCCTCCGATCCCGGTCGAAACTCAAGATCGCGGCAAAGCCTTATCGTTCCCGGCTGCGGAAAGCCCAATGGGCCATTCGCGTTTCGAGGAATTCGCACGCGGCGTAGGCGACCACGGCCATGACGGCGACCACCACCAGCCCCGCAAACACCAGCGCGACGTCGAAGCGTGCCGCCGCCCCCATCAGCAGAAAGCCGATGCCTTCGTTGGAGGCGACCGTTTCGGATATGACCGACCCGACGAAGGCGAGCGTGATCGCGACCTTGAGCGATGCGAACAGGTACGGCATCGTCCGCGGAATCCCGACCTTGACGAGAATCTCGTCGCGCCGCGCGCCGAGCGAGCGCATCACGTCCTCCATTTCCGGGTCGATGGTGGCAATGCCGGTGGCCACGTTCACGACGATCGGAAACAGCGCGAGGGTAAAGGCCGTCAGCACCGCCGGAATGGCGCCAATGCCAAACCAGAGGACGAACAGCGGCATCAGGGCGACCTTGGGAACGGAATTGAAGGCGACGAGCAGGGGATATACGCCGCGATAGACGCCCGCCCAGGCGCCGATCGCGAGGCCGATCAGCACGCCGATCGCGATCGCAAGCGCGAGACCGACCACCGTGGTGATCAGGGTCTGCAACGCATGCTGGGCAAGGAGGTCGCGATGCTGCACCAGGGATTGGAGAATCTCGCTCGGCGGCGGCAGGACGACGTTGGAGATGCCGCTGGCGCGGGTCGCGATCTCCCACAGGATCAGAAGAACCGCCGTGATGATCCACGGCGTGAGCTGCATGCGCAGCCGCTTTGCTGCTGCCGCTTTCACGCGCGCGCCTCGGAAATCTTGTCGCGCAACTCATGAACGATGTCGACGAACTCAGGCTCGAAGCTCGCGGCAAGCGTGCGCGGGCGCGGCAGGGAGACCGCCCGCGTGTGGATGATCCGGCCGGGCCGCTTGCTCATGACGTAGACGGTGTCAGCCAGGTAGACGGCTTCGCGCAGGTCATGGGTCACGAGGACGGCGCTGAAGCGCTGGCGCATCCACAAATCCTGCATGACGCCCCAAAGCTCTTCGCGGGTGAACGCGTCGAGGGCAGCGAACGGCTCGTCCAACATGAGGAGTTGGGGTTCGTGAATGAGCGCGCGACACAGGTTCGCCCGCTGCTGCATCCCGCCCGATAATTCCCACGGATACTTGCGGCCGAAGCCGCCCAGGCCCACTGACGCGAGCAGGCGTTCCGCCCGCGCCTCGTGCTCGCGGCGATCCCGATGCCGCCGGCTCTTGTAAGGCTGCACGATCTCGAGCGGCAGCATCACGTTGCGCAGGGTCGTGCGCCACGGCATCAGCGTCGAGTTCTGGAACGCCATGCCGACGCCCTTGATGGGGCGGGCGACGGTGCGGCCATCGACCTGGATTTCGCCCGAGGTCGGCGGCATCAGGCCGGTGACGAGCTTCATCAATGTGGATTTGCCGCAGCCCGACGGCCCGACGACGGCTACGAACTCGCCTTTGTCGGTCCGCATGCTGACATGGTCGAGCGCCGGCACGCCGTCGTCGCCGTCGCCATAAACCATGCTGACGTCACGAAGCTCGACATGGGGTTCGGGCGATCCCGCCGGAGGTCTCGTCGCGCGCGCCGGCGCCGTGACAGAATCCATCCCCACCCCTACGCGACGTCAGGCGGCCAGCGGCGGTGCCGAGCCCTTGATCTGGATGCGGTAACCCGAACGGACATTGGGGTAATAGTCCCAGATCGCCTTGTGCTGGGTGCAGCGGTTGTCCCAGAACGCGATCGAGTGCTCGCGCCAGTGGAAGCGGATCTGGAAATCCGGCTTGGTGATGTGCCCGTAGAGGAAATTGAGAATGGCGTCGCTTTCCTCGCGCGGCAGCTCGTTGATGTGCGTGGTCATCGCCCGGTTGACATAGATGAGCTTGCGGCCGGTCACCGGGTGCTTGGCGATGATCGGATGCACCGCGACCGGGGCCTTCGGTCCGAACACGCCCCTGCCGTCATGGGTCGCGGTCAAGCCGCCGAGAAAGGTCTTCATTTGCGGCGACAGCTCGTCGTAGGCCGCGTACATGCTGGAAAACAGCGTCGCGCCGCCGCCGTTCGGCGGCACCTGATGGAGGTGCAGGATGCTGCCGAGCGGGGGGATCTCGGCGCAGGACTGGTCGGTGTGCCATAGCTCGCCGGCAACCTTCTCCGAGGTCTCGTCGAAGTGCAGCATGCGGATTTCGGGACGATCGGGCAGCGCCTTGCTTTCGGTCGACGGGCCGACATGGATGTGAAGCTCGCCGAAAAGCCGCGCCAGGGCGACGTGGTGATCGAGATCGATCGGCTGGTCGCGGAAGAAGATGACCTGGAACTCCGCGAATGCGTCGTGCAGCTCTTTGACTTCGTGGTTCGACAGCGGCTTGGTGAGGTCGACGTTGCCGATTTCGGCGCCGATGTTGGGGGTCAATTGCGTGACGCTGATGGATTGATAGGTCATCCGCGATGCTCCAGGCAGGTCCCTAAAGCCATGATGCAATATTTTTGGCTGGCCTGAAACGAAAGTTTCGGTTTTACATAAGGGGCCGGGTCAAAGGGTTTTTGCAGCTCAACGGACCGGGGGCGATCATGCGTCTGAAAGTTTGGCTTGGTGTTGCGGCGCTCGGCGCGTCCGCGGCGATGATGTCATCTGCGTGCGCCGCCGAGCGCGTGCCGATCAAGTTCGTCATGGACTGGGCGTTTGAAGGCGCACAGGCCATCTGGACGGTCGCAGCCGACTCCGGCTGCTTTCAGCGCGCTGGCCTCGACGTGAAGATCGACCGCGGCTTCGGCTCGGGCGATGCCGTCAGCAAGGTCGCCTCGGGCGCCTACGACATCGGCGTGTCCGACTTCAATACGCTCATCAGCTATAACGGCACCCACCCGACCGAGAAGCTGATCGCGACGTTTGTCATCAGCGACAAGTCGGCGACCTCGGTGGTGACGCTGAAGAAGAACAACATCAACAAGCCGCAGGACCTTGTCGGCAAGCGCCTCGCCGATGCGCAGGGCGAAGCGAGCCGCGTGCTGTTCCCGGCCTTTGCCAAGGCCAATGGCATCGACCCTGGGGCCATCGTCTGGGTGACGGTGACCCCCAACTTGCGCCAGACGACGCTGTTTCATGGCCAGGCCGACGCCGCGGCCGGCCATTTGTTCACCGTCATCACCGGCCTTCAGGCGCTCGGCGTGAAGGAAACGGACATGGTCGAGTTCCCCTACGCCGACTGGGGGCTGAGCACCTTCGGCAACTCCATCATCGTCAAGCCGGAATGGGCGGCGGCGCACGCCGACGTCATGCGAGCCTTTATCAAATGCGCGGTCGCGGGCATCATGGGGTCGATCGCTGATCCGAAATACGCGATCGTCAGCCTGAAGAAGTTCAACTCCATGGCGGACGACAAGATCGAGAGCACGGCGCTCGATTTCTCGACCACGCGCGCAATTGTCACCGATGACGTGAAGAAATATGGCCTGAGCGCCATGGAGCCGCAGCGGCTCGATCGCGTGCTGACTCAGGTCGCGGAGGCGTTGGAGATTCCGAAGCCGGCGCCGGCCGATGTGTGGACCGCCGCCTATCTGCCGCCGCGCCAGGAACTGATGCTGCCGAAGTGACGAGCGGCGCGGATAGGCGGTACGGGAGCCGGCGTCAATCGGGCAATGCTCCGAGCGGCGGCCAGCGGTAGACCGTTGCGGCCCGGCGGATGAGCGCGGTCGCGAGAGTGGTGCCGTTGTCGGCGCCGGTCATTACGACGATGCCTTGGCCGGCCTCCGGAAAGATCAGCATGTAGGCCTGGTAGCCGATGTTCTGGCCTCGTTTCATCAGCACCAGGCTTTGTCCCGAGCCGGCAACCGCGCCGCCGAGGCCGTAGGGACCGCCATTCTGCGGTTTGAGCATTTCGATTGCCATTGTCCGGCTGAGGAGGGGATTTTCCTCGCCGCGGTAAGCGCGCGCGATCTCGATCAGGAGTTGAGCGAGGTCGGTCGGCGTCGACCACAGTCCGCCGGCGGCGAGTTCCGGCACCACCCGCCAGCCGCCCGGTAGCGCGCGCCGATCCCGGTAATGGCCTTGCGCCGCCCTCGGCGTGAGCGCGGTCGAGAGCGGCTGGGCAAAGGTGCTGTCCGCCATATGCGCCGGTTCGAAGATCAGATCGCTGAGGGCATCATCGAACGAGCTGTGGGTCTTCGCTTCGACGAGAGCCTGAACGATCTCGTACCCCCGCCCGAATAGGCGTAGCGGCTTCCCGGCACATAGACGACACGAACCGGCGGCGAGCTCGCCGGCGGCGCGCCGTCGAGGATCTGCTTGAGGTCGGGGAGGCGCGCTCCCGGTTCGTAGCCGAGATAGCCCGGAACGCTGATGCCGGCGGTCATGCTCAACAGGCCGCGGAGCGTCACGGGATGGCCCGCCGTCAGATCGTTCTGCGGCACGCGCCACATCGCGAGATCATCATTGACGTTGCGATCGAGCGCGAGCCGGCCCTGTTCGACAAGACGCAGCGCCGCGATGGCGGTCACGAGCTTCGAGAGGGACGCGGCTTGATAGATCGTGTGCGTCGAGGCGTCGCCCCAGGCGCGCGCCCAGGCCAGTTTGCCATGATCGATTAGCGCGACGCTGACGGACGGGATTTTCAGCGCGGCCAGTGCGTCCGGCAGATCGAGCAGGGACGCCTTGGCCGCACCCGGCTCGATAATCTCAAGCCCGCGTTCGATATCCGAGGGGTTCGCGACGGGCTGAGCGGGCAGGGGGTCGGACAGGCATTGCAACAGCAGGAGCGCGAGAGCGGGTGTCGTCCACTTCATCGCAAGCGTCCCACGGCCGGCTGCACGCGCGCCTTCATTCCGCCCTTGCGCCGGCCGCCTTGACGACCTTGCCCCACTTTTCCGTTTCCGCGGCCATGAAGTCGCCGAACGCCGCCGACGTGAGCACCATGGGCGCGGTGCCGATTTCGCTCAAGCGCGCTCTGATCGCAGGGGTCGACAGGCCTGCGTTGATCTCGCGATTGAGCGTGTCGATGATGGCGCGCGGCGTGCCCTTGGGCACGCCGATGCCGGACCACGAACTCGATTCGTAACCGGGCACGGCATCGCTGACCGGCGGAACGTCGGGCAGCCCCTCCCAGCGCGACAGGAACGTTTCGCCGAGCGGGCGCACCTTGCCGGACTTGATATGCTCCACCGATCCGGGCGGGGTGCAGAACATCGCTTGCACCTGTCCGCCGATGATATCGATCAGCGCCGGCGCCTCGCCGCGATAGGGCACGTGCACCATGTTGATGCCCGTCATCATCTTGAACAGTTCCCACGACAGATGACTCGAGGTGCCGGTGCCGAACGATGCCATGCTCAGCTTCTTCCCGTTCGTTCGCGCGTAGGCGATGAACTCGGCCGTCGTTCGAAACGGCAACGTGGGATCCGCGACGAGCACCAGCGGGTATTTCACGAACCCGGCGACCGGTTCGATGTCCCGCAGGAACTTGAAGGGAAGCGAGTTGTAGAACGTGGCGTTGACGGCGTTCGAGCCCGTCGTGACCAGTAACGTGTAGCCGTCGGGCGGCGCATTGATCGCGGTCTGGGCTGCAAGATTGGACCCGGCGCCGGTCCGATTTTCGGTGATGACCGATTGGCCGAGGCGATCCGACAGCCACTGGCCCATGATGCGGGCAACGATGTCGGTCGCTCCGCCGGGCGGGAAGCCGACGACCAGACGGATCGGCCGCGACGGATAAGCCTGCGCGTGGGCAGCGCGCGAGACGGCTGGCGCTGCAGCGGCCGCGGCGACGAGCGGCAGGAAGTGACGGCGCGAAAATTTCATGGGGGCTCCCCGGAAAGCGACGGCGCTTGAACGTCGAAACGACCAAGCAAAATGAGCATCTCAAGATTGCCGAAGCTATCAGCTTGCGAGACCGTTTCAAACAAATGGGGCGCCATTTCAAAGGAACGGAATGCCCGCGACCGAGCCCCACGAATGTTCGTATCGGCTCTGCGTCCCCGCACGTGACTTAAGGGATGAAATCGACCAGGCGACCCATTAACGTGCAACCGTCACGGGACTGCGAACATGCGTCTAGCCATTACCAATATCGGCACGATCGTTTCCGGCGACTGGCGCGCGCCGCTCGCCGCCGGCGATACGATCATCACCCAGGATGAGAAGATCGAGACTGTCGGGACTGCCTCGGCCAGCGATGTGTCGGCGTGCGACGTCGTCATCGATGCCGACGGGGCGACCGCCATCCCCGGGCTCATCGACTCCCACGTCCACATCACGTTCGGCGATTACACGCCGCGCCAGCAGACCGTCGGCTTTCTCGAAAGCTACGTCCATGGCGGCGTCACCACCGCGATCAGTGCGTCCGAAGTGCATGTGCCGGGGCGTCCGCGCGATGCGGAAGGGGTCAAGGCGCTCGCGGTCGCCGCGCACAAATGCTTCGAGCACTACCGGCCGGGCGGCATGACCGTGCATGCCGGCTCGGTCATCCTCGAGCCGGGGCTCTCCGGGAACGATCTCGGCGAGATTGCGAAGAAGGGCGTCTGGCTCGCCAAGGCGGGCTTCGGTGCTTTTGCCAGCGCCTACGAATACGCGCCGCTGGTCGCGGCGGCGCGCGCGCACGACATGATCACGACCGTGCACACCGGCGGCTCGTCAATTCCGGGCTCGGGCGCCATCACCGGCGATCATCTGCTGGCGCTGAAACCGCATGTGTCGTTTCACATCAACGGCGGCCCGACGGCGATGCCGGACCGGGATTTCGAGCGCATCATCCGCGAGAGCGACATCGCGCTGCAGATCTGCACCGCCGGCAATCTGCGCACCGCGCTGTTGTGCGCCGGCCTCGCACAAAAGCTCAGTGCGTTCGACCGCCTCATCATCGCGACCGACACGCCGACCGGCAGCGGCATCATGCCGCTCGGCATGCTCTACACCATCGCGCATATCGCGAGCCTCGCCAGCATCGCGCCGGAGCTTGCCATCGCGGCCGCGACCGGGAGCAACGCGCGGGTCTATCGCCTCGATAGCGGCGCGCTGAGCGCCGGCAAGGCGGCCGATATCGTGCTCATCGACGCGCCCGACGGCGGCACCCAAAGCGACGCGCTCTCGGCGATACGCAACGGCGATATCGCCGCCATCGGCGCCGTGATCAGCGCCGGCGAGCCGCGCTTCGTCGGCCGCAGCCGCAACACGCCCGCCACCACGCGAACCATCCGCGTCGCCGCCTGCCGCCTGCCGCGCGACTTTTCGGGGGCGAAGCATTGAGGGGGCGGGGGCGGCCGCAGATCATTTAATTCGAAAATGAAATCAATTGACTGGGGAACTAGCTAGGATCCGAGTTCGCCAGTCAGAACCGAAAGGCTCGCTCCACGCGAACTGGAAACTCTCCACAACTCTATTGACGATCAGGACGTGGTTCCTTGTTATATAGGCGCCCTCCCGAATCGGGAATCTCCAACTCTCTTGAAAAGCCCATGCCAATTTTTTTGCACGGCCTCGCGCTCCAAAATTATCGCGGAATTGGACCCAAAATGCAGAAGATGGCTCCGTTCCGGGAGTTAAATTTCTTCATAGGCACAAACAACGCTGGAAAGTCTACCGTACTTAACTTTCTAAGAAATCATATCGGACCGAAGGGGAAGCAACAGTATGAAGACAGCTTAGATCAATATCAAGGAGGGATCAAAGGCCAGCCAAAACACGCTATCGCGATTCCGCTAGATGATTTTATTCACGCTGCTTCTAAAGTGGGAAGAGTCCCGTCGCAGCTTCCCAGCGTGCAGAAGACGCTAACGGAACTCTGTCGTGCACTCAGTGATGATGAAATGGTTTGGGTGACGCAACTTGGGGCAGACGGTAAACCCCAAATGTTCCTAGGTCAGCCAACATCCTTAAATTCAATTCTGCCCCATCATGAATGGCAGAAATTGTGGAATTTACTGACAGGCGCGGGAGGCGGTTCGCTTGAGCAGCATTGGATTCCCCAAACGTTGGATGCTTTGCGTAGAGGGGTGTCAATAAAGATACCAAAAGTCGACTTGATTGTGGCCATAAGAGAAGTAGGGGCGCCTAATCAAGAACTAAACGACTTCAGCGGTCGGGGGCTAATTGATCGTTTGGCTGAATTACAGAGTCCAGGTCACGACGCGAGAGAAGATCGAAAAACATTTGAAAAAATAAACGAATTTTTGCAAATTGTTACTGGTCGAACTGATGCGTTAATAGAAATTCCTCACCACCGAAAGCATATCCTCGTTCATATGGATGGAAAAATACTTCCTCTATCATCGCTCGGTACCGGGATCCATGAAGTTATTATGATCGCGGCATTTTGCAATCTTGCAAAATCGCAGATCGTCTGCATAGAAGAACCGGAAATACATTTGCATCCAATTTTGCAGCGTAAACTTATTGCTCACCTTCGCGATAGTACAGACAATCAGTATTTTATTGCAACCCACTCGCCCTGCTTTATTGATACGCCTGATGCGGCGATATTTCATGTAACAAACGACGGTACCCAAACGTTCGTTAGACCATCGATTTTCGGAAGGACCGGTTTGCAATTTGTGTTGACCTCGGCTATCGCGCGTCAGATTTGGTGCAATCGAATGCGATCGTATGGGTCGAGGGTCCATCGGACAGAATATATTTACGTCACTGGATATCAGCGTTTGATAAAAATATGATTGAAGGAACGCATTATTCAATTATGTTTTACGGTGGCCGCTTATTGAGCCATTTGAGTGCAGATGATCAGGAGGTTACCTAGTTTATTCAGCTTAGATCATTAAACCGGTACCTCGCTATTGTGATTGATAGTGATAAAATCGACAGCAGCGATAAAATAAATGAAACTAAGACGCGAGTTCTGAGCGAATTCAAAAGTCAAACCGGCAGCGTCGGCTGGCTGACGGAAGGCCGTGAGATTGAAAATTACGTTGATCATTTGGTATTACAAGATGCGGTCAAAACAGTATATACTACGTCATATGATCGGCCTGCGATCGGAGATCTATATGATCACGCGCTCTATTTCTACAACAAAAATAATAAACTGGTTGATAATGTAGATAAGGTTAAGGTCGCCAGGATGGTTTGCCGCGAACCCGCGAACCTCTCAGTGCTTGATCTCGGCGACCGGATAAACGAGATTGTCGATATGATCAAGCAGGCAAACAAATAGGCAGCATTGCTAAATCTGCAGTCTGCGGGAAACGCGGCGCAGGATTCTGCAAGTGCTCGTCTGGGGTCTTGGAAAATTGCTCCGGCAATCGCCGTTATGCTCACAACATTCACAGCCATCCGGGTGTCAGACGCCGGACCGCATGTGTGGGAAGCAGTCGCTCGCGTCGCTTGCCAGAGGTTCGTACGAGAAACGGCAGGCACCACATCGTCGGCGGAAATCAGGCTGCGGCCGGCGCGCGCAGCACCGCGTACTGCGCGTAGCCGCGGTAGGGGCGGGTGATGACGAGCGCGGTGCCAGGAGGGATGCCAAGCGCGGCGCTGCGGGCCCGCAGCGCGAGTTCGAGGTCGTCCACCGGCGTGACGTGAAACTGGGCGAGCCAGGTGCGCAGCAGCCGGCGGAATGTCGCCGGCAAGTGTTCCTGGCCGCCGAAATCGACAATGTGCAACTCGCCGCCGGGCGGTAGCGCCGCCGTCGCAACGTCGAGTGCGCCCCGCCAATCGGGGATCATCGACAGGCTGTACGACATGAAGATGCGGGCAAATGCCGTGTCGCCGAACGTGGCAAGGCTCTCGCGTCGCGTCGCGTCGCCCTGCGCGAGGCGGATGCGCCCGGCGAGTCCCGCGCGCGCAACCGAGGTTGCGGCGGTCGCCAGCATTGCCGTCGAGACGTCGAGGCCGAAGAAACGCGCCTGCGGATAGCGGTGTGCCGCGGCGATCAAGTTGCGACCGGTGCCGCAACCAATCTCGAGTACGGCATCGCCCGGGCTGGGTCGCAGGCTCGCGATCATCGGGTCGCGGCCCAACAGGTAATATTTGCGTGTCGCGTTATAGACGTGGCGCTGATGCCGGTAGATCCGGTCCATCAGCCCCGCGGCGGCGACAGTCGTCATGCGTCGAGCACGTAGAGGTGAAACCCGCCGTAGATCGCGGAGCGGTCGCGCTTCGTAAGGTCCTGCGATTTCTCCGCCTCGTAACGCCATTGCCGCAGCACGGCGTCCTCGACGCGCCCCGGCAGCAGGCTCGGCGCCGCGGCGGTGCGGAAGATCACGCGCGCGCCCGGCCGTGCGGTGCGCGTGATCTCGCGCCACAAATCGTTGAGCTGGAGGTCCGACATCCAGTCCTGCGCATCGAGCAACACGTAGCGATCGAGCGAGCGATCGGGGCGGCTCGCGAGATATTCGGTGAACGAGCGGTTGAGCACTTCGACGCGGTCGGCGCGCGAACGGATGGCATCGAAATGGCTGCGCATCAGATAGGGCGGCAACGGCCCGTCGGCGCGCTCCGCATAGGCGCGGCCGAACGCCTGCCAGGCGAAATAATTTTCGTCGAGCGAAAATCCGCACGAGAGCCGCTCGACCCGCTCGCGCAGCACGGATGCCATCTCGGGTGCGCCGGCGCCGAGCGAGGCATACTGCGCCGGCGGAATCCCGAGGCCGTAGAGCGAAAGCCGGTTCGCCGTTGCCCAGCGCACCAGCGGCTTGGAGAACAGCGGTTCGATCGAGGTCTCGAAGAATGCCCGCTGCTCGTCGAGCGAGCGCGCGCGCAGAATGTGACTCAAGTCGACGCCGTGAACGCGGGCGACAAGATGGCTCATCCCGATGGCGTGACCCAGCAGGCCATGGCGGTAGACGTTGCGGGTGAACATCGAGATGCGCCGGCGTCCGAAACCGGCGGCGCTGCGCGCTTCCCAATAGGCGCGGGTCTCCTGGTCGAGATGCGGTGCGAGGAAGCGCCAATAGGCCGCGATGTTGTCGGCTTCGTCGGCGGCGCCGAAGAAACGATAGAACGCCTGCCACGACGGCAGATTTTGCGCGGCCGCAAGCTTGAGGCGGGCAAGCGCCACGTGCGCGCGGGCGAGATCAAGAGCGGTGATCCGGCCCGGATCGGCGATCAGATAGGACAGGATGTTGCAGCCGCCCGACGCGATCGCCACGACATGGCAGTCCGGCGTCAGCGCCAGCGCTTCCATGTCGACCTCGGGGTCTTCCCATATCTGCGGGTAGACGAGCCCCTTGAAGGCGAAGGTGAAGAGGATTTCGAGGAGGCCGGCGGTGGACAGCGCGCGATTGCGTCGCACTGCCTGGTTGAGGCGCCGGCGCGCCGCCATTTTAGTCCCCGGACTCAAAGCGTTCCCCCGTGAGCGGCAGGCCGCGAATTGTGGCGGGATTAAGCATCGCTGCGCATGTAGGTTTGATGACGGTTCGCCCCGTGACCTCGGAACGTTGTCGCATTCCTGTCGCTTGAGGTGGCGTAAATCACGCGGCGCCGGCTGACGATTTGCGAGTAATTACAGCAATCACCAGCAATTTCGCCGTCTTGTTTCACCTTCTATGGGGCGGTGACGTTTGGCTCTTCGACTTTTGCACAAGGCCAGGGCACTCACGTCCCGCTTCCAATGGAACTGGATCGGCTTCGCGCTCAGCTCAATCGTCGTCGTGGTGTCGATCCTGGTGCTGGTGCACATTCTCGCCGGCATCAATCCGGCGAAGGTGTGGGAGCATGTGCAGGCGATGCCCGCAGGCAATATCGCCCGCGCGGTGCTCTTCATCGCCGCCGCTTACGCGACACTGACCTGCTACGACCTCTTCGCGCTGCGTACGATCGGGATTCGTCACGTGCCCTATCGGGTGGCCGCGTTCGCAAGTTTCACGAGCTATGCCATCGGCCACAACATCGGCGCCACCGCGTTTTCGGGCGGCGCCATCCGCTACCGCATCTACTCGCAGTTCGGGCTTACGGTCGTTGACGTCGCCAAGGTCTGCTTCCTCACCGGACTGACCTTCTGGCTCGGGAACCTCGCGGTGCTCGGAACCGGGATGATCTATCATCCGGACGCACCTGCTCGCATCCTCGAATTGCCGCCCGATGCTGTGCGCGCGCTCGGCATCGTTGCCCTGGTGCTGCTCGTCGTCTACGTGACTTATGCGGCGCGCCGTCAGCGTTCGATCGGCATCAAGGATTGGCGCGTCAATTTGCCGAGCGGCCGCTCGACCCTCGTCCAAGTCGGTATTGCAGTCGCCGATCTGGGCTGCTCATCGCTCGCGATGTGGAGTTTGATGCCGGCCGCCTCCAACGGAGCCACGGGCGTCGACGGGTTTTTTACCGTGGCGGTCGCGTTCATCTCGGCGACGCTGCTCGGCTTTGCGAGCCACGCGCCAGGCTCGCTTGGCGTGTTCGACGCCGCCATGCTGCTGGCGCTGCCGCAGATCGGCAAGGAGGAACTCGTCGCCGGCCTCCTCTTGTTCCGTGCGCTCTATTTCATGGTGCCCTTCGCGGTTGCGCTCCTCACCATGGGCTTCTGGGAGGCGTCGCGCATGTTCCGCCGCGGGCGCAGCGCACGATCGTAGCCCGGATGAGCGTGTAGCCCGGATGAGCGCAGCGACATCCGGGAACAGCCTCGCCAGGTTTCGATGCCGCCCCGGATATCGCTGCGCTCATCCGGGCTACACGCTATGTGCTCATCCGGGCTACGTGTAATCCTCATAGCGTGCCCTTGCCTCCATTGACCTCCTTTGATGGCGCGCGATATCAGCGGGCGGCAACGCCGTGCGGCCGGGGATCGTTTCGATCAATCAAGGACAGCGTGATTACTTGATGGACAAACCTGCCCGGCCCAGTCCGGTGATCGCGCTTCTCGTCGCCGGCGCGCTGTTCATGGAGCAGCTCGACGGCACGGTGATCGCGACGGCACTGCCGCAGATGGCCCAATCCTTCGGCGTTGCAGCGGTCGACGTCAACATCGGCATCTCGGCCTATCTACTCACCGTCGCGGTGTTCATTCCGGCCAGCGGCTGGGTCACCGATCGGTTCGGCGCCCGCACCGTCTTCGCGAGCGCGATCGCGGCGTTCACCCTGTCCTCGGTGCTGTGCGCCATGAGCGGCTCGCTCACATTCTTTACGCTCGCGCGCATCCTGCAGGGCGTCGGCGGCGCCATGATGGTGCCGGTCGGCCGGCTGATCGTGCTGCGCACCACCGAGAAGGAATATCTGATCCGGGCGATCGCCTTGCTCACCTGGCCGGCGCTGGCCGCGCCGGTGCTCGGGCCGCCGCTCGGCGGTTTCATCACGACCTACAGCTCGTGGCCGTGGATCTTCCTGCTCAACGTTCCGCTCGGGCTCATCGGACTGGGGCTCGCGATCGTGCTGATCCCGAACACGCGCGGCGAGGCGAAGGGCCGGTTCGACTGGACCGGATTCCTTCTCGCCGGGCTCGCGAGCTTCGGCGTGATGTACAGCCTCGAGACGTTCGCGCGTAATCGCCTCGATTGGTTCATTACGGTTCCGCTGTTCGCCTTGAGCATTGCCGCCGGCGTCTACGCGGTGCGCTACGCATTGCGCGCTGCCCATCCGCTGATCGATCTCTCGCCGTTCCGCGTTCCGAGCTTCGCGATCACGGTCACCGGCGGCGTCGCGTTCCGCACCGTAATGAGCGCCGCGCCGTTCCTGTTGCCGTTGATGTTCCAGCTCGGCTTCGGCTTCGACCCGTTCTACTCAGGCCTGCTGCTGCTCGCGGTGTTCGCCGGCAATCTCGGCATGAAACCCGCAACCAACCTCGTGCTCGGCAGGTTCGGCTTCCGCCCAACGTTGATCTGGAACGGCGTTCTTGCCGTCGCGACGGTCTTCGCCTGCGGGTTCATCACCGCGACGACGCCGGTGATCGTCATTCTGGCGCTCCTTTTTGCCAGCGGGCTCACCCGGTCGATGGAGTTCACCACCATCAACGCGCTGAGCTTTTGCGACCTTGATCACACCCGCATGAGCGGCGCCAACACGCTGTTCAGCATGCTCCAGCAGATGGGAAACGCCTTGGGCGTTGCCGGCGGCGCGATCCTGCTGCGCTTGGCGGCGCTGAGCCATGGCGGCGAAGCCGGCGCGACCGTCAGCGATTTCCACATGGCGTTCTGGGGCGTCGCACTTATCGGCTTCGCCGGCATCTGGCACTTCCGCCGTCTGCCGGTCGAAGCCGGCGCCTCGCTGCAGGCGAAGAAAGCACCCTCCCCTGAAGGGGGAGGGTCGGATCGCCAACGGCGATCCGGGGTGGGGTGAGAGCGCTTCAGCAAATACGGCGCGGCGGACGTGTGTGCTGCGCAGGGCCCTCGTGTGGTGCACGGCGGACGCACACGTGCTGCACCGCTGTCACCCCCTCCCGCGACCTCCCCCTTCCAGGGGGAGGTGAAGTTTGGTGATGAGCGTCGCCCGGTGGTTACGCGCCCAGCGCGCCGCGGACGCGCTCGGGTGCGAACGGCAGTTCGCGCAGGCGCACGCCGGTGAGCTTGGCGATGGCGTTGCCGACGGCGCAGGCGACGAGCGGGAGCCCGTCCTCGCCGGCACCGGTCGGCGGATTGTCGGTCGACACCACCTGGATCTGGATGTTGGGGACGTCGGACATCCGCGCCACCTCGTAGTCGTTGAAGTTCGACTCAAGGACGCGGCCATCGCGGATGGTGATCTTCTCCCGCAACACGTGGCCGAGACCGTAAACGATCGAGCCCTCGGTCTGCGCCGCGAGGTTGCGCGGCTGCACCGCGATGCCGGCATCGATCGCGACCCAGAAATTGTGGACCTTGATCTTGCCGGTCTCGCGATTGACCGAGACCTCGGCAACGCCCGCCGACAGGGTCTCGTCCTTCTCCATGAACGACACGCCGAGCGCGCGTCCCTCGCGCTGCTTCGTCCAGTCCGACATCACCGCGACCGTGCGCAACAGGTGCTGCGCCCGAGGAACGCCCTCGGACAGCGCGAGGCGGAACGCGATCGGATCCTTGCCTTCCGCTGCCGCGACCTCGTCGAGGAAGCTCTCCGCGGCAAAGGCGTTGTGGCCGTTGCCGATGCCGCGCCACGGCGACAGCCGCGCCTTGCCCGGCACGACCACATGCTCCGCAAGCTTGTTGGCCGTCGGATATTCCGGGACGGGGGAGCCTTTCATGACGATGAGGTCTTGCTTGGGCGGTGGGGAGCCGGCGCTTGCCGCCATATAGGCGACCGCCGACTCCGACACGACGCGGTGGTGCCAGGCAACAAGCTTGCCGGCCGCATCGAAGCCTGCCTCGATGTGATGCGCCGTCATCGGTCGGAACTTGCCGCCGGCGATGTCGTCCTCGCGCGACCAGACGAGCTTCACCGGCTTGCCTGCCGCTTTCGACAGGAGCACCGCATCGAGCACGACCTCCTGCGAGCCGCGCCGGCCGTAGCCGCCGCCCAGGAAATGCTGGTGCAGCGTGATTTTGCTGCGGTCGATGTCGAGGAGGCGGGCGACCTGCGCGTGCAGGCTCGTCGGCCCCTGGGTGCCGGCCCAGATCTCCACCGACTTGCCGTCGGGTGCGACCGCGGCGGTGGCGTTCAGCGGCTCCATCTGCGCGTGATAGACGTAGCGGGTGCGGTAGTCGCCGCGGAACACCTTGGCCGCTTTGCCCATGGTGCCGCGCGCGTCGCCGACGCTCCAGAACGGCACGCCTTCCTGGCCGAGGTTGCGGCCGATGGCTGCCAATTCATCGAGCCCGCGCTCGCTGTCGTGATGCGCACCGGGCGCGTCGCTCCAGGTGACCTTGAGCAGGTTCTTTGCCGCCTGGGTCGCCTCGACACTCGTGCCGATGACGCCGACGCCTTCCGGCAGTTTGACGATGTCGGTCACGCCCGCGACCTTGCGGGCGCGCGCGTCATCGATCGTGACCGGCGCGCCGCCGGGGTAGGGCGACTGCAGGACCGCGGCATAGACCATGCCGTCGACCTGCACGTCCATGGCGTATTTCGCGGCACCCCTGACCTTGAGTGGCACGTCGACGCGGGACACGTCCTTGCCGATGAGCCGGAATTGCGATGCCGGCTTGAGGTCCTTGTCCTCGATCTTCGGCAGTTCGGCCGGCGCCTTCGCGAACCCCGCGATCTCGCCATATGAAATACGGCGGCCGGTTGCGGCGTGAACGACGATGCTGGGCTCGGTCGAAAGCTCCGACGCGGGCACGTTCCACTTTGCCGCGACAGCATCGATCAGCACGCGCCGGGCCTGCGCGCCGGCGATCCGCATCGCTTTGAAATAGCCACGGACGGCGGCGCTCGCGGAGGTCTGGAAGACGCCGTTGTATCCCGGATTGCCGAATTTCTTCTCGTTCCATTCCGGCGGCGTGATTGGACGAACCTTCGACCAGTCGGCGTCGAATTCGTCGGCGAAAACGGCCGGCAGGGTCGTGAACGTGCCCTGGCCCATTTCAGCCGCCGGCGACACGATGGTGATGGTGCCGTCGGTCGCGATCGAAACCCACACATTGGGCGAGGCCGCTGCGTCGGCGCGCGCCTCGCCTGCCAACCCGCCGATCAGCGCCAGCGGATCGGGCGTGACGGTCAGCGCCAGGGTAAGACCGGCGGCTCCCCTGAAAAGATCGCGGCGGCTGAGGTCGCTCATGACTTTGCGTGACATGGCTTAGCCCTCCCGCGCTGCGCGCTGGATGGCGCTGATGATTTTCAGGTAGGTGCCGCAGCGGCAGACGTTGCCGTCCATGTGCTCGACGATCTCCTCGCGCGACGGACTTTTGTTGTGCGCGATGAGCGTTGCGGCCTGCATGATCTGGCCGGACTGGCAGTAGCCGCATTGCGGCACCTGCTCGGCGACCCAGGCCTTCTGCAACGGATGGCTGCCGTCAGCCGACAGTCCTTCGATGGTGGTGATCGATTTGCCCTCGACGAGCGAGACCGGCGTGGAGCAGGAGCGCACCGCTTCGCCGTCCACATGCACGGTGCAGGCGCCACAGGCGGCGATCCCGCAGCCGAACTTCGTGCCCGTGAGCTTGAGGTGCTCGCGCAGCACCCACAGGAGCGGCGTATTGCCGTCGACGCCGACCTCGCGGCGTACTCCATTCACCATTATGGCGACCATGCTTTTCCTCCGTTTTGCCGCGAATTTTGCTTGGACCCGGAGAACCTGATCGCCCGGGCGCGATGGGTATCGAAATGCCCAGTACTTATGCGCAGAGCTTATACGATTTGCCGCAGGCCTCAAGCGCGGTGCTCGTGCACCGCACGTCTTTTTTGAGGGAACGTGGGGCGACGACCGTGCGCTGCGCTGCTATTATCCGCGAACCACAGAATCAGGGTTTGACGGTGGCGGGTCGCCGCAATCGCGCAATCAACGCTGGCATTTCTCGGCGCCATCTCCTCGCAGGATTTGGCGCGAGCGGGTTGGCCGGCGTGGCGCGGCCCGCGCTGGCGGAGACGGGGCGGATCGAGGTCGGCCCGGCGCTGATCGTGCATGGCAAGACTGGCGCGGAATTCATGCGGCTCGTCGCTGAGGCCGCGCAACATGGCCACGAGATCCGAAGCCTGAGTCTTTACGGCGCGGCATTGAGCCCGCTCTACGCAGCGCTGATGACCAAGGCAGAAACGCCCGTCACGCAGCGATGCGCGCCTTCGCTGACCGCGGCACAGGTGCATGCCGAGGTAGGACGCCAGGCAGCGGAAAATTTCGGTCCGGCCATCGTCGCGGCGACAGGTCCATCTGCAAGCCCGATGTTCGCGGTTGTCTTCGAGCCGCAGCAAGCAAAGCCGCTCGTTCGCCTCGACCTGAGATCGGGTGCCGAGAAGGACGCGGCAACGTTGCAGGGCACGGTGCATCAGGCCAAGCTCAAGGGTTTGATCCTGCGCAGCGTCGCTGTTTACGGCAGTGGCACCGAACGTCGCTTCGCCACCATCTGGGGACCCAACACCGAGAAGATCGTGTGGGACGCCGACGGGATCGCGGACGACGAGCGGGCCTTTCGCGAACGTCTTGCCGTGCAAACGGCCAGCTGGTGCCGGCTCAAATTGCTCGCCGCCGGGCCCGACGGCCGCTTGCTCTCGCTCTATCATCTCGAGGATGACGGTCCTTTGTTGGTGAGCGAAAATCTGACCGCGGAGCGTTTGCTGCAAGAGACGGAAGCGCAGGCGGCGAAAGGTTTGCAGCCGGTCGCGCTTCAGGCGGTCGGTCGCGACGCCGCTTCAGCGCGCTTCAACCTGATCTTTGCCGGACGCGCGACGCCCGCGCCGCGGCGTTGGACGCCCGCCGGTCCGGCCGCCCAAGCCGAGATCGACGAGGCGATGAAAGGCATCATGACGAACGCGGCGATCCGCCAGGCGGCGCTTGCGATCGTCAAGGGACCGCGCCTCGTTTTCGCGCGCGGCTACACATTCGCCGAGCCCGATTGGCCGCTCGCCCAGCCGACAACGGCGTTTCGCGTCGCGAGCCTGACGAAGACGGTCGCCGCGCTCGCGACCTATCAGCTCATCGAAGCCGGCCGCGTGCGGCTCGGCGACCGCATGCAGGACATTCTGCAGCTGCGTGCGCTGTCCGGCGGACCGCCCAAGGACCCGCGATTCGGCAAGGTGACGATCGAGCAGCTCCTTGCTCACACGAGCGGGCTGACGCCGCACGGGGTGCCGTCAGTCGCAGTGCATGAAGCCTGGATCGCGGCTGGGCATCGTCCTTCGCATTTTCCGATCACGCTCGACATGGCGACATCGTATGTCGCCTCGCAGCCGCTGGTGTCGGAGCCGGGCGCGCATTACGAATACAATAACTGCGCGCATTTCCTGCTTGGCCGCGTCGTCGCCAAACTCCATGGCACCGAACATGCAGTTGCGGCGCTCGACAAGCATCTGTTCGGACCGCTCGGCATCACCCGCATCCGGCGGGCGCGCAGTCTCCTGGCGGATCAGCTGCCGGATGAAGCGCGCTACCGCGTCGCGCTCGACCACGATCATGTCCGTATCCTGCCGCTCGCCCGCAGCGTGATGAGCGATGCGCGACCGCTCGTGCCGGTCGGTTACGGACATGAGCAGATCGAGATCCACGAGGGCGACAGCGGGCTGTCGGCCGCGATGGTCGATCTCGCGCGGCTCGTCGCGGTGATGACCAGCCGCCGCGACACGCCGGCGCTTCGCGGCGACACCGTCCGCACCATGCTGGCCAATGCGGCCGCGCGAAAAGGGCACGGGCTCGACGGCGCCAAGGACCACGGCGACGGTTCGTTCTATGGCTACAAGGCCGGCGTCCTGTCCTCGGCGTGGAGCGCGCTGCAGTTCGACGGCGACCTTGGGTTTGCCGTGGCCTGGTCGGGCGGAGTCCCGGCGGATGACGTGAAATGGTTTCCGAACCTGCCGCCGGTCATGAGCGTGGCGCGGCGCGTGGCATGGGGCGACGACCTCTTCCCGCAATTCGGCATGCCCTCGCTCGGATGACGGTTGCCGGTCGCAGCGATCGAGTCCATCCTCCGGCGCCTTGATTGCGGGACCATCGCGCAATGCAAAATTCGAACGGCAAAGGCAAGTTGACCATCTCGGTCGATCTTGAGCTTGCCTGGGGCGTGTGGGACTGGGTGACGGCGGAGCATCTGCAGATAGCAGAGACCGCCGAGCGCCCGATCGCGGCCGCGCTCATCGAACTGTTCGATCGCTACGGGATCGCCGCGACCTGGGCGATCGTTGCCGCGTTGCTCGACGAGGAGAGCGCGAAGTCGCGACCGGGGAGCACGGCCTGCTGGTACGCGCCCGACATCGTGGAACGGCTCCTAGCCGCGAGAGTGAAACACGAGATCGGCTCTCACAGCGGCCGCCACATCTACTTCGACACCGCGACAGCGGAGGAGGCACGCGCCGATCTCGCCTTCGCGCGCGACATTCATCGCGCTCACGGGTTGCCGTTCCGCTCGTTCGTCTACCCGCGCGGCGGCGGCGGGCATTTGGATGTGGTCTACGCCGCCGGGCTGCGGACGTGCAGCTTTTCGGATGTCGGCTGGGTCGAAGCGGTGCGGCACCTCGGCCGCAGGGTGGGGCAGGGCGCCCATCTCCTTGACATGCTTCTGCCGATCCCGCCGCATCCGGCGCGTCCGGAGCCCGCGGGCGGCCTCGTCAATATCCGCAAATCGATGCTGCTGATGGCGCGCAACGGCCCGCGCCGCTTCGTCCTGCCGTTCGTGACGCGGACGAAGCTGCGTTCGGGTCTTGCCCGCGCGCAAGCGACCGGCGGCACGTTTCACTTCTGGTTTCACCCGTCGAACTTCTACTATCGGCGCGACGAGCAACTGGCGACGCTCGCCGACTTCCTCGAACACGCGGCCAACGAGGCCGCGCGCGGGCGGATCGAGATCGCCACCATGGGCGCCTACGCCGACGCTTCGCAAAACTCTTCTCCCTCCCCCCTTGCGGGGGAGGGTCGGGGTGGGGGGTCGGGAGGCTTAGGCACTGAAGCGCCTTATCGCCCGACCCCCACCCCCGACCCCTCCCCACAAGGGGGAGGGGAGCAGTCCAAAGCCTCGCGGCGCTCTCCGACGGCTGGGGCGGACGCGTAGCGGTGGCAGCACCGGCCGGCAATTATGCACTTGTTCCCGCGACCTCGATCGACGAGGCGCGGCTCATCGATTTTGCCCGCGCGGTGTGGCCCAAGCAGGCGCCGGATTTCCCGATCCTGACATCGTGGTGGCGCCGTGCCGCGCCGGAGTGCGCAGTCGCGGTGGTGCATCAGCCGAGCGGGGCGATGGCAGGCATCTGCGGCGGGCGACCGTGCGAATGGACGATCGACGGCACGACGGTCCCGGCCATCGGCATCTGCGATTGGTTCGTGGCGCCGGCGCATGAAGGCAAGGGTTTGGGCCGCCGCCTTGTCCGGCACTTCGATGCGCCGGACCGGTTTTTCTATGCGTTCTCGATTTCGGAAGCCGCGAAGGCCTATTTGAAAGCGCTCGGCTGGAATGAGCCGCATTCGTCGTCGCTCATGGCGTTGCCGCTGCCGCGCTTCGCTCGCGTCTTCTTCTCCGCGCCCGACGGACTTGTCTTCCGGGAGCGGGACCTCGGCTACGGCGAACCGCTCGGCGAACTCGGCGCCGTTCTCGACGCGATCGAGACAGCCCGCGGTTTCATGACCTCCGCTCACATGCGGCGCGGCGCCAAGGATTGGGCGTGGCGTCTGTCGGTTTGCGGCAAGCGGCGCTATCGCTTCTGGCTTGCCCGCGACGCGGAGGGCCGACCGCTCGGCTACGTGGTGGTGCGGCCGATGCTGCCAGGGCGGAGCCGGATGATGGATCGCCTCAAGGCGGCGATGATCACCGACCTCGTCGCTCTCGATGACGATCCTGCCGTGCTTCGCGCGCTTGTCGGCAAGGCGGTCCGCACCGCCGCGGCCCTGGAAGCCCGCATCCTGCTGATGGCGACCACGAGTTCCGCCCATGCCCGAGCATTGGCCGGCTTCTTGTCGCCCGCGACGCCGCTCGTCGGACGCCTGCTGGCGCGGCGCGCGCCGCAGTTCATGTGGCGGCCTAAAGGGCTCGCCGCCAAGTTGCAGGCCGATCATATGACCCTGACCTTCGCCGACGTCGCGCTCGACCTCGACCTGTAGGTAACAGGCGGGCGCGCGCTGCGCGCCTAGCCTCCGGCAACCGCGACCGCGGGCTTCCCGCGGCGCCAGTCAACGCCGATCCACATGACGAGGAGTGCTGCGGCGAAGCACAGCGTGCCCGACAGGACGAAGGTCTGCAGGTAGCTGCCGAAATCGGTGCGCAGTACCCCGCCGAAGTAGGCGGCCGACCCGCTGCCAAGCTGATGCGACGCGAAGATCCAGCCGTACATGATGCCGGCCTTCTCCTTGCCGAAGGCGTTTGCCGACAACCGCACGGTGGGCGGCACCGTCGCGATCCAGTCGAGCCCGTAAAAGATCGAGAACAGCGACAGGCCGTAGAGCGAGACGAACGAGAACGGCAGGAACAGCAGCGAGAGGCCGCGCAAGCTGTAATAGATCGCGAGCAGCAGCCGGTTGTCGACGCGGTCGCTAAGCCAGCCCGATGCGGTGGTGCCGAGGAAATTGAAGGCGCCCATCATGGCGAGCATGCTGGCGCCAGTCAGCTCCGGTATGCCGTTGTCGATGCACGCCGGAATGAGGTGCGTCGCGATGAGGCCATTGGTCGAGGCGCCGCAGATGAAGAAGCTGCCGGCGAGGAGCCAGAAGTCGCGGCGCCGCAAGCCGTCGCCCAGCGCGCGGAACGCGGCTGCGACCGGATTGCCGACGGCGGGCGGTGGCTTCGGCGCAACGACGGTCTCGCCATAGGGGGCAAGCCCGACATCTTCCGGTCGGTCGCGCATGAAAATGGCAACGATCGGGAAGATCGCGATGGCGACGCAAACAATCGCGAGCACCATCGGGCGCCAGCCGTAGGCAGTGACGATCACCGCCATGGTCGGCAGAAAGATGAGCTGACCGGCGGCCGCCGCCGAGCTCAGGATGCCGACGACGAGGCCGCGGTTCCTGGTGAACCAGCGCGTCGCGACGGTCGCCGCCAGCACGTTCGCCGCAGTCCCGGTGCCGGTGCCGACGACGACGCCCCACAGCATTATCAGCTGCCAGGATTCGCGCATGAACGTCGTCAGCGCGACGCCGGTGCCGATCAACGTGATCGATGCCAGCATCAGCCGGCGAATGCCGAACCGTTCCATCATCGCCGCCGCGAACGGCCCGATCAGCCCGAACAGTACGAGGTTGACCGCGACCGCAAACGAGATGGTGCTGCGGCTCCAGTGGAATTCCTGCTCGAACGGCACCATCAGGATGCCGGGCGTCGAGCGCACGCCGGCGCCGAGCAGCAACGTCAGGAACGTCGCTCCCGCCACCACCCAGGCGTAATGAATTCTCCGCGGCTTCACTCGTTTCGATCCAAAAAAATGCCGCGCGTGGCGGCGATTTGCAGTCTAGGCGATAACGTAATCTGCGCGCCGCCGAAAGTGCCGTCGCGGCATGGCTGCCACAACCCGTACGGGTTTGCGGTGCGCACGCTTCGCTTTGCGCACCCTACCGGCTATAGCTCTTGCATCATGCAAGGACCGACCTCTCGCACTTACATCTCCCAACGCCTGCGCCTGCATTATTACGACTGGGGCAATCCGGACGCGCCGCCGCTCGTGCTGGTGCATGGCGGGCGCGACCACGCGCGCAATTGGGACTGGGTTGCCGAGCGCCTGCGCGACCGCTGGCACATCATCGCGCCGGACTTGCGCGGCCACGGCGACAGCGAATGGTCCTCGGACGGCACCTACGCAATGCCGGGCTACATCTACGACCTCGCGCAGCTTGTTCATCAGCGCGCGCTCGGGCCGGTCGCGCTGATCGGGCATTCGCTCGGCGGCAATATCGCGACGCGCTACACCGCGTTTTATCCCGAGCGCGTGAGCCGCCTCGTCTCCATCGAGGGGTTAGGGCCGTCGCCGAAGGTCCAGGCCGAGCGCGCGGCAAAATCGTTTGCCGAGCGCATGCGCGAGTGGATCGATGCGCAGCGCGGCCTCGCCGCCCGCCTGCCGCGGCGCTATCCGTCGATCGAGGATGCGGTGGCGCGCATGCAGGCCGCGAACAAGCAGCTCTCGCCCGAACAGGCGCAGCACCTTACGCGCTACGGCGTCAACCAGAACGAGGACGGCACCTACAGCTGGAAGTTCGATCCGTACCTCCACGTCTTTCCACCGGTGGATGTGCCTGCCGCGGAAGTCGAGGCACTTTGGACGCGCATCACGTGCCCAACGCTCCTCATCTACGGCAAGGACAGCTGGGCTTCGAATCCGGCGGAGGATGGCCGCGCCCGCCATTTCGACAATGCCCGCGTCGTGCTCGTGGAGAGGGCCGGCCACTGGGTGCACCACGACCAGACCGTTTTTTTTGTGGAGACGGTGAGCAAGTTTCTCGCCGGGTCGTAGGGCAACAAGCCAACAGCCAACAAGCGCTGGTCGTTCCGGGGGCCGAGCGCAGCGAGGCAGCCCGGAATCCATGAACACAGGCTGCGGAGTATGGATTCCGGGCTCGCCGCTGCGCGGCGCCCCGGAATGACCAGCTTTGAGATCCGAGGCTTCCTTCCTCGCAATCCTTATGGATTGCGAGGCGAAGGCGTGGCACATTTGCCGGATAACCGGTCGCCCCATTGCAATTGCGGTCGGACCGGCTGATCGCACGAAAGCCGATCGCCGGATAAATCCAGAGGAGACGCCCAATGCAGAGGACCAAACAATTTTTTCTTGGCACCGCGGCTGTAATCGGTCTCGCCGCTCTGATGGCCGCGCCCACCGTCGGCCACGCGCAGGCGCCCGCGGCGGTCGCCATCGACGGCGATGATATCGGCGGCGTCGTACGCGGCCCGAACGGTCCGGAAGCCGGCGTGTGGGTGATCGCCGAGACCCGCGACCTGCCGACCCGTTTCACCCGCAGCGTCGTCACCGATGACCAGGGCCGCTACGTGCTGCCCGACCTGCCGAAGGCCAAGTACAAGATCTGGGTGCGCGGCTACGGCCTCGTCGATTCGCCGAAGGTCGACGGCGAGCCGGGCCAGCAGCTCAACCTCACCGCGGTGCCGGCGCCGAACGAGGCGGCAGCGGCGCAGTATTATCCCGCGATCTACTGGTACGCGATGCTGAATATCCCGGCCGCCGACCAGTTCGGTGGCAAGGGCGATATTCCGTCGGAAGTCACCCAGCCGCTCTGGCTCGCCACGATGAAGAACAACCAGTGCGTCGGCTGCCATCAGCTCGGCGGGCTTGCCACCCGCACGATCCCGGCGGGATTCGGCGAATTCAAGAACAGCGAAGAGGCCTGGATGCGGCGCACGCAATCGGGTCAGGCCGGAGAGATGATGACCAACGTCCTCGCAGGCCAGCTTGGCGGCGCACCCTACAAGTATTTCGCCAATTGGACCGACCGCATTGCCAAGGGCGAACTGCCACACGCCAAGCCGTCACGCCCGTCCGGCGTCGAGCGCAACGTCGTCGTCAGTACCTGGGACTGGTCGGACGAGAAGCACTATCTCCACGACCTGATCTCGACCGACAAGCGCAGCTCGACGGTCAACGCTTACGGGAAGATTTACGGCCAGCCGGAGTATTCGACCGACAATCTGCCGGTGCTCGATCCGAAGACCAACACCGTCTCGATCTACAAGGCGCCGGTGCGTGATCCCGGCATGCCGGAGTCGCTTGGCCCCGGGCATGCCGCCGCCGCGAAGCCGATCATGCCATCGGCCTATTGGGGCAACGAGCAGCTATGGGATACGCGGGTCAACAACCACAACTCGGTATTCGACAAGCAGGGCCGGCTATGGCTCGCGGCTTCGATCCGCGGCCCGGAAACCCCGGCGTTCTGCCACAAAGGCTCGGATCATCCTTCGGCCAAGTTGCGGCCGCTTGCGCGCAGCAGCCGACAGGCCGCGATGTATGACCCGGCCACCGGAAAATACACCTTCATCGACACCTGCTTCGGGACCCAGCACCTGAACTTCGCTTACGACGCGAACGACACACTGTGGTTCTCGGGCGGCGCCGGCGACAGCCCGGTCGGCTGGCTCAACACCAAGATGTTCTTGGAGACCGGCGACGCGGCGAAGTCCCAAGGCTGGACCTCGCTGATCGTCGACACCAACGGCAATGGCAAGCGCGACGAAGCGACCGAGCCGGGCAAGCCGCTCGAGCCCGGCAAGGACATGCGCTTCGGCCAGAACATCTACGCGGTGATGGCCAGCCCGGTCGACAACTCGATCTGGGGCTCGCTATGGGGCACGCCCGGCGGCCTTGTGCGGATCGATCCGGGCTCCAATCCGCCGGAGACGACGCTCGCCGAAGTCTACAAGGTGCCGATGCCGGGCTTCGGCGCGCGCGGCGCCGACATCGACAGCAAGGGCGTCGTCTGGGTGTCGCTCGGCAGCGGCCACATGGGTTCGTTCGACCGGCGCAAGTGCAAGGTCCTCAACGGCCCGACCGCGACCGGCGATCACTGCCCCGAGGGCTGGACGTTCTACCAGTATCCGGGCCCGGGTTTCGAAGGCATCGGTGCGAACAGCGCGGAGTTCGAGCTACTATTCGTGGGTCGACCTGCATGACACCTTCGGCCTCGGCAAGGACACGCCGATGTCGACCGGCAACCTCAACGACGGCGTCATCGCGCTCAAGGACGGCAAGATGATCACCATCAAGGTGCCGTACCCAACCGGCTTCTACGCCAAGGGTCTCGATGGCCGCATCGACGACCCGAACGCCGGCTGGAAGGGCAGGGGCCTTTGGGTATCGAGCGGCGACCGCGCGCCGTGGATGCAGGAAGGCGGCAAGGGCATGAAGCCCATGGCCGTGCACTTCCAGCTGCGTCCCGACCCGCTCGCGCACTGACGCCGCTCGCCGAGCGTACTGTGTTCCGCCCTCCTCCGCACCGCGGAGGAGGGCGTTTGCGTGATGGACCCTCCACGTCGTCATTCCGGGGGCCGTGCGCAGATCGGCAACCCGGAATCCATACTCCGCGGTCCGTGTTCATGGATTCCGGGTTCGCCTGCGCTTCGCTACGGCGCCCCGGAATGACGGCGAAGGGGGGTTGTCGCTTGCGCACGGACGGCGCAGTCGCTACATCCCTCATTCGGACGAGAACCGGTGAGGCCATGCGCGCGGAAATTCTATCGATCGTCGACGAGATCAAGCAGTCGCTCGGGCTGCTGAGGAGGCATCTTTGACGTCGACAAGGCGCGCGCGCGACTTGCCGAACTCAACCATCTCGCCGAAGACCCCAATCTCTGGAACGATCCCCAGCGCGCCAGCCGGCTGATGCAGGAGCGCACGTCGCTCGAGGATCAGCTTGCCGCGCTCGGCCGCATCGAACGCGAGCTTGACGACAATGTCGGCCTGATCGAGCTCGGCGACGCCGAGAACGACGCCTCGGTCGTCGCCGATGCCGAGCGCGCGCTCAGGGCGCTCAAGACGGAGATCGCGCGACGCGAGCTCGAGGCGCTGTTGTCCGGCGAGGCCGACGGCAACGACAGCTTCCTCGAAGTGCACGCCGGCGCCGGCGGCACCGAGAGCCAGGACTGGGCCAACATGCTGCTGCGCATGTACACGCGCTGGGCCGAGCAGCACGGGTACAAGGTCGAGTACCTTGAAGAGACTTCCGGCGAAGAGGCCGGCGTGAAGTCGGCGACGATCCAGATCAAGGGCCACAACGCCTATGGCTGGCTCAAGAGCGAGAACGGCGTCCATCGCCTGGTGCGCATTTCGCCCTTCGATTCCAACGCGCGCCGCCACACCTCGTTCGCCAGCATCAACATCTATCCGGTGGTGGACGATCGCATCGTCATCGACATCAACGAGGCCGACGTGCGTACCGACACGATGCGCTCGGGCGGCGCCGGCGGCCAGCACGTCAACAAGACCGAGTCGGCGGTGCGCCTCACCCACATTCCGACCGGCATCGCGGTCGTTTGCCAGGCCGAGCGCTCCCAGCACAAGAACCGCGCGCAGGCCTGGAACATGCTGCGCGCCAAGCTCTACGAGCGCGAGATCAAGAAGCGCGAAGCCGCCGCTATTGCCGAGCAGGCCGCCAAGACCGACATCGGTTGGGGCCACCAGATCCGCTCCTACGTGCTGCAGCCCTATCAGATGGTGAAGGACCTGCGCACCGGCGTGCAGACCTCCAACACCGGCGCCGTCCTCGACGGCGACCTCGACGAGTTCATGGCCGCCGCCCTCGCGCAAAAGGCCTTCGGCGAGGAGCCGAAGGAGATCGAGGACGTGGACTAGGCTGGCGCCTTCACGCCACGTGCGGTGCGAGCCGCCTGTAGCCCGGATGAGCGCAGCGACATCCGGGGTCGCCCCATCCGCACGCGCGACACTCTCGATGACGGCGCTGTTCGAGATCATCGCAGAAGGCGCTGCCGTCACAGCGGCTCGCCGCAAGGCGTCGCCATTTCAAGAACAGGGAAACTTTCCCTGAGAACAGGGAAAATCTCAGGGAAAACTATTTTTCCGGGGGTTTTCGACCGATTTTCGCCCGTTCGGCAGGAATTTTGGTCGTCTCATCATAGGTTTGCATCGGATTCCCTGATCTTTCCGGAGCAGTGAAAACCTTCCACCAAACAGGGAAGGCCCGTTCCTCGCGTCCGGCGGTCGTTGCGGGGGCGCATAGCGGGAGCGGAGGCGAGCCCGGAATCCATAGCCGCAGGCTGCGGAGTATGGATTCCGGGCTGCCTCGCTGCGCTCGGCCCCCGGAATGACCGCCGAAAATGCGGCACTTCTTGAGCTTGACTATAGGCGAAATAGGAATAAAGTCAAGATCGAGAAAGGCAGCCTAGGTGATGCGATTTCGCCGCCGCGGAGCCGGGGGCGTCGCTCAGTCGTCGTACACCGTGCTTCGACGGGCGCCCTCAGAAGAACCGGCGGGAGAAGGCAGATGCTTAAATCCGAAGTCGCGGTGGTGCCGTGCGCCGAGTAGTGGAATCCATGGCCCGGCCGGTCAACAATGCACGCACCGCGGAGACCGAAACGCGTGATTTGTCGGTCTCACTTGAGTTAAGAACGGGCGAAGAAACGGCCGGGCGCTTGCCCGCGCGTCATCGCGAGAATGCGACTGAAATATCTCAGAAACCTTCAATAAGCACATTTCCGTTCACCTCAGGGTGGTCGCTTTAAGAAGTCGAGACCTGCCATGGATCGAATCCAGCATCCTGCTGCCGCTTATCCTGTCGAAGGGAAAGCGCACATCTCGACGGAAGCCAGTAAGCGAACTCGTGGGATTGCCGGCCTAATTTGGCCGGCCGTAATTGGTTTGTTAGCACTGACTCCCTCAGCGTCACACGGCGAGTCGGCGCAGTTGCCGCGGCAAGCCGCCGGCGGCAGGTTGAGTTCAGGTGCCAACTGTCCATCGCAAGATTTCGGTGAATTCCTTCGTTCCTTTGCCGAAAGCGTGGAGATTCAACGACGCTTTACTCAATTGCCGCTTATACACACATTGCGTGACCTCGACCCGCCACCTAAGCTCATTACAACCAAGATAGCGGTTTTTGAAAAAATAGAACCGAATTTTCCGGAAGACAACGGGTCTGTTTTTCCGAGCGCCGCCACTCGATCGGCACGTGATTATTCGATTGTAGTCAAGAACGGAACGAGCGGATATTTTTCCATTGAGGAGGCCCGACGCTCAAACGTTGGCGCGAAAGCCAGAGGCGCAAGTGTTTTTCTATACATTGAGAATACTGATTCTGGTGTCTACTATCGTTTCAAACGAGAACGAAATTGTTGGTTTTTGTACGAGATAGATGACGAATAGGGCTGGATTTGATGTCGCTCATCGAATTCGCAAATGATCCGATAATCGCGAACTCGATAGCGCCACAGTCCGAATTTCGCGTGGCGCAACGGTTTGCCGAAATCCATGGGATTTTCGGCTGTCGCAATACGATCGTCCATGTAAATCGAGAATTTCGACTTGGATCGTTCGATCGATCTCTTTCAAATGCTGAAGTGCAGCCCGGCCATATTCAACTTTCCAGGCCAAGCTCTTTGCGTACCCGCTCGCTCGTGAGGCGCGGACCGCCCTCTGCGATCGCCTGTTCGGCCAAGCAGCGATCCTCGAGGTCCTCGATATTGCTCTCGATCAGTTCGCGCACGTATTCGCCTTGGCTGCGCCCGGTGCGCTTCGCAAGCTCGGAGAGCCGTCGTTCAATATCCGGGGGCAGCTGTATCGTGAGCATCATGAATGACCTCGTGACCTGGGGCGCCTTC
>CAWEAS010000033.1:0-231080 GCA_963807015.1 uncultured Alphaproteobacteria bacterium | reverse complement strand
TCCGAAGGCAAAGGTCGTGTGTTCGAATCACGCCGGGCGCGCCAGCTAAATCACATTTCTAGAACCGCTGCCGCGCGGCTCTCGTTGCCGCTTCGAAATCGATCCCGGGGCAGTGCGCACTTGGCGGTGCGTACTTGGCGGTGCGTACTTGGCCTGCCGGGTCAGCGAACGTCCCGAGTGACCGGGGGAACGATTCAATCAATCCGCAAAACGTCTTCGCGTCGATAACAGGTTTGTCGATAACAGGTCTAATGAGGAGTCCCGGTCACGGAGATCGAAGCGCTCCTGGCCTCCCTCACCTGAACGATCCGTCATTCAAGCCACCCCGGCTGCATTGCGGAAATTGAACGTGCACGCAGTCATGGATGAGAGGGTGTGCCGGCACCCAATAGGGACTTGAAGGCTCAGCATGCCTGCCGAGTTCGGTCCTCACGACCGCATACCGATGTGCAGGACGGATAGGCTTCTTCGCGAAAGCGAAGGCATGCCCGGCCCCCATCGCTACACAAAGCGTCAAGCCGGCGATAATCGAGTTCCTCACGTTCCTATTCTCCTTTCGTGGGCAGCAACAGCACCAACCGGTACGGATTAAATTAATTGGCCGCCGGCAAGTTTCTTGTGGCTCATGCCGTACAAGTCGCCGGTGCCGATTGCCATGACACCGGCCTCCAGGGCGGCCTCGATCGTGCGGAGGCAGTCGGCTGGCGGCCCTATGTCGAGACGGCCATCGAGGCCTTCGGGAGTTCCCGCTGTATGTTTGAGGGCAACTTCCTGGTCGATAGAGCCGTGTGCAGTTATGGCGTGCTCTGGAACGGATATAAGCACATCACGGCTGGCTATTCGGCCGACGAAAGAGCGAATCTGTTCAGCCGCACAGCAAGGGCTGTCTATAAGATTTAGAGAGCCGCTGATACGCGACTGGCGTCGGCTCATTCGTCGATGTGTTCGATGCCGAGCGCACGCTGGAACAGAACGAGCTATCGGCGGCCGACGCGTCGGCGGCGGTGAGGCGACCTGGTGGTGCTCTACACGGCGCTGGGTGAGCGGGTGGGGCGCCGATGCGCCGCCCAAAACCTAACTGTGGTTGAGGGTGCGCCCAAAGATCGACAGGATAACTTGCAAGTTTTCCTGTTTATATCTATATTTCACTCATGAGCGCTCCCTCCGGCACATCCCTCGAATCGGCGATCACTGAACTTTCCCTGGCGATTGGCCAGGTATTGCGGCGGTTACGGGCGGAATCGAATCCCGACGGGCTGACCTGGTCGCAGACCGTGGCGCTGGCTCGGCTGGAGAAGGCGGGTCCTATGACGACGGCGGACCTCGCGCGCGCTGAGTTGGTAAAGCCGCAATCGATGGGCGCCACGCTCGCTGAACTGGAGCGCGAAGGCTTGGTCGAGCGCCGACCTCATCCGACGGACGGCCGGCAGGTTCTGTTCGCCCTGACCGATGAAGGCGTCGAGGCCCGGCGAAAGCGCGGCGCCTTGAAGCGGAAATGGCTGCTGGCCGCGATGGCCAAGCTCGATCCCCACGAACGACAGACGCTCATGACGGCAGCCGCCCTGATCAAGCGGCTAAGCGAGTCCGAGTGAAGCCGCCCCGAGGTTTGAGGTCGCTCCAGGAACGAGATGCGACGCGCAGCTTCGCCGCCACGATCACAAAAAGGAAAACCCCGTGACTGTGACCACCCTGGACCCGAAGACCGCGCTCATCGTCGTCGATCTTCAGAAAGGTATCGTTTCGCTCCCGGCTGCGCATCCGATGGACGGTGTGGTGAAGCACGTCCGAGCGCTGCTAGAGGCCTTTCGCGGACATGGCCTGCCGGTCGTGCTGGTCAATGTCGCCGGCGGCGCGCCGGGCCGGACGGAGCAGCCGAGAGGCCAGCGAGAATTGCCGGCCGGCTGGACCGATCTCATCCCCGAGTTGAAGCGGCAGCCACAGGACCATGTTGTGACCAAGCATACGCCGGGCGCCTTCACGAACACCGGTCTTGAAACCCATTTGAAGGCGTTGGGAGTGACGCAGGTCGTGATCGTCGGCGTCGCCACCAGCAATGGCGTCGAGGTCACAGCGCGCCAAGCCTATGAACTCGGCTTCAACGTCACCCTCGCAACCGACGCCATGACGGATATGCAGGCCGATGCCCACGCCTACAGCATCACACGGATTTTCCCGAAAATCAGCGAGACCGGCACAACGCAAGAGATCATCGATCTTCTCAAGAGGAGCGCCTAAACATGGATTGGCTTCACGACGTGTCCTACCTGTTCGGCGGCACTTTTCTCAGCAACGCAATTCCGCACTTCGTAAGCGGGGTGATGGGTCGGCCTTTTCAAAGCCCGTTCGCCAAGCCGCCGGGCAAAGGTCTTTCATCCTCGACCGTGAACGTGCTCTGGGGATTTGCGAACTTCGTCATCGCCTACTTCCTGATCGCCCGTGTGGGAAGCTTCGATCTGCACGCCCCGGATCACGTCATCGCGTCAGGTGTGGGCTTTCTGCTTATCGGTTTGCTGTCCGCACGCCTATTTGGACAGTTCCACGGCGGCAATTCGCCCGCTGGCTCATGACGCCATGGTCAAGGGCACCTTCCGCTCGCTGAAGGTCTTCAACTATCGCGTCTGGGCCATCGGTTCGCTTGTCTCCAATGTCGGAACATGGATGCAGCGCACCGCCCAGGATTGGCTGGTTCTGACGGAACTCACCCATCACAGTGCAACCGCCGTCGGCATCGTCATGGGCCTGCAGTTCGGGCCGCAACTTCTGTTGCTGCCCTGGACCGGCTATGCGGCCGATCGCTTCGACCGGCGCAAGCTCCTGATCGCCACCCAGACGGCTTCAGGTTTGCTGGCCCTCGTCCTTGGCCTTCTCGCCATCACCGGGCTTGTCCAGCTTTGGCATGTCTACGTCCTCGCGTTCCTCTCCGGCTGCGTCAACGCCGTTGACAGCCCGGCGCGCCAAACCTTCGTCTCCGATCTGGTCAGAGACGATGACCTTTCGAACGCTGTGGCGCTGAATTCCTCATCCATAAACGTCGCCCAGATGGTCGGCCCTGCCGTGGCCGGCATCGTGATCGCCGCCGTCGGCTCCGGCTGGGCGTTTTTGATCAACGCAGCCTCCTTCGGCACCGTGATTTGTTCGCTTGGGCTTTTGCGCGTGAAGGAGCTTCATGCCAACGCCCGCGCCGGCCGGTCCCGCGGCAACCTCGTGGAAGGCCTGCACTATGTCCGGTCCCGCCCAGACCTGAGGGCGATCCTCTGGATGGTCTTCCTGGTCGGCACGTTCGGGCTCAATTTCCCGATCTTCATCTCCACCATGTCGGTCAAAATCTTCCATGGCGGAGCAGATCAGTACGGGTTCCTGACCTCGGTCATGGCGGTCGGAGCGCTTTCCGGTGCGCTGCTCGCCGCCGGACGCGAGAAGCCACGGTTCGGGCTTCTGCTCGTCGGCGCAGCGATCTTCGGAATCGGCTTCGCGTTGGCCGCGATCACGCCCAATGTCTGGTTGTTCGGCGCCGCGCTTGTCGTCATCGGCGTGTCGGGCCTGACCTTCGTCAATTCGACGAGCAGCCTGATGCAGCTATCCACCGAGCCGGTGATGCGCGGGCGCGTCATGGCGCTGCGCCTCGCCATCGGCGTGGGGGCGACGCCGATCGGGGCGCCGATCGTCGGCTGGGTCGCCGATGCCTTTGGTCCGCGCTGGGCGTTGGCCGTCGGCGCCGCCTCCGGATTCGCGGCCGCGATCATCGCGTTCACCTACCTCGCGAAGCACCATCACCTGCGCGCGCGCCTTAACGGTTGGAACCTCCGCTTCACCAGTGAGCATGGCGAGCCGGAGCAATCTCCAGACCAGGCGGCGTGAATGATGAAGCAATTTCAGCAACTCACGGCAGATCTCGCTCGATGCAGGCGACGACACGCAAATGGAACCGTGCGCGCGAAGCACACCTTTCGTTTGCCGCCGGACTTGGCGGGCAGGCTTGCCGATTACGCGGCGCGCAACGCGGGTACCGCAGGCGTTGATCGTCGAAGCGGCGCTCGCCTCCTATCTGTCACCTGATGGTGCTGATCGGTTAAAGGCCGCCCTCGCGCGACGCCTCGACCGAATGGGGCGCGACATGGAGCGCATTGAGCGCCATGTCACCATCTCGAATGAAGCGATGGCGGTGTTCGTGCGCTTTTGGTTGACGAGCACGCCGCCACTCCCCGACACCACCCTTGACGCCGCCCAAACACGGACGGGCCGTAGATCCCGGGCGACATGCCCATGCAACCAAGACCCAGCGCGCTGACGGCCCACCCTTGCCGAGGGTGATGATGTTCATCGGCGTTCGATCGCCCGCTTCCACTTCCGCAAACGCCGGTGCGATCGGCTAGTTCCTCTTCGGCAATGCCAGATTGATGTTGATGTTCTTCTCCTGCGTGAAGGAGATCAGTTCCTCGAGGCACTCTTCGCGGCCGATGCCGGACTGCTTGTAGCCTCCGAACGGCGTGCCGATGAAATGCTTCGACGTGTCGTTGACCCAGATGAATCCTGCCTCCACGGCGGCCGCCGTGCGATGGGCCGTGGTGAGATCGTTGGTCCAGATCGAGGCCGTCAACCCGTACTCGACGGAATTGACCTGCTCAATCATCGCCGCCTCGTCGGTCCATTTGACGACGCCGACCACGGGACCAAAGATCTCCTCCTTGAAGATGCGCATCGACGGCTTCACGTCGGCGAATACCGTCGGTTCGATATAGAGGCCCTTGGCAAGTGCGGGATCATTCGGCCGTCCGCCGCCGGTGACCAGGCGTGCGCCTTCCTTGTTCGCCGATTCGATGTAGCTCATCACGCGATCGAACTGCACTTTGGAAATGATCGCGCCCATCGTGGTCGATGGATCGGTCGGGATGCCGGGCTTCAAGTGCTTGATGCGGACTTTCACCCGCTCAAGCACGGCGTCGTAGATTTTCTCATGGATGAAAGCGCGGCTCGTGGACCCGCAACTCTGGCCGCACCACGTGAAGTTCATCCCGCTGACCAGGCCGGTGGCAACGGCATCCGGATCGGCGTCGGGATAGGCGATCAACGCATTCTTGCCGCCCAATTCGAACAAGACCTTCTTGAGGGTGTCGGCGGCGGCCCGCATCACCGCACGCCCCGTCGGCACGCTGCCGATCAACGAAATCTTGGCGACGTCCGGATGGCTTGCCAGCGCAGCGCCCGCCTCTTTCCCGCCGGGCACGAGGTTAAACACGCCGGGCGGCAGGAGCCCGTCGATCAGTTCGGCGAGCCGCAGCGACGACAACGGCGACTGCTCCGGCGGCTTCATGACGATGGTATTGCCGGCGGCCAGCGGGGCTGCCGATTTCCCGGCGATGAACATGAAAGGATGATTGAATGGCACGATCCGGCCGACCACACCCAGCGGCTCGCGGACCGAGAAATTCAGCCGATCCGGGCCCATCGGAATCGACGCGCCCTTCATTTCCGTGACAAGGCCGGCGAAGAACTCGATCTGCGCCGCCGCCACGTTCGCGTCGCCCATCATCTCCGTGAGCGGATTGCCGCAGTCGGCGGAATCGATCATGGCGAGTTCACCCGCATTCTCGCGAAGGACCCGCGCAATCTCCTTGAGCATCTTGGCGCGCTCCAATGGCGGCACCCGCCGCCACTCCTTGAAAGCCGCCTTCGCTGCCTTTACTGCGGCGTCGATGTCCTCGGCACCGCAGTCCGCGGAGGGGCCGAGCGACTCCCCCGTGCCGGGGCTGATCTGATCGACGGTCCGGCCGCCCTTCGGCTCGTGCCACTTGCCGCCGTAATACGCGCCCCGCCGCGTCGGCAGGTTGAGCTTGATCGAGGCGAGCGAGCTGGGTGCGACGGGCGTGTTCATGAGCGATCTCCCTAAATCTTTTGAACGAAGCGAGACGGTCGGCGCGATCAAGCCGCAGGCAGCGTCGTCGAACGTCGGTCGGGCTTGTGCCTCGTATTTGTCCGCTTTTGAACCCCGATCGTTGCATGTTCGGTGATCGGGAGTCCGTCTTGTAGCGCGTTTGGGTGCGGTCCTCCAAACCGGCTCCCGCGCGGGCCGTCAGTTTACCGCCCGCCGCGGCGGGCGGGATGAAAGCAAGCGCGGTTCGGGGGACTGCTGCATCGCCGGAGCGGCCGTAGGATCGGTGTGCTCGATAATCGCTTGCAGAATACGCCGCAAAACAGGTGCCACTTTCGGCCTGCCGAAACGTAAGAGAGCGACAACGACAGGTCTATTGGGAAGGCCCGTCACTTTTCGTCTGCTCGGAATCTGCCCGCAGCTTCTCCGCGAGCTCGGACAATTTTCGCCAGGTCGTCGCCATATGCTCATAGGTTGCCTTGACGCGAGGGTCCGTTGCTTGCCGAGCAAGCTCAGCGCAGAGCTCCGCCTGCGCGCGGAAGAATTCCTCTCTCGATGCCAAGATGATGTGCGAATCGCAGCGTGCGTCCCCGGCCGTCTGATAGCGCAGGGGTACAAATCTGGGCAGAGCTAGAGTTGATAAATGAGCTATGGAAATTTAATTCGCGGTCCACACATCTCGCGCGCTTGTGATTTTGTCTGACCGACCCGTCATCAGTGTTTGGAAAACGGAAACATCGTGTTTGAGCAACCGTCGGTTATGCGCGCGTCGGCGATGACTATCTGACGGTTGTGTCAGTGCTTCCGAACCGACTTTTCAGGCCGGACCGACAGCGCGGCATTCGTTCGAACTGATTTGCAAAGGAGAACTGGCAATGTCCAGAACCCTCAAGATTGCCACTGTCATCGTCGCGCTCGCCGCGATTAGCGCACCTGCGATCGCGCAGGCGCAGAGCTATTCGCCAAACTATGGCTACGGCGGGCGCGATCCAGCCAGCCGGCCATATAACTACCGTGGGTATGCCGATCAGGGTTACGCCCCGCCGGAGCGGGGAGCCCAAGGCGCCAACTTTTGGTGAGCGGAGGAGTCTCGCTTGCCCAGCGAGCCGTGGTCGAGTGCAGCCCGTAAGTGCGGGCTGCAGGTACGATGCGCTCGCTTTGTCACTGGCGAGTCTCCAGAGGCCGCAATTCTATCCGCGCGACGGCATGGTCTTTTGCAAAGAGAGTGGTGCGTAGCGGGTGCGCTCGTGTCCAGACCGGCTCCTGGAAGTGCCAGTCGAGCGTGAACTTGTCGCTCTGTTTGCTCACGCGAACGGTCCCGACGAGCAGATCGCGAAATCCATCCAAGGACATTCGATAAGTCGAATCGAAGTCGGCGTTCCGCCCGTTCGCGGGAGGCAGGGGCGGGATAAACTCGATTTCGAGCCCGTGATTTCCGCTGCGATGGCGATAATACGCCAGGGCGTCGTCCATTGCAGTGACCAGTTCGACCCGGCTGTTGTCGGGTCGAGCGGCGACATACACGCCGCGCTGGGCTGAAGGCGCAAATCGCAACGCATCCGTCTCGGCGCCGGCGCTGTCATCGGCGAAATCGACGCGCCGTTCGCCGAAGGCAAATCCGCTGACGAAGATATTTTTGCTGTAAGCTGCGGAAAACGGGACCGGATGGTTCTGGCCGGGCTGCGGTATCGCCACGTCAAGTCCCGCGATGGTTACGTGCGACATTTGAGCGAACGCGTTCCTCTCGCGGAAGAACACCAGAAGCAGACGATCGCCGCTGTGGCCGATCTGGTTCGTCAGACCCGCGCCTTGAGTGACAAGCTGTGTGCCCGGATTGAATCGAACTTCGATTCCGATGGACCGGCCTCCAGCGTCAACGAAGCTGGCGACGAGGTCCTGCGGACCCTCGCCCGCGCTGGTCATTGTGAACGCGATATCGCTAAAATTGGCTCCGCGTGCCGCGGCAACGCGCGCGTCGTTAAAATAGTGAGTTTGCCGTTTCGGTTCGTCGCGCTCGGTAAAAAAGACCCACACCAGCGGCGGAACATCCGCGCCGCGTTCCGCGGCCGTGACTTCCACCGCCTCATAGAGCGGATCACCGGGCAACCAAATGTACCAATGATGGTCCCAGTGGGAGAGCAAAGAAATAATCGGCACAAGCGGCGTCGCTGACGCCGAAGTCACACCGGCTCCCGCCAGGAAAAAAAGCAGGCCGGTTGCGATGACGCGAGCGAACCACATGGAGGCCTTCCGCGATCGACCAAGTCGAAGATAGAGCCAGCGTGCATCAACAGCCAGGCCCGCGCATCAGAACGGTATTCACGGCAACACGCGCCGACCAAACGCAAAGCGCGCGCCAACGTGGCGCGCGCTTCTGATCCACAGACAGCATCAAGCGCCTGCGCCGACAGACGTGTCAGCCGCCGCCGGGGCCGCCGCCGAAGGCGCCCGCATCAGAACCAGTGCGACGCTGACCGTTGGAGTCCATGGAGCTGTAGCCGGCGCCGTTTGAGCCGCCACCGTAGTAGCCGCCGTACGATCCGCCGTAGCTGCCATAGTACGGAGCGGAGCGGTAATAACCGTAGCTGCGCGGCGCATAGTGGTAGCTCCGCGGATAGTAGTGGCGATAGTAGCGTTGCTGCGCCTGGGCCGGCGTGTTCACGATTGGAGCAGAGGTTGCGCAGACCGTCACGACCGCGATTGCCGACAGCAGGACCTTTTGGGCCAAGGGCATGCTTTCCTCCTCATTGATCGGCTTCGGCGCCTCCATCCGCTGGTGTCGAGCCGACCCCTGGCGAGTATCGGTCTCTCGCGCATAGATTGCAATGACTGCAGTGCGCGGCGCACAACGCAGAAAGCCACGCCAAGCACCCGTTTGTGATGATGTGACGAGGCGTCGCACCGGCTTAGCCGATCAGCCGGAATTGACCGGACTCCTCGGCGGCTCGCCGCGCAGGATGCGGAGCATCTCTTCGGCCGAGGCAATCGATGTCGCACGCAAGGTCGTGGTCGTGAGCACGGCCACATGCGGCGTCATGAGTAGGTTGGGGCAACCAAACAGCGGGCTGTCCGGCGGCAACGGCTGATCATCGTAGACGTCGATCGCGGCGCCGCCGATTGCGCCCGTGTGCAGCGCGCCGATCACCGCCGCAGCGTCGACCAGCGGCCCGTGCGACATGTTCACCAGAATGGCCGTCGGCTTCATCATGCCGATCCGCCGTCCATCGGCGATATGATAGGTCTCGTCGGTCAGCGCGCAGCACAGTGCAATCGCGTCGGCGTGGACGAAGAGTTCGTCAACCGCGACCTCTTCCACGCCCTCCGGCATCCCACCGCGGTGACGCGAAGCGCCGATCACCGTCATGCCGAAGCCCCGCGCGATCCGCACGATGCGCTTGCCGATTTCACCGACACCAATAATGCCGACCGTTGTCGAGCCGATCTCGACGGCATCTTCAGCAAACGCGCGCGCCTGCACCCAGCCGCCGGTCCGGAACGCTGTGTCGACTCGCCCAAGCGGGCGGCGCAGGTGGAACAGCGCCGAGAAAAAATATTCCGCGACTGTCTCGGTATTGAGGCCGGGAAGGTTGGCGACGATGATGTTGCGCCGCTTCGCGGCCGCGAGCGGGATCAGGTCAAGGCTCACACCGTGACGCACCACCGCCCTCACGTGAGGTGCGTGCTTGAAGATATCGTCCGGCAATTTGGCGCGCACGATGATGCCGGCGGCGTTCTTGGCGTAGGAGCGCAGCGTGTCGGGCTCGGTATCCGGCGCAGTGACGAGCCGAACCTGGGGGGCGAGTATGGCTTCGCCATCGGGGTGAATCGGATTAGTTAGAAGGACGACCGGCCGCTCGGACATTGCTTATTTCCGTGTGGACTTCATCTCGCGAGACTCAAGCGGTCGACCGTTCGACCGCCACCGACCGGGCGGCGCTTTCCGGCGTGGGCTTGGGCCGGAGCACCAGCACGGCGAAGAAAACGACGAACAGCAGCGCATCGAATATCAACAGGCGAAACTCCTTGGCCCAGAATGTCACGGTTCCACCGACGAGGTCCTTCGACGTCGCGTTCGGGAGCACGATGTTGGCAAGCAGGATCACCCCCGCGACTTTGCGCATCATGGCATCGCCGCGCAGCCACACGGCGACTGCGGCAAAGATCGGAAGGATCACCGCAACGTAATGTGATTGGCTCGTCATCGGCGAGAGCATGAGCATGCTGATGAGCAACAGCGCGCCGTCGATCGTCAGCGTCTGGCGGCCGTTGCCGGACCGCAGGATGAGGAGCCCGACGATGGCGGCAAAGGCCGCATCGACCGAGTGCAGGATCAGCCTGAAAGCCGGGTAGCCTTCGCCGTAAACTGCGCCGACCAGACCGCGCAGCGACAGATTGTTCGGGTTCGCCGCCCACCAGAAGGTGTGCGGATTCCCATCCATCTTGTCGCTCAGCGCCGGCCCTGCGACCTGATGGAGCCAGGCGACGAAATATCCGTCGGCGAGCGGCTTGCGACCAACCGTGAAAACGAGGTCCGGCAAGATGCAGGCAAAGGCGAGCATAGCCGTCATCGCCGCAGCCGCCATGTAATGGCGCTTGAGTAGGAGATAAGGGAGGAACAGCACGGGCGTCGCCTTGAGCGCTGCCGCAAGTGCGAGGCTCGCGCCGGCCAACCCTGGACGCTCATCCGCGAGCGCCACGAGCCCCACCATCACCAGCACCACAACAAAGGCGTCGTAGCTCTGATTACCGATCGCCGCCAAAATGAACTTCACGCTCAGCAGCACGCCGAGCACATAGAGCCAAGCGAGATCGCGTTGCGACCACTGCTCACTCGCGTCCCCCGCCTGCGCGGCAATGGAGGACGGCATAGGCGCCAGCCGCTGCGCCATGCGCGCACTCAACGTGATGCAGCCGATGATCGACAGCACCGTCAGCAGGTACCAGGCAAGATTCTGGAGCACCATCGGCAACGGAACGAGCGGGATCATCGTCAAGGCAAAGAGCGGCGGATAGGTGAAAGTTGCGTCGCAGTTCTGCAGCGGCATGCCGTCCAGCATGCAGCGCCCCGCCGCGATGAACAGGCTCAGGCCCGGCGCCTCATCCCAATAATGGCGGCAATAGAGCACGGCGCCGACGGCGACCGCGAGCCAAAGCGCCTTCTTCAGGAATGATTGATTGATCGTAACCGCCAAGCCGCGCCCCCACGCGTGTTCCCGCACGCATGGACGCCCCGGTTAAGCGCCCCGCGCGGGTATAACCATAGCGGGATATCGGACGGCCTGGAAGCGCGTCAATGTGCGCCAAGTTCCGCGCGGCCACAGCGCCCTATGGACGCCAACGTCGCGCCGCGGCGGTGCTGTGATGCCTTAGCGGCGTTCGGCGAGCAGTTTCGGGTCCTTGAGCGAGGTGACGAGCGCGGTAATCGTGGCCACGGTCCGGAAATTCGCCGGCGTGATGTCGCGCTCCGGGATCAGGAGATCGAACTCCGCTTCGACTGACAGCACGAGACTTGCCATGTCGAGTGAAGTGAGGCCGACGTCGCGAAGGTCGTCCTCGTCGCCGAACGTGCGCTCGATCGAGTGATCGGCGAGCAGTCGATAGACGACGCGCGCAATCTTCCCCTCAGGGGTGTTCGAGCGGCGATCCACGCGGGGCGGGATTCCCTGTACCGGCACACTGTTGTCCAATGTCGCGCTCTCCAACATGATCTTGCGAGCCCCCTGAAGTTCCGACGCGCGCTCTGGTCAGACGCGAATTCACAGACCCGTGACGCGCGAAATCTCTCGCGCACCGCGTTAGCGTCAATTGCGCGCGACCTCAATTCGTCTATCGGCATTCGGTTAATTTGTAGCGATGATTGATACTGCCCGGTGGTCATGTCAAAGAATTGTGTAATTTTTGATATTCAAATCATTATAATTTTAATCGATTCTGTCGCGGCAAGCCGATGCTTTGTTAAGCATGCCAAATGGGCATTTGTGACACGAAGCATTGCCTCACTCACGAGCGGCAACAATTGCTAACGTCCGATAACCATCGCTGACGATATAGCGCCGTCGTTACTTGCTCTTTACTCCCGCCGTCGCAACTTGTCGGGCGAACGGCACGGGGGTGCCGCCTCACATCAGACGCAAAAAGAACCATGCCCGATGCCACGATCGAAACGGAGCGCATCATGACGGCTCATATTTCACCGCCGATCTCACCGGCCGTCGCCGATCTGACGCGGCGCGCCGAGATTGCCGCTGCTGCGGCAGCCGCTGCCGCCGATGCGGTCGATCGGCAGGCGCGCTTCCCCGCGGAAGCATTCGCCACACTGCGCGCCGAGCGATTGATGAGCATCCTCGTGCCGGCCGATCTCGGTGGCGAGGGCGCCAGCATCTCCGATGTCGTCGACATCTGCTACATGCTCGGCCGCGCCTGCGCCTCGACCGCGATGATCTATGCGATGCATCAGATCATGGTCGCGATCACGGTGCGCCACGCGCGCAGCGTTCCCTGGCACGAGCGGCTGCTGCGCCGACTTTGCGCCGAACAAATGCTCATCGCCTCTTCGACCACTGACGGCATCGGCGGCGGCGACTTGCGCACCAGTACCTGCGCGGTGGAATGCGACGGCGCGGGCATCAGGCTTGTTAAGAACGCGGCCGTCATGTCCTACGGCGCAGAGGCAAACGCGATCCTGACCACGGCCCGCCGCGCGCCCGATGCGCCGGCCTCCGATCAGGTGCTGGTGGCACTTGCCCAAGGCGACTACTGCCTGGAGCGGACCATCGCGTGGGACGCCCTTGGCATGCGCGGCACCTGCAGCGCGGGCTTCCGCCTCACCGGAACGGGCGGCGCCGAACAGGTGCTGCCGTTGCCCTACCAGGCGATCCTCGCCCAATCGATGGTGCCGATCGCGCATCTGACATGGAGTGCCGTGTGGTCGGGCGTGGCCGCCGGCGCGGTCGAGCGGGCGCGCCGCTTCATGCGCAACGCCGCCCGCAAGAGCGGCGGCCAACTGCCGCCCGGCGCGGCGCATCTCACCCGCGCGACCGCCGAACTGCGCATGCTGCGCGGAATGATCGCATCGGAGCTGCAGCGATTTGAAGCCGCGGCCGACAACGGCGCCCAGCTCGAGACGCTCGATTTCCAGGCGGCGATGAATCTCCTCAAGGTGAGTGCGTCCGAGCTTGCCGGCAAGACGGTAATGAGTGCGCTCCAGGCGTGCGGCCTCGCCGGTTATCGCAACGACGGCGAGTTCAGCGTCACGCGGCATCTGCGCGATGTCCTGTCGGCGCCGATCATGATCAACAACGACCGCATCCTCGCCAACGCGGCGAGCGCGGCCATGCTGGTGGAAACACCGGCCCGCCTGCGCGCGTAACAAAACCCAAACGGCGTCAAACAGAGGGACAGGGTGTCATGGTAAAATCATTCGAAGGCGCAGCAGCTGCTTTGGCGAAAGGCGCCGACAAGAATGTCTCCGGTGATCCGCTCGATCTGCTCGGCAGAACCGTGTTGCAGCCGACAGCAAGCAACGGCGTGTTTGCCCGCACCGCCCCCTTCGAGGATGCAATCGAGGGACTGTCGCGGTTGATCTCACGGCATCGGGAGGCTGACACCGAGGTGGTGCGGTTCCCGCCCGTGATGAATCGCCGCGTCGTGGAGAAATCGGGCTATCTGCACAGCTTCCCAAATCTCCTTGGCTGTGTATGCGGCCTTCATGGCAACGAAGCGGAAATCACTGCCGCGGTCGGCCGCTACAATGCCGGCGCCGAATGGACCGATGCGGTGAAAGCGACTGATCTCGTGCTCACGCCGGCCGCCTGCTACCCGCTTTACCCCATGGCGGCGGCGCGCGGCGCGCTTCCCGCCAAGGGTTTGAAATTCGACGTGGAGTCCTACTGCTTTCGCCGCGAAGCGACCTTCGAGGTCGATCGGCTGCAGTCGTTCCGCATGCGTGAATACGTCTTCATGGGTACGCCGGCCGATGCCACCGCGTTCCGCGCGCGCTGGGTCGACCTTGCCAAGGAGATCGCCGACGGGCTGGCATTGCCGCATCGCATCGCGCCGGCGAGCGATCCGTTCTTCGGCCGCGCCGCGAAAATCATCGCGGCGAGCCAGGTGGAGCAGATGCTGAAATTCGAGCTTCTGATTCCGCTGCGCTCGCAGGAACGCCCGACCGCGTGCATGAGCTTCAACTATCACCGCGACCATTTCGGCCACGCCTGGGAGCTTCGAAATGGAAACGGCGAACTCGCGCATACGGCATGCGTCGCGTTCGGCATGGACCGCCTCGCGCTCGCGCTGTTCGCGGTGCACGGCACCAAGGTCTCCGACTGGCCGCAGGGCGTGCGCAAGACTCTCGCGATATGATTCCACTGGTAGGGTGGGCAAAGCGAAGCGTGCCCACGCGGAGAGGCATAACGTGGGCACGCGCGGACAAGTCCGCGCTTGTTGCCCACCCTACGATTGCCCGCAGTGGCTGTGAGTGACGGATTCGAGCTCAGGCTAGCCGCCGAACCAGCTATTTTCCGAGGTGCTTGTCGAAGAATTGCGCGATCTCGGTGAAAGCCTCCTTCGTCTCCGGCGCGAATGCATCGAAATTATACTGCGCGTGCGACATGCCCTCGTAGACTTGCAACTCGGCCTCGACACCGGCTTGGCGAAGCTTGCGGTGGGTGAGAACCGTGAGGCTCAAGAACAAGTCGCGCGTGCCGCTGGTGAGGATAGCCGGCGGGAAGCCGTGGAAGTCGCCGTAGATCGGTGAAAGTTGCGGGTCTTTAAGGTCGTGCCCGTTGGCGTATAGCTTGGCCGCGCGGACCAGATAGCCGTTGTAACTCACGAGCACATTGTCGAGCCATTCGTTCGTCTTGTAGGTGTCGCCGGTCTCGGTCAAATCCGACCACGGTGTGCCCGGCGCGATGGCTGCCGGCAGCGGCAGGCCCTCCTGCTTGGCCCGCAGGATCATCGCGAGCGTCATGCCGCCACCGGTCGACGTGCCGAAGATCGCCATGTTGCGGGGATCCTGCATTTTGATCGCGGCTTTCCACACCGCCATGGCATCATCCATCGCGGCTGGATAGGGAAAATCCGGCGGCATGCGGTAGTCGAACGAGATGACCTTGTATCCGCCGTAAGCGGCCATCAGCGTGCCTTCGGCGGTTCCTGCCTCGCCCGGACCGTAGACGTAGCCGCCGCCGTGCACGTGGACGAGCAAACGATTGCGATTTTCGGGTTTGATCTCCTTCGGGGTCAGGATGAACGCTTTGACGCCGCCGATCACCGTCGGCTCCATGGTCACGCCGAGTTTCTCGCGCGCTTCGCGGCGCGCCGGCGCGCCGGCGTCAGCGAGCTTGTTGATCAGCGCCTTCCACTCGGCCGGAGTCTTCGGATCGGCATCCCAATTGGGCACGCGATAAGGCGCCGCAATCGATGCCCGCAGCTCCGGGCTGACCGTGTTAGGCACCGGGATCGCACGTCCAGGGACGACGCGCGGTCCAGCCTTGGCGTTTGCTGCATTCTCTCGTGCCTCAGTGGCGGCGAAATCATCGCTCGCCGGGGCCGCCATCTGCGCCACCGCCGGACAGCTGCACGCCACAGCAAGAACAAAGCCGCAGATTGCAAAGCTTCGCAAGTTACCCATCTCGTTTCCTCCGTTGGTGAATGCGTCGCATCCTCAAAAGGACGTCAGCCGGCGATGCCGCTCCAGTTCGCCGCAAGGTGTTCGGCGCCACGCAGCGACAGCGCGTAGAGCGTGAACGTGGGATTCGCCGCGCTCGTAGTCGGAAAGTTTCCGCAGCCGGCGACGTAAAGATTGGCAATCTCGTGAGCCTGACCGAAGCTGTTGACGACGGAGTCCCCGGCCCCTTTCCCCATGATCGTGCCACCGAGCAGATGCTGCGACCCGATGGCTTTGGCGGGCCACACTTCCTTCGCGCCCGCGGCCTTCGCGATGGCCGAGCCTTCGGCAATCGCCGCATTCCAGAGACCGATCGCGTCCGGGCCGAACGTGTGGACGAGGCGGATCAGGGGGAAACCGAATTCGTCCTTCTCCCCGGCAGGCTCGACCCGGTTCTCGAGGCTCGGCAGTTCCTCGAGAATCGCGGTGATGCGGGCGAGGCCGCGCGCCTTCACTTTCATGAACTCGTCGAGCTCGGCGCCCCACAGATCAGGCCGCACCGCCGCCATGCCGCGGGCGTCGTTGGGCTTGAACGGCGCCGTCGTGCTCCAGAACGTCGAGCCGAAGGCGTCCTTGCGGATCGTCTTCGGATGGCGATCGTAAGTGATGTAATTGTACCCGTTCGAACCGCGATAATTCTCGACATCGCCGTCGAAAATGCCGGTCACGGTCGCGCTGCCATGCGCGGTGAGATGCTTGCCCAAGAGGCCGCTGCGATTCGCGAGCCCGTTCGGATGCTTGTCGGTCCGCGAATTGAACATGATGCGCGGGTTCTGCGACGCGAATGCCGCGAGAATGACGACCCCCGCCTCCTGGACCTGGCGCTCCTTCTTGTCGTCGAAATATTCGACACCGGTGACGCGGCCGCCCGCTGCGCTCATGAGGACGCGCGTCACGTAACTGAACGGCCGCACGTCCGCGCCCATGCGGCGCGCCTCGCCGAGATAGCGCGCCTGCGGGTTAGCCAGCGCGCCGGTCGGACATCCGGCGTTGCACCAGCCGTCGTAGATGCAGGCAGGTCGCCCGTTGTAGTCGACACTGTTGATGCCGACCGGACCCGGAACCATGGTCAGACCTTCGGCGGCAAATCCCGGCAGCCACACGTCGCTGTAGCGGAAGGATTTCAGCGGCGGCATCGGGTAAGGCGCGCCGGCGGGGCGCCAGCGCTCCTCGGCTTTCGCGTCGCCTGACACGCCGATCTCTTCAGCGACGCGATCGTAGAACGGCGCGAGGTCCGTATAGGAGATCGGCCAATCGAGCCCCCGGCCGTGATCCGACTTCATGGTGAAATCGTCCGGCAACAGGCGTGGAAAATTCGCCGAGTAATGCAGCGCGGCGCCGCCGGTGCCCCAGCCCATGTCGCCGGTGCGGCCGACCGGATGTTTCCCCTCGTAGATCACCGCGGGACCGGCGCCCTTGATGCGCCGGCTCCAGATGTCGGAGCTGATGAGATCGCTCATCTGCCAATCCGGCCCCTGCTCCAGCAGCACGACCTTCTTCCCAGCGCGCGCGAGCACGGATGCGAACACGCCGCCGGACGCGCCGGCGCCGACAATGACGGCATCGACTTTGTCGTTTGCCATCTCACCACTTCCTTTCCGGCAGGATGTGCGGAAGGTAGGGCACGCCGATCCGTGCGAAGCCATCGACGGTACCGTAGACCACGTCGACGGCGTCGTCGCGCAGCGTCGCGTAGACCAGCGTCTGCGTCGCCTTGCCGTCCCAGGCCTCGATTTCATGGTGGCTGAGCAGGTCGACGAATTCGAGTTTTTCGGCTTCGGTGAATTCGCTGAACTTGCGGCTGTGAACCGCCTTCGCCGAGCTTTCCAAGGCGGCAAGCGCATCGCGGTAGAAGTCCACGTAGGGAGGACGGAATTCCGAAACGCGCAGGCTCAAGAGCGCATAAGGCGGCGGCACGGTGAGCTGCTGGTCGACGAAATGCGCGATGCCGGCATCTTTCGCTCCGATCGCCAGCATGTCGCCGACCGCTTCGAGGGTCTCGGCCTCGGCGGGATCAAGGACCCGCAGGGGAACGCCCTGAGCGCGCGCCTCCTTCGGCGTCAACATGACTTCCACCCCGCCGACGGTGAAAGCGAGCGCGCCGATCGAGGCGCCCTTGATAAAGCTGCGCCGAGCAAAGTCGTGCATCAAGTTCCCTCCCGCCGATGCGTCGCGACGTTGCGCATCGGTATGGTACGCACCCTAGCGCAATTTCGGGCGTGGTTGAATTGGTGGTCCTTCGTGGCGCGGCGCGCGTAGCCCGGATGAAGCGCAGCGCAATCCGGGACTCCTATTGGAAACTTGATAGGCGGCCCCGGATTTTGCTGCGCTCCATCCGGGCTACAGCTACAAGGAAATTGGCCTCACTCCGGCTCGATGCCGGCGTCCTTCACCATGCGTTCGGTGCGCACAAGTTGATCCTTGACGAAGGCGCCGAGTTCCTGCGGCGTCGAGCTGAAAACCTCGAAGCCGATCTGGGCGATCTGCGCCTTCACTTCCGGCATCTCGATGATCGTGCGAATCTCGGCACTCAGTCGCGTCACGATGTCGGATGGCGTGCCGGCCGGCGCGAACAGGCCGGCCCACGAATTCGACCTCGAAATCCTTGAGCCCCGATTCGTCGAACGTTGGCACTCCCGGCAGCAACCCGCTGCGCCGCAGCCGCGTGATGGCGATTGCCCGCACGCTGCCCGACTGGACGTGGGGAATACCCGGCGTCAGGTCGGTGAAGGCCATCGACACCCGCCCGGCAATGGTATCGTTGAGCGCCGGCGGCACGCTCTTGTAGGGAATCTGGAGAATATCGATGCCGGCCCAATGCTTGAGCGTTTCGCCCGCGAGAATTCCCGAGGTGTTGCCGCTCGCGTAAGTGAGCTTGCCGGGGTTGGCTTTGGCGTAAGCGATCAGTTCGGCGAGGGTTTTGGCCGGCACTGAGGGGTGGACGACGAGCAGCAGTGTAAAACTGCCGACCCGAGAGATCGGCGCGAAATCTTTCACGGGATCGTAGCCGACGTTCTTCAGCAGGAACGGGTTCGACGACATCGGGCTGTTGGTCGCCATCAACAGCGTGTAGCCGTCGGGCGCCGCCTTCGCGACGTAGGCGGCGGCCAATCCACCATTGGCGCCCGGCCGGTCGTCGACGACGACGTTGGCCTTCAGCGCCGTGCCGAGATGCTGGCCGATGATGCGCGCGACGATGTCGGTGCCACTGCCGGGACCGAACGGTACGATGATGGTGATAGGCCGGCTAGGGTAGGTTTCCGCCGCCGCGAGCGGAAAAACCGCGGTGCTCGCGATCGCACCGCCGCACAGCGCCACGAAATCGCGCCGCCGCATCGAACCTCCCTTTCGGCCGCACATCGCATGCGCATTTAGTGGGGCATTATAATAGTTCTGTGGGGTGCGCAAAGACCGCCGCGCATTGACGGGCCGGCGCGGCAACGCCAAAATGCGCGCCGATGAACCGCTTCCGGATGATCCCCGGCTTCGTCCATGTCCTGGTCGCCCTGTTCGTGGCCGCCCAGCTGTCTGGCGTTGTGTCATCGCCGCGCAGCAGCGCGCGCGGCGTTGCGAGTGCTGCGATGGCTCATGATCACCACGGCCATGCCGATCACGGCGCGGTCCATCATCACAGCGACCAGAAAACTCCGGCGAGCGATCCCGCCGACGCCTGCTGCGGCCTCCACGCGTACTTCGTCGGCGTCATTCCCCCGGTGATTGCCGTCAAGACAGCGAGCGCTATCGGTGAGCTGCTCGCGCTTGGGCCCGATGATCGGGCCGCTGGCCTCCCGCCGGACCGTCTCGACCGCCCCCCACGACCTCTGCGCTGAATTCCCGTGAAACGTGTCCGCACGTTTGCGGCACGTGCACCGATTGACGCATGAGGTATGAGCATCATGCTCGGACATCGATCGTCCGTGGCAGCATTCCGCGTTGGAACGGCGATACCGCACGTTGGCGCGAGCTTAGCGCGCGTTTGCGCGGCGTTTGTCGTCGCGATGACACTTGTCGGCTGCGCGTCCTTTTCACCGGATGCCGGTATGGACGTCGTCGGCGGAATCGCGGCGACGGAACTGAACAAGGATGCTCGCAAGATCGACAGCGAAGAAGTCGCCGCTGCGGCAAGTGCTGCGACGGCGCGGCTGCTCAGTTCGGTCCTGTCCGCCGATCGCGCGGTTCAAATCGCGCTCCTCAACAATAAAGGTTTGCAGGCCGCCTATAACGAACTCGGCATCGCCGAAGCGGAGAAAATTGCCGCAACGCTGCCGCCGAATCCGACCTTTTCATTGAGCCGAATCGCGACACCGGTCGAGCTCGATATCGAACGGCAGATCATCGTTGATATTCTTGCGCTCGCCACAATGCCGGCACGGTCACGGATCGCCGACGAGCGGTTTTACCAGGCGCAACTGCGCGCCGCCGAGGCGACGCTGCGCCTTGCAGCAGAAACCCGCCGCGCTTTCTATCGCGCAGTCGCGGCACGTCAGCTCGTGCAGTTCCTGAGCGACGCGACGGCGGCAGCGGAGACCGCGGCAAAGCTCGCCAAAGAACTTGCCAATACCGGCGCCATGAACAAGCTCGATCTTGCCCGCGAGCAGACGTTCCATGTCGAACTGTCCACGCAGCTGACCACCGCGCGCCAGCAGGCCGCGAGCGAGCGCGAGTCCTTGATCCGTGCACTAGGGCTTGCCGGCGATTCCGGACTGAAATTGCCTCAAGCACTGCCGACCTTGCCCTCGCGGCCCACGCGAGAACAAGCGGTCGAGATCGAAGCGATCCGCCGGCGCATCGACCTGCAAATAGGGCGCATCGAAGTCGAGACGCTTGCCCGGTCCCTTGGCCTCGTCAACGCGACGCGCTTCATCAATCTGCTGGAGGTCGCCGGAATTTCGCGGACCCAACGCGAGGCCGGAGGTGCCGCGGGCACCGGCGGCGGTGCCGACGTGACGTTCCAGATACCGATCTTCGATTTCGGCGAAGTCCGCGTGCGCGAGGCCGGAGAGACCTACATGCAGGCGGTCAATCGTCTCTCGGAAAAAGCCGTGAACGCACGCTCGGAGGCGCGCGACGCCTATCGGGTCTATCGCTCCACCTACGACATCGCGCGCCGCTATCGCGACGAAGTGCTGCCGCTGCGGCAGACGATCGCGGATGAAACTACGCTGCGCTACGGGGCGATGCAGATCGACGTTTTCGGTCTGCTCGCCGAAGCGCGCCAACGGCTCGCCGCCAACATTACGGCCATCGAAGCACAACGGGATTTCTGGCTGGCCTGCGTCAATGTCGACGCCGCGATCGTGGGTGGCGGCGTTGTACAAGGCAATGGCGCGCCGCCCGCACCCGCGAGCGCGTCGACGAAGGCCGAGTGAGTTGAACAGGAGAAGAAAAATGTTGTCACGACGAGGACTGTTGGGAGCAGCGGTGCTCGCGGGCGCAGTCAGCGGGCGTGTTCAGGCGGCCGCGCTCCCGGAGGCGCCGCGCACGACCGCGACGGCGATGCAGCCGCCACTCTATCCGACGAGCGGCCCGGACTATCAGCCGGTGGTGACGCTGAACGGTTGGACCCTGCCGTGGCGCATGAACGGCGACTGGAAGGAGTTCCATCTCGTCGCCGAGCCGGTGGAGCGCGAGTTCGCGCCGGGCATGACCGCGCACTTGTGGGGCTACAACGGGCAAGCTCCTGGCCCGACCATCGAAGCAGTCGAAGGCGACAAGGTTCGCATCTTCGTCACCAACCGGCTGCCGGAGCACACGACCGTACACTGGCACGGCCTGCTCGTTCCGAACGGCATGGACGGCGTTGGCGGCGTCACCCAGCCCCACATCGATCCCGGCAAGACCTTCGTTTACGAGTTCGATCTCAGGCAAAGCGGCAGCTTCATGTACCACCCGCATTCGGACGAGATGGTGCAGATGGCGATGGGCATGATGGGCATGTTCGTGGTGCATCCGCGCGATCCCAAGCTCCACCGCGTGGACCGCGACTTCGTGTTCATCATGAACTCCTACCTCATCGATCCCGGCACGTCGTTGCCGAAGGTCGTGGAGATGACCGACTTCAACATGTGGACCTGGAACAGCCGCGTCTTCCCGGGCATCGACCCGTTGCCGGTGCGGCGCGGCGATCGGGTGCGGGTGCGGATCGGCAATCTCACCATGACGAACCATCCGATCCACCTGCACGGCCACACCTTCGCGGTGACCTGCACCGATGGCGGATGGATTCCCGAAAGCGCGAGATGGCCGGAAGTCACGACCGACGTTCCGGTCGGCGCGATCCGTGCCTTCGAGGTCGTGGCCGACGCGCCCGGCGACTGGGCGTTCCATTGCCACAAGTCGCACCACACCATGAACGCCATGGGCCACAACACGAAAAACTTCATCGGCGTCAATCAGAAGCAATTTGCGCAAGCCGTGCGCAGGATTGTGCCGGGCTTCCACCCGATGGGTTCAGGCGGAATGGCTGACATGGGATCGATGGAAATGGCGATGCCCGATAACACCCTGCCGATGATGACCGGCTTCGGACAATTCGGCCCGATCGAAATGGGCGGCATGTTCACTGTGATGAAGGTACGCGAGGGCCTCGGCGCCAACGATTACGGCGATCCCGGTCCCTACAAAAATCCGCCCGGAACCATCGCCTACGAATTCAAGGGCACGACCAGCGAGCCTGTGCGGCGATCAGAAAGCCCGGCCACTCAAAACGTGTCGGCAACGCCCGCGTCGGCGAAAGCCACTCTCAAACCGCGCCGCTGAACCCATTCAACATGACAACTCGGGAAAGGAGAAACGCGTGAGAACCATCGCACTGCTGATCGTAGCGTTTGCGCTTGCTTTTGCGGCACCTGTCGTGCGCGCTCAGTCGGCCCTCATCGACGGCGAGATCACCAAGGTCGACCAATCCGCCGGCAAGATCACGATCAAGCACGGACCGATCAAGAAGCTCGGCATGGATATGGGCATGACCATGGTGTTCAAGGCCAACGACCCCGCCATGCTCACCGCCGTCAAGGCCGGCGACAAGGTGAAGTTCGATGCCGATCAAGTTAACGGCCAATACGTCGTGACCAAGATCCAAAAGGCGAAATGACCCCTCGCGCCCGGATCACGGCCCGCTTCGCGCGGCCACCGTTCCCGCTATAATACGAATAACGCGCCTGCCCCAAATCCGGCGGCAGGCCAACCAAGGAGGCTTCATGCTGACGCTCTATTACGCGCCGGGCGCGTGCTCGATGGCGGCCCACATCGTTCTCGAGGAAAGCGGCGAAAAATACACGCCCCGCCCGGTCGACCTCGCCAATGGCGAGCAGCGCACCGAGGCCTACCTCAAGCTCAATCCACAGGGTCGCGTGCCGGTGTTGGGGCTCGATGACGGCACTTCGATCGCGGAGAACACGGCAATCCTGCCCTATCTCGGCAAGCGCTTCGGCCTGTGGCCGACCGACCCGATCGCGGAAGCCAAGGCGCTGTCGCTGATCGGCTTCTTTGCGGGGAGCGTCCATCCCGCTCACGCTCATATCGGCAGGCCCGAGCGCTACGCGGCAGACAAGGCAGCGTTCCCGACAATTCAGGAGATGGGTCGCAAGACCTTCCACGCTTACCTGAAGCAGATCGACGGCATGCTGGCCGGACGCGAATGGCTGTCAGACCGGTACACGGTGCTCGACCCCTACGCCTTGGTGTTCTACAGCTGGGGCGTACGCCGCGAACTGCCGATGACCGAGCTTGCGAACTACACTGCCTTCAGGGACCGCATGCTCAAACGTCCTGCAGTCGCGCGCGTCGTCGCGGACGAAAAAATCAAGCTGTGACGCCGGGCGGACCGCAAAACCCTGATGGCGCGTAATCGCGCGCGCCTGCGATGAGCGGCCGCGAATACAAAGACAACGAACGAGAACAATAGATCTGTGCGGAGGAAGACAATGCGTTACGGGAAATCGATCGCCATTCTGGCCGCGACTGTGACGCTGGGTTTAGCCAGCGGCAGTGGGCAGGCGTTCGATGAGACGAAGTATCCTGCGATCGAAGGCATCTGGATTCGCGTGGTGGTTCCCGGCCAGCCAGCCTTCGATCCCTCTAAGCCGCGCGGTCGCGGCCAAGAGGCGCCGTTGACGCCGGAGTATCAGGCCAATTTCGAAGCGAACCTCAAAGACCTTTCACTCGGCGGCGAGGGCAACTGGCCAGGTTACAACTGCCTCCCGCCCGGCATGCCGGCAATGATGAATGCCTATGAGCCCATGGACATCGTCGTGCGGCCGGAGATCACTTACGTTCTCATCGATCACATCCACGACTCTCACCGCCGCATCTATACCGACGGACGCGCCTGGCCTGCGAACGTCGAGCCGTCGTTCACCGGCTATTCCATCGGCCGCTGGGTCGACGAGAACGGCGACGGCCATTACGACTTTCTCGAAGTCGAGACTCGCTACATGAAGGGTCCGCGCGCGTATGACGCGAGTGGCCTGCCGCTCCATGCCGACAACGAGACGGTGGTGATGGAGAAGCTTTATCTTGATCCGGCGAACCCGAACCTGCTGCACGACCGGATCACCGTGGTCGACCATGCGCTCACGCGGCCGTGGACCGTGATCCATAATTATTACCGCGATCCCAACAAGTACCCGACCATTGGCGAATACATCTGCGCGAACGACAATTCTCACGTCCGCATCGGTGGCGAAAATTACTATCTGAGCGCCGACGGCCTGCTGATGCCGGCTAAGAAGGACCAGGCCCCACCGGACCTGCGCTACTTCGCGCCGCCGAAGAAATAGATGAAGTAGAAGGTTGGCGTCCTGAACGGCGGCGCGCCCCGAATTTGGGCAGCGCGTCGTGTCACGGCATTCGCCGGCTGCTTCAACTCGGGCGCCGTCGTCGCGGGCGGCGCATGGAACCGAAGCCCTGGTGGTCGGTTGAAAATGCGCTAATTTGCGGTCAGAGCGCGCGGCGCCGGGGCCTCGCGCAACGACCGCGAATCCCCACGTGATGAAGACCATTCTCATTCCAACGGAAGATCACGACGCCATGGCTTCCGTGCTCGAAACGGCGCTGCTCATTGCGCGCCGCTTCGACAGTTACATGGAAGGGTTCGCCCTGCATCCGGCCATCAGCGAGTTCGTGACCGTCGACCCGTTGAGCAGCCTCACCGTGCATCACTCCGGGGAGTCGGACGATGAGATCGAACGCAATGCCCACAGCGTGTTCGAAGGGTTCATGGGGGCCCACAAGGTGCCGCGGGCATTGGCGGAAGCGGCACGAACTTCCTATTCCTACGGATGGGTGCGGCCGGCGGCCGAAGGCGACAGTTTCATCGGCAGCTATGGCCGCCTGTTCGATCTCATCGTGCTCGGCCGGCCCGGCCGGGCAGCGCAAAACCCCCGCATGCCGCCGCTCGAGACGGCGCTGTTTGAAACCGGGCATCCCGTTCTGATCGCACCGCCAACGCCGCCGCAAAGCCTCGGCAGCAACGTGCTGGTCGCCTGGAACGGCAGTACCGAGCAGGCGCGCACCAACGCATTCGCATTGCCGCTGTTGCAACAGGCCGAGCAGGTGACGGTCCTCACTGTCGAAGGCGGCATGACGCCGGGCCCCGCGGGCGAAGACGTCGCCCGCTTTCTCCGTATGCACGGCGTTCCGGCGAAAGCCATGAGCGTCGCGCCGGGCCAGCACACGACGGGTGAAGCGATCCTCGCTCACGCCGCGTCGCTCGGCTGCGATCTCGTGGTGAAGGGCGCCTATACCCAGAGCCGGTTGCGCCAAATGGTGTTCGGCGGCACGACGCGGCATATCCTCGCCAATGCGGCCCTGCCGGTGCTGATGGCCCACTGACATGCCGGGGGCGCACCAAAGGGCAGCCGATGAGCAGTGATCAAGCCAAAGCGCCGATCACCGCGCCTGCTGCATCGGCCTCGGCGCCAGTACAGGCATCAGCGCCGCCACCAGAATCAACACCTGGGTCGACCGCGCCGCGCCCGCAGCGTCCGAAGTTCTTCGCCATCTTCCCTTCCATCATGCTGCCGATGTTTCTCGCGGTGGTGGACCAGACCATCGTGGCAACGGCGCTACCCGCGATTGCCGCTTCTACCGGCGCCGTGGAGCGAGCGTCGTGGGTCGTGGTATCCTATCTCATCGCCTCGACCATCGCCGCGCCGATCTACGGCAGGCTTGGCGACGCGTTCGGCCGCCGGCGGCTGATGTTCGCGGCGCTCATCATCTTCATTGCGGCGTCGATTGCATGCGCCGCGTCGCCCTCGATCGAAATCCTGGCGCTCTCACGCGTGTTGCAGGGTCTCGGCGGCGGCGGCTTGATGACGCTGTCGCAGGCGCTCGTCGGCGAGACCATTCCGCCGCGCGAACGCGCGCGTTACCAGGGTTATCTCGCGGCGGTTGCCGTATGCGCCAACACCTTCGGTCCGGTTGCCGGCGGATATCTCACCCAGCATTTCGGTTGGCGTTCGATCTTTCTCGTCAACGTGCCAATCGGGCTTCTCGCGATGGTGCTGACCCGCGGCCTTGCGAATCGGATACCGGAAAAGTCCGACTGGCGTCCTGACCCCGCCGGCTTCGTGTTCTTCACGATCTTCGTCACCACCACTCTGCTGGCGCTCGAGCAGGCTCAGCGCGCCAATACGAGCATCCTGCCGCTGGCCGGCGGATTACTCGCGGCTGGCGTGATCTCGCTCGGATTGCTGGTGCGCCAGGAGAACCGTGCGGCCTCGCCCTTGATTCCACTGCCGTTGCTGCGGCGACCGACGATCTGGCGCAGCGACGCGCTCGCCGCGTGCCACGGCGCAGCCCTCGTCTCCCTCATCACCTTCCTGCCGATCTATCTCGAGGCAGTGCGGGGGCTTTCGCCGTCCGAGACCGGCCTGCTGCTGGTACCGCTGACGATCGGAATCGGCACCGGTTCGCTGCTGACCGGACGGCTCGTCAGCAAGACCGGCTTCACCACGGTCTTTCCGGTATTCGGTCTCGTGCTCGTGACTGCCAACATCCTGGTGCTGGCGCTATGGGCTCAAGCCCTCTCCACGACCGCCTTCGCGTGGCTGTTGCTATGGAACGGGCTTTTTATGGGAACCGTCATGGGGGTCGTGCAGGTCACTGTTCAGGTCGACTCCGGGCCGCGGCAACTCGGCGAGGCAGCAGCCTCGGTCCAGTTCTCGCGCTCGATCGGTGCGGCTTTCGGCACCGCGCTGGTGTCGGCAGTGCTGTTCTCTATTCTCTCCCTCAAGTCTCCGGACGCAGCGCGAGTGTTCACGGAGATGGCCGAGAATAGCGGACATGCCGCGATCAACATTTCCGCGGAGGTCCAGGCCGCGATCGCCAGCGCGTTCCGTGCCGCGTTTTTAACGATCGCTGCCTTCACGGCGATGGGCTTCTTCCTTGCGCTGACCATCCCAATGCGGCGGATCTAGCAGTACACAGCTTGACCGCCGTCGCGGCAATTATATTGTAACGAATATAGCGAAGTCTGCTGTTACCCGTGCGGCTTGCTGCTGGCCGGAACGACGAAGTTTTTTGGAGGAGCCTATGATGAAAATAAGTGCGCGCAACGTCATTCCCGGCACGTTGGTCTCAGTCGAAAAGGGCCACACCACGGCGCATGTTCTCATCGACATCGGCGGTGGCCGGACCCTGACCGCATCAATCACCAACGAATCCGTCGATGACATGAAGCTGGCCAAAGGCCAAAAGGCCTACGCCGTCATCAAATCAAGCGACGTCATGGTTGGCGTCGACTGAGGCGAATTCAGCCGGCCGTCGCCTCACCGGAACGGAGCGTGGCGATCCCGGCCAGCAGCGAGGCAAGGCTCGACGTGCGCAGCGGAATGAACGGCTTGCCGGCTTGCCGGCATTGCCGCTTCACCGTCGCCATGGCGTCGTGGCTCACGCAGTCGATCGGGAACGCGACACAATCGGCGCGGCCGATGAGGCCGGGCAGCATCGCGATACTGTGCTCGATTCCGCCATCATGATGGAGGAAGTCGCCGCCGCCGTGCTCGACCGCCGCGCGCAAAACAGGCACCTGATGGGCCCGACCGCCGACGTAGAGTACGGCGAGCTGACCAAGCCGTGTATCCGTGACCGGTTTGCCCCCAGCGCCATTGTCTGGCGTCGCAACGGCGTCGAGCTCGGCCTCCACAAGGCTGATCTCGCGGCGGAGACCCGCCGCCTCCTCTTCCGCTTGTTGCCGCTTTTGTTCGGCAGCAGCGAGCGCCTGTGTCAATTCCTCGGTACGCTTGGTGAGACGCTCGCACCGCGCCGTCTCGCGACTGAGGCGACGATCGAGATCGACGAGCGCGTCCTTCGCCGCCGCGGCATCGGCGGCATCGTGCTCGCGCGAGACCGGAGCCTGCGCCAGCGCCCGGCTGAGCGCCTCGTTGAGCAGCCTGATTTTGGCATCCCGCGCCGTGAAGCCGTCGCGCAACTGACGCTGCTGTGCTTCGAGCTTTGCGGATAGCGCCGCGTTGTCGGCTTCGAGGCGGCATAGCCGGCGGATATCCGCACGGTTGGCGGCGCCCACCATGTGGGAGAGCATGTGCACGTCGCCGAACGCGCGACGCATGATCTTGTCGGTCGCAGCCGGGTGGCTCAGCACTGCCCAATAGGTGCCCGGGATGTCGCCCTGCTTGACGGCTTCCTCCCAGAACCGCAGCAGGGCTTCTTCGTCTCGCAGTTTGCCGCATTGTCGGATGACCGATTCGTGACGGCGGTCGAGCGCCTTCTGTAAGAGCCGGGCACCGTTTTGCGGGCGGCCGGCCAACGATACCGCCTGCTTATGCAGATCGTGATCGTCGGCTGTCTCGGCACCGGCCACGCCAAGCTTGATCAGGAGACGGCGCAGTTCTCGCACCGTGAGACAGGTGCCGATGATCGAGCAATGCACGCTCGCGTGCATGTCCCAGATCGCCGTGCGCCGCCGCGGCTGAATGTCGTCGAATGGCAACACCGGCTCGCCGCGGGCCTTCATCGGCACGGGGCCGGCCGAAAACGCTGCAAGGCCCGGCCGCTGGCCGGTCGAAAATATGCTCGTCAACAGGTCGGGTACGTGGGACGACATACGCTATATCCAAAAGGATATAACGTGTGTCGCATAGATTTGCCTCCCTCGCAACCCCGTTTCTTTCGGTCGAAAGAAAGCTGCCTTCAACCTCTCCCGCGTGCGGGAGAGGTTCGAGCGAACGCCCGGCGCGGCGCCTCAGCCGCCGATTGCGCCCTGGGCGCCGACGTAGAGGGAATAGAGCGAATGACTCGCGGACATGAACAGTCGGTTGCGCTTGACGCCGCCGAAGCACAGGTTCGCCGCGCGCTCGGGAAGCGAGATCGAACCGATCCGCTTGCCTTCAGGGTTGAAGACCAGGACGCCATCGAGACCTGCGCCGGTGCCCCAGCCGCACCACAGATTGCCGTCGGTGTCGCAGCGGAAGCCGTCGGGCGCCTCATTCGCTTCGCAGGTCACAAATACTTTGGGATTCGCAAGCCTCGTTCCGTCGCCGACCACGTCGTAGACGCGGATGAGACGCGGCGTACTGCTGGCGTCAACGATATACATTTTCTTTTCATCGGGCGTGAAGCAGAGCCCGTTCGGCCTGATGTCGCCGACCACGACGGTGGCGCGGCCGCTCTGCGGGTCGAGCCGATACACATTGGTGGGCAGTTCCGGTTGCACCACATGGCCTTCGTAATTGCCAAGAACACCGAAGGGCGGATCCGTAAACCAGACCGAGCCGTCGGACTTCACGACGACGTCATTCGGCGAGTTGAGCGGCTTGCCCTCGAACTTGTCGATGAGCACCGTGATGGTGCCATCATATTCGGTGCGGGTGACGCGGCGCGCGTCGTGCTCGCAAGTGACAAGGCGGCCCTGGCGGTCGCGGGTGTTGCCGTTGGAGTAATTCGACGGCTTGCGATAGACGCTGAGGCGGCCGGTCTCCTCGTCCCAGCGCATGATGCGGTTGTTGGGGATGTCGCTCCACAACACGCAACGCGCGTCGCCGAACCATACCGGCCCCTCGCTCCAGCGCATTCCCGTCGCGAGCCGTTCGACGCTGGCATTGAAAACACGGTATTTGGCGAAGCTTGGGTCAAGAATCTTGACCGCGGGATCGGGGTAAGCCTCGCTCGGCTCCCAGCCGCCTAGAGTCACTTTTGGAGTAAATGCTGCTGCCGCGATTGTTGCGCCGGCCCCCATCAACTCGCGTCGCGAAATCTGCATGACCTGTCCTCCCTCTGGCACACACGATCTTGGTCGATCGTATCGACGCTATGTTAGAGGGGAACGGGTCCATCAGGGATCAAATTCGCGGACGTCGGCGTGCACGGGGTCCTCACGGAAAACGATCTACAAAGTCCGATATCCTGTCGCAGATATCTCCCATCTTACGATCGCCTTCGGGATCGTCCTTCATCGGAATGGATCGAATGATTGCGTCCAGCTCGACTTTCATCTCGTCGAAGGCGCGGCTCGCGTCGTTCTCGGTACCGATATAGCGGGTATGCATCATCCACCCGTAAATGCCGCAGGTGATTGCAAACGGTACACTCCTGGTGTTGCTCTCAAGCGTGATGCGTGCGCCGAAATCATGCTCATCGTCTGATCTGATCGTGCCGTTCTCCGAGCCGGCTGTGCCGATCGTCCCGCCGTCGTCGAATGAATGCCACAAGGTCGGTACTTCGCTCAGCGGCAGCCGTCCAGTTTCGAATCCTTGTTGGCGAGAACGAACGGCCCGAGCTTCTGCACGGCGTAGTCCGCATAGCTTGAATCAACGAGGCGCTCGGGCGGGAATTTTGCGCGCGAATACCCGTTCTTGATGTACCAATCCTGCATGTCGAGCATGCTCGCCATGTTGATCCGTCCCTCCGGACTGCGCGCCGGCCACGGATACTTGTAGAGAATCTCCTGCCGACGCTCCGAGCCGTGACGGATCAAGGCGGCCGCGATCTCCTCTTTGATCGAGGTGGCGCCGTGATAGGCGTTGCAGTAGTCGCGCACGCCGCGCAGATACGCCGTGTAGTAGTTGCGTACGACCTCGGGACTTCGCTTCGCCCAATCGGTGTTGATCATGATCACGGCGATGGTCATGGGCGTCGGTTTGACTAGCTCGTCAACCGACGCGAAGCTCACCGCGATCTTCTGCTCGAGAAATTCGTAGACGAAGGGCGGAATCGCGATTCCGGCGTCGATTGCCTTGTTGGCAAAGGCGATCGGCATCTGCGTGAACGGAAAGACCTTCACGTCGACGTCGGAGATGGCAATGCCCGCAGTCTCCAGCATCTTGCCTACCTCGTAGGTCGAGACGGAGCCGGCGCCGTTGCTGGCGATCACCTTGCCCTTCAGCTGGGCAAGGCTCGTGACCTTGCCGGCAAGATCGGGCCGCAGCATCAGATTGTGCCCGATCGGGGTCGAGACGCGGTCGGCAATGATGACGATCGGCAGGTTTTTCTCGAGCGCGTTGAAATATCCCGCCGAGATGCCACCGGCGATGACCTGCAGCCGATCGGTCGCAAGGAGCGCGATGGTGTTCGCCGAGGTGTCGATGTCCTCGATCTCGACCTTGATGCCGACCTCCTTGAAGTAGCCCTTGTCGATCGCGATCAGTTCGGCGCCGTTCGACACCGAGCGTGCCATTCCGATATGGACGGTCGTCTCCTGCGCGGTCGCAGCAGGCATTACGGCAAGGCCGATCGCCGTCGCCAGAATTGCGCGCACAATGCTCGGCGCGGATGTTCGGTTATTTCGCCACATAGCGTCCCTCGCCGTCACGATCGAGCCCGCCCCGTTGGCGCAGCGCGTCGAGATTGCGCACGATCTCGCGGCCGTCGCGGCTCGCAAGCGCCGTCATCAGCTCCTCGAAAAATTTCGGGCCATCGGCGAGCGCGGCTTCGACCGAAGCAAAGCGCTTGCCTTCGAAGCGCGGTGGCTCCGGCACCTTGGTTTCGAGCCGATTGCCGGTACCGAACGGCCAGGTGAGATCGAAACCCGCCTTGGCGCCAACCCGACCCGAGATGATCGATGGATCGAGCGGAAGCGTACGCATCCCGGGCACCACGATCAGATCACGGTCGGGCTGAAAGCGCGTCGCCATCGCCCAGTCCATCTGCTCGTCAGAGGTGATGTCGATGTCGGGATCGACCACGAACACGTTCTTGACGTTGACGAGCGCGCTCATGCAGGCGGTGATGGCATTGCGTGCCTCGCCGGGCACGCGTTGGCGCAGCGCGACCCGCACGTTGAAATTGCCGCCGCTCGATGCCGTCGCGTGCACCGCCACCGGCTCGCGCACCGCGACCTCAAGCGCGCGCCAGATGATGACTTCGGTGCGCACCGAGGTGAGCACCGCCGTGTCGGTCCGCGCCATGGCGCGCCCGCCGATCGTCGCCGTCTGGAACAGCGCGTCGCGCCGGCGCGTGATGGCGGTGAGGTGGAACACCGGGTTCTTCTTGACCGCGCCGTAATAGCCGAGGAACTCGCCGTACGGTCCTTCGGATTCGACGTGGCCGCGCGCATCGAAATAGCCTTCCAGCACCATCTCGGCGTCGGCCGGTACGCGGATGTCATTGGTCACGCATTTGACGACCGAGAGCGGTTCGTCGCGCAACGATGCGACAATGCCAAGCTCGTCGACCGGCATGCGCATCATCGCGGCGACGAAATCGGTCGGATGCGCGCCGATGACGAAGCTTACCGGCAGGGGCTTGCCCTCCGCTGCGCTTGCTTCATAGAGCGCGCGCAGATCGCTCGGCGAGACGAGGTCGACCCCCGTTTCCTGGCGACCGCGCAGCATCAGTCGCCGGATGCCGACGTTGGTCCAGCCGGTCTTGGGGTCGCGCGTATAGTCGATCGATGCCGAGATGTAAGGGCCGCCGTCGAGACCGTGCTGGAGGTGAACCGGAAGCGCCGTCAGATCTGCGTCGGAGCCGGTCAGGACGACCTGTTGCACCGGCGCCTCAGTGCGGGTGACCTCCACGATCTGCTGCTTGCTGGCGAGCCGCCGCGCGATTTCCGCGGCAAGCTGCGCCGGCGCCACACCGAATGCACGCGCGATGCGGCTTCGGCTCGACACCACATTGCCGATCAGTTCCTGCCGCTCCGGTCCGGCGGCCGCGAAGTGCACCGCCCGTGGATTGCCGTCGAGGATTTTGGCGATGTCGGCGAGATCGACCGGCGCGTCCTGCTGCTCGATCTCATCAGGCCCGAGTTCCTCGATGAAGCGGCGCAGACGGAAGCGATCGAGATCGTTCGCGCGCGCGACGGCGTGGGGCTTTTCAATGACGTTCATTCCCGTTCCTTTGCATGGCGCGCGAATGTACTGCAATCACCCGCCCGGGGGAATGCGCCGGGTGGCACCGGATTGGACATCTCCCGATCACGCCGTTAAGGCTCGGCCGCCAAACCTCGACGAGATCAGCGCCATGACCGACATGCGCATCCCACCCGACGAACTCGCGCGGCTACTTGTCGCAATCCTTGCCGCCAAGGGCATGAGCGCGACGGATGCCGCGACGGTCGCCGAAGTGCTCACTTGGGCGAACATTCGCGGCGTCGATGGTCATGGAGCCGTGCGGCTGCCGAGCTATCTCGAATTCATCGACCGGGGCGAACTCGATCCCAAAGCTGTCCCAAACGTCCGCGCGCTCGGGCCGAGCGCGTTCATCCTCGACTGCGCTCGCGCGGCGGGCCCCGTGGCGATGATGCAGGCAGCCCGGCGCGCGGTGGAGATCGCTCGCGAAAATGCAATTGCGATCGCGCTGGTGCGCGAGACGACCCATACCGGCGCCATCGGACGCTACCCGCAATGGGTGGCCGAACAGGGTTGCGCCGGCATCATGATCAACGGCGGACCGCCGTTCATGGCCTATCACGGCACCCGCACGGCGCATCTTGGCACCAGCCCGATTTCAATCGCGGTGCCAAGCGGCGACGGTGGCGATCCATTGCTGCTCGATCTTGCGACCAGCGTGATCTCCAACGGCCGTCTGCAGCAAGCCATTGCGGCCGGCGAAGCGCTTGAGCCGGGCTGGGCGCTCGACAGCGAGGGCCGCGTCACCACCGACCCGAAGAAAGCCAAGGTGATTTTGCCGCTCGGCGGACCTAAGGGCTCGGGCCTCTCTTTCATGTTCGAGTGCCTGACCGGCATTCTCGCGGCATCGCCGGTTCTCACCATGTTTGCGACGCCGGAAACGCCCAAACGTCACGCGCAGAACGCGATGCTGATCGTCCTCGACATCGCGAGCTTCCGTCCGCTCGCCGACTATCGCTGCGATATCGCAGCGCTGACCGCGATTATCCGCGGCCAGCCGTTGCAGGAGGGCTTTACCGAGGCGCTGATGCCGGGCGAGCGCGGCACGCGACGGGCCGCCGAACGCCGCCGCGACGGCATCCCGCTGCCGGCCGCGCTGTGGAAGCAATTGGGGGACATCGCCGCATCGCTCGGCGTTGCCGCGCCGGCGGTCTGATTAAGACGCCCAGACGCCGATCTCTTGAGAGTTATGCTTTACGTAATACGTAATTTTATGATAATGGCGATCGCCGATGATCGTCAACTATCGGGATCGCAAGACTGAGCGTTTCGCGAACGGCGAGCGTGTCCGCGAGTTTTCCGGCTTTGCCAGGCAGGCCGAAATCCGTCTTGACCGCCTGGAGGCAGCAACAAGCTTGGCAGACCTCGCCGCTCTTCCCGGCAACCGCCTTGAGACTCTGCGAGGCGATCGACAAGGCCAATATAGCATCCGCATCAACGATCAATGGCGGATTTGCTTTGCGTGGCCGCAAAACTCGCCGGGTCCGACGAACGTCGAGATCGTCGATTATCATTAGGAGAATGCTGATGGCCCGTACCCCAATCCATCCGGGAGCCCATCTCGCCGAAGAATTGAAAGAACTCGGAATCACGGCAGCCGAACTCTCCCGACAGATCGATGTTCCGGTGAATCGTGTGACAGCGATCATCAACGGACAGCGCAGCATCACCGCGGATACGGCGTTGCGCTTGGGCCATTGGTTTGGCACCAGTCCAGAATTCTGGCTGAATCTGCAGACGCTCTACGAGCTTCGCCTCGCACGTCGAGAGGTCGGCGATCAAATCAAGCGACTGCCGAGGCTGTCACGCGAGGAACCGTCTCATCAACGCTGACGCCTGCAATTCGTTGTCATTTGTGGAGCGCTGCAATAGACAATGGGCGCCAAATGACGGAGGGAGGAGCCATGCTTGCGGAAGCCGATCGCATCAAGGCCGTCGAAATTTTGATGACTGCCGAGAAGGAGCGCAAACAGGCTGTTCAAATTTCCAAAACGTTCCCCGACATCACGATCGAGGACTCCTACGCGATTTCGACCGAGGTCGCGAAGCGCAAGATTGCCGCCGGCGCGCGGCTGATCGGCCACAAGGTCGGCCTCACCTCGAAGGCGATGCAGCGCTCGTCCCAGATCGATGAGCCGGATTACGGCCACCTGCTCGATTCGATGATGATCGCCGACGGCGCCAAGGTGCCGCACGAGAATTTCTGCCTGCCGCGCGTCGAGGTCGAGCTTGCATTCGTGATGGGCAAGCCGCTCAAGGGCCCGGGTGTCGGCCTCACCGATGTGCTGCGAGCGACCGAATATGTGGTCCCCGCGCTCGAAATCGTCGACGCCCGCATCCAGGACCCGCGCAAGATCACCGACACCGTTGCCGACAACGGCGCAGCTGCAGGAATCGTCGTGGGCGGCCGGCCGGTCGGCCCCACGGAGGTCGACCTGCGCTGGGTCGGCGGGATCATGTATCGCAACTCCGAGATCGAGGAGACCGGTGTCGCGGCCGGTGTGCTCGGCCATCCGGCGCTTGGCGTCGCCTGGCTCGCCAACAAGCTCGGCGTCCACGGCGTGACGCTGCAGCCGGGACACATCGTGCTGGCGGGCTCTTTCACCCGCGTCGTGTTCGCCAAGAAGGGCGACACGCTGCATGGCGATTTCGGCGCCCTCGGCGGAATCGCGGTTCAGTTCGTATAGAGGTGAGCGCCATGGATCTCCCCCGCAACGCCTTCAAGCATGCGATCGCCGCCGGCAAGCTCCAAATCGGCCTGTGGTGCAGCCTGTGCAGCAATATCGCGGCAGACATCGTACGCGACTCCGGCTTCGACTGGCTGCTCCTCGACAGCGAGCACTCGCCGAATGACATCCCCGACCTGCTGGCACAGTTGCAGGCGGCCGAGGGCGGCACCGCGACCCCGATCGTGCGGCCGGCCTGGAACGACACGGTGCTGATCAAACGCTGCCTCGACATCGGTTCGCCGGCGCTGCTCGTGCCTTACGTGCAGAACGCGGAGGAAGCGAAGAACGCGGTCGCGGCGGTGCGATACCCGCCGCGCGGGGTGCGCGGCGTGGCCGCCTCGGCGCGGGCGAGCCGCTATGGCCGGGTCACCGACTATCTCAAGAAGGCGGATTCGGAAATCTGCCTGCTGGTCCAGGTCGAGACCGGTCCCGCGCTCGAAAAACTGGAGTCAATTGCGACCGTCGACGGCGTCGACGGCGTCTTCATCGGCCCCTCCGACCTTTCGGCATCGCTCGGCCATGTGGGGAATCCGGCCCACCCGCGAGTGCAGAAGGCGCTTGAAGACGCGGTGCGCCGCCTCAAGGCAGTCGGCAAACCGGCCGGCATCCTCACCGGCAACGAAGAAGAGGCGCGCCGCTACATCGGCTGGGGCTACACCTTCGTCGCCGTCGGCTCCGACGTTGGCCTCCTCGGCCGCGGCGCCGACGCACTCGCCAAAAAGTTCAAGGGATAGGGCCGACACCAGCGGCGGGCGGATCAGCCGTCGTGGTTTTCGAGGTGCGCGCGCAACTCTTCGATTGACGCAAAGCGCATGGTGCCATCCGGCATCTGCGCTTCGATCGAACCGTCGGTGAAGAGTGTGTAGGCCATCTCGTCGATCACGCCGGACTTGAGTATCGTAGGCCGGGGCTCGGAGCGGGATGGCGCGCTCGGCGCCGGTCGCGGGTCGCCCGCGCGCGATGGCGGCGGAGGCCCAGGTGACCGCGGCTCCGGTGGGCGTAACGGCTGATCAAGCGACGGCTCGGCGCGTTTTTCCGGCGCACTGTCCCGGCGACGGTCGTTCGGCCAGACCTTGTCGAAGATATTTTGCACCGGCGGCGGCCCGCCGCGGGGCTGGGGCTCGGGATGTTCGGCCGCCGCGGCAGATGATGGCGGAGGCGCCGAGGGCCGCGGCCAAGCGTCGTGCTGATCCTCCCGTACGTGTTCCGGCGCGGCCGCCGCGCCTCGCGTGCTTTCGGGCGTGGATTCGATTTCGGCGATAGCGCGACGCAGCCAGTCAGGGCCGAGCTTGCGGGGCTCCAGCGGCGGCGCGGCAGACAAATCCGGAACGCCAGGCTTCGACTGCTGGGGCGGTAGTGCGGACGGTACGACATTGGCCGACAGCGGTGGGAGATCGGGACCCGGCGGTGGCACCTGGGCGCCGCGCGGCGGACCCGGTCGCCGCTCCATCCCCTCCTTGCGCTCGACCGGGTTGCGCTCAAGCGCGGGCTGCGCTCAACGGGGCGCAGCGGACGCGGAACGTTCGGCGCACGCTGCTTGAGGGCCTGCGCGACGCGCCTCAACTCGGCGACCGTCGCTGCCAATCCCACCAGAATAAACCCGGCGGTAATCGCGACCGTGCCGGCAACCAGCAGCCCGGCCCCAAACGACGTTTCGCGCACGGGTACGCCGAAGCCGACAACGAATACCCCCATTGCCATCGATAAGACACCGAGGATCACGAGGAGGTAGAACATGCCGTGTCGCCCGCCTTTTGGGGCCCGTCATAAATCGTTGGCGGCCCTTCCGGTGGAGGCCTTGCCCAACTGCCGCAACCTTCGCGAACATATTGGGAATCAAGTCATTCCGCCAGCGTTATTGCCGCGGCATAAGCGTTGCCTGTGGAACACCGTGCACCTTCGGCGGTTGGGAGGGCGGAAGGCACCATCGCCTGAACGTCATTCCGAGAACACTTGGTGAGAACACTTGGTGAGAACACTTGGTCGGAATACTTGGTTGCCGCTGCGCTCCCCACGTCCTAACTAGGTGGCACTGCCCATTTCAGGCTGGGCGGTAAGTCGCTTTGCCCCGTTCGAGGAGGACCCCCGATGTCGTTTTCCCTGCCCGACCTGCCCTATTCCTACGATGCGCTCGTGCCGCATATGTCGAAGGAAACGCTCGAATTCCATCACGACAAGCATCACCTCGCCTACGTGAACAACGGCAACAATCTGCTCAAGGGCACCGAGTGGGAGAACAAGCCGCTGGAGGAGGTCGTCAAGGGCTCGTTCGGGAAGAACGCCGGCCTCTTCAATAATGCGGGCCAGCATTACAACCACCTCCATTTCTGGAAGTGGATGAAGGCCGGCGGTGGCGGTGACAAGATCCCCGGCGCTCTTGAAAAGAAAATCGTCGCCGACCTCGGTTCGGTCGCCAAAATGAAGGAAGACTTCATTCAGGCCGGCGTCACCCAATTCGGTTCAGGCTGGTCCTGGCTCGCCGTCAAGGACGGCAAGATCGTCGTGATGAAGACGGCGAACGGCGAGAATCCGCTCGTTCATGGCGCAAAGCCGATCCTCGGCTGCGACGTGTGGGAACATTCCTACTACATCGACTATCGCAACCGCCGTCCCGATTACCTCAAGGCCTTCATGGACCATCTCGTGAATTGGGACTACGTGGCAGAGATGTTTGCTGCCGCAACGAAGTAGCGCGCGGCGGATCGTCCTGATCTCTGCGAAGAATTATGGCCGGGCTCGTCCCGGCCATTTCAGTTAGCCGCCGCGTTTCGACGCGTGAGAGAAGGGTCTGTCGGCGGTCCCATACGCGACCGCAACCGGTGCCCAGCGCGCCTGCGGGCTGACACCGCGCAGATCCTTCACCACGCCGATCGGAACGCCGACCCGCTCGATCACGCCCACGACCTTGCCGCGGAGCACGCGATCGCAATCCATGTGCGTCGGCGCGATGAAGAAGTCGGCCTGATTCCAGTCTGCCGTGAATTTGAGGCGAGGCTCGGCTTCATTCTCGAACGACACGCGTTCCCCGCATACCGCGACCAGGTACGGGGTCCGATGCGTCGGGTCGGTGCGGAGATCCGTCGAAATCGATGAAGTGCTCAAGTTCCTTGACCGCCGCGGGCATAACGTTGACCCAGTAGTCGGTCTCATAGCGCCGCGATGCGCCCTCAAGCCCGCCGACCAGCGAATTGAAGAACAGATATTCGTAAGGATGCAGCCGCACCAGCGTCGCAACATCGGCGACGAAGGCCGCGGCAACGACCGCAATTGCACCAGCGGCTGCCCAGCGCCCCTGCCGGTCCAAAAATGACAGGCCGAGTTGAATCCCTATTCCGGCCAGCGCCGCGATCGGCGGCACGACGAAAAGGTAGTGGCGCATGCCGGTGAACGACGGCCCGTTCCCGACGATCTGGCAGGCCAGCGGGAATACCACGGCGAATAGCAAAATCGCGATGTCCTGCCTGCTCCTGTGATTAAGCGGATCGCCGGCGCGGGTGATCGCCGCCCATCCTGCTGCAAGGACTGCAATGCAAGCGCTCGCGAGCATGACAAGCGGCAGCTTGATGGCGATGTATTCCGGCTCGTACCAGCGCGGCACCTCATTCATCAAATAGACTTGGCCGGCGAGGAGGGTGCGGATCGGATAGTGAAAGTGCGCAAACGCGAAGACCGCGCGAAGGGGATTTAGAAGATCGAGCGATGCCCATGGCCATGACGCGACCATGATGACGTAAGCCAGGGCGAAGGCCGGAACGAAGCGCAGCGCGGACTGCGTTCCTGCGCGGAAAAACTGGCGCCAGTCGGTCCGATCGGCCCAGATCTGCAGCACGATTGCAACGGCGACGAACCCGATCATCAACAGGCCGATCACGCGCAGTCCCAGCGCGCAGCCGAGCAGGAACCCGAACCACAGGACGTCGCGCCAGCGCGGCTTCGGCAGGTCATGCATCGCGCGCAGCAGGAAAAAGATCGCACCCATCACGGCCGCGGCAAACGGAACGTCCTTTGTGTGATTGAACATGCCGCCGTACCAGACCCCGCATGTCGCAAGTGCAACGGCAGCGAAAAAGCCGGCGCGCGGCCCGGCAATCATGCGGGCGGTGCCCCATACCGCCACCACCCCGCCGACGCCCGCAAGCGCGCTGAGCAGGTGGCGGATGTCGTAGATGTTGAAAGGCAACAGGTGCGTGAAGAACACGGCGATGATGTCGAACAGGCCGCCGTAAAGATAGAGGTTGCCGAAGTTGAACACCGCGCGGTCGGTGAACCCGCTCCTGTAGTAGGCGACGATCAGTTCGCCGTACTGCTGCTGCAACCCCTCGTCATTCGAGACCGCGTATTCCCGAAACGTCAGACCGACGAGTATCACCAGCAGCGCTACCAATCCGGCAAACGCCAGATCGAACGGGTCGGTTTCGCGCACACTAGACCGCACATACCGGCGGACAGCGACACTCATGCTGATCGTGCTCCGGCAATCACTTTGCATATGAATGGATGAACGACTGATCCCCGCCAGAACGTATCCATCCAGTTCGAACAACGCTCTGAGGCAGTTTGACGCAAGATTGCTCCGAAAGCGATGGGGGAGCGATTTTTGCGGTGCATCGAATCACGTGAACCATCCTGCGACTCCGCGTGACTAGACTAATGGGGCAAATCCAGGTCACAGGGACGCAGATCATGACCGACATTTCATTACCCGTAGCCCCGGTTCCCCGCTTTCAGGAGAGCGATTTTCGCGTCGGGAACGTCTTCAATCGCGCGTTCGCGTTAACCGTGCGTAATTTCCTGCCGTTCTGCACGCTGACCGCAATCACCGGCTTGCCCGCCCTCTATCTCTCGCGCAGCCCGCTAGAAGGCGGCGCGGATATGGGAAGGCAGTTCCTTGGCATGGCGATCGGTTACGTCCTGGCGTTGCTGAGCCAGGCTGTGCTGGCGCACGGCGCCTTCGAGGACCTGCGCGGCCGGCCGGTCCGCATCTTCACGTCGGTGGGGATTGGCTTGGGTCGACTGTTGCCCCTCCTCGTGCTCGCCGTGAGCGTCGGGCTGCTTTATATGCTAGGCATCATCGTGCTCGTCGTCCCGGGACTCATGGTCCTGACGGCGTGCTACGTCGCGACACCCGCGTGCGTCATCGAGCGGATCGGGCCGTTCAAGAGCATGGGGCGAAGCCTCGATCTCACCAAGGGACATCGCTGGAAGATCTTCGGCATCATGGTGATGATGTTCTTTGCCAACGCCGTCGCCGGTGGGGTCGTTCTCGGCGTGACGGCCGGGGGTTCGTTCGCCGGACTTGCTGCCCAGCTGATGGTGACCGCAATTCTCGCTGCCTTCTCCGCGGTCCTCGCCCTCGTCGCCTATCACGATCTGCGCGCTGCCAAGGAAGGCGTCGCCACGGACCGTCTTGCCGCCGTCTTCGAATAAAACTGCAGACCGATAAAATAGCAGGCCGCGTTAAGCGGCCTGCTACTCTTTCGAGCAAGGATCGAGCGGCAACGCCGGTAGTCAAAGCCAAGAGATCGCGGCAATGTGCCGTCGCAATGAATGTGCGGCCGCAGACAGAGTCGGCGCTTGAGGAGGGACAGGATGACAGACACTTCGTTGCCTGCCAGTCGCTTCGCTGAACGCGATTTTCGCGTCGGTCGCACCATCAACGATGCCTTCTCAGTCATGACGCGCAATTTCGTGGTGTTTTGCGCCGTGACATTGGTTACGAGCCTGCCGACCGTTTTCATCACATTCTATCAAGGTCAGATCGACACCGATTCTGGCTTCATCATTGCCCTCTTTATACTCAGTATCTTGCTGTCGGCGTTGCTGGGTGCGGTGGCCCAGGCCAGCATTGTTTACGGTGCGTTCGAGGACATGCGCGGGCGGCCGGTCGATATCGTCAAATCCATTCAGGTCGGCCTGCGCCAATTCTTGCCCGTCATTGGCCTGGTGATCCTTGCTGCCCTGGGCGTCGGTCTCGCGTCGATCCTTCTGGTGTTTCCCGGCGTCATGCTGTTCGTCATGTGGTACGTCGCCGTGCCGGTCTGCGTCGTCGAGAGAGCCGGCCCAATCGTCAGCATGGGTCGAAGCCGGGAACTGACCAAGGGCTACCGTTGGAAGGTTTTCGGAATGTTGCTGCTCGTCGGCCTTTTCCAAATGATCGGCGCGGGGGTCATTGCGGGAATGTCGTACACCGCGGGTACGGCGGTGGGGCTGATCGTCAATCTGATCTGGACAGCAATCGTCAGCGCGTTTTCCGCTGTCCTGGCGGTGGTGGCCTATCACGACCTGCGCGTCGCCAAGGAAGGCGTCGACACCGATCAGATCGCGGCGGTCTTCGAGTAAGACCGACATCGTCTTCGTCGTTCAACCGACGCCAATTTTGTTTCGTGGTTGATGAGTCGGCGGCACAACATTGCCGCCGCTTTTCGGTCGTGTCATCTCAAACGATCACTGATGAAACCGCGTAGCCGGGATGGTACCCGCGATACGACAATCCAGAGCAATTTGGAGCAATCGGCTGAAAGCAGAGCCTGACCCGCCCGCATAACTCTATGTCGGCACCAAAGTTCAGGCGAAACAAGCGATGCTGCGACCTGCGGCGGTTTCGATAGGCGGTCTCCTCAAGACCGCATGCGTGCTGGTCTTCGTGCTGCTGGCAGCCAACTTCGCCGCCGCGCAGACAGCGGATGCGCCCATGGCGGATACCGGGAGCGCATCGCAGTTGGGGACCATCGTCACGGCTGTGCCGGTCGGCGGCAGTGCAGTCCCGTTGGGTGCAACTTCGCTTTACGTCGGTGGGCTCAGCCCCTCTCCAACCGATCTAACCACCGGGGGTTGCGCCGACGCACCCCCGTCGGTTCCGACATCGACTGTCGATCCGCTGTCGAGCAACTCGCCGTGCGCCGCGGGATTCTCGGCAGTCCCGGGCTCCGGTGCCGTGACCACCTCGGGGATGACGTCCCTGGGCGGAGCGGCCATTCCGCTCGGCGCAACTGATCTCGGCCTGGCCGGCATCAGCCCGATCCTGCCGGTGGCCGTGCCGACCGCGAACGCCAACCCCATCGCGATCACTCCAGTCGCGCCACCGCCGACTTCCGTCGTGCCCCCACCGACGCCCTTGCCCGCGCGTCCGCTGGCCTGCTCGGGGGGCATCGCGGCTCCCGCTCCGACCATTCTTTCCAATCCCACCGGAGCGGCATTGGCAGCGGCGGCCGGCTGTTAACGGCTTCGTTATTGCAGCGCCCGCGAAAAATACTGCATCGCAGCAAGAGGGCGCCAACGGCAGCAATCCGGGTAAAGCGGCCCGCCAATCGATCGCCAAATCACGGCTGATGTCGTGGTGACCGCGGCCCCTGTCCGGACCGCGCCGCTACGCCGCCGGCCGGAGCCGATAGATGGGCATAGTCCGATTTGCGCTGCGATTTCCCCACACGTTCTATGTGCTGGCGGCACTGATCGTGTTTCTGGGCGTGATCGCCTTTCGCTCCATGCCGGCGGACATCTTTCCGGAAATCAACATCCCGGTCGTCACGGTGATCTGGTCCTACACCGGGCTCAGCACGCCGGAGATGGAGCAGCGCGTTACCACCTACAGCCAGTATTCGATCAGCGCCAACGTCAACGGCATCAAGAGCATGGAAGCCCAGACGTTGAACGGGCTGTCCGTGCAAAAGATCTACTTTCAACCGGACGTCAATCTTGACCTCGCCATCTCGCAGATCGTCGCCGGGACCAATGCCATTCGTGCACTGATGCCGGCCGGCATCCAGCCGCCGATCGTCGTCCAGTACAACGCTTCCAGCGTGCCGGTGCTGCAGCTCAGCCTGAGTTCGGACAATCTCAGCGAGCAGCAGCTCTATGATTACGGCATCTACCGCGTCCGCCAGCAGCTTGCGCCGGTCCCGGGCGTCACCCTGCCGACGCCGGCCGGCGGCAAGTACCGCCAGATCATGGTCGACATCGATCCCGGCAAGCTGGCATCGCGCGGCCTCACGCCATCGGACGTGGTGAACGCCATCAATGCCCAAAACCTGACGCTCCCCTCCGGGACCGCCAAGATGGGTGACACCCAATACACCGTGCGGACCAACGCGACGCCGCCGACGATCGCCGACCTCAACAATATCCCGATCAAGGTCGCGAATGGCGCGACCCTCTTCGTGAAGGACATCGGGCAGGTTCACGACGGCTGGCTCGTCCAACAGAACATCGTGCGGGAGAACGGCCGGCGCTCGGTGCTGCTCAGCATCATCAAGAACGGCAATGCATCGACGCTCAACGTCGTCAACGGCGTGCGCGCGGCGCTGAAGACGCTGCGCGCTGCTGCCCCCGCCGGCCTGACGATCGGTGAACTCTTCGACCAATCGGTATTCGTCACCGAAGCGATCGATGGCGTGTTGCGGGAAGGCGCCATCGCGGCCGGGCTCACGGCGCTGATGATCTTACTGTTCCTCGGGTCATGGCGATCGACGCTCGTGGTGATGATTTCAATTCCGCTGGCGATCCTGTCATCGCTCGTCGCGCTCTTCCTTTTGGGCCACACGCTCAACACCATGACGCTTGGCGGGCTTGCGCTCGCGGTCGGCATCCTGGTGGACGATTCCACGGTCACCATCGAGAACACCCATCGGCTGCTGACCGAGGAGCGCATGCCGCTCCCCGCCGCGACGCTCCACGGCGCGGCCGGAATTGCAATTCCGACACTCGTCTCGACGCTTGCCATCAGCTGCGTGTTCACGTCGGTGGTCTTCCTCGACGGTCCCGCCAAATATCTCTTCACGCCGCTCGGCCTCGCCGTTGTGTTTGCGATGCTGGCGTCCTACGGCCTGTCGCGCACGTTGACCCCGATCACCATCGGCCTGTTGCTCAAGGGCGAGCAGCATCACGGCGGCGCGCCGCGAAGCGTGTTCGGCCGCATCAGCCAGGCATTCGAACGCGCCTTCGAGCGCATGCGCACCAGCTATTCGGAGTTTCTCGTCGTCCTTCTGCGGCGCCGCTTCATTGTGCCGATCGCATCCGTCCTGGCGCTCGCGCTCGGCGGCGTCATGTTCATGATGGTGGGCCGCGATTTCTTTCCGATCATCGACGGCGGCCAGATTCAACTCCACGTCCGCGCCCCGGCCGGAACGCGCATCGAGGCGACCGAGCAAGTCTTTCAGGCCGTCGAGGACAAGATTCGCGAGATCATCCCTGAAAACGACCGCGAGCGAATCGTCGACAACATCGGTCTGCCGGCACGCGCCTACAATCTCGCGTTCGCCGACGGCTCGACCATCGGCGTCAACGACGGCGTCATCCTCGTGGCGCTAAAGGAAGGCCACGCGCCCACCGAGAGCTATCTGCGCAAGCTGCGACCGGCTTTGCATGAGGCGTTTCCCCAGGTGGTGTTCTATTTCCAGGCCGCCGACATCGTGACGCAAATCCTGAACTTCGGACTTCCGGCGCAGATCGACGTGCGCACGGTCGGCTATGACCGCGCCAACAACCTGCGCGTCGCCAAGGAGCTGCAGAAGCGCCTCGCGGCAATCCCCGGGATTGCCGACGCCCATCTTCAACAGGAGGTGAATGGGCCCGCGTTCTACGCGACCATCGATCGCGCGCGCGCAGCGCAGCTTGGGCTCAACGCGGGCAGCGTCGCCACCAATCTTAATGTCAGCCTGAGCTCGTCGCAGCAGGTCGCCCCCAATTTCTGGACCGACCCGAGTTCGGGGATTCCTTACTATCTCGCCGTCCAGACGCCCGAACCGAAGGTGGATTCGCTCAACGAACTCTCCAACACCCCGGTGTCGTCGGCGATCCTTGCCGCGGGCAATCTGGTCATCCCAGGATTGCTGGGGAACGTCGCGACCTTCAAGCGCGACAGCGTCCCCACCAATATCAACCAAACCAACATCCAGCCGGTTTACGAGGTCTACGCCAGCCTGCAGGGCCGCGATCTCGGCGGGGCCGCCAACGACATCAAGAAGGTCATCGCCGAACTGCAACAGCAGCTCAAGCCCGGCAACACGATCCAGATCGTCGGACAGATTCAAAGCATGAGCGACTCGTTTCGAAACCTCGGCATCGGACTGCTGTTCGCAGCCGTGCTGGTCTACATGCTCATGGTTTTGAACTATCAGAACTTCGGCGACCCCTTTGTCGTCATCCTCGCTCTGCCGGCGACTTTCTGCGGCATCATGACGATGCTCTACATCACCGGCACAACGCTCAACGTGCCGTCGCTGATGGGCGCGATCATGGCGGTCGGCGTCGCCTCGGCGAACTCGATCCTGCTCGTCACCTTTGCGCGCGAGCAACAGCTTGCCGGCCGCACCGCCTTTCAGGCGGCTCTGGAGGCGGGGCACACCCGCATCCGGCCGGTGCTGATGACGGCCGCGGCGATGATCGTCGGCATGATCCCGATGGCGATCGGCAGCCCCGGCGAGGAACAGAACGCCGCGCTTGCGCGCGCGGTGATAGGTGGCCTGCTTTTTGCGACGCCGACGACGCTTCTGGTGGTGCCCTATCTGTTTGCGATGTTGCGGTCGGGCAATGACGGCAAGCCGGCCGAAGGTGTGTTCGCAGAGCGAGAACTCGAATGAACGAAATGACGCCATTCATCGTTGAGGAAACGAGCAAACAGCGGCCGGAGCCCGTCAAGACATCACCGCCGCCAGACATCCCCATCCCCGCCGGTAACGCCCGCGGCGGCTGGATGTTCGGCATCACCGCAGTGCTGCTGCTGACCGGTGGCCTCTCCTATGGCACGTGGCGCGAGCACGGGCGCGAGGCACAAGTCGCGGCCGACGCCTTGCAGCAACGCAACTTCGTGCCGACCGTGCAGATCGCCACGGTGCACTCGAGCGGCGACACCATCAAAGTCACGCTGCCGGGTACGACCTACGCTTTCAGCGTCGCCAACATTTTTGCGCGCGCCAACGGCTACATCGAAAAGCGCAACGTCGACATCGGCGATCGCGTCAAGGCCGGAGACGTGCTGGCGCAGCTTACGGCGCCGGAGCTCGATCACCAGATATCACAAGCCGAGGCGACGCTCACGCAGACCGAAGCGACGCTGCGTCAGAATCAGGCGAGCATGAAGCTCGCCCAGGTGACGAACGATCGCGTCGGTACCCTCGTCAAGAAGGGGTGGGCTACGGTTCAATTAGGCGACACGGATCGTCTGTCGCTCGAGGCCCAGCAGGCCGCAGTCAACGTTGCCGAAGCCAATATCGCCGCGCAACAGAGTTTGATCCGTGTTCTCAAGCAACAGCGGGCCTACCAGCAGATCGTCGCGCCGTTTGACGGCGTGATCACGCAGCGCGCCGTCGATGTCGGCAGTCTGGTCCAGACCGGGACCACGTTCATGTTCACGCTGATGCAAAGCAACGTCATCCGCGTCCAGGTGTTCGTTCCCCAAGACCAGGCCATCGGACTTGCGACCAGCGTGCCCGCCGTCATTCGCGTGCCTGAGATGCCCGGTCGTGCGTTCCCGGGAAGCGTCACGCGCATGTCGGATGCTTTGCAACAGGGCACCCGCACCCTGCTCGTTGAAATCGACGTTCCCAATCCCGACGGCGCTTTGACGCCCGGAGTGTACTGCACCGTCGAACTCGACATTCCGCGCAAGACGCCGTCTTTGCTCGTCCCGGCAAATGCGATGATTTTTAATCAAAAAGGTTTGCAAGTGGCGGTGGTCGACAACGATGTCGCCAGGATTCGAAAAGTCACGGTCGCGCGCGATCTCGGCGCGCAGGTCGAAGTGAGCGACGGCATCAAGGCAGGTGACAAGGTCGTGCTCGATCCGATGGTCGATCTCGCCGATGGCAATCCCGTCAAAACAAGCGCGCCGCCACCGCCAGCGCCCTGACATTGCTGCCCTGCGCGGCGCGCTGAGCCTGCGGCGCTCTTGCTCGCCTGTGCGTCATGCTGACTGCGAATTGAGCAATCATCGGCGCGATTGGGCGTTCAAGCGTTGGCACAATGTGCGTCAACGGACGTTGCGCTCGAAAACGTGATCCATTCCACGCGCAACAGTGGCGCCCTTGTCATTGTGCTGACGAGATAAATCGCCAGATATGCGCCAACCAAAAACGCGGGAGGACATGCCGAGGACTCATCGACCAGGAGAAGGTCATGCACGGACTCGACCTCCGCTCTGCTACCGCTGTTCCCTACCTTACCATTTCCCCACCTGACATCGTGCGGCGACGGTTTGCGGCCTCAAAGGGGGTAATGGGCGATTCGCTCGAGATCACTCGCCTCGAACCCTTCGAATATGGCGTGGTTTCGCCGTTTCACTTGCTGATCGTGTCCGAGCGGGCCGAACGCGAGGATGGCGAAACCGTCGTGGAGGGTGGCCAAAGATCGCGCCAACGCGAATTCAATCGCAAACTGAGCCTAGTTCCGGCGGGCAGCCGCTTCTACGGCTGGCAGGTGCCGCGGGTGCTCTCGCGCTGCACCTATCTCTACATTGATCCGGCGGCGCCACTGCTCGATGCGGACCTGCGGTTTTCGGAAATCGAGATCAAACCGCGCTTGTTCTTCTTCGACAGCGCGATTTGGGAGACAGCGCTCAAGCTCAAGTCGCAAATCGGTGTCCCATCCTCATCGAGCTACGTGGAAGCCTTGCTGCTCGTGCTTGCGCATGAGCTTGTTCGGCTGCATCGCGGCGGATCGCCCGTGCGCGTGTCGCGCGGCGGCCTCCCGGCCTGGAAGCAAAAGCAGGTGACCGACTACATCGAAGAGCATCTCGATGAAGAGATCTCGCTGCGCGACCTTGCAACCGTCGCCCAATTGAGCTCATTTCATTTCGCGCGTGCCTTCAAGCAATCATTCGGCGAGCCGCCTCATCGCTATCACATGGCCCGACGGATGGAGCGGGCCAAGGCGCTCTTGAAAACACCGCAGCGATCGGTCACCGAGATCGGCCTCGCACTCGGATTTGCCGAAACAAGCTCGTTCACGACCGCATTCCGCCGCTCGGTCGGCATCACCCCGACGGACTATCGCCGCGGCTTGGCCTGATGTCTCCTTGGCACGTCTTTCCGGGTGGCCTGGGCTTAGCTCGAGCTACCCGGAAAATTGCACGGGCAATGCCTGCTCATCACCGCGGCTGGGCGAACTTGTCGGCACGGGCTTTCCCGTAAAGCTGTTCGCGTTCGAGGAAGGCACGTTCGGCGGTGTAGAAATCGCGCAGGAACAGCACCACGCGGTCGTGCGGCACCGGTTCGGTCCAACCGATGCGGTTGCAGATTTTATCGCACACGTCCTCCAGCACGCCATGACTGCCGACGCTGTCGGGGCGGCGCAGCAGTTCCTCCAGCACCTGCAATTCGAACGCGCCATAGGCGCGCAACTGCTGCTCGGTGAAAGTGAACTCCATCTTGCGTTCGACGAGATCGCTCGACAGCGCGCGCTTGGACAGCGCAATCACCATGGTGCCGGCAATCATGTCGCCGCCGCGCATCCGGTCGCGATTGATCAGCGGCAACGCCGCGAAGAACAGCATCCACACCGCGATGGAAAGCTGCGGGTAATCGATCCCGCCCCCCGCTGTCCTTGCCCCTGCCAGCAGAACGCCGAGGGGAATGAACATTTCAACTTCGCGCGTGAGGTTGCGTGCGACCACAGCGGAAGGAAGCAGCGGCCCGCCGTGCCGGTCGATCACCCTCAGTCCCAGCGCCCGTTTACCGGGGGTCGCGCCGCGCCAGGCAATTTCGAAATAGACGAAATAGAGGTTGCGGATCAGGAAGAAGATGAACAATGCGATGGCGAGCGCGATCTGACTTGAGAGCGTGAAAGCACCCAACGCGAAGATCGACAAGAAGATCACGATGACGGCAACGTTCTGGATGACGAAGTCGAGGAGAAAGGCGGTGACGCGCTCGCCGATTTCCGCGAGTTCGACCGAAATCGGCACGCCTTCCGGCGTGATGATCTCGCGCCGCGCACGCCCAAAGCCTTCGAGAAAGCGCGAGGTACGTTCGGAGGGACGCTCTGACGGACGTTCCAGCTTGCCTTCGGGAGCGGGGCCGAGGTTGCGGGAAACGTCTTGTTCCTGGGCAAGGCTCATCGCCGCGCCTCGCGTCCGCTGTACGAATAGTAGAGAAGCCACAGCAGGCCGACGGTGAGCCCGATCGCATACCGCAGCGGCGTGCTCTGCACGAGTTGCCGGACACCGCCTTCGAGAAATCCGGCAACGAACAGCATGATCACGGCGCCGACGGCGATCTGCGCCGCCTGGCGGCCGTGAAGCGCGATGCTCTCGATACGGGAATAGCGCCCTGGGAATAGCATCTTCTCGGCAATCAGGAGGCCCCCTGCCGCGAACAAAACAAACGCGCCGAGTTCGGTGGTGCCGTGGACGAAAAGCCAACCGACGAAGTCGACGGTAAGCTGGCGATTGTAGTGCAGGGCAATAAAGGCGCCGATGATCAGTCCTTGATAGGCCGTCAGGATGAGGGTCGGGACGCCGGCGGCAAGCCCGAGACCGAAGGTCATGATGCCGACGAGGTTGTTGTGGTTATAGAGAACGGCCGCCATGAGGCCGAACGATTCTGCTGCGCCCGGCCACGGGGCGAAAATCTCGTGGTCGCGCAGATCCGCTTGGGTGCTCGACGTTCCGCGCCCCTGCGCGAGTCCTGACGGCGCCAGCGTGGAAAACCAGGATTCATCCTGCAGCACCAGCATGAGGCCGGCAGCAATGCCGACAAAAAGCGCGAGCGCGGCGATCACGGCATGCCACCGCGCGGCGCGCACCGCGTTGGGCAGATCGCGGCGGAAGAAATCGGCCACGCCCTGAATCGGATCGAACCGCGGCCCGTACACCACGAGGAAGGCGCGCAGGCAAAGGTTCTCGAGATAGAGCAGCAGGTTGCGGTCGAGCGCGATCGTGCGTGCGACCGAGAGCGAGGACAGCGCCGCCCGATAGAGGATCGGCAGGCGTTGCAGCTCATCGAGCGAGAGCGCCCGGAAACCGCGGCGCTCGACGCGCCCGGTGAGGGTTTCAAGTTCGCGCCAGCCCTCCTCGCGGCCTTTGCGGAACTCGGCGCTTTTAAGAACGAGCTCGCCTTTGCCCGGGCTCAGCGCCGCCGACAAGCGTCGGTCCGGTTCGTCGACGAGGGCCATCATATCAGCCCGCGCTGCTTGATAAGGAGATAGCGGTTGATCAAAGCAACCGACAAGCCGCGGCTCGGCACGTCGATACAATGGATGCCGAGCCGCTCCAGCCGCTCGAACACGATGCTGCGCTCGCGCAGGAAATCCTGGGCGATCACGGCCTGGGCCACGTCGGCAAAACGCGTCGGCGCTGCCTCGACGGCATTCTGGAGAACCGAACCACGCTGCGTGACGAAGACGACGAGATGCTTGTTCGCGATCCGCTGCATGCTTTCGATCAAGAGCTCAGCCGTGATCGTATCGACAAAGTCGGTGAACAGGATCACCAGCGCGCGGCGCTTGAGCCGCGCATTGAGCTCGGCAATCCCAAGGGTGAAATTGGTCTCCTGGTGGTGATAGTCGAGTTCGGCGGTGGCGCGCTGGAGACGCATGAAGCCTGCAACGCCGCGCATCGGGTTCACGTATTGGCGGACGACCGCATCAAACCCGTAGGTGCCGACAAGGTCGCCGCCCTGGAGCGACACCCAGGCGAGCACCAATGCGGAATTGATGGCGTGGTCAAGCCGGGTGATGCCTTCGACCGGCTCCAGCATCAGATATCCGGTGTCGAACGCCATGATCACCTGGTGATTGCGTTCGGCGCGGAATTCCTTGCACAACAACTTGCGATGGCGCGCCGAATGCTTCCAGTCGATGAAGCGGCTGTCGAGCCCCGGCGTATATTCGCGGAGCGCATCGAATTCGGCGCCCTCGCCTTTCTGCACCTGGGTCTTGATGCCGTAGATCGCCTCCTGGACGAAGAACTGCAGCGCGGTCCCGTGAACGCCGCGTACGTTGGGCAGCACGTCGACGGTACGGTCGACGCGGATGCGCTTGGTGAACTCGATGAGCGACAACGGTCCGCGCCAGCGGATCCAGACCTGATCGATGGTGACGCGGCCGCGACGCCGCGGCACCACCGGCAAGGCCGCGCGCGCGGTCGCGCCGGCCGCCAGCGCAACCGGAACGATTTCGGAGGAATCGACGTCGCCGCTTTGCTCGACGATCAGCTCAAGCGCCACCAGCCGGCGATAGCGCGGCGCGGCGAGCGCCACCGCGGTCGCGCCTCGCTCGGCGATATAAAGGTGGTCCGGCGTCGTCACTTTGACATCGAGAAGGCGCGGCGGCAGCGCCAGCATGAGGTCGGACGCCGCGATCAGCACGACCAGCGCGGCATAACCGAACGACAGCGGCCACCAGGACGAGTCGTAGATGACGGTGAGGAGCGCGAACGGAATGCCGGCCGCGAAGATCAGCACCGTTCGGGCGGTCGGTCGCATCATCGCGGCGCCGGCGTCTGGTCGAGCACCTCGCGCAGAATGCGATCCGTCGTTAGCCCTTCGATCTCGGCGCTCGGTGACATGGTGAGACGATGGCGCAGCGTCGGCAAGGCGAGCGTCTTGACGTCGTCCGGGATGACGAAGTCGCGGCCCTGCAATACTGCGTAGGCCCGCACGGCTGCGGCCAGCATGTTGGCCGACCGCGTCGACCCGCCGACTTCGAGCGCGGAATGCTCGCGCGTCGCGCGGATCACGTCGACGATGTAATCGACCAGCGGATCGGACAGATGGATTCGGCTTACGGCTTCGCGCATCGCCGCCAACGTCGGGGAATCGGCGACCGGCTTCAGCCCGAAGTCTTCGAGCCGCGGCATCGCCGAACGGTGGCCGTGGCGGCGGACGATCTCACGCTCCTCGTCGCGGCTTGGATGTTCGATGATGACCTTGAACAGGAACCGATCGAGCTGCGCTTCGGGCAGCGGATACGTCCCCTGCTGCTCGATCGGATTTTGCGTTGCCACCACCATGAAATCGTCGCCGAGCGGATAGTCCTTGCCGTCGATGGTGATGACGCGCTCGTTCATCGCCTGGAGGAGCGCGGCCTGAGTCTTCGGCGGCGTGCGATTGATCTCGTCCGCAAGCAGCATCTGGGTGAAGATCGGGCCCTTGGTGAGGACGAACGTGTTGGTCTGGAAGTTGAAGAGGTTGGTGCCCAAGACGTCGCCAGGCATCAGGTCGGGCGTGAACTGAATGCGGCCGAATTGCAGCTTCAATCCTGCTGCGAATGCGCGCGTGAGCAGCGTCTTCGCGGTGCCCGGCACGCCCTCGAGCAAAACGTGTCCGCCGACGAGCAAACTCGTCAGCATCAAATCGATGATTTCGTCCTGGCCGACGACGGCCTTGCGAACTTCGCCGCGAACACCCTCAGTGATCTCGCGGATTTGCTGAACTTCCATCAATGATCTCCCCCTTCCATTGATGAATCTCACGGGCGAGGCGCACCAGCGCCGTGGTATTGCGGCGCCGGCCTTCGCCGAGCGCCGCGGCTTCCGCAGTCACCGCGCCGCAATCGATATCGACGTTGCGGGCCGAACCGACGCGCTGCAGCCAGGACAGCAGCGCGCCGCCTGACACCCCGCGCGGCGCATGAAGCTGGCGCGCGACGTCGCGAATAGTCTCCTGGATGTAGCGGCGCACCATCACCTCGGGATGGCCCGCATATTCCACAAGGTTCGCCATGTTCTGCAACAGGCCGCTGCGCCCCGCGCTGAGCGCCGGCGGCAGCGATTGCGGCGCGCCAAATCGCGCCAACGTCGCCCACAGCAGCAGGCCGATCGCGATCAGCCCTTGCGTGGTCGCAATGACGAACGGGAACTGAAACAGGACCAGGAACGGATTGGTGGGCGCCGCCTTGTAACCGTGGACCGTTTCATCGAACACGACATTGCCGTTCGCGCCGCGCAGCCTGTTGATGAGCGCGACCGCAAGCGCCGCGTTGCCGTTGCCGACAAGGCCATGATTGTCGAGGACGTCCGGATCGGACAGCACCACGATCCTGCGATTGCCATCGATGAACTCGCCCGCCAGCATTCCTGCGTCGCCGGCGACGAGGGGACGGAGGGTGTCGGCGCGCATGAGCTGGATCGGCGCCGTGAGTGCCGGCGCACGGTTCAGCACATTTGTCGTCCACGCTACGCTGCCGCTTTCGCGCGACACTTCGCCCGCGGGCGCAACCAGCCGCAGCATCCACCGGGCGTCGCTGACCGGCCGTTCGGCGACGTTCTGTACCCAGCCCGGCGTCTGCGCGCTCGCACTGCCAAACCACTTCGGCAGCACCATGAGGATGCGGTTGGCCTTGAGGAGATTCTTTATGGTCTGCTCGGTGGCATCGTTGTGCTGCGGCTCAGCGATCACGAGAACGCTCGCGTTAGACAATTTGTCCAGCGAATTGGCGCGGCTCTTGACGACGGTAACCCCGAGTTGCTGCAGGACCTCGGCAATTCCGGCTTGACCGATCGCGGACCGCGAGAACGTACTTGGGCCGACGCTGTCGGGCCCGGTGAGCTCGCCGCCACCCATGAAGTAGAGCGACACGGCGAAGATCGCGACAGCGCCGCTGATCCAGCCGATCAGCAGCCGGCGCGAGAACACCGATTCGCCGTTCACGCCGCGGCACTCCGGTGCAGAGCCGAGGTGAGCGCGTTGAAGCTCACGCGGCACGCGGCATAATCCTCGCGCGTCGCCGGGTTTTCGCCGAAGTACGTCCATTCCACCGACGAGACGACATCGCGCAGTGCTCCGCGCGCATTATCCGGCAGGCTCGCGCTGCGCAGGATCTCGCGGCTGGTCAGGGAGTCGGCGAACGGCTCGTTGAGGCGCGCGCGCATTTCGGCGAGCCCCTGCAGCAGCAGCACGTGCATGGCCTCGACGAACCGGCCTTGGGCCGCAAGTTCATCGGCCGCCCCGAGCACGACCTCGGGGTTGCGCGGCGTCGCATCACCCGCGCCTTCTTCGTCGCCCGCCAGCACGCCCGCGCCATGGCGGTTGAGGAACGGAATCAGGTCCTTGAAGGCATAGAGAAGAAATCCGAGCGCCACCGCGATGATGACCCACAGCGTTTCGGGCGGCAGCTGGATATTCCACGGCTTGCGTTGCTTCGGGAACTCGGTTTGCAGGTCGAGCTGGCGAATGACCTGGTCGGCCGTCGCCTGCACCTTCTCAGGCGGCGGCGATGGCTGCCCCGGTATTGGAGCGGTCTGCGCTCTCGCCGGCGGCTGCGGCTTCGTTTGAGCCGAGCCAATGTTCGCCTGAATAAGAACGGCTCCGACTGCGGCGAGCGCGATCAATGCTGATCGGACGTTCACTGCGCCGCCGCCCGCGTCCGCACGCGCCATCGCTCGTCCTTGTTTGCAGGCCGGCCCGCTCTTTAAATATCGGGAAAGGCGCGGGCGCTCTCTCGCGTGTCGATTCCTAACAAATTGTCCGTGCCATGCAAAGACATGGCCGGACCGGCAGCGTAAGGCAACACTCTCAAAACGCGAAGGTGAAGATGCGTCCGTCAGCACCGACGTAAAGCCGGCCGCCCGCCGCAATCAGGCTTTCGAAATGGCGCACCCCGCTCATCGTGAGGTTCGCGCCGGCCTCCGTCAGCGGCTCGCCGGTGTCGCCCTTGAATCCGTGCAGGCGATTGTCGCCCTCGGCGCCGACAATCCACACGATGGGATTGGCGCGTCCATCGGTCGTGGTCACGATCGGCGCGCCGGCGCCACGCACGCTGCCGCACCACGCGGTCGAGACCGACGGCAGCGCACCCGCGCTGATTTTCAACACCACGAGATCGCGGGAGCCGCCGAAAAATCCCTGCGCCGGACAATTCGCGCCGCGCGCTTGCAGCGCGACGAAGGCATCGCGGCCCACAGGATAGACCGTCGGCGCAGTGCGGATCGCGGATTGCGTCACGGTCTCCGTCGCAAGGCCGCCGCCGATACCGCCGAGATTATCGCGATCAAGCAAGTAGGCCTTGCCGTCTTTGCCGAGGGCGAGCACGAGATGCATCGCGCCTGCCGGTCCTTCAACGTCGAGCGGCAACGCATTGCTGCCGCCGAGATCGGCGTCGCGCGCATCGAGCGTGTGCCAATCCGATGGTGCGAAATAATCGCGGCTGTCGTTGGAGCGCTGCAAATCCGGCGCGAGGCGGATAACGGCTTCGCCGTCGCCCCAGGTTGACGTGCCCATGGTGTTGCCGGTGGCAACGAACAGCGAGCCGCCGGCAATGCTGATTCCGCCGGGCGCCCAGATGCCGCCGCCGCGGGCGCGCGTCTCCCAGCTTGCCACCTGCTTCGGGTCGCGCAACGAAACGCTGACCACGCGGCCGCGGTAATCGCCGCAATCGCCGAAATGGCCGCCATACGGCACATAGAGCCGGCCGTCGAGAATGGCGAGGGCGCCGCGCTGATTCTGGTCGCGCGCGTTGAAGCCTCGCACCGCCTCGCCCACATCGATCGGCCAGCCCGGCAGCACTGAGCCGTCCTTGAGCGACAAGCCGAAGATGCGGTGGTGAGCAGCAGCACCATCGAGGATGGCCGCGTTGAGATAGAGCGCGCCGCCCGCTTCGTCGATCACGGGCGTTCCCGTAATGCCGAGCGGATCGATGTTGCCGCAGGACAAGGCCCCGCGGTTGACCGGGCGACCGAGCGTCCGCCGCCAGATGTCCTTGCCGGTCGCCCCGTCAAGCGCCACGACCTCGTTCTGCTCGGTCGCGACGATGAGAACGCCGGTGTCCGCCGCGCCGCGCCAATAGAGCGGCTGGGCATAAACACTGCCGGCGACCTGGGCGCGGAAATTGCTGTCGGCATGGACCGACCGTGCCCGCTCCCACGTCAGGGCCGGCATCACGAAGTTGCCGCTGCGGGCGGCATTGCCATGGTAGGTCACGACGTTGCCCTTGCCGACCGGCATGTCTTGTGCCGACGCGGGGATAGCCGCGATCATCGCGATGGCATGGAGCAGAGCCAACGTTCTCATCATTGGAAACCTCACAATGAGACGGAACGTGCGAGGGGGCGTCACCGTTTCAACGGCGGCGGCCGGAATATACCGCGCGTAGCACGCAATGCGTCCGCGACGATACCAGACGAATGTTGTCGGGCTGATGTTAACGGTTCTTGAACTGCGGCGGACGCTTTTCGACGAAGGCCGCCATGCCTTCCTTCTGGTCTTCGGTTGCGAAGAGCGAGTGAAATACCCGCCGCTCGAAGGTGACGCCCTCCGCAAGCGAGACCTCGAAGGCGCGGTTCACGGCTTCCTTCGCCACCATCACCGATGGCAGCGACATCGCGGCGATGGTCTCGGCTGCCTTCATGGCCTCGGTCATGAGATCGGCGAGCGGCACGACGCGGGCGACGAGGCCCGACCGCTCCGCCTCCGCCGCATCCATCATGCGACCGGTCAGGATCAGGTCCATGGCCTTGGCCTTGCCCACCGCCCGGGTGAGGCGCTGGGTGCCGCCGATGCCGGGAATGATGCCGAGCTTGATCTCCGGCTGACCGAAGCGCGCGTTGTCGGCGGCGATAATGATGTCGCAATGCATGGCAAGCTCGCAGCCGCCGCCGAGCGCAAAGCCGGCGACCGCCGCGATCACCGGCTTGCGGACGTGGGCAACGCAGTCCCAGGTGGCGGCGAAGTTGCCCATGAGGGCTTCCATGTGGGACTTCGTCGCCATTTCCTTGATGTCGGCGCCGGCCGCGAACGCCTTGTCCGACCCGGTGATCACCATGCATCCGATATTGGCGTCGGCGTCGTAGGCCCTTACCGCCTCGCCAAGTTCGCCGATCAGGGCGGAGTTGAGCGCGTTGAGTGCCTGCGGCCGGTTCAGCCGGATGAGACCGACCCGACCCTTGGTTTCGAGAAGGATGTTCTGGCTCATGGCGCGACGCCTTCCGTTGCGGAGTGCCGATGGCCTAGCGGAGGCAGCGCCCGCTGGCAATCCGGCGGCCGACGCGCCCAACCGTTAACGCTCGCCGCGGTCTTTACCGCGCATCGGCCGGCCGCCGTCGCAAGGTTGCTGAAGCCGTGCTATGAGCGCGACCGAAGGCGATCCTGAACCCATGAGCGCGTCCTCGACCGATATCCAAGCGCAGGCCGACGTCCTGGTCGCGGCCTACGCGCGCGCGGGCTACGCGCGGGTGTCGCCCGCGATCCTGCAGCCGGCCGAGCCGTTCCTCGATCTCTCCGGCGAGGACATGCGGCGCCACATGTATCTCGTCACCGATGTGGCTGGCCGCGAACTCTGCCTGCGCCCTGACCTCACCATTCCGGTGGCGCGCGATTACCTCGCATCGGCGGAAGCCGCCCATCCGGCGGGCTTCTGTTATCTCGGCCCCGTCTTTCGCGACCGCGGCACCGAAGCGGGCGAACTGCTGCAAGCCGGCATCGAATCGTTCGGGCGCACCGACAAGGCCGCTGCCGACGCTGAAGCGCTAGCACTCGCGATCGAGGCCGCCGCGCACTACGGCTTGACCGAACCCGAAATCGAGATCGGCGACGTCGCGCTCTATATGGCGCTGATCGAAGCCGTCGATCTCGCCCCCGCCTGGAAGCGCCGCCTGCTCAAGGATTACAACCGCAAGGCCATGCTCGCCCATGACCTTGAGCGGCTCACGCTCGCGTCCGGCAACGCACGCAGTGAATATCAGGGGGTGCTCGCCGCGCTTGCCGACGCCAACCCCAAGGCCGCCCATGCGCTCGTGACCGATCTTCTCTCGATCGCCGGCAAAAGCGCCGTCGGGGGACGCAGCATCGCCGAGATCGCCGATCGTTTCGTCGAGCAGGCCGAGCTCGGCGCTTCGACTAGATTGCCAACGGACACCCGCGCCCTGATCGAGCGCTTCCTTGCAATTACCGGCGCGCCCGATGCTGCTGCCGCGGCGATGCACGCGCTCGCAGCGGAGGCGCGAATCTCGCTTGGCGAGACGCTCGAACTGTTCGAGAGCCGGAATGCCTGCCTGACCGCGCGCGGCATCGACATGCGCCGGCTTCGCTTCGCCACCGCCTTCGGTCGCGGCGTCGACTACTACACCGGGTTTGTCTTCGAATTGCACGATCCCGCCCGCCGCGTCGACGGCAATCTCGTCGCCGGCGGCCGCTACGACGCGCTACTGACGCGGCTCGGCAGTGCACGCCCGGTGCCCGCCGTCGGATTTGCGGCGAGCATCGATCGGCTCGCGGCGCTGGCAGCGAAATCGGGGGCGCGGCCATGAGCGCGCTCGTCCTTGCGGTGCCGTCCAAGGGCCGGCTGCAGGAATACGCCGAGGCGTTCTTTGCGCGCTCCGGCCTCGAACTCGCCAAGCCCCGCGGCGCGCGCGACTATCGCGGCACGATCGCGCGCCTTGGTGGGGTCGAGGTCGCGTTCCTCTCGGCCTCCGAAATCACCGAGCAGCTCGGCGCCGGCGCCGTGCACTTCGGCATCACCGGCGAAGACTTGCTGCGCGAAATGATCCCGGCCGCCGACGACAAGGTGGTTCTGCTCGACGGCTTGGGCTTCGGCCATGCCAACGTGGTGGTCGCGGTCCCGGATTCCTGGATCGACGTGCGCGACATGGCGGACCTCGACGACGTCGCGACCGCGTTCCGCCTCAAGCACGACCGGCGCCTGCGCGTCGCCACCAAGTACGTCAATCTCACCCGCACCTTCTTTGCGCGCCACGGCATCGTCGATTATCGCATCGTCGAGAGCAGCGGCGCGACCGAAGGCGCCCCGGCTGCGGGCACGGCGGAATTGATCGTCGACATCACGACGACCGGTTCGACGCTTGCCGCGAACGGCCTCAAGATCCTTGATGACGGCGTCATGCTGCGCTCGCAGGCGAATCTCGTCGCCGCGCGGACGGCGCCGTGGAACAAGGAAACCCTCGCCACCGCGCGCGTGATCCTCGACCGCATCGCGGCGCAGACCCGCGCGCGGCTGTTCAAGGAAGTGCGCACGCGCTTTGCGGGCTGCAACGACGCGTTGCTCAGCGTCGCCAAAGAAAAGTTCGGGGTGATGACGCCGTTCGGCGGGCCGACCTCTTCGGGCATGCTGACGCTGCACTGCCCGCCCGAAAAGGTGTACGGACTGGCGGATTTCCTGCGCGAGCACGGCGCGGAAACCGTCATCGTCGCCGAAGTGAACTACGTGTTCACCCGCGACAACCCGCTGTTCGCCAAGCTCGCCGCGGCGATTTCCTGAGCTACTTTTGTTGTCATCGTCCGGCTTGACCGGACGATCCAGTAACCACCGGATTATCCGTGGACGTACTCTTTGCTCCAACGGACAGGCCGTGGTTACTGGATCGTCCGGTCAAGCCGGACGATGACGTTACATTAGGACCTCAGCGCAGGAGGCTAGGCGAAAAGGCGCGCTGCGAGCTAATGTAGTTAAACCGCGATTACTCGCATCGCGTTCTAGAAGCGCGGTAGTACCAAGCCCCCATCAACCAAAAACGCAACGCGGCGTGCGCTCATCGAACGCTTACGCATTTTTGTTAGACCAACTCAGTGCTCCGGGCATCCGGATCATCGGGAGGTTTTGTCATGCGTAAGACTTCATTCATCATCGCAGTCCTCGCCGTGACCCTTGCAGCATCCGTCGCGCGCGCCGAAACGTTTTCGACTTCAGCTCTCAAGCCGAGCGCCGTTCCCGCCGACGGCGTCATCAGCGGCGGCTATCCCCAGGGCGGTGCCGAGACGACTTACTATTTTTCAGCCGATCTCAAGGCTGGCGATCTCGCGACGCAGATCGCGTTCACGAGCCGGCCGGGGCCGGACAAGTCGCTCGAGATCGCGCTGACCGATCCGGCTGGTAAGCGCGCCGGCGGGCATTACATCATGAGCAGCGTCGAGGCCAATCAGGAACAGGCGCGCGTGCTGCCGATCGATGCAAGCGGCCGCTACATCATCCGCGTCGTCGCCAAGGGACCGGAAACCGCGACATTCCGCATCGAACTCGGCGGCAGCGCGCTTGCCAATGCACAGAAGCCCGCGGCGGCCGACGCGCCGTTCTCGCACAGCTTCCTTAAGCCCAGCCCGATGCCGGCCGACGGCGTGATCGCAGGCCAATTTCCGCCGAGCGAAAACGGCGCCATCACGTATTACTACGTCAGCGCCAACCTGAAGGCCGGAAAGCTGCTGAGCCAACTCTCCTTCGCGGGCCGCAGGAACACCGACCGCATGGTGGATCGGATGGTCGAGTTCACCATCCTCAACAACAAGGGTCGCTCGGTCGGCGACTACTACATCACGAGCGGGCTCGAGGCCAATCAAGAGGCCACCAAGGCGATCCCGATCGACGCCACTGGCGCCTACGTCCTGCGCATCAGCACGAAGGGTCCCGAGGGCACCAACTTCAAGCTCGAACTCGGCGGCGACGCCGTCGCATCGCGCTGACGGGAGGCCGCCATGAAGACGCTGTGCGGATTGGTGCTCACCAGCACTGTGATATTTGCGGCGAATGCCGCGGCCGATGAGCTGTCCCGCTCGATCATGCGCCCGACGCCGCTGGCGTCCGGCCGGGTCGCCGGAAGTCTGCCAGGCGGCGAAGGCTCGGCGACCTATTATGTCGCGGTCGACCTCAAGCCCGGCACGCTGATGACGCAGCTTGCCGTCGCTGGCCGCGCCAACACCGGCAAGAAGCTGACGTTCGAGCTCCTCAACGCGGACGCCCGCGTTGCCGGTTCGACCTACGTCATGGCCGACCTTCCCGCGAAGGGCGAGGTCACCAAGAACTTCCCGATCGATGCGGCGGGCCGCTACATCATTCGGCTCACGGTCGACGGTAAGGAAACCGGCACTTATTGCGTCCTGATGGGCGGGCCGGCGATGCCGGACGCGACGGCCACGGATTGCCCCGCCGCCACCGCGGAAGCTCCGCCGCCTGTCGTCGCACCGGCACCGGTCGTCAAGGCGGAAGCACCGGCCATGAAGGCGGAAGCGCCGCCGGTGGCCGCCCTGGCGCCGCGGCGCAATGTCGAGGTGATCGTCAGCAAATGCGAGGAGCGGCTGCGGGTCGGCGCGGACTTCCTGTTTGACTTCGACCGTGCCGAAGTCCGGTGGGAGGCTGCGCCGACGCTCGACGAGATCGCAGCGCGCGTCGGCGCGGTGAAATATGCGGCGATGATCGAAGGCCACACCGATGGCAAGGGCAGCGATGCCTATAATCAGACCCTGAGCGAACGCCGCGCCATCGCCATCCGTGCCACGCTGGTGGCCCGCGGCCTGTCGACCGAACGCCTCAACATCCGCGGCTACGGCAAAACTCGCCCCGTCGCCGACAACGAAATGCCCGACGGGTCGGACAATCCCGGCGGCCGGCAGAAAAACCGCCGCGTCGAAGTGGTTCTCAATACCTGCAGCTGATCGTTAATGGCAGCGTGGTGACCGGGGGTTGATCCCGGCCACCATGCTCGCTTTTCAGGTCGAAAGCTCACCCCGGATTGCGCTTCGCTCCATCCGGGCTGCTTGCCAACACGGTGGAAGGCACGCTGTCGGCGATATCGCGGCGCGGCCGAAACACGACGAAGTGCGACATCGAGAAATTGACCACGAAGCCCGTCAGCGTCGCGCACCCTTTGGCCGCCACCACCGGCATGAAACGTGCCGCGATCACGAGCGTGGCGGTGTTGACGATGGCGCCGAGAACCCCCGACGCCAGGAATGTTCCGTACGACCGCCAGCGCAGCCGCCCGCCGGACTCCTGCGAGAACGTGATCAGCGAATTCATCGTGTAGGAGAACGTCACCGCGACGAACCACGACATGATGTTGGGGGCCACGAGCGTCAGCGTTTCCAGGCTGGCGCAGTCGCACCAGGACGCGAATGCGTCGAGGAGCCGCAGCGCCGTCGGCGTGCCGCTGAGGTACCAATAGCCGAGCAGGAACAGGACGTAGTCGATCGTCACATTGATGACGCCGATGCACGCGAAGGTGAAGGCCTTGCGCAGCACGCCGAAATGCGGCTCGATCAAACCGACCGCGCGCGGAAAGCTCGACCGGAGACGTTCGACTGGAATCATGTGTCCCGCTTAGCACGTTCGATCCGCTTCGCCGAGCCCAACATTGGAGCGTCGGGACAGCGAACGACGATTGGATTATGATTGACGGCGGATAGTCCGCGAATGTGATTATGGCAACCTTGGGGCTTGATCAACGCAACGGCATGGGCCAGCCGATACGGCGCGGTGCCGGGAGCAGCGTCGACGGCTTGTCGATCGTGGTTCCGGTGTACAACGAGGCGCGGGGTCTCACGGCCCTCCATGAGCGTATCTCCGCGGTCGCAAGCAAGCTGCGCGCCGAGCGCGGGCTGGTCTGCGAACTGGTGTATGTCGACGACGGCAGCCGGGATGCCTCCCACGAAGTCGCGCTGGGCCTGCCGGCACATGTGGTCGACGTTCAGGTGGTGTCGCTGTCGCGCAACTTCGGCAAGGAAGCGGCGCTGCTCGCCGGCCTCGATCACGCCCGCCGCGGCGCTGTCCTGTTCATGGATGCCGACGGCCAGCATCCCCCGCATCTTGTCGAAACATTGGTCGGGCGCTGGCTCGATGATGGTTACGACGTCGTTTACACCGCCAAGGCCCATCGCGAAAACGAGCCGGTGTTCATGCGCCTCGGCGTCCGGCTGTTCTATTCGCTCATCAACTTCGGCGCCCGGCAGAAAATCCCGGAGGACGCCGGCGATTTCCGCCTGCTGTCGCCGCGTGCCGCCGCGGCCCTGCGGCAGCTCCCCGAGCGCAATCGCTTCTTCAAGGGCCTCGCGAGCTGGATCGGATTTCGCCAGCTCCGCGTCGACTACGAGCCCGCCGAACGCAGCCACGGCCGCACCAGCTGGAACCTCAGCTCGCTGATCGGCCTCTCGGTCGAGGGGCTGACCTCGTTCTCGGTCGCGCCACTGCGCGTTGCGAGTTTCCTCGGCATCCTGCTGGCGACGAGCGCGATCTTGTTCGGCATGTGGATGGTGATCGAGGCCTTCTTCTACGAACGCACGGTGCCGGGTTATCCGTCGCTGATCGTCGGAATCATGGTGATCGGCGGGGTCCAACTCCTGATGATCGGCGTGATGGGCGAATACATCGGCAAGGTGCTGTCCGAACTCAAGCGCCGGCCGGTCTATTTCGTCGCCGAACATACGGTGATGAAGCGCGCCGCCGAAGAGGGCGCCGACGCCGACGCCGACGCCGACGGCGCCGCGCGCAACGCCGCGGAATGAACCATGAGCAGCGAAGCACCCGCCGGGCGTAATACGCCCGCGTCGCGCGCGGCGGGTGAGGGCGTCGTGCGCCGCATAACGCTGTGCGCTGACGATTACGGCATTTCGCCCGGGGTAAGCCGCGGCATCCGCGATTTGCTTGCGCGCGGGCGCCTCAATGCCACGTCCGTCATGGTGACGACGCCGAGCTTTTCGGCGGCGGAGGCGGACGCGCTCAATGCAATGTGGGGCGCCGATTCCGGCATTTCGATCGGCCTTCATTTCACGTTGACCGCGCCGTTCCGGCCGGCGACGCCGACCTATCGGCCGGTGTCCGCGGACGGCGCGTTTCCCTCGCTGCAACGGAAATTTGCCACCGGCCTGCTGGCGCGGCTCGACCCCGACGCGATCCGCGCCGAGGCCGCGAGCCAGTTCGCCGCCTTCGTCACCGCGTTCGGGCGCGTCCCGGATTTCGTCGACGGCCATCAGCACGTGCACCATCTGCCGCAAGTCGGCGAGGCGCTGCTGGCGATCATGGCGGACGAGGCCCCGGCGGCGTGGATCCGCCAGTGCGGCCGCGCTACGCGGCTGTCGCAGCGATGGGGTGACCCGAAAGGGCTTTTCCTCGACGTCCTGAGCACGCGATTGCGGGCTCGCAGCGCCGCCCGCGGCGTCCCCACCAATCCGGCCTTCGCCGGCACCTATGATTTCACCCGCGTGTGGGAGTACGAGCCGCTGTTCGCGTCGTTCCTCGAGGATTTGCCGGAAGGCGGCCTCGTGATGTGTCATCCGGGCTTTGTCGACGACGAGCTTGAGCGGCTCGACACCCTGACGGTCATGCGCGAACGGGAATATGCGTTTTTCGTAGGCGACCGCTTTCCACAACTTCTGGCATCGCGGGGCTTTGCACTCGCTTAAGGGCCGCGCGGCATTTTCAAACCGGCGCGACGCCTGGTCGCACTAACACTTGGCAAGCCGTCGCCGGCCACTTCCGGCCGCCGTCCGGCTCCCCATATCTAGCGCGGCCGGGCGAAGCCGGCAGAGGAGAAGAGCCATGACACCGCAGGAACAGCAGCTTGTTGCCGACCTGTTCGATCGTCTTGCATCCCTGGAAAGCCAATCTCGCGACCCCGATGCCGAACGCCTGATCCGCGAGGGCCTGCGCAACGCGCCGAACGCCGTCTATGTGCTGGTCCAGACCGTGCTCGTCCAGGACGAGGCGCTCAAGCGCGCCAACGCCCGCATCGAAGAACTCGAACAGGCCCTCGGCGGTGGCGCCGCCCAGCCCCAAGGCGGCGGGGGATTTCTCGACAACATGCGCAACATCCTCGGGGGCCGCGACGCCTCCCGCGGCTCGGTGCCGTCGGTGCGGACGGGCGGCCAAGGTTCGAGCGGTGCATGGAGCGCACGACCCGACCAGGCGCAGGCGCAGCCGGGCTATCCGCCAAGTCAGCCGATGGCGCCCCCAATGGGTGGCCCCATGGGCGGCCCAATGGGCGGCGGCATGATGCCGGGCATGGGCGGCGGCGGTTCGTTCCTCGGAACGGCAGCGGCGTCGGCGGCCGGTTTCATCGGCGGCTCGATGCTGCTCAACGGCATCCGCGGCATGATGGGCGGCCACCAGGCGTTTGCCGGCGATCACTCGCAGATAGGTCGCGGCGGCTCGCCGTGGGACAGCGGCGGCGGCGGAACGCTCGGCCGCGAAGCCGGCAATAGTGATATCGGACGCCCGCAGGCCGCGCACGCGACCCAGGAAGATTTGGATCAGGATCAAGACCAGGATCAGGACGACGGCGATTACGATGATGACGGCGACGTCGGCGATTTCGACGGCGGCGATTCCGATCTCGCCTAAGTCACATACCGCTTAAGTCACGGCAGTAAACGAACAAGGCGGCGGACGCATAAGCGTCCGCCGCCCCGGGGAACGGCAGGAGCCGAATGCACCCGTCCGGTTGAGGGGCAGCCTCCCGGATCGATTGGCGCGCGCGGCGTCCCGCCCAAATTGCTCACATCACCACGACTTTGGCGCCGACCGGCACGCGACCGTAAAGGTCGATCACGTCCTCGTTGCGCATGCGGATGCAGCCGGACGACACCTGGGTGCCGATCGTCCATGGCTCGTTCGAGCCGTGGATGCGATAGAGCGATGAGCCGAGATAGAGCGCGCGCGCGCCGAGCGGATTCTCAGGCCCGCCCGCCATGTGATGGGGCAGATCGGGCCGCCGCTTGAGCATCTCGTCCGGCGGCGTCCAGTCCGGCCACTCGCGCTTCATCGAGACATGTTTGACGCCGGCCCAGGTGAAGCCGGGACGGCCGACGCCGATGCCGTAGCGCAGCGCCTTGCCGTTTGGCTCGATGAGATAGAGCAGGCGATCGGGCGTATTGACGATGATGGTGCCGGGCTTTTCCTGACCGGTGTAGTCGACGATCTGGCGATTGTAGCGTGGATCGACGGCGGCGCGCCGCGCATCCTCGTCGGGCTCCATGGGTGAGGTGTTGCGCCGCGACGACATCGCGCCGCCCGTGGCCAGAAATTCGAAGAAGCCGCCGCCGAGTTCGGCGACGCGCCGTTCCGGAGGGCGCGTCGGCGGCGTTCGGAATTGCGGCATATTGGATTGCTGGGCAAGTGCCGGCATCGCGGTGCCGAGGAAGAGGGCGATTGCGATGAGACGGGGGACGCGAGGAGACGCTGAGACACGAGACGCTGAGACACGAGACGCAACGATACGCGACATGGGTCACTCTCACATTTGCGCGCCGCGCAAACCGCCGGCGCCACTCGATCACGCGCCGACGATAGGACCCGAACCGGTAAATAATGGTTGTCTAAATAGTAAGGTTACTTGGAAACCCGGCGTTCATCGTAACGTGGTTTATGCGAGGTAAACCGCCGCCCGCATGGTTAATTTTCTCCCCAATTTCACGGTGAACAAAGCACTGAGATAGAAAAAATGATGGCTCCAAACAAACAATAAACTGCGCCTTAAATTTCATGTCGTATCGCTTCCAGGAATAACGGGAGGCTGGCGCAATGTCGCAACGCAGGTTTCGAATTGATCAACTGCGCAGTATGGTCGAAGGCGCGCTCGCGCCCAATGCGGATGCCGCAGCCATCCAGCGTCACCATGAACTCGTGTTGGAAATCCGCTCGCTGCGTTCGGTCGTAGAGCCGCGCGAGCACGAAGCCAACCGCATCATCGAGACCTATCAGGCGCAGATCGCCGAGATTCAAAAGCTCAAGAGTGAGCTCGATATCATCCAGGCTGCGATCGACGATACCAAGCAGGAGATCGCGACGCTGCACGTGACCGGCTTCAAGGGCCGCGAGATGCGCCGCGTCACCGACGAGCTCGATGCCGTCGTCGACGGCACGCAATCCGCCACCGAGCAGATCCTCGGTGCCGCCGAGGAGATCGACCAGCACGCCATGACGCTCAGCGCCATGCTTAAAGGCGATCAGGCGCTCAATCTCTCCCGCGACATCCAGGAACGGGTGATCTCCATCTTCGAGGCGTGCAATTTCCAGGACCTCACCGGCCAGCGCATCACGAAGGTCGTGAATACGCTGAAGTTCATCGAAACCCACATCGTGAAGATGATGGAAATCTGGGGCGGCATCGAAGCGCTGCGTGAATTCAAGCCTCTGATGATAGACGAGGCCGACGGCGACGATGCGCTCCTCAATGGCCCGCGGCTCGCGTCCGATCTGGGCCACGCCTCGCAGGACGACATCGACGCGCTGTTCAATTGAATAGCTCCGACGACGGAGGGTGGGCAAAGGCGGCCCGTGCTTTGCGAAGATGACCGCAGCATCCAATCCGCCGTGCCCACCATCACGCCTGCGGTGGGCACGCGCGGACTGCGTCCGCGCTTTGCCCACCCTACCGATCGCCAAGAACGGGCGCGGCTACAAAATGTCCTGCACGCGTTCGGCGGGGCGGCAGAGCCGTGCGCCGCGTGACGTGAGGACGACCGGCCGCTCGATCAGGATCGGGTGGTCGTGCATCGCGGCGATCAGGGCGGCCTCGGTGAGCTTCGTGTCATCGAGGCCGAGTTCATCATAGGGCGTGCCGCGCCGGCGCAAGAGATCGCGCGGCTTCATGCCCATCGCCTTGAGCGCGGCCTTGATCTCCGCAACACTCGGCGGCGTCTTCGCGTAATCGACGATCTTCGGCTTGATGCCCGCCGCCTCGATCATCCCGAGAACTTTGCGCGAGGTCGCGCATTTCGGGTTGTGCCAGATGGTGACCGTCATTGCTCGGGCGGTGCTGCGGCCGCCGGCGGCTTCTTCGCGGCCCGCGCGGTGCGCGCGCCCTCCGCGCCGCAACGTACGAGAATCATGTTGCCGTAGCGTCCGGCGACTTCCGGATCGACCCAGCGCAGGATCATCACGCGGCCGTCGAAGCTCACGATCTCGCGATCATCGCCGACGCCGGCCTGCGTGCCCGGGCCGACGAAGTTCTTGCCCTCGGGGCTGCCCTTGAGCAGCATCTCTTGAGGCGTCGGATTGTCGTGGCCGAGCATCATCACGCCATTCGGCGAGCGGCTGATGACGTAGGCCTGGGCGCATTGTCCGCGCGCAGCCGCCTCGGTACGCGGCCGATCCTGCTCGCGATGATAGGAGGCAAGTCCCCAGCGGCCGACGATCTCGTCCGGCCGGATGCTTGCCGGAACCATCGGCGGCGGCGCCGCCGGTGGCGGCGCCGATGACGAGGAGAACGGATTGCTGAAGCTCGAAAGGTTGAATGAGGCGCAACCGGCAAGCGGCAGCGCCGCGGCGATGACGACGGCGGCGCACAGCACCTGACGAGGGGAAAGACCCATCGATATGGTCTCCTCGGTACGCATTACCGGGCACTCTGCGTGGCCTTCGCGGTCAGCGCAAGGGCGCTGACGCAACCAAAGCCCACTCCAGTACCTCTATACAACCCACAGCGGCAGGAAAGCGTCCGGGTTCCTGACCACACTGCACTAAATACCATCCGCGATGGGCCCAACCGGCCAATCCGGCGTCAAGGTACCATCTCCTTAACGTTGATAGCGCGAATGACTTCAGGATCGGTAAAGTCCGAGCAAGTTTTGTAACCGGCGACGTGAATGCCGGCGATGGCGCAGACATCGTCCATCTCGCCGGCATCGCCGGTGACCCCGATCGCGCCGACCACCTCGCCGGCCACGTCGCGCACCAGCTGGCCGCCCGCCTCCAGGAACATGGGGCCGTCGGCAAGCTCGATGAGGTTCTCCATGAACACCGGCTTCTCGCGCTGCTTCTGCAGCACGAGGCGCGACGGCCGACCCATCGACAGCGCCGCGTAGGCTTTGCCGTAGGCGATCTCGAACCGCAGCATGGCGCAGCCGTCCTGCTTCAGCGCCGCCTTGAGTCGGCCGCCGGCATCGAGCACCACGGCCGTGAGCGGCCGCAGCTTGCGCGACTTTGCCGCCGCAAAGCAGCCGTTGATCATGGCCACCGCTTCGTCGAGGCTGATCGCTCGCATGTGCCCTTCCTTCGCTCCGTGATGATAGTCTGGCGTCCGGCCGCTATGAAGGCGGGAAACGCGGAGGTGTCAAATGCCGGGTCGGGTCACGTCGTTCTTTGCCGCGCTCGGCATCGCCGGCACACTCTGTCTCGGCGCGGGTTCCCCCGCCGCGGCCGCCGATGCACTGCGCGTCAACACGTTTCCAAATGCCAAGGCACTGCCCGTGCATGTCGGCATCGCCAAGGGCATCTTCGCCAAGTACGGTCTCACCGTCGAACTCGAAAACACCACCAGCTCCCAGAGCCAGCGTGACGGGCTCGCGGCCGGCCGCTTCCAGATCGCCCATGCCGCGCTCGACAATGCGGTCGCGATGATCGAGGTCGCCAAGCACGACGTCATCATCGTCTCGGGCGGCGACAGCGGCATGAACGAGTTCTTCGTCCAGCCCGGCATTGCCTCGTTCGCCGACCTCAAGGGCAAGATCATCGTCGTCGACGCCCCCGATACCGGCTACGCGCTGCAGGGCAAGAAGATCCTGCTTCAACACGGCCTGCGCGAAGGCGCCGACTACACCGTGAAGTCCGTCGGCGCCGTCGCCTTCCGCTACAAGGCGATGATCGAGGACAAGACCAACGCCGGCGGCATCCTCAACCTGCCCTACACCGTCGAGGCCGCCGCGCACGGCCTCAAGAGCCTCGGCGGCCTCGTCGATCTCCTCGGCCCCTATCAGGCCGCCGGCGCCTTCGTGATGCGCCCGTGGGCGCGCGACAACGGCGCCGTGCTCGAGCGCTACCTCGCCGCCTATGTGGAATCGATGCGCTTCATCCGTGATCGCAACAACCGCACCGCGGCCGTCGATCTCCTCGTCGAGAAGCTCAAGCTCGATCGCGGCGTCGCGGAGCGCACCTACGACCTCCTCGTCGTTCCGACCACCGGCTTCACACCCGACGCCAAGTTCGACGTGGAGGGGTTCAAGAACATGCTGGCGCTGCGCGCCGAGATCGAGCGCAAGGCCGAGACCGAAGCCGCGCCGCCGGAGCGCTATGTCGACCTCGGCTACTACGATCGCGCCATGAAGCTGATCGCGCCGTAGCGGGAGGGCACGAGACGCGCGGAACTGCGCGCCTCCAGCGTGCACCCCTGCGGCGAGACACGAAACAGGGAAATTTTTCCCTCAGAACAGGGAAAATAACAGGGAAAGACTAAAATCGCCCTTTCCCCCGCGCATAGCTCGCCAAATCATGTAGCCTTCTCAGCGATGTGCGCCAAACGGGCGCCGCTGCCGGAGGCACAAAAACAGCGAATCTGAGGGAAGCTTCGAATCGGCAACTGAGCTCGCTTAATGAAACCATAAGTGCGACCTTTCGGATGGTCCGGCCTTGACAAAACGGATGACTATATTATAGGACTATTCCTATAACGTCAATGGGCGATTTTGAATCGCGACTGGGCGTGCCGTGCGCTCAAAGGCGATTTTGCAGGGCTGGAAGCTGTTGGGGCGCATGCCGGTTCGGCGATGGTCTGCCGACAGTCGAAGTGGCCCCGTAACCGGACTTCCTTGCCTCGCTCGCAATGGGGCCGCCATGGGCCAGAAGCGGCCGTGGACCTAGCGCTGAGGGTCAGTTCCAATGCAGCGTGGGCCACTATAAGCTTGCTGGAACCCATGCAAGGGATCGGGGATGCGACGACGGCAGTTCATTGCGGGACTCGGCAGTGCGATCCTCATTCGGCCACCCGCAGCGCATACGCAACCAACTTCGGGAGTTCAAACAGTCGGCTTCATGACTGACGAATTGCGTTCGTGGGGGACTGCCGCCCTCGGGATTATTGCAGGGACGCTTCGGGGCCTGGGCTATGTCGAGGGTCGCAATATCATCTTCGAGGGTCGTTACGCCGAACGCAATTACGATGCGCTCACGGACTTCGCGACCGAATTGGTCCGCCTGAAGGTCAACGTGATCGTCGCCGTGGGAACAGCGGCAACGCGGGCCGCGAGAAGCGCGACCGATACCATCCCAATTGTTTTCTCCCGCATCAGCGATCCCGTTGGATCGGGTCTGGTAGCGAGTTTCGCGCGGCCTGCCTCCGGCGGTGCGTGAACTGAAGCAGATCGAGCAGACGGCGAAAGTGCTCGACATTGAGGTTCGGCCATTCGCTGTGCGGCGTGTCGAGGAATTAGCGACCGCAGTCGACAACGCTGCCTCGGAAGGTGCTCAAGCGCTCTTTGTCATTGCGGGCTTGATATTCAGCGAACGGTCTCGGCAGCTCGGTGAGATCGCCATCAGAAACCGGCTTCCGATCATGCTGTACAGAAGGGAACTCGTCGAGGCCGGCGGTCTCATGTCCTATGGGACGGACTTTGCCGACATGTACCGGCGAGCCGGGAATTACGTGGGCAGAATTCTAAGGGGTGACAAACCGAGGGACTTGCCGGTTGAGCAGCCAACTCGGCTGGAGCTTGTCATCAACCTCAAGACCGCCATAGCGCTTGGCCTTACCGTCCCTGAGACGCTTCTTGCGACTGCCGACGAGGTGGTCCAATAAACGGCGCGCACTTCCGCAACGGGTCATCTTCACCTGTCGAGAGCATTGCGGCTGACGGCCGCTTATCCTCCGATAGCTTCCGTCACTGACGCCGTTCACTAGGGGCGAGGCGGGCCAATAGCCACCGTTTTGCACGCAACAAAGGCGATCGGTTACCAACTGGGACCACCGCATGCGTCAAGCCGGGGCGAACCGCGTCTAATCACCCACCGAGCAATCGTCGATTGAGCTGGACTCGGCCCGACAAAAGGCGCGATGCTTCTGGATTGAGGTCGCGAGACTACGCTTTCCCACCCGAGTGGGTGGTTCGATTAACGATCTTGGGAATGTCCGATTATTTGAGCCTTATGCCATCAAGAGGCTATGTCGGTCTCGGCCAACCGAAGGGAAATAAAATGTCCATCGCAACGGCGATCAAGCCTGAGCTCAAGATCGCAACGGTGTCGACGTCACCGCGCTGTTCGAAACGGTGGCCGCCGTCAAGGAGAGCGCCGCGAGCGCGGGCCTTGCGCATTGCCGCGCTGTCCGTGGCGGTGCTGGGTTTTGCCAGCGTGGCGGCGGCGCAGGAAGCGCAGAAAATGTTCATTGAGGGCGACATCGTGCGCGGCAATACGCCGAACGGGAACACCGGCCCAGTGTGCGTGCTCGCCAATCAGTTCAAGCGCAAGGAGAACGTGGTCTTCCGGATCCGCGTGCGCAATATCGCCGGGCAGCCGTTGGACGACAAGAGCATCAAGAGCATCGTGGTCGAGTTGTCTGACGGCAAAAAATATCCGGCGTCATATCGACCCCGCCCGCCGGTGGCCGTACGCGCCGCGCTCGGCCTCACGGGGCCCATAGATTATTTCTGGTCAGCAGCCTGGTTGATCCCGCAAGACTACCCGACCGGATCCTTGAGCTACCAGGTCGTGGCGACTGACATGCAGGGAAACACGCAGGAATGGACGCCGATGAGGGACCTTAGGTCGGTGCCCATGGTGATGACTGGCGATGTGGAATATACAAAATAAGCACGCAGGTCGATTGGCGCGCTGATAACTGTGACACACCCTTCCTTGCGATGGCGCGCACCTGTTCGGCAGATGAAGGAAGGCCCCCTCGTCGAGTTCGGCAATCGATTTCATGCGGTTCACCGGCGCTGTCTCAGTTGGGTCACGAACGGCTGTGCCGGCCACGTGACGGGGACGTTCGAAGCACCCCAGCTAGCGGACGACATAGTGCGCTGCGTAAGTCGGCAGAGGTGGGCCAATTCCAAACTCGTGCACAGCAAAATAAATGTCGGCGCGCCCTTTCTCTTACCTGTCGACTCGATTTAGCCTTATCGCCAAGTTGTACATCTCCGTCCATCGCTGGGCGACGACGCATTGGGCCGCGGATTTAGGTCCGCGCTGGGAATGAACACCGATGATCAAACCAAAGCTTCATCACGTCACTATCAAGACAAGCCGCCTCGACGACATGATCAGGTGGTACGCCCTGGTCATCGGAGCGCAGGTGAATTTCAGGGACCAGGTCGCCGCTTGGATGACGAACGACGCCGCCAATCATCGGATTGCGTTTCTGGCGGTCCCCGGTTTGGGGGACGACGCTGACAAAACCCAGCACAATGGGATGCACCATTGCGCATTCGAGTACGACAGGTTTGCTGACCTGATGTCTTCGTTCGACCGCATGCGAAAAGCAGGCGTCGAGCCGGCGTTCTGCCTGGACCACGGTCTGACGATATCGCTCTATTACAAGGACCCGGAGGGCAATTTCGTCGAGCTGCAAAGTGACAATTTTGGCGACTGGAAGCTTTCGAGTGAATTTATGCGGACTTCCGCGGACTTCGCCGCCAATCCGATCGGCACCTTCTTCGATCCGGCCCGCGTCTACGAGAAATTCAAATCGGGCGCCGATTTCAAGACTTTACAGAAAACAATCCGCGAGGGCGCTTACGTGCCCGACCCGATCCCCAACATCGGCCTGCCGACGCCTTAACGCCGTGACCGCGGGCCAGAGCTCTGTCAATGGGAGGCCACAAAATGGTGGCCGATCATCAAGGAGTTGGGGATCAAGGGTCGAATCATGATGGACTGACCGTCGCTTGGGGTCACAGGCGGCTGTCGCAGCGACATCCGTGTTTGTCAGCTTGTCGTTCGGTAACGGCCGAGTTCGCGCGTTGCAGCGCAACCGCGCTGTGGGCCAGGATCGGACTCGGCAACGCAGTAAACTCTCGTTATTCAATCACCGCGTCGGCAATTGCGAGCACGCCGGCTGGAATGGCTAGACCCAGGGCCTTGGCGGAGTTGAGATTGATGACCAACTCGAACTTGGAGAGCTGTACGACCGGAAGGTCGGCGGGTTTCTCGCCTTTGAGGATGCGTCCGGCATAAATCCCCTGCTGGCGGTAAGCTTCCACGAGGCTTGTGCCATAGCTGGTCAGGCCGCCGGCCTCTGCAAACTCACGAAATTCGTAGATCGCAGGAATGGCATAATGGGCAGCCAAGGCGACGATCAGACCGCGCCGGCTGTTGAAGAATGGGTCGGCTCCGACAAGCAGCGCCCGGTATTGGGCCTGCACGATTTTGGAAAAGGCCGTTTCTATCTCGGCATCGCTGCTCGCGTTGAAGATCACCACTTCTTTCCCGACGGCCTTGGCCGCCGCTTCGGATTCTCGCACATTGATCACGGCTGCTTCGAAATTCGGGTTTAAGAGCACTGCGACGGTGGTGGCTGCGGGAATAAGATCGTGCAGCAGGCCCAGACGCTTCTGGGCCAGTTCACCAGTGAAAATATTGACGCCGGTCGCATTGCCGCCGGGTCTGGCAATGCTGACGACCAGCCCCAGCGGGACTGGATTTGTGCCGACGTTGAACACAATCGGGATCGTTCCGGTCGCGGCCTTGGCTGCAATTGCAGAAGGTTCGCCGCCGACCGTCACAATGACAGCGACTTGACGGCGAACGAGATCGGCCGCCAAAGCAGGGAGACGGTCGTATTGGCCATCGGCCCAGCGATATTCGATCGCGACGTTGCGGCCCTCAAAAAAGCCGTCGTCCTCCAGCCCTCGTCGAAAACTGGCGACAAGACGCGCGAACGGGCCGGGCGACGTTGGGCTGAGAAACCCTACTACCGGCATAGCCAATTGCTGCGCCCGCGCTGCGAGTGGCCACGCAGCAACACTGCCAAGCAAAGTGATGAACTCGCGCCGCGTCATCGATAGAAATGCATCCGCTGCCCAGCCGAGAACTACGAAGCATCATATCGGATTGGCAGGGATTAAGTCAGGGGTGGGATTTCGATCTGATCTAGGGCTGCTTTGGGTCAAACTGAGACCTTCCGGCACGCGACCAATTTCGTCTGGCCTGCCACAGCAAGCGGAAATCGGAAGCGAACCCGCGCAGTTCCGCGACGTGCTGGATTCAGACGTCGTCAGGTACATTCCAACAAGTCCGCTCCGCTACGATGACCTGGCATCAGACTGAGGGCGGGAACGGTCTCGCGCCCCCCAAGCGTGATCACCACTATTTTCCGCGCAGATTCCGACCAAGGCGCACGACGGTCACCGCGTGACCGTTGCGGTGTTTTTGAACGCGACAAAGGTCGTGTTGACGCGCGTCGTCCGTAGGCGACAACAACAGCGCCAACGCAAACGGCGCCGACTTTCGGTCAACGCCGTTGCCAAATCGAATAGGGTGCGCGCGGCCCGCCTACTGCCAGGCGCGGTTGTCCACCGTGTTCTCGTAGGTGGCGCCGGGCGGCACCAAACCCCAGCTCAGCGTCCAGTTGTAGTTGTCGTCGAAGCGTTCCCGCGTATAGGGCGTCGGCGGCGCGTTGAGGATACGCGACAGTTTGAGGTCTTTGAGGCCGATCATGCCGCCGGCCTCTTCGACGATATAATGTGCATACTTTTCCGGGTTCTTCTGGATGGCCTCGGCGGCGCGCGCTTCGGCGCGGAACATCTTGGCGAGGGTCGGACCATCCATCTCGTCGCCGGCGGCCTCGCTGCGCGTCGAGTGCGACTCCATGATGACGCGCGCGCCCTTGGCTTCGGCGGCGCTGATCCAGGGCTCCTGCAGGCTCGCGGCCTTCACCTTGCCGGACATCACCGCCTCCATGCGCTGACGGTGGGTGCCGTGGTTCGCGATCTTGATCTCGTCGCGCTTGATGAATCCTTCCATCATCTTGAGCATGGTGAAGTGCGAGCCGTTGAACTGACTGACCGCGATCGGCACGTTCTTGAGTTGCTCCGGTTCGTAGATGCCGGACCGCGGATCGACCACGATGGCAAAGCTCGACATCGCGGAGCCGAGCGCCACGATCTTGGCGGGCCGCAGGTTCTTTTCCTGGATCGTCTCCACCGCCCGTTTCATGATGCCCCATTCGCACATGCGGAACTGGTCGCACTGGCCCTGATCGTAGGTTGCCTCCAGGCCGCGCTTGAAGATGTCGTCCTTCAGCGCGCGGTCGTCGGAATTGTGCTGACCGCTTCCGGGCGTGACCATGACGTCGACTTCGAGACCCTCGTCGCGGAAGAAGCCCTCGTCGCGCGCGACCAGCAACGGCAGGTCGTGGACCGCGTTCATCATCGAGGCTTTGACTTTCCTAAGCTCGGCCATGGCATCCTCCCGAATATTATTGCTAGGGCGCTTTTGCCGCCGGCGTCATTATTCGGATTCGTCCGGACATCTGTCAATCTTGCGAGGAAATCCACCAAGCTCGGTCACAGCGTCGCACTTCACGGACGGCTCGTCGATCGCACGAGGCTGCTGCGGTGGGCACGCTTCGCTTTGCCGACCCTACGATTTCTGGGCTGCTGCACGATCGAGAACACCTTGCAGGGCAGAGAGCTGCGGGGGCCACCTCGGTTTGGCGGATGGGTCCGACGAAGCGACGTGCGCCCATGACTGGACTTCTTTGCCCAGGTCGCAACCGGCAGCCGCGGACCCGAAGCACCTACAAGCCCGCGCGCGCGATCTCCCTGTTGATGGCGGCGAACAGCTCATCGAATGCCTTGCCCCTTGTCTTGGGCGGGCCTTGGAAATTTCGGCTGTTCATGACCAGCGCCCAGTCGGTGCCGGTTTTGAGCGATTGCGCCACGGTTGAACTGCCGGGCGTGCTGCCGGAGCGCGCGCTGAGGCTACGCCCGCCGATGCCCCAGGCCGCATTGCGGCGAATGAATTGCGTCAAAGCCGTCGCCGAGGCGGCGAGCCCGCACGAGCCGATGGCAGTCTCCTTGACCATGCCGTCGCCGCCAAACACGGTCGGCACCGGCGCCGGGCTGTGGATGAAGAGCGCGCTTGGCCCCACACCATCATCCTCGGCGTCGACCAGATCGGCCGGACGCGGCGAGGGAGCCGTCGGGTAGGGCTCGACTTCGGTGATGCTGTCGCGTTGCAGCACATGCGTGCGCAGGAACTCCATGTAGTTCCGGCCCGAGACGTGCTCGACCACCAGGGCGGCAAGCAGATAGCCGTAGTTATTGTAGAGCAGTTTCTCGCCGCCGGGCGGCGAGCCGGGAGGGTAATCGAGATCGCGCGCGTACATATGAGCCGCGACGTCGCGCATGCGGGCTGCACCTGGGAGATTGCGCGCCAATGCGACGGCACGCATGTCATAGGTCGCGTCGTAACGGAAGCCGGCGGTGTGATCGAGGAGTTGCTGCACCGTGATCGTGTCGCTGCGCCGGTCTTTCGGATTGCTAAAACCGATGACCTTGTAAGCAAGCGATGACGGCTGCAGTTTGCCGGCTTCATAGAGGACCTTGCAGCAGGCGTTGACGAACATCTTGCTGATGCTGGCGAGCAGGAATTGGTCGGAGACCTGGGTCGTGCGATAGTCCGGCTCCGCCCAGGTGTAGGCGCGCTGCAACTTGTTCACGCCGTTCTGCGCGATCGTGAGCTGAGCGGCGCGAATGCCGTGCCGCTCCATGAACGCGCGCACGACGCCGTCGAAGGCGGTCATGTCGGCGGCTTGCGGGCCGACCGCCGTCCACCTGCGCCCGCTCGGCTGGTCCTGGGCTGCAAAGACCGCCGCATAGCGCAAGGCATTGCCGGTACCGCCGCCCTGCACACAAATCGGCATGCGTCCGGCCGCCTTCTGGCGAGCAACCTCGGCCTGATAGTCGGCGGTGCTCATGCTGTGGCGTGCCGCCCAGGCTCCGACGCCCTCATCGTTGAAGACTGCGCTCAAGGTCTGATCGGGCGCCACGGCGACGCGGGCGAGACGGAAGCGCGGAATCTGCGTGCGCGATTCGAACAGGGCCTGGTACTCGCCGAGCGCGGCATGCTCGACCGTCTGCCACTTGGTAGCGTTCGGATTGCCATGCCAGACCGCGACGTAGCGCCGATCGCCCGGATCGCCATAGAGGCAAACCCAGCGCAGGATCTGGCCATCGTCGCGGGCCTGCTGATTCTCCGCCGCAAAAGCTGCATCGGTCAGTCCGTGCCGCGCCTTCCAGGGGCCCGGGACATTCTGCTCGAACACGGCCGCAAAGATCGGATTGGCCGCCGGCCCCGCGGCCGACACGACGGTCGGCGCGTATCCGCGCGCGCTCCAGCTATCGATGGCGGCCTGGTAGTCGCGCGCATTGACATTGTGCGCGGCCGCGCACGGCGGATTCGCGCGCGCGACCCACACGGCAGCATAGAGCACGTTCGGCGGACGTCCGCAGACGCTGAGCGAGATCGGCCGGTACCCTTGGGCCGAGAGACGCGCAAAATTCGCCTGATGTGCGGCCGCTGTGACACCATGATAAGCCTCGAAGGCCGGCGTCGCCCGCGCGTACGACGCACCGCTCATCAACTCCAGCGCGGAGCCGAGCCCGACCAGGCCTGCGCCGGAAGCCTGCCCGACGAACGCGCGTCGACTAAGACCGCGCGTTAGTGATTTCGGCATCGACGACTTCCTTCGGAAACAGCGACATCCTGCGGCGGAACGATAGCGGCGACTGTCGCCATCCGGCAGGTGAACGCGGCCCAGATCGTTTTGAACCAGATCGTCGGATCGTCGCCAGCCAATTAGCATATCGTCGGCACTGGAGACTTCAACGCCGACGACAAGGGCGATATCCTTTGGCAAAGCGCGGCGGCGTCAGCATCGGCGCTGTCGCGGTGTGGGAAATCAACGGAACGCAGGTCGCCCACAATAGGAATGTCGGCACGAACACCGCCGACTGGCACCGTATCTGAAAATTAATTAGGTGATCCGGATAATCCAAGTCGAGACGCAGCGCGTCATTGCGGACGCGCCTCCGGGCGGCGCCGTTATCGTACGAAGGAGGAAGCATGAATACGCGGACCGGCGGCGAGCTCATTCAGGATTTTCTAAAAACGTACGAAATCCCCTACGTGTTCGGGAATCCCGGGACGACGGAAACGACCTTCCTCGCCGCCGTCGCCGCATCGAAGGCCACCTACGTCCTGTCCCTCCACGAATTCGAGCGCGGTCGGCATCGCCGCCGGCTATGCGCTGATCACGGGCAAGCCGTCCATCGTCAGCCTGCACACCTATCCGGGCCTCGCCAACGGCATGTTCAACATGCGAAATGCGCTGATGTCCGGCGTGCCGTTGCTCGTGATCAACGGGCAGCAGGATTCGCGCTTCCTCATCCACAATCCGGTGCTCGGCGCGCCGAACACCCAATTGGCCGAGACCGCCACCAAATACGCTTACGAGGTGACGCGCGCGGACGATCTCGCCGTGGCGCTGCAGCGCTGCTACCTGCATGCGAGGCTGCAGCCGACCGGCCCCGTGTTCCTGTCGATCCCCATGAACTTAATGCTCGAGCAGACGGAGCACACGACCTTCAAGAAGACGCGGATCGTCGAAGATACCGTGCCGCGCGGCATCGACGAGGTCGCGCGCGCCCTGAAGGCCGTGCCGGCGGGCAAGCTCGCCATCGTCGCCGATTACGCCGTGGGCGCAGCGCACGGCGTCGACGCCGTGAACCGCATTGCGAGTGCGCTCGGCGCGGACGTTTATGCTGCGCCCTTCCACGTGCAGGGGACGGTGGATCCGCTTCACCCCAGCTTCCGCGGTCAGCTGCCGCCGACGACGCGACAGATCAACGAAGCGCTCAGCCGCTATCACACCATGCTGCTGATCGGCGAGAAGGTCGACAGCTTCACCTATGATGGCCTCTCGGCGCTGCCAGCCGAATTGCAGGTCATCCAGATCGCGCCCGCGGCCAGTCAGCTCGGCTTCGACTTTCCCTGCGATATCGCGGTGCTCGGCGACATCAACGCGACCCTGGATGCGCTGGCGGCGTCATTGGGCGCCCGGGCCGCGCCGACCGGAGCGCGGACGGTCGATGAGGCGGCACTGGACGCAAGCTACCCCGCTTCGGGCAAGCGCCCGAGCGATGCGCTGATCCTTTCCGTGCTACGCCATCTCGATCGGGCGACCCATATCATCACCGAAGGATCATCCGAGGATGCCATCGTGCAAGACATGGCCGTCCGTCTCGGATTTCGCAACGTCCATTTCTCGCCTCGCGGCGGCGGGCTGGGGTGGGCGATGCCGCTGGGCGTCGGAATCGGGCTTGCGACTGGAAAGCACGCCGTCTGCTTCGTGGGCGACGGCGGCAGCCTGTTCTCGATCCACGCGCTCTGGACTGCGGCGAAGCACGCCATCCCGTCGATCTTCGTTTGCTTCGTGAACAGCGAATATCGATTGCTGAAGGACTTGTGGTGCAACGCGATGGGGACGACGATCGAAACCACGCATTTCGTCGGGATGGACTTCAGCAATCCGAACGTGGACATGCCGCGGATCGCCGGGGGCTTCGGCGCGCGCACTGAGAAGATCGAGGATATTCAAGGGATCGGCGACGTGCTCTCCCGCGCCCTCGCACATCCCGGTCCGAGCTTCCTGATCATCGATCGCGAGCCTTGAGCAGCGAGGACGCCCGCCCTATTTTTCGCGCAACACCCTCCATTATGGGCCGGACACTTACATCGAGCTGAGGCGCATAGAGCTGAGGCGCCCCGGCCCCAGGGACGGCGGCGGCGCGCCCTGAGCATCCGCTGCAAGTCTATTTTCCGCGCAGCTTCCGACCGAGGCGCATGACGGCGCCGACGCCGCTCATGGCTCTCCAGAACACGCGCGTGCTGAACCAAATTCCGGTCGATGTCCTCGGCACGAGGCGGGACGCCGTGGAGATCAGATTCTTCTGCTTGGAGGCGACAAGCTTGGCGTGCACGGCCTGGTAACGGGTGAAGGCGCCTTGCGGATCTGCCGGACTTTCCGCCAATGCCTTTGCGAGTTCATACGCCCCTGCAATGGCAAGCGTCGATCCATCTCCGAACAACGACACGCAAGACGAGGCATCGCCGACGAGCGCGATCCGGCCTCGCGCCCACTTCGCGACATCCACGCGGGCGACGGAGTCGAAATACATGTCACGCGCGGCACGCACGGCACCGAGGAATTCCGGCACCCTCCAGCCAATGCCGGCGAAGGTCTCCTCAAGGATGCGTTTGTGCTGATCGAGGTCCGTGTCGTCGAAGCCAGGAATTTCCGGATGCCAGAAAACGAAAAATGCGAGCGGCTTACCCTGGCAAGGATGGAGTGCCGCAGCCCGCGATTCCCGCGCCTGAGATCAGGACTTCGAGCCTTCCCATAAGAACTCCTATCGCGGACCGCGGTCGCCGAGCGCTTGGAGAGCAGCTTCGTCTGCAGCGCGTTCCGTGCGGACAAAAAGCGGCGCGAATTCGCCGCCGCTGGTTAGCCCGCTATCCCCCGTGCACTCAATTGGATGAGCCGGCCAACGCTATGCACTCGATCTCGCAGCCGTTGCCGAAGCGTAGCTGCATCGACCAGACCATGAGCGCCGGCGGATCGATCGGGAAGAACTCGCCGAAGATGAGGTCCAACTCTGCCGCGTCGGCAATGTCGGCCAGCACCACGTGCACGCGCACCGCGCGCTCGAGCGAGGAGCCGGCGGACTCCAACATATGCCGCACATTGGCAAAGGTCGTGCGGAGCTGTTGCGTGATCGGACCAAGCGCGCGCTCGCCGGTTTCCTGGTCGATCGGCGCCATGCCCGACAGGAATATGTACGGGCCGACGCGAACGCCGGGAACATGCGGCAGGTTGGCGTTGCGCGAGGCGTTGAGATGCGGATTCTTCGGCTGAATCACCGAGCGGGCAAGTTTTTCGCTCATCGGCTCACGCAAGTGCAACGCATTCGATCATGACCTTGATGCGGTCCGGAAGAGAAACGCCGCAGACGGTGCGGGCAGGCGGCGGGTCGGAAAAGAAACCGGCGTAGACTTCGTTCATGTTGGGCGCTTCCAGCATGCTGTGCAGCAGCACCGTCGTTTTCACGACCTTGTCGAGGGAGGAACCGGCGGCTTCCAACAATGTCTTGAGGTTGCGAAGGATGTGCCGGGTTTCGCTCGCCGTCGTACCGAGCATGGGTTTGCCGGTTTCCAAATCGATCGCGGTAAGACCGGACAGAAATAGAAACGCGCCGCCCCTCACGATGGTCGGCCGCGCGATGCCACCTCCTGCTTCAGGCGATCCGCCCGGAAGCCGAATAATTTCGCGTTTCGCGTTCATTGGGCAATCCTTCGCGCCGGTCAGGCCGCCGCGATCACGTCGAGCGCAACCTTGAACCCCGCCTCGATCTGCGCGGTCCATACGGTGCGGGCGGGCGGTCCGTTGGCCACGTACTGCCGGTAGACGCGGTTGAGGACGTCATATTCGATGCTGTCGTAGATCAGCGCATGCACCTGGACGAGGCGATCGAGCGAGGAGCCGGCGGAGTCCAGTAGCAATTTCAGATTTTGGAAGATGACATGCGTCTCGCTGGTAACAGTGCCGTGCCGGCGCTCCCCTGTTTCGGGATCGATCGGCAAAATAGCGGAGCAGAAAATGAGGCCGCCGGCGCGGATCGCCGGCGACTGGTGATGTCCATAGTTCCGCCGGAGATCGAGCCCGGCACACGGGGCGGCAATGACTTGGCGCACGTCGGCTTCAGTCCGACAACTGTGCGGTGCCGGGCAGGACGAACCGCTCGACGTTGCCGCGCGCCTGCAGGTCTCCCACGCTGATCAGGGCATCGACCAGGGCATTCAGCTTGGACCGCGAGATTTTGCCGGTGCGATCGAAGAAATTATTTTTGCGGAAGAAGTCATAGGACTTCTCGACGTCTTCCAGCTTGAGCCCGCTTACCGCAACGAGGATACGAACCACCTCGGCGCGATTGCGATCGTCGTAAAGGTATTCGGTGCTCTTGGCCTGGGCGGCGAGCACCCGGCCCAATACGTTCTGGTTGCGGCTCGCCCAAGCTTTGTTCACGGTCGAGCCCGAAAACGCGAGCTCCGGCGCATAGTCCATCGTAAGCCCGATGTCATTGTAGCCGGCCGCCTGGATCTGGAAGTTCGACGGCGGCAACAGGATTGCGGCGTCGACGGCACCGCTGAGCAAAGCCTGGGCGCGCGCCGTGGTCGCGCCGGCGTAAATGAAATCGTAGTCGCCGGGCTTGAGACCGTGAGGCGCCAGCATGCGTTCGGCGTAGACGCGGGTGATGTCCTTGGCGCCGCCGACGGAGATCACTTTGCCTTTGAGCTCGCCAAGACTTTTGATGCCCGGCTTCGCCATCATGACATAGGGCGGCGCCTGAACCTCGACACGAACGATCGCGATCGCGGCACCTTGATCGATGGCGCGGATGGGGTCCACCAGTCCGGTCGACACCGCCATATTCAGCGAGCCGGCCGCAAGCTGCTGCATGACGGCTGCGCTCGCCGGCACATAGACGAGATCGATCTTGATGTTTTCGGCGCTGAAAAAGCCCTTGTCGATCCCGATGAAGATCGGCCAGAGATTGGCCGAAGGCGAGCCGACGGTGCCGACGATGACCGTGTCCTGCGCACGCACCGGCGCAACGGAAAGCAGCGTCGCGACCGCCAAGCCCTGCATCGCGCGCCAAACTCGATTCATCATTCGCATGTCACCTCTCCATCCATGCGACCAGCCCAAAAGCCGACCGCGGCCCTCCCCAAGATCATCAACTTTGCCGACTTGGTTCGTACTCCCCTCAGGGCGGGGTCGGGGTGTGAAGGCGATCATGTGACCAATGGCAGAGGCCCGCAAGGTCTCTGCTCCGGGTCATTCCAAGTCATTCGCGTCATTGTCGACGTCGGCACCGCCACTCGAAGGGACGCCGATGTCTTCGAAGGCCGCATCATAGATCGACCTCGATCCCGGCCGGTTTGCGGACCCGACGGCGCGAGTTGATGCCGACCATGACCGCGGCATAGGGCATCGACGCAACTCGCCGCCGTACAACCTCATGTTGTGTATTAGTGGGTGATGTGCGCCGTTTTGCAGGGATTGTGCAAACATCGCGTTCAGCGCGTCTGTGATGGTGGCCGGGCTGCTCGCGGCTAGAAATAGCGAGGTGATGCACATGACGCGTTATTGGCGTAATCTTCCCCATTCGCGAAGTTCGCTGGGTTTTAGACCTGCAATTGTTTTGTCACCCGCGGCGCAGCCGTTTGGCTCACCGTAGCGGCATCGACCTAATCATGCCTGCTAGCGGATCGATCGGGAAGAATTGGCCGTAGACCAGGTCCAGCTCTGGCATATCAGCAATGTCGGCTCGCAAAACGTGAACGCGCAACACGCGCTCAAGCGACGAGCCAGCGAACTCCAACCGCGGAAGCTCGGCAGCAATACCAATTTGCTCTATACCATCTATTGGCTGAGCCGAAATTTTGACTGTGCCCCCAGGCTGCGAAGTAGTTTCATTCCTGCCTCGAAGGTAGCCCTGTCGACAATGGCCGTCTTTGGCGATCGACCTCCAAATTCATCAAGTGAGTTACCCAGCCAGAAATTCGCAGCAGTGTCGTCTTTCAATATTTTCTTCGCGTTGGTCTCCGCGGCAAACGACCAAGCCTCCTTTGTCTCTGCAGACGGATCATATCTTCTACGAGCCGCTCGCGGAATGTACCAGCCGAGCAAACACCCTATGCACACGCCGATCAAGATCATAAGAACAAGGTAGTCATTTCCAGTTTTGCCTATGAGCGTCATCCAGGATTCGGTTGTGACATACGAGCAAAAGCCGGTGGCGGCTCCTTGGATTCCGATCTCCATCCACGCCGGTGGCGTTTGCTGCAAGTAGACAGTGTCGAGATTGACGGCAAAAAATATTCCGGTCACCGCAGGCAATATTGCTTGCGGCAAGGTGCTGATGGCCAGACTGAGCGACGGACGATCAATAACGAAAGCCCAACCTAGCAAGACGACATAGCCCACAACTGCGCAAACGATTCCGACCATCACGTATTTGACAGGGTCGCGGCGCTTGCCGTTTTGGAGCCACCTCCCGGGGAACAGCCAAGTTCGCACCGCATTCGCAGTGAAAATCGCGGTGCCCTGCGCCAGCAAGGCGGAGACGGCATAGACGTAGGGATCGAGCGGCTTGACCGGGAATAACTCCGACTTGTGCCAATTCCAGATCGCAGCAATATTGGCCGCAGCGAATACCAGCAAAAAAACGCTGATAGTCATGACCGACAATCCGACAATCGCGATGCCGGTGTTCCCAGGAATTTTACTCGGAGGGGCAAGTAAAAGCCCGAACTTTGCGAACACTGCGTTAAGGTCGGCGTTAGGCTGGCTCTTCACCAGTACAGAACAGCCTAATAAGACATAAAGGGCTCGTACGGTCTTCTTGATCTCATCATGAAGATTATTGTCGTTGTAGGTTACGTCACTTGCTTTTCGACCGCGGTAATCAACAAAATCAGCTTCGATCGCCTTCTTGTGCAGCTTAATCCGTTCAAACTCAAGCTCATATTTATCCATTAGATCACTATCATACTCATCGACCGAACCCGAGGTCCGCCGGTTGTCGATCGCGTAGAGGAGACAGCTTAGGCGAGCCCAGCTGTACTCAAGCGTGCCTCGATCGCTATCAAAATCCTCGGCTTCCACGCCGCGCAGCCAAATCGAGTGCATGACGGTAGAATTGGAATATTGTGTGAAATCGAAGTTTGCCGCTGCCAATCTGGCGAGCAAAACACGCGCTTTTTGAGGAATGAACGCACGCGCCTGGGCGAATTTACGGATCGAAAGCTCCAGTCCGCGGATAACCGGCGTGTTGGGAAGCAATCCGACGATGAGCAATGCAAGAAATATGGGCAACGCATCCGGTGCGTTAGGGGCTTTAGTGATACCCAACGCGGCAAGGGGACTTGGGCCCACGAGCGAGAGCACCACCAGAACGCTCACGAGGAATGCAACATATATAAACAACGCTCGATAATAGTCGCGCTTCGTCGTGAGCTCGGCTGGCAAAAAATGCGTAACGAAATCGTCGTCCTTCTTTACGAACGCTGGTTCCCCAAATTTCGGGCCGGAAAATGCGACTACGATTAATATCGAGATACCCAAGCTTAATACGAAGAGCCAATCATAGGAGAATGTAAAATATCCGTACTGGCCATTGGCCAAAATTGTTGACGCTAGGAATTCGGTCATGACTTCCTCGCAGGGAAGGTCAGCGACATCTTCCGTTTGGGCAAGGATTGTATTGTGCCAAAGCGATCGTAGGGGTGCCGACCGTCACGGACGGGATTGAAACCGCATCGCCGGCGTCGACGCGGACGATCCTGGCAGGCGGCGGAGCTATTGCCATAATCAGAAGACAGGTCACCCCGATAAATGATTGCTTCGTCATCGCTGCTCCCTCCGGTTCTGTGCTCAACGCCATCTTAACCTATGCAATCTGCAATTGCAAGATAGTAAGAATACACGCCTGCAGAGAACATTAAGGTATCATCGAAGCGGAGCGTCTCCTCGAATCAGAATGAAGAACCGCGAGGGCCAACGGGACCGCGGCAAGGAGAATCCGGGAAACCGTGCTTTGTTTGCGATGTGAATGATGCGATGGGCGGCGCGAAAAGGCTTTAAATTGCACGTCAATATCACTGTCAGGCTGCGGCTTTCAGTTGCTGCAGGGCCTGGTTCGCCATCGTCAGGGCCGGATTGATCTCGAGCACCTTGAGATAATCGGCGATCGCTTCCCCGATCATGCCTTTGGCGCGCATGGCATTGCCACGATTGAAATAGCTGGACGCGTGCGAGGGGTTGAGCCGCAGGGCTTCATTGAAATCGGCAATCGCGTGGTCGTTTCGGCCGGCGAGGTAGTGGGTGACGCCGCGGAGCGCCCAGACTCTGCATTTGGGGTCGTTGCGGTGTGACATGGTCGAAACTCCGAGGTGCCGCTTGGACTGCCAGGCCGCCATTAGCGCGGCGTTGATGGTTGGTCGCGGCACCCGCGATGCAGGTTCAACCTTCGGTTTTCACAATCCGCCACCCATCTTCGAGGGCCTCGACGAGGCCGCCACGACGGCGGCGGCGATTACGTTGGCGCCGGCCCCGGCGAGAAGCGGCAGCGTGTAGCTGTGGATGAGGTCGAAGACGAATCCGGCGGCGCTCGGGCCGATCAGGGTGCCGAACGCGACGCTCGTATAGAGAATGCCGATGATGCTGCTGACGTTTCGTCCGCCGAAATAGTCCATGACGGTCGCCGGAAGGAGCGCGACCCAGCCGCCGTAGACGATGCCGTAGGCGATCGCGAAGACGACGAGTGACCGGAAGCCGGTCGCGAACGCGCCCAAAAGGCGAGCGTGACGGCCATGCCCAAAAAGGTCAGTAGCAGCGCATTGCGCCGGCCCATGCGATCGGCGAGGCCGCCCAGAAAGAACCGTCCGCCGGTACTGCCGACGCCGATCATCGCCATGAGAAGCGCGGCCGCGGATCGCGGGACGCCATGATCCAGGGCGTAAGGCACGAGATGAGCAAACGGCACGAACACCGCAAACGAGCAGAGCAGGCAACTCGCATAAAGGCCCACGAACTGCCGCGACGTGATCGCATCGCGCACGGATGTCCCGGGCGCCTGGACGCTCACATCCAGGGCATCACCGTCGGGATGGAGTCCACGGTCCCGCGGATCGTTCTCGATCAGGAGCGCCATCCCTCCGCCCACGACAACGGCAATGGCACCGAGCGCGAGATAAGCTTCGCGCCATCCGATCGTGCCGATGAGGACCGAAGCGAGCGGCGGCAAAACGAGCGTGCCGACGCCGATCCCGCTGACTGCGAGGCCTGACGCAAGTCCGCGCCGCCTCACGAACCAGCGCTGCACCGCGCCGACCGCGGGAACATAGGAGCAGCCGACGCCGAGTCCGACGCCAAGCCCATAGGCTGCGTAAACCTCTGTCAAGCTCCGCGCCAGGCTCGCGGCCGCGAGGCCCGCGCCGGTCAAGATCATTCCGATCAACGCCAGCCTGCGGGAGCCCCAACGGTCGGACAGCGGACCGCTCACCATCCCGAGCGCGAAGTAGACGAACCCCGCCAGCGAGAACACGAGGGAGACCGAACCGCGCGAAGCACCAAAATCCTGCTGCAAGGATTCGACAAAGGCGCTGAACGTGTAAGCGGAACCCAACCCGACGAAGGTCACGGCAAAGGCCGCCGCAACGACGAACCAGCCGTAGAATATCCGCGGATGAGACACTGCTGAACCGGCACTCACGATCGCCTCCGTCTGCTCGATCACAACATGGGGCGTGGATCGCGAGTGTCGACCCGATTTACTTCGGCCGCGAACGAAGTATCGGTGATGGCAACTTGGCCCTATCGAGTACATATTCGGGGCATGTCGCAAGCGCCCCAAATTGCCGAAGTGGCTGCGCTCGTCGGAGATCCGGCGCGCGCCAACATCCTCTGTGCGTTGCTCGGGGGACGTGCCCTGACCGCAAGCGAACTCGCATACGCCGCCAACGTGTCGCCGCAGACGACGAGCGGTCATCTCGGCAAGCTCATGTCATCGCGGCTGCTCGTGCTCATGAAGCAGGGCCGCCATCGCTACTATCGACTGGCGGGACCCCACGTCGCGCACATGCTCGAAAGCATCATGAATGTTGCGATGACAGGGCCGCCGCGGCTTCAGCCCAGGTCGCGGCTCGACGAAACGCTGCGGCAGGCGCGAACCTGCTACGACCATATCGCCGGCGTGCTCGGCGTCGGGCTCGCCGAGCGGCTGATCGAACGCGAATTCGTGGCGCTGGGCGAGGAAGCCGGCGAAGTGACGCCGGCCGGTGTTGAATTCCTGTCGGAGCTTGGGGTCGATCTGTCATCGGCGCGCGCCAAGCGCCGCATCTTCTGCCGTCCGTGCCTCGATTGGACCGAACGGCGCTTCCATATCGGCGGCGCCGTCGGCGCAGCTTTGGCGAGCCGGTGTCTCGACCTGAAATGGATCGAGCGGGTACCTCACAGCCGGGCCCTCGCCATTACCCCCGCCGGCCGCCACGCCCTGATGGACATTTTCGCGCTGTCGATTTGATCGCCGGCAGATTTGAGAGCGCGCAGTCGATAAGCCCTCAATTGGGCTTTTGGCCCGATTAAGACATCACCCGATCATTTTTGATATAAGGCGCCCAGGGCCGCCGATGGAGAGTGCTGCCCGGGTTCGATCAAACCGCCGGCACTTCGATAAGCGGTGGCACAAACGGGAAAGGAACTCGCTCCCAAGGGAGGTGGACATGAGACGTGCCTTCTGGTTCGGCGCACTGATCATCATTGCGAATGCGGGTCTTACCGCGGCCGTTGGCGCAGAGTCGCCGCCACCAGCATTCACCTATGTCACTTCGGGAAACTGTCTCAATTCGCCGAATGGGTTCACGGCGAAATCGGAGCCGGTCCATTCGGGCACAGCATGGACAACCTCATTCCATGCGGTGGGCAGCGCCGACTCAAACGGTACTGTTACGGAAGTCGGTCAATTCGTGGACGGAGCGTCCTTCGGCGTCGGACCACGCATGCATAACCCCGCGGCGAACGCTTACAAAGCTACGTCCACGTCGACGGTCACCGCGAACGCCGATGGCACGTACACCATCGTCATGGGGAAGCTGAGCGGAACACTAACCGACGGGCCGTTCGCGGGTAAGACCTTCACCGCTTCTGCTGGCCTCACGTTCAAACGGTGGCCGAGCCAAAACGGAGTTGCCGTCCAGGCGACCGCAGGAGCGCCCGTAACTCAAACTGTCGCTGTCGCCGACGGGGCAACTTTTCAGCGGATTTGCACGGCCACCACCGTGGTAACGTCGCCGCTCCCGTGAACGCTGCGGAGCGGGCGTCGCTCTTTGCTGGATGAATGGAAACTATATGGGCTACCAAAGCCTCGAGCTGCGCAAATCATCGCCGAACATCGGCGCCGAGGTCTTCGGCGTCGACCTCTCGAAGCCGCTCGGCAATCAGCAGTTCCAGGAGGTGCACGACGCGTTGATGGATCGGCTCGTGCTGTTCTTCCGCGACCAGAGCCTGAGCGTCGAGCAGCAAAAGGAATTGGGCCGTCGGTTCGGCAAGCTGCACACGCACCCGGCCTCGCCGGATGTGGTTCCTGGCCAACCCGAGGTGATGGTCATCAAGGCCGACGCGACGTCGAAGCACATCGCCGGCGAGGACTGGCACTCCGACGTGTCATGCGATCCGGAGCCGCCGATGGGCACGATCCTGCATCTGACCGAAGTGCCTCCGGACGGCGGCGGCGATACGATGTTCGCCAACATGTATCTCGCCTACGAGACGTTGTCGGAACCGATCCGCAAGCTTGTCGACGGCCTCACCGCGATTCATGACGGCGAGCCCTTCTACCGCGGCCGATACGATGTCGACGATCGGGCCAAGAAATATCCGCGCGCGGAGCATCCGGTGGTGCGGACCCATCCGGTGACAGCCAAGAAATGCCTGTTCGTGAACCGGTTCTTCACCACGCGCATCGTCGGCCTGCAGAGGAACGAGAGCGACGCGATCCTCGGCCTGTTGTTTCGGCATATCGAGACGCCGGAATTGAGCGTGCGCTTCAAGTGGCAGCCCAACTCGGTCGCGTTCTGGGACAACCGTTGCACGCAGCATCACGCGCTGTGGGACTACTACCCCAACAAACGCTACGGCCACCGCGTCACGATCTGCGGCGACAAGCCGTACTGAGGACGCGCATTGCCTTGGCGCGTCGAGATGAGCGCCGTTGAACCTTTTGCAGCGGCAGCCGACTGCCCTGCATGAGCAACAGGACGTTTCTGATCGTTGTCGCAGCGATGATCCTCGCCCTCGCCGGCTTGCTGATGGTGCAGAAGCTTGAGGACTGCGCGGAGCAGGGCGGCAAGGCTTGCCCGAGGACTCGCTTTTACTCGCCTGAGCCAGCGAAGATCCCGACGCAACCGCTTCGACAAGACTGATAGCGGTCTGATCTCCTCCGAAATCGTCGATCCGCGGCGACAAGCCGTCGTGATGACGCTTGCCGACGCGAAGAACACGCGCAGCGGTAAAGATTAACGGGCGAGTGCGCGACCTCTTTCGCCGATTGCGTGAACCGCACTGTTACAAATCTCAGCTGCACCGATGAACGCATCAGGGGGCTCGCAGCACCAATGGGGCGCAGGAGCAAACCTTCTTCGACCTCAGGAGCTTAACATGATCAACCGTTCATCCTTGTTTGCAGTCGCCGTTGTCGTGATGACGGCTGCTGCAACTGTTTCCGCTTCCGCGCGAGGCCACGGCGGCGGCGGCGGCCATGGTGGCGGCCACTTCGGTGGGCACCACTTCGGTGGCGGCCACTTCGGCGGCCATCACTTCGGCGGCCATCACTTCGGCGGTCACCGCTTCGGTGGTCACCACTTCGGTCACTTCGGGCACTTCGGGCATCGCTTCGGCCATTTCCGCCACTTCGCCCATTGGCGGCATTGGGGCCACTGGGGCCATCACTACGCCTGGGGCTTCCGCCGCTACAACTACTGGCCGCGTTGGTACGGCTACGGCAACAGCTACCCGAGCTACGGCTACAGCAGCTACGGCTATCCGAGCTACGGGTGCGTGACCCGGACCTGGCTCGATGACGGCAGCGTGCGGTACTACAACCGCTGCACCGATCGCAGCTGGATCGTCGGTTCAAACGACAGCGACGATAGCGACGACAGCGACAACTGATCGGCACCGGGCAATCGAGGTGATTGTCCCGTGACGAGCGAAACCGAAAGCGCCGGGGACGGCAGTGGAAAGCCCAACCACAGGAGCCGATCTCCGGCGCAGCGTTTCTGGCGCGAAGCTGATCGATTTTACGGTGAACGGAAGCGCAGAGTGGAACTGGCGGCGATGGGCAGCGGCGACCGACGGGTGTTCGGTCAGTGCGCGCCGCGCGCCGAGTCAGCCAGCGCTGTCTATGTCCGCGATTTTATTCCGCTGATGGCGCCAAGCGCGAAAGTCAGACGGCCTGGCATTGAGGTCAGCCCCAGACGATCGCAGGCTGACGGAATACGGGCGCAGGGCCCGGTTTAATGATTGGTTAAGCGAGGAAGGTGAGCAGTCCGCCGACGATCCAGCCGCCCACCAGCAGAATCCAATCCCCGGCATCAAATCCCAAAAGTCTGTTTCCAGCTGCGACGCGCACAAACATGTTGGCCTCTGATCAAGTGCGCTACGGATGTAGCGGGTATGTCCGTGAGATAACAGATTTGCTTTGGAATGCTGTAACCGGGCTGCAACAACGATTCGCAATCGCGCAACAGATTGCGCATCACATCTCTCGTTGATCGCATTCGCGTGTGCGGGTGCGGCGAGCCGCCGGGTTCTCAGAAAGTCGCTTTCCGCTTCATTTTCTGGGACTTGCGCAGCGTCGGCAGGGCGCGCGCGCCAGGCTGGAACCGGCGGCTAAATGGTAAGCGACGAGTTCACCATGGCGGGTGAATTTGCGCTGGTGTTGTGCGAGCGCAACAACGCGCGAGTGGCGCAAAGGTAAGGTGCTGCCAGCCTTCGATGCGTGGAGGGCGGCGCGCTGTCGATGTCGGCCGGCCCGCAGATTTCCGCCTGCGGGCCAGCGGAGGAAGCGCGCGCTACCGCGCGTTGCGGCCGATGTGCGTGCCGTCCGGTAGGGTCGCCTCGACGAACTGTCCGCCATTGGTGCCGTCGCGGAGCGGATGCACGACGAGCTTGATGGGCATGCCGGGCTCAAGCGTCTTCTGGGTCCAACCCTGCCGCGCGAGACCGCCCGGCCCCATCATTTCGACCGCCCAATCCTCGCTGTCGCCATCCTTGGCGACGGTGAGCATGATCCAGGCATGGGGGTTGGTCCATTGGAATTCCTTCACGGTCCCTTCCAGAGTCTTGTTCTGGCCCGAATCGAACATCGCGAAGGAATGATGGGCGAAGGCCGGGACGGCGAGCGGGATCGCTGCGAGCGCCAGCGCCGCGCCGGCAGCGGCCGCGAGCTTGGTGGCGCGCTTCGTCGTGAAATTTGCGGAAGGTTTCATTGTTGTCTCCTGATATCCTGCAATTACTGGTTCTGTGGCTGATATTCACGTCGCCCTTCGCGCCCGCCACGGCAGCGCGCCTCATTGGCCAATTGTCCGTCGGCCGCGGTGCCTTGCGCGTCGGCCGCGCGGGCATCGCGGCAACGCCGACGCGGTTCTCCGGCATCGGCGGCACGGTTGGAATCCCGGCCGGTGAACACCAGCGATTGCTGGAAGCGGATCGCCGCCGAGTCGCTTTCCGGGGGGATCACTTTGCCCTCGATCTGATACAGCCGTCCGCGATGATAGAACACCGCCGCCGCCGAATGGCTGCCGTCGGCGCCGACGATGCTGAACTGGCGACCATAAACGCGATTGATGCGCGCCGGAATGTCGACTTTGATCTCGCGGCCCTCGGACAACAGCTTCACCGCGTTGGCGATGACGGCGTTTTCCTGGAGCGTGGGATCAGCGAAATCGACGATCGTCATCTTGAACGCGCCATGGTCGAGCGTCGCGGCGTAGACGTGCGCTTCGACGGCACGGCCGTCGGGCGCCTGGTAGGTCACGGTTTCGGCCTTCGGCGCGGCGGGAAACGAAACCGCGAAATCGTATTCTGGATAGGCGTATTCGGTCCAGCTTTGCGCAGCGGCAGGGCCGCTCACGACAAAGGCCGCAACGACGAGGGCGGAGAGGCGCATTTTGGTTTCCTGTCGAGTGATATGGGCCAAATCAAGCTTTGAAATGCCGAAATGCTAGGTGGAGGGACGTTACCGGCCCATGGCGGGTGCATTACGGTTTTGCCATTCGGGAGCGCTGGGCGTGCGGTTTTTGCCGGCGGCTTTCGTCAATTCCCCTGCTGCGCCGGGGCAGCCTTCGCATGCGTTTCTATTTGGGGAAAAGAAAGCGCTCCACATGGGGAGCACGAGCACAAGGAGAGGCTTCGGAAGAGAAGGGAAATCGTCCGCTACACCGGGATGCGGACGGAGGCGCGCAGGCCGCCCATGGGGCTGTCGCCGAGCATGATGTCGCCGCCGTGGGAGCGGGCGATGTCGCGGGCGATGGCGAGGCCGAGGCCGCTGCCGCCCTCGTCCTGATTGCGGGCATCGTCGAGGCGCAGGAACGGCTTGAAGACATCTTCGCGGAGGCTTTGCGGAATGCCCGGCCCGTCGTCGTCGACGGTGATGGTCAGGTAGCGATGATCGCGGTGCCCCGTGATTGAGATCGCCTCGGCAAAGCGCGCGGCATTCGACACCAAGTTGCCGAGGCAGCGCTTGAACGCGTTCGGGCGCACGGTCACCACCGGGTAGCCGTGGAATTCGACCTTGGTGATGTGGCCGTCGCGCTCGGCGTCCGCTTTCAGCTCTTCCAGGAAGGCGGACATGTCGGTCGGTGCCGGCGCTTCGGCGGCATCGCCGCGGGCGAAGGCGAGATAGGCCTCGAGCATGCGGCTCATCTCGTCGACGTCCCTCCTCATCGCCTCGATCTCGGGACTGTCGTCGATCAGCGCGAGCTCGAGCTTGAAGCGCGTCAGCACCGTGCGCAGGTCGTGGGAGACGCCGGCGAGCATGGTGGTGCGCTGCTCGATGCTGCGCTCGACCCGCGCCTTCATTTCAATGAACGCGGACGCGGCGCGGCGCACCTCCTGCGCACCGCGCGGCCGGAAATTCGGGACGTCTCGGCCCTTGCCGAAACTCTCCACCGCATCGGCCAGACGGAGGATCGGACGGATCTGGTTGCGCAGGAAGAGGATCGCGACGGTGATCAGCACCAGCGACGTGCCGACCATCCACAACAGGAAGATTTCCGAGTTCGACGCATAGGCCGCATTGCGCCGGGCGAACACGCGCATCACCGCGTCATCAAGCCGGATGCGGACCTCGACGAGATTCGAGCGCCCCACCGTATCGATCCAGAACGGTCGGCCGATTTGCTTGCGGATCTCGTTCGACAAGGCCTGGTCGAGCAGCGAGAAGAACGGCTTCGGCCCGAGCGGCGGCATCTCGTTGACGGGCAGGAAATCGACCGCGAGGCCGAGGCGCTCCTGGGCGATCCGCCGCAAGGTGGCGTTGTCGCGGTCCTGCGGAAACGCTTTGCGGATCTCGATGACGGCTGCGATGTCCTGGGTCACGGCTGCGGACAGGCGCCGCGTCACCGTGTTCCAGTGCCGCTCCATGAAGGTGAACGCGACCACCGACTGCAGGATCACCATCGGCGTGATGATGATGAGGAGCGCGCGGGCATAGAGGCCCTTGGGCAGCATGCTTTTGACCCAGCGGTCGGAGCGCTCCCACCCGATGACGAACGCACGCGCGCGCCGGCCCGCGGCGGTGCGCAGGCGCGTGATGCCGACGTCGAGGCTCGTCATGTCACCACCACCAGCCGGTAGCCGATCCCGCGCACGGTCTGCACGAACAGCGGATTGGCGGGATCGACTTCGATCTTGCGGCGCAGCCGGTTGACCTGCACGTCGACCGCGCGCTCGCCGGCCGCGGAAGCGCCGTTGCCCGCGAGCATCTGGCGCGGCACAGTCTCGCCGGGCACCGCGGCGAGGAGACGCATCATGTCCTTCTCGCGGTCGGTGAGGTGGATGATCTCCTCGCCTCGGCGCAGTTCGCCGCGACCGAGATGGAACACGAACGGACCGAAGCGCACCGATTCCGCCCGCGTCGGCGGCGGCGCCGGCTGGGCGCGCTTGAGGATGTTGGCGATGCGCAACGACAGTTCGCGCGCCTCGAACGGCTTTGCCATATAGTCGTCGGCGCCGAGCTCGAGGCCGGCAATTCGGCTTTCCTTCTCGGCGCGCGCAGTGAGCATCAGGATCGGAACCTGGGACGTCGTGCGCAGCGTCTTGGCGAATTCGAAGCCCGTCTCGCCCGGCATCATGACGTCGAGAATGAGGAGATCGAACGCGAGCCCATCGAGCTTTGCGCGCGCCTCCGCAGTGTTGTGCGCGGTGGTGACGCGATAGCCCTCGCGTTGCAGGTAGCGGGACAACAGGTCGCGAATGCGCCGGTCGTCGTCCACCACCAGGAGGTGGGGCGCGTTGTCCGGAAATTGTGCGGTCGGAGCCTGCACGGTTTGTCCTCCCCTGGTACCGCCCCTATCAAGATCGCCGCGGTCGGGCGCGGTCGGCACCTTCGATCAGATGCAGCACGCGATCGCGCTCGCCGGGATCGAGCATCGCGATCAGGAACCGCCGCGCCGAAGCGCGATCGGCCGCGCTGATCCCCGCAAAAGCCCGTCCTATGCGCGCCGTCTGCAACAGGGCGAGCCGGAGTGCCAGCGCCTCGCCCTTGGCCGTAACGTACAGCAGTCGCTGCCGCCGGTCGTGGGCCCCTTCCTTCTGCTCCACATAGCCTTCATCGATGAGCTGCTTGAGGACCCGCCCAAGCGACTGCTTGGTGATTCGCAGGAGATCGAGGAGTTCGGCAACCTTCATGCCGGGATTGCGATTGACGAAATGGAGCACCCGGTGGTGCGCCCGGCCGAAGCCGAATTTCGCAAGGATTTCATCGGCATCGCCAACGAAATCACGATAGGCGAAAAACAGGAGCTCGATGAGGTCATAGGCTGGCTCCTCCTTCCCCCGTGTTTCCGCGGGCGGCGAATGAGCCGGCACCGAAGTTAAATTTATGTCAGCCATGTTGACATATTTTAGATTTATTGTTACAAGGCTACGGCTCGATACGAAAGGATCGTGCGCCGGGGCATATCCCCTCAGGGCGGTTACGTCGCGCTCGCAAAGGCGTCTCCATGGGTGCATAACCATATCGAGACTTGGGCCTCGACGCAAAAGCGCCGGCAACGAAAAGTCGAGAGCAAACAGGCAAGTCACAGGGCCGCGGCGCGGCCCACGGAGAAGCGATCATGGCGGTGCCCTTCGACCAAATGGAAGGATTGATCTGGTTCGACGGTAAGCTGGTGCCTGGACCGGAGGCAAAGATTCACGTCCTGACCCACGGCCTGCACTATGCGAGCGCCGTGTTCGAAGGCGAGCGCGCCTATGGCGGCGTGATCTACAAGAGCAAGGAACATTCCGAGCGGCTCAAGAATTCCGCCACCATTCTCGACTTCGAGATCCCGTATTCGGTTGCCGAGATCGATGCCGCCAAGCGCCTGGTGGTGGAAAAGAACGGCCAGCCGGAAGCCTATGTGCGCCCGATCGCGTGGCGTGGCTCCGAGCAGCTTGGCGTGTCGGCCCAGCACAATCGCATCCATGTGGCGATCGCGACCTGGGAATGGCCGAGCTATTTCGACCCGGCGCAACGCCTCAAGGGCATCCGGCTCGACCTCGCCGAGTATCGCCGGCCCGATCCGCGCACGTCGCCGTGTCTCGCCAAGGCCGCCGGCCTGTACATGATCTGCACTATTTCCAAGCACCGCGCGGAACGGCGCGGCTACGCCGACGCGATGATGCTCGACTGGGAGGGCCGCGTCGCCGAATGCACCGGCGCGAACATCTTCTTCATCCGCGACGGCAAGATCCACACGCCGACCGCCGATTGCTTCCTCGCCGGCATCACCCGCGCAACCGCGATCGACCTTGCGAAGCGCCGCGGCATCGAAGTGATCGAGCGGCGCATCATGCCCGACGAGCTTTCAAGCTTCGCGGAATGCTTCATCACCGGCACGGCAGCCGAGGTGACCGCGGTGTCCGAGATCGCCGATTGGCGCTTCACCCCCGGCGCGGTCACCAAGCAGCTGATGGACGACTACACCGCCGAAGTGCGCCCCAAGGGCAAGGCCGCCGCGGCGTAGCGAAGGGCCGTAGTGGGGCGTACGCGTCCACGGCAGTCATTCCGGGGCGCCGCGGAATGACGCAACAATGCTAGCCCACCATCCGCGCGGCTTCGCTTTCGGCGGCGAATGTCTTGTGTTTACCGACGAGCTTGCGCTCGGGAATGCGTACGATCTTGTCCGGATCGGCGACGGCGTGGCCGATGGGCTGCGCGTCGCGGCCGTGCTTCTTGAGGATCGCAAGGGTCGCATCAGCGGCAGCGGGGGCGACGACGTAGCAGAAGCCGATGCCCATGTTGAAGACTTCGAACATCTCGCTGTCGGCGACAGCGGCGTGGCGCTGGACGAGCGGAAAGATCGGATGCGGCTCGATGAGCCGGTCGATCACGAAGCCCACCTCGGAGTTGACGCGCGTAAGGTTCAGCAGTCCGTCGCTCGTAATGTTGATGAGCGCCTTCATGCCCTTCACGGTGTCGAGAATCTCCATCGCCTCCGGCACGTAAATGTGGGTCGGACGCAACAGTTCCTCGCCGAGCGTCGTCGCGAGGTCGGCGAACTTGTGATCGATGGCGAGCTTGTGGCTATCGAAAAATGCCCGGCGTGCGAGCGACAGCCCGTTGCTGTGGATGCCATTGCTGCGGACACCGATGACGACATCGCCCGGGACGACGTCCTTTCCGCACAGCACCCGGTCGAGCGCGACGCGGCCGACCGCCATGCCGACGAGATCGAAGCCTTTGACGATGTCCTTGAGTTGCGCCGTCTCGCCGCCGGAGATCGAGATGTTCGCCATCCGCGCGCCTTCGCACAGCCCGACCGCGACCGCATCGAGCATCGCGGCATCGGCGTGATCGATCGCGATGTAGTCGACCATCGACAGCGGCTTGGCGCCGACGCAGATCATGTCGTTGACGTTCATGGCGACGCAATCGATCCCGATGGTGTCGTACTTGCGCATGCGGTCGGCGATGATCGTCTTCGAGCCGACGCCGTCGGTGCACAACGCGACGCCGACCCCGTCCATCTCGATCACGTTGGCGAAATATCCGATCGGCAGGATGACCCGGCCCATGCCCTGCAATGGCCAGGTTCCCTTGACGCGCCGGACGATGTTTCCGAGCCCGGCGTCAGCCTCGGCGGTGTCGACGCCGCTGTCCTTGTAGATATCGGGTCGGGTGGCCATCAATCGTATCTCCGCACCGCCAACGCTTGTCTACGCGTGTTATTGCACATCAAGGCGTAACGAAGCATGCCCGTTGAAGAACCGCGTACCACAATCCCCAGAAATGCCGCTCCGGTAGTAACCGCGGCGGGTGCGACATGATGCGTGAATCCCATGACAAATCCGGACAGCCGCGCTAAATCCCCTTCCATGACTGAAAAGGCCAAGCTCAATCCTCTCGTCAAGCTCGCGGTCGACGTCGGACCGCTGGTGCTGTTTTTTGCCGTGAATGCCCGGTTCGGCATCTTCGCCGGCACCGCCGTGTTCATGGCGGCGGTGCTTGCGGCGCTCTTCGTCACCTATGCGCTGATCCGCCGCTGGCCGATCATGCCGATCGTGTCGGCGGTCATCGTGCTGGTGTTCGGCTCCCTCACGCTGGTCCTGCACGACGACACGTTCATCAAGGTCAAACCCACGATCATCTACGCGCTGTTCGGCGCGGTGCTCGTCGCCGGCTATCTTTTGGACAAGCCGTTTCTCGCCATCGTGTTCGATTCCATGTTCCACCTCAACGACGAGGGCTGGCGCAAGCTGACGCTGCGCTGGGCAGCGTTCTTCTTCGCGGCCGCCGTCCTCAACGAGGTGGTCTGGCGCACCCAATCGACCGACTTCTGGGTCAACTTCAAGTTGTTCGGCTTCGTGCCGCTGACGTTCGTGTTCGCGGCCCTGCAATATCCGATGATGATGCGCCACGCGATCGAGCCCGCGCCCGCCGAGAAGTGACGCGACTTCTCTAATTCCCGTGCACGCCGAGTTCGCGGATGACATTGCGCCAGCGCGCGGTTTCGCGCGCCGTCAAGGCGTCGAGATCGGCCGGGCTGCCGCCGAGCGCGGACACGCCGCTGTCGGCGAGCCTGCTTCTCACCTGCGGATCGCGCACCACCGCGTTGAGCGCGCCATTGAGCTTGGCGATGACGACCGCAGGCGTACGCGCCGGGACGAGCACACCGGTCCAGTTGTCCGCCACCACGTCGGCGAACCCGAGTTCGGCGAAAGTCGGCACCTCGGGGAGCACGTCGGAGCGTTCCGCCGATGCGACCGCGAGAATGCGGCCCTTCCCGGCCCTGATCTGCGGCAGCAATACCGGGACGTCGGCGCTCATGGCATCGATGTGCCCGGCCAGAAAGTCGGCAATCGCCTGACCGGCGCCGCGATAGGGCACCATCTGCAAGGCGATGTTCGCGCGCGCCTGCAGCAGTTCGAGCATGAGGTGCGAGATCGCACCGTAGCCGGTGATGGCGACGGTCAACGTGCCGGGCTTCGCCTTCGCAAGTGCGATCATGTCGGCGGCAGTCGCCGCCTTGAGGCGCGCGCTCGCTGCAAACAGCACGGTGTTGCGGGCAACCGGAGCGACGGCGGCAAAGTCACGCTGCGGGTCGTAGGGCAAGTCCGCCCGCAGGCTCGGATTGATGGCGATCGCACCGGCAGTGGAGAAGAACAGCGTGTAGCCATCGGCTTCCGCCTTCGCCACATAGTCGGCACCGATCGCGCCGTTGGCGCCCGGTTTGTTCTCGACCACGACGTTCTGGCCGAGTCGCGCCTTGAGTTCGCCCGCCACGAGCCGCGCAACGAAATCGGTATTTCCGCCGGCCGCGAACGCAACGACGAGGCGGATCGGCCGGACCGGATAATCCTGCGCGGCGGCCGGGAGCGTTGCCAACATGACGGCAACGAGGCCGCTCAACAGCAAACGCATAGTCGTCCTCCAATCATATCGCGCCGCGACTTCTTTTAAGCGTTGCGTCTTTTGTTGTAGCGCGCTCGCGATTGCTTTGTGCGACGCAAAAAACCCTTCGTGTCGTCGCGCATGCGACATCGCGACAAGTTAGCCATTCGTAGAATCGAGAGTGAAAAGGATAGATTTCATCGAGACGCAATATTAAAAAACAGGTCAAGTGAGGGCTGGTCGCGAGCGACCCATTCTCTCCCAGAGAGGTTGAGAAGGTCGAGAAGCTGTCGAGAAAGTCTAAAGAAGAAGCGGTACGGGACGAAACATGAGCCTAGCAGGGACAGCGGCGGCGCCGCTTCAGCGCGCGGCGTCGGTGAGATGGACGCAGCTTATCTCCGTCGTCCTGTGCATGGTGCTCATCGCCAACCTGCAATACGGCTGGACGCTCTTCGTCAATCCGCTCAAGGAAGCCCACAAGGACTGGGGCTTCAGTCTGCTCGGCTGGCACTTCGATTCGATTGCCGCCATCCAGCTTGCCTTCAGCATTTTCATCGCGCTCGAGACCTGGCTGACCCCGATCGAGGGCTGGATCGTCGATATTCTCGGGCCGCAGCGCGGTCCGAAACTGATGGTGGCATTCGGCGGCGTCATGGTTGGCGCCGGCTGGGTGGTCAATTCGGCCGCGGACAGCCTCGCCATGCTTTATCTCGGCGCGGTGCTCTCCGGCATCGGCGGCGGCGCGGTCTACGCGACGAGCGTCGGCCACGCGGTGAAGTGGTTTCCCGATCGCCGCGGTCTTGCGGTCGGCCTGACCGCAGCGGGCTACGGTGCGGGCGCGGCGCTGACCGTCATTCCGATCCGGATGGTCATCGATACCAGCGGCTATCAAGCGGCATTCTTCTGGTTCGGATTGTTCCAGGGCGGTTTGGTCTTCGTGCTGGCGTGGTTCCTGCGCGGTCCGGAGCCCGGCGAAATTCCGGCGACCGCGGCAACGAAGGTGATCCAATCGTTGCGCAGCTATTCGCCCGGCGAGGTGCTGAAATCACCGATCTTCTGGCTCCTCTACGTCATGTTCGTCATGGTGTCGGCGAGCGGACTGATGGCGACCGCGCAGATCGCGCCGATCGCCAAGGATTTCAATGTCGAGGATCTGGTGCTGCTGTTCGGCGCGACGACGATCACGGTCGCACTCATTGTCGACAACATCGCCAACGGCGGCGCGCGCCCGCTGTTTGGCTGGATCTCGGATCATATCGGCCGTGAATACACGATGGCGATCGCCTTCTCCCTCGGCGGCATCGCCTATTGGCTGCTCGGCTCCTTCGGCACCTTTCCGTGGGCCTTCGTCGTGTTCGCGGCGATGATCTTCCTCACCTGGGGCGAGATCTTCAGCCTGTTCCCGTCGACCTGCACGGACACGTTCGGCCCCAAATTCGCGACAGTGAACCTGAGCCTGCTCTATACCGCCAAGGGCACGTCGGCCTTTCTGGTGCCGGTCGCGAACATGATCAAATCGACGACGGGCAGCTGGCACCTCGTCTTCGTGCTCACCACCCTCATGAACTTCGCCGTGGTGGGCTTGGCGTTGTTCGTGCTGCGGCCGATGCGGCGGCGCGCGCTCACCCCGAAGTAATCGGTCTTCAGAAAATGTGACACGACAGGCGCCGGCGGCACGACGCCGGCGGCGATCCGCTGCTTGCCAGGTTCTGGTATAATGTATTATAGGCGTGCCACTGATCCTCGGGTTGTGCGTCTTCGTCCATGAGCAGTCTTCGTTCTCGCAGCCGCGCCGCAACGGCGGAGCGGATCGCGGTGCCGCCCCTCGAGGACACGCCGACTTTTGCCGATCGCGCTTACACGGCGCTGAAAGACGTCATTCTCTCCCTCGACATCTACGACCGACCCGAAGAGGTGCGCCTCGACGAGCGCCGGCTTGCGAACGACCTCGGCATCAGCCGCACGCCAGTGCGCGAGGCGATGGTGCAGCTCGAGCGCGAGGGCTTCGTGCGCTCGATCCCGCGCCGCGGCATCTATGTCGTGCGCAAGACCCGGGCGGAGGTCATCGAGCTCATCACCGCGTGGGCGGCGCTCGAAAGCATGGCCGCGCGGCTCATCACCGAACACGCCTCCGACGCGCAGATCGCGAAGCTGCGCGCGATGTTCACGACCTTCGAGAACGGCCGGCTGCATGCCAAGCTCGACGAATATTCCGAGGTCAACATCGAGTTCCACCAGACCATCATCCGCATGAGCGGCAACAGCGTGCTGATCGATCTCGCCGCGAACCTGTTCGCCCACATGCGCATGATCCGCCGCAAGACCATCAGCGAGAGCGACCGCGCCGACCGGTCGATCCGCGACCACATGAACATCATCAAGGCGATCGAGGCGCGCGACACCGTTCGCGCCGAGGAGCTTGTCCGCACCCACGCGCTTGGGCTCGCCGAGCACGTCGCGAAGTACGCCGATTACCTGGGTTAACATCACGCGCTGTGCGCAACGCGACGTGAGAACGATTGGAGGAACGTCATGGCAGAAGCCGCAGTGAAGGAGAAAGGCGCCGCAACCGAACCAGAGCGGGAGCTGACGGACGGTTTTCACCTCGTCATCGATGCGCTCAAGCTCAACGGCCTGACCACGATCTACGGTGTGCCCGGCATCCCGATCACCGACTTCGGCCGCATGGCACAGGCCTCGGGCATCCGGGTGCTCTCCTTCCGCCACGAGCAGAACGCCGGCTATGCGGCCGCGATCGCCGGCTTCCTCACCAAGAAGCCCGGCATCTGTCTCACCGTGTCGGCGCCGGGCTTCCTCAACGGCCTGACCGCGCTCGCGCACGCCACCACCAACTGCTTCCCGATGATCCTGATCTCGGGCTCGTCCGAGCGCGAGATCGTCGACCTGCAGCAGGGCGACTACGAGGAGATGGACCAGCTCGCGATCGCCAAGCCGTTGTGCAAGGCGGGCTTCCGCATCCTGCACGCCGCCGACATCGGCATCGGCGTCGCCCGTGCGATCCGCGCCGCCGTATCGGGCCGCCCGGGCGGTGTCTATCTCGATCTGCCGGCCAAGCTGTTCGGCCAGGTGATGGATGCCGAGGCCGGCAAGAAGTCGCTGGTCAAGGTCATCGATGCCGCGCCAGCACAGATTCCGGCGCCCGATGCGATCAAGCGCGCTCTCGATGTCCTCAAGAGCGCCAAGCGGCCCCTCATCATTCTCGGCAAGGGCGCGGCTTACGCGCAGGCCGACGATGCGATCCGTGCCTTCGTCGAGAAGAGCGGCGTGCCGTTCCTGCCGATGAGCATGGCCAAGGGTTTGCTTCCCGACACGCATCCGCAATGCGCGGGCGCGGCGCGCTCGACGGTGCTGCAACAATCCGATGTCGTGATGATGATCGGTGCGCGGCTCAATTGGTTGCTGTCGCACGGCAAGGGCAAGACCTGGGGCGAGCCGCACTCGAAAAAATTCATCCAGATCGATATCGAGCCCAAGGAGATGGACTCGAACGTCGAGATCGCGGCGCCCGTGGTCGGCGATATCGGCTCTTGCGTGTCCGCGCTGCTGCAAGCCATGGGCAACAATTGGACGGCGCCGCCGGCCGACTGGATCAAGACCGTCACGTCCAAGCGTGACGACAACGTCGCCAAGATGGCGCCGCGGCTGATGAACAACAACGTGCCCATGGACTACCACGGCGCACTCGGCGTGCTGCGCACCATCATCAAGGAGCGGCCGGACGCGATCCTGGTCAACGAGGGCGCCAACACCCTCGATCTCGCGCGCGGCGTCATCGACGTCTACCAGCCGCGCAAGCGTCTCGACGTCGGCACCTGGGGCGTGATGGGCATCGGCATGGGCTATGCGATCGCGGCCGCGATCGAGACCGGCAAGCCGGTGCTTGCGGTCGAGGGCGACTCGGCCTTCGGCTTCTCCGGCATGGAGGTCGAGACCATCTGCCGCTACCAGCTGCCGGTCTGCGTCGTCATCTTCAACAACGACGGCATTTACCGCGGCACCGACGCCAACACCGCGAGCGCCGATCCAGCGACCACCGTATTTGTCAAAGGGTCGCGCTACGACAAGATGATCGAGGCGTTCGGCGGGGTCGGCGTCAACGCGACGACGCCCGACGAACTCAAACGTGCCGTCAACGAGGCGATGGACTCCGGCAAGCCGACGCTCATCAACGCCGTGATCGATCCCGCGGCAGGCAGCGAAAGCGGCCGCATCGGCAATCTCAACCCGCAAAGCGCACTTCGCAAGAAATAGACGAGAGGGAACAGCAATGGCCACGCGCAAGAAGGCGAAAGCCGGCATCAAGGCGAAAGCCAAGACCACAGGGAAGGCCAAGGCAAAAACGGCCACAAAGAAGGTCGTGAAGCTGAAGTCGAAGAAGCCGGCGCCGCCGAAGACCGCGGCGAAGAAGCCGGCCGCATCCAGCGCGGCTCCGAAGCCGGGCACCCTGCCGCCGCCGTCGACCAAGCCTTTTGGCGCAGCCGGCAAGGCCCTCGAAGGCGTGCGCATCCTCGATTTCACGCACGTGCAGTCGGGACCGACTTGCACTCAGCTTCTCGCCTACATGGGCGCCGATTGCATCAAGATCGAACGCCCCGGCGTCGGCGACATCACGCGCACGCAGCTGCGCGACGTGAAGGGTGCCGACAGCCTCTACTTCACCATGCTCAACGGCAACAAGCGATCGATCACGATCGATTCCAAGCATCCCAAGGGCAAGGAAATCCTCGATCGCCTGATCAAGCATTGCGACGTGCTGGTCGAGAACTTCGCGCCGGGCGCCCTCGACCGCATGGGGCTCACCTGGGAGCACATCCACAAGACCAATCCGCGCATGATCGTGGCGTCGGTGAAAGGCTTCGGCCCGGGCCCCTATGAGGACTGCAAGGTGTACGAGAACGTCGCGCAATGCGCCGGCGGCGCTGCGTCGACGACGGGCTTCCGCGAAGGCCCGCCGGTCGTCACCGGCGCGCAGATCGGCGACTCCGGCACCGGGCTGCATCTCGCCTTTGGCATCGTCACCGCGCTCTACCAGCGCATGCGCACCGGCCGCGGCCAGCGCGTGCTGTGCGCCATGCAGGACGGCGTGCTCAACCTCACGCGGGTCAAGCTGCGCGACCAGCAGCGGCTCACGCACGGCCCGCTCAGCGAATACAGCCAGTTCGGCGAGGGCATCGCGTTCGGCAAGGCGGTTCCGCGCGCCGGCAACGATTCCGGCGGCGGCCAGCCGGGCTGGATCCTCAAATGCAAAGGCTGGGAGACCGACCCGGACGCCTACATCTACTTCATCACCCAGGCGCCGGTGTGGGAGCCGATCTGCGATCTCATCGGCAAGCCGGAATGGAAGACGGATCCCGACTACGCGACCCCGCCGGCACGGCTGCCACGGCTCAAGCACATCTTCGCGACCATCGAAGCGTGGACCATGACCAAGACCAAGTTCGAGGTCATGGAAATCTGCAATTCTCACGACATCCCGGTCGGACCGATCCTGTCCATGAAGGAGATCGCGGAGGAGGAGTCGCTGCGTGCGACCGGTACCGTGGTCGAGGTCGATCACCCAGTGCGCGGCAAGTACCTCACCGTCGGCAACCCGGTGAAAATGTCGGACTCGATCACCGATGTGAAGCGCGCGCCGCTCCTCGGCGAACACACCGACGAAATTCTCACCCATGTGCTCGGCTACTCGCAGGCCGAGCTTGGCGAGATCAAAGCCTCCGGCGCGGTCTCGCCGCCAGCCAAGAAGGAAGCGGCCGCCGCGTAAGCCGTTCGTAGGGTGGGCAAAGCGCAGCGTGCCCACCGACCGCGCCGTGGTGGGCACGCTGCGCTTTGCCCACCCTACCGCGCCGCGCCAATCCGCCTTAAAAGCTGATCCCTGATTACTGATCCCTGAACTCCTGATCCTGAGGAACGACATGCGTATTGTGGTTCACGGCCAGCAGGCCTTCGGCAAGGCGGTGCTGGAAGCGCTCCTCAAACGCGGCGAGGACGTGGTCGCGGTCTACGCGGCGCCGGAGAAGCCGGGGCAGAAGGCCGATCCGCTCAAGGAGGCGGCGGTCGCGGCGAAGCTGCCGGTTTATCAGCCGGCGTCGTATCGCAAGCCCGAGGCGTGGGAGGAGTTTCGCGCGCTCAAGCCCGATCTCCAGGTGATGGCGTTCGTGACGCTGTTCGTGCCCGAGGAGTTCCTTAACATCCCGACCCACGGCTCGATCCAGTACCACCCTTCCCTCTTGCCGAAGTATCGCGGGCCGAGCGCGATCAACTGGCCGATCATCCAGGGCGATACCGAGACGGGGCTTTCGATCTTCTGGCCCGACAACGGCCTCGATACCGGCGCCGTGCTCTTGCAGAAAAAGACGCCGGTCAGCTTCGAGGACTCGCTCGGCTCGGTCTATTTCGATCGCCTGTTTCCAATGGGCGTCGAGGCGATGCTGGAGTTGGTCGATCTCGTGAAGGCCGGCAAGGCGCCGCGCATCAAGCAGGACGAGTCGCAGGCGACCTACGAGGGCCGCTGCACCGTCGACAACGCGCGCATCGACTGGGGCAAGCCGTGGCGGCAGATCCATAACCTGATCCGCGGCTGCAATCCGGCGCCCGGCGCGTGGACGACGCTCGACGGCAAGACCTTGCAGGTGTTCGAGGCAAAGCCCCTGCCCGCGCGCGATCCCAAGGGCATCGCCGGCAAGATGGGCGAGATTGTCGCCGTCGAGGCCGATGGCTTCACCGTGGTGTGCGCCGACGGCCGCATCAAGGTCACCCGCGTCAAGCCTGCCGACGGCGGCAAGGTTGGCGCCGGCGAATATGCCGCCGCCGCCAAGCTCGCAGCGGGCGCCCGCTTCACCTGACAAACCCAGCGGCCGCGAGGCCGCATTTTTTCGTGACCAACCCAAGGAACTGTCCGCGATGCCGGCCTCCCAGCACACCAACCCGAAGTCTGACATCGAAATTTCGCAAGCGGCGACCAAGCGGCGGATCGCCGACGTCGCGCGCGAGCGGCTCGGCATCGCGCCGGAGAACCTCGAGCCCTATGGCCACTACAAGGCCAAGATCTCGATGGACTACATCAAGTCGCTGAAGGACAAGCCCAACGGTAAGCTGATCCTGGTCTCCGCGATTTCCCCAACGCCGGCGGGCGAGGGCAAGACTACGACCACCGTCGGCCTCACCGACGCGCTCAACCACATCGGCAAGAAGGCGATGCTGTGCCTGCGCGAGCCGTCGCTCGGGCCGTCGTTCGGCATGAAAGGCGGCGCCGCAGGCGGCGGTTATGCGCAAGTGGTGCCGATGGAGGACATCAACCTCCATTTCACCGGCGACTTCCACGCCATCACATCGGCCCACAATCTACTGGCGGCGCTGATCGACAACCACATCTACTGGGGCAATTCGCTCGGCCTCGACAGCCGCCGCGTCGCGTGGCGGCGCGTGGTCGACATGAACGACCGCGCGCTGCGCGAGATCGTGTGCTCGCTCGGCGGGGTCGCCAACGGCTACCCGCGCGAGGCCGGCTTCGACATTACCGTCGCGTCGGAAGTGATGGCGATCTTCTGCCTTGCCCGCGACCTCGACGATCTCAAGCATCGCCTCGGCAACGTCATCATCGGCTACACGCGCGACCGCAAGCCGGTGCGCGCCGTCGACCTCAAGGCGCACGGCGCCATGACCGCGCTCCTCAAGGATGCCCTCGCGCCCAATCTCGTGCAGACACTCGAAGGCACGCCGGCCTTCGTTCACGGCGGTCCGTTCGCGAACATCGCCCACGGCTGCAACTCGGTGCTGGCGACGACCACCGCACTCAAGCTCACCGACTACGTCGTCACCGAAGCCGGCTTCGGCGCCGATCTCGGCGGCGAGAAATTCCTCGACATCAAATGCCGCAAGACCGGGCTTGCGCCCGATTGCGTCGTGCTGGTCGCCACCATCCGCGCCCTCAAGATGCATGGCGGCGTGAAGAAGGAAGACTTGAAGACGGAGAATCTCGCCGCGCTCGAAGCGGGCATGGCGAACCTCGCCCGCCACGTGGAGAACGTTCAGAAATTCGGCCTGGTGCCGATCGTTTCCATCAACCGGTTCAGCGCCGATACGCCGGCCGAGATCGAGCTCGTCAAGAAAAGCTGTGCGAGCCTCGGCGTCGAGGCGCTGATGGCGGATCACTGGGCGATGGGCGGCGAAGGTGCTGCCGATGTCGCCAAGGCCGTGGTCCGCACCATCGAATCCGGCAAGAGCAAGCTCAAGCTGCTCTATCCCGACGAAATGCCGCTGTGGGAGAAGATCCGCACCATTGCCCGGGAGATCTATCGCGCCAAGGATATTTCCGCCGACAAGGCGGTGCGCGATCAGCTCGCGTCGTTCGAAGCCATGGGCTACGGCAAGCTTCCGGTCTGCATCGCCAAGACCCAGTACAGCTTCTCGACCAACCCGGACCTCAAGGGTGCGCCGAACGACCACATCGTGCCGGTCCGCGAAGTGCGGTTGTCGGCGGGCGCCGAGTTCGTCGTCGCGGTGTGCGGAGACATCATGACGATGCCCGGCCTGCCCAAGGTGCCGGCCGCCGATTCAATCGATGTCGGGCCGGACGGCAAGATCGTCGGCCTGTTCTAAAGGCGCTCGAGGGACCGCGGTGGAACCGCAGTCCCTCGGTCGCCCCCTGCATCGCTGCATGTCGCATTGACGCGGCGGGGACCGTCCCGTATAAGCCGCCGCAATCGAGCGGCATTCCTCCCGCGATGGTTTGGCCATGCGCGGGCGATTGTTGCATTGAAGCCGCAACCCCCAATTGATTCACGAGGAAAGCCGTGAAGCGGACCTATCAACCGAGCAAGCTCGTACGCAAGCGCCGTCACGGCTTCCGGACCCGCATGGCCACCAAGGGCGGCCGCAAGGTGCTCAACGCGCGGCGGGCGCGCGGTCGCAAGCGGCTTTCCGCGTAACCGGACGTCGCGCCGGCTTTCCACCGTCGGTGCAATGGAACGACTGACGCAACGGAGAGATTTCATCGCCGCTGCCGACGGGGTCGCGGCCCCGACGGCAGGTTTTGTCTTGCAGCGGCGGGCGCGCGGCGACGAAGGACCGGCCCGGGTCGGGTTCACGGTATCGAAAAAGGTGGGCGGGGCCGTCGAACGCAACTATGTGCGCCGCCGGCTTAGGGAAATCGTGCGGCTTTCAGCCACCTCTGGTCTAAAGCCCGGCAACGATTATGTGCTGATCGGCCGTCGGGTTGCCCTCGGCCTGTCATTTGCGCGCCTCGCCGAAGATTTCGCCGGGGCGCTTAAGCGTCTCGACAGGTCTCCGCCGGTCGCTGGCGCTGCCAAGGAACGACGCGGGGACGCCAAGGCGCGGTCGCACACGCGGGACGGTCAGAGCAGGTCATGAGCGACCAGAAGAATACAATTATCGCCGTCATCCTGTCGATCATCGTGCTGATCGCGTGGCAATACTTCTTCCTCGCCCCCAAACAGCGCCAGGAGCAGTTGCAGCGTCAGCAACAGGCCCAGAGCCAGCAGATGCCGGCCGCGCCCAGTACGCCCGGCAACGTCACGGCGCCTCAGCGGGAGGCTTCGCAGAACGCGAGCACGCAGCCGGCGCCCGAACCTTCCGGCACCTTGACGCCGACCGAACTGAAGGACCGCGAATCCGTCATTTCCTCGACGCCGCGCATTGCGATCAACTCGCCGCGCATCAGGGGATCGATCGCGCTGAAGGGTGCCCGCATCGACGATGTCTCCCTCTCGCAATATCACGAGACGGTCGACCGGAACTCGCCGCCCATCATACTGTTGTCACCGTCGAGCAGTCCGTTCCCGTATTATGCGGAGTTTGGTTGGGTCGCGGCCGGCGGCAGCAAGGCGAAGCTGCCGGGGGCGGACACGGTCTGGCACCAGGAAGGCACCGGAGCGCTCGCGCCCGGGCACCCGGTGACGCTCTCCTGGGACAATGGCGAGGGCCTTGTCTTCCATCGCACCTTCTCGATCGACGAGAACTATTTGTTCACCTTGAAGGACGAGGTGACCAACAACACGAGCGCTGCGGTTTCGCTTTATCCCTTTGGGCTGGTCTCGCGCCATGGCGCGCCGAAGACGGTGAGCTTCTATTTCGTGCATGAGGGCCTGATCGGTGAATTCGGCGATCAGGGCGAAAAACAATTCTCGTACAAGGATATCGACAAGGACGTCACAAAGAATACCTCGGAAACCTTCGCCGCCCCGAATTCCTGGCTCGGCATCACCGACCAGTATTGGGCGGCGGTGCTGATCCCGAACAAAGATGATCGCGTGACCGCGCGTTTTTCAGGCGCGGTGGCCGGCGGGATGAACACCTACCAGGCCGACTACCTGCTCGATGCGCAGACGATTGCGCCGGGCGCGACCGGCAGCGCGGACGCCCGTCTGTTCGCCGGCGCCAAGGAACTCCACCTTGTCGAGGATTATTGGCACAAGCTCGACCTCAACCACTTCGACCTGCTGATCGACTGGTGGTACCTCTATTTCATCAGCAAGCCGCTGTTCCGGCTGCTCGATCTGATCTTCCAGTGGACCGGCAACTTCGGCGTCGCGATCCTCATCGTGACGGTGCTGATCAAGATCGCGTTCTTTCCGCTCGCCAACAAATCCTATGCTTCGATGGCGAAGATGAAGGCGGTGCAGCCGCAGATGCAGGCGCTCCGCGAGCGCTATCCCGACGACAAGGTCAAGCAGCAGCAAGAGCTGATGGAGCTCTACAAGCGCGAGAAGATCAATCCGGTTGCCGGCTGCCTGCCGATGCTCATTCAGATCCCGGTGTTCCTCGCGCTCTACCAGGTGCTGGTGGTGACGATCGAGATGCGCCACGCACCATTCTTCGGCTGGATCCACGACCTGTCGGCGCCCGATCCGACTAACGTGTTCAACCTGTTCGAACTCATCCCCTTCAATCCGACGCATTTGCCGGTGATCGGCGCCTTCCTCGTCATCGGCGCGTGGCCGCTCATCATGGGCATCACCATGTGGTTCCAGATGAAGCTCAATCCGGCACCGCCCGATCCGGCGCAGAAGATGATGTTCGACTGGATGCCGGTGATCTTCACCTTCATGCTGGGGCAATTTGCTTCTGGTCTCGTCATCTACTGGGCTTGGAACAACACGCTGTCGGTACTTCAGCAATCCGTCATCATGCGCCGCCACGGCGCCAAGATCGAATTGTTCGATAATCTCCGCTCCCTGCTGCCAAAGAAGAAGCGGACACAGGGGTAGCTTCGTCACGCCCGCGCCAGCGTGGGCATTGACGTCTGGCGATCGTTCCTTCCTGCGCGGAGAACAAGAGGCTTAGCTCGCCGGGACAAGCCCGGCCTTGGAGAGGTGCATGGCCGAAGCCGATGTGAGCGCCTCGAATTCGCCGCCCGCGTTCACGGCGGGCGAAATCGGCGCTGGGCGCAGGCTATTCGCGCCGGAGTGGCGGTTCGTGTCCGCCGCCGCCTCGCCGGCGTCGCTGCCGCCGATGGCCGGCAGCGAGATCGCCTTCGTCGGCCGCTCCAACGTCGGCAAATCGAGCCTCATCAACGCGCTCACCAATCGGAACGGCCTGGCGCGGACCTCGAACACGCCGGGGCGCACCCAGGAACTCGTGTTCTTTGCCGCCGACGACCGCATCACCCTGGTCGACATGCCCGGCTACGGTTATGCGGCCGCTCCGAAGGCGAAGGTCGCCGCATGGACCGCGCTGATCCACGCCTATTTCCGCGGCCGCGCCAATCTCATCCGCGTCTACGTGCTGGTCGATGCGCGGCGTGGGCCTGGCGAGGCCGATGATGAGGTCTTCGCGACACTCGATGCCGCTGCCGTCAGCTATCAGGTCGTTCTGACCAAGATCGATGCGGTGAAGCCTGCCGAGCTTGCCGAGCGCCTCGCCGCCGTGCGCGCCAAGCTCGCCAAACATCCGGCGGCTTTTCCCGAGGCGCTCGTCACGTCGGCGAAAACCGTAGACGGCATTCCCGAATTGCGCGCGGCCGTCGCGCGGCTCCTGGCCGAGCGCCGGCAACGCAGCGGAGGCTCGCGATGATCACCGCGCTCATTGCCATCGCCGCGCTGATGGGCGCGGGCGGCGTCGTTCTCGCAGCGGCCGCGGCCCATGCAGCACCGGGCGCGGGCCTCGACAGCGCCGCCTACCTGATGCTGTTTCACGCGGTCGCGGTCCTCGCAGCCGCGGCGCTCGCGATGCAAGGCCAGCTGTGGCGGCCGGCGGCGCTGACGGCCATGGCGGGCCTGTTGCTCGGCGCCGCGCTTTTTGCCGGCGACGTCTCGATGCGCGCCTTCGCCGGCCATCGCCTGTTTCCGATGGCTGCACCCACCGGCGGGACCATTTTGATCCTTGCCTGGCTGGTCCTGGCCGCCGCCGCGATCCTCGGCCGCGGGAAGTGACGCGATCCGCTCCATGCGCTAAATAGCGCCGCCAAGCTGGGAAGCCGCCGATGACCGTATCGCCGTTCGATATCGCCCGCATCCTGTCGGAAGCGCTGCCGCACATGCAGCAGTACGACGACGAGATCGTCGTCGTGAAGTACGGCGGCCATGCCATGGGCCAGGAAGCGTCCGCGAAGAGCTTCGCGCGCGACATCGTCCTCCTCGAACAGACCGCCATCAATCCGGTGGTGGTGCATGGCGGCGGCCCGCAGATCGGCAGCATGCTCCAGCGGCTCGGCATCAAATCCGAATTCGCGAGCGGGCTCCGCGTGACCGACGCCGCCACCATCGAGATCGTCGAGATGGTGCTCGCCGGCTCGATCAACAAGCAGATCGTCGGCTACATCAACGAGGCCGGCGGCAAGGCGGTCGGCCTGTGCGGCAAGGACGGCAACATGGTGCTGGCCCGCAAGGTGAGCCGTACCGTCGTCGATCCCGGCTCCCACATCGAGAAGATCGTCGACCTCGGCTTTGTCGGCGAACCCGAGAAGGTCGATATCTCGGTGCTGACCCAGATTCTCGGCCGCGAACTGATCCCGGTGCTGGCGCCGGTCGCGGCCGCCGTCGGCGGCGGCACTTACAATGTCAATGCGGACACGTTTGCGGGCGCGATCGCCGGCGCGCTCAAGGCGAAGCGGCTGATCCTGCTCACCGACGTGCCGGGCGTGCTCGACAAATCGAAGAACCTCATCAAGCAGCTCAGCATGGATGATGTGCGGCGCCTGATCGCCGACGGCACCATCTCGGGCGGCATGATACCGAAGGTCGAGACCTGCCTTTACGCGCTCGAAGCCGGTGTCGAGGGCGTCGTCATTCTCGACGGCAAGGTGGAGCACGCCGTGCTGCTCGAGCTTCTGACCGATCTCGGCGCCGGCACGTTGATCCACCGCTGACGCGCCTTCCGCTTGGTTCAATCTTGTCGGGAGATAGGCTAGGGTTGGCCGAGTTCGGGGACCCTTCCATGCCGACGTGCGCTTCCTCCCGCTCCGTCCTTCCGATGCCGACGCGCCGCGCCGTTGTGGCGTCGGCACTGACTGTCGCGTTGGCGGGGCGCCTCCGGGCTGCCGAGGCTGAGGTCGATCTCCAGCTCGTGCTCGCGGTCGACGCTTCGGGCAGCGTCAACCAGCGCCGTTTCGAGCTGCAGAAAAAGGGCTATGCGTCGGCGTTTCGCAGCCCGCGCGTGCTCAACGCCATCCGGTCCGGCATCTCCCAGGCCATCGCCGTCACCATGATCCAATGGACCGGGCCGCGCCTGCAGATCCACGTAGTGCCGTGGATGGTGGTCAAGGACGAAGCCTCGGCCGAGGCGCTCGCCGCCGCCATCGAGACGATGCCGCGCAGGCTGTTCGGCGGCGGCACCTCGATCAGCGGCGCGATCGATTACGCGCGCCTCATCGTGCTTGCGCAGAGTCCGTTCTCGGCGACGCGGCGCACCATCGACGTGTCGGGCGATGGTGCGAACAACATCGGGCGGCCGGCGGCACTGGCGCGCGACGAGGCGGTACGCGACGGCATCACCATCAACGGCCTGCCGATCCTCTCGGTCGAGCCCGATCTCGACCACTATTATTTCGAGAACGTCATCGGCGGCCCCGGCGCCATCATGGTGCCGGCCGACAGCTATGAGAGCTTCGCCGAGGCCATCCTCAAGAAGCTCATTCAGGAGATCGCGGTCAATGAACCCGGGATGGACAACGTCCCGGCACCGTGACGCAACCACAAGAAACCGGGAGACGCCAATGTCACATCACAGGAGAGGAAACGTATCGCTTCGCCTTGCCGTGCTCGCGCTGGTCGCCGCATCGGCAGGCGCCGTCTATTCGCAGGCCGTCGCGCCGACCAATTCGCTGCCCGATCCCTATCACGGCATGCCGTTTGGCAAGATGCCGGAAGGGCGGACATGGGGCTCGACGGCCGGCATCGGCGTCGATCGCGACGGCAAGAGCATCTGGGTCGCTGAACGATGCGGACAATTCGCGCCGCCCAATCAGATGAAGCCGGGCGTGCCGTTCGGATGCCAGGGCTCGAAGCTCGATCCGGTCCTCAAATTCGACGAGAACGGCAATCTGGTGAAGTCGTTCGGTGCCGGCATGTTCGTGTTGCCCCATGGCCTCTCCGTCGACCCCGACGGCAACGTGTGGGTGACCGACGGCGTCGGCAAGGACGGCATGGGCCACCAGGTGTTCAAGTTCAGCCCCGAAGGCAAAGTGCTGATGGTGCTCGGCAAGACTGGCGCCGCCGGCACGGGCAATGACGAGTTCAACGCGCCGTCCGCGGTGCAGGTCGCACCCAATGGCGACATCTTCGTTGCCGACGGCCACGGCGGCAACACCAACGCCCGCATCGTCAAGTTCGACAAGACCGGCAAGTTCATCAAGACCTGGGGCCACAAGGGGTCAGGCCCCGGCGAATTCGACGGGCCACACACGCTCGCGATGGATACACAGGGCCGGCTGTTCGTCGGTGATCGCGGCAACAATCGCATCCAGATCTTCGACCAGGACGGCAACTTCATCGCCCAATGGGCGCAGTTCAGCCGGCCGAGCGGCGTCTACATCGACAAGAACGACGTGATCTACGTGGCCGACTCCGAATCCGGATCGGTCGCCAAGAACCACGCCGACTGGAAGCGCGGCATGCGGGTCGGCAACGCCAAAGACGGCACGGTGATGTACTTCATTCCCGATCCCGACGAGAACGCCAAGACGACGAGCGCCGCCGAAGGCGTCACCGCCGACGCCAAGGGCGACATCTTCGGCGCCGAGGTCGGCCCGAAACGGGTAATGAAATACGTGAAGCATTGATGCTGAAGGTCTTCTGCGCGCGGTCCATGCACGTGGCGGTGACCGCGCTCGCGCGCGCGGTTGCGGATGGCGGCGGCGCGCCGGCGGATATCGTGTTCGAGCCGATGGGCGCGCTCTCGGCGCGCCTCGCGGCGGGCGAGGCTGCCGACGTGCTGATCCTTGCCGCGCCCGCGCTCGATGCGTTGGCGAAATCGGGCGCACTCGTTGCGGGCAGCCGCGCCGATGTGGCGCGCGCGCCGATCGGCGTCGCGATCCGCGACGGTGCGCCCGCCCCGGACATCGCGACCGCGGAGAGTTTTACGGCCGCGCTGAAAGCCGCGCGCGCGATCGCGCTCAGCGATCCGGCGGTCGGCGGCTCCGCCGGCATCTATCTGCGCGATCTCTTTGCGCGCATCGGCCTCGCCGACGTGATCGCGGCCAAGACCGTGCGCCAGAAGAGCGGCGTCGCAGCAGCCGATTGCGTCGGACGCGGCGAGGCCGATCTTGCGCTGACCTTCATTCCCGAACTCAAGCAGGGCAAAGGCGCCCTCATTCTCGGGCCGCTGCCGCCGCCGTTCGGCCACGCCACCGCCTACGCCGCCGGCGTGTCGGCGGTCTCGCAGATGTCCGATGCGGCGCGCGCCTTCATCGCCGCACTAACCGCGCCCGCCTCGCGTCCGATTTGGGAAGCGGCGGGATTTGAGGTGGTGTAGCCCGGACGGAGGGACCGCGTGCGGTCCCGTAATCCGGGGCGCCGGCTCGAATTCGGAGAGGTCGGCCACGGATTACGCAGCCGCGAGCGCGGCTGCTTCATCCGGGCTACGTTCCCCTACGGCATCGGGATGTCCTGGACCTTCTTCGGCACGTCGTAGCCTTTGCGCACGGCCGGGCGATTGGCGATCGCGACGTACCAGCGCTTCACGTTGGGAAAATTGTTGAGGTCCATGGTCTGCCACTCGTAGCGTGAGATCCAGGGCCAGATCGCAATGTCGGCGATCGAATAGTCGTCGGCTACGAATTCATGGTCGGCGAGCTGACGATCGAGCACGCCATAAAGGCGCTGCGCCTCCTTGAGATAACGCTCCTCGGCGTAGGGCGCCTTGCCCTTGTTGTATTTCACGAAGTGGTGCACCTGACCAAGCATCGGCCCGGGACCGCCCATCTGCCACATCAGCCACTCGATGACGCGATAGCGCTTGAGCTTGTCGGTCGGCAGGAGCTTGCCGGACTTCTCCGCGAGGTACATGAGGATCGCGCCCGACTCCATCAGGCTGAAGCCGTTGTCGCGATCGACGATTGCCGGAATGCGGTTGTTGGGACTGATCTTGAGGAACTCGGGCTTGAATTGCTCGTCCTTGCTGATGTCGACCGCATGTGTCTCGTAGGGCAGGCCCATCTCTTCGAGCGCGATGGAAGCCTTGCGGCCATTCGGCGTGGTCCAGGTGTAGAGATCGATCACGGTCGCTCCTTGCTCACTGTGATTCGCGCGCCTGACGCGGCGTCGTTTGCATCTCGCTTATAGCATCTTCATACCACCGAAGAGATTGCCGGCGAATTTCGCGCGATTTTGTGCATGCCACGAAAGTCGTTCGGTGGAACCCTGCCGAAATCGCGCCTTTCAATGACGTTGAAGCGGAACACGCCCATCGATTTGTTGTGAACAATTTATGTCACGAGACGATTGCCCAAGATTTTGCTGCTGCTATCAGCGATAGTATTGCGCGTTGCAGGTACGTCAGTCTTGGCTTTCCTCCCGAAAATCAAACTGAACGGCCCCGCCGAACGGAAGAGCTTCCGTTTCGGCACGGGCCGCTTCTTTTGTGCGATCGGCTCGCGCCCTGACATTTCGTGATACTCGCGCCAAGTCGCCGGTCACATCCAGGCTTGCTTACGCACCCTCGATCGTCTCCCGCAGCATTTCGAGTTCGAGCCAGCGGTCCTCGGCGGCCGCAAGTTCTCCCTGCGCCGCCGTCAAGGCCGCCGACGTCCGATCGAAGGTCGCGCGGTCGCGGGCGTAGAGCGTCGGCTCCTCGATGATTTTCTGGAGGCGTCCGATCTCGATCGTCAGCGCGGCAATGCGGTCGGGCAACGTTTCAAGCGCATGCTTTTCGTTGAAGCTCAGCTTGCGCTTCGCCGCCGGCGCCGCCGCGCGGGCCGCCTTTTCAAGCGCCGTTGGCTTGGCGCTCGGCTTCGCGGCTTCCTTGGCGACCTCCTTGCCGGCGATGTCCGCGCCGCGCTGCGCCAGCATGTCGGTGTAGCCGCCGGCATACTCGATCCATTTGCCGTTGCCCTCCGGCACGATCACGCTCTCGACCACGCGATCGAGGAAGTCGCGGTCGTGACTGATGAGGAGCACGGTGCCGCCGTAGTCGCCGATCATCTCCTCCAACATATCGAGCGTCTCGAGATCGAGATCGTTGGTCGGCTCGTCGAGCACGAGCATGTTCGACGGTTTGGCGAGCGCGCGCGCCAGCATCAAGCGGCCGCGCTCGCCGCCCGAGAGCACGCGCAGCGGCGTGCGCGCCTGCTCGGGTGCGAACAGGAAATCGCGCATGTAGCCGACCACGTGCTTGGTCACCCCGCCGATGAAGACGGTGTCGCCGCGGCCGCCGGTGAGCGCTTCGCTCACGGTCATGTTGGGATCGAGGCTGTCGCGGCGCTGATCGAGCGTCACCATCTGCAGGTTGGCGCCGAGCCGCAGCGAGCCGGTGTCGGGCGCGAGCACGCCGGTGAGGAGATTCGCGAGCGTGGTCTTGCCGGTGCCGTTCGGCCCGACGATGCCGATGCGGTCGCCGCGCTCGATGCGGGTCGAAAAATCCGCGACGATCGGTTGGCCGCCGTAACTTTTCGAGATGCCCTTCGCCTCGATCACCAGGGCGCCGGATCGCTCCGCTTCGGCCGCTGCCATGACGACCTTGCCGGCGGCGCGGCGCGTTTCGCGACGCTCCCGTCGCAGCGATTGGAGCGCGGCAACGCGGCGCATGTTGCGCTTGCGCCGCGCGGTGACGCCGTAGCGCATCCAATGTTCCTCGGCCTCGATCTTGCGGCCGAGCTTCTGGCGGTCGCGCTCCTCCTCGGCGAGGATGTCGTCGCGCCAGGCTTCGAAGCTGCCAAATCCGCGCTCGATGCGGCGCGCCTTGCCGCGGTCGAGCCACACCGTCACGCGGGAAAGGTTGGTGAGGAAGCGCCGGTCGTGGCTGATGATGACGAGCGCGGCGTCGCGGGCGGCAAGCTCGCGCTCCAGCCACTCGATCGCCGGCAGGTCGAGATGATTGGTGGGCTCGTCGAGCAGCAGGATGTCGGGCGACGGCGCCAGCACGCGGGCGATGGCGGCACGGCGCGCCTCGCCGCCCGAAAGCGTCGCCGGGTTTTCGTCGCCGGTGAGGCCAAGCCCTTCCAGGAGCTGGCGCGCGACATGGCGATCGTCTGCCGGCCCGAGGCCGGCTTCGACATAATCCGCCGTCGTCGCGAAGCCCGAGAGGTCCGGTTCCTGCGGCAGGTAGCGCAGCGTCGCGCCGGGATCGACGAAACAGGTTCCGCCGTCCGGCTCGGCGAGGCCCGCGGCAATCTTCAAGAGGGTCGATTTGCCCGATCCGTTGCGGCCGACGAGGCACATGCGCTCGCCGGCATTGACGACGAGATCGACGCCGTTGAGCAGCGGCGTTCCACCGAAGCCCAGCGTGATGCCGGCAAGTTGAATGAGCGGCGCCGCCATGGCTAGGCGCGCATCGACGCGTGGGCGGATTTCATGCCGCCGGCTTATAGCAGGCCTCTCGCCGCGTCGCCTGTTTGTCGCGCGGCCGCCTACCTCGTTGTGGCGTGGGCGCAAAAAACAAGAAGGGCCGCCCTGACGGGCAGCCCTTCCATTGTCGAGCCTTGGTCCGGCAAGCGGACCGTGACGCGTGATGTCACGCGGCCTGGACCTCGGTTAAGGCGAAGATCCAGCTCACGGTTGCCGGCGACCTCGGCGATAGACAATGAGACACTGGATCACCTCCTTTCAGTTGTTGACGACGAATCGATAAATAAACGGAAAAACTTAACAATGTAAGACATTGACAAGCGCGCGGCGGCGATTCGCGCATGGCGCCGAGCCCCGGAATCGTAGGGTGCGCAAAGGTGGCCGAGGCCCGCGAATTTTTTGTGCAGACGCAGTTCCGCCGTGCGCACCATTTCGGCGATTCAGTTGGCGCGCACGCGCGGACAAGTCCGCGCTTTGCACACCCTACGCACCGCGAGCCGCCACGAGTTTACGCGAGCGTCTGATTGTACGCACCGACTTCCTTGCGGGTGCGCAGCACGGCATCGACGGCCTTGAACATATCGCGCATGCGCGCATCCGAAACCGGGCTTTCGACCACCACCACGAGTTCCGGCTTGTTGGAGGAGGCGCGCACGAGGCCCCAGGTACCATCGGCGACGGTGACGCGCACGCCATTGACCGTGACGAGATCGCGGATCGGCTGGCCGGCGACGGGCTCGCCCTTCGACTTGGCATTCTCGAAGTGCTTCACCACCTGATCGACGACACCGTATTTCGTTTCGTCGGCGCATTGGGGCGACATGGTCGGCGATTGCCACGTCTTGGGCAGCGCGTTCTTGAGGTCCGACATTTTCTTGTCGGGGTTGCGATCGAGCATGTCGCAGATCGCGATCGCCGAAATGAAACCGTCGTCGTAGCCGCGGCCATACGGCTTGTTGAAAAAGAAGTGGCCGGATTTCTCGAAGCCCGCCAGCGCACCGATCTCGTGGGTGCGGCGCTTCATGTAGGAGTGGCCGGTCTTCCAGTAGTCGGCGACGACGCCGTTCTTCCTCAGCACCGGGTCGGTGACGAAGAGGCCCGTCGACTTCACGTCGACGACGAAGGTGGCACCCGGATGCAAGGTCGACATGTCGCGCGCCAGCATGACGCCGACCTTGTCGGCGAAGATCTCATCGCCGGTGTCGTCGACGACGCCGCAACGATCGCCATCGCCATCGAAGCCGAGGCCGATGTCGGCGCGGTTCGCAAGCACCGCGTCGCGGATCGCGTGCAGCATCTCGAGGTCTTCGGGGTTCGGGTTGTAGCGCGGGAAGGTGTAATCGAGATTGCAGTCGAGCGGCACCACCTCGCAGCCAATCGCTTCGAGGACGCGCGGCGCAAACGCGCCTGCGGTGCCGTTGCCGCAGGCCGCGATCACCTTGGGCCGGCGCTTGAGCTTCGGACGATTGGTGAGGTCGGCGATGTAACGGTCGGGAAAATTCTCGACGAACTGGTAGGAGCCGCCGCCCATGAGGTCGAACTCGGCGCCCAGCACGATCTCCTTGAGGGCAGTCATCTCGTCTGGGCCGAAGGTAAGCGGGCGGTTCGCGCCCATCTTCACGCCGGTCCAGCCGTTGTCGTTGTGGGACGCCGTCACCATGGCGACACACGGCACGTCGAGCGCGAACTGCGCGAAATAGGCCATCGGCGTGAGTGCGAGGCCGATGTCATGCACCTTGCATCCGGCGGCAAGCATGCCGGAGATCAGCGCGTACTTGATCGATGCCGAGTAGCTGCGAAAATCGTGGCCGGTGACGATCTCCGGCTTGACGCCCATGCGTCGGATCAAGGTGCCGAGGCCCATGCCCAGCGCCTGCACGCCCATGAGGTTGATTTCCTTCTCGAACAGCCAGCGCGCGTCGTATTCGCGAAAGCCCGTCGCCTTGACCATCGGCTCGGATTCGTAGGCATACGTGTTGGACGACAAGGCAGGCTTCGGCGTCGGAAACATGTAGACCTCGGGGCGCGCGGGATGCGCCGGACAGGACATACCCCATGGTGCCGAAAAGTTGCACCGTTTTTGAAAATGATTTCGGGGGACGGGCGCAGGTGTAGCCCGGATTGAGCGGAGCGAAATCCGGGACAGAAGAATCCCAAGTGCGTCATCGAGCTGTTGGGACGGCAGTTCCCGGATTTCGCTCCGCTCAATCCGGGCTAGGGGAAACTGGCTTTCTCCGGCAGCTACTGCTCGAGGACGAGGCGGCCGCCTTCGTATTGCCAGTGCACGCGGGAGAGGAAGGACATGCCGAGCAGATTTTGCGACAGCACGTCGTCGGGCAGCACCAGGCCGGCGACGTTGCGCACGGTGAGGTCGCCGACCTCGACGCGATTGAGCTCGATCGGCGCCGCCATGACGACACCGTTCGCCGTGTTCATCCGCATGGTGTAGTCGCGCTGCGCCGGATGGATGCCGAGCCGGGCCGCATCACCTTCGCGCAACGTGATGAGCGACGCGCCGGTATCGACGAGCACATCGATCCGCCGACCATCCATCACCGCTTCGGTCTGGAAATGCCCGTTCGATCCGCGCGAGATCGAGAAGGATCGGGCGCCCGCGGATCGCTGCGGCTGGGATTGCGACTGCGCCTGCGGAATCGCCGCATCCGCGGCAGCCTCCGGACGCGGCAGATAGCGCGGCGCAATGGCCGCGATGACGACGACGATGGCAGCGAAGAACAAGATCGGGCGCATGGAGAGGTTCTGATTGCGGACGCCCTATTCCACCACCCCCACCCTCACCACGAAGCTAATGCGTGCGCCTAAGGTCACCGTCTTCCGCCCGGATGGGTAAGGATTCATTACGGCAGTCGCCAAAATGCGAGCTTTCCTGAACGAAAAATTAGCCGGTTTAAGTGGTTGACCCTCGGATGATCGGGCAATTTGCTTGTCAGCGACTAAAAACGCGGATCATGCCACCGTCGCGTGCAACTCGCCCGCTGCCTTCATCGTTTCGTGCAAAGCTTCAGCGTCGAGATCGAGTCCGTTCGGCCAAGCGAGTCCCGTTCCGTCCTCGGTAAAAACTCGGGCGAAATAATTCGGATCGCGCAGAGGTTTTACGAGCGACCCCGACTTTGCAACGAGAGCCGCAAAATCGCGTTCGCCTTCCGAACCGTCGGAGAAACGCAGCAACAGACGATACGGGCCACGCAGCTCAATCGAGGTGATCTTGATCATCGCCCAAGCCAGGAATCCGTTCAAATGGCTCCAATACCTGCCCTCGGTGCCAATTGTCTTCGAGTTCGAACTTATAACGCAGAACCCAACGCCTGACGAGCCGGCGAGCTGTCGGCGGTAAAGAGCCGCGGTGGATTTCGCCGTCGGACAGCCTCACCTGGGCTTCATAGCCGTGATATTTCGCATGCAGATGCGGCGGTCCATGATCGCGATGAAACATCTGGATCACAATGCCGTAGAACACGGATATCGTGGGCATGGGGTCGCACGAAGTAGGGAGCGTGCGTCGAAGCGACGAACAACTTACGCGTTATACGACATCCCTCACCCCGGCTCGACCGTAAACCCGTCGGCGCGGTCGAGGGCGATGTGGCCGGCGGCGACTGCGGCGGTCCAGCGCGCGGCGGTCGCGAGGCCGCCGAAAGAATAGATGTGCGGCGACACGTCGCCGAGCGGCGCCGCGGCTTCGGCAAGCGGGCGCAACAGCATGTCGGGCGCGATCATGCCGAAGACATGGCGGGCGAGCCCGGCGTGGCGCGCGAGGTTTTGCACCGACGCGGTGACGCCGCAAAGGCGCGCGTAGCGCATCAGGCCGGCAAGCGTCGCGGGCCCGGCAAGCCCGATGCGCACCGGGTTATCGATGCCGAGGTCACGCAGCCGCGCGATCGAGGCGAGGATCGCAGCGGCGGAAAAACTGAACTGGGTGACGATATGGAGCGCAAGGCCGGTCGCGGCCGCGGTCTCCACCTTGGCGGCGAGCGCGCGGTCGACTTCGGTCGGCGCAACGCGCGGATGGCCCTCCGGATAGCCGGCAACCCCGACCTCGACGATGCCGTGCGCCTGCAGGAGCCCGCTCTCGATCACCTCGATCGCTGCATGGTACGGCCCTGCGGCAGCAGCGCGGTCGCCGCCGATGACGAGCACACGCCGCACCTTGGCATCGGAAGAGAGCCGCTTGAGATGCGCATCGAGTTCGGCGGTGCTCGCAAACCCGCGCGCCGCGATGTGCGGCACGACCTCATAGCCTGCCGCCGCGAGTTCTCTCGCGGTCTCGATCTGCTCGGCGAGCGGCCGCGCCGGGACCGCGCTGACATAGACCGGCGTACCCGGGGCGATGCCCGCGCGCAGGGCCGCAATGTCGTCCTTTGCGAGCCGGGTCGCCTCGAACGTCGCACGCGATGCAAACGCCGCGATGCGCTGACACGTGTCGAGGGGCGACGAGATAGCGACCGGTACGGCGATCATGGGCGCCTCCTGGTCAGGCGCGACGGCGCGAGATGACGTAGGATTCGTCGAGGAACCACAGGCCGCCATGGCGGCGCAGCACGTCGCGGGTCGCATCAAGATACTCGCCGCTGTTCACGACGTCGGCAAGGCGATCGTCTTCAACCTGGGCAACGTAGATCGCGGCATTCCAGGCCGCGAATAGCGTCGAGGTGCCGATCGATTCCGACACTTCCGACGGCAGCGTATGCATGTCGTAGCGAAACAGCGCGCGGCCGTCGGCGTTGACGTTGAAGTTGAGCTCGCGGCCGGCGGGGCCAAGCTCGTGCTTCGCCGCCTTCATGATCTGGTGCCGGTCATGAATGAACGGGTTGTCGCCCGGCCATAGGCGCTGCACGATTTCAAGACCCGGATCGGCGCCGTGGGAGTGGATCGCGATGAGGCGTCCGCCAGGGCCGAGCGCGCGGGCCAGCGGCGCAATCACTCGCTTGGTCTTGAATTCGAGGGACGCGCGGGCGCGGTACGGCTGCGAGGCGATGATGAGGTCGTAATCCGCCATCGTGCCGCCGGGACGCGGCAGGATCGGATCGAGCAGGAAGCGGTGGTCGGCGCGATAGATCACAAGCACCACCGGCCGTTCATAGATCGGGTTGCCGGTCTTGGGGCTGACGCCGGCCTTCCAGTTCTCGGCGAGGAAGGGCTCGAGATCGATGATCTGCTGCTCGAATTTATGGGCCGTGGTGCCGACGAGCCCGACCTCGTGCCAGACAAGGCTCGAGGCCGCGTTGACGGACTTCACGTGCAGCCAGGGCGCATCGGCATAGGCAAGATTGGTCAGCACCAGCACCGTCGCCGGATGCTCGACAAAGCGGTCGGCGACCTTCTGCAGGGTGAGGCGCACGTCCTCGAGGCTGATTTCCTTGCCAGCGACATAGAACGGCATCGCCGGAAAACGGTCATGCATCGATCGCATGACCCGGGTCAGCACGCTGCCGTCGCCGACGCCGGCGTCGAATACCCTCACCGCCGGTGGGCGAGGATGGATATTTGCGATTTCCTGCCCAACACGGTGGGCAACAACCCACTTTTCACTGCAAGTATTCACGAACAGCAGGTATTTCTGCCGGTTGTCGAAGAAGCGGAAGTTACGCTGTGGATCGGTGCCGCCGCCTTCGGCAGGGGCGGCACGGGCAACGACCGATGGCAATGATGGAACTGGCGGCGCAGCAGCTGGCGCTCCATTAGGAACGGTCGCTGGTCCGACCATGACGCGAGGAATGTGGGTGCCAACTGTTCCGGCGGCCGGATTTGCACTCATGAAGGCGTGGATGCGGTCCACGGTTTCGGTGGTGATTTGTCCGCCGTTGCGCAGCCTGTTGGCGAGTTTGCCGTCGTTCACCGCGCGGCGGCCAAAGGTCGATTCCGCAAGGCCCGCCTGGCGGCAATAATCGGTGATCTCGGCGAGCAATTCCTGGGCGCCCATGACGTCGTTTCCTCGAATTGGCCGGCTTGTCTTGACTTTTCCGGCTGCGGAATGAGAACAGCACAATGAGTTTGCGTCAATACAAAATGATCCCACTTTTGGAGTGGGCATAATTATGGGAATCGGCCCAACATAAGGAGGCGCCAGCCCACGCTAATTAGGCTACGTTGATCTGCTCCAGGCCTGCGCAGGCCGCTGCTCCCCGGGGGGGCCCACATGCTCAGACTTGCCGCCAATCTCGGCTACCTGTTTGCGGAGCGACCGCCGATCGAACGGTTCGCGGCTGCAGCCGCTGCCGGGTTCAAGGCCGTTGAACTCCTGTTTCCCTATGACCAGCCGCCTGCGGATGCGCGGCGCGAGATCGAACGGAATCGCCTCACGATGCTGGGCGTCAACACGCCCCTTGCCGCCGACGGCGCACCCGGGCTTGCCGGGGTGCCTGGCCGCGAAGCCGAATTCGCCGCCGCGTTTCGCCAGGCGCTCGACTATGCGACGGCGATCGGCGCCGCCACGATCCATTGCATGGCCGGCGTGGTGCCACCGGAGCAGCGTACGGCAGGCGAGACGACCTTCGTCGCGAACATGACTCGGGCGGCCGATCTCGCGGCGGAGACGCGCCTCACACTCCTGATCGAGCCGCTGAACCGGCGCGACCGGCCCAACTACCTGATCCAGCGCCCGGAGCACGCGGCCGAACTGATCGCGCGCATCGGCCGGCCCAATGTCCGCATCCAGTTCGATTTCTATCATGTCCAGATCGAGGGCGGCGACCTGATGACCCGGTTCGAGCGCCATCTGCCGCTGATCGGGCATGTGCAGATCGCCGCGGTGCCGTCGCGCGCCGAACCGGACGAAGGGGAAGTCAATTATCCGGCGATCCTCGCCATGCTCGACCGCAGCAATTATGCTGGATATGTCAGTTGCGAATACAAGCCGCGCGGGCGCACCGAAGACGGGCTTTCCTGGGCGGCGCGCTATCTCGGCAAATAGTTGGTTGCCGCCGGCACCGAAGCGCGGCGAAGCGTGCGTGAGTAAGAATGTGGGGACGTCGCAAGAATAAAGCGCCGGAGACGCGCAAGCCCGAGGGGCCGCTGCGCGACGCCTTGCGTGAGGCGCGCGTCGCGGCGGCCGACCGCACCGACGTGGTCGTCGACCTGCGCGACGCCGAGATCGCCCGGCTCGAACTGCTCAACGACGAGATCGAGTCGGTCTTTGCCGAGATTCCCGATAGCGTCGAGTTGTTCGATCGCGGCATCTCGCGCGGCGACACGCCGCGCCTGTGGCTCGACGCCGTCGCGCATGTGGAGATGGGACGCGACAAGCGCGAGTATCGCTTCGTCCAGGATTCCCGGTTCGGCCGCCGCGTGCTTGCGGAATCCGCCGCAAGTCGCGACCTCGTCGAGGCGATCACCCGCTACGTGGCGCGCCGGCTGATCGAACGCGAGCGCGCGCTTGCCGGCGATGCGGCCTTTGCAAATGGGAGCGCAACGTCGCCCTACGGCACGCGCCTCGGACTGCGGCCCGCGGGGCGCACGCGGCGGCGGCGCGGTGTTCTGATCTTCGTTCTCGGTCTGCTGTGCGGCGCCGCGGGGCTCTTGATCGCGGCGTGGATCGCAGCGTCACTCGGACGCTGAGCCGGCGAGGTCGAAGCGGGCGAGTTCCCCAACCTGGTCTGGCGCGGTGAGGCCGCGCGACACCACCGTGCAGGTCCAAGCTCCGGGCGCACCATCGATCCGGTACAGATTGTAGGCGCTGCCATGATGCCCTCCGCCAAACGCCGCGGATGCGGACGGCACGCCGATCACGGGGACCTCGGTCCCGTTCGGACCCGCGATGACGGTGCGGGAATGGACGTGGTCGTGGCCATGAATCACGAGTTCCGCGCCCGCCGTCGCAATCGCACGGCGCAGATCGGCAGCATCCACCAACCGCTTATGGCGGGACGATGCGAGCGGCGGGTGATGGATCATCACGATACGAAACAGTCGTGCCGCGCCGAACTCGGCGAGCAGCGCGCGAGCCCTTTCGATCTGGGCGGTGCCGAGCCGGCCGGTCGCGAGGAAGGGCGCCGTCGCAACCGCCGTCGAGAGGCCGATAAGCGCTGCCGGACCGCGGCGGCGCAGGTAGGGAAACGTCGCAAGGCCGTCGTCGCCTGCCATGTAAGGCGCCCAATGGCGGTCGCGATGCAGCGCGGCCGCGCTGACATAGGCGTCGTGGTTGCCGGGCACCAGGCTGACCTCGGACGGGGTGCCGAGACGCTCGAGCCAATGGCGCGCGCGCTCGAATTCGACCGGCAGCGCGATGTTGACGAGGTCGCCGGTCACCGCGACGTGGTCCGGCTTTGCCGCGCGCAGATCGCTGACGATGGCGTCAAGGACTTCGGCACGGTGAACGGCGCTGCGGCTACGCCGCCAATTGAGGTAGCCGAGCAGCCGCTTCGATGCGAGCTCGCCGATGCGCGCCCGCGGCAACGGGCCGAGATGCGGATCGGAGAGATGCGCCAGCACGAACATCGCGACGATCCTTCGGCAGTCCGCCCCTGCCCATGTTGGCGTTATGAGCTTCCGATCAGGATGCCGGAAAGGAAGACGAGGACGCCGCCGACCACGACCTGGAATGTCGCGGCGAGGAAGGGCGTATCCATGTAGCGGTGGCGGATGAAGGAGATCGCGGCGAGTTCGATCGCCACCACGATGAACGACACCACCGTCGCCGTGAAGAAATGCGGGATCAGATAGGGCAGCGCGTGCCCGATGCCGCCGAGAAACGTCATGAAGCCGCAGGTCACCCCGCGCAATATCGGCGAGCCGCGCCCGGTGAGCGAACCGTCATCCGACAGCGCTTCGGCGAACGCCATGGAAATGCCGGCGCCGACCGACGCCGCGAGACCGACAAGGAAGGTCGCCCACGTGTTGCGAGTCGCGAACGCCGCGGCGAACAGCGGCGCGAGCGTCGACACCGAACCATCCATCAGGCCGGCAAGGCCAGGCTGCACATATTGGAGCAGGAACATGCGCCGCGCGGTCTCATCCTCGCGCTTGCGCTTGTCGGGCGTGAGAAGGCGCTCGCCAAGCTTTTCGGCGAGGTCTTCGTGCTTGTCCTCATCCTCGGCAAGCTTCGTGAGCAGTTGCCGGACCGATACGTCGGTCGCCTGTCCGGCCGCCTTGCGATAGAAGCGCGCGGTCTCGTACTCCATGGTGGCGGCATACTTGCGCACCTCGTCGAGTCCGAGCGGGCGCACGAGCCACAGCGGCTTGTGCTGGATGAAGCCGCGCACATCCTGCTTGCGGATGAGCGGCATGAATTCGCCGAACTTCTTGCGATAGAGATCGTAGAGCAGGCTGCGGTGATGCACCTCCTCCTGCGCCATCTCCTCGAACACTTTGGCAGAGTCCGGATACTTCTCGCGCAGGCCCTCGGCAAAGCTCTGATAGATGCGGCAGTCCTCGTCCTCATTGCTGATGGACAAGGCAAGGATTTCCCGTTCGCTGAGATCGGCGAAGCGCTTCATGATCCGGTTCCCTACGTTTGGAACCAGTATAAGGTGGTGAGCCGCCACGCGGAACGTATGGCGTATACATCGTGCAAATAAAGAGACGGCGTCCCCGGCGAGGCCGGGGACGCCGCAACAGCCCCGGCGTTGTGGGGATCGCCAGGACCGTGTCCGAAACCGGACGCGAATAATGTTCAATCGGAATCCGTAGAGGCCGGGAAGGATGTCGACCGGCCCAACGGTCAGAGAATCGTTCAGCAGAACTTCGTCGGTGAGATACAGCAGCCTGCCGCGACGGACAAAATCCATTTACGATCAGCAGCCATGCTCGCGCCGCAAATCCTGCGGCGCTTTTCAACGGACTGTTGCATTCCATGGATAGTCTCATGCGCCCCTGGTCGCTCACCGTGCGTCGCGGCCTGCATCTTTATTGGCGCATGTCGCGCGGCCTCACGCTCGGCGTGCGCGCACTCGTCGTCGACGGCGACGGCCGCATCTTCCTCGTCAAGCACACCTACGCGCGCGGCTGGCATTTTCCCGGCGGCGGCGTCGAGGCGGGGGAGACTGCGCTCGAAGCGCTCGCGCGCGAACTCAAGGAAGAGGGCAACATCGAGCTTCTCGATGAGCCGGTGCTGCACGGACTCTTTTTCAATGGCGCCGTCTCGCAGCGCGATCATGTGGCGCTCTACGTGGTGCGAAACTTTCGCCAACCATCACCCCCGGTGCCGGATCGCGAGATCATGGCCCACGGCTTCTTCGCGCTCGACGCCTTGCCGGGCGACACCGTCGCATCGGTGCGCTCCCGCATCGCCGAAGTGCACGGTACACCCATCTCACCGAAGTGGTGAGCGACGGGCGGAGTTGCGCGGCGCAACAGGCTCGATGATACTGCGGACTGCTGAGCGTTGACGCAGAAGAAGCCGTCAATCTGGATTGTCATTCCGGGGGCAAGCGAAGCTCGCAGCCCGGAATCCAAACTCCGCAGTCAGTGGCTATGGATTCGGGGCTCGCCTCCGCTTCGCTCCGGCGCCCCGGAATGACCAGGAAGAGACGGCAAGCAGTGCTCGCTGGCCTTCGTATGCCTTCACACGCCGTTTCTTTGCATTCCAGTTCGTCCTCGCATCCCTACCCGAAGCGGGCGCGGTCGTGGGGGGCGGTGAAATCGAGCGCTGGGCCGAGCGGCACGATGCCGAACGGATTGATGTGGCGGTGGCTGCCGTAATAGTGGCGCTTGATGTGGTCGATATCGACGGTCTCGGCGACACCCGGCGTCTGGTAGAGATCGCGCAGATAGTTTGACAGATTCTGATAGTCGTCGATGCGGCGCAGGTTGCATTTGAAATGGCCGACATAGACCGCATCGAAGCGCACCAACGTGGTGAACAGCCGCCAGTCCGCCTCGGTCTGCTGCGCGCCCACCAGGTAACGGTGGCGGCCGAGCAAAGCGTCGAGTTCGTCGAGTGTCGCGAACAACTCGAGGAACGCTTCTTCATAGGCCGCTTGCGTGGTCGCGAAGCCGGTACGGTAGACGCCGTTGTTCACGCTCTTGTAGATCCGCTCGTTGATGCGATCGATGTCGGCGCGCAGCGGCGACGGATAGTAGTCGGTGCGCACGCCGGTGAAGGCGTCGAACGCCGAATTGAACATGCGAATGATTTCTGATGACTCGTTGTTGACGATGGTGCGCCGCTCTTTGTCCCACAGCACCGGCACCGTGACGCGGCCGGTGAAGTTCGGGTCGGCGGCAAGATAGATGTCCGCGAGCTTTGCCTTGCCGTTGGCGGTGTCCGCAGTCGCGCCGCCCTTCGGCCCGAACACCCAACCGTTGGCCAGCATCAGCGGCTCGACGATCGACACCGAGATTGCTGCTTCCAGCCTCTTGAGCTTGCGGAAGATGAGCGTGCGGTGCGCCCACGGACAGGCAAGCGAGACATAGAGATGATAACGGCCGGACGCCGCGGCAAAGCCGCCCGCTCCCGAAGGCCCCGCAGCGCCGTCAGGCGTCACCCAATTGCGAAACCGCATTTGCGGCCGCATGAAGCGGCCATCGATGGTTCGCTCGCTCTTTTCCGTCCACACTCCGTCAACCAACTGGCCCATGAATCGCTCCCGTCGTCCCGATCACGTCAATGTAGGCACGAGTTGTGAGGCGCTGGAGTGGCGCTCCGGTCGGACCAGTCCCGCGGCAATGACATCGATGACGATCGTCATGCCGCATCGATGCCCCAGGCTGCGATGGCAGCGTGCGCGACGCGACAGACCTTTTCGGAACACCGCGAATGCAATTCTTCATTTCAACGAAGATGAAACCACAAGTGCGCGCGCATTTTTCAGTAACCATTCGAGAAACGCGGAAGATCATGAGCAAGCGCGAGCACTGGTGAACAAACCTCAACGTTATCGCCGCGTAAAGATCGTCGATGCAACGCATTGTAAATGCAATCCATTCAGCAAAGCTTCAACATAGGACGAAGTCCTCAAATCGGTTCACACATTGAATACTCCGTCGCGACCACTATCCCGCACGCGGTCACGACGATCGCTTGAACCGAGGTGCGGCACGTGCGTTCCAGCACGATCATCATGGTGGCGGTGGCGGCAGTGTTCGGGCTGCTCGCGGTGTTCGTTGCGCAGTCCTGGATCAACCGCCAGGCCGAAGCGCGACTGAAGAGCATCGAAGCGCAAAAGGCCCCGCCGGCGCCGATGCACACGCTTGTCGTCGCTTCGCGTGCGCTGCGCTTCGGCACCGAGCTTGGCACCGGAACGCTGCGCGAAATGCCGTGGTCGAGCGACGTGATGCCGGCCGGCGGCTTCAGCTCGATCCGCGAACTGCTCGCGAGCGGCCGCCGCATCGTGCTTTCGCCGATCGAGATTAACGAACCGATCCTGAGCGCCAAGATCACCGGCGCCGGTCAGCGCGCCACGCTGTCGGCGCTGATCACCGACGGCAAGAAGGCGTCAACCATTCGGGTTAACGACGTCGATGGCGTCGCGGGCTTTGTGCTGCCGGGCGACCACGTCGACGTCATGCTCAGCCGCCAGATCGACAAGGGCACGGCCGTGAATGACGTCGTGCTCAAGAACGCCAAGGTGCTGGCCGTCGACCAGCTTGCCGACGAGCGGGCCGACAAGCCGTCGCTCGTCAAGGCGGTCACGCTCGAGGTCGACATGGCCGGCGCGCAGAAGCTGTCGCTCGCCGGCCAGATCGGCTCGCTGTCGCTCGCGCTGCGCCGGGCCGGCGACACCGAGCCCGTCAACTCGCATCCGATCACGCTCGCCGACCTCTTCAATTCGAAGACCGAAGAGGCTGACACCACCAACTTCGCGACCATCACCGTGGTCCGCGCAGCCAACAAGACGATCTACAGCGTGCCGCGCACGGGACGCGCCGTTCGCGCGATCGCCGACGCGGAGTCGCGGCACGACAGTCATTAAGTGGGACAGGAACTGGGACTTGAATTGGGGACTTGGGGAGATCAAAAATGAAGAGCAGCACGCAAGAATTGCGTCCGGGATGCGTCCGGTCGCGCACCACCGCAGCACGCCGGTTGCTAGGCCGGATTGCGGCACTCGGCCTCGTGACGGCGACGGCTGCCGTCGCCACCGCCGCACTGCCGGTCGATGAGGCGAAAGCACAGCGCTTCGTCCAACTCACGACCCCGCGGCGCACCGCCGCAATCAATGTCGCGGTCGGCAAGTCCGAAGACGTGCGCACCGACGCGGCCTTCGTCGACGTGATCGTGGGCGATGCCGAGATTGCCGACGTGAACCCGCTGACCGACCGCGCGATCTCGATCCTCGGCAAGAAGATCGGCACCACCCGGGTGGCACTCTACGGCGAGGGCAAGCGGCTCGTCGGCGTGTTCGACATCGAGGTCGCTTACGATACCTCGAAGCTAGCCGCCGAGATCGCGTCGCGCTTTCCGCAAGCGAAGATCCGGGTCTCGACCGCCAACGGCCGCGTGCTGCTGTCGGGCATGGCGCCTGACGGCGTCGCGCTCGATGCGATCCTGTCGATCGCGCGCCAGTTCGGCCCCGAGATCATCAACTCGGTCCAGGTCGCCCAGCCCCAGCAGGTGATGCTGGAGGTGCGGTTCGTCGAAGCGGCCCGCAGCGCCGGCCGCGAGCTCGGCGTGCAGTGGAACATGTTCAACCGCGGCACCAACACCCGCTTCATCGGCAACGTCGGCGACGGCACGCCGGCCGGCCAGCTTCCGGTCACCAACGGCAAGGTCGGCGGGCAGCCGGACGGTTCGTGCGGCGGCGGCCCCAACATATCGTGCCAAGGGCTCACCGTTTCGCCCTTCGTCTCGGCCGGCGTGCTGTCGGCCGCCTCGCCGTTCGGCTTCCTCGTCGGCAAGCTGTTGAGCTCGGGGCTCGAGGCCGACGTGCTCGTTAATGCGCTGGAAACCAAGGGCCTTGCCCGCAGCCTCGCCGAGCCGAATCTTGTCGCGCTGTCGGGCGACACCGCGAACTTTCTCGCCGGCGGCGAATATCCGATCCCGGTGGTGGGTTCGTTCGGCCAGGTCTCGGTCGACTACAAGCGATACGGCGTGAGCCTCGCCTTCACCCCGACCGTGCTGCACAAGGGCCTGATCAATCTCAAGATCGAACCGGAAGTCAGCCAGCTCGACCCGTCGAACAGCGTCGCGGTGGGCAACAACATCAGCGTCCCGGCCCTCACCGTGCGCCGCGCCGCGAGCACCATCGAGCTGCGCGACGGCCAGAGCTTCGTGCTCGCCGGCCTCCTGCAGAACGACTCGACCACCGGACAGCAGCAGCTGCCCTGGATCGGCGACGTGCCGGTGCTTGGCTCGCTGTTCTCCAGCAAGGCCTATCAGAAGAACGAGACCGATCTCATCATCATCGTGACGCCGCGCATCGTGCAGCCGAGCCGTCCCGGCGACGTGATCAAGACGCCGCTCGACAACACGCTGCCGGCAAACGACATCGACTTCTTCCTGTTCAACAAGCCGGAGGTTGCCCGCCGCGAGAACAAGCGTGGCGAGGCGAGCTACGGATACGGCCCGATGGGTCACATGCTCGATCTGCCGAAGGGAGAGACCCATGCGGCGCTCAACTAAGGTCTCAGGCATGCGCGTCGTCGCGGCGCTCGTCGGTTTCGGTACGCTACTCGCGTCCTGCTCCGACATCTACTACGACCGCCGGGAGACCGTCCTCTTCGGCGCCGACAATGCGGTCGCGACCGCGATCGCCGTTCAGACCATCGATCCGTGGCCGCCCGCGAGCGCCAATCGTCGCGCGCCCGCTAATGGCGAGCGCGTCGCCGCCGCGATCGCGCGCTACCGCGCCGGGAGGGTGATCCCGCCGCAGGGCAACGGCACCAGCAGCGCCTACCAGCAGCAGCCGGCGCAGCAGAACAACGGCGCGGCGTCGGGTCCGGCCGGCGTCCCGACGCACTAGGAAATAGCGCCCGCCCTGTGGGTTCAACTGCACGACGACGAAGGTTTGCGAATGCTCAAACCCGGTACCAAGTCCGCGGCCCAGACGCGGGTGGAAGTGCTTTCCGCGGATCCGCAGTTCGAGCGCGCCGTGCAGGACACCTTCGCGGCCAGCGGCAAGATCGACCTCAGGGTCGTGAACGGCACCGTGGCGGCGCACGGGGAGGAGCTCGGCCGCGACGGCGTCACCGTCGTGGTGGTTGATCTCGACCCGGGTGACGTCAACGACATGGCGGCGCTCGAAACGCTGGCGGCCCGGCTCGCCGGCTGGCCGCCGATCGTCGTGGTGACACCGTCATTCGATCGCGAGACGGCACGCCGGCTGATGCAGATGCGGATCGCCGATTTCCTGATCAAGCCGGTACAGCCGACGGAGCTGGTGCGCACCTGCGCGCGGGTCGTGCAGGCGCCGAAGGCTGCCGATCAGGCCGAGGCGGAAATCTTCACCTACCTTCCGGCCATTGGCGGCGCGGGCGTCACCACGCTCGCGGTCCAGACGGCAATGCTCCTCCTGGGCAGCGGCGACGTTAAGGCGCGGCCTTCGACCTGCCTCGTCGACCTCGATTTCCAGCACGGCACCTGCGCCGACTACCTCGACCTCGAGCCGCGCCTCGACCTCAACGAGATCGAGCCGCGCCCGGAGCGCCTCGACCGCCAGCTCCTGGAAGTCATGCTGACCTATCACGCGTCGGGCCTCGCGGTGATCGCCGCGCCGAACCGACCGGCGGATATGCGAACCTTCGATCCCGAGATGGTGACGCGCCTGCTCGACCTCGTCGCGACGCAGTTCCGGTACGTGGTGATCGACATGCCGCGCACCTGGTTTCCGTGGACCGACAGCGTGCTACTCGGCTCGAACAAGCTGTACGTCGTCTGCGAGCTGACGGTGCCGGGGCTGAAACAGGCTAAGCAACTCGTCGCCGCGATCAAGGACCGCCTCGCCGACGGACCAAAACCGCAGGTCATCGTCAATCGTTTCGAACAGCGTATGTTCGGACCCGGGCTGCGGCGCAGCGATGTCGAGACGGCGTTCGGCGCCGATCTCGCAGCGACCGTGCCGAACAGCTATCGCCTGGTGCGCGAAGCCATCGATCGCGGCGTGCCGCTCGATGAGGTTCAGCCCGGCAACAAAGTCACCCACGAACTCAAGAAGCTCGTTTTGCCGACCCGGCGCACGGATGGCGAGGGGGTCGCCGTGCCGAAGAGGCTGAAGATGTCGTGGGCCCAATGAGCGCAGCGATGCCGATCAGGGCGGCGATGCCAATGAGCACAGCGGTGCCTTTCCGTCGCGACGGTCGCGGAGGGTAGCGCGTGGCCGGGCGGTTCAGCCTTTATCGCGCCGCGACGACGGCACCGAGGCCCGCGGAGCTTGGGACCGCGCTTCCGTCTCCCGCGGCGAACGGGCACGCGGCAGAGGCGTCCGTTCCGGCATCACCCCAACCTCGGCCTGCACCTCCTCGGCCGGCACCTGCTGAGCCCGCGCCGTCTCGGCCGGCAGAGCCCGCGCCGGCATCGGCGGCGCCTGAGCCACCCGAGCCATCCGCGCTCTCATCGGATTCCACGCCGCCGCCTCCACCGGAGAAGCCACAGGAAACGCAGCCAGAGGGGCCTGCGCTGCTCGCGGCGGCGGCGGCCGCGATCAGCGCCGGGCCGGCGCCGGTTGCCGCAAACTCCAATCCGCTGCTCAGCGACAAGCTGCTCGACGCCAAGGTGCGGCTGCATCGGCGGCTCATCGAGGAGATCAATCTCTCGGCGTTGGAAAAGCTGCCCGAGGACGAGATGCGCCGTCACGTGCTGCAGCTCGTCTCGCAATACATCATGACCGAGCGCCTCGCGCTCAATGCGCGGGAGCTGGCCGACTTCGTCAGCGAGATCCTCGATGAAATGATCGGGCTCGGTCCGCTGGAGCCGATGCTGAAGGACCCGTCCATCAACGACATCCTCATCAACGGCCACGAATGCATCTATGTGGAGCGTCACGGCCTCCTGGAGCGCAGCCCCGCGCGCTTCAAGGACGAGCCGCATCTGCTGCGCATCATCAACAAGATCGTCGCCGCGGTCGGCCGGCGGGTCGACGAAATGCACCCGCTGTGCGACGCGCGCCTGCTCGACGGTTCGCGCTTCAACGTGGCGATCCGTCCGGTCGCGGTCGACGGCCCGCTGGTCTCGATCCGCAAATTCTCCAAGAAGCCGCTCCACCTCAATCGCCTGGTCGAGGTCGACGCGCTGCGCCCGCCGATGGCCGAGCTGCTCGCGGCGGCGGTCAAGTCGCGGGTCAGCGCTGTGATCTCCGGCGGCACCGGCTCCGGCAAGACCACCATGCTCAACGCGCTCTCGGCGTTCATCTCCGACAAGGAGCGCCTCATCACCATCGAGGACGCGGCCGAGCTTCAGCTGCAGCAGCCGCACGTGGCGCGGATGGAAACCCGGCCGCCGAGCATCGAGGGCAAGGGCGAGATCAAGCAGCGCGATCTCATCAAGAACGCGCTGCGCATGCGGCCCGAGCGCATCATCCTCGGCGAGTGCCGCGGCGAGGAAGCCTTCGACATGCTCCAGGCCATGAACACCGGCCATGAAGGATCGATGGCGACGATCCACGCCAACAATCCGCGCGAGGCCATCTCCCGCCTCGAACAGATGATCGGCATGGCCGGCCTGCCGATGACGATCGCCAGCATTCGCGGCCAGATCGCAGCGGCGATCCGGCTCATCGTTCAGCTGCAGCGCCTCTCCGACGGCAAACGCAAAGTGACCAGCATCGCCGAGATCACCGGCATGGAAGGCGAGGTGCTCCAGATGCAGGAGATCTATCGGTTCGTGCGCACCGGCACCGCGGAAGACGGCACCGTGCAGGGCCACTTCGCCGCGACCGGCATCAGGCCGCGCTTCCTTGGCGACCTCGCCGCCAAGGGCATCCGCATCCCCGGCAGCTATTTCGACCCCAACAATCCGCTCTAACGCCATGCCGTTCGAGATCGACGATCTCTACATCATCTACGGCTTTGCCGCCGTGTCGGCGATCCTGTTCGCCGAGGCGGTGTATCTGCTGGTCTTCAAGTCGGCGTCGTACCGCTCCCGCATCAATCGCCGCCTGTCGCTCCTCACCGACACCGCAGACCGCGCCAACGTGCTGGTGCAGTTGCGCAAGGAACGTGGGCTCGACCAGTTCGGCGACTTCCGCCTGCCGGTCGCCGCGCTCAACCGCCTGATCCTGCAGTCCGGTCTCACCATCGGCCTGCCGCGGCTCGTGCTCGTGGCGCTGGTCGCCGCCGTTGCGGTGTTCGCGGCGGTCGTGATCCTGCGCGGCAGCCTCGTCGAGGCCGCGGTGTGGATGGTGGTCGCGTGCGTGCTCGGCCCCTACGTTGCGCTGCGCATGATGCGCGGCCGGCGCCAAAAGCGATTCGGCCTGCAGTTTCCCGACGCCATCGACATCATCGTCCGCAGCCTGCGGGCCGGCCATCCCGTGCCGATCGCGGTCAGCATGGTGTCGCGGGAAATGCCCGATCCGATCGGCACCGAGTTCGGCATCGTCGCCGACGAGGTCACCTATGGTGCCGACCTCGAAACCGCGATGCGCAACCTTTATTTCCGCGTCGGCCAGGACGACCTGCCGCTGTTCGTGACCGCCGTCGCGATCCAGGGCACGACCGGCGGCAATCTCGGCGAAATCCTCCAGAACCTGTCAGCGGTGATCCGGCAGCGTTTCAAGATGCGGCGCAAGGTCAAGGCGCTGGCGGCCGAGGGACGCATGTCGGCGCTGATGCTGTCGTCGCTGCCGATCGGGGTGTTCTTCGTCATTCATTTCATCTCGCCCGATTTTTACGGCAGCGTGTGGCAGTTCGACTTGACCAAGATGGTCCTCGCCGGAGCGGTCTCTTGGATGCTGCTCGGCAATTTCGCCATGTACCGCCTGGTCAATTTCAGGATCTGAGCGGTGGACGCGCTGCTCAATATCTTGGACGACAACACCGGCCTGGTGCTGGCCGCGGTCGTCTTCATCGCGACCGCCTGCCTCGCCTTCGGGGTGATGGCGGCGGTGCGCCTGCGCGGCGACGTGCGCAAACGGACTGCGGGGATCGCGAGCGCCGCCCCCGAAACCGGCGCGGGCAACCGCGACTCGCTCCGCGACGCCGGCATGAAGGCCATGCAGCGGCTCGTCGATCGCGCCACCAAGCACTATGGCTCGGTCGATGAATCGAGCATGAAGGTGCTGCGCCGTCGTCTCGTGGAAGCGGGTTTCTTCGATCCCCGCGCGGTCGGATTCTTTTTCGTCGCGCGCGCCGCGCTTGCGATCGGCGTCGGGACCCTTGTCGTCCTGATGGCACCATTCCTTCCGGAGTCGCTCAACGGGTTGTTCTGGGCGATCGTGGGCCTTGGCGGCCTCCTCGGCTACCTTGTGCCGAGCCTTGCGCTCGACCGCATCATCAAGCAGCGGCGCGACGAATATCGCATCGGCTTTCCGGATTTCATGGACCTGCTGGTGGTATGCGCCGACGCGGGACTGTCCATGGAGGCGGCGCTTGAGCGGGTCGGCCGCGAGCTTGGCCCCTCCTATCCGGCGCTCTCCACCAACATCCACATGACCAACCTCGAAATCCGCGCCGGCAGCACCCTCACCGAGGCGCTGGAGCATTTCGCCGCCCGGCTCGGCCTCGACGAGGTCAAATCCTTCGCGACGCTGATCCAGCAATCCGCCGAACTCGGCTCGAGCATCACCGATGCGCTGCGGGTCTACAGCGAGGACATGCGCCACAAGCGGCTGTCGATTGCCGAAGAAAAGGCTTATGCGCTGCCGGCGAAGCTGTCGTTTCCGCTGATGGTGTGCGTCTTCCCGGTGCTGTTCGTCGTCATCCTGCTACCGGTGTTCGTGCGCATCAAGCTCGGGGTCTACTGACCCGCCCCGATCGCCCGCATCCACCCGGGGCTACCTCGGCCGCGGCTAAAGTTCCTTAACCAAGCACCTTTAGGGTTCCGCGGTATCCACTGCTGCTTCGGACGGCGCGGTGCATTCATCGCGCGCGTGCGGTCGCGCCAAGGACTGGGATGAGCGTTGGCATAACGCGAGCCGGCAGCGTACTGGCGGGGTGCCTCCTATGGCTTAGCGCCTGCCAGACCAACTCGACCGGCACAACCAGCACTGGTGATTTTTTCAATCTGCCCAATCCGTTCCGCCCGATCGAGGTCGAGAGCACGGCGTCGGTGCCTAAGACCACCAGCTCGGAAGCGACCAAGGTCACGAATTACCGCCCGAGCGATCCGAATGACGATCTGAGCCTCGGCAAGGAAAATTTCCGCCAGGGCAATTACGGCCTTGCGGAGCGGTATTTCCGCAAGGCGGTCGAATCCGGCCCGCGCGACGCCGAGGCGTGGCTCGGCCTTGCCGCCGCCTACGACCGGCTGCGCCGCTGGGATCTCGCCGATCGCGCCTACGCCGAACTCATCAAGATCGCGGGGCCGACGCCCGCGATCCTGAACAACCAGGGCTATTCCTTCATGCTGCGCGGCGATTTTGGCCGCGCCCGCGAAATTCTCACCGACGCCCAGGCGAAAGATCCGAGCAACCCGTTCATCCACAACAACCTCCTGCTGCTCGAGGATGCCGTCCGCGCCCGCAAGGCGATCCGGTAGGGGACCGGCGCGTCTTCTTTCCCCTCCCCCGCACTTTCCTTCTTCCCCTCCCCCGCTTGCGACCGCACGCGGGGGAGGGGAAAAGTGGTTCGTTGCCGCGGGGGCTCGCAGTGCAGCACGATTCCCTATAGGTATGCGCCGGGACATTTGCGGCAGCGGAAGGCCATGCTGGACGAGATCAAAAAACTGTTCGCCGAACTGCACGGTGGCGGCAAACCTGACAGCCATTTCGACGCCAACGACTATCGGGTCGCCGCGGCGGCGCTGCTCGTCCATGTGGCGACGCTCGACGGCGAACTCTCGCAGACGGCGCGCCAGACGCTGCGCGACCTTCTCAAGTCGCAATTCTCGCTCACCGACGCATTGACCGACGAACTCATCGCGTCGGCGAAGGCGGCCGATCGCGACGCGGTCGACTTCTATCATTTCACCCACCTGCTGATGCGCACGCTCAACGAGCAGGGCCGCCTGAAGGTGGTCGAGATGCTGTGGGAGATGGCCTTTGTCGACGGCAACGTCAGCGAATTCGAAGACAACATGATGTGGCGGGTCGGCGATCTCCTGGCGATTTCCCAGAACGATCGCATTGCGCTGCGCCAGCGCGCCGCCGAGCAGCGCACCGGCAAGGAAGCGCCCAAGGAAGCGCCGAAGGAAACACCATGAGCGACGCCGGTGCCGCGACGCGCCCGAGCGCGTGACCCCTTCGAAGCCGTCATAGGTGGCGCGCACGGAAATTGCTTGTCAAAGCGCTGCGCCGCTTCGACATTCAGTGTGCATGATTCCGCCAAACCCTTCTGGGTCAAATTTCACCCCACGATGAGCCGGCCTGTCCTGATCGTGCTCCATCAGGAGCAGTCGACGCCGGGCCGGATCGGCCAGCATCTCGCAGCCCGCGGGATTGCGATGGACATCCGCCGGCCGCGGCTGGGCGACAAGCTGCCCGAAACGCTGGCGGAGCATGCCGGCGCCGTGGTCTTTGGCGGCCCGATGAGCGTCAACGACCCGGACGCGTACATCCGCGACGAGATCGAGTGGATCAAGGTGCCGCTCGCCGAGGAGAAGCCGTTCCTCGGCATCTGCCTCGGCGCCCAGATGCTGGCGCGCCAGCTCGGGGCGAGCGTCGGATTTCATCCCGAGGGCAAGGCCGAGGTCGGCTACTACCCGATCCATGTCACGCCCGCGGGCCATGCGGTGATCGAGACCTGGCCGCAGGTGGTCTATCAGTGGCATCGCGAGGGCTTCGACCTGCCCGCGGGCGGCGAACTCCTCGCGTCGGGCGACCTCTTCAAGGTGCAGGCGTTCCGCTATGGCCCGGCGGCCTACGGCATCCAGTTTCACGCCGAGGTCACCCACGCCATGATGTGCCAATGGACCACGCGGGGACATGACCGCCTGGCGATGCCGGGCGCCAAGCCCCGCAGCGAGCACTTCGCGGATCGGCCGGTCTACGATCTTGCGATCCGCACCTGGCTCACCGCGTTCCTCGATCGCTGGTGCGAGGACGGTCAGTCCTTGTGCAGCCGGTCGACGCGCAGCAGCGTCGGAAATATCCGCACGCCGATGGCGACCACCAGCAACGTGCTGATGCCGCCGATCAGCACCGAGGCCGACGTGCCGAACGCTGTCGCCACCGCGCCGGCGCGAAAATCGCCGAGCTGATTGGCGGTGCCGGTGAAGAGCGCGTTGACCGCGCTGACGCGGCCGCGCATGGCATCGGGCGTCTCCACCTGCACCAATGTTTGCCGGATGACGACGCTCACCATGTCGGCGGCGCCGAGCACCGCGAGCAGGCCCATCGACAGGTAGAACGAGGACGACAGCGAGAACGCGACCGTCATCACGCCGTAGGTCGTGACGCAGGCGAACATGATGCGGCCGACGCCGCCCGCGAGCGGCGCGCGCGCCAGCACCACCGAGATGACGAGTGCCCCGATCGCCGGCGCCGCGCGCAACAGCCCCATCCCCCACGGGCCGGTGCCGTAGACGTCGCGCGCGAGGGCCGGCAGCAGCGCGAGCGCGCCGCCAAGCAGCACCGCAAAGAGGTCGAGCGAGATCGCGCCGAGCACGATCGGGTTGCGGCGGATGTAGCCGAAGCCGGCGAACAGCGCGGCGAAGGTGACGGGCACGCGCCGCGACACCGCGTGCTCGGTCCGCACGAACACCATGCACACGCTGCCGGTGACGAAGAGCGCGCAGCACAGCGCGTAAACGAAGGTCGGCCCCACGAGATAGAGGAAGCCGCCAAGCGCGGGACCGGCGATGGTCGCGGTCTGCTGCGCCGAGGCGAGCGCCGCGATCGCCCGCGTCAGGTGGCGCTGCGGCACGATCACCGGCAGCACGGTCTGGAACGCCGTGCCTTCGAAGGCGCGCGCCGAGCCGACGATGAAGGCCGCGCCAAGGATCCACTCCTTGGCGATGACGCCGGTCAGCGTCGCCACGACCAGCATCAGCGCGGCAATCGCCTCGACGATCTGGGCGAGGCGCAGCACCAGCGAGCGGTCGTGGCGGTCCGCGACCTGGCCCGCGACGACCGCGAGCAGCGCCGCCGGCACGAACTGGAACAGGCCGATCAGCCCGAGATCGAAGGTCGAGGACGTCAGCGCATACATCTGCCAGGCAAGCGCGACGCCCAGCATCTGGAAGCCGATCATGCTCGCGACCCGCGAAACCCACAACAGGAGCACCGGCGGATAGCGCAGCACCGAAAACGAGTCGGATGGGCTCAAACCCGCCGCGCCCTTTCCGACGCGTCAGGACAGAAGGCTGTGGAGAGAGGCATGTGCGGTCGGCGGGCGGGCATTTGTCCGCACGCTTATAGCATCGGGACGGGGGAGCAGTAGGGCGCGTAGGGCGCAATAGCGCAGCGTATTGCGCCACTGCGAGTCCCAGCGGCGCAATACGCTACGCTATTGCGCCCTACGCCCGAACGCTCATCGCAAGATCCAGGCGTGGAACGCCGATACGAACATCCCGAGAGATCGAGGATGCGCACGACGTGACGCGCGCTTCTCTTTCCCCTCTCCCGCTTGCGGGGGAGGGCTAGGGTGGGGGCTCACTCCACGGCACGAACGCGCGGACGGGCCCCCTCCCTGACCCTCCCCCGCAAGCGGGAGAGGGGAAAAGATCGGGACCGCCGAACATCAATGTCTCGAAAACATCAACGTCGCGGAAACACCAACGTGTCGGAAAGTCCGCGATGCGAGCGCCGCGACTCGAATCGCCGAGCTCAATTCTGCCGCTGCGCCGATTTGTTCTTATTCGCTTCGTGGTGGCCGATCGCACATCCCGCCGCCGCGCCGGCGACGCCATGATGGCCCGCATAGTGCCCGGCGATGCCGCCGATGATCGCCCCTTTTATGCACCCCTTCGCTTCCGCGGCAGGCACAGAAAGAGCAACGACTGTAGCGGCCACAGCCGCGCATGCTAGAAACCGCTTCATATCAAACTCCCTTATTCTCTATTCGGGAGATTGAACGTGCGAGCCCACGGCAGAGTTCCGGAGGCGCGCGTCTCCCACCGCGCCTGAACATCACATCAAGCTTGTCGGTTCGCCCGTGGCCCTGCTGATGGCGGGCTTGCCGGCTAGCCGATCCCCCCATAGCCTGACGGTCATCGCAGCTCGCACGAGGGAGCGTTGCCGTGGCACGGTTGCAACTCGGAATTTCGATTGCGGTGGTCGCCGGATTTGCGCTCCTTGCGCCGCAGAGTGTTGCGCAAAATGCCGCGCCGAAGACGCCGCAACAACAGGACGATGAGAACATCGCCGATCTCGTCCTTGCCAATCACATCTTGGCGGATCAGGGCGTGCTCGACGGGTTCGGGCACGTCAGCGTGCGCTCGGTCAAGAATCCCACGCACTATTTCATTTCCCGTTCGCGCGCTCCGGCCTTGGTCGCGCCTGACGACATCATGGAATATGACCTCGACGACAACGCGATCGAGGCGCGCGGACGCTCGTCGTATTATGAGCGTTTCATTCACAGCGAGGTCTACAAGGCGCGGCCTGACGTCAATGCGGTCATTCACAGCCATTCGCCCGCGGTCGTCCCTTTCAGCGTCAGCAATGTGCCGCTCAAGCCGGTATCGCACATGGCAGGGTTCCTGATTGGCGCGGTCCCGGTGTTTGAAATTCGCGAGGCCGGCGGAAACGAGACCAACATGCTGGTCGGCAACAAGGTGCTCGGCGCGGCGCTCGCAAAAAGGCTCGGGTCAGGCCCGGTCGTGCTCATGCGCGGGCACGGCGACACGGTCGTCGGGCCAGCGCTCAAGACCGCGGTCATCCGTGCGATTTACACGGAGCTCAACGCACGCCTGGAAGCCGAAGCGCTGCGGCTGGGCGGCACGGTGACATTCTTGAACGAGGTGGAAGCCGCAAAAATAGGGGCGATAGAAGACCGCGACGACCGACCCTGGGAGATTTGGAAATCGCAGGTCTTGGTTCACGGCCAACCGCGGTAGACGGGTGGCGCAATACAGGAGCCAGAACTGGCCTCGAAATTTGCTCGCAAACATTACAGATTATGGGCGTCATCGGTTTCGGCGGCCTCATATCGATTGTGGTATTATACGAGAATGCGATAGCAACGGCCCTTGCACCCCGTAGGCAGATGACATCGTTAGCCGATCAACCGGAACTCGTCGGGTTCTTTAGCTACTCGCGTGAAGACGATGACGACTCGGCAGGGGCATTGTCCGCACTGAGGGATCGGATACAGCGCGAATTGGCAAGCCAGTTGGGCCGCTCGCGTCACGACTTTCGGCTTTGGCAAGACACGGCAGCCATCGCACACGGAAAGCTGTGGGAGACAGAAATCGCCGGTGCCATTGCCCAATCCGTCTTTTTCATTCCGATAGTCACGCCACGAGCCCTCAAGAGCCGTCATTGTGCGTTCGAATTCCAAGCGTTTCTCAAGCGTGAGGCTGAGCTCAGCCGTCAAGATTTGCTGTTCCCGCTGCTTTACATTGAGGTCCCGCAGCTGACCCAAGAAGAGGACCGGTACCAAAGCTATGTTCGACAAATCATACATGCCCGCCAGTATGCTGATTGGACCGACTTCCGGCAGGACGACATTTCCTCCACAAGAACCCGCCAACAGATAGAGCGTTTCTGCAAAGACATCGCTTTTGCGCTGAGGGTGCCATGTGAGGCGCCAGCAGGCCAGGTTCAGCAGGACTCTCCACATCCCCTCGATGCCCGCGCGATCAGAGGCGTGGAAGCTGAACTCTCTACCGGGCGGCCCCCCGCTCCAAGACGAATTTCGCTTTCGAACGCGTACGACGCAGATTTACCTCGTAAGCGCGTCGGAGTGCACCTCAGAATGGCTTCCGCAGTGGCGATTTCAGTCGCGGCTCTGACCCTGTGCACTTGGCTATTTTTTGATCTCTATGTCGATGACCCTCTGAACTCGAGGGAAGTCATCGGAGCCATCACGTTCTGGACAACAACTGCAGCCCTTGTTCTCCTTGCCTACTCAGGCTTAAAGCGCAACAATTAGGGCTGAAGCATGTGCAAACTCTATTTCATCGTCTTCACCGTTTTCTCCATGACATCGTTCGTTGCAGCTCCGGCAATGAGCCAAAACTACCTGAATATCCAAACGGTAGGCCTCCCCGACAAAGACCGATCAATTCTCATTCCTCTCGTTCCAAAAACGATTATCAGGTTTTCGTCAGCGACGGCTCGGCATCCTTCTGAAATATCGAGGCTGGAGCATGATCTTATCTACCGATATCCTAACGCTGGAAAAATTGTGTTTAGGGATTATGATCAGTTGATCGCGCATGATATCGGAACCTCAATTATACAGGAAAACGAAACCTTGGGAAACTTTGTCGATGCGGTAAACATCGAACAAGAATTTCTTTCGATAGTGGCCATATCTCATGACCCTAAGATAGCTGCCTACATACTTCGGGACAGGCTTAAGGAACGCGCCTCCAAGGCGGTACAGTCTGTGCAACATTCGGCGAATGCCGCCGCTCAATCAGGCGTTGCGGAATTCTTGCTTAATTCACTGGGATTGGTATCAAGTATTGCAAAAACGAAAGTCTCAACTTTCGACCCAGATAAAATACCTAGCATTGAAGCACTGGGTCGATCATATACTTATAGCGATATTCTTACTGAAAGGCTTACCGACGAAAATCGTTACGCATTCTATTCATTCCTGTTATTTAAGGACAAAGCATCGCAAACACGTGGTACCCGTTTAAACGCTGCCCGGGCTTACGCTTGTCTTTTCGATCACGCCTCCGATCTAAAGCTCTTAAGTCTTTCCGCTCCTCAACTCGGGATTTTATATTATCCGCTGCGCCTTACAGATCGCCCTGAAGAATTCACAGACGAGCAAGCGGTTGAAACTTATAATTACGCCCTCGGCCTTCAATTATGGCGTACATTATCACGACTTAAAGGATCTGAGCTCCCATCTATCTCGATCGCAGGATTTGAGGGCAATCCAGATGCAACGAATATCCAAGGGGTGCTTTCATCAAAAAAGGGACAGTCGATTTTAGTCGCCGACATCGAGAATTTATCCTTCAGCCAGATGAGCAAACTCTTCTTGTCTTTGCGAGAACGTCTGACAATACCCGCAACGGCAAATAATCTTCACTCACTGGGAGCGCGATCGATCGGCTCCTTTCGTCAGCTACTCGGGACGCTTGGAGGGGTGGTAACGAATGCCGTTCGCACCGCGCCTGCCGCTGCGCAGTCACCCAACAGCACAGGACGATGCGGCTAACCCGGCCTCTCGCTGTGACCACAGTGTGAAAAAGAGAGGCCAACCACCTGCCGCTGGTGGAGCCGAGGTCCGCCTAATCTTATTGAAAAATAATGCTTATTTCATTTATGGTCATTTCTACTCACGCCCGGACTCACGCCACTCGGACCTCAACGAACAGATTGAACGACACGAACGGAGCCCTCGGGCGCATTAGGATCGCCCTGACGATATATCTTAGCCCGCAAAGTGGGTGTAGGCGCCGGGGTCGCAAGCATGTCTGGCGAGGCGCATAGGGTCTAACGATCAGCAGCTCATGGCGGTCTATTCGCCTCCGCGCAACAACTCCGGCAGCTTGGCGATGTTGGCCGCAATGCGTCGCGCCTCGTCCATTGTCAGCACGCCGGCTTGCCGAGCGATCGTCGCATCGTCGCGGGCGTAGACGTAGGCCAGCGTCTGGCCATTGGCGTCGCGCACCAGGTAGCCACCCTCGATACGATCGGCGCTGAATGGCGGCGGGAAACGGCGCGAATTCGTCACGAATGACTCGATTGATTGGCGTCGAGCGGCCTCACTTTTGGCCGACAACCATTGCCACCGGGAGCGAACCCGATCGCTCTTACGCGACCGCAAAGACTAGAGCCGCGTTTCGGGCACTCGTAGGGCTGCGCCCGTCCAGATCGAAGGCCGTGATCGACGGCACCGGCCACATCTTTTGGGGGCTTGAAGATGCGACGGGACTGAACACGACCATTCCGACCTGACGGCTGCCGCATTCAGGAAATGTTCCAAATTTCCGATCTGTTCCTATCGACCCGGTGGTGCTGGCCGGGTTTGAGGGCTAGTGGCTAGTTTTGGTTTTATCACTGGCTGGTTTTGGGATTGTCTGGATTGGACCTTCGCAGGCAAGCCGCAAATAGCTGTGTGCTGTCTTTCTTGTAGCGATAGAAGTCATTGCGCAGTTCTTCTCGCGCGATCAGGCATGCTTGTTCCGTATCCATCTCAATTTGAGATGTTGTGGCTGGCTGACCGACGGCGATCCAGGTCACGAACAAAACGAAGGGCTTCATAACTCTCCCCTAAGCCGCCTCAGTTGGCGGCCTCTTGTTGACCCGCACCGGGCGGCACCGGCAACGGCATTGGCAACTCCAATTGCTGCGCGAAGCCGAACCGTTTAGCAGATCGGCCTTGGTCGATTGGTGATCTGCTTGACGCCGCTTTGGCAGTCGCGCCGACTGAACCAACCGAGACCGCGCCAGATCGGCGGCGCCGGTTTCGGGTAATCGAGGGCGGCCGTAAATAATCGTGCTACTGCCCTGACGGGCCAATGAACAGATTAAAATCCACATTGTCCAAACGCGGTTGGGCAGGGAATAAGGCGCCCTGTCCCCACTTGACATAGGGCGCGACGAATCCAGACCGCCTAAAAGCTTCTGCGAATTTTTTGGCTTGTTCAGAAGGTTTATCCAAATCTACGAGTTCCGATCATTACATCTTTTTCACCAGGCCTTGCGTAAGTTGGCAGCGGGCCAACCTTCTTTAACTGTAAATAATCAAATAATTCTAAGAACTCAATAGCATAAAAAATTGAACTGCGCTCACTATCGGCGAAAACAACAATAGTTGGCAGAGACTTTGCTATTGGCTCTAAATTCTCAATTAATCTTCTTCTCTCTTCCGATTGAATGTTTCTGTATTTAATAGTAACTTCCGACCCCCTCGACTTCAATAGATTAATCGTTGCTTCCTGTGCTAACATTCTTTCTTTGTAATGACCATCAATAAATAAGAGCGTTACGTAGCCGATCAAACAGCTACCAACAATCGGCTGAATAAAGTCTCCATAACAAAAACGTATTGCACGGTGGCCGGTTTTCAAACCGCGAGTGGCCGGTTCCGGCCAGCACCGACCCGGTGGTGCTGTCCTAACTAGGGTCCGGACTCAATTGCCTACAGCCAGAATACCACGGCGGCGACGAGGCACAGTGCCGAGAAGTAATTCCGGGCGAGTTTGTCGTAGCGCGTTGCGATGCGCCTGAAGTCCTTGAGCCGACAGTAGCAGCGCTCGATGACGTTGCGGCCCTTATAGGCTTGCTTGTCATGACGAATGCGCTTCTTGCGATTTGACCGGCCGGGGATCACCGGTCTGATGCCGTCCTTGCGCAGAGACTTGCGGAACGAGTTGCTGTCATAGGCTTTGTCGCCGAGCAACTCCTCGATGCCGTCAAGCAGACAGACACATGCCGGCCCGACCGTGCAGTCGGCGGTGTTGCCGGGCGTGAGCATCAAGACCCACGGGCGGCACAGCTTATCGACAAGGCCATGAATTTTGCTGTTCCGGCCGCCCTTGGTGATGCCAATCGCCTGCTCTGACGCCCCCCTTTTCCGCCGCCAGCGCAGCGATGCGCTTTGATATGCGTGCTGTCGAGGGCCACTCGTTCCGGCCGCTCCGCGGGTTCGGCTGCCGCCTCAAAGATGCTCTGCCAAATTCCCTGCGCACTCCAGCGGTTGAAGCGATTGTAGACGGTCTTGGCCGGTCCATATTCCGGCGGACAATCGACCCAACGACATCCGGTCTTGAGCACATGCATGATGCCGCTCAAAATGCGCCGATTGTTCTTCGGCTTCACGCCACGGCGATTGGTGGGAATAAACAATTCAATCCTCGACCATTGCTCGTCGCTAAACCAAAACAAGTTCGCCCGCATTCGTTGGCCCCCCGATTCGGTTGACCAACCCGTTGAATCTCAACATGGTTAATTGGGGCTTAACCCTAGAGACCGCCGTAATATTCGGCCATGCTCTCCAAGGAAATGACGTGGTTACCACGGACGCCAGGAGGTAGGCCACTTCGGGCATCCTTCCACGGCTTTTCTTGATGCGTCAACTCACTGAGATACTGGGCAGTCTTTTTCCCATAATGTTCGAAAACGACTTCAACCGTTTCTCGTTCATTGTTTGCCAGATTGCCGCTATTGCCGACGTCCAAATCGGAAATCTTGAGCTTGCCCCGGTGCACTCTATACAGATCGGGACAGACAGGACCATTTGCCCATGCTTGGATTTCCTCTCCGAATAGGGGCTCATCGTCCCATACGACCGCCCAAGCTTGGGCGTAGTATATAAGTTTTTGTAGCTTCCAAGTTGTGATCGGGAGCATTCGAGCGCCACCACAGAGCTCCAGCACATATTTGGCGACATCGAAGACGTTTGCCATCGCTACTCCTTCGTCGCCATCCACGCGAACAGTTGTACCCCCGAATCAAATCATCCTGTGTTGCCTCAAAGATACACATCCAATGCGATTTTTTCAAGGAAAAAACTTGACTCTTATCCTAAAGAGGTCTAGGCGGCGCCCCTGATTCCTCCATTTTTCTATTTTCGGCCGACTTGGATTACCCGGAACCGCCGCCGCCGATCTGGCGCCGTCTTGGTTGGTTCAGTAGGCGCGACTGCCAAAGCGGCGTCAAGCAGATCACCAATCGACCAAGGCCGATCTGCGATCCCGAGCGCAACGGCTGGCGTCGTGTTCAGCGTCTCGTGCACGCGACACCAATTGTAGTGCGCCACGTAAAGGCTAACGGCCGCAGCGTGGCATTCCAGCTTCTTTGAGAAACCCGTTGGTCAGCCGCCGTGGACCGGCGTGATCCCATGCGGATCGAATGACCGGCCCGCTCAACGTAGGAGGTCAGATTTCCATCGGCGCGTCTGGCTGTACTACGGTTCTACGGAGTGTGGCCGAAGGCTTCGAGCATCTGCCCATCGTTCATCAGCGTTTCCGGGTAGCGCCTGCCGAACTAAAGGATATCCGTTCGGGAGTCTTCGGCGCCACAGGAGGTTTCTTGGTTTTCACCTTTGGCGAAGACTTCGGCTTATCCGATGGTTCAACGGAGCCGTCCGCGAGCGCTAGGACGTGACGCCGCTGCCAAGCCGAGCTGGATGTCTTCAATTCGGGATTGTGCTTGTCGAGATTGGTCGCGACAGACTTGATCTGCGAGTTGGCCATGCCATCCGTGATGAGGTTGAAGGACTCTGGTCCAAGTGCATTTCGGATGTCGCGCAACGCCGCCAGCCCGGTCTTCTTGTCCTTAATCGACTTGGCCACGAGGGTTCGCGCCGCCTTTACGACATCGGCGGCGATACCCGCGAAGGTGACGCGGTTTGAGCCGATGCTCTGGAACACCGCGAAACCGTCGATTTCAAGTGCCATTCAAAACCTCCTTGATTTCTTGAGCGAGCCTGCCGAGCACAGGGACCATGTTGCCCCATTTGTTGGTGAAGGTCGGCCCGGTACCAGCTTTACCGAGCGCTTCTGAAACGGCGGCGGCCTCCTTAATGACCGTGTCGAGCGGTATGAAGGCAGGATCTGGCGCGGCACTCTCGTTTCTGATCTTAGCGATCGTTTTTTTGTGCTCGTTGATCTGGCGATCTCGCGTAATCAGCACGTGGGGTAGCCTGCTGGGAGGCGGCATGGTTCCAGGCGCGTGTCCGCCCGTCCAGAGATTCTTGCAGAAAGAACTCAGTCCATAGGTTGACAAGAAATCAGGTATCGTGGGTACGATCACAAGGTCGGCCAGACGAATGCCGGCTTCAGTGAACGCCGAGATCCCTGGCGCGCAGTCGATGATGACAAAATCGAATCTCATATTCGGTCGGTTGAGTTCCGTTTTGAGAATATCGAATACCCGCCGGACGATAGCGTTCAGACCAAATTTCTGCTGGGTCAGTTTGTAAATGATGTCGCGTTCGAGAAGGCGAAGTTGCGAACTTGCTGCAAGAAGCGAAACATCCAACTTGTGGCCACCGTGCGAGACATCGCTGGCATGATCGCAAATGCAATCCTGGAAGCTGACCGTTCTTCCACCGAGCAGAAAATCGTCCAGATACCCATCGATCGTATGGCCGTCCTCAATCAACCTCTTAAGATTTTCGTCGCCCGCGATGCAGATCGAGGCATTCGACTGGGCGTCAGCATCGATGACCAGCACCGCCGCTCCTTGCGCCGCGAGGGCTTCCGCCAATGCGATAACCGTGGCAGTTTTGCCGACGCCGCCTTTCATATTTGCGACAGCAATGAGCTTTCCGTGCACGGTGGATTCTCCTAGCTGACCCTCAGGCCAACGGATTGGGACAGCTTTTCTCGACGCCGGCAACTTATGGCAATTTAAAGAATGCGGAGCCTTCGGTTGCCATCGTGGGGGTGGGCTTATTTTGGGCGATTTTCCGGACTGAGACGTGGCAGCTTTATCAGCGCACCTGTGCGTGTTCTGGCCGCGAGAAGAACTCGGTGCCGACCCCAGACATCGTCGGGACCAGGAGCGCACGATCGAGAAAGAGGTTGCGTGCCTCGCAACTGGTTTCAGCGACTAGCAGGCAGCTATGGCAGGCGGCGCCATGAGTGGCGCGGTCACCAGTATGACCATCTGGTTCATGGTCCGCGCAAATGGGGTCGTTCGAGCAGATTTCGGCTCGACGGAGCGCGGCGGTGAGGGTTTCAGAAAAACGAGGGGCGATCGATACCAATCCCCCCAGTGTGCCCTGCGCTCCGGCGCTGGCGGTGTAAATCAACAATCCGCAACGATCGACCATGCCGCCCTGAGTAGCCGAATGGGCGTAGACCCTCTCCTTCAACGAACTGGCCGGGTAACCACAATCGAGCGCAATCTCCTGCATCAAAGCGTGAGAAAGGCTGTGCAGCAAGTAGTAGGCGGTGCCAGGATATCGAGGCGCACTCGTGCCATATCGGATGGCCCATTTTTCGAAGCCGTGAAGCAACCTCGCCTGCCGGCCAAGCACCCTCTCGCTGCACAGCCATTTCAGGATCTCGCGCTCATCGAAGTGAACGAACAGACCTTCACCAAACTGTTCGACGGCAGGCAGCCAGTCGGTGCCGTCTGAAATCGGAGCACCCCGAACAGCGAGGCCGATATCCTCGATGTCGCCGTCCGTGGAGGTCGGCGCGGCCTCGAACCGGGTGAAGCCGTACAAGCACGAGACCTCTCGGAGCCGGTGCACCGCGACGAGATTCCGAACGGAGGGGTATAGATGGTCATTTTCCCAGGTATTCCGAGGCAGCGTTTGACAATAGAGCTTTGCATCCGGCGTATTTTGACCGATCTCGGCTCGCCCGCTGGCGAAAATATCGAATTCGCTCTGCTTGGGCTTTAGATTGGATTGCGCTTGGGCGCCTTCGCGGATGCGTTGCAGACGATCAAAGATATCCGTGTCCGCGTAAGCGCCGAGGGCGGATGCGACGCTTGGATTGTATTTTTTGGCTTGGCCAATATTGACTGCGGATTGCGCTTCCTTCAATACACCTTCAAGGGTCTGGACGATCGCAGATAGCGCATCCTCTTCTGCTGGCAGTGAGATCACCGTCAGGACCTGAGGAAAGTAAGTGTTGGTGGCTGTGCGCGTCAGCAGCTTGAGCTTCTCGCCGCATCCGTTTGGATCACGATCGAGCAGCCACGGGCGCTCGCCGACGCAGCTTCCAAGTCTACCGGGCTGAAAAAGATCTTGAAGAGAAAGCCGCTTGCCGCAAGCGCAGATGACAGCGGTGTCGGCCGGGTCCGCGCTGGTGCCTTTCTCCTCGACCCACATGGGTTCCTGGCATTTATCGGGGCCGTGCACAACGCGACGCCAATCGATATCCTGTAGATGACCTTTTTCGCAGGCACAGACAAAGCGGATGGGGGTGACGTCGCTCGCCTTTCCGTCGTCGAAGGTGTAACGGCGACGCCCGTTGGCGGCCAAGTCTTGCCAGGGCACGAGGCGCCGGCGGCGGTCAATAGGTGTTGACCCAGGCTCCGTGCGCTCGCAGACGAACCATTTCGGGAAGATGAAGCAACGGATCCCATCGAGTGTTGCAAAGGCTCCAGAATCCGATATCGGCGGAACACGCAACTGCAACCTGATGCCGTCAGCTAATCGGTTCTGCTCTCTCAATAGCCGCTCAAGTCTTGCCGTGAGGCGCGGCTCGGAAATGACTGTAACCGACCGCATCTCCCATTGATTGAGACCGCCAACAACCACCGATCGCGTCGGCAGGTCGACCATGGAGCCGGGCCCAAACGTGGAAACGGTCTGGCTTAGCCGCTGAGTGTTTTGGGTCATGCCAGATCGTCCGCATTCTGGATCGGTCTGCCGTAGGGGTCTTTGACAAGCAAACGAACGCTAGATTCCACGTCGCGCATCGACCGACCGGCAACAAACAGGCGGTGTTCGGCAGACAAGTTAGGTAGACCAGGTTCCAGTGGTTGATGAAGCAATCGGGCGGGCGAGGCTGCCGCGGCGTACTTGAATTGGCTGCCGCCAGCCGCCTGAGCGGCCGCGGTCGCGGTCCAAGCATCGAGAACGTCGTTGATTTGCGCTGCTAGGGCGGCGGTACCGCCGGCAACAAGATCCGGCGGGGCGCGGAGAAAAATCGCGTCACGAACTTGTGCGCGAGTGGCGGCATTGTCCCTTAGGCGAGTGACGGCATTCTCCGGCGTGAGCGAAGGATTGATGTGGCGTGCCGCCGCGACGACAATTGCAGCGAGCGCTCGGTCAAGTGCCCGCGCAGCCCCGGGCGTCACACTCGTTGCCTCTACAGCGCGGTAGAACGTGCGGTGGAACTGGCCAAACTGCTCGAAGTGCATCCGATCCCGCGGCTTGTGGAGGTTTAATACCGCCACGACCAGACCCGGCCGATTGTGGTCGCGACCGACCCGGCTCGTTGCCTGGATATATTCGGCAGCCGTTTTCGGCTGACCCTGTACGAGCATAAGGCCGAGGCGCGTGATATCCAGTCCGACAGAGATCATATTGGTGGCGAGCGCAACGTCGACCGTTCCGAAGAGGCGCCGAAGGGTGTTTCAAGACGCTGCTTCGCCTTCGCAGCTTCGTCGGTTGAAACGCGAGATATTTAACTCAAGGGGTTCCTTGAGCCGTCGATCCGCAAAAGGCTTGTCCTTCGGCAAAACGCGGCGACGCTGGGTGCCGTAGCGGTCCCACGGTCGCGAACTTCGTCCTCGACGATGCGGCGTGCCCCCCCAAGTTCGCGGAGCGCGTTGAAATAGCAAACCGCCGTCATATAGGGATCAGCAGGGTGGGTGTCCTCCAGCCCCAGTCATATTCGGCCTGTGCCGCCGCGACCAGCGTCGTCAAAGCCCGTAAGAACACGAGGCTCGGTCCGCGACCTTGCGCCGAAATGCCGAGGTAGAGCCGCGCCGGCTGTTGCGACGATCAAATCGTTTGTGCAAAGAAGCTGTCGGTTCGGTCTATGCCGGGCGGCGGAAAGATTTTCGTCTCCGATCGATCGAACAGCGCCCTGATTTGTGCTTGGGCCCGCCGGACGGTTGCGGTCGAGGCGATAATTTCGGGACGGATACGCCGATCTCCAATTTGTCTGCTCGATAGCTGGTCGATGGCCGCCTCATAAAGGCCGGCCACGGTGCCGAGTGGGCCCGAATGAGATGCAACTCGTCCTGAATGATGAGCGAAGGGGGGATCGAGCTTCCATCCATTGTCCAGCGGCCGGCCGCGCCCTGGCTCGGCGGCCCCGAAAAAACCAACTCCGGCCTCGAACCGGTCGACATTCCCGAAAAACGCGCCAGCCTCACCGAGCCAGGGAAGGCTTGCGAATTTGTCGACCGTGGCGATTAGAAACGCCGGTAGGCGACGATAAATCGGCTCGTCCACCGTCAGGACGGGAAGCGCGCGCCCCCGTGTGAAATCGCACGCAGTGTTGACGCACCGGATTTCCATGTTGATCGGCGCAGTGTTGTTCGGAACGCACGCGAATGACGCTGATGTAAACTCTGTCCCGCACCACGGGCACGCCTTCAAAGGGGCAGGGGCTCGCCGGTCTTGACCGTTCCTAAACCGCTGGACGCGACCGACAGCCGTGTGCTTGTCGCCGTCTCCGGTACGACCCAGGCGGTTAGGGGAGGCGTCGGAGCCAACCCATAACCCGATTTCGATTGGCCAGTCGCCGAGGATCTTCGGCCCTTGGCATCGACGTTGGTCGGATCGTCGCGCATGAGTTCGAGTGCGCAAACAACGGCAGCGGCGCGGGCAAGCTGGTCGAGGGTGAGGAGCCGCAGTGTGTAGCGCATGATAACTGCGACACCTGCGCCGAGCACACCAGGCCCGGTCAATCGCCGGTGCGAGATCACGAAGGCGGCGAGGCCAAGATAAGCTTCGGTCTTGCCGCCGCCGGTCGGGAAGAACAGGAGATCGGCCAATTCGCGGTCTGGATGTGCACCGTCGACCAGGCCGGACGAGGTTGAGCAGGATGAAGGCAAGCTGGAATGGACGCCATTTGGGCGCAGGTTGAGCCGCCGGATCGCCAGTGGCGCCCGCATTTCGTCGGCGCGCAGCCTTGGCGACGGCTTCGTTCGTCAGGCGGAACGCAGTTCTGACGATGTCGTCCTTTCCGATCAGGTCGATGCCAGCGGCTATGCGGCGTTTCGCGATTTCCATGCTGTCGATGAGGGATTGAGCAGTCTCGCGCCGGCGCGGCGCGAGGTGAGGAACCTTGCGCCGCTCTCGTTCGATCCATACACCGTACAGTTTCGGCAGATCCTCGAGGGCGCCTTTCAGTGTGGCGCCCCCGTTCTTCGCGAGATCAGCCAATCGCTCCATGCCGAATTCGACCTGGGACGTTAAAGCTTCATCTTCATTGGGCGCCACCCGCTCGACCTCGGCGCATGGCAATGGATCGGTCCAAACCCGTGTGATTTTGTGGGGCTCCGGCTCGGAAGATTCCCAGGCCGCGGCCGAATTGCGACCCACTGCATATTCGCAGACATCGCGGTAATGGAGGTCCGACACTCGATGATCCTCGTCGAACGCATCGACGCCAGACAGATCGGTCCGAGGATGGAAGCCCGCCAGACAGATGAGCTCCAGCCGCGCCTGAAACGCAAAGGTGACATCTGCATAACGGCGCCGCGTCGTAGCCCGGCGATTCACTAGAAAGACCGTTACAGCGCGGACCTGTTCCGTCGACCCTTCCGGCGTGGAATATGTGAAAAGGCGAGCATGAGTCTCAAGCTGTAGCCCGCCACCTCTGCGCTGCGCAGCGGCACTCTCCGGTAGCACGAGCGGTTCTCCGCGTCCCTCAGGCACGCGCAAACGTAGCGACCGCTCTCTTGGTGAGCGCACCCATTCGACATCTGGCAGTGACCGCCGCTTCGACTTGCCGTCCTCGCCAATCTCGTCCTCTCCGATCAGGATCGTTTCTGGCAGGGGCGGCTCCGTGAGGTAGTCACCCCACGTCACCTTTGCCTCGATTTCGGTGACAGCGGGTGGCAGCAGCACCGTGAGGCCGATCGATGAGGGCAGGAAACGCCGGCGGCTACTTGGCGGGTCGGGCTGGTCCTGGTCGCCGACGGCGCCGCCTGCTCCCGCCTCTTCGACGAGATCGGCCTGGTTCTCGCGCTCCTCCTGCGCGCTTGGATCGTCACTTTCGTCCCGCGCATCCATGCTCATGTCGCCTTCGGCGGGAGCCAGAAAGCCTGCGAGATACCATCGCGACGGGTTTTCGTTCAGTCGCTCGGTCGCGAGATCGGCATCTTCGGACGTGGGATTCGGGCCGATGAGATCACGGCGAAATGTTCTAACAAGGGAAGCGCGTATTTCGACAGGTTGTAGAGGCTTACTCATGCGCCGGTCCCGCACTACGTGGCCAAGGCATGGACGAATGGCCTGATCGCCTTGTCCAAGCTAATCATGTTCGTTACTAGCGATTCATCGATTTTCGCCCAATCGCTCTCGGGCGACCGATATCCCCCCGACGTAACCTTTCGAATACGACATGCGCGATCGCACCCCAGTTCAATCTGCACGAAGCTGCCAATTGTTCGCGATGACCGGCCGGAGGTCACCCATCAGATCATAGCTCCTCAGTTCGGCTGGAAGTCCATCGTCGACATAGACAACAACGTCGGCGGTCATCGTAACGGCGGCAAGGTCCCCGCATTCTACGAATGCCAATGATGACACCATGAAGAGGGGCAGTTCGAAACGCTGCCCCGGCAAGAGGCCACTTGGGTCCAGGCCCTCGATTGGAAACGTCGTTTGTTGGTATTCGCGCGTCCGCGACGTTACCGTGCGATAGCTTAACTCAGACAGCCCCCGCAAATCCAGATGAGAGCGGACAATCGCCCGCGGAATATTCCGCACCCCCACATTCTCGAAATGAAGATTCCAGGCGACGTGCTGAACGTGGTGCGAAAAATTGCCCACGTTCGGAACGATTTGCGGGCGCAAACTGATGGTAAGTCTCGGTTTGTCGCCCGCGATCATTCGCAGGCGGACATCCTTGTCCTCCATGGCCTCGCTCTGGCCGGATCGTCGAACGTAGTATTTCTTGTCATCTGCTTGATAAGCAGTCGTGCCCGGCTTTACATCAACAACAAACGCAAACGACTTTTCGCCATCCGAATTCGTCCCAACTTGAGCGGAGTAAACGGAGACGTATCCGGCGACTGCGGGCTGTATGCGGTCACAAATTGCAGATTGTAGCTGCTCCCACGACGTACGGCTTCGTGGGACGCCGGCTGAAAGGGCGATAGCGCTACCGTCCTTTTCTTCGATGCCAATAATGAGTAGTCCCCCATCGGTGTTTAGGAACGCAGACACTGTCGGGACTACTTGCTCGGAGAGGAACCTGCCTCTCTTCTGAGGATTCTCGTTCAGCAATTCGCGGCTCGACTTGAACTCAAGCCGCTGAGTTTCTTGCTGTCCGATGAGCCCATTCATGAACTCCAGATTGTAAGGGTTCGCCATCATGTGCCCCAGACCTACGACCTTCTCTCAGGTCTTCTCCAACTCCTCGTCCTCGTTGTCGACTTCTACCTTCCCCTTCATACCGGGGGCGATGCCTAGGGTCTGTTGGGATTCAAGATTCTCAATGGGCTTGGTTGTGATTCAAGCTTTTGATGGACCGATTCGTTTTGACGGACGCCCAATGGGCGAAGATGGCGCCGCATTGTCTGGGCAAGCCCGGCGACCCCGGGCGCAGCGGCAAGGACAACCGGCTGTTTGTCGAGGCGGTTTTGTGGATCGTCCGCACCGGCAGTCCCTGGCGCGACCTGCCGCCCGCGTTCGGCAACTGGAACAGGGTGTTCAAGCGCTTTCGCGACTGGGTGAAGGCGGATGTTTGCAAACGCTTTTCGACGCCGTCTCGGACGAGCCAGACATGGAATACGCCATGGTCGACGCCACCATCGTCAAGGTCCACCGCCACGGACAGGGCGCAAAAGGGGGACTCAAAGCCAGGCCATCGGCCGTTCGAAAGGCGGCATGACCACCAAAATCCTGGCGCTCACCGATGCGCTCGGCAATCTCGTGCGCTTCGTGCTGCTGCCGGGTCAGCGCTTCGACACGGTCGGCGTGGCGCCGCTGATCGAGGGCGTGGACTTCGACGCGCTGATCGCCGACAAGGCTTTTGACAGCAACGCGATCATCGCCGAACTCAACGAGCGCGGCGCCAAGATCGTCATCTCCCAGCATCCGCGCCGCGCACAGCCTCTCGCCATCGACACCGAGATGTACAAATGGCGCCATCTGATCGAGAACTTCTTCGGCAAGCTCAAAGAGTTCAAACGCATCGCCATGCGCGCCGACAAAACCGACCAGAGCTTCGCCGCCATGATCCATCTCGCCGCCGCCGTGATCAACTCCCGATGAATCTCAACAGACCCTAGGCGGACTTCTTCGGCATGGCGCTCGGCATTGAGGGCAAGGATGCGAGCCAGGACTTCGTCGCGGAAGTCCGAGGGCCAGAACAGGCGGCCCTGATAAGTGTGGTCGTCTTCCTTGGTCTCATCGAGAAAGATCGGCGCCGCGCGTTCGGCGAGGTCGGGCCAGCCGTAGGCGTTGAGCACGGCTCGGTCCATGTCGGCGTGGAGGTCGCGCAAATGTTGGATGTCCGCGGAGGTCTCGGCGCGGTCGTGGAAGCGATTGTAAGTCTTGGTCATGCCTTCGTTGCGGGCGACCATGATAGCGGAGCGGTAATCGTGATAAGAGTGGCCGATGATCGTGAGAGGTGACGCGCTCTCCAACTCGCCGGGAAATTGAAATGTTTCGAAACAGTCCGAGGGTGTGTACCGGAGGGTTTCTCCAAGCGAAGAAGCGAACGTTCTTGTCCACAGATCATGTATTCGGCTTTGAAGCACGCCGAAGCCAGGTGCCTGATCCATTGCGAATACAACGACTTGATCTGAGAATACTATTTCCGTAGGCAGGAAAGCGAACACGACATGTGCTGACACGCGCGCAGTTACTATCACTTTGTTCATCTGCGCGATTGCCTTGCGAAGGTCCGATCTAGTTCGCCAGTGTTTCCACCAGCTGTATCCTCTAACCTCCTCGCTCTTACTCTTGAGTTGTTCAGGTCTGACCTTGGATTTAACAATTGCCAGCAGATCAGGCCAGTCAGCTGCGACAGACAGTCGGTAGTCGCGCGGGACTATACCCATTTTAAGAGCGCTCTCCCTTTCGCCTGTTTTCATGCCTGCCCACAGTGGCAGGTCATTATCCCGACGAAGCGGAAAGTCTTCGAAATCGATAACGTAGCGATGTGGCTGATGGCGGGGCTCGTTATTCACCTCCTCCCCGCCAATATAGGGCTTAATTCGCTCCCCATTATGTGCTTTCTTCCTTATCAAGTTATTCATTTCTACAAGGGTCGAGGTTGTACCTTTTTCGGCCGACGTGTCATCGAAGGTAAAGCCCATGCCGAGCACAATTGAGCCTTGAAATGCTTTGCCCGCATTCGTCGCCAATCGTTTTGGATTGTCGTCGTATTGGCCCTCGACAAGATACGCTGAGATCCGACGCGCCGCGCGGCCCTCAAGGAGGATTGGGGCTGATCGATTGGTATAGAACCCTTTTTCGATATGTACCGTGCATACGACCACCGCCGCTTCACCAGGCCATTTGATACGTCTGGTAGCACAGTAAATCGTTCCATCATGCCCCAGAATCCATCTCAATCCACCCTCTCGGGTATCACCCTGTGCAATCGTCTTTGACGCTATCAGACCAAACGTGCCGTAGTGGCGTATTAAGTCAAAACTTCTTCGGAAGAAGTGGCATACGAGATCGGCCCCACCCTGGGAGCCTAAATTGGCTTGCCGCAGCCAGTACCGATAGGCGTCACCATGTTGCGTAGAGATGCTTCGGCCGCCCAAGAAAGGTGGGTTCCCCACGATTGCATCGAACCCGCCATTTTCGCGCGCAAACACCTCGGGAAATTCGATCTCCCAATGAAGCGGCGTAATTGGATGGGCGCCCTGCCCCAGTGTGGCAGCCTTGGCGGAGACCTTGTCCCACACCACGTCCGTCGGGCCAGTAAGAAGGCTTTCCACCTCCGCGCGCCGCATCTCTCTTGGCTTGGGCTTGTCCGCAGCGAAGAACGCGCCGATCACCGCATCGCCCACGTAGCGTTACGCACCGGCAGCCACACGGCTTTCGATGGCGCGGTGACGCGCTTCCTGGATCGCCCGCAATGTGTCGTCGGGCGCGTCGCGGATTTCGGCGCGCGCGGTGGTCGCTTCCTCGATGCGGTCGCGAATGAGCTGGCGGAAAAGCGGCAGGCCGGGCTTGAATTCGTTTTTTCCATAGTGCCGCCGCGATTTGCCCCGGGTCAAGCCAACAAGGCTGTCGCCGGATTTCAGCGCGTGGTCAAGGAAAGTAAATTCGTGATCGCGCGCAAGGGTCGCGAGCCAGAGCGAGAGCTTCGCGAGGTCGGTAGCCAGCGGGTTCCGTCGACGCCGTAGAGGCAGCGCTGGGCCACGAGGCGGCGGGCATGGAGTTCCTCGTCCTCGTCGGCGGGGATGACGGGCCGCGTCTCGCGCCGCCGCCCCCAGGCTTTGACGAGCCGCGTCGCCAATGGCGCGGCAGGCCTCGACGAGAAAGGCGCCCGAGCCCATCGCGGGATCGCAGACCTTAAGATCGAGGATCTGTTCCGGCGTCGCGTCCGGCCCCAGGCGTTCGAAAGCCGGCTCCAGGGCGTGGCGGACGATCGGCTCGGTGAGACTGCGCGGCGTGTAATGGCTACCCGTGCGCCGCCGCTCGTCGGTAGGTTGGAGGATCGGCGTGCCCGCGGGCGCGGCGTGTTTTCGCGGGGAGCCGCGCTCATCGACGATGGGTCGAGCGCGGCGGGCGAGGTCCTCGACTGTAGAGGCCGCCTCGACCGGTTTCGCGGTCCGGCCGTAGCTGGCGCGGTCCGCTTGCTCTTTGAGGAATTCGATGCGGTCCTTGGCCTTCTGGGCAAGCAACTTCTCGAGCGCGACGAAAACCGGCGTCCGATTGTTCTTGCCGGCCTTGATGGCGAGCGAACGACCCGGCGCCGTTTCGACGGTGAATCCCATGACCGTCTCGTAGACCGAGCCGATCTGCTCAACGTCGAGCGTTCGATAGGAGAGTCGCTCGCGGCCTGCGCCTTTCAGGGTCATCAGCCCTTCGAGAATTCGCAGGACGCAACCGTCGGAGACCAGCACGAGCCTTGCTCGCCCGCCACGTCGCGGCCTTCGAGGAATGGGAAAGCGTCGGGATCGAAAGCTTGCCGCCGCGCGCCTGGACGAAATGCGATGGGTGGCCCTTGTGGATCAGCCGGAACAGCGCCAGCAACCGGCCCCAACCGCCGTGCCGTTCGTCCATCGTGTCGGGATAAGTGCGGCGTCCTCGACCAGTTTTCCATAGAGGCCACGCACGGAATAACCGTTCTCGTAAACCTCCTTGGCGCGGCATCGGTCAATGACGGCAGAAGGTCGCGATCCTCGGCGTAGAGGATGAAGACCAGCCGGAGCAGGACCGTGAGCAGGCCCTCGTAGAGATGGCCGGGGTTTTCGTGGCGAGAGCGCGGATGCGATCGGGATCGGCGGCGTCGAGGCCGCGTAGGAGTTCGTGGAGCGCGCCGAGCACCTGTTCCGCGAGCGCGGTCGAGACCGCAGCCTGCTCGAGGCGACTTCGCCGCAACAGCGCCGGGAGACGGCGGTCGGCGGCGTCGGTGAACAGGCGCACGCTGTCGAGCAACAATTTCAGCCCGCCGAGCATGGGCCGACCGGCGACGGTCGCCAGTTCGCGGATGGGGAAGCTCAGCCAACCAGAAGTCTCGCCGCGTGGGGCATAGACGACGCGCAACTGTTGGTCGGCGATCATCACGCCGGCGAAGACTTCCGTTTCGCGCAGCAACCGTTCGAAGCGTTGATGCGGCGTCGCCTCCCAGCCACCGAGCGAACCGCGCTTGTCGAGATCGACGCCCGCCGGCTCGATGCTGACGAGAAGCTGGAAAGGCCTGTCCGGCCCATCGAGCTCCCTGACCGCCCATGTTGGGGCAAGCGTCGTATCGTGTTCGGGCAAGCGAACGAGAAGATCATCCGGGACAGGTGGCCCGCCGGGGCTTCCAGCGACGTGAAGCGCCTCCCAGCCAAGGACGGCGGCAAAGAAAGCCCATGGATCAGGAAGGGCGGGCTTGTCGGTATCCGCCTCGATCAGCGGCGACCTCGGCGGTATGCACCTGCGTCTGGCGCTCGGGGACGAGGCCGAGGGTCGTGAGATCTTGCGGCGACGACGAGGCCGGTCGGCTGAACCATGTCCAGCCATTCGAAATCGGGATCGCGGAAAATTTCCATACGGCCATGGATCAACCGGAAGCGGCCAGAGATAAACGATTCCCACGGGCTCCAGCCGATGGGCGCGGACTTCATAGGACGCGCGGACGCGCGCCGGCTCGTCCCATTTCCTTCTTTTGAGGCGTTCGAGCCGCGTCGCCCAGTGGCGACGATCTGACGCCCGCTCGCGTCGTTCCTCGTCGATGACGCCAGGCAGCGCGAACTGGTTCGGATCCTCCTTGTCGGCGTCGGTCGACGCTTTGGCGATGCGGGCGCGTTGGTTTTCGAGCAGGCTCGCCAGCGATTTCGCCTCCTCCTCGCCGCGTTTAGCGAGTTGCTTCCTGGCGTCGGCGAGTTGTTCCGCGGCATTCTTTTCAAGCGTCGGCAACAGGTCGGCGATGTCCTTTTCGATCAACGCGGCGATACGCGCCTGTGCTCTTTCCGGAGCGGCGCGTGATTCACGTAGGGCGCGCTCAAGCTGATCGAGCGTTTTCGTCTCGCTGACCTCGCCAATGCACGCGCAATGGCTTGTGGTCGCGATGGGCCTCCGTCCAGTCGGCGGTGACCGTGATGATTTCTTCGTGTAGTCGCGCCGCCGCCGGTCCATAGACCGCCAGTCGCGCCATCATGACGATGCGGGCTGCGCGCCGGGTCCCTGAATCACGGCGACGCGCGACAGGTTCGACTGGAATCCCTGGCACAGGAACCGCGTGAGGAGCCGGCGGACGAGGCGATGTTCGAGGTGGACCTGTACCGTGTCGTCAGCGTCGCGTCCGTCCGCGAGGATGGGCGGTTCGAAGGCGATCTTGCGGATCGGAACGTCCCTGCGCCAATCGCCCAGCCGCTCGCCACGCTTGCGGGGACGGGAACGAAGGTCGTCGAAAATATCATCCCAGCCGGCGTCCCTGGTGAACGCCGCGGCATGGGGATCGAAACTGAAGGTCTGGACGCGGCCGACCGGCTGACCTTCCGCCTCAAGATCCAAACCGGCCCGGGCAGGGCCGTCCCGACAACATGGCGCAGGTCGAGTGAATTCGACGCCGACTCGCTCGCGAGAGTGTTCAAGAATTCGCCGAGATCAGCTTCCTTTGAGCAACCGCTCATGGCGGACGCGCTCGTCGTCGTCCATCTCGGCGCGAGCGCGGGCAAGGCGTTGGCGTCGTCATCTTCTTCGATGGCTCGGGCCAAATCAGCGGCGGCGCCGCGCGATACCGTTCTCGACGAGGCGTTTCGCGACGCGCTCCTCGATGACCTGACCGATCGCGCCGAGCTGTTCCCGAATTCTCTCGGTCTTTCGCATCAAGGCTTCGAGGACGATGTTGGTTTCGCGCTGTGCGTAGCGGAAATAGCGACAGGTGATGCGCTTCGCCGGCTGAAGCTTGCGGTCGATGCGGCCATTGCGCTGTTCGATCCGCGAGGGGTTCCAGGGGAGGTCGACATGGATCAGGTCCGAGCAGCAGGTTTGGAGGTTGATGCCTTCGCGCGCCGCGTCGGTGCAGATCAGAATTCGCAGCGGTTCCTGGCGCGGGTCGGAGTTGAAGGCATGTTTGACCTGCTCCCGGCGGTCCAGGCCCGTGGTGCCGGTGAAGACGCCGATGCGGTCCTCGGCGAGATCGGTGTGTTCGAAAGCCTCCCGAAGGCGACGCTCCAGCCAGCGGCGCGTGTCCTCATATTCGGTGAAAATTATGAGCCGGCGGTTGTTCCAGACCGACCGCAGACAAGTTATCTCCTATCCAGCGCATCAGCCATTTGACGCGCTCATCCGGTCGGGAGGCGTCGGGTTCGGCGAGGCCAGCATCTCGTCGACCATGGCGAGCTCGGTGAGCAGCTCGCCTTCGTCGCGCCTGCGTTCCCGCGACGGAAGCGGCTTCGGCCGCGGCTTCCTCGTCGGCTTCGAGCCTCTTCAGCCGCCTCGTCTTCGAGACCGAGCTCCGCCTGCATATCCGTCCGGCGAATGAAGCCGTAAGTGCGCCGCACGGCTTCGCTCGCCGCACAGTTCCGCATCGCATGCGTTCGGAGGCTCCTTCGATGAACCCGCAATGTGCGAGCGAAGGCCGCGGTCGAGGAGAGTAGGCGCTGTTGGAGACCGATAAACGCCATTTTGGCAAGGCGGCCTTTTGCGCCGGCAAGCGCGCGTATGCGCTTCATGCGCCGTCGCCATAGTCCGCCAGGCGGACGGCGAGTTCGAGTTCCGCCGTGTCGGCCGGCAAGCCATCCATCACGATCGCCTCGACCAGCCCCTCGGGAAGGCTCGCCCATCCGCCGCAGGTCGGACTTCAGGCGCCGCACCATGATCGGCTCAAGGTCCCTCGGTCGGACCTCGACGCCGCGGGTGAAACGCTGAGGATCGAGCATTTCGAGCATGGCGGAGAAGGAATTGGAATGGCCGTTGTGCGGCGTCGCCGACAGAAACAGCCGATGCTCGAACCGTCCCGAGATGTCGCGGATGGCCTTGGTGAACTGGCTCGAAATCGCGTAGCGCGACCCGCTCGCCGGAGCAGCGTGGTGCGCCTCGTCGAGGATCAACAGCGCGCGGGATCGGAATTCCCCGAGGACATCGCGTAACCCGGCCGCTAGCTCTCGTCGGAAAGGAGGCTGTGAGAGACGATGAACCGCGAACCGGTGCGTCCAAGCATTGTAAGCGAATCCGCGCGTGCGGCGAATTTCGGCGACGCGTTCCCGATCGATCACGGTGAACGCCAGACCGAACTTGGACTTCAAGTTCGTCCTTCCATTGGGTCTCATCGAGGGCGGGGCGGCCGACGACCTGAAGTCAATGCGACGGCGCAGGAGCAGCTCCCGGACGATCAACGCCGCCTCGACAGTTTTCCCAAGGCCAACATCGTCGGCGATCAACAGGTTCACCCTCGGGAGCCGGAGAGCCTTGCGAAGCGGCAGAAGCTGATAGGCTTCGATCCGGATGCCAGCGCGGAAAGGCGCCTGGAAAAGATCGCGTTCGGCGGCGGTCGCGGAATTCCAGCGCACGGCCCGAAGATGCGCCGCGAGCACCTCGGGCCGTCCGGCGCGCCATGGCCGATCCGCGCCCAACCACTATCGTCCAGCACCTCGGGCTCTATCTCGGCGTCCCAGAGGACCTCCAAGGGTTCGCCCTGCGCGTCGTCGGAAATGCAGGTTAGGCTGATGGCGTCGAGATCGGTTTCGCGCCGATCCGCAGCCTCGACCAGCCAACGCCTGCCTCGGAGTTCAACAAAATCACCCACGTTTGGCATGGATCACCTTTAGCCGCGCATTGAGTGTGGGCGATGCATTTCCTCGACCGCTGTGGCGCTGATCGTCAAGCAGGTTTGAGAGGAGTAACGCTCTAAGTTCAGAACAGCTTGGTTTAGCTCGGAAGAGGCCGACCCGTAGTACCTCGGATCCCGACCTTGCAAGAGGATCTTGAGGTGTCAGCGCGCTACTTTGCGTTTTGGTGCGTTTCGCCGGGACAAACGGCGGACCGGCGAGTTGGTAAGCTTAACATCTGGGACATCGAGCAACAGTGAAGGTCTAATGCCGAGCGCGACGGCAGCGTGCCACAACGTCACGACCGTCGGATTGCGGCGCCCAGCCTCCAAGCCGCTGAGATAGCCCTGCTCGACGCCCATTCGGGCCGCCAACTCCTCCTGTGAGAGCCCGGCCGAAAGGCGATAGTGCCGCAAATTTTCCCCAACGACCCGTCGCACATCCATCGCGACAGACGAAGAGAACGGCCACACAAGTACTATACACTATAATATATCTCATCGGCGAGCGTGGGCCGGGTGCTGTCAACAGCCCTGACCGCGCAATGGGAATTCACGACTAGCAACGAGAACCTGTCATGCCCGCGAATGTAGGAGAAATGTTCTACACCGGCGAAATTCCTTGGCACGGTCTGGGCGTCAGTCTTGCCCAGCCGGCGACGTTGGACGAGGCAATCAAGGTGGGTGGGCTGAATTGGCAGGTCGGCGACGTTGAACTGCTCACCGCCGATGATCCACCCTCTCCAGTATTGAAGCGCAAGGCCCTTGTTCGCAGTGACCGCGTGGCCGGCGATCCGAGACGGGTGCTGGGCGTTGTCCACCGGGGGTTTACCCCAATCCAAAATCACGACGCCGGGATGCTCTTTGACGCAATATTCGGTCGCGGAGAGCGTGTGTATCACACAGGAGGCTATCTTGGTGACGGAGAGGTAATTTGGCTTCTGGCTAAGATCAACAAGCCGATGAAGGTCGGCACCGAGGATGTTCTGCAACCCTTCGCTTTGATGGCAAACAACCACGACGGGTCAATAGCACTCAATATTCGCCTGACCACGGTTCGGGTTGTGTGTCAGAACACTCTTGCACTTGCGATGCGAGAGCGAATAGGTCAGCAATTTCGTCGAGCCCATCAAGGAACGTTCGCGCAACACGCTGAAGCGGCGCAGGAGTTTTTCGCAGCAACTTTGCGCGAACTGGATTTCGTCACTCAGTCGTTCACAAGACTCTCGGAACGCAGATGTTCGAAGGAACAGGCCGAGCGGCTCGTAAACTCCCTGCTGCCAGAGCCAAAGCGCCCGCGAAATTCGGACCGCAACCCGGGACTGCTTCGTGCCTGGGAGCAAAATATGGCCAAGGTGAGCGCGGCGCGCAAAGCGATCTTTGAGCTTCGTGAAAACGGAAAGGGGATGGGGCTCAACGGGTCGCGTGGGACTTTTTGGGGGCTACTCAATGCAGTCCTTGAATATGTCGATCACCATCGCGACGTCACTGGCTCTCGGCTGTCTTATGCGCTTCTGGGAGACGGCATGGAATTGAAAGTGAGGGCCTTTGATCTGATCCAAAAAGAGGCAGCTTAGGAACTGTTAGCTGCGCCAGAAGTTCTTGAATTGGTGTTGCGGGCAATCTCAACCGTTCATCGCTTCCTTTTAAGTTTTGTAACAGCGTGGGACGTTTCGGCCGCCCGTCCTCATGAAGCCATTTCCACCTCGTTCCGACCATCCTGTTGACTGTTACACTTTTAATCAATACTGTAACAGTATGCCGATGGCGACGGGTGAATGCGATGGAAAATCAAGGCAGCAACTTCGATGCTCCAACGTCAGAAAATGTAACAGTCATGAGCAAGCGACCTCGGGAGTACCTCAAGGAGGCAGAGATCGAGCGATTGATGGAAGCCGCTCGGAGCAACAGGTACGGGCACCGGGATGCGACAGCGATCCTGGTAGCGTACCGCCACGGCTTACGGGCGAGTGAGCTTATCGGCCTCCGTTGGGATGATGTGGATTTCACCACCGGCCGCTTGCACGTCCGACGTGCCAAGGGAGGCGAGACAGGCGTCCATCCGATCAGTGGAAAGGAAATGCGGGCGCTTCGCCGATTACAACGGGAGGGGAGCCCAGCTTGACCCACATCTTCGTGTCTGAACGAGGAGCGCCGTCGAGCGTCGCCGGCTACCAGCGAATGATCGCACGAGCAGGCGCCGCGGCTCGCTTCCCGTTCCTGATCCACAGCCACATGCTTCGCCACTCTTGCGGCTACAAGCTGGCCAACGACGGTCATGACACCAGAGCGATCCAAGGCTATCTGGGCCATCGAAGCATCGTGTCGACCCAACGTTACACGGCGCTGGCTCCAGACAGGTTCAAGAACTTCTGGAAGGACTAAAACCCCAGAACGTCTCAATTGCACTTGAGCATCGACGCCAACTTGAGGGACAAATCGTCCATCTCCTCTCCGGACGTGGCTTACTTGTCTTAACGCAGCTTTGGGACCTAACGATCGAATTTGGTCAGCTCGACGCTCCGAACGAACGCAAGAGCCGCATTTTAGCGTGACTTCCGCTTGCCCGCCGGCCGTACCAAATCCATGTGGCCCACCCCCAATGCGACAGCGAGTTCGTACACTGTTATGACAGTGGGGTTGCGCCGTCCTCGCTCCAAGCCACTAATGTATTGCTGACTGAAACCTGAGACATCGGCAAATTGCTCCTGTGTCAGCCCCCTTTTTAGCCTGATCCTCCTGACGTTCTGGCCAACCAACTTGCGCATGTCCATGCGCGAAGGTCAGCGGATTACATACTTTGAGTTTATCAACTATAGTGTGTACGATCAGGGCCTGTTCGCCCGCCGCTATCCAAAGACTGTGCCAATAAAACTCACGGACCTAATCGCGCGTGTTCCGTCCGAGGTGGAAACCAAGGTACGGCGCGTGCGCGAACGGGCCCGACCGGCCTTGCAGCAAGCCCTCAGGTCCGAGTGTCGCGTGCTGTTGCGAACGGCTGAAGAGTCCCAGCAAAGCAGATCAGGAAAGAACTACGCTGAAGTCTCGCCGTCCGTGAGACCTTGGCCGAAACGCAGCAACCAGTTCGCGGCAAATCGTCATCCGCGCAATTTTGGATAAGGCGCAGGTTGAAATTCGGGGGCAGTAGGATGTTCGATGCATACGTACCAAGGATGGCAATTCTGATTTGGTCGGTGGTGTTGAGCTGTGCCCGGTTCGAAAATCAACGTTGGATCAGAGCTCGAATGGGCGGCTTGCAAGGAAGCAGCGCGTGGTTCGGACTCTTCATCGATGCAACGGGCCAAATAGCGTTGATATTCGCGATCGCGATTGCCGCCTGCGGATTCCGACGAAGCCGGCCATGCATTCCAATTTGATGCCGGCCACCCGTTCCGATTTGAAGCCGGCCATGGTTCCGATTTGAAGCCGGCCACTTGGCGGGGTCCCCGCGGGTCGGGGGATGATGTTTTCGATTTTGGTTGGGTCAAGTCGGTCAAGCGCCTTGCAATGACCGTGTTCATTGAACAGGCACGAGCGGAGGCCGTCCCGGTAGTCAACAGGAGGGACCCGCGCGCGACGCGGCGTGCCCCACGGCTGACGAGGCGGCGCGCGCGGGAGGTGCCTGTTGACCCACCGGGGCGGGCGGTGGGTTGGGCAGGGCGGTCATTTGCGGTGGGCTTTTGCGGACGTGGATGCGGGCGCGCTTGCGCTTTGCGGCACTTCCTTTGCGAGCGGTCGGGCCTCGGTCGGCGGTCGGCCTTGAGCTTGCGCATGCTGTCGCCCGCGAGCACGATCCGGTAGGCGGTGTGGATGATGCGGTCGAGGATGGCGTCGGCGAGCGTCGGATCGCCGATGATCTCGTACCAACGATCGACCGGCAACTGGCTGGTGATGATGAACGAGCGAGCGTCGTAGCGGTCCTCGACGATCTCCAGGAGATCGCGGCGGTGCTCGGCATTGAGCTGCTCCGGGCCCCAGTCGTCGAGGATGAGAAGATCGACGCGGGCGAGCGCGCGCAGGAGCTTGGCGTAGCGGCCGTCGCCGCGGGCGAGCTCGAGGGCCGCGAACAGCCGCGGGTGCGGTGATAGAGGACGGAGAAGTCCTCGCGGCAGGCCTTGTGGCCGAGCGCGCAGGCGAGCCAGCTTTTGCCGACGCCGCATGGACCGGTGATCAACAGATTGCGCCGCTCGCGGATGAATTCGCAGTCGGCGAGCTTTAGGAAGAGCGTGCGATCGAGGCCGCGGGCGGCACGGTAATCGACGTCCTCGACGCTGGCGTTGTGGCGCAGCCGCGCGGTTCTGGCGCGGGCCTCGAAGCGCTTCTGCCGGCGCAGCGTGACCTCGTGATCGAGCAGCAGGCCCAGCCATTCGGCGTGCTCGAGGCCGCAGTCTCGGCGACCTGTTCGAGCGCCTTGAAGCCCTTGGCCATGCCGTGCAGGCCAAGTTCGTGCAGCAAATCGAGGGTCGGATGGGTCAGCATGCGTCATCTCCTTTCAGTGGAAGTAGCCGGGGCCGCGGACGTTGTGGATGCGCGATCACGGTGCCGCTCTCAGCGGCTTGTGGAGCGCGATCGAGATTGTTGTCGAGGATGGAGGCGACGCTCTTGTAGGTGAGCGCGCCGATGGCGAGCGCACGCGCCGCGACGGCTTCCGCGCGTCTCGGATCGAGGCCGCGGAACAGGCGCAGCACGCCGAGGCAGGTGCGAAAGCCCTGCTCGGGATGAGGGCGGTTGGCGAGGATGGCGAGCGACGAGACCTTCGGTGTTGGGACCGATCGTGCGCGCCCAGCGCCGGAAGCGCTCCGGCGACCATGCGGCGTAACGCCGATGCGCGCTCGGCATGTGCTGCGGATCGGTGCCGTGCCGCGGCCGCCAAAACGGCGCTGATGGGCGGCGACTCGCTTTGAGCGATGGAACACCTCGATGGTGCGAGTGGTGATGCGCACATCAACCTGCGCGCGGATCAGCGCGTGCGGCACCGAGTAGTAGAAGCCCTCGACCTCGACATGATAGTCGGGACCGACGCGGGCAAATCGCCATTCGGCGAACTCGTAGTCGTTCGCTGGCAAGGCGAGCAGCGCCCCCCGCTCGATGCTCGCAAACAAATCCCGGCGGCTTATGCCGAGACGGCGCATGACGTGGCCGTTCATGCGATCGAGCACCAAGCCAATCGCGTTGTTCGCTTCGGCGAGCGAGAAGAATGTCTGGTGCCGCAGCCGGCCGAGAATGTAGGTCTGGGCGAAGCTGACCCCGGCCTCGACCTTGGCCTTGTCGCGCGGCCGATACGGCCGCGCTGGCAGGACGCCGATGCCGTAGTGCGCGGCCATCATCGCGTAGCTGCGATTGATCTCGGGATCGTAGAACGCGGCCTTATGACGCCGCTCTTGAGATTGTCCGGCACGACAGACGCGGCACGCCGCCGAAGAAGCGGAACATGCGCACATGCGCCGCGATCCAGTCCGGCAGCCTCTGCGTCCAGGTCGCCTCGGCGTAGGTGTAGTTTGAGGCGCCCAGCACCGCGACGAAGATCTCGGCGTCGCGCACCTCGCCGGTCGCCGGATCGACGATGGCGATCTTCTTGCCGGAGTAATCGACGAACACCTTCTCGCCGGCGACTTGATGCTGGCGCATCACCGGCGACAATCGACGCTCGAACGCGCGATACAGATCGCAGAAACGCGAATAGCCGTAGCCGTCCGCATGGGCCTCGCGGTACTCCTCCCACAGCACCATCAGGTTGACGCCAGGCCGCTTCAGCTCGCGCGCCAGCGTCGCCCAGTCAGGTTCGGTGCGCCGACGATGGCCACGCCTAAACCCGCTCCGGGCGAACAGCTGCTGTTCGAGAACCTCGTCCGTCCATTCAGCCGGCAGCGGCCAACCGATTCCGGCCGCCCGGGCGCGGGCGAGATTGTCCTGGATCGTGCTGCGCGCCACTCCGAGCGTGCGGGCGATCTCGCGCGCGCTCACGCCATCCTGGTGTAGCCGCAGCATTAGCCGCAATTGCCGCATGGTCAGCTCTCTTCGGGCAGGCATCCAACCCCTCCTCGCCAATGATCGAGGCAGGGCTGATCACCTAGTCGCTGACCCGCAGGAAAAGCCGTCATCCACAACGCCAGGGTGGCCGGCTTCAAATCGGAATGGTGGCCGGATTGGTCTCGGAACGGTGGCCGGCTTCAAATCGGAATCCCGGCCGGCTTCATCTCGGAACACCCGGCCGGATCAAATCGGAATCCGCATGGGGCCGCCCTCAGCCTTTATGATTTTGGATGGCGTAAGACCATCGGACTGCTGGTCCTGACGTTGGTTGGCGGTTGGCTTTGGGCCGCCGTTGGCGCGTTTGTCGCAGCGATTGTTGGTCAGCTTCCATTGTGGCTCATTGGAACTGTGCTCGTTTACGTCGCTGCTATTGCACTCTTTTTTCAATTTTCCTGGTTTGGAGTTTTCTGACGGAAGAATCTGGCGAAAAACTCGGGCTGCGAACAGGGCCGGAATGCCGCTCACAGGAAGCGTGGCAATCGCCACTCCTATCGAAAGCCAGACACTAAACGCATAGGTCGTACCCGAGTGGTTCTCCGGACTGGACCGTACTCCTACTCCTGTGACGAGTTGGCCGAACGTTCAACCACGGTCGAATTGTTGCGATGCCGCCTGGGCCTCCTCGGCATAACGAATTCACGGTGAGCGCGAAGCAGGGAGGGGGAGGGCTCAGTCTGGAAGGGTGCTGCCGCTATGCCGCCGTCTCAGCCGACACTTCAGCAGCAACTGCGTCAGCCTGAGGATTAGGCTGCCCCAGTGACAGTCTCACTTTGAGCCGGGTGTTTCCGCCTCGCCGACCTATTGCTACGCTGTCTTGCGTGGCCTGCCGCGCTTCTTCGGCACCTTTTTCGATGCGGCCGCTGCCTTGCCGCCAATGGCGAAGTCTTCGAGCTTCTTACCTGATTTCATCGCGGCCGTGAGCCAGCGAGGTTTCAGGCCACGGCCGGCCCAGGTCTCTGACGGGTTCTCGGGATTGCGGTACTTCGGGGCGACGGTGGTCCCGCTAAGTGAACTGCTGCTGCCGGGCGGGCGGCCGCGGCGTCCGGATGCGCGCGCGTGGCCATCACCGAGACGGGAGAGCTGAGTGAGTTTCGCTTCAAGCTCGCGGCGCTCCTCGACGACTTTCGCGCTGAGCGCGGCTTCGACCTCCGCTTGCAGCTTTGAGAGTTTTTCAATCGACATTGACTTGAGAGGGAGGGCGGCCATGGCGCTTGATCCTACAGTTATTTCAGGGGAGTCATGCGGTATTGCAGAAGTTGGAGAATGTAAAGTCGGCGTAGTGACTTATCGACGGTTATTAACCGGTTGAAACCGCGGGCGATGCCAGCGGTGTAAAAGTGTTTCGGTGTGGCACGTAGTAGCGGGTATGGGACTTAACCCCAAATAAAATCGCGGCTTCCCGCAACCCTGGCCTCATCAAGTCAAAGGACTAACTTGAATCAGGCTGATCGGGATTGAGCAGTGCTTCGAGGGCTTCGATCAGTTGCTGTGGGAAGTATGGCTTATCAACGAAAACCGCATCGGCAAAATCGCGCACCGGGAGACCTTGCGGGCGGTACAGACCGGGAGCTGTCAGTATGATGAATGGAATGTTCTTTTGCTTCAATTCACCAACGAACGCATATGCAGGTACGCCACCGATCGTGCCATCGACGAGCGCAGCGTCAATTCTGTCGATTGCTATAAGCTGTCTTGCTTTCTTGAAAGTCGAGACTGGTCCGACCACGTTGCAACTTGTCCGCGCGAGAATAACCTCCTCATCCATGGCGATTAGAGGTTCCTCTTCAACGATGAGAATCCGCTTACCGGAGAGCCCTGTCATACCATTTCTCGCTTTTGACTAGGGGGGTCCCAGCGTTCTTCGCTGATAATTGATCTTTGCTTCGCCGTCGTCTGGCTCGTGCCGGGTTTCTATATCGGCCGATGGCTTGTGGATAGGTTCATCAATCGCCCGAGCACTCAACCGGTTTCCTGCCCTCTCGCACGCAAGCTGCCGAAGTCGCGCGTAGGTATTGCCCTTTCTTTTCCCGACCCTTCGCGGCGTCGACACGCAACGGGGCGCCCGTGACGACTGCGAATGCGATACGCAATCCGCCAGCAGCACGCCCCGGCTGGAGCCGCACGTTCACCTGGACAATCTCGTTGCCGTTCCAGGCTCCCGGAGTGCGAGACGTGTCGCACGCGAGTTCGATGCGGAACTCCTGCGCTTCGGCTGGACTGGAAACTCATCGCCGGCAGCGGTTCGCCGCTATCGTCGAACGGCGTGAGTTGGCTGCACACACGGTATTTGACACACAGATAGGATTTGCTGGGCACGAACTTCATTGGCTTCCCGGGTCGCCAGGTGGCGTGACGGCGGCCCGCTGCCATGGCGTGTTGCTGGTGACCGAAAGCCCCTCGGCGGCGACTGCCGCCACCTTGTCAGGTCCGCAATCCATCGGGCTCACTCATGGCAACCACCCAGCATCTTGGATCTCGGCGCCGCGGCAATCGTACGCTGCTCTTCGATGTTGTTTCCGATAAAATCGACGGCGCGTATTCTCAGGGGTCAGCCCCGCGGCATCAGGAGGGGATTTGAACTGTCTGAGAGTGCGGCGGGTCGACCGAACTCACCTCGCAAACTCGAGATTGACCGATGTACGCCGCCACACGGGTAAGGCGCCGCTTTGATGAAACGGTAAACTCGAAGTTCTCGCCGGCTTCTGGTCTTCCCGTTCAGAGAGTTTGTGATTTCAGACCCGTCTCCTGTCTGCGGCGCGTCCGGCGCGTCCAGGCGCAGGCTGCGTTCACTGTTGCGGCTTCTTCCGTCAGGCATGGGTTTTCTCGCCGTCTGCAATGCTCGGCGGCAGTCGGTGCAGGCCAATGATCCGCGGCATCGGCGCACAACCACCGCACGATGCTGCGCACTCCTCAGCTCCTCAGCGGCATCGAGGTTCTCTTCTTCGTGATTGCGACGCTCGCCAAGATCGTCGCCCTGATCATGCCCTGACGCTAAGAAGTACCGTCGCGGCGCCGACTGGCGGACCCTTGGGCGGATAGCGCATAAGTTGTAATTGTTGTTGATGCATGCTGCCAGTAGGTGCGAACACTAAGCACAACTATCTGAATTAGCTGCATTTTTTATGCTGATTGAAAGAAGAGCGGGAAAGTGCTATTATTCACTGTTCAGTGAATATGTCGATTCCGTCGAATATTCACTGATTCAGCCTTATTCACTGTGCAGCAAATATGGGAAAAACGCCGAACGAATTTCAGATCATGGAGCGGGACACCGTACAGAAGCTTCTGGACGCTCTCCAGAAGCTTCCGGAGGTGCACACCGACGCACCGATTTGGCACCCAATCTATAACGGCCACGAGATCGACGCTGAGATCGACTTCGTTGCCGCAGACCAAAGGCATGTCTTGCTGATCGAAGTGAAGAAGGAAGTCTACCCGCGTGACGTTCACCAGGTACTCTGGCAAATAAAACGATCGCTGGAAGCCGCCCAACGCAGCGCGCCGACCAAATCCATCGTGCCACTCCTCGCGGCGCAATCCATTTCAGATGGCGCGAAAGACCTGCTCAAAGACGAAAAGGTCGGCTACTTTGACAGCGGCGGAAGTCTCTTTATCCCTGCCCACGGCGCCTACTTCTACATCGAAATGCCGCCGCCGAAGACACTCGCAAAATCCTTTCGTGCGCTGTTCACGGGTAAGTCTTCACAGGTGCTTCACGCGCTTCTTCACAGCCTTGACTCGTGGTTCAGCGTGAAAGAGCTTGCGGAATACGCCAAGGTTTCGCCGGCGACGGCGTCCGAGACATTGACAGAGCTGGAACGGCTCGATTGGGCCTCGTCCAAGGGCCAGGGCCCCTCCAAGGAACGCCATCTCTCGGCTCCCACCGAACTTCTGAATGAGTGGAAGAAGCAAGTCCTTGTGATCCACCAGGCGCCCGTTCGACGCTATTACGTACCTGCGGCGCCTATCGACGAACTGTCGGACCGGCTGGCAGCTGCTTGTGAATCGTCCGGCGTTGAGTATGTCATCACCCAAGAGGCGGCAGCTCAGGTCTACGCGCCTTTTCTGTCAACGATCTCGCGGGTCGCGTGCCGGATGCCGCCTGGACGAGATGCAGAGGCCGCCCTCAGCAAACTTGAAGCTCGCGTCGTCACGGAAGGCGCCAACCTGCTCGTCATCGAAACCAAGTCCCAAGGTGAATTCTTGTTCAAGGAACACCACGGTTCTGTGTGGTTGGCGAATCCCGTTCAGGTCTATCTCGATCTCCTGCGCAGCGGCGGCCGCGCGCCGGAGGCAGCCGAACATCTGCGTCGGGAAAGGATCGGTGTCTGATGACAAAGCCCACCTCCGCCAGCGGCTACGACCAGAAAGTCACGGACAACTGCGAGCGCGTGCTTGTCACGCTCTTGCGCGGATTGGGTCCCTGGAAAGACTCCGTCTATCTCGTGGGCGGTCTCACTCCGCGTTACCTCGCTCCCAAGCTCAGGGCAGGAAAAGTACCGCATGCCGGTACGGGCGATGTCGATATCGTCATCCAGTTGGAGATGCTCACCACAACAGATGCCTATCATTCGCTCGAAGAAAATTTGAAAAAGATGGGCTTCGAACGTGCCGAGAATGATCGAGGAGAGAAACAATCCTGGCGCTGGAAGACAAAAACCGAGAGAGGCGTATCCGTTATCTTGGAGCTGCTCGCGGACAATCCTGCGATCTCGGGTGGCAAGGTCAAACCGCTCCCGACTGAAGGCACGGTCTCAGCGTTGAATATCCCGCATTCTTCGATGGTCTTCGATCACCATGAAGAGAAGGAAATCCGCGCCGAGTTGCTCGGCGAGAAGGGCGTTGCGATCGAAAAGGTCCGATACGCCGACATTGTCAGTTTCACCTGCCTCAAGGCCTTTGCCCTCGATCAGCGGCAGGAGAACAAGGATGCCCACGATATCGTCTATTGCCTTGAGAATATGGAAGGTGAGCTAGACGCCGCCGCGAAGAAATTCAAGGAGGCCCGCGCTGGAAAGCACCCGGAGGTCATTGACCAGGCACTTGCGATTTTAAGCAAGCGCTTTGCCGATGATGGCGTGACAGAAGGTTACAGGAAAGATGGCTCCGTCGCCGCGGCCCGGTTCGAAATCGATGGTGAGGGTGAAGAAGTCCGTGACCGTCGCGTTTTGCGCCAACGCGAGGTCAGCGACCTTATCATGCGGTTCTTGAAGGCAGTGGCTGACAATTCCCAGTAAGGGCGCAAAGGGCCAGCGTCCCGTACGATCCAAGATACCCTTGTGCCTAGTCTGACGGGGTTTAGGGACGCGCGCCGCCCGCTTTTGAGAGGTAAATTTCGACGGATTGCAGCAAGTCGATAACGTCGCCGGCTCCCATAAAATCGAAAAGCACCGGCCCTGATAGGGAAGGTGTTATTTCATAAACCACGCCGGCTGGACTCTTCACCGTGGCACTCCGGTTATGGGCTGGATACCGCGCCAGCCGCTCTTGGCCTCTGTCCGTCCCCTAGAGTCGATAGCGCGCTAGTGGCCCACGCCCGCAGAACCTCGCGCTGAAGGCCATGATCCTCCCGAAATAGATTGAGGTAGTGGCGCAGGTTTAGGGTGTGAACCGTTCCATCCTTGCGCTTAATCTCGCCGATGGGGTCCTCGCCCAGGGCCTGTGCCGGTGGCAGCGAATTGATTGACCGCGGGTTCGCGGCAACCAACTGGGCGACAAGGAACGCGTAATAGACCGAGGCCAGCCGCTGAGCCGTTCGGCTAACGGCAAGCATGTCAGAGGGGTCGGGCATGCTATCCTCGGTTGGTGTTCTGCTAAGTAAAGTTCGACGACATGCCTGGCAGGGCGCTGAAAAACTGGATTGCTGGCGACTGACATTGCCTTGCGAATTTGATTCCTGTCGTTGCGAGATGACGTCAGGGGGATTCGATGCGCGGTTCGGATATGCGGACGGGTGAACTGTTCTCTTATGTAGATCTTGAAGAGCGCATTCCGAGGACCCATCCGCTGCGGCTGATCCGGCGCATCGTCAACGAGGTGCTTGCCGCGCTCGACCGGGAATTTTCGGAACTCTACGCTGCTGATGGGCGCCCGTCGATTGCGCCGGAGCGATTGCTGCGCGCGCTTTTGTTGCAGGCATTCTACACGATCCGCTCGGAACGCCAGTTGATGGAGCAACTGCATTACAATCTGCTCTATCGCCGGTTTGTTGGCCTGGGCGTGGATGAGTTTGTATGGGTACCGACCGTGTTCACGAAGAATTGCGACCGGCTGCTCGACGCCGAGGTAGCGCGCAAGTTTCTGGCCCAACTTTTGGCGCATTAAGAGGTGCGAGTAATCTTCCCACGAGCAGCGCAACCTCGATTAGCTTGTCGCGACATCGTTCGATGCAATCCTTATCCATTCTACATTCTCCTTCCACCGCGGTTGGTCATGTACAAAAGAACCGCCCGTTCGCGGGCGGTTCGGTGCTTAGCCTAGTTAGCTAACTAAGGTCTGCGCTCGGCACGGTCATTGGAGATCTCCACGGCACGGACAAGCCGTGATTTTTTGACGTTTGACCAACGCGGGTCTATCCTCAAATCAAATACCTTCAAGGCAAGTGTTCGATGTTTGCGCCGGTCGCTCGGGCTCATAGGTATTTGCTTTTTATTCGGCAAATCCCCGACCAGTCCCCAATAGATATCATATAGCTGCCGCACGGCATCTACTCTGACCGCCATCCATATCTGGATTGCGTTCCGGCGTTGCGCGATGTCGGCGGCCATCTTGACCGCCGCTTCCGGATCTCCGCCCGTTTTCTTGTGGAACAGACCATAGGAGTTCTTCTTTTCTTCGCCCTTGTCGGTCGTATGATTTCTGGCCTTCACCGCCACGACATAGGTTTTCCCGTCTTTATGTGCCTCGATGTCAAAGCACGGAAAGTTGTCTCTGAGGAATGCACACGTATACTCCAGCTTGGAGAGATGTTCGAAAACCACCCCCTCTCCAAATTTCTGCAGCTCGCGCCTGCGGCGATGTTCTTGCATGTCGGGTTCTCCTATCAGCGGTCCAAGTCTGAGCGCGCATAGGGACGCATCGCGACTCAGCACGCAAACGAAAATGTGCTGACCGTGATCCACAGGATGCGATCTTGATTTTCCTCGCAATTTTGCTGCGGCCAGCCAACTCCCCGCGGCAGATTTCAGGTCCCTGCTGACCGGAACGAAAAAACCTCGATCGTCGCTCGTAAGCGATTGAAACGACGCAAGATTTTTCGCCCGATTTTGCCCCTCTAAAAAGAATTTTTCATAATTATTCCTCTTTTATTTCGCTAGTTAACTCATAGACTTACATAGCTTGCGCCGCGGCGCTTATCGCATGGGCCTCATTAGGTAAAGTCGGAGGCACGGTTTGTCGCAGAGCGGCACGAGGCGCGTGGATCGATGATTCGCATCGGGCGGCTCCATAGGGCAGCCGCCGGCGACCCAGATTTTTGAGGTGGCTGGTCAACGGAACCACTTGCCGGATAACCGCAGGGATTCGTCTCAGCTTACTTACGCTTGGTCTTTGGGCGGGCGACGAAGAGTGTGTAAAGCACAAGTTTTTCGGGGGCGTGCTTTTGCATGTTGAACCAACTTGCGGCGACGTGCACCGACCAGCCGATCTTGACGTAGCCTGCGAAGCCGTTGACCTATACAAGGTACGGGCTCCGACGCCGGCCCCAGAATCGCCGGCAGCTTGACCTGGGCGATAAATGGCGCGCAGCAGAGACTACGCAGGGAGGCCGCCATGCTTTATCGAAAGCTGATAATCGGCCTGGCGGTCTTAGCGGCTCCGTCAGGCGATGCACTGGCCTTGGATGGTAAGAAGTACCCACACTGGACTGGCCAGTGGGAGCGGTTTGTCGTCCGCGGGCTTCCAGGGCAGCCGTCGTTCGACCAGACCAAGCCGTGGGGATTCGGGCAGCACGCCCCCTTGACGGCGGAGTATCAGAAGATCCTGGAGAATAGCATCTTGGATCAGGCCAACGGGGGGCTCGGAAACTACTACACTCCTGGCTGCCTCGCCGCCGGCATGCCACACATGATCGTCACGTTTCGGCCGTTGGAATTCATTATCACTCCGGCAACAACGTATATTCTAATTGGCAGCGACGACCATTATCGTCAAATCTTCACCGACGGCCGCGATTGGCCCAAAGAGATCGAGCCAACGTTTTCGGGCTATTCGATCGGCCGGTGGATCGACGAAGACGCGGACGGCCGTTACGATGTCCTCGAGGTCGAAACGCGAGGTCCGTTCAAAGGCCCACGCTCTTATAACGCGACGGGCCTACCTCTGCACTTCGACAATCCGTCGATATTCAAGGAGCGGCTCCCCCCAGACAAGAGTTTGAGCCCAACATATTTCATGACGAAATTACCGTCATCGACCATGCCCTCGCGCGGCCCTGGACGGTAGACAAAAGATACGTGCGCAACCCCAATTCGCGTCCAGAATGGCCTGAGTATTATTGCGGCGAGAACAACGAGCAGATCGTTATCAACAATAACAACTACTTCCTAAGTGCGGATCGGCTTGTTGATGCCGACGCGCAAAGACCAGCCACGGGTTGAGCGGGGCTGCGCGAGCCACCGCTGAGCACAGGCCGCCAACTTCACTGCGCGTCAGATGACAGCGCGGCGAAGAGACCATGCGGATCGTCCGTGCCCAACCGCCGCCACCCGCCCAGCTCGAAACTCACCTCGACGGTGTCGCAACCGCCAATGACATAGCTCCAGCGTTTTGGGCCAAAATACTTAATCCCATAGCCCTCCCACCAGCGGTGCGGAACTGTCCGTACTTTGTCGATCTCGGCGAGCGCAATCGTGTAGCCTTGCCCGCCGGCGAAGCGCCATCGCAGTTGGTCGTCCGTCACGTCGACAGTCATCGAACTGAAGTACCATGACAAGATGCTCATACCGATGGTCAAAGCAAATATGAACAGCAGTAGTGGCGCCTTTATCGTTCCGGGCATTTCCACAATTATTGTCGGTTTTTCGAGCGCGAGCCCTATAAAAAGCATCAGGACCACGAACCCCGCCGTCAACGCTAATATCACCGGCAAGACGCTGCTGCGCTGAGTATGGCGATATGGAATAGCCATGCCAATCTCCTGCTTGGCTTAAGGTAGTTCTGATTGTCGATCCGAATGTTGGCCGGGGGATCGATCTCGAGGTTTCACGGCCGCTTTCTAGCCAAATTCTGCCCGGAGATCTCGAAGTTCGATGACGCAGTCTGACCCGACCCCGCCGTCGAACAGGCTCGCCATGGACCTGCCCAGCCTTCTCTCCAACGTATAGTGCCCCCCGATGGATGATGTGCCTTTTGGAGCTACTGATGAGGCGGGCCGGCGGCTTCCGGTCGACGGGTTCAAGGGGACGCCCGAGGAGGTCGAGGCCCAGTGGCTGAACGAGGTCTACCGGGGGCGCGGCGACAGCATGGCGCAGCTGACGCGCAGGGCGGTCCTCATGGGCACGTCCTTGGCGGCATCCTCTCGCTCACCAACCTGTACATCGGCCTAAAGGCGGGGTGGGGTTTCGGGGTCACGATCACGGCCTGCATCGTCTCCTACGGCGTCTGGTCGGTCTTCCTGCGGCTCGGCCTGGTGAGGACCCCGATGACGATCCTCGAGAACAACTGCATGCAGTCGACGTCGAGCGCGGCGGGGTACTCCACCGGGTCGACGCTCGTGTCCGCCTTTGCGGCGTACTACATGATCAACGGCCAGGCGCTGCCCCTGGGCTGACGCTGGCCTGGGTGTTCTTCCTGGCGGTCCTCGGGGTCACGATGGCGATCCCCATGAAGCGCCAGATGATCAACGTCGAGCAGCTGCGCTTCCCTAGCGGCATCGCCGCGGCCGAAACGCTCCGCGCCCTGCATGCCAAAAGCTCGAGGGGTCTGCGCGCCGCTAAGGCCCTAGGTCTCGCCGGGCTCATTGCCGCAATCGACAAGTTCTGGGCGGAAGGGCTGTCGACGATCAGCGCGGGCCTCGAACCCTTTTCGAGCGAGGCCCTTCTGACCGGCCTGCAGAAGTGGCTCCTGGGCAGTCACTACGAAGCCTGGTCGGGCCGCACCGTCATCTTTTCCTGGGATTTCATATTCGTCGCTGCCGGCGCCATCATCGGTATGCGGGTCTGCGCCACCGTGCTCGTCTCGGGTACGTTGTGTTGGGCTGTGGTCGTGCCGATCCTCCAGGCCAAGGGCGTCATCCAAGGCGCAGGCTTTGCCGCCATCGTGCAGTGGACGCTCTGGTTCGGCGCGTCCTGCATGGTGGCAGCCAGGACTGTCGAGTTTCGCGCTGAGCTGGCGCACGGCATTGCGAGCGTTCCAGGATCTCCGGAGAGATGTTCTCCTTCCGCTCCGCTGCTGCGAGCGAACACAGCCGCATCGAGGCGCCAATGAGCTGGTTTTCCGTCGGCCAGATCATCTCGCTTATTGCGCTTGCCTGGCTTGGGCACGCGAGCTTCGGCATGCCGGTCTGGCAAAGTGCCATCGCGGTCGCGCTGTCGTTCTTACTGGCGCTCGTCGCCTGTCGTGTGACGGGCGAGACCGATACGACGCCCGTCGGCGCCATGGGTAAAGTCACCCAACTTGCCTTCGGCGCACTAAGCCCGGGCAACATCTGAATATCAATTTGATGAGCGCCAATATCACCGCCGGTGCGGCGAATTCATCGGCCGACCTGCTCACCGACTTGAAGAGCGGTTACCTGCTTGGTGCGAACCCCCGTCAGCAGTTCATTGCCCAATTCTCTGGCATCTTCGTCGGTACGATCAGGCGTGCTCACGTTTGCAGTCCTGGTGCCCAACGCGCAGGTGCTCGGCACCGACCAGTTCCCGGCGCCCGCCGCGCAGACCTGGTCCGCCGTTGCCATTGCGCTCGGCCAGGCGCTGTCGTCGCTTGAAGCCATCAAGCTGTGGCTGATATTTTTCGGCGGTGTCGTCGGAGTAGTGCTCACGCTCGCGCCCGTTTTGCTGCCGAAATACCAAGCGTATCTTCCCTCGGCGTCAGCGTTCGGCCTCGCGTGGGTGTTCAACTGGTATTATGGGCTTTTGTTCTTCCTGGGCGCCCTCGTTGCTCTCCTGCTCGAGCGACGCCACCCGAAGGTCGCCGAAGAGTTCACCTTGCCGGTCGCGTCGGGTGTGGTCGCCGGCGGCTCGCTGATGGGTGTGGCACTGGTATTCTGGGCCAATGGCGGCAGCATCCTCGACAAACTGTTTGGCGGTTGACGGGCTCAAGGATAATCGAAGGTTCTGTGAGTCGAACTTCTTGAGGCTCCACAGCTGGATGATGGCCCGCCCATTATCGCAGAGCCTGCGGCGTAGCCATGCCCTTCAGACGAGAATACAATCCTCGCAGGTCAGCGCCGGTCAATGAGATGCGCCACCAACTGAACCGACACAATCCAGCGACGGCAAATTCCCATCGCGCGTCCGACGGCATTCTGCCCACAGGAGGTCGAAAATGAACTCGTCTTTCGTTTCCCGCACCCTGCTTCGCGCCGCTGCGCTACTGACGCTCATTGTTCTTTTGGCTCCCGCAGAATCAAAAGAGTACCTCAAGGGAGACCGGCCACAGCAGAGGGGCTATTCCGAGGCCGTCATTACAGAAGGCGGCAAGACAGTTTGGCTCGCGGGACAGACCGCCACCGTGGACGAAAATGGCAAATCGCTTGCGGGAGATTTTGAAGGTCAGGTCCGGCAACTGTTCAAAAATCTCGACCGCACGCTCCAGAAGGCCGGTGGCAAACTCAGCGACATGGTTCAGATGACCGTATTCATCACGGACGTTCGCTATGGTGATCGCCTTACGCAAATTCGCCGGGAAGTTTTCGGCGATAACTTCCCGGGCAGCGCGCTTATCACAATCACGGCACTGGCGGTCCCGGACGCCAAGATCGAAATCCAAGGCTACGCCGTCATCGGAGGAAAATAGGTTCTCGCGGCATCGGCACTTCGGTCTTTCCTGCCGATCCTCGGCGATCGGCAGGATTTCACTCGCCATCGTCCTCGGCCCCCTAATCGGGTCCCTCTGACCTGAGCATAGCGTCGACGCTTGGCCACCTCTGCTTCCGGCGCGCGCGAATCAGCGATGGCGCCGATATGGCAAAGTCGGATTCGTCGGGCAAGCCAACCGTCACTTCTCGGATCGTGACAGGTACTCTGCTTTCCGTTGTTCGATGATCCCGAGGAGAAATCGCGCGCCAGCCATAAAGGAATGATCCTTCGAAAAGTATCCTCGCGCGCACAGCGCATCATAGATCGGATCGGGCATCCGATCATCAAAGACCATCGTAAATCTGCACACTTCGCTGGGCTTCGCTGGTCGTCTGTCGAGGCTGAGGTCTGGCCGATCAGGGTCGTTCTCGCCGTGCCAATCAGGATCGGTCAGCGCCACCGCATGAGCAAACGCCTCGACTAACGGCTGCGGAATTGGCTCGCTCATCCTTGCCGCCTTCGTTTTGTCGTTTCCCCAGTGTTTCCCAAGCCATTTTCGGGGAAACTTACGCGACCTGCAATGCGCAAGTCCAACATCTTGAGCATTGGCGCCACGCCGCTGCACCACGAGCATCGCACCGATAACCAGCTCCCAACTGAGGCGAGGTGATCGGGCCGGATGGCTTGTCGCTATTTGACTGCGCCGGCGGGATCGCGCCGAGTAGGCATTCTTCTGTGCGTTCGACGAGCTGGACGGTGCTGATCTGCGGCCGCTGCCGTTGGTCGAACGCAAGACCCGCCTGTCGCGGCTGCTGCGGCGCCCGAAGGCTGGCATCTTATTGAACGAGCCCGTCGCCGCCGAGGGTCCCACCGTGTCCTTCCCACGCCTGCCGATTCGGCGCCGAAGGCATCGCATAGAAGCGCGTCAACGCGCCCTATCGATCGGGGCGCTACCCGGCGTGGATAAGGTCAAGAACCCGAAGGCGATTGCGCTGCAGCGCGTGCGTAGCGAGAAATGGAACCGGTGATCCGCGCGCCGCGTTGCAATTGTGATCCTGACGACCGTAAGGAGCGGCGGCAGTCGTCCATGTATGTGCCCCACCGCAGCGGCGGCCGACATAGAGTGCGCCCCGGCGGCATTGAGTTAGAGCCACAGTGCCTTCCACGGAACGCGACTAATGCAACCACACCACGAAATTAGTCCACCGGAACGTGCATTTCTCTAACTGTTGCATGCGCTTAAGCGCGCTTTGTGGTGGCTTGATAAGTTCGTGCCGATTTCTGTGATTTATCGCCCGAAACTGAGTGTCCTATACCATTGTGATTGTGCCGCGAAACATGAGGTCGGCGCTAATCTCGCGTTGTAGACCTATTATCCAGCGTACCGAAATGTTGCGACTGCATTTCTCTAATCGTTGCAGATGTTTATGCCTAGAAAAAGATTAGCGCGCTGACTTAGCGTCGCATTATCTCGCGCGTAATCGGACGCCCTATACTCGCCAGTAGCAGTGTTGTGCTGGGACTCCTGTGTCATTGAAACGTACTATTGGTGCTCGGTGGTTAGGGTTATAAACGGGGATTGCCCCGCCCTCTGTTGAAATTGGCAAGTGCGGCGCTGCCGTAAATGACGTTAAGCGGCCTTCGCGGTTTGGGCAACGGCGCGGTCGTTTGTTTCCCTCTCGTAGCGAGCTGCAAGCGCGGCCCGCAATGCCGGAAGTTGCCTGTATGCTTTCAGCCTGCGAAAGCCCTTCTTGGCCTCTTGCATGGCCGCGGCGGTCCAGCGCAGGGCCATTGAAGGCGAACTCCAGCGTTTCACGTTGCGGGTGACGCGACGCACGGTGCCCATCATGTTTTCGATGATGTTGGTGCAGGCCAGCGAGCGGCGCAGTTCGGCCGGCAAACCGAGCCGGCTCACCGTGAGGATCTCATCCAATCCCTCGAGGATGCTCTTCGAGACGCCGGGAGCATCGCGCTCCAAGCGCTGGGCAAGGTTGCGGATCAACTTCTCCGCCTTCGCTGCGTCGTTGAGTTCCCAGGCCTGGCGCAACACGCGTCGGACCGAGGCATGTAGAGCTGGCGATAGACGCTCCATGATATTTCGCGCCTTATGGATTTGACAGCGCTGGATCGGCGTGTGGCGCCCGAAGCTGCGACGGATCGCCTTGGAGAGCGCTTTCGAGCCGTCGATGATGAATAGACGCGGCACTGCTGGATCGAGGCCGCGCTCGATCAGGTCATCGATTAAAGCCTGCACCACAGCGCTGTGCTCGGTTGCACCCTCCATCAGCCCAAGCGGGTGCTTGACGCCCTCGCTATCGATCCCGAGCGCCGCCACCAGCACGAGATGCTCACTGATGTGGATGCCATCGATCTGCACCACCATGATGTCGAGCCCGGATAGATCCGCACCCATCCATTCCTTCATGCGCCCAGCCGACAACGCCACGAAATGCCGCGAAGCCGCCGACTTCGACACGCCGGCCCCCGCCGGCGCCGGAATATCGCCCTCGGGAAGCCGCACAGCTCGGCGGAATTTCCGCGTCGAGACGTTGATCAGCATCAGGTTCATCGCCCATTTGCCTAGCCAGTCTTCGGCGACCGCGCGTTCCCAGCTGGGCAGCGCCAACTCCCGGTCCGCAAGATCGCGCACGCGCGGACGCTCAACCGCCACCTTGCCGGCGTGAAACCCAATCTTGCCTTTGGTCCGGCCCCAGCGGTGTCCTCGACGTCCCCGCTGCGGGTGTGGCGCGCCCCGCAAGCCTCTTCAACGTCCGTTTCCATCATTGCCCCCAGCGCCTCGACGCCAGCGGCCAAGCAGAACCGATCAAAGCTAGCGGACACCTCGTCCCAAGCTTTGCCCACAGCCCCGGTGACCGTTGGAGGCACGGCGATCGATGTTGTGCTAACTCTCTTCATGGCGTTGCTTTCCTCTCGTGGAATCATCACCCCGAGCCTACTGGCTCAAGGCGAGCAACGCCGCTTCTCCTATTTCAACATTCGCCGGGGCAATTCCTTATAAACGATTTGTGGGTACTCGATAGGTTCGTGACAATTCAGTGACGACACCGATATTGGTCATTACACGCGGACCTTCATCGTTCGGGATGCTTACAGCCAGCAGAGTTACGGATCATTGCAGCCATCGTCGCTTGAACCTCTGGTGATCGCCGCTTGCAGCGGAGATTTTCGCACCAGTCTCGTCGAGAGAAATCACTGTTGATCCGCGACAATCCGCCAGCTGCCACACAAGACCGATACCAAGATCCAAACAAATCGGCCGATTGCCAGCCGAAAACTGCTGCCCGTTCGCCCCAGTCGTCGAGGAACAATCCGCCCGCTGATTGCGTTCCACCAGCGATTCTCGGAGACCCCGGCCGGGCGGTCGCAGTTCAGGCGCGCCCAGGCATTGCGAAATACTTCAGGGATTGAACCGTCATCTTCGATGATCGCCACCCTCTCCGACACCGCGCCTTCGAGAGTGGTGGTTATAGGCTGGGTTACGCCATTTTTGAGCTCATTTTCCGACTTGTCATTTTTGGCGCGTAACTCACGTAACTCTCGTAACTGCAATGGTTTAGGGACGTAACCCGAGGATGCGGTTACGCCGGTTACGTGCGTTACGCCTGTTTTGCAGGAGAGGTCCCCGCGGGCGACGGCAAGGAGGTGGTTTCGAAGTTCAGCCCGCATTGGAGCCCCCCTCGATAATTTCCGCCTTCAAGAGATACACGCGCGTGGGCTTGCCGGCGATCTTTACCACAGACTGGAACCCATCGTTTGCGGGTCGTAGCATTCCCTTGTCGGCTAAGACCCGGGCCACCATTTTCGCGTCGAGACCCGAACAAATCTCGGACTTCCAGACCTGAGGCAGAACCCACCACTCCCGGTCGGGGCCGTTTCCCTTGCGCCATCCGGCGCGATTGATCACCGGCCGCTCATTGGGACAATCCACAAGCTCAAATCGAGCTTCACCATGTTGCTCAATGAACAGGCGTACTTGATCGACCCCTTGGCGAACCTCGGCGGCTTCCGTACCGCCTCGTAGCATGATCCACTGCTTCAACGCCCACGCGGCGGCGGCCGTCGCCTCCCCCGACTCCCACGGTGTTACCTTCAGGTCCGCGGCCAATTCGCCAGCTGCCGCGATGAGGCCAAGACGCTCTGCCGCCCGGATGATTTGTCCATCTGACCCCTGCGGAACATTGCGCGCAACAAACGTCTCGTTCATTTCCCGGACGGTTGCGCCGACCTCATCTGCGCCTTCATCAATGAGCCGCCGCACGAACGTAGGCCCGGCGGTACCGTAGGCAGTGATCGCCAAACGTTTGAACGATTGCGCCAATGTGGCCGCGCCGCCAGTTGGGCCACTGTGATCAAAAACACCGAAGCCGAGCCCGCGATCCGCAGGAATGTCGAGCATCCTGACATGCTGACCGGCCCGCGTCTTTCGGCCGCGTTCCTCGGCAAGCTTGGTCTCGATTCCGACTTCACCGGATGAAATGAAAAGCACGCGCCAGTTCCGAGGATTGCGAAGGCTGCCGTCCCTGGCTGCCCGGCTCTTGCCGGCGCCATTACTCAGACTGTAAAGACCGGCCGCCAAGTCGCGCGGTTCTACGAGGCCAAGTTCATCCAGAACGAGTGCGGTATCGGTTGCCGAGGCGGCTACGCCTTCCAACCCGTTCGCCGTCGCGCGCCATGCCCTCACATAGTCTCCCATTGCGCCTCGCCCCCAAACAGAGGCCGCAGCTTGCAAGATCGCGCTCTTTCCCATCGACGATGGTCCGACGATGTTGATGCCTCCTCCTTCTTGCCCAGCGAGATACAAAAGTGGTCCGGCAAACGCGGCCGAGATGCCAAGCACTGGCAGTACATGTCCGCGCGCAACTGCACCAATACCTGCCTGCCATTCCTCCAGTGTGCCGCGCATCTCGTACGGGCCACTCGCACATGCATCGAGGATCACCCGATCACAACCACGAGGCCCGATGGCGTCATCGGGGAGTACGAATACCCGATCTTTGTCGATATCATGCCAGCCCGTGCGATCGACGTGCGTAACCCGCTCTTCGACATCGACCTCGCTGAGATAGATTACAAGCTGACGCTGTTGGGCTCTGCTGATCCACATTCCTTCGTCCGCCAGCATTCCGCAGACTGCTGACGGATCGCCATGCAATGCCGCATCGGCGACGTGCCGCATGTGAATGCGCCCGTCCGCGTCTCCCCAGCGGAGCCATTTGCCCCACCCGTGCCCGACCGGATCGCGGCTCGCGCCGATGATCTCGAAAGCCGAGGAGACCCTGATCTCCTTAGTGACGGTCTTGTCGCCTTTGCCTTCCTTAACCGTGACGGTCAGCCCCTCTGCCGTCATTGTGAAGGCGTCGTAAGAGATAAAAGCCGACCCCGGATTGATTGGTTTTGCGTGGGCAAGTGCCGCTTTGCCGAGGGCCTTGAGGTCGGTCCATTCTTCGACGGCATCGGCGGCGTCCCAACCATCCGTCGGTTCGCGCAAGCCACCCTGGGGACAATGGGTTGCTAGCGATTTTGCATCAATGATGGAAATATCACAGCCGATTTTATCGAGGATGTGCATTACCTCGGAAGCGTAGCCGTCGCCCGACTCGTCGGCATCCGGCCATATCAGGACCTGCCTGCCGGTAAGTGCGGACCAATCGGCCTTCTTTGCCGCCTCCGATCCATTCGGCGAACATGTGGTTACGCAGTTCGGAAAGACTGTCGCTGCGGCATCGGCCGATTTTTCGCCCTCGCAAACGACAACCGGAACGTCAGCACGCGCCACAAGCTTGTCGAGTGCATAGAGGGGACGGGGGCTCGGAACGCCTCTCCAGCGCCATTGTAAGCGTCCCTCTTCACACCATAGCGTGAGCGGAAAAAACTCTTTGCGACGTTCGGGCGGATCAAACCGGAGCACCCAGAACAGCAGCGCGCTCCCTGCATCCCGATAAGCCCAGCGCCCGGTTGGTTTTCCCAGCGCAGGGTGTGCCATCGGTGGATCAGGCGCGTCAGTCGGTATAGGCGAGACTAGGGTTCCGTCATCGTGCGCCGCCGCCGCTCCGTTCAGCACAATTGCGCTCGCCCGCTCGGCTTCCGACAAAGGCGCGAACCGATCAGCGTCCACGTAATTATCCATGGTGCGGCCTCTCAATGTTAATTCCCAACATCCGCGCCACAAGCAGGGCAGCTTGGTCTTGTCTGACGTTCTCGACGTAGGCGACCAAGCTGATGATGTCGCCGCCTTTGTCACCCGTTGCGAAGTCGGACCACGCTCCGGCGCGGGCGCCGGCAACGCGGACCTTGAAGGAGCCGGGACGACGGTCCGAGCGACGAGGATTGAGCGCCACAAATTCCCGACCAATCACACGACCGTCGGGCAACAGGCGAGCGAGCATTGCTGGAAGCGCCGGGATTGCTTCGCGAGCAATTGCTGCAAAATCAATTGGTGACCGATGATGCCTGCGAGTGTGTCCTGTTACGACGACACCGCAAGCGCCGCATTTCGACTCTTTCGCGGTTGGTTCCGTTGGCAGGGCGCGGGCCGAAGTTGCGGTTATCATCGCGCCACCGGATCAGCATTGCCGACTGTGCGCTGTCCGCCACGGCGGCGAAGTCGGGCGGCAGCGGGTTTTGGAGCGCCGTCGCCAGCAAGACGATCAGAGATGTAGCCAATAGGCGCACGCCCCAAGCCTGCCCCTGAGTTGAGGTTCGGACCCATAGCGGCATGTTGCGGTTGCCCGCCCAGACCATCAATCAGGTTGCGAATATCCTCAGCGCGCCAGACGGTGGTTCGAGGGCCGAGTTTTAGCGGTGCAGGGAAGCGTCCACTTTTGACACCTGCCCACCATGAAGACTTCCCAACCGGAACGGGACCAGACGGTGCAAGTATCTGACGAAGTCGGACCAATCCGCTTCGCGGAAAATCAAAAACCTCGAACAGCTTAGATGCTGACTCGACATTGCGGTTCACGGCCATTGTACCCACCCCCACGAGTTTTCGTTTCGCGGCTGGAATCGCGTTGACTCGCGCGAACTGGGAGGTACGGTTGGCCCGCTCCGGGTAGGAGTGCGGGGTCACCGACCTCGTCGAGCCGTGGTGATCGTGGCTGATCCCCACGGCTCGTTCGTCCTGAGAGCCACTTCCTTTAAGCCACGAAGCATCGGCAAGAAACGAAGCAGTTCCATCAAGTCCGAATATCGGAAGCTGACGCCCCAATGTCGATATTGGACGCGGCCGTTGCCGTCAGAAAGTGGGGACAAGCCGCAGTTGCGCTCCCGACCGTAGTTCAGGCGCCTGATTCGCTTTGCGACGGCCCTTTGAGGGCATCGTTTTCCGCGATGATGGTCCAGCGCTGCCAGGGCATTGAAATCCGACCCCGTGCTTAGGTCAGGTCGGTTCGCGCAGCTAGATTGTGGAATTGCACAGCCTGCTCTAGGCTCGGCCGCGTGGGGGATCGCAAAACTTTGCCCAGTCGGACATCAGGCGACGCCGCTTCTCGAACAAGTCGCCGCGACGATAGGCAGCCTCAACCTTATCATTGACTAGATGGGCAAGCGCCATTTCTACAACTTCGCTGGGAAAATCTGTACACTCCGCCGCCCAATCGCGGAATGAACTTCGAAACCCATGCGTGGTGAGGTCCCCGCGGTTCATCCGGCGCATGAGCATCAGCATCGATGTGTTAGACAGCGTCGCACGTCGGTCGCCAGGAAAGACGTACTGACTCTGGCGAACTCCCCTCATAGCCTGAAGAACGGCAATGGCTGCGCCCGAGAGCGACACGCGATGCTCTTTGCCCGCTTTCATCCGATCAGCTGGAATCGTCCAAATCCGCTTACCGATGTCAATCTCATCCCATCGAGCGCCTAAGACCTCAGCAGTTCGACCGGCAGTCAGTATCGCAAATTCGAGTGCCCTTGCAGCGATGGCGTCCCGAATGCGAAGCAGCGCCATGAATGAGGCCATCTCGGAATAGGGCAATGCCGCATGGTGCTTGACCTCCCGAACTTTAGATCGTGCCGGCAGCAGATGATCTAGGTGGCCACGCCATCGAGCGGGGTTCTCACCGACGCGCAGCTCCCGTACTTTTGCCCAATCCAGAATCGCCTCGATGCGGCCTCGCAGCCGACTTGCTGTCTCAGGTATGGTCGTCCATATCGGTTCGAGAGCCCTCGTCACCAGCGCAACGTCCACATCTTGAACTGGGACGTGCCCGAAGATCGGCGAAACGTACCTAGTAAGCGAGGCACTCCATTGCCAAGCATGTTTCGCGTTGCTCCAGGCTGCGCGATGCGAAGCGATATAGGCATCACGACATTGATCGAACGTCATTGCCTTTGCCTTCGCGAGTTTCCCAGCGGCGCGCGAAGCCTTTCGGGCCTCGATTGGGTCGTTGCCGTCTTTGACCCGCTTGCGCGCGCCGGCTGCCTTTTCTCTCGCTTCGGCGAGGCTCACATCTCTGAAGGCGCCAAGGCCCATGCGGCGTTCTTTGCCGTCCAGAGCGAACCGATATAACCACGACTTCGTCGCGCCGTGGCTGCCGGCTGTCACCTGCAAGTACAATCCGGCGCCATCATGATAAAGTCCCGGATCACGGATTCGCTCGACTCGAAGGGCAGTCAATCTGTTGACCTTCACAACGGGCCTCTCCCGATCTACTCACGTTTCAACCAACGGTCTTGGTGAGTACCACACCGGACGAGGGCGGACCATACGGGAGCAACAACGCCCCAAAAAACGGGCATTTCGCAGCATGGTTGGATGAAGGCGGATAGTAGCGGAAGTCTTGTTGGTGGAGCCGAGGGGATTTGAACCCCTGACCTCCGCAGTGCGATTGCGGCGCTCTCCCAACTGAGCTACGGCCCCTGCCGGCCGGCCGAAATGTGGCGGGCGGTCGAGTGGGCGCCATTTACTGGCGCGGGCGGCAGGGTGTCAAGGATTGCCTCCGCCGGTCGCGGCTGCTTGCGGCGAAGCGGCTACGGCGTCGGTTCGAGCACGCGGGCGGGCGCGTCCTCGGGCGGCGATTTGGCAGGGATTACGGCGCGACGGCGCGCGGCCATGCGGGGCGCCGTGCCGTTGGTTGGCGTGGCGAACCGCTTGGCGGACTGCTTTACAGACCGCTTGGCGGTGCGGGTCTTGCTCGTGCGGGTCTTGGCGGCGGCGAGCGAGCGTGCCGGCGCCGGCTCGTCTTCGGCGGGCGGCAGCGGCAGGTCGGCCCAGTGCATCGCCTTGTAGTCGAAGCCAAACACGATCGTCGGCTTCACCACCTCGAAATAGGGCGAGATATCGAAGTCGCGCGGCGCGTAAAGCGACGAATGGCGGATTTCCAGGATTTCGCGGCGCGCGGTGCGGCTCGTCATCGTGGTGACGCGCGGCAGGATCGGATAGCGCACCGATTCGAACGCCTGGGCGATCAGCGCCGAGCAGATGATGCGCGTCGGGTCGCCCGAGCCGAGCGCGATCATGTGGCGGCGCCAGCGCTGCGGCACCGGCAGCGGCATCAGGTAGCGCAGCAGGTCGATGATGTTCTTGAGATCGTAGGCGAGGCCAATGCGATCGACGGCGTAGCGGCAGACCTGGTCGAGGTCGCCCGCCGTGAGGCCGACCGGCCGGCACACGCGGGTGTGGAACTTGAAATATTTGGAGAGCGGCGCCGACACGACGCCTTCGCCGATATTGGCCTCGATGAGCTCGTGGGGCTCGCCGTCCGCGGTGTTGGCTTCGACCTTGGTTTCGCTCTCGGCTTCGATCTCGGCTTCGGTCTTGGCTTCCATCTTGGCTTCGGCCCCCTGGCGCGCGACCGGGCCGACATAGAGCGCGGCGTGCGACCATGTCGACTGCGTCAGATATTTGATGACGCCGGCGATGTGGGTGTTGCCCTCGACGAGCAGCACGTCGCCGGGCTCGAGCGCGCGCGCCAGCAGGACGGGATTGCTGGGCGTGAACGGCTCGTAGCCGGTCGCCGGCTTGTCCAGATAGCGGGCAAGCATCCGCCCGATGCGGTTCGACATCCGGTCCATGGCGTTCCTTGGCGTTCCTTGGCGTTCCCTGCCCGCGCGATCAGTGCCGCTGTTGTTGCGGGTCGTATTATTGAAACAAATTATCGCAACAGTGCTTGCAATTTAGTTCATGAGTCGCGACGGCCGGTTCAATGCGCGTCATGCTGCGGCGCCGCTCATCTGCGGCATTGCGGTGAATTGCGGACGGCGCGGCCTTGAGGCATGGTGGGAGCGTATTAACAATCGATTGACCATGGCTGCTCTGACCCGGGCTGCTCTGACCCGCCGCCGATTTCTCGCTGCGTCCGCATTCTCGGCGGCCGCCGCGGCGGCGCCGGCACGCGCCGCCCAGTCCGCGGACAGCGTCGAGATCGCGATCATCGGCGCCGGTGCCGCCGGCATCGCGGCGGCGCGGCGCATTTCGGGAACGCGGGCGCGCTTTGCGCTGATCGAGGCTACCGGGCGGATCGGCGGGCGCTGCTTCACCGATACGCAGACATTCGGGGCGCCGTTCGACATGGGCGCCCGCTTCATCCGCCAACCCGACCTCAACCCGGTGATGGCGCTCGCGACCAAAGCGGGCTTTGATATTTTTCCGGCAACGACCAGCCAGCAGCTGCGGATCGGCCGGCGGTTCGCCCGGGCGACCGAACTGGAGGACTTCCTCACTTCGATCGTGCGATCGAGCCGCGCCATCGGCGATGCCGGCCGCGGCAAGCTCGACATGCCCGCGGCGCAGGGGCTGCCGAAGGATCTGTTCGATTGGCAGAGCACGGTGGAATTCGTGCTCGGACCGTACGCCTGCGCCAAGGATCTCGCCGACGTGTCGGCCGCGGACTTCGCCCACGCGGCGGAGCGCGACAGCGACACGTATTGCCGCCAGGGTCTCGGCACGGTGATCGCCAAGCTCGGCGAAGGTTTGCCGGTGCAGCTGTCGAGCCCGGTCACGCGCATCGAATGGGCCGGGCGCGCGGGCGTCGAGATCGAGACCGCGCGCGGGCGCCTGGTTGCGCGCGCGGCCATCGTCACGGTCTCGACGGGCGTGCTGACGAGCGACAAGATCAAGTTCGTGCCGGAACTGCCGCGCCGCCAACTCGATGCGCTCGGCAAGCTCACGCTCGGCAGCTACGACCACATCGCGCTGGAACTGCCCGGCAATCCGCTCGGCCTGCAGCGCGACGAGCTGATGTTCGAGAAGGCCGAACTCGAACCACACCGCCGCCGTCGTCGGCAATCTCTCCGGCACCAACGTGTGCACCGTCGATGTCGGCGGCAAGTTCGGCCGCGATCTCTCCGCGGCCGGCGACAAGGCGATGATCGCGTTCGCGATCGACTGGCTCACGAACCTCTACGGCAACGACGTGAAAAAAGCGCTCAAGCGCAGCCGCGTTTCGCAGTGGAACAACGATCCGTGGACACTCGGCGCGTTCTCCGCGGCGACGCCCGGCGGGCAGGCCGCGCGCCTCGCGCTCGCCGAGCCGCTGCGCGATCGCATCTTCCTGGCCGGCGAAGCGACCCACGAAACGCAGTGGGGCACGGTCGGCGGCGCCTGGGCCTCGGGCGACCGCACGGCAGAGACGGTGCTCAAGCGCCTCGGCTTCGCCACCGAGGAGCGGCGCCCGCAAGCCGCAGCGCCGTCGCCAGGGCGGCGGCGGTAGGGGAGCGGTTTCCACATCCCGCACGTCGTAGGGTGGGCAAAGCGAAGCGTGCCCACCGTGCTGCCAGAGCAGATTCCGTTCGTATTGAAGCCGTCTCTCGTAGTCATGGCCGGGCTTGTCCCGGACAAGCCCGGCCATGACGACCGAATTCGATCCGCGTGGGCACACGCGGCTCCGCCGCGCTTTGCCCACCCTACGGGACTGCGCTCGCGCCGCGGAAATGACGTTAACCGCGCAGGACGCCGCCGGTGCGCTTGCCGACCTCGGCGACGATCTTGGCGGCGACGGCGTCGATCTCCTGGTCGGTCATGGTCTTCTCGCGCGGCTGCAGCGTCACCGCGATCGCGATCGATTTCTTGCCGGGATCGATGCCCTGCCCTTCGTAGACGTCGAACACCGTGATCGCGGTGATGAGCTTGCGGTCGACGCCCTGGGCCGCGCGCACGATGTCGCCCGCCTTCACGGCGCGGTCGACGATGAAGGCGAAGTCGCGCTCGACCGGCTGGAACGGCGGCAGTTCGAGGAGCGACTTTGCCCGCGTCGCCTTGGCCTTCGCCGCCGGAATGCGATCGAGGATCACCTCGAACGCGGCGAGCGGGCCTTCGGCGCCGAGCGCCTCCAGCGCCCGCGGATGCAATTCACCGAAATAGCCGAGCACGTTCTGCGGCCCGATCTGGATCGTGCCCGAGCGGCCGGGATGGAGCCAGGCCGGCCCGCCCGGATTGATCTGCAGCGCCTGGGCCGGCGCACCGGCGGCAGCGAGCGCCGCCAGCGCATCGGCCTTGACGTCGAAGGCATCGACGCTCTTGCTGCCGTTCGCCCAGTTGCGGCCCCAGCCGGTCGGCTTGGCGAGCCGGCGCCGCACGCCGCTCGCGGCGACAAACTGATCCTCGGGCCGGTCGCCGCGAAAAATCTGGCCGACCTCGAACAGCGCGGTGTCGACGTAGCCGCGATCGGCATTGCGCTGCGCGGCGGCGACGAGGCCCGGCAGCAGGCTCGGCCGCATGTCCGAGAGGTCCGCCGCGATCGGGTTGGCGAGCTTGAGCTCGGCCTGGCCGCCGCCGAACAACTCGGCCTGCGTCTTTGAGACGAACGACCACGTGACGGCTTCGACGAGACCGCGCGCGGCGAGCGCCCGGCGCGCCTTGCGGGTACGGTTCTGGATCGCGGTGAGCACCGGGCGCCGCCCGTTGTCGCCGCGCTCGAACGGCGTCATCGGGACGCGGTCGACCCCGACGATGCGTACGATCTCCTCGACGATGTCGGCCTTGCCGCGCACGTCGGGCCGCCAGCTCGGCACCGCCACCTTGATGACGGGACCGCTGCCGGCGACGTAGAAGCCGAGGCGCGTGAGCACGAGCCGGATTTCCGCGAACGGCAGATCGAGGCCGGCGAGACGCGTGACCTCGTCGAGCGGAAAATCGATCACCTTGTCGACGAGATCGAGTTCGCCTGCTGTCGTTATTTCCGACGGCTCGCCGCCGCACAGGTCGAGCACCATGCGGGTCGCAAGCTCGAGGCCGGGCACCATGAAGGCGGGATCGACGCCGCGCTCGAAACGATAGCGCGCGTCGGTGATGATGTTGAGGTTGCGGCCGGTCTGGGCGATGTTGATCGGGTCCCACAGCGCCGACTCGATCAGCACGTCCGTGGTCGCGGCCGAGCAGCCGCTCGCCTCGCCGCCCATGATGCCGGCCAGCGACTCGACGCCGTGATCATCGGCGATGACGCACATGGTGTCATCGAGCGCATAAGTCTTGCCATCGAGCGCGAGCAAACTCTCGCCCGCGCGGGCGCGCCGCACCACGAGATTGCCCTTCACCTTGGCCGCGTCGAACACGTGCAGCGGGCGGCCGCGATCAAAGGTGATGAAGTTCGTGATGTCGACCAGCGCATTGATGGGGCGAAGCCCGATCGCGGTGAGCCGCCGCTGCAGCCACTCCGGGCTTTCGCCGTTCTTGACGCCGCGCACGAGGCGCAGCGCAAAGCCGGGACACAGCGATGGCGTCGTGCCGAAGTCGCGCTTCACCGCGACCGGGCACGGAAAGGTGCCCGGCACCGACTTGATGACCGGGTCCTTGAACGTGCCCATGTCGGCGGCGCCGAGATCGCGGGCAATGCCGTGCACGCCGGCGCAGTCCGGGCGGTTGGGCGTGAGGTTGATGTCGATCACCGGATCATCGAGATGCGCCCACGTCGCATAGGGCACGCCGAGGGGGGCATCGGCGGGCAATTCGATGATGCCTTCATGATCGTCGGAGATCTGAAGCTCGAAGGCGGACACCAGCATGCCGCGGCTCTCGACGCCGCGGATCGTACCGACGCCAAGGGTAATGTTCTTGCCGGGAATGAACGTGCCCGGCGGCGAGAACACGCCCGTCATGCCGGCGCGCGCATTGGGCGCCCTGCACACGACCTGCACCGGATCGCCCGACCCGGTGTCAACCATGCACACGCGCAGCCGATCGGCGTTGGGGTGCTGCTCCGCCGAGATCACCCGCGCAATCGTGAACGGCTTGAGCGCGGCCGCCTTGTCCTCGACGCCTTCGACCTCGAGGCCGATCATGGTCAGTTTGTCGACGATGGCGCCGAGCGGCTCGCCAGTGTCGAGGTGGTCCTTGAGCCACGACAGGGTGAATTTCATCCGCTCAGTCCCCCGGCGAGGGTGGGGTAATCGAGCGGGCGGAAGCCGTAATGGGTGAGCCAGCGGACATCGGCCTCGAAGAATGCGCGCAGGTCCGGCATGCCGTATTTCAGGGTCGCGATGCGATCGATGCCCATGCCCCAGGCAAAGCCCCGGTACTCGTCAGGGTCGATCCCGCAATTGCGCAGCACGTTGGGATGCACCATGCCGCAGCCGAGAATTTCCAGCCAGTCTTCGCCTTCGCCGAAGCGGATCTCGTCCTTGGTCCTGCGGCACTGGATGTCGACCTCGAGCGAAGGCTCGGTGAACGGGAAGTAGGATGGCCGAAACCGCATCTTCAAATGGTCGACCTCGAAGAAGGCCTTGCAGAACTCCGCGAGGATCCATTTGAGGTGACCGAGGTGCGAACCCTTGTCGACCACGAGGCCTTCGACCTGGTGGAACATCGGCGTGTGGGTCTGATCGCTGTCGCAGCGATAGGTGCGGCCGGGGCAGATCACGCGGATCGGCGGCTTCTGCGTCAGCATGGTGCGCACCTGCACCGGCGAGGTGTGGGTTCGCAGCACGAGCTCCGTGCCGTCCGGTTTCGGCGGGAAGAAGAACGTGTCGTGCATCTCCCGGGCCGGATGGCCGACGGGGAAATTCAGCTTGGTGAAGTTGTAGTCGTCCGTCTCGATGTCCGGCCCTTCCGCGACCGCAAAGCCCATGTCGGCGAAGATCGCCGTGACCTCCTCCATCACCTGGCTGACCGGGTGAATGCGGCCGACGTCGGCCGGATTGTCGGCGGTCGGCAGCGTGACGTCGACGGTCTCGGTATTGAGGCGCGCTTCGAGGGCGGCGGTCTTGAGCACCTGGCGCCGGGCCGTGATCGCGTCGGTGACGCGATCTTTGAGGCCGTTGATCTGCGGACCCGCGACCTTGCGATCCTCGGGCGACATCTTGCCGAGCGTCGCTAGCATCGCCGAGATCGACCCCTTTTTGCCGAGCGCGGCGACGCGCACCTGTTCGAGCGCCGCCTCGTCGGCGGCGGCATCGACCATGCGGGTCAGTTCGGTTTCAAGGGCGGCGATGTCGGTCATGTCATCCTCGCGAAGCAACGGCGCGCGGCCGCACGCCCTTGCACAAGGCCGATCGCGATTTCAAAGCGCGGAGCGCTCAGGCCGCGAGCGCAGCTTTCGCCTTGCCGACGATCGCCTCGAACGCCACCGGTTCGTGAATGGCAAGGTCGGACAGCACTTTCCGATCGATCGTGACCCCGGCCTTGCCGAGGCCGTCGATAAATCGGCTGTAGGTGAGGCCGAACTGGCGCACCGCGGCGTTGAGCCGCTGGATCCACAGCGCGCGGAAAGTGCGCTTGCGCCGCTTGCGATCACGGAAGGCATATTGGTTGGCCTTCTCGACCGCCTGCTTGGCGACGCGGATGGTATTCTTGCGCCGGCCGTAATAGCCCTTGGCGGCTTTCAGAACCTTCTTGTGCTTGGCGTGTCCAGTGACGCCCCGTTTGACGCGGGCCATGGCAAATCTCCTTGCAAATCATGCTTGTCGTGGCCGCGCGCGGGGCGGCCGGGATCGCGAGCCGAGCCCGAATTAACTGTTGGGCAGCCAGTACTTGACGATGCGGTCACCGTCGGTCTTGAACATGACCTTGGTGCCGCGATGGTCGCGGATCTGCTTGGTCGACCGCTTGATCATGCCATGGCGTTTGCCGGACTGGGCAAACAGCACCTTGCCGGTGCCGGTGACCTTGAAGCGCTTCTTGGCGCCCGACTTGGTCTTGAGCTTGGGCATTTGGCTCTCCTTTTCCGGCCTCGACACAGGCGTTGCCGCCGGGTCCACCGGTTGATGCTCGATGGAGCGGAATTGCTCGCTTGAGCGTGCTGATTGAGCACTTCACCGCCGCCACGGCAGCCCTTCGGCCGGGCAGGCGGGAGGCCGGCGTTATGGCAGAGCGCCTCGAAAATGGCAACTAAATTGCCATCAAGATCGTATCTGCTTGCGAACTCGGGGACACCCCTGACGTTATAGGCTGGGAAAGCCCGAAAGATGGCCCACGTTTCGGTTCAATCCACCGCGGCGGCGCCGCGCGCCGCGCAGTCCGGCGGGCTGCGGCGGATGCTCTTCGGCGTGCTGATCGTCGCGATCGTCGTGATCCTCATCCCCTACGCGATCGCGCCGCTCTATCGCGTGATCGATCCGGTCTCGACCTTGATGCTGTGGCGCTGGGCGACCGGCGCGCGGGTCGAGCGAAGCTGGGTTCCGATGTCCCATATCGCGCCGGCGCTGCCTCGCGCGGTGATCGTTGCCGAAGACGATCGCTTCTGCGCGCATCACGGCGTCGATTTTCGCGAATTCCGCAAGGTCGTGCAGGCGCATATGCACGGCGTGCGCCGCGTCCGCGGCGGTTCCGGGCTCACCCAGCAGCTCGCCAAGAACCTGTTCCTGTGGCCGGGCCGCAGCTATGTGCGCAAGGCGCTCGAGGTGCCGCTTGCGCTGTGGGTCGACCTTGTGATTCCGAAGCGCCGGCAACTCGAAATCTATCTCAACGTCGCCGAATGGGGGCCGCACGGCGAATTCGGCGCCGAAGCCGCGGCCCGCCGTGCGTTTCGCAAGCCCGCCTCGGAACTCAGCGCGTCCGAGGCGGCGCTCCTGGCCGCGACGTTGCCCAATCCGATCCGGCGCGACGCGCGGCAACCGAGCCCTAGCCTGCGGCGCCTCGCCGCGACCGACGCGGCGCGCTCAGCCCGCGGCAGCGACAGCGATCGCTGCGTCCGGTCGTCGTCTTCGCACGGATAAGGTTCGATCCCAATTGCCGGGCAGCACGGGGAAAATGCGCTAGCCACCGTGCGTTGCATCCATTATAAGCCCGGTCTCCACCGGAAATCATCGGCGCTTGCCGCCGTCAAAAGAATGCCAGGAGACCACCATGGCTGTGCCGAAACGAAAAACCTCGCCGTCGCGACGCGGCATGCGACGTTCCGCCGACGCGGTCAAGGCGCCGACCTATGTCGAGGACAAGGATTCGGGCGAACTGCGCCGCCCCCATCACGTCGACCTCAAAACCGGCATGTATCGCGGTCGCCAGATCCTCAAGCCGAAGTCTGAGGTCTGAGGTCAGACGGCCATCCCGAACGTGGGTGAGGCGGGCAGAATTCCGACGCGGAGACATCTTCATGCTTGGCGTGCCGCTGCTGATCATCCCGTTCGCGATCTACAACATCGCCGCCTTCCTCCTGACCTTCAGTTGGGACACCAAAATCTGGCCGATCCCGCTCACGACCGGCGAGACCGTGACGCCCACGGCCGGCGACGCCATCGTCGCCGGCTCGATCCTGCTGCTGCTCATTGAAATGGTGCGGGCCGCCCGGGTGGCCCGGGGCGCCTTCATGGATCACATCCTGTCGCTGCTGCTCTTCATCGGCATGACGGTCGAATTCCTGATGGTGCCGCAAGTCGCGACGGTGACGTTCCTGCTTCTCCTCGTCATCAGCTTCGTCGACGCGGTCGGCGGCTTCGCGATCGCCATGCGGGCGGCGCCGCGACGGGTCGCCGTTACCGAGGTTCAGCACGTCCATCCGGCCTGAGCGCTGGACGATCCGAACATGTTTCGCGATTTCCATAGCCCCGGCCGCTCGCCGGTCTTTGCCTGCGAGGGCATGGCGGCGACGTCGCATCCGATCGCAAGCACGATCGCGGTCGACACGCTCCGATCGGGCGGCACGGCGGCCGACGCGGCCGTGGCGGCAATTGCCGCGCTCGGCGTGCTCGAACCGCACATGACCGGCATCGGCGGCGACTGCTTCTGCCTCGTTGCCAAGCCGGGCGCGCCGGTGTGGGGCTACAACGGATCGGGCCGCGCCGGCGCCGCGGCGCGTGCCGAACTGCTGGTGGCGCAGGGCATTCGGACGATCGAACCCAGATCGGTGCATTCGGTGACGGTGCCGGGTGCCGTCGAGGCCTGGGCTGCGGTGCTGGAGCATCACGGCCGTTTCGGCCTCGACCGCGCCCTCGCCCCCGCGATCCACTATGCGCAAGAGGGCTTCCCGGTTGCCCCGCGCATCGCCTACGACTGGGCACACCTCGTCGAGGGATTGCGCGCCGATCCCGCTGCCGCGCGGCATTATCTGATCAACGGCAATGCTCCGCAGCCGGGCGATGTCATGCGCTTCCCGGCACTCGCCGCCACGCTCAAATCGATCGCCGCGCGCGGTCCGCGGGCGTTCTACGAGGATGCGGCGACCGAGATCGTGGCGACGCTCAAGGCCCGCGGCTCCTGGCTGACCGCGGAGGACTTCGCGCGCCATAGGGGCGAAGCGGCCGAGCCGATCTCCACCAACTATCGCGGACTTGATGTGGTCGAGATGCCGCCCAACGGCCAGGGCCTGGTGGCGCTGGTGATGCTCAACATCCTTGAATATTTCGACATCAACTCGCTCGATCCGCGCGGCGCCGAGCGCTTCCACATCGCACTTGAAGCTGCCCGCATGGCCTATGGCGTGCGCGATACGCATGTGGCGGATCCGGCCTACATGCGCGTTTCCGTCCCTTCGCTCATCGACAAGGGTTTTGCCGGCAACCTCGCGAACCGCATCGACCGCAGCAAGCGCGTGAAGCTGCCGGAGGCGGCGACGCCCGGCAGCGACACGGTCTACGTGACGGTCGTCGATCGCGACCGCATGGCGGTGTCGATCATCAACTCGCTCTACAGCCAGTTCGGCTCCGGCATCGCGACCGAGAAGACCGGCATCATGCTGCACAATCGCGGCGCCTGCTTCACGGTCGATCCGAACCATCCGAACGCAATCGGCCCATCGAAGCGGCCGATGAACACCATCATCCCGGCGCTCGGCCTACGCGACGGCCGCTGTGAATTGTCATTCGGCGTCATGGGTGCTCATTTCCAGCCCATGGGTCATACCCAGGTGGTCACCAACATCGTCGATTTCGGCATGGACGTGCAGGCGGCGATCGATTCCCCCCGCGCCTTCTTCGAGGGGCCCGTCACGCTGGTCGAACGCGGCATTCCGGCGGACACGATCGCGGGACTGAAAGCGCGCGGCCACGAAGTTCTGGTCTCGCCCTATCCGATGGGCGGCGGCCAAGCCATTGCCATCGACTGGCAACGCGGCGTGCTGATCGGCGGATCGGACCCCCGCAAGGACGGCTGCGCCGCGGGCTATTGAAGTCCGCGTTCCGCGATCACCGGCTTTCGTGAACCGACCGGCCGGCCTCCGTCGGCGCGTGCATCATGGCCGCATAAGCATTCACCGCCTGCTCCGGATCGGCACGCCCGCGTTCCCGCGTCTGCGGGTCGCCGGCCGCGGTCGCAATGAGATGGCTGAGGAATGGTGCGCTGGTGCGGACCGCAGGCGTGAGACTGCGGTGCGGCTGCAGCGGTCCGACCGGCACCAAAGCGCGCCCTGTTATCCCGCTGGAGCACGTGCGCGCATCATCGGCAAAATGTTGCACCTTCGCCTCCTGTCTCATTTCGGGACACTGTCGCGCGCTTGACGAGATCGTTGCAACGGCCGTGCCGAGCGATCAAGAGCCCTGTTGGGACGTGCCAAATCAGAGCCAAGTCAGAGCCAAGTCAGAGCCAAGTCAGAGCCAAGTCAGAACCCGGGTCGCGGCAACGGACCGGCGGCAACGCTCTCTCGGACGAATAAATCCGGAAGGAGGCTTTTCGTTCGCCCGTTAAAAAATCGAAGGGGATTTTTATACTTAATTATTTCCGCTCGGCTAACGTCCCCCGAACATCTTGAATCTTCTTCGCTTGTTGTTTGCAGACTGGGTGAATGGCCATGGCTGGCGCGGATAGTTCTCGATTGGCCCGATCCGGTTACGTCCGCGACATGACCGAAATCGCCGTCTCGATCGGCGAAGCCGGTTACCGCTGGGACATCGAATCCGATGTCCTGGATTGGAGCGCCAACGCGTGCAGCCTGTTGAATATTCCTGATCTGGCCAAGATCGCGACCGGCCGCTGCTTCGGTCGGTTTCTCGCAACCGACAATACCCAATCCCGCTTCGACGCGGTGATGAAGTCGCAGTTGCAGGATACCGGCGGCGGGGTTCCGTACCAGGTGCAATATTCGATCCGTCCGAGTTCGGCGATGACGCCGTTTTGGGTCGAGGACACCGGGCGGTGGTTCGTCGGCGCGGAGGCGCGGCCGGCGCGCGCCCATGGCGTGATCCGGATCGTCAACGAAAGGCGAGCCCAGCATGAGCGGCTCACTTATCTTTCGCGCTATGACGACCTGACGGGCGAGCTCAATCGGCGCTGCCTGACCGAGATCCTCGCCGCTGCGCTCGAGGACGCCACCAAGTTTCGCACCTCGTTCGGATTTCTCATCATCTCGGTTGATGATCTCGCGCGGGTCAACGAGGGTCACGGCTACGGGATCGGCGACGAGGTCATCGCCGCCTGCGCCAAGCGGCTGCGTGCGAAAATTCGCGGCGCCGACACGCTGGGCCGCCTCTCCGGCAACAAGTTCGGCGTCATCCTCAAGGAATGCGTGCCGGACAACCTTGCGTCGGCGGCGGAGCGCTTTCTCATCACCATGCGCGACGACGTGGTCAGAACCAGCTCCGGACCGATCGCCATCACGGCCTCGGTCGGCGGCATCGTCGCGCCGCGCCATGCTCAGGCCGTCGCCGAGGTCCTGGCGCGGTCCCACGAGGCGCTGAGCGCGGGGAAGCACAAGCGACGCGGCTCGGTCGAGGTTTTTCGCCCCAATGTCGAGCGCGATGCCGTTCGCCGCGAAAACATGCGGGCGAGCGACGAAATCATCAGTGCGCTGAATGAACGGCGCCTGATTCCGGCTTATGAGCCCGTGGTCGAAGCGGCATCGCGCCGACCCGCATTCCACGAATGCCTGATGCGCATCCGCCGCTCCGACGGATCGATCGTCACCGCGCACGAGATCATGCCGATCGCCGAACGCCTCGGCCTCGTGCGCCTGATCGATTACCGGATGCTGGAGCTTGCGATCGCTGAAATGTCGGCGGTGCCGAACCTGCGGCTGAGCCTGAACGTCTCGCCCTCCTCCACGATCGACGTCGCCTGGTGGCAGGCCTTGATGGCTTCGCTCGCGAGCGACACCTCGCTCGCCCAACGGCTGATCGTCGAAATCACCGAGAGCGCCGCCATCCAGGACATCGACGAAACGCGCGGCTTCGTCATGCGCCTCAAGGATCTGGGCTGCCGCATCGCGATCGACGACTTCGGCGCCGGCTACACCTCGTTCCGCACCATCCGCAAGCTCGGGGTCGATATCCTCAAGATCGATGGCAGTTTCATCAAGAATCTGCCGTCATCGCCCGACGACCAGGCGTTCGCCCGCATGCTCATCGAGCTTGCGCATCATCTCGGCCTGCAGACGGTCGCTGAATGGGTGCAGGACTCCACCACCGCCGCGATGCTCGCGAATTGGGGGTGCACCTACCTGCAGGGGGCGCTGATCGGTCCGGCGAGCGTCTCGCCGCCGTGGTCGGCAGCGCAATCGGAACCGGCGCCGGTGCTGCTCGCACCGACACACCGGCACTAGCGGCGACCAGGTCGCTGCGGTCAGCGGAAACTAGCTTTTGGTTTCGGTCAGGCGATCAAGGCGCTTCTGGACGTCGTCGAGCTGGCGCTTGAGATCGTCGATCTCGCCGCCGCCCGCGGCAGGCGCAGCCGCCGCCGCGGCCTTTTCAGCCTCGGCGGTCTGACTCTCGCGGCGCGCGAAGGGTGCGAACATCGCAAAGGCGCGCTCGAACATCTCCATGTTGCGCCGGACCTGATCCTCCAGCGCGCCGAACGGACCGACCCCGAAGGCCTGGCTCAGCTGCTGGCGAAACTTCTCCTGCTCGCGCGTCAGGGATTCGATCGAGACTTCGAGATAGCGCGGCACCAGCATCTGCATGCTGTCGCCATAGAAGCGGATCAGCTGGCGCAGGAACGTGATGGGTAAAAGGTTCTGCCCACCCTTGTTCTCCTGCTCAAAGATGATCTGGGTCAGGACCGAGCGGGTGATTTCCTCGCCGGACTTGGCGTCATAGACGATGAAGTCCTCGCCATTTTTGACCATCCCGGCAAGGTCTTCCAGCGTCACATAGGTGCTGCTCCCGGTATTGTAGAGTCGCCGGTTAGCGTACTTCTTGATGACGATCGGCTCTTCCGTCTTGGCCATCGCTGCCACCATGCCCACATCCTCGGCCGCTGTTGCCTGCATCGAAAGTATGCGCTTTTGCGGCGACAGGCCACTGTTTTATGTTCCATTTTTGCCTATCTGCCAGGATGCGGCGCAGTGAATTCCTGTCCGCCTCGACGGGGAGACCGACATGTCCGGCTGTCCGATTGACTTTGACAGGGTGGAGCGCCATTGACCTTGGCATCATTGCCGGCCCGGAGCGCCGGTTCAGCGGCCGAACCCGAAACCCCGAAACCAGGAGCTTTGTGATGAAGGACGATATCGTCATCGTTGGAGCAGCGCGTACTCCGGTCGGGTCGTTCAACGGCGTGTTCGCGAACCTGCCGGCGCATGAGCTCGGCAAGACCGCGATCATGGCCGCGCTGGAAAGGGCGGGTGTCGAGGCGCCCCGGGTTTCCGAAGTGATCATGGGCCAGATCCTGACCGCCGGCGAAGGCCAGAACCCGGCCCGCCAGGCGTCAATTGCGGCCGGCATTCCGGTCGAAAGCCCCGCCTGGGCGGTGAACCAGCTCTGCGGCTCGGGCCTGCGTACGGTCGCGCTCGGTTATCAGGCCATTCTCAACGGCGACTCCGACGTCGTGGTCGCAGGCGGCCAGGAATCCATGAGCATGGCGCCGCACTGTGCGCACCTGCGCAACGGCGTGAAGATGGGCGACTTCCAGATGGTCGACACCATGATCAAGGACGGGCTGTGGGATGCCTTCAACGGCTACCACATGGGCAACACCGCCGAGAACGTCGCCAAGCAATGGCAGATCACCCGCACCCAGCAGGATGAATTCGCGGTCGCCTCGCAGAATAAGGCCGAGGCCGCTCAGAAAGCCGGCCGCTTCAAGAGCGAGATCGCGCCGGTCATCGTGAAATCGCGCAAGGGCGACATCGTCGTCGACAGCGACGAATATCCCAAACACGGCACCACCATCGAAACGGTCGCAAAGCTGCGGCCGGCGTTCAGCAAGGACGGCACCGTGACCGCCGCCAATGCGTCGGGCATCAATGATGGCGCCGCCGCCGTGGTGCTGATGAAGGCGAGCGAAGCGGCCAAGGAGAACCGCAAGGTGCTCGCGCGCATCGTGTCCTGGGCCCATGCTGGCGTCGATCCGGCCATCATGGGCACGGGTCCGATCCCGGCATCGCGCGCGGCGCTCAAGAAAGCGGGCTGGAAGATCGACGACCTCGATCTTGTCGAAGCGAACGAAGCGTTCGCCGCCCAGGCCTTCGCCGTCAACAAAGACCTCGGCTGGGACACCGGCAAGGTCAACGTCAATGGCGGCGCCATCGCGCTCGGCCATCCCATCGGCGCGTCGGGCGCGCGCGTGCTCGTGACGCTGCTCTATGAAATGGAGCGCCGCAACGCCAAGAAGGGCCTCGCCACGCTCTGCATCGGCGGCGGCATGGGCATCGCCATGTGCTTGGAGCGCTGAGGGGCAGGACCGGTTAGTGTCGTAGCCCGGATGCAGGGGCTGCGTCTTCGCAGTCCCGAAATCCGGGGCCGGTTTCGACGATTAAATAGGCTGCTCCCGCATTACGCGCCGCAAGTGCGGCGCTCCATGCGGGCTACGGCCTCTCCGCTACTCTACTCCGCGGCTTCGGTCGCGGCTTCGTCGTCGGGGAAATATTTCTGCATGCGCGGCGTGACGCCGTTCTTGCGCATTTCCTCAAGCCAGATCGGGTGGATGCGCTTGTCCTGGTCCTCGTACTCGATCTGGTCGCCGCCCTCCTTGATGTCGAGCGATACTGCGCCTTTCTCGCCGGGCTTGAGGCCGAGGAGCGAGCGGCGCTGCTGCGTCGTGAGCGGATAGCGCAGGCCGCCGACGCCGGTCGCGAGATAGCGCGCAGGGAAACGGCTCGAGTTGAAATGCTGGTGGAACTGGCGGTCGGCCGGCGGAAACACCACGCCATGTCGCCAGTCGAGGCGCTTGAAATCCTTCTCGCCTTCGTACCACAAGAGCGAATAGCCGTGGCCGGTGACGCACATCACGTGGAAGCCCGGGCCGTGACGATGGCCCTTCTTGTAGGTGCCGACCGGCATTTCGGAAATATGGGCGTGCATGGTGCCGTCGGCGAGCACGAACATGATGTTGGTGCCGCCGGCGCCGCGGTCACCCCATGACTTCAGCTCGATCGAGGCGAGGTCGGGGACGAAATTCGTCTCCCACATGTGATTGCCGGGTCGCACGGTGATCAGATCGCCCTCGCCGGCGAAATACTCGTTTTTGCCGGTGCGCGCGGTGAACTCGTAGTCAGTCTCGAAGATGAAACGCGCATCGTGGAATGTGTTGAGCACCAGGGGCAGGTCCGTGGTGCTGACGATCAGCGCGCGCTCGCGGCCGGAGCCGTTGAAGTGACGGTGCTTGGCGTTGAGCGGGATCGCGAACAGGCTGCGCGGCCCCCATTCGAAGCTCTTCTTGCGGCCGTCGGCGAATTCGATCTGGGTCGAGCCGGTTCCCTCAAGGACGTAGACCACATCCTCGTACAGATGACGCTGCGGGATGGTGGACCCGCCAGGCGGAATGTCGAACACGAACATATTGGCGAAATCGCCGCGACCGTTGAGATGCACCGCGGCCGCTTTCACGCCGCTGCGCGCCCACGGTGCGGTCTCCAGCGCGAACAGGTCGACCGCGATGTCGTCGAACACGTTAAGTCCTTCGCTCTCGACCCAATCGAGATAGGCGTCGACGCCATAGGGCGCTTTTTGTTCGCTCATCGTTTCCTCCGGCCAAGATCAGGTATCAGCAATCAGGGATCAAGCATGAGATATCGCGACGGAAAACTACGACGGTTCGCTGCCGGGTGTCATCTGCCCCGGCTCGCGGATAGCTCGATCCTTGATACCTGATACCTGATCCCTGCTACGAGAACAGCAGCGACTTGATCACCACCGGGACGACGCCGGGGGGCGAAATCAATTCACCCACATCGACGAAATCGAGTTCGGCAAGCTGCACGCCATCGATGGCGACGAGATCGCCGGCGAGCCCAAGTTCTTCGGTCATGATGCGGCCCATGGTCTTGCCGACGTCGCCGTCGATCATCAGCATGAGCGGCGCATCGCGCCGGCCTTGCGGCGCGGTCGCCGCCATGATCGCGCGCGCTGCCGCGGCGAGCCGCGGATGATCGGGATCGCCCAGCCAGGCGAACGCGATCGCGACCCGCGCATCGTCCGCAAGATCGAGCCGTGCCAAGCCTCTGCCGATCGCCGCCGTGATGGCCGCGCCGTCGATTGCGCCGCTGAGATCGAGGCCGATAGGCACGACCGGGACGTTGTGCACCGGCAGCACGCCCGCGCGCGGCAGATGGATGGTCTTGCCACTCACCTGCACCGTGAATTGGGAGGCGCCGATCACGGTCGCGCGGATGCGCTGGCCCGGATCGATCAGCTTGAGACTTGTGCGCCTCTTCAGCTCATCGCGCAGGGCAGCCGCGAGCGCATTCGCGATATCGCCGTAGTCGCGGCTCTCGTAGCCGAAGAGATATTCGGCGACGCCGCCCGAGAAGGTGATTGCAGCGGGCGCGACATCGCGCGGCAACGGCTCGGTCAGAAGCAGCGCCTGGCCGAGGGCGTCGGGCGGCGCGCCGAGGATATAGTCCGCGGCAATCGCCGCGAGCCGGAGAGCGATGGCATCGCGCACGTCAGGCCGGGCCAGCGTCGCCGCGTCGGTCGCCAAATCGAGCGCTTCGGCAGCGAGGCGAGCCGAGTCGTCGAGGCGCGTCCAGGCGCCGCTGTCATCAGCGGCAACGAGGCGCCCACCGACCGCGAACGCCGAGACACCGACGATCGTCCCGTTGTCGATGAGCGCGAGCTTCGTCGTGCCGCCGCCGATATCGACATGGAGCAGGCACTCGCCGCGTTCCTTGGAGAGTTTCACCGCGCCGGCACCGTGCGCGGCAAGCGTGCACTCGAGCTTGTGGCCCGCGGTCGCGCACACGAACTTGCCGGCTTGCGCCGCGAACAGCTCGTCGATCGCTTTCGCGTTCTTGCGTTTGATGGCCTCGCCGGTGAGGATGACCGCGCCGCTGTCGATGTCCTCCGGCGCCAATCCGGCCTCGCGATAGCAATCGCTGATGAACACGCCGAGCTTCGCTGCTTCGATCGTGCCGTCCGGCAGGAACGGCGTGAGCATGATGGGCGAACGCCAGATCACCTGGCGATGAACGACGGCGAAGCGGCTCGACAGTCCTTGGGTCTGGCGTTGCAGCAGCACCTTGGCGAACAGGAGGTGCGAGGTCGAGCTGCCGATGTCGATGCCGATGGTCGCGAGTTCGACGTTCTCCTGGTTCCAGATGTAGCGCGCGATTTCCGCGCGCTCCTCCTCGGTCATCAGGTGTTCGTGAAAGATATCGAGCTCGTGCATTTTTTCTCTCAGGAGCGCGGGCGTCTCGCCCGCTGTTCTCTCTCCGCCTGCAAAAAGGGCGGGCGGGACGCCCGCGCTCCGTTCTCTACCACGCCCCCGCGACGATGGGCCAACATCGGGGCCACAGCCCACGCATGCAAGGCTTGTCATGTCCGTAGCGACCGCCTAAGCCACGGCTCCGAATTCATCTCGCGAGACCGTCACATGAAGCGCAGCACCGATCGCATCCTGACAAGCCATGTCGGCAGCCTGATCCGGCCGCCGGAGCTGATCGAATTTCTGCGGGCGCAGCAGGAGCGGCGTCCGGTGGACGCGGCGGCGTTCGACGCCTGCCTCAAGCAATCGGTGAAGGACATCGTACGCCGCCAGGCGGAAGCCGGCATCGACGTCGTCAGCGACGGCGAATTCGGCAAAACCATCAGCTGGTCGCAATATGCGCTGGAGCGGCTCACCGGGTTCGAACGACGCGCCATGAAAGGCGGAGCGAACCCGTTCGCGCGCGGCGCCGACCGCACCCGCTTCGCGGAATTCTACGCCGAGCTCGATGCGCGCGACTCGCCGGCGACCCAGTCCGAATCCGTATGCGTCGGCGCGATCGCTTATTCGGGCCAGGCCGCGCTCCAGCGCGACATCGACAACTTCAAGGCGGCGCTCGCCGGCGCGAACGTCGTCGAAGGGTTTTTGCCGGTGGCGGCGCCCGCGAGCGTCATTCCCGATCGCAAGAACGAGTTCTATGCCAACGACGACGATTGCCTCGCCGCCATCGCGGAGGCGATGCGGACCGAGTATCGCATGATCGTCGACGCCGGTTTGCTGGTGCAGCTCGACGATGCCCGCACCGCCGTCACCTACGACCGGATGGTGCCCCCGGCGAGCTTCCTTGACTACCGGCGCTGGGTCGCGAAGTACGTCGAGGTCGTCAATCACGCGCTCGAAGGCATCCCCGAGGATCGCGTGCGCTATCACGTGTGCTGGGGCAGTTGGCCCGGCCCGCACACCACCGACGTGCCGCTCAAGGACATCGTCGACCTCATCCTAAAAATGCGCGCGGGCGCCTACGTGATCGAGGGCGCCAATCCGCGCCACGAGCATGAATGGAAGGTGTGGCAGGAGGTGAAGCTGCCGCCCGGCAAGGTGCTGATGCCCGGCGTGATCAGCCACGCCACCAACATCGTCGAGCACCCCGAACTCGTGAGCGAACGCATCGTGCGCTACGCCCGCGTCGTCGGCCGCGAGAACGTGATCGCCGGCACCGATTGCGGCTTTGCCCAGAGCCCGATGTATCGCCGCGTTCACCCGAGCATCATGTGGGCGAAGCTAGAAGCCCTCGCCGAAGGCGCCCGCCTCGCCACCAAGGAACTGTGGGGCTGAAATCACCCTCCCCTCCAGGGGGAGGTGATCAGGTCGGCTGGTAGCGGCCGCCGATGGCGGGCTTGCCGCGACCGAGGCCCGGCAACTCCCAGACTCCGGCGCCGCTCGGGTTCGTATCGGCGCCGATGTTGGCATCGATGAGATAAGGCCGACCGGACGCGATCCCGGCGCGGATCGCGTCGCCAAGATCGGCCGGCCGGTCGATGCGCACGCCGTCGATGCCGGCCGAGCGCGCCATGGCGGCGAAATCCGGATTGTAGGGCGCTCCGGTGTCGGGATGCTTGAAGTCGGTCGCAAATTCGCGGCCATCGAGATAGCCGCGCTGCAGGCCGCGGATTGAAGCATAGGCATAGTTGTTCCACACCACCCAGACGACCGGGATATTGTATTCGACTGCGGTGCCGAGCACGCTCGCATGCATGAAGAAGGCGCCGTCACCGCACACCGACACGCACGGGCGGTCGGGCGCGGCAAGCTTCGCGCCGAGCACGCCGGCGACGCCAAACCCCATCGGCCCGAAGCCGGTGGAGCCGATCAACGAATCCGGCCGGCGCGGCTTGCAGAACTGGTTCAGCCAGTTGTGGTGGACGCCGATGTCGCTGACGAGGATCGCATCGCGAGGCAGCGCCTGATCGATCTCGTGAGCGGCGCGCTGCGGATTGATCGGCGAGGCATCGTCGGTGAATCCGGGCGCGACGAACGCGTCCCATTCCTTGCGATAACCGGCGATCGCCTCGAGCCAACTTTTTCGCGCCGCGGCGCGCTCGCCTGTGTTCTTGCGCGTCGCGAGTTCGGCGAGCATCTGGCGCAGGAAGGTGCGCACGTCGGCCATCAGGCCGAGCGCCACCGGATAATTGCGGCCGATCTCGTCCGGATCGATGTCGACGTGAATGAGCTCGGTCGGCGGGATCGTGAACGAGTAGCCTGGGAGCCATGACGACGACGTGCGGTCATCGAAGCGCACGCCAAGCGCCAGCAGCACATCCGCCTGGCGGGTCGCATGGTTCGCCGGATAGGGTCCGTTGCGCGATACGAGCCCGAGCGCAAGCGGATGGTAGGCATCGATGCCGCCGAGGCCGCTTGCTGATGACGCGACCGCAATGTCGAGGCTTTCGGCGAGCGCACGCAGGTCTTCCGCGGCGCCGCCATATTTCACGCCCTGCCCGATCAGAATCACAGGACGCTCCGCGGCGAGCAGCATGTCGACGGCGCGAACGACGCCCTCGGGATCAGCGCCGCAACGGCACGAGATATTGGCGGTCCACTCTTCGGGCCTCGGGCTCACTTCGGCCGCCGCCTCGCGAAACACATCGAAGGGAACGTCGAGCACCACCGGCCCGGGCCGCCCCGTCACCATGGTCTTCCACGCCTGGCGCACTGCGAGCGGCACCATGTCGCCGCGGGTCGGCTGAAAGACGCGCTTGCAATAGGCGCGCACGGTCGAAGGAAAGTCGGCCTGGTAGTGGCGATAGAGTTCCTGGAAGGCACCGCGGTTGAACTGGCTGGTCGGCACGTTGCCGGTGACGGCGAGAAAGGGCACCGAATCGAGAAACGAGTTGCCGAGCGCGATCGGCAGATTGGCGGAACCGGGGCCGCACGAGGTGAAGGTCGCAGTCGGCTGACCGGACACGCGGTAATAGACATCCGCCATGAAGCCGGCGACGGTCTCGTGATGGACCGAGATGGTCTTGATGTCGGATGAACGGTCGTAGAGCGCGTCGATGAACTGGATGTTGCCGTGGCCGCACAGCCCGAACGCATACGGCACCTTTTCGCGGATCAGGTAGTCCACGATCACCTGGGCACCGTCGAGCATATTGTTTGCAGCCATCGGGATTCTCCTATACGGCGAATTCTTCTAGGCCGCCGGGAACTGCCCGCCAATCGATGCCGCAAACTCTGTCGCGCCATTGACGGGTCGCCGGGTGGTCCTTATGTTCCGCGCCAAACGGGCCGTCCGCGGCCGCAACGGCACATGGGATCGGTCCGATGAAAGTTCGTAACTCATTGAAATCACTGCGCGCCCGCCATCGCGACAACCGCATCGTGCGGCGCAAGGGCAGGGTCTACATCATCAACAAGACCCAACGCCGCTTCAAAGCCCGTCAAGGCTGACGCGCGCCGGCGCCGCCGCGTGCGCCGGGCCTCACATTGCTTTGACTAGATCGCTCTTGCGCAGTTGCGAACGTGCCGGTTAGCATAATCGGCATGAGTCTTCGCATTGCCGTGGTGGCCGCATGCGCCATCTTCGCCGCCAGCGCCGCCTTGGCGCAGACGGCGCCCATTCCCCACGAAGGGGCCGACCCGCACGAAGGCCTGGTCCGGCCGCCGGATCAGCTGCCGAAGGTGCAACAGGGTGACCGCACCCACAACATCGATTTCCTATTCGGCGCGCTCAAGGTCGCGCCCGACGATACCAGTGCCAAGGCGATCGAGGATCGCATCTGGGCGGTGTGGACGTCGGCGGGCAATGAGACGACCGGCATGCTGATGACCCGCGCCAAGAAGGCGCTGGACGAGAACGACTTCGATCTCGCGCTGCGCGTGCTCGACGCCGTGATCGAGATCCGGCCGGAATTCACCGAGGCCTGGAACCGGCGGGCGACCGTCTTCTTCATGAAGAAGGACTACGCCAACTCGCTTGCCGATCTGGGCAAGGTGTTGACGCGGGAGCCGCGGCACTTCGGGGCGCTCTCCGGATTGGCCCTCATCATGCAGGACATCGGCGACGACAAGCTCGCGCTTGACGCCTATCGCAAGGCGCTTGAGGTCTATCCGCGCCTCAAGGGCATCGGGGAGCGGGTCAAGACATTGACCGACAAGGTCGACGGCCGCGATCTCTAGCCGCGCGGACAACTCGTCTCAGCCTAACGCAGAGCGCGTGCGGCGCTCGTGGCCGCGTTTCGAAGTCGAGCAGCAGGCTGAATCCCCTTTGCGCATCGGACCATGCTGCCACGAGCCATGATCACCGTTGCTGGCGTTGTCGTCGCGATCCTTATCGCCGGTGCGATTGTCACCGCCATCGCCAGCGTACGCATCGCGGCAAGACATCCCCCTTCCGGGCAATTCATTGACGTCGACGGCGGACGTCTGCACGTCCTCGACATCGGGCCGCGCGACGATGCGGCGTGGCCGGTGGTGCTGATCCACGGCGCGAGCAGCAACCTCGAGGATCTGCGGGTCAGCCTCGGCGATCGTCTCGCCGCGCACCGCCGCGTGATCCTGTTCGATCGGCCGGGCCTCGGCTGGAGCGAGCGACCGGATGGCGCCGACGATGCATCACCGCCGCGGCAAGCGGCGCTCATCGCCCAGGCGCTCGATCGTATCGGCGTCGACCGGTTTGTGCTCGTCGGCCATTCGCTTGGCGGCGCCATCGCCACCGCCTTTGCGCTCGACTATCCCGCGCGGCTCGGCGGTCTTGTCCTGATCGCACCGGTGACCCACCGATGGGAGGGCGGACTCGCCTGGTACAACGCCGTGCTCTCGACGCCGGTCCTCGGGCCGCTGTTCGCCCGCACGGTGGCGCTGCCGATTGCCGAATTGGTGATCGAGAACGGCGCCCGCTCGGTATTTGCGCCGCAGGACATGCCGGCAAACTATCTTGATCGCGCGGCCATCAGATTGTTGTTGCGGCCGGCCGCGTTTCAATCCAACGCGCAGGACGTTACGGTGCTCAAGGACTTCGTCACGGCCGCATCGCCCCGCTACCCGGACATCGCGACGGAAACCGTCATCATCACCGGCACGGCGGACGACGTGGTGTCGCCGCGCATTCATTCCCGCGCGATGGCGGCGGCACTCCCGCACGCGCGGCTGGTGCTCCTCGATGGCATCGGCCACATGCCGCACTACGTCGCCCCCGACCCGGTGTTCGCGGCAATCGATGAGCTATCGGCCAAGCGCGCCGACGCCGCCAGCGCCGGCCGGTAAAGCGGTCGTCATCCCCGCGCATTTGGGCGAGACAACTGCCAACGCGGTCATTCCGGGGCACCGTAGCGAAGCGGAGGCGAGCCCGGAATCCCCTCGGCCGGGTAATGGATTCCGGGCTGCCCGCGCTTACGCGCGGCCCCCGGAATGACGGGTAACGCGAGCCCCGAAGCGGTCGCGGCGCTCGGCTTTGCGGTGCTGTTCGCGCTGATGCTGCTGCGCGTGCCGGTCGGCATGGCGATGGTGAGGACGCCAAAAATTCGGCGCGGCTCCCGGCTGGGGAGAGTCGGGAGCCGCGCCGTCGTCGCCGTTCCGCTCACGCGGATCGAAACGGCGGGGAGCTCGCTAGAACGGCAGCAGGATGTCGGACAGTTGCTGTCCGTAGCGCTCCTGCTGGTAATCGGTGATCTGGCCCTTGCCGCCATAGGCGATGCGGGCTTCGGCGATCTTCGTCGAATCGATGGTGTTGTCGCTCTGGATGTCTTCCGGCCGCACGATGCCGGCGACGACGAGCTCGCGCATTTCAAAGTTGACGCGGATTTCCTGCTTGCCCTCGACGACCATGTTGCCGTTGGGCAGGATCTGCGTCACCACCGCGGCGACATTGGTGACCAACGCTTCGTTGCGGTTGATGGTGCCCTTGCCGTCCGATTGCGCTGTGCCGTCGGCATTGAGCAGATTGCCCGGAATCCCGACGTTGCCGAAGGTGCTCTTGCCGAAGAACTGGTTGACGGTCGAGTTGATCGCGTTGTTGCGGCTGCGCTGCGTCTCGTTCTGGAACTGGGCGTTGTCGTTGATGTTGACCGCGACGGTCAGGATGTCGCCCACTTGATGGGCGCGCTGATCCTTGAAGAACGCGCGCGAGCCGTTGCGCCAGAGCGAATTCGGGTTGTAGGTCGCCGGTTGCGGCGTCGGCATCGGCATCTGCACCGGTTTGTAGCCGGGCTTTGCCGTCGGATTGTCGATCGAGGAAAGCTTCGGCTGCTCGCCGATGTTGATGAGGCGATCGAACGACGAACATCCACTGCACAACGTCGCAAGTCCGGCGACGGCGGGGATAAGCCTTACGGAGAATTTGAACATGACTCCTCGCTACTGGGTGCCAGTAGATTGAGCTTGTGGGATCGCGGCGCTCACTGCCGCGCTCATCGCCTGGGCGATATCGACGCGGCCGGGAGCGGTGACGACGCCTTGAACGGTGCGCTTGGTCTGTACGTTGAGGACGCTGACGACGTCGCCCTCGCCGCCCGACTCGAGGGCCTTGCCGCGCGTTGTCAGCAGAATGCCCGGCACCTCGTAGACCAGCGTGACGCTCTCGTCGCGTTTGACGAATTCCGGCTTCATCAGGTCCGCGCGCCGGATCGGCTGACCCTGGTGCAGCCCTTGTCGGGCCGCGCGGCCGACCGCCTCGACCAGCGAGGCCACGACCTCGCCGGACGTGTCCGCCTTCGAACGCCGCTCGACGATGACATCGGCCGAGCGGACGACCTCGCCGCGCGCAATGCTGCGAAGCGGCACCACCGCATCCACCGCCTCGACCAGCGAGCCGGTGTAGCGCATCAGCGTGCGGCGCGAGGTCCCAAGCGGAACCTCGAACACCACGTCGAAACGGCCGGAGCGCGGCTCGTACGCCGCGCGCATCGCTCGGAGATCGGCGTCGGGCGCGAGGTCGGCGTAGAAGCTGGCGACCTCGCGGTCGAAGCCGAGGACGAGATTGCCCGTGGCGCTCAATCCGTTGGTGCCGGCGAACAGGCGCATGATGCGCGCCTCGATCTCGGCCTTGGCAATGACGCGGCCGGTGCGGGTGACTTCGATCTGGACGACATCGCCGGTGTCGACGCCGTAGAGATTGTGCGCGTGCGCTGCATCGATCACCTTGCGGGCCGGCACGGAACCGGTGGTGCCGACGTCGGGCGAGCGGAAAACCGGGATCGGCGCGAATACGCCGGCATTGTCGATGAGATCGCCGATCCGCACGACATCGCCCGTCACCACGGCGCTGTGCTTGAGCGTCGGCGCAAGCAGCGCCGCATTTTCCGGCACCGCGATCGGCATGTCGGCCGGCGTCACTTTGCCGGTGACCTGCGCCGTCGCCGGCATCGCCACCGTAGCGGCGACGGCGGTTGCGGCAAGGAGCCCCCTCAACATCATCCGTCCCCTATTGCTGCAGCGCGATCACCGACGACAGCATCTCGTTCGACGCCGTGATGACCTTGGAGTTCATCTCGTAGGCGCGCTGCGCGGCGATGAGATCCGTGATCTCGGTGACGGCATCGACGTTCGAGGATTCGAGCATCGCCTGCTGGATCGTGCCGCTACCGTTGGTCCCGGGCAGACCATCCTGCGGCGCACCCGACGCCGGCGTCTCCTGGAGAAGATTGTCGCCGATCGGCAGCAGGCCGGCCTGGTTGATGAAACGCGTCAGAGTGAGTTGGCCCAGGACCGTCGGCGTGGTGGTGCCGACCGGCGTCACCGAGACCTGGCCCTGGGTGTTCACGGTGAAGCCGGTCGCGTTCTGCGGCACGGTGATGCCGGGCTGCACGAGATAGCCTTGTGCGGTGACGAGGCGGCCGGTGCCGTCCATCATGAACGAACCGTCGCGAGTGTAGGCATATGTGCCGTCGGGCAACTGGATCTTAAAGAACCCGTCGCCGGTGATCGCCATGTCGAAGGAGTTGCCGGTCTGGCTCAGAGTGCCCTGGGTGGTGATGCGCGGCGTGCCGACCGTCTTCACGCCGGAGCCGAGGTCGATGCCGACCGGCAGGATGTTGCCCTGCTCCGACGACTGGGTGCCGATGCGGCGCACATGTTCGTAGAGGAGATCGGCGAATTCCGCGCGCTGGCGCTTGAAGCCGGTGGTCGACATGTTGGCGATGTTGTTGGAAATCACCTGGACGTGGAGGTCCTGGGCCGCCATTCCGGTGGCGGCGGTTTGCAAGGCGTGCATGGTCGGCGCTCCTTAATTCCGCTCAGTTCGGGACTGCGGCGAGTTTGTCGATGGTGTTGCGGTGCATGTCGTCCTGCGTCTTCATCGTCGCAGCGATCATCGCGTAGGTGCGGTTGACCTCGACCATGCGGGTCATTTCCAGGACGCCGTTTACGTTGGAGCCCTCGATCGCGCCCTGCATGACGTTGATTCGCGCCGGCGGCTGGCCGGTCACGCCATTGGGCGCCGAAAACGTGTTGCCGCCCTCGCTGCGCAGCTGGTTCGGCTGTGCGAAGCTCACGATCTTGAGCTTGCCGCGCAGCGCCTCGACGTTGGTTGGACCATCCAGCGCCGTGATACGGCCGTCGGCGCTGATCGAGATGCTGCGGTCGGTCGGCTGAAACGTGATCGGTCCGCCGCCGTCGCCGGCGACGGGTATGCCGGTATCGGTGACGAGTTGGCCGTTGGCGTTGATCTGGAGCGCGCCGTTGCGGGTGTAGCGCTCGCCGTTGGGCGTCGTCACCGCAAGGAACGAGTTGCCGTCGATCGCAATATCGAGGGGATTGCCGGTCCTCTGGATCGGCCCCTGGCCGAAATTGTAGAAGGCGCCGCCGTCGGCGACGAAATGGACCTGCGAGTCACCACCGCGAAAGGTGTTGTCGCGGGCATCCCCGGTCAGAAACTCCTGGAACAGCGACCGCGAAGACTTGAAGCCCGTGGTGTTGATGTTCGCAAGATTGTTGGCGATGACGTCGAATTGCCGCTCCATCACCTTTTGGCGCGACAGCCCGATCAGCTGGTCGTTCTGCATCGGTGGTTCTCCCCATCCCGGCGGCCATCGCACTCCCATGCGATGGCGCCGTCAGTGCAGCGGTTCCCCAACCGCCGGCACCGAATCCGTAGCAGAGCTCATGCCAATGAGACTTAGGTCGTAACTTCAATGACTTGAGCAAAAAAGCCCGACACCTGCGGCCGGCAACTTGCGCCCTCCGACCCCTCAACCCGGCAAAATTTTCCGAGCAATCGCCCCTCGGGAAAGGTTCCATTAACCATTCCGACCCTAATTTTTTCGCCATGCCGCCCGGCGCGGACGCGGCTGAAGTTTCACAGGACGCTCGACCACCCATGGCATCGAAGCCCAAAGCGGCTGCGGCCGCCGACGAGAAAGCTGCCGAAGATGGCAAGAAGCCCGCCGCTTCGGGCCTGCCGATCCGCAAAATCGCGATGATCGCGGTTGGAGTCGTCGTGCTCGGCGGTGGCGGCTTCGGCGCCTTCAAATTCTTGTCCGGCGGTCACGACCATCACGACGCGGGAGCTCCGGCGAAGCCCGCCGTATTCGTCGATCTGCCGGAAGTGCTGGTGAACCTCTCCAGCAGCGGCACGGACCGCACCCAATATCTCAAGGTCAAGGTCGTGCTCGAACTGCCCGATCAATCATTGATGCAGCAGATCCAGCCGGTGATGCCGCGCGTGCTCGATGCCTTCCAGACTTATCTGCGCGAACTGCGGCCGAGCGATCTCGACGGCTCCTCCGGCCTCTACCGGCTGAAGGAAGAACTGACGCGTCGCGTCAACGCCGCGATCACACCGAATAAGGTGAGTGCCGTCCTGTTCAAGGAGATCGTGGTTCAATAGGACGCCCTGCCATGGCCCCGGATAACAAGGACGACGCAGTCGACCAGGACGCACTCGCCGCCGAATGGAGCATGGCGCTCGAAGGCGGACCGGGTTCCGACGGCGGCGGCGACAATAGCGAAGAAATGGCGGCCCAATGGGCCGCGATGATCGATGACGGCGGCGCCGTCGCCCAACTGGGCAAGGGCGGCTCCGAGCGCGTCCTCCAGCAGGACGAGATCGACACCCTGCTCGGCTTCAACGTCGAGGATATCAGGCTCACCGAAAATTCCGGCATCCGGGCGATCATCGAGTCGGGCGTCGTGTCCTACGAACGCCTGCCGATGCTCGAAATCATTTTCGACCGGCTGGTGCGCCTCACGACGTCGTCGCTGCGCCAATTCACCTCGGACAATGTCGAAGTTTCGCTCGACCGCATCACCTCGGTGCGGTTCGGCGACTATCTCAACTCGATCCCGCTGCCGGCGATCCTCGCGGTGTTCCGCGCCGAGGAATGGGAAAATTTTGGCCTGATCGCGGTCGATTCGAACCTGATCTATTCGATCATCGACGTGCTGCTCGGCGGCCGGCGCGCGCCGTCGAGCGTGCGCATCGAGGGCCGGCCTTACACCTCGATCGAAACCACCATGGTGCGCCGCCTGGTCGAGGTCATCCTCTCCGACGCCGAGCAGGCGTTCGGGCCGGTATCGCCGGTGCGCTTTACCGTCGACCGGCTCGAGACCAATCCGCGCTTCGCGGTCATTTCGCGCCCGGCCAATGCGGCGATCCTGGTGCGGCTGCGCGTCGACATGGAAGACCGCGGCGGCGCCGTCGAGCTGCTACTGCCCTACGCCACCATCGAGCCCATCCGCGACGTGCTGTTGCAGATGTTCATGGGCGAGAAGTTCGGCCGCGATCCGATCTGGGAAGGTCACCTCGCCACCGAAATCGGCCAGGCCGAGATCGCGGTGGACGTCGTCCTCTATGAGGCGAAGCTGCCGCTCAAGCGCATGATGGCGCTCGAGGTCGGCGACACCCTCGATCTTGATCTCGGTCCCGAAGCGGCGGTGACGGTGCGTTGCGGCGACGTCGCGATGACCGAAGGCCGCATGGGGCGCGTCGGCGATCGTGTCGCCGTGCGGGTGATGAAGCCACTGCGTAAACCCAAAACCACATTCGCCATGTTCGAAAACGCGGGCGAGCGCTCGGCAATGATGGAGCCGTCGTCGTGAACCATCTTCTTGGAATTTTGATCGAAAGCACGGTCGCGGTCCTGCTGGTGGTCACCATCGGCTATTGCGTGATCCTGAACAATCGCCTGCAGCGCCTGCGCGCCGACGAAGGAGCGTTGCGCGCCACCATCGGCGAGCTGATCACCGCGACTGAAATCGCCGAGCGGGCCATCGCCGGATTGAAAATCACGGTCCGCGAATGCGACCAGAACCTCGGCGAGCGCCTGAACGCCGCCGAGCGCTACTGCGCCGACCTCGATGCGCAGCTTGCGGCGGGCGACACGCTGCTGCGGCGGATCACGCAGATTGCAACGGCGGCCCGCCCGAACCAGGCGCCGTCGCCCGCCCCCAACTCGCAGTCCACGCTCGCCGCGGCCGAGGCGTTCCTGGAGCGGACGCGTTCGCGGGCAGGCGAGATTGCGGCGTAGCGGCGAGCCAAGAGCGCAACGATGAGGTTCGTCCGCGAGTTCCGGCTGATCCCCGTCGTGCTGATCGCGACCGCGAGCCTTGCCGGGCTCAAGCTACTCGGCCTCATGCTCGACGGCGGCTATATTTTGGCCGATCTCGACGTATCGAAGCTCGATCGACCGATCCACGTCGAGCGCGACCCCAAGTCCGGCACCGCGAGCATCGCCAACAATGAAGTCACGGCTGCGCCGGGTGAAAGCACCTGGGCGAAATGGATGGTGGGCCTGCCGGAGGTGACCGGTTCGCTGCCGGCCGAGATCCAGGCTGAGCGCAACATCGCGCGCACCGGTTCAAGTGCCGCCCCCAAGCCCGACCCCGCCCCCAAGCCTGAGAAAAAGGTCGATGGCAAGCTCGTGCAGCTCAACGACAAGCCGGCGTCATCGCCCTCCGAGCGCGCCATCCTCGAGCGGCTGCAGGAGCGGCGCCAGGAACTCGATCAGCGCGGGCGCGAAATCGAGCTGCGCGAGAGCCTGCTCAAGGCGGCAGAGAAGAAGCTCGAGTCCAACGCCAGCGCGTTGCGCAATCTCGAAGCGAGCACGGGCGAGGCCGCGCAGAAAAAGGAAGAAGCCGAGGCCCAGCGCCTGAAGAACATCGTCACCATGTACGAAAACATGAAGGCGAAGGACGCCGCCCGCATTTTCGATCGGCTGGAGATGCGAATCCTGATCGAGGTGGCGTCCCAGATCAATCCGCGCCGCATGTCCGATATTCTCGGCCTGATGTCGCCCGAGGCCGCCGAGCGCCTCACGGTCGAGCTTGCAAACCGCGCGACCGCCGTCGGCGACCACGGCGTCGATCCAAACAGCCTGCCCAAGATCGAAGGAACGACGCGGAATTAGTTTGTTCGTTTCCGTGCAAAACTATTTCGCGATGGGGGATAATTGCGCGTTGGGCTTGCAAGTGCTCTTTACATTGCCCAATTCAATTCCGCTAAATAGCGGTGATTCGATGCGGTTTAGGAGGATGTACCGTGGCTGCTGCTGGCAATATCAAGACAATGCCGATCAACAAGCTGTTCGACCTCAAAGCTCAGGTTGAAGCAGCGCTCGCATCCAAGGTCGCAGCCGAGCGTCGGGATCTCGAGACCAAGCTCGCGCAACTATCTCGGCTCGACAGCCCCAGTCGTGGCCGCGGTCGGCCGCCTGGACGGCGTGGCGGCGCCTACGGCCCGGTCGCGCCAAAATATCGCAACCCGGCCAATCCGTCGGAGACCTGGGCCGGGCGCGGTCTCAAGCCGCGTTGGCTCACGGCTGCGCTCAAGGGCGGCAAGAAGCTCGAGGATTTCGCCATCGCTGCGACGGCAAAGAAGATGCCGAGGAAGACGCGCAAAGTGCGCGCGAAGAAATGATCTGCGCCGCCCGTCGCTTTGGCGGGCCGCTTCGATGGCAGTGATTGCATCGTTCCGGATCGGGCGTGTTGCGCGATCCGGCAGGCCGCAAATTCTCAAACCACTGCGATTGCGCGAATAATCAAAATCAGCCTTGGTTGCGCGCATAAGAGGCGAGCCGACAGACTGCTTATCCGGTTTGTCGCCGGCATCCTAAAAACGGAAAAATATGCCGAGGGTGTCGGCGCAACCGAGTTAAGTCTTTCGCGCAACAAGTCGTGACCGCGAAGCGCTTACTCCGCCTTGATGTTCGCAGCGCGGATGACGGCGCCGTAGTCGTCATATTGCTTGCGAACGAACGCGGCGAAATCGGCGCCGCACGTCGCATTCGGCAGAAGACCGAGGCTGACCAGCTTGTGCTCGACCTCCGGCGCCCGCAACGCGGCCTTGAACCAATCGGTGAATTGCGCAATGGCGGCCGCCGGCGTGTGGACCGGCGCAAACAGCCCGTACCAGACCTCCGCCTCGTAGTCCTTGAAGCCGAGCTCCGCGATGGTCGGCACATCCGGCATTGCACGCATCCGCTGGGCCGAGCCGACGGCAAGGACGCGCACCTTGCCGGCCTTGTACTGCTCCGCGATCACGGAATAGTCGGCGAACACCGCCGTCAAATGGTTCCCGAGGAGCGCGTTGATGGCCGGCGAGTAGCCTGGATACGGCACGAACGTCATGTCGACCTTGGCCGCGCGCTTGAGCATTTCCACCGATACCTGGGAGCCGCTCGCCGGACCGACGCTCGCCAGGGTGATCTCGCCCGGATGCGCACGGGCGGCGTCGAGGAGGTCGGTCAGCGTGCGATAAGGCGATCCGGCTTCGACGACGATCACGTTCGGGTACTTCACCAGAAGACAGATCGCGTCAAAGCTGGTGAAGGGATCGTAGCCGAGCTTGCGCACGTGCGGCATCACCACGAACCCGTTGGCAACGAGGAGCAGCGTGCTGCCATCGGCCGGCGCCCGCGCCACGGCCTCGATCCCCACCTGACCGCCGGCGCCGGTGCGATTTTCGACCACCATCGTCACGCCTTGGGCGCGACTGATCTCCTCCGCCAGCACGCGGCCGGTGATGTCCGTCGGTCCGCCCGCCGAAAACGGAACGACGAGCTTGATGGTGCGCGGGGCCTGCGCCGACGCGGCATGGCCCGACAGCGCGACGAGCGCTCCAGCCATGGCGAGGGCGACGGCGATCGGGCGCAGGGAATGAGGGTGAGCAGGTTTCACGGTCCCCTCTCGATGTATGACAGCAGGGGCCACCGATGCTCCGAATGGCCTCGCCAGCTGCTCCATATATCGCGAATGATCCGGCAAGCCCGAGCCCAGTGCAAGTCGGTTGCCGATATTGTCTACTCAGCATGACAGCACATTTGCGAGCACGCCTGTACGTTTGCAACTCTTGCGCTATAAAATACTTCCGAACTCCTGAGGCAGTAGTTGCGGTCGTCATTCGGCCGAGGAAATCACCGCCCTCCTACCTCACGAAATTCAAAGAACGATTTTGATAATCACGTAAGGCGTCCGGATCGGCCTAAAACCAAATGAGCGCTCAAAGATGAACCACTATATTCAAGTGATCGATAGATCACCTACCGGAGTGAACGACGTCTTTTGGCGGGAGCAGGATGGGAAGGCGTGGCGAATAGACGTGCAGAGTGACGAACCGCTTCCAATACCTCTTGGCCTAGATCCTGGGACTTTTCTGACCCAGCGGCACCCCGGTTCGATCTTTTATAAGTTGGACTTAGCCCCTGGTCAGTATCACTCTAGGATGGCTAGACCCAGTACAACGGACCCAAGGGATAGCCCTGGCAGCAACCCCGCGACAGATACCAAGCTTCTCCATTCGCTGACCGAGAGCTCCGGCCAATTGGTTGCTCTTATTGAGAGGCTCCAGAATATTTGCACGGTCGTCCAGCCGGTTGCTGAAAATTATAATGTATTTGGCCACGAAATACGAAATTTACTCATTCTGGCTTGCACAGAGTGCGAAGCATTCTGGAAGGCCATACTGGATGCGAACGGCAAGAAAGGCAGCAATACCCGTGATTATGCTCACCTAGCTGAGCCAATGAAATTGGCTGAGTATGAAGTAGTGCTCACATATTATCCATGGATCGAGGGACGCAATCCCTTCCAGAAGTGGTTGCCTTGGCAATCGAATGCCATTGGACTGCCTTGGTATCATGCGTATAACAAGGTCAAGCATGATCGCGAACGAGATTTCAAAAGAGCAACGCTAATACATGCAATAGACGCAGTCACCGCTTGCTTTGTGATGATTTGCGCTCAACGCGGATGGGACTTTGCTTATCGAGGTGAGATGGCAGATCGAGCTTTCTTTAAGCTGACTGAAGCGCCCAAATGGAAACCGTTCGAAATATATGTTCCTGCGTTCAATGGCGATTTTAAGCACAAAGACTGCTATTTTCCGAGCTGGGGCACCGATTTCCGTCAGTGCTTCGCCGATGGCTAGAAGAATTATTTTCAACAACGATCGTGACCGTCGACAACGACACCCGGGCGGATCGATCTAAGAGCGCGCTCGAGATATTCGCGCGAAACCCATGGCTAAAATACTGAAAAAAGCGAGGCCCACCAAGGATCCGAATAGGCCAAACATCAATCCCTCAAATGATACAGGCATCGCCGCCTTGAAGTCCCGCCATGTGTTTTCGGCTAGAGCAGATTCACGGTAACTGGCGATATCCTGCATTGGCGAAATAATTTGAGCATTCGTTTGCGGAGAAGGCAGAGAGGCTTTTGCCCATCGTAGTCCAAAGCGCCTCGACGGTGCGGGGCGCGGCAGTCCGCAGGAGCGTTTTGAGCTTGGCGAAGGCGTTCTCGATTGGGTTGAGGTCAGGCGAGTAGGGCGGCAGGTAGCTTAGGCTGGCGCCACTCGCTTCGATCGCTTCCTTGACGCCGGCGACTTTGTGGCTGGCGAGGTTGTCCATGACGACGACGTCGCCCGGTGCAAGTGTCGGAGCCAGGAATTGCTCGACATAGGCAAGAAAGACGGCGCCGTCCATAGCGCCGTCGATCACCAGCGGAGCGGTTATCTCGTTCTGACGCAGGGCGGCAACGAAGGTTGATGTCTTCCAGTGGCCGTGGGGAACGCTGGCGATGACACGCTCGCCGCGGCGTGCTCTGCCGTAGCGCCGTGTCATGTTGGTGGTCGCCCAGGTCTCGTCGATGAAGACGAGGCGGGCTGCATTCATAGCCGGCTGCTCTCGCCGCCACGTCGCGCGGGCTTCGGCAATGTCGGGGCGCGCCTGTTCGGCCGCGTGATGCGTCTTTTTTTGAGCGTCAACCCAAGCCGATGCAACGTATTCCACATGCCGCCTTGGCTCACCGAGATGCCGTGCTTCGTCAACACCCAGGCACGCAATTCATCAAGTGTCGCATCGGGCTGCGATGAGACCTGGTCGCGGATCGCCTGATGATGCGGCTCAAGTTTCCATGCCAGATGACACCGTTGCGGCCGAGCAGTGGTCTCGCCGGTGGCACGTCGCCGGCCCAAGGCTTTGTAGATGTACGACACGCTGACCCGAAACAACGGCGCGGCCTGGTAAACCGGCGTGCCAGCGTCGACCGCAGCCAGCACACGTTCGCGCAAATCCTGCGAATAAGACTGTCCCCTTCGCCAGCTCATCGAATCCCCCAGCCATCAAAAGCTGGAAGCCCATGAATCACAGAACCGCGGCCAGGGGAATCCCGTCCCGATTCCAGTCAACGTGAGGATGCTCTAGTGGCGCGTCAACGTTTGACAGAAATGCGCCAAACCGAGCGAAGGAACTCGCTTGTTTCATGGCGGCCTGCTGCTTCCACAGCCGATCCCGCCGGGCGATCATTTCATCGATCCTAATCGCCTGATCGCGGATTAAACGCTCCTTGTTTCGCCGCATCACGTCGAGTGCTGCGGAGCGATCGTAACCCGAACGGGATGAGTCCTCGTCGAAATGCCGCACGATGTTATCGAGTTCATCCACAGCGCCTCCGAGGCGTTGTGCATATTGCTGGGCGAATTCAGGCGCTTGCGAAAAGAACAACCCGCAAAGAGCGACGGCGAGAGCAGCAAAATTCCGCATCGGAAACCTCTCGGCGTTGTACGCAACGGTGATCCTGCGGTGAGGTTGCAAAAGCGCGCATAGGACGATTTGCTTGGGAGTTTATCTCGGGTCGAGTGTTCTCGCATACCCATCGGTCTATCGAATACAGAAGCCTCGCACCGGAGCCCGTCACTTATTGTCAAAGACGTCGCGATCGCCGCAAGGCAGAAGCCCTGACGGGTGTGCTCCTCATCTTGAACGAAAAAGGCCGCGAATGCGGCCCATCTGCGTGCCCCCCGGCGGGGAAAAGTTGGTTGCGGGGATAGGATTTGAACCTATGACCTTCAGGTTATGAGCCTGACGAGCTACCGGGCTGCTCCACCCCGCGATAGACCAACGCGCGGGCTACTCCCGTGCTGGCGGCTATGTAGCAATGATCCGGCCGGATGTGAAGACCGCTGCTTGGAAAACTGGCATAATGTCGCGCCGATTCCTCCCGTAGGGCTGCATGGCTCGCACACCCAACTCCTCGCCGGACCTCGCCTCGCGGGCGCTGACGGCCTTGCTGCACGACATCCTCGAAAGCGGCCGCAAGCCGCTCGAGGCCGCCGATATGAGCGACGAGACCGCCGTCCATGAGCTGCGCAAGACCTTCAAGCGCTGGCGGGCGCTCCTGCGCCTCGTCGCTCCCGTCGTCGGCGAGCAGGCCGAGGTCCTGCGGATCGAGGCGCGGGAACTTGCGCGACGCATCGCGACCGCGCGCGACAGCCGGGCGGCGCTCGAGGCCTTGGCGGATATCGGCGATGAGACGCTGTCGGCGCGAACCCGCGCGACCATCAGCGGCCGGCTCACCACGCTTGGCGCCGGCGCCGAAGCGGCAAGCCTGACCCCCGTCCTCAAGCAGCAGATCGGCGGCGCGCTGGGCCACGCCGACACCGTCCTGTCGACCTGGCCGCTCGACCAGTTCGACATCGCGGCGGCGACCAAACGGCTCACCGACAGCTATCGCCGCGTCTGCGAGGCGATCCCGCCGGACTGGTCGACGGCGACGCCCGACGCGCTGCACCGGCTCCGCCAGCGGGTCGTGGAGCACCGCTATCAGATGGAACTCATCGATGGGGTCTGGCCGAAGCTGATCCGTCTGTGGATCGCCGAAGAGCAGCGCCTGCGCGACCGGCTGGGCGCCCACCACGATCTCGTCCTGCTGGCGCACCTGACCGAGCCGCATGGCCCCCTTGCGCCTTGGCGTTCGCGCCTCGCCCCGCTGATCGCCGAGCGCCAGGCCGCCCACGTGAAGGCGGCCAAACGGCTCATCGGACGTTTGTTTGCCGAGACGCCGAAGGCGTTCCGCCGGCGCATCGGGGCGCTTATGCAACACCGCGCTCACCACGACGAGTAGCGGCCGCGCTCGCCCTCGGCGCTACGCCGCAAGCGCGGCGGCGACCTGCGCCACGACGGCGTCCCAGTCGCCCGGCGCCGGCTGGCGGAACAGGCGCGCGGTCGGATACCACGGGCTGTCGCTTCGCCCCATCAGCCAGCGCCAATCGGGTGCAAACGGCAGCATGATCGAGACCGGCCGCGCGAGCCCGCCGGCAAGGTGCGCGGCCGCGGTATCGACCGACACGACGAGATCAAGCGCCGCCATCACCGCCGCGGTGTCGCCGAAATCGGCGATGCCGTCGCCGATGGTCTGGATCTCCGGCCGTCCGGCGAGCCAGGCGCGGTCGCGCGGCGCAAGGTCGGGCTGGAGTGCGATCCATTGCAGGCCGGGCACGGCAAAGAGCGGCGCCAGCCGCTCCGGCGCGATCGAGCGGTTGCGATCGTTCTTGTGCTTGGGATTGCCGGCCGACACGAGGCCGATCCGCCGCTTGCCGTCGCCGGCGAGCCGCGCCCGCCATGGCGCGAGCCGCTCCGCCGGCGCCGCGAGATAGGGGACGTCCGCCGGCACCGTGTCGAGCGTGGTGCCGAACGCGAGCGGCAGGCTCAGCATCGGACAGCGCAGATCGCACGGCGGCAGCGGTTCGCCTGCCGCCACGGCGACGGCAACGCCGGGCACGCTCGCGAGCACCGGCATCAGCGCCGCCTGCGCTTCGACCACAACCCGCGCGCCGCGCGCCGCGGCAAGCTGCGCATAGCGCACGAATTGCAGGGTGTCGCCGAGCCCCTGTTCGAAATGGATGAGCAGCGTCTTGCCGGCTATCGGCTCGCGTCCGCGCCAGAGCGGCACGTCAAGGTGGCGATCCTTGCCCGGCCGCGCTTCATATTTCGGCAGCCCGGTCGCGAAATCGCCGGCGACCATGTAGGTGAGGGCTTCGTTGGTCCGCGCCGTCGCCAGCGTCGGCACGATTTCGCTCGCGATCTGGAAGCTCGATCGCGCCTCGGCAAAGCGGCCGAGCGCCGCCTGGGCATTGCCGCGGTTGTTGTAGGCGATGGCCATATCGGGATCGACGCCGAAGATCGCGTCGAATGCCTTGAGCGCCTCCTCGTAGCGGTCGAGCAAGGTCAGCGCGAGGCCGCGCAGGTTGAGCGCCCGCACGTCGTTCGG
>CAWEAS010000032.1:0-61657 GCA_963807015.1 uncultured Alphaproteobacteria bacterium | reverse complement strand
GGGCCGATCCGGGCTATCCAGGCGTACTGTGGGAAAAAGTTGACCTCTGCAAGATCGACGAGATCACGCTGCACTATGACAGGGCGAAGGACCAGACGTCCTTCACGGCGAGATAAGTCGGTTTCATCGGCAGCTTTGTTCGATCGCGGCTCCGGTCTCCCTGAGGTCGGAGCCGCTTTCGTTACCGTGAACTTGTGAGCTTCGAAGGGCGGGTACGTCGCTCTAGCGGCCGGACGGCACCTCCGCGGGAAAGCAATTGCGGCGCCCCGCCATCAGGCATTCTTCCTGGCGGGAGACATCGATCAGCTTCATCACCAGGAAATAGCCGCCGATGCAGACCAGCACGACGATCATCAGGACGATGGCGACGCCCGTGGATGAGAGGGACCGCTCGTCGTTCTCGCCGCCGCTCTGACCCGATGAGACCGGGTCGTTGCCTTCGTTCGCCATCGTTGCCCCCTGAAGCTTCGGCTTCCCTCGATCATAGGCGCCTTGGCGGCGATCGCGCAGCGGTCCCGCTCAGCCATCGTCAATGTCGGAGGAAACAACCGCCATCGCCCCTCGCGCGCGCCGTGATCCACATATCGCTGGCGCTCCTGCGACCCCTCATCGTGCATGCGGCTTGATTTCGCCCGCCGCCCGCAGTAGATGAGAATGACGCTTGCGGCCCGGTTTCGGACTTCCGCGGCGACGGCATCCCCACAAAGGCCCGCCATTTGGCTTGGTCCGTCATGGACCGGGCGCGCGACGGGCCTGCTTGGATTCCCTTTACACCTCTGTACCGAGACGAGTTGGAACCACGTGATGGCAAAGGTCAGCCCCTTCAAGTTCATGCAGGAGGTCCGCCAGGAGGCGTCCAAGATCACTTGGCCGAGCTGGCGCGAGACCGTCATCACCACCATCATCGTTTTCGTGATGGCGGCGGCGGCCGGCGTGTTCTTCCTGGTGTCCGATTATGCCATTCGCCTCGTGGTGACGTTCCTGCTCGGCATCGGCAGCTGAACGGAAGCTTTCCATGACCAAGCGCTGGTACATTGTCCACGCCTACTCGAACTTCGAGAACAAGGTCGCCGAATTGATTCGCGAGCAGGCCAAGCAACGCAACCTCGCCGACCTGTTCGACGAGGTCTTGGTCCCGAAGGAAAAGGTCGTCGAGGTGCGTCGGGGCCGCAAGGTCGATGCCGAGCGCAAGTTCTTTCCGGGCTACGTCCTGGTGAAGATGGATCTCACCGACGAGGCCTTCCACCTCATCAAGAATACGCCGAAGGTCACGGGTTTTCTCGGCGCTGACAATAAGCCGAAGCCGATCTCGGACGCGGAAGCGGCCCGCATCCTGCACCAGGTGCAGGAGGGCATCGAACGGCCGAAGCCGTCGGTTTCCTTTGAAGTTGGCGAGCAGGTCCGCGTCTCGGACGGCCCGTTCGCATCGTTCAACGGCACCGTCGAGGAAGTGGACGAAGCGCGCTCGCGCCTCAAGGTGGCGGTGTCGATCTTCGGACGTGCGACCCCGGTCGAGCTTGAGTTCAGCCAGGTCGAGAAAGGCTGATCGGTCGCAAGCCGATCGGGTTCGCCGCCTTCGCAAAAAATTTGTAGCGGTCCTCGCCGATAGCGATTATGTGACGGCGATCTTCGCGGCCTGCATGGATGGCAGGTCGCGTCAGTGAGGTCGGTCTTGCGATCTCACTTCGTTGTGGGAGGCGACGCGCGGCTGCCAACCGCTCGTTCGAGCCGAACCACGAACCCGGCGAAACTCGCGTTCGCCGCAAGGAGCAGTGCATGGCAAAGAAGATCACCGGCTATTTGAAGCTGCAGGTGCCGGCGGGTTCGGCGAACCCGTCGCCGCCGATCGGACCCGCGCTCGGCCAGCGCGGTCTCAACATCATGGAGTTCTGCAAGGCCTTCAACGCCCAGACGCAGAAGCTCGAAAAGGGTTCGCCGATTCCGGTCGTCATCACCATTTATGCCGACCGCTCGTTCACCTTCGAGATGAAGACGCCTCCGGTCTCCTTCTTCATCAAGAAGGCGGCGAAGCTCGAATCCGGCTCGAAGACTCCGGGGCGCGACAAGGCCGGCCAGATCACCAAGGCCCAGGTCAAGGAGATCGCCGAGCAGAAGATGAAGGATCTCAACTGCGACACCATCGAATTGGCGATGCGCATGATCGAGGGCTCGGCCCGCTCGATGGGCATCGAGGTGAGGGGGGACTGACATGTCGAGCCAAGGACGTCGTACGATCAAGGCCCGCGAGGGCATCGACCGCGAAAAGCTCTACCCGCTCGACCAGGCTGTGCAGATGGTCAAGGAGCGTGCCAAGGCGAAGTTCGATGAGACGATCGAGATCGCCATGAACCTCGGTGTCGACCCGCGCCATGCCGACCAGATGGTCCGCGGCGTGGTGGCGCTGCCGAACGGGTCCGGCCGCACCCAGCGCGTTGCGGTGTTCGCGCGCGGCGCCAAGGCTGACGAAGCCCGCGCCGCCGGCGCCGACGTGGTCGGAGCGGAGGATCTGGTCGAGAAGGTCAATGCCGGCAATATCGACTTTGACCGCTGCATCGCGACCCCGGACCTGATGCCGCTCGTCGGCCGACTCGGCAAGGTGCTGGGTCCGCGCGGCCTGATGCCCAATCCGAAGGTCGGCACCGTCACCATGGACGTGACCGGCGCCATCAAGGCATCGAAGGGCGGCTCGGTCGAGTTCCGGGTCGAGAAGGCCGGCATCATTCACGCCGGGGTCGGCAAGGCCTCGTTCTCGGCCGAAAAACTGGTCGAGAACATCAAGGCATTCGCGGACGCCGTGCAGAAGGCGAAGCCTCAGGGCGCGAAGGGCCACTTCATCAACAGGATCGCGATTTCCTCGACCATGGGTCCGGGCGTCAAGATCGAGCCGTCGACCGTGGTTGTGGCGACGGCTTCGCCGCGGTAGCCCTTCGTCCGCCTCACAGGCGGCGTCAAAAGACCGCTGGGCAAGAGAGTTGGTCAAGAGAGCTTGTCAAGAAAGTTCTTGGCAACGGCTCAGGGAACCGTTACACAGGCGCCACGGGCGTGCCGACCCAACTTTGTCGGCGCGCCTTTGCGCGCTTTCTGGAAAATCCGGTGGTCAGGAACTTTTTCCCTCTCAGATGTCCGGTTGGATCGTTCTGAAGGGAAGGGTGGTCACAGCATTAACCCGGCAATCGCGCAGCCATCTGTTGATGGCGTCCTGTCCGAGACTGCAGGTGCCCGTGCGTCGCGCGAGCTTAATGCTTGGATTTCAGGCAACTGACATTCATGGCCTGCACAGACGGGTGAAGATCGGTTTCGGGGGTAACCCCGCTACGGTTCGGACCTCGATACCTTGTTGTCCGCGCGTCCCGCATCGCCGGGACGATTTGGGACAAGGGGGCAGGGCAGTTGGAGCGTCGCAACGTCGCTTGGCCGTGAGGCCCGGAGGCGGTGCGGCAGATCGCAAACCGGTGGCCTAGCCCCTCAGGATCCTTCCGCGTGAAGCGGGGAGATAGAGCGGGACGGCTGCCGACCGGAGAGAGCAAGTGGATCGAGCGGCAAAAAAGGAGCTGGTCGGCACGCTGAACGAGGTGTTCAAGGCCTCAAGCGTGGTCGTCGTGGCTCACTATGCCGGCCTCACCGTTGCCGACATGCAGAAGCTGCGCGCGCAGATGAAGCAGGCCGGCGCCAAGGTGAAGGTCGCCAAGAACCGCCTCGCCAAGATCGCTCTTGATGGCACCGACGTAGCCGTCGTCGCACCCCTCCTCAAGGGGCCGACCGTGCTCGCCTATTCGGGCGATCCCGTGGCTGCGCCGAAGGTCGCCAGCGACTTCGCCAAGACGAACGAGAAGTTCGTCATTCTTGGCGGAGCGATGGGCAAGACCGCCCTGAACCCCGATGGCGTCAAGGCGCTCGCCGCGCTGCCGTCGCTCGATGAATTGCGCGCCAAGCTGGTCGGCCTGATCCAGGCTCCGGCAACCAAGATCGCGCAGGTCGTCAATGCCCCGGCGGCCAAGCTCGCCAGGGTGGTTCAGGCCTATGCCAGCAAGGAAAGCGGTGCGTGAGGCTTGCTTAACAATCAAATCGAAGTTCGAACCTGAAGGATGTGAATACAATGGCTGATTTGTCCAAACTCGTGACCGACCTTTCGAGCCTCACCGTGCTCGAAGCCGCCGAGCTCGCGAAGCTTCTCGAGGAGAAGTGGGGCGTGTCTGCTGCCGCCGCGGTCGCGGTTGCGGCTCCAGGCGGCGGTGGCGCTGCCGCGGCCCCGGTCGAGGAGAAGACCGAGTTCACCGTCGTGCTGGCGGCCGCCGGCGACAAGAAGATCGAGGTCATCAAAGAGGTTCGCGCTCTGACCGGTCTCGGCCTCAAGGAGGCCAAGGATCTGGTCGAAGGCGCGCCGAAGAACGTCAAGGAAGGCGTGACCAAGGACGAGGCCGAGAAGGTCAAGGCGCAGCTCGAGAAGGCCGGCGCCAAGGTGGAGCTTAAGTAGGCGTTTTGCGTTTGCGCGCCCGCGTAAGCTATTGGAGGAAAAGCCTAAATGGTGCCGGCGGCGCGCCGGCACCCCATGGGTTGAGGGCGGCCGGCGCGTATCCGGCCGTCGGCGGGTGGTAATCGGCGTGATCGGGCCTATATAAGGTGCCGGTTTGCCTTGATTTTCTGCCCTGCACACGAAGTCCCGGTCCCGGGACCCGGCGTTTTCGTTCGGGCGGGATTGGCGTGAGGAGGCGGACCTTATTTCAGGCTCCGCCGCTACCAACATCTCCCGGCTCCGCGCCGGAAGACCTCGCCGCCCGTGAGGGGCGACGCAGGAAGAGAAGAGGCCACGATGGCACAGACGTTCACCGGACGTAAACGGGTTCGCAAGTTCTTCGGAAAAATTCAGGAAGTGGCTGAGATGCCGAACCTCATCGAGGTTCAGAAGGCGTCCTACGACCAGTTTCTGCTGGTAAAGGAGCCCCACGGCGGGCGTCCCGACGAAGGTCTGCAGGCGGTGTTCAAGTCGGTATTTCCGATCTCCGACTTCTCCAACACCGCGCAACTCGAATTCGTTCATTACGAATTCGAGCCGCCCAAGTACGACGTTGACGAGTGCCGCCAGCGCGGCATGACCTATGCGGCGCCCCTCAAGGTGACGCTGCGCCTCATCGTGTTCGATATCGATGAAGAGACGGGCGCGCGCTCGGTCAAGGACATCAAAGAGCAGGACGTCTACATGGGCGATATTCCGCTCATGACCAACAACGGCACGTTCGTCGTCAACGGCACCGAGCGCGTCATCGTTTCCCAGATGCATCGCTCGCCCGGCGTGTTCTTCGACCACGACAAGGGCAAGACCCACTCGTCCGGCAAGCTTCTGTTCGCGGCCCGCATCATCCCCTATCGCGGCTCCTGGCTCGACATCGAGTTCGACGCCAAGGACATCGTCCATGCGCGCATCGATCGTCGCCGCAAAACGCCGGTGACGTCGCTGCTGTTCGCGCTTGGTCTCGACGGCGAGGAAATCCTCAACACCTTCTACAAGCAGGTCCCCTACAAGCGCTCGAAGGACGGTTGGCGCGTTCCGTTCGATGCGACCCGCATGCGCGGCTACAAGGCGGTCAACGATCTCGTCGATGCCGACTCCGGCAAGGTCGTGCTCGAGGCCGGCAAGAAGATGACGGTGCGCCAGGCCCGCCAGCTTGCCGAGAAGGGCCTCAAGGCCCTGCGCATGACCGATGACGAACTGATCGGCCGTTATGTTGCCGAGGACCTCGTCAACGTGAAGACCGGCGAGATCTATGTCGAAGCCGGCGGCGAGATCACCGAGAAGGTGCTCAAGGTTCTCAACGACGCGGGCTACAAGGAGATTCCGGTCCTCGACATCGACCACGTCAACGTGGGCGGCTATATCCGCAACACGCTGGCGATCGATAAGAACATGACGCGCGAGGACGCGCTGTTCGACATCTACCGGGTCATGCGACCGGGCGAACCACCGACGCTGGATACGGCGGAGGCGATGTTCCAATCGCTATTCTTCGATTCGGAGCGCTACGACCTCTCGGCGGTCGGCCGCGTCAAAATGAACATGCGTCTCGATCTGCAGGCCGAGGACACGCTGCGCATCCTCCGCCGCGAGGACATCATCGGCGTCATCCGCACGCTCGTCGACCTGCGCGACGGCAAGGGCGAGATCGACGACATCGACCATCTCGGCAATCGCCGCGTGCGCTCGGTCGGCGAACTGATGGAAAATCAGTATCGCATCGGCCTCTTGCGCATGGAGCGCGCCATCAAGGAGCGCATGTCGTCGGTCGACATCGACACCGTGATGCCCCAGGACCTGATCAACGCCAAGCCGGCGGCGGCGGCGGTGCGCGAGTTCTTCGGTTCATCGCAGCTCTCCCAGTTCATGGACCAGACGAACCCGCTCTCCGAGATCACCCACAAGCGGCGCCTCTCGGCGCTCGGACCGGGCGGCCTCACCCGCGAGCGCGCCGGGTTCGAAGTGCGCGACGTGCATCCGACCCACTACGGCCGCATTTGCCCGATCGAAACGCCGGAAGGTCCGAACATCGGCCTCATCAACTCGCTGGCGACCTACGCGCGGGTGAACAAGTACGGTTTTGTGGAAACGCCGTACCGCAAGGTGAAAGACGGTCGCGTCACCGACGAAGTGGTGTACCTCTCCGCCATGGAAGAGGGCCGCTACTACATCGCTCAGGCGAACGTACCGCTCGATGCCAAGCGCCGCTTCACCGAAGATCTCATCGTCTGCCGCCATGCCGGCGACGTGCTGATGATCGCGCCTGATCGCGTCGACTACATGGACGTGTCGCCGAAGCAGCTCGTGTCAGTCGCGGCCTCGCTGATCCCGTTCCTCGAGAACGACGACGCAAACCGCGCCCTGATGGGCTCCAACATGCAGCGTCAGGCGGTGCCGCTGGTGCGCGCCGAGTCGCCATTCGTCGGCACTGGCATGGAAGGCGTGGTCGCCCGGGACTCGGGTGCTGCGATCGCAGCGCGCCGCACCGGGATCATCGACCAGGTCGATGCCACCCGTATCGTGGTGCGCGCCACCGAGGATCTCGATCCGACCAAGTCGGGCGTCGACATCTATCGGCTGATGAAGTTCCAGCGTTCGAACCAGAACACCTGCATCAACCAGCGTCCGCTGGTGAAGGTGGGCGATGCGGTGAGGAAGGGCGACATCATCGCTGACGGTCCCTCGACCGATCTCGGCGAGCTTGCGCTCGGCCGCAACGTGCTCGTCGCGTTCATGCCGTGGAACGGCTACAACTTCGAAGACTTCGATCCTGCTCTCCGAGCGGATCGTGAAGGAAGACGTCTTCACCTCGATCCACCTCGAGGAATTCGAGGTGATGGCCCGCGACACCAAGCTTGGGCCGGAGGAAATCACCCGCGACATCCCGAACGTTTCTGAAGAGGCGCTCAAGAACCTCGACGAAGCGGGTATCGTCTACATCGGTGCCGAGATCCACGCGGGCGACATCCTGGTCGGCAAGATCACGCCCAAGGGCGAAAGCCCGATGACCCCTGAAGAGAAGCTGCTGCGGGCGATCTTCGGCGAAAAGGCCTCGGACGTGCGCGACACCTCGTTGCGGGTGCCGCCGGGCGTCCAGGGCACCGTCGTCGAAGTGCGGGTGTTCAACCGCCATGGCGTCGACAAGGACGAGCGCGCGCTCGCGATCGAGCGCGAGGAGATCGAACGTCTCGCCAAGGACCGCGACGACGAGCAGGCGATTCTCGACCGCAACGTCTACGGCCGTCTTGCCGAACTGCTGGAAGGCCGCCAGGGCATTGCCGGGCCGAAAGGCTTCAAGAAGGAATTGAAGATCACGCGTGCGGTGCTCGAGGAGTATCCGCGCTCGCAATGGTGGCTGTTCGCCTCGCCGAACGACAAGCTGATGGCCGAGATCGAAGCCATCCGTAAGCAGTACGACGAGTTGAAGAAGGGTCTCGAGCAGCGCTTCCTCGACAAGGTCGAGAAGCTGCAGCGGGGCGACGAACTGCCGCCGGGCGTGATGAAGATGGTCAAGGTCTTCGTCGCGGTGAAGCGCAAGATCCAGCCCGGCGACAAGATGGCCGGCCGTCACGGCAACAAGGGCGTGGTGTCCAAGATCGTGCCGATCGAGGACATGCCGTTCCTCGCCGACGGGCAGCACGTCGACATCGTGCTCAATCCGCTCGGCGTGCCGAGCCGCATGAACGTCGGTCAGATTCTCGAGACCCATCTCGGGTGGGCCTGTGCCGGCCTCGGCCAGCGCATCGGGCAGGCAGTCGATGCCTACCTGACGCGCCATGACCTCAAGCCGCTGCGTGAGACCTTGAAGAAGGTCTATGGCGAGGACGAGACCATCAAGTCACTCGACGAGGAAGGACTTGTCGAACTCGGCGAAAACCTGAAGCACGGCGTGCCAATCGCAACGCCGGTGTTCGACGGCGCCAAGGAGGCGGATATCGAGAGCATGCTCGACCTCGCCGGGCTCGACCATTCGGGCCAGGTGACCCTGCATGATGGACGCACCGGCGAGCAGTTCGATCGAAAGGTCACGGTCGGCTACATCTACATGCTCAAGCTCGACCATCTCGTGGACAACAAGATCCACGCCCGCTCGATCGGTCCCTACAGCCTCGTCACCCAGCAGCCGCTGGGCGGCAAGGCTCAGTTCGGCGGCCAGCGCTTCGGCGAAATGGAGGTGTGGGCGCTCGAGGCTTACGGCGCTGCGTACACGCTGCAGGAGATGCTGACGGTGAAGTCCGACGACGTCGCCGGCCGCACCAAGGTCTACGAAGCGATCGTGCGTGGTGATGACGCCTTCGAGGCCGGTATTCCTGAATCGTTCAACGTGCTGGTGAAGGAAATGCGCTCGCTCGGCCTCAACGTCGACCTGCACAATTCCAAGCAGCCACCGCGCGGTGCTGAAGGCACTGCGGAGGCAGCCGAATAACCCGCGGTGCCGCCCGCGCGGCGGCCGAGCGATGGCCGCACCGACGACATGATGCTTACGGCAGCCGGCATTGGCCGGCTGATCGTCTCCACCGGAGACGTTACAACCGGAGACCCTAAATGAACCAAGAGATCGTCAATCTCTTCAGTCCGCAAACCCCGGCTCAGGTGTTCGATCAGATCAGGATTTCGATCGCCAGCCCGGAAAAAATTCTGTCGTGGTCCTACGGCGAGATCAAGAAGCCGGAGACCATCAACTACCGCACGTTCAAGCCGGAGCGGGACGGGCTCTTCTGTGCCCGCATCTTCGGACCGATCAAGGACTACGAGTGCTTGTGCGGCAAATACAAGCGCATGAAGTACAAGGGGATCATCTGCGAGAAGTGCGGCGTTGAAGTGACGCTGTCGCGGGTGCGGCGCGAGCGGATGGGCCACATCGAGCTCGCGGCGCCCGTCGCGCACATCTGGTTCCTGAAGTCGCTGCCGAGCCGGATTGGCCTCCTGCTCGACATGACGCTTAAGGACCTCGAGCGCATCCTCTATTTCGAATACTACGTTGTGCTGGAGCCGGGCCTCACCCCGCTGCAGGACCGTCAGCTGCTGTCGGAGGACGAATACCTCAAGGCGCAGGAGCAGTACGGACCGGATAGCTTCACCGCCACAATCGGCGCCGAGGCGATCCGCGAAATGCTCAAGGGCCTCGATCTCGAGAAGCTCGCAGCCGATCTGCGCGTCGAGATCGCCGAGTTGAAGTCCGAGCTTAAGCCGAAGAAACTTGCCAAGCGCCTCAAGCTCATCGAGTCCTTCATCCAGTCCAGCAACAAGCCGGAATGGATGATCCTGACGGTCGTGCCGGTGATCCCGCCGGATCTGCGGCCGCTCGTTCCGCTCGACGGCGGCCGCTTCGCGACGTCCGACCTCAATGACCTCTATCGTCGCGTCATCAACCGCAACAACCGCTTGAAGCGGCTGATCGAGCTGCGCGCGCCGGACATCATCATCCGGAACGAGAAGCGCATGCTGCAGGAGGCCGTCGACGCGTTGTTCGACAATGGCCGCCGCGGCCGCGTCATTACGGGTGCCAACAAGCGTCCGCTGAAGTCGCTCGCCGACATGCTCAAGGGCAAGCAGGGCCGCTTCCGCCAGAACCTGCTCGGCAAACGCGTCGACTATTCAGGCCGGTCGGTGATCGTGGTCGGTCCGGAGCTGAAGCTGCATCAGTGCGGCCTGCCGAAGAAGATGGCGCTCGAACTGTTCAAGCCGTTCATCTATTCGCGGCTCGACGCCAAGGGTTTGTCGACGACCGTCAAGCAGGCGAAGAAGCTCGTCGAGAAAGAAAAGCCCGAGGTGTGGGACATCCTCGACGAGGTGATCCGCGAGCATCCGGTGCTGCTCAATCGCGCGCCGACTCTCCATCGTCTGGGCATCCAGGCGTTCGAGCCGGTGCTGATCGAGGGCAAGGCGATTCAGCTTCATCCTCTGGTCTGCGCTGCCTTCAACGCTGACTTTGACGGCGACCAGATGGCAGTGCACGTGCCGCTGTCGCTCGAGGCTCAGCTCGAGGCGCGCGTGCTGATGATGTCGACGAACAACATCCTGCGCCCGGCCGACGGCTCGCCCATCATCGTGCCGAGCCAGGACATCGTGCTTGGCCTCTACTATCTGACGTTGTTGCGCGAAGGCGAACCGGGCGAAGGCAAGATCTTCGGCTCGCTTGCCGACATCGAGCATGCGCTGTCGGCGAAGGCGGTCACGCTCCACAGCAAGATCAGATATCGCTGGGTCGGCGTCGACGAGGCCGGCAACTCGGTGCCGCAGTGGTACGACACCACGCCTGGCCGCGTCATGATCGGTGAGGTGATCCCAAAGAGCTTCAAGGTCCCGTTCGACGCCGTCAACAAGCTGATGACGAAGCGCGAGATTTCGAAGCTGATCGACACCGTCTACCGCCATTGCGGCCAGAAAGACACCGTGATCTTCTGCGACCGCATCATGGCGCTCGGCTTCTACCACGCCTTCCGTGCCGGCATCTCGTTCGGCAAGGACGACATGGTGGTGCCGTCGTCGAAGTGGAAGATCGTCGAGGCAACGCGGACTGCGGCCAAGGAGTTCGAGCAGCAATTCAACGAAGGCCTCATCACCCAGGGCGAAAAATACAACAAGGTGGTGGACGCCTGGTCGAAGTGCACTGACAAGATTGCGGCCGAGATGATGCGCGAGATCTCCGCCGTCCGCCGCGACAAGGACACCGGCCGCGAACAGCAGATCAACTCGATCTACATGATGGCGGACTCCGGTGCCCGTGGCTCGGCCGCCCAGATGAAGCAGCTCGCCGGCATGCGCGGCCTGATGGCGAAGCCGTCAGGCGAGATCATCGAAAGCCCGATCATTTCCAATTTCAAGGAAGGGCTCTCGGTGCTCGAATACTTCAACTCGACCCACGGCGCCCGCAAGGGTCTTGCCGACACCGCGTTGAAGACCGCGAACTCGGGCTATCTCACGCGGCGTCTCGTCGACGTCGCCCAGGACTCCATCATCACGACGGTCGATTGCGGTACCGAAGCCGGCATCAAGGTGCGCGCCATCATCGATGCCGGCCAGGAGGTTGCGTCTCTGGCAAGCCGCATCCTCGGGCGCACCACTGCTGAGGATCTGCGCGATCCCGCCGGCACCAACGTAATCGTCCCCCGCGGTACGCTTCTTGGCGAACCGGAGGTCGAGACCATCGTTGCGGCTGGCGTCCAGGAGGTGCGTATCCGCTCGGTGCTCACCTGCGAGGCGACGAACGGCGTGTGCGCCGCCTGCTACGGGCGCGATCTTGCCCGCGGCACCCCGGTCAACATGGGCGAGGCCGTCGGCGTCATCGCTGCGCAGTCGATCGGCGAGCCGGGCACCCAGCTCACCATGCGTACGTTCCACATCGGCGGCGCGGCGCAGATCTCCGAGCAGTCGTTCATCGAATCGAATTTCGAAGGAACGGTCCGCATCAAGAACCGCAACGTCGTGCGCAACTCGGACGGCGAACTGATCTGCATGACCCGCAACATGGCGGTGATCGTGGTGGACCAGGACGGCACCGAACGTGCCGTGCACCGCGTTCAGTACGGCGCACGCCTCAAGGTGGACGAGGGCGATCACATCCGGCGCGGCCAGCGCATCGCCGAGTGGGATCCCTACATGCGGCCGATCATGACCGAGGTCGAGGGTATCGTCGACTTCGAGGATATGGTCGATGGGCAGTCGATGTCGGAAACGCTCGACGAGTTCGACCGGCATTGCCCGTCGTGTGGTCGTCGACTGGCGGTCGGGCTCGGCGCGCGGCCAGCAGGATCTGCGGCCGGCGATGGTCATCAAGAGCAAGGACGGCAAGATCCTCAAGCTCGCCCGCGGCGGCGACGCCCGTTATCTGCTGGCGGTCGACGCTATCCTCTCGGTCGATCCCGGCGGTCACGTGAAGGCAGGCGACGTCATCGCCCGTATGCCGTCGGAAAGCGCCAAGACGCGCGACATCACCGGCGGTCTGCCGCGGGTGGCGGAGCTGTTCGAGGCGCGGCGGCCGAAGGAGTTCGCCGTCATCGCCGAGGTGTCGGGCACGGTGCGGTTTGGCCGCGATTACAAGAACAAGCGCCGCCTTACCATCGAGCCCAACGTCGAGGGCGAGGAGGCGCGGGAATATCTCATCCCGAAGGGCAAGCACATCGACCTTCAGGACGGCGACGTCATCGAGAAGGGCGATTTCATTGTCGACGGTACGCCTGCGCCTCACGACATCCTTGCGGTCAAGGGCGTCGAGGAACTCGCGGCCTATCTCGTCAACGAGATCCAGGAGGTCTACCGGCTCCAGGGTGTGCCCATCAACGACAAGCACATCGAGGTGATCGTCCGTCAGATGCTCCAGAAGGTCGAGATCGACGATGCGGGCGAGACCGACCTGATCCAGGGCGAGCAGCTCGATCGCATCGAGTACGACGAGATCAACGTTCGGGCGAAGGAGGAGGGCAAGAAGCCGGCTCACGGCTACCCGGTTCTCCTCGGCATCACCAAGGCGTCGCTGCAGACCCGCTCGTTCATCTCCGCTGCCTCGTTCCAGGAGACGACCCGCGTCCTCACGGAGGCTGCCGTTAACGGCAAGATCGACACCCTCGATGGTCTCAAGGAGAACGTCATCGTGGGTCGCCTGATCCCCGCCGGCACCGGCGCCATGATGAACACGCTGCGCGAGGTCGCGACACAGCGCGACCAGCTTATCCTCGACGAGCGCAAGAAGGAGGCCGAGCTCAAGGCTGCCGAAGCGCAGGCGCAACTGCCCGCCGCCGAGTGATCCGGCGGCTCGCCACGAGTTGCAAAAGGGCCGCCCACGGGCGGCCCTTTTTCGTTGATGGGATGACCGGAAATTCACGTTTGTGCCTGCTTGCGTCTCGGCGTCGCAGCATTATTTGTGAGAGCGGCGAAAGTGGCTCTGGCACGGCGTTTTTTGCAGCTTGGCCTTGACTTCGCCTCACCGCGCCGATAAAAACGCGCACTTTTTTCGGCAGGCGGTGAGCTTCGCCCGTCGGAACGGCCGTTCGGCCTAGCTGTTGGAAGCCTAACGCTTTCTTCGCATTTGCCGAACACTCCGCGCCTCGATGAATGAAGCTCAAACGCTGCCTCTGACACCGAACTGTCAGATGTGAAGACATGATCGCGTCGCCGTCGGTGCCGCGGTCCTCTGTGACGAAAACGTCAGGCCGCGGGCTTGCGCGGATGGCGTTGTTTCGTTTTGGCGCATGCCGTGCCGGTGCACGGCGTTGGATGCGGGACGTTCGTCCAGGTGGAAAGCACCATTGGGCGGCGTCTCGAAACGAAGGTGAAGGCTCAAGGATGCCGACGATCAACCAATTGATCCGCAAGCCGCGGGTGGCGCAGAAGGCGCGCAAGAAGGTGCCGGCGCTGCAACAGTCGCCGCAGAAGCGCGGCGTGTGCACGCGCGTCTATACGACGACGCCGAAGAAGCCCAATTCGGCGCTGCGCAAGGTCGCCAAGGTGCGCCTCACCAATGGCTTCGAGGTGATCGGCTACATCCCGGGTGAAGGCCACAACCTTCAGGAGCACTCGGTGGTGATGATCCGCGGCGGCCGCGTCAAAGACCTGCCCGGCGTCCGCTACCACATTCTGCGCGGCGTCCTCGATACCCAGGGCGTCAAAAACCGCAAACAGCGCCGTTCGAAATACGGCGCCAAGCGGCCGAAGTGATCGGCGATCACGCAGGAGTTGACCGATGTCCCGCCGCCATCGTGCCGAAAAACGCGAAGTACTGCCTGATCCGAAATTCGGAAACATGGTGGTTTCGAAATTCATGAACTCGATCATGTACGCGGGCAAGAAGTCCGTTGCCGAGACCATCGTCTACGGCGCCCTCGACATGATCGAGGGCAAGACCAAGCAGAATCCGGTGACGGTGTTCGAGCAGGCGCTCGACAACGTCATGCCGACCATTGAGGTTCGCTCGCGCCGGGTCGGTGGTGCCACCTACCAGGTGCCGGTCGAGGTTCGTAACGAACGTCGCCAAGCGCTCGGCATCCGTTGGCTCATTATTGCGGCGCGCGAGCGCAATGAAAAGACGATGACCGAGCGGTTGTCCGCAGAATTGCTCGATGCATCGAACAACCGGGGGAACGCGGTCAAGAAGCGCGAAGACACCCATCGGATGGCGGAGGCTAATCGTGCCTTCGCGCATTACCGGTGGTGAGGACGCCATAGCCGGCGAGCTTTGCCAAGGATCGATCCATGCCCCGCATTCACCCCATCGAGGACTACCGCAATTTCGGCATCATGGCCCACATCGATGCTGGGAAGACGACGACGACTGAGCGGATTCTCTATTACACAGGCAAGAGCCACAAAATCGGCGAGGTCCATGAGGGCGCAGCCACCATGGACTGGATGGAGCAGGAGCAGGAGCGCGGTATTACCATCACGTCCGCCGCGACGACTGCATTCTGGCACGGCAAGCGTCTGAACATCATCGATACGCCTGGGCACGTCGATTTCACGATCGAGGTGGAGCGCTCGCTGCGCGTGCTCGACGGCGCTGTATGCGTTCTCGACTCCAACCAGGGCGTCGAGCCGCAGACCGAGACGGTGTGGCGCCAGGGCGATAAATACAAGGTGCCGCGTATTGTCTTCGCCAACAAGATGGACAAGATCGGCGCGGACTTCTTCCGCTGCTTGTCCGACATCGTCGACCGGCTGGGCGCAAAGCCCGTGGCCATCCAGCTTCCGATCGGAGCCGAGAGCCAGTTCAAGGGCATCGTCGATCTCGTCCGCATGGTCGGCGTCGTGTGGGAGGACGAAGGCCTCGGCGCCAAATATCACGACGTCGAGATTCCGGCCGACATGGTCGATCAGGCCAAGGAGTACCGCGAGAAGCTCGTGGAGGCCGCCGTCGAACTCGACGACGACGCCATGACGGCCTATCTCGAAGGCAAGGAGCCTGATGAGGCGACCCTCAAGCGATTGATCCGCAAGGCGGTCCTTACCGGCGCCTTCTTCCCGGTGCTCGCCGGTTCGGCTTTCAAGAACAAGGGCGTCCAGCCGTTGCTTGACGCAGTGGTCGATTATTTGCCGTCGCCGATCGACGTGCCGCCGATCAAGGGCATCGATCCGAAGGGCGAAGAGGTCGTGCGCAAGGCGGACGACAAGGAGCCGCTGGCGCTGCTCGCGTTCAAGATCATGGACGACCCCTACGTCGGCACGATCACGTTCTGCCGCATTTACTCGGGCACGCTCACGAGCGGCACCGGCGTCATAAACTCGACGCGCGAGCGGCGCGAGCGCATCGGCCGCATGCTGCTGATGCACGCCAACAACCGTGAGGACATCAAGGAAGCCTATGCGGGCGATATCGTCGCGCTCGCCGGCCTCAAGGAGGCCCGCACCGGCGATACGCTGTGCGATGCGCAGAAGCAGGTGATCCTCGAAAAGATGGAATTCCCGGACCCGGTCATCGAGATCGCGATCGAGCCGAAGTCGAAGGCCGATCAGGAAAAGCTCGGCGTCGCGCTGGCGAAGCTCGCGACCGAGGACCCTTCGTTCCGGGTGTCGACCGATCCCGAGTCCGGCCAGACCATCCTCAAGGGCATGGGCGAACTGCATCTCGACATCAAAGTCGACATCCTCAAGCGTACCTACAAGGTCGATGCCAACATTGGTGCGCCGCAGGTCGCTTATCGCGAGAAGATCACCAAGCCTGTCACCGTCGACTACACCCACAAGAAGCAAACCGGCGGTTCCGGCCAGTTTGCGCGGGTGAAGATCAATGCCGAGCCGCTGCCGCCCGCCGGAGGCTTCGTGTTCGAAAGCAAGGTCGTGGGCGGCACGGTACCGAAGGAATACATCCCTGGCGTGGAGAAAGGCATCGAATCGATGCTGGGCTCCGGCATCCTCGCCGGCTTCCCGGTGGTCGATCTCAAGGTGTCGCTCGTTGACGGCGCCTATCACGAGGTCGATTCATCGGCGCTCGCCTTCGAGATCGCGGCGCGCGCCGCGCTTCGAGAGGCGCTGCAGAAGGGCCACTCCGTGCTGCTCGAGCCGATCATGAAGGTCGAGGTGGTCACGCCGGAAGACTATACCGGTTCGGTGATCGGCGACCTCAATTCGCGGCGCGGCCAGATTCATGGCCAGGACATGCGCGGCAACGCCAACGTCGTCAACGCGATGGTGCCGCTCGCGAACATGTTCGGCTACGTCAATACGCTTCGATCGATGTCGCAAGGACGCGCGACCTTTACGATGCAGTTCGATCACTACGAACAAGTACCCCAGGCGGTCGCCGCCGAGGTCCAGGCGAAATACGCCTGATCCGGAGTCGACCATCTGAACTCATGCGAATGCCAGTACTGGATTAACCACCGAGGAGCCTAACGATGGGCAAGGCAAAATTCGAACGCAACAAGCCGCACTGCAATATCGGCACGATCGGGCACGTCGACCATGGCAAGACGTCGCTGACGGCAGCGATCACCAAGGTGCTGGCAGAGCAGGGCAAGGCGCAATACACGGCCTATGATCAGATCGACAAGGCGCCGGAGGAGAAGGCCCGCGGCATCACCATCTCGACCGCTCACGTGGAGTACGAGACCGACGCCCGCCATTATGCCCATGTCGATTGCCCCGGGCATGCCGACTATGTGAAGAACATGATCACCGGCGCGGCCCAGATGGACGGCGCGATCCTGGTGGTGAGCGCAGCCGACGGCCCGATGCCGCAGACCCGCGAGCACATCCTGCTCGCCCGTCAGGTCGGCGTGCCGGCGCTCGTCGTCTACCTCAACAAGGTCGACATGGTTGACGATCCCGAACTCCTTGAACTCGTCGAGCTTGAGGTGCGCGAGCTGCTGTCGAAATACAATTTCCCCGGCGACAAGATTCCGGTCGTCAAAGGTTCGGCGCTCTGCGCGCTTGAGGATCGGGAGCCCAAACTCGGCAAGGAATTGATCTACGAGCTGATGAAGGCGGTTGACGCCTACATTCCGCAGCCGGAGCGCCCGAAGGATCAGCCGTTCCTGATGCCGGTCGAAGACGTGTTCTCGATCTCCGGCCGTGGCACTGTGGTGACCGGCCGCATCGAGCGCGGCGTGATCAAGGTCGGCGAGGAGGTCGAGATCGTCGGCCTGCGGCCAACCGTTAAAACCGTCGTCACCGGCGTCGAAATGTTCCGCAAGCTGCTCGACCAGGGTGAAGCGGGCGACAACGTCGGCTGCCTGCTGCGCGGCACCAAGCGCGAGGAAGTGGAGCGCGGCCAGGTGCTGTGCAAGCCCGGCAGCGTCAAGCCGCACACCAAGTTCAAGGCCGAGGCCTACATCCTCACCAAGGAGGAGGGCGGCCGTCATACCCCGTTCTTCACCAACTACCGTCCGCAGTTCTACTTCCGCACCACCGACGTGACGGGCGTGGTGCATCTGCCGGAGGGTACCGAGATGGTGATGCCGGGCGACAACATCGCCATGACGGTGGAACTGATCGTGCCGATCGCCATGGAGCCGTCGCTGCGCTTCGCCATCCGCGAAGGCGGTCGCACGGTGGGCGCCGGCGTCGTTGCCTCGATCATCGAGTAACGGACGATATCCAAAGCGCGGCAGTGGACGAACGATAGAGGAGGGATGAAACGGATGAATGGTTGAGCACGACGCTATGCCGTCTGTTCTCTATCATCCGTTCTCCGCTTGAAGCATGAACGGTCAAAACATCAGAATTAGGCTCAAGGCGTTCGACCACCGCATCCTCGATGCGTCGACGCGAGAGATCGTGGCCACTGCCAAGCGGACCGGCGCGCAGGTGCGCGGACCGATCCCGCTGCCGACCAAGATTGAGAAATTCACCGTGAACCGCTCGCCGCACGTCGACAAGAAGAGCCGCGAGCAGTTCGAAATGCGCACTCACAAGCGGCTCCTCGACATCGTGGATCCGACACCGCAGACGGTCGACGCGCTGATGAAGCTCGACCTCGCTGCCGGTGTCGACGTCGAGATCAAGCTCTGACGAAGTGCAGCAGCAAGGGATAACGCCGATGCGTTCCGGAGTGATCGCACAGAAGGTCGGAATGACCCGCATCTTCACTGACAGCGGTGAGCATGTGCCGGTGACGGTGCTGCGGCTCGCCAATTGTCAGGTGATCGGGCACCGCACCAAAGACAAGAACGGCTATATAGCGCTGCAACTCGGCGCCGGCACCCGCAAGACGTCGCGGCTTCCCCGCGCCGAGCGCAACAATTTTGCGGTCGCCAAGGTCGAGCCCAAGCGCAAGGTCGTCGAGTTTAGAGTCGACGAGAAGGCGCTGATCCCGGTGGGTGCCGAGATCACGGCGGACCATTTCATCGTCGGCCAGTTCGTCGATGTGACCGGCACGTCGATTGGCAAGGGCTACGCCGGCGGCATGAAGCGCTGGAATTTCGGCGGTTTGCGTGCCTCCCACGGCGTGTCGATCTCGCATCGCTCGATCGGGTCGACCGGTGGTCGTCAGGACCCCGGCCGTACCTTCCGCAATAAGAAGATGCCGGGCCAGATGGGCGTCGAGCGCGTCACCACGCTTAACCTCAAGGTGATGCAGACCGACGTCGAGCGTGGCCTGATCCTGGTCGAGGGCGCTGTCCCGGGCGCAAAGGGCGGCTGGATCACGGTGCGCGACGCCGTCAAAAAGACGCTGCCGAAGGAAGTGCCGCAGCCGGGCAAGTTCCGGGTTGCAGCGACCGAAGGCGGCCAGACAGAAGCGGGCGGTGCCGCGGCGCCGCCCCCGGCAGCCGAGCAGGGGGCGTGATCATGGAGCTCAACGTCACCTCTCTTGCCGGCGAGGCCAAGGGTTCGGTCAACCTGTCCGATGCCATTTTCGGGCTTGAGCCGCGTCAGGATATCATTCAGCGTTGCATCGTGTGGCAGCTCGCCAAGCGCCGTGCCGGCACGCACGCCGTGAAGAATCGCGCCGACATCGCTCGCACCACCAAGAAGATGTACAAGCAGAAGGGTACTGGCGGCGCCCGCCACGGCTCGCAGAAAGCCAATCTGTTCCGCGGCGGCGGCCGTTCGTTCGGGCCGCTGGTACGCAGCCACGAGATCGGGCTGCCGAAGAAAGTACGCGTCCTTGCCCTCAAGCACGCGCTCTCTGCGAAAGCGAAGGACGGTGGCATTGTCATCATCGAGGACGCCAAGCTCGCCGAGTCCAAGACGAAAACGCTCAAGAGCCAATTTTCGAAGCTCGGCTTGGCCAATGCGCTGATCGTCGACGGTGCCGAGATCGACAACGGCTTCCGTCTCGCCACCCGAAACATCCCGAACATCGACGTGCTGCCGATCCAGGGCATCAACGTCTACGACATTCTGCGGCGAAACACGCTCGTCCTCACCAGGGCAGCGCTCGATGCGTTGGAGGCGCGACTGAAATGACGACCAGCGATCCGCGCCACTACGACGTCATCATCGCGCCGGTGATCACTGAAAAGGCGACCAACGCCTCCGAACGCAACCAGGTGATGTTTCGCGTCGTGCGCAACGCCACCAAGCCGCAGATCAAGGAGGCGGTCGAAAAGCTCTTCGACGTCAAGGTGAAGAGCGTCAACACCCTTATCCGAAAGGGCAAGATCCGCAGCTTCCGCGGCATGCGGGGGCAATTGTCGGACGTCAAGAATGCAATCGTGACCCTCGAAGAGGGTCACCGCATCGACGTGACGACGGGACTTTGACGGCAGGCGCGCGGGGATAACGCATCATGGCACTCAAGACCTACAAACCCACGACGCCCGGCCAACGGCAGCTGGTGCTCGTCGATCGCTCCGCGCTCCACAAAGGCAAGCCCGTCAAGGCGCTCACGGTCGGCAAGATTTCGAGTGGCGCGCGCAACAACAACGGGCGCATCACCGTTCGTTTTCGCGGCGGCGGTCACAAGAAGGCGCTGCGCAACGTCGACTTCAAGCGCGCAAAGCATGACCAGCCGGCGCGGGTCGAGCGGATCGAGTATGATCCGAACCGCACCGCGTTCATCGCGCTCATCAAGTACGGCGACGGCGAGCTGTCTTATATCCTTGCCCCGCAGCGGCTGGCCGAAGGCGACACCATCGTTTCCGGCGAGCATGTGGACGTGAAGGCCGGCAACGCCATGCCGATCGGCAACATGCCGATCGGGACGATCGTGCACAATGTCGAGTTCAAGATCGGCAAGGGCGGGCAGATTGCACGTTCGGCCGGTACCTATGCGCAGATCGTCGGCCGCGACCAGGAATACGTGATCCTGCGGCTTAATTCCGGCGAGCAGCGCCTGGTCCATGGCCGCTGCATGGGCACGGTTGGGGCGGTCTCGAACCCCGACCACATGAACATCTCGATCGGCAAGGCCGGCCGCACGCGCTGGCTCGGTTGGCGCCCGCACAATCGCGGCGTCTCCATGAACCCGGTCGATCATCCGCTCGGCGGCGGCGAAGGCCGCACCTCGGGCGGACGTCATCCGGTGACCCCGTGGGGCTTTCCGACCAAGGGCAAGAAGACCCGGAACAACAAGAAGACCTCGAGATTTATCATTTCAAGCCGCCATGCGCGGAAGAAGAAGTAGGACGAGAACACGATGGCGCGCTCGGTATGGAAAGGCCCGTTCGTCGACGGCTTCCTTCTCAAGAAGGCGGAGGCCTCGCGGTCATTGGGTCGGCATGACGTGATCAAGACGTGGAGCCGCCGCTCCACCATCCTGCCGCAGTTCGTCGGCCTGACTTTCGGCGTCCACAACGGGCACAAGCACATCCCGGTGATGGTCACTGAGGAGATGGTCGGCCACAAGCTCGGCGAGTTTGCGCCGACCCGCACCTTCCACGGCCATTCGTCGGACAAGAAGGCCAAGCGCGCGTAAGGCGCCTGAGCGAGGACGAGATGAGCAAGAAATCGCATCCCCGCGTGCTCGCGGATACCGAGGCCAAGGCGGTCGCCCGGATGCTCCGGGTAAGCCCGCAGAAGCTCAATCTTCTGGCTCAGCTTATCCGCGGCAAGAAGGTTGCAACTGCGCTTGCCGATCTCCAATTCTCACGCAAGCGGATCGCTGCCGATGTGCGCAAATGCCTCGAGTTCGGCGATCGCGAACGCTGAGAACAATCACGATCTCGACGTCGATGATCTCATCGTCGCCCGTGCCCATGTCGGCAAGGGCCTGGTCATCAAGCGTTTCCATGCCCGCGGGCGCAGCCGCGCAGGGCGAATTCTCAAGCCGTTCTCGCATCTGACGATCGTGGTTCGTCAGGTCGAGGCCGGCGCCTAGGAGCAGAAGATGGGTCAGAAGGTCAATCCGCTCGGCCTGCGTCTCGGCATCAACCGGACCTGGGATTCGCGCTGGTATGCCGGCAAGAACGAGTACGGCAAGCTACTGCACGAGGACATGAAGATCCGCGAGCGGCTCGGCAAGCAGCTCAAGCAGGCGGCAGTGTCGAAGATCGTGATCGAGCGGCCGCACAAGAAGTGCCGGGTCACCATCCACTCGGCGCGGCCCGGCGTCGTGATCGGCAAGAAGGGCGCCGACATCGAGAAGCTGCGCAAGGAAGTTGCCAAACTTACCGACAGCGATGTCGTCATCAACATCATCGAGATCAGGAAGCCTGAACTCGATGCGCAGCTTGTCGCCGAATTGATTGCCCAGCAGCTCGAACGCCGCGTCGCGTTCCGCCGCGCCATGAAGCGCGCTCTGCAATCGGCAATGCGACTTGGCGCCGAGGGCATTCGCATCAGCTGCGCGGGCCGGCTCGGCGGTGCCGAAATCGCCCGCATGGAGCGCTATCGCGAAGGCCGGGTGCCGCTGCACACGCTGCGCGCCGACATCGATTACGGTGTCGCCACCGCGTTCACGACCTACGGCACGTGCGGCGTCAAGGTGTGGATCTTCAAGGGCGAGATCCTCGAGCATGACCCGATGGCACAGGACAAGCGCATGGCCGAGAGCGACGCGGGCCGTCCGCGGCGCGACGCCTGAGCCGAACGGATAGAGTCGAGAGAGGCGTAGAGCCATGCTGCAACCGTCGCGCACCAAATTCCGCAAGGCGCACAAGGGCCGCATCAAGGGCGTTGCGACGAGCGGCGCGAGCCTGAGCTTCGGCCAGTTTGGTCTCAAGGCGCTGGAGCCGGACCGGGTGACCGCGCGTCAGATCGAAGCGGCGCGCCGCGCGCTGACGCGCCACATGAAGCGCGCGGGCCGCGTGTGGATCCGGGTTTACCCGGATGTCCCGGTTTCTAAGAAGCCCCTCGAAGTGCGCATGGGCTCTGGCAAGGGCGCGCCGGAACTGTGGGTGGTGCGCGTGAAGCCTGGCCGCATCCTGTTTGAGATCGACGGCGTGCCGACCCAGATCGCCCGCGAGGCCCTCAACCTCGCGGCGGCTAAGCTGCCGATCAAGACGCGTTTCATCGAGCGCATCGCGGAGTAGAGGCATGCTCAAGACCGAAGACCTGCGGACGATGACGCCCGACCAACTCGACGACGAGCTCATCAAGCTCAAGAAGGAGCAGTTCAACCTGCGCTTTCAGCGGGCGACGGGTCAGCTTGCCAACACGGCGCGGGTGCGCGAGGTCCGTCGCGACATCGCCCGCATCAAGACGGCCGCGCAGCAGAAGCGCGTCGCCGGCGCGAAATGAGGAGCGGATAGATGCCGAAGCGCGTTTTGCAGGGCGAAGTGGTGAGCAACAAGCAGGCCAAAACCGTGGTCGTGCGGGTCGAGCGGCGCTTCACCCATCCGCAAATGAAGAAGACGGTGCGAAGCTCCAAGAAATACTACGCGCATGACGAGACGAACCAATGCGCGGTCGGAGATATCGTCAAGATCGAAGAGCACTCGCCGATCTCGAAGCTCAAGCGCTGGATCGTGATCCGCGAAGAGCGACAGAGCGAAGCGAATACCGAAAACAGGGCGTGAGCGCCGACGGCGCTTGCGACCAACGTAACCGAAGAGGCGGCCCATGATTCAGATGCAGACCAACCTCGACGTGGCGGACAATTCCGGCGCGCGGCGCGTGATGTGCATCAAGGTGCTGGGCGGCTCCAAGCGCAAGTACGCGACCGTCGGCGACGTGATCGTCGTGTCGGTCAAGGAGGCGATCCCCCGCGGCCGCGTCAAGAAGGGCGAAGTGATGAAGGCCGTTGTCGTGCGGGTCGCGAAAGATATCCGCCGTCCGGACGGGTCGATCATCCGGTTCGACCGCAACGCCGCGGTGCTGATCAATCCGCAGATGGAGCCGGTCGGCACCCGCATCTTCGGACCGGTGCCGCGCGAGTTGCGCGCCAAGAACCACATGAAGATCATTTCGCTCGCGCCGGAGGTGCTGTGATGGCAGCGAAGATCCGCAAGGGCGACAAGGTCGTCGTCCTCACCGGCCGCGACAAGGGCCGCACCGGCGAGGTCGTTTCGGTCGACCCGCGCGCCGCGCGCGCGCTGGTGCGGGGCGTCAACCTCGTCAAGCGGCATCAGCGCCAGAGCGCGCAGCAGGAGGGCGGCATCATCTCCAAGGAACTGCCTGTCCATCTTTCTAATATCGCGATTGCCGATCCGAAGGACGGCAAGCCGACGCGCATTGGCTTCAAGATCCATGCCGACGGCCGCAAGGTTCGCGTCGCCAAGCGTTCGGGAGCAGAGATCGATGGCTGACGAGGAAAAGAAGGCCGGCAAGAAGCCTGCAGGCGAAGCGAAGGCCGAAGCGAAGTCCGAGAAGGCAGCCAAGGCGCCGAAGGCCGCCAAAGCCGGTGCGCCCGAAGGTGAGAAGGGCAAGAAGCCCGCTAAGGCTGACAAAGGCGAGAAGGTTGCGAAGGGCGATGCCGCGGAGACCGCCGAGAGGGCGGGTAAGGCCGCGGCCGAGCCGGTCCCTGAGCACAAGGGGCCGCCGCGCCTGAGGGTGCAGTTCGATACGGAGGTGCGCAAGAAGCTCGCCGAGCAGTTCGGCTACAAGAACGCCATGCAGGTCCCGGTGGTCGACAAGATCGTCATCAACATGGGGATCGGCGAGGGCGTGGCCGACCGCAAGAAGGTGGAATTGGCGGCGAACGACCTTGGCCTGATCGCCGGTCAGAAGGCGGTGATCACCAAGTCGCGCAAGGCGATCTCGACCTACAAACTGCGCGAGAATCAGCCGATCGGCTGCAAGGTGACGCTGCGCAAGTCGCGCATGTTCGAGTTCATGGACCGCCTGATCAACATTGCGCTACCGCGGGTGCGGGACTTCCGCGGCCTCAACCCGAAGAGCTTCGACGGGCGCGGCAACTACTCGCTCGGCCTCAAGGAGCACATCGTTTTTCCCGAGATCGACTACGACAAGACGTCGGAGATCTGGGGCATGGACATCACTGTCTGCACGACGGCGCGCACCGATGAAGAGGCGCGCGCCCTGTTGACGGCTTTCAACTTCCCCTTCCGGCAGTGAGGGTCATCCTCAAACGCGGATAGCCAGGAGACAAGAATGGCGAAGACGAGTTCGATCGAAAAGAACAATCGGCGACGCAGGCTGACCAAAAAGTTCGCCGGCAAGCGGTCGCGCCTCAAGGCGATCGCGCAAGACAAGTCGAAACCGCTCGAGGATCGCTTCGCGGCGTCGCTCAAGCTTGCGGCGCTGCCGCGCAACGGATCGGCAACGCGCATTCGCAATCGCTGCGAGGTGACCGGCCGCGCTCGCGCCTATTATCGCAAGCTCAAGATGAGCCGCATTGCCCTGCGTGAGCTCGGCTCCAAGGGGCTTATCCCCGGCATGGTCAAGTCGAGCTGGTGAGGAGCGCCGTACGATGAATCTGAATGATCCGATCGGCGACATGATCACGCGCATTCGCAACGCCCAGAGCCGCATCAAATCGAAGGTATCGACCCCGGGCTCGAAGCTGCGCAAGAGCGTGCTCGACGTTCTCAAGAGCGAAGGCTACATCCGCGACTATGCCACTCTCGAGCATAGCGACGGACGGACCGAGTTCGAAATCGAACTCAAGTATTTCGATGGCGCGCCGGTGATTCGTGAGATCGAGCGGATCTCGAAGCCGGGACGGCGTGTCTACGTCTCGGTGCGCAACCTGCCGCGCATCAACAACGGCCTCGGCGTTGCGATCGTGTCGACCCCCAAGGGTGTGATGGCGGACCATACGGCCCGCGAAGCCAATGTGGGCGGCGAAATTCTGTGCACGGTGTTCTAAAGAGGCCGTCATGTCACGTATCGGCAAGAAGGCGGTTGCGATCCCCTCCGGCGTCAATGCGAGCGTCGAGGGCCAGACCGTCAAGATGAAGGGGCCCAAGGGCGCCCTGCAGTACGTCGTCCCCGACGAGATCGTCGTCAAAATGGACAAGGGCGCGATCAAGGTTGACCCGCGCACCGAGACGAAGCGCGCCCGCGCCATGTGGGGTACGTCGCGCACGCTCGTCGCCAACCTCGTTGCCGGCGTCACCAAGGGCTTTGAGAGCAAGCTGGAGATCACGGGCGTCGGTTACCGCGCGGCGGTTCAGGGCAAGAACCTGCAGCTCGCGCTCGGCTACAGCCATGACGTGGTATATCCGATCCCCGAAGGCATCACGATTGCGACCCCGAAGCCCACCGAAATCGTGGTGTCCGGGATCGACAAGCAGAAGGTGGGACAGGTTGCGGCGGAAATCCGCGCCTTCCGCAAGCCCGAGCCCTACAAGGGCAAGGGCGTGAAGTACGCAGGCGAATACATCTTCCGCAAGGAAGGCAAGAAGAAGTGACGGGAGCGGGCGATGGCGAGTAGACAGGTCGAGCGACGCAAAGCGCGCACCCGGCGCAGCATCAAGGCCGCGGCGGGCACGCGGCCGCGCTTATCGGTGTTCCGTTCGTCGAAGCACATTTATGCCCAGGTGATCGACGATCGCAAAGGCGAAACGGTCGCCTCCGCCTCTTCGATCGAAAAGGACCTGCGCGGCAGCCTCAAGACGGGTGCTGACGTCGGCGCTGCCAAAACAGTCGGCAAGCTACTCGCCGAACGCGCGGCCGCCGCCGGCGTCACCGAGGTCGTATTCGACCGCGGCCATTACATCTATCACGGTCGCATCAAGGCGCTGGCCGACGCCGCGCGCGAAGGCGGGCTCAAATTCTAACGGTGTCGGGCGAGGCCCGAACGGAGACGGATATTTCTTATGGCACGTGAACGCGATCGGGACCGGGAAGAGCGCGACAGCGAGTTCACCGACAAGCTCGTCCATATCAATCGCGTCGCCAAGGTGACGAAGGGCGGCCGCACGTTCGGCTTCGCCGCGCTCGTCGTCGTCGGCGACCAGAAGGGCCGCGTCGGCTTCGGCCACGGCAAGGCAAACGAGGTACCGGAAGCGATCCGCAAGGCGACTGACGCGGCGAAGCGCTCGCTGGTACGCGTGCCGTTGCGCGAAGGCCGTACGCTTCACCACGACGTGACCGGCCGTCACGGCGCCGGAAAGGTGGTTTTGCGTGCGGCAGTCGCCGGCACCGGAATCATCGCCGGCGGGCCGATGCGCGCCGTGTTCGAGACGCTTGGGATGCAGGACGTGGTGGCGAAGTCGATCGGTTCGTCGAACCCCTACAACATGGTGCGGGCGACCTTTGACGCGCTCAAGCGTCAGGATTCTCCGCGCTCCGTGGCGGCGCGGCGCAACGTCAAGGTGTCTGCTCTGCAGGCTCGCCGGCGCGAACCTGAAGCCGAAACCGCCGAACAATAAGGTTTGTGAGTTCCGCCATGGCCGCAACGAAGAAGATCATCAAAGTCGAGCAGACCGGCAGCCCGATCCGTCGCCAGCACGACCAGCGCGAGACGTTGATCGGCCTCGGGCTCAATCGCATCGGCCGCGTCGCCGAGTTGCCGGACACGCCGTCGACCCGCGGCATGATCGCCAAGGTCGCGCATCTCGTGCGCGTCGTCGACGAGAAGTAGGAGCGCGGGCGTCTCGCCCGCCTTCTTGAACAGATTAAATAGCGGGCGGGACGCCCGCGCTCCAGGGACAAGAGCCATGAAGCTCAATGAAATCTCCGACAATCCGGGCTCCCGCAAAGGCCGCATGCGCATCGGTCGCGGCATCGGCTCGGGCAAGGGAAAGACCGGCGGTCGCGGCGGCAAGGGCCAGACCGCACGCACCGGCGTGCGCATCAAAGGGTTCGAGGGCGGCCAGATGCCGCTGCATCGCCGGCTGCCGAAGCGGGGCTTCAACAATATATTCGCGCTCGACCTGAATGAGGTGAATCTCGACCGCGTCCAGGCGGCTATCGATGGCGGCAAGCTCGACGCCAAGGACACGGTTGACGGTGAGGCGCTGGTCCGTGCCGGCGTATTGCGGCGGGCGAAGGATGGCGTCCGTTTGCTCGGTCGAGGCGAAATCAAGGCGCCGCTCGCCTTTGTCGTCCACGGTGCGTCAAAGTCAGCGGTCGCCGCAGTCGAGAAGGCCGGCGGATCGGTCAAAATCCTCGCACCGCCAAAGCCGGTACAAGAAGCGGGCCCATGACGGCCGGGCCCTTGTGCCCAGTGCTTGCGGCGTCCATTTTTCTATTGGTCAGGCGCCGGCGTGACCCGACGTCGCGAAGAGATGCAGGCGTAACAAGGGCCGCGAAGCGCGGCCGGGAGCCTTGAGATGGTTTCAGCAGCGGAACAATTGGCGGCCAACCTGAACTTCTCGGCGCTCGCCAAGGCCGACGAACTGAAACGACGCATCTGGTTCACCCTCGGTGCCATGCTGGTCTACCGCCTCGGCACGTATATACCGCTGCCAGGCATCGATCCTGCCGCCTGGGACCAGATTTTCAATCAGAACCAGGGCGGCTTTCTGGGCATGTTCAACATGTTCGCCGGCGGTGGCATTCACCGCATGGCGATCTTTGCGCTGAACATCATGCCGTACATCTCCGCCTCGATCATCATTCAGCTGATGACGACGGTGTCGCCGACGCTCGAGCAGCTCAAGAAAGAGGGCGAGAGCGGGCGCAAGATGATCAACCAGTACACCCGCTATCTGACGGTGGGACTGGCGGCGATTTAATCCTACGGCATTGCCATCGGGCTCGAAGGCTTCAACCAGGCGGTGACCGAGCCAGGCCTTTTCTTCCGCGTCTCGACCGTCATCACTTTGACGGGCGGCACGGTGTTCCTGATGTGGCTCGGCGAGCAGGTCACCTCGCGCGGCATCGGCAACGGCATCTCGCTCATCATCCTCTCGGGAATCGTGGCTGAGCTGCCGGGTGCCATCGTGCGCACATTGGAACTCGGTCGCGAAGGTGCGCTGTCGACCCCGCTCATCCTTGTCGTGGTGGTGATGTCGGTCGCAGTAGTCGGATTCATCGTCTTCATGGAGCGCGCGCAACGTCGCTTGCTCATTCAATATCCCAAGCGCCAGGTCGGCAATCGCATGTTCGAGGGGCAATCCTCGCACCTGCCGCTCAAGCTCAATACGTCCGGCGTTATTCCGCCGATCTTTGCGTCTTCGCTATTGCTTCTGCCGACCACGGTCGCGAACTTTAACGCCGGTCAGATTCCAGGCTGGCTCGCCGATATCACCGCGCAACTCGGTCATGGGCGACCGCTGTTCTTGGTGCTCTACGTGGCGTTGATCGTATTTTTCGCGTTCTTCTACACGGCGATCGTGTTCAATCCGACCGAGACCGCCGATAACCTCAAGAAGCATGGCGGCTTCATCCCGGGAATTCGACCAGGCGAGCGCACGGCGGAATACATCGATTACGTGCTCTCGCGCATTACGGTTATCGGCGCCGGCTATCTGGCGCTCGTGTGCGTGCTGCCGGAAATTCTGATCTCATATACCGGCGTGCCGTTCTATTTCGGCGGGACCTCGCTTCTGATCGTGGTCAGCGTGACCATGGATACGGTGGCGCAGATTCAAGGTCACCTTCTCGCCCATCAGTATGAGGGGCTGATCAAGAAATCGAAGCTGCGCGGTCGCAGGAGATGAGGGGCAGGCTCTGCTGAGCCGCCTTTTGCGACCGAGCTGGTGAACGACACATTCGAAAATTGCGATTTTCGAACATCGGGCTGCCTGCTAGCCTTCGAATCAAGTTCGCTGCTTTTGCGCACGATATGATTTGAGAAGTCTCCCGTTTCAGGGAGACCGGCCGGGGAGTGAGACGATGAGGCTAATTCTCCTGGGTCCGCCGGGGGCGGGCAAGGGCACCCAGGCGCAGCGGTTGGTTGAGCAGTTCGATATCGTGCAGCTGTCTACCGGCGACATGCTGCGCGCTGCGGTGAAGGCCGGCACGCCGGTCGGCCTCAAGGCCAAGGACATAATGGCCCGCGGCGAGCTTGTTCCGGACGATGTCGTTGTCGCAATCGTCGCCGACCGAATCAGCCAGCCTGACGCGCACGCGGGGTTCATCCTCGATGGCTTCCCGCGCACGGTGGCGCAGGCCGAGGCGCTTGATCGCATGTTGGAGGAGAGGGGGCTCGAACTTGATGCCGTGATCGAGCTCAAAGTCGACGAAAACGCCCTCATCAAGCGCATCGAGAGCCGCATCGCCGAAATGACCGCACGGGGTGAACCGCTCCGGCCGGATGATAATCCGGACGTTCTGAGAAGCCGCATCCACGCCTATCGCGCTCAGACTGCGCCGCTGATCGGCCACTACGCCGCCAAAGGCATGCTCAAGTCGGTCGATGGCATGGCGCCGATCCAGCAAGTTACGGCCGCCATAGCCGCAGCGCTCGATGCCGATTCCAGCGATTCGGCGGCTCTTCCGGCGGCGGCGCCGCGCCGGGCGATGCCGCCGCGCTCCATTGCCGCGCGCAAGGCCCGGCGCCCCGCCGGTGCGCGGCAGGCGCCGGTGCGCACACGTCGCGGCACCAAGGCCGCGTCACCCCCTGCGACCAAGTCAAAGCGGGCGAAGTCCATCAAGGGAACCGCGAAATCGGCGGCCAAATCGGCGAGCAAAGCCGCCAAGACAACCACCAAGACAACCACCAAGACAACCACCAAGACAACCACCAAGCCAACTGCGAAGACCAAGTCAAAACGGGTGTCCAAAGGGGGCGCCAAAAGCGCCTCCAAGGGCAAGGCGACTGCCCGCCGCAAAACAGGTCGGGGAACCGGCAAGAAACGGGGTCCCAGAGGTTGACGGAAGCCTCTTGACACCGTAAATACCCGTCACCCAGTCATAGTTTTTTCATGCGACGCCGGGCCCCGGTCGCCGGGGAATGCGTCGCGTTTGACGTATCGGTGCCGCTTTCATGCCGTTGTCCGCTCCTGTCGATCTCGCGCCCAGCACCGGGTTCGCGACGGAGCGGCATACCGACATGGAAACGCAAACGAACGGACGGCGCTAGCGCCGGAAACGAGGAGTAGCGGCTTTGGCCCGTATCGCTGGTGTTAACATTCCGACCAATAAGCGGGTGCTTATCGGCCTCCAATACATTCACGGCATCGGGGCTGCCAAAGCCCAGGAGATCGTGAGCAAGGTTGGAATTCCGGATGATCGGCGCGTCAATCAGTTGACAGATCAGGAAGTGCTGCAGATCCGCGAAGTCATCGATCGCGACTATGTCGTCGAAGGCGATCTTCGTCGCGAGACCGCCATGAACATCAAGCGGCTGATGGATCTGGGCTGTTATCGGGGATTGCGCCATCGGCGCGGACTGCCGGTCCGCGGCCAGCGCACCCACACCAATGCGCGCACCCGCAAGGGGCCGGCGAAGCCGATTGCCGGCAAGAAGAAGTAGGCGCGAGCAGAAGGCTCGCAGCGTCGGGCCGCGAAAGGGTCGAGAATGGGTAAGGAAGCCACCCGCGTCCGGCGACGCGAGCGCAAGAACATCGCTTCGGGCATCGCGCACGTGAATGCATCGTTCAACAACACGATGATCACGATCACCGATGCGCAAGGCAACACCATCGCCTGGTCGTCGTCAGGGACGATGGGTTTCAAAGGGTCGCGCAAGTCGACCCCGTATGCGGCCCAGGTTGCGGGCGAGGACGTCGCTCGCAAGGCCCAGGAACACGGCATGCGCACCCTCGAGGTCGAGGTGGCGGGTCCTGGTTCGGGGCGCGAGTCGGCATTGCGGGCGTTGCAGGCTGCCGGGTTCACGATCACGTCGATCCGCGACGTGACGCCGATCCCGCATAATGGCTGTCGGCCGCGCAAGCGTCGGCGCGTGTGATACTTCGCTGGATTTCGCCTTTTCCGCCGGCAGGCGGTCAGGGAAAGGCAGCGGCGATTGAAGTTTTCCCATGTAGCGGATGTGCGCCAATCCGGGCGCCGTACTGCTCCAGGTAATGGGTGATGATGTGACTATTCAGAAGAACTGGCAGGAATTGATCCGACCGAACAAGCTCCAGGTAACTGCTGGGGCTGATCCCAAGCGCATGGCGACCTTGGTTGCGGAGCCGCTGGAGCGTGGCTTCGGTCTCACGCTCGGCAACGCGCTCCGCCGCATCCTGTTGTCGTCATTGCAGGGCGCGAGCGTGCAATCGGTCCACATCGATGGCGTGCTGCACGAATTCTCCTCGATCGCCGGCGTGCGCGAGGATGTGACCGACATCGTTCTCAACATCAAGGACATCGCCATCAAAATGCAGGGCGATGGTCCGAAGCGGATGGTGGTGAAGAAGTCAGGTCCCGGAATCGTCACCGCAGGCGACATCCAGACCGTCGGCGACATCGTGATCCTCAACCCCGACCTCATGCTGTGCCATCTCGACGAGGGTGCCGAGATCCGCATGGAGTTCACCGTCAATACCGGCAAGGGCTACGTCCCGGCCGAGCGCAATCGGCCCGAGGATGCGCCGATCGGCCTCATCCCGGTCGACAGCCTCTATTCGCCGGTGAAAAAAGTGTCCTATCGCGTCGAGAACACCCGCGAAGGCCAGATCCTCGACTACGACAAGCTCACTTTGCAGATCGAGACCAACGGCGCGGTCACGCCTGAAGATGCGCTCGCTTTTGCGGCGCGCATCCTGCAGGACCAGCTCAATGTCTTCGTGAACTTCGAGGAGCCGCGCAAGGAAGTCGGGGTTGCCGAGGCCATTCCCGATCTCGCTTTCAACCCGGCCTTCCTCAAGAAGGTCGACGAGCTCGAGCTCTCGGTGCGTTCTGCGAACTGTCTGAAGAACGACAACATCGTCTACATCGGCGATCTCGTTCAGAAGACGGAAGGCGAGATGCTGCGGACCCCGAACTTCGGCCGCAAGTCGCTCAACGAGATCAAGGAAGTGCTGGCGCAGATGGGGCTCCATCTCGGCATGGAAGTGCCGGGCTGGCCGCCCGAGAATATCGACGAACTCGCCAAGCGCTTCGAGGACCACTACTGACAGGATGAGGAACGTCCGTCTGCGCCGTCGTGCGGATGGACGAGGGAGGAGTTACGGCGATGCGTCACGGCAAGGTCCACCGCAAGTTCAATCGCAGGTCCGATCATCGCCGGGCTCTGTTCGTGAATCTGTGCAGCGCGCTGATCAAGCACGAGCAGATCACCACGACCCTGCCGAAGGCGAAGGACCTGCGGCCCGTGGTCGAGAAGCTCGTCACGCTAGGCAAGCGCGGCGGACTGCATGCGCGGCGCCAGGCGATCTCCGAAGTACGTGACGCCGTGCTAGTGAAGAAGCTGTTCGATGTGCTCGGCCCCCGCTACAAGGACCGCCCAGGCGGATATACGCGCATCGTGAAGGCCGGCTTCCGCTACGGCGACAATGCCCCGATGGCGATCATCGAGTTTGTCGACCGCGACGTGAATGCCAAGGGCCTCGATTCGGGTCCCGTCGAGCAGAAGGCCACCGAGCAGGCGCCCGCCGCGGCCTAAGCCAGTCGGGCGAATATTCGGCGGTCTCGCGGCTGTAAGTGCGCGGTCCGCACCGCTTCCATCCAATCCCTGCAGCCGATCCTATGCTGCGTGGGCGGCCTCGCCGCTCGCGAGCGCGGCAAGGATGTTCGTCACGCGCGCGGGCTGCGGCGGGCGCGCTTCCGTTCACATCGGGTGGCTGAATGCGAACCATGTTCTGTTCCGATTGAGCATGGTCCGATTCCGCCGAGTCCCGGGCGGTGGCGAGCGGATGCAGTCGCCTCCCGACCCGGTGCTGGCGCCCGCGACCTGCCCTTTGAACCTATCTCGCTGCTTCCGCGACAAAAGCAGGACGACGGAACTCCTCCGTCCGGGGCGGTCATGTCGACACAGGTCTTGGTCAGCAAGCCGGCGCGTCGCCGGTCGACAATCGTTGCGGCGCTGCTCAGTGCAATCGCGCCTGGCGTCGGCCAGATTTACGCCGGGCGTCCGGTGCGCGCTGCGATCTTCTTTGGAGCGCTGCTCGCCATTCAGGGCGTCATTGCCGTCGGCACACTGCTGATGCCACCGAGTCTCGTGCCGCTGCTGCTATTCGCTGTCGCCGCGATCACCATCACCGTCGGCGTCTACATTTTCGCGATCGTCGATGCGGTGCGCCTCGTGCGCGAGGGCAGCATCTCGACCTGCAGCTGGTACGTTCTCGTGGCGGCGGTGGCCGGAGTCTACCTTGCGATCGAGGTTCTGCTGATGGCGGCGCCGGTCGTTCGCGCCTATCAGCCATGGCACACCTACGACGTCGCCTCCGCCAGCATGGAGCCGACGTTGCGACGCGGCGAAACCTTCATTGCCGATACCGCGTACTATGACTCCAATCATCCGAATCGGGGCGATGTCGTCGTGTATCGTCTTCCGAAGGATCCCGACACGGTGTCCGTCAAACGCATCGTCGCGTTGGCCGGCGACCGCATCGCATTTCGCGACGGCCATGCCTTCATCGGCGGCACGCCGGTGCTGGAACCCTATGCCAAATCCGGCAGCCTCGATGCGCCCTTCAGCACTCTCGCCGAGATGACGGTGCCGGCCAACACGGTCTTCGTCGCTGGCGACAACCGGGACAACAGCGAGGACAGCCGCGACCTTTCGGGCCACGGCCCCGTGCCGATCGATCAGCTCCTCGGGCGGGCAACGGAAATCGTCGTGTCGTCGTTTCCCGATCGCGCCGGACGCTGGGTCGGAACGCCAAAGTAACCGCACGCACCGATTTGCAGGCGGCACCTGCAGTGTGGCACTTTCCCCAGCTACGCAACCCAAATACGCTTCAACACAGGAGGCGCCTATGCATTTTGTTTTGTCCTCCACCTGGGGTCCGACCGATCCCACGCGCGCCATGCTGCCCTTCGTCTTTGCGGCATCGGCGATCCAGGCCGGCGACAGCGTGACGTTGATGCTGTTCCACGATGCCGTCTACCTCGCGGTCGAAGGGGCAGGGGCAAAGCTCGTCCCGGTCGGACCGCCGAATCGATACGAGGAGGTCGCCGCGCATCCCAAAGTGACCCTGTGGGCGTGCAAGCCGTGCATCGACGTGCGCGGCCTCGCCGGCGCTTCGCTCGATCGCCGCATCAAGCTCGGCGGCATGAACGATTTCCATGCCGCCGCCAAAAGCGCGGATGCGCGGGTGATCAACTATTAGGGCAGAACCGCATGGCGCCGACGGCGACGGAGCGCGGAGGCGACATCCTGCCGCTGCGGGTCCTCTACTTCGAAGACCTCGCTGTCGGCATGGCGGAGAGCTTTTCAAAGATGGTGTCGTCGTCCGATGTGGTCGGGTTTGCGGAAGTCACCGGTGACCGCAATCCCATCCACCTCTCGGAACACTTCGCCGCGCGCACCACGTTCGGCACCCGCATCGCCCATGGCCTTTACACCGCGAGCCTGATCTCGGCGCTGCTCGGCACGCGGCTGCCGGGTCCGGGCGCCGTCTACATCTCGCAGACGTTGAATTTCCGCGCGCCGGTCAAAATCGGCGATACGGTCGTCGTGACGGTGACGGTTGCCGAACTGATGGCGGAGAAATCACGCGCGCGCCTCGCCTGCACATGCGAGGTCGACGGCGAACTCGTGCTCGACGGCGAAGCGCTGGTGAAGGTGCCGCTGCGCGCCAAGGTAAGGCGGCCGATCATGCCGGGGTGAGCGACTGGGCAACGGCGCCGGTAATCAATCGCGCTTGTTAAGTACTTCTCGCATGATCGCGCCGACCATGGTCGGGAAGCCCCGAAATTCGCGGCTTAGATTGTCGACTTTTCGGTCTACCCCGTCGAGCTTTCGTTCGACTTGGTCCAAACGGCCCTCAACCCGATCAAGCCGCGATTTGATTGCCGCGAGGTCGTCGCTGTTGCGCCGCGTTTGCTCAAGCACGTGCCGGGTGACAAGCTTTTCGCCGTCGACCTCGCTTTCGATCTCGGCAAACCGCGCATCAAACTCGTCCTTGGAAACGTTAACAGGCATGAAGAAGTCACCCCCGCAGCCAAGCCTTTCATACCACACTTTTGGCCGCGCCAGGGACGGCAAATCGCTGGTCAAAGTACCACCACGAGCGAAGGCCCGACGGCCGATTATGCCGGGATGAGTGACCCAGCTGTGGCTCTCGGCATGCATTGTCGCCGCTGCCGTTTGTCACCTATAAGCTCGATCGAGACGCGAACCACTGGACCCCTGAGCGTTGGGCGGCAAGCGCAATCGCACCATCAACATGCGCCCGCCCTACCTGCGGCGCATCTGGCTCGACCGTTCGCGGGTGCGCGACCCGGCCGTTTATCCGTTCTGCCTGCCGTTTCTGTCGGGTGATTTCGAGCTCGGATTCGAGCACGCCATCACTATCATCGTCGGCGAGAACGGCACGGGCAAGTCGACCCTGCTGGAAGGCATCGCCGCGCTTGCGGGCTATGATGAGGCCGGTGGCGGCAAAGGCTACATGCCGGTCGATCACTCGCTCGCCATCGAGAAAATGGGCGGGCAATTGTCGCAGGTACTGCGCGCGAGCTGGCTGCCGAAAATCACCAACGGCTGGTTCTTCCGCGCCGAGAGCTTCTTCTCGGTGGCGCGCTATCTCGACGAAGCCGCCCGGGAGCCGTTTAGCGGGCCGCCGCCCGATTTTCTCTCCCACTCCCACGGTGAGGGCTTTCTGCGCTTCTTCGAGGAACGGTGCCAGCGCCAAGGCATTTTCATCTTCGATGAGCCGGAATTGGCGCTGTCGCCGACGCGCCAGGTCGAGTTCCTCAAACTGCTGCGCTGCATGGATCGCTCCGGCATCTGCCAGGTTGTGATGGCGACGCACGCGCCCATGCTGATGGCCTATCCCGGCGCACGGCTGCTGCGGCTCTCGAAATCCGGGCTTGCTCCGGTCACTGTCGAGGACACGGATCACTACCGGCTGATGCGCGAGTTCTGGAGTGACCCGGCGAGGTTCGTGGAGACGATGCTGGGGGAGTGAAGTAGATATCACTCCGCGGCCACGATCCGCTTCTTCCCGCTCGGCCGCGGCTCGCGTCGTTCCAGCACCGGGGCGAGGAATTTGCCGGTGTAGCTGCGCTTCACCTTGACGATGTCCTCCGGCGTGCCGGCGGCGACGATCTCGCCGCCGCCATCGCCGCCTTCGGGGCCGAGGTCGATGATCCAGTCGGCGGTCTTGATGACCTCGAGGTTGTGTTCGATGACGACCACCGTGTTGCCCTGGTCGGTCAGCTCGTGGAGCACGTCGAGCAGCTTTTTCACGTCGTGGAAGTGCAGGCCGGTGGTCGGCTCGTCGAGGATGTAGAGGGTGCGGCCGGTGGCGCGCCGCGACAGCTCCTTGGCGAGCTTGACGCGCTGCGCCTCGCCGCCCGAGAGCGTCGTCGCCTGCTGACCGACATGGATGTAGTCGAGGCCGACGCGATGGAGCAGCGCCAGCGGCTCGCGCACGCGCGGCACCGCCTTGAAGAACTCGAGCGCTTCCTCGACCGTCATGTCGAGCACGTCGGCGATCGACTTGCCCTTGAACAGAACGTCGAGCGTCTCGCGGTTGTAGCGCTTGCCTTTGCAGACGTCGCAGGTGACGTAGACGTCCGGCAGGAAGTGCATCTCGATCTTGATGACGCCGTCGCCCTGGCAGGCCTCGCAGCGGCCGCCCTTGACGTTGAACGAGAAGCGGCCGGGCTCGTAGCCGCGCGCCTTGGACTCCGGCAGGCCGGCGAACCATTCGCGGATCGGCGTGAAGGCGCCGGTGTAGGTCGCCGGGTTCGAGCGTGGCGTGCGGCCGATCGGCGACTGGTCAATGTCGATGATCTTGTCGATGTGCTCCAAGCCTTCGACGCGGTCATGCGGGGCAGGGCCCTCGCTCGCATTGTTGAGCTTGCGGGCGACCGCCTTGTAGAGCGTGTCGATGAGGAGCGTCGACTTGCCGCCGCCCGACACGCCGGTGATGCAGGTGAGGAGGCCCAGCGGGATCTCGGCGGTGACGTTCTTCAAATTATTGCCGCGCGCGTTGACGAGGCGCAGCACGCGATGCGCATTGAAGGGGCGGCGCTCCGGAATGTCGATCGTGAGCTTGCCGGTGAGATATTGACCGGTGAGCGAATGCTTGGTCGCCATGATGTCGGCGGGCGTGCCCTCGGCAACGATCTTCCCGCCGTGGATTCCTGCGCCGGGACCGACATCGACCACGTAATCGGCCAGGCGAATCGCATCCTCGTCGTGCTCGACCACGATCACGGTGTTGCCGAGGTCGCGCAAACGCTTGAGCGTTTCGAGGAGCCGTGCATTGTCGCGCTGGTGCAGGCCGATGGACGGCTCGTCGAGGACGTAGAGCACACCGGTGAGCCCCGAGCCGATCTGGGATGCGAGCCGGATGCGCTGGCTCTCGCCGCCGGAGAGCGTGCCCGAGGCGCGCGCGAGCGTCAGATATTCGAGGCCGACGTCGACCAGGAACCGTAGCCGCTCGCGGATTTCCTTGAGCACCCGGCCGGCGATCTCATTCTGTTTCGGCGTCAGTTCGTTCGGCAGCGCGGTGAACCACTCGCCGGCGCGCTTCACGCTCATCTCGGCCACCTCGCCGATATGCAGCCCCGCGATCTTCACCGCCAGCGCTTCCGGCTTGAGGCGGAAGCCTTGGCAGGCGGAGCACGGGACATCGGCGAAATATTTGGTCAGCTCTTCGCGCGCCCACTCGCTTTCGGTCTCGCGGAAGCGCCGCTCCAGATTGGTGATGACGCCTTCGAAGGGCTTGCGGGTTTCGTAGGAGCGCAATCCGTCATCGTAAACGAAGCGAATCGCGTCCTCGCCAGATCCGTGGAGGATCGCGTCCTGCACCTTCTTGCCGAGATCCTTCCATTTCGTCTCGAGGGTGAACTTGTAGTGCCGCGCGAGCGCTTCAAGCGTCTGCGTGTAATAGGGCGAGGTCGACCGCGCCCACGGCGCAATGGCGCCACGTCGCAGCGTCGCGTTCTTGTCGGGAATGACGAGGTCGGCGTCGATGTGCTGCTCGACGCCAAGGCCGCCGCAGGCCGGGCAGGCGCCAAACGGATTGTTGAACGAGAACAGCCGTGGCTCGATCTCCGAGATGGTGAACCCCGACACCGGACAGGCAAACTTCTCCGAGAACATGATGCGTTGGGCGTCAGCCGCCGCCGCGGTGGCGAGCTTGGTTTCCTTCGCCGACTTCTTTTCACCCTCCCCTGGAGGGGGAGGGTCGGATCGCCGTTGGCGATCCGGGGTGGGGTGCTCCGACGTCGCAGCACCTGCTGCGCTGCCGCCACCCCCTCCCGGCCGCTTCGCGGCCGACCTCCCCCCTTCAGGGGGAGGTGAAGCGTCATCCGCAAACTCGACGACGGCAATGCCGTCGGCGAGCTTGAGGGCGGTCTCGAAACTCTCGGCGAGACGCTGCGCGATGTCCGGCCTCACCACGACACGGTCGACCACCACGTCGATGTTGTGGGTGAACTTCTTGTCGAGGGCCGGAACCGCGCCGATCTCGTAGAACGTGCCGTCGACTTTGACGCGCTGGAAGCCCTTCTTGAGGTATTCGGCGAGTTCCTTGCGGTACTCGCCCTTGCGCCCGCGCACCACCGGCGCGAGGAGGTAGAGCCGCGTCCCTTCCGGCAGCGCCATGACTCGATCGACCATCTGCGACACGGTCTGGCTTTCGATGGGCAAGCCGGTTGCGGGCGAGTAGGCGATTCCGATTCGCGCCCACAACAGGCGCATGTAGTCGTAGATCTCGGTGACGGTGCCGACGGTCGAACGCGGATTCTTCGAGGTGGTCTTCTGTTCGATCGAGATCGCCGGCGACAAGCCGTCGATCTGGTCGACGTCCGGCTTCTGCATCATCTCCAGGAACTGGCGCGCGTAGGCCGACAGGCTTTCCACGTAGCGCCGCTGGCCCTCGGCGTAGATCGTATCGAAGGCGAGCGATGATTTGCCCGAGCCTGACAGGCCGGTGAAGACCACGAGCCGGTCGCGCGGGATTTCGAGGTCGACGTTCTTGAGATTGTGCTCGCGGGCGCCGCGAATTGATATCACGCGGCCGCCATCAAGATTGCGGCGTGGGCGATTATCGAACAGATCGGTCATGCCGGATGTCGCGCCCTGGGTCGCGGCCGCGCTGGGCCTAGGCTGTCGGTTGAGTTTGCGCTCGCCGCCATCCTGCCCCGGCCGACAGCGTCACGACCGCAAAAGTAATATCCGTGCGGTCGTTTCGCCAGTACGAAGGGTTCGATCGCACCGACGCGCGGTCCCTGTGGACAAGTCCGCCACGATGCCCGCAGTGCAATTATCGGCAGTCAAAAACAAAAAGGCCGGCTCACGCCGGCCCTTTCGTCGGAAAAGAAGTCAGCTTACCAGCGGCCGAACAATGTTCCCGGCGGCAAGTGATAGTTCAAGCCGACCTTGAACTCGTTCACCTGGGTGTTGACGTTTCCACCAAAGGGTCCGAAGCCGACGCCGCTCGATCCGAAGTCAAGATAGGAATACTCGAACTTGCCCGACCACGTCGGCGAGAACATGTATTCGATGCCCGCGCCGGTCACCCACCCATTGCGCGATACGTTGATCGACGCTCCGGGAACCGACAGGTCGCCGTTCATCCACGCGCCGCCGATCTTGGCGTAGAACAGCCAGGGGCCGCCTTGCGTGAAGCCGAGCCGGCCGGCCAGGGTATCGTACCAATTGTGGTTCGACGTGAGCACGCCGGCAAAGCCCGGAACGCCGAAGCCGGCGGTGCCGCTCGCCGAGGTCCAGCTGAATTCGCCTTCGACGCCGACCACGAGGCTCGGTGTGAACTGCCAGTTGTAACCCACCTGGAAGCCGCCCAGGACACCGCTTGGATCCGTCGACAGCCCAAGCGCGCCGAGCGTGTCGCTCTCGTGAGCGAACGAGCCGCCGAAATGCGCACCGACGTAGAATCCGGTCCAGTTATAAAGTGGGACATACACCGGCGGTGGTGGCGGTGGTGCGCGGCGGTGGCGAACAACGAGGTCAGCGGCTCCCGCTGGGACGCTAAGCCCAATCGCGACTGCAGCAGCAGCGGCGATCTTCGCTAGACTGAACTTGCCTTTCATTAGGGCGCTCCTGACGTTGCTTTGCCTTGTGAGGGGCATTTTAATGGCCCTTTAACGAAATTGCTGTGATCGATCCGCAACACCTGACAATCATTTTGGCGTCGACAAGCTGACTCAGAAGGACGGAATGCTCATCTCGGGCGGGGTGGACGTGATCCGCACAAGATGAGGCACTTTTTCACGCGCGGCTTGCGTCAGCCGGCCATTCCTGCTAGGAACAAATATAGAACGACGGCCGACGGACAACCATCTTCGCTCTGGGACGAGAGCATCTTCGTTGTGGGTAAGGGCATCGTCGGCTGTGGGTAAGCGCGCCGCGACCGTCCCGAGGGGCTCGCGCGGCAGGCGGGTTTGGCGCAGGGTTGAGTCGTGGTCGCATGATCGGCTCCCGATCGGTTCGGGCGCGACCACCAACGAGATTACGGACAACGAGATTTACGGAGAGCGGACATGGCAGGTAGCGTCAATAAGGTCATTCTGGTCGGAAATCTCGGTGCCGATCCCGAAGTGCGGCGCACCCAGGATGGCCGTCCCATCGTCAATTTGCGGCTCGCGACATCGGATACCTGGCGCGACAAGAGCACGGGCGAGCGGCGGGAGCGCACCGAGTGGCACCGAGTGGTGATCTTCAATGAGAACCTCTGCAAGGTCGCCGAGCAGTACTTGAAGAAGGGCTCGAAGGTCTACCTGGAGGGCCAATTGCAGACCCGCAAATGGCAGGATCAACAGGGCCAGGATCGCTACTCGACCGAGGTGGTTCTGCAGGGCTTCAGCAGCCAGCTCACGATGCTGGATCGCGCCGGCGGCGCGTCCGGCGGCGACGATTTCGGGTCGGACGAGGGCGGTTCGAACTTTAATCGCGGCAGCGCGCCGAAACGCCAGCCCGCGCTCGCGGGCGGTGGCGGCGGCGCGCCCGACGACATGAACGACGAAATCCCGTTCTGACAGGTTTTTGCGGCTCCGCATCTTGAGGCTGGCGAGTGCGGTTTCCGGCGGAATGCCGTCGGAGACCGCACTTTTGTTTCAGGCTCGGGCCAGTTGGACGGCTGCATCGAGGTCGGCCTCCCGATACGAGCGCCCGTGCAAGATGGTCTTGGCGATGCGCCGCGCTGAGCGTTTGCTCCGCGATGCCGCGCGCGCCAGCAAGGCGATGACCAGGATGACCGGATCAAGCCCAAGCTGAGCGGCGAGCGCGCGGATTTCGTCAGTGTCGGCAATGCGGCGGATCGCTTGCGCCACTGCGGCATCAAGTCCCGACAGATCGCCGGCCTGAAGTCGACGCGGCGCTCGGTCCCAATCGATCCGCGCATGTAGCGAGTGGAGATTCGGCGCGAGATCTGGAGCCGTCGGGGGCGCAGGTTGCGGCGAAGCTGGCGCAGGCGTGAGCCTATCCAGGAAGCTTCGCATCCGATCGGACGGTCCTCGGCTGGCAAACAGGCCACCGCCGACCATGCGTCGCGGCGCTCTGGGCGCTGCGACCGCCGGTGGGGCCTCAGCCGCAGGCCTAGGTTCGGGCATGCGCCGGGCCTCGAAGGCATCGAGGCAATACATGGCGGCGGGCACCGCAGCGGTGCGCGGGCTCGGCAGGGCGATTTTTCGCGTCGCCGGAATGCCGTCCTGCGTCGGCGCTTCCTCGTCGACCAGCACCAGGCTCGTCAGATGGGTGACGAGCCCTTCGGCTTCGGCAAGTGCGCCGGCTGCTTCAGGCTCGAGCGCCGGCAATGCAAGACAAGCGGCGAGCGCGGCCACGGCGCGCGGCATGACCGTGTCCTCGGCCCGATCGGTTCCCTGCGACTGAGGTTGCGGCGGCGCGACCCACGCCGCGGTGACAACCATTCCGGCGCGGGCGGCGGATATCCGCTCCGGCTTTCCGCTGATCGGCGTCATGGCAATCCGCGGCGTCCGGAGCGAGTCAAACGCAGCGGTAATGATGTCCGCGAGGTCCGCGCCGGCGGCAACGAAAATCTCCCCACCGGTGAGGGCAGCGAGGTGACCGACATTGGCTTCCAGGCTGTCCTCGCCGACCAGCACGATCGTAAACCGCCGTCCGCTGCGGGCGAGCTTTTGGACATCGAGCGCATGAGTCTTGCCATCCGTGACAAGAAGCACGTCCTGCGCGCTCGACTTTTCGAGGACCGTCTCCATCGCGAGCCCTATCTCCGTGCCGCCACGCGTACCGGCAAGCTGGCACAGGAGCCCGCGAACCGCGGCGCCGCCGGTGCCGGATCCCACCGGGCTCGGCACATCGCAGAACTGCCACAAGTCGATGTGATCCGCGCTTCCGAGACGCTTCGCCGCTGCGTCGAGGCCAGCCACGAGGGCGGCATGTTTGGTCGAATCGTTCCGGTCTCCTGACACCGCGCTGCTCATGGAGCCCGAATGGTCGACGAGAACCGCGACATCGAGCGCGGCGTCGGCAGTCGGCTGTGGCGCGACCCGCACCACGACCGCACGGCCGTCGGCCGCAATGCCGTGCAGGTCCGAGGGCGCGAAGCTCGGAACTTCGAGATCGATCGGCACATCGAGTGACACCTGCGCGGTGCCGCCAACGAGGCGGCGGCCGGCGAGGAGGACTTCGCCGTCCCGGCAGGTCACCGCAAGCTCGCCGGTCGGGACCGGACCGCCATGGATAAGGTCATCGGAATCCGGCAGGCCGGAGCGGCCATAGATGTCGCCCACGGTCAGCGGAATTCGCAGCGACGCGCGACCGTTTGCGTGAGTCAACGTGGTGACCCAGGCGCTGCAAATCTCGATCTCCGCCCCCGGCGCAATGTGCGCGACCGACAGCATGTGGACGCCGCGCAAGACTTCTTCGTGCAGAACCGCGGTCTTGCCGCGCTCGACCGCGGTTTCGTAGGTTTCGCGCGCCGTCAGCCGATTGCGCGCGTGGGCCTTGAGAACGCGGCCATCGAGATGAGCTTCAAGACGGAAGAGGGCAGCATGGACCGGCACCGGAAAGGTAATGGTTGCTTCGATGCTCTGGGACTCGACGTTGCGGAATGTTCGTTTGGTGGTGACGACCGCGGCACCGGCCGCGATGAGGACCTCGAATTTGGTGGCGATGAGTGGGATCGGATTTTTGCTCCCGGAAATAAAGGCACCTGCGACGAAAGCGTGGAGAGGATCACTCAGGCTTGCGGACGGGTCCGTTACGGGCATCTTTGGTTTCCTTCAAAAAATCTTTCAAAAGCACGGCAATGCGCTCGACGAGCGGAGCAGCATCCGCGCCGCTGCCGAGCAGGCCAGGATCGACGAGCAACGTGATGCCCGGCGCCACCGTGAAAGGGGCTCCCTGCCCACCTTCCAGGAGGAGCTTGATCGCCGCCGGCGGAAAGCCGACGTCGCGCAGCCGCGTGTAACGTTGAATAGCGGCAGCATGATCGTCGCCGTAGTCGGCGTTCGATCGTCCGCCGCGCGGCCCCGGCATGAATCCCTCGGCGATCAGGTAGCGAATCTGTCGCTCGGCAACGCCGGTTTGCGCTGCAAGTTCACGGATATTCACGGTCGTTCCTGTCGACAAAATATTTGTCGATAGGAGATGGCCGCGTCAAGTTCTTTTTACAAAATAATTGTCGAAACGTGGCCGCCAGAGATTTCCGCCGACGGTCGGCGTTGGCCGCTCATGGTATATTTGATATTTCACGCGTCGATTTCCTTCGCCGCACGATGCAAACGTCGGGCTCCGTCCGATTTGAACCGAGGCCCGCTGTTCGATGCGTGTGCTGATCACCGGGGCCTATGGGTTGATTGGCGCAGCATGCCTTGCGCGCCTGCATCGCGACGGCCACGAACTTATCGGCGCCGGGCGCAGCGTCGCGGAGGCGCGCCGGCGCTTTCCCTACGCCCGCTGGGAGGTCGCGGATTTCGATGCGCTGACGACGGCACGCTCGTGGCATGCGCTTCTCGACGGCGTCGACGCGGTCGTGAACTGTGTAGGAGCGCTTCAGGACGGCGCGCGGGACAATCTCCGCCGTGTGCATGTCGAGGCGCCGGCAGCGCTCTTTGCCGCCTGCGAAGAGAGAGGCGTTCGTCGGGTCATTCACGTTTCGGCCGTTGGGGCGGGGCCTGAGGGCGCAACGGCGTTCGCCCGTACCAAGGGCGAGACCGAGCACAATCTCCGAAGCCGCGCCCTCGATTGGGTCATCCTGCGGCCGGGCCTCGTGCTCGCGCGCGGCGCCCATGGCGGCACGGCGCTCGTACGCGCCGCCGCCGGAGTTCCGTTCGTGACGCCCGTGGTCGCGGCAAAGCCAATCCAGATCGTTGCGGTCGAGGATGTGGCCGAGACGGTTGCCTGGGCGCTGCGTCCCGGCGCATCGGCGCGCTTGACGCTTGAGCCCGTACACCCGCAGCCGCTGACGCTTGGAGCGATTGTCGCGGCCTACCGGGGGTGGCTCGGCCTCAAGCCTCAGTCGACCATCGTGTTGCCGAGATTGATCACGGCTGTCGCGAGCCGCGCGGCAGATGCATTGGCTTGGCTCGGCTGGCGCAGCCCCATGCGAACGACCGCGCTTGCGCAGTTGGGAGCGGGCGTTACGGGCGACCCCACGAGCTGGATCGCCGCAACGGGAATTGCGCCCAAAAGCCTCGAAGACATCCTTGCCGGCGAGCCGGCGACCGTTGCCGAACGGTGGTTCGCGCGGCTCTATCTCCTCAAGCCGCTCGCAATCGCCGTGCTCGCCGTGTTCTGGATCGCATCGGGAGTGATCGCACTCGGTCCAGGATTCTCGGGCGCGTTGTTGATCACGCGGCTCGCGGGGGCGAGTCTTGACGTGGGAAAGGCGGCGGTGGTGATCGGTGCTGCGCTCGACATCGTGCTCGGCATCGCGGTTTTGGTCCGCCGCTGGTGCCGTGCGGCGCTCATCGCAATGCTGGCCGTGTCGCTGTTCTATGTGATCGCCGCCGCCATCGCGACCCCGCAGCTTCTCGTCGATCCGCTCGGCAGCATTCTGAAAATCTTTCCGACCATGGTGGCAATGTTGTTTGTGCTCGCAATCCTCGACGAGCGATGACGGCCTTTGTCCTCCTCAAGCTTGTCCACGTCATCGGCGCCTGCGTGCTGTTCGGCACCGGCTTGGGCATCGCCTTCTTCATGCTGATGGCGCATCGCACCGCTGATCCCGCCACGGTCGCCGTCACCGCGCGCATCGTGGTCATCGCCGATACGCTGTTCACCACGACCGCCGTCATTCTGCAGCCATTGACGGGCGCAGCCCTTGCCGCCGTGATGGGATATTCCCTGCGCGAGCCATGGATCGTCGCGTCCTTCCTGCTTTACGTCGTTGTCGGTGCGTGCTGGCTGCCGGTGGTGTGGATCCAAATCAGGATGCGCAACCTCGCCGTGGCCGCCCGTGACAAAGGTGCACCGCTCCCGCCGCAATACCACCGCCTGTTTCGCTATTGGTTTGCGCTCGGCTGGCCAGCATTTGCCGGGGTCGTCGCAATCTTCCTATTGATGGTTGCGAAGCCGCAACTTTGATTGGCGCCGGCCGACAAGGCTGCCCTCGATCTAGCTCTTGAGCAGGACTCGCAGGCCGTCGATGACGTACTGCACGGCAAGCGCCGCGAGCAGCACGCCCTGCAGCCGCGAGAGCAGCAGGTTCCCGGTGATCCCGAGCGCCCGCTCGATCCGCGTCGCCAGCAGGAAGACGATGAGGCACACGCCCGCCATTGCCGCGATCACCGCGATGAGAATGCCGAGATAAATCGGGCGGAACGCCGCCTGCCCGGAGAGCAGGATGGTAGCGGTGAGCGCGCCCGGTCCGGCGAGTAGCGGCGTTGCCAGCGGGAAGGCTGCGATATTGCGGACGCGCTCCTCGATCGCCTGCTCGGCGGTCCTGGATTGCCGCTCGATGCGCACCCCAAATACCATTTCCGACGCGATCGAGAACAGCATGAGCCCGCCGGCGATCCGGAACGCCGGCAGCGTGATGGCGAGCTGGCGCAGCAGCCAGTCGCCGATCAATGCCGTGCCGATCAGGATGCAGCCGGCAATGATCGCGGCGCGCAGTGCCACCTGCCGGCGCGCGTTTTGGGGAATTTCCGAGGTGACCGCCACAAATGTCGGCGCAAGGCCGATCGGATCGACGACCACGAACAGGGTCACGACGGCGGACACGAGATATTCGAGCGGCATCGAATCAATCATGGTCCGCGCCGCCCGTCGCTTCGTTTGCCGCGCATTTTAAAACATCGCGCCGCCACGAAGCCGCGTCGCGATGGGCCTGGATCAAGCCACTGAAGTTTTTAACATAAATTCGGCGGTGCGGGAGCCCGCCGGGGTGGCATTTAAGGCCTCGCCACGCTATCTAAACAAGCAAATCCTTCACCACGTCCGCGGTTCTCCCGAGTGTCAAATTCCGACAGTCAAACGCCCAATTCCGGTTCCGGGCCGTCCGATATCCGTCCCATCTCCATCGTCGAGGAGATGAAGCGCTCCTACCTCGATTACGCCATGAGCGTGATCGTGGCGCGGGCGCTGCCGGATGCGCGCGACGGCCTCAAGCCGGTGCATCGCCGCATCCTCTATTCGATGCACGAGAACGGCTACGAGTGGAACAAGCCCTACCGCAAATCCGCGCGCGTGGTCGGCGACGTCATCGGTAAATATCATCCGCACGGCGACCAGGCGGTCTATGACGCGCTGGTGCGCATGGCGCAGGACTTTCTCCATGCGCCTGCCGCTGATCGACGGGCAGGGCAATTTCGGCTCGGTCGACGGCGATCCGCCGGCGGCGATGCGCTACACCGAGGTGCGGCTGCCAAGGTCGCGAACGCGCTCCTGGAGGACATCGACAAGGATACCGTCGATTTCCTGGCGAACTACGACAATTCCGAGCGCGAGCCGGTGGTGCTGCCGGCGCGGTTCCCCAACCTTCTCGTCAACGGCGCCGGCGGCATCGCGGTCGGCATGGCGACCAACATCCCGCCGCACAATCTCGGCGAGGTGATCGACGGCGCCATCGCGCTGATCGACGATCCGGCGCTTGGCATCGACGATCTCATCAAGCTCGTGCCCGGGCCCGGATTTCCCGACCGGCGGCATCATCCTCGGCCGCGCCGGCATCCGTGCCGCCTATCATCTCGGCCGCGGCTCGATCGTCATGCGCGGCAAGCATACGATCGAGACGCTGCGCCGCGAGCGCGAAGCCATCATCATCACCGAAATCCCCTACCAGGTGAACAAGGCCAACATGGTGGAGCGGATCGCCGAACTCGTGAAGCGAGAAGAAGATCGACGGCATCGCCGACCTGCGCGACGAGTCCGACCGCGACGGCTACCGCGTCGTGATCGAACTGCGGCGCGACGCCGTGCCGGACGTGGTGCTCAACCAGCTTTACCGTTTCACGCCGCTGCAAACGGCCTTCGCCGGCGAACATCGTGGCGCTCGACGGCGGCCGGCCGCAGGTCGATGTCGCTTAAGGACCTGCTCGGCGCCTTCGTCGCGTTCCGCGAGGAGGTGCGTCAAGCGGCGCACCAAGTTCCTGCTCAACAAGGCGCGCGATCGCGCCCATATCCTGGTCGGCCTCGCCATCGCGGTCGCCAATATCGACGAAGTGATCCGCCTGATCCGCACCGCGCCCGATCCTAACGCCGCGCGCGAAGCCCTGATGGCGCGCGAATGGCCGGCCGCGACCGCGGCCTCGCTCATCGACCTGATCGACGATCCGCGGCACCGAGTTGTCGCCGGAGGGCACGGCGCGGCTCTCCGAAGAGCAGGCGCGCGCGATCCTCGATCTGCGCCTGCAGCGGCTCACCGCGCTCGGCCGCGACGAGATCAAGGAGGAACTCGACAAGCTCGCCACCGAGATCGCCGACTACCTCGACATCCTGCGCTCCCGCGCACGCATCCAGGCGATCGTCAAAGCCGAAATGCTCGCCGTGAAGGAGGAGTTCGCGACCCCACGCCGCACCGTGATCATCGATCAGGAAGGCGAGATGGAGGACGAGGACCTGATCCAGCGCGAGGACATGGTCGTCACCGTCTCGCATGCGCGGCTACGTCAAGCGGGTGCCGCTCTCGACCTATCGTGCCCAGCGCCGCGGCGGCAAGGGCCGCGCCGGCATGCAGACCCGCGACGAGGATTTCGTCGCGCGGCTGTTCGTCGCCAACACCCACACGCCGGTGCTGTTCTTTTCCTCGCGCGGCCAAGTCTACAAGGAAAAGGTGTGGCGGCTGCCGCTCGCGGCGCCGCAGGCGCGCGGCAAGGCGCTGATCAACATCCTGCCGCTGGAGCAGGACGAGCGCATCACTACCATCATGCCGCTCCCCGAGGACGAGTCGACCTGGGCCGACCTCGACGTGATGTTCGCGACGACGAGCGGCACGGTGCGCCGCAACAAGCTGTCGGATTTCGTCGACGTGCGGCGCTCCGGCATCATCGCCATGAAGCTCGACGAGGGCGAGGCGATCGTCGATGTGCAGATCTGCACCGAGAGGGACGACGTGCTGCTGACGACCTCGAGCGGGCAGTGCATCCGCTTTGCGGTCACCGAGGTTCGCGTGTTTCACTGGCCGCACCTCCATGGGCGTGCGCGGCATTGCGCTCGATAACGGCGACAAGGTCATCTCGCTCTCGATCCTGCGCCATGTGGACGCGACGAGCGAAGAGCGCGCCGCCTATCTGCGCCGCGCCAGCGCGGTGCGCCGCGGCCTTGGCGAGGAGGCCGAGGAAGCAGGTGCGACGCCGAGCCTGATCTTGATGAGGCCGCCGGCGCGATCGAACTCGGCGAGCAGCGTTATGTCGAGTTGTCGGCCGCGGAGCAGTTCGTGCTCACCGTCTCCGAGCGCGGCTACGGCAAGCGCACCTCGTCGTTCGAATACCGCACCACCGGCCGCGGCGGCAAAGGCATTGTCGCGATGGACAACCGCGAGCGCGACGGCACGCTGCGTGCCAAGATCGGCCGCCTGGTGGCGTCGTTCCCGGTCGAGGAATCCGATCAGCTCATGCTGGTCACCGACGGCGGCCAGCTCATCCGCTGCGAAGTCGCCGACATCGGCATCAAGGGCCGCAAGACCCGCGGCGTCATCGTGTTCAACACCGCCGAAGGCGAGCGCGTCGTCTCGGTGGAGCGCCTGACGGAGGACGAGCCCGAGAGCGAGTAGCGGAGCGCGGGCGTCCCGCCCGCTTCACGGTAGGAAGCTCGGCGTTAGCGGGGGGGACGCCCGCGCTCCGATCATAAATCCATCGCCGTCGGCGCGAACAGCTCCTCGAGCTTGACCCGCCGCTCCGCCAGCCCCTGGGCGTGGACGTACGCCGTAATCGTCTCCAGCACCTTTTGCGTCGCCTTGACGCCGTACGCCATCGGGTCAGTCGCCATGGCGCGGCGCACGTCCTCGCCGATCACCCCGGTCTCGAAATGCGAGGCAAGTGCTGCATTGCCGGCGCGCAGCACTTCAGCGCGGGCGGCGACGAAAGCATTGTAGAGATTGATCGCAATCCACGGGTGCTTCTCGACGAGCGAGCGGCGGATCACGACGCCGTGGTTGATCGGATAGATACCGGTCTTGGCGTAGTAGCGGCGACCCTCGGCGGCGCGATCGGGAAAGAGCGAACGCACGCGGTTGTCGGCGTTGAGATCGATACGGCTGCGGTCGACCAGATTGCGGTGCGTGAGATAGAGGAGCGTCGCGTCGAGTTCGCCCTTGACCAGCATCTCGCCGATATTCTTGTCTGGCGGGATTTGGTGGACGGTGACGCCGGCCGGCGCCTTGAAGCCGGTCGCGCCGCCGTGGCTACGGTCGGCGCCCCGCTCCATGAAAAACTCCATGTCGCGCGGGTGCACGCCGAATTCGTTCTCGAGCACGCCGCGGCCCCAGATCGCGGCGGTCTGCTGATATTCCGGCACGCCGACGCGCTTGCCCTTGAGGTCGGCCGGCGACGTGATGCCGGCATCGGCCCGCACCAGAATGCGGGTGTGGAAGAATTCGCGGGTGGTGAAGACCGGCAGCGCGACCCACGGCGTCGGTCCGCGCGCCGTCGAGATCGTGAGCGAGGACATCGACATTTCGGACACGTCGAACTCGGCAAAGCGCAGCTGCCGCCAGAACATCTCCGACGGATGGAGAACCGTGGTTGTGAGGCTGATGCCCTCCGGCTCGATGAGGCCGTCGATCAGGGGGCGGGTGTTCGGGTTGTCGGACAGCGCAATGCTCAGCGCCAGGCGTTCACGGCTCATGACCTCTCCACACGTTCAGTATCGGTGATGGCCGGACCAAGCCGGCCGTGACGAATTGGAAGCCAAGCCCATCTCACTCTTCCTTGAGACCGAGCTTGGCGATGATCGGCGCCCATTTGTCGTGCTCGGCCTTCATGTGCTTCGCAAGGTCCTCGGGCGAGCCGCCGCGCGGCTGTGCGCCGAGGCGGGCGAGAGGCTCGCGCATCGCAGGCGATTTCAGTGCCTCGTTAGTCGCCTGGTTGAGGCGCGCGATGACCGGTTGCGGCGTGCCGAGCGGTGCGAGAAAGGCGATCCAGGCGCCGGTGTTGATGGCGGGGTAGCCGACTTCGGGCATTGCCGGAACGTCGGGCAGCTCGGAGAGGCGCGTTGGGTTCGACACCGCCAGCGCTTTCAGCCGGCCATCGCGAATAAACTGCAGCGAAGTGCCGAGCGTGTCGAACGTCATCTGCACCTGGCCGGCGACAACGTCGGTCAGCGCCGGCCCGCCGCCTTTGTAAGGCACGTGCACGATATCGACGCCGGCTAGCTGCTTGAACAGCTCGGCTGTGAGATGCGGCAAGGTGCCGGCGCCGCCGGTCGAATAATTGAGCTTGCCCGGATTGGCTTTCGCATAGGCCACAAGCTCGGCGACTGTATTGAAGGGGGTCGGCGGATAAGCCACCAGCACCTGCGGCGTTTCGGCAATGAGCGCGATCGGCGCGAAGCTGTTCTCGTCGTAGCCCGCGTTCTTGTAGACCATCGGGCTCATGATGAGCCCGCTCGCGGCGCTCACCAGCAGCGTATAGCCATCGGGATCGGCGGCGGCGGCGACCTTCGAGCCCAGTGTATTGCCGGCGCCGGCGCGGTTCTCGACGATCGCGTTCTGGCCGACGAACGGCGGCAGTGCGTTGGCGAGTAGCCGCGCCATCACGTCGACCGGTCCGCCCGCTGGCGTCGGGACGATGATCTTGATCGGCCGGTTCGGATAGGGCTGCGCCACGAGCGCCGCAGGCGCGGCGAATAATCCGAGAGCGCTTGCGAGCACGACGCCCAGCGCGCACTTCGCGGTGGTCGTCCAAGACTGTTGGAATTGCATTCATCTCCCCATCGCGGGCGCCGTTCTCGACGTGGCGCTTGCACCGATCATAGCAGGCCGCAGACCCGACGCTACCGCGGCCATCTTGCGTTGCGCCTGCGGCCTTCATCAACGTGCGAGCCTTCTGGCGCAGGTGCCGCCGGTAGGCTAGGTTCGATCGATAAGAACGTTGGTGCAAAGCTCAGGGAGGAATCGTGATGAGAAGAGTTCAGCTTGCCGCCGCGTGCGCGTTCGTTGTCGTGGCCGGCGCCGTGCCGATGATGGTGCACGGCCAGACCGCGGCGCCGGGCGAGAAGGGCACCTGGACGCAGAAGGCGGCGATGATCACGCCGCGCACCGAGCTCTCGCTCGCCGAGGTCGGCGGCAAGGTCTACGCTCTCGGCGGCAACATCTTCGGCACGGCGGTCCCGCACAACGAGGAATACGACACCGCGACCGACAAGTGGCGCGTGCGCTATCCGATGCCGCATGCCCTCGACCACATGGGCGTCGTCGTCGTGAACGGCAAGATCATCACCGTCGGCGGCTTTATCGCGACAATTCACAAAGACGGCCAACCCTACGTGATGGAGTACGATCCCGCGACCGACAAATGGCGCGAGCTGGCGCCGATGAAGGCGGGCCGCGGATCGGTCGGTGTCGCCGTCGTCAACGGCAAGGTCTACGCCATGGGCGGACGCACGCCGGCCGGCACGACTGTCGACACCAACGAGGTCTATGACCCGGCGACCAACACCTGGACGACGCTCGCGCCGGTGCCGAAGGCACGCGACCACATGGCCGTGATCGCTGCGGAGGGTAAGATCCACGCGATCGGCGGCCGCTTCACGACCCCGGCCGATCGCACCGACCGGCACGATATCTATGATCCCGCGACCAACACGTGGACGTCGGGTCCGCCGCTGCCGACCCCGCGCAGCGGCCTTGCCTACGCCTACTACAAGGGCTTGGCGATCGTGCTCGGCGGCGAGTTCCCGCAGGAGAAGCGCACCTTCGACGAAAACGAAGGCTTCGACGTCAAGGCGGGCGCGTGGCGCGCGCTCGCGCCGATGCCCCATGGCCGCCACGCCGCGGGCGCGGCTGCCGACGACAAGACCCTCTATGTCGGCGGCGGCGATCTGTTGCCCGGCGGCATGGGCGGCAAGCCCGTCGGCGAGTTGATGGCGTTCACGCTGCCGTAACGCAGCGTTTCCGCAGCGCGAAGCGGGATACCCAAAGCGGGAAAAAGCGGCCAGTCATTCCGGGGGCCGAGCGAAGCTCGGCAGCCCGGAATCCATGACCACCGGACTGACGCCCGTGTGAGTAGGGCGGAATAGCGCAGCGTATTCCACCGCTGTGCATTAGGCCATTCTCGACGGCGCAATACGCTGCGCTATTGCGCCCTACGGTTCCGGGCTCGCGTACCACGCTCCCGCAATCACATCAGTCCCGCCAGCTTCGCCTTTAATTCATCCCAGGCGCCGCGGAGTGGGTCGAACTCGAAATGCACGTGGTGCCGTCCCGGCTCGAGTTCGACCGCGCGGAACAGCACGTTGGCTTTGAGGATCTCGGTGGGGCGGCCGTCGATCGTTGCGCGCCACCACGGGTGCCACACATCATTGAGGACGAGAAAGCCGCCCGTCGGAGCATCCGCCTCGATTTCGATCGCGGTGTTGGCATAGCGCAAGATGCGGACCGCGCTCTGCGCACTTGATGCGTCGTCGATACCTGCATCAATGCCGACGGTGCCCCCGGCAGCGGCGTCAGCCGTCCGGGGCATTTCGGCAACCGGCTGGTGCCCGGGCGGATGCTCGATGAGCACGGCGCGCTGGGGATCGACATCAGGCCATCCATCGCGGAGCAGCACATCGAAATCAGCGATGCGATAGTCGTGCACGAGCATGATGCGGGGCAGGGCGCGCGGATTCTCGTAGACGTAAGCCTCGCGGGTGCGTGCGACGAGGGTGAGGTCGCCGGGATGCAGCGATGGGTCGATCTGTTCGACCGGCACGCCGGTCGCGATGAAGCGCACGCCGCAGAGGTTGGCGAAGGTCGAATGATAGGATGGAAACAGCGGCGCGAATTTCCGCTGTTCCGGGATCGCGACAGTATCGCCGACGCCGGTTGCAAGGACGAAGTTGCGCAGCCGCAGCGGATTGTGGCCGAAGAGATGGTCGAAGCCCTGGGCGAGCGCGACGTCCGGCCAATGGTAGGCGATGCCGATGAGTTCGACGCGGTCGCGCCGGACGGGCGAGGACGTCTCCGCGAGCTTGGCCCTGAGGAGAGCGACCGTCTCGTCGCCGCCGTCAAGCTGCAGGGCGCGGTAGCGCGATGGCGGCAGACCGGTTGATTCGGTCGGGCCATTGTTCCAGGCGAGATCGAATGTCACGAAGGCGCAGATGCACAAACTGGCGATGAGCGGGCGCGTTGGCACCAGCCGCCGCGCCAGTTCGAGAACGGCGATGGCGGCAACGGCGAAGGCAAGTCCGACGGCGACCGGCTTCACGGCGACGCCAGTCCTGTTGACCGCATACGCGATCGCGAAGGCCACCGGCACGAGGGCCGCAATCATTCCCGCTGCGATCGCCGCGGCGAATTGCGGCCGTGGCGCCGTTCCGGACACCACACGATGCACCAGATAGCCGCCGATGACGGCAATCAGGAAACCAATGATGAAGGTCGCGTCGGCCGGGCGTCGAAACAGGTCGACGCCCGGTAGGACATCGAACATCAGGCGGAAGATCGGCGTGTACCAGCCGAAAGCGTAAAGCAACATCACCACGAGCACCGCCGTGAAGAAGCGAATGTCGCGTGTCCACAACAGCCCGCGGAAGATGCCGATGCCGAAAATCAGGATGACAGCCAGGATGCCGCAATAGATCTCGCCCATATTCTGCGAGAGAAAGAGCTGGTCGGCTGATCCAAATGCGGCGCGCCAAGGTTCGCTCGGCGGTCCCCAGAAATCGACCGTGGGATCGGAGGCGCCGTAGAGGTCCGAAAAAACCAGCATCATCAGCAGTGCGGGATGAAGCGAACCGTGCCCCACGTTGGCGAGCCCGTAAGACGGCCGGTTGGAATCCGCCGCGAGCAACGCCGAGAATACGAATGGCACGATGGCTACGGCGAACGCCGTCGCAGCGCTGATCGCAAGCGGTGCCATGGTTGTCCTGATCCGCTTGAGCCTGCCGGCGCCGTCGAGCCACCACGCAAGGACGTAGGCCACGACCACGAAAAGTCCGAGAAGCGCCACCTGATCGCGGCCGATCGCGAGCATGCCGATCGCGAGGCCCGCAAGCGGGGCGACTGCCAACGAGTGTCGCTCGAGCACACGCGCCAGCAGCCACAGCGAAATCGGCAGCCAGCACAGGCTGATGATCTCGCTCGTATGTTGCAGGCGCGATGCCGCCGACCCGCCGAAGGCAAAGATCAGCGCGGCGATCGCCGCGCCGCCCCAGTGCCAGCCGCGATCGCGAAAGAACAGGATCACCGCGAGACCGCCGAGGAACAGGTAGGCGAACGTCACGGCATCGATGGCGCGAAAGCTCGGCCGCGCATCAAGCGACGCCAGCGCGAGATGCAGCGGCGAAAAGATCAGCGATTGCGGATCGGCGATCTGCGGCCAGCCGGCGAAAAGATTGGGCGTCCAGAACGGCGAATCGCCCCGGGCGACCGAGGTCGCCAGGAACTGCATCTCCGGTTCGAACTGCGCCTTGGCGTCCCACGGAATCGTCAGCGTGCCTGACAGCCACGGCCATGCGAGCAGCACGAAGGCGGCGGTGTAAAGACCCGCCGCCAGCATGAAGCCGCTCGCTTGCGAAACTCGTCCCGGCATGAATGTGACGATCCCATGCGATCAGTAGTCGACGGCGCCGCAGCGTGCAGCACTCCGAACGATGCTGCGACATTCCGCCTCAAAAACTCCGACGCGGCTGGAAGTTGGCAAAAGCAAAACGACGGCTTAATCAAGCCGCACGCCGGCCGCCCGAACCGCTTCGGCCCATTTCGGGATTTCGGCGGCGATCATCGCACCGAAACTCTCGGGTGTGCCGAACTTCGGCTCGGCGCCGAGCCGCGCGAGACCCTGCTGGGCATCCTTGTCGCGGAAAGCATCGATGATCGCCGCGTTGATTCGCGCGATGATCTCCGGCGGCGTCCCGACAGGCGCGACGATGCCGGTCCAGGACAGCGAGACGAATCCCGGATAGCCGCTTTCGATCACGGTCGGCACCTCGGGCAACTCCGCACTGCGCTCCGCACTGGTGACGGCGAGGGGACGTATCTTGCCGTCGCGCACGTGGCCGACCATCACCGAAATCGGCTCGAACGCCATGTCCATCTCGCCCGCGAGCACGTCAGTGATGGCGGTCGCCGCGCCTTTGTAGGGAATGTGCACGATATCGACGCCGGCGCGCAGCTTGAACATCTCCATGGTGAGATGCGGCAGCGTCCCGGTCGGCGCGCCGAAGTTGAGCTTGCCCGGATGGGCCTTCGCGTAGGCAACAAGCTCGCCGAGCGATTTCGCGTCCACATGCGGCGCGAGCGCGAGCACAAACGGCACGCTCGAGATCATGCCGACCGGGACGAAGCTCTTCACCGGATCGTAGCCGAGATGACGGTAGAGGGATGGCCCCGCCGCGAGCGTTGTCGAGGAGCCGAACAGCAGCGTGTAGCCGTCCGGCTCGGCGAGGGAGGCGGCCTTCGATCCGAGCGTGCCGCCGGCGCCGGGGCGGTTGTCGATGATGATCTGCCCGAGGTTCGTGCCAAGGCGTTGCACCACGAAGCGCGCCATGACGTCGACCGGTCCGCCAGGCGGAAACGGTACGATCAGGCGGATCGGCCGCGAAGGGTAGGGCCCCTGCGCTCCGGCCGGCGCGGCGAAGGCCGCGAGCGCTATCGCGGTCACGACCAGCAGCGTTCGGGCTGTGCCGCGGGCGCGCACGTCGCCGACCTCTCTATTCGCCTTTGACGCCGGCGGCGCGGATGACGGCCGCGATCCGGCGGTTGTCCTCCGTGATGAACGCGGCGAACTCGGCGCGAGAGGGAAAGCGCGCCTCGGCGCCGAGCTTCTTGAACTTGTCGACCATCTCCGGCGTCTTCAGCCCGGCGATGATCTCCGTGCGTAGGCGCTCGATGATCGGCTCCGGCGTACCCAGGGGCGCCATGACTCCGGTCCACGAGGAGCCCTTGAGACCGGGCACGCCGCCTTCGGCCATCGTCGGCGTCGCCGGCAGTTCCGGCAGACGCTGGTTGCGGACGACACCGAGCGCCTTGATGCCGTGGGACTCGAGCTGTCCGAACACCACCGAGGTCGTCTCGAAGCCGGCATCGATCTGGCCGCCGATCATGTCGCTGATGGCATTTGAAGCGCCCTTGTAGGGCACGACGACGACGTCGGCGCCCGTCAGCGCCTTGAACGACAGCGCCAGCACATGGGGCGGCGCGCCGTTCGGGACGCCGAAATTGAGCTTGCCCGGATGCGATTTGGCGTAGGCGAGCAACTGCGGCACGTCGTCGAACGGCGCCTGCCTGCCGGCGATCATCACGTAGGAGACGTCCGACACCATCGCGATCGGGACGAAGCTCTTGAGCGGGTCGTAGCCGATATTGCTGTAAAGGGTCGGCCCGATGCCGAAGGCAGCCGCGCTGCCGAGGATGAGCGTGTAGCCATCCGGCTCGGCCGCGGCGACGATGCGGCCCGCGAGCGTGCCGCCGGCGCCCGGCCGATTGTCCACGATCACCTGCTGGCCGAGCGAGGTCGAGAGTTGCTGCGAAATCAGCCGGCCCATCACGTCCACCGGCCCGCCCGCCGGGAAGGTGACCACGAGCTTGATGACGCGGCTCGGGTAGCTCTCGGCGGCACGGGTCGGCGTCGAGGAAATCGGCCCAGTCACTGCTGCAAGGACGAATGCGACCAACAGCGCGGGCAGTTTCGACAATGATTTCATGTACATGAGTGGCTCAAGGGCAGGAGTGGCGCGCTCATTTTTCCCTGAGAACAGGGAAAATAACAGGGAAAACCAAAAAATCGACCGGTTTTGAGACCTCTGAACACCTCTATCGTCTTTGAAATCAAGACGTTATGACGGTGGGCTGCATCAGTGTAACAGGGAAGCTTCTCGCCGGCTTGAGGGAATTGGTCGTGTTCCGGGAGGCAGAGAGTAGTCGGTTCATATCGGCCAATATCCAGTTTACGGATTCGACTGCTGCGGCATTTATTCCTATCACGATCGCGGATTTTGCGCAAGGTTTGCACCGCGGAACGCGGCGGCACTTACAAACGGCAACGCCGGCCATAAGGCCGGCGCTTGGGACGTGCGATCGGTACGTTCAGTGAAGCGGGTGGGTCGCCGGGGCCGCGGTCAGTGGCCTGTGGCGAAGCTGATTTCGGCCGGGAGGTGGTCGAGCTTGACGACCCGGATCCGCTTCGCCAGCGCATTGGCCGCGTCGCGGATGCAGCTTGCCTCGTAGTAGGGCCAGCCGCGCTCGGAGCAGCCCGGACCATAGTTGCGAATGTCGAGGCGGTCGGCCTTGGCCTTGGCATTGGAAATGACGACGACGCGCTGCTGCATGGCCGTTCCGGCATTGACCATCGGGGTCATGCCCGGGAGCAGCATTACCGAACCGAGGAGCAGAGCTGCACCGGCACCGGCTGCGACGATCTTGATCATGTGAACCCCCCAAACCTTGCGCTTCGAGCCGGATACGGCTTCCACCCACTTGTCAGTCGCGCGGGGCTCTCCAGAGGTTCAAAGTTTCTGCAAAAAAAATTGCGATTGGGATGAAAAAAATTGCCAGGTAACGGTTTTGGCCGTCGCCGGTGCCACCTTGCGGGTGCGGATCGCACCCGCTAGAGCATTTAACCACCGGCTGCGGAGTGCTGGATTGCCCGGTCAAGCCGGGCAATGACGAAGATTGGGTGCAGATTAGCCGTACTAGCGACGGGTTCGGCTCTCGGCAGGCCAAGCCCGCGCATTTGACGATTGCCGCAACCCCAGACCCTAGCCATGCGACCGACTGCCCTTTATGCCGGCTCGTTCGATCCGGTCACCAACGGTCACATCGACGTGGTGCGCCAGGCGGCGCGGCTCGTGGGGCGGCTTGTCATCGCCATCGGCGTCCACCCCGGCAAGGCACCGCTGTTTTCGGCCGACGAGCGCGTCGCCATGGTGGAAGAGACCTGCGGTGTCATGGTACGGGAGGCTGGTTGCGAGTTCGCCTGCATCACCTTCAACGACCTCACCGTCACGACCGCGCAACGCATCGGGGCCACCGTGATGATCCGCGGCGTGCGGGACGGAACCGATCTCGACTATGAAATGCAGCTTGCCGGGATGAACGCCGCCATGGCGCCGATGGTGCAGACGATCTTTCTCCCGGCATCCACGCCGGTGCGTCCGATTACCGCCACCTTGGTGCGCCAGATAGCGGGCATGGGCGGCGATGTTTCAGCCTTTGTGCCGGCAGCGGTCGCGCAACGGCTGAAAACCAAGTTTGGATGTCAACCAACAGCTTAAGAGGAAATGCTCATGCTTCGTATGATCGCCGTCGCGGCCCTGGTCGCGAGCTTGGTCCCCGCCTTTGCGGCGTCAGCCACCGCCCAAGGGCTTCCGGCCGGCGCCGACCCGCAGAACACCCTCATCATCGATACGACGAAAGGTCGCGTCGTCGTCAAGTTACGGCCCGACATTGCGCCCCAACATGTCGCTCGCATGAAGCAGCTCGCACGCGAGAAGTTTTACGACAACGTGCCGTTCCACCGGGTGATTTCGGGCTTCATGGCCCAGACCGGCGACGGTGCCCGCGGCAACGGCACCGGTGGCTCGAAGTATCCCGACCTGAAGGCCGAGTTCTCCAACGTGCCGTTTACGCGCGGCATCGTCGGCATGGCCCGCGCGACCGACCCCAACTCGGCCAACAGCCAGTTCTTCATCATGTATGACGACGGCTCGTTCCTGAACGGCAAGTACACGGTGGTCGGGCAGGTGCTGTCCGGCATGGATGTGGTCGACAAGATCAAGAAAGGCGAGCCGGTGCAGGATCCTGATCGCATGGTCACCGTGCGGGTCGCGGCGGACGCCAAATGAACGCGCGGCTAACGCTCACGGGGATCGCGGGGGCAATTGCGCTCGCGTGCGGCCTTGCGGCCGCGCCCCGGGAGGCGTCGGCCCAATGCACCACGAGCGTGTTCGCGCGTCATCCATGCACGCCCGGCTTCGGTAGCGTGCTGAACCATCATCCATACACGCCGGGCTTCTGCGGCATTCACAGCGCGCCGGGCTGTATCCCGTACGGGAACTACCCATTGAACCAGGTTCCGGTGCTGCACGTTCAAGGCCACATCGGTCCGCTGGCACCGCTCGATCGCAACGACAAGGCAAACCGGATCGACGAGATGGGGCCTATTCTGTCCAAGTGCCTCGAAATGCCGCCCGACGATGAGGTGCGTACCGGCATGCGGGTGACGATCAAGCTCGCCTTCAAGCGCAATGGCGACCTGCTCGGCAAGCCGCGCTTCACCTACACGACGCATGAGGCGCCGAATGACATCAAGGCGGCCTACCGTGAGGCGGCCATGCACATGGTCGATCGCTGCACGCCGCTGCCCATCACCGACAGCCTCGGCCGCGCGATCGCGGGGCGGCCTTTCGTAGTCCCGATCATCGAAACGCGCGTGGCGGAAAATACGAAGAGTGCCGACGCGCCCAAATCTCCGCCGGCCGCCGCGCCGTCTGCCACCGGCACGCCGGCAATACCCGCGGCACCCGATGATCAGCATCCGTAAGCGCGCCGCGTCTGTTGCGTCTTTCTTTCCCCTCCCCCGCTTGCGGGGGAGGGTCAGGGAGGGGGCCTGTCCGCGAGGTCGTGCCGTGGAGTGTGCCCCCTCCCTAACCCTCCCCCGCAAGCGGGAGAGGGGAAATGATGCTGCGAGGGTAGCGATCACAATCGGTCTTGTCGCTGTGGGCTTCGGCATTGCGCCGGACGCGAACGCTTCGTCCGCTAAAAATTCAGTGCTGCTCGCTCAGCAAACGCCGGCGCCATCCGCGCCCGCACCCAAACTCGCCAATCGCCTCGACGAAATCGGGCCGCTGATGGCGCGGTGCCTGCAGATGCCGCCGGAATACATGGCGCGGCCCGGCATGCGCGTGACCGTGCGGCTTTCCTTCACCCGCGACGGCGAAATCCTGGGTGAGCCGCGCTTCACCTTCGTCACGCCGGGGGTGCCGGGTGAGATCAGGGCGGCGTATCAGCGCGCGGTCGTCGACATGCTCGACCGCTGCACGCCGCTTCCCATCACCAAGGAGCTTGGCGGCGCCATTGCCGGGCGTCCATTCGTCTTTCCCATCATTGAAACACGCAAGGAAAAGAAAGCAGAACTATGAGCGAAGCACAGGATTTGGAAAACACGTTGCTGCTTGAGACCTCGAAGGGCCCGATCACCATTGTCATGCGGCCTGATCTTGCTCCCGGGCACGTCGCCCGCATCAAGGAATTGGTGCGCGAGGGCTTCTATGACGGTGTCAAATTCCATCGCGTCATCGACGGCTTCATGGCCCAGACCGGCTGCCCGCACGGCACCGGTACCGGCGGCTCGGGCAAGAAGCTCAAGGCCGAGTTCTCCAAGGAGAAGCACGGGCGCGGCACCGTCTCGATGGCGCGCGCTCAAAGCCCTGACTCCGGCGACAGCCAGTTC
>CAWEAS010000031.1:0-7405 GCA_963807015.1 uncultured Alphaproteobacteria bacterium | reverse complement strand
AGTTCGGTCGATCGAGATCGGAAATGAGCCCGCGCTGTGTCGGGCGCCATCCGAGCCGTTCCCGCGTCAACGCGCTCGACGTCGGATTGTCGAGCGCCGCGAAATGCGCGAACCAGCCGAAGTGGTTTGCCGCTTCCTCGTGCGACTTGCTGACGACCGGCACGTTCAGCCGGCGGCCGATCACCCCGGCAATCTCCCGGAACGGCACGCCCTCTTCGGCGGCCCCGTGATAGCGGGCTCCCGCGGAACCCTTCTCGAGCGCGAGCCGATAGAGTTGGGCAGCGTCGAGCCGGTGCACCGCGGACCAGCGGTTGAGCCCGTCGTCCACAAAGGCCGAAATACCCTTTTCACGCGCCACGGCGATGAGATGCGGAACGAAGGCGTGATCGCCGTCGCCATGGACCGACGGAGGAAGGCGCACCACCGACACGCGCACGCCACGTGCCGCGACTGCGGTTGCCGCCTCTTCCGAGGCGACGCGCGGCAACGCAGTCGCGCCGGAAGCGGGCGCATCGTCTTCGACCGCAAGGCGGCCCGACGGCAGCAGACCGGTCCCGGAGGTGACGATCAACGGACGATCGGAGCCGGCGATGGCGGTGCCGAGAGCTTCGATCGCCCGCCTGTCGATCTCGCAGTTGGCCTTGAATTTCGAGAAGTCGTGAATGAAGGCGGTGTGAATCACGCCATCCGCCTCGGACGCGCCGCGACGCAGGCTTTCCAGGTCTTCGAGATCGCCGCGATGGACGTCGGCGCCTGCTGCGGCGAGAGACGCGGCGCCCGCATCGGAGCGTGCAAGGCCCAGCACCCTGTGTCCTGCAGCGATGAGTTCTCGGACAACCGCCGAGCCGACGAATCCGGTCGCGCCGGTGACGAAGACACGCATGAATAAATTCTCCGGAGTTTGGATGAGGCGACTGTCGGCGCCTGGTCCACCCCGGTAAAGTAGTGATGTTATAAGGGTATACCGGCTAACAGGACGAGCCCGCCGGTCGGGAACGACAACCACTCCAGCTTCGACGGTCAAGATCGATGGAAGCGACCTACGATCCGCGCGTTTTCTATGTGAACGATATCCCTTCGGCGATGCGGATCATTCTGACGCCGGAGGGAACGTCGACCGAGAACCGTTGGCGGATCGAAACGCCTTACGTCGCCGATCTCATCGCCAAGTCGATCGACATTACCGCCGACACGATTCTCATCGACTATGGCTGCGGCATCGGCCGCCTCGCGAAGGAGCTGATCGCGCGACATGGCTGTCGCGTGATCGGTGTCGATATCAGCCCATCGATGCGGGCCTTGGCCGTGATCTACGTGCAGTCCGATCGGTTCTCCTGCTGCGCGCCGACCATGCTCGATGCACTGATCGACCGCGGTTTCCGCAGCGATGCAGCAATCTCCGTCTGGGTGCTGCAGCATTGCGCCGATCCGGCGGAGGACGTGACGCGTCTGCGTCGCGTGATCAAGCCGCAGGGCCGCCTCTTCATCCTCAACAATGACTTGCGCGCCGTTCCGACAGTCGAACGCGGCTGGTTCAATGACGGCATCGACATCAAGACGATGTTGAGCAGTGAGTTCGCTCTCATCGAAAGCGATCGCCCAATGCTCGACCGGACCAGCAAGCCGATTGCGAGCACCACGTTCTGGGCGAGCTTCGAACAACGTCCGTAAGTGGGTGCCGCGATGGACGGATGCGTCCGTCCGCTGCCTTCCTGACGTCCAGCCGCTTGCAAGCTGAGGTGGCTGACCTTGGTCCGTGATTTCGAGCCCGCATCAAAAGCGGAAACGTACCCCGCCGGTGGTGGCAAGGTTGTTGCGAGCGAGATAGCCGTTGGCGAGCCCGCCGTTGAACGAGGAATAGAAGGTGCCGATGTAGGTGTCCCACTTGGGCGCAAACCTCCAGTCGACGACGCCGGACACCGCGTTCATGGTGCCGGCACAGAAGCTCTTATTGGTTGCGGCGATGTCGCAAGCAGCAAGGTTCGCGGCGCTCGCCGCGAAGTTGTTCTGATCGTAATGATAGTAAGCGCCGACGACATAGACCGCGTCGGTAATGTCGTATCGCGCTCCCGCCCAGACGACCTGCAGGATCTTGTCCTTGAAGCCGGCGCTCGCGCTGTAAGCCGTGCTGACGATATTGGTACCGGCAGTGGCGGTGGCGCAACCGAGGCAGACGAAGTCTCCATTGACCGCCGTGAAACCGCTGCCCGGGACGGTGAACGGATCGCTGGGCGGCGCGAACTGCATCCACTCGTATCCGCCATAGAGCCGCAACCGGTCGAGCGTGTACTTCGCGAGCACCATGACGTTGGTGTTGTCCGATAGCGTGGCGGTGACTGTCTGCGGCAGCATCGACCCTATCGGATAGCCCGCCGTATTCGTCGGGGCTCCATTGAGGGTGAGATCTCACAGCGTCTTTGTTGTGGCCGACGATGGCATCGAACGCGAGCGTGCCGCGGCCGGGATGGAGATCGGCGCCAACCTGAGCGCCCCAGGCGCCGTTCGAGCCGTTGTTCAGGTCGTAGCCGCCGAACTGCCAGAGCGCGGCCGCCCGCACGCCGCCGACCGTGACACGGTATTTCACCGCGGTGCTATATCTGGAATCTTCAGTGTCCCCGCCGCCGGCGACCGTTCCGGAGAACCCGATCGGCGAGAAGGCGTATGCGCCGCCCATCGGATCGTAGGCAAGTACGCCGTCGGTCGTCAGCGAATTTTGCCGGAAGACCGTCAAGGTGCCGTAGACGTCGGAGCTGATGCCGACGAACCCGACCGAATTGTAGAATTGCCCCGCCCGGCTGGCATCGCCGTTGCTTTTCTGTTGATTGACCGGGATGCCGGCATTCTCGAACACCGACTGTGTCGAATTGGCGAAGCGGAGCGAATACGGATCAAACCCCGCTTCGAGCTGGGCGACGAACGAAAGACCCGAACCGATCGGCTCCTTGATCTGCACGCCGACGTTCGACTGACCCATGCCATTGGGCGCGATGCTCCACATCGGGCTCCTATTCATCTTCTGAAGGAAATAGGAAGCGCCGGTGACGAAGTACGGACTGAACGGTGCCCCGTGGGTCTGATAGCCGTAGCCCACATCGATGGTGCCGTAGAAGCGGACCCCATACCAGGCCAGCAGACAGTCTGTCAGGAAGAAGTCCTGAAGACCCCGGCACGCGGCCGGCGTCGCCGGCGGGGATGCCGTAGCCGCCGTCAGGGCCGGTTCTTTGGTCGGCATGTCACCGCCCGCCGCGTGCACCGTCGCGTGCCATCCGGTCAGCAGCGCCGCCGAAAAGAAAACCCGCGCCGCCACTTTGCCTAGAACCAGCCGCCGACGGCGCAATGCTGATTGAGTGCCGCTATAGGCGGCAAACGCCATTGTTCGATCTGACACCATGATCTGCTCCCACCCGCTGCGCGCCGCGCGAAGGCACCGCTCCTCGCACGCGACATCGCGGCGACCCGAAACGACCAGGCCGCGCGGTTCGGACATGCGCTGGCGGAGCGACGCGCGACCGCAACCCCGGCAAATCATGTTGGATTGGGGATATAGCCAGTTAGTTCTATTTTTCGATGTGGCTATAGCTTCTGCGAATATGGGCCGGAGGTCCGCGGGCGATGCCGCCGCCTCGATCGCAGCGTGCGTCGGCCGATGCCTTCAGCTTTTCCAACGCCGGGTTCAGAGGAATTATCCACGCTGAAATGCGAATATGCCGAACGCGCATCATGCGGGCGTCGCGATATCTTCCTTCGCACCGAGCGTTGGTGTAGCTTGGCGTTGCGAGCCGCCAGCGGGACGTGCCGAGGTCCTGTGAATTTAAAGGCGGCGTTGGGGCCCCCGGCGGGCGCAGGCTTCACGACGAAGAGATGGTTGTCGCGCGGATGTTGTCAGCATCCGTGAGGTCGGGCCAATCCGCGGTGTCCCCGCTTGTCACGTCGGCGCAGCCGTGCCGCCGGGACAAGCGGGCAATTGTCGACATCGGCGGCTCATTTCGTACGGCGGACCGGCAGCGGCGGCGCACTCTTCAAAAGAGGAGGGGCCCTTCATGAAGACCGCATCGACTCTGATGACATCCGCGTTGCTCGCGGCATTGGTAGTGCCCGCTTTCGGCGAACCTGCCGGACCGGCGGCCAAGGACGGTGCACACGCCGCGGCGATCCCAAACTTTTCCGGCGTTTGGTTTCACCCGGCCTTTCCCTGGTATGAGCCGCCGGCATCGGGGCCCGGGCCGGTGACGAACCGGTCACGCTGGCCGCAGCGGCCGGGCACCGCCGGTGGCTCGCAAGCCGTTCCCCCGACCGCGGAAGGCGTCAGCGATTACGATCAACTGGTCGGCGACTACACCAATCCGATCTTGCAGCCGTGGGCGGCGGAGGTGGTGAAGCAGCTCGGAAAAATGTCGCTCTCCGGAGTCACTTTTCCGAATCCGGCCAACCAATGTTGGCCCGAGCCAGTGCCGTTCATTTTCAAGGAATTTTTGGTGCAGCTCATTCAGCGCCCGAACGAGATCATATTGTTCTACCACGGCGATCACGAAGTGCGCCGGGTGCGGCTCAACGAGCCTCACCCGCAGCCGGTGACACCGTCCTGGTTCGGGGATTCCGTCGGTCACTACGAGGGTGACACGCTGGTGATCGATACCGTTGGCGTAAGGGCCGATCGGCCGTTCGCGATGATCGATCTGTTCGGAACGCCCTACACCGACAAGCTGCATGTCGTCGAGCGCTTTCGGTTCCGAGACTACGACGACGTGAAAGACGCAATCGAGAGGAACAAAAACGAGAATTGGTTGTTTGCGGGCGATGTCTTCAGCAAGCACCGCGGCAAGTTCCTGCAAGTGCATCTGACGATCGAAGACGAAGGCGCCTTCACGACGCCGTGGACCGCGACCATGACCTACATCCCGAACAACGACCTGTTTCCCGAAGTGGTCTGTGCCGAAAATCCGCGCTGGTCCCCGGGCACCGAGTTGACGGTCCCGATCGCAAACAAACCCGACTTCTGAACGCGGTTGAGCGGCGCGACGGCGACAAGGCGATGAGAACTACCTTGGTCGGCGCCGATGTGGGCGTGATGGGCGCCGGCGTCCGATTGCAGTTTCGGTCGCCTGCAGCAGCCGCGAATGAAGCCGCTCAGGCGAGGTCCAGCGCGAATTGCTTGAGATCGGCGAACGAGCAGTGGTCGAGGGCGCCTTCGTGAGTGGCGCGCAGCACCACGCGGGGCGCCTGGCCCGCTTCAAGTGCCTCCTGCCATCGCGGTGCGCAGAGGCACCAACGGTCGCCGGGCTTGAGACCGGGAAAGCCGTATTCCGGCATCGGCGTCGAAAGATCATTCCCACGCGATTTTGAAAATTCGAGAAAGGCCGCGGTCATGACGACGCAGACGGTGTGACTGCCGACATCCTCTCGGCTCGTGTCGCAGCAGCCGTCTCTGAAGAACCCGGTCATCGGATTGATCGAGCAGACGTCAAGCTTGTCACCGAGGACATTGCGCGGCGCGCCGGGTCGACCGCCGCCGTCTCCATTGTCGTCTCTCAACATGGCCGCCTCCCATATTGCCGCCTGCGACCTCCGCGGCTCGGCGGGCGGGCGCACCAAGGAACAAAATTCCGATCCTGAAAAACCTTCATCCGATCTCGAGCAGGAGTTTCTGCAGGATCGCCTGCTTGAAGTTATCGAAGCCGACCGATTCGATGAGGACGTGGCCCTGGCCGCCGACGACGTGCCGACGGTAGTAGACATCGAGGCCCTCGGGAGGTTGCGGCGGGAAAATGTATTCGGGCGGTTTTACGATGATCGGAAGGCCGTTGATGATCACGCCTTTCGCCACCAGCGCGTCGCGCGCATCGCGAAGGCCGGCGATGCCCTGATTGTCATCGCCGTCGCCCGACACGTCGATGACCTTGCGCCCGCCGGTGAACTCGCGGTCGAATTGCCGGTCGCAGAACAACAGCGCCCTGCTGATGTAGGTATTGATGCCGATCGGCGGACGTTGCGCGCCCTTCAAGCGGTCGCGAAACCCGTCCATCGATTTGGCGTCTTCGACCCGCGTCCAGGGGACCATGATCTCCTGGTCGCGCGACCATGCAATGAAGGTGATGGCGAGGACCGGCGGGTCGAGTTCATGAATGACGCCAAGCACGCGCGGATCGCCGAGCGCTTCGACATAGCCGTCCTGCTGGGTCTTGTAGCGTGAGGGGTTGACGCTGCCGGACACGTCGGTCGCCAGAATGAGCTGCATCCCGACCGTTTCGCGTTCGGCCGCTTTCGCGCCGAGCGGCGCCAACGCGAACGCGGAAGCAGTCGCCAACGCCCGGCGCCGGGTTATTCGAGTTTTCATCGCCCAGCTCCTGCGTGCCATGGCGCGCTCGCTTGCCCGAGAGTGCAAATCCTACCCGCGAGTTCGACTCAGAAAGGCTATCCCGATGCGCGGTGCTTGGGAACCCATGCGAGATGCAGCCAGCGCCAAGCATGCAGCCCGCGCTAGACGTGCCAGATCAAATCCATGGCGGCGATCCATTCGAAGTTCTTGTTCGGTGGAATGATCCCGCCGCCCGCGGACGCCGGTCCTGCATGTTCTATGGAGTTCGGTGCGGTGTGGACACCGCTCCACTACACCACGGCCCCGCCGCGATACGCCGCAACCTCGTTCCGTCCACACTGATGCTCGTCACTGCCACCGCGGCCGGATGACCGTCGAACCGCGCGCGCCCGCCGCGCGACAAAAAGCACGCGATTTCTCACCCGAGCCCGACTATGATCCGGCGCGGAAACGCTGCGAAGCGGCGCCCAGCTTCAAATCGTACCGCCATCAGGGAGCACATCATGTCCACTACCGGCTGGATCGTCCTCGGCGTGATCGTCGTTGTCGTGCTGTGGGTCATCAGCGTCTACAACAGCCTCGTCTCCATGGGGCAGCGGGTGAGCCAGGCGTTTGCCGACATCGACGTCCAGCTTCGCCAACGCCACGACCTCATTCCGAACCTGGTGGAAACCGTGAAGGGCTACGCCACGCATGAGCGCGGCACGCTCGAAGCGGTGACGCAGGCGCGCAACATGGCGATCGCCGCGCAGTCCCAAGGTCCGCAGGCGCAGGCCGCCGCCGAGACCCAGCTGTCCGGCGTGCTCGGCCGGCTCATTGCATTGTCGGAAGCCTATCCCGACCTCAAGGCCAACGCGAATTTCCAGCAGTTGCAGGCCCAGCTGAGCGACATCGAGAACAAGCTCGCGGCCGCGCGCCGGTTCTTCAACAATGCGGTGAGCGAGTTCAATGCGCGCATCCAGCAATTTCCGGCAGCGCTGTTTGCCGGCATGCTGGGATTCACGCCGCGGCAGTTCTTCGATCTGGGCGAGGAGCGCAAGACGGTCCAGGAAGTGCCGCAGGTGAAGTTCTAGGCGGACATTCCAGGGG
>CAWEAS010000030.1:0-13600 GCA_963807015.1 uncultured Alphaproteobacteria bacterium | reverse complement strand
AGGGGAATCAGACGAGTCTTCGATGTCTATTAAACCAGCAAAGCGATTAAGCGACGAGCTGCCACCGAAGAGCCGAGTGTTCGATCATTGGAAAGGCGGATTGGGGAGGCTGGGGTTCTCTATCGATTGGGGCGAGCCAGGGTGTTGGGCCTGCGGATTTCACTACGACGCAAAGTACGACATCAAACGGCACAATGTAAGTTTACGCAAAATCCTGGACCGGTGGGATCGGATACCTCTTCAACGCTGCCATATCATTCCGCGTGCCTTGGGGGGGCGCGGATGAGGTAGCCAACCTATTCTTGATGTGTCGAGAGTGTCACGACCGGGCCCCGAACACGAATATTCCGGAAATATTCTTTCAGTGGGCACGCGGTCAAAGCCACTACGGCCGCGAGTTTGCCAAATTGCGAGATGCTTTTGAATTTCGTCCGGTATCCACGGCACCGCACAAGATGGTTTGTACGAGTTGATGATTTCAAAACGATTTTAGACATGGATTAGCAAAAAATTCGGCTTGCACAGACCGCAATCGAACTATGCCCCTAGGTCATCCCGACTAACTCCCGCAACGTTAGTTGGACTTGCAATTGAATATCAGCGTTCCCGCTAGGCAACGCTGCTAGGCCGCCATTGGTGTATATGCAGCGGCTCGCGAGTTGCCACGTCAGCTCCGCTACTCGGCGTCCGCGATGACGCGCCGCCGATCGGGTCGTTGGGCTAACGATGATGCAAACGACCGGCAATCCCGTCGACCTCATTCGGTGGCTCTACGCCGAGCGATGGTTTGTTCTGGCTTATTTCCGCAACGACTTGGCGGAACCAGCGCAACCGCGGGTGCGCGTCGAAGCGCCGGTGCCAGATCTGCTTGACCTCGATCGGCGGGACAGGAAACGGGGGCTCGATCACCAGCAAATCGCAGGACACGGCAAAGTGGAGCGCCAACGGGCGTGGAATTGTTCCGACGAGATCGGAGGCCGCGATGAGAAACGGTACGGAGATGAAATGGGACGTCTGCAGACCGACTTGGCGCCGTAGACCCTGCGCGGCGAGGCCGAGCTCGACGACATCGCGAACGCGTCCTTCCTGAGCAACCGCAATGTGCTTTGCGGCAAGGTAGTCGTCGAGAGACATGTCCGCGCCGATAGTCGGATGATTTCGACGCACAATGCAGGCCGAGCGGTGACGGAAGAGCAGTTGCTGCTTGAACACCGAGGAAACAAGATCCGGGAAATATCCTACTGCCAGATCGACCTCGGCCAAATCCATAGCAGCGGCGAGATCCGTTGGCTTGGCGACCACGGAGCGGATTTCGAGGTTGGGCGCCTCGGCCGAGAGCCGCCTTAGCAGTCGCGGGAGGAACTCCAACTCGCCGATGTCGGAAAGGCTCAAGGTGAATGCGCCCACTGCACTGGCCGGCTCGAAAGCGGCCGGCGCCAAAACCTCGATACGTATGGTTTTCAAAATCGAGGAGACGACGGGCTGCAGCGCTTGTGCTCGGGCGGTGGGTTGCATCACACCGCCCGCACGGACGAACAGTTCGTCGCCGAGCACCTTACGGAGCTTTGCCAGGGCGGCGCTGACAGTCGGCTGGCTCAGCCGCAGCCGCTGCGCCGTCCGCGTCAGAGTGCCTTCCTCGTATAGCGCATCGAGGACAAGCAAGAGGTTGAGATCCAGGTCTCTGAGTTCCATGTCCTTCCGTCTGGCGGTTCTCAGTCTTGGTATGTGCTGAAGGGCAAATTTGCCGATGGCGGGTATCGGTTATCTTTCAGGAGCGGGCCCAATCCCCGCCGGGTGGATAGTCACTATTTGAAAACTTTGGTCGCCTTCGGCACGCCGGCGCATATGTAGCCCCTGCGTGACCGCGCCATCTCGAGGGTGACATGAGCGAATTTAGCACCGTAATCCGTGAAGGCGCCACACTGGCACCCACCCCTCGCGTCGTAGGCCGCGGGACACTGTTCCAAAACCACGAAGTGTTCGTCAGGCCCGTCCGGACGTTCCTCGACGCGTAGCCGTGAGCGCCATCACCCTCGCACGGTCGCTCAAAGCTGGAGGCACAATGACTGCGACCAATCCACGCTACACCGCCGGAGCTTCCCGCCGCGACGTAATGGTCGGCAGCGCCGTCGCGGCCGTGGGCACTGCTCTACCAGCGCTCCTCGCGGGGCGGGCGAGCGCGGCAACTTCAACTTCAAACCGAGACAAAGGAACGAACGCCATGAGCAGGATCGCTACCAAAGACGGTGTCCATATCTTTTACAAGGATTGGGGCCACGGTCAGCCGATTGTCTTCCATCACGGCTGGCCTCTGAGCTCCGATGACTGGGATACGCAGATGATGTTCTTCCTCCAGCACGGTTATCGCGTAATCGGGATCGACCGGCGCGGCCATGGGCGCTCAAGCCAGGTGGCGGAAGGGCACGATATGGATCACTACGCCGCCGACGCGGCGGCCGTGGTGGATCACCTGGACCTTCGGAACGCCGTACATATCGGCCATTCGACGGGCGGCGGTGAGGTGGCGCGCTACGTCGCGCGGTACGGCAAGGGGCGCGTTGCTAAGGCGGTGCTGATTTCCGCCGTCACCCCGCTTATGCTGAAAACGCCGGGCAATCCGAACGGCCTCCCCGTCGAGGTATTCGACGGGCTGCGCGCCGGCCTGGCAGCCAACCGGGCGCAATTCTACCGCGACGTCCCGGCGGGCCCGTTTTACGGATTTAATCGTCCTGGCGCGAAGCCGATCGAAGGCGTGATTCAGAACTGGTGGCGCCAGGGCATGATGGGTGGCGCGAATGCCCACTACGATAGCATCAAGGCGTTCTCGGAGACCGATCTCACCGAAGACCTCAAGAGCATCGAGGTGCGGACGCTCGTTATGCAAGGCGACGACGACCAGATCGTCCCCTACAAGGACGCAGCCCTGCCGTCGGCAAAGCTCCTGAAGAACAGCATGCTGAAGATCTATCCCGGCTTTCCCCACGGCATGATGACCACACACGCCGATGTGATCAACCGGGACCTCCTCGCGTTCATCCGCGACTAAAGCCGCAATGATGGTAGGATCCTCCGCTCCGGGGTGGGGAATCCTCGCTCGCCGCAGACACGTCGTCGCAAGGATCATGATGATGAACAGGCGTACCTTCTCTACCACCATGCTTGCCGCCGGCATCGCCTCGCTGATCGCCACGCGCGGCATGGCCGCGGACTCCGCGCCGCCGAAGGCGCGCAACGTCGTGCTCGTGCACGGGCTGTTCGCCGACGGATCATGCTGGTCCGAGGTGATCGCCCGCCTGCAGGCGGCGGGGCTCAACGCCACCGCTGTGCAGAACCCTCTGACGACGCTGCCGGATGCCGTCGCCTCCGCTCAGCGCGTGCTCGAGCGGCAGGATGGCCCGACGGTCCTGGTCGGGCATTCCTTTTCCGGCATGATCGTTACCGAGGCCGGCGTGCATCCGAAGGTCTCGTCCCTGGTCTATGTGGCGGCACGGGCACCGGATGCGGGGGAGGACTACACCGCGCTGGCCAAGACCTACCCGACGCCGCCGGCTTCCGCCGGCATCGTTTTCGACGGCGACGAAGGTCGCCTCACCGAGGCAGCCTTTCTACGCGACTTTGCCGGCGACCTGCCCGAAGCCAAGGCCAAGGTGCTTTACGCGGTCCAGGAGCCGTTCCATAAGGCGCTGCTCACCGGCAAGACCACGCAGGCGGCCTGGCGCTCGAAGCCGAGCTTCTATGCGGTCTCCACCGAGGATCGCACGATCAATCCGGATCTGGAGCGCTTCATGGCCAAGCGCATGGGCGCGAAGACGATCGAGGTGAAATCAAGTCATGTCTCGCTGATCTCGCATCCGGAAGAAATCACGAAGCTAATCCTGGAAGCCGCCGGGCAGCCTGCCTAACTTCCGCAATATTAGTTGGTCTTGCGATTGAATATCGGCGCATCCGCTAGGCCGCCACTGGTGCGGGAAGTGGCACGCTCGTGCGGCCCCGTACGAGTTGCCGTGTGACCTCCGCTACTCGGCGTCCGAGGTGACGCGCGGTCGCAAGATCGGCTTCAGGTGGAACTAGATCGGGCCCCTGATCGGTATTGGACTGTGCTGCAGCACCCAGCCAAAAACCCAAACGGTTGAGCTCTTCCTCAGAACCGCTTGACGAATGGTTCGCGGGCGGCAGGGCGAGATTGACCCAATGCATGCCGTGCTGGGCTGCAAACAATGCGATCTGGATCAGCGTGGCCAATTTGTCGCCAGAACGCGATCCGGAATTCGTGAAGCCAGCGGCGATCTTGTCTTTCCAGCCGAAGCCCTTGGTCATTACAGCGTGGGAACTTGCATCCATAAAGGCCTTGAACGCGGCCGAAGCACTGCCTGTATAGGTCGGTGCACCAAAGATAATGGCATTTGCAGCTGCAAGATCGTCCCAACGCCTCTGGGCGTCCTCGACGGTCAACAGCAATGTTTCCGTATTCTCCACCTGCGAGGCTCCCTCCTTTACGGCCTCGGCTTGCCTGGCGGTGTGGCCGTAGCCGCTGTGGTACACAATAGCGATAAAGGTTTTCACGATGGTCCTCCGTTCAGTGAACCGCGGCATCGTCGAGATGCCTCAGCTTGTCGGGGTTGCGCATCACATAGATGCCCACGATTTTGTCCGCAGCGACTTCCAGTGCAGTTGTTTGCAGCACGTCACCCGCTTCGATCGTGATGAAGCCGGGCATGCCGTTTATCGAGGCATAGCGGATCAATTGGGACATGGATTGCGTAAAACTGCGGGCGAGTTCTTCGTGAAGCTCGATGACCTTGTCAAACCCCACAATCGGGTGCGGTATCGCCCGCACCTTGCCGCCGCCGTCGGCATAAGCGACGACATCAGCGGCCAAGAGTGATTGAAGCTTGTTCATATCGCCATCCCGGGAAGCCGTGAAAAACGCGTGCGCGATCTCCAGGCCACGGTCCTTTGGCAGAGGAAAGCGCGGCCGTTCCGCACGAACGTGATCGCGGGCGCGGCTGGCGAGCTGGCGGCAGGCCGCGGGTTCGCGGTTGATGATTTCGCCGATCTCCTCGAAGCCGACGCCGAATACGTCGTGAAGCAGGAAGGCAGCACGTTCCAGCGGAGAAAGCCGGTCCAGCGCCATCATGAGCGGCAGCGTGATGTCGTCGATGTCTTCGGCAGGGGCCTCGACAATTGGTTCCGGCAACCAGGGACCGATGTAAGTCTCGCGCCGGTGCCGTGCGGATTGCAGGTGGTTCAGACAGAGGCGCGTGACGATTGTGCGCAGAAACGCCTCTGGCTCTTGCACGGTGTCGCGGTCGGCGTTCATCCATCGCAGGAATGTCTCCTGAACGATGTCCTCGGCGTCGGCGACTGATCCCAGCATCCGATATGCGACGCGGACCAATGTCTGGCGTAGAGGATCGAATGCTTCGGTTGGCTCTTGCATCTGTCAATTCCTCATTCGACCGGGCTCCGCCGCCGTCGCCCGAGGGCGCCGCGCGCGCTGATTAAGGCTGTGCTCCACTACGGCAACGCGCCTGTGTGGGCACTCTGTCGATATGACAACGTCGATCGCTGCTTTGTGACACGGTGGTGGGATTATTTTTCAGTTAGCGCGGTCACCGAGCGTTGTCGGCACACCACACCATTTTTGGCTTGACAGGCAACCAAACGGTTACCTATAAATCAGGCAACTGATAGGTTACATGTTGTGGGCATGAACGATGACGCCGTGTTTCGCGCGTTGGCAGACGCAAGCCGCCGGCAGTTGCTGGACCGGCTGCACCGTAAGAATGGCCAGACGCTCGGCGAGCTCTGCGCGGGGCTCGACATGACGCGCCAGGCCGTCGCCAAGCATCTCGCGATTCTCGAAGAGGCCAATCTCGTCTCGTGGAAGCGGGAGGGCCGCGAAAAGCTGCACTTCATCAATCCCGTTCCGATCAACGACATCGCCGAACGCTGGATTCGGAAATTCGAGCGCCAGCACCTCACCGCGCTGTCCGCACTGAAGAAAAAGCTGGAAGGAGAAGGCCGTGACTGACCAAGGCAAGAGCAGTTTCGTCTACGTCACCTATATCCGCACGACGCCCGAGCGTTTGTGGTCCGCACTGACGAGCCCGGAATTCGCGCAGCAGTATTGGCGCGGCGCGCGCCCCGACGCCGAGTGGAAGGTTGGCGGCTCGTGGAAGCTTGTCCTTCCCGACGGCACGGTGTGCGACACCGGCGAAATCGTCGCCTTCGAGCCCGCAAAGCGTCTCGGCATTCGCTGGCGCAACGAATTTCGGCCCGAGCTCAAGGCAGAAGGCTGGTCGCTCTGCACCATGGAGATCGAGCCGGTCGGCGACGTTGTGAAGCTCACCGTGACCCACGGCATGGAGCGCGAAGGCTCAAAATTCATCGGCGCCGTCTCGGATGGCTGGCCGCAGATTTTGTCGAACCTCAAATCGCTCCTCGAAACCGGCTCGGTCATTCTGGGACCGAAGTATTTCCCGAAATGATGCGAGCATTGGGGTAGCCATTCGGCTCTCTTCAATTTTCGTTTTGGTCCTGTGAGCCGATATGCCTTCTCGGCTCCATGCGGTCGTGGAGCACGCGGACGATCTCGACGACGCTTGGCGTTACCAGGCGATAGAAGATCACATGAACCGGGTTTGCGACCGGCACCTCGCGGCTTTCATCGCGGCTGTGGCGGATGTGGAAGCTGCGAATGCCGGGAACGAGCTCGGCGCGATCTTCTGTCGACCGTCCGTCGGGAAAGGCCGCCACACGGCGCATTGCTGCAGTGAGGCACGCCCGATAGCGAATCCGCGCCGCTTTGCCGTGGAGCTCTTCGCTTCTCCTGAGGATTGCGGCGATGTCGGCCTTCGCCGGTTCGGAAAGCCGATGCCGCGCCATGCGGGTCAACCGCGGGGCGGCGCCGCAAGGTCGTCGAGATAGGCGTCCAGGTCCTCGTCCTCGATTTCGGTGTAGGCGCCTTGATCGAGCGCCGCGACGCCCTGCTTGATCGAGAGGCGTAACTTGTCGAGCTTGAGCGCTTCTTCGGCGCGCCGCTGTTGAAGCGCGCGAATGGCGTCTCGCATGGCTTCGCTGGCGTTACCGTATTCGCCTGCCTTGAGCATCTCGTCGATGAAGGCGTCCTGCTCCGGCGTCAGGCTTATATTGCGGGTGGGCATTGACCGAATCTCACAGATTTTCCTGAAAGATAAGAGTATTGGCAAAGTTTGCCAATGCCCTTCTTGGAGCAATTGCAACAAACTCTACCGCGATGGATGCATCTGCGTATCTACTGCGTTCACTGCGCGCGCATCGCATTGGCGCCCGCATTCGTTGACGGAGCGCTTGCGTCCTGGGCCTGCTGCCTGATGATATCAGGATATCTTATCCATGCAGAGCCGGCCGCCCAATGTCAGACACCGCAACTGCAAAGCTTTTCAAGCATGGGCGTAGCCAAGCGGTACGCCTCCCCAAAGAATTCCATCTGCCCGGCACGCAAGTAAGGGTCCGGCGCATGGGAAACGGCCTCTTGCTGGAACCTATGGAGCAGAGCATCGAGGATATCCGCGCCATCCTCAAGAAACTCGACGAGTACCGCACCATTCCATTCATGGAGGGCGGCCGACAGCTGCCGCCGATGCCGCCGCCGGACGACGTGTCGTTCGTCAAACGACAGTAAAATGAACGCAAGCGCCCATGCCCATCACGATCTACGGCATCAAGAATTGCGACACGATGAAGAAGGCGCGTGCCTGGCTCGACAAGCACGACGTCGCCTATGCCTTCCACGACTACAAGACTGCAGGCATCGCGCGGGAGCGGCTGGAGAAGTGGTGCAAGGAGGTCGGCTGGGAGGCGTTGCTCAATCGCGCCGGGACGACGTTCCGCAAGCTCTCCGACCGCGACAAGGACAATCTCGATGCAAAGAAGGCGGTGGCGCTGATGCTCGATCAACCGTCCATGATCAAGCGGCCGGTGCTCGACCTCGGCGGCGGCAAATTGCTGGTCGGCTTCAGGCCGGAGATTTACGCCGAGCGACTTGCGGGCAAGTGAGCGGGCGGTACGCGAGCGAAGCTTTTGCTCCGCTCGGCGCCCGGCCGGCACATGCCGACGCGCCGCCCGCGGACGGCGCGTCGCATCAAGGCGACGGGCAGAGCCGCGATGTCAGAACCGATAGGTGAGGCCGCCGCCGATCAACCACGGATCGATATGCGCGCTGCCGTTGACCGGGATCGTGTTGTTGACGGTCGCGCTGTAGTTCGGCTCCAGGTAGATCTTCTTGGCGTCGAAGTTCAGGCCCCAGTGCCGGTCGATCATGTAGTCGAAGCCGATCTGGGCGACGGCGCCGGCGGCATTCTTCACGTTCAGTCCGGTCACGGTCACGCCGTTGTTCGCGACATTGCCGGCGGACTGATCGAAAAACACCGTGTAGTTCGCGCCGACGCCAATATAGGGCTGAAACGCGCCGAAGCTCGTGAAGTGGTATTGGAATGTCAGCGTCGGCGGCAGCAGCCAGGTCCGACCGACATTGAGGCCGTTGAGCGATCCGGTGCCGGTGATGTTGTGCGGCGTCACGCCGAGGATGAGTTCGGCCGAGATGTTGCGCGAGAAGAAGTAGCTGACGTCGAGCTCGGGTACGACCGAGCTGCCGATCGAGAGACCCGCGTTCGGCGTTGAAAATGCCGTCACCCCCTGCACGTTGACGGTGCTTCCCGACGAATCGGGCAGCACGCCGAGCGCGCGTACGCGAAGCTGCCACGGGCTCCAGTCATCGATGAGAACCGGCTGCGCCTTGTAGACCGGAACGGTCATGTCGGCGCTGAGCGCCGTACCGGCCAGCGGCCCTGCCAGGATGACGAGACAGCCAAGCCATACGCGAATTTCAGAATTGATCATGATATCCCCCGACTGCGCGCACGCCTCGCGACGGACGCTGCAAGCCGGGGATCGCAAGCCGAGACGGCTGCGGACTTGATCTAGATCATGCGGCTGGGGTGGCGAGAGCCTTTGGTCCCGCGATGTTGCCCCAATACAACACATTTCGATCGATGCTGTCGATAAAACGCGATCCCAGAGGTCGCATCGTGGCGGCGCGTTGGCGCGGTATGGGGAGACGGGCAGATTACAGGTGCCTTTGCGGTTCAGCCTGGTGCGCGAAAGGGATTGATGATGCGCAATCGATTTTCGATCGCCATTCCGTCTTGCATGTCCTCGGACCATAGAACGTCGCAGCCGGCGAGGAGCGCCGAAGCAACGATCATCGCGTCGTAGATCGACAGATTGTAGCGTTCGGCCAGCGTGAGTCCTGTTTCGTGAGTCTCGACAGTTACGGGACTGACGGTCACCAGGCTTCGGATCGCTGATAAAAACGCATGCGTGTCCGGCCAGGAGAGACGCATCTTGCTGCGAGCAACATTAGTAAGTTCGTTGAGCACCTGTACGCTGATCGCGCCGCCGGTTCTAAGGCTTGCCTCAACCTGATCCGCCTTCACTTGATCGCCGGAGGCGAGGTAGATGAGAATATTGGTGTCGAAGAAATCACCGGGCATTTGCTTCGTCCCGATCGAACTTGAAATCGGGAGGAAGACGCCCACGGAAGGCGCGCAGCTGCTTCAGAAATTCCTCCCGGCCCGGTTTGCGAGCGACACCGAATAGCCGCGCATCGGCAACTTGGATTTCGATCTCGTCGCCTTCCTTAAGTCCGAGCGCCTCGACCACCGCGGCCGGCAGGCGGACGGCCAGGCTGTTGCCCCACTTCGCGACCTGCATTGCAGTCTCCCATGATATACGCTCACCGAAATGTATATCTTCGGAGCGCGCATTCAAACCCGCCGTTTGACACTATAGGTATAGTCCTATAATATAGGCAAAGATGAAATGACGAGCGGTGATGCGTGAAACCAACCGAACCAGCCCGCTTCCCTGATTGCCAAGTCAAGCTTCGCTGTTCAGGCGGGCAGGGAAACGCCCGTAAGTCACTGCAACTGAAAACCAGATTTGTCGGGAGAGGCGTCCCGATGCCCCGAAAAAGGGATTTTCCCTGATATTTTCCCTGTTCTCAGGGAAAAGCGGCAGCGCCGCCGCGCCGCGAATCGCCAATTTACGCTTTTGCAACAGTGTGTTATGGGTATCAATCGGCGCGTTGAGGCAATGCGGCTCAAGGCCATCCGCGCGAGAGGCGCTCGTGATTGGCATGCACCCGCCGCTTGATGGGGGCGAGCGCAAGGCGCGAGGCGGCGTCCACGCTCTGGCCGCCGGCGAGCGCGCTGAGTGCCGCGGCTTGGGCGGCGGCAACGGCGATGAATTTCTCTTCGACCATGCGCCTGCATTCCGCGGCGGCGGCGGGGCCGCCGCCGGCGATCGTGACGAGGCGCATCGCGATCACGCTCTGGGCTTCGAGGCCGAGCACGGCGACATCACACCAGTCTTTCCACAAGCCGAACATGGGCGCGACAATCCATCGTGAACTTTCGAACAATACGGATCAAATCCTGCTGTTCGGATAAGGCGGGGCGGCGCGACCGCGATTTCGCGGTCGGCGGTTAGGGTCGCGTGCGCGCGGTCCCCGCAATTGCAGAGCCGGCAGTAACGGTTCGTTTAGCATGTCGGTCGTCGGCTTGTCCTGGCGCACGGTCAGAACAACACGACGCTGCGGATCAACTCGCCGGCGTGCATCAGGTCGAACGCCTTGTTGATGTCGGCGAGCGGCATGGTGTGGGTGATCATCGGGTCGATCTCGATCTTGCCGTCCATGTACCAGTCGACGATCTTCGGCACGTCGGTGCGGCCGCGCGCGCCGCCGAACGCGGTGCCGCGCCACACCCGGCCGGTGACGAGTTGGAACGGCCGCGTCGCGATCTCCTGGCCGGCGCCGGCGACGCCGATGATGATGCTCTCGCCCCAGCCGCGATGGCAGGCTTCGAGCGCCTGGCGCATCACGGTGACGTTGCCGGTGCAGTCGAAGGTGTAATCGGCGCCGCCGATCTGGTCGGCGCCGCGCTTCGTCAGGTCGACGAGATACGGCACGAGTTCGCCGCCGATCTCCTTCGGGTTGACGAAGTGCGTCATGCCGAAGCGCTCGCCCCACGCTTTCTTCGCGGGGTTGAGATCGACGCCGATGATCATGTCGGCGCCGGCGAGCCGCAGTCCCTGGATGACGTTGAGGCCGATGCCGCCGAGACCGAATACGACGCACTTGGCGCCGGGTTCGACCTTGGCGGTGTTGATGACCGCGCCGATGCCGGTGGTGACGCCGCAGCCGATGTAGCAGACTTTGTCGAACGGCGCGTCCTCGCGGATCTTTGCGACCGCGATCTCCGGCAGCACCGTGAAGTTCGCGAACGTCGACGTGCCCATGTAATGGTGCACCGGCTTGCCGCCGAGCGAGAAGCGCGAGGTGCCGTCGGGCATCACGCCCTTGCCCTGGGTCGCGCGGATCGCGGTGCAGAGGTTGGTCTTGCGCGACAGGCACGACGGGCACTGCCGGCACTCCGGTGTGTAGAGCGGGATGACGTGGTCGCCCTTCTTCACCGACGTGACGTTCGGCCCGACCTCGACGACGACGCCCGCGCCCTCGTGGCCGAGGATCGCCGGAAACAAGCCCTCAGGATCGGCGCCCGACAGCGTGAACTCGTCGGTGTGGCAGATGCCGGTCGCCTTGATCTCGACCAACACCTCGCCGGCTTTGGGCCCGTCGAGCCTGACCGTCGTCACCTCCAGCGGCTTGCCCGCCGCCGTTGCCACCGCCGCCCGCACGTCCATCACGACTGCTCCTGCTCTTGTGTTCCGTTTCTAATGCCTAAGCTCCTTCGATGTCATGCCCGCGAACGCGGGCATCCAGTAACCCCCGGCCAATCCGCATGAACGCCGGCCGTGCCGACTTTGGACGTCGGTGGTTCTGGGTCGCCCGGTCGAGCCGGGCGACGACAGATGATGGAATCGCGCTTCACATATCCAGCACAGCGGAAATCCGCTTCGCGTCGTGCGAGAAATTCTCCCCGGTGGCGCCGGTCGGCGCGAAGGCGTAGCGCGAGAAGCGCGACTGCTCGGCGAACGGCACGGTGGCGTCGATCCCGAGCTTGGCGATGATGCCCTGCTTGCCGCTGCGCACGTATTCGTGCCCGCGCGCCTCCGGAATGACGATGAGGTCGCGCGAGGCCTCCATGCGGGTCGCGAGCGCGTACTCGACGTCGCGCGGGTCGCGGATGTCGATGTCGTCGTCGACGACGATCACCATGTCGAGGTCCTTGAGCGCGCCGAATGCCGCGAGGATCGCGTTGCGCTGCAGGCCGTTATGCGCCGGCGAGGTGCGCTTGATCTGCATCACGGCGTGGAAGCGGTGCAGCCCGCCGGCGGTCATCTCGGCGTCGGTCACGATCGGCACCGCCGCGCGCAGCACCTTCAAGAGGCTCGCCTCCAGCACGTACTTGCGCAGCATGATGGTCTCGCGGCCGTAGCCATTGATGGCGTGGTAGATCGGGCGGCGGCGATGGGTGAGGGCGGTGATGTCGACGATCGGCGTCTCCTCGGCCTCGCGAGATAGCCGATGAACTCGCCGAACGGACCTTCGGTGATCGTCTCGTCGCAGCGGATCACGCCTTCGAGCACGATCTCGGTCTCGGCGGGCACGAGCAGGTCCTGCGTCACCGCGCGCACTACCGGCAGCGGGCGGCCGCACATCCCGCCCGCGACCGCGATCTCGTCGGCATTCTCCGGCATCTGCGAGCCCATCGTGGCGGCGGTGTATTGTAAAGCGATGTCAGTGCCGATGCACACCGCGATCGGCAGTCTGGCCTTTCACCTTGGCGCGCTCCCAGGCAAGCCGCAGATGGCGGCCGAAGTCGAGCTGATCGCGGTGCGCTTCGGTCCGAGGAGTTGCAGGCGATGATAGGAGGCGTTGTAGACGCCGCTGTCGGGATCGCGGGCGATGACGACCCCGGCGGTGATGAAGCGCCCGGCATCCTCCGCCGTGTGGGTGAGCACCGGCAGCGCCGTCGGATGTCGAAGCCGTCGCGATGCACCGCTTCGTGCGCCGGCGCCCGCTCGACGGTCGTCGGCGGCTGCGGCGAACCGATGGCGCGGGCGATGAACTCGCGGATGTCGCGAAAGTCGCAGCCGAACGCGGCTTCACAGTTGCCGCGGTTGGAAAGGAAATTGCCGATCACCGCCATGTCGAAGCCTACGACCTTGTCGAACAGGATCGCGGCATCTTCGTCATCGAAACCCTTCATGATCCAGGCGATCTCAAGCCGAGGATTGGCCGGCGGTCATATGCGCGCAGCCGCCCTTGCTCAGCCATGCGGCGCAGCGCCGAGCGAAAGCGCGTATCGAGAACATCGGCATTCGACATGGAGTTTCCTCGGGCGGATGGTCGCGCGGCATATTTGCGAGGATCGCGGCAGGAGCGCAAGCCGGGCAGCGGCATGGCGTGCATGCCGGCGGCTGGCGCAACACAGTGGAACGGCGGCCCGCACTTGCGGTATGATGGTTGTGGGCTCGATCTGCCGCGCAGATCGGTTAGGTCATCTTGCCCAAAAGCGCTCGTAGCTCAGCTGGATAGAGCATAAGACTTCGAATCTGAGGGCCGGGAGTTCGAATCTCTCCCCGAGCGCGC
>CAWEAS010000029.1:0-32935 GCA_963807015.1 uncultured Alphaproteobacteria bacterium | reverse complement strand
TGGAGGAGACCGGCGACGAGATGAAGGCGCAGGGGTGGACCCCGTTCATTCTCGATACCAACGGCAACGGCAAGCGCGATGAGGGCTACGTTCAGCCCAACCAGCCGGTCGATCCGACCAAGGACAAACGTATCCGCGTAGGCTTCTACTCGATCGCACCTAGTCCAAAGGACGGCAGCATCTGGGGCACCGTGGTTGGCTATCCGGGGTCTGTGGTCCGGGTCAATCCTGGCCCGAACCCATCCGAAACCGCGCTTGCCGAAATCTACGAAGTGCCGCTGCCAGGTTATTCGCCGCGAGGCGGCGACATCGACAGCCAAGGCGTCATGTGGGCCGCACTATCGAGCGGCCATCTCGGGTCCTTCGACCGCACCAAATGCAAGGGCCCGCTCAACGGTCAGACCGCCACAGGCAAGCACTGCCCTGAGGGTTGGACGCTCTACACCTTGCCAGGTCCGCAGCTTGGCGGCGTGAGCGGGAAGGACGGCAGTGGCGAAACGCCCTACTACGCCTGGGTCGATCAGCACGACACGCTCGGCCTCGGCAAGGACGTACCCATTGCCACCGGCAACCAGAACGACTCGCTGATCGCCCTCAAGGATGGGAAGCCGATCAACATGGTCGTTCCCTATCCGATGGGCTTCTGGGCCAAGGGCCTTGACGGCCGCATCGATGATCCCAACGCCGGCTGGAAGGGCCGCGGCGTCTGGAGCAACACCGGCAACCGGACACCCTTCCACCTCGAAGGTGGAAAGGTAAACTCGCCCAAGGTCGTGCATTTTCAGATGCGGCCTGACCCTCTGGCCCGGTGACCCACCATTACGATGACGATCGCAAGTCGGCTCCCTCCGACTTGCGGCTGCGGCGACGGCGCTATTCGACACGCCGTTGCTGGCGACGTATCCGCGCGGCACAGACCATGCATGCTTCGCTGCATGAGAATGGCTGTGCCGCGGAGCCTGTTGACCCAGGACACGAGAATTTGGCTTCTGGCGCAGCGGTTGGCGTTGCAGGAACAGTTGGCTAGTCTAGACAGTCGGGTGCGTGAAGCGCCCTGGCGATGATCTGGAGTTTTAATGAAGAAGGTCTATCCCGACGCGGCGGCAGCGCTTGCGGGCATCCTCAAGGACGGCATGCTGATCATGGCGGGCGGTTTCGGACTGTGCGGCATACCCGAGACGCTCATCCTTGCCATTCGGAACTCGGGCGTAAAAGACCTGACTGTCGTCTCCAACAATGCTGGCATCGATGGCGTTGGCCTCGGTGTTCTTCTCGAGACCAAGCAAGTCCGCAAAATGATCTCGTCCTACGTGGGTGAGAACAAGCTGTTTGCCCAGCAATATCTCGCGGGCGACTCGAAATCGAATTCAATCCCCAGGGCACGCTTGCCGAACGTATCCGCGCCGGAGGCGCCGGCGTTCCGGCGTTTTTCACGCGGACGGGCGCTGGCACTGACATCGCGCGCGGGAAGGAAGAGCGCGTATTCAACGGCGACGCCTACATCATGGAAACGGGCCTCGTCGCCGACCTTTCGATCGTTCATGCCTTTAAGGGCGATACCGAGGGCAACCTCGTCTACCGAAAGACCGCGCGCAACTTCAATCCGCCGATGGCGACCGCGGGCAAGATCACCGTGGCCGAGGTTGAACATCTGGTCGAACCCGGCGAGATCGACCCCGATCATATCATCACCCCCGGCATCTACGTGCAGCGCATCGTGCCCGTGCCAAATGCGACCAAGCACATCGAGCAGCGCACCGTCCGCAAGCGGGCCTGACGAGGAGACGAACCATGCCGTGGACCCGAGAACAGATGGCCGCCCGCGCCGCCCGGGAATTGCGTGACGGTTTCTACGTCAATCTCGGCATCGGCATTCCAACACTCGTTGCGAACTACATCCCCGCAGGCATGAATGTGCAGTTGCAGAGCGAGAACGGGATGCTCGGCACCGGGCCATTTCCGTACGAGGGCGAGGAGGATCCCGACCTCATCAATGCCGGCAAACAAACGGTGACGGAATTGCCGACGACCAGCTATTTTTCGTCGGCCGACAGTTTTGCGATGGTCCGTGGCGGCCACATCGATCTGTCGGTTCTAGGCGCAATGCAGGTCGCCCAGAACGGCGATCTCGCCAACTGGATGATCCCCGGCAAGATGGTCAAAGGCATGGGCGGTGCTATGGATCTCGTTGCCGGGGTCAAGAAAGTTGTCGTGGTGATGGAGCATTCCGCCAAGGACGAACCGAAGCTTCTGCATAAGTGCAAACTCCCGCTGACGGGCGCCGGGGTCGTCGACATGGTCATCACCGATCTTGGGGTCTTCAGCATCGAGAAGAAGAGCCCCAACGGGATGAAGCTCATCGAAATCGCCCCGGGGGTGAGCAAGGACGAAATACGGGCCAAGACCGAGGCCAACTACTCGATTGCCCCCAATCTGGGCTGACGCTCCTCTCGAGTACTGCGATCGGGCGAACCCCGACGCGCCGGTGTGCGAGCAATTTGGGCAAGGTGCCCTGACACCAACTTGGCTGGTGCCCCGGCGGCTGTCCTGTTAGGGCTTGAGACCCAAGGGGTTATTGCGGCCACGAAAGCGTCACAGAGCTAACCCAGATTGCGGGGTGCCTCGCCGACCGATAGGGTCATCGGCCGCATGGCTTCCGTGCTGGGTGGGAATCGGACGGCCGCCAGGAGACCTCACGTCAACGACCGCAGCTATCGGGCAATCCGACTCCCCCGCTTGCCCGTGCGCTGCTGCGGCAAAACCGGAATTTGAGCCTCGTGTTTTCGGCCAAGGGCGTAAAGCGCTTCGCGATCTTCGTCGCGGTGGTAGCCGCGGCGGGCGTCGGGGCTGTCGCCGTGGCGCCCAGCGTCGTCCCGGTCGACACAGTGCGCGACGCGGTGACGAATGAAATTCGCGCCGTCACCGGTCTCGACCCGGTGCTTCGTGGTCCGATTTCGATTCGGATGTTCCCGGCCGGGACCGTGTCGTTTGCCAATGTCGTGCTTGGCGAGAGCCGAAGCGGCGAACCGGCCTTCGCAACTGAAGAGCTGACCGCAAACCTCCGCCTTACGCCGCTGCTCGCGGGCCGTATCGAGATCGCCGACATCACGCTGACGCGGCCGCACATCGCTATTTCCGTCGATGCCGACGGACGCACCAACTGGTCGCCGCTCGTCGATACGCTGACGCGAGCACTGAGCCCGAATGGTCCGCGCGACGAGCAAGTGCTGTCGTTCTCAGAAATTCGCATTGATGACGGCGTCATCGCGATTAGCAATCCGTCGCGCAATGTCGACGAGACGATCAAGGGGGTTGAGCTTTCGCTCGCTTGGCCTTCCATTGCCAAAAGCTTTGCCGCGACTGGGCACTTTTTCTGGCACGACGAGAAGGTCGATGCGAGCATCGCGATCGCCGATTTTCCGGCAGCGCTTGCGGGCGAGAATTCCGGACTTAAATTCCGCCTGACTGGCGCGCCGCTCAAGGCGGCGTTTGACGGCGTCTTGAGCAACGACCCGACACTCAAGATCGACGGAACACTCGCAGCCGATGCGGCATCCCTTCGGGATGCCCTGCACTGGTCAGGCGACTCCTCGCTGCCGGCAGGCGGCCTCGGCCGGTTTGCGCTGAAGGCCCACGCGGCCATCACGGGAGGAACGGTCGCACTGTCGGGGCTCAATGTCGAACTCGACGGCAATGTCGCAGAGGGTGTGCTGAGTTATACGACCTCCGGCCGCAAGATGCTTCAGGGAACGCTTGCGGTCGAGAAACTTGATCTCCGGCCCTATGTGACCACGTTGCGGCTGATCGCCGACAATAGCCGGGAGTGGGATCAGCGCGCGTTTGCACTCGACTGGTTCAACGGCTGGGATGCCGACCTGCGCCTGTCCGCCGCCGCGGTCCAGTTCACCCACGCCGATCTCGGGCGGACCGCCATCGCCGCCAGCATGCGGTCCGGGCGGCTCGAGATCACGGTCGGCGAATCGCAATCGTTTAATGGCGTCATCACCGGCACGATCGCGGTTGCCAAATCCGAGACCGGCGCTGACGTCAAATCGGACATGCATTTTACGGGCGTCGATCTGGAAAAATGCTTTTCCGAGTTGTTCGGCCTGCACCGCCTGGAAGGGAGCGGCAATCTTTCGTTCGCCGTCGAGAGCAGCGGCGCCAACGTCCAGGATATCGCGCGCAACCTCAACGGCACCGTTCGGATCAATGCGAAAAGTGGGGCACTGACCGGCTTGAGCATCGATCAGTTGATGCGGCGCCTACAGCGCAGCCCCCTGTCAGGCAACGGCGACTTCCGCAATGGTCGAACGCCATTCAACAAGCTCAACGTCGACCTACGCATAACCCAGGGTCTTGCCAACGCCGAGGACGTGCATTTCGACGGACCGAACGTGCGCTTCAACGTCACCGGAACGACTTCGATCCCCACGCGCGAGCTCGACCTTTCGGGCACCGCCAACCTGATCAGCAACAGTGCCGACCCCAACGCCTCGTTCGAGCTTCCATTCGTCGTTCACGGCCCTTGGGATTTTCCGCTCATCATGCCGGACCCGCAGACGTTGATCCGCCGTTCCGGCGCGACCGGTCCGCTGCTCGACGCGCTGCAGGACCGCAAGACGGTCGACGCCGTGCGCTCGGCGATCGAACGGCTCACGGGCGGCGACCGCAGACCTCGCTGAACGCCTGCTGGCCAACAGCAGCTACGCGCCGAGAGGTGTCGCCCTGGCGCGGGCCTTGCCGACAAGCGAGGCGGCGATGACTGCAACGGCGATGACAGCGATAAAGAGCGTGCAGATCGCATTGATCTCCGGCTTCACGCCAAGCCTTACCTGCGAATAAATACGAATCGGCAGCGTGGTCGCCCCGGGGCCGGTTGTGAAACTTGCGATGATGAGGTCGTCGAGCGACAGCGAAAATGCCAGCAGAAACCCAGCGGCCACCGCCGGCATGATCAGTGGCAAGGTGATCGTCAGGAACGTGCGGCCCGGCGGACAGCCGAGATCCATTGCGGCTTCTTCTAAGCTGCGATCGAAGCCGACCAGCCTTGACTGGACGATGACGGTGACGAAGCACATCGTGAGCGTCGTGTGAGCCATGATGACGGTCGTAAATCCGCGATCGAAGTCGACGGCGACGAACAGCAGGAGCAGCGACAGACCGGTGATGACTTCGGGCATGACGAGCGGCGCATAGATCATCGCCGCGAACGGCAGTCGCCCGCGAAATCGCAACCGCGTCAACGCGATCGCCGCGAGCGTTCCAAGCACCGTCGCCGCCGCTGCCGAGACAAACGCGATAAAGAGGGACGCGAGCGCCGCATCGATGATGGCGCGGTCATCGAGGAGTTCCACGTACCAGCGCAACGACCAGCCGCCCCATACCGCGACGAGGCGCGAATCATTAAACGAATAGATGACGAGGATCACAATCGGGACGTAGAGAAAAGCGAGCCCGGCTGCGAGCGCAGATAGATTGGTCAAGGATAGCCGACGTCCCATTCTTAGCGCGCCCCGATCTCGCGTGATTGCAGGTGCTGATAGAAGGCGATCGGCGCTACCAGCAGCACGACGAGCACGACCGCTACCGCAGACGCGACCGGCCAGTCTTTGTTGGCAAAAAATTCCGTCCACAACGTCTGGCCGATCATCATCGATTCGGAGCCGCCCAGCAGATCCGGAACGACGAACTCGCCGACGATCGGGATGAAGCACAACAGCGCACCGGCCGCGAGACCCGGCAACGCCAGCGGGACCGTGACGACGAAAAAGGCCTTCCAGCGGGGACAGCCAAGATCCGCGGCGGCTTCCAGCAAGCTGTCGTCGAGTTTCTCCAGGCTCGCATAGAGCGGCAACACCATGAATGGCAGATAGGAATAGACGAGCCCGATGTAGACCGCGGTATCGGTGGCGAGCCAAGTCATCGGCTCATTGATGAGTCCCAACGCCATCAGGGTACGATTGAGAAGCCCATCGTGCTGGAGAATATTGATCCAGGCATAGACCCTGATCAGGAAAGAGGTCCAAAACGGCAACACGATCAGCGCGACGAGAACCGGCCGGAAGCGGCTTGGCGCACGCCCCATCGCATAGGCGATCGGAAAACCGCAGATGATCAGCATCACGGTCGACAGCGCTGCAACCTTCAGGCTCTTCAAGTAGGACAAGACGTAGAGGTCGTCGCCGGCAAGCGTCAGGTAATTTGAGAACGACAGGCCAGCCAGATACTCACGCAAGCCCTGCCAGCCGGCTGCCGGATCGAAGAGCGGCAGGTAAGGCGGTTGGGCGATCGCCGTTTCGGACAGGCTGATCTTGAAGACGATCAGGAACGGCACCAGGAAGAGCGCGACGAGCCATAGATAAGGTACCGCGACGACGATCGATCTCCCGCTCGGACGCCAACCCGTTATCGCACTACGCGCGGCGGCTTGCTTAGCGCCGTCGGCTACGGGAGCAGGTTGCGCGGAAGTCTTCTGCGCGTCCACGATGGTTCCTTAGCTCTCCAATACGACCGCGGCCGCCGGCGACCACGATAGCCAGACCTCCTGGTCCGCGCTGATTGGCTGATCGAGGCGGCGTGCCACGTTTGCAACTGCGGCTTTCATGGCGCTGCCATCGTCGAGGCGCACCTTGTAGATCGACATCCCGCCGAGATAGCCAACATCCCACACGCGCCCACGGACTGCGTTGTCCACATCTCCCGGTTCAGCAGAGATACGCACCTTCTCCGGACGCAGCGCGATCGCAACCTGTGTCCCCACGGCGGCGCCCGCGGCGTCGGCAACGCGATGGCGCCGGCCGGCTTTGTCCTCAATCACAGTCTCGTCGGCACGATTCTCCACCACCGTACCTTCAATCAGATTGACGTCGCCGATAAATTCCGCGACCCAACGCGACCTCGGCTGTTCATAGATTTCGCTGGGCGTCGCAACTTGCACGATGCGACCGCGATCCATCACCGCGATGCGGTTGGCAACCGTCATCGCCTCTTCCTGATCGTGCGTAACGATCACGAAGGTCGTGCCAAGGCGGGCCTGCAGGTCGATCAACTCGAACTGAGTCTCGGCGCGCAGTTTCTTGTCGAGTGCCGCCATGGGCTCGTCGAGCAACAGCACCTGCGGCCGCTTCGCGAGCGAGCGGGCGAGCGCGACGCGCTGGCGCTGCCCGCCAGATAGCTGGTGAGGCCGGCGCCCACCCAGCCCCTCAAGCTTGACCAGAGCGAGCATTTCCTCGACGCGAGCCGCAATCACCGCGCGCGCGAGCCCATCCTGGCGGAGCCCAAATGCAATGTTGCCGGCGACGCTCAAATGCGGAAACAGCGCATAGCTCTGGAACATCATGTTGACAGGGCGCCGGTGCGGTGGCGTTGCCGCGATATCCGCGCCGCCAAGCATCACGCGGCCTTCGTCGGGTCGTTCGAAGCCGGCGAGAATGCGCAACAGCGTGGTCTTGCCGCAGCCCGATGGACCAAGCAGCGCAAAGAATTCATTCGGATAGATGTCGAGGCTGAGACCATCAACAGCGGCGAGGGCGCCAAAGCGCCTCGTCACGTCGATGAACCGCACCAGAGGTTGAATTGCGGGATCCGCCCAGGGCGCGAAGCCGCGTCTCATCGCTATACCGTCCGACCGATCACCGCTCCTTGATGGGGACCAATCGGGAAATGATCAAGGTTTTTTCACGCCACCGGCGTCGCGGAGAGACCAAGCATGCGGCGCCGGGGGGCCGGCCGATAGCAGCCATTGAGATGTACCATCGGGCGGGGCTTCATCACCGCCGATACAATGCGTTGCAGAAGCGCCTGCGCCGAGACCGGCTTCAGAAGAAACTCATTCACGCCGAGACGTGCTGCCTCCAACACGTGAGAACGCTCGCCGTGGCCGCTTAACATGACAATCGGCAGGTCCGCATAAGGGAATATGCCGGGCGAGCGGACGATGCGTACGAACTCGAATCCATTGACGAAGGGCATGTCCCAATCGAGGATCACAATGTCCGGCATTGAACTGCGGGCCGCAGACAGGGCGTCAGCGCCGTCGGCGGCCTCCGTCACGTGCCGCACCCCGATGTTGGATAGGAGATCGCGGACGAGTTTGCGCATGAAAGTATTGTCGTCGACGACCAGGACCTTCAGCGACGCCAGCCGCTGCCTGATCTCCTCGCCGCACGCAGTCTGCATTTCGAACTCCAAGCCCTCGCGGTTCTCGACGCGTGTCCCATCCCTCCTATGCCGTGACTACAGAGCGCCGATTGCGTCCACGTTAAGCGGCTCGGACAAATTTAATGGAATTTAGCGTAATCGGTCCGGTTATCTGACCAAAGCGCATTCGCGCGGCAACACCATCTGACCTGCCGGCCTCATTGAGATTTCAGTCAAAACGCGATCGGGAACAGCGTCCTCAACCGTCACACGTCCGTCAAAATGCGCACTTGCCAATTGCGCCATTCCCCTCAAACATAGGTGAACCGGTCCGGCGAACAGGACCTCCAAAAATTGCGGGAGGCGGTGATGGCAAACAATGAAGGCGGCCCGCGAGGCCCCCGCGGTTCAAGATGCATTGCACTTGTCGGGCCGTTCCAGAGCGGAAAGACGACGCTGCTTGAAGCAATCCTCGCGCGGACTGGTGCGGTCCAGCGGCAGGGTGCCGTTGAGGCCGGCACTACGGTCGGGGATGCCAGTAAAGAAGCCCGCCATCATAAGATGAGCGTTGAGGACACGATCGCCACAACGACCTTCATGGATGACCGTTATACGTTCATCGACTGCCCCGGCTCGGTCGAGTTCGTCCATGACATGCGTGCGGTGCTGCCGGCCGTCGACGCCGCTGTGGTGGTTTGCGAAGCGGATGAACGCAAGGTCGCACAGCTCCAGCTCATCATGCGCGAGCTTGAAGACCTGAAAATTCCGCGGTTTCTATTCCTCAACAAGATCGACAAGGCGGACGCGCAAATTCGTGACACTCTCAAGCTTCTGCAGCCCGCCTCGCGTGTGCCGCTCCTGATGCGCCAGATTCCGATTTGGAAAAACGGGATTATTACCGGCTTTGTCGACCTCGCCCTGGAACGAGCCTTTGTCTACAAGGAACATGCTCCATCCGAAGTGATCAATCTTGCCGATGGCGACGCCGCCCTCGACAAGGACGCGCGGTTCTCCATGCTGGAGACGCTTGCGGACCACGACGATGAGTTGATGGAACAGCTCCTCGCCGATATCCCACCCCCGCGAGACCGTGTGTTCGATGACCTCGCCAAAGAGCTGCGCGAAGGCTTGGTCTGCCCTGTGCTGCTTGGCGTCGCAACCCGCACCAATGGCGTACTTCGCCTATTGAAAGCGCTCCGCCATGAATCGCCCAGCATGGAAACGACTGCGAAGCGCCTCGGCATCAAGAGCGGCAGCGACGCTGTCGTAACGGTACTCAAGACCTTTCACACCACTCACGGCGGCAAGCTTTCGGTGGTACGTGTGCTCAATGGCGAAGTTGGCGACGGTGTCACCCTGAACTCTGCCGGTGGCGAGACCGGACGTGTTTCGGGCGTGTTCAACCTCTTGGGACAGCAGACCGAAAAGCGCGGTCCCGCTGCTGCTGGTGAGACCGTTGCGCTTGGAAAGCTCGAACATGCCAAGACCGGCGACACGCTTTCGTCGGGCAAGACGGCGCATCCGACCGTTGCCGAGGCCAAGCCCTATCCGGGCGTTCTCGCGATCGCGATTTCGGCGAAGGAACGCAAGGACGACGTCAAGCTCGGTCTCGCACTCAATAAACTGGTGGAAGAGGATCCTTCACTCACAGTAGACCACAATCCAGAGACCCATGAGGTCGTGGTGTGGGGTCAGGGCGAGATGCACCTTCGAGTCGCCGCCGAACGGCTCGCGGATCGGTTCGGCATCGCGATCGAACGGCGCCAGCCCACTGTAGGCTATCGCGAGACCATCAAGAAGCCGATCCAGCAGCGCGGCCGGCACAAGAAACAGTCTGGCGGCCATGGCCAATTCGGCGACGTAGTGCTCGATATCAAGCCACTGTCACGCAACGCGGGCTTCGTCTTCGAGGAGAAGATCACGGGTGGCGTAGTGCCACGCAACTATATCCCCTCGGTCGAGGAAGGAGTGATCGACGCTCTCAAGCACGGCCCACTCGGCTTTCCGGTGGTCGACATTTCGGTGTCACTGGTCGACGGCTCTTATCATGCCGTCGATTCGTCCGACATGGCGTTCCGGATCGCTGGCCGCATCGGCATCAACGAGGCACTGCCGCAATGCCAGCCAGTTCTGCTCGAGCCTATCCACATGGTGGAGATCGCCTGCCCCTCGGAGGCTTCGGCCAGAATCAACGCTATCCTGTCGGGTCGCCGCGGCCAAATTCTCGGCTTCGATACCCGCGAGGGATGGGAAGGGTGGGACGTGGTGCGCGCCATGATGCCGGAATCGGAGATCGGCGACCTCATCATCGAGGTCCGCTCCGCCACGGCCGGCGTCGGCAGCTTCACCTTCAAGTTCGACCACATGGCCGAACTGGTCGGCAAGGCTGCCGACCAGATCGTAGCGGCCAAGCGCGCTGCAGCGTGACGCAAGACATCGGTGGGACGCGGACATGTCCGCGACTCGCTACCGATTAGCCTGCGGAATGTCGGTCCCGGAGATCTGAGAGGGCAGCTGGGCTCGCTTCTTCACGCTGCTTCCAATCGATGATATGGAGCAGCTTAGGAGAAACGAGCTTCCGTGTTTCGATTCTGGAAATCGCGCTTAGGCCTGCGGTCATGCGTTGCCGTTGCAGCCGCCTACGCGCTTGCATTCCAGATGCTGTTGATCGGCTTTGCCGGCAGTCATCGTGTCTCGGATCTTCCGTCGAGCGATTTCGTCCTTCTCTGTCAGCATAGCAGTGGCGATACCCCCGGCGGCGCACCGGCGCCGTCGGACGAGACGCATTGCGTTCAGTGTACGATTGCACACGGACCCTACGCGGCTTTTGGCAATGATTTTGAGCGCCTAGTCATCAGAGCCGGCCTGATCTCTGATCTCGTTCCATCAGTTGACGACCATCCCGCCGCCTCCATCTCCGCGAACGCCCGCTACCCGCGCGGACCACCGTCGCGACGGCTCGCCTGATCCGCGCGCTCCCTTGAGCGAGTCTGATCGGTCGGCCGGGGGCGGCCAGCTTCATCTCTCGAACTCATCCAGGCGTCGCCGTGACGATGTTTGATGCGTTCGAGCAACCACTCTCCTGACTGAAGGAACATTCAAATGTTGCGACGCCTCTTGTTGGGCGCGGTCGCTACGTGCGTCCTCAGCGGCCCATCGTTTGCGCAGATGTCACACGATCACGCCGCGAAATCCGACTGCATGTTTGCGACACTCGACTGCGCCACCAAAGTAACGCCGGCCTTTGCGATGGACGGAACCCTATGGCTTGCCTTCTCCGCCGCAGGCAAGGTTTTGGTTACGCACTCGCCGGACGGCGGCCACACCTTTACGTCACCTGTCGCTGTCAACCCGGAGCCGCTCGAACTCGATTGGGGGCCGGACGCAAGGCCAAAGATCGTGCTCGATCGCGACGGTCGCGTTTTTGTCGCGTTCGCGATCTTCAAGGACAAGGAATTTAACGGCAAGGTGTTCTACGCGCGTTCGATCGACGGCGGCCACAGCTTCAGCACACCGCAACCGATCACCGCAGATGCAGAGAGCCAGCGATTTGAGGCGGTCGCCCTCGATGCCGACGGATCATTGTTCGCCGCATGGCTCGACAAACGCAACCGCGCGCCCGCGCGCGCTTTCGGCGAAGCTTATGTCGGCGCGTCATTAGCGTTTGCTTGGTCAAACGATCAAGCAGCGACCGTGACAGCGACGCATCTCGCCAAGGACAACCCCTGCGAATGCTGCCGCCTCGGAATAGTGTTCGCGGCGCCGGGCCGGCCCGTGGTTGCATTTCGCAACATATTCGAGGGAGGCGTACGCGACCATGCGATCATCACATTCGAAGATCGAGACACGCTCGGCGCCGTTTACCGCGTCAGCATCGACGATTGGAAAACAGACGTTTGCCCCCACCACGGACCGAGCCTCGCGATTTCCTCCGCCGGAGCATATCACGTCGCCTGGTTTACCAACGGACGCAGCCGCAAAGGATTGTTTTACGCGCGCTCCGATAACGGCGGCCGCGCATTTTCGGAACCGATGCGGATTGGAGCCGCCAAGCGCAATCCCTCGCATCCCTACCTTCTAGCCACCAAGACAGGGCTATGGCTCGTGTGGAAAGAATTTGACGGCGAGTTCACCACGGTGCCGGCCATGGTTTCCCATGACGACGGACGCAGTTGGTCGACACCGCGAGTAATCGCGCGCACGGATGACGCTTCCGATCACCCGTTGCTCGTCGCTGACGAGACCCGTGCCTACCTGTCCTGGCAATCAAAAGCCGATGGCTATCGGCTGATCGATTTGGAGAATCCACAATGAAAACGCGCTTGCTCTTGATCGCCGCGGTCGCGGCGAGCGTCGGATTTGCGATCGCAGCTTCATTCGGTGCGGGCAGTTCGGGCGCCGCTCCTGGCGGCCTCAACGACTTCAGTCGCGGCAGCTGGAAGGTGATCCAAAAAGCTCACGCCGGCCGGCCGGTTGTGATCCACTTTTGGGGGGTCACCTGTGGCCCGTGCCGGGTCGAGATGCCGCAATGGGGAAAATTCCTGAAGGAACGAAAGGACCTCGAGCTCGTCATGATCAATGCCGATCTTGTTCCCGATGCGCCTGACGCGGTTCGTACGATGCTTGCCCAAAACGGCCTCTCCGATGCCGAGAACTGGATCTTCAGCGATGGCTTCGTCGAGCGGCTGCGCTACGAAATCGACCCGCAATGGCAGGGCGAAATCCCGCGCACGATATTGATCGGCCACGACGGCGCGACCGCGACGATCGAAGGCGTTGCCGATCTCAACGATATCCGCGCCTGGCTCGATGCTCAGGCTCAACGAAACTAGCGCTGAGCTGGCAGCATTGCTCCGACAGCGCCCCGGGCCTTAGACTATGGCTCAGGGCGCACCATGAAAATTCTCCACGCCGTATTCGGCGAACAATTCTACGGCAGCGAACGTCATTGCATCGAGCTTGCCGTCGCCCATGGCGCGGCCGGTCATGAGGTCGCAATCCTGATACGGGGCGGCGATTCCTATTGCGCGCAGCAATTCCGGCAGGCAATCGCGGCGGCGCGTCTCGATGGCCCCGGCGGTCCCGGCACGGTGCGGCTCTTTGCTCTGCCGCGCGCGCTTCCAGCCCTGCTGCAACGGCCGGCGGCACTCCTTATGCTGCAGAAATTCCGGCCGGACATTGTGCACACGCACCTCAATACGGCGACGCGGCGAGTCGGGAGGGTAGCGCAATGGCTCGGCATTCCCCACGTCGCGACATTGCACATCCGCTACGACGACCGCGAATATGGCCACTGCGATGGCCTGATTTGCGGCGCCTCGTGGCAGCAAAAAGCCATCCCCGCGGACTTTCCGGGCATCGCGCGGACGATCTGGGCATGGTTGCCGACCGAGGTTCATGCGGGCCTCGCGCGTGTTCGGACCGAAGAGGTCGACGTGCTGCGCCGTGAATGGGGCGCCAACGATCGCACGATGGTGTTCGGCAGCGTCGGACGACTGGTTCCGGAAAAGGGGATGGACCTCCTGGTCGAGGCGTTCCGTCGTGCCTTCCCGCACAGGGACGAGCGCGTGCACTTCGTTATCATCGGAGTGGGTCCACTCGAAGCCGACCTGCGCCGCGCTGCGGCGGGCGATCCGCGGATCGCCGTCATCAGCGCCCAGGGCGAGATCGCACGGTGCTACCGCGCGTTCGACATCTACGTGAGCGCGGCCCGATTCGAACCGTTCGGCCTCACGATCCTTGAAGCCATGGACGCCGGCTGCCCGATGATCGTCACTCGGACCGAAGGTCCGACCGAGTTTCTCAAGGACGAGCGTGTGTTATGGGCGGACACCGATGACGTCGTGACGCTGGCGCAGCAATTATCGGTGGCCGCGACCCGCAAACGCGAGCGGCTCGCTTACGACCTCGCGCCGTTCTTGCGCGAAAACGCCACCAAGGCAATTGAGGATTTTTATCGCACCGTTCTGGCGGATGTTGCCCGGCAACGGAGCGCGAAGGCCGGCAAGTGATAAATTGCCCTGGCACGCGCCGCGGCGGCCAAATGACTATTTCAGCATGACTTCAAAGACGCAGATGGCCGGGACGAGGCCCGGCCATCTGTTTCAAAGATGTATGATAATGAATTAAGCGCTAAGGATTATAAAAAATGATGCGGCTCCCTAGCGGCTCGAACTTAAACGACATGCAGCGCAGAGGTAGCGCGCGTTTGATCGCCTCGTGCCGGTCCTCATCGGCATAGAGCAACATGAAGCCGCCCCCGCCGGCGCCAAGGAGCTTGCCGCCAATCGCGCCGGACTTCTTTGCGGTTCTGTACCAGTCGTCGACCTGTTCGGTCGTTACGTTAGATGCAAGCGAGGTCTTGAGCTTCCAATTCTGGTCGAGGATCTCGCCGACTGAGGCAAGATTGCCTTGCTGCAGCTCGTCCCTCAATCGGTAAGTCAGCTGCACCATGCGTTTCAACGCATCCTGCTTGGACCCGTCTTCGGCGGTCGCCCGGGCCTGTTCAGTCAGGATATCTGACGCGCTCCGGGTCATTCCTGTATAGAAAACAAGGAATCTCTTCTCGAGCGCAGTCCGCGCGTCACTCGGCATGATGATCGGCGACACCAGCACGCTATCGTCGGGCCGAAACTCGATCAGGTTGAAGCCCCCGAAGGCAGCGGCGTACTGATCCTGCTTGCCGATCGGGTCACGGCACAAGTCAATCTCGATACGGCAGCTCAGCGATCCCAGGTCGTCGCTCGACATATGGCGGCCTTGGAATGCCGCCAGCGCGTTGAGAAGCCCAACCGCAAACGAGCTCGATGAGCCGAGACCCGTGCCGCGTGACGGGATATCCGAAATCGTGGTGATCTCGACGCCGCCGGCGAGTTCGAGCACCTGCATCGCACACCGGACGATGCGGTGCTCGATCATGTCGACCGAGGTCACTTCCTCGGTCTTGGAATAAGCGACGCGAATGCCGGAATCGAACTTCTTATTCACAGTGACGTAGACGTACTGATTGATCGTGCTGCTGATGACCGCGCCGCCATGCCGTCGATAAAAGCCTGGCAAATCGCTGCCGCCGCCCACGAGACTCATCCGAAGCGGCGTCCTGCTGATGATCATGCGCGCGCTTCATTCCTGACGACTGGAATATCCCAATCGATGATCGTGTCCGCAGTTGCTCGCGAAGCCGTCACAACCGGCAACTCGTCGCGCACGCGCTCAAGGTAAGTGGCAATTGCGTTGTCCTTGTCGGCACCGCGCCATGCCAAGTCGGCGATCACCCGCTCGCGTCTGGGCTCCTCCGCACTGGCGATAAAGACGCGATGCATCCTGCGGCCGGCCGGCAACGGCAGCATCAGCGCAGGGACGCCCTCAAGAATGAGGACGGCATCATGTTCAAGCCGCAGCGTATCCCTTTGGCTCTCGCGCCGCCGCCTCAGACGATCGTATCGCGGTAGCTCTAGCTCAACCGAGACATCGCCGGCGAGCCACGGTCGCAGTGTTTCCTCGGCAAGATCGAGATCAAATCGTTCGACAACGCCCGGCCCGCGGCGTTCGAGATCTCTGATCCAGCGATCCAACGAAATGACGACCGCTCGTTTGCCGCTGAGCCGCAGCTCCGACGCTAGAACCTGGGCAAAGCTTGACTTCCCGACGCGTGCGAGGCCGCCGACCAGCACCACGTCGCCCGGCGCAATCTTGCCTAGCAGAGGCTGGGCCGCTTGCGCCATGCGCGGATAGTCATCGAGAATGAAGGCGACTGCCGCCGGGAAATCATCAACGACAAAATCAGGCTCTGCCTCAAACTTCTCGTCGCGACTCCCCTCCCCCGTCCGGACCAGAATCGAACGCAGGCCCGCGCGGGCGGCGGCGAGCATATCGCGGCCCGCATCGCCCACCAGCCACGAGCGTTGCAGATCGATATTGAGGGCCGCGGTCGCCTGGTGGATCAGGCCAATACCGGGCTTACGGCACTCACACTTTATCTTCAGAGATTCGACTTCGCCGGGGAAACCCTTGTCAGGGTGGTGCGGACAGAAATAGATGCGGTCAACGAACGCACCAGCCACAGCGAGTTGCGTCTCCATCTTGGCGTGGATGCGAGCAAGCCCCTCAAGCGTGCATTCGCCACGGGCAACGACCGATTGGTTGGTAACGACGACCACGCGATATTCAGCGTCATTGAGACGGCTCACCGCCTCAGGCACCCCGTCGAACAGTTCCATTCGCTCAGGCGACCGCACATAGCCGTGATTGCGGTTCAATGTATCGTCGCGGTCGACGAACACGGCCTGCTGCGGGTGCGCGAGACTTGCCCGTGCAACAACGCCAGCCCGCAGCTGCGCCACCGCCTTATCGAGCCGGTGAGGCGTGCCGATATCCTTGATATATTCGAAGCTCCGATAGGCTTTGAGACGAGCCGATCGCGCGATCATCGCCGGGAACAGATTCTTGGCGAGGTCGGACGGCACCGCGAATTCACGCCACGGTTCGAGCGCGGCACGTGAAATGACATAAAGTCCGGCGTTGACGAGATTTGAAAAAAAGCTGCCGGGCGGGTGAGGATAAGGATGAAAAGCCGTGATCCAATCCTCGGCATCCGTTTCGACGAGATCGGAATCCTGCGGGTGATCGTTAGGATGCAGAAATAAAGTCGCGTCCGCCTTGCTGTCCCGATGAAAATCCCATAGTCGTCCGAGATGAACGTTGAGCAACGTGTCGCCGTAAATCACTAGGAACTGATCGGCGAGGCAATCAAGTGCGGCGAGCACGGCGCCGGCGGTGCCGCGCGGCGTCCCGTCATCGATGAACTCGATTGTGAGGCCGAAGTTGCCGTTCGCCGCGCAATAGGTCCGAATCTTGTCGGCGCCATGATTGACCAGCAGCACTACGTGACCGACGGCGTATTCGCGCAGCAGGGCCAACTGGCGCTTGAGCAAAGGCTCACCATCGATCTCGACCAGAGGCTTGGGCCGGCCACCGAGCCGATCCCTCAGCCGCGTACCGGCACCGCCGGCGAGCAGCACCGCTTGCTTCATCCGTGCTTTTCCTGCCCGACAACCGCCGCGACTGCGCGGCGAACGGATTGCGCCGAATCATGCGGCGCGGACCAGCCAAGACGTGCAAGACGCTCGGTTGAATAACGATATTTTGGAATATCGCCTACCCAGCCACGGTCCTCCGCTCCGTAAGAAATGTGGGCATTGGGCGAGACCGCAGCACGAACCTCCTCGGCGATGAATTGCACCGTCACGCCGTCGTCGATTGGACCAATGTTATAAACGTTCATCCGCTGTTTGGCATGGTCGGCAATGAAAAGCATCGCATCGATGAGGTCATCGACGTGAAGATAGAGCTTCTGCTGCTTCCCGTTGCCGAGTACATCGAGATTATCCGGGGTATGCCGCAGCTTTGCCACGAAATCGGGGATCACACCGTGTGTGGCCGGCGTGCCGACCACGTTGGGAAACCGGAAGATATCGGCCCGGCCGAGGAAGTTGCCGGCCGCCGATATTTGGGCTTCCGCGGCGAGCTTCATCGCGCCGTAATTGGAAATTGGACGGCAGGGCCCGGCGTCTTCGGTAATCGCCTTATCGCCGTGATCACCATAGATCGCCGAACTGGACGCGAACCTGATGGTTGGGATCGCGAGTCCGCGCATCAGCAACAGCGCATTAAAGGTTGTAAGAAAAGTGTTGCGCAGATCGACGCGGGGATCCGCGATCCCCGCCGGAATGTCCGAATTTGCGGCGAGATGCCAGACTTCGTCGATACGCCCCAGCGAGGCCTGTGTCACAACAGCATCACGGAACTGATCGATGTCGGCGCAATCAGCTACCGCGAGGTGGAAGGCGCCTCTCGCCGCAAATTGCGCGATGTACTCCGGTCGTCCGAGCGAAAAATTGTCGATTGCCAACACCTCGTCGCCGCGGGCAAGCAGTCGCGCAACGAGATTGACACCGACGAGGCCGGCCGCCCCAGTGACAAGGTGGAGCAACTACTGCGACGCGGATTTACCCCGCGCCTCCACAACCTCGGCTATACGCGCTTCGATGATACGAGCAATGTTCATCCGATAATGCTCCAGATCCATAAAATTCTCGGGATCGCGACTGATTGGGCCATCCACCAGATAATCAAGAAAAGCGCTATGCGGGCGGCCCTCGACACGACGCGACAGCGCGGCCTTGCATTCCGGGAGATCGGCCGCGATCTGGGTGCCTGGTATCGGCAGCTTTTCGCGATAGACCGGCGGCACCACGATGACAACGCCCGTTGACGAAGGCAGCGCCGCCAACACCTCGTCCAGTGCGTCGATAGCGGGGAAATAGGTATCGGCAGCTCTCGCCGGTATGGTCTCGGGAAACCTTTCTACAAATGGGCCGGGATGAAAGTTTCGTGTCCGTCCGGTCTCATAGTCGGTATAGCCACGAGGATCTGCCGCCGACCGCAGCCCTAGCGCGAGCTCGATGCGACTGCGCGCAGCCGTAATAGCCCGCGTGCTGAGAAGGTGAGCGAGATAATCGAGGTCGCTGCCGTAGAGCCAGAAGGGAAAAGCAAAAATCACCGGCAACGATGGATCGTGGCCACACCAGCGCTCATCTACGTTGAGAACCATGGTGTCGATGCGGGCGTGATGCGCCATGAAATAGCGCATCAAAGTCATTTGCTCCTTCGGGCCGGAGCCGGGCGTCGTCATTTGCACGAAGCTCAAGCCTGTCATCTGCGACAGCTTCTCGGGGTCGAGCAGGAACCCGCGTGAATTTCCAAAAATAGCAGCATCGAAGCGCGGATCGCGGCCATGGCTTGCGCCGGCCGTGCGCGCACCTTCATCAGCAACGCCGGGCGACATGAATGTCGGAAAGCGGCCGGTATCGTAGGGATCGACTACGAGGAGGAATAGATAGATCGCTCCGATCCCACCAAACAGGACGCCAAGAAACACGACTGCGAACCGCTGCCAGACGACGGAGCCGGGGGTACCCTCCTTCATGCCGCAACCGATATTTTCAGAACTGGAAGTAGATGAAATTGAGCGGCGGTCCGTTGCCAACCTCGAGGAGGCAGAAGCCCGCGAGGGCCGCCGCGCCAGCCGCGAGTGCGGGCCACGGCATCGGGCGCATGTCTCGGATCTCGTGGGTCGACGGGATGAGTACGGAGGCAAGTGCCGCGATCGCAATCAACCCAGGGGTCTGGAGGCGTCCACTGAAGCCTCCCTCTCCGATCAGCGACCCGATCATCGAAGCGGCAGTGTGAAAATCGGCCGCCCGGAACAGCACCCACCCAACGATTACGAAAAGAAATGTGATTGCCCAGCCCACAAGGGCCGGTAACGGCCGGCCGAAACTCTTCCAACCGCGACAGACGATAAGCCCTACCCCATGCCACAAGCCCCAGACACCATAGGTCCAGCCAGCACCATGCCACAGGCCGCAGATGCCCATGGCGACCATAGTGGCGAATACGTAGCGCACCGCTCCCTCCCGGCTGCCACCGAGCGGGATGTAGAGATAGTCGCGGATAAAGTGCGACAGCGTAATGTGCCAGCGCCGCCAAAATTCACGCAAATCGGTTGACAAGTATGGTCGGCGGAAATTCTCCGGCAGCAGCAATCCGAACACCAGCGCGATGCCGATTGCCATGTCGGTGTAACCGGAGAAGTCGAAAAGCAACTGGAACGTGAAGGCAAGTGCTGCGCTCCACGCTTCGCCGAAGTTGAGCTGGTGAGTCCCGGCAAACGAAAACAACGGATCAGAGATCTCAGCGAGACGATCAGCTAGCAGCACCTTCTTCACGAGCCCGATCGTAAACAGAACAAGACCGAGACTGATGCGCGCCCACATCCCTTCGCGTCTTGGGTCTTCCGCGAATTGCGGAATGAGTTCGTTGTGGCGAACGATCGGCCCTGAGATCAGGTGAGGAAACAGCAGGACGAACAGCGCAAACGGCCGGAAAGGATAAATCGGCGCGTCTTTGCGCATGCGATCGACGCAATAGGAGATGAGCTGAAAGGAGAAAAAGCTGATGCCAATGGGCAGCACGAGATTGGCGCGCGGCAGCGCGGCGCCGATCACCGCTTCGAGCGAGCCGATCATGAAATCGAGGTATTTGAACGTGGCAAGCGAAGCGAGGTTGAGAACAATACCGGCGACAAGCCAAGCATTGCGTCCTGTGCGTTCGTGGACCAAGGCCAGAAGCCAGGTCGCGCCGATCTGTCCCAACAGCAGCGGAATGAACCGCGCATCCCACCAGCCATAGAAGAACAGCGAGACTGCAATGAGAACATATTGCCGTGCCGCCGCCGAACCCGCGACGAGGTAATAAGCCATTACCGCAGCCGGCAGGAACAGCAACACAAATCCCTGCGATTGGAACAGCATCCGATCGATCTACATCACGGGGCAGATGCTTCCAGCGCATATCCCGCGCTTGATTCCCAGTGAGAGTCCGCCAGCTCCTGCCGGAGCGTACGAACCCATATCAGAGCCGCCATAGCTCGATGTTGGCGGGTCGCACGGTGCGATCGAGGCATCCTTTGACATCGAGCACGACGCGGGCCGTAGGCTTCAGCAGGCTGGTCACAAGCGGCCAGCCGTTGCGTACGAAATCGCGATGCGAGACGGCAAGGATCACGGCATCGGCTGACCGCAACGCATCGCGACCGACGAGCTCGATCTCGTATTCCTGCATCGCTTCGTCGGGGAGTGCGATCGGATCATGAACCTGCACTTTGATTCCGAAGGAATTCAGTTCGCGAACGATATCGACGACTCTGGAGTTACGGATGTCCGGCACATCTTCCTTGAAGGTGAGCCCCAGCACCGTCACCGTGGCGTCGCTCGTGCCGGCGCGCAGCAGGAGGCGTACGCATTCGCGCGCGATGCGCTGGCCGACGCCGTCATTGATGCGGCGCCCCGCCAGGATAACCTGCGGATGATAACCGGCGCGCTCGGCGCGGTGCGTCAGATAGTAGGGATCGACGCCGATGCAGTGACCACCGACGAGGCCGGGGAAAAACGGCAGGAAATTCCATTTGGTCTTGGCGGCTGCCAGCACATCGCCGGTGTCGATGCGCAGTGCGTGGCAAATCGCGGAGAGTTCGTTCATGAGAGCGATATTGAGATCGCGCTGGGTGTTCTCGATGACCTTCGCCGCTTCGGCCACCTTGATCGAGGGCGCGCGGTGCACGCCGGCGGTGACGACCGAGCCGTAAACATCAGCGACGACCGCGAGCGTCTTTTCATCCTGGCCGGCAACGACCTTCGTTATGCTTTCGAAGCGGTGAGCCTTGTCGCCCGGATTGATGCGCTCCGGCGAGTAGCCGACAGTGAAGTCGACGCCGGCGGCGAGGCCGGAGGTTTTCTCCAGCACTGGTACGCATTCCTCTTCCACTGCGCCCGGATAGACCGTTGATTCATAGACGACGATATCGCCGCGTTTGAGCACGGTCCCGACCGTACGCGACGCCGACAGCATGGCACGAAGATCGGGTCGAAGCGCATCGTCGATGGGCGTCGGCACGGTAACGATGAAGAAATCGGCATCGCGTAGCGCATCCGCCGCCGCGGTCAGCACAAGCGATGGCTGCCCGAGCTCCGCCGCCTCGACTTCGCGGGTGCGGTCGTGCCCATCGCGAAGCTCAGCAATCCGATCAGCATCAATGTCGTACCCAAGGACGCGCACGCCGGAGCGCGCAAAACTTACTGCCACCGGGAGCCCAACATAGCCCAGGCCGATGACGGCAATTTTTCGGTTGTGACTCACCCTAACTCCTGCAATTGACAAACTCGACCGGAACGGGCGCCGAATGTGCTAACAAGCCGGGGACGGCGGCGGCCGCAGATTACCGCCGCATCGAGGTCGAGATGGATTGGGATAATTGGCTCGATGAATATTACGCGCGCTATCGGCGCACGATATTCACCCCGGATGCGAGAGCGAAGCTCCTCGCCTTCCACGATCTCGCGATCGCGATCCGCGAACGCAAGCGCAAACTCATGTTTGCCGGCAACGGCGCCAGCGCCTCGATCGCATCCCATGGCGCCGTCGACTTCACTAAGCAAGGCCGCGTGCGCGGCATTGATTTCAACGAACCGAACCTCATCACGGCCTTCACCAACGACTACGGGTTCGAGTCGTACCTGGTCAAAGCCGTGGAGTTCTATGCCGACGATGGCGACGCGCTTGTGCTGATCTCGGTCTCCGGCCGTTCGCCGAACATCGTCGCTGCGGCCCGCTACGCCAAGAGCCGTGGCCTGCCCGTCGTTGGATTCAGCGGCACGGGCGCCGATAACCCGCTCAATGCAGCCGCAGACATCTGTTTTTTTGTCGACAGTCGCGCCTACAATATCGTCGAGTGTACGCACATGATCTGGCTGACGACGGTCGTGGACATGCTCGTCGGCAAGGCCGAGTACGGCGTCACGTGAGTTTTCCTATCGCCGGCCCGGCCGGTTGTGCAGCACGGCACCGAGGGCACGATTGCCGACGGGCGCCAAGTACAATGATTTTGCGAGCGCAGCGATCCCGGCAAAGGGCCGGCCGGTACGGGAGTGAACGGCAGCACGCTCGAGTTGGAGCGCAGATCTGAAGTGCCGGCGCTCGCGCGGCGGCAACGCTTGCGCGTGCTTTCGTTCCATCCGATCAAGCGCGGCGAATGCTATCGCGACATCCCGACCCGGCGCGACATCGATCTGCGCCAATGGCTCCGCCAAGAAGCCGAGCGGATATACCTTCACGAACCGTATCAGCCAGTCCCAGTCCTCGGCTCGGGGGAAATTCTCATCGAGGCCGCCGATTTCGGCGAAGACCTGCCGTCGACAGACAAGCGTTGAACCTGGGCTAACGAAACATCCCCAGGCAAGGTCGGGAAGCCGGAGCGGTCCGGTCGCATAGCGCGGCGAGATAACGGGTGTCGCGTCGGGCCGGCGAAGCACATAGGCAGTGCAGCTTGCCTGATAGTCGTGCTTTTCCATGAAATCGATCTGCGCGGCGAGCTTGCCGGGCAGCCAGATATCATCAGAGTCGAGAAATGCGACAAGGCTGCCGCGCGCGCCGGCAACACCGGTGTTGCGGGCAGCGCCGGCGCGCCGGTTGCTTTCGTGCCGGATACGGACGACCTCGGCACCGAATGGTCGCAGCGCCTGATCGAGATCGTCGCTCGAGGCATCGTCAACGACAATCGTCTCGATCGACCAGTCGTCGATTTTCTGAGCGAGAACGCTTTCGATAGCCTTGCCGACCGTATGGGCCCTGTTAAAGACCGGAATGATCGCGGAGATAACCGGCATCGCAACGCGTCAGAGGTGCGCGGTGAGACTGGCGACAACGCGGCCCGCGGTCGCGCCATCCCACAAGTCTGGACGTTTGCCGATCCGCCGCGGCCCAGCCAATACACGATCGACCTCGGCCTCCAACGATGAAAGTTTAACGAGGCGATTGCTTCCCTCGGTGATCGTGATCGGCCGCTCGGTGTTGTCGCGCAAGGTCAGGCAGGGAATGCCGAGATACGTCGTCTCCTCCTGCACGCCGCCAGAATCCGTCAGCGCAAATCGTGCCGCAGTGACTGCCGACATGAACTCCACATAGCCGAGCGGCGGCGTCAGTTTGATGCCGGGTACGTTCTTCAGGCGGGCGAGCAGTTGTGCCTCTTCGAGACGCTTGCGCGTGCGCGGATGCAGCGGCAGCACCATCGGCAAGCGCGAGGCGATGCGCTCCAATGTGGCGATAAGGTCGGCGAGACGCACCGGATCGTCCACGTTGCTCGGCCGATGGAGCGTCGCCACCGCAAATTCGCCCTCGACGAGCCCTTGCCGCGCCGGCCAACGCGCCGCCGCGACGTCTTCGCGCAGCATCTCGAACGCGTCGATCATGATGTTGCCGACACGATCGATCTTTTCCGGTGCGATCCCTTCCCGCAGCAGGTTGGCGTCACCGTCGGGCGAAGGCGTCCATAACAGATCGGCGAGCGCGTCAGTAACCACCCGGTTGATCTCCTCGGGCATGGTCCGATCAAAGCTGCGCAGCCCGGCTTCGAGATGGGCGACAGGCACCAGCAGTTTTTTTGCCGCGAGCGTCGCGGCCATGGTCGAGTTGACGTCGCCGACCACGACCACCCAGTCCGGCCGGTCGGCGAGGCATACGCGCTCATAAGCCGTCAACACGACCGCGGTCTGCTCCGCATGCGACCCGCCGCCGGCACCCAGCGCGTGGTGCGGACGCGGCAGCGCGAACTGACGGAGAAACACATCCGACATCTCGTCATCATAGTGTTGGCCGGTATGAACGATCGCCGTATCGAAGTGCTCAGCCGCGCAGTGAAGAGCGCGCCAGAGCGGCGCGATCTTCATGAAGTTCGGCCGGGCGCCAGCGACGAGGTGAATGCGCTTCACGTCAACGCCTGAATCTCGCGCCGCGGTTCCGGCGCATCATCCAGGCTTCGCTGCGCGTAGCCGCGTTGCTCAAGACCGAGGGTCGTGAGGAGGCGATCGAGCGCGGCATCCCAATCGTGGCGCGCTGCGAATGCCGTGAGCACGTTGCGCGGCGGCGGTGATTCCAGCATTCGATCGATCGCGCTGACAAAACCCTCCTGCTCCTCGGCGAGCGCAATCGGAGCATTGAGCTTTTGCATTTCGGGCCATGCCACCGATACAACCGGCAGCCCGGCGGCGGCGTACTCATAGAGTTTGAGCGGGTTAACGCCTCGCACCAATTCGCGATGATTTCTAATGTCGAACGGAATGAGCCCAACTGCGGCATGTTGGAGATATCCAGGTAATGCTTCCCACGGTATTGGGCCCAGCAAATGCAGATTCGGCAACGCCGGCAGGCGCTGACGCGCCATTTCGGGCGGGCCGATCATGACGAAAGAAACCGCCGGACGGTCGCGCGCAGCCTTAGCCACCAATTCGAAATCGAACCAATCCGCCATGGCTCCAACATAGACGGCGCGGGGCTCAGGGATAGCCGCATAGGCGGACGGCATCGCTTGCCGCACAGAGAAATGTGAAACATCTGCGCCATTCGCGAGATGAAGCTTCTGTCGCGGCCGCAACGCGGCGGCATCGGTCGCCAAATCCTCGGCGCTGTAGGTGAGAAGATCGACGTTTCGCGCCGCGGCTTCCATGGCGCCAATCATTGCCGGCGTGGTACTCGCAAATCCGCTGAGCCGATCGAGCAGCCGCAACACGCTGCGTCGAGGCTTCAAGAGGTCTACAAGCGGCGCTCCGATCGAACCATCGATCACGAGCAGGTCGGGGCGATCGAAGCCGGCACGGCGCAGCCGACCGACCAGATTCGGCAAGGAAAACCCAGGCCAGTTGTCGAGCACCCATCGGCTCTTGGCGCCGAGGCGTCCAGCAAGCGGCAGCAGTGTCATGGGCAGCAAAGTCCGAACGCCGTTGCTCTCGCGGCCAAGACCAGCCATCGCCTGATCAATGCGAAGGCGAACATCAGCGTGTCGCCATTTCAACGCGTGCAGTGGCGAGATCGGATTGGACAGGAACAATACTTCCCAGCCGCGGGCAGCGAGCCGTGCCGCGAGGTGGTGAGCCCCCAATCGCGAGGCCGAGCGCCAAGCGTGCGGCGTACACCAGACCGCTGTAGGTGCTTTGGTCATTGCGTGCAGAGCGGTGTCGATGCGCCGGCCGAGTTTGTCCAACCATACCCGCTAGCCACCGCGATTTGGGGAGACAGCGGGCGAAGGCGATTTGGCGGCGTCACGCCATCGTAAATATCAATCCCAGACGCAGTCAGTCGTAGTGCCCGCATGATCGTACCACGCGGCGCGGCGACCTCGCCGGCAACGCCATTCGGCTGCCACGCCAGGCAACGCGCCCAAGCCAGATGGTGGAGCGCAAACAGGTCGTCCCCCGGCACGGCGACATCCCAACCGATGGCGCGGGGCACGTCATGCGCCGCCGCGCTACGGTAACGGTCGCGCAGCTTGCTCGACGGCGTATAGCACAGCGATCCCGGATCGATTCGGCGTTCGCTGCCGAACACATATTCGACGGCGAGATTGTCGTCGTGGGTGTGACCGAGCGGGGCGCCTGCCGGCGGTCGCGGCGCACAACGGAATGCGATGAAAGCGCCCGACACAGAAAAGATGTAAAGGCCGAAATCGAGAAACGCATACCGCCGCCACACGGCACTAGATGCCGCGTCTGCAGTGTCGATATGGCGCTGCCGACGACAATCCGCCGGCAATGCTTCGATCTTGGCGATAGCCGCATCGAGATCGCCGTGGTCAGCAACATCAGCTTGCCGAGATGCGGCGAACGCCCACCCCGCAGCGAGCCGACCTACAACAACCGCATCAAGTGTGCGGGCACTCCCAATTCCGAACAGCGCTCCGACTCCATCCACAAAGGTACGGTGATCGAGGGCATTCTCGCGAAATTCCACCCCCTTCGCGGTCAACTCGATTCTTCCGACCGGCGTCAGCTTGAATACGCGACCTGAATCCGTGTCGCCAATTTGAACCGCGCCGCCGTCCGGCTTTGTTATGGCGCGCGTCAGTTCCGCAGCTCGGAACAGCTTGTCGCACAGTGGCGCCGGCACCGCCGCCCCGCCGAGGCGGGCAACGTCGTGCTTTCCGAGGTCGGCCAACAAGGCGATGCCGAACAGAACAAGCTCGCCGGACAAGCGGTGATAGTTTGTGGAGCCCTCGTAATTGCCGCCGTCCGGCAGGAACTGGCGATCGGCCTCCTGCAGCAATTCGGCAGACGCAAATGCAAGCCACCCGTCGGTTTGTAAGTCGGATGGCAGGTAACTCGCCGCCCACAAAAGTCCGACGAGGTTTGCAAGATAATGATTGCTGCGGCCGCTCTCCAACCATTCAAGATGCGTTGCGATGTGGTCGGCATGCTCGCGCGCGGCACGTAACACGATATCGATGATGTCCTGACCCGGATCGAGGTCCGCACCGATCACGAGATCAAGCGCCAACAATACGTTGGCGACCCTGATCCCGATATCCATCGGGCACATCCAATTGACGCCGAATTGCGGCGGGTTGAGCGCGAGAAAATCGAGGAGCTGATAGCGCAGCTCCCGAAGATATTCGTTGGCTGGCGCAAAACCCGCGGCCCCCGATCCGGCGAGGATGGCGCACAGCGCAAGCTGCGGCAGATGTTGCAGCCGGCTCAGCTCCCACGGCACCTTCACATCGGCGCCGGTATCGACCGGAACCTCGAGCGTGGAGAAATGCACGTCAGCGCGCCAGCGATAGCCGGAGCGAAAATCAATCTGCCAGTCGATCGGCTGGTACGAGCCGTCGTCAATCCGGCGCCATAGCTCTCGGGCCGTTGCGACGTTTGACGCATTCAGCTCCCCCGCGAGCCATGCGCCATCGCGATCGGCTGCGCGACGGGGTTGTGCGGGAAAAGAGCGCCCGGCAAAGCCATTGCACCCCATGCCGTAGCTCACCTCGACCCAGCCGGAGCCCAAAAGATCGAAGCAATGCCGGCGGTAACGGTCGCCAAGGATCCGCAGCGGCCCATGGAGGTCAGGGGCGATATCTGAGGCCTGCACCGACATGCGATTGCGCCACGGCAGGCCGAGACGAAGCGGCGGGTGAGTCCCTCGTGTCAAATCCTGATGGCGCTCCCATGCCGCACGCGCCCGACGCCCAGCGAAGCGCGTCGCCTTCGCCACAGCGCGGTGCGGCGGCATGGTCGCCGCGCGACGCAACAGATGGGTAAGGGCGCCCCGGTTCAAACCGTCATCCTTCCTTTGCATGACCGATCTGGCGGCAGTCATCAGCGAGATCGCCGCCCGATCAGCATTGCCAATGGGTGGTCCTCGCAATCCTGCCACACCGGCTGCAGCCCGGCTTCGGAGAGCAGCGCGGCCCATTGCGCAATCGACAGGCGATTGTGGGAAAGCCATTGCAACTCGTAGCTCTCAGCTTTGGGCGTCAGCCGGACGAGCGCTCGCATAAGCGGATTCCGCATCAAAGCGCGGTGCCAAGCCTCGCCGCGCCGCAGCGGATGGCTGACGTTCGGCACGGTTGCGATCAGCGAACCGTGCGGCTTGAGCATGCCGACAAGCGCCCGCAGGCTTGCTGGCAGGTCATTGAGATATTCGAGCACGCTCGAGCAGATGACGGCATCGAATTGTGGCTGATCTTTCTCAAGAGCACTCGCGACCACATCCGATATTCTCTTCCGCGCCGCCGTCTCAGGTTCGATAATCGAGAAGCGCACCCCCGAGCCGCTATGCAGTGTGCGCGCCTGCTCGATCATCTTAGCCGAGGCATCGCACCCGTCGACCTGATAGCCCCGTCCCGCGAGCGCCGCCGCAATGTCGCCAGTACCGCAGCCGTAGTCGAGCACGCGGGCATTTGGCGCGACCACGCTGTCCAGGGCGCCAGCAAAGCGGGCGACGCGCGCTACCATGCCGCCCTGGGGGCTGTAATGCGTCTGCGACCACGATGCCGCGAGTTGGTCGAAGAACGCGGAACGTGCCGCGGTGCGTTCGGCATCGACGTTACTCAATGCGAAGCACCTTCTATCGATGGCCCGCCGCGTTGAATTGATTCTTCCACCTCGAATGCAATCCGCATCGCCTGCGCCTGCTGCCATAGCGGAATAGGCCAGGCGGTCTCGCCGCGGACCGCGCGTGCAAACGCCGCAAGCTCCCCGGCATGACCTTTGTCATGTTTCTTGATGCGAACAATCTTGCAACCCGCGGCCGTAAGGTCGCGAAAATCCGCGATGTGAAGCACGCGGCCGTCGGTGTATACGTCAATCAATTCCTTCGGATATTCGGGGCTGCCGAGCGCCGTATAGGTGACGTTCGCGACGCTGCCATCCTGGAAAGTGAGCGCAACGGTGAAATTGTCGTTTCTCGCATAATGTGCGGTGTGCGGCCGAATTGCGCGCGCCTCGACAGTCGCGATTGGCGCATCCGCAAGATATCCCAGCAAATCGTAAAAGTGGCAGGCCTCGCCAATGTTACGTCCGCCACCTGCGGCACCATGCACCCAGTGATCGAGCGGGATGTAACCAGCATTGACGCGGTAGTCCGCCATGAACGGGTTGCTGCGCCGATCGATGAGCGATTTGACGGAAGACGCATAGGGCGAGAAACGGCGGTTGAATCCGGTCATCAGCACGGGGCAGCGATCGCCCAGTCGCGCAATCGTTGCCTCGATCTCTGCGAGTTCGCCGCGATCGAGGCACAGCGGCTTTTCGACCAGCACATGCTTGCCGTTTTCGAGCGCTTTGATCACGAGCGCTGCATGGCTGTCATGGCGGGTCGTGATCAATACCGCATCGACGTTTTCGTCAGCGAAAACCGTATCGATCTCGGTGGTGCTGGCGGCGGCGCCGTATTGCCGGGCGAGCGTATCCGCTTCGTGACCGCGGCGGCTCGCCACTGCCTGCAGGGCAAAATCACCGCTCATCTTCTGGATCAATGGCAGATGCATCGATTTCGCGAAATTACCGGCGCCAATCAGCGCGAGGCGGATCTGGCCCGCACCGCGCGACCGTGAAACGGTCCGAAGTTCGACTCTGCGAAGAACCGGCGCGGTACTCGATGCCTCGTACGCGAGAATTGCGAACAACGGTCGTTCGGCGGGATCCGCCAACGCACCATACGCCTCCGTCGCCCGCTCGACGGCGAATTCCTTGGCCTTCATCAGGTCGGGCCGCACCCGCTTGTCAGCGATCTGGCGGAGATACTCGGCCATATTGCGGTTCTCGGTCCAGCGCACGTAGGCAATCGGATAATCGAGGCCCGATTCTTCATAGGTGCGGTCGTATCGGCCCGGCCCGTATGACGTCGAAATAAGAAAATCCAGTTCCTTCGGGTAGATATCGCTCCGCTGCAGATCGAGGCCAACGTCGCCGACCAATACGACGCGGGCCTTGCGCCGGCACATACGGAAGGCAGTCGACATCACTTCGCTCGACGGTGTCGCGGCGGTCACGATCACGCCGTCGGCGCCGTTGCCGTCGGTCAGGCGCGACGCTTGGGTGGTCGGGTCGGAATCGTCCGGATGCACGGCCGCATTGATGCCAAGGGCTGCGGCTTCGGCAAGACGCGCCCGGTCTGGATCGACTCCAATGACCCGGGCGCCGGCGGATTTCAGAAGCTGCACCGTCAACTGCCCGATCACGCCGAGACCGATGACGACGATGGTTTCGCCGAGGGTGGGCGCGAGGCGACGGATGCCCTGTAACGCGATTGCACCAAGCGTGACGGTCGCGGCGTCGCGGTCCGAAACCAGCTCCGGCACTGGGGTCACAAGATTGCGCGGCACACAGATAAATTCAGCATGATGTGCACTTTGCGCGCCTGCGCACGCGACCCGGTCACCTTCGGCTAGGTCGGTAATGCCGGCACCGACTGCCAGTACTTTGCCGACTGCGGAATAGCCGACCGGCTGCGCTTCGGCGAGCTTCGTGCGCACCATCGCCCGCGCCGTATCAAGGCCCTCCTTCGCGACGATGGTGGCAATCCGGCGTACCTGATCCGGTCGCTGCAGCGCTCGTTTCCATAGCGGCAGGTTGCTCCCGCGCACGCCGCTCATTTCGGTGCCGACCGAAATGCAGGAATGCGACACGCGCACGAGAACAGCGCCGGGCTCGACCTGCGGCGCCGGGACCTCGCGCACCTCGACGCCGGCGCGCGTGAGCAGGACCTGCTTCATGCGTGCGACATGGCCGACAGGGGCGATGTGACCGCAAGCCCGCGCGCCGCCGCCTTAAGGGTGCTCTGGAATTGGGTGCGCACCTTCCTGCTGTCGTGGTTCGCCGCGGCAAGCGCCTGCGCGCGGACGCGCAAGCCTTCTCGCAGCATTTCGTCGGACAAAATCCGCCGAAGGCCAGCATCGAGAGCTGCCGGCGCACGATCGCTGACCACATGGCCCCAGGCCTCGCGCTCGGCATAGTCGACCTGAGCAACGCCGCGCGGGCCATAGACAAGGATCGGTGTGCCGCTCGCCATATATGCCGGTACCTTGGTTGGCATGGAATAGCGGATGAACTCGACCGTTTCCGCGTCATAATTCACCGGCAGCACCACCGCATCGGCCGCCGCGAGTTGCTCGAAGAAGGCCCGGTCATCCGCGGTCGGAGTGACCAGCCGGATCGACGGATGAATTGTCAGAGCCTCTTTGTTGGCGGCGAGATGCAACGTCGGGCTGGCGATTTCGAAGTCCACCGCGAAGCCCTGCGCATTAAGCCTCGCAACCGATTGGCAGATGTCGAGGATCGAAGCGAGTTGGGCGTTGCCAAAGACCGAGCCGAAATAGAGTAGCCGGTACGGCTGCCGTCCGACGCCACTCGACGATCGAACGACCGGCTGCCAACGCTCAACATCGACGCAGTTCTGAAACGGCAAAAACGGCCGCCCGTAGCGGCGGGAGAACGCCACGCACATTTCAGTGCAAATTCCCATGCAAACGGCAGCTGCGCGAAAATTATCGGCCAGCAGGCGCTGCATCCGGGCGCGCTCAAGCGGTGCAAATAACCCGCGTCGGTAGGCAACGTTCGGAAAATCATCCATCATGTGAACGGCGAGCGGCAACGCAAACCGTCGCCGGATCGCACCGATCAATTCCATCACAGCATTGCTGCCGAGGATGGTGTAGAGCAACTCCGGCTCGAACTCCGCGATCCACCGTTCGAGCGCACCGCTCAAGCGCGCGCGCTGCGGCGCCGCATCGCCCTGGATGCGCGAGATCAGCCCGGGCTTAGTGACGGGGCCAACGCCGGCGCCACTGTCCGACCTGCCGCCGCGATCCCTCATCGTCCGCGCGATGCGCAAAGGAGCAAAGAGATCGATCTCGGAGCGGCCGAGCACAAAATAGCGCTCGCAGACATCCGTGCTCGTCGGCACCGCGTCATTGTGGACCGTGGCGATGCGATCCTTTGGCCAACCCGCAAACAAATTCGAGAAAGTGACGCCACCACCCGTGAAATGATTGAATGCCGCAGGTGTGACGAACAGGACGCGGGGAAATGCGGAGGCGAGCATACCTCAACCATGAGGCATGCTGACGCCGGCCCAGCGGCGTTCGCTGAGCATGGGCGAAAACGGCCCCACCAGTGCGGTGCCATGGCGTCGTCCCGCCGGCAATTGCGGCGCCTTGATACAATCGAACATCCAATCGCTTGCACACCAAGGCCGGTAGCTTGTCAGCGATTCGCGCATTCCATTCGATCAGGGGCCCGCGGATCGCCCATTCGATGATCGGACCGCAGATTACCGTGCGCGATTGAAAGCCGACGACCTCGAACCCGGCAGCGTGCAGCAAGCCCAACATGTCGCGCCGCGAGAAGAAGTTGACGTGCGGGCTGATCGCAAGCGTGAGCGCCGTATTGCTGTCGATCCGCGGCTTGCCGAGCACTGCATGCTTGATCCGACGCAACAGCGGCAGCACGCCGCTGAGCGTGAGCAGATGTTCGACAAAGCACATCGTCTCGAACGGCCCGAAACCGTTTGGGATCGTGACCACGAGCCGGCCGCCCTCGACGAGCCGGTCCCGAAAATAGTGCAGCAATTGATCCGGCGCGTCGACATGCTCCAACACTTCCGAAGCAATCACCATGTCAAAGCGCCGGCTCGGATCGTCTTCGGTCTCGTAGCGAAGGTTTGGAGGGATTGGCTGTCGACGCGCCCAGGCAATCGTGGTCGGATCGGAATGGACGCCGAGAAAGGAAACTTGAGGAAACGCTTCGGCCAATGGCCACGTGAGCTGCGTACCAGTACCGCAGCCGAAATCAAGCACCGACCGCGGTTTTGCCGCGCGAATGACCGCCTCGAGAAAGCGCTGCCGCTTGGCGCG
>CAWEAS010000028.1:0-603581 GCA_963807015.1 uncultured Alphaproteobacteria bacterium | reverse complement strand
TGATCAGTCGATCTTTTGGATGAGGCTTTGCGACTTGCGGATCAGGGCCCGCAGTTGCCGGCGTTCCTCCAGGGCTTCACGGGTGTATAGCCCGTTTTTGAGCGCGTTCGTGTTGCCGCGGGGGGCACCAGAACCTGGCGCACCGCCATGCATGCGACAGCGCTTCTTCCCGCTGACGGCCGGGGACTTGCAAGCCTTGCCCGAGCGGGTCTTTGCCCCGCATCGCTGGCTAGCCAGCATCGGGCCCGTGTTGTTCAAAGCCTTACCGCTCACTATTTTGCCGGGCGGCTCGCGGGAACGGGGACGCATTCGGCGTCGATGATGGGCTTAGCATCCGCTCGAGGAACGGGAGCGACGTTCGCAACCTCAACGCGCTGCGGCCCGATCTCGCGCGGCGAATGGTTGACGTTGCCGACGATCGCCTGTCCGCCCTCTTGGATCGATACGTTCTGGACGGTCACCTTCTGCTCGGTCCCGGTACGATATCGTTTGAGTCCTTCTACGAGCGAATAAGCGTTCGGGCCGACCGGTTGAGTGCACGCTCCGCACTGTCCAGTTCAGCGGAGGGTTCGCGCCGCCTGCAATCGCTCGGCGAACTTCATCACCTGCTCGTCGAAGATCGCGATTTTCGCCAAGAGCATGGCCTCGATCTCGTCTTTCGGTTTCTGGCCTTTGATCATCGACAGCATGAAATTCAGCTTAGCCACGTCGATCTTCCCTCGCGGAAGAAGCGGCACGGCCGAGTTGCCCATAGCAGACCAATGCGAAGTTGAACTCTTCTGTACCGAGCGCGTCCATCATGAGCGCGAGCACCATAGATTTCTTCGGGATGATCTACGGCGACCTTGCCGTTCGGCAGCACTCGCGCGCCCGGCGCCTCAACGTCCCGATGCCGCGTGAGCCCTTTTCATCGCGGCTGCTCTCAGCCGCAGTTGGCACAATACTTCCGTTTGCCAATTCAGCCTCTCCCGATTCGCTCTAGTTTCCATTTTGACCCCCAACTCGCTGTCGTTCGGCTGCTCGCGCACGCTTATTCCGCACAACGGACGATCACTGAAGCAAATTCCGCGAGCCGGGCCCCGCAATGCACATGCAGCAAGGTATCAACTGCTTTAGTGTCGTGCTGGAGCCTGGGGCCGCCAGATTCTCGAAGACGCATGTACTGGCTGGGTCTTGCCGCTGCCCGGCATTCGCGCGACACGCTCGGCACCTGGCGGATCGTCGTCTGGCCCTAGGACCTTCCCGGAAAACAAACAGTGAACAAGCCGTATTACACTGATTGCGGCCATCCACCGCGCCTCGGTCGTCAGAACGTATGCTTTGCATGGGGTTGTTTTTCAAAAAAAGTTTTGCCCAATGCGCTGTCGTTCGTGACCTGGCCCAACCGACCAACTATCGAGAATCTCGCCGCTCATCTTTTAAAAGAGTTCCATCACCCAAAGTTCGAGCCGCCGTTGACGATAATGGTCTCGCCGTTGACGTAGCGCGCTGCGTCGGAAATCAAGAAGCCGGCAACGGAAGCAATCTCGTCGGGGTCCCAGAGGCGTCCGAGCGGGACACGGGCCTGTTGCGTGCCGCGGTACCCTGCGGAATAGGTTGGTATCATCGGTGTCTCGGCTACGCCAGGCGCAATGGCGTTGACGCGGATCCCGCTTGGACCGAGCGAGCGAGCGAGCGAGCGCAGCCACCCGCTTGCAAATTCGACATTGAGGTGCGTCTTCCAACACGGTGACGCACACAGCTCATCGCTTCACCGTGGTGGCACCGAGCGATATGCGTGATAGAAGGTTGTCTACGGCGATCCGTTTTGCGTCACCGAGGCACGCGTCGCCGCCAGTCCCGATCAAGCTCGCAAAGAATGAGACATGAACATCGACTCGCAAAAAGTGTTCGCCAAGATCGACACTGACGAGCTCGTAAAAGTTGCGCTCGACCTCGGCAACATCGACAGTCCCACTGGACGGGAAGGACCGGTTGCCGATTATGTCCACGATTGGCTGCGACGCGAGGGCTTTGATACGCGAAAGATCGCGCTTTATCCCGACCGTCCAAATGTGATTACGACATGGCCTGGAACGGATGGCTTCGATGATATCCGTCAGACGAGGGATGAGCGAACGCGCAGCGACTAGAACACGCACACGGCGAGTTCTTCAATCCGCCGCCGCAGCGTCTTGTGCAGGCTGTCATGATGAAGCTCGAACCGGGGCCGGATCGTCCCGTCAGCGAAGATAATTCGCAGCGTAATGGGCGGCGATTTCATCGCTCGTGGTCAGCCACACGCCGTGATGACGCGCGATGTGTTCGAGCGCGCGCTCCAGATACTTCTGGCGGTGCGGTTGGTTGCTGACGAAGGGGTGGAGGCATAGGGCCATGACCCGGCCGGACGGCCCGCTATCCTCGTAGAGCTGGTCGAACTGATCGGTGATCATCCGGCAGAAATCCTCGCCCGACAGGCTCTTGCCGACGCACATCGTGATGTCGTTGACCTCGAGCGAATAGGGCACCGACATCATGCCGGGGACGTTCAAGGCAAACGGCTGGTCGTCGGCGCACCAGTCGAGGATGTAGGTGAGGCCCAACTCCCTGAAGCAGCCGCGGCGTCTCGAACGTTTCGGTAAGTGCCGGACCAAGCCAGCCCTTAACTGATTGGCCGCTGGCCTTCGCGATCGTATCGACGACATCCTTGAGATACGTCCGCTCGTCCTCGACGTTCATTCCGACCTGGAAGATCGAGTTGTTCTTGCCGTGGGCAAGCCAGGCCCAGTTCCGTTTGCGCCCGGCCTCGATGATCTGCGGGTAATGCCTGCAGACATCGGCGTTGAGCAACACCGATGCGCGCATCCCGTACTTGTCCAAGGCATCGCACATGCGCCAGATGCCGACACGCACGCCATAGTCGCGCCAGCCGTAATTGAGCGGATCGGGTGCGAAGTTCGCGGTCGCGCCGAAGATGCTCGTCGCCGGCTTGTCGACCTCGAAATGCTCGATGTTGAGGCCGATGTAGAAGGCAAGCTTGGCGCCGTTGGGCCACGTGATCTTCGGTCGGCCGACGATCGGCGAATAATCGTAGAGCTTATTGTCCATCGCAGTTGCTTCCCGAGATTGGCCCCAAGCATCGCCTGCTCGTCGGCCGTGAGGATGTCGATGATGATGAGGGCGGGCGCTCGGCAAACCCGACGCGCTGACCGAACCCACATCGAGCGAACCTGCGTCGACCGAACCCGCGTCGAGCGAAGAATTCCGTGTCGTTTTGACGAACGGGCGCCGACGGCGTCATGCTCACTTCATGCGTTGCGCCGCCAGCATAGGGTGGCGTAAGCGATGGTGTCCATAGCGCTACGCTACTCTGGGTGAAGGTCTTGCATGCCTGACGCGCTTTATCGTCTGACCGCGCGAAATGCCGTCGAAGCCTTGCGCCGGCGCGAAACAACCGCGCTGGAACTGATCGACGCGGCCGAGCGGCGCATTGCGGAAATCGATCCCGCGCTCAACGCACTCCCAATCCGGTGTTTTGACCGCGCCCGCGACCGCGCGAGGCAGGTCATGAAATCGAGCGGCGGGCCAGGATTTCTTTACGGCCTGCCCATCGTCGTCAAGGACCTGACCGCAGTCGCAGGCGTCCGCTGGACCGAGGGATCACGCGTCTTTGCCGACCGGATTGCGGCGCGTTCCGACATCCTCGTGGAGCGGCTCGAAGCCAGCGGTGCGATCGTGATCGCAAAGTCCAATACCCCCGAATTTGGCGCGGGCGGCAACACCGTCAACGAAGTATTTGGCGCGACTCGCAACCCCTGGGACACGCGCTTTACGAGCGGCGGATCCTCGGGAGGTTCGGCAGCCGCGGTCGCCAGCGGCGAGGCTTGGCTAGCCACCGGCAGCGACATGGCGGGCTCGATCCGGCTGCCGGCATCATTCTGTTCCGTGGTGGGGCTGCGACCGAGCCCGGGACGGGTCGCGCATGGCCCCCGCTCGCTTGCGTTCGGCATGCTCGACGTCGATGGGCCGATTGCGCGCAACGTTGCGGATGTTGCGCTGATGCTTGACGCCATGGTCGGCGAGGATATCGAGGATCCGCTATCGTTGCCGGCGCCGCCGGCGTGCTTTCTCTCCGCCGCGCTGGAGCCGGTCGCGCCGAAGCGGGTGGCCTGGAGCCCCGATCTCGGCATCTCGCCGCTTCATCCCGAAGTGCGCACCGTGTGCGAGCTCGCGGTCGCAAGCTTTGCCGCGCTCGGCGTGGCCGTCGATGAGCGGTGTCCCGACTTTAGCGAGGCGGAACAAACCTTCCAGGTGCTGCGCAACATGCAGCGCGTCGGCGGCACGATGGAGCTTCTCGAGCGTTATCGCGACAAGCTGAGCCCCGAAATCCTGCATTACGGCACGCGCGGGTTGAGCCACACGGCGCGCGAGATCGCATGCGCGGAGCTTGCCCGCACCACGCTGTACCATGGCATGGTTGATCTTTTCCGCACCGTCGATCTCCTGATTACGCCGACCGTCATGGTCCCGCCTTTCGATGTCAACCAGCGCCACGTCATGGAAGTCGAAGGCGTTAGCCTGCCGGATTACTTTGCGTGGCTCCGGTTGACGCTCGCGATCACCGTGACGGGGTGTCCGGCGATCTCGGTGCCGTGCGGTTTCACGGCGGCGGGGCTGCCGATCGGCCTGCAACTTGTCGGCAAGCCGCGAGGCGAGGCTGCCCTGCTTTCGGCGGCAGCGCTCTTCGAACGGCACGTAGGACTGGCGCAAACCCCGATTGATCCTCGCCCGACCGCTTTGCCGCAATTCGCGACTTGAGCGCTGGTTCCGGGTGGCATGGATCGTGCTACGCTCCGCGGCAGGAGTTCAGTTGTAACGGTGTGGAGGCGATCATGATCACGTTGACGTTGAGGCGATCGGGTATTTCGGCACTTGCTCTCATTTGCACACTCGGCAGTTCGGCGGCTCTCGCCGCGGGCCCGAACGGAACGCTGGGGGCGGCGATGCCCAACACCAAGGGCGAATGGTATACGCCCGAACTCTACGGTCTCACCGATGAAGCGAAGAAGCTCGGCTACGACGTCGTCATTCAGGACGCCGGCGGTTACGCCAATGTCGACAAGCAGGTCACGCAGGTATCGAATCTCATCGTCCAGAATGTGAAGGCCCTCATTCTCGACGCTGCCGATCCGGCCGCCTTCAATGGCGTCGTACGGCAGGCCAAGCAGGCGAAGATTCCCGTCATCGCCGCCGGAAGTCCGACGGTGGCGAGCGACATTCCCCCGGATGCCGGCGCGACCTCGAGCCATTGCACCATCGGCCATGAACTCGCGGCGGGCGCCAAGAAGATGCTGCCCAACGGTGGCACCATCGCAATTCTCGCCGGGCCGCCCGGGGCGTTTTGGGCGACCGACCGGCTGCGCTGCTTCAAGGAAGACATTGCGGGCAGCACGATCAAGATCGTCGCCGAGCAGACGAGCGAGCAGGACGTGGCAGTCGCGCTTTCGCTGGCCAGCGACTTCATCCAGCGTAACCCGAACGTCAACCTCCTCTACGGGGCGGACGACACCTACGGAGTTGGCATCGCCCGCGCCGTCCAGGCCGCCGGCAAGTGCGGCAAGCTGAAGGTTCTGTTCTCCGTGCTCGGTTCGGTGGCGGAGGAGATGATGCGGGCGGGCTGCGTCGACTATGTGGTCGCCCAGCAGCCGCTGCTCATGGGCCGCATCGAAGCACGCCTCGCCGATCAGCTCATCAAGGGGCAGAAGCCCGAGCAGGCCATGGTGCAGGTGCCGCTCATCATCGTGACGCCTGACAATCTCGACAAAATAGACCGCAGCGGCATGCAGGCGCCCAAGGGCTGGACACCTTGATGAAACTTCCGGCTCGCTGCTGAAAGAGCCGACCATGGCCGAAGCGTTGCACGACGCGGACCGGTCCGCGGGCCGGCTTCCTGCACGGGGTGACTACGTCATCCGCGACGCTTACGTCATCACCATGGACCCGGCGCTGGGCGACGTGCCCGGCGCAGACCTCCTGATGCGTGACGGCAGGATTGCGGCCCTCGGCAAGGACGTGCCGGGCACCGGCGCTGAGACAATTTCCGGCAAAGGCATGGTGCTGATGCCGGGGTTTGTCGATACCCATTGGCACCTCTGGAACAGCTTCATGAGGGGCCTGATCGGCGATCGTCCGGGCCGCGACTACTTTGCCGTCAAGCGGGGCCTTGCTCCCTTCTACCGTCCGGTCGATTTCTATCGCGCGGCGCGTCTTGCGTTGGCCGAAGCCCTCGATTCCGGCATCACCACTGTTCACAACTGGGATCATAATCTGCGCACGCCGCAGGATGCGGATGCCAATGTGCTCGCCCAGTTGGACATGGGGATACGCGGTCGTTTCTCTTACGGCTGCCCGGACAACTTCGCGCGCGAACGGCTGATGGATCTCCACGATCTCGCTCGATTCCGCGCGCAATGGACGCCGCAGGCAACCGACAATCGGATCACGCTGGGCGTCGCGCTTCGCGGCCCCTTCCGCACCGGGCCCGAGATTTATCAGCGCGAGTGGGACGCGGCACGCAAGGCCAACTTGCCGATCACCATGCACTGCGACCGCTGCATGCGCGAGGCGGGCTGCCGGGAGTGCAATATCGCCTCGATGAAGGACAAGGGCCTGCTCGGACCAGACCTGCAGATCGTCCACGCGGTTCACGCCACGTCCGCCGACATTGCAGCGATGGCGGAGACCGGGACGCATCTATCACTGAGCCCGCAGACCGAGATGCGCACCATGGGCTTCCCGAAGGTCGTTGAAATGCTCAGGGCCGGCGTGCTCGTGAGCCTGTCGATCGATACGACCGCGACGCCGTGCAACGCGGACATGTTTTCGCAGATGCGCGTAACCCTCTCGGCCGAAATGGCGCGGGTCGAGAATTGCGGGCTCACGCCGCGCCGAATGCTGCAGATGGCCACGATCGACGGGGCGCGCGACCTCGGCCTCGACGCCATTACGGGATCGATCACGGTCGGCAAGCGCGCCGATCTCGTCATGCTGCGCGTCGGCGATCTCAATATGGTGCCGTGCGGCGATCCGGTTGATGTGCTGGTGCAGTCCGGCTTGCCGCACAATGTCGACACGGTCATTGTCGACGGCCGTATCCTAAAACGCGACGGCAAACTCGTCGCGGTAGAGGTCGAGCAGATCAGGACGGAGACGCGCGATTTGGTGGCGCGCATGTTGCACAACGCCGGGTGGGACATCCCGCCTTCGCTGCAGGCGTCATGAGCTTTCAAGCGAACGCAAGCCAATGAAAGAACCCGGCCCCGTTCCCGGACCGACTGGATCGAAGGACCAAGATCGATGGCAAGCAAACCGACCGTTGCAAAGCCGCTATCGCGCTATGCGCCGTTTCGCCGCGCGGGTGATCTTGTCTTCTTTGCCGGCATCACCGCCGCGGACCCTGATCGCGGCATCGTCATCCGCGGCTATGCCGACCTTCCCGCGGAGCTTCGCGGTCAGGCAGGCGAGACCGGCGAAATGTCGACCGATTTGAAGGATGGCCCGATCACCGCACAGTCCTGGTTCGTGCTCGACCGGCTGCGCAGCACCCTTGCGGCGGCCAACGGTACGCTCGACGATGTCGTCAAGCTGACCCAGTACTTCTGCAATCTGCGCGACTTTCCGATCTACAACGAGGTGCGGGCCAAGTTCTTTCGCGATCCGCCGGCAAGTACCGTGGTACGCGTGGTCGAACTGTTGCCGACGCCCGACATCCTGCTGGAGGTCGAGGCCGTTGCACACATTCCCGAAAAGCGATGACGCCGGTCGTCGAGGTCCAGGAGATCGCTAAGGATTACCCGGGCGTGCAGGCGCTCGTCGGCGTTTCGCTCGACCTGCGTGCCGGCGAGGTGCATGCGCTGGTCGGCGAGAACGGTGCTGGAAAGTCGACGCTCATCCGTATCCTCTCAGGTGGTACGCATCCGACCCGCGGGAAGATCTTTGTGCGTGGGAAGGAGGTGCAGTTCCAGTCACCCAAGGATGCGCGCGCTTGCGGCATCGCGACCATCTTTCAGGAATTGATGATCGTTCCCGGACTGAGTGTCGCCGAAAATATCGTGCTCGGCAGCGAACCGGGCCCCGGATACGGACTTTATTCGCGCCGCGAGGCCGAGCGCATCGCGGGCGCGACGCTCCAAGGGCTCGGCCTTGCCGCCGTCATCGATCCGCGCGCGCCCATGGCCGCGCTCTCGACCGCTCAAAAGCAGATCGTCGAGATCGCGCATGCGCTGATCCGCGAAACGCCGGTCATCATCCTCGACGAGCCGACCGCGGCGCTTTCGGACAAAGAGGCGGAAGGACTGTTGCGCATTCTGCGCCGGCTTCGTGAAAACGGGACGGCCATCCTTTATGTTTCGCATCGGCTCGACGAAGTGCGCGGCCTCGCCGACCGCATAACGGTCCTGCGCGGCGGCCAGCACATCGCCACGCTGCCCGCGACGGCGATCGCCAATACCGCCGAGCTCATCGAGCTGATGGTGGGGCGGCCACTCGACGAGTTGTTCCCGCCTCGGGAGGACGCGCGCGGCGCTCCGGTGTTCGTCGTGGAGGGTCTGACCCGGCAAGGCGTCTTTGAGAACGTCAGCTTCTCCGTCCGCGCTGGCGAAATCCTCGGGATTGCTGGCTTGATCGGAGCCGGCCGCACCGAGGTCATGCGGGCTATCTTCGGCGCCGACCCGCTCGATCGCGGCACTATGTCGAAAAATGGGAAGGCGATTGCGATACGCACGCCGGCGGAAGCGATCGCCGCCGGCGTCGCCTACTTGCCGGAGGACCGCAAGGAACAGGGGCTGGTCTTAACGCTGCCGGGGTGTGAGAACATCGCGCTTGCGTCGCTCAGACGCTATGGCGGCTGGGGTCTAGTGGCGTGGGGCCGGTTGCGGCGTGCCGCCAAGGACGTGGCGGCGCAACTTCAGTTTCGCGGCAATCTCGACGCGCCGGCGCGCACCGCTTCAGGCGGCAATCAGCAAAAGCTCGTCATCGGCAAATGGGTGCTGTCGCATGCGGATGTCCTCATTTTCGACGAGCCGACGCGTGGCATCGATGTCGGTGCCAAAGCTGAGGTCTATCGCCTGATGCATCGCCTCGCCGCCGAAGGTACCGCCGTGATCGTCGTTTCGTCGGAACTGTCCGAGCTTATGAATCTGTGCCACCGCATCGTCGTCATGTCGGGTGGCCGCGTGCGGGATGTGTTGGAGGCCAGTGAGTTCGACGAGCGACGCATCCTGGCAGCGGCTTTCGCCGCCCACATCGTCGATCGCCAGCCCGAGTTGACGCAATGAATCTGTTCCGGATGATCGCGAGATGGGGCGCATGACGTCTGAATCCGCAAACGGCGAGATCGCGCGGGTTGACGCTCCAGCCGTGCATCGTGCCTGGCTGCGCAACCTCCTGCGTCACAACGCGCGAGACATCGGCCTGCCGCTGGCCGTCATCGCCCTGGTGGTGTTGTTCTCGGCGCTGTCCCCGGTGTTTCCGACGGTCCAAAACTTCCGCAACATCGGCATCGCGGCTGCGGCGCTTGCGGCGGTTTCGTTCGGTCAGACCTTCACGATCCTTACCGCGGGCCTCGACCTGTCGGTGGGCTCGACGGTGGCGCTCGTCAGCGTGATCGCGGCTTTCGGCATGCGCCGGTACGGTATCGCGGCCGGCACGATCGAAGCGCTGTTGACCGGCGCGGCGGTCGGACTGGTGAATGGAATCGTCATTACCCGGTTCAAGGTCTTTCCGTTCATTGCCACCCTTGCGATGCTATCGATCATGTCGGGGCTCGCGCTTAACCTGAGCAGCGGCGTTGCCGTGTCGGGCCTTCCCGGGCGTTTCGGCGATCTCGCCTACGAGCTTGTCGCCGGCATACCCATCCCGGTCATTGTTGCGCTTGTGGTTCTGGCGGTCTCTCATTTCGTGTTGCGCTATACGCGCCTCGGCCGGCACATTTACGCTGTCGGCGGCAACGAGGAAGCAGCGCGGCTCTCGGGAATCAACATAAACTTCGTCAAGGTGGCGGCCTACGTGATTTGCGGCTTCTGCGCCGCCGTGGGATCCATCATCCTCACCGCCCGCGTCGCCTCGGGCCAGCCAACTCTGGGCACGAGTCTGCCACTGGAGTCGGTTGCGGCCGTCGTGCTGGGCGGCGTGTCGCTGTTCGGTGGACGTGGATCGGTTGTGGGAGTGGCGTTCGGGGTCGCATTCGTCAGCATCCTGTCGAACGGGCTCAACCTGCTCAACGTCTCGTCCTATACGCAACTCATGGTGATCGGCGCAGCCCTTATCGTCGCGGTCGCGCTCGATCAAGCGATCGTCCGACGCCGAACTGGCGAATAATTCCGGGAGGCCGCATGGCGCAAGGAGAGAAGTCTGTCAAACTCGTCGTCAATCAGCAGCAGCTTGAACTGATCGATGCCACGATGGCGCGCGTGGGAGCCACCGATCGTGAGACCGTGGTGCGTTTGGCGCTCCGGGAGTTCCTCGCCCGCCACGGCGCGGCCCGCTCCGCGGAGAGGCCTCGCGATAAGACCTAAAGGAACACGCGATGGCTGATCGGTCAATCCACGCGCGGCTCAGGCTCGAGCCCGGCACCGGCAAGGCGCTCGAATTGCGCCGTGGCATGATCTTGCGCATCGAGCAGATCGAAGGTGGCCAATGCGTTGATTTCAACTGCTTCAATCTTCATGACTACAAGGAGTTTTTCCACACCGGAAGGACGCGACACCTGCACGGGCTGCATCCGACCAAGGGAGATTTCCTGTGGTCGGCGCCGCCCCGTGAGCGACCCATGATGTGCATCCTGGAAGACACGGTCGGCACCAACGACGTCCTTTATCCGCGGTGCAGCGCGTTCCTTTTCGACTATCAGTACGGCCTTCCGGTGCACACCAACTGCCACGATATGCAGGCCGAGGCGCAGCGCGAATACGGCCTGACGCCAGACGACGTGCACGACAGCTTCAACTTCTTCATGCATACCGGCATCGATAGCGCCGGCCATCCGTTCATCGCGCGGCAGACCGCAAAGAAGGGCGACTACGTCGATTTGTTGGCGTTGTTCGATGTCCTCGCGGTGCCGAACGTGTGCGGCGCCGACGTGATGGCGACGAGCGACTTCTCGTTAAAGCCGATCGCGCTCACAATCTTCGAGCCCAGTGAGGAGGCGCTTGCCGCGGTTCCGGAATCACCGAAGCTAGGCACGCAGCGCACGCCTGCTCATTTCAAGAATAAGACAATCAAGGCCGACCGGGTGCTAAAACGCGATCCCGACTATGTGCCAGAATTCACCAATGTGCCGATCCGGACGATCGAGCTGGCCATAAATCTTGATGCGGACGAGGCGCGCGCGCTTGAGACGCTGAAAGCAACCGGTGCCTACGGCGCCGCCGATAGCGAGGTGCTGCGCTACATCCTGTTCAGTTGGTGGATCGAACGCTTCATGCGAGGACCGAAGCACTTCGACGACCTCAAGGCCTGACAAACCGAAGTTGCGTGGATCGGCGTCGATCGCCAGCGGCCCGGTGCTGTCGTTTCTGACGCAGGGCGGCAGGCAACCTCGTCCGGATCCCCGAGCCGTCCGAGCGGCGGGACACGGGCCTATTGCGTGGCGCGGTTCTCTTCGGAGCAGGTTGCGATAATCGGCGTCTCGGTCACGTCGGGCGCAACGGCCTTGACGCGGATTCCGCTCGGACCGAGGGCGCGCCCGAGCGAGCGCAGCCACCCGCTTGCAAATTCGACATTGAGGAGAGGCTTCCAACGCTAGAGGCAAGCTCATCGCTTCACTGTGGTAGCACTGCGCGAAACGCGCGTGATAGAAGCTTGTCTACGGCGATCCGTTTAGCGTCACCGACGCCACGCGTCGCCGCCAGTCCTGATCAAGCTCGCAAAGAATGTGACATGAACATCGACTCGCAAAAAGTGTTCGCTAAGATCGATACTGAGGAGCTCGTAAAAGTCGCGCTCGACCTCGGCAACATCGACAGTCCCACTGGGCGGGAGGGACCGGTTGCCGCTTATGTCTACGATTGGATGCGACGCGAGGGTTTTGATGCGCGCAAGATCGCCCTCTATCCTGACCGTCCAAATGTGATTGCGACATGGCCGGGATCCGACACCGGTCGTAGCCTCTGCTTCAACAGCCACATGGATACGGCTGTGCACCAGGAAGAGTGGTGGGCGTCGCGCCGCGCCAGCGACCCTATTTTCCACAGTGCATGGCGAGATGGCGACATGCTCTATGGCAACGGAATCGTCAATGATAAAGGGCCGATGGCCACGTGGCTCATCGCTGCCAAGGCGATTAAAGACAGCGGTGTTAAGCTCAAGGGCGATCTCATGTTGATGGCGGTCGTCGGGGAGATCGGTGTCGAACCCGTGGATGAATTTCAGCCGCCTGAATATCTCGCGAAGGAGGCGGGCACCCGATACGCAATCACGCACGGCGGCGTTGCCGATTATGCTCTGGTCGCCGAAGGAACAGATTTCGGCATCGTCGGCGTCGAAGCCGGCAAGGCTTTTTTCAAACTCACGGTATTCGGCGAAGATGTCCCGATCTACACCCCCTACATTCCGCGTCCCACGCCGCTCGAAAAGAATCCCAGCGCGATCGTACGGATGTCATCCCTCATTCAGCGCCTTGAGGAGTGGGCCTGCGATTACGAGAAGAAAAACCGCTACGAATGCGCGGGCGGCGTGGTGGTGCCCAAGGTGAATTTCGGCGCAATTCGCGGGGGCGTGCCGTGGAAGATAACGAAGACGGTCCAGCAATGCGCCATCTATCTCGACGTTCGCATCACGCCGGCTCAAGAGCCTCTAGACATCAGGTCGGATCTGCGGCGACTGATGCAGCAGTGTGGGCTCACGGGCGAGGTTGAGCTCTACGCCTACCGGCCAGCATTTGAAGCGGATCCAAAAAAGGTCGAACCACTCAAGGGCGCGATTACCCGCGCGCATCGAACGGTCCTTGGCACGGAAATTGGGCGGGCTCCAATCCCGGCCTCCAGCATGTGGCGCGACATCAACTGTTTCAACGAAATGCGGATTCCGTCGCTCACCTATGGCCCGGGCGTAAGCTCAGGCGGGGGCAAATACGCCATGAAGATCGATAACATGATCAAAGGCAGTCAGCTTTACGCACAGATCGCAATCGATCTGTGCAGCCAAGACCGCCGGTAGCCGCGCGCCAAATGTGGTGATCGCTCAGTCGCCAAAAGATGCCGTCGCCCCCTTGCGCCGCCCCAGGGATTCCGCGCCTAAAACCGCAGGTGAACGCATGCATGTCTTCTGCGACCGAGTCGCCGAGTTGTGTTTTGGCCTCGAGGCAATAGACTGGTCTGCCAATCAAGTCCTGCCATGCAAGAGGCGATCAACATGATCAAGCTCTGCGTTGCCACAGCCGTGGCTCTCAGCACCACCCTTGCAATCGCGGCCGCTGCGGAGACGGGCAAAACCGTGTCGATCATCACCATGAACGACACCCCTCAACTTCTGGAGGTGAAGGAAGGCCTCGTCAGCGGCCTGTCGAGGCACGGATATGTTGAAGGAAAGAACCTGAAGATCGACTTCAAGAGCGCGCAAGGAAATTTTGGGACTGCTCAACAAATCGTACGGCAGTTCATTGGCGAGCACCCTGATGTGATCGTAACAATCACAACTCCGACCAGCCAAGCCGCGGTGGCCGCGACCAAAGAGATTCCGATCGTCTTCACGACCGTAACTGACCCGGTGGCGTCCAAGCTCGTTCCCACGTTGAAGCACCCGGGCGGCAATGCCACTGGCGTTGCCGATCTCGTCCCGACAGAGCGACAACTCGACATTGTGAAACAACTGGTACCGAACCTGAAGGTTTTAGGCCTCGTGTTCGACCCAAGTCTGGACAACGCACGTTCGACGGTCGAGAGCGTCAAAATGCTCGCGCCGAAGATGGGTTTTTCCACTGTAGAATCGCCGGCCATGGGCATCAATAACGTTCCGAGCGCTGGCCAAAGCTTGGTTGGAAAAGTGGACGCAATCTTCGTTCCCAATGACACGACCGTCTACGGTGCATTCGAGGCCCTTGTGAAAGTCGCCCAGGACACCAAGACGCCGTTGTTCACGGCCGAACGGCGCAGCGTGCAACGCGGGGCCGCCGCGACTGTCGGTTTTGACTTTGTAGAAATGGGAAAGCGAACGGCCGACATGGTGGACGAGGTTCTCAAAGGGCGGAAGCCCGGAGACATGGACGTCGTCTTTATGAAGGACCTGCCCAACTCGCTCGGCCTCTATATCAACAAAGCGTCAGCCGAGAAGATGGGCGTGAAAATCCCACCCGAACTCTTGAACAAGGCTGCCCATGTGTTCTGAGCTTTTGACCACCCGCTAGGATCAGGCAGTCCGCACTTTGAGTCTTTATGCGTTCATCGGCGCCCTGGAGACCGGTCTCGCTTTCGCGCTGGTTGCTCTTGGTTCCTATCTCACTTTTCGCGTACTGGATTTTCCTGACCTGACCGTCGAAGGCTCCTTCCCGTTAGGAGCCGCCGTCGCCGCCAAATTGATGGTATCCGGTATCGATGCATGGACCGCCACCTTGGCCGCTGCGGCTGCTGGGGTCGCCGCGGGCATCGTGACAGCCTTTCTCAACATCAAGCTTCGGATCCTGCACATCCTCGCCGGCATCCTTACGGCGATAGCATTGTACTCGATCAATTTGCGCATTATGGACCGCCCCAATATCGGGCTGTTGAACATCGACACGGTCTATTCTTTCGTTGAAAAACTCGGGGTCGCGTCAATGTACGCACCGCTTGTTCTTCTCGCCGTCATCGTCGTCGTCTGCAAGTTCCTGACTGACCTTTTTCTTGCCACGGGATTCGGCCTGGCGATGCGAGCGGCAGGTGCCAATCCGCGTATGGCTCAAGCCAACGGCGTTCGTGTCAACCTGATGGTCACGACAGGCCTTGGAATCGCGAATGGGTTGACGGGGTTGAGCGGGGCGCTGTTTGCGCAGATGTTGGGTGCGGCTGACGTTTCAATGGGGGTGGGAGTGATCGTCGTCGCGTTAGCCGCCGTGATTGGGGGCACGGCGCTGATGCCGTTCCGAGCCGTTCCGATGTTGACGTTGGCCTGCGTGTTAGGCTCCGTCCTCTACCGGCTTGCAATTGCCATTGCCCTCAGCACTGGAGCCATTGGCCTCACCGCCTCCGATGTAAACGTCGTAACGGCGGTTCTCGTTGCCATCGCACTATTTGCGCCCAGCCGCAAATTCTCATTCTGGAAGCGCGCCAGCGGTCGCATCAAATGATTCGGACCGAGAACGTAGCTGTCACGTTTAACAAAGGCAGCGCGCTTGAAAATCGCGCGCTGCGCGAAATCACTTTGACGATACCAACGGGCCAGTTCGTGACCGTGATCGGCTCCAATGGGGCGGGCAAGTCAACGCTGCTCAACATTCTGGCTGGCGAACTGACGCCAGATCGCGGTCGCGTGTTTGTCGATGATCAGGATGTCACGCTGTGGCCGGTCCACAGGCGCGCACGCATGATCGCCCGTCTGTTTCAGGATCCACGTGCCGGCATATGCGAGAATATGTCGATCATCGAAAACATTGCCGTTGCCGCTGCGCGGACGTCGCCGCGCGGGTTCCGATTTGCCATCAGCAGAGCTCTGCGGCACCTCGCCACCGAACGCCTCGCGAGCCTTCGCCTGGGTCTCGAGATGCGCCTTGACGACCGCGTCTCGCTGTTATCCGGTGGACAGCGTCAGGCACTCGCTCTCGTAATGGGGACCATGGGCCCGACGCGAGTCCTGCTGTTGGACGAGCATACCGCCGCGCTCGATCCCGCCGCGGGCGAACTCGTCATGAAACTGACCGATCAGGTCGTGCGCGAATCCGCGATCACCTCGGTGATGGTAACGCACAGCATGCGACTGGCGCTCGAATTCGGCAACCGAACCATCATGCTTCATCAGGGGCACATCATGCTCGACATCAGCGGACCGGACCGGTCTTCGATGCGCGTCGACGATCTCTTGCAGCTATTCCGGCGCAAACAGGGTGCTGAGGTTGTCGATGACGAGCTGTTGCTGAGCTGATGGTGCGCGTGCCATTTACATGTGTCAGCTCATCGTCTTGCAGTCGCCGTAGCATCGCGGCAATGTGTTGCGCGACCCACTGTAGCAGTCGCGCAGCGGACTTGAACGTCGCCACGATTGGTCGCGGCATTCAGGCTCGGTCTTGACGAGGTGATTTAAGGTTCTCTAACAACATTGTTCGGGCGCTGTAAGGCTGCCCGATGTATTGCTAGCGCACCGCTCGTCCGCCCCATGGACCTCTTACCCTCGTTCGATTGGATCACGAACCCTGTCGTCCTGTCCCGTCAATTCATGGCGGGCCTTGCTAATGGCATGCTTTTGTTTCTCGTCGCGGCGGGCCTTTCTCTCGTCTTTGGCGTCTGTCGCATCATCAATTTTGCGCATGGCGGCTTCTTCATGTTGGGGGCATACATCGCATTCACGATCGTAAGCGCGACGTCAAATTCGATAGCGATGTTCATGCTCGCTCTGGTGGTGTCGACCATCAGCCTGTTCGCCTTCGGATCGGTCTTCGAGATCTTGTTTCTCCGCCGCATCTACCGATCGGCGCAAGCGTTTCAATTGCTGCTCACGTTCGGGTTAATTCTCATCCTCGGCGACGCTGTGAAGCTGGTGTGGGGCCGGGAAGAGAACTCGATTACCATTCCGGCTGCACTCGAAGGCTTTGTACGACCATTCGGTGTCAGCTTCCCGCTCTATCGCGTCTTTCTCATAGCGGCGGGAGCAGCCATCTGTATTGTCTTTTGGGCGTTACTCTATCGCACCCGCTGGGGAACCATGGTCCGCGCGGCTGCCGCCGACCGCGAGATGCTGCAAGCATTAGGCGTCAACGTACAACGCCTATTCACGATTGTATTTGGCGTGGGGTCCGGGTTAGCGGGCTTGGCCGGCGGGCTCGCCGCACCCATTGTCTCGATCGGCCCGGGCCTTCATGCTCAAGTGCTGATCGATGCCTTCGTCGTCGTGGTTATCGGAGGCATGGGCAGCTTTCCCGGAGCCCTCGCCGGCGCACTTCTTCTCGGTCAGGCCAATGCGTTCGGAGTCCTCACCTTTCCCTCGCTCGCAATTGTCGTCCCGTTCGTTGTGATGACCTTGGTTCTGATCGTGCGCCCATGGGGCCTTCTCGGGAAGCCCGAATGAAAATCGGTGCAGCGATTTTCGTCGTGGCTGCCGTGACCGTACTTGGCGTCCCGTTCGCGGTCTCGGATTTCTGGGTCTTCGTTTTTATCGAGATGCTGGTGTTCTCGTTATACGCGACGACGTTCAACCTTCTGCTCGGCTACGGTGGAATGTTGGCCTTCGGGCATGCGGCGTTCTTCGGGATTGGGGCCTACAGTCTCGCCATCATGATGAAGCAGTTTGGTGTGGATGCCTTGGGCGCGGCAATGATTTCACCCCTGCTCTCGGCTATGAGCGGCGCGATCATCGGATACTTCTGCATCCGATTGACCGGCATCTATTTCGGAATGCTGACGTTCGCGTTTCAGATGCTGGTCTACACCGTCGTGTTCAAATCATATCAGCTGACTGGCGGCGATGACGGTCTCAGCGGCATCAACGCCGGAGGTTTCGCAGCGACGCCACGAGGTTTCTACTATGTGACTCTCATTGTCGTTGCCGTAGGGCTTTATCTTCTATGGCGCCTCGTTCGCTCGCCCTTTGGGCTCGCCCTGCGCGCCCAGCGAAGCAATGACCGCAAGAGCTTGGCGCTCGGCATAAATGTCCGCCTTCACCGCTGGGTAACACTAGTGATCGCCGCCTTCTTTGCGGGACTCGCAGGTGCATTGTTTGCCCTCGCCAACCACAGCGTGTTTCCCGGCTGGCTTAACTGGACGGCGAGCGCCACGCCGATCGTGATGACCATCTTGGGCGGGATGAATCACTTCGCTGGGCCGATCGTCGGCGCCGCGATCTACGTGTTGCTGCAAACTTGGCTCATGGGCGTTACCGAATATTGGGCGCTGTTCCTAGGAAGTGTCATCATCTTCGTGGTGATGGTGATGCCTGAGGGTTTGACCGGCGTGGTGCGTGGTCGCGCCGATGACTGAGGCAGCTCTGACGGTGATCGATCTGAACAAGCGCTTTGGCGGCCTGCAAGCGGCTAGCGGCGTTTACCTCAGCATCGCACGTGGGGAGTTCCGTGCGATCATCGGTCCGAATGGAGCCGGTAAGTCTACGTTGTTCAACCTGATCACAGGCTTCATAGCGCCAGATAGCGGCCGCGTATTGATTGCGGGGCGCGAGGCGACCGGGCTTCCTCCTTATCGATTGTTTCGCGCCGGCGTAAGTCGCACTTTTCAAATCACCAGCGTTTTTCCTGAACTGAGCGTGCTGGAGAATCTTCAGGTTGCGCTGGTCTCGTTTCATCGTCGGCTTTTTGCCGTCTTGCGTCCGGCGGCGCAGGCCTATCTTTCCGAATGTGAGCGTCTCATGGAACTCGTTGGCCTCAGCGCTGCACGGATGCGCAAAGCCGGTACGCTGTCTCACGGCGACCAGAAGAAGCTCGAACTTGCAGTTGCGCTCGCCAACAATCCAAACCTGCTGCTGCTTGACGAGCCAACCGCCGGCATGGCGAGCGCGGAGCGCCTCGAATCAATCCAGATGGTCCACGGCATCGCCAAGCAACTCGGCGTCACCGTGCTATTTACCGAGCATGACATGAGAGTGGTTTTCAGCGTGGCCGATCGAGTGAGCGTCTTGCATCAAGGGTCGATTGTGGCCGAGGGTACCCCCATGGAGATCCGGCAATCGCAGCGGGTGCAGGAGATCTATCTCGGTCAATCCACCACAGCTTCCGCTACTGTCCCGGATCAAAACCAATGAGCGAGTTGCAGCCGAGACCGCCACTAACCAAGATGATGCAAGCCTACCGCACGCAGGTAGAGCAGCTTGTCGAGACCTGTCTGCAACGCATCAGGCAATACGAAGTGCCGGACGACGCCGAGCCTCCCGCCGCGATATGGCCGCCCCAGTTACGGCCACTACATGATTGAGCCCTACGAGTGGGATGTTACGGAAGCCGCACGAAATATTCGCGAGCGGCATATCTCGTCGCTGGAATATGTCGGGGCGCTGCTGGCGCGCATCGACGCTATAGACTCTGGCATACAAGCGTGGGCACGTATCGACCGTGAAAGCCTGAGAGTGGAGGCTCGGAAATGCGACGACGATGCGCAGCACGGCCGCTGGCGAGGTCCGCTGCATGGCATGCCGATTGCTGTAAAGGATAACTTCGCAACGGCTGGCCTCGAGACATGTGCGAATTCCCTGATGCTGGCGGGAAACGTGCCGAGCGAGAATGCGGATGCTGTGCAACTCCTGCGCGAGGCGGGATCGTTCACGCTCGGTAAAACGGCGATGACTGAATTCGCCGCCATGGATCCCGCTCCGACCCGCAACCCATGGAATGTCGAGCGCACGCCGGGCGGGTCGAGCAGCGGGTCGGCCGCCGCGGTTGCAGCCCGCATGTGCCCCGCGGCGCTCGGCAGCCAGACCGCCGGCTCAGTCGTTCGCCCAGCCGCATATTGCGGCGTCGTCGGACTGAAGCCGACTTACGCAGCGGTTGGCCGCAAGGGTCTCATCCCCTGCGCATGGTCGATGGACCATGTCGGCGTCTTTGCTCGCAGCACCGCAGATATCGCAATGCTGTTCCGGGCGCTGGCGCCCCAATCGGCTGAGCATACGCCGACCGACAGCGCACCCATTATCATCGGCGTGCCTGACCGCTACTTTTTCGAGCAGACGGATGCTGATGTCGGTACCGCATTCGAGGACGCCATCAGCCTCCTCGCAGCGGCTGGCGCCAGGATTTTGAGGGTCGAACTGCCGCAGGGCTTTGAAGCGCTGGTCGAGGCGGGAATCGTGACGATGTACGCCGAAATGGCCGCCTATCAGCGCGAGCGTTTTGCCAAGCGCGCCAGCGAATTTCCGCCACGGCTATCAATTCTGATCGAAGCTGGCCTAACGATCAGCGCTGCGGACTACCTGAGAGCTCAGCAAATTCGTCGCATCGAAACGGTGGCTCTGTCGCGTTTGCTCGCGCCGCTCACCGCGCTGGCCATGCCGTCGACACCTGCTCCAGCGCCTGGCTTCGACAGTACCGGCGATTGGCGGCTCAATCTGCCCTTCAGCCATTCCGGCCATCCTGCCATGACCATTCCCTGCGGCATGTCGAAACATGGGTTGCCCATCGGCCTGCAGCTGGCAGCGCGCCATTCCGGCGAAGATCGCTTGTTCCAGGTCGGGGCTTTATTTCAAACGCGCTCAGACTGGCACCAGCGATCCCCTGCCATCCAACCTACGGGAGTGCAGTAGAGTTGAGCGGCGGTGGCTGGATCGTTGGGTTGGACATCGGGGGCACGTTCACCGATACGGTGATGGCGCACGGTGCGACCGGCAAACTCGTCCGCTTCAAATGCTTGACGACACCTGACGATCCCGCGCGTGGCGCGCTTGCCGGGATCAAGGGCGTGCTGGCAGAGGCCGACGTCGGCCCCCGGGATATCTCGGTCGTGCTCCACGCGACGACGCTGGTTTCGAACGCACTGATCGAGCGTAAGGGAGCGCGCACCGCCCTCATCGCCACACAAGGGTTCGGCGACGTTCTCAAGATCGGTCGCGAAAAGAAGCACGATATTTACGACCTCCAGCTGGAGAAGCCGCAGCCGCTCGTGCCGGATAACCTCTGTCTCGAGGTCTCGGAACGCGTGGGGCCGGGTGGAGAGATCATCACACCGTTGGATGAAGCCTCCCTAGGCCGGGTGGCCCAAGCGTTGAAGGAGAACGGTGCGGAGGCGGTCGCCGTCTGTTTGCTGCATTCTTACATGAATGCGACTCACGAGCGCGAAGTTCGCGCGCTACTCTATAAGCACTTGCCCGGAATAGCGATTTGCCTGTCGTCGGAAGTATTACCCGAAATTCGTGAATTCGAGCGGGCGACCACCACGGCCGCGAACGCATTCGTCCAGCCGTTGATCGCGACATATCTTCAGCGCTTCGTCGACGGACTGGCGGCCGCGGAGATTACAGCGGGGCTCTTCGTCATGCTGTCGGAAGGCGGCATCGCGGCACCCGACATCGTCAGGCGCTACGGCGTCCGTATATGCGAGTCCGGCCCCGCAGCTGGCAGCGTCACGGCGGCTGACATCGGCCGACAGCGCAAGTTGCCGCGAATCCTTTCCTTCGATATGGGCGGCACGACTGCCAAGAGCTGCCTCATTCATGACGGCACACCCGAGATCACCATGGATTTCGAGGTTGCGCGCATGTATCGCCTCAAGAAGGGCAGCGGATTGCCGTTGCGCATTCCAGTTGTCGATCTCATCGAAATTGGCGCCGGCGGCGGCAGCATCGTTAGGCTGGATGGACTAGGTTTGATCACGGTGGGGCCGGATAGTGCCGGCGCCGAACCAGGTCCAGCGTGCTACGGCCGCGGCGGCAAATTGCCCACAGTCACCGACGCGGATCTCGTGCTCGGATATCTCGATCCAGAATCATTCCTCGGCGGCCGCATGCGTCTCGATGCCGGCGCCGCACGTGAGGCAATAGAGACGTACGTCGGACGGCCGCTCGGTATCTCGGTTGCCCAAGCAGCGCTGCGAATCCACGATATCGTCAATGAGAACATGGCAAACGCTTCACGGGTACAAGCGGTTGAGCGCGGCCACGATCCGACGGGCTATGCTCTCGCGGCATTTGGCGGCGCCGGCCCGGTGCATGCCTGGGGGGTGGCAACGCGGCTTCGCATCGGTACCATCATTGTTCCCCCATCAGCAGGCTTGGGATCGGCGGTTGGGCTTTTGCTGGCGCCGCGAACCTATCGCATTGCCCGCACGCATATTGGCCTGCTGCATGACCTCGACTGGAAGCGGATCGAGGACTTGTTTGCAGAAATCGGCGCCGAAGCCGATGCCGTCTTGCGGAAGGCAGGCGTTGCCGAGCGCGACATTCGGTATGTGCGTAGCGTCGACATGCGTTATCGCGGGCAGCGCAAGGAACTTACGATTGAAATCCCGAACGGCCGCCTAAATACAAATGGCGGCAAAATATTGCGCGCGGCTTTCGAGGCCGCATATAAACGCGTTTACCACCGCATCCACGATGGTCATCCAATCGAAGCACTGGCTTGGCGTCTCGCCGCGAGCGGCCCACCAATCCACCCGCCTGCGAAAGCCCGCCGCTTGAACGGCAAGGAGCGCATTGCCAAGCCGCGCGGCCGACGCCCCATGGTATTTGCTGAATCGCATGCCCCTCGCTCGTATCCGGTGTTTTCGCGAGACGAACTTCAAGCCGGAATGACGCTGCGCGGACCCGCCGTGATTGAGGAAGCCGAATCGACCGCGGTAGTCGGCGCACGCGGATCGGCGATGGTCGACAATTATGGAAACTTGGTGATCGAGCTGCCGCAATGAGAAACGCAACGAAACGGTTGAGGAGCAATCCCAGCTCGGTGCCGCTCGAGGTCGCATGGAACAGATTGATCTCGATCGCGAGCGAACAGGCTGCCGCGATGGTGAACAGCTCGTTCTCCGCCGTCCTTGGTGAGATGGAAGATCTCTCGGCTGCCGTGTTCGATGCCGACGGCTCGATGATGGCTCAGTCGGTACAAGGAGCTCCGGGGCATCTCGGCAGCTTGAGCCTCGGAATGAAGAATGTGCTCGCCCATTTTCCGGCGAAGCACCTCGCGCCCGGCGACATAATTATTACCAACGATCCCTGGCTCGTCTCCGGCCACAAGCACGACATCACCGTAGTGACTCCGGTTTTCATCGGTCGCGCGCTCGTCGGCTTTACGGCGAGCAATTGTCATACGGTTGATGTGGGAGGGCGGGTTTTCTCGGCTGCCGGCACCGACCTCTATGAAGAAGGGTTGCTGATCCCGCCGATGAAGCTGTTCCGTAAGGGCAAGCGCGACGAAACGCTGTTCCGGATTATCGAGACCAACGTCCGCTCGCCGCAACTGGTTCTCGGCGATCTCATGGCCCAGGTATCGGCCAACGAAACTGCTTCAAGGCGCATGCTGGAGTTCATGGCCGAACACAAGCTTCGTACGCTTGGCTCGCTGTCGCAGGCGATTACGACGCGAAGTGAGCGGTACATGAGGCACACGATCGGCACCGTTCCCTCCGGCGTCTATTCCGACTCCGTAGAACTCGATGGATTCGAAAAGCCGCTCCGCATTGCGGCGCAGATCGAGGTCCGCAGGGACCGGATCGTCATTGATTTCGACGGCACATCTCCGCAGGTACCGAAGGGCATCAATTCAGTCCTGAACTACACAAAGGCGTTTTCCCAATACGCGATCAAATGTCTGGTCGCACCTGATTCACCCAACAATGATGGGAGTTTTGCTCCGATCGAAGTGCGCGCACCGGCAGGCTCGATTTTGAATGCCACATATCCGGCAGCGGTCGGCGGCAGGCATCTCGTCGGCCTCTACATTCCCTTCGTGATATTTGGCGCTCTCGCGAAAGTGCTCCCCGAGCGCATCGTCGCGGACAGCTCGGTGCTCAGCGCCGTCACTTTGTCCGGTCATGACGATGCCGACCAGCCCTACGTGTTCACATATTTCAGCAGCGGCGGAATGGGCGCCCGCGCCCATAAGGATGGACTCGATGTCACCGCGTTCCCAAGCAATGTCGCCAACGTTCCCATTGAGGTGATGGAGCAGTCCGTGCCGGTGCTGGTTTCGCGACGCGAGCTCATCCCGCAATCGGGAGGCGGCGGCGCACACCGTGGCGGAGCGGGCCAGCGTTTTGCAGTGAGAATGCGCACGCGACGGCCAGCTACGGTCTCTTGCATGGTGGAACGCACCCAGTCCGCGCCGCGCGGCTTTCTCGGCGGCGGGCCCGGACGTGCGGCGCGACTGCTGGTCGACGGCCGGTCAATCGATCCCAAGCAGCCGATTCGTCTCGATCCGGGCCAGGAACTGGTTCTGGAAACCCCGGGCGGCGGCGGCTACGGCGCCGCGTAGCGGTTCTCAAAGGAGTAGCGCCATGTCCAAGCGACCTATTCAATCCGCCCATGTGGTAAAAACGAAAGGCCCCTACGTTCAGGGCGTCGAAGTGACGAACGCCAAGCTCATATTCACCTCGGGCGTTGTTGCTCGGGATGTCAATGGCACGATCGTCGGCAAAGGCGACATCGGAGCGCAGACGCGGCAATGCATCGAGAACATACGCCATATCATCGAGGCAGCAGGAGGTTCACTTGCCGACCTCGTCAAGGTCACGGTCTTTATTCGCGATATGGCAAATTACGAAGGCATGAACGCGACACGTCGTGACATGCTGAATGGCATCTCCTTTGCGAGCTCGACTGTCCAGAGCGGACTTAACGCTGCCGACGCAATGGTTGAAATCGAAGCTGTTGCCGCGGTGCCGATCGCTTAGTGTAACTTCATGCCAGTTGATGTTCTTAATGAGAGAAGGACGATCGAATGAACGCCTACCATCAATTGGCCGCCGCGGCGCTCACGCTCTCGATAAGTCTCGGCGCCGGTAGCGCCGTCATTGCGCAAACGCCGCCGATCCGGATCGGACTGATCGACATGTACGGCGGCGGGTTCGCAGCCCAAGCTGATGCTATCCGAGTCGGATTTCAGATCGCCGTTGACGAGGCCAACGCAGCGGGCGGCGCCAAAGGCCGCAAGTTCGCACTGACGACTGCCGACATGGGCATCAGCGTCGAGAAGGCCATCACCGAAGCGCGCCGGATGATCCTCGATGACAAGCTGGTCTACGTTACTATCGGAAGTCATAGCGGCGCCGCTGTCGCGCTGGCCGACCTGATACGGACGCAAAACACCTTCGGGCTTGGCGCTTTTGCGACCACGAAGCGGTTTACCGGCGAGGAAGGCCATCCGATGATTGGACGCGGCAACCTCAGCACAGTCGAGATTGGCCGCATCATGGCTGCGCACATCAAGTCGATGCCAGACATCAAGCGGATCGCGGTGATCTCACCGGATTTCGAGTTCGGAAAGCACTTTACTGAAGACTTTCTAGCCGCAATCAAAATTGCGCGTCCTGACATTACGATCGTGCGGCAGGAATGGCCCAAATTCGGAGCGACGGACTTCACGCCGCATGTGACCGCGTTGCAGGCGGCGCAGATCGATATGGTCGTCTCATCGTTGTTCAGTGGCGATCTCTTGAACTTTCTCAAGGCCGCGAAAGGTTTCGACCTCTTCGGCGGCGGCACCAAATTCTTCACCAGCGGACTCGACCTGTTGAAGATCTCGTCCTTTAAGGACGGTCTTCCCGAGGGCACGCTTGCAACGGTGTGGTACCCCTTCTACGCGCTCAACAGCCCGGAAAATTCAAAATTCGTCGCCGAAGTCAAAATGCGAACCAACACCTATCCTACGGGCTCAACTCTTGTCGGTTACGTTGCAGGCAAAATGCTCACAGAGGCGATCCGCAAGGCAGACGACCCCGACGATCCCAAATCCACCGCAAAGGCGATCGAGGGCATCACCTTCCCAAGCCCGGTGGGACCGGTAAAAGTGCGCGGTTGCGACAACATGGCACTGTATGACTTCTTCGTCGGCTCAGTGAAGCGAGATGCGTCGCTGCCGGACGGCATCGGGGTTGTCGACGTCAAGGCCTACAACACCGCAGACTACGCACGCAGCTGCGAAGAGATTGCACAACTGCGCAAACACTGACGGATGGGCAATCTCCTGGAAGTTCGCGGACTCGAGGCCTCTTACGGATCGAGCCGCGTACTTTTCGGCGTGAGCCTGACAGTCCGCGAGGGTGAGGTTGTTTCACTTCTGGGACGTAATGGTGCCGGCAAGACGACAACGCTCAAGAGCGTCCTCGGTCTGCTCAAGTTAAGCGCCGGGACCGTGCGATTTCGCGATCACGACGTTGCCGGCCTTCCAGCCGACGCAATTTGTCGGCGCGGGGTCGGCTACGTTCCTGAGGACTGCCGTATCTTCAAGGGCCTTTCGGTCCAGGAAAATCTTGATGTCGCGCGGCGACCGCCACGCGACGCCTCGAAGGCAGGCTGGAATGATCACAAGATTTTCGAATTGTTCCCTGTTCTCGAAGAACTCTTGCCGCGCCGCGCGGATGCCTTGAGCGGAGGCCAACAGCGGATGTTAGCAATTGCACGCACGCTGATGGGCAATCCTGATTTGCTGCTGCTGGACGAGCCCTCAGAGGGACTCGCTCCGCTAGTCGTCCGGCAAATGCTCGACCAACTCATGCTTCTCAAGGCAACCGGTACCGCCATTCTCCTGTCAGAACAGAACCTCGCTTTTGCACTCGAATTGGCCGACCGCGTCTATTTGATCGAGAAAGGCGAAATAAAGTACGAGGGCAGCGTCGACGCTATCCGAAACGATGTTGACGCCCAGCAGAAGTACCTCATGGTCTAAATCGATAATTATGCCACTGACCTGAACGGCTTATTATTCATACCGCTCCGCCTGGAGTCCGGCGGCGCCGGTGCGTCGCGCGGCGGGGATGGGCAGATCATCAGCTGGCAGATGCGCACCGACAAGCCGTGGCTGCTCAACGCCGTCGCGAGCCGGACGCAGTTGCCCCCCGAAGGCCTTGGCGGCGGCGCGCCGGGTACTGTAGGCTGGTTTCTTGTCAACGGCCAGAAAGTGACGGAAGCACGCAAGATGACGATGCAGCCGAACGACCAGGTGGTCCTGGAAACGCCAGGCGGCGGCGCCTATGGGCGACCGCTTCAACTGTGAACGTCCACGTCAGGCCTCCATGATGAAGCGTGCTCGCGGGGGCGGAAACTGCGTCTGGCTGATCTCGCCGGTATACGCATCGATAAGGTCGTGGAAGGACAGATCGGCGCGCTGAAGGATCTGCAATGCCGCGAGCCGTTCGCCCCGGAACAGCTCGGCGCGGACACAATCGTTCGCCAGGGTGGCAAGCGTGCGGCTTGCTCACGTCGCCGGTGCCGTTGTCGCTTTCAAGGGTCCCGATCCCACGAGGACCGCGGCAGGCATGCCGAATTCAGGTTCGATGCGGGCGAGCAGCACGGCGTGGCGCTGCATCAGCTGTTGGCTCGTTTGATGCGAGCGGGAATGACGCGTGACCGGAGATCTGCAGGGCTTGCCTGAGCCCTCCTGGCGCCGCGCCGCGAGCCTCATAGCACTGGCCCGGTGTTGAGTGATGCGAAGCGCTTCATTTAGTCTTCTTCTTGCACTGAAGCGGGGCAGCGTGCCTCGAGTCCGCCGGCCTCGATTTCCTCGACGAAAATGGGAACGGGCGTATGACTGAAGAAGTCCGCCAAGAAGCGGATAACGCCGACGCGCAGGGATGGAACAAATCACTTCGGCCGTGCATTGCTGGTTTGAGTTTTGGCTAGGTAAACTGCGGAGATAGCGGGGATGGCCAGGGGTCGCGACGGCGCCAACAGCGATGCAGAGCAGCAGGCCCTTCGGGCCAAGTTCAAGGTCATGCCGCTTGAGTACCTGCTCACGGTGCTGAACGACCACAGGGAGACCCCGCAGCGGAAGATGGAGGCGGCGAAGATGGCCGCGCCGTTCTTGCACCCGCGGCTCGAGAAAGTTTATGTTTTCCAGCAACAACGTATCCCTACGCTGGCGGCCGCCTGGCAACGATCTCGCTATTGGAGATAGCTCTCTGAGGAGTGGCTCGATGATCGTGTCCACTATCTGATGATGGACACCATCTCTGATGCCGGTTGACGAAGACGGTGATGTCGCGGCTGGCAAGCGCAGGCGTCGATCGTGGACGCGGGACGAGAAGCGTCGGATCGTTGAAGAGAGCCTTCAGGAAGGTGCATCGATCGCCGAGGTCGCTCGACGTCACGAGCTCAACGCCAATCTCTTGTTTACATGGCGTCGCAAGATGGGCGTTGAGCCGTCTGAGCAGTCTGGCCCGATGCCTATCCTGCCCGTGACGATTGCGCCGGGATCGGTCGCGCAGAAGCATTGCCCGACGGCGGCCGGCCAGATGGAAATCGTTCTTGCGGAAGGCAATCGGGTCCTAGTTTGGGCTGATGTCGAGGCAGCGGCGTTGTCGCGGGTGTTGAAGGCGCTGTCGCGGCGATGATTCCAATTCCGAGCGGCGTCAGGGTCTGGATTGCGACGGGTCATACCGACATGCGGCGCGGCATGCAGGGGCTGGCGCTTCAGGTTCAGGAGAGTCTGAAGCGCGATCCCCATGCCGGCGATCTTTATATTTTCCGAGGTCGTCGCGGCGATCTGGCCAAGATCCTCTGGCACGATGGGATCGGGCTGTCGCTTTACGCCAAACGACTGGATCGCGGAAAGTTCATCTGGCCTTCGGCGTCGGATGGCGCGGTGTCGATCTCGGCGGCTCAGATGTCCTATATGCTGGAAGGGATCGACTGGCGAAATCCGCAACTGACATGGCGTCCCAAGAGCGCCGGCTGAGCCACATAAAATAAGGGGCCACGTGCATTTTAGGGCGTCACAAATCAGAGAATTTATGATTCTCTCGTTGTCATGGATGCGGATCGCGACGCTCTTCCCGATGACATAACCGCTCTGAAAGAGGCGCTGATCATCGAGCGTGCCAAGGGTCTGGAGGTTGCCGCGGAGCTGGCGGTCGCTCGGGCCCAGGCGTCTGAAGACGTGGCACTGATCGCCCAGCAGAAGTTGCGGATCGCCAAACTGGAGCGCCAGGTCTACGGGCAACGATCGGAGCGCTCGGCGCGTCTGATCGATCAGTTGGCGCTGGAGTTTGAAGAGCTGGAAGCCGGCGCCACGGAAGACGAACTCGCGGCGGAGACAGCGGTCGCCAAGACAATGTCGGTGCGCGGATTTACGCGCAAGCGACCCGAGCGCAGCACATTCCCCGATCACCTTCCCCGCGAGCGTGTGGTGATCGATCCGCCGACGGCATGTGAGTGCTGCGGCGGCAATCGCCTGCGCAAGCTCGGCGAAGATGTGACCCGAACCCTGGAGACGCAGCCCCGTCGGTGGAAAGTGATCGAGACGGTGCGGGAGAAGTTCACCTGCCGCGACTGCGAGAAGATCACGCAAGCGCCGGCGCCGTTCCATGTCATCGCGAGAGGCTGGGCGGGACCCAGCCTCCTGGCGATGATCGTGTTCGAGAAGTTTGGTCAGCATCAGCCCCTGAACCGCCAGGCCGAGCGCTATGCTCTGGAAGGCGTGCCGATCGCGTTGTCGACCATGGCCGACGCCGTGGGGTCGGTCTGCGCGGCGCTCGATCCTCTCCTTCGCCTTGTGGAAAGCCATGTCATGGCGGCAGAGCGCTTGCACGCGGATGATACGACCGTACCGGTTCTGGCCGAAGGAAAGACCGACACCGGGCGATGCTGGATATATCTGCGCGACGACAGGCCCTTTGGCGGAACCGGGCCCCCCGCGGCGATATTTTACTACTCACGCGATCGCAGGGGCGAGCATCCTCAGGGGCATCTGGCTGGCTATGCCGGCATCCTGCAAGCGGACGCCTATGACGGTTACAACAAGCTCTATCAGGCCGGCCGAAGTGCTGGCCCCATCCTGGAGGCGGCATGTTGGGTGCATGCCCGGCGCCCGTTCTTCGCCATGGCCGACATCGAGGAGAACGCTCGACGCAAAGCCTCAGGCAAGAAAGAGATCGCGCTGTCGCCCATCGCGATCGAGATCGTGCGCCGTATCGACGCGCTGTTCGAGATCGAGCGATCCATCAACGGCAAGAGCGTCGAGGAACGCCTGGTCGTCAGGCAGATGTTGAGCCGGCCATTAGTCGACGACCTTCATGTCTATATGCGTGCGCAGTTCGCTCGGCTCGCTCGCGGGCACGACTTGGCCAAAGCGATCAATTACGTTCTCAAGCGCTGGGTGGGCTTTACCCTATTCCTTCAGGACGGGCGCGTCTGCCTCTCGAACAACGCCGCCGAACGAGGCCTGAGGGGTATCGCCCTGGGTCGAAAATCGTGGCTAAAAAAAAAATCGCCTAGCACCTTTGATTTCTCGCGGCTCAGCCTGCAGGAGGCGGAGACCCTTGTGGAGATGCTCGCGCGATGCGAGTGCAAAGTGCCTGCGGCGCCGCCGACCGAGCACTAGGTTGACCCGCTCCGTCGTGTCCACAGCTGGGAACGGTACGCGGCTTATTTCGCTGCCGCGCAATTGTGGACCGATGTTGGCTTGACGATTACCTGCACCAGGTTTTTGAATCTTGATAGAACCGACCGCAAGTGTGCGAGATAGTCGAGCGACGAACACCCGTTGCCAGAGTCGTCGCATAGTGGCTTCGAGGATTCGGTTCATTTGCGGCGGGAGGCCGACCTGCCGAGGTTCGTCACAAATCGGGCCCGGGCTCCAGCGGCGCCTTTGAATTGCAGCCCCCGATAGATTGCACTCACCAAGAGCGGCAGCACGATGATGGCGTTGAGCCCGCCGTCTGCGGGCAGTTCCATAACCAAGCGTCACGATCAGCCGCTAATGCTCCGCATTGTCGGACAAGGTGAGATCGCGCTTGGGTTGATCCCATCACACCAACACCTTGAGCCTGACAATGCGGCCGGTCCAAACCCATTTCGAGCCCTTGTGACTTGAACCGCTGATCCCTAGGTCACCAGTAGGCGTAAATTTGTTGTGCGCCATGGTCGAGCGGGGATGTCATGTCCAATAGCGATGAGGTGTACAAGCCTTCGAACGACCTCGGCGGGTTGATTGGATTGCCCGCGCGGATGAAAGCGGAAGAGCGCTCCGCTTACTCACGACTTTATGCTGAAGTCAGAAAGGTGGTGCAACCGACGAACGTTTTCGACCAAATGTTGGTGTCGGATATTACCTACCATTTCTGGGAGCAGCAGCGCCTTCGCGCTTGCTCGGATGCGGTGGTGGAAGCGGCCCGCAGGGATGCACTATGGCGGCTCATCATGCCCATGCTGAATCATTGCGAACCACTCGTAGAGGCTTACGCCGATGCTTATTTCGGCACGGCGGATAAAGAACGTGAACCAGCGTACGACAAACAGGACGTGATTGCGTTGCTCCAGAAGCACGGCCTTGACGAGAGCGCCATCGATCCCGCGGCCATCGAGGTGTCACTTGACACGCTCATGCGCCTTGAGGCTCTCAGTTCAAAGCATGAGATCCGACGCGAGGAGATCGTCCTCGAAGTGGAACGCCGTAAGGCGATGCGCGGGGCCAGCCACCGACGAATAGCTCAACCGCGAGGCAAGTCTCCTCCTCGGAAACGACATCCGGGCGGGCGGTGATCGTTCGGTATGAGCAGCGACAAGCAGATCGCAGCTAATCAGGCCAACGCTATCAAGAGCTGTGGGCCCAAGACGCTTGTGGGCAAGGCACGTTCCAAGCCCAACGCGTTGCGACATGGGCTTTCGATTCCCGTCGGCCGCGATCCGACTGTGGCGGCGATGATCGCTGAATTTGCCTGCGAGCTTGTCGGGAGCGAGGCTCAACAAACAGAAATGAATTTAGCCTGGGCCGCCGCCGAAGCCCAATTCGATATCGCCCGCATCCGAGAGAAACGCGATTGCATTTTCAACCAGCACGTTGAGAACCAAGTCTCACCCGACCCGAGCGCGTTGAAAATCTTACTGTCGCTCGATCGCTACGAGAAACGGGCAACATCGCGGCGTAGGAAGGCTCTGCGGCGGCTGGCGCATCTACAGAAGCTGCCGATGTTTGGATGATTGTTGTTGATAGAACAAAACAAGAACATCGAGAGCGCTTTTTGCAAAACGAACCCAATGATGTGTCTTTTTACGAGAAACTCTGTCACCCAAAGTTCGAGCCGCCGTTGATGATGATGATGGTCTTGCCGTTGACGTAGCGCGCTGCGCCGAAAATCTGGAAGGCGGCATCAGATGCAATCTCGTCGGGATCCCGAAGCCGTCCGAGCGGGCACACCGACGATGCACGGCTGCGTGCGCCACCAGTGCCACGGTCTTGATCCCTTTCGCAAATGCCTCAGGCTAACAGCCGCATCATTTAGGATGTGATTGAAAGTCCCAACGGTGAGAAGGTCATATCTCCACGGCCGTTGCGTCATAGGCATAGAGCCAATCCATGCGCTCCCTCACGCGAGTTTGCTGCCAGTCTCGCGCCACAGCAAGTACCACTGCATTTTCGTCGGCGAGCGCTGGGCTGAAGATGTGTTGGCGATTCTCATGCGCCTTGCGAACGACCGCGGTAGTCCGCGCGCGCCTTGCCTCTTCGTAGCGAATGAACGCCGTCATTGGGTCGCGAAAATATTTGTGCACACTCGCGCCAATGAGATAGGCATCTTCGATTGTCATCACCGCGCCCTGCCCTAAGAAAGGCAGCGTCGGGTGGCAAGCATCTCCCAGAAGTGTGATACGGCCGTGCGACCAGCGGTCCATCGGGCCACGAACCATGAGCGCCCATTTGTAGGGCACATCGAGACCCTCGATCAGGATATGAACATCGGCATGCCAGCCGCGGAAATCGTTGGCAAGCTCGGCTTTAGTCCCTTCGATGGTCCACGACTCGGCTTGCCAGTCAGTGCGTTCAATGATGCCGATGAAATTCATCAACTCGCCGCGCCGCACCGGATAGTGCAGTACATGGCCTTGGGGTCCGAGCCAGTTTGTTCCGACCGTTCGCGCAAGGTGCTTTGGTAGCTGATCCATTCGCACCAGACCTCGCCAAGCGACGCATCCGGTAAATTCAGGACGTCCTGCACCGAACAAGCAGGCGCGTACCCGGGAATGAATGCCGTCGGCACCGATGAGCAACGGAAATGTCCTAACATCGCCGTCGGCAAACTCTACTGCGACTTCGTCGCCCGACTGCTTGACGTCGACACATCGTTTGCCGAGTGAGACCGCATCGGCCTTAGCTCCACGGACTGCCTCCGCCAATATGCCGAGCAGGTCACCCCGGTGCAGCATGAGATGCGGGGTGCCAAACCGCTCGACCGACGCGGTCCCGAGGTCAAACCAATTCCAAGTCTCGCCGGTGCGCCAGTGACGAATTTCGCGACCCGTCGGCATGACCTGGAGGGCCGATAGGGCGTCCTGCAATCCCAGTGCATAAAGAACCCGGGTGCCGTTTGAACCGATCTGGACCCCGGCACCAACCTCCTGGAGAACGGTCGATTGCTCATAGACCTCGACGTCAATGCCGCGTTTGAGGAGCGCAAGCGCGGTAGTGAGGCCGCCAATCCCGCCGCCGATGATGCCAACTGTAGATGAGTTCGACATTCGCTATGGTCGCCCATTCTAAGTTATCGGGCAGGCGCTTATCCGGAAGCAAGACCGGAGCCTCCGCCTGCATCAGAAACGACTGCCGTTCTGAGCGTAATGATTGACATCGGTAGTCGGCAAGGTGGAGACTCACTCAATTCAAAAATGTCGAGTCCAGGTGAAGAGCACCTCGATTCAAAAGGGAGGAGAATCGGCCTATGAAATCCGCATCGTTTGCGATCGCGCTCGCTTGGGCGCTGACCGGCTCAGCTTTCGCTCAGGATCTTGGGCCACGGGTGCAGAAGCTCGCGGATGGTGTCTACGTCCACACCGGCAAGGGCTTTGATTCCAACAGCGGAATCATTCTCACGCAGGACGGCGTCGTGGTGATCGACACCGGGCAGAACCCGATCGAGTCGCGCGACATCATGGATACGGTCAAGAAGCTCACGTCGATGCCAGTGCGCCTCGTCATCGATACGGAGCCGCACGCCGACCATACCACTGGCCACTACGTCTTTTCGCCGCCTGCGGTAGTCATAGCTGCGGCCGGAGCGGGCGATTCGATGCGCGCTGCCGATCGCAACGCTCCTGACCGAATCCAGAGGCTTGCAGCCTCGTCTCCCGAAATGAAGGCGGCACTGGAAGGCTATCGGTTCATCACGCCGCACATCGAGTACCGCGATAAAATGACGATCAATCTCGGCGGTCGAACCATCGAGCTCACGTACCTCAAGGGCGTTCATAGCGAAGCTGACAGCGCGGTGTGGCTGCCCAATGAGCGCGTGCTGTTTTCGGCGTCGGCATTCGTCGTCAATCAGATCAATATTCTGCGGCCGATCGTGAACATCCCCGACATCCTGGCGGCCGGCAAAATGATGAAGGCTTTAAATCCGGAGCACGTCGTGCCCGGGCACGGGACGCCCGGAACCGTGAAGATTTTTGAGGATGGCGAGCGGTACTACGCCCTGCTCTTGGAGCGGGTTGGCAAGCTGATGAAAGAAGGCAAATCGCTCGATGACATTAAGAAGCAGGTGACGATGCCGGAATACGCGAGCTTCGGCAGCCAAGATCGGTTTCCAACCAACGTCGACGCCGCCTACAGGGCATTAGGTGGCATGTGATCGGCGTCAGCGTTCAATGCCCATAGACCCTAATGCGTAGCCGCGCTCAGAGGCCGCCGCTCTGTGAACGGCTGGGCTGCCGAGGGGGCGGCGTAAAGGTCTGCGGCGGCGAAAATCCCGGCGGCGATGCGCGGTGAATGGGTGTGGGATTGCGCGCGACTGCAGCCGGCGGCGACGCGGGCACAGGTGATTCGTTCGCTGGCTGCGTTGGCGCTGGCGTTGGCAACGGAATAATCGCCTCATTTTCCTTGGGCGCTGCTGTCGGGGTGGCAGCTGACGCGTCTGCCGGCGGTGTCACTGGAAGGGCCGCCTCGGCAGCTGGCGCGGGCGCAGGCGGGTTAGCGACGTCCGGAGTGCTCGCAGGCGGAGAAGGCGCTGGCGGTAATGCCGCGGTTCCATTCGCGACGGATGCCGGCGGTGCAGTCAGTTCAGGGGTGCGCATTGGTGCAGGTGGATGCACAGGCGTCGGCGAGGTGGCCTCGCCGTTTCCGGCCGCCGCAGACGAATCGCGTTGCGGCAGACTCTCGGTCGCCGATTCCAGACGTTGGCGCTCCTTCTGCACGTCTTCAAGCGCCTTGCTATCTTGCTCTGCTGCCCGCGCGGTGAACCATTGGATCAGCGGCGACACATCGGTTGCGCGACGCGCTGAGCCCCAGGGTCCTTTGATCGCGACATTCATCTGCAGCGGTTCGCCGCTCGAACTATTCACCTTCAGGCTGGTCATGTTGACCCGCACGTCGACCTGACTGTCCTTGAGGCTCAGGCTCGCCACCGCATCGATAGTCGCATTCTGCGCCGGCATCGTGAAAGGCACCAATTGCGCCGTGCCATCGGCAATCTGGATCGAGGTCGCTGCCAAGGGGAACTTGAGCCGGCCGGCGTCGAGCCCCGCCGACGCGATGTCAGTTACGCGTCCGGAATTGGCGGCGAGGCCGCGGTCGCGGTCCAGCGCGGCGACCGCCGTTTCGATGGCGACGGGATCGAGACCGGCAAGCTCTATTTTCTGCGCAGTCATCGTGCCGGAGCCCTTGAGCGCGCCGACGAGCGTTGCCGCGCTCAGCCCCTGGCCTTGCACCTCGACATTGAGATTGACGCGACCAGATGACGGCATTCGCGAGGTACCCGCCAGCAGCGCAGCGATCTCCGCGTCGCTCAATCTGACATGGGAGCGTAGCGATGTGCCATTCGCATCGCGCTCGAATCGCGCATCAAGGGCGAGGCCGCCGCCGGCAAGTTTTCCCGTAACGTCGGACAATGAAAAACCGGCATTCTCGAAGGCGATTACGCCGGCAAGACCTTGGGTAGCGAATAGGCCGCCCCATGTGGCGGTCTCCGCGCGAAACTCGACGCGACCTTCCATCGCCGGCAGGTCAACCACGGCAAACGGCTCAGACGGCCATTCCGCCACCTGGACCTGGCCGCGCGCCGCGGGCGGTGCGGCCGGAATGCCGGCGAGCAAAGCGATCAATTCTCCGGCATCGACGCGGTTCACGTCGATACGACCGCCAATGGTGCGCGATTGCGCGAGACTGAGGGTGAGATTGCCCTTCACCGTTGAACCCGCGAGCTTGCCGTCGAGATTGCTCACGCGCGCGAAGCCATCCTTGATTTCAACATGGCCCTTGAGTTCCGCCGGCACTGCGCCCGCACGATGCGGCAACCGCACGTCGCGAGCCGTCAACGCAACGTCGATGGCTCCTTCTCCGGATAGCGCCATAGTGCCATTCGCGCTGGCGACAACATCGTTGCCACCGAATTGGCCTCGTCCCTTGAAGGTGCCGTGCGTCGATCCTTCAGCGCTGAGCGTGAACCGCGCCGGCCTGCCGTCGGGGGAAACGAGGGCATCAAGCCCAATCAACGTTGCGAGCTTGCGCGCATCCGAGGAGTCGACCCGAGCCTCGACGTGCAGGGCCGCGTCCTCGACCTCTGAGAGTTCGCCGTTGCCGCTGATATCAAGATTGACATCCATCGCGGCAACCTTGCCGATCACCTTGAGCCTCGCGGCGGTTCGCTGGCCTGCCTGGGAGCCGCGACGCGGCGTCAGATCGAGCTTGGTTTCGACCCGCAACGGCGTGATCCGGGCGCCATACTTGCGAAGCGTGTCGGCGGTCTTCGGCAGGAACTTGTCGGCGACCGCGATGACTCCGTCGAGACGCGACCCGCTCAAAGTCATCGTGACCGAACCGCGAGGCGCTTCGCTGAGACTGTCGATTCGTCCTTTGCCTTCGATGGTGGCTCCGCCGATGTCGCCGATCGACAGGCGCTCGATATTAAGGCCGGAAGGCGTATAGGTCAGGGACGCGTTTGTATTGCGAGCCTCATATCCCGCATAGGCAAAATGACCAACATCGAAGGCGATTTCGACCTCGCCGGGCCGTTGGAACGGCGTGGATGCGAACAGCGCCTGGCCGACCGCGAGGCTGCGATCAACGTCGACATCGGCTGCGCTGATCTTGCCCTCAAGGCGCGCCGGCACCGAGGCAGTGGCAAAGCGGTAGGCGAGGCGCCCCTGGACCGGCTTCCGGTCGATCTCGGCGTCGAGTCCATCGACCGCGACGCGCTCGGCGCTCAACGTGAGATTGCCGCTGGCACGCATGGGAGCAACAGCCGGCCGCTCGACGGCGCTTTTGCCCTCGACCCAGGAGAAGAACAGCGTTGGCTCCGTCGAGTCGACCTTGACCGGGCCGCGGAATGCGAGCGCTCGCTCGGCGAGCGCAAGCTTTCCGCCGACACGGAGGGTCGTCGCGCCCGGAACCCTCATCTCCAGCGATGCGATATCCCAACTGCCGGAATTGTATTCGAGATCGCCGCGAAGACCCGCAACAACTCCACCGCCAAGAACGAGATTGTCGATGGCGACGTTGAAGCGGACAGGCAGCGGCGATGCCGGCGCCCATCCGGGAACGCCTGCGACGAAGGCTTTGATGGATTCGACGGGCAGCGGCTTGTGATCGGCGGATCCCAGCACGCGGTCGATGTCGACCTGACGGCCCGTGAGCGAGACGACGGCGCGCGCCGCGTTGGCATAATCGATGTTGGCGGAGCCAGCGAGGCGCACCGAACGCCCGTCCGGACCGTATTGGACATCCAACTGTTCGATGGTCGCATTTGAAGGCGTTGCCGCGACTTTACCCGCGATCTTCCAGGGGTCAGCGGTAGTCGCCTGCCCGTTTGCCGGCGGAGCATTGACCGAGCGCGTCAGCGTCAGCGTGCCGTCATAACGTGGCAGGCCCTGGCCAAAATGCAGCGCGCCCTCGGTTACGAACGCGACCGGCCGCTCCGCGGGATCGAGGGCGAGGCGCAGCTTCAGGGTGCCGTCGTCCTCCATCCGACTTCCGGACAAACGGAATTTGTAGGTATCACCCTTTGCGGCGAACTGACCCTCGGCTTTGAAGGGTCCCATGAGCGAGCGCACGTCACCGCTTAGGCTCACGTTTTCGATCCCGAACTGGGCACCGTTCTGGGCGTTGGCGAAATTGATATGCCCATTCTCGATGCTCAGGCGCTCGATTGCGAGACGCTCGGGATCGAAGGCCAGCCGCGCAGCCGGTATCTCGATGTTACCATTGCGGTCGAGACTGATCGTCACGTCAGGACCATCAATAGCGACCTCGGTGGCGCGGAATTCGCCGCGCAACAGAGCACTGATCCCGAGCTCCAAGTCGAGACGGCGCGCTACGGTCTTTGCCGCGCCGGCACCAACCTCGACGCCGCTGAGAGAAAGCGAAGGCGTCGGCAGCAACCGCACATCGATAGGCCCGGTAACATTCACCGGGACGCCCATGACGCGGCTCGCCTCCGCCTCAATCGCAAAACGGTAGCTGTTCCAATCAATGAACAGTGGGCCGACCAGCGCCGCGAGCAGCGCCAGAATGAGAATGATGCCCGTTCCAAGAAGTGTTGTCTGCACCCGTTGCTCCAAACCGTAAACCACACGGCCAGATAATCATCGCCGCCCGAGTTCGCGCGCACGTCGACCGAACCGGAACCCGCTCCTGCTACGAGGCACCTTATCGATCGCAAGATTGACGCCCTCACGACCGGACATGCTGCAAGGCGCAGAATGGAAGGGCTTCAATGCCTATCGGCGCGCCACAGCCCTACCGAATCTCATTCCGTTCAAGGCAATTATACGTCGGGGTGGCCCGTTTGCCCAAGTATAATGATCTTGCCGGGATTCATGACGTTTTGCGGGTCGAACGCGGTCTTGATGAGCCGCATGGCGGCGAGAGCCGGCTCGCCATGCTCACTTGCCAGATATTTCATTTTGCCCTCCCCGACGCCATGCTCGCCGGTGCAGGTGCCATCCATGGCCAGCGCCCGCTCCACGAGTCGCTCGAGAAGGGCTGCTGCGCGACTAACTTCATCGGCATCCGCCATGTCGACAAGGAGCGAAAGATGGAAATTGCCGTCGCCGACGTGGCCTACGATTGGGGCGATGAGCCGACTTGCGGCAATGTCGTCCTGTGTCGCCTTGACGCACTCCGCCAGCCGCGAAATCGGTACGCAGACATCGCTTGCAATCGCCTTGGCACCGGGCCGCAGTCCGAGGCACGACCAGTAGGCGTCGTGGCGCGCCTGCCATAATCGGGTCCGGTCCTCCGCGCGGGTCGCCCACTCGAACGGCCCGCCACCGAGATCGGCCGCGATCTCGGCGAAGCGTTCGGATTGCTCGGCAACGCCGGATTCGCTGCCATGAAATTCGAGGCACAGCAGCGGAGTTTCCGGCAAGGTGAGGCGCGAATAGGCGTTGACCGCCTTGACCTGGAGAGCATCGAGCAATTCGATGCGGGCGACCGGGATACCAGATTGGATGGTCGCAATCGTTGCCTCACAGGCCGCTTCGACCGACGGGAACGGGCAGATGCCGCCCGCAATCGCCTCCGGGATGCCGTAGAGCTTGAGCGTGATCTCGGTGATGACTCCGAGCGTGCCTTCGGAGCCGACCATAAGACGTGTCAGATCGTACCCCGCCGACGACTTGCGTGCGCGTCGGGAGGTGGTCACGACATCGCCATCGGCCAGCACCACCTTTAGCGCCAGCACATTGTCTTTCATGGTGCCATAGCGCACCGCATTGGTGCCGGAGGCACGAGTTGCGGCCATGCCCCCAATCGTGGCGTCGGCGCCGGGATCGATCGGGAAAAACACCCCCTGATCGCGCAAGAAGGCATTGAGGGCCTTGCGCGTCAGCCCTGGCTCGACGACACAATCGAGATCCTGCGCGTGGACCGCCAGCACCCTATTCATGTCGCGGAAATCGATGGAAACGCCGCCGAACGGCGCGTTCACCTGTCCTTCGAGGGAGGTTCCGACCCCGAATGGGATGATCGGGACCCCACGAGCCGCGCAAACCCGCACGATTGTTTGCACCTCGGCGGTCGAGCGCGGAAAGATCACTGCGTCGGGCGGCTCATTCGGCACCCAGGTCGTCGTGTTGGCGTGTTGCTCGCGGACCGAGGGCGCAATCGACATGCGCTCTCCGAACTGCTTGGCAAGCGCTGCAAGGGCGCTGCGCGACCGCACTGCCCGAGATGTGGCCGGTTGAGGCATCGGCCGACTCGCCGTCATCTCTTCTCACTCCGGAAAGGCTTTGCCGGACGATAGCAGATGGTCGTGACTCGCAGCAAAAATTGGCGAAAATCCGAATCACCACGAGCGCACACCAGATTTCGCGAGACTCGTCCGAATTTCCGGGCATAATGCTGGTAAAGCCGGATAGCTGCGATGCTAGAGCGTTCTGAAATCGCGCCAGTCTTCTTCGCACCGTTCGTATCGTCCGTGATGCGGGTTGAGCCGCAGTGGATCGATTACAACGGGCACCTCAACATGGCCTATTACAACGTGCTGTTCGACCGCGCCGTCGACGAGACTTACGAACTGCTCGGCGTCCGCGCCGATTACGTGGCGGAGCGCCGGCAGTCGATCTTCACCGCCGAAGTTCATCTGCGCTACCTGCACGAGCTTCATGCCGGCGACGCGGTTCGCGTCACGTTCCAGCTTCTCGCCTACGACACGAAGCGCCTGCACTATTTCGAACAGCTGTTCCATGCTGAAGAGGGTTGGGTTTCAGCGACCTCGGAGAATCTTGCTCTCCACGTCGACATGACGTCGAAGAAAACAGTCGGGTTTCCCGCCAAAGTGGTGGTGAGGCTCGGCGAAATGAAAGCGTCTCACGCGCTGCTGCCGGTTCCCGAAGCGGCCGGGCGCCGCATCGGGATGCCCCGAATGAAACAGGCCGGTTGACCTGGGCCTCAAGCGGCGCGTACCGCCTGGAGGAAACGCTCCGCTACAGCGAACTGGGCGCTCGGACGGCGATGCTCTTGGCCTCCGCTAAGAGCAAGCTCCGCGTGCCGGCGGCCAGCTACCGGCGGTTCGGATCGCTATGCCGCGATCAAACAAACTTTTGCCCCTGCTAGTTGTGCGCGGCTGTTAAGGGAGTATTGACCGCGCTTGGCGACAGGCGACGAATGACCCGATGTCGCCGCATATTTTGGAATAAGCTGGGACTTAAGCAACCAAAATGCGAGCCGTCACATCGAATGGCCGCGAACGTCCTGACAGAGGATAGCGTGCGTCGAACATTTTTCGTTTCCTTGGTGGCGACCGTCTTTCTCGTCATCGCGGCCGGCGATTACCGTCCGGCCCCTCTCGCTCCCGCATTTCAAAGCGATTTCGATCCGGCGATGCGTTTGGCTGCGACCTGACGCCTGCCCAACCTGCAGCGGAATTGAGTGCGCGAGGGCTCGGCCTGACTGACGCCCGCCGCGGACGTATCTTGGTCAGCCCTCCGAGTGCCGCGCCCGTGGGAGCCACACGACCGGCGGCGCCAGCGCCGTTCGCATGGCCGGCGCTTTTGCGCGGCGCGAAAAAATGCCTATATGAGGAACTCCTCCGGAGTTTCCCATGACCGATACCCAGCCATCCGCGCCCCCGGCGGCGCCGTCAGTCGATAAAATTCCCGTCACCGTGCTCACCGGTTATCTCGGCGCCGGCAAGACCACGCTGCTCAATCGCATCCTGTCAGAGCCGCACGGGCAAAAGTATGCCGTGATCGTCAACGAGTTCGGCGAGATCGGCATCGACAATGATCTCATCGTCGGCGCCGACGAAGAGATCTTCGAGATGAACAACGGCTGCATCTGCTGCACGGTGCGCGGCGATCTCATCCGCATCATCGCCGGCCTGATGCGGCGCAAGGGCAAGTTCGACGCGATCATCGTGGAGACCACCGGTCTCGCCGACCCGGCGCCGGTCGCCCAGACGTTCTTCGTCGACGAAGAGGTGGGACGCAAGGCGAAGCTCGACGCGGTTGTGACCGTCGCCGACGCCAAGTGGCTCAAGGACCGGTTGCGCGACGCCCCCGAGGCGAAGAACCAGATTGCCTTCGCCGACGTGATCCTCGTCAACAAGACCGACCTCGTCACCGACACCGACCTGCGCGAGATCGAAGCTCGTATCCGCGGCATCAACCCCTATGCGCAGCTTCATCGCACGGAGCGTTGCGCCATCGGGCTTCACGAGGTGCTGCAACGCAATGCGTTCGATCTTGACCGCATTCTCGATGTCGAGCCGCAGTTCCTCGAGCGCAGCGATGACCACGACCACCACGATCATGGCGATGGCCATCATCACCACGATCACGACCATGGCGGGCTCAAGCACTACCACGACGAGGACATGCAATCGATGTCGCTCCGGTCGGAGAAGCCGCTCGATCCCGACAAGTTCTTTCCCTGGATCCAGAACCTCGTTGCCCAGGAAGGCCCGAAAATTCTGCGCACCAAGGGGATTCTCGCTTTCAAGGACGATCCGAAGCGCTTCGCTTTCCAGGGCGTCCATATGATGCTCGACGGTGACCACCAGCGCGACTGGCGTGCCGACGAAAAGCGCGAAAGCCGCATCGTATTCATCGGCCGCGAATTGCCCGAGGAGATGATCCGCAAGGGCTTCGAGGAATGCGTTGCCTGATGCCATGGTGGGCACATCCACACCGTCGGTTGCGAACCGCGCGCGGCTGATTGCCGCCGAAGCGCCGGTCGTCAGCGCGCATTTCCTCGGCGGCACGCCCGTGCTGACGCTGAGCGAGGAGGCGCTGCTGTTCGCGCCGGCGGAAGGTGATGTCAGCCGGGCGGCGGTCCATGCCGGCGCCATCCTCGCGAGCGTCGGCGATGGCGAGCGCATCCTGACCGCGGGCGATGACGGCAAGGTGTCCGCCACACTTGCCGATAAATCAACGACGACGATCGCCACCGATCCCAAAGGGCGTTGGATCGATCACCTTGCCAGCGGGCCGGACGGCGCGGTTGCCTGGTCGGCCGGCAAGGATGCCTATGTTGCGACCCGCAAGGGCGCGCCACGCCAGATTGAGGCGCCGTCGACGGTCGGTGGTCTTGCCTTCGCCCCCAAAGGTCTGCGCCTCGCAATCACCCACTACAACGGCGTGACGCTGTGGTTTCCGAACGCCGCGGAGGCGAAGCCTGAGCGGCTCGAATGGAAGGGCTCGCATCTCGATGTCACTTTCAGTCCCGATGGGCGTTTCCTGGTGACCGCCATGCAAGAGGCGGCGATGCATGGCTGGCGCCTCGTCGACAACAAGCACATGCGCATGTCCGGCTATTCTGCCAAGGTGCGTTCCATCTCATGGAGCGCAGACGGCAAGGAACTCGCGACATCGGGGGCAAGCCAGCTCGTGCTGTGGTCATTCCAGGGCAAAGACGGTCCCATGGGGCGTGAACCGCGCGTCTTTGCTCCCGCCGAGAATCGCATCACGGTCGTTGCCTGCCATCCCAAGCAGGAGGTCGTGGCCGTAGGCTACGAGGACGGCATGATCCTCCTGGTGCGCATGACCGACGGTGCCGAAATTTTGGCGCGCCGTCCGGACGGCGGCGTAATGTCCGCGCTCGCGTGGCATCCCGCCGGCACCGCGCTCGCCTTCGGCACCGAAGACGGCGCCGCCGGCGTCATCGATCTCACGTAGTCACGTATTCGTCGCGCAGGCGCACCAAGTCCATGTGATAGGGGAGTTTCTCCTCGTCGCGGCCCTTGGGCACGATGTCGAGCAGGTGATAGGCGCCGTTGAGCATGTCGAGCCCGCGCGAGTAGGTCGAATAGGTGTGGTAGAGGCTGCCGTCGGCATCCTCGTAGAACACACTCAGCGCCGGCAGGTCTTCAATCGTAAATCTGACAGTGCCGTAGTTGGCGTTGTTGCCGCCCTTGGCAATGTCGTCTTTGAATTGTCCGTCGGCTCCGCATGACACCCACTCGAACGTCCGACCCATGCGCAACCGCACCTTGCCGTCTCGGCCTTCGAAGGCGTAGTCGTCGGTCTTGACCCAGGGAAGTTCGCGTCGGTGGCGGTTCAGAGCGTCGCGGCGATGCGTAAGCTCCTTCTCTTCGGCGAGGAGCTTGATACGCTGCGCCAGCCACTCCTCGCGAGAGACGACCTGATGATCCGGCATCGCTGCCTCCGATTTTCTTACAACTGATCGCGACGGATGCGTTTCAAGACGGCTTCCGCTGAGCCGGCGGCGGCGGAGGCGTCGTGTTGATGAAGCTTGGCCGTGCCGCGAGCCGGTCGTAATAGCTTCCGAGCGTCTTGCCGCCCGCGATCGCCGCGGCAGCTTCCGGGAAATTACGGACGTAGTAGAGGATCGGCATCAGATTGATGTCGGCAAAGGTATAGCTGTCGCCAGCGAGAAAGCCGCCTTTTGCTACCGTGCGGTCAATGAGGCCGATCTCGTCCGCGAGAGTCGGTGCGACCGCATCGATGGTCTTGCGATCGGGCTTGCCGTCCTCTGTCGTCGGAAAGATGTAGGCGAAAAGATAAGTCCGGATCAGCGTCCCGTCGATCCGCGTATTGACGAGCGAAACCCATTGCTCGGTAAGCGCCGCATGGCGCGGCTCGGTCGGAATGAGACGCGGACCGGGAAAGGCAAGATCAAGATACGTGGCGATCGCCTTCGACTCGCACAGCTCGAAATCGCCATGGCGCATCACCGGGATTTTCCCGAACGGATGAATGGCGCTGACATCAGGCGCATGCGGCGGCGCCGGCTTCAAATCGTACGGGATCGATTTTTCCTCGCAGACCATGCGAGCGGCCCGGGTATAGGTCGACGGTGCAAAGCCAATGATCTCCACATTCGGCATGACGCTCTCCTGTTTCGAAACTGTTTTCAGCCGAGATAGGCTGCAAGCTTGTCGAGGCTGCCAGTCCATCCGCTGCGGTGGCGGTCGCGCGCGTCCGCGTCGGCGAACTGCTCATGGGTGAGCGTCAGCGCGGTTGCGTTGCCGTCCGGCGTGAATTCGATCGTGACCAGAGATTGGCGCTCCGGCGTGCTGCGCCAAGCCCAGGTGAACACCAGCTTGCGGTTGGCGACGACCTCGCGGAATACACCGCTCACGTCGTGCTCTTCGCCGGCAGGGCTGCGCATCACGATGCGGAAGCGACCGCCGACTCGCGGGTCGGTCTCGGCGAGAATGACGTCGACGTTCGGCGGCCCGAACCAGTGCTTCAACGCTTCCGGTTGGGTCCAGGCGCGGAAGCAGCGCTCCGGGGACGCCGGGAGCCTGCGCGTGAGGGTGAGGCTTGGCTGCTTCGTGAGGGTAGCTTCGGCGGGCATGGAGGCTGCTCCGTGGCTGGTTGCAACGTCGGGTCTTCCGGATGTTCGGCGAGGTAGCGTTCGAGTGCGTCAAGGCTTGTCGACCAGAACCGCTCGTAGTGGGCGAGCCAACGCTGCGCCTCTTGCATCGGGGCGGCGTTGAGGCGGCAGGACACCGTGCGGCCGACCTTCTGCCGCTCGATCAATCCCGCGTCCGCGAGGACATCAAGGTGTTTGAGCACAGCAGGGAGTGACATCGTGAACGGCCGCGCCAACGCCGAGACGGATAATTCCGGCTCGGTGCTGAGGCGCGCGAGGACGGCGCGCCGGGTCGGATCGGCGAGGGCCGCAAAGATGCCATCGAGAGGGCTGGCCTGATAGTTAACCATAAGGTTTAGTTAAAGGCCGCGCGCGGATATGTCAACAGGAGGGCAAGCTCACCGTTTATTTACTAATCGACTTGTAGGATTTTTCCCGGCGGGGGAACGCGAACAGGCGCCATGTCCACGATATCGTCGGTTTCAAGCTCCGTTCTCGGCGGCAGTTCGTCATCGTCGTCGACGTCACCGCTGGTCCAGGCGCTGTCCGGTTCGAGTTCGTCTTCGTCGTCGAACTGGATGGATATTTCAAGCTCGCAATCGAGCGTTGGAAGCCAATTGATTGCGCTCGACAATTCGATCAACAATTCGCTGACCACAGATCTCACCAACCACATCAGCGGCGAAGGCACGGTCGCCGGCAGTGCTGCGCTGCTGCGGGTCGAAGAGGCCATCGCAGCCAAACAGAAGAGCGCGGCAAGCTCAACCACCTCATCCTCGACGAGCCCCACCACCGGCTTTTCGAGCGTGCAAAATTTGATGCAGAGCCTCGACAACATCACGATCAATAATGGCGGCGCACTACCATCGGGCTTCACGAGTTCGACCGCCACCAGCGGTTATTCGACCGTGCAGAACCTGATGCAGAGCCTCGACAACATCACGATTAATAACGGTTCGAGCGGTTCGGCGTCGACCACAAGCGGATTGAATCCATTGATGAGCGTCGATCAGGCGATCGCGATCCCGAAAGTGAACGTTAAGGCATAGACGCAAAACGCAGGCGCTTCGCTTAGGGCTGCAAAGCAGCGCTCACAAGTGCAACGCCGTCGTCACTCGCCCACTCTGCGGGTCCGGACAGCGAAGCGATCTCGCAGCCGTTCGGATCAACAAGCAGCGTCGTCGGCATGCCGATCGCCTTGCCGACCGCCTTCAGATCCTGAAATACCTTGGCATTTCCATCGGAGTAGTAAGCAAGATTGTGGATCCCGGCATCGTGCAGCCAGGACTTCGGCTTCTGCGGATCGCGAGTATCGATGTTGATGGCAACGACCTCGAACTTCGACGTGCCAAGCCGTGCCTCAAGAGCGTCGAGAGAGGGCATCTCCTTGCGGCACGGCACACACCAGGTGGCCCACAGGTTGAGAAGCACGGTCCGACCGTGCCAGTCGGCCAGCGATTTCGACTGCCCGTCGGCGTCGCGGAAGGCGATGACCGGCAGGTGGCGGGCAGTATCGGCGAGCCGCACGGCGGCGACTTCGCCGTGGACGAGGGGCTCGATGTGGTGGGCAAGATCGACCGCGGGTCGGCAGGCGGGGTCGCCTCCATTGCCCGAGACGCGGGCAAGGCCGTATATCATTCCGAGCGCGGCCAGGGCCGCGACCGCCGCGACCGCCACCAGCGGCCCGCGGCGCTTGCGAACTACGCCCGTGGTTTCAACTTCGGTCGCCATACCAATACCTTACACGTGATGCCAGCCGCGATGAACCTGTCATGAGCAACGAGATGTGGGGCGGCCGGTTTGGCGCCGATCCCGACGCCGTGATGGCGGACATAAACACCTCGATCGATGTCGATCGCAAGCTCTTTCGCCAGGATATCGCGGCGAGCCTCGCGCATGCGGAAATGCTCGCGGCACAGGGCATTATCACGTCGGAAGATGCGCGCGCGATCGCTCACGGTCTAGACACGATTTTGTCAGAAATGGAAACGGGCAAGTTCGCGTTCAAGCGGGCGCTCGAAGACATTCACATGAACGTCGAGTCGCGGCTCGGCGAGCTCATCGGCCCGGCGGCCGGACGCCTTCATACCGCCCGTTCGCGCAACGATCAGGTCGCGACCGATTTCCGGCTCTGGGTGCGTGATGCGATCGACGACCTCGACGCGGCGCTTGCCGCCTACCAGCGCGCCCTTGCCGAGAAGGCGCTTGCCCACGCCGACACGGTGATGCCGGGCTTCACCCATTTGCAGACGGCACAGCCGGTCACCTTCGGCCACCACCTTCTCGCCTATGTGGAGATGGCGGCCCGCGACCGCGGGCGGTTCGCCGATGCCCGCAAGCGCGGCAACGAGTCGCCGCTCGGTGCCGCGGCGCTCGCCGGCACGTCGTTTCCCCTCGATCGCGCCATGACCGCGAAGCGGCTGGGCTTCGACCGGCCGGCAGCCAACTCGCTTGACGCCGTCTCCGACCGGGATTTTGTACTGGAGGTGCTTGCCGCCGCGGCCATCACGGCGACGCACCTTTCGCGCTTCGCCGAAGAGATCGTGTTGTGGACGTCGCCACTGGTGGGCCTCCTCAGTTTGTCGGACAAGTTCACCACCGGCTCCTCGATTATGCCGCAGAAGCGCAATCCGGATGCCGCCGAGCTGGTGCGGGCCAAGACTGGCCGCATCATCGGCGCACTCAACGCATTGCTGATCGTGATGAAGGGGCTGCCGCTCGCCTATCAGAAGGACATGCAAGAGGACAAAGAGGGCGCGATCGATGCGCTTGCCGCCCTCTCGCTCTGCCTCGCCGCGATGACCGGCATGGTACGCGACATGAAAGCTGACGCGGCGCGGATGCGAGCGGCGGCCGGCCAGGGCTACGCCACCGCGACCGACCTTGCCGACTGGCTGGTGCAGAATCTGAAGATGCCGTTCCGGGAGGCGCATCACGTCACCGGCCGCATCGTTGCGGCGGCCGAGAAGGCGAGCGTCGACCTCGAGCGGTTGCCGCTGCCGGTCATGCAGGCGATCGAACCGCGGATTACCATGGACGTCTTCAAGGTGCTGTCGGTGGAACATTCCGTGGCAAGCCGGACAAGCTTCGGCGGCACGGCGCCTAAAAATGTCCGCAAAGAAGCGAAGAAGTGGCTCGCGCGATTGGCGGCAAAGGCGAAATAGCGAAGGTGGGACGAAAGAAACGCCTCGGCAGTGCGTTTCTGCTATGGTGTGGGCGATTGGGGGAGTGGGCGGTTGAATAATACTGTCAATTGGTGGAGCCGGCTTGCATTGACCGGCGTTGTCGTGGCCGCCGCGTTCGCGCTGGCGTCGTGCGGCCGGAAGGGGTCGCTCGATCCGCCCCCATCTGCCGCCCTGACCAACAATCAGCCAGCGCCGCGCGCTTCGCTCGGCGAAGAAAATGGCCTGCCCTCCCTACTCGCCGGTGATCGCCCGCAGCGGACGGCCGCCGCTCCCGCAACCCCGCCGCCACCACCGCCGCCGAAGAGCTTCTTCCTCGACTTCCTGATCGGGAAGTAACCTGAAAACCGTGAACCCGGGGACAGCTTCAGGCGACTGACAGGGGCTTCTTCAAACCGGCGGGAAACTCGAAGTCCTGGAAAATCTGAGCCTGCTCAAATTGCCGCCCTATTCGCCGAGCTCAATCCAGTCGAGAACATCTGGCAGTTCTTGCGTCAGAACCACCTCAGCAACCGAGTCTTCGACAGCTATGATGCCATCCTCGATGCCTGCTGCGACGCCTGGAACGCGCTAACTGCCGAGCCCGGTCGCATCCGTTCACACGATCCGCGCCGAGTTCGGGCATCGAGCACGTCGAGGTGCCGCATGCCGTTGAGGAGCGGCAGGATCGCAGTGTGCGGTCCGACGGCCGGCGCAAACGAGGCGATCGCCCCGTCGAGATCATAGGCCTTGCTGCTCAGCAGAATGAGATCGTAAGGCTCGCGCAGATTTTCGGCGAGCACGGTCGGTGGATGCGGCAGATGGGTGTCCCCTGTGGCGCTCTTGATGACAAGTCCGGTCTTGGCAAGTTGGGCGGCGCGGCGCGGGCGCACTAGGAACGTTACGTCGCGCCCCGCCTCCAAAAGCCTGCCGCCGAAATAGCCGCCGATCGAGCCGGCGCCGACCACCAGGATGCGCACCACAAGTCTCCATCAAGCTGATTTCGCTGTCACAGCGCGGCCGAACCAGGCGCCGCTTGCGATAGCCACGGCATTGATCAGGCCGAACGTCGCGAGCGCTACCGCGAGTGCGGCGAACACCAGCGTCACTCCGCCGCCAAACCGAAGCGCCAACCGTCCGCCGAGAGCTGCAATCACCAACCGCGCCATGTTGGCGAGCAGCGGCCACAGCAGGCGTCCTGCCCCCTGGGATGCAAAGTAGAGGCCCATGCCGAGCCCGAATAAGCCGTAGAATGGCCCCACGATTTGCAGATAGCGTGTGCCGGCCGCGAGCATGTCGGGATCGTTGTCGAACAGCGACAGCCACGCCCGTGGAAACAGCGCGGCAGTGATACCGATAACCTCGCACAGACCGGCGGCGATGGCCGCGCCGATCCAGGCCGCCCGCAACGCCCGCTCGCGCCGGCCGGCGCCGATGTTCGTTCCGACAAGCGCGACCAGCGGACCGCCGAGGCCGAACACCAGCGGCACCAGCAGATATTCAAGCCGCGAACCGGTGCCATAGCCCGCGATCGCCGTTGGCCCGAACTGGCCGACGAGGCCGGTTGCGATCGCAATGGTGAGATTGGTTTGCACCGTGATCAGCGCCGCCAGCGCACCGACCTTGAGGATGTCGTAGAACAGCGGCCAACGCAGGCGGGCGCCGCTGAGCGCCAAGCGGACGACGCCGCGCCGACTACGCAAGTAGGCGGCGAATGCGATGCTGCCGAGCGCATAGAACGTGACCACCGCGTAGGCGCCACCCGCAACGCCAAGACGCGGAAACGGCCCCAAGCCGAAGATAAGGCACGGTGACAAGGGCACGAGCACCGCGACACCGGCGCAGGTGACGATGGCCGGCACCGCCATATTGCCGGTGCCGCGAATGACATTGGCGAGTGAGTTATAGAGCCATAGCAGGACCGCGCCTGAGAACACGACGTTCGAGTAGATCATGGCGGCCTCGAGCGAGGCGCCGCTGCCGCCCATGGCACCATAAAGCCAGCGCCCACCGGTTAGCGCGCCGAGCGTGAATACGAGCCCGAACACGAGCCCGATTGCGATTGCGTGGACCACGAGCGCCTCGGCGTCGGATCGCCGCCCGCCGCCGAGTGCGCGGGCGATGGCAGATGAAATTCCACCACCCATGGCGCCGGCCGACATCATCTGCATCAGCATCACCGCCGGAAACACCAGCGATACGCCGGCAAGCGCGTCGGTCCCAAGCTGGCCGACGAAATAAGTCTCGATCAGCCCGACCGACGCCTGCGCCACCATCACCAACACATTGGGCCAAGCGAGCCACACCAGCGTGCGGGCAATCGGCGCCTCGATCAGCATGCGAGTGCGCGGATTCATGCCGGCCGGCTGCGCCGGTGGAACTGCCGCCGGGACGGACACCGTCGCAGGAGCCGCTACTGCCATCGCTACCGCGGCCGCTGCCCGCCGCGGGGCTTCGTTTCTTTCCGCAAGGCTCATGCGTTGCTCCTCTTGCTGGCACGGCGCCGGGGCTCTTTATCCCGCCGCTCCGCCTTCTCTCGCTCCGCCTCGCGTTGGCGGATCATGGCGTAGCGCTGTCGCGTACGTTCGCCGGCGGCGGGCCCGGGAACGTAGGCGAAGTCAGGGGCTTCGATCGGCCGACCGGTCGGCCGATCGACCATGATCGGATCGGCGGGAACGCCGGTCTTGGTGTCGACAATCATCACGCTCGCGCCCTCTGGCGCGAAATGACGATTGCCGAAGACGTTGAGCGCGATCAGCACCGGGCGGAAATCGCGCCCCCGTTGGGTCGGACGGTATTCGTAGCGCGGCGGATGCGCGCTATAGCGATGCCGCTCCAGGAATCCGGCCTCCACCAGCGCATTGAGGCGCCGGGTCAGCATGTTCGGCGCAATGCCGAGGCTGTTCTCAAACTCATCGAAGCGGGTCAATCCATGCAGCGCGTCACGCAGGATCAGCATGGACCACCACTCGCCCACCCGCTCGAGGCTGCGGGCGATCGGACAGGCCATGTTGCGGAAGCTCTTACGTTGCATAGCCGGTACGTAGCGCAGTCACTATTATCATGCAAGTTACCGCGTCGATCCTGCATGGCTGCCGCGCGATTGGCGTATCGAGGAAATTGCGGAGAGATGCCGGGCTTACGTAGGCAAGAGATCGGTCGATCTGGCCATCGCCCGAGGGGCAGGGCGCGTGCTAATCGGAAGGTGCTCGGCCGCAAGGGGACGCCATGGACACGATTGCACGCTTTGTCGAAATGGTCGTTTTCGCCAGCCGCTGGCTGCTGGTGCCCTACCTGATCGGGCTCATCATCGGACTGGCCGCTCTGCTGCTCAAATTCGGCGTGAAGCTCTTTGAGTTCGTGGTCAATGTCGGCCACGCCGACCCGACCGAGGTGATCGTCGGCATCCTCAAGCTCGTCGACCTGACGCTCACGGCGAACCTGATCGTTATCGTGATCTGCTCAAGCTATGAGAATTTCGTTCTTCCGATCGATGCTTCCAAGCACACCACGTGGCCGCAAGGCCTCGTCGGCATCGGGTTCTCGGGGTTGAAACAGAAGCTTCTCGGCTCAATCGTCGCGATCGCAGCGGTGAACGTGCTTGAATGGTTCACCGACCTCGACCGCAATGCCGACAGCGTCAAGCTCGGCTGGGTGGTTGGGATATTACTCGCCTTCGCGGTCGCCATGGTGGTCCTCGCCGCAGCGGATCGGCTCGCCGGGACCAACGGCAAGGAGCACTGATCAGGCGGCCCGCTTCTGTCCGCGCGGGCGGGTCGTACGATTTCACCACCACGCGTGGAAATGATGGAGCGGGCCGCGGCCGTGGCCCACGGCGACGCAATCGGCGGCGGCGATCGCAGCCGTGACAAAGTCTTTAGCGGCGCGGACAGCCGTCACAAGCTCCTGCCCCTTGGCAAGGCCTGCCGCAATTGCAGACGCGAGCGTGCAGCCGGTGCCATGGGTGTTGCGTGTCGCGATGCGCCGGGCGGCGAAGCGCGTGATCTCGCTGCGGGCGACGAGAATGTCCACACTCTCCTCGCCCCGCAAGTGGCCACCCTTGAGAAGCACGGCGTTGGCACCGCCTGCGACCAGCCGCCCAGCCTGCACCGTCATCGCAGCCTCGTCAGCGGCTTCCGACTCATCGAGAAGCCTCGCGGCTTCGGCGAGATTCGGTGTGATGAGCAGCGCGCGCGGCATCAGCTCGGTACGCAACGCTGCGACGGCGTCGGGCGCGAGCAGCCGCTCACCCGATGTCGCCGCCATGACGGGATCGAGCACGACATTGGTCTGCCGATAGCGATCGAGGGCTGCGGCGACCGCGGCGATCGTCGCGGCATTGCCCAGCATACCGATCTTCACGGCATTGACGGCGAGATCGGAGAGCACGGCGTCGATCTGGGCAGTGACGAAACCTGGCGGCACTTCGTGGATCGCGGCGACCCCGTTCGTATTTTGCGCCGTTACCGCGGTGATGACCGATGCGCCATAGACCCCTAGTGCCGCGAACGTCTTGAGGTCGGCCTGGATGCCGGCGCCGCCGCCCGAATCCGAGCCTGCGATCGTTAGCGCGACCGGAACGGTCACGGCGCCGGCTCGTGTCCGTGTACGCCAACCGGCGGCACCTTCGGCGCGTATTTCCCGAGCGCGGCGTCGACAACGTCACGCAACTCGTGGGCGGCGGCCGTCGGGTCTGCGGCGTGAGACAAGGCCGAGATCACCGAAACGCCATCGGCGCCTGCCGCAATCACCGGCTCGGCGTTCGCCGCGGTGATGCCGGCGATCGCGCAGGCCGGAAAATTGCCAATGCGGCTGCGAAACACCTTGATGACCCGCGCAAAGCCGTCGATGCCAATGGGTGACTTGCCGCTGGTCTTCGACGTGGTGGAATAGACGCCGCCGATGCCGACGTAGTCGACGAGCGCCAGCGGCGCGACCGCCGCCTGCTCGACGGTGCGCACCGAGAGTCCAAGGAACGGCAACGGCCCCAGCCGCTCGCGCGCTTCGACCACCGCCATGTCCTCCTGACCGACGTGCACACCATGGGCCTCAGCCGCGATCGCCACGTCAACCCGATCGTTGACGATGAGGGGCACGCCGTACGGCGCGAGCGCTGCCTTGAGCGCGCGCGCCTCCTCGATCATGTGCGCCGTATCGCTCACCTTGTCGCGCAGCTGCACCAGCGTTGCACCCCCGGCCGCGACGGCGCGCGCGAGATCGATGAGATCGTGGCCGCCTGTGTTTTCCGGGTCGACAATAGCGTAAACACGCAGATCGAGCTGTTCCATGGGAACAATGTAGGGGAGCCGCGCGAGCAATACCACGCATCCTGTGCAAAGGATGCTTCGATAGCGCCGGCCTACCCCCGACGCTTCATCGTCCGGCTTGACCGGACGATCCAGTAACCGCCAGCTGCGCAGTACCCGATGGCGCGGTTTAGCCGGGGCAAATGACGACCCCTGCATTGGCCATGTTGCAAACTGCGCTAATTCACCTTGATGTCGTTGCGGAGGATGACATCGCGCCAGCGCGCCGTCTCCTGTTTAATGAAGGCCGCTGCTTCCGCCGGAGTGCTGCCGACAGGCTCGAGCCCGATCGCCCGCAGGCGCGCTTTGACGTCGTCGAGCTTGAGCACCTCGCGGAAATCCGCGGAGATGCGTTCGGCAAGTGCCGGCGCCATTCGCGGTGGTCCCACGACGGCGAACCACGCGGTGGAGATGAATTCCGGCAGGCCGGCCTCGGCCGTCGTGGGCACGTCCGGGAACAATGCCGCCCGCTTCGTGTCCGACACTGCAAGCACTTTGAGCTTGCCGTCGCGGTAAAGCGACATCACCGGCGCGAGCCCGCCGAAGAACACGTCGACGTAACCGCCCAGCATGTCGTTCACGACGAGATTCTCGCCACGGTAGGGCACGTGGACGAACTTCGTCCCGGTCAGGTTCATGAACATGCTGCCCGTGAGATGGGGCGTCGAACCGTTGCCCTGCGAACCATAGATCAGCTTGCCGGGCATCTGGCGCGCACGGTCGATGAGTGCGGCTACTGAGTCGATGCCGATCTCGGGCCGCACCACGATGAGATTTGGCGTCGACACCAGAACCGTGATCGGAACGAAGTCCTCCGGGCGGTAGGAGAGCCGGCTATAAAGTGTCTGGTTGATGGCGAGCGGCCCTGGCGGCGACACGAACAGCGTATAGCCATCAGGCTCAGCCTGGGCGGCAAAATCGCCGCCGATATTGCCGCCGGCGCCGGTCTTATTCTCAACGACGATCGTCTGATTCCACTTCTCCTGCAGCTTTTCGGCCGTGACGCGGGCCGAGAGATCGTTGCTGCCGCCGCCCGGGAACGGGACGACGAATTTCACCGTCCTGGTCGGAAACGTCTCCGCGGCGGACGGCGACACTGCCACAAGCGCGGCAAAGCAGAGCGCCGCTGCAACTACGAGCATGCGATAACCCCTGATGGCACGCGCAGCTTACGCGATCGGCACGTGCTCGCAACCTCGCTTGGCGCACTCGATCCACGCTCGCGATCGCAGTTTCCCTGTGGCGCCGGGGCGGATATTGTCTTCAGGGGCGAGGCCGAAAAGGAAACCGAGACCGTCCGTGCCGTTTCGAACGCTTGCCATCGCCGCCGTGACGGCGCTCGCTCTGCAGGGCAACCCGCACGCCGAGAGCTACCCGGATCATCCGGTGCGCATCATTGTGCCGATCGGGCCGGGCGGTTCCTATGATTTCGTCGGCCGCCTGCTCGCCAATCGCCTGTCGGAGCAATTGAAGCAAACATTCTTTGTCGAGAATCGCACCGGCGCGGGCACGCTGGTCGGCACGCTGTCGGCGGCCGCCGCTCCGGCTGACGGCTATACGCTCATCGTCGGCGGCTTGAGCAATCTCGTCTTCAATTTCGCGCTCTATCAAAAGCTGCCCTACGAACCCGAGGATTTCGCCGCGGTCGCGATCGTCTACTCGTTTCCCTACATCATGGTGGCTCGAAGCGAGTTGCCGCAGACGACGCTCCCGGAGATCATCCGCTACGCCCGCCAAAGCCCGGGGAAGCTGTCGCTGGCCCATGCCGGCACCGGCAGTGGCCAGCAGATCGTCGGCGCCACATTCGCACGGCTGATCCACACAAGCATCGTCGAAGTTCCGTATCGGACCACCCAGGCAGCCTATCCGGACCTTTTTGCGGGCCGCGTCGACATCATGTTCGATTCCGCGGCCGCCGCGCTGCCTTATGTGAAGGCGCGCAAGTTGCGCGGCATCGCCGTGCTGGCGCCGCAGCGCTACCCGCAGCTGCCGAGTCTGCCGACCATGGCGGAGGCAGGCCTCCCCGGACTCGACATCGAGTCGTGGATCGGCCTCTTCGCGTCCTCCCGTACGCCGCCCGAGATCCTGGCGCGGCTGCGCGAAGAAACGCGTATCGCGGCCGCAAGCCTCAAGCAGCAATTCGAGACGAGCGGCGGCGCCCTGGTGGATATGCCGCCGGCGGACACCGACAAGTTCATCAAGTCCGAGTTCGACTTGTGGACGCGGGTGATCCGCGAAACGGGAATCCGTCTGGATTAAATCGACACCGTCATTCCGGGGCGCCGCGCGGCGGCGAACCCGGAATCCATAACTCCTCGGTCAGTGATTAGGGATTCCGTGCTCGCCTTCGCTTCGCTACGGCGCCCCGGAATGACGCTCAAGTCAATGGTAGATGACACCTATCAAGCGGCGTTGTCGCGGATGCGTACGGCGCCTTCGAGATCGACCGAGACGAGTTGCGACACGCCGCGCTCGGCCATGGTGACGCCGAACAGGCGATCCATGCGGGCCATGGTGATCGGGTTGTGCGTGATGACGACGAAGCGCGTGGCCGTCGACTTCGACATCTGATCGAGGAGGTCGCAGAAGCGGTCGACGTTGTGATCGTCGAGCGGCGCGTCGACCTCGTCGAGCACGCAGATAGGCGCCGGATTGGTGAGGAAGACGGCAAAGATCAGCGCCAGTGCCGTCAACGCCTGCTCGCCGCCTGAGAGAAGCGACAACGTCGCCGGCTTTTTGCCCGGCGGCTTGGCCAGAATTTCGAGCCCAGCCTCGAGCGGGTCCTCGTGTTCGATCAATTGGAGATCGGCGGTACCGCCGCCAAACAGGTCGGTGAACAGCCGGCGGAAATGCGAATTCACAACCTCGAATGAAGCGAGCAACCGTTCGCGCGCCTCGCGGTTGAGGCTCTGGATACCCTGGCGCAGCCGCTTGATCGCTTCGACGAGATCGTCGCGTTCGCCGACCAACGACGCGTGCTGGGCCTCGACTTCGCGCAGCTCTTCCTCAGCGCGCAGATTGACCGCACCAAGGCGTTCGCGGTCACGCTTGAGCTTGTCGAGTTCGGCCTCGATGTCGGCGACGGCGGGCAACGGCGTGTCTGGCTCGAAACCGGCGAGACCGGCCAAGGCCGAAAGCTCGGTATCGAGGACCTCGCGAATTTCCGCCGCGAGGTCAGCAAGGCGACGCTTGAGCCCCTGATGACGCTCTTCGGCACGGCCGGCGGCTTCGCGCGCCGCTGAAAGCGCATCGTGCGCCGCGCGCGCGTCGGCATCAGCGGCGGCGAGTTCGGTCTCGGCGGCAGCGAGCCGGTCCGCGGCAGCGCGTCGCTCCGCGTCCGCGGTCTCGATTTCGCCGATCAACGCGAGGCGCTTTTCTTCGAACAGCTGAGGGGCGTTAACGAGACCTTCATGCTCGGTGCGGGTTTCGGCGAGACGTGTCTCGATGGTCGTGATCTGGGCTGCGGCACTGTCACGCCGCGCCGTCCAGTCCGCGGCCTCCGACGCGATCGCCGCAAGCCGACGCATGGCGAGCTCGATTTCGCGCGCCAACGCCTGTGCTTCGGCGCGAACCTCGGCTAGCTTGCCGCGTTCGTCCGCAACCTGGGTGCGGATCGCCGCAAGCTCCGATTCGAGTTCGGCCGGCGGGGGAAGCGCTGCCTGCGCTGCAACCGCTGCTTCATGGGCCGTCTGAGTTTCAGCAATGGCGGCTGCAACCCGCGCCTGCGCCTCAACGAGCGCCGCGCGGCGGCCAGAGATGCGATTGAGTTCGCGCTCGCCGGCCGCGTGCCGGTCGCGCGCGGCGTCAGCCTCGCGCTGGCGCTCGCGCCGCTCGTTGCGCGCAGCGTTCTCGGCGTCGCGGGTCGCGGCGACTTCAGATTCTGCCGCGCCGACCGCAGCGCGACGCGTCTCGATCGCCTCACGGACGCTGCGCAGCTCCGCCTCGATGTCCGCGAGACGATTGCGTCCGGCGAGCCGCCGCGCCGCACCTGTCGGGGCGTGGGCCGCGACCGCAAAGCCGTCCCAACGCCACAGGTCGCCTTCGCGCGAGACGAGGCGTTGGCCTGGCTTGAGATCGTGCACAAGCCGCGCACCGTCCTCGCGAGCGACAACGCCAATCTGGGCGAGACGGCGCGCCATGGCCTCAGGCGCCACGCTGATGAATTTGGAGAGTGGCTCAATGCCCGCCGGCAGCGCCGGGTCGGCAGGATCGATCGTCGCACCGCCCCAGTGCATCGGCGCCGAGGCTTCGACCGGAGCGTCAAGGTCGTCACCGAGCGCCGCACCGAGCGCGGTCTCGTAGCCCTTCTCGACGGTGAGGAGGTCGATCACCGGAGGCCACAGCTGCTTGTTCTCCACATGCAGCAGCCGCGCGAGTGTCTTCGCCTCGGTTTCGAGGCGATGGGCATTGCGCTCGGCTTCGGCGAGCGGCTGCCGGGCAACATCAAGCGCCTGGCGGGCGCCCGAATGGGCAGCTTCCGCGCGCACGGCGTTCGCTTCCGCGGCGGCCACGGCTTCCTGCGCCTGCGCAAGCACCGCCGCCAGGGCATCGAGATCGACCGTATTCGCGGTCAAGCCTTCGAGCTCGGCGGTGATCGCAACAAGTTCGGCCTCGACCTTGGCGCGGCGTTTCTCGTTGTCGCGTATCGCCGTGTCGAGCTGGGTGCGCTTCGCGGTGAGATCGGCAAGCGCCGCCGTCTTTTCGGCGAAGGTCTTCTCTGTCGCGGCTAGAGCGGCGTCCGCAGCAGCGACACGTTCATCGACGCCGCCGCGGCGTTCCGAACTTGCCTCTGCCTCGCGCCGCAGTGTCTCGGCCTCGGCGGAGAGCCGCCCCAATGCCGCGTCGGCATCGGCCGACTGGCGTCGCTCGCGCTCGACATCGTCGCCGAGTTGAACGAGCCGCCGCGCCAATTCGGCGAGCCGCTCCTTGGCGCGGGCCTCTTCGCGTTCCAGCGCATCGCGGGCGAGCGTCAGCCGAGCCAGTGCCGCGGCGGCGCCTTTCTCGGACTCGCGCAGTCCCGGCAGTTCGGCAGCGGCCGACGCCTGGCGCGTCGCGACTTCGGCTTCCGCTACGGTGCGCGCGACGATGTCACGCAGCCCGTTCTCGTGCGCAAGTCCCGCGGCTTCGACCTCGCGCTCGGCCTCGAGCAAGCGGACGTGAAACAGCGCAGCCTCCGCTTTGCGAATGCTCTGCGACAGGTTGCGGTAGCGCACCGCTTGGCGGGCCTGGCGTTTGAGCGCATCGATCTGAGCGACAAGTTGGCCGATGACGTCTTCCAACCGGGTAAGGTTCTGCTCGGCAGCGCGCAATCGCAGTTCCGCCTCGTGGCGGCGCGCGTGCAGCCCGGAAATGCCGGCGGCTTCTTCCAGCACGCGGCGGCGCTGCTCGGGCTTTGCCTGGATGATCTCGCCGATGCGCCCTTGATGCACCATCGACGGCGAGCGCGCGCCGGTCGAGGCATCCGCAAACAGGATTTGGATGTCCCGCGCCCGCACCTCGCGGCCGTTGAGTCGATAGGTCGAGCCCTGCTCGCGCGCAATGCGGCGCGAAACCTCGAGACTATCGTCATTGTTGAACTGCGCCGGCGCGGTGCGGTCACTATTGTCGATGGCCATCGACACTTCGGCGTGATTGCGGGCCGGGCGATCGGTATTGCCGGAGAAAATGACATCATCCATGTCGGCCGCGCGCATTGCCTTGTGCGAGGCCTCGCCCATGACCCAGCGCAGCGCCTCGACAAGGTTCGATTTGCCGCAGCCGTTCGGGCCGACCACGCCGGTGAGCCCCGGCTCGATCAGGAAATCGGTCGGCTCGACAAAAGACTTGAACCCGGCCAGACGCAACCGTGTGAGCTTCATCGATGGTATTCCCCACACGCCGCGACGCAACGATTGGATCGCTTCGAAGAGGTTTCGCGCCCCCCACGATGCCGGCGCGAATCACATTTCAAGTACCGCATCGGTGGGACAATGAATAGGCTGACCACAGCCGGCAACCGGGTAACGGTGCTTTTCCAAAGCTTGTTGCTGAGCGCAAAAACCTGTGGGTGCGCCGATGCGCGACGCTTGCACCAGAGCCCGCGACTGTGCTTTGCGCCCGCGCCTTGCTGCGTACCGGACCGCACCATAGATTGAAATGAATTGAGGAGACGGCCATGCCCGGCATCGACGCGACACGACAGTTCATTCCGCTGAAGATCGCGGTCCTCACCATCTCCGACACCCGCTCCCTCGATGACGACAAGTCGGGAGCAACACTCGCCGAGCGCATCGCCAGGGCAGGCCATACCGTCGCCGCGCGCGGGATTGTAAGCGATGATGTGGACAAAATCCGCGGCCAAGTGAAGGCGTGGATCGCCGACCCTGCCGTCGACGTCATTGTGTCGACGGGCGGCACGGGCTTCACCGGGCGCGATGTCACGCCGGAGGCGGTCGAGCCGTTGTTCGAAAAGCGCATGGAAGGATTCGCTACTCTCTTTCTGATGGTGAGCCACGCCAAGATCGGCACCTCGGCGATTCAGACGCGCGCAACCGCGGGCGTCGCCGGCGCGACTTATATCTTCTGTCTGCCCGGATCGCCGGGCGCCTGCCGCGATGCCTGGGACGAGATATTGGTGCACCAACTCGATTACCGCTATCGCCCCTGCAATTTCGTCGAGATCATGCCGCGCCTCGACGAGCATTTGCGTCGTGCCAAAGCCCAAGGCGCGACGGTGTAGGCTCCCTCCCGCAGCGGTGAGCAAGGGTCTCGGCTACAAATCCAGATCCCAGGTTTCGCCGACGACATCGACACCGAAGTCACGATGCGGCTTCACGGCGGTCCGCACGAAGCCGGCACGCGCATAGATCTGGCGGGCCACGATGAGGATGCTGTGAGTCCACAGCGTCATTTTGCGATATCCGGCCTCGCGGGCGAAGCGGACGCATTCCTCGACGAGGTTCTGACCGACACCGCAGCCTCGCGCGTTTCGCTCGACCAACAGCAGCCGCAGCTTGGCGACGCCGTCCCCGGCATCCACCAGCATGACCGAGCCCGCCCGCTCGCCGTCGCGTTCCGCGATCCAGCAGCGCTCGCGCGCAGGATCATGGCCGCGGCGAAAATCGGCAATGATGTCGGCCACCAACAGCCTAAACTGCAATCCCCAGCCATATTCGCTGCCGTAGATTGCCGCATGGCGCGCCAGCATCCAGTCGAGATCGTCGGGACGGTGCGTTCGCAAAATCGTGCGCGATGGCGCTGGGCCCGCGACGGAAGCGCCGGCATTGAGCAGCGCGCGGATTGTCGCCATCGCATCGACGAGGCGGCGACGATCAGTTTCATCGAACTTTGCAAGCAAGGCGCGAACTAGCTCTTCGGAACGCTGATTGAGCGAGGCGAAAGCCTCGCGACCGCGTGCCGTCATAGCGAGAACCGCTTGCCGCCGGTCGGCGCCTGAGCGTTCGCGCGCTATGAACTCCGCGTCCACAAGGCCGCGCAACAGGCGACTCAGATATCCCGGATCGATCTCTAGATCGGCGGCGAGCTCAGCCGCAGTCGTGGTTCCGCGTTGACCGATCTCGTAAAGGACGCGCGCCTCGCTCAGCGAAAACGGAGTGCCCAACATTCCGTCCTGCAGGAGGCCGATCTGGCGCGTGTAGAATCGGTTGAAGTCGCGGATGGCTGCGATGGCATCGCTCGACATGTTGATTGCCCGAGAACAATTAATTGACAATGTCAACTAAATTGTTGCTAAAGTCAATCATCTGAGATTCGCCGCGCGCCGCTACGCAGAAGCGTCAAGCTGCGGCCAAGACGCGCCAGCAGTTCGGCTTCAGGGCCCGCGACGCCCTCACGGTGACCGCCGATCGCCTGATAGTGACGCGCTCCGATCAGCAGACCCTGATCCGGATGTGGCCGTCCCCAGACCGCAAATACCAGGAGCGAGAGAGCTTCGCGCAGTGGCTGATCTGTCTTAGCGGAGGTCAACCTGCGGAATACGGCCGCCGATTTGGCTTTATTGATCTCGGCTTGGCCGATGACGTTGGCGGCATCCTCGAGCCAATTCGGCTCGAAGACACTCCCGGGACGCAAAAACAGCAGCCAGGGCGCGCGAGCCATGCCGGCGGCGTCCTTTAGCCGGCGCGCCAGCGACTCGGCCGACGTGACGACGGTGCAGCCTGCGATGTCTGCCACCTCGACCGTGGCATCGGTCGAACCGCCGTCGCAGATGATGACCTCACGCACCAAGCCGCGCACCGCGCCCGGCACCAGAACTGCAAGTGTCGGGACCAGCGCACGCTCGCTGTTCAAAGTCGGAATAATGACGCTGATCATCAAAGGTCGCGCGGCCGCCCCGACGGCATGTCGAGTTGTAAAGTCATTGTGAACGCAGCCGTAACTCCTGTCTTCGAAATTGTTCTTGTTTCGTTCTAGGCAAGGCACTAAGCTTCAGCCATGGTTCGTCAAGCTTCTGTTCGCCGAAGCCCGCCGGACACGGACCAGTCGCATCCCGGTCCGGCGGGCGTGGATGTGCCGCCGACCGAGGGTCTCCTCTCGGCGGCGGTCGATGCGGTGCGACGGCGAGGCCGCGGCGCGCAGTCGAATGCCACCGGTCGTTTCGAGCCGCGCGTCGCCGTGGCGTTCGACGACGGCTGGCAATCGATTGAAGACCTGCCGCCATTCAAGACCGAGATCACCGTCGACACCGCGCGCAAGGTCATCACCCGCAACGCTTCGCCCGATATCCCGTTCGACCGCTCGATCAACGTCTATCGCGGCTGTGAGCACGGCTGCATTTATTGCTTCGCGCGGCCGACCCACGCCTATCTCGGGCTTTCGCCCGGGCTCGACTTCGAATCGAAGCTGTTCATGAAGCCGGATGCACCGGAGTTGCTGGAGCGGGAGCTATCGGCACGCAATTACGCGCCGCGCACCATTGCCATCGGCACCAATACCGACCCTTACCAGCCGATCGAGCGGCGCTTCGAGATCATGCGTCGCGTGCTCGAGGTATTGGAGCGCGCCGGCCACCCGGTCGGCATCGTCACCAAGTCGAACCTCGTAACGCGCGACATCGACATTCTCTCGCGCATGGCGGCGCGCAAGCTGGTGCGCGTCGGTATCTCGGTGACTTCGCTCGACTCCTCGCTCTCGCGCGTGATGGAGCCGCGTGCGCCGACGCCCCCGCGTCGTCTCGAGGCGTTGCGGGCGCTCGCCGCTGCCGGCATTCCGACAACGGTGATGGTCGCCCCGGTCATCCCTGCCATCAACGATGCCGAGATCGAGCGCATCCTCGATGCAGCCGCCGCGTGCGGTGTCGAGTCGGCGGGTTACGTCTTGCTGCGCTTGCCGCTCGAGGTACGAGACCTGTTTCGCGAATGGCTCGCCGCCAATTTCCCCGACCGCGAGCGTCACGTCTTCGCGCTGATCCGCCAGACGCGGGGAGGCAAGGACTACGATGCAACCTTCGGCAAACGTATGACCGGCGGCGGTCCCTACGCCTGGATGATCCGCAAACGGTTCGAAACCGCGTGTGCGCGTCTTGGCCTCAACGTCAACAAAACGACGCTGACCACCGAGCATTTCAAGCCGCCCCGCCCGCAAGGCGCGCAACTGAGCTTGTTTTAATGAAATCTCTGGGATGATGACGTAACCTCTTAGCCCGGAGGAGCGCGAGCGAAATCCGGGAACGGTTCTCCTCCGAGCGTTCCCTGGTGTGTTCTCAGCAAATTTTGATGGGTGCTTGGTAAGCGTCCGCGCGCTGCCTCAATCTTGTCGAGCGATATCGACAGCCATCCTCGCGCCCGCTTGCGATCGCGGCGTGGCTCGGCCAGGATGCGGCATGAGTCGAAAGCCCGTTGTTCGCGCGCCCGCCGCACCGCGTCTGCCGCTCGATGAGCCGCCGGTTCGCCCGACGTTCAAGCGGGAACGGGCCGCGATGAAGCGCGGCATCTTTCCCGTTGCCGGCTGCGATGAGGTCGGGCGGGGACCGCTCGCAGGTCCGGTAGTTGCCGCGGCGGTCATCCTTGATCCGAAGCGCATTCCGCGCGGGCTGGACGATTCGAAGAAACTTGCAGCTCCCGACCGGGAAAAACTCTACGAGCGCATCTGCGCGACGGCGCAGGTCGGCGTCGCCTTCGGTTCGCGGGCGCGCATCGATCGCGACAATATCCGCCAAGCTTCGCTGTGGGCGCTTGCACGCGCGGTCGCTGCGTTGCCGGTGCGGCCGAAGCTTGTGCTCGTGGACGGCATCGATCGTATTGCCGCCGGCTGTGACTGCGAAGCGATCGTCGACGGCGATGCGTTGGTGCTGTCGATCGCCGCCGCTTCGATCGTCGCCAAGGTGGTGCGTGACCGTCTGATGGTTCGGGTCGGCGCCGCGCATCCCGGCTACGGCTTCGAGCGTCACAAGGGCTATTCCGTGCCGGAGCATCGCAAGGCGCTCACGCGCCTAGGGCCGACGGCGCATCACCGCAGAAGCTTTGCTCCGGTGGCCGAGGCCTATGGCGATGTCATATTAACCGAGGATAATCCCGAGCTTGCATTCACTCCTCCGCTGCCCTCCCTCGCCAACGGCAACGGCTAGGCCGAGCCCCCGCAAGATCGACCGCGATGCTCCATACTTCCATTTTTGTCGAGTTGCTGCGGTCTCAGCCGCAGCTCACGTTCTGGATTGCAACGATCTCGCAGGCCGCGCTGTGGTGGCTCGTCCCGTCCTTGTTCTACTCAGCCCCACCGGGTGATCTGCCGCTCGTACTCGCGGTCGGTCACGAATTTCAGCTCGGCAGCTATTATGGGCCGCCGCTGGCATTCTGGTTCGCCGAGATCGCGTATCGGATCGGCGGCAGCGTTGGCGTCTATCTGCTCGCACAGGGCTGCGTCGTGCTCACCTATTACGCGGTCTTCAAGCTGGCGCAGGCGATCGTCGGCATCCACCATGCGGCGTTTGCAGTGCTGCTCATGGTGGGCATCCTTTCGTTCACCGCCCCAACGCCGAATTTTGGGCCCGCCGTCCTTGCGATGCCGCTTTCTGCCTTCGCCCTCCTGAGCCTGTGGGGCGCGATCGGCGAGCGGCGACGCGCGGCGTGGTTTCTCCTCGCTATCGAGCTTGGTTTGCTTCTGCTCACGACCTATTACGGCTTGGTGCTGGTCGGGGCTATCGCTGTATTTCTCGGGGTCACGCGACGTGGTCGTCGCGCGCTGCGTAGCGCCGATCCTTGGCTCGCCAGCATGATGGTGGTAGTCGTGCTGTTTCCCCACCTCATTTGGCTCGACCTGACGAGCAGTGCGCTCCCGCTTTCTTTACGGGGCGAAGTACCCGCCACAAGCTACGTTGGCGAATGGCTCGGCGAGCTTGAGACGCTGTTCCTCGCGCATGCCGGTCTAATCGTGCTCGTGGCACTCGGCAGCAAATGGTATCTGCGCTCCGAAGTGAAGGTGCCGGTGTTCGTGCGCAGCTTCACCGATCCATTCGGGCAGCGCTTTGTCTATTACTTCGCCGTGTTGCCAGTGCTGTCGGTTGCTGTTGTTGCCGTGGCGTTCGGCAATCGCCTCGCGGTCGGCGGCTTTGCCGCGTTTCTGGTACTCTCCGGCCTTGCGATCATCGTACTCGCCGGCAACTCCATCCCGTGGCACCGGCCGCGCCTCGTCGCCATCGCTTGGTCGCTGCTCCTTGTCGCCCCGCCGCTGAGTTCGGCCGCGGCGATCGTGATGTTGCCGTGGATCGGCGTCGGCTTCGATGTCGCGCGCCCGATGCGCGCCATCGGACAGTTTTTCGGCGACAGTTTCGAGCGCCGAACCAACTCGCCGCTTGCGATCGTCGGCGGCGACCCGCGGCTCGCCGCGCTGGTTGCGCTTGGCGCGCCCAGCCGTCCTAGTCTTTATCTCGACGCAACACCGGAGCGGTCGCCGTGGGTCACCGCCGAGGACGTGCGCCGAAAGGGGGCCGTCGTGGTGTGGCCGAGCACCGACACCCGCGCCCAGGTGCCACCCGATATCAGCGCGCATTTCTCGGGCCTCATCCCCGAAGTACCGCAGGCATTCGAGCGCATCGTTCAGGGACGTCTGCCACTGCTGCGCATCGGCTGGAGCATGGTGCGGCCGCAGACAGCGCAGCCGGCAGGCAAATGATTGGACGGCTCAGGTGACCGGCGTCAGCTGAGATTTGTTCCTCGTTCCGTTTGCTGCGCCTTCAACTCCTGCTTGATCGCGATGAAATCGCGCCACGCGGCGCGCTTCTCCAGCGGCGTCCGCAAGAGATACGCGGGGTGGAAGCTCGCGATGGCGCGGATTTCGCGGGTGCCGGTGTGATAGAGGTGCCATCGCCCGCGCGATTTGCGAATGCCTTCGCGCACCCCGATGAGTGCCGCCGCGGCGGGCCCGCCGAGGCAGACCAGAACGTCAGGATTGGCGAGCTCGATCTGACGTTTGATGAACGGCAGACAGATCTGGCTTTCCTGCGGCGTCGGTGTGCGGTTGCCGGGCGGGCGCCACGGGATCACGTTCGCGATATAGGTGCCGGTGCGATCAAGCCCGATCGCGGCCATCATGCGATCGAGCAGTTTGCCCGACCGGCCAACGAACGGCAGCCCTTCGATGTCCTCTTCGCGACCGGGCGCCTCGCCGACGAACATCACCCGTGCCGCAGGATTGCCGTCGGCGAAGACGAGGCGCTTCGCCGTAAGGCGCAGGCCGCAGCCTTCGAAGCGTTCGAGAATCGCGCGCAGTTCATCAAGGCTCGCCGCGCTGCGGGCCGCTTCGCGCGCCGCCATGATAGCGGCATCGGGCGCAGGCGGCGCTTCAAGCGGCGGCCCGCTTTCGAAGCGTGGAATTCCACCAGCCGCGATTCGCGGCCTTGTGGGCCGAACCTCGTTCTCCTCAAGCACCTCCACGGTCGCTGTTGCCCGCTCGGCGGTCTGCGGCGACCCCTCGGCCGTGAAGCGGTCGATCGGCGCGTCGGCCAGCAAGGTGTCGACGCCGGCCTCGACATAGAAGGCCATCAGGGCAAAGTCGTCCGCGCGGTTTCCATTCATGCCGCCGCTCCTAGCACATTTCGTGCATAAGATGCGCTGTTGAGACCCGCCGTCCTCCATGACGTACATCGGTGCGGCGCCGGCGATTGCCGCGGTTGGACAAACGTGAAAGAACGTCGCTTCTTTGACTGCGGCGGAGTGATCGATGGATGCGCTGCCTGCGCGGGAGTTGATGGAGTTCGACGTTGTGATTGTCGGCGCGGGGCCAGCGGGTCTCGCCGCCGCGATCCGCCTCAAGCAGCTTGCTCCCGACATATCCGTGGTCGTCGTGGAAAAGGGCTCTGAAGTCGGCGCCCACATCATGTCCGGCGCCGTGATCGATCCGGTTGGGCTCGATATTCTATTGCCCGGCTGGCGCGACGAGGACGATGTACCAATCAAGACGGCGGTGACTGACGATTGCTTCTACGTGCTCGGCCCGGCCGGCGCGATGCGCATTCCCAATTTCCTGATGCCGCCGCTGATGAGTAATCATGGCAACTTCATCGTGTCGCTCGGCAATGTGTGTCGCTGGCTCGCCGGAAAGGCCGAGGCGGCGGGCGTCGAGATTTATCCGGGCTTCGCTGCCGCCGAAGTGTTGTTCGGCAGCAACGGCGAGGTTGTCGGCGTCTCGACGGGTGACATGGGCGTCGGCCGCGACGGCAAGCCAAAAGACTCCTTCACTCGCGGCATGGAGCTGCGGGCCAAGTACACGCTGTTCGGCGAGGGCGCCCGCGGCAGCCTGACTAAGCAGCTGATCGCCCGCTTTGCTCTCGATCGCGATCGCGAACCGCCGAAGTTCGGGATCGGGATCAAGGAGCTATGGCAAGTTGCGCCGGCGCGTCACCATCCGGGGCTCGTACAGCATACGTTCGGCTGGCCGCTCGACAACCGCACCGGCGGCGGCTCATTCCTTTATCATTATGACCGTGATTTCGTTTCGGTCGGCTTCGTCGTTCATCTCAACTACGCAAACCCTTATCTGTCGCCGTTCGAGGAATTCCAGCGCTTCAAGACCCATCCGCTGGTGCGCGAAAATTTCACCGACGGCCGACGCATCGGCTATGGGGCCCGCGCCATCGTGGAGGGCGGCTGGCAATCGGTGCCGAAGCTTACATTTCCCGGTGGCGCGCTGATCGGTGACGGCGCGGGCTTCCTCAACGTGCCGCGCATCAAGGGAACCCACAACGCCATGCGCTCAGGCATGCTCGCGGCCCAGCACATAGCCGCGGCGCTCGCCGCGGGACGCACGAACGACGAGATCGCGGCCTACGAGGAGGTTTGGCGCAAATCCCCGATCGGTGAGGACCTTTGGAAGGTCCGCAACGCAAAGCCGCTATGGTCGGCGATGGGCACGTTCCTCGGCATCGGCCTCGCCGGTGTCGACATGTGGGCAAACAGCTTCGGTGTCTCGCCGTTCGGCACGCTTCGCCACCGCAAAACTGACGCCGCGTGTCTCAAGCCTGCGGCACGGTGCCGCCGGATTGCCTATCCGAAGCCCGACGGCAAGCTCACCTTCGATCGGCTCTCGTCGGTGTTTCTCTCGAACACCAATCACGAGGAGGATCAGCCGGTTCACTTGCTCGTGAAATCGCCGGAGCTGCAGCTCTCCTCGGAGTATGAGGTCTATGCGGGGCCGTCCGCGCGCTATTGCCCTGCCGGCGTCTACGAGTGGATCGATGAGGGCGGGCAGCCGCGATTTGTCATCAACGCCCAGAACTGCGTCCATTGCAAAACGTGCGACATCAAAGATCCCAACGGGAACATTACGTGGGTCACGCCCGAGGGCGGCGGCGGGCCGAATTATCAGAATATGTGACGACATGATCGCCGATTTTGCCACGATACCGCCATATGCGGCGCCCAACCACCTAAGGTGCCGGGGGCAGCTGACCGACGGACCTCGCAATGTCCTTGCGGGCCGTTCGTAAAGCGTTCATTCTCGCAGATAGGTTGACCGACAGGTAGCCTGAGACCGCCGTCGGGATCGCCAACCACAACAATTCCTCACTGGAGAGCAGTGTCCCGTGAAAAATCGTCCGATCCGATCCCTGGCCATTGCCGCCGCTGCCGCGTGGGCGTTCCCGCAGGTGCTCGCCGCGCAGTCGCCGACGCAGACGCAGGCACAACGTGACGCCGCACGCGGCACCCCGGCAGGGAACTACCTCGCCGCGCGCCAAGCCAATGCTGAGCGTGACGCGGACGCAGCCTCGACCTATTACCGGGCTGCGCTCAAGAACGATCAACGCAACCTCGAACTCCTTGAGCAGACATTCTATTCCGTCCTTGCCGATGGCGAGATCGACGAGGCTTCGCGCCTCGCCGAACGCCTTCTCCAGCTCGACAAGACGAGCCGCAGCATCCACCAGGACAACGCCCACCTAGTGCTCGGCGTGCGCTCACTCAAGCTCAAGCAGTACAAGGATGCGAAGGCGCATTTCGCGCTGTCGACGCATGGGCCGATCAACGATCTCATCGGCACGCTGCTCGCGTCATGGAGCTCTTACGGCACAAATGACGTGAAAGGCGCCGTCGACCAAATCGACAAGCTGAGCGGCCCGGAGTGGTACGCCATCTTTAAGGACATGCACGCGGGCTTGATCTACGACCTTGCCGGCAACAAGAAAGACGCGGCAAAGCGTCTCGAACACGCCTACATGCTCGACGCGACGGCGCTGCGGATCATGCAGTCCTACGCCAACTTCCTGTCGCGCAACGGCTCGCGCGACGAAGCGCTGAAGCTGTACCAGGAGTTCGACAAGCAGTTGCCCCGCTATCCGCTGGCGGTCGAGGCGATTGCCCAGCTCAACAAGGGCGAGCCGCTGCCGCGTCTCGTGGATTCGGCTCAGGCCGGCGCCGCAGAGGCGCTGTACGGGCTCGGCGCGGCGCTCGGCCGCCGCGAAGAGGAGATGACGCTCGCCAATCGCGGCCTCGCCTACCTTCAACTCGCGCTCTACCTCGATCCCAATCACGCGCTGGCGCAGCTTGCGCTTGCCGATCTCTACGAGGCGATGAAGAAGCCCGAGCTCGCGATCAAGGTGTTCGATCGCGTTCCGGCAAACTCGCCGCTCAAGCGCAACGCTGAAATCCAGCTCGGAATCGATCTCGACAGCCTCGATAGAACTGACGAGGCCAAGAAGCATCTCGAAAAGCTGATTGCGGCGAAGCCGGACGACATGGAAGCGATCATCGCGCTCGCCAATATCGAGCGCGAACGTAAGCAGTTCAGCGGATGCGCCGATGTCTACGGCAAGGCAATCAACCAGATTCCGACTCCCACCAAGGCGAACTGGACGATCTTCTATTTCCGCGGCATCTGCTATGAGCGCGACAAGCAATGGCCGAAGGCGGAAGCCGACTTCAAACGAGCGCTGGAGCTCTACCCGGACCAGCCGCACGTTCTCAACTATCTCGGCTATTCATGGATCGACCAGGGCGTCCATCTCGATGAGGGGATGGACATGATCAAGCGCTCGGTCGATCAGCGGCCGGACGATGGCTACATCGTCGACTCGCTTGGCTGGGCGTATTATCGGCTCGGTAACTACGAAGAGGCGGTCAAGAACCTGGAGAAGGCCGTCGAGCTGAAGCCAGTCGATCCGACCATCAACGATCATCTGGGTGACGTATATTGGAAGGTCGATCGCATGCTGGAAGCGAAGTTCCAGTGGTCGCATGCGCGCGATCTCAAGCCGGACGACGACGAACTGAAGAAGATCGAGCAGAAGCTCAAGGTCGGCCTTGTCGACGACGATAAGACCACTTCGCCGGACACTGCAGCAGCGCCGGAAAAGAAGACCAACGCCGCCGATACCGAGAAGCCCAAGAAGCAGGCCGGCGACGGCGGGTGAGCGTCCTAACTCGCCGTTGAGGCTTACCTTTCCGTGTCCGAGCCGTTGGCGGCGCTCGCGCCCGCCAAGATCAATCTGACGCTTCGCATCGTCGGCCGCCGGGCCGACGGTTTCCACGATCTCGAAAGCCTGGTCGTATTCGCGCCGTTCGGCGATCGGCTGACCTTGCATGTCGGCGCGCCGCTCTCCCTTTCGGTGTCCGGACCGACGGCGAGCGGCGCCGGCCCCCTCGTCGACAACCTCGTGCTCCGCGCCGCTCACGCGCTCGCCGATCGGATCGCAGGCCTTGCGCTCGGCCGTTTTTCCCTGGTGAAGCGGCTCCCCTCCGGCGCGGGCCTTGGCGGCGGCTCTGCCGACGCCGCGGCGGCGCTGCGGCTCATCGCGCAAGCCAACGGGCTCGCGCTTGATGATCCCCGCGTTGCCAACGCCGCGCGCACAACGGGTGCCGACGTGCCGGTCTGCCTCGATCCGCGACCGCGCATAATGACGGGAATTGGCGACAGCTTGTCGGCGCCGGTGCTCTTGCCGAGGCTCGGCATTGTTCTTGTCCATCCGAGCGTTGCCGTCCCGACGGGCGAGGTCTTCAAGGCGCTAAAGCTTGCCCCGGGCGAGCGCCGCCACCCGAGGCCCGAAGACACGGGAGCGGGCAGCTGCATCACCGCGACAATGGTTCCCACGCCGCGTGAACCGTTTCTCGCTTGGCTTGCCGGCAAGCCGAACGACCTTGAGCCCGCCGCGATCGCTCACGCGCCCGTAATCGCCACGGTGCTCGCGGCAATCGCGGGGTTGATGGGCTGCCGTCTCGCCCGCATGTCGGGGTCGGGTTCGGCCTGCTTCGGGTTGTTCGATAGCGCGCGCGCCGCGACAATCGCATCCCGTACTCTCGCGGCAGCTCATCCAGACTGGTGGGTGCGCGCCGGCAGCATCGGCGGCTGATCGCCGAAACGGTAGGCTACGGTCAGTGGCTGCGTTCGATCGTGAACGCGACTGCATCCGCCAACGCCTGCTTCATGGCGCTGGCGGGGAATAGGGCGAGCGCGTCCTTGGCGATGGCGCCATAGTGCCGGGCGCGCGTGATCGTATCTTCGATCGCCCGATGTTTGGTCATCAGCCCGACCGCATGGTCGAGATCAGGCTCGCCCATCTCGCCGCGTTCGAGCGTGCGTTGCCAGAAAGCGCGCTCGCTGTCCGAGCCGCGACGAAACGCGAGGACCACTGGCAGCGTGATCTTGCCTTCGCGGAAATCGTCGCCGACGTTCTTGCCGAGGCGCGCGGCCTTACCGCCGTAGTCGAGAGCATCGTCCACCAATTGGAAGGCGATCCCAAGATTCATGCCGAAAGAACGGCAGGCGGCCTGCTCGGCCCGCGGGCGTCCGGCGATCACCGGCCCGACTTCGCACGCGGCGGCGAACAGCTCCGCGGTCTTGGCGCGGATGACGGCGAGATATTCATCCTCCGTGGTGGCGGTGTTCTTGGCGGCCTCGAGTTGCATCACCTCGCCCTCGGCGATAACGGCGGCCGCAGATGAGAGAATTTCGAGTGCACGTAGCGAGCCCACCTCGACCATCATCTTGAAGGCCTGGCCGAGCAGAAAATCGCCGACCAACACGCTCGCCTCGTTACCCCACAACATGCGCGCCGCGAGCTTGCCGCGGCGCATGTCGCTTTCATCGACGACGTCATCATGAAGAAGCGTCGCGGTGTGCATGAACTCGACGGCAGCCGCCAGCTTGACGTGTCCGTCACCCGGGTAGCCGGTCAGCACCGCCATGGCGAGGGTCAACATGGGACGCAGCCGCTTGCCACCGGAATTGATGAGGTGGTTGGCAACCTCTGGGATCATCGTGACCTCGGAGCCTGTGCGCGACAGGATCGTGGCGTTCACGCGTTCCATGTCGGACGCGACAAGCGCCACAAGACGGTCAATCGACGCGGGCTCGTGGCTTTCGAACGGGACGATAACAGCCAAAGGTGGGATCTCCTGCGGCGGCGGCCGCCTGGAGCTGAAGACAGAGTGGCCCAAAATCGGGCGCCTTGTCCGCACGCGACACCCGGAACGAGACGTTAAACATAAAGACGGCCGCCGCACCCGGCAAGAGCAGGAATGGCGGCAATTCATCAACGTTTTCGTGACGATCATTCCCTAAGCTCTACGCTCTCAGGCACATCACGAAAGCGGCGGCATGAACCCACTGCAGGCAATTCTCGCGGACCGCATCGGCGCGGAATTCCCCGTTGAGCCCAATCCGCTGGCGCGGCAGCGAATTGCGATTCTCGTGCCCTGCTACAACGAGGAAACGGCCATCGCCAAGGTCGTTGCGGATTTCCGCGCCGCGCTGCCGGAGGCGGCGATCTACGTCTACGACAACAACTCGCGTGACCGCACGACCGACGTCGCGCGTGCCGCCGGCGCAATCGTTCGCGCCGAGACTCATCAGGGCAAAGGTCACGTGGTGCGCCGCATGTTCAGCGATATCGAGGCAGACGTCTATGTCCTCGTCGACGGCGACGCGACCTATGATGCGCCGAGCGCACGCGCCATGATCAGTCGCTTGATAACGGATGGACTCGATATGGTCGTCGGCGCCCGTGTCGACCAGGAACAAGCCGCCTATCGGCCCGGCCACCGGCTTGGCAACCGGCTTCTCACCGGCTTCATGGCGAATGTGTTCGGTAACAAGTTCAAGGATATCCTGTCGGGCTACCGGGTGTTCTCGCGTCGTTTCGTGAAATCGTTCCCGGTCCTGTCGAGCGGTTTCGAAATAGAGACCGAATTGACCGCCCACGCGCTCGTCCTGGAGCTTCCTGTCGCCGAGGTCGATACGCCGTACTATGCCCGGCTTGCCGGCTCGAACTCGAAACTCAACACTTGGCGCGATGGCATCCGCATTCTCGGCACGATCGTGAAACTCTATCGCGCGGAGCGGCCGCTGGGCTTCTTTTCCGCTATTGGAATTTCGCTTGCGATCATGTCGGTCGGCATCTCGGTCCCGATCTTCCTGACCTACCTTGAAGAGGGCATGGTGCCTCGCCTGCCCACTGCGGTGCTTTCAACGGGACTGATGGTCGTTGGCTGTCTTGCCATCACCTGCGGTCTCGTGCTCGATACAGTGACGCGGGGACGGCGAGAGATCAAGCGCTTAGCCTATCTGTCTCATCGCCCCCCCAGCGACGATTTCGAACGCCGCGACCGCACCTGAGCGATCATGTGCGCGAAACGTCGCGGAGGTTTTGGACAGACAGGGGGCGGCGGTGAAGGAAATCATGCGCACCAACGATGCCGTTCTGGTGTCAGCGGTCGAAGCCCTGCTCAAGGGTGCCAACATCCATCACCTCGTTCTCGATCAGAACATGAGCGTGCTTGAGGGCTCGATCGGAATCCTGCCGCGGCGGGTGATGGTCGCCGAAGATCAGGCGCAATCGGCGCGCCGGCTGCTCAAAGACGCGGGCCTCGGCGCCGAACTCCTTCCCGATGCCGGATGAGGGGCCCGATATCACCGACGATGCTGTGCTGGGCGGCCGGTTGCACCTGCTTCAGCCGCGACGGGGTCATCGGTTCGGTCATGATGCGATCCTGCTTGCGGCCGCAACACCCGGCGTCGACGGCGACCATGCTATCGAACTAGGCGCTGGGGTCGGCGCCGCGGCACTAGCGCTCGCCGCGCGCGTCGCCGGCATTCGGGTGACGCTTTCCGACATTGACCCAAACCTGGTGGCGCTCGCTGCCGAGAACGCGGCACGCAATGGACTCGCCGACCGCGTCGATGCGGTCGCTTTCGATGTCAGGTCAGACTTCGCGGCGTCGCCGTCCTCGGCACTTTTGCCTGGCGGCAGCGACGTCGTGTTGATGAATCCGCCATTTCACGACGCCGCGCGGCTGCGGGCTTCGCCCGATGCTGCGCGGCGCACCGCGCATGTGGCTCCGTCGGGTTCGCTCCGCCAATGGATCGCGACCGCAACGTGGTTGCTGCGCGCGGGCGGGACGCTGACGATGATCTTCCGCGCGGACGGCACAGCCGCGCTCCTTGATGCCCTGTCGGCCGATTTCGGCGGCATCGTTTTAATGCCAATACACCCGAAGCCCGGCATGAACGCCATCCGCGTCCTCGTCGGTGCGATCAAGGGCAGCGGCGCTCCGCTCGCGATCCGCCCTGGTCTTGTGCTTGCAACCGAATCTCGTGCACCGACTCCGGAAACTGACGCCGTGTTGCGCCATGCCGCCGCACTTCCCATGTGGCTATGAACGGCTATGCCTGTTGCTTCGCCAGCCGCGGTCCGAGCACGGCGATGCAATACATCGCAGCCAGGATGATAAGCTTGATGGTCATGAACGTCCCCCGGTCCCTGCATCCAGGCACCATCGGCGCCCGACTCGCGCTTCACCCTCGTCGGATATCGTAAAATTTGGGTAACTTGTGGACGACGCCATGACGTTTTATCAATAGCGTATGCCTGAAGAACGCATGAATTTCCGTGATGCGGCGGGCCGCGTCGTCGCGGCGATCCGCCCTTGGATGCCGAAGCGATGGCGCGGCGATTTACCGGTAGTGCCGGTGGTGCGTCTCACCGGGGTCATCGGCTTTGCGACGCCGCTGCGGCCTGGACTTTCCGTCGGCGGCATTGCCCGCACGCTGGAACGCGCCTTCAGCGTCCGCCGGGCGAAGGCGGTCGCGCTCGTCATAAATTCGCCGGGCGGCTCGCCGGTGCAATCGCACCTGATCTACCGTCGCATCCGGGAGCTTGCAGAGGAGAAGGAGCTTCCGGTCATCGCCTTCCTCGAGGATGTCGCGGCGTCCGGCGGTTACATGCTCGCCTGCGCGGCCGACGAGATCGTCTGCGATCCCTCCTCGATCGTAGGTTCGATCGGCGTCATCGGCGCATCCTTCGGATTCGCCGACGCGATGAAGAAACTCGGGGTCGAGCGGCGCATCTATACGGCGGGCGAGCACAAGTCGATGCTCGATCCGTTCCTGCCGGAAAACGAGGACGACGTGCGGCGCCTCAAGGCGATCCAGCAGGATATCCACGCAACATTTATCGGCCTCGTCCGGGAGCGCCGCGGCGCGCGACTCACCGGCCCGGAAAATACCTTGTTTTCCGGCGAATACTGGGTCGGCAAGACGGCGATCGAATATGGGTTGGCCGACCGGCTTGGCGAAGTACGCGCGGTGTTGCGCGAGCGCTACGGCGACGACGTCGTGACGCCGGTCATCGCGCCGGAGCGCGCTCTGTTCGGGCGGCGCACACCGGGCGTTGGTGGTGAGCGGATCCTCGATTTCGCCTTCGACCGGTCGGGACTGATTGCCGACCTCGTATCGGCCGTCGAATGCCGCGCCATCTGGGCCCGCTTCGGCCTGTGATGGCGTGAAGCGAAGTGGGGAGCGCGGCGCCCAATCGGAATGATCGCGAACGACTGCAACGACCGAATGGAAGATGACAATGTTGCCTCTGCCTCCCGTCATCGGCTGGACTCTGCTTGCGGTCGGAGTGACCGCGCTGTCCAAGGTGTTGGTGAAGGAATGGAGGCGCGTGAATGCCGAACTCGACGCCCACGACCAGGCGATCGAGCCCGCCCGCGAGCAATTGCAGACTTTGCGCCGCGACCCGCGCACCGGCGTCTACCGCCCCCAGTGACCGTGCCGCATTCGTGATCGGACGACCGCGAGGGTCACATCGCAGCCGCGAGCAGTTTCATATCCGTTGCGGCATTCGCGCCCGCAAACGTCAGCGCCAGTTCCGTAACCCCCGCGATGTCGGCCGCGGCCAATTGCGCGCGGCAGTCGGCGGGCGTCCCGGCGAGCGCGAAGGCGGCGACATAACGTTCGTCCAGCGTGGTCTCGGCGCTCGCGCCGCTGGCCAACCGCTCGACAGCCGTGGCGAACTCGGCCTCGTTGATTCCGCTTCCGTCCACGAGCGCGCGCCGTGCGTCGGGAAGGCGCACGCCCAATGCCCAGTAAGCCGGCAGCATCTCGGCGACAGCGCGCTTGGCGGCGCCGAGTGCGGCATCGCGCTCAATGGCGATACAGCACGGCATGTACTGCACGAATGCGGGCATTCGCTCGCGCCTTGCAGCCTGCGCCGCCTCGCGCACGATCGTGGCGGCGCGCGCTGCGAAGGCGGGCGTGCACATATTGGAGAGCAGCACCCCGTCTGCGATCTCGCCGGCGAGCCGCAGGCTGCGATCGCCGCGCGCCGCCATGTAGATCGCGATGTCGGGCCGCGGGACGTAGTCGAGCCGAACGCGATTGAGTGTGAAGAGTTCGCCCTTGCGGCTGACCTCTTCGCCCGCGAGGAGCGCGCGCACGATCGCAATTGCTTCCGCGACGGCGGTCAGCGGGCGCGCATAACTCATGCCCATGCGCTCGATGGCGCTGCCGATGCCGGAGCCGATGCCGAGCCGGATGCGGCCGCCGGCGATCTCGTCAAGTGCGCCAATCTCCATGGCGATCAGGCTCGGATGACGGCTGTAGGGATTGAAAACGCCCGCCCCGACAGCGATGCGGCTCGTGGCGAGCGCGCACGCGGTCGCGGCCGCCATAATGCCGCGTGCGAACGGGTTCTCGGCAAACCAGATCGCCTCAAAGCCGGCGGCCTCGGCGGCCCGCGCCGCCTCGACACAACGCTGCGGCGGCATTCCGCCATGAAGCCGAACCGCGAGCTTGGGCAAGCCGCGCAACCTCAGACGCCGCCCGGCCGCGGCCCGGAGTCCGCCGGCGAGAAGTGGGCGTGGACGACGCGCCAGCCGCCGTCCTCCTTGCGGAACACCATGGTCGAGCGCGAGATAAACTCGCTGTCGTCATAATGGATATCGCGCGGGGGCGGCGTCGCGCCCACCCATTTGCGGCGGGTCCGGCGATGGCACCACACCACGGCGAGATCTCCGGTCACGACGCCGCCGATGTCGAATGGCGTCCAAAAGGTCGACTGCACCTGCGTTCCATAGAACTTCCACAGCGCCGTCCAGTGGTCGCGACCCCGATACGTGTGCCCATTGAGGTTGAAAAACGTCGCCTCGGGCGCGGGGCTGAAGATCGGCTGCAGATTCTCCCAATCGAAACGCGTGTTGACCTCGATATAGGCTTCATGGAGCTTGAGAATGGCGGCGCGGTCCTCCGCAGTGCCGCCGACGAGGTTAGCGTCGCTCATCATGATGGCCTTTCGTCGCCAGGGCAGAGATTGAGACCCGGAAGCAGCAGCGAATGCAAGGCGTGTTCACGTTAATTCCAATTTGCACGGCGGAAATTCCGCTTCGTTGATATTTTCCCTGGCATCATTGTCAAACCGCGAGCCGTGCCATGGATCTGCAACGACGCACGCTGTTGAAATGGTCAGGCGCCGCGTCCGCGTTGGGCGCGGTCACGACGGTGGCGGAGCATGCGCACGCCGCGACCGCCACCCCGCAAAGCCAGCCGATTTCGGCGCTCGGGCTCGATGCCGCGCAGTTCGGGGTACGTCCAGGCGCAGCGGACGACCAGAGCGCCAGCTTGCAGCGGGCGATCGACCGCGCCGCGCAGGCGCGGGTGCCGCTTGCCCTAGCCCCTGGGGTTTATCGCGCCAGCGGCCTGCGGCTTCCCACGGGCGCCGCGCTCGTCGGTGTGCGCGGCGCAACACGGCTCGTGACCACAAGCGGCGCCACGCTTATCACGGCGATCGGCGCCCAGGACATTTCGCTTAGCGGCCTCACCCTCGACGGACTGCTCCGCCCGCTGCCGCAGAACCAGGGCCTTCTCCACGTGGAGCAGGTGAGCGGCGTACGGATCGCCGGCTGCGCGATCCTGGCGTCGGGCCGGCACGGCATCCGACTCGCTTGGGCGAAGGGCGAAGTCACCGATTGCACCATCGCCGATGCCGCCGATGTGGCGATCCTTTCCTCCGATGCCCGCGGACTGACGATCTCCGGCAACACTGTCACCAATTCCGGCAACAACGCGATCCAGATCACCCGCGGCGAGATCGGTCCTGACGGCACGATGGTGCTCGACAACAGGATCGACGACACCCGCAATCACGACGGCGGCACCGGCCAGTTCGGCAACGCCATCAATGCGTTCCGCGCCGGCGACGTGATTGTGCGCGGCAATCTCATTCGCCACTGCGCCTATTCCGGCATCCGCGGCAATTCCTCGCCCAACATCCAGATCATCGGCAATACCGTGCATGCCGCCGGCGAGACGGCGCTCTATTCAGAATTCAGTTTCGAGGGTGCAATCATCGCCAACAATTTCGTCGACGGCGCTCAGATCGGCGTTTCACTCGCGAATTTCAACGAAGGCGGCCGGCTCGCGACGGTGCAGGGCAACGTGCTGCGCAACATTGCACCAGTCGTCCCCAATGCGGCGCCGGACGATTTTTTCGGCGTCGGCATCTACGCCGAGGCTGACACGGCGATCACCGGCAATGTAGTCGAAAATGCCGCCACCGCCGGAATCGCGCTCGGCTGGGGGCCCTTCCTTCGCGACGTCGCGGTCACCGGCAATGTCGTGCGGCAAACCCCGATCGGCGTCGGCGTATCTGTGGTTCCGGGCGCAGGTTCCGCGCTGATTGCAGCGAACATGATGTCGCGGGTCACGCGTGGCGCCGTCGTCGGCCTCGATCACGCACGCCCGGTGACCGGCGATCTGACGCGCGATGGCGCCAAGCCTTACGCTCATCTCTCGATTTCGGGCAATCGCAGCAGTTGAACGCTCGCAGCGAGTGCCTAGTTCGGCATCGCAATAATTTGATCATTCTTTTTTCGCAGTGCAGTGCGAACAAGAAAAAATAAAACGTTACTAAACCTTCATTCGCGTGCCTTGTTGACGCCAGATATCGCGTGTTAGGTTTCGCATATCGAGTAGGGGTCAGGTGGGGCACACGGGAGGACAGTCACATGAAGCGACATGCGACAGTACCGTCGTTCCCTGAAGAAGTGCGGAACGTTGTTCGATCGTTCTGCCCTGAATGTCATGACCTGATGGTCGCGGCGGCGAAATCGCAGCACGTCAATGAGAGCTTGGTGCGCCATTGGTGGTCGTGCGATTCGTGCGGCCATGAGTTTCGCACCACCGTGCATCTGCCTGCACTGACGGGCGACGCATCGCGGTTTGCGTTCACAGCCTGAGTTCAGCCGCACGATCGATCACGGCGTTTGCCGCGACGCGGGTCGTCGCCCGTTGAATCTCAAGGGTGGAACGCCTCAGATGCGGGCTACCGGGATTTCGCTGCTGATCAGATATCGACCAACACGTCGTCGCCTTCGATCTTGCAAGGAAAGGTCTTGACCGGCGTATAGGCGGGCGGCGCCACGGCTTCGCCGGTCTTGACGTTGAACATCGCCTGGTGGATCGGGCATTCGATGCAGTCGCCGTCGAGAAAGCCTTCCGACAGCCGCGCAAACGCATGGGTACATATGTTGTGGGTCGCATAGACACTGTCGTCGACCCAATAAAGCGCGATCTCTTCTCCCCCGACCTCGGCATCCATCACGCCGCGTTCCTTGACCTCGGCCACCGCGGCCGCCCGTGTCCAAGCCATCCATGCCCTCCCTGAGCCCGAAACGGCACCGAACCTAGCTGATCGGCGCTGCGCGCAACACCCCAATTTCCACGATGCTGATAACGGCGAGCCCGGTAGCCCGCATGAGCGCAGCGACATGCGGGAGCGCGACGCGACCAAGATCACGGAAAGAAGTCGGCCCCGGATATCGCTGCGCTCATCCGGGCTACATCGCTGATAGATCTGTGCGCGCAACGACGACACTGGCGACAAATCGGACGGAAATGCGTAGGCTAGGGTACCGAGGTTGACGCGCAGCGTCTGCTCGTGGAACCTTCAGTATCCTCCTGTCTCGGATCCCGTAATGTCCATGAATTTGCTGACCACCAGACGATTCGCGCCGCTGTTCTGGTGCCAGTTTTTCAGCGCCTTCAACGATAATTTTCTCAAGAACGCGCTCGTCTTCCTCATTCTCTACAAGTGGGCGCTGTCGAACGCCGATGCCCTGATCACGTTCGCGGGCGCGATCTTTATCTTTCCCTACTTCATCCTGTCGTCCCTTGGCGGCGAAATCGCCGACCGTTTCGACAAGGCACTCATCGCGCAGCGCCTCAAGCTTGCCGAGTTGGGGGTCGCGGCGGTTGCGGTCATGGGATTCTGGTTCGACTCGCTGGTGATCCTGCTTATCGCTCTCTTCCTGATCGGCGTCATCGCAGCCCTGTTCGGCCCGATCAAATACGGCATCCTGCCGGACCATCTTGCCGAGTTCGAATTGCCGGCGGGCAATGCGCTCGTCGAAGGCGCGACCTTCGTTGCGATTCTCACCGGCACCATGGTCGCGGGGCTTGCCGCGCAAGGGAGCGGCCCGGCCGAGTTTTCCGGCCTGATGGTCGCCTTTGGTCTGTTGTGTTGGACGTCCTCGCTGTTCATTCCGCCGACCGGAGAAGGCGCGCCAAATCTCACGATCGATGTCAACATCCTCGGCTCGACGTTCACCCTGCTGCGCGATCTCTACCGGGAGCCGGGGTTGTGGTGGGGCGGCATCGTCGTCAGCTGGTTCTGGGGCGTCGGCGCCGTCGTAATGTCGCTGATGCCGCCCATGATCAAGGATTCGCTCGGCGGCAACGAGCAGGTCGTGCTCGCCTATCTCGCGGTATTCACGGTCGCGATTGCGCTCGGTTCGGGCCTTGCGTCCTGGCTCGCCGCCGGTCGCATCGTTTTGATCCCGACCGTGTTCGGCGCGATCCTGATCGCGATCTCCTCCCTCGACCTCGGCTGGGCCATCCATGGCCTCTCGTCTGGCCAGCAGGGGCTCGGCGTTATGGACGTGCTCGGGTCCGGCACCGGCATTCGGGTCGCGATCGACCTTGCCGGCCTTGCGATCGGCGGCGGTCTCTTCATCGTGCCGTCATTCGCCGCCGTGCAGGCCTGGGCCCCCCCGGAACGGCGCGCCCGCGCGGTCGCCGCCGTCAACGTGCTCAACGCCGCGTTCATGACGGTGGGCGGGCTCGGCGTCGCCATGCTGCAGGGCTACGCCGGCATCTCCATCAGCACCGTGATGCTCGCGATCGGCGTCCTCAATATCATCGCCGCCGGGCTGATCCTGCGCACCATGCCCACAAGCCCGGTGCGCGACCTGTTATCGGTAATCTTCCGCGCCTTCTTCCGGCTTGAGGTTACCGGGCTTGAGAATCTCCACAAAGCCGGCCCCAATGCCATTATCGCGCTCAATCATGTGAGCTTCCTCGACGCGGCGGTCGCGCTGTCGTTCCTTGAACGCGAGCCCGTCTACGCCATCGATACCGGCATCGCCAAGCGGTGGTGGGTACGGCCATTCCTGCGCTTCACCCGGGCAATGCCGCTCGATCCGACCAAGGCGCTCGCGACCCGCACCCTGATCCACGCCGTCAAGGCCGGCGATCCGCTGATCATCTTCCCCGAAGGCCGGCTCACCGTCACCGGCAGCCTGATGAAAGTCTATGACGGCGCCGCGATGATCGCCGACAAGTCGGACGCGATGCTGGTGCCGGTGCGCACGAAGGGACTTGAGCGCACGTTCTTCACCTATCTCGGCAAGAGCCAGGTACGGCGCAGCCTGTTGCCCAAGGTCACCGTCACCATTCTCGAGCCGGTCCGGCTCAAGATCGATCCGGCGCTCAAGGGCAAACGGCGGCGGCTTGCGGCCGGCGCCATGCTCTACACCGTGATGTCGGATCTAATCTACCGCACCACCTCGACCGATCGCACCATCATGGAGGCCGTGATCGAGGCGGCGGCGGTGAACGGCAGCCGTCACGTCGCGATCGAAGACCCCCTGTCGGGCACAATGTCCTACAGCCGCCTCCTCGCAGCGGCGAACGTGCTCGGCCGCAAGCTGATGGCCTATGGCGCGCCCGGCGACGCGATGGGAGTAATGCTGCCCAACGCCAACGCCGCAGTCGTGACCATCCTTGCTGTGATGACGGCCGGCCGGGTGCCGGCCATGATCAATTTCACCTCCGGCTCGTTGAACATCAATCACGGGATCACCGCGGCCGACATCAAATATCTGCTGACGTCGCGCGCTTTTGTCGAAAAGGCGCACCTCGACAAGATCATCAACGGTCTCGGCCGCGACGTCACCGTTGTCTATCTCGAGGACGTTCGCGGCACGGTGACGTTTGGCGACAAGCTCCGCGGTTATTTCACCGCCAAGAAGCCACTGGTGCGCCGTACGGCAGACGATCCGGCGGCGATCCTGTTTACCTCGGGCTCGGAGGGGACGCCGAAAGGCGTGGTGTTGAGCCACCGCAATATGCTGGCCAACGCAGCGCAGGCGGAGGCGCGAATCGACTTCGGCATGACGGACAAGGTGTTCAACGTCCTGCCCTTATTCCATTCGTTCGGCCTCACCGTCGGCCTTATCCTGCCGCTTGTCTCGGGCGTGCGGATATTCCTTTATCCCTCGCCGCTGCACTACCGGATCGTGCCGGAGATGATCTACGGCACCAATGCGACGATCCTGTTCGGCACCGACACGTTCCTTGCCGGTTACGCGCGATCGGCCCACTCATACGACTTCCGCTCGCTGCGCTACATCCTGGCCGGCGCCGAGCCGGTGAGGGAAACGACGCGGCGCGTCTATGCCGAGAAATTCGGGTTGCGGATTCTGGAAGGCTACGGCGTCACCGAGACGGCGCCGGCGATCGCCCTCAACACGCCCATGTTCAACAAGTTCGGCACCGTCGGCCGCCTGTTGCCCGGCATGGAGGCGCGGCTTGACCCGGTGCAGGGAGTCAGCGAAGGCGGCCGCCTTCACCTGCGCGGCCCGAACGTGATGCTTGGCTATCTGCGCGCCGACAATCCCGGCGTCCTCGATACTCCGGACGGCGGCTGGCACGACACCGGCGATATCGTCACCATCGATGGCGAAGGCTTCGTCGCCATCAAGGGTCGCGCCAAGCGGTTCGCCAAGATCGGCGGCGAAATGATTTCGCTTGCCGCAGTCGAGGCGCTCGCCGGCGATCTGTGGCCGGACGCGGTGTCCGGAGCCGCCACCGTGCCTGACCCGCGCAAGGGTGAGCGGCTTGTCCTTGTCACCACCAAGCACGACCCCAAGCGGTCGGACTTCCTTGCCTTTGCTCGCGCCCGCGGCGCCTCCGAAATGATGGTGCCCACCGAGGTGCTGATCCTCGACAAGCTCCCGGTACTCGGTTCCGGCAAGGTCGACAACATTGCGCTGACGAATTTCGTGCGGGAGCGCGCCAAGCTCGAAGGCGCAGCTTAGAGACAAGCGCTATAGCCCGGCATGACTTGGATGTGAAAAATACGGGTGGGGCCTGCGTTCCGCTGCGGCCAGATGTCAGATATTTAATGTGATTCAGCTACCCTACACGATAACGTGAAACGTGATTTCGCCTTGTTGGCGATTAAATAAGGTGGCTCGATCGCGCCAATGGCGGCGATCGGCTGGCGAGTCGCCATCGACCGCGATGGGACGAATGGGACGATGACGCGCGCGATGATGCGCCACGAATGAGGACAGATGCCATGCCGAGGATTTCCCGGTTCATGCTTGGAACTGCAACGGGCGTCGCGTTGAGCGTGCTCGCATTCAACTCCGGATTATTCCCGCCGGGGTCGAGCGCGATCGCCCAACAGAGCTCCGCGAACCAAGCCTACCGCCAGCTCGACCTGTTTGGCAGGGTCTTGGATATTGTCCGCAACAAGTACGTGGAGAAGCCGGAAGACCAGAAGCTGGTCTCTTCGGCGCTTAATGGCATGCTCGCTGGGCTTGATCCGCATTCAAGCTACATGGATGCCAAAGCCTACCGTGACATGGAGTCCGATACGCGCGGCGAGTTCGGCGGATTGGGCATGCAGGTTTCCATGGAGGATGGCGCGATCAAGGTCATCGCTCCAATCGACGACACCCCGGCCGCCAGGGCCGGCATCCTCGCCGGCGACGTCATCTCCAAGGTGGACGGCGAGTTGATCAAAGGCCTGACTCTCAGCCAAGTGATCGAAAAGCTGCGCGGCCCGGCGGGAACCAGCATCCGCCTCGAGATCGCCCGCAAGGACCAGACGGTTCCCGTCACGTTGACCCGGGAAGTCATCAAGGTCCCGACCGTCAAGTATCGCGCTGAAGGCGACGACGTCGGGTACCTCCGGATCAGCCAGTTCAACCGGCTCGCCAATGACGACCTGAAGAAGGCCATCAAAGCAATGGCGAACCAGCTGCCGCACGACCGGCTCAAGGGCTACATCCTTGATCTGCGCAACAACCCGGGCGGCCTGTTGGATCAAGCGGTCGCAGTCTCCGACAGCTTCCTCCAGGGCGGCGAGGTCGTTTCGACCCGCGGCCGCTATGCCGACGAAACCCAACGCTTCGACGCGACCCCCGGCGACGTCACCGACGGCAAACCGCTGATCGTTCTGATCAACGGCGGTTCGGCCTCGGCTTCGGAAATCGTCGCTGGCGCCCTTCAGGACCACAAGCGGGCGACCGTCCTGGGCAGCCAGTCGTTTGGCAAGGGGTCGGTGCAGACCATCATCCCGCTGGGCTCGGGCAACGGCGCCTTGCGGCTCACCACGGCGCGCTACTTCACGCCGTCGGGGCATTCGATCCAGGCCAAGGGCATCACGCCCGACGTCGAGGTGCTACAGGACGTGCCGAAGAACCTCCAGTCCAACGGGGATTTCAGCGAGCGAGGCCGGGCTGCGTGGCCATCTCCAGGCCGAGGCCGGAGAGAAAAAGGGCTCGCAGGCCTACGTCCCGACCGACGCGAAGGATGACAAGGCGCTGCAGATGGCCCTCGGGCTCTTGCGCGGCACCGAGGTCAACGCGGCTTTTCCGCCGAACCAAAAGCAGACGTCGGTGCGCTGAGGCTTGTATCGCTCACAAAAATTCGAAGCTCGGACTTACCCCAGCCTCAAATTGAAACCGGTTAATAAGCGGCCCGCTCCGGCGGGCCGTTTCTTTTTGCGCCGCCGAAAAGGTACTCGGGAGCGCCTCTAAGCGTGAAAATTTGTTAGGCACGTCATACTCGTTTGATTGAATATTGCGATTTAAGCTGGAATCTGGTGTTCTAAAGACGACATTGTTGGGAAGGGCGACATGAAACCGGTCGATTTGCCTGTAGCGATCAATTCGGCGCGGCAGCGCTTTTTGCTGGCCGGCGCCGCTGTCTTGGTAATTTCGGGCTCCGTAGTTCCAACTGAAGCCGCGCACAGACGGGCAGAGCCCAGCCAGCCTGCTGCCGCTGCCAAGGACTTCGGCGAGCTGCCGAAGGGCCCGCTGCAGCTGGTCGTGTCCGCCGCATCCCAGCGTGTCACGCTCTACGCGGGCGGAACGCCGGTCACGCAGGCGCCCATTGCGACCGGAATTGCGGCCAAACCTACTCCGATGGGCATATTCAGCATCATCGAGAAGGACCGCTATCACCATTCCAACATCTACAGCGGCGCCCCCATGCCGTTCATGCAGCGGATCACATGGACGGGGGTCGCACTCCATGAAGGCGTCGTACCTGGCCATCCGGCCTCTCACGGCTGCATCCGCATGGTGCATGACTTCGCCGCCAAGTTGTGGCCCACCACCGACCTCGGCGTACGTGTCGTCGTCTCGCCGACCGACGTGACGCCGCAGCCGTTCTCGCACCCGAAGCTGTTTTCGCCCACGAGCACGCCGGGTATTCCCGTTGGCGGCGGCGACACCGATCACCATGCCAGCCTCCCGGTTCAGGTCGCCGAGGCGGCTGGAAAAGTCCAAAGTGACGCTGCAGCGGACACGACGGTTTCCAGCGCTGCAGCCGCCGATAATCTAGACCCTGCGGTCCTCGCCGCGCTTGCCCATCCCTTTGGCGGCCCGAATATCAGCACGCCGGCGAGCCGTAAGCTAAAGCCGACGAAATCGCAGGTATCGCAGAACGCGAATCTGGCGGTGTTCGTGAGCCGCAAGGAAGGCAAGCTCTTCGTGCGCCAAGGCTTCGTGCCATTGTTCGAAGCGCCGGTGACGATCGAGCGCCCTGATGACCCGCTCGGCACCCATCTCTTTACTGCGCTTGATCTGAGCGATTCCGCTGTGCGTTGGAATGCCATCAGCGTTACATACCCGCAGCGTTCCGCGGCCCCAGTCGTCTTCGTGCGGGGTCGCAGGGAACCTCAACCCCCGGCGCCCGTGTCGCTGGCAAAGCCGTCAAACGCCTCGGAAGCGCTCGACCGCATCACCATCGCGCCGGACGTGATGGAGAGGATCGGGTCGTTGCTGACGCAGGGTTCCTCGCTCGTCATCTCCGACGAGGGGCTTGGTCGGGAAACGAGCCACGGCACCGACTTCGTCGTTGTCCTGAAATAGTTGCCATGTCCCGGATGAGCGGAGCGCCATCCGGGACAAGTCTCATATTTTAAAGCTGGTCGAAGCGCCGCCCAGGATGGCGCTGCGCTCATCCGGGCTGCGGCAAACGCCCGCCCGCGACGTTATTGATGGCGCGCTATGAGCGCGAAGCCTTTGCAGCGCGCGCCTCGTCCCACCACCATATCGTCGGAAAAGCAGACTGGCCGAATTCCGGCAGCCGTTCGGGCCTGCCGAACCGATTCCAGCGAGCCGACCGGACTTTGCCGTAAGTCCATTGCGGCACCACGTAGTGATTCCACAACAGGACGCGATCGAGCGCGCGGGCAGTCGCGTTCATCTCGTCCCGCTCTTTGGCGGCGATGATGCGTGCGATCAGCGTGTCCACGGCCGGATTTTTGACGCCAATGGAGTTGTGGGAACCGACCTTGCCCGCGGCTTCGCTTCCAAAGTGGTCGTTGAGCTCGTTGCCGGGCGTCAGCGATTGCGGCCAGCCATCGACGATGATGTCGAAATCCCATTGGCGCAGCCGGTTTTCATACTGGACGTCGTCGACAGTGCGGATCGTCACGCCGACGCCGAGACGTTTGAGATTTTCCGCGTAGAACAGGACGAAACGCTCATAGGTCGCATCGGGCAGCAGGAACTCGACGTTAACCGGCTCGCCCGACGTCTTGTTGACGAGCTTGAGATTGCGGACGGTATATCCCGCGGCATCGAGAAGCCGTGTCGCCTCACGCAGATTGGTGCGTACCGCCTGCGGCGAGCCACCGACCGGGTTGGCGTAAGGCGTGGTGAAGACCTCAGCCGGGATTTCGGAACGCACTGACTCCAGAATTTCAAGCTCGAGACCCTGCGGCAGTCCTGATGCGGCAAGCTCGGTGCCTTCGAAATAGCTGCCGATGCGCTTGTATTGTCCGAAGAACAGCTCCTTGTTGATGCTCTCGAAATCCAATGCCCAATTGAACGCCTGGCGAAGACGCGGGTCGGCAAACTTGGGACGACGCAGATTGAACACGTAACCCTGCATGATGCCGACGTTTCGGATCGGAAATTCCTCCTTGATCACGCGCTTGTCTTGCACGGCCGGAAAATCGTAGCCGGTCGCCCAAACCTTTGCTGTGCTCTCCGTATGCCAATCCGCTTGGTCGGCCTTGAAGCCTTCGAACTCGACCGTGTTGTCGCGAAAATAGGCGAAGCGAATCTCGTCAAAATTGTTGTGACCGATTCTTACATTGAGGTTCTTGCCCCAATAGTCCGGGCTCCGTTCAAAGACGACGCCGTGCCCGGCCTGAACAGACTTGATGCGATAGGGCCCGGACCCGAGCGGCACTTCGAGCGACGTTTCGGTCACGTTGCGCTTGCGTCCCGCTTTGTTGACGCCTTCGAACCAGTGCTTCGGCACCACGGTGAGTTCGCCGACGATCTGCGGCAATTCGCGGATGTTGGGGCGATCGAACGTGAAGGTCACCTCGCGCTCGCCGGTGCGCTCCGCCTTTTTTACATGGCGATAGTAGGCGGAGACCTGCGGACTATTGGTCTTGAAGACCTCGAACGAGAAGATCACGTCCTCGGCCGTTATCGGGCGACCATCATCCCATTTCGCCTCGGGACGCAGTCGGTATGAGACCGAGGACCGATCCTCGGGAAAGCTGACGGCCTCGGCGATCAGCCCATATTCGGAGGCCTCCTCGTCCAGCGAATTCGTGGCCAGCGTCTCGAAGATCAAGTCCGTACCGGCGGCGAGCTGTCCCTTCAGGCCGGCGATCACCGGATTGAAGTTGTCGAAGGTGCCGGTCGCGCTCATGCGCAGCGTGCCGCGTTTTGCCGCCGCCGGATTGACGTAGTCAAAATGGGCAAAGCCTGGGGGATATTTGAGATCGCCGAAAATGGCGATGCCGTGTCGCCAGAATTTCTCGGCAGCCTCGGCACGTGCGAGTGTGGTCCGCCCCGCGACGCCTATCGCCGGCGCGAGAATGGTCCATCCGGCAGTCTGCATGAAGGTGCGGCGCGTCGTTCTCATCAGAGCCTCTCAACGTTGTGAGCACATCGCAGGCTTTGTTTGGTTGCCCGCCCTGCGTGGCGCAGCGGTGACAGTCATTGCGGCTCGATGCCGACGGCCGCGGTGATCTTGCGGTAACGATCGAGCGTGTCTTTGACAACGCGCGAAAATGCCGCCGGTGTGCTCGTGACAACCTCCAGGCCACTGTCCTCCAAAATCCCCCGCGTTCGCTGCGAGGAGATGGCCGCGACCAGCTCCGCATTGAGCTTCGCGGCCAACGCCTCAGACATGCGTGGCGGGGCAAGAAAACCGACCCAGCTTGCCGGTAAAGCGTAGCTGGGCAAGCCTTCCGCGATGGTCGGGATGTTAGGGCGCCGGCGCGAGCGCGACGCTTCAACCATGCCGATCACCTTGACGTCGCCATGATCTATGTAGGGCATCGCCGTGGACAAGGTGGCAAAAAGCACCGGGATCTGACCCGCCAACAGGTCCGTCATTGCCGGCGCGCCGCCCCGGTACGGCACGTGAACGAGATCGATGCCGGCTTCGAGCTTGAGAAGCTCGCCGGCGATATGCGTCGTCGTGTTCGGCCCCGAACTCCCGAATGCAAGCTTGGCGGGATGCGCCTTGGCGTAAGTGATGAGTTCAGTGATGTCGTTAACCGGGAGCGCTTTGTTCACCACGAGGCAAATGGGCAGTTCAACCGCAAGCGTCAGCGGCGTGAGTTCGGCAACAACCTCCGTAGGATAATTTTTCACGAGCACGGGAGCAACGCTCAGCGCGGCCGCGCTGCCCAGCAACAGCGTAGTGCCGTCCGGCTCTGCGCGCGCGACGGTCATCGCGGCAAGCATGCCACCGCCGCCGGGCCGATTGTCGACGATGACCGGCTGGCCCACGGCGGCTGAGAGTGCATCGCCGACGGCGTGGGAAATCACATCGCCAGCGCCGCCGGCCGCAAGGGGCGTCACGATCTTGATTGGCCGCGTGGGCAGTTCCTGCGCTCCGAGATCGCCCAGCCCCGCGAGCAGCAGCCCGGCAACGCCGAGCCCCGCGGTGACGGACCGCCTCATCCGATTTGCATGTCGCGCGCGCTTCATCTCAACAGCATACCGATTTCGCAGGGCTTCGCCGAGCACCGAGAGCGCCTGCGCTCACCTCAAATTGATTAATTCGGCGATCCGGGCCAATATTCCCGTGCCGCGACAGACATTACGCGCCGTGGCAAGCATGCGTGGGACCGGGAGCAGATGAGTATGGACATTCGCAAGATCACGGACGATCTGTCGGTCGCGCCGCAGATTCATGCGCACGAGATTGCCGCGATCAAGGCCGCCGGATTCCGTGCGATCATCTGCAATCGACCTGACGGCGAATCATCAGACCAACCATGCTGCGAAGACATCGAGGCTGCGGTCAAAGCTTCGGGGCTCGCTTGGCGTGCCCAGCCCGTGCGCTCGGGGGGCGTCAGCCTCGATGACGCTACGGCGTTTGCGGCGCTGATGGCGGATCTTCCTAAGCCGGTGCTCGCCTACTGCCGCACCGGAACGCGCTGCGCGACGTTATGGTGCCTGTCGCAAACCGGCACGCGTCCGCTATCGGAGATTCTTTCCCGCGCCCAGGGGGCCGGCTACGACATGACCGCCGTCATGCAGCGCGCCTTCGCGCCGCCGGTCTGAACCAAAAAGAGCTTGCACGGCGGGCGCGTCGCGTCGCAGCCAACCTCAATCGCACTAACGCGTCAGCACCTTGAACGGATCGCGCGATGGACATCACCGATCTGTTGGCGATTTTGTCCGGATCGATGGTGGGCTTCATTCTAGGAGTGATCGGCGGCGGCGGATCGATCCTCGCGGTGCCTTTGCTGGTTTACGTCGTCGGCGTGCAATCGCCCCATGTCGCGATCGGCACCAGTGCGGTCGCGGTTGGCTTGAACGCCTTCATCAACATGATCGACCATGCACGACGCGGCAACGTGTATTGGCCGGTGGCGATCGTATTTGCGGTCTGCGGCATCGTCGGCGCATCGATCGGCTCGACAATCGGCAAAAATATCGATGGGCAGAAGCTCCTCCTCCTGTTCGGCGTGTTGATGGTCGTGGTCGCCGCATCCATGGCAATCAGGAGCGGCGGCGGTGGTGAGCCGCAGGTGCGGCTTCATCGTCACAACGCGCCGTGGGTCATGGGTATCGGCTTCGTTGTCGGAGCGCTCTCCGGCTTTTTCGGGATTGGCGGCGGTTTCCTCATCGTCCCCGGCCTTGTCGCGGCGACCTCAATGGCCCTGATCACGGCGATTGGCTCGTCGCTTGTCTCGGTTACCGCGTTCGGCCTTACCACGGCGGTGAACTACGCACTCTCCGGCCTGATTGATTGGCGACTGGTGCTGCTGTTCGTGGGCGGGGGCGTCGCGGGCGGGCTCATCGGCGGGCAACTCGCGACCGCGCTGGCGACGAAGAAGCGCGCGCTGTCGCTCGTCTTCGCCGTCGTCGTCGCCTCGGTCGGGATCTATGTGATCGTCCGCGGCATCATGAATCTCAGCGGCTGATCGTCAACTCACTCCTTCACATTCCGCACTTCGGTGTTCATGCGCACGTCCTTGCGGCGACGCTTGGCGAGTTCTTTGCCGGTCGTAAAGTAGTCGCCCTTCGTGGCCCGCTCCGCCATCGCATCGAGATCGTCCGACCATTCGCCAAGGGAATAGCCGTGCCATGGCTGCTCGGGCCTGAGCCTGGGCAGGCCCAGCTCCTCCCAGATTTTCCGGGCGTTCTCCATATACTCGCGCTTCGGCAGCGAGATCGGCGGGAAGTTCTCTTTCAATGTCGCGTCGATCAGCACCGAGGCATCTTCGCCAGCGTTGCGCTTGCTGCGCGGACCGTGCCCTTGGTCGCGATGCGGCAGCACGTGCATGTCGAGCGTCGGGTTCGCCCGATAGGACATTGCCCACAGGAGCGCATCGGCATTGTTAGGATCGATGTCGTCGTTGACGGCAATTACGTATTTGCCTGCGGCGCGGTGCAGGATCGCGGCGCCGTAGAGCGCGCGCCACAGCTCTGTCGTCAGGATGTCGCGCTCGACCACGAGCGCGATCACCTTGCGGATGTTGGTGAGCGGCTCATGCATCGACACGCGCTTGACACCTTTGATACCCAGCGTATCGCGCAGGAAATTGAGGAACAACGGCTCCATGCCGATGCGTTTGATGAGGCTCGACTCCGACGGCGTCACCTGGGAGATGATCGAGGTGAGGATGGCATCTCGCCGCCGCGTAATGCAGGTCACGTCCATGTAGGCGTTGAATTCCTGCAGGTTGACATGGCCGTGGGACTCGCCGAACGGCGCCTCGGGCTCGAGGTATTCGGTATCGATGAACCCCTCGATGACGATCTCCGCCTCCGCGGGCACCAGAAGATCGACAGTCTTCGCCTTGACCACATTAATCGGCGAGCCCACGAGCGCGCCCGCGATATAAAGCTCGTCGACGCTCTCGGGCAGTTTCTGCACCGAGGCGAAGGTGACGCAGGGCGGCGCACCGAGCACCACAGCGCACGGCAGTTTCTTGAAGCCGCGCTGGCGCAGCTTTTCCCAGTGATTGTAGATGCCCGGCCGCAATTCCAGCGACGGATTCATGCCGAGCCGACGCGGCGCCTTCACGTGGCCCCGATAGTTGCCGAGGTTCTGGATGCCGGTGTCCGGGTCCTTGGTGATGTATTGCGACAGCGTCGCATATGGCGCGATGTCCCAGCCCGGCGTCGAGATCGGCAGCGGAATAGCGTCGAGGCCGTTACCGGGCTTATCGAGCGCCTTGCCCTCGATGACGACCTCCTGGCAGGGCGCGTTCTCAACGACACGCGGCGGGATCGGGTTCTGCGCCGCCTTAACCCAGCGCGCATCGATTTCATCGAGCTTGCAACCGATCCCGATGCGGTAGATCTCGCGGTTGGCGGCAAGGACGCCGACGGCGACCGGGATGTCGTACTTGCGCTTCTTGCTGTCGGTGACGTTGGTGAATAGGAACGCCTTGCGGTCCTTCTCTTCGATACCCCCGCGAAACTGCCAGCGCACCAAGGGGTGCATCTCGGTGTCCTTGTTGATCGGACGCGTGACCGTGACGAGGAGCCCGGCCTTGTCGAGCGCGCGGATGTGATCATGCAGGTCCGGATAGCTGCGTGGCAGCGCACCGCCGGTCGTGGCGGCTTTCGGCTTACGCTTCGGCTTGGTCATCGCATCCATGAAATGAAACCCCTCAATGATTTGGCTTGGCGCGAGCCGCCGCAGCTTCACGAACCGCGCTGTCAGTCAGGATGGCCGGATCGAACTTGGCGGCGAGGCGACCGTCCGACGCCAGCAGATCGCGCAGCCAAAGCAGCTTTTCGAGGTCGATCTCCATCGCGGGTGACAGCGCCTTCAACTCCACCACTTCGCGATAGCCGACGTCGGCCACGGGATCGGCCGGCCGCATCGCGGCAACGCGTCGCGTCAGCGCCACTGTGTCATCGCGATGGTCGAGCGCGAAAGCATAAGCATTCATTTCGGCCGCCAGAAAAGCGACAAGCTGCGCGCGCTTCGATTTTATGCTGTCGCCGCGGGTGATGACGCATTGGCGCACGAACTGCGGCAAGGTTTCGCTCGCGACCGCGAGCGTCTTCAGGTGCAGTTCCGGCCGCGCGGCAAAGTCGCTGGTCGAGATCGCTGCATCGATGACCTTCGCCATCACCGCGCGCACCCGCTCGGGATCGCTGCCGGCCGCAACGAAGCGAACATCGGTCGCCGCAAGCCCCGCCTGCTTGAGCATGGTCCGCGCGACCAGATCGGGCAGCGAACCGGGTGCGGAAATCCCGAACTTCTTGCCCTTGAGGTCGGCAATCGATCCGACGCCGTCGTGGGAGAACAGCGAATAGGTGAGCTTGGGCCATGAACAGCCGACGATCTTCACGTCGACACCCTTGCTGCCGGCGATCATCGGGCTGATGGGGCTTCCTTCGTAGCTGTCCAGTTCGCCGGCGATCAGCGCCTTCATCATCAGCGTGTCGTTCTGGAAGGGCTGCATCTTGAGGTCGATGCCTTGTGCTTTGGCAAAGCCCCCTTCCGCCGCCATGTAGATGAACCCAGCATCGCCTTTCGGCACCAGCGTGCCGTGCCGCCAGACGTCGTCCGCATGCGCGGCGGGGATAAAAAAAAGAAAGGCGGCAATCGCAGCCGCACAAAACGCGACGGTCATTCCGGGGTGCGCCGAAGGCGCGAGCCCAGAATCCATAGCCACGGAGCGAGCCGATGCGGCACCGCTCCGCCCATTTCGCCCGGCAGGGATTATGGATTCCGGGCTCGCCGCCGCGCGGCGCCCAGGAACGACCAGCGTCCGGATCATGCGGACACCTTCGCGCGCGTTGCCCAGTCTTCGCGCAAACGGTCCCGCAGCACTTTGCCGCGGTCGCTTTTCGGCAAGTCGGCGACGAAGAAAATCTGCTTCGGCATTTTGGGCGGCGGCAGGAATGGCTCGCAGTGCTGGCGGATCGCCGCTTCGGTGAGGTTCACGCCAGGCTGGGCAACCACATAGCAGACCACTTCCTCGCCATAGATCGGGTCGGGCACGCCGACGGCGGCGGCTTCGTGAACGCCGGGGTGTTTCATCAGCACCTCATCGATCTCGGCAGGCGCGATGTTCATGCCGCCGCGGATGATCAAATCCTTGGTGCGGCCACTCACCCGAATAAATCCGTCTTCGTCCTCGATTCCAAGGTCACCGGTCTTGATGCGATTCGGGCGGATTTTATCGATCGTTCCGTCATCGAGGAGATAGCCGATGGCGGTGTGCGGCCCGCCTGCCGTAATCTCGCCTTCGACGCCCGGCGGACATCGGTTGCCTTCGCCGTCGACGATCGCAACCTCCTGGTGCAACGCCGGCAAGCCGACGGTGCCGATGCGGTTCTTGTAGGTGCGGTTGCCGCACACCCAGCCGGCCTCGGACATGCCGTACATCTGCAGCAGCTTGACGCCGTACATCTCCTCGAATTGCAGCCATTGCTCGCGGGTGAGCGGCGCGGTCGAACAACTCATCAGCCGCAGGGTCGGCAAGTCCTTTGCAGTATAGCCGAGCGGTTTGTGCAAAAGCATGTTGAGCACGGTCGGCACGCCGGCCGCGAAGGTGATGCCGTAATCCTTGATCCATTCGAAGAAGCGGCTGTGGGAGAAGCGCTTGGCGATATGCATCGTCAGCCCCTTCTCCAGGAAAGGCATCAGGCTTAGCACCTGGGCGGAGTTCCAGCCGAACGAGCGATACTCCAGGGTGCGGTCGTCCGCAGTGAGGCCGAGGCATTCGAGCGTCGAGAGGCCGTTGAGCCAATAGGCGCAGTGGTCATAGACCACGATCTTCGGCCGGCTGGTAGTGCCAGAGGTGCAGAAGATGCAGGCCAGGTCATCGGCCTCGTTGCGCTCCGGCACTTCGGCGGCCGTATGGCTTCGACTCAGGGTCGAGAAACATTCGTCGGCCGGATCGGCGGCCCCCTCCCGCGACCACGCTCCAAAGCACACGCGCGGCGCCATGCAGTCGCTGACGAGCGCATCGATCGGAATGTCCTTGTGGTAGAGAATGAGCGCCGGGTTCACGACCGGGGCAAGCCCCGCCAACAGTTTCTCGTTGATCTCGATGTTGAGCGGGCACACCACCGCGCCGATCCGCCACACCCCGAACCACAGCAGCAGCTTCTCGAGATTTTCGTCGGAGAGGAGCAGCACGCGGCTCCCCTTGCGCACGCCGCGGCTCTTGAGGAACACGGCGATGTCGGTCGTCAGCTGATCGAGTTCGCCGAACGTAATCGCGGTCCCGGTATCGAGGTCGACGATCGCGGTCCTGCCGGGATCGCGCGCGCGATACATCGCAAACAGGTCGGCAATCGGCCGATACGGAATCTCCGGAACGTGACTGCCGAAGACCTTGGGGATCGCTGCTACGTCACCGGCCATTTGAGCGTAACCATGTTCTCGAACTTGAGGTGCTTCTTGAAGCGCGCGACCGCAACCGGCACCTCGGCAAAGAGCTTCGCCTCGTCGATCTTCGTCAGGCGTCCGTCCGCCACCACTTGCTCACCCATGACGAACACGTCGCGGATCGAATCCCCGGTGGCGCTGTAGACGAGGTTCGACACCGGATTGATCAGCGGCTGCCATTCGGGCCGGCCGGTGTCGAACAGCACGATGTCGGCTTCCTTGCCGACTTCGATCGAGCCGATCCGGTCGCTCATCAGCGACGCCTTGGCACCGTTGATGGTCGCCATTTCCAGCCCGGTTTCGGGCGGCATCACGCGGGGATTGATCCGGGTCTCCTTGTAGCAGCAGCAGGCGAGCCGCATCTCTTGGGTGATGTCGACAATGCCGGAGCTTGCGTGATCGGAGCCGATCGCGACATTGACGCCGAGCGCCAATAGCTCCGGCAGCTTGCCGAAAAGGAAATTGCCGTAGCCATTATGGAGACTCGAACTCGGCGCGCATACGAGCGAGGGCTTGCGGCGGGCGAGGATCGCGACCTCCTCGGGCTCGAGCCAGCCCGAATGCACGATCAGCATCCGCTCGTCGATGACGCCGAGCGACTCCAGCCGTTCGATCTCCGCCTTGCCGGTGCGCGCAACGCTCGAATCGTGGGTCGAATAGGAAAAGCACGCGTGGGTCTGCAGCAGCGCGCCATAGCGGTCGGCGAGCGCTTTGAGGCCCAGGATCAGCTCGTCGGACGCATTGTTGAGCCCGCGGAACGAGGCGCTGGCGCCGAGCCGCGGATTGCCCGTCTTGGCGTAGCGATCCATCACCGCCGTAGCGCGCTCCAGCGCGACGGCGGTCGTCTCGATCATGCGCTCGGGCAGGATGCCGAGCACCGACTTGGTCAGATCGAACGACGAGCGCGACACCAGCATGCGAATGCCGGTCGACATCACACCCTCGACGGAAGCCTCGGGATGATAGTTGCCGGGGTCGATGAAGCAAGTGACGCCGTGCTTGAGCAATTCGGCCGCCGCGAGCGTCGCCGACACCCGTACGTCCTCACCTTCGAGCGCTGCCTCGTAGGGATACATGCGGTCGAACAGGAACGACTGCGCGTTCGATTCGTCCGCAAGCCCACGTGACAACTGGAACGACGAATGCAGGTGGCAGTCGACGAAACCGGGCGTCGCAACCGTGGCGTGGCCATCGATGCGCCTTTTGCCCGTATACTGCGCCGCAACATCGACCGACTTGCCGACCGCAACGATCTTGCCGCCGTCCACCGCGATCGCCGCATCGCGAACGATGCGGCGCGTCGGGTCCATGGTGATGAGCCAGGCGATGTCAGTGATGACGAGATCGATGGTCTGCACGAGCGTTCCTGTATTCCCGGCGTTGGCCGTGACGGGACTTTTCGCCGACCCCAGATGAGCAGTCAACCACCGCTCATTTCAACGCTGCCACCAGTTCTTCGAGGTTGTGCCGCATCAAATCGATATAAGTGGGGGCCAGCCCGGCCGGTCCCGTGAGGGCATCGGAATAGAGCGTGCCGCCGATGCGTGCGCCCGTCTCGGCCGCAATGCGTTTAACGAGCCGTGGATCGGTGACGTTCTCAAAAAAGATGGCCGGCACGTGCTGCTGGCGGATGACCGAGATGATGCGCGCGACGTCCCGCGCGGATGCTTCCGTCTCGGTCGAGACGCCCTCTAAGGCGAGGAACTCGACACCATAGGCGGCACCGAAGTAACCGAAAGCGTCGTGGGTGGTGATGACCTTGCGCCGCTCCGGCGGAATAGTGGCGATGGCGCGCCGCACGTCGCTGTCGAGAGTGCTGAGCCGTTGCAGGTAGGCGGCGGCTCCATCTTCGTATGCTGCGCGCCGCGCCGGATCGATGCCGACCAGCGCATCGCGAATGTTGCCGACATAAATCTCGACGTTTCCGACCGCCTGCCATGCATGCGGATCGATGCCGCCTGTGCCGTGCGCAAGACCGCTGGTGCGACGCGGCATAACACCCGTGCTTGCAACCACGATCCGCGCTTCGGTGGCGGAAGCCTTCACGAGCCGCTCCATCCAGCCCTCGAAGCCGAGGCCGTTGACGACAACAAGCTTAGCCGCAACCAGTTTCTTCGCATCCGCCGGTGTCGGCGAATAGACATGCGCGTCCCCGCCAGGGCCGACCAATGTCACAACGTCAACGCGGCCGCCGCCGACTTCGTGGACGAGATCGCCAAGGATCGAGAAGCTCGCCACGACTGCGACGCGGTCGGCGGGCTGCCCGATCGCCGGGCCTGCGGCGAAGATGAGCGCGAGAAGAAGGAAAGGAAGTGCGCCGGGCGGCCTACCCTCTGCTTTGGTTGGGCCGGAAAGATGAAGGGTGCTTTCGCACGAGCCGCTTGGAGTCATCGAGGACACCTTGCCGTGGTTCGGCGCGATCTGTCCATGATTGTCTTTGGTCCAGCCGAAGTCCGACGGCCGTCCTCGATATCGCCGAAGGAGTCGCCTAAAATGTCCTGAAGTTTTTAGTCTTAACACCGGGAGGAAGAGTGCGCATGGCCGACCACAGCAAGATGCCGCCGCGATTTGTCGGCACCGCACTGGCGTCGTGGCTCGCGTTCCTTGGCGTCGCGGCGAACTTCGCCAACGCACCGAGCGCTCACGCGGCAGGTTTTCCCGAGCGCGACATCACCTTCATCATTCCAAACCAGGTCGGCGGCGGCTTTGACGCTTACGTACGCGCGATCGCGCCCGCGATGGAGAAATATCTGCCCAACAAGGTCAATGTTCTGCCGCTTAACGTGCCGGCGGGCGGCGGCGCGAAAGGCGTAAGCCAGCTCTATCGCGCGCGGCCCGACGGCTACACCATCGGCATCATGAACATTCCTGGCCTCTTCATCCTCCAGGAGCGCGGCGGCGGCTACGACCTCAACAAGTTCACGTGGCTCGCCGGTCTCGGCAAGGACCCTTATGGGCTCGCCGTGCCATGGACGTCGCCGATCAAGACGGTCGCCGACTTGCAGGCGCTGTCGAAGACGCGGCCGGTCAAATTCACCGCGACCGGCCCCGATGGCACCGCCTATGGCGTGACCATGATAGCAAGCGAGCTGCTCGGCATCCGCATGCAGCTCATCACGGGCTACAAGGGTTCGTCCGAATATGTTGCCGCCGCAGTGCGCGGCGACGGCGATGCGGTCATCACCAATCTGCCGATCCTCGCCCGCTTCGAGGCGGGCCAGTCGCTGCGCATCATCGCGACGTTCACGACGGATAAGCCCCGCCCTGATGTTCCCGATGCCAACGCACTCGGCCAGCCGCAACTCGGCGACCTCGTCGTCGAGCGCATGGTCGGCGCGCCGCCGAACCTGCCCCCGGAAATCAAGAAGATTCTCGTCGACGCGCTCGATAAAGCCGTGAACGACCCCGCGGTGGTGACGATGTCGGAGAAGACCGGCATGGGCCTGTCGCTGCAATCGCCTGACGAAGTGGCCGCCGACGTCCGCAATCAGGCAAGCTTTTTCACGAAGTGGAAGAAGTATCTGGCGCCGAATTGACCCTTCTCACGAGTGCCACCGCAGCCATACGGAGGTTTGAGGAACGAACAAACTACAACCTTAAATATATTATAATCATAGTCTATATTAGAAGTTGTATAATCAAAAGACATTATTCAATTGATGGTTGCTGCGAGCCTTAGTATATTACCGTACGCGACGTGAAGCAGCACCGGTTGTTGGTGGGGGAAGTTAGTGCTGCGATCTTTCACCAGCCGACCGTCGACGTCCTTCTGGCCCGCTCGGTATAGCTGAGCGAACGTCGGCAAAACCAGCTGCGAACGTTGATCAAGTTGGTCCCGTTTCGTGGTGGTCGTTGCGTGCTCGATTTTCGTCATTGCAAAAACTCATCGGCCGTTAGCACACGGCACCTTTCTGATTCAATCGCACCGATATCGAACGCGATGGCCGTTTCGCGACGGCGTCGGCGCACACAAGTCTTGAGTTCAGCCGAACTCGCTCGTGAGTGAGATGCAAATCGCCTTCGGGGCGGTCGAGGCGTAGTCGAGGAGCTGGGTCATGGATCAGTGGCTGAGTGATGGCGACGGCAATTGGGACGTCGCCGGTAACTGGACGGATGGGCTCCCAGAGGACAGCGACGTTAGTCTCACGCCTGAGAACGCGACAACGACCGATAATTTTACGGTGACGTTCCAGGACGGCGACAGCTACACAATTTTCAGCCTCGAAGCGCCTGCCTACGCCACCCTCGATATGGCCGGCGGCACGCTGACCGTTTCCAACGGCATGTCGTTCGCCGGGAACGTCGAGATGACCGGCGGGACGGTCGAGCTGCAGAACAGCACATCGGAAATTGACGGCGTTTTTGACAACTCCGGTGGTACCCTCACCATCGATGCCAATGCGCAACTCAATCTCGATGGCGGCAGCAACAATCTGGGCGGCGTAATTGCCGGTGCTGGAACGCTGGATGCGGCGGTTGGCACATTCAGTCTGAGTTCCAGTATCGACATGGAGGTTGAGAACTGGATCGTCGACGACGGCGCGACGGTCAATCTTGCAGCCGATCTCTCGTACAGCGGGACGTTCACCGAAAACGATGCGCTGAATCTCAATGGTCATGTTCTGACGCTGTCAGGCAATGCCATGCTCGCCGGCCAAATCAACGGGTCCGGCTCCGGGACCGATATAGTGGCGGCGACCGGTACGGTGGACGTTTCCGGCCTTACGCTCGATGGCGCGGTAGAACTCGAAATTAAATCGGGCGCGACCGCATCACAGGAGGGTGACCTCAACTTCGCGGACGATCGCTCTGCCCTGAAAATTGACTCCGGCGCGACGTACACCCTTGACACTGGTCGCGGTGAAGCATCGATCAATTCGCCAATTCCGACTTCCGATACAGGTCTCACCAATGCAGGAACACTGATATTTCAAACCCACACTGCGACGAATACGATCGATACCTCAATCAAAAATACCGGAACGATCTCGATTATTTCCAACTATGCCGTCGAGTTTGCCGGTGGCACGCTTACCAATGATGGCGCCGTCACTGTCGGCTTTACGCCCGATTCGGGTAGTTTCGGAGCGACGGCCGAGCTCGACATATCAAGTGCCGTCACGGCAGACACGGGCAAGACCGGCACCTTCAACATCGAGGCCGACGCTAAGCTCGAGCTTTCCGGGCCGATCGCGGCGAGCCAGACAATTTCGTTCGCTCCGGAGGGCAACGGCACACTTGAGATCGATGACCTGTTAAGTGTCGGCGCTGGCAGCACGCAACAGCAGGACTTCAATGCAACGATCGCCGGGGTGACCAACAGCGATTTGATCGAAATTAGCACTGCGGGTCTTGGAGAGTACAACACGATTGACGGTCAGCAACTGACTATCAGCGGCGAAAACACGCTGCTGAGCCTGACTGACGGCGGCGCCACGGTCGCGACTTTGACATTGGCGGGGACGGGTTACAGCGGCGTGGACGTCGCACCCGACAGCTCCACATCCGGTATCATCGACATCACCTTCGCAAGCGGCGCGACCACTCCCGGGTTCGGTGACGTCGCGACGTGCTACTGCCCCGGTACGCTGATCCAGACAGATCGCGGCGAAGTGGCCGTGGAGGAACTGCGGATCGGCGACGACGTAGTAACGATGTCAGCGCCGGCACGGCCGATCCAGTGGATCGGGCGGCGCAGCTATGCAGGCCGCTTTGCGCTGGGCCAGCGCGGTATTCTGCCCGTTTGCATCAAAGCAGGGGCGCTGGATGCTGGGTTACCGCGGCGCGACTTATGGATTTCACCGCATCACGCGATGTACCTCGATGGCGTGCTGATCGAGGCCAAGGACCTCGTCAACGGTGCGTCGATTGTGCAGGCTACGCAGGTCGACAAGGTCGAATATTTCCATATCGAGCTCGAAACTCACGACGTGATCATAGCGGAAGGCGCGTGGTCGGAGACTTACGTCGATGACGACAATCGCGAGATGTTCCACAACGCCCATGAATATGCCCTGCTCTATCCCGCAACGGCGCCGCAGCCTGCGCGGTATTGCGCGCCACGCGTCGCCGATGGCTATGAAGTCGAGACGGCACGGCGCCGGATCGATGCCCGCGCCGGCCTGCGGGGCGCAACCGAGGGGCGGGCCCGGGCGCTTCGCGGCTATGTCGATGTCGTCAGTCCGCGTCGTATAGCCGGCTGGGCTCAGGACCCGGAACGTCCGACAACTGCGGTGTGCCTTGACGTTTTCGCCGGTGGCCGGCTGATCGGCCGGACTCTCGCCAACCGCTACCGCGCCGACCTCGAACGCGCCGGCATCGGCGACGGCCGGCATAGCTTCGAGTTCACGCCGCCGCCCGGGCTCCGCTTCACCCCCGAGACCATCGAGGTTCGCCGCTCCCTCGACGGTGTGCGTCTCGGCGGGTCCGGAGTCGCTGCCGCGGCGTAAGTATTATCCATCGTTCGGAGGCAGCGCGGGGCCTTCGACGAACAGCGCCCCGACCAATTGCCCAATGCTGAGCAAGCGGAAACGACTCCGCATGGCCACCCACGACAACCCGGCCGGAACGTGGTCTAATCGCTGCGCAAAGGGCCGGGGGCGCTCACGCCCGACCACGGCTCTTTATGGCCGTGTAACATCACGGTGCAACATCATCCATGCAGAATGACTGTGGGAGGCTTGTTCATGACCCTGAAGATCGGTTTGGCCGCTGGCGCCCTCGTGTTCGCGCTCGCACCGTGCGCGTCGCAGGCCCAGGTGCAGACCCAGCGCGACGTCACCTGGAAACTCAGTCTCGAGATCGCCGAGGGCGCGATCGAGGAGTGCGCGAAAAACAATATCGGCATTTCGGTCGCGGTCGTGGATCGCGCCGGCCGGGTGCGCGTGTTCATCGCGTCGAACGATCCCTCCCCGCATAATTTCGAGTTGGCCCGCCGCAAGGCCTACACCGCCCGCACCTTCCGCCGCCCGACGCTGCAATGGGCGGCCCAGACCAAGTCCGGAGCCGACCTTGAAGGCCAGCGCCAGCTTGCCGACGTGATCCCGCTCGGCGGCGGCGTGCCCATCAATGTCGGCAACGACACCATCGGCGGCGTCGGCGTCAGCGGATCGAACCAGCAGGGCGATGAGAGGTGCGCCCAGGCGGGCGTCGACAAGGTGGCCGACCAGCTCAAGCCCTGAGTTTTCCGCGCCGCCGCGGCTCGCAGGCCGGGGCGGCGCGTCATCGCAACCTGGAACGGAGAGAGCCCATGTCGACGAATGAGCCGGCCAATCAGCCATCCAATCAGCCGCTGAACCAGCTGGATTGGCAGAGCATGCAAAAGACCGTTGCGGAAATGCTCCACAAGCATTGGGTGCTCTATCTCGTCGAGGGCATCGTCCTTGTCGTGCTCGGGGCCGCGGCAATCCTCATTCCGCCGCTCGCGACGCTCGTCATTGCGGCGTTCATCGGCTGGCTGCTCTTCATCAGCGGCGTCGTCGGGCTTATCCTGACGTTCGAACTGCGTCACGCGCCCGGCTTCTGGTGGTCGCTGCTCTCAGCAGTGCTTGCGCTCGCCGCCGGCATTGTGCTGATCGCGTGGCCTGCGCAGGGGGCGGTCTCGCTCACGCTCGTGCTGATCGTGTTCTTTCTGCTCGAAGGCGTCGCCACCATCATGTTCGCCCTCGAGCACCGGCGCGAATTGCCGCAATGGGGCTTCCTGGTGGCGAGCGGCGTCATTGATCTCATTATCGGCGCCATCATCTCCGCGGGCCTGCCGGAATCGGCGACCTGGGCGCTCGCGCTCCTCGTCGGCATCAACCTCCTGTTCGGCGGCAGCGCGATGATCGCGATGGCGCTCCATGCGCGGGCCGTAAAGCCCGACGCCACCACGCCCGCCGGATAGGTTTGCGGCGGCGCACGCGCGCAACCCCGCGCGTGCGACGCATTCATTGGATGACTTCGTCGGCAGCGTTGATCAGCGTCAGCGGAACGCTGATGCCGAGGGCCTTGGCGGTCTTGAGATTGATGGCGAGCTCGAACTTCGACGGCTGCTCGACCGGCAGTTCTGATGGCTTGGTGCCCTGCAGTATCCGTTTCACGTAAGCCGCGGCCCGGTGATACATGACGCCGTAATCCGCGCCGTAGGCAATCAAAGCCCCATCTCTTGCGGCCGGCGGAAGGTCGTAGATCGTCGCCATGCCATGCTTCATCGCGGCCTCGATAATCGGCTCGCGGTAGCGGAACGTAAATGGACTGGACTGGACGATGACCGTCGTTGCCCCGCCACCCTTCATGGCAGCAAGCGCATCGTCCACTTCGGAGATGTCGCGAATTCCCTTTGATCGCAGCTCGACACGGAGCGCTTGCGCCGCCCTCTCCGCGAGCTGCAGACTGTACTCGCCTTCCGGCGAACCCGTGAACCACAGGTAATTCACTGGCGCCTGCCGCTTTTCGAGTTCGGTCGCAAATTGCACGTATCGGCCGCTGAAGTCGGGATGCATGTAAGTAAACCCGGTGGCGTTTCCGCCCGGGTGGGCGAAACTCTCGACAAGGTCGACGGCGACAGGGTTGCCGACGCTAATGAACAAGATCGGGATCGTTGAGGTCTGGGCCTTCGCCGCGATCGATGCACGCGTGCCGCACGGGATGAGAAGGCCCGGGTTGCGTTGCATCAGTTCGCCGAGCGCGTGGGGAATTTCCGGCTCTTCATTGAGCCAAACGGTGTCGAGCACGATGTCGCGGCCTTCGACGACGCCCACGTCCCGCAAGCCCTGGCGAAACGACTCGATCAGCGATTGGTTATAGCGGTTGGTGGGTGAGCCGACGGGCATAAAGCCCGCTCGCAGCGGCGCCTGCTGAGCGCGCGCGTCGAACGACCATCCCGCCGCCGCAGCGAGCCCGGCCATGAACTCTCGCCGTCGCATCTCGTGATCTCCGTGTCGTTCGTGGAGCGTATCCCGGCCGAGGTTGCAAGGGAATGGGCTGCGACCCTAATTCGACGCGAACGCGGTCATGACAGACCGACGCGGGCCGCTCGGGAAGCCGGGAGGCGGGCGGGCGCGAAGGTCACCCGCACGGCAACGCGCGGCGATGAGGCTTCCTCGGCGCTAAAGCACGTTCGTCATTACCGGATCATTCCGGCGAATACCAGCGAACCTGGCCGCGTTGGCTTTGCGGCGAGCCCTCGCCAAATAGGACACTTGCGGCCCGGGCGACGGCCTACACGTCTTCCTTACACGGATCAAAGATCGTCAGCAGATCCTTGCCCTTGATGTATTTCGGTTCTTCCTCGAGCCCGCCGTGGCTGTTGATCCAATCCTGCATGGGCTGAGGATAATACTTTTTGACCGCCCACTTGGTGTAGTCGTAATCGACGTACTCGCCGCGTTCATTGCCGGAGGTGGCGAGATGCACGCCAAGCGAGGCCTTCGGGGTCACGCAGACCTGAGATTTGGGGAGCGAAGCCACGATCGTGCAAGCCGAAAGACAGAGCCCGTCGATGACGACCTTGGCGCCGGATTTTCTGATCTTTTGATACCTCGCGTCGAATTCCTCGATGTCGCCGCCGTGGTGGTCCGCTGATGTATGACCGACAAACACCACCTTTTCGGGTTTCTTGCGCGGAGGTGGATCCGTCGGAGCTGGATCCTGGACGGCCGCAATCTCGCTGGACTGCTGTACTCGCGGCGAATTGGTGGATTGTTTGGCCGGGATCGAATTGGTGACCTCCGCAGCCAGAGGGGCCTCCATCGCGACCCGATCGGTCAGCTTTTGGGGTTCTCGCGGCTCGAGCATCGCCGGCAAGACCTCCGCCAACTGCTCGCGCGACGGCGGTTTGAGCCGATCGGTCTTCACCGCGCGGTTGACGGTTTCGAAAGCGTAGCCGGCCAGGTGGTTGGCATTCCTCCCCGACGGGTCACCGATCGGGCCCCGCGTCATGAAGGCGAACGCCGCGCCCTGACTGCGCTCGCGATCCGGAACTGCCGCGAGCTGCGGTGACATCAGTTGGGCAACCCCCATCGCCGTCCCAACTACGCCGATTGTCAATGCACCGAATTTAATGGCGGCCGCAGAATAGGCCGCCGACAGGCTACGCAAAGCCACTGTCCCCATCCCTCGTACCATTGCGCCCATCGCGACCTAAGACCCGCCAAAAGGCGAGGTCATGGCATAAATGCGACAAGATTCGACCGACAAACCCAAGCCTTTCCAATGCGTTAAATTAACCTTGTTGGGAATAGCTCCGCTGGGATCACAGGCCCGCCTTGATCGGTTCAAGCACCCGCGGGAGGGCGGCTTCGCAGACAGGTTTGCTCCGGCAACCGACGCCGCGAAGTCATCTTCTTTCTGCCCGATAGGCGAAGTAGTGCCCGATTGGCTCACGGACGTGCCGGAAAGCCGTGAAGCGGGGGACCGCATGCGTATCGTGTACGTGAGCTACCTGCACCCGGCGATCGTGCCGGGAGGAGTCCAGCAGCTTGCCTACGACCTGTTCGAAGCAAGCGAGCGGCAAGGCCACCTCGCCTATTTCATCGCCGCGCCGGAGGAAAACCACCGGGCGGCTTACGGCAAGACCAATACGCCAATCGTGCCCGTGGCCGGTGCGGAACGACAATGCCTCTATTTCCCGCAGGGCTACGACAATCTGAACCTGTCGAACGGAGACAAGCGCTCGATCCGGTTCTTTCGCGAATTGATCAAACGCCTCCGCCCCGACATCGTCCACTTCCACCACCTGCATCGCATTGGCGTCGAATCGATCCGCGCGGCCCGTCTCGCCGCCCCGGACGCGATCCTCTCGCTCACCTTCCACGACATGGCGGCGATCTGCATGGCGGACGGCGCGATGCTCAAGCAGCCCTCGCGCGTGCTCTGCGAAGCGGCAAGCCCGCACGCCTGCAGTGAGTGCTTTCCGAACCTGCAGCCGGAGTTCGTGGCCTCGCGTGCGACGCGTCTCAAGGCCGCGCTCGGCGACTACGACCTTTTCGTCTTTCCGTCCGAATTCATCGCCTATCGTTATGTAGATTGGGGCCTCCCGGCGGACAAATGCGTCGTTGTTCCCAACGGTCAAAAGAATCTCGCCGCCGGTCGTGACGAGGGCGCGACCCGCGAGCATTCGCCTCACGTGAATTGATTCGGCTTTTTCGGCGAGGTCACTGACAAAACGGGCCTCGACCTCCTGTTCGAGGCGCTGATTATCCTTGCGCGCGAAAACCAAGTGCCGCGGGACGGCATCGTTATCGAGATCAACATCGAGAACCGAGACAATGCTTCGCCGGCCTACCGCGAGAAAATCGGTCTCCAACTCGAACAGTTGAGAAACGTCCCAAAATCCTCAATCGAGATTCGCGACAATGGCCGCTACGAACGCCACCAGCTTGCCGAGCGCATGGCCTCGATCGACTGGGTGCTGGTCCCCTCGACCGGCTGGGAAGTTTTCAGCGCCGAGGTCTCGGAGGCCTGGATGCTCGGACGTCCGGTCATCGCCTCCGCGATTGGCGCGCTTGAAGAGCGCATCATCCCTGGAGTCAACGGTTACCTCTTTCCGCCGCGCGATGCTCGCGCGCTATGCGAACTCCTGGCATCGCTTGCCGGAAACTCAGCCAAGTGGATCGCAGCCAACGCCGGCATCGAACCGCCAATGACCGAGGACGATATGCTGGAAGGGTACGCCACGATGTGGCAGGAGCTCAGGGAGAGCGGCCGCGCTCCACCACGCCAGGCCGCGACGGCCCCCGCGCCGCCGCAGGATGATGTTCAGGAGGAGGGGTGGGACTACCCCGCGCGCAGCCGCGCGAACGTCCTTCGCCAGCACCGGAGCGTCAGGCGCCTTCCGAATGCGGCGAGCGCGAAGATCGTCGAGGAACTTTATACGGAGTTGCAGCCGGCCCCCGTCGCGGACGCACCCCAGCGCGGAACCGCGCGAGTGCCGATCGATCGTTGAGGCACTCATCAATTCGTTTCGAATGATTGATCGGGAATCGTTTTTGTAGGGTGGGCAAAGCGCGGACGTTTCCGCGCGTGCCCACGCGGAGCAACGCAACCGTGGGCACGCTGCGCTTTGCCAACCCTACCGGACTCCGCGGACTACGGTCTGACCTTGACGTATTTGCGCAGAACGCGCGGTCGAGGCTCTCCCGCGAAAATATTTCCAAACTTGTCGACGGTGCCGAACTCGGCACCGCTTCCGGTGGTCGTGCCCGGATTGCCGCCCGGGTCCGGGATGAAATATTTCACCCAGCCACCCCGCGCGTCGCCGATCCTGATTCCCTGCTCGAAGCCGGGGTTCTCCACATTGTCCGACTCGGAGTTCGAAGACATAAATCAGGTCCTCGTCGTTCACCGAGAAAGCGATCCCGCTCGGCATTCCGAACTGGTGCCACGTCGACAAATATTTGCCGTCCTGATCGAAGATTTGAATCCGGGTATTGGCGCGATCGCACACGAACAGGCGGCCCATTTTGTCCATGGCGATACAGTGCGCGGTCCTGAATTCGCCGGGCGCGTATCCGGTCTTGCCCCACGCTTTTATGAACTTGCCGTCCTTTGAATACTTCACGATGCGGTTGTTCGAGCCATGACCATCGGCGACGAAGATATCGCCATTGGGAGCCGTGACGACGCCTGCGGGCGAGCGGAAGTGATATTCATCGCCGCCGCCAACACCCGGCTCGCCGAGCGTCATCAGCACTTGTCCATCAGGACTGAACTTGCGGACGATGTGACCCGCCTTCACCCCGGCCTTGGCCGCCGTCGCGACCGCGTCTTCGCCCGCGCCGTCGGTGACCCACACATTGCCGTCACGGTCGACGTGCATGCCATGCGGCCAGATGAACATCCGTGCGCCGAAACTTTTGACGACGTTGCCCTTGGCGTCGAACTTGAAGATCGTGTCGAGAGGCTTGAGCGTGCCGTCGGGATTCATGCAGTCGACGCCGAAGCGGCCGCCGCGCGCGACCGGCACCGGGCTCGTCTCGTCGCACCGGACCAGCGCCCAAATGCTTTCGCCGTCGATGTCGACATGCACCGCCGCGGGCGGACCCATCTCCCGGCCGCCCGGAAGTCTTGCCCACTCGCCTCCCGGCACGCTCGGCCCGCCGCCGTCCGCCAATCCCCTCACCGGACGGTACGGGTTGTACGTCGGTCCCTGCGCGAAGCTGGCGGCACTGCCAACGACCAGCGATCCGATCACGGCCGACGCCGTCCACAAAGCTTGACTTACCTTCGACATGACAGCCCCTCTGCGAGCGAAAGTCCCGCGAGACTATCGGTGCCGCTGCCGCTTGGAAACTGCCAGATGTCGCGCCTGTAGCTAGCGCGTGATCTGTCGGCTGTTTGTAGCTCGTGAAGTGTCGTGTTTGTGGTGCCCGGAACAAAGAGGGCACGATGGGCACGGCATCGATACACGAGGGTGTGCGTCGGATGCGTTTTTCGAGTTTGTTCGAGCGACAAGAGCGGGGCGAGATTTCACAAGAGGAGGCAGCCGAGATGCTGGGAGTGCATGTGCGCACATTCCAGCGGTGGTCGGTGCGTTACGAGGATGAGGGCGAAGCGGGACTTGCCGATCGACGGGTGGGCCGGCGATCGCCGCGGCGGGCAGCGCAGGAAGAGTTGGAGCGGATGCTGGGGCTTTACCGCAACAAGTACGCGGATTTCACGGTGAAGCATTTTCACGAGCAGCTGGTGAAGCGGCACGGCTACAAGCTCGGCTACACTGTGACCAAGCTCAATTTGCACGCTGCCGGCCTGGTGAAGCCGGCGCGCAGCCGCAGTGCCCATCGCAAGAAGCGGCAGCGGCGTCCGTTGCCGGGCATGATGCTGCATCAGGACGGCTCGCGCCACGTCTGGATCGAAGGCCGGCCGCCGATGGACCTGATCGTGACGCTCGATGATGCGACGAGCGAGATCTATTCGATGATCCTGGTTGAGGAGGAAGGCACCGCTTCAACGTTGCGCGCGTTGAGCGAGGTGGTTGCGGCGCACGGCCTGTTCTGCGCGCTCTACACGGACCGCGGCGCCCATTATTTCCACACTCCCAAGGGCGGCGAGAAGGCGTCGCGGACGCACAAGACCCAGGTCGGCCGCGCCCTGGCGCACCTCGGCATCGAGCACATCCCCTCCTACTCGCCCCAGGCCAGAGGCCGCTCGGAGCGAGCCTTCCGCACGTTGCAGGATCGCTTGCCCAAGGAGTTGCGGCTCGTCGGCATCGACGATGTCGAGGCCGCCAACCGCTGGCTGCGCGCGCACTACATCGGCGAATACAACAAGGCCTTTGCAATCGCGCCGGAGCAGGAGGGCAGTGCCTTCGTGCCCGATCGCGCCGAGGCCTGGCGCGAGATTCTCTGTGTCCTCGAGGAGCGCACGGTCGGCAACGACAACACCATCGCCTGGGCCGGGCGACGGCTGCAGCTGCCGCAAAGCCGCCTACGCCCACACTTCGTCAAGGCCCGCGTCCATGTGCACGAATACCCCGACAACAGCGTGAGCGTGTTCCTCGGCCCGCACCGGTTGGCGAGCTACGACTGCCACGGCGCGCTGCTCTCCACCCCGACCGCATCGAGCCTGGCAGCGTGCTCGACCGCGTCAAGGGATGGCCTTCATAGCGCCGCTCGCGTCGACAGGCCGGCGCAACGGCCCCCCTTGACCCGGTCTGCGCTCGCTGCCTCATCACCAGCGCAGGTCGGGACGAAGAAACGGCTTCCAGGTCGAACAAAGAAACCGACTAAGCTTGCCGCCGCCAAAGCCGCCATGTCATGACCCAACCAGCAAGACCGTCCACGCCTTCCGGTCCCGCCGCCACTTCCACAATGAAGGCGACAATTCACAAGCTACAAAAACACGACAACTTCACCCGCTACCAACACTGCCAGATGTCGCGCCGCAGCGAGGCGAGCCGGAGAAGGGCGCGAATGCTCAAAAGTACTTGTCGTGCAAGTTGACGCTCGAACTCGATACCGACGCGATCGAAACTCGCCTCAAGCCATTTGTCGGCGCGCGCGCGGCCCACCTCATGAAGATGGGTGAGCAGGCTCCAGTCGCCGTTCAACCTGCTCGACCACGACAACTTGGTGATCAGATCCTCGGCTTCGATCACGTGCACGAATAACCGCCGGCCGTCGCCATCCAACTTGCCCTCCTCGATAAGCTTGGTCAGATACGCAATCGTCCGCATTTCGCGGATCAGCGAAGTATTGAAGCTGATCTCCTGCATGCGATTCATGATCGAGGGCGACGTGGTTGGAAGCCCGGGGCGCTCGGCCGGCGTGACGTGGACCATGACGACGTCGGGGCTCCGGCAATTGAACAGCAGCGGAAAGATTGCAGGATTGCCGGTGTAGCTGCCGTCCCAAAAATATTCGCCGTCGATTTTGACGGCCTGCATCATCAGCGGCAGGCATGCCGACGCCAGCACGTGATCGACGTCAAGCTCATGACCTGTGAAGACCTTCACCTTGGCCGTCTCTACGTTCGTTGCGGAAATGAACAGCTTCACCTCCTGCTGCTCGCGCACACGCTTGAAGTCGATCATCTCCGCGAGCAGGTCCCTGAGCGGATTCTGATTGAGCGGATTGAGCTGGTACGGCGAGGCAAAGTAGGTCATCGACTCCATGAACAGGTAGCCCGGCGAATGCTCGAGGCCGTAGCTTGAATTCACCTGGTCGATCGGCGACGGCTGGAACATACCGCGCGACGACACCTCGGACACTTTGCGCCAATACGCCCTTAGCGCTTCCTTCGCCCCCTTGCGGCCACCGGCGGCGAGGCCATCGGCGAGCACGACGGCGTTGACCGCGCCGGCGCTCGTGGCGCTGATGCCCTCGAAGCTGAGCCGCTCGTCGTCGAGCAGGCGATCGAGCACACCCCATGTGAACGCGCCGTGGCTGCCGCCGCCCTGCAGCGCCAGATTCACCACTTTCTGGTCGGCGGACGCTGTGTCACTCACGACCACGCTCGGTTTCATTTGTGACGCTCATGATTTCAACGAGACTTCCGTTACTACCGCTTGTTGTCTCGGTTATTGGCATCGGGACAAAAGGCTGCAAGCCCTATCTTTGAACAGACCTGCTATGATCCTCTTTATTTTAGCGGCGGTGCTGTCGGCGTTGTAGACATGCGAAGGCGTCGGCCGCGGAGTGCCTTCAAGAGATTAACCAAGGGTAATGTTGCAACCGAAATATCCGCGGCAATGCCGCGTCTTGGCTCGGCTTGCGCGTGGAGAGGCATTGATGCTTTTTCAAGCCGCCGCTTCAAGCGGTGCCGCGCGTAACCTTGACTTCGATCAAAGCGAATTGGCCAGCAGCACCCTAGGTTCAGTAGGGGCGAGAGGACGCGAGGATACGATGTCCTTTCTCAGGATTTTGGCTGCGCTGATCGGCACACTTCTGCTGCAAGGAGTCGCCACGGCGGCGGCCGATCCAAAGCAGCTGGATTGCACGCTGGCCGATCCTGGTTCGGTGTCAGCATCGAGCCAGCAAACCGAAAGCCGGCCTGTCACCGTCACGTTCGACGAAGCCGCCGGCACGCTTTTCGTGAGCCGGGACGGCACGACGCGCGCGTTCAGCCATGTTACGATGACGCAAAGCTCTGTGACCGGCTATCTGGACGATATCAGCCTCGGGATCGACCGCGGGGCGTGGATTATCGTGCTCCAGACCTATGACGCTTATTCGACACGCGCCGAATTCGGAACCTGCAAATCGCCATGAAACGAGCACGACCGAAGGAGATCAATGCGAACCGCTCGGTTGCGCAACTCCGATGTTCGTTGGGGACGCTCTAGCCGCGGCACCTCGCAACGAAGAGAGTCACATGGCGTCAGACGAAATGCCCTCCGCGCAGCCGCCCGCGGCGCCGACCGAGCCGTCGCCGATTGGCTCGACGGCACTTGTTTCCGCGCCCCCGCAGCTGCCGGCGGTGCAGCCGAAACCGAAATCGATCTCAGCCCGAACGCGCTGGCTGCCGTTGGCGCTTGTCGCCGCCGTCGCGATTGGTGCGTCCGCCGGCGGGTATCTGTGGTGGAGGCACAATCAATTGCGGCTGCCACCGAGTATCGTATGGGGCAACGGCCGCCTTGAAGCCGACGAGATCGACATCGACACCAAATACGCGGCGCGCATCGCCGAGATTCGCGCGGACGAAGGCGACATGGTCAAGGCCGGGCAAGTCGTCGCGCGCATGGACACACGCGATCTCGAGGCTTCGCTGAAAAAGTCTGAGGCGCAAGTCAAACAGGCCCAAAAAGCCGTCGATGAAGCCAATGCCAATGTCGCGCAGCTGACCGCGCAGGCGATCCTTGCGCAGCAGGAAATGGAGCGCACCAAGTATACCGTTGCGAGGGGCGCCGAGACCAAGGAACTGTTGGATCAACGTCAACAGCAACTCGATGCCGCGAACGCGGCATTGGAAGCTGCAAAACACAGAGTGATGGAGACCGAGCACGCGCTCACTGCGGCAACCCACGACGTGGAGCTCTACAACGTGCAGATCGCAGACGACACGCTGGTCGCGCCGCGCGATGGCCGCATTCAATACCGGCTTGCCAATGTCGGCGAGGTCTTGCCGGCCGGCGGCAAGGTCTTCGCGATGCTCGATATTCTTTACGTCTACATGGATATCTATTTGCCGACCCGGGAGGCTGGAAAAGTCAGGTTCGGCGCCGACTCCCGGATCGTGCTCGATGCTTACCCGAACGTCGCAATTCCGGCCAAAGTATCGTTCGTTGCCACCCAGGCGCAATTCACGCCCAAGACCGTCGAGACCGCGGAAGAGCGCGAGAAGCTGATGTTCCGCATCCGGGTTAAGATCGATCCGGAGCGCCTTCGCGCGCGCGGGGATGCGGTGCGCAGCGGCTTACCCGGAATAGCCTACATCCGCACCGATCCTGCGATTCCCTGGCCGGCGAGCTTGCCGCAGGTCGCCGCGCCATGACGGCGCCGGGCAACTCCGTCGCAATTCTTGAGCAGGTGACCCAGAGCTACGGACGTACGGTCGCGTTGGACCACGTCACGGTCGCGCTTCCGGCGGGCTGCATGGTTGGCCTGATTGGCCCAGACGGCGTCGGAAAATCATCGCTGCTCAGCATGGTTGCTGGCGCGCGCAAGATCCAGTCCGGCCGCGTACGCGTGCTCGGCGGCGACATGGCCGAAGCCGCCCATCGCGCCACTGTCTGTCCTCGCATCGCCTATATGCCACAGGGATTGGGCAAAAACCTCTATCCCGATCTCAGCGTCCGCGAGAACATCGAGTTCTTCGCCCGTTTGTTCGGCCAGTCGCGATCGGAGCGGGAATGGCGGCTCGCCACTCTTCTCGACAGCACCGATCTTACGGCCTTTGCCAATCGGGCCGCCAAAAAATTATCGGGCGGGATGCGGCAGAAACTCGGGCTCTGCTGTTCGTTGATCCACGATCCCGATCTTCTGATCCTCGATGAACCGACGACCGGCGTCGACCCGCTGTCGCGTCGTCAGTTCTGGGAATTGATCGAGCGGATGCGCGCGCGGCAGGCCGGGATGAGCATCGTTGTCGCCACGGCCTACATGGAAGAGGCCGAGCGGTTCGATTGGCTCATTGCGATGAACGACGGCAGGGTGTTGGCGGCGGGATCACCCGCGGACATCAAAGCGCGGACTGGCGCCGCCACGGTCGAGGATGCCTTCGTTGCGCTGATGCCAGCGCAGCAGCGTGCTGGTCATGCGCGACTGACGATCCCACCGCGTCGCGTGATCGACGCCGAGCCGGTGATCGTGGCGCGGAATTTGACGTGCCGGTTCGGCGATTTCACCGCAGTCGACCAAGTGAGCTTTACCATTGAACGAGCGGAGATCTTCGGCTTCGTCGGCTCCAACGGCTGCGGCAAGACGACGACGATGAAAATGCTGACCGGGCTGTTGCCGCCGAGCGAGGGCGAAGCGTTGCTGTTCGGTCGCGCGTTGGATGCAAGTGACATAACCTCGCGCAACCGCGTCGGATACATGTCGCAGTCGTTCTCACTCTACACCGAGCTGTCGGTCCGGCAAAATCTCGATCTCCACGCGCGGCTGTTCCACCTGCAACCGCCAAAAGCGCGCGCGCGCATCGCTGATCTCATCGAGCGGTTCGGGCTCGCGGATTATATCGATCAGGCGACCCTCAATCTTCCTCTCGGCATTCGCCAGCGCCTGTCGCTCGCGATCGCGGTCGTGCATGAGCCGGAAATGCTCATCCTCGACGAACCGACGTCAGGCGTAGATCCGCTGGCGCGCGATCGATTTTGGGAGCTGCTGGTTGACCTTTCGCGCAATCAAGGGGTCACCATATTCGTCTCCACCCATTTCATGAACGAAGCCGCTCGCTGCGACCGCATCGCCTTGATGGATTCCGGGCGTGTGCTCGCGACCGATACGCCGGCAAACCTGATGAAGGCGCGTGGCGCAGCCTCACTCGAAGATGCCTTCATCAGCTATCTCGAAGAGGCGGCCGGAGCGCGCGCCGCGCGTCCGGGCGCGTCGTCCACGGAACCGACGCCGCGAAGCCGCACCGCGCAACCGGCCGTGGCAGGGCTTTCAGCGCTGCGGTCTTCATTCAGCATTCAGCGCCTGCTGGCTTACACCATCCGCGAAACCCTCGAATTGCTGCGCGATCCGATCCGGCTCGGCTTTGCGCTCGCAGGAACGGCGTTCCTGATGCTGGTGTTCGGCTTCGGCATCTCGACCGACGTCAACAATCTGTCATTTGCGGTGCTTGACCACGATCAGAGTCATGAGAGCCGCGCCTACCTCGAAGAGCTACGCGGGTCGACCTATTTTGTCGAAAAGCTGCCGCTCAAGGACTATGCCGATCTTGATCGTCGGCTGCGAAGCGGAGACATCAAGGCGGCAATCGAGATTCCTCCGGGCTTCGGCCGCGACATCGTGCGGGGCCGTCCCGCCTGGGTCGGAGCCTGGGTTGACGGCGCCATGCCGTTCCGCGCGGAAACCATCCGCAGCTATCTACAGGGCATGCATCAACTCTACCTGACCGATCCGGCGGTCAAGACGACGACTCCGGGCGCCGCGCCGCCCGCCGACATCGAGATCAGATTCAAGTACAACCAGAATTTCGAGAGCGTCTATGCGATGGTGCCGTCGAGCATCTCGCTTCTGCTGGCGCTGTTTCCGGCGATCCTGATGGCGCTTGCCATCGTCCGGGAAAAGGAACTCGGCTCGATCACCAATCTTTACGTCACGCCGGTCACTCGCATCGAGTTTCTGCTGGGAAAGCAGCTTCCTTATATCGGCGTCGCGATGGTGAATTTCGCCATCATGTTCGTGATGTCGCAATTCGTGTTTGGTGTCCCGCTCAAGGGGAGTTTTCTCACGCTCGTGATCGGTGTGCTGATCTATGTGACGGCCACGACGTCTTACGGCATGGTCATTTCGGCCTTTGCGAAGACGCAGATCGCGGCCCTGTTCGGAACCGCGATTCTGACGATCCTGCCGGCAACCCAGTTCTCCGGAATGACGACGCCGGTGTCCTCGCTCTCCGGGATGGCCCAATACATGGGCTTGGCCTTTCCCATGACCTACTTCGTGCCGATCAGCGTCGGCACCTTCACCAAGGGCTTGGGATTTGATGACCTCGTCAGAAGCCTCGCGATGCTCGCGGCCTTCGTCCCAATCTTGACGCTGCTCAGCTTCCTCTTGCTGCGCAAGCAGGAGCGCTAGAGACGCCCGATGCGCACGTTAGCCAACATCTTCTGGCTCGGCACCAAGGAGCTGCGCAGCTTCTCGCATGATTTCGTGCTGATCGCGTTCGTCGTCTACGCCTTCACCTTGGCGGTGATCAGTCACGCGCAAAGCTATTCGCAGGAAGTGCATAACGCCTCGATCGGAATTGTTGACGAGGATCACTCGGAGCTGTCGCGGCGGATCACCCGCGCGTTCCTGCCGCCTTATTTCAAGCCGCCGCAGGCTGTTGCCGAGCGGGACATCGTTCCATTGATGAACAGCAGGAGCTTCACGTTCATTGTCGACATCCCCCCGAATTTCGAGCGGGACGTCAAAGCGGGACGGCAGCCGATCGTTCAAGTCAACGTCGACGCTACGTTGATGGTCCAGGCGGGCCTCGGCTCCGGATATGTGCAGCAGATCATCTCCAACGAGATCGCGGACTTTCTGTCGCGTTCGGAAGGTGCGCCGCTATCGGCCGTCAATCTCGTCGTGCGCATCCTGTTCAATCCCAACATCACGACGGCCTGGTTCACGAGCGTCATGGGCATCATCAACAACGTGACCATGTTGGCGATCATATTGGCAGGCGCCGCAGTCGTGCGCGAACGCGAGCACGGCACCATGGATCATCTCCTGGTCATGCCGCTGACACCGTTCGAAATCGCAATGGCAAAGGTCTGGGCGAATGGCCTGATCATCGCGGTGGCGACCGCCTTCACGCTCTACGTCATCGTGCGCGGATTGCTGGCGATCCCGATTGCGGGATCAATCCCTTTGTTCATGGCGGGAGTGCTGATCTACTTGTTCTTCTCGACGGCGATCGGCATTTTCCTTGGTACTGTCGCGCGCTCGATGCCGCAGCTCGGCCTGCTTTTCATCCTTGTCTACATGCCCATGAACATGCTCTCGGGCGGCAATACACCCCTTGAAAGCATGCCGCCGTGGCTCGCGACCATCATGGAAGCGTCGCCCTCCACCCACTTCGTCTCGTTCGCTCAATCGATCCTTTTTCGCGGTGCCGGCATCGACGTGGTCTGGGAGGAATTTCTTGCGGTAGGCTTGATCGGCGGCCTGTTCTTTTTCCTCGCCATCATGCGCTTCCGCTCTGTCGCAACACAGACCGTGTAGACTCGCAGACTTGGCGGCCCCTTGCCGGACGCGGGCGGGGATGCTCAGATCGGATCGCGGGGGAAACGGAAGAAAAGAGGCTGCGCATGTGGAGAACGCTTGTCGTCGGCGCGGCGCTGATCGCGGCTGTTGTGGTCGCCGCTCATCAAGGCACGGCGCAAATCCTCTCCAAGCGGCCGATGACGATTGTCATTCCGTACACGCCCGGGGCAAGCTCTGACACGTTTCAGCGCTTCGTTGCCAAGAAGGTGACCGACGATACCGGCCAGCTCATCGTGGTGGAGTCGCGCCCGGGCGGGAGCGGCACGGTGGGCGCCATGGTGGTGAAGCAGGCCCCGCCGGACGGCTACACGCTGTTTCAGGCGAACAGCGGGACCCATGCGGCAAACGTGACCCTCTATCCGAGCCTGCCATACGACCCGATCAAGGACTTCACCGCGATCACGCTGATGTGGAGCTTTCCCCAGCTTCTCATCGTGCCGAGCAACAGCGCGGTGAAGACACCCGCCGATCTGATTGCGCTCGCCAAGACCAAGCCCGGCGGTCTGAATTTCGGTTCGCAGGGCAACGGCAGCACCGGGCACATTCTCGGCGAGATGCTGAGATCGGTGAGCGGCACCAACATGGTGCACGTGCCTTATCGCGGCGCCGCCGCGGCATCTCTTGACGTCTCCACCGGCCGGATCGATTTCCTGTTCGTGTCCTACGCCTCGGTGCTGCCTTTCCTGCAATCCGGCACGGCGCGCCCGATCGCGAATGCAGGGTCGAGCCGACTCAAGGTCTTGCCAGACGTACCGCTGATGTCCGAGCTCGGCTTTCAGGGCTTCGACATCGGCGCCTGGTTCGGTCTCATCGGACCGGCCGGAATGCCGGAGCCGCTGGTTACGAAACTCCACGCGGCATTCGCGCAAGCGATCCGCTCCCCGCAGCTCACCAAGCAGTTCGAAGATCAAGGCGCCGAGACGATCACCGATACGCCAAGCGAGTTCGCCGCCTTCATGGCCTCGGAGGTCAAGCGGCAAGGCAATCTCGTGAAGACACTCGGAATCAAGACTGAGTAAGGCGGGCGGCGCATCCCACCGACCCGTTGACTTTGTCTCTTGCCTCCGCGACACAGCAATTCGCAACCGGCCGGGGATATCCATGTCGCACCACGAGCTTGCCAAGACCATCGATGACGCTTTCGAGCGGCGCAATGAGATCGGGCCGACGACGAAGGGTGCCGCGCGCGATGCCGTCGAACAGGCGCTCGATCTCCTCGACCGCGGTGCGGTCCGCGTCGCGGACAAGCAAATTGACGGCTCCTGGCATGTCAATCAGTGGCTCAAGAAGGCGGTTCTGCTGTCGTTCCGCCTGACCGACATGAGCGTCATGAAATTCGGCCTCGAGCCGACGGATCGCGTGTGGGCGTGGGACAAGGTGCCGCTCAAATACGATCAGTGGAAGCGAGATGATTTCGAGAAGGCGCAGTTCCGCGCCGTCCCCGGCGCAATCGTTCGCCGTTCGGCCTTCATCGCGCCGAACGTCGTGCTGATGCCGAGCTTCGTGAATCTTGGCGCCTACGTGGATTCCGGCACCATGGTCGACACCTGGGCGACGGTCGGCTCGTGCGCTCAAATCGGCAAGAACTGCCACATCTCCGGCGGCGCCGGCATCGGCGGCGTGCTTGAGCCGCTGCAGGCGGGTCCCGTCATCATCGAGGACAATTGCTTCATTGGCGCGCGCTCCGAAGTGGCCGAGGGCGTGGTGGTGCGCGAAGGCTCGGTGCTGTCCATGGGGGTCTTCATCGGCGCCTCGACCCGCATCGTCGAGCGCGAGACCGGCAAGATGTTCACCGGCGAAGTGCCTGCCTATTCGGTGGTAGTACCCGGCAGCATGCCGGGGCGGCCGATGCCGGATGGCACGGCAGGCCCGAGCCTTTACTGCGCGGTGATCGTCAAGCGCGTCGATGAAAAGACGCGCGCCAAGACCAGCATCAACGAGTTGCTGCGCGATTGACCCGGGCGCCGCGCCATGGCCGCTGATCCCGTCGCCTTTGCTCGTGATCTTCTCCGCTGTCCGTCGGTGACGCCGGCGGAAGGCGGCGCACTGGCATTCATCGACAAGGTATTGTCGGGCGCAGGCTTTGCCGTCCATCGTGTGACCTTTTCGGAGTCCGGCGCGGATGACGTAGAAAATCTCTACGCCCGCATCGGCAACGTCGGCCCCCATCTTGTCTTTGCCGGCCACACCGACGTGGTGCCGCCGGGCAACGAGGCCCAGTGGCGTCACGGGCCGTTCGCCGGCGAGATCGCGGATGGCGTGCTGTTCGGCCGCGGCGCCGTCGACATGAAAGGCGGGATCGCCTGCCAGCTCGCCGCAGCACTCGATCACCTCGCGGCCCATGGCGGGCGGCCGAAGGGCTCGCTCTCCTTCCTCATCACCGGCGACGAGGAAGGCATCGCGGTCAACGGCACGATCAAGCTGTTGAAATGGGCGGCGGCGCGCGGCGAGACATTCGACCATTGCATCCTTGGCGAGCCGACCAATCCCAAAACGCTCGGCGACATGGTCAAGATCGGCCGTCGCGGCTCGCTCAACGGCACGCTTGTCGTCGCCGGCACCCAGGGCCATGTCGCCTATCCGGCCCTTGCCGACAATCCGGTGCGCCGCATCGTGGCGATCATGGCGGCGGTGATGGCGGAGCCGCTCGATGCCGGCAGTGCCCATTTCGACCCATCGAACCTGGAGTTCACCTCGGTCGATGTGGGCAACAAGACCGTCAACGTCATTCCGGCGGAGGCGCGCGCCCGCTTCAACATCCGGTTCAACGATCATCACAGCCAGGCTTCGCTCAGGGCCCTGATCGAAGCTCGCGTCGCCGCGGCAGCGCAAGGCGGCCGCTTCCGGATCGAATGGGAGCCGTCGAATGCCGATGTCTTCCTCACCCAGCCTGGTCCGTTCGTCGAACTCGTCAGCACCGCGATCGCCGAGGTGACCGGGCGCAAGCCACAGCTTTCGACCTCGGGCGGCACGTCCGATGCGCGCTTCATCAAGGAATATTGCCCGGTCGTGGAATTCGGTCTCGTCAACGACACCATGCACAAGATCGACGAGCGGGTGGCCGTGCGCGACCTCACGATGCTCACCGCGATCTACCGGCACATCCTCGACCGCTACTTCGGCTGAGCTTACGCCGTGCCGCGCACGGCTCCGAGCGCTACTTGCGCAGATCTTTCACGCGCACGGCCTTGCCCTGGGAGCGCGGAACCTCGCCGGGTGATTTGACGTCAACCGTGCAGGTGACGCCGATCATCGATTTCAGGTGATGCTGCACCTCGGCGGCCTTGCGGGCGCACACCGCCGCGTCGCCGGGCAAATTCGCCTCGCGCTCGACCTCGACTGTCATCGTGTCCATCGGACCCTCGCGCCTCAACACAAGCTGATAGTGCGGCGCCAGCCCTGGCAAGCCAACCAGGGCGGCTTCAACCTGGGACGGATAGATGTTGACGCCGCGGATGATGAGCATGTCGTCGTTGCGGCCGGTGACGCGCAGGATGCGCACAAAACTTCGCCCGCAGCCGCAGGGCTCGCGCGACAGCCGGGTGATGTCGCGGGTGCGATAGCGCACCATCGGCAGCGCTTCCTTGGTGAGCGTCGTGATGACGAGTTCGCCGGAGTAGCCCTCGGGCACGGGCTCGAGGGATTCCGGATCAATGACCTCGAAAAGGAAGTGGTCCTCCCAGCCATGGAGACCGTTCTGGCAGACATGGCATTCGCAGGCGACTCCCGGTCCGAGAATCTCCGACAGGCCGTAGATATCGACCGCCTTGATGCCGAGGCGCGCTTCGAGGTCGCGCCGCATCGGCTCGCTCCAGGGCTCGGCGCCGAAGCCGCCATAGGCAAGCGGCAGGCTAGCAATATCGATGCCCATGCCGGCCGCGACCTCCGCGATGTTGAGGGCATAGGACGGTGTCGCGCACAGGATGCGGGCGCCGAAATCGCGCATCAACATCACCTGTCGCTCGGTGCCGCCACCCGACATGGGAACGACGGTGCAGCCGAGCCGCTCGGCGCCGTAGTGCGCGCCGAGCCCACCCGTGAACAAGCCATAGCCATAGGCGTTGTGGACGATATCGCCCGGCTTTGCGCCGAGGCAGGCGAGCGTGCGCGCCATCAGGTTGGACCACAGATCGAGATCGCCCTTCGTATAGCCGACGACCGTCGGCTTGCCGGTCGTGCCCGATGAGGCATGCAGGCGCAGTACCTGTTCGCGCGGCACCGCGAACAGGCCGAACGGATAGTTGTCGCGTAGATCGCTCTTCTGCGTGAACGGAAATCTTACGATGTCGGCGACCGTGCGTAGGCTCGCGGGCGTGACGCCAGCTTCGTCGAACTTGTGCCGGTAATGCGGCACGCGCTCATAGGCGTGGGCGAGCGACGTCCGCAGCCGCGCGAATTGCAGCGCCGCCAGCTCGTCGCGCGGCATGGTCTCGGCCACGCGGTCGAACATGAAAACGTCCGAGCCAGCCTGCGCCATGATACCTGTCCTTATGTGGGCCGCAGCTTGGCGGCCTTGGCCTTGAGCCGTTCGATCGTCTTTGTCTTGTCCACCACGAAACGCATGTGCGTGCCGGAGCTGATAGTATCGATCTCGTCCTTCGCGCTGACCGCGAAACCGACCTTGCGGCCATCGATCGCGGTGACGGTCGCGGTGATCTCGACGGTCGAGCCCGGCAGCGTCGGTGCGAGATGCTTGACCGCGACCTCCATGCCGACCGAATCCTCGTTGTCGTCGGCGTGCTCCAAAAGGAGATTGCGGCACGTCATCTCGATATCGCCGATCAGAAAGGGCGTCGCGTAGACGCGCCCCTCCTCGCCCATGAAACCGATGGTCTTCGCCTTATCGACGACGATGCGCCGCGTCAGTGAGACACCCGGCTGGAGGCTTGTTTTCATCAGGCCCGCTCCTCTTCGGCCGCAAATGTAATATGCTCAGGGCCGAGGCTTGCTACAAAAAAATCGAGGGTGAGGAAAATGAACGTCGAGGAGCCGTCTTTCATCGCCCGTGCTGCCGCGGCCGACGCCATTCCGCGCAATTACAATTTTGCCGACGATATTTTGCGCTGCAACCTGAATGCGGGCCGCGCCGCCAAGCCGGCCTACATCGACCCGCGCGGCACTTTGACCTACGGCGGGCTCGCCGACCGCGTCGCACGCTTCGGCAAGGTGCTGCGTAAGCTCGGCATCGCGCGGGAAGACCGCATCCTGCTGTGCCTCACCGACACCATCGACTGGCCGACGGCGTTTCTCGGCGCCATCAAGGCGGGCGTCGTTGCCGTGCCGGTCAACACCCTCCTCAATGAGCATGACTACAGCTTCATGCTGGCCGACAGCAGGGCCAAGCTTCTCGTCGTCTCCGAAGAACTTCATCCGAAGTTCGCAAACCTGATTGCTTCAAATCCGGACCTCAAACACGTCATTGTCTCGCGCGGCGACGGCACCGGGCCATTCGAGGAATTGCTGGCCGCGGCTGGCGGCCCCGACGAGACCGCCGCGACGACGCGCGACGACATCTGCTTCTGGCTCTACACGTCGGGTTCGACCGGCAAGCCGAAAGGGGCAGTGCACGTCCACGCCAATCTGCGGCTCACCGCCGATCTCTATGGCGGTCCGGTCGCGGGCCTCACCGAAAGCGATCTCGTCTATTCGGTGGCGAAGCTCTTCTTTGCCTACGGGCTCGGCAATGCCATGACGTTTCCGCTCGCGGCCGGCGCCACCACCGTGCTGATGCCGGGCCGGCCGACGCCCGACTCGGTTGCGGACCTGCTGCGCAAGCATCCGGTGTCCGTGTTCTTTGCGGTGCCGACCTTCTATGCGGCATTTCTCGCGAGCCCGGCCGCACCGATGCGAACCGACCTGAAGCTGCGCGCCTGCGTCTCGGCCGGCGAAGCATTGCCGGTCGATATCGGACGGCGCTGGAGCGAGCGCTACGGCGTCGACATCCTGGACGGCCTCGGCTCGACCGAGATGCTTCACATCTTCCTGTCGAACCGCGCCGGCGAAGTGCGTTACGGCACGACCGGCAAGCCGGTGCCGGGCTATGACATGCGCCTCGTCTCCGATGACGGCCAGATCGTCAAACGTGGCGAGATGGGCGAGCTGCAGGTGCGCGGGCCGACCAGCGCGATCATGTATTGGAACAACCGCGAGCAGTCGCGCTCGACCTTTCTCGGCGAATGGACCCGCTCCGGCGACAAGTACATCGAGGACGAGGACGGCTATTACGTCTACTGCGGACGGCGCGACGACATGCTCAAGGTCGGCGGCATCTATGTGTCGCCGTTCGAGGTCGAAGGGGCGCTGATGACCCATCCCGACGTGCTTGAGGCCGCCGTCGTGGCTTGGCCCGACGAGGATCGCCTGATCAAGCCCAAGGCCTTTGTCGTGCTGCGGCCGACCGCGACCGCATGCGACAAGACCGCCGCAGCGCTTCAGGAGCACTGCCGCCAGCAACTCGCCCTGTTCAAATACCCGCGCTGGATCGAATTCCGCACCGAGCTGCCGAAGACCGCGACCGGCAAGATCCAGCGCTTCAAGCTGCGCGCCGAGGCGCCGGATGCAGCGCATTCATAAGGCGGCCTGTGCACCGTAGGCAGCCCTCACTCGTCGGCTAATGGCTTGCCTTGCGCGGCGCGAATCGCGCGCAGCACGGTCTCGGGCTTCATCGGCAATTCGGTGAGGCGCACGCCGATGGCGTCGTGGATGGCATTCGCAATCGCCGGCGACACGCCGAAGGTGCCCGACTCGCCGACCCCCTTGGCGCCGAATGGTCCGTTTGATTGTTGAGCCGCAACGAGTTCGCCTTCCATGGGCGGGATGTCGTGGATGCCGGGGATCTTGTAGTCGGCAAGCGACGCGTTGGTCACCTGGCCGCCGTCGAACTCCATCTTTTCGTGAAGCGTAAAGCCGAGTTGCATGATGGCGGCGCCGGAAAGTTGCGTGCGGACGACGCCAGGATTGAGCGGCGTGCCGGCATCGGCGACATTGATGAGTTGCAGGATGCGTACGTGACCGGTCTCGGTGTCGACCTCGAGTTCGACGCCCGCACCGCCCACCATCCAGAACGGCGTCACGTTGGGGGACGCGCCGGTCGTCGCATCGGGGGGCGCGTAGGTCGGGATGTAGGTGCCGGTGCCGATGACGTTGCCGGCCTGCATGCCGTAGCGGCGGCGGAAGATGTCGGCCGCGGCATAGTTGGTACCGGGCGGCAGCCCCGCCTCCGCGGCGAGCGCCTGCAGGCGGCTACGCGCATCTTCGGCGGCGAGCCGCACTGCGTTGCCCATGTGGAAGGTCGAACGGGAGCCGAGCGTGCCCATGTCGTAGGGCGTGACGTCAGTATCGGGCAGCACCACGCGAACGTCTTCCGCTGCGATGTCGAGCACCTCGGCGACGATCAGCGCCATCGCCGTGTCAGTGCCCTGCCCCATGTCCACCGTATTCATGTAGAGCACGACGCTGCCGTCGGCGGCGACGTTGACGATCGCGACCGAGGTCGTCGGCGAGATCGAAGCCTTGAAGCCGATGGCAACGCCGCGCCCGCGCCGCACCACACTGCTACCGCGATCGAACGGCGCATGCCAGTTCATGCGCGCCGCAATCGCTTCGAGGACCTCGGAAATCGCGGCATCGCGCATGGCGGTGCCGGTCGCCTGGGGGCGCCCTTCGCGCAAAATATTGCGGCGGCGGAATTCCAACGGATCGATGCCGAGTTCGCGCGCCAGCAGATCGGTGTGGCTCTCGTAAGCCCACACGAGCTGCGGCACACCGAAGCCGCGTAGCGCACCTGCGGGCGGCCGGTTGGTGTAAAGCTCATAGGAATCGATCGACACGTTGTCGATGTCGTACGGTCCGGCGGCGGTGAAGCCCGATTTCTGCGTCACCCGCGGACCGATGTCGGCGTAGGCGCCGCCGTTCCAATAAACCTCGCACGCGCGCGCGGTAACGCGCCCGTCGCGCGTGACCGCGCTCTTGATGCGAAACGTCGTCGGATGCTTGGTGATGTGATAAAATTGCTCTTCCATGGTGAGCGCGACGCGCACTGGGCGGCGCGCGATCAGCGCCAGCGCCGCCGCCAGCGCCTCGAGCTTGATGTAGACCTTGGCGCCGAAGCCGCCGCCGAGAAATGCGACCTTCACCCGCACGCGATTTTCCGGCCAGCCCATGAGGCGTGCGATCTCGGTGCGCACGAAGGACGGCGTCTGCGTCGCCGAATAGAGCGTGACGCCGGGGTGGACGGGATCCGCGACCGTGACCAGCGTCTCGAACGGAAGGTGCAGGCATTGCTGGGTGCGGAACGTATGCTCGATGACGCGGTCGGCGTCGGCGAACGCGGCCTCGACGTCGCCGCGGCGCAGATGGAAGTCGAGCGCGACATTGGTGTTGCGGCGGCCGGCGAGATGCTTGAGGTCGGCGAAGGTGCCGGCGGGCTTGAGCTCGTCATGCACGACGACATCGGGACGCATCGCCTCGATCTCGTCGTAGACCGCCGGCAGTTCCTCATAGTCGGCCGTGATGAGCTGCGCCGCCTGCTCCGCCACATGGGGATCATCGGCGAGCACTGCGGCGACCGGCTCGCCGACGAAGCGGACCTTGTCGAGCGCGAGGATCGGCTGATCGTGGAATGCCGGCCCGTAATAGGGCTCGCGAATGAGCGCGCGGATGTCTTGGCCCGTCAGCACGCGATAGACGCCGGGAAGCGCAGCCGCAGCCGACGTATCGATCGCGCGGATACGGCCATGCGCGACGGTCGAGCGAGCGAGCTTCGCGTGCAACATGCCCGGGAGCCGCAGATTGTGAGCGTAGTCGGCGCGCCCCGTGACCTTGGTGCGGGCCTCCAGGCGCGGGATCGAGCGGCCAATTTGAGCAGTCATATTCGCCTTCCTTGGGGCCGTAGCCCGGATGGAGCGAAGCGAAATCCGGGACAAGGATATCCACAGCAGCGCCGCCTCTGATCGCATCCGGCGCTGCCCCGGATTTCGCTTCGCTCCATCCGGGCTGCTTTCAATACGACCGGGGCAGGCCGAGGATGTGCTCGGCGAGGTAGCTTAGAATGAGGTTGGTCGAGATCGGCGCCACCTGGTAGAGCCGCGTCTCGCGGAACTTGCGCTCGACGTCATACTCCTCGGCAAAGCCGAAGCCGCCGTGGGTCTGGACGCATGCCTCGGCCGCGGCCCACGAGGCGTCGGCGGCAAGGAGCTTTGCCATGTTAGCTTCGGCGCCGCAGTTCTTGCCAGCCTCGAACAGCTCGGCCGCCTTGTGCACCATCAGCTCGGCGGCGCGCATCTGCGCATACGCGCGGGCGAGCGGAAACTGGATGCCCTGGTTGCGTCCGATCGGGCGATCGAACACCACGCGCTCCTTGGCGTAGTCGCTCGCCTTCTCGATGAACCATTTGGCGTCGCCGACGCACTCCGCCGCGATCAGGATGCGCTCGGCATTCATGCCGGACAGCACGTAGCGGAAGCCCTTGCCCTCCTCGCCGACGAGATTTTCCGCCGGGATGCGGACATTGTCGAAGAACACCTCGGTGGTGGCGTGGTTCATCATGGTGCGGATCGGCCGGATCGTCAGCCCTGCGGTCTTGGCCGCGCGCATGTCGAGGATGAAGACCGACATGCCGTCCGTGCGCTTGCCGCCCGCATCCTTCGGCGCGGTGCGCGCCAACAGCAGCATGAGGTCGGAATGCTCCGAGCGCGACGTCCAGATCTTCTGGCCATTGACGACGTAGTGGTCGCCGTCGCGGCGCGCGAAGGTCTTGATCGAGGAAGTATCGGTGCCGCTCGACGGCTCGGTGACGCCGAAGGCCTGGAGGCGCAAGTCGCCCGCCGCAATCCCCGGCAGATACTTGCGCTTCTGCTCGGCATTGCCGTGACGCAGCAGCGCGCCCATGATGTACATCTGCGCGTGGCAGGCGGCGCCGTTGCAGCCGGCGCGCTGAATCTCTTCGAGAATCGCGGCCGCAGCCGCTAGCGGCAGGCCGGAGCCGCCATACTCCTCGGGGATCAACGCCGAGAGATAGCCCGCCGCTGTCACTGCCTTGACGAATTCCGCTGGATACGCGGCGTCGCGGTCGAGCTTGCGCCAGTATTCGCCCGGGAACTGGGCACAGAGCTTGCGCACACCGTCGCGAATTTCCTGATACGGATCGCCGTCTTCAGGATCGAAGTCGATCGGCATCACGCTGCCTGTTGGGCCAGCACATGTTGAGCGATCTGGGCGCGGCTGCCGATCCAGACCGCGGGATCGTTCGCCGCCGCCTCGACGATCTTGCCGTAGTAGTAGGCCCCGCGCGGATGGCCGAAGATGTGGGCGTGGCAAGTCACGTCGATCATCGAGACTTCGCCGGTCTCCTTGGCAATGGCGACATTCTCCGTGAACGAGTTCGAGCATGGTCCGCGGCGGGTTGCCGTACTTCATGAACTGCATGTCGTTGACATCGGTACCGAGCGGAATCGCGACGATCTTCTTATTGCCGAAGGACTGCACGTAGGGAAGATCTTCGTCGAATACGTCGCCATACCAGCGGTAGCCGGCTTCGATAAGAAATTGCGGCGTCTGCGGCCGCGACGTACCGCGCGGGCTGAGCCACCCTTCGATCTTCTTGCCGGTCGTTTTTTCAAGCAGCGACGTGCAGCGCGTGATGTTCTTGCGCTCGTCATCCTCGGAAAGGAGCGCTGGGATGACGTCCATGGCGTAGGAATGCGACAGCACCTCGTGGCCGGCATCGGCAATCGCCTTCACCGTCTCAGGCGCGCGCTCGGCGATCACCGCGTTGACCATGACGCTCGCGACCGCACGGTGCTTGGCGAAACTCTCCATAAGGCGATGGATGCCCCGCTTGACGCCGTAGGCCGCCCACGAGATCGCCATGGTGTCGAGCGCGCCTGCCGGCAGCGGATTTCCCATCGGGCTGATGCCCGGCGCCTTGCCGTCCGACCACGCCTCGAGGCAGACGTTGAACACGACGGCAATACGCTTGCCGTTCGGCCACACCCAATTCACCGGTTTCGCCATTTCGCGCCGCGCTCCTCCGATTTGCGGCACGTTCATATCGCAGACCGGTAGGGTGCGCAAAGGCGGCCACATTAGGGCGCGGGCGTCCCGCCCGCCGCTTTGATGCTGGCGGGACGCCCGCGCTCCGCTGTGCTTTGCGCACTCTAAGGGCCGTGTGTTAGGACAACGCCGGTTTCACCGGACCGATCGCGATGGACAACGCAAAAGCCGCGGCGCAGCCGTGGTACGAGATCGTGCAGCAGACCTTGAAGCGCAACGAGGTGAAGCTCGTTCCCTACGTGCCCGACAAGGTGTTCACGCCGCTCATCAAGAACCTCCACGCCGACCCGGACTTCACCACCTTCGCGACCGCGCGTGAGGAGGAGGCGCTCGGCATCGTGTCGGGTGCGTGGATGGGCGGACGCCGCGGTGCCGTGCTGATGCAGACGAGCGGCTTCGGCACCATCCCGAACGTGCTGGCATCGTTGGTCGTGCCGTATCAGGTGCCGGCCATCATGTTCGTCTCGGAACGCGGCACGCTCGGCGAATTCAACCTCGGCCAGGCGCTGGTGTGCCGGACCATGCGCCCGGTGCTCGAATTGCTCGCGGTCGAGAGCCACACCATCACGCGGCACGACGAACTGGAATTCATCGTCGACCGTTCGATCAAACAGGCGATCGCGACCCAGGCTGCCGTCACCTTCATCCTCTCGCCGCTCCTTACCGGCGGCAAGGTCTTCGAGCAATAGCCATGTCCGTCCTCGATAGCCCGCGGTCTCGCGCCGCCACCTACGACAACGCGAAGATCGTCAACCGTTTCGAGCTGACGAAGCGCCTTGTGGCCAAGCTCAAGCAGGACGAGGCGGCCGTCGGCGGCATCGGCAACACCAATTTCGATCTGTGGTCGTCCGGCCGGCGGCCGCAGAATTTCTACATGCTTGGCAGCATGGGGCTTGCGATTCCGATCGCGTTCGGCGTCGCGCTGGCGCAGCCGAACCGCCACGTATTCGCGATCGAGGGCGACGGCTCGCTGCTGATGCAGCTTGGCTGCCTGACCACCATCGCGGCGCGGCAGCCGAAGAACCTTACCATGGTCATCATGGACAACGGGCTCTACCAGATCACCGGCGGCCAGCGCACGCCGGCCGCAGGCGTCGCCGACTATGTCGCGTTCGCGCGCGCCGCCGGATTGTCGAAGTGCGCGTGGGCTGCGGACGAGGACGACTTCGATAAACTGATCGACGCGGCGCTCGCCGAGGGCGGCCCGACCTTCATCGCCGCACGCATCGACAATCAGCCCGGCGTCGGCGCCACCGACCGCGATCCCGTCCAGATCCGCGAGCGCTTCATGCAAGGTCTCGGCGTGCGCCAGAAGGCGTGACGGCGCATTACGCGTAGGGTTTGCAAAGCGCGGACGTGTCCGCGCGTGCGCCCCTGCGACGCTGCTGGCCGTTACGCCGCGATCATCACGTATTCGAAATCGCCGGGCTTGTTGTCGATGCCGACCTTGGGTGGGGCGATCCAGCCGGCGAATTGGCCGGGCTCGCGCACCGGCTTCATCAACTCGGCAATGAAGTCGCCGTCAGCCCCCGACGGCAGCCATCGATCCTTGCCGTGCTCCCAGGCGGCGACGTCGAGCAGTTCGCCAGTCGGCGTCGCATGCACATCGCCGAATTCGCCGATCTCGCGGTTGAAGGCCACGTGCGGCAGCGCGAGTTGGAAATCGACGCCGGTCTTGGCGATCACCTTGTTCCAGCGCTCGACACCTTTCGCGCAGTCGTTCGAATAATCGTCGCGCAGGCGCATGTTGAGCGCGGTGAGCGCCGGTTCATCGACCCGCTTGATCTCGCCATCGACGAGCTTGAGCACCGGATAGGTTGCATGCTCGAGCCGATGATCGTCATCGATCCGGTTCTCGTGGAACCGACCCTTGAGGCTCGCATTGAAGGCGTTCGCTGCGTTGGTCGAAACCTCCGAGCCAAACAGGTCGAGAGAGAGCGAATAGTGCAGGTTGAGCTTCTTCTGCAGCGTCGGCAGGTCGATGACGCCGAGTGCGCGGACCTTCGCGATGTCGGCTGGATCATCGATTCCCGCCGCCTTCATCGCCTCGCAGGTGCGCTGGATCACGCGCCCGACGCCGGTCTCGCCAACGAACATGTGATGCGCTTCCTCGGTGAGCATGAAGCGGCAGGTGCGCGACAGCGGGTCGAACCCCGACTGGGCGAGGCTTTCGAGCTGCATCTTGCCGTCGCGGTCGGTAAAGGTGGTGAACATGAAGAATGACAGCCAGTCGGGCGTCGCTTCGTTGAAGGCGCCGAGCATGCGCGGCGCGTCGGCGCTGCCGGAGCGTCGGCGCAGCAAATCTTCGGCCTCCTCGCGGCCGTCGCGGCCGAAATATTTGTGGAGGATGTAAGTCATCGCCCACAAATGCCGACCTTCCTCGACGTTCACTTGGAAAAGATTGCGCAAGTCGTAAAGCGACGGCGCGGTCCCGCCGAGATGGCGCTGCTGCTCGACCGAAGCGGGTTCGGTATCGGCCTGGATCACCACCAGTCGGCGCAGCATGGCACGGTATTCGCCCGGCACGTCCTGCCAGACAGGCTCGCCGTAGTGGCGGCCGAATGGAATCTTGCGATCCTGTTCCTGGGGCGCGAGCAGAATGCCCCAACGATAGTCCGGCATCTTCACATAATCGAATTTCGCCCACCCCTTGGGATCGACCGAGACCGCGGTGCGCAGGTAGACGAGCGCTTCCTGAAAGCCCTCCGGTCCCATGTGCTGCCACCAGTCGATGTAGCCGGGATGCCAGCTTTCGAGGGCGCGCAGAATGCGGCGATCCTCGGTCAGGCCCACGTTGTTCGGGATCTTGGTTGAGTAGTCGACGTCGACGATGTCCATGGCCTCTTCCTGTGTTTCCATCCCGCCGTTGTTATGCGCGCCTGGTATCAAATTCCGGTTTGCGGCCGGTGCCGTAGCGTGAGAGAGCGCCGGTTTCGCCGACCGCGTTCGGCCGCTGGAAAATCCAATTCTGCCATGCGGTGAGGCGCCCGAATATCTTGGTCTCCATGGTCTCAGGACCGCCGAAGCGCAGGTTGGCCTCAAGGCCGGTCAGGCCATCGGGCGAGAAACTCGCACGCTCTTCGAGGAACACACGGATCTCGTCCTCCCAATCGATATCGTCGAGCGCGAAGGTGACGAGGCCAAGCCGCTCGGCGGCCTCGGCGTCGAGCGCTTCACCGCGCGCGGCACGAACGCGCGCAACGGCCTCGGCATCGTCGAGGAACCGGGTCGAGAGCCGGCTCAGCCCATTGGACATCGCAAACGCCTCGCCGAGGTTGGCGTCACCCACAACGATTGCGGCCGGCGGGCGGTTGTCGCCATCGCGGCGGCCCATCAACATGTAGGAGCGGTCCGCGGCCAGCACAATCTCCAGGAGCGTGCCGGCGAAACACGAGCCCGGCTCGATCAGCGCCACCAGCGACCGCGAGGTGAGGTCGATACGCTTGAGCACGCGCTTCCATTTGAGGCGAATTTCGCGCGTGAGCCAGTGATCCGGGTGGTGGTCGAGGAATTCGTCATAATCCATGACCGCGCGCGGATCGCCCTCGGATTTGAACACGATTGCCGCGACGTCGAACTCGTTGAGACGGATGTCGAGGATCGCATCGTCAAGCTCGCGCACGAATTGCAACGGCCAGAACGCCACGCCCCGTTTCACCATGTCCTCGGCCGACGCCGGCGGCGGCCGATCGGGGCCGCGCAGCGTGAAGGTCGCAAGCCGCGCCGGCCGGTCAAACGCAACCGACACGAAACCGTAGTCGCGCCGGTCGGCGGCAATCTTGCGGTCGAGCGCGCTGAGCGCAATCCCCGCATCCCCGCCCTTGACGGACGAAGCCGCAGCTGACGCAAACTCGCGTGCGCGATCGGCAACGACCGCCTCGAGCCGACTTGTCGGCACCACTTCATCGACGAGCCGCCATTCGGCGGCACGACGGCCTTTCACACCCTCCTCGGTGGTGCAGAAGAAATCGGCGCGGTCGCGGCGCACCTTGCGCTTGTCGATCACCCGCGTGAGCCCGCCCGTGCCCGGCAAGACCGCGAGTAGCGGCACCTCGGGTAGGGACACCGCGGAGGATCCGTCATCCACCAGGACGATGTGATCAGCAGCGAGCGCGAGCTCGTAGCCGCCGCCGGCCGCGGTGCCATTGATGACGCAAATCGTGGGCAGGCCCGAGGCGGCGCTTGCCTCCTCGATGGCATTGCGCGTTTCGTTGGTGAACTTGCAGAAATTGACCTTGTGCACGTGGCTCGCGCCGGCGAGCATGCGGATGTTGGCACCGGCACAAAAAACCCGCGGCTTGCCGGACCGCAGCAGCACCACCCGCACCTGCGGGTGCTCGAAGCGGATACGCTCGTAGGCGTCGGCGAGTTCGATGTCGACGCCAAGGTCGTAGGAATTGAGCTTCAGCTCATAGCCTTCGAACAGACCGCCCTTCTCGTCCACATCCATCGTCAAGGTGGCGACGGCGCCATCGACGGCGAGCTTCCAGTGGCGATAGCGCGAGGGGTCAGTGGCGAAATCGATCCGCCCCACTCCATTGGCGAGCTTTTGCCCGGCTTCGCCCATGTACTCCTCCGATGACCTGACTAACGCGTGAGCCCGGCGCGGCGATCCGTCATTTTACGCCCAATCGTCGGGTGAAATCGACAATGGCGGCGAGCGTCGCCTCCGGGGCCTCCCGGTGCGGGACATGCCGCGTGGCTGGCAGGATCACCGCCTCGACTGGGCATTGGCACTCCTGCTGCGCCACTTCGACCTGGCGGAGCGTGCCATATTGATCGTCGTTGCCTTGCACGATCAAGATCGGCACGCGGATGTAAGCAAGCTCCTCGCTGAGGTCCCATTTGGCGAATGCGGGATCGAGCCAGGGAACGCTCCAGCTCAGGAATGCGTCGTCCGGATTGGCGTGATATCTTGCCAACCGCGCCCGCAGGTCACCCGTCGCATAAGCCTCGCGCATCCGGGCGATTTCGGCAACGCCGTACGGCTCGGTGAAGAAATGCGCGGCAAGCAGCACGAGCCCGCGCACCCGATGATCTTCGACGCTCCCCGCATAGATCGTCGCAATCGATCCGCCATCGCTGTGGCCGAGGAGTATACCGCGGGTAAAGCCGATGGCGTCGAGCACGTGCGGCAGCACCTGCGCCTCTTCGTGCATGAAGCGGACACCGCGCGGCAGCTTCGCCCGGCTCGAGCGCCCGTAGCCCGCGCGCGAATAGGCGAACACGGAAAACCCAGTCGCATCCGCAAGATTTTGCGGGAAATCGCCCCACAACCCGACCGAGCCCAGCCCCTCATGCAGCAGCACGAATGTCGGCGCACGATCCGGCGGCGGACCGATCAGCTTGTATTCGAGACGGCTGTCCCCGATCTCGATGAACCCTTCGCTCGCCAACGTCATGGCGCCGATATAGCCGATGTTGCGACAGGTTCAATCCGCACGCATGCAGAGATTGGGAAGCAGGATACCGGCTTCGCGGGCTCCTTCGGATCGGCTAGAGTGCATGGCAGCAAACAGAAAATGCCTGGCGGGAGGATCGAATGTCGTCGCATCAAGACGGGGCTAGCGGAAACGCGATCGATCGGCGGCTGTTTCTCGGCGCCGCCGGCGCACTGGCCCTTGCAGGTCAGGCGGTCGCGCAGGAGACAAAATCACCGGCAAAGGCGGAAGCGGGAGCGCAAGCAGCGAAGGCGCGCGACGCCGACTCGCGCAAGCTCAGCGACATCATTGCTAACTTCGTGGTCGGGTTTGATCCGACGGCGGTGCCGCCGCTCGGCCTTGCACGGGCCCGGCTTGCCTTCATCGATACGCTCGCCGTGATGCTCGCGGGGAGCCGCGAGCATGGCACGACCCTCGTCTGCGACGTGGTTCGCGCCGAGGGTGCAAGCCCGCAGGTCGCGATCGTCGGCCAGTCGTTGCGTACTTCCCCACAGCTCGCCGCGCTCGCGAATGGCGTTGCCGCCCACATAATGGACTACGATTTCTCCTCGCTCCTCGGTCAGCCGACGTCGCCGATCATTCCGGCGCTGCTGCCGCTCGCCGAAAGCATCGGCGCCACTCCCGCCGAAACCATGGCGGCATTTATCGTTGGCTTCGAGGTCTGCATGCGGCTCGCCCGCGCCGCACCCGAGCAGGCGTCGGTCGGAGGATGGCACGCGGTGTCAAGCATCGGCACCATGGGCGCTGCCATGGCTTGTGCGCGCCTCATGAAAGCGCCGCGAGAGACCATCCCGGATATGCTCGGCATTGCGGCTTCACTCTCCGGCGGCCTGTCGGTCAACTTCGGCACCATGACGAAGCCGCTGCATTCGGGCTCGAGCGCGCGGAACGGCGTCCTTGCCGCCACGCTCGGCCGCAACGGGTTTACCGCGAACGCGATGGCGCTGGAAAATCCGTCCGGTTATTTCCGCAGCTTCGACCGCGGCATGAAGGTCTCGTTCGAGCCGTTCGCGGAGCTTGGCCATCGTTACGACATCGTCGAGCGCGGCTTCAAGCCGAAGCGCTATCCGTGCGGCGGTCTCGGCCACACCGCGATTGATGCGACTTTGGAGCTGCGTAACGAGATCAAGGGCGCCGAGATCGCCGGCATCAAGACCGGCATCACCAAGTACGCCGCGATGCGCATCGGCGACAAATATCCGACCTCGATCGAGAGCGCGAAGTTCAGCATGCCATATGTCGCAGCTTACACGGCGCTTCATGGTCCACCCATGCTGTCGGCCTTCACCGAAGAGGCGATCCACGATGAAGCTGTCAAGGCGCTGGCGCGCAAGGTCTCGGTCGCAATCGATCCCGAATACGCCGACCTCCTCGACGACAGCCCGACGCGCGTGACCGTGACGCTCGCCGACGGGCGCACGCTCGAGCGGGTGCGCTATTACGCGAGCGGCACCGTGCAGATGCCGCTGACCCGCGAGCAGGTCGAAGAAAAGTTCTTCTCGTGCGCCGAACGCGCCGTCGACAAACAATCCGCAGCGAAAGTGTTGGCGTTCCTCGACCGCATCGACGAACAGCGCTCCTTCGCCGAATTGTGGGGCTTGGTTGGGCGAGGGTAGTCGCGCGCTCGCCTGGTAGGCTGGGTAAAAGCGGCCGAGGAATATCATCATGCACCGTGATCTCCGGTCCGCCGCGCCCGCCATCGACGCCGACGTGGGCGCACGCGGTCACACTGTCCACGCTTTGCCCACCCTACGCTCTCGAAACGACCTCGAGACAAATTCAATGGAGGAAACACAATGCGTAATAGAGTGAAGCCCCTATTCGGCATCATCATCGCGGCAGGCATCGCGGCGACGGCGTTGCCTGCCGTCGCGCAGACCTCGGACCCCAACTCCGCTCCCAATCCCTATCGTCTCGACGAGGGTTGGGCGAAGCAACCGATGGGCCGCGGCTTCGGTTCGACCATCGGGCTCAACGTCGATCGCGACGGCAAGAGCATGTGGATCTACGACCGCTGCGGCGGCAACAATTGCGAGAGTTCGAACATCGCCCCGCTCAACAAATACGATGCCAGCGGGCATGTGGTGGCGAGCATCGCGACCGGCCTCACCGTCTTTCCACATGGCCTTTTCGTTGATCAGGACGACAATCTCTGGATCACCGACGGGCGCGCCGACAAGGACAAGAAGAAGGGTCACACCGTCCTCAAGCTTTCGCCGCAAGGTAAGGTGCTGATGACACTCGGCACGCCCGGCGTCGCCGGCGCTGACGAGCATCACTTCAACGCGCCGTCCGACGTCGTGGTCGCACCGAACGGCGACATCTTCGTCGCCGACGGCCACGGCGACAAAACCAATGCCCGCATCGTCAAGTTCAGCAAGGAAGGCACCTTCATCAAGGCGTGGGGCAAGGAAGGCACCGGCCCGGGCGAGTTCAACGTGCCGCACGGGCTTGCGCTCGATTCCGCGGGCCGGCTGTTCGTCGCCGACCGCGCCAACAATCGCATCCAGATTTTTGACCAGGATGGCAAATTCATCGCCGAGTGGCGCCAGTTCGGCCGGCCGAGCGGTCTGTGGATCGACAAGGACGACACGCTCTACGTTGCCGATTCCCAGTCGAGCGAGAAGCTCAATCCCGGCTACAAGCAAGGCATCCGCGTCGGTAGCGCGAAGGACGGCAAGGTGACCGCCTTCATCGAGGACATCTATCATCCTGGCGCGCTCGAAGGTGTTGGCGTCGACGCTGAGGGCAACATCTATGCGGGCTACACCAATGCCATGGATCTCCGCCGCTTCGTGCGCAAGGAAGTCCGGTAACCGCGACACACGCGCGGCGAATGGCGCAGCCGCCCGGCGCGCGCCATTCGCGCCATTGACAGGCGCACTATCATTGATCCGTCAAAATCGATAAAGTAGCTATCGTCAAAAATGCTTGCGGGGGCGCAGCAGGAGGGGATTCAGATGCGAAATCTGGCCGCTGCCGCTTGCGCGCTCGTAGGAGCGTTCGCGGTTTCGCCGCTGATCGCGGAGGCGCAAAATTATCGACCCTGGTGTGCCCCGAATCAGTTCGGCGGCGTCGTGTGCTCCTTCGATACGAAGGAGCAGTGCATGGCAGCCCTCAGCGGGGGTGGCGGCGGCGTGTGCCGGGAAAATCCAGCGCCTCGGCCGCATGATCCTCCGGCCACAGCAGCCGCCGAGCCGCCCGGAGCGACCGAGCGCGCAGACGACGGGTATCGCGCTTGGTGTGCACCCGACCAAAATGGAGCGCTTACTTGCTCTTTCGAATCCCAGGACCAATGCCTGCGATCGGTGCGTGGTACAGGGGCGGGCGGCTGCAGGCCGAATCCCGCGCCGCGCCCAACCGCCGGTCAGCCCCGCTCGACGGCGCAGGCCGGGGCGGGCGCGCCGGTCAAAGGCTCAAGCGGCCGCGTGATCGGGGTCGATCCGGACTCAAGAATTCGGACGTACATGCAGCGGGACGGCGTCGGAGCTGACGGGGTCAGCGGTGTGTCAGGCGGAGGGACATAAAGCGGGATCGCAGGCCTGGCCTTCGGCTTAACATTTAACGTCGAGCCCGCCCCGCGAATGTTGCGTGAGCGGGTTTTTCGGTAACTCGCAAAAAAAGAACCGCCGCGCGCAAAAACGTGCACGGCCGATAACGGGAGGAACCACCATGCGACTACACATCGTCGCCGGATTGGCGGTCGTGCTCGCGACGACAGCCAGTCAGGCTCAAACCAACCGGCTTACAGCAGCCGCCGAGGCCATGGGCGCCACGGGCCTCAACTCGATCCAATATTCCGGCAGCGGCTTCGTGTTCGGCTTCGGACAGGCGTTCGAGCCGGGGGAGCGCTGGCCGCGGTTCATCCAGCGCTCCTACGATGCGGCGATCGATTATCGCACCCAGGGAATGCGGCTGGTTCAAGTGCGGTCGCAGGGCGAGCATCCGCCGCGCGGCGGAGCGGCCCAGCCGGTCGCTGCGGATCAGCGCACGGTGCAGGTCGTAAGCGACAAGTCCGCGTGGCAGGAAGGCACCCAAACGACCCCTAATCCGGGCGCGGTCGGCGATCGCCGGCGGCAGATCTGGGCGACGCCGCACGGCGTGATCAAGGCCGCGCTCGCGAACGGTGGCAGGGTCGACGGCAATACCGTCACGGTCAACGTCGAGGGACGGGAATTCAAGGCAGTGCTCAATGCGCGCAATCTCGTCGAGAAGGTGACCTACCTCTCCACCAACGAAGTAGTCGGCGATTATCCGATCGAAATTTCCTACACCGACTACGCGGATTTCGGCGGCGGCGTATTCCCGCGGCACATTGTGCAAACCGAGGACGGCTTTCCGACTCTCGATATTACCGTCAATTCGGTGACGCCGAACGTCGCGGTCGAACTCGACGTGCCGGCGAACGTACGAACCGCCACTCTCCAGCCGCTGCGGGTCGCGGTCGAGAAGCTTGCGGATGGCGTCTGGTACCTCTCGACACCCAACGCTCGGAGCTGGGCCGTCGAGTTCGCGGATCATGTGGTCGTCGTTGAAGCGATCACCAGCGAAGCGCGTTCGCTCGCGGTGATGGACGAGATTGCCAAGCTCGTGCCGAACAAGCCGATCCGCTACGTGATCAACACTCATGCCCATTACGATCATGCCGGCGGACTACGCACCTACGTTGCGAAAGGCGTGACCGTCGTCACGCACGAGCACAACAAGCCGTTCTACGAAAAAGTCTGGGCGCGTCCGCGAACGATCGCGCCGGATCTGCTCGCGAAATCGCCCAAGCCCGCGGTGTTCGAGACCGTGAGCGACAAGAAGATGATGACCAACGGCACGCGGACGATCGAGATCTATTTCATGAAGGGGACGAGCCATAACGTCGCAAACCTCCTCGTCTACATGCCGAAGGAAAAGCTCCTCTTCTGGGGCGACGGCTACAACCCGCCGCAGGGGAACGACCCGCGCGATCTCGCGCGCACCCCCGAGCAGGCGATCGACCTCTATCGCGTGATCACGATGAACAATCTCGATGTGCAAACGATCGCGCCGGCGCACGGCTTCGGCCCGAAGCCGTTCGACAATCTTAAGAAGGCGATCGGCCTGCTGCCGCCGTGATCCGAAACTGATCACCTCAATCCGCAACGGAACGCCCTGGCTGCCGCAATGCCAGGGTATTTTTCCGATCGAATCAGCGGCTCTTCGCCTTTTTCGCTAAGCGCGACGACGAAATCCATTGGGGCACTGACCCAGTTGACCCGCGCGCTGTTGATCGCGAGTTGCTGCGACATCTACGTATTATTCCGGAGCTCCATCCGTCGAATGCACATTTGGGCTTTTACCCGTCCCTAACGATTGAGTCACACTCTTCGGCGTACCCGCAGATTTATCGGGCACTTGTCGCGCGACCTTCATACCAACGTGAAAGCCCGCGTTGTGCATCGGATAACTCGCGATATGCAAATCGCACTTGGCGCTGTGCTCGGTGGTTGGATCACGATGTGAACAAGACGTTGGTTCGCATGAACAAGCTGACGCAGAACCTGAAGCCTGATCTTTCGGATTTCCTTGCCGCGGAAATCGTGGTCGTCGACTCCACCGGTGCGATCGCGCATGTCAATCGAAAGTGGGAAGAGACCGCGAAGATCGGCATGCTTTCACCCAGACAAGGGTGGAACTACATAGCGGAATGCGAGGCCGCAATCCGGCGAGGCTGCGGTGGAGTCATCGAAATTCTCGGCGGATTACGCGCGGTTTTGAACGGCGGCTTGCCGTTCTATGTCTCGACTTATCCATGTCCGTACAACGGATGGCAGCATTGGTATGAGGTACTGATTTCCGGATGCGAATTCGATGGTCAGCGCTACGCCGTAGTGATGCACGTCGATGTTTCGACGTTGCTGCGCGACGGGCTGACCGGGCTGCCGAATCGCACCATGTTCAATGCACAGCTTGATCTGGTTCTGTCATTGGCAAGCAACAAGGGCAACCGAACCGGGGTCATCATCGTCGACATGGACAAATTGAAATTGACGAACGATCGTTACGGACATCGCGTTGGCGATGAAGCCTTGACGGCGCTCGCCGCGGAGATCAAGAGGGCGGCCGGTCCAGACTGTCTGGTAGCAAGGATCGGCGGCGACGAGTTTGGGGTGGTGCTTCCTCCCGATTACGACACTCTGTCGGCGTGGCGCATGCTCGCGAGTTTTGAATCCGGACTTGCCTGCTCGATTGGTGACGCCCGCAATCCCATACCCGTCGCTGCGAGTGCCGGGATCGCACTTTACCCGGACGACGGCGTGACCGCCAGCGCGCTTCTGGAGGCGGCCGACAAGTCGATGTATGCCCGCAAGCGCAACTCATCGGTCGCTTGAGCACGGTAACTCCCGGCTAAACTGCTGCTGGCTGGGTCTTCCGGCTGAAGGCCTTGCAGGCGGGCGTCGCGTCGATCAAGGCGGTCGAGTAATTAGGCTTCAATCAGTCACAGCGGCGTCGGCGCCGACGAAGGCGATCCGAACCATATTGGTGGCGCCCGGCGTCCCGAGCGGAACGCCGGCGACGATGATGATGCGCTCGCCGGCCTTGGCGAAGCCTTCCCGGAACGCGATGCGGCTTGCCCGGTTGACCATGTCGTCCTGGTCCCGCGCATCCTCGGCCATGACGCTGTGCACGCCCCACACCGCCGCAAGGCGCCGGCTCGCCCACAGGTTCGGCGAGATGGCAACGACCGGTGGCTGCGGGCGTTCGCGCGCGACCCGCAGCGCCGTCGCGCCCGAGGACGTCCAGCAGACGACCGCGGCGAGATCGAGCGTTTCGGCGATTTGGCGCGCTGCCGCTGCGATGGCGTCGGCGCCCGTCGCCTCCGGATCGGCCCGTTGCGCCTGGATGATGGTGCGGTAGGTCGGATCGTTTTCGACTTCGATGGCGATGCGATCCATGGTGGCAACCGCTTCCACTGGGAACTGGCCCGAGGCGGATTCCGCCGACAGCATCACGGCGTCGGCGCCCTCGTAGATCGCGGTCGCGACGTCGGACACTTCGGCCCTGGTCGGCACCGGGCTCGAGATCATCGATTCAAGCATCTGGGTCGCCACGACGACCGGCTTGCCGGCGCGGCGCGACGCCCGGGTCATCTGCTTCTGGATCGGCGGGACCTTCTCTACTGGCAGTTCGACGCCGAGATCGCCGCGCGCCACCATCAGGGCATCGGCGACTTCCAGAATCTCCTCCAGTCGCTGTACCGCCTGCGGCTTCTCCATCTTGGCCATCACCGCAGCGCGGCCGCGCGCAATCTTTTTGGCAGCGGCGACGTCCTCGGGGCGCTGGATGAACGAGAGCGCGATCCAGTCAACCGAGGCATCGAGCGCCGCTTCGAGATCGGAATGATCCTTGGCGGTCAGCGCCGAAAATCCGATGACCGTATCGGGGAGGCTCACGCCCTTGCGCGCGGAGAGCTTGCCGCCGACTTCGACCCGTGTCACCGCTCGTTCCGGCGAGGTGTCGATCGCCACGAGCCTGATCTTGCCGTCATCGAGCAGCAACGTATGGCCGGGCTTGAGCGCAGCGAGAATTTCAGGATGCGGCAGGTTTACCCGCGCGGGGCTGCCGGGCGCTGGATCGGCATCGAGAACGAACTCGCCGCCTTTCACGAGTTCGACTGAATCCTGGGCGAATGCACCGACGCGCAGCTTCGGTCCCTGCAGATCGACGAGCGCCCCAATCGGACGGCCGCATTCCTGCTCGACATCGCGGATGGTGCGGACAATCTCGCGCATCCGATCCGGCGTTGTGTGGCTCATGTTGATGCGAAACACGTCGGCGCCGGCGTGAAACAACGCAGCCATGACGCTTCGATCGGTGGAGGCTGGACCCAGCGTGGCGATGATTTTGGTGCGGCGGCGGCGCCTCATCGCGGGGGACTTCCCGGCGGTGCCGCCGGGCGCGTCGCCGGTGCCGGTCCGGACGGCTGGCCCGGAGCCGGGCGCTGTGTCGCCGTTTCGCTTCCTTCGGTAAGCTGGACCGTCCAGGTTTGCTGTTCCCCGGTATCGACCTCGAAAAAGCCCGTGCGATCAAAACCGCGGGCGAGGCAATCCCCGGTGCCCCTGATGGTGAATTCCTTATCGCGGGTGCACATGAAAGCCGCCCCAGACCACTCGCCGCCGCGGTCATAGTCGACCGCATAGATATAATAGAACCGGGCCGCGAGCGTTCCGTGGAGCAGGGTTTCGCAATTGCCGGTCGGCAGGTTCCACCAGCCCTCGGTGGCCCAGCCCTCCGCGTCCTTGTAGCCGATAGCGACCCCGATCCGACTCTTGGTGAGGTTGCAGATACGGAAATCCGCCGCGGCCGGTGTCGCGGTCGCGATCATCGTGACGCAGCCGAGAGCTACGGCGGTGGCCGTCGCTGCGATCGACTGGCTCATGACTTTGCGGATCACAATCTTAGCTTGATGCCTCATGGACGATTCGCGGTATCGGCGGAATTACGGCGTGTCAACAATAATGGCACGAAAATCGTTGACATTTGTGAAGGTTGGCCCCGGTTGCAGGAGGTCTCCCAAGCGTTCGAAGAAACCTGTGGAATCGTTGTCCGTAAGAAAGGCGGCGGGATCGAGGCCAAGATCCTCGGCCCGAGGGAGGGTCGTGGGGTCGATAAACGCGCCCGCCGGGTCGAGAGCGCTGCCGGTTCCGCCATCGGTACCGTCGGTATCGCCGGCAATGGCGGCAATGCCTGGCGTACCCTCCAGGGCCGAAGCCAATGCCAGCGCATATTCCTGGTTGGGGCCGCCGCGGCCCTTACCTCTGATGGTGACGGTCAATTCACCGCCGGACAGGAGGACGACGCGTCGGTTCTGCGACTGGAATTGGCGCGCCAGACGCGCATGCATCTGCGCGACCTCCCGCGCCTCGCCCTCGACGCGGTCCCCGAGCAGGATGGCCTCGTATGCGCCCCCCGACAGCCCGCCCTCGCGGACCTTGGCGGCAGCAGCGCGGAACGAATCCATCGGCCGAGCAACAAGATGAAACGAGGTTCGCTCGAAGATCGGATCGCCGGGCTTGGGCGATTCGTTAGCCGAATCGGCGAGCGCTGCCGCCATCTTGGCCGAAGTATCGAGCCCGAAGCGGGCCATCACATCGCGGGCATCGGCGAGCGTCGTCGGGTCCGGTACGGTCGGTCCCGATCCGATGACGGCGGGGTCGTCGCCTGGAACGTCGGAGATCGCCAGCGTCACAACGCGGGCCGGGTAGGCTTGGCGCGCCAAGCGTCCTCCCTTGATCCGCGAAAGGTGCTTGCGCACCGCGTTGATGTCGCCGATCGCGGCGCCGGACTTGAGCAACGCACGGGTCACCGCTTGTTTCTCGGCAAGCGTCAGCCCATAGGCGGGCGCGATCCAATTGGCCGAAGCGCCGCCCGAAATCAGCACCACCAGAAGGTCTTCGGCCGTCGCGGTCGAGGCCAGCGCCAATGCCTCCTCGGCCGCGATCAGGCTTTCGGTGTCGGGAACGGGGTGGCCGGCCTCCCGGATCTTCACGATGCGGGTCGGCCGCCCGTAGCCGTGGCGCGTCGCGGCATATCCGGCGAACCGCGATCCCGGAAAGCCGGCCTTGTCCAGGTAATGCTTCTCGGCCGTCTCGGTCATGGAGCCTGCCGCCTTGCCGGCGGCGAGAAGAATGAGGCGTCCGGTCGAGGGCGGCTGGGGCAGATGTGGGACGAGACATCTGGAAGGATGGGCGGTCGCGACCGCGACACGGTAGAGTTCATGAAGGAATTCGCGCGCAGCACTCATAAGGGGCGAACGGTCCTCATGCCGAACTTTTGGCCGACCATGAGTATCCGGGCGGACTGTCGGTCATGGCAAGAGGCGCTGCCCACCTGGAGAACGGCGTCGCGATTGGCCAGCCATCAGCAAAAGGGGTCGACAGTGCGGCGATCGCACATATGTTGGCATCCATACGGAGGAAATTCCGATGAAGATCAATGACAAGACTCAAACCGAACTCGACGCCGCTGTGTTCCGCCGCCTGATCGAGCATTTGCGTCAGCGCACCGATGTGCAGAACATCGACCTGATGAATCTCGCCGGTTTCTGCCGCAACTGCCTCTCGAATTGGATGAAGGAAGCGGCCGACGCCAAAGGGGTCGCCATTACCAAGGACATGAGCCGGGAGGCGGTCTACGGCATGCCATACGAGGAGTGGCGCGCGAAATATCAGCGCGAAGCGAGTGCGGAGCAAAAGGCTGCATTCGAGAAGGCTGCGCCCAAGCACTGAATGGGGCATCGGTTCCTGTGAATCATGTGGATCATGTGGGCGGCGACAGGCTGCTGTGGATGACTGACCGCGCGTTCGGCATCGCGCCTTGCGGAATCGGCGCTGGTTGAGCAACGTCGTTCGCTCGTTCGAGTCCATGTGAGGATCGCTTTATGGCCCCTGCCACCGCCGCTGCTGCCGTCGACGAAAAGCCTGCGACACGCTTCGCAAAGGACCAGCTCAAGACGATCATCGAACGGATCGAACGGCTCGAGGAAGAAAAGAAGGCGATTGCCGACGATATCCGCGATGTCTATGCCGAGGCCAAGGGCAATGGCTTCGACGTCAAGACGCTCCGCGTCGTCATCCGCCTGCGCAAGCAGGACAAAGACGAGCGCGCCGAACAGGACGCGATCCTGGAGACCTACCTGCACGCCCTTGGCATGATCTGACGCGGCGCTGCTGCGAGCGCGCTCGGCGCTTCTCACTCCCTTTCCACGGCCGGACCCGTTCCGGCCGTTTGCGTTTTCTGACCGAGTTCGCGCGTCAGCGCGTTGGGCGTTCGGATAATCGTCGATGCGCCCGAGCATAAGGCTGCATCGATCTACGCTATCAGCGGCTGTGACGCCGTTGATGACGCGCGTGCGCGCCCAATGCGGGCGCGCATGACATCGCAGCAGCAGCGTGTGAGATCAGTCAGCGCAGGGCGGCGGTTCGACGATTGAATGCGTGGGTCGCGAGGAACACGACGGCTTCGCCGTTGAAACGATCCGGCGAGATTCCGGGATATGGGTCGTCGCCGAACAACATCGTGATCGTCGTCGTCGGCTTCTTCATCATCGCGCGCAATTGCTCAAGATCCATCTCGCCGTAGATGATCGACGTCATCGAATTCGACAGGCTCGGGGCGAGCAACATCGCGCGCAGCCAAGGATCGTCATAACGCATCCCGGCGTTCGCCACGACGGCGACCGAGGTTGCGCGCTGCACCGGCTCGGGGCTCGCCGCGCGGACGGTAGTCTTTTTGGTAATGGTGGTGACATTGTCACGCGGCGGCGGCGCGATTTTTGCCGGAGCGTTTGCAGCGGCGCGCGCCGAGGCCTCGCCCATGGGCTCAGGTCGCATGGCTGGACCGAGATTGCGTTCGCCCGGGCTCGACTGGGCAGCATAGGACAGTGCCACGTCCGCCGGGACGTGATCGGTGTCGGCGCCCGTTCGCATCGGCCACGGAGTCGCAGCACCGCCGGTGATCTCCGGTTCGGTAGCGGGCTTGATCGGCGCGGGCGGCCGCGGCGGCTCCGAGGCACCGGCAAAGGTCCAGTCGTCACGACTGGGGGTCCCGCCGACAAGCATGTTATCGCCGGCCTGTGCGAGTTGAACGCGAGGTCCGCGCACGGGCGGAATTGGTACCACTGGCGCGGTCGTGATCTTCACCGTCTCCGGCTTCGAATTGACCGAGGCAAGCGAATAGGTATTGGCATTGCGGCGGGGCGCCGCTGTAGCCGGAGCCGGCGCAGCTGGTGCCGGTACGGCCGCGGCCACGTGGGCAGCTGCCGCCTCATCGGCCTCAGCCGCTTCGTCCTCTTCATCCTTGCTGAACAGGCTGTGGAGCAGGCTCTTCTTGTGCACCACCGAACCATCGGCACTCGCGACCTGCACCGGCGGCTGACGCTTTTTGACGTCGGCCAATGCCTGCTCGAAGCTGCGGCTTTCTGCGGGCGGAAAGCTGGTGCGCCCCTGCGGCAGCGCCTTCGCCATCTGTGCCTCAGGGACGTGCGGCCAATAGCGGACCGGACCGACGTCGAGATGCACGAACGGCGCACCTGAGGTCGGATAGTAGCCGACGCCGCCCCGCTGCAGGCGCACGCCAATGATGCGCAGTTCTTCGAGCGGCGCGCCGGGAATGAAGAAGTCCATCGCCTTGCCGAGCGTATGCTGGCTGAAGCGCGCGACGCCGCTGCTGCGGCTACGGAGCATCGAGTTGGTATTCGGTGAGCGGTAACCGCATACGATCTGGACTGCCTCCTTCGAGCCGGCCTGCCGAGCGGCCTCCCAAACGAGATCATAGAGCCGCGGATCCATATGGATCGCTTCGTCGCGGCGCCAGTCGCGGACGAACCAGTCCAGCTTCGCCAGCGCGTCCTCATCGTAGCGGCCATCACGCTTGTAGGTGATGGTGATGTCCTCGCCGGTATGGATGTGGTGCATCGTGAGCGTCCGCGTATCGCCATTCGCGATCGCGGTCTCGAGCCCACGGCTGCCGAAAGCGAGCATGACGGCGGCGAGCATGGCGTAACGGCCGGCGCCCGACGATCTTGCTGCGGTGATTAATTGGCGCGCAAAGCTGACTTGCACTGGCGATCCCACGTCCCCACGCGTTCCCGATCCGCCAACAAGGTTGGCCGATGCACCGTTACGACGCGCGTAACGGCTTCGAGAACAGCTCCAATTTTAATGGGATCGGTTAAGGCGGGATTACCGCCGTCCCCTGTCCCCCCAAACCACACAAATACCCCTACGAGGGCAGTATGGCAAAAAAAAGCCGGCCGGGAAACCCCCGGCCGGCGATTTATCAACTTGTCGAAACGCTTACCCGGGAGTTCCCTCGGGCTAGCGGAAGAACATCCCGAAGAACGACGTCTGCCCCTGCGGGTATCGGGAGGCCTGGCGCCGCGCAGCGTTTGCAGCGCCGCCGCCACCGCCATTGCTGGCCTCGCGACGTTCCACCGGCACATCCGCCATCCGTCGCTCGTCGCCCTTTATCAGGGCGAACATACGCGCGTCGCGGCCGTAGATATCCTCGCGGGTGACGAGGTGGCCGGCATCGTCCACAAAAGCCGTCTGATACGTCAGGTGGACCGGGATCGGTGTGTTGAGGTGAATGTCGCGCTCGCCCGTCCCGTACATCCTGCGGATCTTGTCAGCGGTATAGCCATCTGCCGGATTTGAGATATTGAGCAACGCTTCAGCATATTGATCCGGGAACTGAACGCGCATGCAGCCGTGGCTGTAGGCCCGCCGCTCATGCGCGAACATGTATTTGTCCGGCGTGTCGTGCTGGTACACGAGGAACTTGTTCGGGAAATTGAAGCGGATGCGACCGAGCGCGTTGCCCGCGCCGGGCGGCTGCCAGATATGCACCGAACCGTCGCGATTGTGTTCCATCCTTAGGCCCATGCGGTCGAGCACGGTAGGATCGCGCGAGAGCGCCGGCAGGTACTCGTTGTGAATGATCGACGGCGGCACATTCCAGGTCGGATTGACAGTGATGTATTTCATCGTCTCGGTGAGGAGCGGCGTCGCTTTCTCGCCCGGCGCGCCCGATACGATCCTGGTGGTCCACACCATCTTGCCCTGGTCCATCACCTTGAGGGTGAAGTTCGGGATATTGACCATCACGTAGGCTTTGCCGAGATCGCGCGGCAGCCAACGCCAACGTTCCATGTTGACGATGATGAGATCGACGTCGCGATCATGCCGCGGACCGTTGAGCTTCTCGATGGTCGCGGTGGTCAGGTTGCCGGAATCTTGCAGACTGTGCTGGCGCTGGAAGCTTTTCACCGCCTCAGCCAAGGTTTTATCGTAAGTTAGATCGTCCGGATCGCCGTTCACGTCGAGCCGCTCGCGCAGCTTCGGAACGCGGCCGTCCTTCATCCCGACGCGAAGCTGCGGACCAGCCGCGATTCGAGTCGACGAGCCTTCGCTGCTCCCGCCGCCGCGGATTTCGGCGAGCTTTGCCTTGAGCGCCTTATACTCCGCATGCGGCGGGTAGAAGCCCGCGAGCGCCGTCGCGACATCTGCCGCTCCAGACAGTCTGCCGAGAATTTCGGCCGGCTCGGGCATCGCCAGCTCGTACAGGATGTCGTTGCTGACACGCGAATAATGGATGCGACCGATCTGGGCATGACGCGCGAAGGTCAGCGCCGTCGCGGTAAACTTCAGCTCGGCCTCTGCCAAGGAAGCGGGATCGGTGTTCGCGAAACTCGGAACCGAATAGTCGCTCGGATCGAGGCCATCCGAATCGACGCCGGCGAAAAACTTGGTGGCGGCAATGGCACGCGCGCTTTCGGCACCATTGTCAGACCAGATCGGCTCGTAGCCGCGGGCCGAATAGAACGCTTCCACGGACTGCTTGGCTTTGCGATCGAACCAGCGATCCGCCTTCGCGTTCAACAGGTCGCGAACTTTTTCGGCGACCGGCGCAAGCTCCGCCGGCGCGGCCATGACGGCCGGAGCAGGAGGCGGCGCCGCGGGTTCGGCGGCCGGAGCCACGGCTGGCGTCGCCGCAGGCGTCTCGGTCGCGGGCGCAGCGACGGGAGTGAACGGGGCCGTCGGTTTCGGCGGCACAGCGGCCTGAACAGGAGCCGGCGGCGTTGCAGACGCGGGCGTCATGACGGCGGTGGCCGGCGGCGTTGAAGACGGCGGTGGCGAGGCAGCGGCGGCAGGCGGCATCGCTGCGGCCGGCGACTTTGCCGTAGCCGGAGCGGTGACGGCGGGCGCTGCGATTGCAGGCGCGTTCGCCGGATTGATCGGCGCAGCCGCTGCTGGCGGTGCTGCGGCAACGGGCGGACCGAGATCGTTGACTGTCGGGGCCGCGGCGGGCGGAGGTACCGGCACCGACACGACAGCGGTAAATTCGGGGTCCCTCTCCGGCGCCGCCTGGACGGGAAGAGTCCCGACAGTCGTCACTAGCAGAAGAGCCGTGGTCGCAAGCCAGCGGTCAAGACGAGATGAGCGCATTTCAACTGTCCTCACTGTCAAGGGCGACAAAACAGCTCGCGCGCAGGAGCACGCCCCACGGTTCATGGCCAACGAAAAGTTTTGGGAATGTAGCCACCACCCGACGCCCCCGCACCGTATTTCTATTCCAACCATGAAAATTTGGCGCAAGTGTAGCGGCGGGGCAACTCGTCTGCAGATTCAATCGGCAATCGCGAGCCCCAGTCCGTCAAGCTTGCGGTAGAGGGTCGATCGTCCAATCCGCAATCGCCGTGCGGCTTGCGACATCTGCCCCCTATAATGCGCAAGCGCGAAGCGGATAACGTCCGCCTCGATGTCCTCGAGAGGGCGAACAGCGCCTTCGGAATCGAGCAGATTCAACGTGCTAGGCGCATTCGCAGCGGCAGACGGTATCAACGTATGCTCCGCGCTCGCATCAAGAATCAGCGGCGTTTCAAGAGTAGCTCGTGCGTCGGCAGCTTGCGGCTCGAGACGATCACTGACCGGTGCGTCTCCCGTTCGCCATTCGGACGTCGTGGCGTCGCACTGCCCGATTTGTGCCACGATCTGAGGAAATTCCGCGCTCGTGATTTCTTCGCCCTCCGCCAATACCACCGCGCGGAAAACGGCGTTCTCGAGTTGCCGCACATTGCCGGGCCATGCATGTGTCGTGAGCATCCGCAAGGCATCGGCCGAGACCGACCTGATGCGCTTACCCTCCTCGGCAGCGAACCGAATCAGAAAGTGACGCACCAGCTCGGGGATGTCCTCGACCCGCTCGCGCAACGGCGGCACCGTGATTGGAAAGACGTGAAGACGATAAAATAGGTCCTCGCGGAAGCGGCCGGATTTGACGTCCGTCATCAGATCGCGGTTGGTCGCCGAAATGATCCGCGCGTTGACCTTGATCGGCTTTTTGCCGCCGACCGGATCGACTTCGCCCTCCTGGATCGCCCGCAGCAGCTTGACCTGAATGGCCGGCGGCAGTTCGCCAACTTCGTCAAGAAACAGCGTACCTCCCGAAGCGTCGACGAATTTGCCGTCGTGCCGCTCGGCGGCGCCGGTGAACGCACCTTTTTCATGTCCAAACAGGATCGATTCGACGAGATTTTCCGGCAGCGCGCCGCAGTTCACGGCGACGAACGGCTTGGCTCTCCGATCGCCCGAGCCATGGATAGCCCGCGCGATCAATTCTTTGCCGACGCCGGATTCGCCCTCGATCAGCACCGGGATCGCAGAACTTGCGGTCTTCTCGGCCGCGCGCAGCACGGCCTGCATCCGCGGACTGCGGGTGATGATGTCGCGAAAGCTTAAAGTGCCGGTACGGCTGCGCTTGAAGCGGGCGATCTCGCCCGCAAGCGCGCGCGCCGCCAATGCATTGCGGAGCGACACCGTGAGCCGCTCGGCGCCGACCGGCTTGACGACAAAATCGACGGCGCCAGCCCTCATGGCAGTGACCACATTGTCGATGCCGCCATGGGCGGTCTGCACGACGACCGGAATGTCGAGGCCGGCTTCCCGCATCTTTCCGAGCACACCAAGACCGTCGAGATCGGGCATGACGAGGTCGAGCACAACGCCGTGGATCGGCCGCGCTTCGGCCCCTAGTATCATCGCCAGTGCCGCTTCCCCGCCTTCGGCGGTGGCCGTCTCGTAGCCGGCCTTCTGCGCCATGTTTTCGATGAGCCGGCGCTGCACCGGGTCGTCATCGACGATCAGGATGCGCTCCGCCATCGGGACTCCACGCTGGGTAAGGACGTACGCTGGATGGACGACGACTTCACTTGGGCCGGCTCGGGCTATGAACCAGCGATTGTGTCAATTCGGGCCACTGTCCCCCATCAGCCTTAACAGCGTGTTAAAGCAACGTCACAAAATCGATAGCGTTTTCAGTGCGATAGTGATTCGATCTAGCTGGCGGCCCGCTGCTACCAACTGCGAAATCATGTGCTCGCGCTTGTCGTATCGCTTGTCGCGGGCATCCGCGTCTTAAATGCGGCGCAGGTTCAAAGGCGTGGAGGGCCGTGACAAGCCATGACAAGCCCGGCCATGACGAAGGGGAGCGGTCACGAATTTCCCAGATCAGTATCAATCCAAACCTTGAAATGCCATTCACGGCATCAGTGATTTGAAAACCTCGTCGCCCGCCATCGACATCTTGACGATGTCATGTGCGTCGAGGTTCATCTTCATGAGGTCCACCATTCGGATCTGGCTGTTCTCGTACGTTCGGAAGTAATACCGCTTTGCCTTGAGGTCGCTGGCGGAAGTCCAAAGCGTATAGTCGGCCTGGATATTGCCGTGCTCATCCTTCTGGCGGTCGCGGGTCGAGCCCTTCGGAATGTCGAATTGGTTTAGGATATGGAACGCCTCAAGGATCGCGTCGTGACCGGTCTGTGAGGGAAAGACCGACTGGCTGAACGCGACGGCCCGAACGAAGCGAGACGGTGGCGTGAAGTCGCCCGGCAGCCCGAGCATCCCCGAGCCTTGGCCGAACGGCTCAAGCGTGATGGGTCCAAGTTTGACCGGAGCAACGTTGGTCATCGAGTAATTCACGTAATTGCGCAGATTGGTCATGTGCCAATCGAATGCCGGCGAGTTGGTCACGACACCCAACGGAGCGTCATAGACGTTGAGTTTACCGCCGACGTACTCGATTACGATGCTGCCGCCGGAGGCGTCGTGCACAATGTAATGAGCCTCCGGAGCGAAGCCCCATCCGCTGAACACAACGGCAGGGACAACAATGGCGCCGATGTTGGCCTTCACCTCCGCAACGCTGGCGAAATTCTCGAGTATCCACGAACCGACTTCCCATTGCGCTATGGTCTTGTCTGCGACGGTCGGGGAGTAGGGCATATATCCGGCGGAGCCGGGGAAGTAGAACATCCCCGTAGCCAGGCCTTTTTCATTCAATCCGTCGAATAGCACCGGTAGTCCCGCACCGTTGAGCCCGACGCTGGCGTACTTCGCCTTCCATTTGAGTCCGTCCTTGCCATCCGGCGTGGTTCCGGACCGCGCATAGCCGCGCGGAATCATCATCACCTCAGAGTGAAGATCGATGGCAAATTCAAGTGTTCGCGCGTGAACGACGGTGCCGTCCACCGCGATCAGGCGGATGCCGGTGCAAGCTTGTACGGATTGTGCAGCGCTGCTCAGCATCGCGCAGACACCGATCGCAGAAGTGATCTTCCTCAGGTTTCGGTTCTTGATCATTGCGCGCACCTTTTTGCTGGTGATCCGATATTTCCCGATTTCCCAGACGCTGCCGAACCCGCGGCGACTAACGGTTCGCCTCCACAAGATCACGACAACTCATTAGTTTTTGGCCCTAAAAATAGGTCAAAATCTCAATTCGGGGGCACCAAGCCAGCAACTCAACCGCCAAAGCTGCCTATCTTCGGTTTCGTGGGCAGCGCGCCAGGCCTGCATTCCGCGGCCACAATCGTCGTGCATGCGTGCGGCCACATCATCGCTTTGCCGCGGCGGCCATCTACGTTCGCCGAAAGTCAAAGGGACAATCACATGAGCGCGCATCTTCCATGCTGACCCGATCGAACGCCGTCAAACGCAAGAAACCGCCGGCCGCCAAGCGGGCGAAGGTTGCCAAGCCCGCAGTCATCGGAAAGCTCCCGGAGTGGGACTTGTCCGCGCTCTATCCACGCCTCGATTCCCCGCAGATCAAAGAGGATCTGGCGCGCGCGGACGCGATGTGTCTAAAGTTCGAGGAACAATATAAAGGCAAGCTCCTCGGCCTCGCCGATCAACCCGACGCCGGCCAGGCGCTGGCCGCGGCCATCAAGACTTACGAGACGATCGACGACCTCATCGGCCGTGTTGTCTCCTATGCGCAGCTCGTCTACAGCGGCAACACTACCGACCCGGTCCGGGCTAAATTCTATGGCGACGTGCAGGATCGCGTGACCACGTCGTCATCGCATCTCTTGTTCTTTTCGCTGGAACTCAACCGTATCGACGACGCGGTCCTGGAGCGCGCCGTGGCGGATCCGGCGCTCGGCCACTACCGGCCATGGCTCACGGACCTGCGCAAGGCCAAGCCTTACCAGCTCGAGGATCGCGTGGAGCAGCTGTTCCACGAGAAATCGGTCACCGGGCAGGCAGCGTGGAATCGGTTGTTCAACGACACCATCGCCGGCCTGCGCTTCAAGGTCGGGACCAAGACGCTTGCCATCGAGCCGACACTCAATCTCTTGCAGGACCGCAACGAGCGAAACCGCAAGGCGGCCGCCGAGGCCTTGGGACGGACGTTCCGCGAGCACCTGGGCGTGTTCACGCTGATCACCAACACGCTCGCCAAGGACAAGGAAATCTCCGACCGCTGGCGCGGCTTTGCCGACATCGCCGACGCCCGCCATCTCGACAATCGGATCGAGCGCGAGGTGGTCGAGGCCCTGGTCCGTGCCGTGCGGGAGGCCTATCCACGGCTGTCGCACCGCTATTACGCGCTCAAGGCGAAGTGGTTCGGCAAGAAACGGCTACCTTACTGGGATCGTAACGCGCCGCTGCCGGCCGTGCCGACGCGCGCGATACCGTGGCAGGAAGCCAAGGACACCGTACTTGCGGCTTACCAGTCATTTTCGCCGACGATGGCCGACATCGCCGAGCGCTTCTTCACCGATCGATGGATCGATGCGCCGGTTCGTCCAGGCAAGCGCCAAGGTGCCTTCGCCCATCCGACGGTGCCGTCGGCGCACCCGTTCATCCACCTCAACTATCAGGGCAAGCCGCGCGACGTCATGACCCTCGCCCACGAGCTAGGTCATGGCGTGCATCAGGTGCTCGCCGCGCCAAACGGCGTGCTAATGGCTGAAACTCCCTTGACGCTCGCCGAAACTGCAAGCGTCTTTGGCGAGATGCTGACGTTCCGCCGCATCATCGCTGCAACCACCGACCCGAAGGCCCGCAAGGCCATGCTCGCCGCCAAAGTCGAGGACATGATCAATACGGTGGTGCGGCAGATCGCGTTTTACACCTTCGAGCGCGCGGTCCACACCGAGCGCCGCGACGGCGAATTGACCTCCGAGCGGCTGTGCGAGATATGGCTCGAGGTGCAACGCGAAAGCCTCGGCCCGGCGATCGAGATCAAACCGGGCTACGAGACGTTCTGGACCTACATCGGCCACTTCATCCATGCGCCGTTCTATGTCTACGCCTACGCATTCGGCGATTGCCTGGTGAACTCGCTGTTCGCGGTTTACGAGCGCGCCCACGAAGGCTTCGCCGACCGCTATCTCGCCATGCTCGCGGCCGGCGGGACCAAGCATCATTCGGAGTTGCTCAAGCCGTTTGGCCTCGATGCACGCGACCCTACGTTCTGGCAGGGCGGCCTCGGCGTAATCGAACGAATGATCGGTGAGTTGGAGGCGCTGGGGTGACGGGGCTGCTTGGTCAGCTGAAGTATGACGTGATACATCGGTTGAGCCTGAGAGGTAAATCTGTTATACAGTTCGTATAACGGAGCCTGACATGACGGTTCATAAGAAAATAGTCCGCGACCCCAAAGGCCAAGTGGTCGGCAAGGTTCAATTGAAGAAGATAGGCAATTCCACCGGCGTGATCTTGCCGAAGGAGCTTATGACACGCCTGAACCTGAGCGTGGGCGACGAGTTCTACGCGACCGTTACGGCGGACGGGGGCCTGCGGTTTACGCCCTACGATCCGAAATTCGAGAAAGCGATGGAGGTCGCCCGGCGCGGAATGAAGATCTATCGAAATGCCCTCGCCGAACTCGCCAAATGAAGAGCCGTTCTGGCTCACGGCCGAGATCATCATCGCAATTCACGACGAACAGCTATCCATTCATGGAGGTTCGGAGGGACTTCGCGATCACGCGCTGCTCGAATCCGCTCTCGGACGTCCCCAGAACAAATGGGCCTATGAAGAGGCCGATCTTGCCGATCTGGCGGCGGCCGATGGATTCGGCATTGCCCGCAACCATCCGTTCGTCGACGGCAACAAGCGCACGGCATTGCTCGCGATCTACACGTTCCTTGGCGTCAACGACATCGACTTCGTGGTACCGGAACCTGAGGCAGCGGCCATCATCCTCGCGCTCGCGGCTGGCGAGGTAAGTGAAGAAAGTCTTGCGCGATGGATTCGCGACAGCTGGCCGAAGTCTTGATGCACTCTTCATTTTGGCGACTTTGTGCATAGATCGTTGATGGCTGTCGCGACGCGGCGCGAGGCCGGCAGACTGAGGCGTACGCTTGCCCCCACGCGATACTGAAGCGAACCGGTTTTCCGCCCGTGCTGCCCGCTATGCCCGGGTTGGCACCAACATGGGCGGCCTCGCCGCGCGTATCGCCGCCAACCGGCTCCTCGGCATGGATCGCGATCGCGCGCGCGGCGCGGCGGCGCTGGCGGCAACGCTTGGCGGGCTCAAGGGTCCGCTGATGAAGGTCGCCCAGCTGATGGCGACCGTGCCGGACCTCCTCCCGCCCGAATACGCCGTCGAACTTGCCCGGCTGCAGAACGATGCGCCGCCGATGGGATGGCCGTTCGTCAAGCGCCGCATGATGGCGGAGCTCGGCCCGGACTGGCAGCAGCGCTTCGCAAGCTTCGAGCACAAGCCCGCCGCCGCCGCGTCCCTTGGCCAGGTCCATCGGGCGCGTGCCCATGACGGCACCGCGCTCGCCTGTAAACTGCAGTATCCCGACATGCGGTCGGCGGTGGAGGCCGATCTCAAGCAGCTCGAATGGCTGTTCGCCATCCACCGCCGGATGGATCCGGCGATCGACACCTCCGAAATCGCGGGCGAGGTCGGCGAGCGCATCCGCGAGGAACTCGACTATAAGCGCGAGGCGAAGCACGTCATGCTCTATCGCGACTTGCTCGCCGCGGCGCCGGAAGTGCGGGTGCCACGCGTATGGCCGGAGCTCTCCACCGGCCGGCTCCTCACTCTGGACTGGCTCGAAGGCGACAAGCTGCTGCTTCACAAGCATGACGACCTCGCCGCCCGCAATCGCATCGCCGTCGCCATGTTCAAAGCGTGGTGGCAACCGTTCAGCCGCTTCGGCGTGATCCACGGCGACCCCCATCTCGGCAACTACACGGCCTTCCTGGAAGACGGCAGCCCGCAGGGCATCAACCTCCTCGATTATGGCTGCATCCGCATCTTCCCCTCCCGCTTCGTCGGCGGGGTGGTCGACCTCTATCACGGCCTCCTCAAAGGCGATGAGGCGCTTGTAGTGCATGCCTACGAGACCTGGGGTTTCCGCAGGCTATCGCGGGAACTGGTCGAGACCCTCAACATCTGGGCGCGCTTTATCTATGCACCGCTGCTCGACGACCGCGAGCGCACCATCGCCGACGGCGTCAAGCCGTCCGAATACGGACGGCGCGAGGCGTTTCGCGTCCACCGCGCCCTCAAGGAAAAGGGGCCGGTGCGGGTGCCGCGGGAATTCGTATTCATGGACCGCGCGGCCATTGGCCTCGGCGCCGTATTTCTCCATCTCGACGCCAAGCTCAACTTCTACCGGCTGTTCAATGAGGCGATCGGGAAGTTCTCGACCGAACGCGTGGCGGCGCGGCAGCACAAAGCCCTTGCGGCCGTCGGGCTAGATTCGCACGAGGGCTGATTGCGGTTTCGCGCTTCTTGCGATTGTCCTTGCCGTTTATGCCCTTGCACATTGCCCTTGTCGCGCAATTGCGCTAAGCCCCAGCCAACTTGAGGATGTGGCTGGGCTGGAGGACTAAATGGCCGAACACGCAGAACTTCAGTATTCGACGGCGGAAGGCAACGACTTGCCGGCCCATGAGGCGACTTACCAATCCTTCTTGCAGGTCGCTTACGCCGGCTCATTCCACGTCATCAATATCGTGCTCGCCCTGACCATCGGCGCCGTTCTCGGCCACTGGGTGCCAGCCGTTGCCATCATCATCCTCGCGACCATCGTGGCCGGCTATAGCCTCTGGAGCGGCTCGCGCGCCGCCAGCCTCATCATGGTGGCGATCTCGGGACTGACGCTACTCTACGCAGCCTACAGCTGACATCCGACCGACCGGGGGCGTCGCCACTCATGGGAGACGGCGTGTATGCGCATCAGCGTTGCGCGGGAGCGTAATCCGGCCGAACCGCGGGTCGCCGCCACCGCGGAAACCGTGAAGAAGATGAAGGGCCTCGGCGTCGACGTTGCTGTCGAGCCCGGCGCCGGGATCAAGTCCGGCATTCTTGACGCGGACTATACGGCGGCTGGCGCCACGGTGACCGATGACGACCTCAAGGACGCCGACATCATCCTAAAGGTGCGCCGTCCGGACGAGGCCGAACTCGCGGGATACAAGCGCGGCGCAATCGTCGTCGCGATCATGGACCCTTACGGCAACGACGCCGCCCTCGCCGCGATGGCGCGGGCCGGGGTCACCGCATTTGCCATGGAATTGATGCCCCGCATCACCCGCGCGCAGGCGATGGACGTGCTGTCCTCGCAGGCCAATCTCTCCGGCTATCGCGCCGTGATCGATGCGTCCGCGGAGTATGGCCGCGCCTTTCCGATGATGATGACCGCTGCCGGCACGGTGCCGGCCGCGAAAGTGTTCGTGATGGGCGCGGGGGTCGCCGGCCTGCAGGCGATCGCGACGGCGCGCCGGCTCGGCGCCATCGTCACGGCGACCGACGTGCGGCCGGCAGCCAAAGAGCAGGTCGAGAGCCTGGGCGCGAAGTTCATCGCCGTCGAGGACGAGGAATTCAAGCAGGCCGAGACCGCCGGCGGCTACGCCAAGGAGATGTCCAAGGACTATCAGGCGAAGCAGGCGGCGCTCGTTGCCGAGCACATCAAGAAGCAGGACGTCGTCATCACCACGGCGCTGATTCCGGGCCGTCCGGCGCCGCGCCTTATCTCGCGCGAGATGGTCGCGTCGATGCGACCGGGCTCGGTCATCGTCGATCTCGCGGTCGAACGCGGCGGCAACGTCGAAGGCGCCAATCCCGGTCACCTCGCTGAAGTGAACGGGGTCAAGATCGTGGGTTACACCAGCCCGGCAAGCCTCCCGGCGTCGGCCTCGAGCCTGTATGCGAGAAACCTGTACGCGTTCCTGGAAACCCTGTTCGACAAGAAGAGCAAAGCGCTGGCGGTGAATTGGGACGACGACCTCGTCAAGGCAACCGCGCTGACCCGCGACGGTGCGGTGGTGCACCCGAACTTCGCGCCCAAGACCGCCGCCTGAGGGAGATGCCGATGGCCCAGATGAGCGCCCAGGAAGCCGCCGACCTCGCCCGCGATGCCGCCGAGGTGGCACGCCAGGCCGCCGAGGCCGCCCAGGGCTACGCCGACATCGCCGCCGCTGGCGTCCATGCGGCGACGGGCGGCGCCGTCGATCCGCTGGTGTTCCAGCTCTCGATCTTCGTCCTCGCCGTGTTCGTCGGCTACTACGTGGTGTGGTCGGTGACGCCGGCGTTGCACACGCCGCTGATGTCGGTGACGAACGCCATCTCCTCGGTGATCGTGGTCGGCGCGCTGCTTGCGGTCGGCGTTTCGCTAACCGGCAACGATTCGGGACCGATCCTGGCACGGGCGCTCGGCTTCGTCGCGCTCGGGTTTGCGTCCGTGAACATCTTCGGCGGCTTCCTGGTCACGCAACGCATGCTGTCGATGTATCAGAAGAAAAAGAAGTGAGCCGGCGCGACGCGCTGATGCCACGGGGGCGATGGAGATGAGGGTCACATGAACGCCGATCTTGCCGGCTTGCTCTATCTCGTCGCCGGCGTCCTCTTCATCCTGGCGCTGCGGGGCCTGTCGAATCCGGAAACCAGCCGCCGCGGCAATCTGTTCGGCATGATCGGCATGGCGATCGCGATCGCGACGACGCTCGCGTCTCATCCGCCATCGGGCTTCGGCGCCTGGACGTTGGTTGTCGTCGGCTTCGCCGCGGGCGGCGGCGTCGGCGCCGTGGTGGCCCGCCGGGTGCCGATGACATCGATGCCGGAGCTCGTCGCCGCGTTCCATTCGCTCGTCGGCATGGCGGCCGTACTGGTGGCGGCAGGGGCGTTCTATGCCCCAGCCGCGTTCGGCATCCGGGTCGCCAATGAAGTGCACCGGTCGAGCTACGTCGAGATGTCGATCGGCGTGGCCATCGGCGCCATTACCTTCACCGGATCGGTGATCGCGTTCCTCAAGCTGTCGGGGCGCATGAGCGGCGCCCCCATCATGCTGCCGTGGCGCCATGTCATCAACATCGTGCTAGCGGCACTGCTCGTCTTCTTCATCGTCGGCTTCGTGATTTCGCAAAGCGCCGTCGATTTCTGGCTGATCGTGCTGCTGTCGCTCGCGCTCGGCGTTCTCATCATCATTCCGATCGGCGGCGCCGACATGCCGGTCGTGATCTCGATGCTGAACTCTTATTCGGGATGGGCCGCCGCCGGCATCGGCTTCACCCTCGGCAACTCGGCGCTGATCATCACCGGCGCGCTCGTCGGCTCCTCGGGCGCGATCCTGTCCTACATCATGTGCAGGGGCATGAACCGCAGCTTCATCTCGGTGATCCTCGGCGGCTTCGGCGGCGAAGTCGCTGGGCCTGCGAGCGGCGGCGAGGCCAAACCCGTCAAGCTCGGCTCCGCCGAGGATGCCGCCTACATCATGAAGAACGCCGGCAAGGTCATCATCGTGCCGGGCTACGGCATGGCGGTCGCGCAGGCGCAACATGCGCTGCGCGAGATGGCGGACCGCCTCAAGGCCGAGGGCGTCGAGGTCAAGTACGCGATCCATCCGGTTGCCGGCCGTATGCCCGGCCACATGAACGTGCTGCTGGCCGAAGCGAACGTGCCCTATGACGAGGTGTTCGAGCTCGAGGACATCAATTCCGAGTTCGCCCAGACGGACGTCGCCTATGTGATCGGTGCCAACGACGTTACCAATCCCGCGGCCGAGGACGATCCCAAATCGCCGATCTATGGCATGCCGGTGCTGCGGGTGTGGAAGGCCGGCACGGTGATGTTCAACAAGCGCTCGCTGGCGTCGGGCTACGCCGGCATCGACAATCCGCTGTTCTATCGCGACAACACCATGATGCTTCTGGGCGACGCCAAGAAGATGACGGAGGAGATCGCGAAAGCCTTGGGCACGTAATCGCCCGGAGTGCGCGATGGCGCGACCCGTTGCCGGCATGCTCTGCGTCCGTCGCCGTAGCCTGGCCGCGGCCGGCGGTGCGGTAGCGTTGCTGCTCTCTGCAGGCGCGAGCGCCGTGGCTGCGGAAGGAATGGTCTGCCCTGCACCGCAGCAGCCGATGATGCAGGCCGAATTGATCTTCAGTCGCAACATCGGCAAACGCCTCGGCGTCAACGAGCCCGCGTGGTCAAAATTCCTCGCCCGCGAGGTCACGCCGCGCTTCCCGGAAGGGCTGACCGTCGTCGAAGCCTACGGCCAATGGCAGGATCAGCCTCACGGGCGCGTTGTTCGCGAGCCGAGCAAGATGGTCATGGTCGTCACCGCCGACGACGTCGCCTCGCGCGAAAAGATCAGTGCTATCGTCACGGCCTACAAGCAGCAGTTCCACCAGCAATCCGTCGGCGTGATCACGCGGGTCGTGTGCGCGACGTTCTGAACGCACCGCCTTCGCCACCAATGCTTTACATTTGCCAAGCGAGAAGTCGCCCATGAGAACCTTCGCCGCAGCGCTCACAATCGCCGTTATGATCGCGCCATTGGTACTTCCGATGCCGCTCCATGCGCAGATCCGCATTCCGGAGCCCCTCCCCCCGATGCCAGTCCCGACGGTGCCGACTCCGATGCCGATGCCGCCGACTCTCGTGGTTCCTCCGCCTCCGCCATCGGTGCCCTTGGTAACGCCGGCTCCGGTGCCGCGGCCATGCACCCTGCAGTGCTCGCCGGCCGCGGCGTGCGCCCCCGGTCAGGTGTGTCCGCAGAACTGCCGGCAGGTCTGCCAGTAGCCCGAGGCTGACGAGCGAACTGCGCGGCGACGTCGCAATCCGGTATCATCGTCGATCGGGGCGGGCCGACGGCTCGCGCAAAGCGGATTCGATCATGGGCAAGGGGCGGCTGGAAGCATTCACCGATGGCGTGATCGCGATCATCATCACGATCATGGTTCTGGAGATAAAGGTGCCGCACAGCACCGATTTCGCGGCGCTGTGGTCGACCGTGCCGATCCTGCTCGCCTACGTGCTGAGCTTCATCAATGTCGGCATCTTCTGGGTCAACCATCACCACATGCTCCACGCCACTCGTCAGATCGATGGCCGGGCGTTGTGGGCGAATCTCGCTCTGCTGTTCTCGCTGTCCCTCGTGCCGTTCGTGATCCGCTGGATCGACGAGGGCGGATTTGTGGCGTTGCCGACCGCTGCCTACGGTGGCGTCCTCGCCATGGCGGCGGTCAGCTACACGTTGCTGCAAGCGGCACTGATCGCACGGAACGGACATGATTCGGAGCTTGCCAAGGCCGTCGGCCACGACATCAAGGGCAAGCTCTCGCTGGCGGCTTACGTCGTCGCGATCCCCCTCGCGTTCGTCAGTGTTTGGATTTCGATCGCGCTCTATGTGATGGTCGCAATGATCTGGTTCGTGCCCGATACTCGGATCGAGTCCAACCATCATTCCGAATGATCAATCGAATTCCAAATCCCGCAGGGTGGGCAAAGCGCGGACGCGGTCCGCGCGTGCCCACGCGTAAAATGCAGCAATGGTGGGCACGCTGCGCTTTGCCCACCCTACCCGCCGTATGTACGTCTCTGTGTGAGTATTGCGCTGCTCTTCACAACGGCTTGGTGCCGTCGAGCAGCCAGCCGAACTTTTCGCGCGCCTTGTGCATTACCTCGGCGCTCGGCGCGTTGCTGGGCGGAAACTTGTCGCGCCAATGATAGGGCTTGCAGGCGTCGATGAGCGCCACCGAGTGGGTCTGATCGCCCGAGGCCTTGCGCTCGGGCGGTAGCGCCGGATCGGCATTCGAATCCCATGAGCCCGCGATGAATTGAATCGACTGCTTGGGGTCGGTGCGCGTCAGCATTGCCCATAACAGGTGATTGAGGTCGGTAACGTCCACGTCCTCGTCGACCACGATCACGTATTTCGACGCATAGGCCGAGGCGCCGCACTGGGCGCCGATGCGCAGCGCTTGCACGGAATGGCCCGGGTACTTCTGCTTGATCGAGATGCCGTGGAGCATGCGCGCGCCGCCGACTTCATGGCACCACACCTGCTGCACTTCGGGAACGCCGGCATTGGTCATGTTCTGCTTGATCGTGGCCGACCGCATCACCGCGCGATACCGCGCCATCTCGTCGGGTCCGCCGCCCATGGGCGGGACGCCGAGGATGATCGGATCGTTGCGATGGTAGATCGCCTTGATCTCGAGCACCGGGATCTGGCGGACACCGCCCGCATAATGACCTGTCCATTCGCCGAACGGCCCTTCGGCACGAACCTTGTCCGGAGGAATGAAGCCTTCGAGCACGACCTCCGCATTAGCGGGAAACGGCAGGCCGGTGAATTTTCCCCGCACCATCTTCACCGGACGGCCGCGCATGCCGCCGATGATGTCGAGCTCGAACACGCCGTAGGGCGCTTCGATGCCGCCATAAAAGAACGCGAGCGGATCGCCGCCGAGCACCATGACAACCGGCAACGCCTCGCCGCGCTTCCAGTATTTCTCGCGGTGCTGTGTGCCGTGGTGGCCCTTCGCCATGACGCAGCCGACGGAGTTGCGGTCGTGCACCTGGGCGCGATAGGCGCCGGCGTTGTACCACTTGTCCTCGGGATCGAAGGTGATCGAGTAGGTGCCGGTGCCGATGTAGCGGCCGCCGTCCTTCTCGTGCCAGACCGGCGAGGGAAATTTGGTCACGTCGATATCGTCGCCGGTAAGCACGTTTTCGAGAACCGGCCCGTGTTCGACGATTTCATGCGGGATGAGCTTCAAATCCCTGAGATAGGCTTCGCGGTAGGCCTCGCTCAGCTCCCACTTGTTGAGGTGATCAGGAAAGCCGAGCGTCATGTTGCGGCGACGACCCGCGAACATGTTGAGCAGCACCCTGAAACCCTTGGGGCAGCCAGGTACGTCGTCGAAGACGACACATGGTCCGTTCTCGGCGCGCAGGATCGCCTCGGCCGCGAGCCCGATGTCCTCCTGCCATGACGCACCGCGCACATGGCGGACTTCGCCGAGGCGCTCTGCGTCCGCGAGCCACTCGCGCAAGTCGTCATAGGCAATGTGAGCGGAGATGTTGGTGGGCTGGTCCATGGCTTCCGGGTCCGCGCTAGCATCGTGCGAAGCGCAAGAAAAGATGCTGCTACCTCAGTGAAGCTTGGGCACCTTGAAGAACTGGGTGCGGTCGGCCGACGTGATCCTGTGTTCGGCCTTGCGGCCATCGCGATCGATCGCGATCGAGATGTCGACGCCGGCATTGCCGAGCGACCAGATGCGTCGGAACAGGCCAGCGAGATCGCGAACCTCCTCGCCGCCGACCGTCAAAACGACGTCGCCGGTGCGCAGGCCGGCCTTCTGCGCGGGCCCGCCGTCGGCAAGGCCGATCACGACGATCCGATCTTCGATGTCAGCGGCATAAAGGCCGAGCCATGGCCGCGGTGGCCGGTTCGGTCGGCCATGGCGCAACAGATCGTCGAGGATCGGCTTTAGGAGATCGATCGGCACGATCATGTTGAGATGGCCGGAGACATTGCGCTCCCGGCCCTGCTCCAGTTGGAGCGAGCCGATGCCAAGGAGCTCTCCGGCAGAGCCGATCATTGCGGTGCCGCCCCAGTTGGGATGGGCCGGCGCCGTGAAAATCGCCTCGTCCAGCACGTATTCCCAATAGCCGGCGAACTCCTGCTTCGCGACGATGCGGGCAGCGACCGAACGCTGACGGCCGCCGAAGCCGGCGACCACCACGCGGTCACCCACCTGGGCGCGCCCCGAATCGCCGATCGGCAGCGCCGGCAGGTCAAGGCGCGCCAGCGCTTGCACGAGGCCGAAGCCGGTCTCCTGATCATAGGCGAGCGCGTGACCCGGCACCGCGCTGCCGCCAAGCCGGCTGAGCCAAATCGATTCGGCTTCGGTGATGAGATAGCCGATGGTGAGCACAAGACCGGTATCGCGAATCACGACGCCGTTGCCAGCCCGCTCGGTACCCAGCGTTTTCGCCGTGAAGGCATCGTCCGGTACAATCGCGCGCAGCCCGACGACGGCACTCATGGCGGTATCTAGGTCGAAGCCATAGTCCGCCGTCTTGGGTTGATGCTCCGCCGGAACTTTATAGTCGCTCACGGATGGCATGCGCGATTGTCCTTTTCTTTTCGCCATGGCCAATGAGAGCAGGCGAGGCTCAAGCTTTCAAGCCCGGCGATGATTCGCCGAAGGCCTGTGCTCAAGTCTCTAAGACATTGCGTGACGGCCGAAAACACCGCCCGTCGGCTCACACGGCGTATGCACGCGGCCGCCACTCTGCGCGATGATGCAAGGTTCCAATTTTCGAGCCTCTTTCAAACCTCAACCGTATCGACCGTGTAGTTGAAAATCCATTCGTAGCGGCGAATCACAGCGTCGCGACTCCATTCGCGATCGACGTAGGCGGTGGCTCCCGCTTCAGTCCCAAGCGCCGGATTGTGGAAACGCACGGCATTGTCGTTGGCACCGACGACCTTGCGCGTCGTCACCGCGACGCGTGCCTCCTGGTAATGCTTCAGCGCCGTCTCAACGTCGTCGTACTTGTCAAAGCAGCGGCCGAGGATCACGGAATCCTCGATCGCCATCACGGCACCCTGGGCCAGCATCGGCAGCGTGGGATGGCATGCGTCCCCGAGCAACGTGGTGCGGCCGACCGTCCATTGCGGCAGCGGATCGCGCCCCATTAGTGCCCACTTGTAGAGGCTCGGCGCCGCGCGGATCAGCGCATGGACATCCGGATGCCAGCCTTTGTGATCGTTAAGGCACTCCTCGACCGAACCTTCGGTCGTCCACGATTCGACCTGCCAGTCGGTGCGCTCCTGGATGCCGACGAAGTTCATGAGCTTGCCGGCGCGCAACGGGTAATGCACCACGTGACCGCCGACGCCGATCCAGTTGGTGGCCTTGTCGCGGCTGATCTGCGGCGGCACGTGCTCGATCGGGATCACGCCTCGCCAGGCGATCATGCCGAAGAAGCGCGGGCGATCGCCGCCGAACAGACCGTGGCGAATGCGAGAGTGCACGCCGTCGGCACCGATCAGCGCATCGCCGACCGCGGTGGTGCCGTCTTCGAACGCAAGTGTCACCCGGCCATCGCGCTCGCTCGCGCCGGTCGCGCGTTTGCCGAGATGGATCGCATCGGGCTTTTTGGCGCGTACCGCATCGACGAGCACTTGCAGAAGGTCGGGACGAAACACCGTCACGTAGGGAAAGCCGTAGCGCTCGATGGCCTCGGTGCCGAGATCGAACAGCTTCCAGGTCCGACCGGTGTTCCATAGCCGCACTTCCTTGCCAACGGTCTCGCAGGATAGCGCGCGCAGCGGCTCGAGCACGCCAAGCGCATCGAGTGCGCGGGTGCCGTTCGGGCTGATCTGGACGCCGGCGCCGAACTCCTTGAGCTCGGGCGCCTGTTCAAAGACATCGACGTCGTGCCCGCAATTCAGGAGCGCGAGCGCCGCCGCCGTGCCGCCGATGCCGCCCCCCGCGATGAGGATGTGTTGTTTCAAATCTCGCGCTCCCATCATTCTAGGCACCGGCAGCAGTACAACGCTTATGGCTTTTCCGGCACCGTCAGCGGCTTGCCGGTTTCGGCGATAGCCACCACCAGCACTTTGGCCGGCTCGGTATCGCTCGCGTTGCGCGACACCGCATGAAGCTGCCCCGGTGCTTCGTAGAACACCTGCCCTTTGGTGAGAACTTTCTCGGGGCCGTCATCGACCTTGATCTTGTAGGCGCCATCCAGCACGTAGCCAAAATTATGCGCGGTCGGATGCCGATGCGGCGGCGAGCCGCCACCCGGCGGAATGTCGAGGGTGATCATCATCACTTCGCGCCCGGCGATGTCGCCAAGCGTCTGCTTCATCAGCTGGCTCACCTTGGTCGGCGGCATCGGCTGCTGCGCCACCACCGTCCCCAACGTGAAGGCACCCGCAAGCGCCGCAACGCCGAGAAGCGCGAACGCTGTTCGAGCGAGATGTCGAGATTGCAACATGACGTACCTCCCTTTTGCTTTAGACATCGTCGAGCCCCCGTTGGGCGCGGCACCCTCAGCCGAGATTCAGCTCTTTGAAGAAGTCGTTGCCCTTGTCGTCGATGACGATGAAGGCCGGGAAATTTTCGACTTCGATGCGCCAGATCGCCTCCATGCCGAGTTCGGGATATTCAACCACCTCGACTTTCTTGATGCAGTGCTCGGCGAGGTTTGCGGCAGTGCCGCCGATCGAGGCGAGGTAGAAGCCGCCATGCTTCTTGCATGCCTCCCGCACCTGCGGCGAGCGGTTGCCCTTGGCGACCGATATCATCGAACCGCCGGCCGCCTGGAAATCATCGACGAACGAATCCATGCGCCCGGCCGTGGTCGGGCCGAACGCACCGGAGGCGTAGCCCTCCGGCGTCTTAGCGGGGCCGGCGTAATAGATCGGGTGGTTCTTGAAGTAGTCCGGAAGTCCCTCGCCGCGTTCCAGCCGCTCGCGCAGCTTGGCGTGGGCAAGGTCGCGCGCAACGATCATCGGGCCGGACAGCGAGAGCCGCGTCTTGATCGGATATTGCTTCAGCGTCGCGAGGATGTCCTTCATCGGCCGGTTGAGATCGACGGCAACGACCGAGCCGCCAAGCTTCGCGGTATCGATCTCGGGCAGGTATTGCGCGGGATGGTGCTCGAGTTCCTCGAGGAACACACCGTCGCGCGTGATCTTGCCAAGCGCCTGGCGGTCGGCCGAGCACGACACGCCAAGCCCGATCGGCAGCGAGGCGCCGTGGCGCGGCAGTCTGATCACCCGCACGTCGTGGCAGAAATATTTGCCGCCGAACTGCGCGCCGACGCCGAGCGACTGGGTCATGCGCTGGATTTCCTGCTCCATTTCGAGATCGCGGAAGGCGTGGCCGTCCTCGGAGCCGGCGGTCGGCAGCGTGTCGTAATACTTGGTCGAGGCGAGCTTGACGGTCTTCATTGTGAGCTCGACCGACGTCCCGCCGATCACGATCGCGAGATGATAGGGCGGGCATGCGGCAGTGCCGAGCGTGAGGACCTTCTCCTTGAGGAAGGCGAGCAGGCGGTCGTGCGTCAGGATCGAGGGCATCGCCTGGAACAGGAACGCCTTGTTGGCCGAGCCGCCGCCCTTGGCGATGAACAGGAGTTTGTAAACGGAAGCGGCGTCGCGCTCACCCTCCGAATAAATCTCGACCTGCGCCGGCATGTTGTTCTTGGTGTTCTTCTCCTCGAACATCGACAGCGGCGCGAGCTGTGAGTAGCGCAGATTCTTTTTCAGATACGCGTCGCGCGCGCCCTCGGCGAGCGCACCTTCGTCGTCGCCATCGGTCCAGATCAGCCGGCCCTTCTTGCCCATGATGATGGCGGTGCCGGTGTCCTGGCACATGGGCAACACGCCGCCCGCCGCGATGTTGGCGTTCTTGAGGAAATCGAAGGCGACGAACTTGTCGTTGTCCGAGGCCTCGGGATCGTCGAGGATCGCGCGCAGCTGCTTCAAATGCTCCGGGCGCAGCAAATGATTGATGTCGGCGAAGGCAGCCTCAGCAAGCGCCCGCAGCGCCTCGCGGGATACGACGACGACCTCCTCGCCCAGCACGCGCTCGACCCGCACGCCTTCCGTCGCGATCTTGCGATAGGGCGTCGTGTCCTTGCCGAGCGGAAACAGCGGGGTGTGCTTGTAAGGCGGGAGCGGATGGGAGGAGAGGGGCGCGTTCATGGGCATTCCTAAGCTGAGTTGGCCGCGTTATAGGACTTTTGGCGTCCGAGGGGGAGCGATGACGCCGGATGCGTTTCTGCATGGGTCGGGTAGCTCGCAATGGCACGGACGAGTGTGCGTGCCAAATGACGCGTTTTTGGCCGCTACGCTTCGGCCGGCATCCGCTGCGGCTGCACTATCGTGACAATCGCGCCGTCCGCATCTTCGGTGAATTCGGGATCGCGCTTAAGTTCTTCGAAAGTGCGCGGGGACGGAACCGTTTCCCCGTCCGCTCTCATCGCGGCGAAATGCCCTGCGAGCGCTTCGGAGGCGTTTGAGACTGCTTCCTCAAACGTGTCGCCGGCGGAGACGCAGCCGGGCACGTCCGGAAAGCTAACCCCGTAGCTCGTGCCGTCGTCCTTGTGCACAGGCGCAATATAACCCGCCATGGTCTCACCGTTTTTGCTGCAGGCCAGCTTGCTTATAGATCGATTTCAATGTCTTCGGATGCAAGTCCTTCAGGATATCGGCAAGCCTTGGCAGTAAGTGCCGCTACGATTTGTGAGAATGCCTTCGCACCCCCTATCTCGTGGATGGGCCCCCGGGCTATATTCACGCCCGCCCCGTTTCGAGCCATTGCGGAGACCTGAATGCCCACCAAGCTCGTTCTGCCGGCGATTGCCGCCGCTTTCCTTTCCTCGCTTCATCCGGCGCTCGCCCAGCAGCCTGGAGCCAATTTCCCGCCGGGGCCTGGCCGGGAGATCGTCGTCGCCGTGTGCGGCGGATGTCATGACATCAACCGGCTGACCGCCGGCTATACGCCGGAGGGCTGGCTCACGGTCACGAACATGATGCGCAATTTCGGCGCGCCGGTGCAGGACAATCAATGGGACACGGTGCGCGCCTATCTGATCCGCAGCTTCCCGGAAAAGCCGCGGCCGCCCGCGGTTCTGATCCCGGGTCCGGTCGAGGTCAACATCATGGAGTGGCCGCTGCCGACGCCGGGCTCGCGCCCGCATGACCCGGCGGCCGGCAAGGACGGCTCCATCTTCTGGAGCGGCCAGCTCGCCAACAAGATCGGGCGGCTTGATCCGAAGAGCGGCACGTTCAAGGAATATCCGGTCAACCCGATGTCGGCGCCGCATGGCCTTGTCGAGGACAAGGATGGCAATATCTGGTTTACCGGCAACTTCCGCGGCTTCATCGGCAAGCTCGATATCAAGACCGGCGAGGTCAAGGAATATCCGCTGCCGGACCCCAAGGCGCGCGATCCGCATACCCTCGTCATCGACCATAATGGCATCGTTTGGTTTACGGTTCAGAACGGCAATTTCGTCGGCCGGCTCGATCCGAAGTCGGGCGACATCAAGCTTGCGACGCCGCCGACGCCCAATGCGCGGCCTTACGGCATGGCGGTGAATTCCAAGAACGTCGTTTACTTCGTCGAGTTTGGCGCGCCGAAGGTCGCCACCATCGACGACAACATGCACATCCACGAGTTCCAACTGCCCGACGCCGGCGCACGGCCGCGACGGATTGCGATCACGCCGGACGACGTCGTCTGGTACACCGACTTTGCGCGTGGCTACCTCGGCCGCCTCGATCCGACGACAGGACAGGTCAAGGAATGGCAATCGCCGAGCGGGCCGAAGTCGCAGCCCTACGGTATCGCGGCGACCAAGGGCGGTGTCTGGTATTGCGAGTCGATGGCAAAGCCGAACGCCATCGTGCGGTTCGATCCCAAGACCGAGAAATTCCAGACCTGGGCGATTCCGGGTGGCGGCGACATCGTTCGCAACATGGACGTCGACCGCGACGGCAACCCGATCCTCGCCAACAGCCTCGAGAACGAGGTGGGCGTCGTCGAGGTGAAGAACGCGACCAATTGACGGCGCGACATAGGGTGCGCAAAGCGGAGCGTGCGCACCAATCGGAACCGGCCACGGTGTGCGCGCAGCTGAGGATCAGCGCTCGTTCGTCGGCGCCGGCTGGGAGAGCCCAAGCGTGCGGCCGGGAAATCCGGCGACGTCGAAATAGCGAACCGCGCCAACAGCCTGCAAGTCGAGCACGGTTCGCATGCCGTTTGCGGCAGGCTCGGAAGCGACTGACCATCCAACCACCTCCGGCAACGGCCTGCCGGGCATCGCTTCGGCGAGCACGCGCCCCGTCAGCGCACCCTTGCTGGGCAAAGTGAGCCGCAGGAGTGCCGCAACAGTCGGGGCGATGTCCGCATTGCTGGCGGGGGCGGTATCGATGAAGCCAGATTTGAAATCGGGGCCCGCAAGCGCCATGAAGTTGAAGGTGTCGGCACGGCTGAATGAGCCGTGCATGCCTTGGCCTTGACGCAGCCCCGTATCGGCGACCTCGACCGGACATCGCACCGGTTCGCCGCAAACCGTATCGAAGCTGCGGAAACTGACGACGATCGCCGGGCGCGGCGTCACCGCGGTACCGTCGAGCGCGATATCGGCGAGGGTGAGCGTGCCGGGAAACCGGCCGAGCCGGCTGTCGACAAAAATGCCGCTGACGTAGTCCTGCGCGAGCAGCGCGGCGACGATTTTGCCGGCGGTCGCCTCGCTCCCGTCCGGAATGTAGACGAGATCGCTCCCGCCGTTGGCAACGACGATGGCCTTCGGATGCTCCGCGCTGCCGATGGTGCCGTTGCCAAACCGCGGATGCGTTCCTTCGCTGACGACAGCATTGCCATTGTCGTGATCGATCAGCGGCTCATCCAGCAGCTTGGCGAGATCGATCGCCAGGAAGCCGGGCGGCAGCTGGCCCGGCGGCACGTCAGCATAGCGGGCCTTGGCGGCGCTGCTCGTTGCGCTCGTTCGTGCAACGGTCGAGAAGCCATGATCCGCCGTGACGACGATGTCCGTCGTGTCGGCGAGGCCGAGTTCGCCGAGGGCCGCGCGAATGCGGCCAAGATCGTCATCAGCATTGCGGATCGCGGCAAGGGATGTCGGCCCGTTGATGCCGGGCACCAGGACGTTGAGGCTGTCGCCCTGGTTATGTTGCGTGCCGTCCGGATCACGCGACCAGAACACGAGCACGAAGGGTTTGTTGCGCGATTTGAACAGCGGCAATACCACCCGCGTCGCGACCGCCGCGAGATAATCCTGCTGACCGACATTCGCGGACCGCGTGCCTGGCGTTGTCGCGTTGCCCGCATTACCATTCGGCCCTCGCGGCGGCGTCGCGAGCGGCAGTGCTGCTCCCTTCAGGTGCTCGGTCATTTCGCCGGACAGCGGAATCCCGCGCGCTGTGCCGGTCCAATCGTCAACGATGATCGTGCCGTTGCCACTGCGATCGACGTGATCGAACAACAGCGTCGGGCCGACTTTGCCGATCGCCGCAGTGCTCAGGCCATTGTCGCGCGCGAGCTTGAGAAGGGTATCCTCGTCGAGAAAATTGCCGCCGAAGTGCGCGTCGAGATCGCCAAGCACGGTATCGTTCTCGATGAAGGGCGTCACGCTGCCGCCGGCGCCCGGCACAGCGAATCCAGCGAACATCGTGTTGCTGAACACGCCGGTGTCGCCTGGATAGTGGCCGGTCACGATCGCCGATGCGTTCACCATGGTGAGCGTCGGGTAAATCGCATGGCTGTTGACGAGGGCGACGCCCTGGCGCGCGAGCGCCGCCATGTTCGGCGCGCTTGCGTCATTCACCGAATGCGCACGCAAGCCGTCGGCGATGAAAATCACAATATTTCGCGGCGGGGCTGGAGCACCCGCAGGCTGAGCGGTCGCGTGCTGAGCAAAGGCCGCAGCAATGGCGGCGAACAGACCGGCGGCGACGAGAGAGGGGATGCGCATTGGACTCCCTTTGTTTGCCCATGCTCAGATCAAATCCGCCTGACAGACATGTGACAATTCGCATAGCATTTTCCACGCAATCGCGTACCGGTTGCGCGCAAGAGGAAACGTCCGGACAGGAGGAGCATCGGGGTGAAGGGAACCGACGCTGCCCCGCTCGCGAAGACGCGACAGGATCGCATTCCACTCGGCATCGCCTACATGATCGCCGCAACGATCGTGTTCGCCGGTTCGAGCGCACTCTCCAAATGGCTGGTCGCGACTTATCCGATCGGCGAGATGTTGTTCGTGCGCGCCATCTCAGCGTTGGTGGGCGCAGCCCTCGTCATCCTGCCGACGACGGGCCTCATCGTGTTTCGCACATCGCGATTCCGCGAACATCTGTTCCGCGGGGTCTCCCAATCCCTGGCGCAGACATTCCTCGTCATTGCGTTCAGCTTGATGCCGCTCGCGAGCGCGGTCGCGATCAACTTCTCAGCGCCGCTGTTCGCGACGCTCGCGGCGATCATTATTCTGAAAGAAGTTGTTGGCCCGGTGCGCTGGGGCGCGCTCATCGTCGGCTTTGCCGGCGTATTGCTGGTCACGAGCCCCGGCGCGGAAACGATCCAGATCGGCTCCGCGTTCGCGCTCGCCAATGCGGTGCTGTTCGGCACGGTGACGGTCGGGGTGCGCCGGATGACGTCGACGGAATTGGCGGAAACGCTCACCATGTATCAGATGACGTTGCTGACGATCTTCTTCAGCGTGACGTTGCCGTTCGGCTGGATAACGCCTAATTTTATCGACGGCGCCGCCATGGTCGGGAACGGCCTTGCCAATGCGGTCGGGCAATATATGTGGACGCGCTCGCTTCATCTCGCGCCCACGTCCGCGGTCGCGCCCTTCAACTATTTCTCGCTCGTATGGGCGATGATCATGGGCTTTCTTGTCTGGGGCGATGTCCCGACGCTCCACCTATTGATCGGATCAGCCATCGTGGTCGGATCAGGCCTGTTCCTGCTGTGGCACGAAACGCGGCGCGGTGGACGCGGCCGGCGCGCCTCGTCGAAATGAAAAATAGCGAAAAAGCGGTCGACGGATGCCCGCCGTCGGTCAGGTCGCGCGCCAGCGCGGCAGCAGGCGCAGCGCGTTCTCCCGATCGATCTTCTTCAGGTCCTCCGGCCCGAAGACGCCGGCGAGGCCTTTCACGTGGTCGATCGAGGTGCGGTAGGGATAGTCGGTGCCGAACACGATTTGGGATGTCGCGACGAGCTTCGTAAGCGAGGCCATCGCGATCGGATTCGAGGCTTGCGCGGTGTCGTAATAGAAACGTTTGAGATCGGCCATCACCTCGTCGCCAGTGAATTCCTTGTATTTCGGATCCGACATCATCTGGACGCTGAAGCGCTCGGTCAGCGCCGTCAGGGTGCCGCCCGCATGCGAAAAGATGAAATTGATGTCGGGGAAGCGCGCTGCCGTCTTGGTGAAGATCAAGCTTGCGATGGCGCGTGTCGTGTCGGTGCCGTACTCAATGTAGACCGGAGAAAAGCCCGCGACGTTGACGCAGCAGGCGGGCGTGTTCGGATGGGTGTAGGCGGTCACTTTGCGCCGGTTGAGTTCCTGCCACACCGGGGTGAAGGCCGGATCGCCGAGATATTTCCCGCCATAGCTCGTCATGAAGGCGATGCCGTCAGCTTTCAACGTGTCGAGCGCGTACTCGATTTCTTTGAGCGTCTCGTCCGGATGAGGCATCGGCACCAAGGCAAACATGCCAAAGCGACCCGGATGCTGCTCGGTCAGCTTCTTGGTGTATTCGTTCGATGCGCGCGCAATATCGGCAGCGTCCTTGGGGCCAAGGAAGCCGACCGCCGGCGTCGTAGGCGAGAGCATGGCGGTCGCAGTGGCGGCCTTGTCCATGTCCTCGAGCGAATGCTCAGGCGTCCAGTTGTTGATCGGCGGGTTGTCGAGGTGTGCTTTCTTAAGCGCCTCGACGAACGGCGGCGGAGAGACATGATGATGAACGTCAATGCGATGCGGTTTCGCCTGGGCAAAGAGTGCCGTGGGTGATCCCGCCGCGACAGCACCGACGGCGGCAACGCCGCCCGCAATGAACCGGCGCCGGCTGACGGCGGGGCGGCCGGAAAAGGCGCCGCAGCATTTGCACGGGGCGAAAAATCGTCGTGAAGAGCCGGCGGCCATCGTCACCTCCCAGAGTGCATTATGTTTAAGCGCGCGCTTTTCACGCACGCATCCGCACAACAGTTCGCGGAAACTGGCGCGCGGTCAAGCCCGTTCGGGGTGAAACGCCGTTCGCTCTAACGCGGCGTCACGTCGGTGTCGCGGGATGCCTTGCGGCGATAGAGCCCGCGCAACGAACCTGATTCCCAGGTGATGTCGGAAACCCGCCAGTCATTGCCGGACCTCAGGAGCTCGACCACGACCTTGCCGGGCTTGCCGGAGTTCATGAAGGTCACGGTCCCGGTGGCCTTCACTGGGCTGGCTTCCTTGACATCGATGGCGAGGTCGGAAATGTCCCACTCCTGACTGCCGATGAAAGGGTCGCCGTCCAGCACCGGCGGCTCGCCGCGCTTTGTCGCAGTGGCACGATCTTCATTGATGAGCGACGCGAGCCCGACGGTGAAATAGCCGCGCACCAGCTTCGCGTTGGTCAGCGGAAGGCCCTTGGCGGTCCCGGCGGAACTGCCGACGTAGTTCTTGTAGATCGAATCGAGAAATACTTTGGCGCCGCTCGGCTGGGCGGCAAGCGCCGCCGACGTGCCAGCGAGCCCGATTGCAAAACCGATCAAGAGACCGCGCCGCGACAGCGCCGCCGCAGAATTTCCATTCGTCATCGTGGATGCTTTCGATGTGCGGCCGACCACGGCTGCAGCGTAAAGGCGTGACTTGACGAGGACAGGGTCGGAACAGAACTCGCCGATTCGAAGGCCTGCGGCACGCGGCAAAAGGCAGCACGGCGTCGCACGACTGAAGAGGCATTCCGCATGCCAGCAATCCCACGAATTATGGCGGCCCTCGTCACCGCCGCAAGGGTCGAAAACGCGCTGGTGTTTAGCACAATGCGGCGCGATGTAATGGACTTCCGTGACATCAGATTAACGCCAACGACGGCGATTTCTTGGACGATATGGCATTCAGGTCACAGCTCTGGCGGAATCGTGAATTTGGGCCGCCATCGCGCTTGAAATGGTCGAGTTGATAGCCGAAAGTCGCCCTGCTTGCCTGAAATGGCATCATTAAGAGTGCGCGCCGCACCGGTTTTCAACCGTCGCGATTGTCGGTTAAGAGCCCCCCGGAGCGTTTGGGACCCATAGCATGCGCTGGTTGGTTGCTATCGCGCTCATTCCCATCTCGTTTGCGGCTCAAGCCGGGAATTTGCCCGGCACCGATATGTGGGGACTGACGGCCAATGACACGGGCGGCGTCATTCAATGGCGCCCGGAGATAGACGGCATCTACCGCGACATCGCGGCGGGTTACTGCGCGCGATGGGGCCGCATCTCGAAGATCACGAGCGTGCATCGCTGGTACGGCGAGTTCATCGGCTTCAAGTGCCTCTACGACCGCACCTACGATCCGCGCAAAGGCTACAATTTCTAGCCTGCTCAGCGATGTCCCCCTCCGGATTCGGTAATCCGGACACAGCTGCCGAAGTGCGCGTCGGCTTCGCTTCGCCCGCAGCACCGCCCGTTCTGCAATTCAATTTCGCTGTCGGGGGCGGTAGGATGACCGCAACGACGTCGAAAGTGGAGGAACACATGCATTCCCATCGTTGGTCACTGCGCGCCTTGCTCCTCGCCGGAGCCGCCTTCTGCATGGCTGCTCCCGCGCTCGCGGCCGAGGTGACGCCGGAACGGCTCGCCAATCCCGAGCCGCAGAACTGGCTGATGAATCACCGCACCTACGATGCCCAACGCTATTCGCCGCTCGACCGCATCAATCGGTCGAACGTCAAGGACCTCAAGCTCGCCTATGCGGTCGCAATCGGCGGTACGGCGGCCAACGAGAATCTGCAATCGACGCCCCTCGTTGAAGACGGCTTCCTGTACGTCGTCGACCAGTGGGGCGTGCTCTACAAGATCGACGGCCGGTCCGGCGATGTCGGGCGCATCGTCTGGCGCATGGACCCGGGCCAGGAGCGCGTCCCGCTGGCAAACCGCGGCGCAGCGCTGTGGGGCAATCTCGTCATCACCGTCGCCAATTATCCGCCGCGCATGATCGCCACCAACAAGGACACCGGCAAGGTTGCGTGGGAGACCAACCTTTCCGACGGTCAGGTCGATCTGCAACTCACCGCGGCGCCGATGGCGATCAAGGACAAGATCGTGCTTGGCGCCGCCGGCGGCGACCGCGGCACCCGCGACTTCATCGTCGCAGTCGATGCCGCAACCGGCAAGGAGGCTTGGCGCAAATACGTCGTGCCGGCACCTGGTGAACCGGGCTCCGAGACGTGGAAGGACAAGAACAACGCTTGGCAGACCGGCGGCGGCGCCATGTGGGTCACAGGCTCATACGACATCAGCACCAACCAGGTGCTGTGGGGCACCGGCAACCCGGTGCCGATGTTCGATCCCTATTATCGCCCGGGCGACAATCTCTACACGGACAGCCTGATCTCTTGGAATCCCGAAACCGGCAAGATGAACTGGTATCACCAGTATCTCCCGGGCGACATGTGGGATTACGACGAAGCCGGCACCCACATCCTGATCGACGGCCAGGTGTCGGGCCAGCCGCGCAAGCTCATCACCCACTCGGCGCGCAACGGCTTTCTTTACACGTTCGAACGCGCGAACGGGCAGACCGTGTTCGCCAAGCCCTATATCGATACGATCAATTGGACCAATGGCATCGACCAGAAGACCGGAATGCCGGTCGACTACGACCCGAACAAGGACATCCAGGCCTATTCCGGGCGTCAGAACCAGACCCTTGCCGACCGCACCAAGAAGCTGTGCCCCTCGATGGGCGGCGGCAACAACTTCTATCCGGCATCCTACAGCCCGCGCACCAAGCTGCTCTACATTCCATCGATGTCGTCGTGCAATCAGGTGACGCTCGACCCGACCCTGTCGAACAAGGCCGGCGACTGGAAGGGCGCCACCTTCCGCCATATCGAGCGCAACGAATCCGACGTCATCGCCGCCGATCCGTTCACCGGCGAGATTCGCAAGAAGATTCACATCCCCTATGTCAACAACAGCGGCGTGGTTTCGACGGCGGGCGGCATCATCTTCACCGGCTATACCGACGGCACTTTTGCGGCTTACGACGACACCACACTTGAGCAGCTGTGGAAGATCAACGTGGGCTCCGGTTTCAATGCCCCGCCGATGACGTTCGAAGTCGGCGGCAAGCAGTACGTGGCGATCATGTCGGGCTTGTCGCGCATTGCCATCGGCCGCCACGTGTTCTCGCCGGAGTTGCGCGACATGCGCAACCAGACCATGCTGTTCGTATTCGGCTTGTGAGCTTGGGCTCGTAACCTTCGGCCTGTAAGCGGGCAATCTCGCGCGTCGATGGTCGCCGGGAATCTCCCCGGCGGCCTACGTCAAGACGGCGTCCTGCATTGCGCCGTCTTCAAGGTCGCGGTCACGCTCGCGAGCTGACTCGGTTCCGGCGAGAAGGCCCGCGCAACGATGAGGCCGGTCGGCGACGGCGACTCCACGATCAGCCGATCCGCGCTGGTGACGTCCTCCTCCTCGGGCAGTTCGTCACGTTGCTTCGTCGTCATCAGGTCGAGATCGATCGAGCGGCGTCCGGCCGCGCGATCGTTGATGGCGTAATAGGCGATGTCGTAGCGCGTGTAGAACGTCACCGACGTGTAGGCTTGGCTGACCGGGATGGAGAGTTTCACCGGACCTTTGGTGAGATCGTAGCGGCACACCGCCATCACGAAGGCCGGATCCATGAACGGCAGGCTCGATGCCTCCGGCGTCGGCGCCGGCAACAACGCAAAGCCATTGATAGGGGCCAAGGACGCGAGGCGCGTATAGGCGTCCCGTGTCGCGGTGCGCGGCAGCACCATGATGGTCGTGAGATGCACGATGCCGCCCAGTACGAACCCGCCCAAGATCCACAGCAGCCACCGGATCATCGGCAGTTCCCCGTCATCTGCACCGAGGGCATCGGCGCCTCCCGCCCCGCCCGCGTCGCGATGCCGAGCGAGGTGTCGTAGAAACGCAGCATGAGCACGTAACTGTCGACACCTCCGGTCGGCAGCCAGTTTCCGGGCCGTGCCCGCGGCGACACCGTAACGCGGAAATCACCCGACTGGTCGCGCACGATCTCCTGGCTCGTAAAACCGTGGCGGTCGAGCGAATTCGCCACCAGCGATCCCGAAGGATCGTACAGCGTCAGGGTGAAATACCGCGCCGGCGGCGTGGTGCCGGCGATCGCGACATCGCAACGGCCGTCGAGACGCCGGCCCTTGTCGTCGGTCGCCGTGGTAAAGGCGATGCCGTCGCCGACGCCCACCGGCAATTCGCCGTTGCGCGCGACCGAGGCGCGCGCGTACGGATCGATGCCGACCGTTCCGTTGCGCGGATAAGCCTTCCAGGTGCCGAGCGCGAGCGAGCCGAACGAGAGGTTCTGCGTCAGCGCGTACCACGTCGAGCCGAGGCCAATGGCTCCGGCAACAGCAAAGGTGAGTAAGAGTCCAACCAGCAAACGCACGTTCGATCAACTCGCGACAATGGCAGTGTGCGGGATTTGATGATCGGCCGTTATAGGCGGAAGTTCACGCCGCTCTTTGTCCCGCTCGATCATCCGCAATATTTCAATTATTGGCATTCGCCGAAACAGATCCGGTCCGGTTGTTGTCGGCCCGCCCAGGCGCCGTGGGCCGCTTGACCGGAGGCTTCGCCGCGGCCGGGCCGGGGCGTGTCTCGGCCGCCGGCGCACCGGATGCCGAAGCGACCAAGGCGCGGCTCGCATCGTCCATCATGCGTTCGACCCGGAGCAGGGCCGCCAAGCCCTTGCTCGTGAGCATCGCCGGCCGCACCGGCAGATCCTTGCCTTCGAGCATCGGCCCGACCTGCGCCGAATTCGGCGCCACGCCGACGATCTGTTTGAGTTCGACGCCTTGATGCGCGTAGGCCATGATGTCGTGCCACGTCTGCGCCGGCAGCGAACCGCCGGTCATGCGGTTGAGCGGGCTGTAATCATCATTGCCGTACCAGACGCCGCACACGAAGTTGCCGGTGTAACCGACGAACCAAGCATCGCGATACGAATTGGTAGTGCCGGTCTTGCCCGCCGACTTCATGCCGTCGAGGATTGCGCGCCGCGCGGTGCCGTTTTCGACCACGCTGTTCATCATCATGGCCATTTGCGAAGCGACGAGCGGGGTTATCGCCTGCACCGGTTTCTTACCGTCGCGATCGAACCGCCAGATCGTGTCGCCGGTCGCGGAGCGAACTTCGAGAATGGTATGCGGGGTGACCGATTTGCCCTGGTTCGGGAACGTCGCATACGCGACCGTGTGTTCGAGGACCGTGACCTCGTCGGCGCCGATCGGCAGTGACGGAGTATCGGGCAATGGCGCCTTGATTCCCATCTTGCGCGCGGTCTCGACGATCTTCGCGCGGCCGATCTTGGCGTTGCCGTTGCCGAGCATGATCGACAGCTTGACCGGGATGATGTTGATCGAGTTCGTGATCGCCTGGGTCAACGTGATAGCGCCCGAAAAGCTTCGGCCGTAGTTTTGCGGGCACCAGTTGCCGATGCACACCGGGCTGTCGACGACGACGGTCGTCGGCTTGTAACCGTTCATCAATGCGGTTGCGTAGACGTAGGGCTTGAACGACGAGCCCGGCTGTCGGTAGGCGTCGGTCGCGCGGTCGAATTGGCTCGTATTGTAGTCGACGCCGCCGACGATCGCGCGCACCGCGCCGTCAAGGTCGGCGACCACGGCGGCGGCCTGTTTTGCATGATAGTCGCGGCCGAACTGGCGAATCTGGCGATCGATCGCCTCCTCGGCTGCATGCTGCAGGCCGAGATCGAGCGCGGTGCGCACCACGAAGGCACGGTCACTGATCGACTTTGGGAAGGTATCGACGAGCTTGCGCATCTCGTCGAAGGCGTAGTCGAGGTAATAGCCCGGTGCACCCTCATCGCGGCGGTCAATGGCAGTCGCCGGATTACGCCGCGCACCGAACACCTGGCCTTCAGTCATGAACCCCGCCTCGACAAGGTTGTCGAGCACGACGTTGGCGCGGGAGCGGGCAGCCGGCAGATTGATATGCGGCGCAAACTTTGTCGGCGCTTTGAAGAGGCCCGCGAGCATCGCGGCTTCGGCAAGGTTCACGTCCTTGGCCGATTTGCCGAAGTAGAACTGAGCGGCGCCGTCCACGCCATAGGCGCCGCCGCCCATGTAGGCGCGGTCGAGATAGAGTTTCAGGATTTCGTTTTTTGAAAGCCGCGTCTCCAGCCACAGCGCAAGGAAGGCTTCCTTTACTTTGCGCTCGATCGTGCGCTCGTTGCTTAGAAACAGGTTCTTGGCGAGCTGCTGGGTAATCGAGGAGCCGCCCTGCACCACGCCGCCGGCGCGCGCGTTGGTGACGACGGCGCGCATGGTGCCGGGAATGTCGATACCGAAATGCTCGTAGAAGCGCCGGTCCTCGGTGGCGAGAACGGCTTTGATCAAGTTGTCGGGGAAATCGGCAAGTGCAACGGCATTGGAATGCTTGATGCCGCGGTTGCCGATGTCGTTGCCATAACGATCGAGAAAGACGACCGCGAGTTCAGACTTCTTCAGCCAGTCGTCGTCCGACGTCTCGCGGAACGCTGGGATCGCGAGCGCGAACGCGACGAGAAGTCCGCCCATGCCGAACGTCGCGGCTTCGGACAGCGGTTCGATCAACAGCCAGCGCGGCAATCCCGACACATGGAACCGGTCCATGAAATCGCGATACCGCTCGAACCATTCGCGCGCCGCCAGGCCGGCCCGGAATATTCCCGAATCGAGCCGGGAATCGAGGTCCAGCATTAAGTTACGGAAGCGCTGTATCCAGCCTACACGCGGCGGGTGCGGATCCTCATTTTGCACGGTCGTCTCGCCGATTTCCCTAGTCACACGTCGACGGTCGTCCGAACCGCCGCACTTCATAAGAAATATGCGCGCAGGTCCGTGGTCCAAGCCGGTTTCGTCAGGGCGGTCGCCGGCCTTTCCGCAATACTCTTACCCTAGTTCCTGTATAGTTGTTTAGCCGATGCCGACCGGCCGGCCAATGACTGACAGGATCAAAAGGCAAAGAATTATGCGACATTGCTGTGGCGAAAACCGGCCGCTTCGCGGCAACAAGGAAAATTGATCAATTCCATGAGTTTATGCGCCACCTCAGCGATGATGACGGGGCTGCCGGCGCATCGGAATCCGACTTTTCTGAAAATCAGGTTCTATATGATCGAGTCCAGAGGGCGAATCAGGAAGCTTAATCATGGATGAAGAGCCGTTCTGGCGCCGTAAAAGCCTCGCGGAGATGACCAAAGCGGAATGGGAAAGCCTGTGCGACGGCTGCGGACGCTGCTGTCTCAACAAGCTGGAGGAAGAGGATACCGGACGGGTCTATTATACCGACATAGGCTGCCGGTTGCTCGACGGCACGACCTGCCGCTGCAAGGACTACAAGAACCGCAGCAAAGCGGTCGAAGACTGCGTCAGGCTCACGCCCGGTAATGTGGCCGATATCCGATGGCTTCCCCCGACGTGCGCCTACCGCCTGCTCGCAAACGGCGCCGACCTTTATTGGTGGCACCCCCTGGTGTCGGGGGATCCGGAGACGGTACACACCGCGGGCGTTTCGGTACGCGGCCGCGTCGTGTTATCCGAGGAGGAGTGCGACGAAGTCGACTATGAGGATCGCATCGTGAGTTGGCCGACGCGCCTGCCGGCCGCAGCCCGCCGCAAGCCCAAACGGGCACGTTGATGAAAAACTGCGCATGCCCGCAAATTGCTCGCAAGCAGCATCGTGACGGCGCACCCGCGGCAGTATGATCAAATTCTCATACCACGTGCGCGACCCGCGGCATTGAAAACGGTACGTCCCGAAGGCACGTTGCGCGGCGTCCCCTGAAATTCGGGAACTGACCATCCGCGATGCAATCGCGGATGCGAGATGGCGCCGGCGTCAATCCGGTGCCCTAGCCGCCGGGTTACCGGTAACATGCAAATCGTAAGTACAAACCCGGATCGTGGCCGCCCACATGAAACTCCCGTCTGCGCCGCAGTTCAACGCCGCGATCAGCCCGCACCCAGCGGCCGATGCGCGTACCGCAGCGCCGGCACCGGACGGATTCCACGCGCCGCTCGAGCCGCCGGCCGTGCGCTCCATCATCGCCGGCATCATGCTCGCCATGTTCCTGAGCGCGCTCGAACAAACCGTCGTGGCACCGGCGCTGCCGACCATCGGGGTCCGGCTGGGCGACATCGAGAACCTGTCCTGGGTCGTCAGCTCATATCTCTTGTGCGCAACGGCGGTGACGCCGTTGTTCGGCAAGCTCTCCGACATCTACGGCCGGCGCGCGATCCTGCTGACCGGTCTCACCGTCTTCATCATCGGCTCGGTTGCCTGTGCGCTCGCGCCGACGATGTGGGCGTTGATCGCGGCGCGCGCGATTCAGGGCATAGGCGGTGGCGGGATTCTTCCGATCGCCCAAACCATCATCGCCGACCTCGTGCCGCCGCGGGAGCGGCCGCGCTATCAGACCCAGTCGGCAGCGACCTTCATGTTCGCGAGCGTGGTCGGGCCGCTGATCGGCGGCTTTCTCACCGATCATCTGCATTGGTCGCTGATCTTCTGGATCAATCTGCCATTGGGGTTACTGGCGGTGCTGATGAGCTACCGCGCCCTCAAGCTGCTGCCCCGCAACGAACGTCCCCATGCGCTCGACTGGCTCGGCGGCATACTGATGGTCGGGGCCGCGCTCGCGCTGATGCTGGCGCTGACCTGGGGCGGCGTTCGTTACCCGTGGGCGTCGTGGCAGATTCTCGCGCTTCTCGGCGGGTCGGCGTCACTATGGGCGCTGTTCTCATGGCGGCTGACGACCGCCGCCGAGCCGTTCATCCCGCTCTCGGTGCTGCGCGAGCCGCTGGTGCGCGCCAACGTGATCGCCGGTTTCTTCAGCATCGGCGCGATTATCGGGCTGTCGATCTACCTTCCGCTCTTTCTCGAATTGGTCATGGGCGCATCGGCATCGCGGTCCGGCACGATCCTGATCGCGTTCACCGCCGGCAGCGTCATCGGCGCCTTCGCGGCGGGCCGCAGCCTCGGGCGCCATACCCACTACAAGAGAGTCCCAATGGCCGGCCTGTTGCTCGCCGTACTCGGCCTCACCGTGATGGCGATCTTCCCTGCCCGACTTTCGTTTACCGGCGCGGCGGGGCTACTGTTTGTGTGCGGCGCCGGCATCGGCACCATGTATCCGGTGACGACGATCTTGATTCAGAATGCGGTGTTGCCCCATCAGTTCGGTGTTGCGACCGGTATGGTCAACTTTTGCCGCTTGCTCGGGGGCACCATCGTAGTGGCGGGCTTTGGCGCCATCGTCCTCGGCCGCATTGACGTCGCCGGCGGTCTCGTCGCGCTCGACCGGCTGTCGCGGACGGCACCTCCCGCTGGCCTCGGCGATGCGTTCGGACCGGTGTTCGCATGGGTGTTCGCGGCGGCCGGCGCGTGCCTTGCGATAGCGCTGACCGCGCTGGCGTTTGTCGAGGAGCGGCCGCTGCGCGGCCGCGCCACTCCGCCCGCCGCGAGTGCGCCAGACAAACCTTCGGATTCCGATCGGCCACCGCTCGCTGCCGAGTAAGCGCCGTCGATGTTTTCCGGCGGCCTGCGAAGCGGCCGGTTCACTTGGTGCACCGGTTCACTTCGCGCACCGTTTCACTTGGCGCACGGGTTCACTTGGCGCACGGGTTCACTTGGCGCAAAAGGCGACCATCGTGAACTGATTGCCGCTGCCGCACGAGATTTCCCGCAGGCTGTTCAGGACCGCCGGTGCCTTTTTGGGACAGAAGGCGTTGATCGCGATTTCGTCCTCGGCGCAACTCGCGAGGCAGTCGCGATCCTCAACGCAATCCTGCTGCACCTGACGGATACCAGCGTTGCCTGGCGGCCCCGGCAGCCCCGCCTCGCCGCGCGGGCCGGCTAGTCCTTGGGGACCCGGAATGCCCTGCGGCCCCATGGGGCCTGGCGCACCCTCCGCGCCTTGCGGTCCCGGCGGTCCTTGGACTCCGGGTGTGCCGGGCGGCCCCGGCGGTCCCTCGAGGCCGATGGTGTTGCGAGGATTTGGCGCGTGCTCGGTGCGCGTCGCTTGGCGGCCGAGACTTCGAGGTGAGAGGTGGGACGCAGCGCGCGAATGTTCGGTGCGTCGGTGCCGCGCAGCGTAAATGACCGAACGGCTGATGTGGACGCGATGGACCGCGCGGCGGTTTGGGACGCACCAGGCGCGATAGCGCCATCGAACGGCTCGCACCGCAACAGAACGCGGCGCCGAATAAGCCGTCGCGCGCCGCACGGGCACCGCGTGGTGCGAAGGAACCGAGTAGGTGCGTGCCGCGTGTGTCCGTGAATGAGCGTCAGCCGACTGAAGACACAACAATACCATTCCAGCCGCAACAGCGGCCGGCACCCAGACTAACGCACGCATGACGGCCCCCTCACCCCACGCAACGCCCAAGCAAACTGTTGTCACAAGAGATGATAGAAATGTGGCGCGGTAATCGATCGCAAAAGAATCTTTGCGAAATTTTTAGGAGTCCGTGCGGCGCAGAGCCGCGACGCCGCGCGCGGACGTTCGAAATTCGCGAATTCCGTACTAGACTACTGTACGAAGCACCTATCGCGTGGAGCTCAACATGTCCCCGTCCGAAGCCCGCCTGTCCGCCGCCGCGCGGCCCAACGATCTCGAAGCGTTCTGGATGCCGTTTACGCCGAACCGCGCCTTCAAGAAGGCGCCCCGGCTGATCACGCGCGCCAAGGGGATGCACTATTACACCGACGATGGCCGCACTGTGCTCGACGGCACTGCCGGCCTGTGGTGCTGCAATGCCGGCCATAACCGCGACCCGATCGTCGCGGCGATCAAGCGCCAGGCGGAGGAGCTCGACTACGCGCCGGCATTCCAGTTCGCTCATCCGCACGCGTTCGAACTCGCAAGCCGCGTCGCGGCCCTCGCGCCCGGCGATCTCGACCACGTGTTCTTTTGCAATTCGGGCTCGGAGGCGGTCGACACTGCCCTCAAGATCGCGCTCGCCTATCACAACGTGCGCGGCGACGGCGCGCGCACCCGTCTCATCGGCCGGGAACGCGGCTATCACGGCGTCGGCTTCGGCGGCATCTCGGTCGGCGGCATCGTCAACAACCGGAAGTTCTTTGGCTCGCTCCTCACCGGCGTCGACCACCTGCCGCACACCTATAACCGCGACACCCAGGCCTTCACCAAGGGCGAGCCCGAATGGGGCGCGCATCTTGCCGACGATCTCGAGCGGATCGCGGCCTTGCATGATCCCTCGACCATCGCTGCCGTCATCGTCGAGCCGATGGCGGGCTCGACCGGCGTGCTGCCGTCGCCCAAGGGCTATCTCCAGCGGCTGCGGGCGATCTGCGACAAGTACGGCATCCTTCTCATCTTCGACGAGGTGATCACCGGTTTCGGCCGGCTCGGTTTCGCGTTCGCCGCGGAGCGCTACGGCGTGGTGCCGGACATCATGACGTTTGCCAAAGGCGTCACGTCGGGCACCGTGCCGATGGGCGGCGCAATCGTGCGCGCGCCGGTCTACGATGCCTTCATGCGCGGCCCCGAACACGTGATCGAGCTGTTCCACGGCTACACCTATTCGGCCCATCCGCTGGCTTGCGCCGCCGGGCTTGCGACTCTCGACGTCTACCGCGACGAAAAACTGTTCGAGCGCGCGCGGGATCTGGAGGCGACGTTCGCCGACGCCGCGATGGCACTGCGGGGGCTCCCCAACGTGCTCGACATCCGCACGGTCGGCCTCACCGCCGGCATCGATCTCGCCTCCAAGCCCGACGGCTTCGGCAAGCGCGCCTATGCGGCGATGGACAAGGCGTTCGCCGACTACGGCATCTTGATCCGCGTGACTAGCGACACCATCGCGCTGACCCCGCCGCTCATCGTGAGCGAGGCCGAAATCGGCGAACTGTTCGGCAAGGTCGGCAAGGTCATCGAGGCGGTGCGGTAGCCGCACCGATTCCTGCGGCAGCTAGACTTGCAAATTACGGCTTCATCCCAGCTGGCGGAATGATGGCCCAGCCGACGGTGACTTCGCCGTTGCCGCGGCGGAACGGCGCGCTGAACGGCGGTTGCACCACGGCTTTGCCGGCGACCGCCGCAAAGCGTTCCGGCACCACGTTCGGATCGCCGATGGTCCAGGCAACGACAGCGCCGCGGGCGGCAAAGTCCTTGAGGTCTATCCACGGGGCGCGCTGCGGATTGCCATCGATCAGCGTACGCGGGTGCTCTGGCGCATAATGGTCGATATTTCCGCCAAGCCACATGGTCGCCACCACATAGGCAAGGGGCATACCGGTCTCGGCCCGGTAGCGCATCGCGATGTGCCGCGCGATTTCCTCCCCGGGAAACAGCACGGCGCGATAGCGATGATCATAGGAGGGCAGTACCGCGTATTGCACGATGAAGGACAACACGTAGACGACCGTCACTGCCCCCCACACCGCCGCGACGCGCATCAGGCATGCCCGGTCGATGCGTGAGCTCACGGCGACAACGATCCAAGGCCCGAGGAAGAGCCACAGCGGATAGCCCCACATGCTGACGAGCGCGCGCCCGCTCAGCGCGGAGGCGACGATGACGGTCAGAGCCGGGCCGAAGGTCAAGAGCGCAAGGATGCGCCGGTCATAGTCGTCGGCCTTTGTCGCGTCGGCCTCGCGCGGGCGCTGCAGCAGCGGGAGCGAGATGATGGCTGCGGGCAGCAGCCAGAAAAACTGACCGATCGCGAAGAACGCCGGATTGGTGAGGTGACCGAAAATTCCGCTGGGTGCACGCGCCCGCATTTGGAGATAGCTGAACGGCAGGAATTGATTGTCGGAGAGCCAGAGGAGATGCGGCGCGATGATGACGAGCGTGACGGCGGCCGCCACATAGGGTCCGGGCGTCGCGAAGAAGTGCCGCGCCCGGCGGTCGAACAGCATGAACAGCACGAGCGGCAGGCAGAGGATGACGACGAAATATTTCGCCCAGAACGCAATTCCAATCGCGCCGCCGAGCGCGATCCAGTAGCCGATCCGCCCGCCGCGCAGCGCGCCGTGGAAAGCCAATCCGGCGAGTGCCCAGAACGGCAGCTGGATCACATCATGATTGAACTTCGGCGCGGTGAAATTGAAATAGTGCAGCCCGTCGATGATCAGGATCGCGGCAAGCGCGGTCGGCGCATTGGAGATGCGCAGCATCAGCGCCCAAATCGCCGCAAAGGCGGCGAGCACGCTGAGTTGGCCGAGCAGGTAGTAGACGATGTCGCTTCCGAACGTGCGATAGGCGATCTCGACCAGCCACCACGGCAGCGGCGGCAGCTTGTCGTAACCGATCTGCCACTCGCGCCCGTAAGTCAGCGCCTCGATCAGATCGAGCGGCAGGTTCGCATAGAGTGCGTACGGCAGCAGCGTCCAGATCGCCCCATGGGCGATGGCGAACAGAAAGAAGCCCGCCCACGGGCGCTCCGCCACGCTGGCGAAGCCAGCGAGACTGGAAGCCTCTGACCGGGCGGAAGAAAGGCTGTCCACCATTTGAACCGGACGTTCGACTGCACGCTACGTTCAACCCTTCCGACGGAAAGAAATGCCGGCCGCCGGTCGAGCCCCCGGCCGATACTGTAACCGGGCGCTGTCCCCCGTGCACTCATTTTAGTGGCGAGCAACTTGGTCGCAGGTCCTCAGAGGACGCGCCGAATTTCATCGGCGGCACCGAGGTCGATCGCGGACAAGTTCTCTTCGACGCTTGCCCTTCGCCGTGCTTGTCAACACTGTAGCAGCGGAACGCGAATCACTTTGACCGGCTGAAGCGCCTGGAATAGGTCCGGCCGCCGACGGGGGACCGAATGGCACGTGTGAGCGCGGTGATCGTCGCCGCCTGCATGGTGGTGATCTGCGCCTCGTTCGGCGTCGCGCTCTACCTTGTCTTCGGCATGGCACCGACCGGAGCGCTGGTGGGCGGCATCGCAGCGCTGACCGGACTTGCGCTTTGCTCGATCGTGGCGCGCGGACGCAGCGGCACCGTGAAATCGACGCAAGTGCAGGACTTGTCCCGCGGCATCGCCGACCTGGCGCGCCAGGTGATTGAGCTCGGGCGGCGGGTTGCGGCGATGGAGACCAAGGTCGCCGACGCGGTCACGCGCGCGGATGCGGCGGTCGCCGGCACTGAACCGCTGACGTCGGAGATCGGCGAGATCGGCAACCTGATCAAGCTGCTTGCCGAACAGGTGAACGCCCACGATCTCGCCCTCCAAAGCCGTAGCATCCCAAACCGCGAGCCTGCGCCTCCGGACTTCGGTCGGGATCGCGCCACGACCGGTCCGGCGGCACCCCGCGTCGCAACGATCTCGCCAGGCACCAAACCCGTCCCGGCACAGCACCGGGAATCGGAGGAGCCGGCCGTTGCTGCGTTTGCCGGCCTCGCCCGCGATGCTGCGGTCGCCGTCGTCCGCGACGCCATCGAGGGCAATCGAGTTCGAGTTCTATCTTCATCCGATCGTGACGCTGCCGCAGCGCAAGGTACGCTTCTACGAAGCGCTCGCGCGGGTACGAACCGCCGAGAACGAACTCCTCGCCTCAGGTGAGTTCATGCCGGCAGCGACCGCCGCCGGTCTGATGCCGCGGATCGATGACCTGATGCTGCGACGCTGCGCCCAAGTGGTGCAACGGTTGCTGACGAAGAACCGCGACGTCGGACTGTTTTGCGGGGTCTCCCCTTTGACGCTGGTCGACTCCGACATCTTTCCGCAGTTCTGCCAATTCCTCGACGAGAACCGCACGCTCGCGCCGTCGATCGTGCTCGTGTTCAGCCAGGCCGCCTATCGTTCGTTTGGCGCGCTTGAGCGTGAAAGCCTCAATGCCCTGATGGGCTTCGGCTATCGCTTCTCCCTCGACGGCGTTGGCGATCTCAGGCTCGAGCCGCGCGAACTGGTTGAACGGGGCTTCCGTTTCGTCAAAGTGCCGGCAGCGTTGCTGCTGAGCGGCGACGGCGGGGGCGATATCGACGCCGTCGATCTGTCGGGGCACCTCGCACGCTACGGCCTCGACCTGATTGCAGCAGAGATCGAGACCGAAGCGACCGTCGTCGATCTCCTCGACTACGACATCAAGTACGGCCAGGGGGCTCTGTTCGCCGAGCCGCGCCCGGTGCGCGCCGACGTGTTGCAGCCCGTCGAGACCGTCGCCGAGCCGGAGCAGCCGGCTGCACCGGGTCCGCCCGACCCGCCGCCCGCTGCACCTGTTCTGCGGCCTGCCGCTTCCGCCCCACGTGTCGAGGCCCTGGAACGACCGACCGTGATCGCTCAGATCGCACGCGCAGTCGTCGCGCGCAGTTCACAGTAAGAGGCATCAGCAATCGGAATCGGATGGCCTCCGGGGAAAAATCACTGGACGCGTGCTCGGTTGATCCCGATATCTATGTAGATGATGAAGCTCCTCTGCCGTCAAATCCCTGGTCTCCTGATCCCTCACGCCTGACGTTGCAATGTTTTCCTGCATGGACAATTTTTCGACCGTGGCCCAGCGCTACGACGTGCTGCTGTGCGATGTCTGGGGCGTCGTGCACAATGGGTTAGCGGCCTACGCCGAGGCCTGCGATGCGCTCGCGCGATTTCGGGCCGGCGGCGGCACGGTGGTCCTGATCACCAACGCGCCGCGCCCGTCGGGCTGGGTGGTTCGCCAGCTCGACCGCTTGGGAGTGCCGCGCGAAGCCTATGACGCGGTGACCTCGTCCGGTGACGTCACCCGCGAAGTGATGGCCGAACGCGGCGGCAGCGCCGTATTCCACATCGGACCTGAGCGTGACCTTTCGATCTTCGAGGGGCTCGACGTGCGCTTCACGTCCATGGAAGAGGCCGAATACGTCGTCTGCACCGGCCTGTTCGACGATACGACGGAGACGCCGGAGGATTATCGCGAGATGATCGAGGCCATGGGTCGGCGCGAATTGTTCATGCTGTGCGCCAATCCCGATCTCGTCGTCGAGCGCGGCAATGAGCTTGTCTATTGCGCCGGCGCGATCGCGGACCTCTATGTGGCCACGGGCGGCGAGGTGCTTTACGCGGGCAAGCCGCACCGCCCGATCTACGAGGCCGCCCTCGCAGCGGCGGCGGCCGCACGCGGCGGCCAGGTCGCCGCCCAGCGCGTTCTCGCGATCGGCGATTTGCTGCGCACCGACATCACCGGTGCCCGCGCGCTCGGCCTCGACGCGCTCTTTGTATTAGGCGGTATCCATGCCGAGGAACTCGGCGACCGCCCGCCGACGGCGGCGCTCGCCGAGATGTTCACGACGGCCGGCATCACGCCGCAAGCGGTGACGCCGCGACTGGTGTGGTGACCGCGACCGCTGTCAGTCGCCGAACACGGCCTCGATCTTGCTCTGCAGCGTTTGGGCGTTGAACGGCTTGACGATGTAGTTGTTGACGCCGGCCTTCTTCGCCGCGATGACGTTTTCCGTCTTCGATTCCGCCGTTACCATGATGAACGGCGTGCGCGACAGCCCCGGGTCCTGGCGGACCTCCTTGAGCAGGTCGTAGCCGGTCATCGGCTCCATGTTCCAATCGGAGATCACGAGACCGTAGCGCTTCTCGCGCATCCTGCCGAGCGCTGCGGTGCCGTCGGCGGCATCGTCGATATCCTGGAATCCGATCTGCTTGAGCAGATTGCGTATGATGCGGATCATCGTGCTGTAGTCGTCAACGACCAGAACCGGCATCGATAAGTCGACTGCCATCACCCACTCCGTTTCGGCCACTCTCGGCGCCTCTCGTCGGCCTCGCCTGGCTCCCAGCGCTGCCGAATGCGTGCGTCGGGGAAGGCGTGACCATCCGGGAACTGCCCCCCAAAAGCGGCAGGAAGTTACCAAGGGCGGTTGAAAAACCGGTTAACTCGCTGTCGGTTTCGCCACGTCGATTTTCGGCAAAATGCGACGACGGTGCCGCCGAAACGGTCTGCCGCAGTGAAAGAGCGCGCGCCAAATAAGCGGATCATGGTTGGCGGCGTGTTAACGGGTGGGCAGCCGGCTTGACTTCCCGTGACCGCGGCAGGCACGGTCCGGCAAATTTTCCGGAAACTGCCATCGATGCAATCCGAGCCGCCGCAGCGACCCTTCACCGCCGTTCACGATCGACTGGACGAGCCGCCGCAGCTTGGGCCGCTCGCCAACGCGGTCGTTGCGATGGGCAACTTCGAAGGCGTGCATCGCGGCCATCGCGCCGTCATCGCCGCCGCTATCGCGAAAGCGCGTGCGCTCGGTCGACCGGCGGCGGCGCTCACCTTCGAGCCGCATCCGCGCGCCTTCTTCAGGCCCGACGAACCATTGTTCCGCCTGACCGACGAGCGCGCCAAGCTCCGCCTGTTAGCCGCGACCGGACTCGACGGCGCCATCGTCATGCGTTTCGACGCTGCGCTTGCCGCGCTCGATCCCGTCGCGTTCGTCGCCCGCGTTCTCATCGGTCGTTTTGGCGTCGCGGGCGTTGCGATCGGCTTCGACTTCCATTTCGGCAAGGCGCGGGCGGGCACACCGGCCTTTTTACAAGAGGAAGGGCGCCGCCACGGCTTCGCCGTCGAGGTCGTGCCGGCCTTGCTCGACGAGGGGCGGCGGATTTCCTCGGGTGCCATCCGCGATGCACTCGCAGCGGGCCGGCCCGAGGACGCAGCCGAGCTTCTTGGCTTTCCTTGGTTCGTCAGCGGCGAAGTCGCCCACGGCGACAAGCGCGGCCGCACCCTCGGGTATCCGACGGCGAATCTGCGGCTCGATCCCGGCTGCGGGCTGCGCTACGGCATTTATGCGGTCAGGGTCGGCGTCGACGGCGCCCGGTTCGATGGCGTGGCGAGTTTTGGGCGGCGGCCGATGTTCGATACCGGGGTGGTCCTGCTCGAGGTCTATCTCTTCGATTTCTCTGCGGACCTCTACGGCAAAAGCATCGACGTCGCGGTGATCGCCTGGATCAGGCCGGAGTTGAAATTCAATTCGGTCGAAGACCTCATTCGCCGCATGGACGAGGATTGCCGGATGGCGCGCATGGCGCTTCACCGCGCGGGCGACGCCTTTCCCCCGCTCGGCTCGGTCACGCCGTCTCCAGCGCAAGCCGGAATAGCAGGCCGATGAAGGGGTTGGCCCTTTCGGCGCCGCAATCGATATGTTAGGAAGCCGCGCCATGATGACATGCGAACGCTTCGCACGCAGGCTCGCCTCGGCGGCTCGGCTGATTATAGGCCCGGCCTCCGCCTGACCTTGGGTCGGCGGAGGACCGGGATCAGCCCAATTTGCCTCCACATCCTAGGTTGAGCCGCCATGTCCGAACCCGTTGCTTCCGCCCGCGATTACAACGAGACGCTGTTTCTTCCCAAGACCGAGTTTCCGATGCGCGCCGGCCTTCCGCAGAAGGAGCCGGAGCTTTTGGCCTATTGGCGGAAGATCGATCTCTACGCCCGCCTGCGCGAGGCCGGCAAAGGGCGTACCAAATTCGTGCTCCACGACGGACCGCCTTACGCCAACAGCCACATCCACATCGGCACCGCGCTCAACAAGATCCTCAAGGACGTGGTGACGCGCTCGCAGCAGATGGCGGGCGCCGATTCGAACTACGTGCCGGGCTGGGACTGCCACGGCCTCCCGATCGAATGGAAGATCGAGGAGGAGAACTACCGCGCGAAAGGCCGCGCCAAGCCTGATCTCTCCGATCCCGATGCGATGATCGCGTTCCGGCGCGAGTGCCGCGCTTATGCGGATCATTGGCTCGGCGTGCAGCGCGAGGAGTTCAAGCGCCTCGGCGTCGAGGGCGATTGGGCGCATCCGTACACGACGATGAGCTATCCCGCGGAAGCGCAGATCGCCCGCGAACTGATGAAGTTCGCGGCGAACGGGACACTCTATCGCGGATCAAAGCCGGTGATGTGGTCGGTCGTGGAGAAGACGGCGCTCGCCGAAGCCGAGGTCGAGTATGAGGACTACACCAGCGACACGGTGTGGGTGAAATTTCCGGTCAGCGGAGGGCCGCCGGAGCTTGATGGCACCGTGATCGTCATCTGGACCACGACGCCATGGACGATCCCCGGCAACCGCGCGATCAGTTTCTCGCCGAAGATCGAATATGCACTTTACAAGGTCACGGATTCGGCACCGGAGAACTGGGCGAAGTTCGGCGACCTGTTCCTGCTCGCCGACAATCTTGCAGGCGAAGTCTTCAAGCAAGCGCGGGTCATGGCATTCGACCGGGTCGCAGTGATCCCGGCTGCAACCCTCAGCGAACTCGTCGCCCAGCATCCGCTGAACGGAGTAGCCGGCGGTTACGATTTCAAGGTCCCGTTGCTCGCGGGCGAACACGTCACCGACGACACTGGCACCGGCTTCGTGCATACGGCACCAGGCCACGGTCGCGAGGACTTTGAGGTCTGGACTGCCAATGCCCGCGCGCTCGCGGCGCGCGGCATCAACACCACGATCCCCTACACGGTCGACGGCGACGGCTACTTCACCGACCAGGCGCCAGGGTTTGGCCCGCGCGACACCAACGGCAAGCCGAAGCGCGTCATCACCGACAAAGGCGAGAAGGGCGATGCCAACGATGCGGTGATCAAGGCGCTGATCGAGGCCGGCATGCTGATCGCGCGCGGTCGCCTCAAGCACCAGTATCCGCACTCCTGGCGCTCCAAGAAACCGGTGATCTTTCGCAACACGCCGCAATGGTTCATTGCGATGGACAAGCCAATCGCGGACAGCGATGACCATGCGAAGGCCGGCGATACATTGCGGGCGCGCGCCTTCACCGCCATCAAGGCGACGCGGTGGGTGCCCGAACAGGGCGAGAACCGCATCACCGGCATGATCGAGAGCAAGCCCGATTGGGTCATCTCGCGCCAGCGCGCCTGGGGCGTGCCGATCACGGTGTTCGTGCGCGAGAACAGCGACGGTTCGGCGGAGATCCTGCAGGACAGCGAAGTGAACGCGCGCATCGCCGACGCCTTCGAGAAGGAAGGTGCCGACGCCTGGTATGCGAGAGGCGCGCGCGAGCGCTTCCTTGGTTCTCTCGCGAACGAGGACTGGCAGAAGGTCGACGACATTCTCGACGTGTGGTTCGACTCAGGCTCGACCCATGCCTTCGTGCTCGAGGACCCGAAACATTTTCCAGGCCTTGCCGGCATCCGCCGCAGACGAGACGGCGGTCCGGACACCGTCATGTATCTCGAAGGGTCCGACCAGCATCGCGGCTGGTTTCAGTCCTCGCTGCTCGAAAGCTGCGGCACCCGCGGGGTGGCGCCGTTCGACGTCGTGCTGACCCACGGCTTCGTTCTCGACGAGAACGGCCGCAAAATGTCGAAGTCGCTCGGCAACACGGTCGCGCCCGAGGACGTGATCAAGGCCTCCGGCGCCGACATCCTGCGCATGTGGGTCTGCGCCTCCGACTATGGCGACGACGTGCGCATCGGCTCGGAAATCCTCAAGACCACGGTCGAGACCTATCGCAAACTGCGCAACACCATCCGCTGGATGCTCGGCAACCTTGCGCATTTCCATGACGGCGATCGCGTCGCGCATGCGGCGATGCCCGGCCTCGAACGCTACGTCCTCCATCGCCTCGCCGAGCTTGATGAGAGCGTGCGGCGTTATTACACGGAGTTCGACTTCAAGCGCATCTTCGCCGCCGTCAACAACTTCATGACGGTCGATCTGTCGGCGTTCTACTTCGACATCCGCAAGGACGCGCTGTATTGCGACCCGATCTCATCGGTGACCCGCAAGGCGGCCCTGACCACGCTCGATCTGCTCTTTCAGGCGACGGTAACCTGGTTGGCGCCGATGCTCTGCTTCACGGCGGAGGAAGCCTATCTCGCCCGCGGTGGCGACGGCGCGCGGTCGGTTCATCTGGAACCCTTCGCGACGGTCCCGGCGGCGTGGCGCGACGAGGCCCTCGCCGAGATCTGGAATGACATCCGGCGAGTGCGGCGGGTCGTCACCGGTGCGCTTGAGATCGAGCGCGCCAACAAGCGCATCGGCTCGAGCCTCGAGGCCGCGCCCGTGATCTACATCGCCGATGCAGGCCTGATGCGCACGATCGCCGCCAACCTGGAAGGGGAACGCGGCGAAATCGGCATGGCCGACATCGCCATCACTTCGGCGGTAACCATCGAGGGCGGCACCGGGCCGCACGCGGCATTTCGCCTCGAAGAGGCGCCCGGCGTCGCGGTCGAATTTCGTCCCGCAACGGGGGCGAAGTGCGCCCGGTCGCGGAAGATTTTACCGACGGTCGGCGCCGATCCGGATTATCCCGACGTCAGCCCGCGCGATGCGCAGGCGCTGCGCGAATGGGACGCGGCCCGCGCCGCGCACGCCAAATGATGTCTTTCCTGGGCGGCGCTCCGCAGCGGATCGGCATTGCAGTCGCCGCGGCGGTCGTCGCCCTCGACCAAGCGCTCAAGCTCTGGCTGCTCTATGGCTTCGACATTGCCAATCGCGGACGCACCGCGCTGGCGCCGTTCCTCGACATCGTGCTTGCCTGGAATACCGGTATCAGCTTCGGGATGTTCCAGCAGGCTGGGCCGCTGGGGCAATGGGCGCTATTTGCCCTGAAGGTGATCGCCGTCATTCTGCTGGGCATCTGGCTCTTCCGCACCAGCTCACGCCTGTCAGGCCTTGCTCTCGGCATGATCATCGGCGGCGCCATCGGCAACGGGATCGATCGCGTCGTGCACGGTGCCGTGGTGGATTTCGTCCTGTTCCACCTCAGTGGGACTGGTTGGACATTCCAGTGGTCGATTTTTAACCTAGCCGATGCGGCGATCGTTGCCGGGGTTATCGGTCTCCTGTATGAATCGCTGTTTATGGGGGCGCCGCAAAAGCGCCCTGATGTGACACAATAATTAAACGCGACCAATGAGCTGGCGCCGTTGTTGGGGGCGACGAAGACCGGTGTGACAATTGTGGGGACGGCAAATGCCGCAAGCTAAACCAAACCGCAGCTTTGCGCGGGCCGCCATGATGGTGGCCTGTGGCGTGTTTCTGATACTCGCGACGGGGATCGGCGCGAGTTATGCCGCAGACGACGACGATATGCTGCCCGACGAAAAGTTCATGCGTGACTTCCTGCGCAAGCTCGGCCTGCGCAATGGCCAGGAGGCCGGCATTCAATATCAGGAGCGCCCGCCCCTCGTGATACCGCCGAGCCGCGACCTGCCGCCGCCGGGGATGAACGCGCAGCTGCCCAAGAACGCGGCATGGCCGGACGATCCGGATATCAAGAGGCAGAAGGCGGAGAAGAAGGCCAAGGCCGATCGCCGGGCGATCGATTGGGATAGAGATAGCCGGCAAGACCGCATGACGCCCGAACAAAGGGAAGCTGGCAGGACAGGGCCGGACGGCAAGGCAGACACACCGGCTGCGCAGAGGCTCGGCTCCAGTCCCGCGGGTGGCGGCGGCAATTCCGAGATGTCGCCGGCTGAACTCGGCTACAAAGGCGGCCTTTGGTCCGAGTTTCTCGACTTCACCAATATCAAGCAGAAGCCGGAGGTTGCGCCGTTCACGCGCGAACCGGCGCGCACGACACTTACCGAACCGCCGTCCGGCTATCGGACGCCGTCGCCGGACCAGCCTTATGGGGTCTTCAGCCGTGACAGCGGCATCGCGGCGAAGGGTAAGCAAGATCCGCAGATGGTCCGGGGTACTCAATGAGCCGGTTTTGCGTGTTGTCTCGTGCCGGCTTCCCTCGTGACATTTGGTTCTTCATCCAGTCTCATCTTGGCAGTCGTCGCGCATCGCGAGCACCGCACTCCGTAAGAGAGCGCTGCGCTTTCGCCGTCGTCGGCATCGCGGCTGCGGTCGCGCTCCTGATCCAGGCGACGGCGCCCGCCGGCGCTGGCGGTCCCACGATCTCTCACTTCACGCTTGCGAACGGCCTTGAGGTCGTCGTCATCCCCGACCACCGCACGCCGGTCGTGACCCACATGATCTGGTACAAGGTCGGGTCCGCCGACGAAACGGCCGGCAAGTCCGGGCTCGCGCATTTCCTCGAGCACCTGATGTTCAAGGGCACCGAGAAGAATCCGGCCGGCCTGTTTTCGCAGACGCTTGCCACCGTCGGGGGCCAGGAAAACGCCTTCACGACCGCCGACTACACCGCCTACTTCCAGCGCATTGCCAAGCAATACCTGCCGAAGGTCATGGAGTTCGAAGCCGATCGCATGACCGGGCTCGTGCTCAGCGAGGACGTCGTCATGTCCGAGCGCGATGTGGTGCTGGAAGAGTTCAACATGCGGGTGGCCAACAGCCCGGACGCCCGGATCGGCGAGCAAGTCGCCGCGGCGCTTTACCTCAATCATCCCTATGGGCGGCCGGTGATCGGCTGGCACCAGGAGATCGAAAAGCTCAATCGCGAGGATGCGCTCGCCTTTTACCGGCACTTCTACACGCCGAACAATGCGGTGGTGGTCATCGCGGGCGATGTCACGGCTGACGAGGTCAAGCCGCTCGCCGAAAAGACCTATGGCGCGGTGAAGCCGCGCTCCGAGCTTGGCCCGCGGATGCGGCCGCAGGAGCCGACGCCGGTCGCGGTGCGTCAACTCACCATGGCCGATCCGCGGGTCGCCCAGCCGAGCCTGCAGCGCAACTATCTGGTGCCGTCGTCCACCACGGCCATGGCGGGCGAGTTGGAAGCCCTCGACGTGCTCGCCCAGATTCTCGGCGCCGGCGAGACAAGCCGCATTTTCCGCGCTCTCGTGGTCGAGCAGAACCTCGCGACCAACGCCGGCGGCTGGTATCAATCGACGGCGCTCGACGAAACGCGTTTTGGGGTATTCGCAACGCCGCGGCAGGGCATCTCTTTCGAGGTGGTGGAGTCCGCGCTCGACGATGTGATCGCCAAGGTCGTTGCCGAGGGCGTCACCGAGGAAGAACTGCACCGCGCCAAGACTAGGCTCGTTGCCGACGTCGTCTATGCTCAGGACAACCAGGCGACGATGGCGCGCTGGTTCGGCGCGGCGCTCACCTCCGGTGGAACCATGGAAAAGGTCGAGGCGTGGCCGGACGGAATCCGCGCCGTGACCGCCGAGGCGGTACGCGATGCCGCACGCAAGTGGCTTGACAAGCGCCGGTCGGTCACCGGTTATCTCGTGAAAGATCTCCCTGTTGGCCCGGAGAAACACTCGTGAACGCACGCGCTCGCCTTCATCCGCTACGCGCTGTTCTCGGCGCGCTCGTCATCGCGGCCGTGCTTGCCGCAGTGCCACCCGCGGCTGACGCGACGACCATCGAACGCGTGGTCAGCCCAAAGGGCATCACTGCCTGGCTCGTACGGGAGCCTTCGGTTCCGCTGATCGCGATCGAATTCGCATTCCGCGGCGGAGCGACGCAGGACCCCGTCGACAAGCCGGGGGTCGCCAATCTGATGGTGTCGCTTCTCGACGAGGGCGCCGGCGATATCGACTCGAAGCGCTTTCATGAACTCGTCGAGTTGAACGCCATCGAGCTGAACATCACCGCGACGCGCGATTACATCTCCGGCTCGTTGCGCACGTTGTCGGAAAACCAGGATGAGGCATTCAAGCTGCTGCGGCTCGCTCTTACCGAGCCGCGGTTCGATAGCGAAGACCTCGATCGCATTCGCGAGCAGATCCTCTCCGGATTGCGCCGCGCGACCACGAGCCCGAACGAGCTTGCCAATCAGCGCTGGTGGTCGACCGCGTTCCCCGACCACGCCTACGGGCGCCCCGTACGCGGCACGCTGCACTCAGTGCCGACCATCACCGCCGACGATCTCAAGACGGCAGCGCACAACCTCTTCGCGCGCGACAATCTCAAGATCGGCATCGTCGGCAATATCGATCCGGAGAGCGCCGGCAAGTTGATCGACACCGTGTTCGGCGGCCTGCCCGCCAAGGCCAAGCTTTCGACCGTTCCGACGGCGATGCCGAAGGGGCTGGGGCAACGCATCGCGATCGAGCTCGACGTGCCGCAATCGGTGCTGATGATCGGCGCGCCCGGCATTCCGCGCAAGGATCCGGACTTCGTCGCAGCCTTCGTGCTGAACCACATCCTCGGCGGCAGCGCATTCACCTCGCGCCTCTACAAGGAGGTGCGCGAATTGCGCGGGCTTGCCTATTCGGTCTACAGTGCGGTGATGCCGCTCGACTTCACGTCCCTCTTCATCAGCGGCACGGCGACCCGAGCCGACCGCGCGAGCCAGACTCTCGAAGTCATGGAAGCGGAAATCCGCAAGCTTGCGGAAACGGGTCCCACTCAGGAAGAACTCGACAAGGCGAAGTCGTTCCTCACGGGATCGTACGCATTGCGCTTCGACACCTCGGTCAAGATCGCCGAGCAGCTCGTGCAGATTCAGCTTGAGGATCTCGGCATCGACTACATCGAAAAGCGCAACGGCCTCGTCGAGGCGATCACCCTTGACGACGTGAAGCGCGTTGCCAAGCGGATGCTCGAGGGCAACATGCTGGTGACGGTGGTCGGCCGCACGATGGCGCCGGCCCAGGCCGCGAAGAGCGTCGCCGGCGGCGGCTGATCCCGCAAGATCCGAAAATCGTAGGGTGGGCAAAGGCGCGCTCTCCGCGCGCCGTGCCCGCCTACTTCAGCGGCGGCCCCATGGTCACGGTGAGCTTGCCGACGCCCGCCACCTCGCATTCGAGCCGGTCGCCGGCCACGGTTGCGGCGACGCCTGACGGTGTGCCGGTCATGATGATGTCGCCGGCTGCAAGCTCGACCATCTCGGACAGCTTCTCGATCACCTCCGGCACGTTCCAAATCATCTGCTCGAGGTCGCCGTCCTGACGAATCTTGCCGTTGCACTTGAGCGTGATCCGGGCCTTCTTCGGATGGCCGATCTCGCTGGCGGGCCGCAGCGCGCCGCAAGGGGCCGAGAAGTCGAACGCCTTGCCGATTTCCCACGGCCGCTTGATGTCGCGCGAGGCGATCTGAAGGTCGCGGCGCGTCAGATCGATGCCGACGCCGTAACCCCAGATCAGGTCATTGGCCGTGGCCGCCTTGAGGTTGCGACCGCCGCCCTTCAGCGCCACCACAAGTTCGACCTCATGATGGAGGTCCTTGGTGAGGGGCGGATAGGGAATCGTCGCGCCATCCGGCGCGATTGCGTCGGCGGGCTTGGCAAAGAAGAACGGCGGCTCGCGCTCGTCCTGGCCCATCTCCTTGATGTGCTCGAGGTAGTTGCGACCGACGCACCAGATGCGGCGCACCGGAAACAGCTTGTCGCTGCCGACAACGGCGATGGCGGGTTGCGGCGGCGGCGGAATGACGTAGCGGGAAGCGTCTGCGCTCATGGCAAAATCTTCTGGGTGCGGGTGGAGACAAAGGAAGCGAGGCCGGCGTCCCCGCGTGCAGCCGAATAGACGGAAGGGGTGCGAAGGTCAATCGCCCTGATCGCAGGGAACACGCCAAGACCGATGCGTGGCGGCGCTAGTTCTGCAGCGTGCCGAGCTTGCGTTCCCAGGCGAGCGCGTGGGCGACGATGGTGGCAAGGTCGTCGAATTGCGGCTGCCATCCGAGCATTGCGCGAATGCGATCGGACTTCGCCACGATCTGCGCCGGATCGCCGGGCCGTCGCCCGGCATAGTCGACGCGAAAATCGACGCCTGAGGTGCGCTTCACCGTATCGATCACCTCCAGCACCGAGAAGCCGTGCCCATAGCCGCAATTGAGCGTGACCGGATGGCCGCCGCCGCGCAGATAGCCGAGCGCGTCCAAGTGGGCGCGCACCAGGTCGGTGACGTGGATGTAGTCGCGGATGCAGGTGCCGTCCGGGGTCGGGTAGTCGGTGCCGAACACCTGCATGCCGGAGCGCTTGCGAAGCGCCGTCTCGACCGCGACCTTGATGAGGTGCGTCGCGCCCTTGGTCGATTGCCCGGTGCGCAGTTGCGGGTCGGCGCCGGCGACGTTGAAGTAGCGCAGGATGACGTAGGGCATGCCGTGCGCGGCGCTCGCGTCGCGCAGCATGATCTCGGTCATGAGCTTTGAGGAGCCGTAGGGCGACATCGGCGCCACCGGATCATCCTCCCCGATCGGAACGTGCTCGGGATTGCCGTAGACCGCCGCGGTCGAGGAGAAGATGAAGGCCTTGACCCCGGCCTTCACGGCACATTCGATGAGGCTGCGCGAATTCACCGTGTTGTTGCGGTAATAGCCGAGCGGGTTCGACACCGAATCCGGCACCACGATGGATGCCGCGAAATGGATGATGGCGTCGACCTCATGCTCGGCAATGAGGCGGGCAACCAAAACCTCGTCGCCGGTTTCGCCGACAACGAGCGGCACGCCGCCGGCAACCGCCCATTTGAAGCCGGTCGACAGATTGTCGAGCACGACCACCCGTTCGCCGGCCGCGAGGAGGGCGTGCACCATATGGCTGCCGATATAGCCGGCGCCGCCGGTTACCAGGGTGGTCATTCGTGCTCGCTCGCGGGCCTGTTTGTGGGGCTGACAGGGCGTACCCTGCGGACCTGAATATCACGTTAGCGCGGCGGCAACTGCGGGTGACAAGCCGGCGGGCAATCTATATGAGCCAGCGGCAGCCGGAATGATCCGGGAACCTGGCATGGCCGAGATACTGTTCATTAAAACCTCCTCGCTCGGCGACGTCGTCCACCACATGCCCGCCATCACCGACGCGCGGCGTTTCCGGCCGGACGCCCGTCTCACCTGGGTGGTGGAAGAGGCCTATGCGCCGCTGGCCCGGCTTCATCCCGGCGTCGACGCCGTCATTCCGGTCGCGTCGCGGCGGTGGCGGGGTAGGCTGCACGAACTCGCGACCTGGCGCGACATCGGCGAATTTCGGCTGCGGCTGCGAGACCAGCGTTATGACGCGGCCGTCGACACCCAGGGGCTGGTGCGCTCCGCATTGATTGCGTTCATGGTCCGCGGCGTGCGCCATGGCTACGACCGCGCGAGCGTACGCGAGGGTCCCGCGTGCTGGTTCTACGACATCCAGCACACGGTTCCGCGGGCCGTACACGCGATCCGGCGCAACCGCACGCTGTCCGGCCTTGCGCTCGGCTACGAGGCGAATGGTCCCGTTGATTTCGGCCTCGATCGCACAAAGCTCGCCGCCAAAGCATCGGCCGGCAGCTATGGGGTGCTGTTTCACGGCACTGCCCAGCCAGGCAAGGAATGGGCACTCGACAACTGGATCGCAGTTACCCGCAGCATGCGCGCCCGCGGCCTTGATGTAGTTCTGCCCTGGGGCGACGAGGCCGAACGCGAGCGCAGCCAGGCGATCGCGGCCGCCGCCGGCGAGCCCCCTGAAAGCGTGCCCGAGCGACGGCCTCTCGACGAAGTCGCGGCCTTGATCGCCGGAGCGAAGCTCGTGGTCGGCGTCGACACCGGGCTCGTGCATGTGGCGGCGGCGCTTGGGGTGCCCCTCGTTGCGATCTTCATCGGCAGCGAGCCCGGACTGACCGGTCCGATGGGGTCGGGTCCGATCGAGGTGGTGGGCGGCAAAGGTGCAATGCCCGATTCGGAAGAGGTTTTGCGCGCGCTCGACCGCATTGCCGGACACGCGCGATGACGAACACGGCGGGGGGCCGGCTCGCCGTCAATGCTGAGGTCACGCTGATCGCGCTGCTCGCCGCCTATTTCATGGTTTGGCCGCTGTGGCGTGCCGGCTTTCCCATCGAGATCGCGCAGAACGAAGGCTGGAACGCCTATTTTGCCGACGCCGCCATGAGCGCGGCACCGCTCTATCCGCCGACCGATACGCTGATCATCAACAATTATCCGCCGCTGTCGTTCTACGTGGTCGGCGGCCTCGCGCAGGTGTTCGGCGACGCGCTTTACGTCGGCCGGGTGCTGTCGATTGCCGCGATCCTCGCCACAGGCGCGCTGATCGCGCGCGTCATCAGGCAACTCGGCGGCGGCCGCGCCGGCGCTGCGATCGGCGGCCTGTGGTTTATTGCGGTGATGGCGCGGGCATTCAACCGCTTTGCCGGCATGAACGACCCGCAGCTTGTCGGCCACGCCATCATGATGGCGGCGCTCGCCTGGTTCCTCGCGCGCACGGCAACGAAGAAATCGGCGGTGCCGCCGATTTTGCTGATGGCGGCAGCGGGCTTCTACAAGCACAACATCATCGCGGTGCCGGTGACGGCGCTGCTGTGGCTCACGATGCACGACCGCCGCCACGCTGCCGTGGCAGTGGCCGCCGGCGCCGGCGCTGCCGCGCTGGGGCTCGCGCTCTGCTACCTCGTCTATGGCGATATTTTCTTCGCCAATCTGCTGACCCCACGGCCCTACAGCATGATGCGCGCGCTCAAAGGCCTGGGCCGACTGCAGTGGATTCTGCCGGCGCTGGTGTTGTGGGGGATCTGGGTCGCGGCTGAGCCGAAGCGGGACGCGGCGCGTTTCACCATGCTGTTCGTCGCGGTCGCATTCGCGGCCTTTGTCATGCAATGGAGCGGCGAAGCGATCCTCGACAATGCGCAGTTCGATCTCGTCATCGCGACCGCGGTGGGGCTCGGCCTTGCCTTCGATCGCGCCGGCGCAACGGCGTTCGGGCGACGGTTCGGCGAAGGCGCGGCGCGCGCCGTCGTCGTCCTCGTCATTGTGGTGCGGCTTGTGGCGACGCTCCGCATCGAGCCGGCGCTGGTGCTGTTCGATCCGGACTATCGCGCGCAATATTTCGCGAACAGCGACGTCGTGCGCGCGGACGCGGCACGCATCGCACAAGTTTCGGGGCCGGTCGCGTGCGATTACAAGGTGGTGTGCCGGCTTGCGGGCAAGCCGTTTGCCTATGACGATTTTCGTGCCGAGATGCTGGTCGCGACCGGCGCCTCGCATGGCCTCGACGAGCGCGGCTTGATGCGCGAGCACGGCCTCACTTACGTCACCAACGACCGGCGCGACGGCATCGAGGCATTGTTCCGCACGCTCTTCGGCAAGCCTTGAGGAGAACGCGCGACGCTATTTCAGGTCGCGCGCGACGCGGAATCCATTGGCGTAATAACGCACATCCTGATCGTATCTGAAGCGAGCGGCCGACCGCACCATCGGCAGCTTGCTGGCGAATGATCCCCCGCGCAAAACGCGCTGGCGACACTGGCCCATGGTCCACGCCGAGCCATCCATCGGGGCGCCGCGATAGGATTCGTTCCAGCAATCCTCCACCCATTCGGCGGCGTTGCCGGCAACGTCATAGAGGCCGAAGCCGTTGGGACGGAAAGAGCCCGTCGGCATGGTCTGTCGCAACGGCGGCGTGGCGCAGTCTTCGCAGTTGGCATGACCGCCGGTGGCGCGGCCCCACCAGAACGGCGACGCTGTTCCCGCGCGCGCCGCGTATTCCCACTCCGCTTCGCTCGGGAGCCGATAGGCCTTGCCGGTTTTCCGCGACATCCAGCCGACGAATTCCTTGGCGTCCTCCCAACTCACATCGATCACCGGCCGGTTGCCGCGCCCCCATCCGTAGTCGCCAGGCCGGTACCGGCAGCCGCCGGCGCTGACGCAAAGATCCCACTCTTCGGCGGTGATTTCGCGTCGCCCGATGGCGTACGGCGCTGCAATCACGACGCGATGTTCCGGCTTTTCATAGACGGTGTCATTGGACCCCATCTTGAACTCGCCGGGTGGCACCACAACCATTTCGGCACATTCCGGGCAGTCGCGGAAAATTTCGCCGGGATCGAGGGTGGCACTCGACGGCGCCGTGCTCGGCGCCGCTGGCGGCGCGGTGGCCTCTCCGGGCTTGAGTTGAGCTGCCGCGTCAGCACACCAAAGTGCTGCAAGGACTGCGGCGCTGAGCAGAAAAGCGGGCTGAGGACGCATCGCGATCCCTTTTCAAATCAAGTTGGGATTTTGCGAAGCAGCCACCTTCAGCTGGACTTCGCTACGTCGCTCCGTGTCTTGATCGCGGTGTTCCAAGCTTTTGAGCCGCTTTTGCTGGCCTCAAATCATGGAACCTTAACTCGTCTGTCCGTTTGAACGCGCGGCAACGGCCTTTGCAAGCAATGCGCTGCCTTTTACCTGCCCGCCTTCAATGGTATTCTAGATAAATCGAGCGGGCGTGCAATGCTGCGCCCGATTGCTGTTATTCCTTGCGACTGCGTTTTTGTGCAGCCGGCTTTTTGAAGAAGGGATACGTCGTGCGCTCGACATCATTCGCTGCTGGCGTCGTTTTCGTTCTGGCGAGCCTCGGAAGCGCGTTCGCCCAGGCGCCGAGCGGCGGCCCGACGCCCTCGCCGCCGGGAGCCGCAGTCTATTTCATCGATCTCAAGAACGGCGCGACGCTGCCGCCAAAATCGATCATTCATTTCGGCTTGCGCGGCATGGGTGTGGCCCCGGCGGGGTCCGACCGCGAGAACTCGGGCCACCACCATCTGCTGGTCGATACCGAGCTGCCGCCCCTCGACCAGCCGATCCCAAACGACTTCAATCACCTGCATTTCGGCGCCGGGCAAACCGAGTCGGAGATCAGCCTGCCTCCCGGCGAGCACACGTTGCAGCTGCTGCTCGGCGACAAGAGCCATGTCCCCCACTCCCCGCCCGTCATGTCGGAGCGCATCACCGTGCGGGTGGTCGACCCCGCCGACGCGCAGGCAGTTGCGCGCACCCCGTCGCCGCCGGGGGCGGCGGTGTACTTTGTCGATGTCAAGAACGGCGCAACGCTCCAGCCCAAAGCGCTGATCCATTTCGGCCTGACCGGGATGGGCGTCGCGCCGGCGGGTTCGGATCGCGAGAACTCCGGCCACCATCACCTGCTGATCGACACCGAATTGCCGCCGCTCGATAAGCCGATCCCGAACGACTTCAATCACCTGCATTTCGGCGCCGGTCAGACCGAAGCGGTCGTCGACCTTCCCCCTGGCGAGCACACGTTGCAGCTCCTTCTCGGCGACAAGAGTCACATTCCGCACTCGCCTCCCGTCATGTCGGAGCGGATCACGGTTCGGGTCGTCGATCCTGCGCAAGCGCAGGCCGGTCCGCGCGTCCTCACGCCGTCGCCACCGGGCGCCGCGGCGTATTTCGTCGACCTCAAGAATGGCGCGACGCTCCCCGCGAAGTCCGTCGTTCACTTCGGCCTTCACGGCATGGGGATCGCGCCCGCGGGCTCGAACCGGGAGAACTCAGGCCACCACCATCTGCTGATCGACACCGAGCTGCCGCCGCTCGACCAACCGATTCCGAACGATTTTAATCATCTGCACTTCGGCGCCGGGCAGACCGAGGCGGAGTTGAACCTTCCTCCGGGCGAACACACCTTGCAGCTGTTGTTGGGCGACAAGGATCACGTTCCGCACTCGCCCCCGGTCATGTCGGATCGCATCACGGTTCGCGTGCTCGAAGAGGGAGCAGCGCAGGCGGCTGTCAAACAGCGCCATCCGTCCCCGCCGGGCGCCAAGGTCTACTTCGTGTACCCGACCGACGGCAGCTACCTGTTGCCGACGATTAATATCCGCTTCGGGCTCGTTAACATGGGCGTCGCCCCCGCCGGGGTCGAAAAGCCCAATACCGGCCATCACCACCTTTTGATCGATGCGCCGCTGCCGCCGTTCGATCAGCCGATACCAAATGATTTCAATCATTTACATTTCGGCGCAGGACAGACGGAGGCCCAGGTCACGCTGCCCGTGGGCGAGCATACGCTTCAGCTGCTCCTCGGCGACGAGAATCACATGGCGCATGAACCGCCGATCTACTCCAAGCCACTAAGAATAGTGGTGGTGGCGTCCTTCCCCCGTCGTCCCGTCGCCGCCGTCGTTCACCGGCACCGCCGGTAAAGGCGTCAGTTGGAGATGCCCGGAATGCCGATCAGGGTAGCCCTGTGCAGATGCCGATCATCGTGGCTTGCCGCGATGTGCGGCATGGCGTTGGCGCTGCTGTCGGCAAGCGCAAGCTTTGCGGAACGCCGGGTCGCGCTCGTCATCGGCAATTCCGAATACAAGAAGCAAAATCTCACGTTGCCCAACCCGAAAAACGACGCCGAAGACCTGGCCGCCGTTCTTCGTTCCCTCGACTTTACGGTTACGGTCACGACCGACGCCAGCAAACGCGACTTCGACCGCGCCATGGCGCAGTTCGCCCGCATGGCCGTCGATGCAGACGCGGCGCTGTTCTTCTATGCCGGCCACGCCCTGCAATATCACGGCCAGAACTATCTGATGCCGACCGATGCGGAGCTCGAGGATGAAATCAGCCTCCGCTATCAGATGATCATGCTGGACGATGTGCGCGCCGCGCTCGATCGCGCGACCGGTGTCAAGATCATGATTCTCGATGCCTGCCGGAACAATCCCTTGGTTGACGGCTTCCAGCGAAAGGTTGCCGGCGCTAGCCGCAACGTCGATACGATCCGCGGGCTCGCGCGAATCGACAAGGCGCAGGGCATGGTGGTGGCTTACGCCACCGCGGCCGACGAGGTTGCCGCGGACGGCACCGGCCGCAACAGTCCGTTCACCGGCGCCTTGCTCAAGCGCTTGCAGGAACCCGGTCTCGAAATCGGACGTCTGTTCCGCCGTATCGCCGCCGACGTGAACGAGCAGACCCGAGGACGGCAGCGCCCGGAACTCTACATCTCGCTGATCGACGAGTATTTCTTGAACCAGACCGATCGGCTGGCCTGGGAACAGATCAAGAGCTCGGACGACCCGACCGTATTGCGCGATTTCGTCACAAGGTTTCCGACCTCGCCGCAGATCGTCGAGGCTCAATACAAGCTGCAGACAATCGAACGCCTCGCCCGCGAGAAGGAGCTTGCCACCGCCGAGCGCGCGCGCGTGGACCGTGAAGCAGCCCTGAACCGGCAGCTCGAAGAACAGCGATTGCGGTTCGCGGCGATCGAGCAGGAACGCCGCGAGCGGGCATCGGCGGCGCGTCCAGCGGATGAGGTGAGGACGGAGGTCAAGGCGGAGGCCAAGCCGGAGACGAAGCCGGAGACGAAGCCGGACATCAAAGCCGATACGAAGTCCCCAGCCGATCAGCCCACGCCGGCGTCGACGAATGCGGAGCCGGCGCGGACGAGCGACGAGAAGGTCGCAGCGCTCACCCCGGACGACGTCTGCAAACGCGACGAGGAGCGTCTCGTCCGCCTGCGCGCCAGTCAGGACCCCGACGAGGCCGTGCGGTTCGAACGCGAGCTTGTCTGCGAGCGGCTGCGCAAACAGGTGCTGCGGATTCGGGAGAGCCTTGTCGGCGATGCCCCGCGCCCCGAGGCTGTCGCTGCTCCACCCCGTCCGGCCGCGAAGCCCGCCGATCCGCAACACCCGGAGCGCGACGCCGCCGCAAAACCTGCGGCGCCCTCACTCACCCAGGAGCAAATGTGCAAGCGCGACGAGGAGCGACTCGCTAGGCTGCGCATCAGCCAGGCTCGCGATGAGGTGATCCGCTTCGAACACGAACTCGGCTGCGAGCGCCTGCGTCTCCAGGTCGTCCGGCTGCGCGAGAGCGTCGCGGAGTAAGACCGCGACCGGGCTTTCGTTCAGTTCATTGCAAGGAAATCGTCAGCGGGACGCCCTTGGCATCCTCGCAGTTCATCGCGCCGGAATAGCCAGCATTGAACTGACCCCCGAAGGTGCATTTCTTTCCGGCCATGATCAGCGTCGCGCGGATTTCGGAAGCCGAGCCGGCCTTCGATATCTGCAGCTTGATTTCGCCTGGCTTTTCTTCGGGCCCGTTCGCACTGCAAAGGCCGACATGCCGGAAAATCACTGGCCCGGAAAACTCCCCGGCAAGTCCGGACGTGCCCGACGGGAGGTCGCCGGCCAACTCCCATTCCGCGAGATAGCCGGTCGTCCCGCTGACCCGCAGCGATCCCGCCTCGGCGGACGTCGCAATGCCGCTCAGAAGAAGCGTCAGCAATACGGCCGTTCGCATCAGCGCCTCCAAGCGCGGGCAATGACGAAAGCACGACAGCATGATACCTGACGAATTGCGCCGGGACCATCGGTCGACTGCTGATTCACTTCGACGCTGACATCATTTCGCAATTTCGGACGGCGGCGGGTGCGCGATCAGCTTCAGCAAGGTAAGCGTGGAGCGCCGGCACCACCTGCGCCCCTTCGCCGACCGCAGCGGACACGCGCTTGACCGAGCCGGAGCGCACGTCGCCAATGGCGAAGATGCCGGGGCGGCTCGTTTCCAGCGGGCCGCGCCCCTCGCCGGCCTCGACGCCCGTCAAGACGAATCCCTTCGCATCGAGCGCGACCCCGGAGCCGGCGAGCCAACCCGCGTTCGGATCGGCGCCGACGAACAGGAACAAGTGTTCGATCGGTCGGTGGACGTCCTGATCCGATCCGCGCCGGCGCCAGCGCACCGCCTTGAGCTTGCCGTCGCGCCCCTCAAGGCCGGTGATTTCCGTCTCCGTGACCACCTCCACGTTTTCGAGCGCGGCGATGCGATCGACGAGATAGCGCGACATGCTCGCTTCGAGGCTGGCCCCTCGGATCAGCAGCCAGACCTTGGCGGCCTTGGTCGCCAGATAGGCGACCGCCTGGCCCGCCGAATTGCCGCCGCCGACGAGCGCAATCTCCTGGCTGTCGCATAGTTTGCCTTCGAGCGGGGACGCCCAATAATGCACGCTGGCGCTTTGGAACGCGGCAAGGTTCGCCACATCGAGACGTCGATACTCGACGCCGCTCGCGATCACGATCGAGCGGGCGCTCGCGCGCTCATCGTTGGAGAGCTGGAGCACGAAATGACTCCGCTTGCCATCGCTCGCGACGGTGAGTCCTTTGACCTCGCTTGGAATCGCTGTTTCGACGCCGAACTTGTGGGCCTGGGTGTAGGCGCGCGCCATCAGCGCCATGCCGCTGATCGCAGCAGGAAAGCCGAGATAATTTTCGATCCGGGACGAGGCGCCGGCCTGGCCGCCGAAAGAGCGGCAATCGAATACGATAACCGAAAGCCCTTCCGAGGCCGCGTAGACCGCAGCGGCAAGTCCCGCGGGTCCCGCTCCGACGATCGCTACGTCATGGATGCGATCGGGATCGATCGGTCCCACGAGGCCGAGGCGGAGTGCAAGCTCGGTCTCGGTTGGATTCCGCAGCAGATATCCGTCCGGACACATCACGACCGGCAGTTCGTCGACGCCGATTGCGTGGCGCTCGATGATCGCCTTCGCCTCAGGATCGGTGTCGGGATCGAGCCGTTGGCTCGGATGGGCATTGCGTGCGAGAAACCCTTCAAGCCGCAGCACGTCGCCGTTCTGCGCGTGTCCGATGATCACCGGGCCGCCCGTGCCGAGTTCGATCATGCTGACGCGACGCATCATCAAGGCCTGCAGGATGCGATCACCGAGCTCCGCTTCGGCGACGAGCAGCGCCCGCATTTGATCAGGCGGAATGACCAAGGCTTCCACCGGTCCGTTGGCAATGCCGCTCACGAGCGCGGGGCGTCCGACGAGCGATGCCATCTCGGCCAGCACGGCGCCGGCGCCCTGGGTCATGAAATTCTTGATGACCCCCGAGCCGAGATGGCGAAGCAGGTCGACCTGTCCGGACAGCACCACCACCGCGCCACGGGAGATCTCGCCTGCTTTGAACAAGGACTCGCCGTCACGAAAGGTGCGAACCTCGCCAAAGCGGCGGATCCGCTCGAGCTCCGCCGGCTCGAGGATCAGCATCATCTTGGAGGGTTCCGTCGGTGCAAACGACATCGGCTTTGGATCCTTGGCACAACGGGCCGCGCGGCGACCCGACACAAATAGGGTTTCGCGCCTGGATCACCAGACCTATCGCTCTCGTCTTGAATCACTCGCGCTTGGCCGTGACGTGCTGATAGCAGCGCCGAACGGATTGAAGGATCGACTACTCGGCGAAACCGCCGAACGTGAAGACAGCGCCGATCCAGATCGGCCGGCGGCCGGTGCTGCCGAAATATTTGCCGTAAAGCTCGAGGATATCCCCGCTGCGGAAGAGACGCGCCAATGCGGTGTTGACCGCCAGGCGAAGCTCCCAATCGCCGCGCGGCAACATGATGGCGAACGGCTCGAACGACAAATCCTCGGGCAGCATCGTCAGGTTGGGAAGGTTCGCCGCCTGCGCCAAGGCGAGGAGCACAAGCTTGTCCGAGGCGAACCCGTCGAGCTCGCCGCGCCCCAGCGCCGCAACGCCCGCGTCGCGATCGGCAAAGGACACCAATTTCGCCTCCAGTTTTCGCCGGTCCAGCTGATCGCGAATGGCTTGCGCATTGGTCGAGCCGGGCACGACGCCGATCCTCTTGCCGGCGAGATCGTTGAAGCTGAAGAGGCCGGCGCCGGCGTTCACCAGAACTCCGGTGCTTTCCGCGTAAACGAAGCTCGAAAAGTCGACGAGCTTCATCCGCGAGAGCGAAACCGTCGTTGACCCGCATTCCAGGTCCGCGGCGCCGCTGACGACGGCATCGAACCTAGTCTGCGCGCTGACGCCCACCCATTGGATGCCGAGCGCGCTCAATCCGAGCTGCCGCTCGATCGATTTCGCGGCGCGCACGCACAGGTCGATGGTGTAGCCGGCCGGCTTGCCCTGCGGATCGACGAAGGAAAATGGCGGCGAATCCGAGCGATAGGCAATCTTGATGACGGCCGTTTCCTGGATTTTCTTGAGGCGGCCGTCAGGCGTCTGCGCCAACGCCACGTCGCCGATCAGCACTGCGCTCAGCAGTGCCGCTATCCAACACCACATAGCCGCCTCCCCCTAATGGCGCTCGGGCTGTTGCTCGTCTCAGCGGCATTATCACACGAATCGCGCGGCACCGCCATCGGCCACGCAGCGCAAAGTTGGGCCGCGACAAACGCACGCGGGCCTCGCGGACGCCTCGGTGCTACCGGATCCGCTCGACCGAGGTCATCGGCTTGCTGAATTCCGAGGTCGCGCCGTCGGCCGACGTCAACGTCGCGGTGACGGACGGCGGCAAGCCGAGTTGCGGCGTGGTCGGCACCGTCACCACGAAGCGTCCGTGGCCGTCCTTGTCGGAAACCGCGACCGCATCGCCCAGATAGAATGCGCCTTCGGTTACGCCCGGCTGACGGTTGGCGAAGACCTCGACGGTAAACCGCGACTGCGGCGTGCCCTCGAAGGTGCCCGCGATCACGATGTCCGTGCCCTGCAGGTGAATGGTGTCGATCACCGGCGGCTGCACGCCGCCGTTCGGCGGGGGCGCGCATTTGGGCGCCCCGTCCGGACAGACCCGCACGAGCTGGTCGGGTGGGACGACGACACCGATCCCCATGCGCCCTTCATAGGCGGCGTCGCCGGGGCTCGCCGCGCCGAGCACGATGCCGCCGGTGCGCAGTTTCAGATCGCAGCTGCCGCCGACGAAGCAGCGCCGGATGTCGCGGCCGTTGTCGTGGATCGCGTTGCGCGAAATGCGGGACATGCTGCCGCCGGTTGCCGGCCGCGCGGCAACGCCGATCGCGTTGCCGTAGATCGCATTGCCGACCACCATGTTGCCGACGCCGGTGAGCGACACGCCGAAGGTGTTGTCGGTGAAGACGTTGTTCGCGATGTAATTGCGGTTGCCGCCGTTCACCTGGATGCCGTCCGAGTAGCCCTCGAAGCGGTTCTCCGCCACCACGTTGTCGTTGCCGAGCAGGATTTCGATGCCCTGCGACGGCTCCTGATTGGCCGCGGTCGAACGGAACAGATTCTCGACGACGAGATTGAACGCCGCGCCGCGCGTCAGTTCGAGCCCGTCGCCATTGTCGATGAACTCGTTGCGCAGCACCTTGTTGTGCAACGTCGTGGTCGGCGTCGGATTGCCGGCGCCATCGTCGCCGGTCAGCATCACGCCGGCGCCGCCGCGATTGGCGACGATGCGGTTGTCATGGATGACATTGCCGCTCGACCGGTGGATCAGCACGCCGATGCAGAAATTGCGAATGTCGAGGCCGCTGATGTCGACGCCGTTCGTGTCGACGAGCGCAAGCCCCGGATTGGTGGTGGTACGCACGTTGGCGCCGAATTGCCCGGCAACCGCGCCCGGGCACGTCTCCGGACCCTTGTCGGGAATGAAGCCGGAGCCATCGAGAACGATGAACTCGCCGGTCTTCGCCCACGCCGCGCCTGCGATCGCGACCGGCCCTTTGATGGGCGGCAGCGGCGCCGTGAGCCTGATCACGTGCGGCGCGGCGCCGACCGTATCGATCTCGATGCGATAGCGGCCCGGCGTCCGATTGCTCTCTTCGATCGCGTACCGCAGCGAGCCTTCGTTGGCGTCGTCGGCATAACGGGTGACGCGCAGCACATCGGCCGACGGCGGATTTTGCGCGAAGGCGGAGCATGGCAGGGCGGCAATCAGCATGGCCGTGGCAAAGCCGGCGCGCAGCATCGTGGTTCCTCCCGATTTTTTCGGTTCGTGTTCGTCGGCCGGAAGATGGGGCAAAACTGCTCCGCCTGGCAACAGCACGACGTTGCACGGCGAGCGCCAGCCAAGCCGCAGGCGCAGCCAACTGCTGCGGCGAGTGAAAATCGCCTGTGGTGAGACACAAAACAGGGAAACTTTCCCTGAGAACAGGGAAAATCTCAGGGAAACTCAAAAATCGGGCTGCGCTATTCGCATGCCTCGACGAAATCGCTCGTGGTGGCCGAAGCTTACCCGCCAAGGCCGCTGCCGTGCTGAGGGAAGTGCGCCGCAAGGAACAGCGAATATCGGCACGGCGGCAAATTGCATACGGTACAGGGGGCCATGGACCATCGGAATCTCCTTGCTCAATAGGACTATTTATAGCATAATAGTCCTATTGAAGCAATCGAGTTGAGCAACGCCGTCATTCCGGGCGCCGGAAGGGCGAACCCGGAATCCATACTCCGAAGACTGTGTTCCTGGATTCCGGCTCGCCTCTTACCCTGTCCGGCGACCGGGGTTACTGGATCGTCCGGTCAAGCCGGACGATGACGGTGTTGCGAGGTTTGAGCGACAGAAACAACACGCCCGCGGCAAGCGGGCATGATGACCGGGCGATGCCGCGATCAGATCGAAACGGGCTTGTGCGCGCGGAGGAAGGAGCGGATTTGGCGCACTGCCAGCGGAATGCGCTCCTTCGGCTCCTTCCACGGGAACATGCTGACCTCGGCGTTGGGCGCGAGCATCGCGGCTTCCATCGCGACGGCGTAGGGGTGCGCCGGGATGTCGTCCGGCAGGATAAGCACGGGCGTCTGGCAGTTGCGCACGAAGTCGCGCGTCACGGTGAAGACGAAGTCGGGATTGGTGCGATACATCCTGGTCAGGAATTTATCGACCATCTCCATCGTGAGCTCGGGGCGCCGCGCCACCAGCGCCGGACCCCAGGTCTTCATGTTGCCGTCGTAGAAGAGGTCGCGCATTTCGGGGCGAGACCCGCTCGGCTGCGCCAACACGGCGGCGACAACGCGGTCGGGCGCCCGGCGCAACAGGTTCCAGACCAAGGGGCCGCCGATGCAGAAGCCGAGCACCATGAACTTGTCGATGCCGAGGTGGTCCATCACGCCGAGGTGGTCGTCGGTATAGGCGTCCCACGGCCGGTCGGCTTCGAGCGGACCGACCGATTGGCCGCCGGTGGCGTTGCGCAGGTCCGACGCAATGCAGCGGTATTCGCCCTTGAACTCCTCGATCGGGTTGAACGGCGCGGTCGAGAGGCCCGCGATGGTCGAGTTCAATCCGCCGCCGGCGATGAGCAACAACGGATAGCCGGACCCCGTTTCCTCGAAGCGGATGCGAACCGGGCCTTTCTCATAGAAGCGCGCCTGCTGCGCAAACACGCGCGGCGCCGCAGCAATCGCCGTCGCCGCCGCACCCGTCGCCAGGATGTTGCGTCTCACCTTGTCCATCATCGGCGCGCCCTCCGTGATATTTCGTCACCCGGTTCGGGATCTCGAAATCCGTGGTTACTGGATGTCCCGCTTTCGCGGGACATGACAAACCAGGAGCAATAGAAACGTCTAAACTAACACGCCTCCGACGTCATCGTCCGGTCAACCCTGGATGAGCCGGACGATGACGGCGGTGCGGAGTGTTGCGAATAAGCGGTAGGGTGGGCAAAGGCGGCCACGGCCTCGCAATCTCCGCGAGGTGATGGTTCCGCCGTGCCCACGTACGGCGTCGCCGCGCGTTGCGCCGCCGCGGTGGGCACGCTTCGCTTTGCCCACCCTACGCAAAGCTTGCATCAACGAGGGCATCGGTGCGGCCGTGCGCCGCCGCTACGCACTCTTCTGCTGCTTCTTCATCGTATCGAACCAGGGGCAGGCGCCGGCCATCACGTCGTAGTTGCCGGGCAGCACCTGGACCGGACGGCGCAGGCCGCCGGCGGCGTTGGCGAGGCGCATCTCGCGGGCTTCGGTGCGCTGCTCGGGCGAGAGCCACATGCGGTCGTGGCCCCACAGACTTGGGCCTTCCTTGCGCTCGCTCGCCTGCCAGGTCTGCGGATCGATGTCGCGCGCGCCCCAGCCGGACTCGATCATGAAGCCCGACGGGTTCCAGGTGTAGAACGAGGTGACGAAGTCGCCGCAGTGCCGGCCGAGCGTCACGGCAAGACGGCCGTCATCGGCCTGGGCGAGGTCATAGCCCTGGCCGACGTCGTCGAGGCTGAAGAGTTCCAGCATCATGTGATGCACGGCGTTCTTGCCGGTCGCCGCGAACGCGATCGAGTGGTGGCGCGGGTTCACGTGGAAGAAATAAAGCTGATACGGCCGCAGGAAATAGTCGCTCAGGCGGAAGCCGAGGACGTCGCGGTAGAACTCCATCATCTCCTCGATGCGCTCGACGTGCAGCACCACGTGGCCGAGGCCGAGCGCACCGGTGCGGAAACCGGAGAGGTTGCGGCCGGGCACGAACGGATCGCTCGCGACCTCGGCGCCATGGAAGAATTCGAGCCGGTTGCCGAGCGGGTCCTTGATGACGATGAGGTCGGCGACATGGCGCTCCTCGGCGAGCGCGCGCGAACCCTGGGCGACTTCGACGCCGTGGGCCTGGAGATGGGCGCCGAGCCGGTCAAGCGTAGCCGCGTCCGCGACCTCCCAGCCGAAAAAGCTGATGCCTTCGCCGCCGTCCTCGTTCACGATCACGCGTTGCTTGCGGTCATCCATGCGCAGCGCGAGCGTTGCGCGGCTGCGGTCGGTCGCCTGGAGGCCGAGGAGCTTGGTACCGTAGCCCGCCCAGTCGTCGATCGTCTTCGTCCGTACCCCGACATACCCCAAGGACTGCACGATCATGATCTCACCTCGATCCCACCTCGACATCAGGCGCCGCAGCGGTGGCCTGCTATGCAGTATATGTTCACGAGCGTCGGCATTTCCACGGGCGCAAAATTGAAAGCACTGTAGTTTCCAACCGTTCACGATCTGGACTCTTATCGAGCATGGCCGGTTGAGGTTACATTGACCTGATTCGCGGACGGCTTAAGCTGGTCAAGCCGGACTGCGGCCACGGGCGTATCTCCGCGCCGCGCCCGGCAGTGGTGTTTCCGAGTCGACGATCGCAATTGGGGGGAGCCTTCCCATCGGAGGGCGCCATCGGATTTGGGTTGCGAGCCTGCCCGGGGGGCGCCGGAACGGCTCAGGACATACCAGGGGCAACGAATGCCGGAATTTTTCCGGATGACCGGCTTTGGCTCGATGACCGGCTCACGGAGACATTTCGCTGCGGCTTGCCCCCTCCGCGCCGGCGGCGCGGTGAGTTCCCTGATCGCAATGGTCGGCGAGGCGTGCGCCCAGGACGCTGCCGGCGAACGCAGTTCGGGCGGGTTCGCCGTTGCCGCCGCGGACGCGATCCGCAGCCTTGATGATCGCGCGCTTGCCGCGCTCGGCCTGTTCGCGATCGTCATCATCTTGGGCGTTGTCGCCTTCGCGTTCGTCACCGCGGTCATGCTCCTGCGCACGCGCGAGCATCGGCGCATCGAGCAGGTGCGGGCGCGCAGCGAAGCGGCCGCCCTCGAAGGCACGATCGACCGGCTCTACGGCCTCCTGCTGGCCGAGCCCCAGATCATTGTGTCGTGGGAGCGCGATACCGCGCCGGAGGTGATCGGCGACCCCGCCATCATCGCGGCGGGGCTCGCCGCCGAGAACATCCTCAACTTCGCCGCCTGGCTGCGGCCGGAGCAGGCCTACCAGCTGCAATCGACAATCGACCGCCTGCTCGGGCGCGGCGAAGGCTTCACCATTTCACTCACCTCCGCGGCGGGGCGCTATCTCGCGGCGGAAGGCCGCGCGATCGGCGGCTCGGCCGTGCTGCGGATCAACGACGTCACCGGGGTGAAGAAGGACCTCGCCGAACTCAATCATCGCTATCACCGGCTGCAGGCCGATACCGATGCGGTGCGTGCGCTCATCGATGCCCTGCCCTCTCCGGTGTGGACCCGCGACGCCTCCGGCCGCCTCGCCTTCGCCAATCCGGCCTATGCGCGTGCCGTCGAGGCGGCCGATGTCGCAACCGCAGTCTCCTCGCGGCGCGAACTGCTCGACAGCGGGACGCGCGAGGACATCGAACGGAGCCGCGGCAGCGGCGCCGCATACTTCGGCCGCGCCGCGGTCATCGTCGCCGGCGCGCGGCGCATCTTCGACATCCTGGAGGTGCCGAACCCGCGCGGCAGCGCCGGGATCGGGCGCGACACGACGGAGATCGAGACGCTGCGCGCGGAGATAGAGCGCGCCATCGAGGCGCATCGCCGCATCCTCGACCAGCTTTCGACGGCGGTCGCGATCTTCGGCCCCGACCACAGCCTCACCTTCTACAACGCCGCCTATCAGGCGCTGTGGGACCTCGACCCGCATTTCCTCGACCAGGGGCCGGCAGATTCCACCGTGCTTGATCGTCTGCGCGCGGCGCGGCGGCTCCCGGAACAGTCGGACTTCCGCGCCTGGAAAGCTGCGCTTCACAAGGCCTACCGTGCATCGGAATCGGCGAAATACGAGTGGCATCTGCCGGACCAGCGCACGCTGCGCGTCGTCACCACGCCCAATCCCGACGGCGGCGTGACTTATCTGTTCGACGATGTGACCGAGCGGCTCAATCTCGAACGGCGCTTCGACGCGCTGATCCGGGTGCAGGGCGAGACCCTCGACAATCTCGCCGAGGCGGTCGCCCTGTTCGGCAGCAACGGCCGCATTCGCCTGTTCAATCCCGCCTTCGTGCAGATGTGGCAGCTGCCGTCGGCACTACTCGACGAGCGGCCGCACATCGAAGCGGTGATCGCCAAGGCGCGCACGTATCATCGCAACGAGGAGACCTGGGATGCGCTGCGCGCCGCCGTGACCGCGCTCGACCGCCGCAGCCCGATCTACCGCCGCATCGAGCGCACCGACGGCACCGTCGTCGATTGCCGCACCGTGCCGATGCCAGATGGCGCCACCCTCGTCACGTTCCAGGACGTGACGGATTCGGTCAACGTCGAGCGGGTGCTTACCGAGAGCAACAAGGCCCTCGTCGAAGCGGACAAGATCAAGATCGATTTCGTCCGCCACGTCTCCTACGAGTTGCGCTCGCCGCTCACCAACATCATCGGCTTCGCGCATTTCCTCGGCGATCCGTCGACCGGGCCGCTGACGGCGAAGCAGAACGAATACCTTGGCTACATCATGGTCTCGAGCAACGCGCTGCTCGCCATCATCAACAACATCCTCGACCTCGCCTCGATCGATGCCGGCGCCATGGCGCTCGACCTCGAGCCGGTCGACATCCGCGCCACGATGGACGCGGCCGCCGAAGGCGTGCAGGACCGCATCGTCAACAACAACATCCGGCTCGAAATCAACGTGCCGCCGGATATCGGCAGCTTCGTCGCCGACGAGCGGCGCATCCGCCAGATTTTGTTCAACCTCCTGTCCAATGCCGTCGGCTTCTCGCCGCCAGGCGAGACCGTGACGCTCTCGGCCGCGCGCGGCCCCGATACCGTGGCCTTCACGGTGAGCGACCGCGGTCCCGGCATACCGCCGGAACTTCAGGATCGGGTGTTCGAACTGTTCGAAACCGATGCGCGCGGCACGCCGCATCGCGGCGCCGGGCTCGGGCTCTCGATCGTGCGCTCGTTCGTTGAACTTCACCATGGCACGGTGCGGATCGAATCCGTTCCGGGCGAGGGCACCACCGTGGTATGCATCTTCCCGCTTGCGATTGAAGCGGCAAAAGATGCGGCCGAATAGACCTCGCGCGAACGCACCGAGATGCAGACCCACACCAGGAGCGAGGCCGGATTCTTTCGGCCGCTGGCAACCGAACAGGCGACCCGGCAGCTTGCGGCCGATGTCGCAAACCTCCTCGAGGCGGGCGACTTCGTTGCGCTCTCGGGCGATCTCGGTGCCGGCAAGACCACGTTCGTGCGCGCCATGATCGAATATCTGGCGGGCGGCGCCGTGGTCGAAGTGCCGAGCCCGACCTTCACCCTGGTGCAAAGCTACGACCTGCCGCGCTTCACCTTGGTGCATGCCGACCTCTACCGGCTCGCGAGCGCTGATGAACTCGCCGAGCTCGGCCTCGACGATGTCGCCAATGCCGTCATCGCGATGGAATGGCCGGATCGCGCCGGCAGTGCGTTGCCCGACGATCGCATCGACATCACGCTGGCGGTCAGCGCCAAAGGCGACGAGGAGCGTCGCGTCGCCCATCTCGTCGGTCGCGGCCGCGCGGCCGCACGGGTCGATCGGCTCGGCGCGATGTTCGATTTTCTCGACCAGGCGGGCTTCGCGACCGATCCCCGCATGCGCATCGCGGGCGATGCGTCGAGCAGGTCCTACGAGCGGATCTGGCAGCGCGACCAACGCCTCATCCTGATGAATGCGCCGCCGCAGCCCGATGGGCCGCCGGTCAAGCGCGGCCTGCCCTACAGCGCGATCGCGCATCTCGCCGAGAACGTGAAGCCGTTCGTCGCGATGGCGAAGGCGTTGCGGGCGCGCGGCCTGTCGGCGCCGAAAGTCGTCGCGGCCGATCTCGATTTGGGCTTCCTCGTGCTGGAGGACCTCGGCGCCGATCTCGTCGTCGCCGGCGATCCGCCGGCGCCGATCGCGGAACGCTACGGCCGGGCCGTCGATGTGCTCGTCGCGCTGCACCAGCAGGACCTGCCGGACGTGCTACCGATTGCGCCGAAGCTTGAGCACCGGCTTCCGACCTACGACCTTGATGCATTCCTGATCGAAGCGGAGTTGCTCGTCGACTGGTATCTGCCGGCGCGCGGCACCGCGGCCTCGGCAGAGACGCGTGCGCTGTTCCAGTCGTTATGGCGCGATGCGCTGCGCCCGGTGCTGGAAGCGCCGAAGACCTGGGTGCTGCGCGACTTCCATTCGCCCAACCTGTTATGGCTCGGCGACCGCGACGGCCTCGCGCAGATCGGCCTCCTCGACTTTCAAGACGCGGTGATGGGGCCCGGCGCCTACGACGTTGCCTCGCTGCTCCAGGATGCGCGGGTCGATGTGCCGGAGGAGCTGGAGATCGAACTCTTCGCGCGCTATGTGCGGGCGCGCCGCGAGCGCGAGCCGGGCTTTGACGCCAACACTTTCGCTCGCCTTTACGCGACGCTCGCCGCCCAGCGCGCCACCAAGGTGCTAGGCATCTTCGCGCGCCTCGATCGCCGCGACGGCAAACCGCAATACCTGCGGCACATGCCGCGCATCTTCGCCTATCTGCGCCGCGTGATGGCACACCCGGCGCTCGCCACGCTCAACAATTGGTACCTCGCCAACGTCCCGCCGCCGTAAGGCGATGCCCGAAAAACAATCGCAAATCGTAGGGTGGCAAAGCGCGGCGAAGACGCGCGTGCCCACGTTCAGCGCCGTGGTGGGCACGCTTCGCTTTGCCCACCCTACGAAACTGAATTTTGCAAACTACCCTTTGACGAGGCCGCCGCGGGCGTCGAGCATTTCGCCGATGATCTTTGCCGCGGCGTGGCCTTCATACGTGCCCGTGTACATGGAGGCGCGGTAGATCGCATCCTCCAGCACGCCGTACTGCTCGTCGCGGCTGATGACGCCTTTGGCGTACAGCAAATCGAGCAACGACGCGGCGATGGCGCCGCCCGCAATTCCCATTCCGACGGCCTTGATTTCCGCTTGGTCGCTCATGCTGGTCCTCCCGAGTGCGGGCGATCATACCGCATCGGTACGCGGGTGCAGCATCGGCTCGCCGGCAACCGGCGATCCCATCACCCGGCGTCGAGGACGGAACCAACGTATCGACTATCACCTTGAATTCACGTGATATTCCAGAAACGATTTGGCGAAATAGGAATATTTTGATAGATTTGCCACGGTGATTTCGAGCCAAGACGGACGGACTTGGCGAACCCGAAATTTGCTCGGCGGTTCAATCGTTTGATACGAGATCGGAGCCGCAGATCGCGATTTCCGCCGACCATTGCAATTTTGCGGGAGGAGCGCGGCGGCGACCTGCGCTAGGCCTGGCACGTGGACCCATAAATTTAGATGAATCAATATGTTAAATCATTTTCCACAGTCCTGCCGCGCGGCTCTCGGCAGCGCGCGGAGCCGCCAATTCCTTGTGCCGGACCGCGCCAGCGATTACTGTCCCCCCACTGGCGGATTGGTCCGCCGGCCGCCTGGGATTCCCGGGAAATCGAAGGCTTGTGCATCCGGGTCGGCGATCTGCCGTCCCGCCGGAATGCGTTGACGCCGTAACTCGAAGGCCAGGATTTTCGCGTGCGCTACATCTCGAACTCGAGGCGAAGCCCCTGCGCTTGGCTTCATCGACGTGACGCTTGCCGGTCTTGCGCGCGACGGCGGGCTCTACGTTCCCGACGCGTGGCCGCGGCTTGATGCGGCGACGATCGCGGGCTTCGCCGGCCGCCCCTATGCGGAGGTCGCATGCGAAATCCTCGCGCTGTTTGCCGGCGACACGATCGAGCGGAGCGAACTGGCGCGCATGACGCGCGAGGCCTATGACGGCTTCCGCCATCCGGCCGTCACTCCTCTCATTCAGCTCGCGCCCAACACCTTCGTGCTGGAGCTGTTTCACGGGCCGACGCTCGCCTTCAAGGATCTGGCGATGCAGATCCTCGGCCGCCTGATGGATCACGCGCTGCGCCAGCGCGGCGCGCGCACCACGGTGGTGGTCGCGACTTCGGGCGACACCGGCGGCGCCGCCGTCGAAGCCTTCGCCGCGCGGGCCCAGGTCGACGTCGTCGTGCTGTTTCCGCAGGGGCGCATCTCCGACGTGCAGCGCCACATGATGACGACGAGCGGCCACGACAACGTCCATGCGATCGCGATCGAAGGCACCTTCGACGATTGCCAGGCCCTGGTGAAGGCCATGTTCAATCACCACGCCTTCCGCGATCGCGTGCAGTTGACCGGCGTCAACTCCATCAACTTTGCCCGCATCGCCGCCCAGGTGGTCTACTATTTCGTCGCCGCTGTCGCGCTCGGCGCGCCGCATCGCAAGATCGCGTTCACGGTGCCGACCGGGAATTTCGGCGATGTGTTTGCGGGCTACGTCGCGGCCCGCATGGGCCTGCCCATCGATCGCCTTCTCGTTGCGACCAACGTCAACGACATCCTGGTGCGCACGTTTGCCGGCGGCGCCTACGAGTTGCGCGACGTGGTGGCGACCTCCTCGCCGTCGATGGACATCCAGGTCTCGTCCAACTTCGAGCGCCTGATCTTCGACGCGTGCGGGCGCGATCCGCACGCCGTGCGCAACGCGATGGCTTCACTTGCCCAGTCGCGCCGCTTCAAACTCACCGAGCGCACGCTCGCCGAGATGCGCAGCCTGTTCGCGGCGGATCGCGCGAGCGAGGAGGAAACCGCGGCCGCGATCCGCACCACGCTGCGCGAGACCTCCTGCCTGCTCGACCCGCATACCGCCGTCGCGGTCGCGGTCGCCGAAAAAGAACCGCGCGACCCCGCGATCCCCATGGTGGTGCTGTCGACCGCCCACCCGGCCAAATTCCCTGATGCGGTCGCGGCCGCGTGCGGGGTGCGGCCGGCCTTGCCGGATTGGTTATCCGGCCTACTTATCCGGCGCGAGCAGGTCACCGTCCTGCCGGCCGACCAGTCTGCCGTCGAATCCCACATCCTTGCCCACAGCCGCGCCGCGCGCGAAGGAGTCCCTGCATGAGCGTAGAAGTCACCCGTCTGCCATCGGGTCTGGTCGTCATTACCGAAGCGATGGCGCATTTGCAGACCGCCTCGCTCGGGGTCTGGGTGACTTGCGGCAGCCGCAACGAGGCGGCCGACGAGCACGGCATTTCGCACTTCCTCGAACACATGGCGTTCAAGGGCACGGCGCGGCGCACCGCGCGCCAGATCGCCGAGGAAATCGAGGCGGTCGGCGGCGACCTCAATGCCGGCACCGGCGTCGAGACGACGGCCTATTACGCGCGCCTGCTCAAGGCGGACATCGGCCTGGGTCTCGATGTGCTGGCCGATATCCTGTCGCATCCGAGCTTCGATCCCGACGAGATCACCCGCGAGAAGAACGTCATCATCCAGGAGATCGGCGCGGTCGAGGACACCCCCGACGATCTCGTGTTCGAGCACCTCCAGGCCACCGCATTCGCGGGCCAGCCGGTGGGTCGTTCGATCCTTGGCACCAAGGCGACCGTGCGCACATTCGACGCCAAACGGCTGCGCGCCTATCTCGGCCGCAACTACCGCGCGCCCGGCATGGTGGTGGCGGCGGCCGGCGCGGTCAATCACGACGAGGTCGTGAGCGAGGCCGCCCGGCGGTTTGTCGACTTCACCGGACCCGATGCCAGAACGCCGGAGCCGGCACGCTTCAAGGGCGGGACGTTCGTTGAAAAGCAGGATCTCGAGCAGGTCCACATTGCGCTCGCGCTCGAGGGCGTCCCCCAGCGCGACGCTTCGATCTACAGCCTGCAGGTGTTCACCAACGTGCTCGGCGGCGGCATGTCGTCGCGCCTGTTTCAGGAGGTGCGCGAGTTGCGCGGCCTCTGCTACTCGATCTACGCCTTCCACGCGCCCTACGCCGACACCGGCATGTTCGGCCTCTACGCCGGCACCGATGCGATCGACGCCCCCGAGTTGATGCAGGTGGTGGTTGACCAGATCGTCGATGCGGCGGACACCATCACCGAGGCGGAAATTTCGCGCGCCAAGGCGCAGATGAAGGCCGGCCTCCTGATGGCGCTCGAAAGCTCCAGCGCCCGCGCCGAACAACTGGCGCGGCAGATGATCGTCCACGGCCGCCCGATCCCCCTCGACGAGATCGTGGCCAAGGTCGATGCCGTGACCGTCGAGAGCGCCCGGGCCGCCGGACGCGCCCTGATCGGACGGGCGCCGCCGGCGGTGGCGGCCCTCGGTCCGGCCGGCCTCGATAGCGCCGCCGCCATTGCCGAGAGCCTCGCGATCAAGGCGGCCTGAGGCAAGAATGGCGTTCTTCCGCACTGCGACGTTCGCCGAGACGCTGCCCGCGATCGAGGGCGACTTCGTCTCGCTGCGGCCGCCGCAGATGTCCGACTTTTCGGAATGGGCGACATTGCGGGAGAACAGCCGCGAGTTCCTGAGGCCCTGGGAGCCGATCTGGCCCGCCGACGATCTCACCCGCGGCGCTTTTCGCCGCCGCCTCAAGCGCTACGGCGAGGATCAGCGCGACGATCAGGCCTATTCGTTTTTCATCTTCCGCAAATCCGACGGCGCGCTGGTCGGCGGGGTGCGAATCACCAATATTCGCCGTGGCGTCGCCCAGGCGGGCAGCTTCGGCTACTGGATGGGCGAGCCCTATGCGCGCCAGGGGCTGATGTCATCGGCAATGCGCGGCCTGGTGCCGTTCAGCTTTGTGACGCTCCGCCTCCATCGGCTGGAGGCCGCATGCATCCCGACCAACGTGGCGTCGATCCGCCTCCTCGAAAAATCCGGCTTCGAGCGGGAGGGCTACGCACGCCAATACCTCTGCATCAACGGCATCTGGCAGGACCACCTGCTCTACGCGCGGATCAAGGACGATCCGCCCCACCGGCGCAAATGACGCTATGGACGCTTTTGGGACGCCTTTAGGACGCCTTTGGTCTGCCACGGTTATTTTGCTATAATGCCCGTGGGGATTGGGCATTTGACATGAACACCGCCGAAACCTCGCGCACGGCGTCATGGCGCCGCGATCGATGGATCGCGTTGCGCCACGCCGGGTTTTGGCTCGCGGCCGTCATGGTGCTGTCCGGCTGCTCGTCGCTCGGAAGCTTCGGCAGCTCCACGCCGCCCGCGGCGACGCCCGGGCCGGACGCGAGCACCGCACCGGCGCCGTCCGACACCTCGTTCACCAGCCGGGTGAAGTCGCTCTTCTCCGGCAGCTCCTCGAGCCTGCCGCCGCCAAAGCCGACGACCACCGGCGCGACGTCGTCGGAGTTCGATTGCCCGACCGTCGATTATCGTCAGGGCGCGGCGCTGTTTACCGTCAACGAACCGGGCTCCGACGCCTCCGCGCTCAACCTGCGCTATCAGGCAAGCTTCACCCAGAACGCGCGCGAATGCATCGTCCGCGGCACCGACGTGAGCATCAAGGTCGGGGTCCAGGGGCGCATCGTGGTCGGACCCGCAGGCGCGCCGGCGCAGGTCGAGATTCCGGTGCGCTACGCGCTGGTGCGCGAAGGTTTGCAGCCGAAGGTGATCTGGACCAAGCTGTTCGTCGTTCCGGTCACGATGCCGCCGGGGCAGACCTATGTGCCCTTCCTCCACGTCGAGGAGGAGATGACGGTCCCGATCCCGTCGACCGCCGAGCTCGAGGCCTACATCATCTACATCGGCTTCGACCCCGACGGACTGACCCCGGCGCGGCCCACGCCGAAGAAGAAGTCGCCGCCGCGCATTAAGTGAAGTTGGATTTCCGTCAGGCGGCGACAACACGCTCGAAATGGTCCACGGCAGCGCGTTTCCCGTTGAAGACCTCCTTGCGCGATTGTACCATTTTTGGTACATAAGCTTATCGTGAAACGACTACCTGCCGCCTTCTATCAACTGGCCTCTGGGCGGGAACCCGTTCGCGAATGGCTCAAGAGCCTTGCCGCCGAGGACCGAAAAGTCATCGGCGAAGATATCAAGGATGTGGAGTTCTCCTGGCCTATCGGCATGCCGTTGTGTCGTTCGCTTGGCGACGAGCTTTGGGAGATACGCAGCAACCTTGTGCAAGGTCGCATCGCGCGGATGCTTTTCTGCATCCACGACGGCCGAATGGTACTGCTGCATGCGTTCATCAAGAAGACGCAGAAGACACCGAAGTCCGATCTGGAATTGGCGACAAAGCGAAAGAGGGAAATCACATGAGAAAGAAAGGCCGGATCGGATCGTCTTTGGATGACTTCCTCAAAGAGGGGGGCATTTACGAGGAAGTGACGGCGCGCGCCATCAAGCGGGTTATCGCGCGCCAGCTCGACGCGCTGATGGCGGACCAGGGGCTGTCCAAATCGGAACTGGCAAAGCGTATGAAGACAAGTCGCGCTCAGCTCGACCGAGTTCTCGATCCCGACAACGAATCGGTGACGCTCGGCACGCTCGCGCGCGCGGCACAGGCTGTCGGGCGGCACTTGAGAATGGAGCTCGTCTGAACGAGCTTGCGCAATTGCCGTTCGTTCGAACCAGCCTGCGGACGCGCCCCGCGGCCGTCATCGTCCGGCTTGACCGGACGATCCAGTAACCACCGCGCTATCGCTTAGCACGTCGTGAGATTTACGGACTTGCGATGCCGGGAAATAAGATCGATCCAATTTGGGTTGGTCTTTTCGATCAGGTCCGCTCGGCGCGCATACTGGGAGGCATGGGGTTACTGGATCGTCCGGTCAAGCCGGACGATGACGCCGCCGATGTTTTGATGCGGGCGGCCTCAATCGCTCCCGGTACGTCATGTCCCGCGAAAGCAATTCGGCATCACCGCCAGGAGGGCGGATCAGTTCAGCTTCGCCTTGAGGTCGCCGATCCCCTTGGCGATGAGGGCGTCGGCGGCGGCGCCGCGCGTCGTGTCGGCGAGCACCTTTTCGGCGGCGGTGACGGCGGCGTCGGCGGCGGCGGCGCGGACCTCGGCGAGGGCGTGGGCCTCGGCCTGGGCAATGCGCGTTTCCGCCATCTTGGTGCGCCGGGTCACGAATTCCTCGGCCTTGGTCTTGGCCTCGGCGGCAAGCCGCTCGGCTTCCTCGCGCGCGCTGACGATGATCGCCGCGGCCTCGGCCTCGGCTTCCTTCTGCTTTTGCTTGTACTGCGCCAGCACCGCCTCGGCTTCCTTGCGCAACCGCGCCGCCTCGTCGAGCTCGGCCTGGATGCGGCTGCTGCGGTCGTCGAGCGACTTGGTGATGAGGTTCGGCACGCCGAATTTCACCAGCACGCCGAGGAAGATCACGAACGCGATCGCAACCCAGGTCTCCGGCTCGTAGATGAACTCGACCATCGCGGACCTCAGTGCTTGATCGCGGCGTCGACCGCGGAGGCAACCGCAGCCTCCAGTGGCGCCTTGCCGGTGAGCCGCGTCACGATGGCGGTCGCGGCCTCGTGCGCGATGCCGCGCACGTTCGACATCGCCCTCGTTTTCGTCGCTGCAATCGCCTTCTCCGCGTCGGCAAGACGCGCGTGGAGCGCGTTCTCCAGCGTCTTGCGCTCGGCGTCGGCCGCGGCCACGAGCTTGGCGCGGGTTTCCGCGGCGAGCGCCTGGGCGCGGGAACGGGCTTCCGCCAAGTCTTTTTCGTAGCTCGCGATCGCCGCGTCGGCCGCATCTTTCATGCGTGCCGCCTCACCGAGGTCGCCGGAGATGCGGCCGCGCCGCTCGGCGATGATCGAGCCGACCCGCGGCAAGGCGAGCTTCGCGGCGATCACGTAGAGCGCAACGAAGAAGATCGCGAGCCACAGGAGCTGCGAGGGAAACGTGTGCTTGTCGAACGGCGGAAATCCTCCGCCGTGCTCGGACGGAGGTGTCGCCTCCGTCATGGTGGTGTGGGTTTCGGCCATGGCCGGCCAGACTCCCAGCGTTGAGCGTGCGCTTACAGCGCGAACAGCAACAAGAGCGCGATCAGCAGCGAGAAGATGCCGAGCGCCTCGGTCACGGCGAAGCCGAAGATCAGGTTGCCGAACTGGCCCTGGGCGGCCGACGGATTGCGCAGCGCCGCGGCGAGGTAGCTGCCGAAGATGGTACCGACGCCGACGCCGGCGCCGCCCATGCCGATGCAGGCAATGCCGGCGCCGATGTATTTGGCGGCCACTGGATCCATGATGAAGCTCCTTGTTCGATGGGAGATTAAGAGGGCCGTCAATGGCCCGGGTGAATGGCGTCGTTGAGATAGATGCAGGTGAGGATCGCGAACACGTAAGCCTGGAGGAACGCGACCAGGAGCTCGAGCGCGGTGAGCGCCACGGTCATCGCCAGCGGCAGCGTCGCGCCGAGCCATCCGGCGATGCCGAAGCCGCCCAGCATGGTGACAAACCCGGCGAAGACCTTGAGCGTGATGTGCCCTGCCAGCATGTTGGCGAACAACCGCACGCTATGGGAGATCGGGCGCGACAGGAACGACAGCACCTCGATGAACACGATCAGCGGCAGGATGTAGATCGGCACGCCCTTGGGCACGAACAGATTGAAGAAGTGCAGGCCGTTCCGCCAGAAGCCGTAAATCAGCACGGTGAAGAACACCAACAGCGACAGCGCGGCCGTAACGATGATGTGGCTCGTGACGGTGAAGTTGTACGGGATGAGCCCGACCATGTTCGAGACGAGAATGAACATGAAGAGCGAGAACACCAGCGGGAAGAACCGCATGCCCTCTTCGCCGATGATGTTGCGTATGGTGTCGGCGACGAATTCGTAGGACATCTCCGCGACTGATTGGATGCGCGTCGGCACGATCCGACGGCCGGATGTCGCGCCCAGCATCAGCAGCGCAGTGATGCCGACGGCAACGCCCATGTAGATCGCGGAATTGGTGATGGCGAACTCGAGGCCCCCGATCTTGCCAAGCGGAACAAGGTTGACGACTTGGAATTGATGGATCGGATCGGCCATGGCCGCAGCAGTCCTTAGTTCACCTTGCCGGCGCAGGCGCGCCGTCTAGTCGTCCACTTTGCGTTCCGGGACAATGCCCGCGCCGCGCATCACATTGAGCACGCCGGCGGCAAAGCCCAGCAACACGAACACGATCAGCCCCCAGGGCGTGATCCCAAGGAACCGATCGAGGGCCCAGCCAATGACCGCACCGACCAGCACCCCGGCCACGAGTTCCGATGAAAGCCGAAACCCGCGGGCAAACCCCGATGCGTCGGCGACCGGCCGACTGCGATCGGGAACCTCAACCGGCCGTTCGCGGTCGAGTTGATCGCCGAGACGCCGGAGCCTCGCTGAGAGAGCGGCCTCGTCGGATGACCGATTTGGCGGACCACTGTTGTTTGGCGCGTCATTGGCCATCGTCATGCCACTCGCGCGCCATGATGATCGGTGTCGCCGCCCCCTCGAGGCCGCGCGGACCATACTGATTGGGTTTCCCATAGTCAAGAATCTGTGCAAATGCGGTAACGACTTGTATGTAAATGGAAATTTGCATGTTTCCAGAGCTTCGCCGTTGGTCTTGTGACGCTGCAGCCGCGGATCATTTGCGTCCGTATCAAACGCCGCCACGAAGATTATCGCCGCAAAGCCGCCGCCGGAACATGCTCGAATGACTGCGAATTTCGGGACAGGTTTTGCGACAACGGAACTCGACAAGGGGAACATCCATGTACCGCCGTCTTTGCGTCATCGCCATCCTTGCTTGCGGTGCGCCGTTGGCGGCGATGGCGCAAGAACAGGTCCCGCCGGGTTCCACACCAAATTCCCCGGCAACTCAGGAGCAGGGCCGCGAGCAAGCACCGGCCGAACTCGCTGATCCACGCTTCGTGATGCACCGTCTCAACGACGGCTATCTGCGCCTCGACAAACGGAGCGGCGAGGTGGCGATGTGCAGCAGGCACGCCGCCGGCTGGGCCTGCAGCCTGGTGCCGGATGAACGCGCCGCTGTCGATGGCGAGATCGCGCGGCTGCAGAAGGAGAATGCGCTGTTGAAGGGCGCGCTCCTGGAGCGCGGTCTGCCGCTGCCGAGCGGCGTCGGCCCGGGCGCCAAGGCGGCGTCACCCGAGGATGCCGAGATCGACCGCGTCATGAGCGTGATGGAAAAGATCTGGCGACGTCTCGTCGACATGATGGCCGACATTCAACGCGACATGCGCAAGAAGGGCTGAGAAGAAAGGCTGAACCTTGGCCACCGTGGAACGTCTCGCGACTGCAACGACACGCCTGTCCGCCATCGCGCGCACTGCGCCCGAGGTAATTGCCGCCGCGACGCTCACGGTCGAAACCACGTGCGAGGGATTTTTCGAGATCACGCGCGAGGCTGCGGATTTCCTGGCGCAAGCCGGCGCCGGCGACGGCATCCTCCTGCTGTTCATGCGCCACACCTCGGCATCGCTGACGATCCAGGAGAATGCCGATCCGGATGTGCGCACCGATCTGGGCGCGGCACTGCGCAATCTCGCCCCGGAAGACGCGCCCTGGGTCCACGACACCGAGGGGCCCGACGATATGCCGGCGCACGTCAAGGCGATGTTGACGGGCGTTTCTCTGCACATCCCGGTGAGGGCCGGTGGCCTCGCGCTCGGCACCTGGCAAGGCATTTACGTCGCCGAGCATCGCACCCGGCCGCATCGCCGGGAGATCGTGCTGCAGTTTCTTGGCAGCGCCCGGCGGTGACCGCCTATTGGCGATGAATGGCGAGGACGGCGCGCGTCAGCATGACGAGCAGGATCGGGAACGTCAGCAGGCAGCCCAGCGCCACCAAGTAGGGGGTGAGCGGCATGTCCACGTAGGGCACGGTGATGGCCCCGAGCCTGCGATCAAACACGGTGATGGCAAAGAAGTAGACAAGCCATACCGGCAGCATCACCAGGACCGTTCGCCGCAAAGCGCCAAGAAGCTGCTGCTGCTCTGCGGTGACCGCCGCGACCTGGCGGCGTTTGCTTTTGTTGTTGATCATGATTGGCCTTTCCGTCGCTTCTTGCCGGGGTCGTTTGTCAGTTCACGCATCTCCTTCGCCGCGGCCTGCCGAACACAACGTCGGCGCGGCGCCACTTGGTGGGGATTGCCTTGCAGAGGGCGTGCCACTTTTCGCTGTACCGGGGCCGGTTGCATGCCCACCGGGTTCGCACTATCCATACTGTGCTCTCGGGGACACACCTGGGTCAGGCGTAATTTCCACGGGCGCGGCCGGATGATTCGACGACCGAACGGGGCGGTCACCCGGCGCTGATCCGGTGCCACTTGCATCGGCAACAGGGCGGTTAGAAAGTAATCACGCCAGGGGCGCGCGCCCAGGCGGCCGACCCGCAGAGACCAGGACTCCAGCGGTGAGTGGCTCGACGTATCGCCTGGTGATCGCGGACGATCACCCCTTATTTCGCGGCGCGCTGCGCGAGGCGGTGGCCGGGCTGTTCGATGCCTCCGCCATCGCCGAGGCGGGATCGTTCGACGACATGTCGAAGCTCCTCGATCGCAACAACGACGTCGACCTCGTGCTGCTCGACCTTGCGATGCCGGGCGTGCGCGGCTTTTCCGGCCTGATGTACATGCGCGCGCAATTCCCGAGCGTCCCGGTCGTGATCGTCTCCGGCAATGACGACCCGGCGGTGATCCGCCGCTGCATGGATTTCGGTGCGTCGGGATTCATCCCGAAGACGCTCGCCGTCGCCGAGATCCGCAATGCCATCGAGAGCGTGCTGCGCGGCGGCATCTGGACGCCGCCGGACGTTGATCTGTCGGCCAAACCCGACGACGACACCGCCGCCATGCTGACGCGGCTCGCCTCGCTCACGCCGCAGCAGGTGCGCGTTTTGATGATGCTGTCGGAGGGCCTGCTCAACAAGCAGATCGCCTACGAGCTTGGCGTGTCGGAGGCGACCGTCAAAGCGCACGTCTCCGCGATCCTGCAAAAGCTCGGCGTCGAGAGCCGCACGCAGGCGGTGATCGCTGCCTCCAAGATCGAGATCGGCCAATGGCCGCTAGGCGCGCCGATCGCCCACTAGCGATCTGTTTCCAACGCGCAGTTTGATCCGTCATCTTGATCGCGTCACCGCGATTCCGTCATCGTCCGGCTTGACCGGACGATCCAGTAACCCCGTGAGTTTGGGTCAGGCACGGGCTCGCCGCATCGCGCGCGCGGTGGTTACTGGATCCGCTTTCGCGGAACATGACGGCGAAAGACAATCGTTATCGCTGGAAACAAAACACTCATGGTCACAGTCGAGCCGCAATGGGCTTCGCGCGGCCAACGGTTGCGGTTATGGTGAGGGCGCCTCAACCCGTCGCCTCACATCGAAATCCGCATCCATGTCGAAGCCGCTGCGTCTTTTCTGCGGTTCTGTAGCCGCCGTGGTCTGCGCCGCGTCGCCGGCGCCGGCGCACGCTGCGTCCGCGCTCGAAGATCTTACGCTACGGTGGCCGTGGACCCTGCCGTTCGCGGGCCTGCTGCTGTCGATCGCCGTCTTTCCGCTGGTGGCGCCGAAATTCTGGCATGCCCACTACGGCAAGGTCGCGTTCTTCTGGAGCGCGCTCACCGTAACGCCGCTGGGGGCGCTGTACGGCGTTCCGGTCGCGCTCGAGGCCCTCAGCCACGCAATGCTGGGCGAGTACCTGGACTTCATTGTGCTGCTGACCGCGCTCTACGTCGTGGCAGGCGGCATCCTGATCGTCGGAACATTCCGCGGCACGCCGCTTGTCAACACCGGGATCCTGGTGTTTGGGACCTTGATCGCGAGCTTGGTCGGCACCACCGGCGCCGCCATGATCCTGATCCGGCCGCTGCTGCGGGCGAACTCGGCGCGCCTCAACAACGTTCACGTGGTGGTTTTCTTCATCTTCCTGGTCGCGAATATTGGCGGCGCGCTGTCGCCGCTCGGCGATCCGCCGCTGTTCGTCGGCTTCCTGCATGGCGTCGATTTCTTCTGGACGACCACGCACATCTGGCGCGAGACCGCCATGGTGGCGGCGATCGTGCTCTTCATCTTCGTCGTCATCGACGTTCATTATTATCGCCAGGACCGCCGCGTGACGGTGGTCGGCGAGGCGCCGCAACGCGATCCCTTGCGGGTCCATGGCCTCATCAACCTGCCGCTCATCGCCCTCATCATCGCATCGATCCTGGGGTCGGCGATATGGAAGCCGGGCATCTCTTTCACCGTCTTCGGCACCGAGCTTGAACTGCAGAACCTGCTGCGTGATGCGGCGCTCGTGATCATCGCGGTCGCCTCGCTCGCGCTTACGCCCGACGAGCACCGCGAGAACAACGGCTTCACTTGGGAGCCGATCCGCGAAGTCGCGATCCTGTTCGCCGGGATCTTCGTCTGCATCGTTCCGATGCTGGTGATGCTCAAGGCGGGACACGACGGCCCGCTCGCTTGGCTGCTCGCGCTCGTCAGCGACGGCGGCGAGCCGCACAATGTCGCATACTTCTGGCTGACGGGGGTTTTGTCGGCGTTCCTCGACAACGCGCCGACCTACCTCGTGTTCTTCGAGGTTGCCGGCGGGGACGCGACGAAGCTCATGGGCGAATATGCGGTGACGCTCGCGGCGATCTCCATGGGCGCGGTGTTCATGGGCGCGCTGACCTATATCGGCAACGCTCCCAACTTCATGATCTTCGCGATCGCCACCGAACGCGGCGTCAAGATGCCGAGCTTCTTCGGCTACATGCTGTGGTCATGTGCCGTGCTGTTGCCGGTGTTCGCCCTGCTCACGGCGATCTTCATCATGCGGCTGTGGTTTTAGGGCGGCAGCGTCGCGCACGGTCGCATCGAACACTTCGAAATCAGGTCGGCGCTTTCGCGGCGCTCGTCGCTTCCTTGGCGATCGCCGCGAGCGCCGCCGCCATCCCTTCGAGATTCTGCGCCACCACGGATTCGATGCCGTGACGTTTCGCGAGCCATCTCGGATCGTTGTAGGCGAGCCAAGTCTTGCCCGCTTCGTCCTGCCAGACCAGCATCTTGAGGGGCAGGTCGATGCCGATCGTCTGCGCCGCCTGCATCAGCGGCGTACCGGCGACCGGATTGCCGAAGATCAAGACCTCGGTCGGTCGCAGCTTCAGCCCGACTTTCTCCGCCGCAGCCGCATGGTCGATGCGCGCGAGTATCGTGATGCCGCGTTTGGTGACGGCTGCCGCGACCCGATCCATCGTCTCGCGCGGATCGAACGCGCTGCCGGAGGTGATGAGTCCGTCGGGGATCATGGCATGAGCTCCTTGGGTCTGATCAATTGGAGTGTCGTTCGCCGCATGTCCGGGCGACACTGTGAAGATGATCGACGAGGCCAACATGACAACGAGCGCGTGCCCGTGCCAGACGCGCCCGGAAAATGGCGAGAAGCCGCGGCGCCCGGTCTTCGGCTCGGTGACGCCACTCACGGCTGCGCTATCCGCGGCATGTCGGCCCGCGATGATGCGGCCGTGCGGAACAATTCCGTTCAAAATCCAAAATTTGCCGCTGAACATGGATTCCTCACATGGATTCCTCGCCAATGGCCGATACGAGGCCGCATCTCGATACGCGGTCCTTCCGAGGACCGCCACGGTTGAAGATCGATGATGCTGACGAATTTGCCGGCCTTGCGTCAAGCTCACCAGTATCACGCCGGCAGGCCCTTTTTTGCCTCCCGGCAATATTCTGAGCCGCCAAGGGCGTTTACCTTGTCACAAAAAGTCACCATTACGTCATACCACCGCCCGCGAAGCGACTTTCGGCCTCCGCGATCGACCTAGACCATCCCTCGGTCGCTGCGTACCCACGCCGCGTCAGGGTGTTGGGGGGAATGATGAATGTTGTAACGCCGGTCGCGGCACTGGTCTCGCGGGCCTGGGCCACCCGTTGGGCTGCCGAAGAGACTTTCGAACAACCCGCAAGCGAAACGGTGCCGACCATCTCGGCTGCGGATGAGCGCATTCGATTGGCCGAAGACCCGGTCATCTCAGCGGTCGCCGCGCATCAGGCCGCACTGGCCGCCGTCGATGCCGCGCTGCGGACCGATCACGATGAGCGGGAGGTGGTGGAAGCGATGCGCCGCGCCGACGCGCTTCTCTGTCGCGTGCTCGCGACTCCGCCGCGGTCCATTCCGGGCCTCAGCGTGCTGCTGTGTCACGTGACGCGGCACGAGTGGGACGATCCGGAAGGACCGACCATCCTCGCCGGCGCGCAAGAGGCAGGTGACGATTTGTTACGAAAGGCGGCGGAGCAATTTCTCGCCGGCCTTGCGGTTGCCGTCTTGGCGATCGGCGAGCTTTAAAAGCAGCCCCGGCCGGATGGCGTTTGGCCGGGGGCGCAATGCGATGGCTTCGCGGTCAGATCGAACGCATTCACATCAATAGGGTGTGTAGTAGTCGGCCGGCGCGCCGTAGCCGCCGTATGGCGCCGCGACCGGCGGGCCATAGCCGCGGTAGGGCACCGCGACCGGACCCGGTGCGCAGATCGCGCGCCAGCCGCAGCCGCCCCATGGGCCACATCGCCATTGGCGGGCGCACCCGACGCGCGCGGGCAGCGGAACCGGAGCCACGTAGGGCGGCGGCACAAACACGCGAACCGGCGGTGCGAAGACCGGCGGCGGCGCGTAAACGACGGGCGGCGCCGCGTAGACCGGCGGCCCATAGGCCGGCGGCGGTCCGTAATCGGCGGGCGGCTGTGCGTAGGCGGGCGGCGGGGCAACGTCCGCAGCGATTGCAGCGTCAGCAAACACCGATGCGGCGGCAACCAGCGCTGCCGGCGCGCACATCGCAATAAACAGGGGGCGCATGAGATCCTCAGGGTTCGATCGCGTGCCGATCGCCCTCACTGCAAGGGTTATCCGGCGCGATGCGTGATCTTTCGCGCGCATTGCGGGGCCACTTCGGCGGCTCCGCGGCTTTTTGTGGGCTCGGTCGGGCGCAGTGGGCTTCGTCGAGGCCGCGCTCACACCGACGAGCGTGAAAATCTCGCCTGCAGGCTTCGTCATCGTTCGACAAAACGACACCGCGGGGACCGTGATCCCCGCGGTGCAACGCAACACGCACGCAACCCGTGCTTTGATGATCAGTTGCCGATTATCGCTGGTTCTCCTTCGATCGACCGTTCATCCCCGCAGGCGATGAGCCGTTGAGATTCCGGTTTGGCTGTGCGCTGCCGTGACCCGTGGTCGAAGGCGATGCGTTGCCGGAGTTGTGCTGCGGTGTCGCCATCGGACGGTTGCCGGACGGTTGATTTGCCGACGGTTCGCGTCCTGTCGGCTGCTGGCCAGGCGCGCCCTGGCCCGTTGTCGTCGACGGCTGATTGCCGCCCAGGGCGTTGCCTTGCGAGCCAGCGCCCCTGCCGCCCAGGGCGCTCATGGTCTCGCTGTCGATCTCGCCGGTCGCCTGGAAGCCCTTTTGCCGCTGGAACGCCATCAACGCGTCTCGCGTGCGCGGACCCATGACGCCGTCGACCTCGACCGAGAAGCCGGCGCGCGAGAGCTCGGTCTGAACTTCGCGAATTTCAGTCGAGCTTAGATTCATGGCCGAGCCGCTGCCATTCCCGAACTGCGCGCTCGTCGTGCCCATGGGCACGGTGGCGACGATCCGGTGACCGCTGTCGAGGATCACGATGTCGCTCTCGGCGACGAAGTAGTAGTCACCACGCCACTGCGGATAGATCGCAAAGAGCGGCTCCGGAACTTCCACGAAACGCACGGTCTCGGGGACCACGGTTCCGACATCGAGCGCGAAGTTGACGTTGTTAACCCGCGGCACGTTGCGTTCCGAAATCACCGTCCGATTAATCCGGTCACGCTGCTCGTTGCTCAGCGTTGCGCCACGGACGGTGCCGGCCGCTGCCTGGCCTTGGCCACGCTCGCGGGCTGTGGGACTGCGCTCGCCCTGCTGCTGATGGCTTTCGCCAAGTGCACTCGGATTTGCGTTCGGGTTCGGAGTCTGACTGGCATGGCCGGGCGAATTCGGCTGGCTCGGAGCCTGCCCAGTGGTTCTATCCTTCCCGCTCTCCTCGCCGCTGCGCTGACCGGAGCGTGTGGAACTGCCGGGCTGGTTCCGCTCAGTGTGCTGAGGCTGGTTGTGCTCCTCGTGCTGTCCTTGGCGCTGTCCTTGTTCCCGCTGCGGTGCCTGGCCGGTGGTCTGCGGGCTATGTTCGCCTTGCGCGCGGCTGGCCGGCAGGCCATGATTTTCCTGGGCGCCCTGCTGCCCTTTCATTTCACCACCGCGCTGCTCGCTCCTCATGGGAGTGCTTTGAGCACCATGACTCTGAGCACCGTGGCTCTCGACGCCCCGACCGTGTTCAGCGCCGCCAGCCGGCGCATTCTGTGCGGATGAAATGCCGACGCTCGCCAGCAGAACCGCTGTGCTCAGCAATAACTTGCTCTTCATTTCAAGCTCCTTGGCTTTTTCTGGGTTGCCGAATGCTCCGTGTTCCACGAAGGAGGTTCCAAGAAGGCTTCGGCTGCGGAGAGAACAACCGCATGCGGAAATCGGTTCCGCGGAACTTGAGTTGTGCGGAGACATCGCGGAGAAATCTTGCGTTGCCGAGAACTTTCAGGCTCCGGAAACGAAAAGAGATGATAATTGCGGGAAGTTCCGTTCCGCATACTTTGATCGCTACTGCTCGTGTCTCGGCGTTATTTGTTGTGCATGCGCGCCGTGTGCTGATGTGTCTTTGTTTGTTGGCGCATGACTTGGTCGTGACGCTTCGTTCGTTAAGGACGTATCCAAAGCGTTTCGGCGAGAATCAACTTTCGCAGCCGCTCAAAGCAGGACGGAAACCTGCCGCCCACAGGCGCTCGCGGCGGAGGTGAGTTAGCCCTTGAGTTCCCATCGTTCGCGCGCACCGAATTTTCAAAATTGACCGGACATGCCGTACGCACTTAGGCTGCCGGCAATGAAGCTGACCGCGTGGGAGGAACAGCATGTCTGTCGCAGCTTTGCGGATCGCAGCCGCCGCCTTGATCTATCATGCGCTGTTTGCGGGTGGGCCGCTGTTTGCTGCCGAGTCGACGACGCGGATGCAAGTCTCTCCGGAAGGCGGCGGCCATTGCATCGAGGTTGCCGACCGACGCATCGCGCCGAATCAGCGCATGCAAATGGAGGACTGCAGCACCGCACCCGCCCAGATGTTCACCTACGATGCGAAGAACATGCGCCTGACGATCGGCGGCTTGTGCGTCGACGCGTTCCCCGGGCAACCGGGCGATATTCTCCAGCTGGCAACCTGCCATGGCGGCCCAAGCCAAGTCTGGAAGCTCGAGCCGAAAGGCAGCTTTGACAAGCTCGTGGGCATCAATGGCCTGTGCCTCGATGTGCGCTTCGGATCGACGGAGCGGGGCGCTTTCGTGCAAGTCTGGACATGCGCCGATGAGGCCCCGAACCAGCGGTGGAGCTTCCAGCACCAGTAGATCAGCGCAGTGTGTGCCGGCCGCGCCATCGTGGCGCGGTCTACTTTGAGCGGCTCTGGCAGAACTCCTGGATTCCCGGCGGAACGATCGAGGTCTGAAGCGGTCCCTTCAGCCCCAGTTTCTCGTTCATGGCCCGTTGCCAGGGCATTGATCTGAGCACGTTGATTGCCGACGGCACGTCGTCGCAGAAGCCGTCGGCATATTTTGCCCGACGAAGGCAATCAGCCAGAAAGAGGCGAACCGGCAGCCCGAACGAGAAATACCCGGCCGCCTTTGCGCGCGAGGCGGACTCCTCGACACAGGCTGACGAGTCCTTGCCCGCCGCAAATCTCGCCGCATCGGTCCCGGCGGCCTTGACGTCAGCCATCATTGTCGGCCCTTGGGTCTGCCACCACCAGTATCCGCCGCCCATCATCGCGGCAAGAACGAGCACGGTTATCCCAATGACGATCAGGGCGACCTTCATCTGCGGCTCCTCTCACCTGCGGTTGGCGCGAGAGGATAGCCGGCAGGCGGCTCGCATTCCATAGGATGATGGTTCAACGAAACGGGCGCTGCGCGGATGTCGCGTTACGCCGATCGCGAGACGGGATTTTTGCCGCCGCAAGTCTGGCGTGACAGGACCGGAGACTCCGGTGCAGCGCGCGCAGGTTGGCATTATGACAATGCGTAGCCCGGATGAGCGCAGCGATATCCGGGGTCGACCTCACCCGTGCGTCGCGCGGCGAGCGCGGTCCCGGATGTCGCTGCGCTCATCCGGGCTACATGACACGGATGTCGCGTTATGACGATCGCGAGACAGGCTTTCTCCCGCCGCAAGTCTGACGTGACAGGACCTGAGGACTTCGGTCCGGCAGCCGACTGCCGCGACCTTACTTCGCCCCTTGTTTGAAATACCGCAAATCCGGCGGCGGCTGATCTTTCCGGAGCGGCATCAAGAAGCCGTCCCCGCTCAGCCAATAGCTAACGTCACCGATCGCAACCATCGACGGATTTTCCGTGCAGTAAGATTCGGTCCATCGGGGATGAGGATTGGGATCGCGCACGTATTTCTTGTCCACGGTCCATGGGCGCGTCAAAGCATGGTCGAACACCGTAATTTCGTCGTGCAGAATCCTCTGGTCGACCTTGTCGCGAAAGATCCTTTCCTTGAAGGTGGACTGGTTATCGAAAGCGAGCGGCAGCCCGGTCGCGTCATAAACACGGCGACCTTTGAATGGGCCCCGCGTTTCGACTTCGAGAACGTCGTAGACGCCGTCCCCGTCCTCGTCGATCCATCTGCCGATCGAGTATCCGGCAAAAGTCGCGTCGATTTCAGCGGGCCAGTCCCGCCCGTCGGTAAAAATCCGACGGAAATGTTCGGCACCGCCGATCAAAACGTAGGTCGTGTCCGGCGTGACCGCAAATTCCATCGGGAAAAACGCAATCATATTGAGCGGCATGCCTCCCGGCATACAGCGCACCGCGTGTTCAAAGAAGTTTCCCTGGCCGCCCTTTGCCTGATCCGCAAGGCTGTCCTCCAGAACCTTTTGGTATTCCGCCGTCAACGGCGCCTGCTGTCCGAGCCCCCAGGGCTTGCTCTGATCGAATGAAGGCTGACCGCCGGCCGTGACGCCGGCGCCGCCGTTGCCGGCCTCGCGCGCGGCATGCGGCGGAGACCACCGCGCCCATGCGCCCCTCCAGTCGGGATATTTTGCTTCTCCAGCAGCGGCGACGCCGCTGATGGCCAGGACAAAACTACCTGCCATCGCGATATCGCGGATCGCATCTCGGTAAACCATGGCGCATCTCTCCCCACAAAAATTATTTTGGCGGGGTCGTTCGCCGAGCGGCAGCGCCTATGAAAAATGAATGCGCGGCCGATCTAAAACGACTCACCGCAAGTTTGCCGGCTGCTTTACTCGTCCGGTTGGAGCGCTGACATTTGCGTCGCACTTTGCCGGAAGCCGCCGACTGATAAATGCTACACTGAGAAACACGCCTTTAAAAGGCGTATCGACGATGCGCGGAAGTGAAATTCGCTAAATTCGATTTGGCCGGACTGTCGCCCTGCAGCGGCGCCGGCGTAATGCCGCCAAGAACTACGCTCGATTGGCCGCATACTCCTGCATGTCGCGACTGAGGAAGTAGTTGAGTGCCGTGCGGATGATGGCGATCGCGGCCAGCCTGCCGATGGCGTCCCAGGTCGGCGAAATTGCTGTGGAAAGGATGTCCGCGCCAAGCTGAAACTCAAGTGCGATCGCCAAAAACCGCGCGAGCGTCAAGCGTACGTCCGCGAAGCTAGCTATCCCCAAAGGAAAGCCGCGAGCGAAGCGCCATCCGGCGAGAAGCATGCCAACGCCGATGACGGCGGCGCCAATCGCCTCGACGGCGAGCTTGAGCCACAGCACGAGATTGATGACGATCTCCTCGACGCCGACTTCCGATGGCGGGGGAATCATCATTTGGCCGCTCCGCCGCCTGAGGGCCCCTCATCCCGTCCGCCGGCGTTCCAGCGCGCGACCACTTCTTTCGCTTCCTCCAACGTCGCGAGGCGCCACCGCAACTGCACGACGTCTTGCCCCATCGCGTTTTCGATGATCTTGCGTTCCTCAACGCGCAAAATCAGTTGCTGGGGCGAGGCACTGTCGAGCGAGCGTGCATGGAAATCGATATGACCCGTCCGCCTCCAATCGTCCTTCAGGACTCCGTCGATTTCTTCGAACGAGACGATAGTCGGATCTTTTTTGCGAAATCCAAACGCCATTATCAGAACTCCGATAACAACCCCGGCGATAGGTGCAGCGATGCTCCAGGACATCAGCTTGGACTAAGAAGCCGGCTGATGCGCGAACGTATCGCTGCCAAGAAACGGATAACGTGTATCGTCATCGATGGGGTCATGGATAGTTCGTAGCCTCCATCTGCCAAGGCCCGAGCGACGGCGCCAAACGTTACATCCGTCTGCCACTGCCGCGCGCGACGGCCACAATCGAAAGGAATCGGGAGGTATCGAGCGGCCCGTGGCTTTCTCGTGTCATCGCAGAATCAGTTGGCATTCTGGAAGCGCAAACCGGAAAATAAAAGAACCTGATGACAAGGTGTGGATGACGCAAGGCCGAGCAACCCGACGCGACCGCCATGCCGGGCGGCAAGCCTCCGGCATGGTACGATGGCCGACTTTGGCGATGCGCGGGCAGCGATCAACGGCCGCACGGGAACATTGGCTGGACTTCGGCTGAACATGATGACCAGGCGCGAACTTCTTCTCCGCACGGCCGCAGCTGCGGCGGCTCTCGCGCCGCTGGGCGCCGCTGCGCAAAGCTGGCCGTCCCGCAACATCACCCTGGTGGTGCCGTTTCCGCCGGGCGGCACGAACGACATTTTTGCGCGCGCGATTGGCGACAAGCTCGCTGGCGCACTTGGTGTCGCGGTCATTATCGACAATCGGGGCGGCGCCGGCGGAACCATCGCCTCGACGGCTGTCGCACGGGCGGCGCCTGACGGCTACACTCTGATGACCGGCCATATCGGCACGCTGGGCGTCAATCCGAGCCTCTATCCGCACCTGCCCTACGACACGCTGACAAGCTTCGATTACGTGGCCGCGCTCGGTCTCGTGCCGAATCTTCTGGTGGTGCATCCGTCGCTGCCGGTGCACACCGTGCCGGAACTCATCGACTATGCCCGCGCGCACCCCGGCAAGCTCAACTACTCGACTGCCGGAAGCGGCAGCGCCGCCGACATCGCCATGGCGGCATTCAACCTCGCCGCCAAGACCAAGATGGTGCCGGTGCCCTATCGCGGCACCGCGCCCGCCGTCACCGACCTCCTCGCCGGGCAGGTGCAGCTCACCATCACCGGCGCGACCGCGGTGCTGCAGCACGTGCAGGCCGGCACGCTGCGTGGGATTGGGGTTTCAACCCTCGAGCGCATTGCCGTCGCACCCGACATCCCGGCGATCGCCGAGACCTTGCCGGGTTTCGAGGCGTCGCAATGGTACGGCATCGTCACGCCGGCCCATACGCCGGCGCCGATCCTCAAGCGCCTGGAGGAGGAGATTCGCAAGGTGATGCGCATGCCCGACGTGCTCGCGCGCCTCGAACCCGAAGGCGTCGAGCCGTGGGACATTTCTCCGCAGGAGTTCCGCGACTATGTTGCGAAGGAAATCCCGCGCTGGAAGGCGGTCGCCGAAGCCGCGAAGATCAGCGCACCTTGATTGGCGTCAGCACGGCATCGAGGCCCGACTCGCGTGAGGTTGCGTATTACGCAAAACGTGATGTCGAGGCCATCGCAACGGACCCGTGTCTTACTGCGGGTACCCAATTCATCGGGACGCTGCGACTCAAGAGCGACCGTCATCTAGCTTTGGTAATTCACCACCAGTGCGGCCGCGACGTTCGCGGTCTGACTTTGGCCGCTTGAGTTGTAGGACGTTCCCTGGCCGTAAGAGGATTGGAGCGCCTTGAGGAATTCGGACAGAGTTCGACTCCGAATTTGATGAGTTGGTGGAAGAACCAGAGGTCGAGTTCGCGGTGTCACGCGAAGCCGAGGTGGAGGAGATGTCGCCGGCCGCTGCACCACCAGGACCGCCGCCCGGAGGCGGGCCCTTCGAGAAGGCATTGGCGAATACATTCTGCAATTCGGTGCTCTGATTGCTTGTGAGCTTTCCGCTCTGCACCTCCTGGGAAATCAGGCTGTCGATCTTCGACTTCATGGCCTGGGGAGATGGCGGACCGGAACTCGAGCCCGGAGATGCAGCGCTGCTTGTGAGCGATGAGTTGATATCATTGAGCGCACCGCTGAGCGCGCTTTGATCAGACGATGATACCGTTCCGTTCGACACTTCCGAATTAAGCTCGTTCTGGAGCGTTTGGAGTGGCGAGAATGAAGACGAGAAGTTGGTTGGTGTGATCGAAGACATGGTCGGCTCCCGAATCGCGTGGCGAAAGAAACCACGCGCTTGCTCAGCGAGTAGTGCCGTGCAGCTCTTAACGCAGCCTTGCCATGGCCACCCTATTTTGTTTCGCGATGTTTCGGAGGGGGTTCCAGAAACATTCAGAAACAAAATTTAGCCGTTCAACGCCCCGCTCGATCTGATACCACGAATGCATGAGCGCTCCGCCGCACATTCTGGTCGTTGAAGATGATCCCGAAATCAGCCGGCTCATCATGCGTTACCTGCGCGACAATGATTGCCGCGTATCCGCCAGTCGGGACGCCCGCGACACGGATCGCCAACTCGAGAATAACCGCTTCGACCTCGTCGTGCTTGATCTGATGTTGCCTGGAGAAGACGGGTTGAGTCTTTGCCGGCGCTTACGCGCCCGTTCGCAGCTTCCCATCATCATACTGACGGCCAAGGGTGAAGATATGGATCGCATCCTCGGCCTCGAAATGGGGGCCGACGATTACATGGTGAAACCGTTCAACCCACGCGAACTCCTGGCGCGCATTCGGGCGGTCTTGCGTCGCATGGGCACGGCGCCATCAAGGGTGGAGCGCGCGAGCGCGCTCACCTTCTATGGTTGGCGCATCGATACCGTGAAACGCGAACTTATGGACCCGAACGGGACGCGCATCATACTGACCGGTGCCGAATTCGATCTTCTCCATGTCCTGTGTGAGCGTGCGAATCGGGTTCTCTCACGCGAGCAGCTTTTGGACTTGACGCAAGGGCGGTCGGCGGGTGCGCACGAGCGCAGCATCGACGTCCTGATAAGCCGGCTGCGCCGGAAGATCGAGCGCGACCCCCACGACCCCGAATACATCAAGACCGTGCGTTCCGGAGGCTACCTGTTCACGCCGACGGTCGAGGCGACATGAAAATCGATCCGCGCGATTTCCTGCCCAATCGCATCAGCGGACAGATCGCCTTGATCATCGCCGCCTCACTGCTCGCCATTCATGCCCTGCTAACAGTCACGTTTGTTTTGACGCGGCCTGAGCGTCGTGCACCGCCGGATCAGCTGGTAGCTCTCGTCCATTTGATCGGCGCAAGCCCTGCGACCGCGCGGCCCGCCCTCGCTACCACCATAGCGACCGCCTTTCCGCACCTTGAGCTCACTTTCGCCGAGCCGACCGACCAAGGTCAACCTGCTTCAAATGAGGGCCCTGGAAGTGATCGGCTTCTCGTCGGCTTGCGGCGTCATCTCGGGCCGGATTACCGGATTGCCCGGGTTGAGTCGCAATCGCCCAACTTGCGACCACGCATTACGATTCGACTCCCTGGGGGTGGTGTTGTCGCCGCGCGTGAACCGGACATGGTGCCGCCGCCGCTCATCGGTGGCCCCCTTGGCCTCACGATCCTGATGCTCGCAACGAGCGTGACCCTGCTTGGCTTATGGGCCGCCCGCGGACTTACCGGTCCATTACGCCATTTTGCAAAAGCCGCCGAGAAATTCAGCCCCGAGACCGATGTCGCGCCGTTGCCGGAACGCGGCCCCTTCGAAATCCGCGCCGCGGCCCGCGCCCTTAATCAAATGCGCGATCGGATAAGAACGCTTATCGATGGACGTACCCGTACGCTGACCGCAATAAGCCACGATCTGCGCACCCCGATCACCCGCATGCGTCTGCGCTGCGAGTTCATCGACGATCGCAATACTCGGAATCAGATCCTCGACGAATTATCGCACATGAACACGATGGTCGAGAGCGTTCTCACGTTTCTGCGGGATGGTCAGTCGCGCGAACAGACGGGTATGGTTGATATTTCAACATCCCTGCAGACTATCTGTGATCAATTTGCCGACATGGGGCGGAACGTTCGGTTCTACGGTCCGGATCATCTTGTTGTCCGAGCACGGGCAGACGAACTGCATCGGGCAATCACAAATCTTGTCGACAATGCCGTGCGCTATGGCGACACGGTCGACGTGCGCTTAAATGCTGAAGCGCACGGTGTCACGATCGCAGTCGAGGACGATGGCCCCGGTATCACCGTGGGCGACAAAAAAGATATGCTCGAGCCCTTTGTCCGCGGAGATCCCGCGCGCGGCGTGAAAAGCGATACCGGGTTTGGTCTTGGACTTTCGATCGCACGCAATATTATCGAAGCGCATGGCGGTACCTTGACCTTGTCCGACCGCAGCCCCTCGGGTCTGATCGCACGGGTGGAGCTCCCCTAACCAATGGGTAACGCTCAGAGACTCAATCTGAACTCGGATCACTATGGCGACGAATTGACTTCGATCCATAGTTATAAAGAACTCGACCGATCATCCCGATGAGGTCTCGCCTCTAAGCAAGAGGCAGATAAAGTGCGATTTCTTATACCGATACGCACAGACGTGGAATTTCCTGCCGATTACCCCGATTTTAAAACCCAATAGGCGGCAAAAATCGCCCGCTTGCATAAATCAGACAGAAACATCACGAAACAATTTCTCTATTCCATTGCGGAATTTTGTCGCCGGAGCCTGGCACGCAAATTGCGGAGCTTCGATAGTACAGCGACCGCCAACAATACCTGAGTCCGGTTGCTCCACCAATGAGGAGACGTGCTCATGTCGGGCATCAGTGGAATCGGATCCGGCCTCACAAGCCCCTATTCGATGCGACAGAATCTGTTCAACGAAATCGATACAACCGGCAGCGGATCGATCACCAAGGCCGAGTTGGAAACGGCTGTGACCAAGGCCGGTGGGACGACCGCCGCGGCAGACGCGCTTTATGCTCAGCTCGATCCCAATAATACCGGAAGCGTTACCGAGCAGCAATTCGGCCAGAACCTGCCCGCGCCGCCGTTTGGCGGCCAAATGGCAGCACAGATGATCGGCTTTCAGGCCGATGGCTGGCCGGGCCCAGGGAGTTCCAATGCTGCCGGTAGCTTCGCACAGAATATGTTCGACAAGATCGATACCGATGGGGACGGCTCGATTTCAAAAAGCGAGCTTGAGAGCGCAGTCACTGCGGCTGGGGGTACCGCCGCCGCGGCTGATGCATTTTACGCTCAACTCGATCCGAATAACACTGGTAGCGTTAGCGAGCAGCAATTCGCTAATGCTCTGGAACCGCCATCGCCCACCGGTACTACCGCACAAGACGCCATCGCGGCGCTTATCGATCAGTCCTCTCCGAGCGCCACCGTTGCGCCCAACAGTACTACGGCCAACGCTTCGAGTTCAGGCACAGCATCGGACGCTTCCACGACGAGCAGCAACACCGCGCAATCTGCCATCATGGCATTGATGAGCCAACTCGGTGCCCGCAATAGCGCCGATGGGACCGGTCAATCCGGGGCGGACGGACTGTTTTCGCTCTTTGCCACTGGCACGGGATTCAGCTTCGGGACCGCTGGCGGACTCAGCGGTAGCGAAGATCCGCTCCTGTCCACGACCGCCGGCAGCGGCACAGGGCTCGCCTCCAGTTCTTCGTCCGGCTCGACCGCACAAGATGCGGTGCTGGCCCTCCTGCAGGCCAGCCAGTCCAGTTCGTCCAACAGCTCCAGCAGTGCTTCCACCTCCAATAGCGGAGCGCTCAACCTCATGAGCGTCGTTGCATTCTACCAGAGCCAGTTCGATCAGCAGCTGTCGAGCTCACTCAGTAGCGGCACAAGCACAGTCATCTGACATGCCTTGAGCCAAGAGGATTCGAATGACCAGAATTTTTGTTGCTTAATGTTTCTGAGGCTCACTCAGAAACACAGCGAAACAAAAAAGGCCAGCCATTGCAAATTGTTCATTTGCACAAATCCGCGCGGCGACGTTTATCACTCACCTGAGGTCGGATGCATCACGTCGCCCCCGCATCCGACCTTGAAGCCCCGGTCTGCCACGGCAGATCGGGGCTTCGATTTTTCTGGCAGACATCGTTCCTGCGAATGCTTCCGATGCGGAAGTCGGAACTGGGGCGGTACGCGAGACGTGGGAGCTTCTACGTCTCAAGATCGGCTGCATTGTCGATCATCGGCACAGGCGATGCGCCGCATCTCTTCGCTCTGCCGCGGCGCTTCCAAGCCGCACAACGAGCCGCCCTGAGCAGACGAAGCCCGCCCGGCATCAGTCGGGCGTGATCGCCGTCACGTCGGTCTCCAGCATCATCTCGGGGAAAGCGAGGGAGGTCACGCCGATCAGCGTGTGAACCGGGAGCGGCGCCGTCCCGAAATTCCTGCTGAGGCACTGGCCGTAGGGAATGCGGTTCTTCATGTCGGTGAGGTAAGACGTGATCTTGACCACGTGGTTCATGTTGGCGCCATGCGCCGCCAGCTCGCGCTTGATCTTGTCGAAGGCATATTCGCACTGCGCGACGAGATCGTCGTGGTGGCGGATGTTGCCGCGCGGGCCGTTTTCGTCCTCGGCGCCAACGCCGGCCAGGTAGACCATCGTGCCGCGCCCGAAACCTTTCACGGTGACGGCGTCGGAGAAGATGCCCTTGGTCCAGGCGGCGTGGTTGAACTCCTTCTTTTCGAACGTCGGCGACGAAGGCTGTTGTGCAGCAACGGGCAAGATGATCAGGGCAACGAGAGCAGCAACGATGAGAACAGCGTGATGAGTTCGCATGGGACCTCCCAGGGCGCGACGGATGGATGCGCATCGTATCACCCGCGGCGACGTAGGCCAGCGATCTCGGCGTACGATTGCGCGCGCTCAGCCGCGGAATTTTTAGGGACTGCATGCGCTGCATCGTCAACTCGATAACGGAAGAGAAGGCGATGAAATCGCCAGTTGCAGTATTATAAGCGGCTGTCGACGTACGTTTTTGTGATCTCAGAGCTATCGCCGCATGCCACCACCTATCCGAGCACAACCACCCGAAGCCGGCAGCAAAATCCGCCGTATCGACGTCACGGGCGTCGCCCGGCCGCTGAGATTCCTGCGCTTGGCGAAATACGTCATGGTCATTGTGCTCGGCCAATTCAGCGCGTTCTACGTCTGGAAAATAATCGAAGCGATTGTATTCGGCGGGGAGTTGGGCGTGCCGGTGTTCGCGGTATTGCTTACAATCTGCGGGGGCTACGCCTGGCTTGGCTGGCAGGGCATGGGCGCAATTACGTTGCGCCTTCAGAAGACGACGATCGCGGCACTGTTCTTCATGGGGATCGCGGGGCTCTCCGTGCTCCTGTTGGGCGTCGTGGGGCTGACGCAACCTACCGATAAAATCGATACCCTTCAGGTTCTCAATTTGCTTGTGATCGGCGGCCTGCTGACGCTTACCGGAGTATCGGTTGGAACGGCCTTATTGGTCGCGCGAAGCCGGCGCTTCAAGGGGCTTGATCTTTCGCTTAAGCAGTTCCTGCAACATTCTGAAGCCTTGCAGCGCGCAAACCGCTTCGCGATCCGATACGAGCCGCAGAGCAAAGCGCTCGGCATACTCTATGCTCTCGGCGGCGCAGTCTTACTCGTCGGCTGGAACGGATTGCCGGAGTCGTTCATTCGGCTGGGCGCCAATTCGTATTTCCTCCCATTGTTCGGCTGGCTGTGCCTTCTTCGGGCTCGCATCCATCTGCAACCCAATTTCAGCACTTTGGTCGCTGCCGACGCCCGCCGTCCGATTCTCTTTCTCCGGTCATTTCAGGACGATCGGAAGCCGGGGCGCTTCCAGCTTGGGTGGACGTTCGTGGACTATTCGCTCGAGTCCCGCCTTGGCAGTTACTTCAGCCACTTTGGACCGTTTATCGCTGTCGGATCGAGGACAGACCCTGCGCCGACACTCGGTGCCGCCAGGGCCTTTCTGTCCGATGCCGAATGGCAATCGTCCGTATCTGGGTGGATGGTCTCTGCCTCTGTCATAGTGCTTTTTGTCGGCACGACCGAAAGCGTGAATTGGGAACTCAGGCACGTTATCGATCGTGGCTACCTTGATAAACTCATTCTGCTGTTTCCGCAGATGCAGAGGCGGTTTGAGAGTCTGGTTTTTCGAGGACGCGGAGTCGAACAAGATGCGGCGGAACGGCTGGCAGAGCTGAAGGCGGACTTTCGGGGTTCACTATGGGAGCGGGCGATCAGTGAGCTGAGCCATCCAAAAGACATTCGCGCCATCAGCTTCGACCCTGACGGCGCTGTGACTCTGGTGAGTTGCCGCAGTCGAAATCGGGACTCCTATCACCTTGCCGCGATGGTGACTCACTATCTTCAACTGCAATGCATGGCGATGGCCCAAGATCACGGACAGCGGTTATCGACCGGATGATTGGGCGGGCATTGGAAAAGCCTTCCGCAAATTCGGGCAGAAGCTCCTGATCATTTTTGCCAAATGTTCCCGGGACAACTCAGGCCCATCTGCCCCAATATGCTCGGGGAGGCCGTTGAGGATCGGAAATGCGCGGGTGGGAATACAAGCACTTTTGCGGCGCCGATCGGCAGCGCCGCGTGATGCTATACGGGCCGTCGCTTGCGGCACTGGCCCTCGGAACACTGCTCCCCGGGGCGGCGCGCGCCCAGACCACACTCCCCGACATCAACGTAATCGCGACCACGCCGTTGTCGCGTTCGCAAAGCAATGCGCCGAGACCCGCGGCACGACCGCCCAGCAACGCTCCCGTCCGGCGGGCGACGTCCGCGCCGGCTGCCCGCGCGCCGGCGACCGCGGCCCAGGCTGCACCCGCGCAATCCGCGTCGGCGCAACCAGCGCAGCCCACCGCCGGTACGGGCCTTGATCGCGATAAAGTCCCATCGAATACCAGCGTGCTGACCTCAGCCGACTTCAGCCCTGATCGATCGGTGGGCCTTCTCGATTCGCTTGTCACCAATTTGCCGGGCGTATCGCTTGGAGACCAGACCGGCAACCCGTTCCAGCGCGACCTCAATTATCGAGGTTTTGTCGCGTCGCCCGTGCAAGGTACGCCGCAAGGCATCGCCGTCTACCAGAACGGCGTGCGCATCAATGAATCCTTCGGCGACGTCGTCAATTGGGACTTCATCCCGGAAACAGCGATCCGCCGGCTCGATCTCGTACCCAACAATCCGATCTTCGGTCTCAACGCCATCGGCGGCGCCATCAGCATCGAGATGAAGAATGGCTTCAACTATCAAGGCGCCGAAGCGGACGTAACCTTTGGGTCCTACGGGCGACGCTCAGCCGTCGTTCAGGCCGGCAAACAGGACGGCAATCTTTCGATCTACGCGGCGTTCGACGCGATCAACGACAACGGCTGGCGGCAGTTCTCGTCGGCATCATCGCTGCGCCGCATGTACATCGACCTCGGCGCGCGCAACGATACGACCGAATTCCACATCAACTTTACCGGAGCCGATAACAATCTCGGCTCAGTCGCGGCGACGCCGGTGCAGATGCTTAACCAGAATTGGGCGTCGGTTTATACGTGGCCGCAGACCACCCATCTTCAGCTGGCGTTCCTCAACTCAAGCCTCAGTGTCTCGCCCACCGATACGCTGACGCTGCAAGGCAACACCTACTACCGCGGCTTCTGGCAGGCCCATGTCGACGGCAACGGCACCGATGCGGCGCCCTGCGGCACGGCGCCGGAAACGCTGTGCATCGGCGACAACCTCGATCCCATCAACCAGCACGCCACCATTCTCGACAATATCAGCCCCGGCGCTTACCTGGGCGAGATCGACCGCAACTGGACCGCAAGCAACACCTTCGGCGGCACCGCCCAGGCGACCAGCACGGCAAAGGTGTTCGGACACGACAACCACTTCGTCGTCGGCATCAGCGTCGATCATGGTCACACCCAGTTCAATGCCACCAGCGAGCTTGGCACCATCGACCAAAACCTCTTCGTGAACGGCACCGGCGTCTACATCGACCAACCGCTGGACGACATATCGCCGGTCAACATCCTGGCGCTCAATACCTACACCGGCATATTTGCAACCGACACTTTTGACATCACCTCGAAGCTTTCGCTCACGGCCGGTGCGCGATTCAACATCGCGCAAATCAATATCCTGGATCAGACCGGAACCAATCCGGCGCTCAACAGCAGCGACCATTACGAACGTCTCAACCCGGTGATCGGCGCGACCTACAAATTTGGTGCGCCCCTCACTCTCTACGGCGGTTATTCGGAGGCGAACCGCACGCCGACGCCGCTCGAGCTCGGGTGCTCGAGCCCGACCCAGCCGTGCATGATCGACAGCTTCCTGGTCGCCGATCCGCCGCTCAAGCAGGTGGTGTCGCACACCTATGAAGCGGGTTTCCGCGGGACCATCGGCGACAATGACAAGACCGGACGATTGACCTGGGGCTTGGGCGGCTTCCGCACGTCGCTGACCAACGACATTATCAATATCGCCAGCACGATACCGATGTTCGGCTATTTTCAAAACATCCCGAAAGATCTGCGCGAGGGAATCGAGGCCAAGGTCAACTATAAGCGCGATCGCCTGAACCTCTACGCAAATTACACTTTCATCGACGCGACCTACCAGACCACGGTTCTCATCTCCTCGCCCAACAATCCGTTCGCGGATCCGACGACGGGCAACATCCTGGTGACGCCGGGGGATCACATCCCCGCCATCCCGGCTCATCGTTTCAAGGCCGGGTTTGAATACAATATCACCGAGCCGTGGAAATTTGGCGCCGACCTCAACGTCATCGGCAGCCAATGGCTTATTCATGACGACTCCAACCTCAATCCCCAGGTCCCCGCCTACTGGGTCGTGAACCTCCACACCTCGTATCAGGTCAACAAGAACATCGAAGTCTTCGGCCTCATCAACAACCTCTTCAACCAGCACTACTACGCCGCCGGAACTTTCTTCCAGACCAATGGCGGCCAGGGCATCTTCAACAGCAACACCGCCGGCAATCCGGGTTTCCTCAATCTGACCGATCCGCGAACCTTCGTGCCCGGCATGCCCTTCGCCGCCTATGCCGGCGTGCGCGCAAAGATATGAGCGCGCGTCGGCAAGCGGGCGTCCCGCTCGATTCCCGTGCTTTGGCGACAAAGCAAGCGGGACGCCCGCTTTCTCTTCATCGCCGAGGCAGGGTGTTCCACCTCGGGAAACCCTGATCATTGGCGCTGCTTCGCCGCGGCATCATTCACGGGCTGGGAGACATCCAATTCTTTCGCCGGTTTGCATGTGCCGCGGAAAGCGGCACCGGCTGTGCGCCGCACGCTACGGCACGGTCATCACCGGCTCTGATCTGTCAGATGGCTGCAGCGGCTAGCCCCGCTTCGCTCGCTCATTGATCCCGTGCGCGGACGCAGCTGCCTCGCGTACCGTCTTAGCGACGTCAACCGCTGTGAGCTTGCCGCCGCGTGCAAGGACGCGGCCGTCGACAACGACCGTGTCCACATTCGACGGCTGGCCTTGAAACACGATGGCGTAATACGGGTCCTGAACCGGCGCCATGTTGATGTCCGTTGTTCGGATCATGATGAGGTCGGCACGTTTGCCCGGCGTCAGCGAGCCGATCTTGTCCGCAAGACCAAGCAATTTGGCGCCCTCGATCGTCGCCAACTCGACGAGCCGTCGCGGTTTCAGGCGCAACGGCGCGCCGGTCCGCTGCCAATCCGACCACATGAGTGCGCGCATGACATTGAAGAAGTCAGCATTGGTCGCAGCCGAAGCATCGATCGACAGGCCAAGCTGCACGCCCATCGCGGCCAATTCCGAATACTGGATGATGCCGTTACGCACCGCCGAATACGACATCTCGATTACTGGCGCGGTGCTCCACGGCGTTTTTGTATCGCCGATCGTCTTGAGCTCGTCGGACGTCATGCCTTGCGGGTGAACAAGCAGCATGTCGGACCCGAGCAAATTGTTTTTGCCCATCAGATCAATCAAATTCTTGGGCCCGCAGTGAATCGTCGCTTGCAACCCAAGCTTTCTGACGCCGTCGAATTCAGTGCGGAACAACTCGACCGGAATTGAGCCACGCGCCCCGGGAGGGCCCGGCGTGCGCAGGCAGGCGCCGATGCCGAGCATGCCGTCGGTCCATTGCTTTTGCACCCGGGCGAGATCGGCCAAATCCATCGTCTTGTCGGCCGGATAGCCTTGGCCGGTGCCGTATGAGAATCGGGCACGAATGCCGATGTCCTTGAGCGCCTGGAGTTCGGCGTCGGCGTGCCCCGGCGACACGGTGTTGTGCGACCAGTCGTGGACGGTGGTGATGCCGGACAAGAGGCCCTCGGCAACGCCGAGCCGCACGCCGATGTATGAGTCCGCGGGCTCGTAGAAGCGGCCGACGCGGAGGGTGGTGGGGAAGTAACCTTCTTGAGGATCGTCAGCGCGAACGATCAATCGCAACGCAGTGGACCACAAATGCCAATGCGTATCGACGAAGCCCGGCATAACGATCATGTCACGGCCGTCGATCGCCTGGGCGCCTGGAGCATTCACCCTGGTACCGACCGCGACAATTGCGCCGTCGCGGACATGCACATCGCCGCCGGGCAGATCGCCGAGGCCTACATCCATGGTCAGCACGTGGCCGCCGCGCACGACGAATTCGCCGCGCGCCGGTAATGCGCCGCTAGTTTCGGACGTCGTCACTTGCGCTGCCGCAGGTTGCAGACGGGCCAGCGCCAGCGCTCCGGCGAAGCCCCCCGCAAGCCTGAACATATCGCGGCGATAAAGCCTACGGTCGCAGAACATGCTGATGCTCAATGAGTTGGTGGGCTAAAAACCTAAGTGGTTCCCAGCAGACTGTAAACCTTCGGCTATGCCGGTCCGGCCGGCTGTGTAACGCACTGAGGTTGAATGGATGGCTGCAGCCTGTTTCAATATCGGGCTTCACGGTATCTGCGTTCATTTCCCAATCTCGAGTAAGTGAGGTCTGTCGTGCGCGATCACCCATCACGACCGGTGCGATTTACGCGGCGCGCTATCCTCGGCTCTGCCGCAACCATGGCGACCGCTCCGGCGCTTGCGCAGGAATGTCGGCTCGGACCGCCGGCGCATCACAAGGGGCCGACGGTCTTCATGGACTATGATCAGTTCGAACTCGATGCCGCCTACGATCAGGATTACTACGAACCGCTAGGCAAGCAGATTTATGCGCGGCTCGCGACCAATAGCGAAGCGGTGCGTGCTCGCCTCGGTTCGCCACGCCGCGTCGCTTACGGGCCGACTGAAATCGAAAAGCTGGACATTTATCGTACCGATCGCGCCAAGGCGCCGATTTTCGTTTTCATCCACGGCGGCAGCTGGATCGTCGGCTCGGCGGCCGACGCTGGTTATGCCGCCGAGATGTTCGTAAAGGCGGGCGTGCATTACGTCGCGCCGGATTTCACCACCGTAAAAGAGGCTGGCGGCGACCTCGGAGTCATGGCGGCACAAGTGCGCCGCGCCATCGCTTGGGTCTACAAGAACGCGGCCACGTTCGATGGCGATCCAGACCGCCTTTATATCGGCGGACATTCGTCGGGCGGCCATTTGTGTGGTGTTGCGCTCGTCACCGATTGGGAAAGGGACTTCGGCATCCCGCCGTCGATCATAAAAGGTGGGCTGTGCGTCAGCGGCATGTATGAAATGGCGCCGGTGCGGCTGTCGTTTCGCAGCAGCTTCGTGAAATTCACCGACGCGATGGCGGATGCGATGAGTTCGCAGCGGCATATCGGCCGGCTTGTCGCTCCGGTCACCGTTGCCTATGGGAGCCTGGAGACTCCGGAATTTCAGCGTCAGAACCGCGACTTTGCAGCGGCGGTCAAGGCCGCCGGGAAGTCGGTGCAACTCATCGAAGCACGCAATTACAGTCACGCCTCGATGGCGGATGGCCTCGGCAGCCCCTACGCACCGGCCGGTCGCGCTGCGCTGGCGCTCATGGGGCTCGCACCGCCATGACCGGGACCCCAAAAGGATCATGTCTTGCCTGACTTGATCTCACCCTTCCCACCCGCCGAATGCATTCGGAGGCTGGACGAGTCCATTGGTAACGAATGGACGACGATGGGGATGAAGGGGATCGTTGACGGCGGCACCATCAATACAGCGTTTCGCCTCAACAAGAGATACGCCTTTCGCAACGACTTTCGGACATTTCTCTATGGAAAACTCATTGAGGAAGGAACCGGCACCCGAATACGCTGCCGCACTGGGGTGGGTTTGTACGTCACGGTTATGATGACCGCCATCATCGGCGTGATTTTGTGGGCGGTGATTTAACATCGCAGCGCTGCTCCCTTAATCGGGTTAGTTCTATTTGGAGCGGTGTTTGGGATTGCAAGGTTTGCCCAGCAATACGATTCTGGCTTCCTCCTGGCGTTTGTGAAGCAGGCGCTCCACGCCTCCGAAGCGCCAATCGAAAAATCGACTTAGGTCCTCACCGGGGCGAAATGTGGTGCCCCGACTCACGCGTGTCGCCGAGCATTATCGGCTGGGCGGCAGCGGTGTCGCGTTTGGTTTTCATTAAAGCGAATCACCGAGCCTTCGAAGGCTGTAGCGTTGCGTTGCGTAGACCGGAGGACCCGAGCTCCCCTCACGACAAGGGAGCTTGGGCCTCCGCATTTCGAGAGGTAGGACCGAACATCGTGGCAGTGACATCATGACGGGAAAGTTGGATAGCGTCGCCCTGCAAAAACTCATCGCACAGATTCGCGACGCCACCGCGGTGCTCGCGCTCGAAGCCGCCGAGCAAAAGATTGCAGCGATAACGGCTGATTTGGTTGGGCGGGCAGCCCGACTTGATGCCAGCGAAAGGATATCCCCGGCTTGAGGGTGATCGCTCAGCCGAACCGTCTTTCCTGGCGAACTCACTGGTGACGGCGACGCTCGATCCGATCGAGAAGACCCTCGGCCTGCTCTCGCATTAGCATCCGACCGGTCAGCCGCTCAGGCATGGCCGCGGCGTGCATTTCGTCCGCCCCATGCCCTTCGGCGAGTTCTGCATCCTCGAGGGGAAAGCCTCTTTGGAATTGATGGACGTGAATGAGGACGGCGCGGGCACCCGCATTGGCGGCGAACGATGACGCAGCCTGCAGGTGTCCGGTCCACGGGGCTCGTCACTTCACAGGTGTTGGTCGACGAGCCATTTTCCGAGGGTGTCCGCCAAGGGCTGTTCATTTCCGACAAAGGAGTGGCCGCTGAGGCTCGGGGGCTTTGAATCAGGAAGCAGCACGTAATCGATCCGCTTGACGAGCGAGCCCTCTTCGTGCGCCGCGCTCAATAGCATGTGCGGCTCGAACGGTGCGATCGCGCCATCGGCCTGATCGCGGACCATCAGGATTGGATAGGGCAACCGGTGGATCCAGTAGGTACCATCGGCGATGCTGGTCTTCTCCCAACGATAGCTGAGGAAGTGCTGGCCGGTGATCGGGGCTTCGGCTGCTGCGGCGTTGACCGGGGTCGAGAACTTCATCTTCACCGGCAGGACCTGATCGGCCGTTCCCTCGCGCAGAGATTTCATCGCAGCCTCCGCGAGTTTGTGGAAACGGTCCTCGTCCTGCACAAGGATGTTGCGCGATTTCCAGGGCAGATTCGCGAACGCGCCGAGAAGCACCACGGCTTTGATGTCGCGATCCCAGTTGGTAGCAGCGTAGAACTGCACTTGGATGTTGCCGAGGCTGTGCCCGAGCAGCACCAGGGATTTGTAGCCGAGCGCCCGCCCGACCTGGACGGCAGCATCGATGTCGCGGCGGATATCGAGGAAATTGTCGGTATTGATCTTGTCGTCGTGTTGCCGCGTGTTGATCGCGAGCGAAGCATAGCCTTTCGCCGCGAGGCGCGGACCGAGCCCGCTTTGCGGCGGCTGCATATAGCTTCCGCCGCTGCCGTGGACCATCACGACCAACGTGGTCTCCGCGACCTGCTTGCCGTTCGGCTGCCAGAGGGAAGCATCGACCTGAAATCCGTCGATGGCCTTGATGGCAAGGAATCGAACTGAGGAGTCCGGTCGCGGCTCAAAGTCGGGCGACAGTCCGGCCGGGCGGGCGACGAAGTCGTAATCGATGCTAGCTGCAACCTGCGCTGCGTTGCCGGGTGATATCGCGAGCGTCCCGCAGATCGTGGCAATGGCGCACAGCAATGCGCCTCTGACTCGAAGCGTTGGTATCATCTTTTCCTCCAGGGAAGCGACTGAGCAGCCGGGGCTTCATCTTGTTTAGCGCGAGATTTGCTCGGGCGAAACGTGCCTGCAGGCGTGGCGACGATACTCGTCCTCCTCTGCGCCGAAGTGCCGATGCTTCGTCCGTCCTCCCGAGACCTCCGGTCTGATGATTGGCCAGCCGACAGGGTTACTCGGCTTTGATCTTCGCCTCGCTAATGACGGCGCCATATTCCTCGTATTGGCGGTGAATGAAGGCCGAGAAGTCAGCGCCACATGTTCCGCTGGGAACGAGACCCAGTTCAAGAAGCCTGCTTCTAGTTTTCGAATCGTCCAGTGCGTGGCCGAACCGCTCAGCAATCTGTGACACGATAGCGCTTGGGGTGAGGGCTGGGGCGAAGAGTCCGATCCATATCTCTGCAGTATAGCCGGGGAAGCCCGACTCCGCCACGCTCGGTACCCCCAGCAGCGGCGGCATACGCTTGGCTGAACCAACAGCAAGTGCGCGCAACGAGCCCGCTTTATGATGTTCAGCGATCAAGGAGTAGTCCAAGAGCACCGCGGTCACGTGTCCACCCAGAAGCGCGTTGGCAGCCGCAGCGGAGCCGGGAAACGGGACGAACGTCATGTTGACCTTCGCGGCCTGTTTCAGCATCTCGAATGCCACTTCTGTCGCAGTTCCTGGCCCGATGCTCGCGATGGTTAGGGCGCCTGGCTCCGCACGGGCGGTGCCGATCAAATCTTCCAATGTGCGATAGGGTGATGTCGCGTTGACGGCGATAACATTTGGATAACTGACGAGCTCGCAGATCGGCTGAAGGCTTTTCAAAGGATCGTAGTTGAGCTTGCGTACGTGCGGGATAACCACGAAAAGCCCGCTTCCAGCAACCAACAGCGTGTGCCCGTCTCCCGGCGCGTGCGCGACAAATTCACCGCCGACTTGCCCCGCTGCGCCGGGACGATTTTCGATCGATATGGTCAGGTCATAGACGCGACTGATCTCTTCCGTCACAGTTCGCGCGACGAAGTCGACTGGCCCGCCAGGTGGCAACGGAACGACTACCTTTGTTGCCCGAGTTTCTGCTAACGCCGCTTGCGTTGACAGAATGCCGCAACTGGCGATGATCGCGGCTAGCCGCACGAAGGTAGGACGAATAGGTTGCACGTCAGCTCCGCTATGCACTACGAAAAAGACCGGTTGTAAAACCAAGCGGTCATTTGATGGTCTCTAAGGTGCTATGCCTTCCACCTGGTAGCCGCGAAAGATCGCATATCTGTCACCGACGGCCTGCGCAGCCGTGTAATTTGGCGACTTGATCCAAGCTTGCGCCTTATCGAGAGAATCGAACTGGATCACCGCGATACGTGGGGCGGGCTCTGGGCCGACCACGGGGATCGTCTTTCCCCCTCGCACGATAAACCGTCCACCGGCATCCTCTATGGATTTCAAAATGAGCGGCAGATATTCTTTGCTGTAACCCTCGCTATTCGTGACGGTAATCTCCGCGATGTTAAAGGCCGCGGGTCTGGCCTGAGCATTTAGGCTTTGTACCGCTATCGCACCCAGCATCGAACCCAAGAGCATGAATAACGTGACTTGAATAGCTTTGATCATCGGCGGCCCCTCTCTAGCGATGTTGAATCTCCACCTGGAACGTGTCCGCCATGCAATTCTGCTCAATGCCTACTATGACTAGAAGTGCTATTTTTCGAACTTGCTATCGCAATATGAGATAGGCGAGTGACATCTTCCGAGCTGGTCAGTGGTCGTCTCAAGTTGCATCAGTTGAAGGTGCTGCTCGCGGTCGCGCGCACTGGCAGCATGGCGAGGGCAGCAAGAGAACTCGCCATCTCCCAGTCGGTGGTGTCCAAAGCGATCGCAGAACTCGAAAGCCTTCTCGGCGTACGCCTGTTTGATCGCAATTCCCGGGGGGTTGCGCCGACAATATATGGCCATAGCCTGCTTAAGCGTAGCGTCGTCGTTTTTGATGAGCTCAATATAGGCGTCGGCGAAATTGGGTTTTTAGCGGACCCCGGCGTCGGCGAATTGCGCATCGGAACGACGGACCCCCAAACCGGGATCACTTGTGCCGTAGTCCGGCACTTATCGAAAAAATATCCGCGGCTCGATTTCAAGATCGTTCAAGCGGAAGGACCAACGCTAATCGAGCGCGAACTACGCGGCCGCCGCATTGATCTAATGATCGGACCGTCGCGCACCCCCTCGATCGATGAAGATATTGCGACCACATTCCTCTATAACAATCGGCTTCGGGTGGTCGTCAGCCCACGAAGTCCGTGGGCGCGCCGCCAGAGGATTAAACTATCAGATCTGGTCAAGGAGCCTTGGTGTACCATCCCATCCGATCTTGCCGGGGGAGCAGTGTTCGTTGAGGCTTTCCGTGGCAGCGGATTGCCCCAACCACGAGTGGTCATATCAAGCGCTGCGGGCAATGTTCGTCGCTTGGTGCTAGAGGACGGCCGTTTTATTGGCTTATCAAGCGACGGAACTTTATATTTCGATGCCTTGAAGCCCCGACTACAGATATTGCCGGTGCAGCTTCCTGGACCCGGTTTTCCGATCGGAATCCTGACCCTTAAGCACCGAACGATCAATCCAACGGTTCAACTCTTCATCGATTGTGCCCGCGAGATTGTCGCGCCGCTAGCGAAACGAAACTGGAGACAATAAGACCGGTGTTGCAGCAGGCTATCGTGTATCAAATGAAAGGCAGATGTGCTGCCAGAGCGATACCAACACGAAAAGCGACAGCACCGTTGTTCGGGCGGCCGGTGCGGATTGCGATACCCACGGAGGCATCATCCACAGCGCCTGCCGAGTAGTTCGATCATCCCAGCGACATTTCTGTCGGGGCCCGCTTCTGAAAATCGGAGAAGTGTTGGTCGGAGTGGCAGGATTTGAACCTGCGACCCCCTCGTCCCGAACGAGGTGCTCTACCAGGCTGAGCCACACTCCGCCGTCTCTCTGGTGGGCGGTCTTATAGCGTCGCTCGCTCGGGGTCGCAAGCGGCGACATCGTCACGCACGCGGTGACTGTTGCATGCGCCCGGACCGGAAAGCCCGTTTCGCCGAAGCGGTGCTTTCGCGTTTCCGGTCGCGCTTTAGCTCCGGTCGAAGACCTGAGGTGGTTTGAAAGTGTCTAGACCAACGCAAAGCTGTTCCCGACCTCCATTCCAGGATGGCTCAGAGCCCTTCGGGCGGGCGGACTGCCGCTGAGCCCAATCCATGCTATGAAGGATCAATTTGGTGGAGCAAGATGGTGCAGCACGACCTCACCTTTTCCGTCGTTCTTGAGCCTCAGCCGGAAGGCGGCTTTACGGTCTTCGTTCCGGCATTGCCGGAGATCGTGACTGAGGGAGACACCGAAGACGAAGCGCTCGCGATGGCCGAAGACGCCATCCGCCTGGTGGTTGCAGACCGCGCCGCGCGCGACGAGGAGATTCCGGGCGACTCCTCGACGCGGATCAGAGAGGTCACAGTCACTGTGCCGGCATGAGCGAGCGGCTGCCTTCTGTCAAAGCGCGGAAGGTCATCCGCGCGCTAGAGTGTGCAGGCTTTCATGTCTCCCGGACCTCTGGCAGCCATTGCCGACTGATCCACCCGGATCGATCCTTCTCGGCAAGTGACCGTTCCGCTTCACGGCAGCAACGATCTTAAGCGAGGCACGGTGCAGGGGATTCTCCGACAGGCTGGCCTCACGACGGGGCAGTTCAACGCCCTCCTGCGCGGATAGTCCCGCCACCGCCCATTGCGCCCGCCTCCTTGCAGCGGCATATGAGCGCGGTGATTGGCGGAGAGATGACGATGCCGGCGCAGACGACGCGGATCGCGCCCGCGAGCCCCGGGGCGATCGAGGAGGCGAGCGCCGTCCTCGCGGCGGGCGGGCTCGTCGCGTTTCCGACCGAGACGGTCTACGGCCTCGGCGCCGATGCGACGAACGATGCCGCGGTGGCGCGGCTCTATGCCGCGAAGGAGCGACCCAGCTTCAATCCGCTGATCGTTCATGTGACGGACCTCGCCGCGGCGGAGCGGATTGCGGTGTTCGAGGCTCAGGCGCGGGCGCTTGCCGGCGCGTTCTGGCCGGGGCCGCTGACGCTCGTCGTGCGCAAGCGGACCGGCTGCCCGGTCGGTGAACTTGCGACGGCGGGGCTCGACACCATCGCCATCCGGGTGCCGCGCCATCCGGTCGCGACGGCCATTCTCGCGGCGTTCGGAAAGCCGGTGGTGGCGCCGTCGGCGAACCGCTCGGGGTTCGTGTCGCCGACCACCGCCGAGCACGTGCAGGCCGATCTCGCCGGCCGTATCGATCTCATCATCGACGGCGGGCCGACGCCGGTCGGCGTCGAATCGACCATTCTCGCCTGCATCGATGGCCGCGTGACGCTGCTGCGGCCGGGCGCCGTCGCGCGCGAGGACATCGTGAAATTCCTCGGCCATGACATTGCGTCACCGCCCGCTCCGCATGCATCCGCGCCGTCCGCAGGGCCGATCGCGCCCGGCATGCTCGCCTCGCACTATGCGCCGCGGGCGGCGGTGCGTTTGAATGCACGCGCGGTCGCGCCCGGCGAGGCGCTGCTCGCGTTCGGGCCTGCTCTGCCGACCGACGCCGCTGCCGCCGCGGCCGTCCTCAACCTGTCGGAGCGCGGCGACACCGTCGAGGCCGCCGCCAAGCTGTTCGCCTATCTGCGCCGCCTCGACGCCACGGGCGTTGCCACGATTGCGGTGATGCCGATTCCGGAGCAAGGGCTTGGCGAGGCAATCAACGACCGGCTGCGCCGTGCCGCCGCGCCTCGCGCGGGCGCGACCCAGGCAAAAGGGTTCGCCAATGTTTGAACGATCGGTACCTTGCCGGTAGCCCGGATGGAGCGCAGCGCAATCCGGGAGTAGCTTTGCCACGGTGCACGTATAGTCCCGGATTGCGCTGCGCTCCATCCGGGCTACAGGCCTCGAGTTCTCGCGATGAATAACCCCTTCCAATCCGGCCCCGCGCGGCCGCCGCTCGCGCCCGACCTGGTCGCACGCTTCACGGCGATCGTCGGGGAGAAATACGCCATCACCGATCCCGCCGGCCAGGAGGCCTACGTGGTCGAGAGCCGCGGGCTTTATCGCGGGCACACGCCGCTGGTGCTGCGGCCGGGGTCGGTCGCGGAAGTCGCCGCCATCCTGCGTCTTGCCAACGAGACCAAGACGGCGATCGTGCCGCAGGGCGGCAACACCGGGCTCGTCGGCGGCCAGATCGCCCACGACGGCGAAGTGGTGATGACGCTGCGCCGGCTCGATCGCATTCGCGAGGTCGACGCCGCGTCGAATGCCATGACCTGCGAGGCGGGCGTGGTGCTGGCCGACGCGCAAGCGGCGGCCGCCGCGGCGAAGCGCCTGTTTCCGCTGTCGCTCGGCGCCGAGGGGAGTTGCACCATCGGCGGCAATCTCTCCACCAATGCCGGCGGCACCGGCGCGCTTGCCTATGGCGTCGCGCGCGATCTCGTGCTCGGGCTCGAAGTGGTGCTGGCCGACGGCCGCGTGCTCAGTGCGCTCAACAAGCTCAAGAAGGACAACACCGGCTACGATCTCAAGAACCTGTTCATCGGCGCCGAGGGCACGCTCGGCGTCATCACCGCGGCGGTGCTCAAGCTCTATCCGGCGCCGACGACCGTCGAGACCGCGTTCGTCGGCGTGCCGTCACCGCAGGCGGCACTCGATCTCCTCGCCCTCATCGAGGAGCGCAGCAACCGCGCGGTCACGAGCTTCGAACTGATGTGCCGGCTCGCGATCGACATCGCGCTGCGTCACGGCCACGGGCTGCGCGATCCGCTCGCCGAGCCGCATCCGTGGTACGTGCTGGTGCAACTGTCATCGGCGGCGCAGCAGGATTTGCGTACCGTGCTCGAAGAGGCGCTGGAGGCCGGCATCGAGAAGGGTCTTGTCGGCGATGCCGCCGTCGCCGACAGCCTCGAGCATCGGCGCGCGTTCTGGCTCCTGCGCGAGACGCTGCCGGAAACACAGAAGGGCGAAGGCGGTTCGATCAAGCACGACATTTCCGTGCCGGTCGCGGCCGTGCCGGATTTTTTGCGCGAAGCGGGCGCCGCGGTCGAAGCGCTGATCCCCGGCAGCCGGCCGGTGCCGTTCGGCCATCTCGGCGACGGCAATATTCATTACAACATCTCCCAGCCGGTCGGCGCCGACACCGCGGCGTTCCTCGCCCGGTGGTACGAGATGAACGAAGCGGTGCATCACGTCGTCGGGAAATTCGGCGGCTCGATCTCGGCCGAGCACGGCATCGGCGTGATGAAGCGCAAGCTCTTGCCGCAGGTGAAGGACCCGGTCGCGCTCGATCTCATGCGTACGCTCAAGCGCACGCTCGACCCGAACAACATCCTCAACCCCGGCAAGGTCTTGTGAGGGCTGCCTCGCTCGTAGCCCGGATGAGCGCAGCGACATCCGGGACTCCCTTTGCCGCGCGACGCATGGGTGAGGTCTGTGACGGCGTAGCTTGTAGCCCGGATGGAGCGGAGCGCAATCCGGGGCCACCCTCGCCGCGCGACGCATGGGTGAGGGCAGCCCCGGATATCGCTGCGCTCATCCGGGCTACAGATCCTCACAACAAAGGCAACTGCCCGTCGTCCTTCTTTCGCTTTGGTGTCGCGGCCTTCGGCGTTGGTTCGCCGGCCGCTGGCGAGCTCGCACTGCCTGACGCTGCGGCGGTTGGTGCGCGGGGTGGCGCCGCTGCCACGGGCTCGATCAGGTTCGGCGAATCGTTCTCGGCGCGGTTGACGGCGTTCGACACCTCGTACGCCTCGAACAATGTCTCCGGCGCCGGGGTGAGCAGCGCAGCGGCAGTCGTCGCGTCGACGTTGGCGTTGTCGAGCCACAAATCGAACGCCTCGGGCGGGATCACGGCCGGCATCCGATCATGCAGCGGCATGAGCGCGCGGTTGGCCGCGGTGGTGATGATGCACGCGGTCTGCAGCTCTTCGCCGTTCGGCCCCATCCAGTCTTCCCACAGCCCGGCGAAGGCGACCGGGCCGCCGTCGCGGGGATGCACGAGGAACGGCCGCTTGCGGTTTATCTCCGATTTCCACTCGTAGAAGCCGTCAGCGGGAAAGAGGCAGCGCCGCCGCCGCATGGCATTACGGAATGCCGGCTTTTCGAGCACGTTTTCAGAGCGTGCATTGATGAGCAGGGTGAAACGGCGCGGGTCCTTGACCCAGGAGGGAATGAGGCCCCACCGCACCAGCGCAAAGTGGCGCTCGCCTGTTTCAAGCCGCACGATCGGCACCGGCTGACTCGGCGCGACGTTGTAGCGGGGCGGGAAATTCGGCTGCTCCCCATAACGGAACAGCGCGCGTATCGCCTCCGGCGACGAAGTGATGACATATCGGCCGCACATTGCAGCCCTCCGATTAATCGCGTTTTAATCCAATATAGGGACAGTTGTCCGACCAGGTGCGCCTGCAACCACACGATGACCACACCGCATTCACAGCCGGCGACACCGCCTTATTCCGGCCCGCTCAACCGCCCGAGCGCGGAGCGCCTTGCCAAGGCCAATATAAATCCGGCCACCGGTCTGGCGACAGATTACCTCAACCATTTCAATGAAGCGATCATGCTGCTCGAGCTGGTCGCAACCATGCCGGAATGCCTTCCCGACCTCATGGAATGGCGTCCCATGAGCTATCAGGACCACTTCGCCGGCTCCGCTTTCAAGGATCGCGAGCTCGCGGTCGCGGCCTATGACGCCGCCGATCCTGTGGCGCGCACCGACCTCGAGCGCCTCGCCGACGCCATGACGGCGATCCTTCTCGCCACCCGCGGTGCCATGGCGGCCGGCAACGGCAACGGCGACGCTGCTTCGCGCGCCGAAGCGGCGCGCGCCATGGCAACGCTGCGCCCGCTGGTGGCTCAGGCCGGCGCCGTGATCAACGGGCGGGCGAGCTCGCAGGGTGCCCAGGGTGCCGTTGACGCCGTCTTCGGGCGTTGAGCGCGTGGCCGACGGCAGGTCTTATCCGGCGCGGCCGATCCTCGCGGTCAGTGCCGCCATCATCCGGGACGGCAAGGTCTTGATCGTGCGGCGGGCGCGCCCGCCAGCGCAGGGAATCTACACCCTGCCGGGCGGCGGCGTCGAAGTCGGCGAGACCCTCGGAGAAGCGGTGGTGCGCGAAGTGCGCGAGGAGACGGCGCTCACGGTCGAGCCGGTCGCGCTCGCCGGCTATCGCGAGGCCATCGCGCGCGATAAGCAAGGCCGCGTCGAGCGCCATTTCGTGATCCTGCCGTTCGCCGCGCTATGGATCGCGGGCGAGCCGAGCCTCAACGAGGAGCTGTCGGAGGCGATGTGGCTTGATCCGGCCGCTGTCGGCGGCCTGGAAACAACGGCCGGTCTCGCGGCGATCGTCGAACGCGCCGTGGAGTTGGTGAACCGGCGGTAGGGTGGGCAAAGCGCGGACTTTTCCGGGCGTGCCCACGCGTTGCAACGCTCTGGTGGGCACGCGCGGCGGGCGCCGCGCTTTGCCCACCCTACCCCTGCTGCGCCTTGCGCTCGCCACAAGGGGAGGGCATATCGATTTTATGATTGCCCGCGTGGTCGCCATTTTCATGCTGTTGCCGCTTGCGGTCGGCTCTGCTGCCGCGGCGGCCGAGGTTACGCCGTTCGATGCCGGCCTTCAGCGGCTCGCCGAGATCCTCGGCAGCTTGCACTATCTCCGCGGGATTTGCGGCGCCAAGGAAGGCAACAAATGGCGTGCCGAGATGCAGGCGCTGATCGATGCGGAAGCGCCGCAGGGCCAGCGCCGCGCCGACTTCATCGCCCATTTCAATCGTGGCTATCAGGCGTACCTCGAGACCTATCGTACCTGCACGCCGGCAGCCGATCTCGTCATCAAGCGCTCCCTCGAAGAGGGCTCCAAGATCGCGCGCGAGGTCACGGCACGCTTCAGCAACTGACGGCGCCGATTACCTCAGCGATTTTCGCTCCGCGTTAACCTTTCCTAAAGGTCTTGCTTTATCGCCACGATTTGCGTGCTAACGTGTTTGGCGGACGGGACATGGCGGCCTTAGCGCCGCTGGCTTTTTTGCGGGACATCATGAAATCACAACGGGCAGCGTGCGCTCCCTTGCCGGACCACGATCAGAAAATCGCGGCGCTCGACCTTGTCCAGGAGGCCTGGGTCGAGTCGCGCATCCACGGTGTCGATGGCGACTGCATGGCGCAGATCTGCCTGTTCACCGCATTCTCCGAGCTCGTCTCGACCTACGGCGAGGAGGCGGCAGCCCGCTATGCCGAGGGCTTGGCGACGCGGATCAGCAACGGCGAATTTTCCGTCGAGTTGGCGCGCCAGTAGCGGCGTCCCACCGCGCATGCGCTGCGCGCGCCTCATGTGTGCGCCGCTTTTGACGGCCTCTAATTGACGCGCCCTTGTGGGCCGCTCGCGCGGGCCTTACGTTGCGGCGATGAAGGCCGCGCTTCTCCCTGATCGCGGCGTCGTCAAGGTGGTGGGTGACGACGCGCGCCATTTCCTCAACGGGCTTTTCACCGCCGACATCGGCGAGGTCTCTCCGGCCTCCGCGCGCTTTGCCGCGCTGCTGACGCCGCAGGGCAAGATCATCGTCGATGCGATCATCGCGGAAGCCCGCGCGGCGGACGGCGGCGGCTTCTTTCTCGATGTGCCCAAGGCGCTCGCGAAGACGCTCGCCGACAAGCTCAATTTCTACAAGCTGCGCGCCAAGGTGATGGTCGAAGACCTCTCCGATGTCCTCGGCGTCATGGCTATTTGGGACGGCGGCGGGGAGAGCGAGTACGGCCTGTGCTACGCCGACCCGCGGCTGCCGGCGCTGGGCAGCCGCATCATGGTGCCGCCGCATCTCGCAAGCGAGGTTGCCGCCGATCTCGGCGCGACGCTCGTTGCCGCCGCGGCCTACGAAGCCCATCGCATCGCGCTCGGCGTGCCGCGCGGCGGCCTCGATTTCACATACGGCGATGCGTTCCCGCACGAAGCCGACATGGACCAGCTCCACGGTGTCGATTTCGACAAGGGATGCTTCGTCGGCCAGGAAGTGGTCTCGCGCATGGAGCATCGCGGCAATGCGCGAAGCCGCATCGTGCCGGTCGCCTATGAGGGCTTTCCTCCCGAGCCGGGCGCCGCGGTGACCGCGGCGCAAAAGTCGATCGGCATCTTCGGCTCCGCGGTCGACGGGCGCGCGGTCGCCATGTTGCGGCTCGATCGGGTCGAGGACGCGCTCGCGGCCGGAGACGCGATCGTTGCCGGCGCGGTCACGTTGCGGCTTGTCAAATCGCCGTGGATCAGGTTCCGCTTTCCCGGCGAAAGCGAACCGGCAAGGTAATCCATGTCCGATCCTCTCCCGTCCGATGGCCTGCCCCGCTGTCCGTGGCCGAAGCAGGATGCGCTCTACATCGCCTATCACGACGAGGAGTGGGGCGTGCCGGAGCACGACGACCGCGCGCTGTTCGAGAAGCTCATTCTCGACGGCTTCCAGGCCGGCTTGTCGTGGATCACCATCCTGCGCAAGCGCGACAACTTCCGGCGCGCGTTCGACGGTTTCGAGCCGGAGCGCATCGCGCGCTACGACAAGCGCAAGGTCGAAGCGCTGATGAACGATGCCGGCATCGTGCGCAATCGCGCCAAGATCGAGGGCACGATTTTGTCGGCGCGGGGCTATCTCGACATCATGGAAAAGGGGCCGGGATTCTCGGTGCTGCTGTGGGATTTCGTCGGCGGCAAGCCGCAGATCAATCACCGCCGTCGCATTGCCGATGTGCCGGCCGAGACGCCGGTCTCTCGCGCGCTCTCCAAGGAGCTTGTCGGGCGCGGCTTCAAGTTCGTCGGACCGACCATCGTCTATGCCTTCATGCAGGCAGTCGGCATGGTCAACGACCACCTCATCACCTGCCACCGCCATCCCGACGCCCAGCAGCAGCGCCGGAAAACGCGGGCCTAACGCGGTCGAGATGATTCGCTCCGAAGCAATTTCGGGCTGATTTGAAAGTCAGCTCGAGCCCGCCTTCGCCACCACGCGCCGCGCCTCGGCGATGACGTCGGGGACCGCGGCGTCGTTGCCCGGCGCCATGACGTGAGCGCCGGCGACGCCCGGGATGCTGCTCAACTCCGCGATCGTCTCGACACAGATGCGGCGGCCTTCCGCCGCCGGATCGGCGGCCGCTTCGAGGCGCGCCACCATCGCGTCCGGAATGATGGTGCCGAACAGATGGCTCTTCATCCAGGCGGCCGACTTCGCCGAGCGCAGTGGATTGACGCCGACGATCATGAATACTGACACGCCAGCCTCGGCGAGGCGGGCCATGTAGCGGCGCACGATGCCGGTATCCATGCAGAACTGCGTCTGCACGAACTGTGTGCCGGCAGCGACCTTCACCTTCAGGCTATCCGGCTGCCAGCCGGGCTTCGGATCGGTGGGCGCGTCGGCGGCGCCGAGGAAGAACGGCGCCGCTCCGGCGACCTTGGCGCCGTGCGGCAACTGCCCATCGTCACGAATGGCGCGTGCCGTCTCGGTGAGCGCGCGCGAATCCAGATCGAACACCGGCTTTGCATCCTTCTGATCGCCCGCCGTCGGATCATCGCCGCGCAGCAGCAGCAGGTTGCGAATGCCGAGCGCGGCCGCGCCCATCAAGTCACCCTGGAGCGCGAGGCGATTGCGATCGCGGCACGTCATCTGGAGAATCGGCTCGATCCCGGCGTTGGCGAGGAGCGATGCAGCAGCGAGCGCGCTCATATGGGCGCGGGCGCCGGCGCCGTCGGTCACGTTGACCGCATCAGCAAGGCCGCGCAGCGGCAGCGCCTTGGCGAGGAGATCGGCGGGATCGCACGAGACCGGCGGCACCACCTCGGCGGTGAGCACGAACTGTCCGGCGGCAAGGCGCCGCGCAAGGCTCAACGGGGGATCGTTCGACATGGGCCGCTCCGGAATGGCGGCCGGGAACGGCACGCGCGACGCTGACGGTCAGTGTATAGCCAATGCGCTGCGTCGCGATAAGGGCGCGGCCTATCGCGAAAGCGCATTCAGCCATGCGCAGCAGCGCCGAACTCTGCTCTCACCTTCGCCGTGTGCTCGCCGAGGGCGGGTACGGCGCCGTAGCCGGCGGGGCGGCCGCGCGGCGGGGCGGGGTAGGACACGGGACCCGTGGGCGTGGCGACCGTGATGCGCCGCAGGTGCGGGTGGATGGCGAGGAGCGCGGTGTCGCTCACGCGCGCGAAGGCGATGTCGGCTGTGGCGAGGCGTTTCGTCAGCGGCTCGACATCGGTTGCGCCGAACACCGCCTGGACGCGCGCGTCGGTCTCGGCGCGGCGGCGCACCCGCTCCACGTTGGTGCCGAAGGCCGGATCGTCGGCGAGCGCCGCATCGCCGAGCACGTCCTTCGCCAGCACGCGCCACTCGCGATCGCTCTGGATCGAGATCAGGATGTCGGCACCGTCGCGCGTCTTGAACACGCCATAGGGCGCGATCGTCGGATGGGCGAGGCCGACGCGGGCCGGGGTCTTGCCGCCTTCGTGCTGGAGCAACGGCACGGTCATCCAGTCGGCCATTGCGTCGAACATGGAGACCGAGAGCGCCGCGCCCTCGCCGGTGCGGCCGCGCGCGATGAGTGCTTCGAGGATCGCCTCGTACGCATTCATGCCGGCGGCGATATCAACCACCGAGACGCCGACGCGGGCCGGCGCCTCCGGCCCACCGGTCACCGACGCGAGACCCGCCTCGGCCTGGATCAGAAGATCGTAAGCCTTGCGCTGCGCATAGGGGCCGGTTTCGCCATAGCCTGAGACCGCGCACATGATGAGCCGCGGATAATCGCGGCGCAGGCGCTCGAAGGCAAAGCCGAGCTTGCCGACCGCGCCCGGCTTGAGGTTCTGCACGAACACGTCCGCGCGCGCGAGCATCGCCTCGAGGAGCGCCTTGTCGTCGTCGCGGGTGAGGTCGAGGACGACCGATTCCTTGCCGCGATTGAGCCAGACGAAATAGGCGCTCTCGCCGTGGACAAGCTTGTCGTAGCCGCGCGCGAAATCGCCCTCCGGCCGCTCGATCTTGATGACGCGCGCACCGGCATCGGCGAGCCGGCACGTGCACATCGGCGCCGCCACCGCTTGCTCCAGCGACACGACGAGCAGACCGGACAGGGGGAGAGCCAAGGGCATGTCAGTGCGCCGAGACGTAGCCTGGATGAGCGGAGATATCGTAGCCCGGATGAGCGCAGCGACATCCGGGGCTGACCTCGCCTACATGCCGCGTGGCAAAGGCAACCCCGGATGTCGCTGCGCTCATCCGGGCTACAGAGCCGTACAACCTCATCCCCACACGTCCTTCGCCACCTCGACGATCATGCGCAATTTCGCCCACTGCTCGTCTTCGGTGAGGGTGTTGCCTTCCTCGGTCGAGGCGAAGCCGCATTGCGGCGAGAGGCAGAGCTGGTCGAGGGCGGCATATTTCGCCGCCTCATCGATCCTGCGCTTGATCGTGTCTTTCGATTCGAGCGCGCCGCTCTTTGTCGTCACGAGGCCAAGCACGGCAAGGCGGTCCTTGGGCAGCAGGCGCAGCGGTTCGAACCCGCCGGCGCGCTCGGTGTCGTACTCCATGAAATAGCCATGCACCTTGATGCGGTTGAAGAGGACGTCGGCGACCGCGTCATAGGCGCCGCTCCCCATATAGGTCGAGCGATAATTGCCGCGGCAGAGGTGCATCGTGATCGTCATGCCGGGCGGGATGTCGGACATCGCGGCGTTGATCAGGTCGGCGTAAAGCTCGGCAAGCTTCTGCGGATCGTCGCCGCGGCCCTGCTGCGCGGCGCGGTAGCCCGGATCGCACAGCATGGCGATGAAGACTTCGTCGAGCTGCAGGTAGCGGCAGCCGGCGTCGGCGAAGGCACGCACCGCCTTGCGGTAGGCGGCGCCGAGATCGACAAAGAAATCGTCGAGCCGCGGGTAGACCGCGGTGCTGATCGGCCCGCGGCCGACGCGGCCATACATCGCCGATGGCGCGGGGATGGTGATCTTCGGCGTGCGTTTGGTGCGCGCGGCGACGAAGCGATAGTGCTCGATCATGGGGTGGCTGGAAAAGCCGAGCTTGCCCACGACCCGCACGCCCTCGGCGCGGGTGTTCATGTTGGCAAAGTGGATGCCCTCGTCCATGGCGTAGCGCTCGGTGCCGTCGAGGCCCCAGAGGAAATCGAGATGCCACCACGAACGACGAAACTCGCCGTCGGTGATCGAATCGAGGCCGACTTCCTCCTGCTTCTTGATGATGCGCTCGATCTCGCGGTCCTCGACCGCGGCAAGCTCGGCGGCCGTGATCTCACCCTTGGCGCGCCGCGCCCGCGCCTCCTTCAGCGCCGCCGGCCGCAGCAGGCTTCCCACATGGTCGGCGCGAAACGGCGGCGTCGTGCGAAGCATGGGTTCCTCCCGTTTGGCCCGGCAGCCCGGATGAAGCGCAGCGAAATCCGGGACGATACGTGCATCGCGGCAAGCTACTCCCGGATTGCGCTGCGCTCCATCCGTGCTACGACTGCACTGTCATCCCCAGATCTCGTCGGCGAGTTCGACGATCATGCGCAGCTTCGCCCATTGCTCTTCCTCGGCGAGCACGTTGCCGTCCTCGGTTGAGGCAAAGCCGCATTGCGGGGAGAGGCAGAGCTGGTCGAGATCGACGAATTTCGCAGCTTCGTCGATGCGGCGCTTCAATTCGTCCTTGCTTTCGAGCTTGCCCGTCTTCGAAGTGACGAGCCCGAGCACCACCGTCTTGCCCTTGGGCACGAACCGCAGCGGCTCGAAGCCGCCGGCGCGGTCGGTGTCGTATTCCATGAAGTAGCCGTGCACGCGGATGGTGTTGAACAGCATCTCGGCGATCGGCTCGTAGCCGCCGCTGCCCACGAAAGTCGAGCGGAAATTGCCGCGGCAGAGGTGGGTGGTGATGACCATGTCGTCCGGAATATCGGACATCGCGGCGTTGATCATGTCGGCGTAGATCTGCGGCAGCGCCGCCGGATCGTCGCCGCGTGCGCGCACCTGCTCGCGCAGCGCCGGATCGCACAGATAGGCGAGGTTGACCTCGTCGAGCTGGAGATAGCGGCAGCCGGCATCGGCGAAGCCGCGCACGACCTTGCGGTAGGTGGTGCCGAGATCGCGGTAGAAATCGTTCATCGACGGATAGATCGCCTCCGGCACCGCCTCGCGGCCGTAGCGGAAATGCAAGGTCGACGGCGACGGGATCGTCATCTTCGGCGTTTGCTTGGTGTTCGCCGCGACGAAGCGAAAATGCTCGATCATCGGATGGCCGGAAAAGGTGCCGAGCTTGCCTTTGAGCCGCAGCAAAATCGGCCGCGGCTGCTGGCCCTGGAACTTGAACTTGCGCTCGCCGTGGTAGGACTCGACCCCGTCGAGCCCGACTAGAAAGTCCGTCTGCCACGAGGCACGACGATACTCGCCGTCCGTGATCGCCTTGAGACCCGCCGCCTCTTCCTTGCGGATCAGCTTGATGATTTCCTCATCTTCGACCGCCTTCAACGCCTCGGCGCTGATCTCCCCACGCTCGCGCTTGGTGCGCGCATCCTTGAGCGCGGCACTGCGCAGGAGACTGCCGACATGATCGGCGCGAAATGGCGGCTTGGTACGAAGCATGGTCTCTCTCACCCGTAACTGTGATCGCGCGGACGGTCATAAACCATGTAGCCCGGATTGAGCGAAGCGAAATCCGGGGGGCGCGTCAAAAATACCGTCCCCGGATTTCGCTTCGCTCAATCCGGGCTACGAACGCGACGACAATCGACGAGCGCGCCTCCGGTCATCTCCCGTCCGAGATTCAGCCGCTGACGAGTGGGCAGCCGCCCTCCTTGAGCGGGCGGAACGCCTCGGCGGCCGGGATCGTCGCGCGGGTCTTGTAGAAGTCGCCGGGATATTTCGATTCAGCCGGCTTCTTCACTTCGAACAGATAGGCGTCGTGAAGCTTGCGGCCGTCGGCGCGGACGATGCCCTGGCCGAACAGCGTATCGTCGGTCGGCAATTCCTTCATCTTGGCGATCACCGCGCGGCCGTCGCCGTCAGCCTTCAGCGCCGCGACGGCCTTGAGATAATGCAGCACCGACGAATAGACGCCGGCGTGAATCATGGTCGGAAATTTGCCGGGCCGCTCGGCCTGCCAGCGCTTGGTCCAGGCGCGGCTGTTGTCGTTCAAGTCCCAGTACCAGGTCTCGGTCAGCACCAGACCTTGAGCCGTCGGCAATCCGAGGGCCGCGATGTCGCTCGCGAACACCAAAAGGCCGGCAAGGCTTTGGCCGCCGCGCACGATGCCGAACTCGGCCGCCTGCTTGATCGAGTTGATGGTGTCGCCGCCGGCATTGGCGAGCCCGATGACCTTGGCGCGCGACGCCTGGGCCTGCAGCAGGAACGACGAGAAGTCACTGGTATTGATCGGCGCGCGCACGTGGCCGAGCACCTTGCCGCCGTTCGCTTCGACGACGGCGGTGGTGTCGCGCTCAAGCGCGGTGCCGAACGCATAATCGGCAGTGAGGAAGAACCAGGTGTCGCCGCCGGTCCTGACCATCGCTTTGCCGGTACCGTTCGCGAGCGACCAGGTGTCGTAGGCCCAATGCAGCGTATTGGCGTTGCACTTCGGCCCGGTCAGGTCCGAACTCGCGGCGCCGGAGACCAGCACCACCTTGTTCTTCACCCTGCCGACCTCGCTCACCGCGAGCGCGACGCCGGTGTTGACGAGCTCGACGACGGCGTCGACCTTGTCCACGTCGAACCAGGCGTTCGCAATCGAGGCGGCGACATCGGCCTTGTTCTGGTGATCGCCCGCGACGATCTCAACCTTGAGCCCCTTCGCGGCGGCGCCGAAATCCTCGACGGCGAGCTTTGCCGCGGTGACCGCGCCCGGCCCGGACAAGTCGGCATAAAGGCCCGACAGATCGGTGAGCACGCCGATCTTGATGGTGTTGTCCGTGTACTGGGCGTGCGCGGCGCCGCCCCACAACAGCGCGGTCGCGAGGATCATCTTGCGCGCAAGTGCGACACGCGTCAGTGCGACGTGCTTCGCCATCGTTCCTCCTTTATCGGTCCCGCGCGTCACACACCTAGATAGGCGTGCAACGTGTCGCGCTTGGCGTCGAGTTCCGGCTGGGCAAAGCCTTCGACGACCCGGCCGTGCTCCATGACGTAATAGCGGTCGGCGACCGTCGCGGCGAAGCGAAAATTCTGCTCGACCAGGATGATGGTGAATCCGTCATCCTTCAGGGTGCGGATGGTGCGCCCGATCTGCTGGATGATGACGGGCGCGAGCCCTTCCGTCGGCTCGTCGAGCAGCAGCAGCCGCGCGCCGGTGCGCAGAATGCGGCCGATCGCCAGCATCTGCTGCTCTCCGCCGGACAGTTTGGTGCCCTGGCTCTTGAGGCGCTCGGCGACATTCGGAAACAGCTGGAAGATGCGGCTGCGCGACAGGCCGCCCGACCGGATGACCGGCGGCAATTCCAGATTCTCCGCCACGTCGAGGCTCGCGAAAATGCCGCGCTCCTCGGGGCAGAACGCGATTCCCGTGCGGGCGATCTCGTTCGAGGCAAGTCCGATGAGTTCGCGGCCCTCGAATTTGACCGAGCCGGTGCGCTTGCCGACGATCCCCATGATCGACTTCAGCGTCGTCGTCTTGCCGGCACCGTTGCGGCCGAGCAAGGTCACGACCTCGCCGCGCTCCACCGTGAAGCTCACGCCGTGAAGCACGTGCGATTCCCCGTACCAGGCCTGCAGTCCCTCGACGGTGAAGAGCGGCGCGTCAGCCATGGCCGACCCCCATATAGGCCTCGCGAACCTCGGGATTGGCCGACACGGTCGCGTAGTCGCCTTCGGCAAGGACGCGGCCGCGGGTCAGCACGGTGATGCGGTTCGACAGCGTCGCGACCACGCTCAGATTGTGCTCGACCATCAACACGGTACGGTTGGCGGCGACCGACTTGATGAGTGCGGAAATGCGATCGATGTCTTCGTGACCCATGCCGGCGGTCGGCTCGTCGAGAAGCAGCATCTCCGGGTCGAGCGCCAGGGTGGTCGCGAGCTCGAGCGCGCGCTTGCGGCCGTACGGCAATTCGCTCGCGCTCGCTGCCGCAAAATCGGTGAGGCCGACGTCGGAGATCAGCGACAGCGCCCGCGCATTGAGGCCGTCGAGCACCCGGTTCGAGCGCCAGAAATCGAACGAGCCGCCGCGCTGGCGCTGCAACGCGATGCGAACGTTTTCGAGCACGGTCAGATGCGGAAACACCGCCGAAATCTGGAACGAGCGGACGAGACCGAGCCGCGCGACATCGGCGGGCGCAAAGGCGGTGATGTCGGCGCCCTTGTAGAGAATACGTCCGCTGGTGGGCTTGAGAAACTTGGTGAGCAGGTTGAAGCACGTGGTCTTGCCGGCGCCGTTCGGCCCGATCAGCGCATGGATACTGCCGCGCGCGATCCGCAGGCTGACCCCGCCGACCGCAACGAACCCGGCAAACTCCTTGGTGAGATCCTCGGTTTCGAGGATGATCTCCTCAGCCATCAACCCGTTCCCCACAACCCGGATGTTATTGATTTTTCCGGGGAACGGCGCCGTTCGGCAATATTCGCGGCGCCGCTCAGGAAAGCGGTATCATCGGCCGGCTGCGGTCACAAGGCGCGCCGCAGCACCTGAGGCAAAAGGGATCACCCTCGCCCGGTGTTAGCGAACGTTCGGCATCAGTGGGCGCCGCGGCCCGCTACGGAATGTCGCGCATCTCGTTCGGGCAAAGGTTCGTCGGCAAATTGCAGCCGTCCGGGACGGCACCGTAGCCATGGAAGCGGTAGTTGGGACTCATCGGCAGACGATCCGGCGCACCAAAAACGTAGATGGGCGGAATGGCGCGATACCTGTAAGCGTGGTGGCGCCAAGCCGCGTGGCGCCTTCCGTGGTGACTCGAATCCGCGACCGCGTCGGTCACCGTGATCAGCGCCACACCGAGAGCCGCCGCTATCGTGAACAGTTGTCTTCCGTGCATGACACTCCTCATGACGCTTGAGCTCGCTTCAGGCCGCCGGATCAAGCGCGCTTACATTCCAGAACCGAAGTTGCCGACATCCGAGCCGGTGCGGCGCTGCCCGTTGGAGTCCATCGAGCTGTAGTTCGCACCGTTGGAGCCGCTTCCGCCATAGTAGCCCCCGCCGCCGTAATATCCGCCGTAACTTCGGGAACTAGGAGCAGAGCCGTAACTGTACCCATAGCTCCGCGGCGCATAGTAGTAATTGCGGTGGCTGTCACGATAGTAGCGCTGCTGCGCCTGAGCCGATGTGGAGAGGACCGGCGCGGAGGTTGCGCACATCACCAGGACCGCAAATGCCGACATCAAGACTCGCTGCGTCGTTGTCATTGTTTCCTCCTCGGTAAGCGGCTGTTCGGCGCCTCCATCCTTTGGCGTCTAGCTGACTGATCGAAAGTATGGGCCTTCACGCAGTGATTGCAATGTGCGGAATGTTCGGTAGTGCACCGATGCGTTTAAGAAATGCTCCAGCGCCCCTTACAGGCGCTTCTCGTGATTGCGAACGACTGCGGAAACAAAAGCGCGGCGGGAAAATCCCGCCGCGCACCAATCCAATAATTTGATGACGCTACTGTGTCAGGCCGCGTGTCATTTCCACGGACGGGCGTCCGCTGACGGCGAGCAGCGCCTCCTTGGCGTCGATGAGACCGGCGCCGAACTGCTCGTCGCGTCCCTGCGGCGCGACGTGGTGTGCCGTCGACATCAGGACGCGGCGTACGGCGTCGGGCGCGAGGCCGGGCCGGCGCTCCAGGATCAGGGCCGCGACGCCCGACACGTAAGCGGAGGCGAACGATGTACCTGACAGGAAGAGCACCTTGTTGTCCGCTCCGGGCACCATGATATCGACACCGGGCGCAGCGACGGCAACCTGATCGCCGCGGTTGGCGAGGTTGAAGAGTTGGTCGTTGGCATCGGTCGCGGTCACGCCGATTACGCTCGCATAGGCGGCGGGATAGAGCGGGGGGGAATTCGGGCCCTTGTTGCCGACCGCGGCGACCAGAACGTGGCCGGTGTCATGGGCGCGATTGATCGTGCGCTCGAGCCCCGGATCCTTCGGACCGGCAAAGCTCATGTTGATGACGCTCGCGCCATGGGTCACGGCCCACTCGATCGCGGCATTGAGATGTTGCGTCGTGCCGCGCCCGCCGCCGAATGCGCGGATGGCAAGTATGCTGACATCGGGTGCGGCGCCGCGCAGCTGCGCATGGGCCGCGATGGTGCCGGCGATGGCGGTGCCATGGTTCTCCATGGGCGCGGCCTTGCCAAAGGCGTCGTAGGACCCGACGATGGTGCCGGCGAGCTCCGGATTGGAACGGTCGATTTCGCTGTCGATCACCGCGACCACGACCCGGCTGCCCCGCGCGAGCGTCTGGGCTTCGCCGAGGTGAAGCTTGGCGAGCGCATACTGTCCGGGATCGCCGATCTCGGGCTCGTAATGAGCCTCGGGGCGCACCGAAGCACCCATGTACTGCTGGATCTCATAGAGGTAATTGGGCTGGGCCCAACGGACCGAAGTATCGCCACCCAGGGCCGCGACCACGATCGGCACCGCACGGCCGTCGGGAATGCGCCAGCGCACCCACGTCGAGTTGGTGAGCGACATGCGCAGCGTGCTGAGCCGGTTAAGGCGGTAGCGCGAGGCGATGTTGCCGAGGGCAATGTCGGAGACGACCCCGGACATCTCGATCAGCACCTCGTTGGGCACGTAGCGCTGCTCGCCGGCAGGCGGGAGGCCGGCGCCGAGACGCGCAGGGCCGGCGGGGCCATTCGGACCCGCGCCGGGTCCCGCAGGCGGACCTGACGGCGGCGGCGAGGACGGACCGGAGAACGAAGGTCCTGACGGTCCCTGCGGACCGTTCGAGATCGGCGGCTGCGGCGGTCCATATCCGTTCGCGACCGGCACGCCATTGACGACGGGGCCGCCATAGACGGGTGCACCCGGCCCGGGGCCGATCGGGCGAGGATGCCAGCCGTTGTGCCCGGGCGTGCCTGGATATCCCGGCCGCGGCCAGCCCGAGCCCTTCGGCGGACCATCACCTTTGGGCGGCGTGCCGCCCTTCGGCGGATTGTCGCCGCCAGGGGCGCGCGCAAAGCGCGTGCCCAGGCCGCGAGAGCCATAGCTGTGCCAGGACGTGACGTGCGAACCATGGCTCGCCCAGCGGGAGGAATGAAAACTGCCGCCGCCGCGCGAATGGCTCACATGGTAACCGCCATGGTAGCCGCCACCATGGAAGCTCCGGGACATATGGAACGCGTGATAGCCGCCAGCGCGATGAAATCCGCCGTGGAAACCACCGCCATGAAAACCGCCACCGTGGAAGCCGCCACCGTGGAAGCCGCCGAATCCGCGCGCTTCCGCCATACCGGTGACGCTCATCGATGCCGCGAATAAAACGGCAATGGCGCCACACGTGGCGCGCAAACGTGGGCCGACTTTCACGGCCTCAGCTTTCACGGCCTCAGCTTTCACGGACTCAGCTTTCACGGACTCAAATGAAAATGGGAGAGCTTTGCTGCCGAGACTGATGCTGGTCGTCATGGCGACGCCTCCAGGTTCGCAGGTCGCACTTCCCCCTCGCCCGCCGAGCCAATCCACCGGCGGGATAATTCTTCGCTCAAATCGGGGCGTTATTCGGTCGGCGTCGCAAAGGTGACGATCGAACTGGCCGACTGCAGCTCCTTCACCGCACGCTCAAGCTCGTCCTTCGACAGGGCCATGCGGGCGATACGGATCTTGTACATTCCGCCGGGGCCACCGGGCCGCGGGCCATCGACAATCAACGCACCATGCGAATTCAGGAAGCTGGTGATCTCGCCCATGTTCGCCTGCGGCGCAAACCGCACCAGCGCAAAGGCACCCTCGTCGATACCGCGCGTCGTCGGGGCGGACGCCGTCTCGAACGTGCCGTCTCCCCGGTCGAGCATCATTTGCGTGATCACGCCGGCCTGCAGCAGGATGACGATCGCTGCGGCGGCTCCCGCGATGGCGAACGTGCGGGGCGTCAGCAGGTCCGAAAGCCACGCGGCAAACCCGTGGGTTGCGCCGACGCGGGCGACCTTGCGCTCCTTGTCGATCGCGGCGAAGAGCTTGTCCATCGCCCGGGCCGACGGCGCGCCCAGCGCCTCGTTGAGAAGGATGGTCTCGGTCATCTCCTCGCGTACCATCTCGAAACGGCGTGCCAGTTCCGGATCGGATGCGAGAGCCCGCTCGACCTCGTCAGCCTCGCGGCTGTCGAGCGTCCCGGCAGCGTGCCAGGGCAGCAGCGCTTCGAGATCGCTGATCTTTTTTTCGTTAGTGTTCATGGCCAACCTCGGTCTATTCCTGCCGCTTTGAGCAGCTCTGAGAGTCTCTTGCGCGCGTAGAACATGCGCGTTTTTACAGTGGCTTCGGGGATGGCGATGATCTCGGCGACTTCCTCAACCGACTTCTCGTGGTAGTAGACGAGATCGATCACTTCCCGGTGTTCCGGCGAAAGCATCCCAAGACACTTCCGCAAAATCTCACCCTTGTCCTTCTTCTGCATCTGGACTTCGGGGTCGTCCGAGACATCCTCGATCGCTCCCGCCGTCTCCTCGTCCAACTCCTCATCCGGCTTTCGCCGCATGGTGGAGAGGGCCTTGAACCGTGAGATCGCCAGGATCCAGGTCGATACCGCGCTGCGGCCTTCGAACCGATCCGCCTGTCGCCACACGTCCAGGAACACTTCGCTCACCAAGTCTTCGGCGACCGTTGGGTTTCCGGTAAACCGAAGCACGAACCGGTAGACACGCACTTGGTGACGCGCGAACAACACCTTCATCGCGAGCCGGTCGCCTTGGGCGATCCTGCCGATCAGGATTTCGTCTGAGGCTGAAGTGCTCAACGATCGGCTCTTAAGGTTTGTCGCCGCCAAACGGCGGTTGGTTCAAACGGCCGGAATGGATAAATCCAGCGGAATAAATGCCTGTCCGCACCTTGCACGGAGTCCTCCCCGTCGCATCCCCAGGATGCAAATGCCTGGCCCCCGCTTCCCGGGAGCCGCTAAAATGCCCTTAAACCCTTCGGTCGGCAAGAAAATCCGCCCGATATCCGCGTTGTTTACAGGCCAGCGGTTAACCCTCAGATTCTTAACCATGTTAACTGATCCGGTAACTTGACTGCCGTTCTCCCGAGGCCCACAGACATTTCGCCGGAATATTTAGCGGCCATGCATCAGCTAGACTACCTAAATACCTGCCCCCGAGGGGCCTTCGTCGCTGCGTTGGCGGATATCTTCGAGCATGCACCTTGGGTCGCCGAAGCGGCATTCGAGGTTCGCCCGTTTGCCTCGGTCGCGGCCCTCCATGACGCCATGCGTCAGGCCATCCATGCTGCACCGCAAGAAAGCCAGCGAAAATTCGTCGCAGGACACCCCGAACTCGGCAGCAAGCTCGGCCGCGCACCTGTCCTGACCCCGGAATCGAAGGCGGAACAAGGCTCATTGGGGCTCGATCGCCTGTCGGACCAGGAGTTCGACCGCTTCACCAGCCTCAACAAGGCCTACCGGGAGCGATTCGGGCTGCCGTTCGTCATCTGCGTGCGGCGGCATACCCGCGATTCGGTCCTGCGGAACTTCGAGCGCCGCCTTGCAAACGACCCGGAGACGGAATTCCGCACGGCGCTCGACGAGATCGGCCTGATCACCAGGCTGCGGCTCATTGACGTCGTCGATGGGCCCGACAAGCCGAAGACCGACGGGCGACTGTCGACGCACGTCCTCGACACCATGACCGGCAAGCCCGCGGCCGGCATCGAGCTTTCACTCTATGAAGTGGGGGCGAGCGCGCGCAGCCTGCTCAAGACGGCGGTCACCAATGCCGACGGCCGGACCGACAAGCCGCTGCTCGCCGACGGTCCGTTGCGCATCGGAACCTATGAACTTCAGTTCGGCATCGGCGGCTATTTCGGCACCCTCGCCACCGCCGATCCGCCTTATCTCGACGTGGTGCCGATCCGCTTTTCCATCGCCGAGGCCGAGGGCCATTATCATGTGCCGCTCCTCGTGACGCCGTGGAGCTATTCGACGTACCGGGGGAGTTGACGTGGCTTTCGATACCATCATCCGCGGCGGCACCGTCGCGACCGCCGGCGACACCTTCGCCTGCGATGTCGGCATTCGCGACGGCAAGATCGCGGCCCTTGGCGAGGGCCTCGGCGAAGCGGCCGAGATCGTCGACGCCACCAGCCGGCTGGTGCTGCCGGGCGGCATCGACAGCCATGTGCACCTCTCGCAGCCGGGCGCGCCCGGCATCATCATGGCCGATGACTTCGAAAGCGGGACACGGGCGGCGGCGTTCGGCGGCAACACGATGGTGCTGCCGTTCGCGCTCCAGCAGAAGGGCGATTCGCTGCGGCAGGTGGTGCAGGACTATCACGCCAAGGCGGCCGGCAACTGTTACATCGACGTCTCGTTTCACCTGATCATTGCCGACGCCTCGGACCGCGTCCTCGGCCAGGAGTTGCCGGCGCTCGTCAACGACGGCTACACCTCGTTCAAGGTCTTCATGACCTATGAGGGCCTCGCGCTGAGCGACCTCGAAATCCTCAATGTGATGGCGGTCGCCCGCGAGACCGGCGCCCTCGTGATGATCCATGCGGAGAACTACGACGCCATCCGCTTCCTGACCGACCGGCTCGAACGCGCGGGCAAGACGGCGCCGCGTTTCCACGCCACGTCGCGGCCGATCCCGGTCGAGCGCGAGGCGACCCATCGCGCGATCTCGCTTGCCGAACTCGTCGACGTGCCGTTGATGATCGTCCATGTCTCGAACCGCGAGGCGATGGAGGAGATCAGGCGCGCCCAGCAGAAGGGGCTCAAGATCTACGGCGAGACCTGCCCGCAATATCTCGTGCTGACGGCGAACGACCTCGAAGGCCTCAACATGGAAGGCGCGAAGTACGTCTGTTCGCCGCCGCCGCGCGACAAAGCGAGCCAGCAAGCCTGCTGGGAGGGCCTGGAGCAAAAGGTGTTCTCGCTGTTCTCGTCCGATCATTGCCCGTTCCGCTACGACGATCCTCACGGCAAGCTCGCACCCAAAGGCAGGACCAGCTTTCGCTGGGTGCCGAACGGCATTCCCGGCGTCGAGACGCGGCTACCGATCCTGTTCTCCGAAGGCGTGGTCAAAGGGCGCATCACGCTCAACGACTTCGTCGCGTTCACCGCGACAAACCACGCCCGCACCTACGGCCTCTATCCGAAGAAGGGGACGATCGCGGTGGGCAGCGATGCCGACATCGCGATCTGGGATCCGCAGCGGCGGATGCGCATCAGCCAGGCGCTGATGCACAATGCGACGGACTACACGCCGTACGAAGGGCTCGAAGTCACCGGATGGCCGGTTGCGACCATGGTGCGCGGCCAGTTCGTCGTGCGCGACGGCAAGCTCGTCGGCGCCAAGGGCCGCGGCATCTATGTCAGCCGGGACAAGTCGCCGCTCGCCATGCCGACCGGCCGGGTGCCGGAGATATGATCCGTGGATTCGTAGGGTGGGCAAAGCGAAGCGTGCCCACCATCCTCGACATTGCTATCAACACCGTGGTGGGCACGCGCGGACATGTCCGCGCTTTGCCCACCCCACGGGCGGGGTAATTTTGTGAACGAGCCGATCGCCGAACTCAACCCGCCGCCGCGCGTCCTCATGGGGCCGGGGCCGGTCGGTATCGATCCGCGCGTCCTGCGCGCGATGTCGATGCCGATGCTCGGTCAGTTCGACCCGGCCTTCACCGCCTACATGAACGACACCATGGAGCTGCTCCGCCAGCTCTACCGCACCACCAATCGCTGGTCGCTGCTCATCGACGGCACGGCGCGCGCCGGCATCGAGGCGATCCTGGTGTCGATCATTGCGCCGGGCGACAAGGTGCTGGTGCCGGTGTTCGGCCGGTTCGGCCATCTGCTCGCTGAAATTTCCGCGCGCTGTGGCGCTGAGGTGGTCACGATCGAGCGCGAGTGGGGAACGGTCTTCACACCCGAGGAGATCGAGGACGCGATCCGCCGCCATCGGCCAAAAGTGCTCGCGATCGTTCATGGCGACACCTCGACGACCATGCTTCAGCCGCTCGCCGACATCGGCCCGATGTGCCGGGCGAACGACGTCATCGTCTACACCGACGCGACCGCCTCGCTCGGCGGCAGCGACGTTGCGATCGACGCCTGGCAGATCGACGCCGCCTCGGCGGGCTTGCAGAAATGCCTGTCGGGACCGCCCGGCTCGGCCCCGATCACGTTCAACGCGCGCGTCGCCGATCTCGTCAACGCGCGCAAGCATGTCGAGGCCGGCATCCGCACGACCGGCCTCGTCGACGCGCGCGGTCCGCGCATCGCGTCGAACTATTTCGACCTCGCCATGCTGATGGACTACTGGAGCGAGGCGCGCCTCAATCACCACACCGAGGCAACGTCCATGCTCTATGCGGCGCGCGAAGCGGTGCGCCTCGTGCTCGCGGAAGGCCTTGAATCCTGCTTTGCCCGCCATCGCGTCGCAAGTGATGCGCTCACCGCCGGGCTATCGGCCATGGGCCTCACGCTGTTCGGCGACCAACTGAATAAGATGCCCAACGTCACTGGCGTCGTGATCCCGGCCGGCGTCGACGGGGATGCCGTGCGTTCCAGCCTGCTCAACGATTTCGGCATCGAGATCGGCACTTCGTTCGGCCCGCTCCATGGCCGCATCTGGCGGATCGGCACGATGGGATACGTCTGCCGCAAGGAGAACGTACTGCACTGCCTTGCAGCCCTCGACGCGACGCTGCGGCGCGCCGGCTTCAAAGGCCCCGCGGGGGCGGGCGTCGACGCCGCGCTTGCAGTCTATCGCGAGGCAGAGAAAAAGCCCCGGTGAGATTCACCGGGGCTTCGATCGATGCAGTGTATCGATGCAGTGTATCGATGCGGTGTTTTCGCTGAGCGAAACCTTGCGACTTACCGCAGCAGTGCGATGAAATCGGTATCCTTGCCGGTCTCGCGACCCAGGCCATCGTCGCCGATCAGAAGCGATGCACCCGCCTCCATGTAAGGCGTGACCCGCGCCAACACTTCCGGCGGCAACTCGATCCGATCGAGAGCCTGAAGGGCGGCGCGCTTCTGTGCCTCCTGCGGCAACATCCCGGTGCGCTCGTTGCGCGTCACGGTCCGGGTGCGGCCCCTGACGGTAATCGTCTCGGTCGTCGGGTGCTCGGTCGCCAAGGACACTGCGATCCAGCGGAAACCATTGCCGTCCGCAGTGCGCGCGGCGGTGAAGACATGGGTGCCGAACGGCTGGTCACGATTCGCGATCGTCACCGGAACGTCGAACAGCGGCTCGAAGCCCTTGCGGACGAAGAGCTTGCCTTCCTTGCGGCTGACGAACAACGAAATGAAGCCCGCCTTGATCATCGGCTTGTCGGGCTTCGCCAGCGGCAGCGGAATGCGGTCGGCCGGCGCGAGACTCGCGAGCATAACCGGCGGCGTCTCCCCGGCGGCGGTCGACATCAGCGCCGGCACTGCGCCGTCCGGCTTCGTCGAATCGGCAGTCGCCGGCACGATCGTGAGCACGCCTGAACTCGGCGGGTCGATGGTGTTCGCCGCAGGCTTCACCTCGGCGGTAACCGCCGGCGTGGCCGGGGCGGCTGCTTCGGGGACAGCCTCGGGCTCCGGAGCGGGCGGCGTCGGCTTCGTTCCGATCGCAGTCAGCAGCTTATGGCTGATGTCATAAGGCGTGACCTCGCCCGGCGAGACGATGACACGCACGCCGAGTTGCGTCATGCCCCACAACCGCGTTGCCATCGCGTCGGGCAAGCGGATGCAGCCGTGAGATGCCGGATGGCCGGGCACCACTCCGAGATGCAGCGCGATGCCGGACCAGGTGATGCGCTGCATGAAAGGCATCGGCGCGCCGCTGTAGATATTCGAGTGGTGATAGCGGTCCTTCTGGATGACGCTGAACACACCCATCGGCGTCGGGTGTCCGGGCATGCCGGTCGACACCGACGACGAGGCGATCGGGTTGCCGTCGTCATAGACCGTGACGTGCTGGTTGCCGATGGAGACGGCGATGATCAACGGACCGACCGGCGGCGGCGGAGCGGCGGGCTTCGCCGCCTTCGTCGTCGTCCCGGTGGGCTCGGACGAGCGCCGGGCAACGGGCGCTGCCCTTCTATATCGGTATGAGTAGGGGTCGCCGTAGCTGTAGCCCCCACCGTAATAACCGTAGCCGTTATAAGCGGCGATGGCGTGGTCCGGCACAGCGGTCAGGCAGAGGCCGAGCGACGCGGCTGCTGCGGTCCAACTAAGTCCTGCGGGCGTCACGGATTTCCTCACTGTAGTTCCCCCTAGAAACGTGCGGCCTCATCACGCGGAACAGAAAACGAAAACGCCGATCTTGAAGTTCGTCGGTCATGCATAAAACATCGCCAGACCGTAACCTTGGCAAAATCGGCGCGCAAGTACGCGACGGCAACACCACCAGGCTAAAGTGATGCCGGGATCTGGCCACCAACTTGGGTCGACGCTTTAGTTGCAAGGGCCCTCGCGAGCCCGTTCGGCAGGAGATTCGCGAACAGGAACCTGGATATAGCGAATTTCCTCCAATTAATGGTTAAGTCCTGATGACAAATTTTCGGCACCGAAGCCCGCCCGCGTGCACTGCAATAATCGCAATGAATAAAGCGTTTTGAGTCGGTCGGGCAACGTTTCCTTCCTCGACCGGGCGTCATTACCGCCCGGCCATCACGCGGCGCGCGACCGGTCCCCATTTGCGGACCTCGGCATCGACCAGCGCCGTCACCTGAGCGGGCGTCATCGGCTCGGCGACAATCGCGTCCTCGGCTAACCGCCGCTGCAACTCGGGCACGGCCCACGCCGCAATCACCGCGCGATTGAGCTTGCTGACGATATCACTCGGCACGCCGGCCGGGCCCGACACGGCGTACCACGTCAGCACGACGAGATTGTCGAAGCCCTCCTCGCGCAGTGTCGGTAGCGTGGGAAATTCGGCGATCCGCCGCGGCGACGACACCGCGAGCGGAATGACGTTGCCGGCGCGCACCTGCGCCACCGCGGAACTCCAGGTCATCGAGCCGACCATCACATTGCCGGCGATGAGATCGATCATCGCCTGGGAACCGCCCTTGTGCGGAATGTGCTGCACCTTGATACCGGCCTCGCCGGCAAAATATTCAAACAGCAAATCGCCGAGGCTGCCGACGCCGGGAGAGACGTAATCGATCGGACCGGAGGCGCGGGCTCGCGCGATCAACTCGGCGAGCGAATGCACACCGAGCGCCGGGTTCACGACGAAGACGTTGGGCGGGCCGCCAAGATATGCGATGTGGGTCATGTCGCGGACCGGGTCGAAGGTCGAACCCGGCGCGACCGCGGGTGCGACGGCGAGATAAGCGACGCTCGAGGTCGTAAAGGTGTAACCGTCGGGCTCCGCGTGGGATGCGGCCACGACTCCGATCAGGCCGCCGGCGCCGGCGCGGTTGTCGACGATCACCGGCACATGGAGCAGCGGCGGCAAGAATTCCGCGAGCAGCCGCGCAAAGGTGTCGGCAGCTCCGCCCGGCGTCGACGGCGCGATGATCTTGATCGGCCGCGACGGCCATTCGGCGGCGGTGCCGGGTACGGCCACAAGAACTCGCCGCCAATGCCAACCATAAGTGCAAAATGTGCCGCAGCGTAGGGCGCAATAGCGCAGCGTATTGCGCCGTCGGCCTTTCAAAGGCGCAATACGCTGCGCTATTGCGCCCTACCAGCGAACTACTTCCCATTGGGCCACATGCGGCGGGCGACCTCGACCACGCGCTTGAGCTTCTCGACACCGCGTTCATGGGTCATGAGCCTATTGGCCTTGTCGGAGCTCGAAAAGCCGCATTGCGGGCTGACGGCAAGGCGCTCAAGGTCGACGTAACGCGCGCAATCGCGAATGCGCGCCGCGACCGCATCCGCGGATTCAAGCTCCGCGGTCTTGGTGGAGACAAGGCCGAGCACGATCGTCCTGTGCGCCGGCACGAGGCCGAGCGGCTCGAAGCTGCCGGCGCGCTCTGAATCATATTCGAGGAAGAAGAAATCGATGTTGGCGCGGCGAAACAGGCGCTCGGCGACGAGGTCATAGCCACCCGCCGCCTGCCAATGGCCCTGGCGGTTGCCGCGGCAGAGATGCATGCCGATCCGCAGTCCAGCGGGCGCCTGCGCCACGACGGCATTGATGACGTCGATGTAGATATCGAGGAGCACGTCCCAATCATCGCCGCGCGCGGCGAGCGCGGCGCGGATCGCCGGATCGCCGAGCTTGGCGATCGAGGTCTCGTCGAATTGCAGATAGGTGCAGCCCGCCTCCCCCAGCGCCTTGAGCTCGGCGCCGTAGGCGTCGACGATGTCCGACCAGAACCCGGCAAGGTCGGGATAGACCTCACGGCTGATCCGCTCGCGGCCGGCGCGGAAATGGATGTAGCACGGGCCCGGCAACGTGATCTTCGGCGTCACGTTGGGGAAGGCTGCCGCCGTCTCTCGCAAGAACGCGAAATCATCCGGATTGGGCGAGCTATGTCGGCGGATGCGGCCGTTCACTGCCGGCAGCCGGCCGCGCACGCGGTGGCCGGAGGCGTCGGTGTAGGACCACGCATCCTCTCCGATGTCCTCGGCGATGACGCCGGTAAGGCCCGAGGTGGTGAAGTTCGACGTATAGGTGCCGCGGCGGAATTCGCCGTCGGTCGCCATGCCAAATCCAAGCTCCGCCTGCAGCCGCACGAAGCCGCGGATGGCCTCGTCCTCGACGCGGCGCAGCTCTTCGCGCGGCAATCGCCCGGCCGCGAAGGCTTCGCGCGCAGCTGCGAGTTCGGGCGGGCGAAAGAAGCTGCCGATATGCTCGGCGCGAAACGGCGGGTTCAACGGCGCCGAGGATTTGATCGGCGCCGTGGTCGAGGTTGATGGGAGCGCGGACACTTGACGATCTCCGATAGGAAGGCGAGCTTGTATCGCTTTGCGCGCCGCGCGACAAATGCGACGCTAAGCTCGAGGAAGGCATCGGATGAAATCGTTCGTGGTGGGGCGAGTCGGTGAAATCGCGGAAGGCGAGCGCAAGGTGATCTCTTGCGACGGCACCGAGGTCGGCGTGTTCATGATCGATGGCGAACTGGTCGCCTGGTACAATCAATGCGCCCATCGCGGCGGTCCGATATGCCAGGGCCGCATCTTCCAGCGCGTCGTTGAGCCGGTGGACGCGGACGGCGAGACCCGGCTGCTGCAACATGACCCCGTCCATAAGCACATCGTTTGCCCCTGGCACGGCTGGGAGTTCGATCTCAAGACCGGGCGCCATCCCGGCGGTGAGCGTTTCGCGCTGCGCAAGGCGAAGCTCGAAATCGCCGACGGATATGTCCATGTCCTTGTCTGACCCGGCCGCTCCCGCCGCGCCGCCCGCGCTGCCGAACGATCCCTACGCTTGGATCGATCGCTTCGCCGCCGACCTCCATGTCGCTGCGCGCGATCTCGTGCGCGACGGCGAGGCCGCGCGCGTCTCCGACGAGGCGGTGGCCCAACTGCTCACCGCCGCGATCCGGCTTTATGCCGCGAAGTCCGATGGCGAGGAGCGCACCTTCCGTCCGCTCGTGCGCGAGGAGACCGCGCCGCTTTCCGCGACCGAACTGCTGAGCGCCGTCTCGGAACTGTTGCGGGCGCTGCGGCTCGGCCCGATGGAGCTCGCCCTCTGGTACCGGCGTCGCCCCGATGAACCATAACCGTAGCCCGGATGAAGGATCGCGCCTTCGCGATCCGTAATCCGGGGCGGCGCAAGGAAATTGGAGAGACTTTCCCGGATTACGCGCGGACAAGTCCGCGCTTCATCCGGGCTACACGTGATAAAGATCCATTCGCGAGGACATCACAATGAACGCACCGCCCACCGCCGTTCCGCAGCTCCTCACGCCGCAGCAGGTCGACGTCTACACCGACACGCGCGACCTCCTCGCCCATGCCAAGCGCGATTCGATCAAGCGCAAATACCGCGATTGGCTGATCTGCGACATCGACGCCCATCACGTCGAGACAGTGTCGTGGAAGGAGATCATCACCTACATCGAAGATCCGGTGGTGCGCGAGCAGGCGATCCACTTCCAGAGCGATCGCATCGGCGCGCCGCCCTACGGGCTCATCGGCGATCTCGGGCTGCGCTATCAGAGCGTCGGCGGGCGCATCCCGCACCAGGACGACAGGCGCGAGACCGTCGCCGAGACCGACGTACATCGCGACGTGACGCTGACGCGGCGCGCCATGGACGCCATGGCGATCGATTACATGGTGGTGTTCCCGACGCCGATGCTGTTCCTCGGCATGCATCCGCAGCCGGAGATGGAGGTGTGGCTCGGCAATGCCTACAACAAATGGCTCGCCGACAAGCTTCTCGCCGCCGACGACCGCATCAAGTCACTCATCTATCTGCCGTTCAATACGCCGGAGGAAGCGGAGCGAACGGTCGAGGCATTCGACGACGTCAAGGGCGTGATCGGCTACTGCATCACCTCGACCCGCTACAAGCCGGTCCATCACAATCACTACATGCGGCTCTATCGGATGATCGAGGAGCGCGGCAAGCCGCTCGCGTTCCACGCCGGCTATCATTGGCAGGACCCTTCGCTTGCCACCATCAACCGCTTTCTCGGCATGCACGCGCTCGGCTTCGTGTGGTGCAACCTTGTCCATGCCACCAACTGGATCATCAACGGCATTCCGGAGCGGTTTCCGAAGCTCAAGCCGATCTGGATCGAGAGCGGGCTCGCCTGGGTGCCGTTCCTGATGCAGCGGCTCGACGACCAATATCTGATGCGCCCGTCCGAAGCGCCGCAACTCAAGCGGCTGCCGAGCGAGTACCTGCGCGAGAATTGCTGGTACACGACCCAGCCGATGGAGACGACGAACCTCAAGGCGCTCGAGGTGACGCTCGACATGATCAAGGCGGAGACGCAGCTATTGTTCGCCTCCGATTGGCCGCACTATGACTTCGACCTGCCCGGCGAAATCATCGACCTGCCGTTCCTCAGCGAGCAGGCCAAACGCAACATTCTCGGCCTGAACGCCGCGCGGATCTTCGGCCTCGATCCGACGGTGCGGAAGACGCTGTAGCGTCCGCCATCGTTGGGAATCGGCTATCGGCTGGAGCTTGCCAGCACCGGGCCGAAAGTCGCGGCAAAGCCTAGGAATGCGGCGGCCCATGCGAACGCGGCGATCGGCAACAGCGTCATGCTCCACGCCGGATGCAGCGCCGCGCAGACCCGGACAACGGCCGACACGACGACCGCCGCGTAGATCGCCTGAGTGGTGAGCGAGGCTTCGAGCCGGCGACCGGTGTGACCGAGACTGGCGCGCGTCATCACCGCGAGCGTCATGGTGCCGATGGCGCCGGCGCCCCACGCGTGAATCGCCGCGGCCGGAGCGACGAGATCGAACGCCGCCGCTGCGGCCAGCACAAACCCGAGCGGCACGAACAGATAGCCGACATGAAGGATCAGCACGAGCCGATCGGACAGTGTCCGGTCTCCCGCCCAACGCGCGAGCCTGACGGCGTGCAGCACGCCGGCGATAAGGAGCACGCCGCCGGTCCCCCAGGATGACGGCGCGACGACCCAAAACACGAGCGCGAGCGCTGTGAATGCGACGACACCGGCATCGAAGCGGCCGAACGGTACCGGCACGCGGCCCGGATTTTCCCGCACCAGCCAGTTGCGCGTGAAGCTCGGAATGATGCGGCCGCCGACAAGGCTGATCAGCAAGATCGGGATCGCGAGACCGAAGCGCGCTGCATATTCGACCGTACCCGTGATGTGCGCCTCGATGTGGAAGGCGATGTTGCCGGCCGCGAATACGGTGACGAGACCCACGATGGGCAGGTTCTTCCAGTTCCGGCCCACGGCAATCTCGCGGGCTGCGGCCGCCGCGACCAACAGCAGGAAGCTGCAGTCGATCGTCGCCGCCGGCACCCATCCGATCGTCGCCGAAACGGTGACCGCGATGCGACCGGCGAGCCAGACGCTGAGGAGCCCGAGGAGGGGCATGCCTTGCAGCGGCAGGCGGCCGGTCCAGTTCGGGATCGCGGTCAGGAGAAATCCGGTCAGAATGGCCGGCACGAAACCGTAAAGCATTTCGTGGACGTGCCAGTCGCGCGGCGAAAACGCGCTCGCCACCGCAAGATCGCCGTAGAACATCGGCATCCATGCCAGCACGGCCACGCCGGAATAAAGCGCGCCGGCGAGAAAGAACGGCCGAAAGCCATAACTCAAAAGCGCTGGTCCGGCTGAGGCCCGCAAACGTGCAATTGCCATGGCATCTACCCGCAGTTCGAATGTCGACCGCCACCAGACATAGGTCGGGTTTCGCGCTCGCTATTTGACGAAGGACAAATTGCCGGCACTTTGCGGCTGCGGCACTTTGCGCGAGCGGCGACGTTTGCTGGCACCCGGACATCCGTGGAAGCCGAGAAAGACGCTGATGGTCGCTGGGTCATGGCGCATCACGTCGTCAACCACCTCCTCGGCATTGAACCACATGGTCCATCCTCTCGACCTGCGATGACTTTAGAGCAACGCGATCGTCTTTGCTCCCGCGCAAAGAGGGAGAAAATGGCGCGCGCCTACGGACTATTGCGTATCGCGAACATCCGAATGTTTGCGCTGCCGCAAAGAACTTGGCCGGCGCCGCACTACATTCCCGATCGCACAGAAGAGAACACGGGCGCGAAGGAGCGAGAACATGATCACCCGACGAACTGCCATGATGGGCGCAGCCGTCGCAGCCTTGGCCGTCGGTATGCCGGCAATGGCTGCCGAAGTGAACGAATTGAATCTGCCGCGCCATAAGATCGACCTCGCGACGCCGCCGTTCGTGCATCCTCACGAGCAGGCCACCAATGAGGGGCCGAAGATCATCGAATTCACCATGACGGTGCAGGAGAAGGAAATCGTTCTCGACTCCAAGGGCACGAAATTCCAGGCCATGACCTACAACGGCTCGATCCCGGGCCCGCTGATGGTGGTGCATGAAGGCGATTACGTCGAACTGACCCTCGTCAATCCCGAAACCAACACGATGCCGCACAACATCGATTTCCATGCGGCGACCGGAGGGCTTGGCGGTGCCAGCCTCACGCTGATCAACCCGGGCGAACAGGTGGTCTTGCGCTTCAAGGCGACCAAAACCGGAGTCTTCGTTTACCACTGCGCGCCGGGCGGCGAGATGACGCCATGGCATGTGACGTCAGGCATGAGCGGCGCCATCATGGTGCTTCCGCGCGACGGATTGAAGGACGCCAACGGCAAGTCGCTGCATTACGACCGCGTCTACTATATCGGCGAGAACGACTTCTACGTGCCGCGCGACGCCAAGGGAAAATTCAAGTCCTACGATTCGGTCGCGGACGGGTACACCGACATCCTTGAGGTGATGCGCACGCTCACGCCTTCCCACGTTGTGTTCGAAGGCAAGGTGGGCGCGCTGACCGGCAAGAATGCGCTGACCGCCAAAGTTGGCGAGACCGTGCTCATCGTGCACTCCCAGGCCAATCGCGATACCCGGCCGCATCTCATTGGTGGGCATGGCGACTATGTGTGGGACGGCGGCAAGTTCTCCAATCCGCCGCAGACCGGGCTTGAGACCTGGTTCATTCCCGGCGGCTCGGCCGCTGCCGCGCTCTACACCTTCCGTCAGCCCGGCATCTACGCCTACGTCTCCCACAATCTCATCGAGGCGGTGGAGCTCGGCGCGACCGCGCACTTCAAGGTCGAGGGCACCTGGGACGACGACCTGATGAAGCAGGTCCGGCCGCCGGAGCCGATCCCGGCGCAAACAGGCAGCCTGCCGCACGGCAACCTGTAGGTCGCGAAGATGGACGCGCGTTACTAACCCTGCGCCGTGGCCTGCACCGCAGGCCGCGGGCGTCCCGGAGGTTGCCATGATCTCCCCGCTCAAGATCACGACCGCACTCGCACTCGCCGGCATGCTTATGGCTTCGAGCCTCTTGCTGCCGGCGCGGAGCGGCGCTTCGCGCACAGCGGCTCCGAGCCTCGTCGAGCTTCATCCCGTTTCGTTCGTTCACCGCGCCGCCGGCGACTTCAGCCGCAACGGGAGACCGGTGAACGGGCCGATAGAGACCATCAAGCTCGATCGCCCGATCGCGATCATGGCCCGCCAAGTGAACGCCGCCGAATATCAACGCTGTGTCGAAGACGGCGCCTGCACATCGGCCCAGGATGACCCGTCGCCCGATCGGGCCGCCGTCAACGTGAGCTGGCGCGATGCCGTCGCTTACGCGGAGTGGCTTTCGCGCCAGACCGGAGTGCATTTCCGGCTGCCCACCGACGAAGAATGGGCCTATGCCGCCGGCAGCCGTTTCCATGACGAAGGTTGGCCGGACGTCGATTCCGCTGATCCGGCGCAGCAATGGATCAGCCGCTACAATGCGGAAGCAGATATCCCGACAAGCAAGGTGCTCGAGCCGATCGGCACCTTTGGCGTGAACGAGTACGGCCTCGCGGACATTGCCGGCAATGTCTGGGAGTGGACCAACACCTGCTTCCGGCGCGTCGCGCTCGACAGCGGCATCGCTCGCGCGCGCAGCGTCAACTGCGGCGTCCGCGTGGTCGAAGGCGCACATCGCACCTACGTCACCGATTTCGTCCGCGATGCGCGCGCCGGCGGCTGCGCCATCGGGACGCCGCCGGCCAATCTCGGCTTTCGTCTCGTGGTCGACCGCTCAAACCGCTGGGAGTGGCTGTTGTCCCTCGCCGGATGGGGCTGAACGCGAGTCTACTCCCGTTCTCGACCGTCAACGCTGCGTGCGCTTGAAATATTTCAGGTCGGGCGGCGGCTGGTCTTTGGTCGACGGCATCAGCAGGCCGTCGGCGCTCAGGAAATAGTGTTCGCTGCCGATTTTGATCTCGGCATTCTGCTCGCTGCAGATGAACTCGGGCCAGACCGGCCGCTTGTCGCTGCTGCGGAAATAACGCTTGTCCACTGTCCACGGCCGGGTCAGCGCGTGGTCGATGATGGTGATTTCGTCGTGCAGTTGGTTCGGATCGGCCTTGTCGATGTAGATGCGCTCGCGGAAGATCGACTGATTGTCGCGATGGAGCGGCAGGCCCATGCCATCGTAGAAGCGCGGTCCCTTGAACGGCCCGCGGGTTTCGACCTCGAGCACGTCGTAGCGGCCGTCGCCGTCCGCATCGATCCATCGGCCGATGGAGTAGCCCTGGTACGTCGGCTCCGCTTCCGTCGGCCAGTCGCGCCCGTCAGTATAGATGCGGCGGCCGTGATCGGCGTAATTGACGAGGATGTACGTCGTCTCCGGCGTGAAGATGAGCTCGATCGGATAGAACGCGCCCATCATCATCGGCATCGCATGGACGCAACTCGCGCCGGTGAAGTCGCCTTGCCTGCCAGCGGCCTGTTGGGCAAGATTGGCCTCCATGATCGCCGTGTACTCGGGCGTCAGCGGCGCCTGTTGCCCCAAGCCAGGCGGCTTGGTCTGGTCAAACGGAGCGGCAGGATTGGGCGGCAAGGTCCGCATGATGAAGCGGTTCCAGCGGCCCTTGAGGTTCGGATAAAGCGCATCGTCGAATGCGTGAGCGACGACAGTTGTTGTTGCCAGCGCCGCGATGATCGCGGCCGCAGTGAGCCCTTTTCGGCAAAGCATGGCGTTCCCCATAAATGTTCTGTTTGCGGAATTTTAGAGCAGATTTCGGTCGTGCTGAAATGTTTTGACGTAGTGGCATCGCTCTTGACCTGCGTCAAAGCGTCGATCTTCGCGATGGGCGAAAAGTCATCCGTGCGAGGTTCGATGAAAAGAAATATGCCTCGCCGTTCAACGCACTGCCCCGGCCAACTATTGGTCGGGGCTTTTCGTTTGATGAATGCCGCCCACAAACGCAGGAGAGCGGCGCGGTCACCCGCCGCCGATGGCGGCCGCGATCGCGTCGAGCGCGGCCTCCGCCTTGCCGCCGTCAGGCCCGCCGGCCTGGGCCATGTCGGGACGGCCGCCGCCGCCTTTGCCGCCTAGAGCCTCGGCGCCGCGGCGCACGAGATCGACCGCATTGAACCGCGGCACGAGGTCCGGCGTGACGCCGACCACGAGGCCGGCCTTGCCCTCGCCGGTGACGCCGACAATGGCGACGACGCCTGACCCGACCTGCTTCTTGCCGTCGTCGGCGAGGCTCTTGAGATCCTTGATCTCGATGCCCGACACGGCGCGGGCGATGAGCTTCACGTCGCCGACCTGGCGGACACCGTCGTCGCCGGAGCGACCGCCGCCGCCCATGGCGAGCTTGCGCCGCGCGTCGGAGAGGTCGCGCTCCAGCCGCTTGCGGTCATCGAGCAGCGCCGCGATGCGCTCCGGCATCTCGTCGATCTGAACCTTGAGTTCGGCCGCGCCCTTCTTTGCGATGTCGCCGACATGGTTGGCGTGCTTGCGCGCGGCGCGTCCTGTTAACGCCTCGATGCGGCGCACGCCTGCGGCGACGGCGCTTTCACCAACAACCGACACAGTGCCGATATCGCCGGTGCGGCGCACATGAGTGCCGCCGCACAATTCGACCGACCAGCCGAGCGCGTTGCTGCCCGCGCTGGTGTCGCCCATGGCGACGACGCGCACCTCGTCGCCATACTTTTCGCCGAACAACGCGCGGGCGCCTGACGCGATGGCGTCGTCAACCGCCATCAGCCGGGTCGTGACCGCGGCGTTCTCCAGGACCCTGTCGTTGACGATGTCCTCGACCCGTTCGAGTTCCTGCGCCGTGATCGGCTTGGGATGGGAAATATCGAACCGCAGCCGGTCGGGCGCGACCAGCGAACCCTTTTGCGCGACGTGATCGCCCAGCACTTCGCGCAACGCCTCGTGCAGCAGATGGGTCGCGGAGTGATTGCGGCGGATATCGCACCGGCGCGCATGATCGACTTCGAGCGCAAGCGCGAGCCCGACCTTGAGCGTGCCCTCCTCGACGACGCCCGAATGGACGAAGACGTCGCCCGCCTTCTTATGGCTCTCGGTGACACGGAAGCGCACGCCGTCCGCAGTCATGACTTCCGATATCGCCAACCTGGCCGCCGGATTCACCATAGAACGGCGTCTGGTTGAGAACCACGGCGCCGGTCTCGCCTTTGCCAAGCGTCGCCACTTCCTTGCCGTCGCGCACCAGGGCGGTGACGACGCCCTCGGCGGTTTCAGCCTCGTAGCCTAAAAACTCGGTTGGCCCGACTTTTTCGCGCAACGCGAACCACACGCTTTCGGTCGCGGCCTCGCCGGAGCCGGCCCATGACGCGCGCGCCTTCTCGCGCTGGCGCTCCATCGCCGCGTTGAATGCAGCGAGATCAACGTCGATCCCCCGCGACTTCAACGCATCCTGGGTGAGGTCGAGCGGAAAGCCGAAGGTATCGTACAGCGTGAAGGCGACTTCGCCCTTGAGCTTGTCTCCCCGCTTGAGATCGCGGCTCTCGTCGTCGAGGATCGAAAGGCCGCGCTCGAGGGTGCGGCGGAACCGGGTCTCCTCGAGCTTGCAGGTCTCGGTGATCAGCGCCTCGGCGCGCACGAGCTCGTGATAGGCTTGGCCCATCTCGCGAACGAGCGTCGGCACCAGCCGATACATCAGCGGTTCCTTGGCGCCGATAAGTTCGGCGTGGCGCATGGCGCGGCGCATGATGCGGCGGAGTACATAGCCGCGGCCTTCGTTCGACGGCAGCACGCCATCGGCGATCAGGAAGGACGACGCGCGCAGATGGTCGGCGATCACGCGGGGCGAGGCCTTTTGCGGACCTTCGGGGTCGACCCCGGTGCGGTCGACGACAGCCTCGATCAAGGCGCCGAACAGGTCGATCTTGTAGTTGTCGTGAGTGCCCTGGAGCACAGCGGCGATGCGTTCGATGCCCATGCCGGTGTCGATCGAAGGCTTCGGCAGGTCGAGCCGCTTGCCGGCTGCAACCTGCTCGTATTGCATGAACACCAGGTTCCAGATCTCGACGAAGCGATCGCCGTCGGCGTCGGGACTCCCCGGCGGTCCGCCCGGGATGTGGTCGCCGTGGTCGTAGAAAATTTCCGAGCAGGGACCGCATGGGCCGGTCTCGCCCATGGCCCAGAAATTGTCCGATCCGGCGATGCGGCCGATCCTGCTGTCCGGAAGGCCGGCGATCTTCTTCCAGAGTTTGAACGCCTCGTCGTCATCGACGTAGACGGTGACCATCAGGCGGTCGGCCGGCACGCCGTACTCGCGCGTGATCAGATTCCAGGCAAGCTCGATGGCGCGTTCCTTGAAGTAGTCGCCGAACGAGAAATTGCCGAGCATCTCGAAAAAGGTGTGGTGGCGCGCGGTGTAGCCGACGTTGTCGAGATCGTTGTGCTTGCCGCCGGCGCGCACGCATTTCTGCGCCGTGGTGGCGCGCACATAGGGCCGCCGCTCAAGCCCGGTGAAGACGTTCTTGAACTGCACCATCCCGGCATTGGTGAACATCAAGGTCGGGTCGTTGCGCGGGACAAGCGGCGAGGACGGCACGATTTCGTGTCCGTTGGCCGCAAAATAGTTGAGGAAAGCCGCTCTGATATCGTTGACGCCGGTCATGGGGTGCCTTTTAGCGGCGCACCGCGGGCCTGTCCAGGAAAGCGCGGGCGCACGCACGCAGAGGTGCGGTCGCCCTGCCAGATGGGGCAGACGTCAGTCGAGGGCGTGGACTTCCTGCGCCTTGACATTCGTTGCCGCCCGCAATGTCGAGCCGAGCAAGAAGATCAACGGCAGCATCAGGATGCAGATCACCATCAGCATCTTGTAGTCGTTGGCGTAGGCGATGATCGTCGCCTGCTGCGTCACGATGGCGTCGAGCATGGCGAGGCCCGTGCTGGACGTGAGGTCGAGGTGGGACACCACGTCGGGCATCTGGAGCGGATCGCTGAACGGGGTCACGCTTTCCACGAGCTGGCTGTGGAACATGGTGGTCTTGCTGATGAGCAAGGCGGTCACCACCGATATGCCGATCGCGCTCCCGATGTTGCGGACGAGGGTCAGCATGGCGGTGCCCTCGGTGCGCAGGTGGCCCGGGAGCGTGACGAACGCCGCTGTGCTCAGCGGCACGAACACGAGGCCCAGTCCCAGGCCCTGGATGACCCCGAGGATGACGATCGTCTGCGCGCTCGTCTGCTCGGTGAAGCCGGTCGTCTCGTAAAGCGTGACCGTGATCATGAGGACGCCGATGAAGATCAGCGTGCGTGCCTCGACGATCCGCATCAGCCGGCCGACCGCCATCATGCCGACCAGCGTGCCGGCGCCGCGGGTTGCGAGCAACACGCCGGCCGTCACCACCGGGTAGCCCATGATGTTCTGGATGAACGGCGTCGACAGCGACAGCGTCGAATAGAGAATGACGCCGACCGCGAACATGAACACGACCGCGCTCGCGAAATTGCGGTCGCGGAACATGGCGAAGCTCACGAACGGCTTTTCGGTCGTGAACGAATGGGCGAAGAACACGTAGAAGCCCGCAAGCGAGATGATCAGCTCGGCGACGATCTCGTTCGAGCCGAACCAATCGAGCTGCTCGCCGCGATCGAGCATGAGTTGGAGCGAGCCGATGCCGACGCTGAGCGCGAGGAACCCGAGCCAATCGAACCGGAGGTTCGTCGCCCGCGGGGTCTCGGTCATGAAGATCAGGAGGCCGGCCACGGTCACGACGCCGATCGGCAGGTTGACCAGGAACACCCAGTGCCAGCTGTAGTTGTCGGTCAGCCAGCCGCCGAGCGTCGGACCCATGATGGGGCCTAGCATCACGCCCATGCCCCAGATCGACATCGCCATGCCGCGCTGCTCGGGCGGATAGATTTCGAGCATCACAGTCTGCGACAGCGGCACGAGGGCCGCGCCGAAGCTGCCCTGCAGCAGGCGAAACAGCACCATCTGCTCGATCGTCTGGGCGATGCCGCACAAGAGCGACGCCACCGTGAAGCCGGCGGCGCAGATGACGAACAGGTTCTTGCGGCCGAAACGTTCGGAGATCCAGCCGATCGGCATGGTCAACACCGCGGCGGCGACGATGTAGGAGGTCAGCACCCAGTTGATCTGGTCCTGGGAGGCGCCGAGGCTGCCCTGCATATACGGCAAGGCGACGTTGGCGATCGTGGTGTCGAGCGCCTGCATCACCGTCGCCGCCATGGCGCAGATCGTCAGCATGACGCGGGTCATCCCCGCACTGCGCTGTGCCGTATCGACGGCGGCGGTCACGTCACTTTTCCTTTGCGGCCGCCGTCAGTCCGACGATGGAGGCGAGCGAGCGTTGGCGGCCAGTATCGATATCGACGGTGACGCTCATGCCGGAGCGCAGCTTGGTGATGTCTTGGTCCGGCGCGAAGGCAATCCGGACCGGCAGGCGCTGCACCACCTTCACCCAGTTTCCGCTGGCGTTCTGCGGCGGCAAAATCGCGAACTGAGCGCCGGTCCCGGGGCTCACCGAGGAGACCACGCCCTTGAACGGATGGTCGGGGAAGGTGTCGACGTCGATCGTCACCGGCTGGCCGACCTTGAGGTAGGTCACGTCGGTTTCCTTCGGATTGGCGTCGACCCAGGGTGCGGTGTCGTCGACCACGCTGAACACCGGCATGCCGGCGGTGACGAAGCGGCCGAGTTGGATCGCATCGACCTGGGTTGCGGTGCCGGTGATCGGCGCCCGCAGCACCGTATGGTTGAGGTCGCGCTCGGCCTGTTCGACCGCGGCCTTCGCCTGGCGATAGGCCGGGAAATCCTCGATCGGCAGGTCCGGCTTTCCGAGCAATTGATTGAGGGTGCTGTCGCGCTGCTGGATCGCGAGCTGCGCCTGGAGCTTCGCGGTGACGACACCGACGGAGGCATTGTCGAGATCGAGCTGCGATCCGGCGTTTTTCGCAACCAGGTCGGTCTTGCGTTTGACGTCATTCAGCTTGAGCTCGACATTCTTCTGCGCGAGCTCGGCGAGCGTCGTCAGCGAGCTCAGGTTGCTTTTGAGATTGGCGAAATCGACCCGGGTGCTTTCGAGCTTGGCCTTGGCCTGGGCGAGCGTGAGGCGGAACGGCTCGGGATCGATCTCGAACAAGACGTCGCCGGGCTCGACGTGCTGGCCTTCGCGCACGACGATGTTGCTGACCTTGCCCGACACGTCGGGCGTGATCAGGACCTTTTGCGCGCCGACATAGGCGTTGTCGGTGGAGATGTAGCGGCCGCCGGCGAGGTAGAACATCAGCCCGCCGATCAGGGCGATCACGGGCACCACCACAAGCAGGATAAGCCGCATGCGCTGGCGCAGGGCGTCGCGCAGCGACCGACGCTGCGGCCGGCTCTCCGACGCGTCAGGAAATTTGAGCAGGGCTTCAGCCATAACGTTGCTCCGCCGCGGCATCGTCGGCCCGATGGGCGATGGCGCCGCGCAAATTGGTTTTCAGGATGAGGAGGTCCGCGAGCAAACCGTCGCGCGCCTCGGGACCGACGCCGGCAAGCACGATCTCCATCATGTCATTGCCGACATCGATGAGCGTCTTGAGGACAGGTTCGGCCGCCGGCTTGAGATAGAGGCGCTTGGCGCGACGGTCATGGGGATCAGGGCGGCGCTCGATGAGGCCGCTGTCGCACAGCTTGTCGACCAAACGGGCGAGGGAAATCGGCTGCAGGTCGCACATCTCGGCGAGTTCGGACTGCTTGAGGCCCTCGAAGTGCTGGATGCGCGACAGCACGACCCATTGGGCGCGGGTCATGCCCAACTGGCGCGACTTCTGGTCGGCGTAGGTCGTCAGCAGACGAGCTACATCCTTGATCGCAATCGCGATTTCGCGTTCTCGGCTGGTTGTCGGCATGGCTTTTTATTCCGTAAGCAACGATATAATAAGCATGCTTACTAATTTTGGCAAGACCGGTAGGTCAGAGCCGCGGCTTCGTCCGGCGGACGGGGCGTGACGGCGGGGCATCGTTCAGGCAGATTTCCGCGCCCGCGGCCGGCCTCGGCAATGCGGTCAGCCAAAAATTCTCACGAAAAGGAACACGTCAATGGACAAAGCCCGGTTCGACAAAGGTCTCCAGGTCCGTACTGCCGTTCTCGGCAAGGACTACGTCGAGGCCTCGATGAAGAGCGCCGACGACTTCAATCGGCCCTTCCAGGAGTTGGTCACGGAATATTGCTGGGGCGCCGCGTGGGGCAGCGACGGCCTCTCCCACAAGACGCGCAGCATGCTCAACATCGCCATGATCAGCATCCTCAATCGCCCGCACGAGCTGAAGCTGCACGTCAAGGGCGCGCTGACCAACGGCGTCACCAAGGAGGAAATCCGCGAGGTGCTGATCCAGGTCGCGATCTACGCCGGCATTCCGTGCGGCGTCGACGCGTTCCGCATCGCCCGCGAGGCGTTCAAGGAAGTCGAGGCGAAGCCCGCCTAAAGCGCGGGCTTCAGATCAGGCGGCCTGCAAGTTCGCGCAGATCGGGGAACATGTCGCCGAGGAGCGAGGGCGGCCAAGGGATGTGGAGGAGCCGGTCGAACAGGATGTAGAAGCCGATCCACAGCGCAGCCGTGATGATGAGCGCGGTCGTCCAGCGGGTTCGGCCTGCGGTCGCCATATAGGCGAACATGTAGACCCCCATGGAGGGCATCAGGCCGATGAGCGCCACCCCGACGAGGAAGCCGATAAGCCAGAGGGCCTCGACGCCAAGGCGTGCATAGACCGTCGGCGGGCTCAGCTGCGCGGCCGGGCTATGTTCGCCCGACGGAGCAGCGGTGCGAGCCACGCCCTGCAGCTTGGTCACCAACGCGGCGATCGCCGCAATGGCAATGACGATGAGGCCGGTCGCGGCTGCCGTCTGCGGCATCAGCCGCGCCGACAGCCGCCAGCCTGACGCGCTCCAGAACGCCGCCGCAAACCCGAGGAAGATGAGGACCCACAGACCGGCCCCGACGACAGTGTCGATGCTTATCCCGCGGGGTTTCTCCGCCTCCGTCTGCTCCCCTCCCCAATGTGGGGAGGGGTCGGGGGTGGGGGTCGGGAGATGCGGCCCTTCAGTGCCGAAAGCTCCCGACCCCCCACCCCGACCCTCCCCCACAAGGGGGGAGGGAGAAGAAGGCGCGGCATAGGCGACAGAATCGCCGGCTGCGGCGGGTGCGAGCGCCGTCACCGCGCGGCGGCGCAGCCATTGGCGGTAGAGCGCGGAGGCGATCGGCCACAGCAGGACGAGCGCGGTTATTGTGAGGATCACAATGACGCCCGGCCGCTCCAGCCATGTGAACTGGTAGCGCTGCAACGAAATGAAGAGATACTTCTCGATCAGCTTGCCGAGGACGAAGCCGAGGATGAGCGGCGCGCGCGCCCAGCCGTGGCGCTTCATGAACCAGCCGGTGATGCCGAACACCACCAGCGTGACGAGATCGCCGTAGCTCTTCGTGCCCTGGAAGGCGCCGACGAAGCAGACGGCGAACACCGTCGGGATGAGGATGCCGGAGCGCAGCGTCGCGATGCGGGCAAGCGGGTTCGCCGACAAGAAGCAGATGCCGGCGCCTGCGACGTTCGCGAGCGCGAGCGTCCAGATCATGGTGTAGGTGAGGTCGAGCTGGGTATCGAGGAGCTTCGGTCCCGGCGCAATGCCATGGGCGAGGAACGCGCCCATCAGCAGCGCCATCGACGGCGCGCCCGGCACGCCGAAGGCGAGCGTCGGGATCAGCGCGCCGCCCTCGCGCGCGTTGTTGGCGGACTCCGCCGCGATCAGCCCGCGCACGTCGCCCTTGCCGAAGGTGTCCGTTGCCCCTTTGAGCATGCGCGCCGCCGATCCGTAGGCAATCCAGTCGATCACCGCCGCGCCCATCCCCGGCACCGAACCGAGCACAACCCCGAGCGTCGCCGAGTTGAGCACCAGCTTCCAGTTGCGCAACACGTCCCGAACGCCGCGCATCTGTTCGGCAAAAAGTCCATGCAGCCGCTGCACCGAACCGATGTTGGTGCGCGCAATCGCCATGTCGATAAGCTCGGGGACCGCGAACAGGCCGAGCGCGATGCACTCGATTGGAATGCCGTCCGACAAGTAAGTGTCGAAGATGTCGTCGAAGGTCCAACGCAGCTGACCCGACTGCGCCTCGTCGCCGATGGCTGCGACCAGCACGCCGATCACGGCGACGATGAGCCCCTTGAGCACATTACCCTGGCTCACCGAGGCGACGAGCGTGAGGCCGAGGATGCAGACCGCCAGCAACTCGGGCGTGCCGACCGCGAGCATGAACGGCCGCAGGATCGGAATCGCGAGCGCGAGCAGGATCGCGCCGTACAACCCGCCGAAGATCGATGACGTGAACGACGCCCCGAAGGCGCGGCCCGCCTCGCCGCGCTTTGCCATCGGATGGCCATCGAGCACCGTCGCCGCCGACCCGATGGCGCCGGGAACGCCGAACAGGATCGCCGGCACCGTGTCGGACGTCGCCGTCACCGCCCACATGCCGATCAGGAAGGCGAGCGCCGTATGCGCGTCCATCGCGTGGGTGAACGGAATGAGCAGCGCAAGGCCGCCGAGACCGCCGATGCCGGGCAGAATGCCGATGACGAGCCCGAGCACGACGCCAAACATCACAATGGCGAAACGCGCCGGGTCGAACACGATCGCGAGGGCGGAGATGGCGCTGTCGATGAGCAAGGCGGGAAGTTCCAGTGGCGGGACAGGTTACACAATATCGTCGCCGTGTCGTCATGCAATGAGGCGGCGGTATCGGAGAGCGCGATGAGTCGCTGCGGTCAAGTTGCCCGCGGCGATTGCGGCCTGTATAGCCTCACCCTTTCCGCAATGCATGAGGCTACCCATGCTCGAGCGCCCGCGCCTCCGCGATGCCAGCCGCCCGACCCGCGCGCCGGCGGACTTTGCCGAGCATCTCGCCAATCTTGAAGCGGCGGGGCTCCTCGTGCGCATCGATCGCGCGGTCAACAAGGACACCGAGTTGCATCCGCTGGTGCGCTGGCAGTTCCGCGGCGGCCTCGACGAGGCGGACCGGCGCGCCTTCCTGTTCACCAACGTCATCGGCGCTGACGGCCGCCGCTACGAGATGCCGGTCGCGGTCGGCGCATTGTCGGCGTCGGCTGACATTTATGCTTTCGGCATGGGCCGGCCGGTCGAGGAGATCGGCCGCGCCTGGACCGATGCGGTCGCGCATCCAATTCCGCCGGTCACGGTGACAAATCCGCCGTGTCAGGAGGTGGTGATCACGGGCGCAAATCTCGTCGGCCCCGGAAACGGTTTGTCGCGTCTGCCGGTCCCGGTCTCGACGCCGGGCTTCGATGCCGCGCCCTATCTCACGGCGACGCTGTGCGTCACGGTCGACCCGGACACCGGCGTGCGCAACATGGGCACCTACCGCGCCCAGCTCAAAGCCGATGACCGGCTCGGCGTGCGCATGGCCTCGCGCATCGGCGGCGCCGGCGGCTACCTGCACTGGCAGAAATACCGTGCGCGCAAACAGCCGATGCCATGCGCCATCGTCGTCGGTTGCGCCCCGGTGGTTGCATTCACCGGACCGCAGAAGCTCGCCATCGATCTCGACGAGATGGCAGTTGCCGGCGCGCTCGCCGGCTATCCGATCCGCACCGCGAAATGCGTGACCCTCGATCTCGAAGTGCCCGCCGATGCCGAAATCGTGGTCGAGGGCCTGATCGATCCCGACCTCTTGGAGCCCGAAGGCCCGTTCGGCGAAAGCCACGGCTACGTGGCGCTCGAGGACTTCAACATGTCGATGCAGGTCACCGCCATCACCCATCGGCGCGCGGCGACGTTCGTGTCGATCGTGAGCCAGGTGACGCCGTCGGAATCGAGCGTGATCAAGCGCGTCGCCTACGAGCCGATGTTCCTCTCCCATCTGCGCGACCGGCTGTCGATCAAGGGTATCCGCCGCGTCGTGCTGCACGAGCCCTTGAGCAACGTGCGGCCGGTCATCTTCCTGCAGTTCGCGCCGGCAACGCCGCAGAGCGAGGTGTGGCGCGGCCTCAACGGCGCATCGACGCTGCGGGCCGACTGCGGCAAGATCGTCATCGCCGTGAGCGAGGACATCGATCCCCACAACACCGACGCGGTGTTCTGGTCGCTCGCCTATCGCGCCCATATGGGCGACGACCTTCACGTCGTGCCGCATCGCTCCGCCGGCCACGGCCCGAAGACCGGCCGGCGCGCCGATGACGCAACCCTTCTGATCGACGCCACGCTGAAGACCGCGATGCCACCGCTCGCGCTCCCCGCGCGCCAATACATGGAGCATGCGCGGACGCTGTGGGACGAACTGGGCCTGCCTCCGCTCAAGCCGGAGTCACCGTGGCACGGCTTTTCGCTCGGCGAATGGGACCCCGCATGGGATCGCTACGCCGAGCGCGCCGTCGCCGGCCACTGGGCCGAGTCCGGGACCGAAACCTTCGCCCGCCGCCGCGGCGGCCTCACACCGGAAACGCCGGTGCACGAGGTCGAGGGCAAGGGCAAGGCGCGAAGCTAAGCTGCAGCGCCGGCAATCCGCGATTGCCGTTTGCTGGCGGTTCGCGTCAACGTTCGCTATAAATCACGCCATGAACAGGGAACAAATCATCGAGACGCTGCGGGCAAATGAAAATGATCTCCGCCGTCGCGGCGTGCTTCATGTGGCCTTGTTCGGCTCAGTCGCGCGCGCCGAGGCGAAGCCGACGAGCGACATCGACCTGATGATTGAGCTTGAGCCTGAAGCGCCGATCGGGCTGTTCGAATACGTCGAGATCACCCAATACCTGGGCGATTTGTTCCCCAACCGGGTCGACGTCGTGAATAGCCGGAAGTTGAAACCGTTGGTGCGTCCGCAGGCAGAGCGGGACGCAATCTATGCCTTCTGACCGCGCGCGCCTCGCGCTTTTTGATATTCGAGACAACATCGGATTTGCGCGCGAATTTGTTTCAGGTTTGTCGTTCCAGGAATTTCGGAATGATCGCCGAACCCTATATGCGGTAATTCGTTGCATCGAAATAATCTCAGAAGCAGCACGACGACTTCCGCCGGAGATGCGAGAGCGACATCCCAATTTGCCGTGGCGGGCCATTGTGGGAACCGGCAACGTCTACCGGCACGACTACGATAATCTCGATGAAGAGTTCGTTTGGCGCACCGTGCATCACAGCCTTCAACCACTGTTGGCCGCGGTCGAACAAGAGATTGCGGCGCAGGACAACGTTGATTGAGCCGCCGGAGCGGTGCGCTGCACAGGCTGCCGCATCGGCGGTTGCGATCGGTGATCATTCGGACTAAGCAAATGGCAAAGGAAGCCAGGGAGATAGCGATGCCCAGTGAGGCTCGTCGGACCTTCGTTACAGCCGCCGCAGCGATTGTTGCGGCCTGCGTCATCGCCGCGCAGCCGGCGGCGGCGCAGTCGGTCGAGGCCTTTTACAAGAGCCACGAACTTACGATCTTGATCGGCCATCCGCCGGGCGGGTCGTACGACCTTTATGCGCAGCTTGCGGCCGCGCACATCGGCAAGTTCATCCCCGGCAAGCCGACCGTGATCGTGCAGAGCATGCCGGGCGGCGCCGGTTCGAAGGCGACGACCTATCTCTATACCAAGGCTCCCAAGGATGGCTCGGTGATCTCGCTGTTCCCCGAGACCATCGCCTATGTGCAGCTGATGGATCCGGCGCAGGGCCGCTGGGACGTCACCAAGATGAACTACATCGGCTCGTTCGCTCCGGTGAACAACACGTTCCTGACCCACAAGGGCTCGAAGCTTGCAAGCGCGAAGGACCTTTTCAAGGACAAGACCAACGTCGGCTGCAGCGGCCGCGCCTCGCAGAGCTTCCAGTTTCCCGCGACGCTGAAGATGTTCGCCAAGATGCCGCTCAACATCATCTGCGGCTATGACGGCTCCGCCGCCTATACGCTCGCACTGATGCGCGGCGAAGTCGATATCGTGTCAAAGGCCTGGAACGCGACCCGCGTCGAGGACAAGGACAATCTCGAGAACGGCACCTTGATCCCGCTGACCCAGGCGGGCCTCAGGCGCACGCCGGAACTGCCGAACGTGCCGCTGTTGCAGGAGCTGGTCGACGACGCCAACGCCAAGAAGGCGATCGAGTTCATTTCCGGCGGGGCCGCCATCGGCCGCGCATTGCTTGCACCGCAGAATGTTCCGGCCGACCGCATCGCCGCGTTGCGCGCGGCCTTCGACAAGGTGGTGACCGATCCGGATTTCCTCGCCGATGCGCAGAAGCGCGGCATCTATATCGAGCCGACGCCGGGTATCGAGGTGCAGAAGTACAGCGATGCCATCATCAAGACGCCGAAGAGCCTGATCGACCTCGTCGCCAAGGCCTTCGATGAGTCGTAGTGCGCCAACTGGCAATCAGGACGATCTGGTCGCCATCGCTGCATGGGGATGGCGGCGATCGCCACGTTTGTTGGACTTGCGCACGTAATTGATCATCGCTTCGGGGTTCTCGCATTTCACCTTGAGAGCGGCGATGAGGGCGTCTTCGGCCGCGACCGTCACGCTGTGCCGCTTGCCGCCGATATTGAGACCGACCGTGAATTCGAGCGCCATGGCGATGTCTCCCTGAACGCACGTTATTCCGCCGCAACGTCAAAGGTTCTTGCTCGGGCGATCGCGGCGAGGCACTTCGACAATCCTTCGCCCTCGGGATCGAGGAGCGCCGCAGTCCGCGCGCTCGCGATGGCATCGGCGCCGCGGGCGGGCGGCATCGTGCCGGCGAGAACCGGCCGGATGACCTCGGCCTCGATCGTTGCAAAATTGGCGGCGCCGCGCTTGAGCGTGTCGCCATAGCCTTTAATGAGCCGCGCGCATTCGGCGACTTCGCGCGCGAGCGCCTCCGATTTCGCAGCCGCGGCGACGATAAGGGCGAGCCACGCCTCGATCGCGGCCTGCTCGTTGGCGTAGCGATAGCTGCGCGGGCGGAAGCGGCGGAGCTTCGCCAGCATCAAGAGGCGCAAATAGCCAAAGACCGTGTGGGTCTTGACCTCCATCCCGAAGTGAAAGCGCTCGGTCCACCCGCGCCGCTCGGCGATGGCAAGCACGCGCGTTGCGAGCGCGACCGGCAGGATCGAGCACATCTCCTCGATCCCAGGCTTGAGGAACTCGACGACCGCGACCGGCTCGCCGGGCTTGGCGGCGATCTCCGCGACGATGCGAGCGCGGCGACCGGGCGCGATCTTCGACTCGGCAACCCGGATCACGTCTTCATAGGACATGCGCACGGCAAGATGCCGCGCCACTTCACGCAGGAGCCGGCCGTCCGCGCCGGCGCGGCGGTCAGCCTCGGCGATCGGCGCGAGCCGATCGAGATAGAGGCGTGCGTAAGCCGCGTCCTGGTAGGCGACGAGCCGGCGCAGGCCTTCGGCCACGATGTCTTTCGCCGCTCCGAACCGCGCCGCTTCGTTTTCGAGATCGGCAAGCGCCGGTGCGCCTTGAGTACGCGCAACGTTTGCATCCGCGACCGGCGCGGCCCCGCGACGCGCGCCATCGAGGCCCGCCTTGAAGCCGCGCAGATTGGCCTCGACGGCCTTGCCGTCCCCGCGGATCGCAGCTTCGAAGGTCTCGGCGGGAATCGGCAGGCGCTCGGATGCGGCGATCGCGCCCAGCATGACGGCGTTGATCATGGCGCCCGCGTCCTTCGCCGCGCGCTCCATGTCGAACAGCACGTGCGATGCGGCGTTCTTCTCGATCGCCGCGACGAGCTTCGCCTTGTCGAAGCGGCCGTCGCCCATCGCCATCTTCTCGGCGATGGCGTGCGAGCGATGGATGCTCGCGATCAGCGCGGTGCGATCCGGCGTGACGAAGCCGTTGGCGATGGCCCGCCCGGCTTCGAGCAACTCGCTCGCGACCACCATGTCGAGGTCGCCGATGCCCGGCGCCAACGCCATGATGGGCCGCCGACCGCCGAGCGCCGACCACGGCTTCGGATAGATCTCGATGTAATAGGTCGTGGCGCCGGTGCGTTGGGCGACGCCTGGGATCGAGGTGCTCTGCACCGGGAGATCGAGGCTCGATGCGGCGCTGACGATCCAGTCCGTGAGCACGCCGCCGCCCTCGCCACCGAGCGCTGCGATCAGCATCGTGAACGGCCGCTCGCTCATGCCGCGCTCGCCTTCGCAGAGCCGCCGAGCATGGCGATGATGCGCGTGCGCACCGCCGCGAGCGCGCGATCCCACCACGTCGGATTGCGCACGACTTCGGCGCGATAGAATGACGGGCACAGCACCGCGGCATGAGCGACCTCGCCGCACAGTCCGCAGCCGACGCAGCTCTCGATGACCGTGGTCACCGGATCGCTGCGCAGCGGGTCCGGGTTGGGCTTCACCGTAAGCGAGGGGCAGCCTGACAGGCGGATGCAGGAATGGTCGCCGGTGCAGATGTCCTCATCGACGCCGAAACGCGTGCGCACCACGCGCTCGCCGCGCTTGAGCTTGGCCGCATCTTCGGCGCGCACGCGGCGCTGGCGCGCAAGCTGGCATTCGCCGTCGGCGATGATGACCTTGAGGCCGCGCTCGGCGGTGCGCATCGCCTCCTTGAGCGTCGTCACCATGTTGGCGACGCCGTAGGTGCGCACCTTGCGCAGCCACTTCACGCCCATGCCGCGCAGCGTCGTCTCGACGTCCATGCCCGGCGCCTCGCCGGTGCGGCCGGCCTTGCTCGACGGCATATACTGCTGGCCGGTCGCCGAGGTGTAGCCGTTCTGCATGACGATGAGGACGCCGTCGCCCTTGTTGAACAGATTGCTGGCGACGCCGGTGATGAGGCCGTTGTGCCACAAGCCGCCGTCGCCCATGACGGCGATCGGCCGCTTGGCGAGGTTCGGGCCGACGGCAGCGGCGCTCGCGAGACTCATGCCGTAGCCGAGAATCGAATTGCCGACGCTGAACGGCGGCAGCGTGCCGAACGAGTGGCAGCCGATGTCGGCGGAGATGTGCGTCGGCCCCAGCTCGCGCTCGACAAGCTTGATGGCGCTGAACACCGGGCGCTCCGGGCAGCCGGTGCAGAAGCCCGGCGGCCGCGCCGGCAATTCGCCGAGCGCCGCTGCGGCTTTCGGCCGATGGCCGACGATATCGCACACGCGCGCCGTGATCGCGTCGGCGTCGATGCCGGCGGGCCGCACAACGGCGAAGAACGCGGCGAGCCCGTTGAGCAGGACCTCGGCGGTGTATTCGCCGGCCTTCGGCAGCGGGCCCTTGCCGAGCACCCGCGTCTGGATGTCGGCGCGGCGCAGATCGGCGTTGAGCGCCTGCTCGATATATTCGGGATGGCCTTCCTCGACCACCAGCACGGCGCTCTTGCCGGCGCAGAAGGCGCGCAATTCCTCGGGCACCAACGGGTAGACCACGTTGAGCACCAGCATCGGCACGCGCGAGGCGCCGAAAATGTCGGCGAGACCGAGCCGCTCCAGCGCCCGCAGCACCGAGTTGGTGAGGCCGCCCATGACGATGATGCCGACATCGTCGAGATCGCCGGCGATGATCTCGTTGAGCTTGCGGTCGCGGATGAAGGCCTGCGCCGCCGGCATGCGGTCCTCGACCTTCAGCCGCTCGTGGATGAAGGTCACCGGCGGATGGGCGAGCTTGCCGTAATCGAAGCGCGGCGGCCCGGGCAGGCGGTTGAGGGCGGAGTAGCGGCCGGGGCGATTGTCCCGCGCTTCGAACTCGCCGGTGACGTGGCAGGCGCGGATGCGCAGTTCGAGCATCACCGGCGCATGGCTCGCCTCCGACAGCGCAAAGCCTTCTTCGACGCAACGCACGATCGTCGGCAGGTCCGGCCGCGGATCGATGAGCCACATGGAAGACTTCAGCGCATAAGCGTAGGACCGCTCCTGGATGACGCTCGCGCCTTCGCCGTAGTCCTCGCCGAGAATGATCATGGCGCCGCCGACGACGCCCGGCGAGGCGAGGTTCGACAGCGCGTCGGCCGCGACATTGGTGCCGACGATCGACTTCCAGGTCACCGCCCCGCGCAACGGATAATTGATGGAGGCGCCGAGCATCGCCGCCGCCGACGCCTCGTTGGTGCAGGTCTCGAGATGGACGCCGAGCTCGGCCATCATGTCCTCGGCATCGACGAGCACGTCGAGGAGATGCGACACCGGCGCGCCCTGGTAGCCGCCGACGTAGCTCACGCCGGACTGCAAGAGCGCCTTGGTGACTGCGAGTATGCCCTCGCCGCGAAACACCGCGCCCTCGCCGAGCCGCAGCGCTTCGACTTCCGCTTTGAACGACCGCTCCATAACGGAAGATTAGCAGAGGAAGCCGGCGCGTGGACAGGGCGCGGGGCTTCACCCTCCCCTGGAGGGGGAGGGTCGGACCGCCGCAGGCGGTCCGGGGTGGGGTGGCAGCGCTTCAACAATTTCGGCGCCGTGCGTGTGGGAGCGCTGCCACCCCTCCCGCCCGCGCTGTCGCGCGGGCGACCTCCCCCCTCCAGGGGGAGGTGAAAAGGCTAGAACCCCTTCAGTACCTCTTGCACGTGCTCGACCTCGGGGGGCGAGGCGAAGCAGTGGCCGACCAGCTTGCGCCACTCAGCGAAATCGGCGGAGCCGCGGAAATCGACGGTGTGGTTCTCGATCGTCGCCCAGTTGACGAACAACCGATAGCGCTGCGGCTTTTCCGCCGAGCGCTGGAGCGCCATGCCGGAGCAGCCCTTGGCGCGACGAAACAGCGGCGTCGCCTTGGCGACGCCGGCTTCGAATTCCGCTTCCATGCCGGGCTTCACGTCGATCTGCGCGATCTCGATAACCATCGGTACTCCCGTTTCGCTTATCGGCCTTCGCGCGCCCAGGTGAGGGCGAGGCTGCCCACGAGGAGCAGGAGGCCGAGCAGGCCGGCAAACATCGGCAGCACGCCGATGCCGCGCACGACGCTTGCTTCCCTGATCTTGAGGCCGATCCAGTCGTCGCCCTTGAAGGTGTCGCTCGAGCGCACGCCGACGATTCGCGGGATCGTGAGGCCCGATCCTTGTTCAAGACGGCGCGAGTCGCCGCCGGTTGCGTTCGTGATCGGCGCCATCACGGCGGTGGTCGACGTGACATCGGTGAACTCGCGCGGATTGGCGGGGCCGACATTGACAAGCGCGGTCAGCTTGCCGTCCGACGCGCGCCACAGGCCGAGCTCGGTCGCATCGATGGTCTTGCGCCACACGCCGGGCTCGACGGCGTCGAGCGTGAGACTGCGTTGCGCCCCGGACGGCAGGGTGAGAACGACCGGCGCGACGGTCTCCGCCATCGTTTGGCGCTGCACCGTCAACTCACGGCCGTGCACCAGAAGACGCAACGCCTCCTCTTCAAGATCCGGCTGTTTCATCAGCCAGTGCGACAGCCGGCGCAGCAGGTCGATGTGCGGGCCGCCGCCTTCATAGCCGCGCGCCCACAGCCAGATGTGATCGGAGAGGAGCAGCGCGACCCGACCCTCGCCTTCGCGCGAGAGCACGAGCAGCGGCTCGTCATCCGCGCCCTTCATGATGGTTTTGCCGGCGCTGTCGGGGTTCGGGCGAGAATCGACCACGCGGAAGAAACGGCTCCAGTGCGGCGGATCCTCGTTCGAGCCTTCAAGTCCGCGCGTCACCGGATGGCGGCGGCCAAGATCGGTCAGACGGGCGTGGAAGGCATCCTCGGTGACGTGGCCGGTCGGCTCGGCCGGCAGGATCGCATCGAGCGGCGTGCGCCAGATGCTGGTCGGGCCCGCATAGTCGGGACCGGCCGCAACCAGCACCGCGCCGCCGTTGCGCACGTACTTCGTGATGTTGTCGAAGTAGATGATCGGCAACACGCCCTGGCGGGCATAGCGGTCGAAGATGATGAGCTGGAAGTCGTTGATCTTCTGCTGGAACAGCTCGCGGGTCGGGAACGCGATCAGCGACAGCTCATTGATCGGCGTGCCGTCCTGCTTCTCCGGCGGCCGCAGGATGGTGAAATGTACGAGGTCGACGTTGGCGTCGGACTTCAAAAGGTTCCGCCACGTGCGCTCGCCGGCATGAGGCTCGCCGGAGACAAGCAGCACGCGCAGCTTGTCGCGCACGCCGTCGATCGACACCACGGCGCGGTTGTTGACGGGCGTGAGTTCGTCGGGCAGCGGCGACGCCTCGATCTCGATGATGTTCTGTCCGGCGTGCGGGATCTGCACCTGGATGTCGACCTGCCGGCCGGGCTGGACCGTGCGCCGGTCGAGCAGTTCGCCGTCGCGGCTGATCTTCACTTCGGCGGGGGACGGCCGCACGCCTTCGTCCTCGACCTTGAACGAGATCGTCTGGTTCTGGCCGACGATGCCGAACCGCGGCGTCGCGATGAGCACGACCCGACGGTCGCGCTCATTGGCATTGCCGGTGATGAGCGCATGGACCGGAGCCGTAAAGCCGAGCGCGCCCGCGTCCGCCGGCACGTCGTGGACGCGACCGTCGGTGATGAAGATCGCGCCGGCAACGCGATCCGGCGGGACGTCCGCGAGCGTCGCGTTGAGCGCGCTGAAGAGGCGCGTGCCGTCGGTCTCGCCATCAGCCTGGCCCGCGTCGACGACGCGGGTCTCGATGCCGGGGATGTGCTCGAGCCGCTGCGTGACGGCGGCGCGCGCGGCTTCGGCCTGCGCGGCGCGATCGCCGAACGACTGGCTCGGGCTCTTGTCGACGACGACGACCGCGACCGAGCTCAGCGGATCGCGGTCCTCGCGGGTGAGCGAAGGATTGGCGAGCGCAAGCACGAGAAGCGCCAGCGCCACAATCCTGATCCAGGCGCCGCGGCTGCGCGCGAACAGCAGCAGGGCTGCCACGACGACGGCAACCGCCGCCGCCGCCCACAAATAGGCGACCGGGACGAGAGGCGAAAAGGTGATGCCGAATGTCACTTAAACCTGTCCTGTTGTGAGGCTTCTATTGACTATTGGCCCAGCCGTTCGAGCAGAGCCGGGACATGAACCTGGTCGGCCTTGTAGTTGCCGGTCAGGGTATACATCACGATGTTGACGCCGGCGCGGAAGGCGAATTCGCGCTGGCGCGGTTCGCCGGGGACCAGCGGCAGCATCGGCTGGCCGTCGGCGCGCGTCGCCCACGCGCCGGCAAAATCGTTCGACGTGATGATGATCGACGACACGCCGTCGCCGCCGCGCGCCGGCCGTTTGGTCTCCTCTTCCTCGTCCTTGTCGGCGGGCTGCAACGCTTCGACCCAAAGCTGGCCCGAAGTGAAGCGGCCCGGGAAATCACGCAGGAGGAAGAACGTCTTCGTCAGCACGTGGTCGCGCGGCACCGGTTCGAGCTCGGGAATGTCGAGGGAGGACAGGATCGCGCGCAATTCCACCATCCCGGGGCTGTTGGCTTCGCCGCCGGGACCGGGCGGCGCCAGCACCGCATCGCGAGTATCGAACAGGACGGTGCCGCCCTGCTTCATGTAGGCGTCGATATGGGCGAGCGCCTCCTGGCTCGGTTTTTTCGCGCCGGGCACCACCGGCCAATAGATGATCGGGAAGAACGTCAGTTCGTCGTGATCGAGATCGACGCCGATCGGCTCGCCCGCCTCGAGCGCGGTGCGTTGGGCAAGAAAGGTCGTGAGCCCCTGGAGCCCGGACTTGCTCACGAGGTCAGCCTCGGCGTCGCCCGTCACCACATAGGCTAGGTGGGTCTCAAGCGTCGCCCGCGAGGCGAATTGATCGGCGGTATCGGCGAACGCCGATGTGCCGGCGAGCGCCAGCGCAACGCCGATGCCCACGGCGATCAAAATGCCGGCGGCGGCGCGCGGGCGCGGCATCAGGCGATTGATGCCGCCCGCAAGCCAGAACACGACGAGCCCATCGATCAACAGCAGCAGCAGCGCCAGTCCGAAGACCGGGCCGCGCAAGTCGAGGGGCTCGGCCGTGCGGTAATAGTCCATGTGCGCGTTGAGGTCTGCGTAATCGAGCGGAGCGAGGCGATCCGCCGGCGCCAACGTATTCACGGCAACGAGGCCCTCGGGCGGCCCATAGAACCCGGGCGGATTTTCCGCGGTGGCGCGGCCGGTGTAGCCGCCGGGGACCGGCCGTGCGGTCGGCGGCGGCGGCTCGAACGCGCCGAAACCATCAAGCACGCGCGTCGGCGGCACCGCCTCGTGCGCACCGTTGGCGGCGCCGTTCGCGGTCTCGTTCGCCGGCGCGATCGCGCCCGACATGCCGACGATGCGCTTGAGCATCTCGACGAAGCTTCCGGAGAGCGGAAGATCGGACCACTTGGTGTCCGCCGTGACATGGAAGAGCACGATCATCCCCTTGCCTCTGCGCCCCGCCGTGACGAGCGGTGTGCCGTCAGCGAGCGTTGCCCAGGTATGCTCAGAAAGTCCCGAATCCGGTTCGGCCAGCACCTGCCGGTTCACCGTCACATCGTCCGGCACCGCCATGCCGTTGAACGGCCCTTCGCGAGAGAACGCGGCCAGATGTTGCGGCTGGTCCCAGCTCAGGCTGCCGCCCAGAATGCGGCCGCCGCGGCGCAGCCGCACCGGCACGAGATCGTCCTCAGACGCCGCGAGACGCTGGCCGGCAAAGCGCACCAGAACGCCGCCATCGTCGATCCAGCGCGTCAGGCGATCGCGCGCGTCGCCGACGACGTTGCCGACGTCGGCGAGAATGATCATCGGCAAACGTTGCTCGACAAACTGGCTCACCGCCTCGCCGGGCGAACCGCGCTCGCCGAGCCGCACGTCGGCAAACGGCGTCAGCGCGCGGGAGAGATAGAAGGTCGAAGCAAGGAGCGGCTGGGCGGTGTCGGCAGTCGTGCCGGTGATGACGCCGACGGTGCGCCGCCGCCATCGCTTGTCGAGGAGCTGGACCGCGCCGGCAGAGCGCTCGCCGTCGATCTCCAGGCGCGCGATGTCGTTTCGGATTTCCACCGGAAGATCGAACTGCGCATCGGCCTCGCGCTCGCTCGATTTAAAGCTGTAGCTGGCCTCGCCGAGCGGCAAGCCCTTGAGATCAAGGGCACGGACCGAGCCGACGTCGTCGCCGCCCGTCGCGGCGCGGAGCACCTTCACGGTGAGCACGCCCGCCGCGTTATCGGCCCCGGTCAAAGCGTGGGCAGGATGGATACCGCCATCGACCACGGTGATCGGCCGTTTATCGGCGATGCGGCCAAGCCCGGTCACGAAGTCACGCGCGCCACCGACGTCGACGCCATCTGACAGCCACACGATCTCCACGTTGGGCGTCGCCGTCAGGAACCGTTCGAGGCTCGGCAGAATTTCGCTGCGATCCACCGCGTGCGGCTTCGGCTTGACGAGCCGCAGCCGGGCGCGGGCGGCGGCAGGCGTCTCCAGCGTGATGTCGCGCGCGGTCGCCGACACGGGCACGATCGCAACGCCACGGCCGTCCGCGTCGGCGCGCGCGATCACGTCCTCGACCGTGCGCATGCGCGCATCCCAGGTCGATGCGGCCGCGAAGCCGTCGTCGATCAGGAGGGCGATTGGTCCGCCGCCGCTCGACGTCGCGACCGGCGGATTCCAGAGCGGGCCGGCGGCTGCCAGGATCACAAGGGCCGCGAGCGTCAGCCGGAGCAAAGTGAGCCACCAGGGCGTGCGCGACGGGGTCTCCTCCTTGGGCGCAATGTCGAACAGCATGCGCGTCGGCGGAAACTCGATCCGCCGCGGCCGCGGCGGCACGAGGCGCAGCAGCCACCACAGGATCGGCAGGCTCAGGAGGCCGAGCAGCACCAGCGGCTCGGCAAAGGCCAGGGGAAGGCCCGGGATCATACGGCGTGCTCCAGTTCGGCTGCGGAGCGATGTCCGGCGCCGCCGCGGTCGCCGCCTAATCGCTCATGGAGCTTGAGGATGAGATCGGTCGCCGGCCGGTCGGTACGGTGAATGATGAAGCTCCAGCCGAGGCGGTCGGCCTCGGCGCGAATTTCGGCGCGGTGGCGCTCCACTCTCGCTGCATAGTCCTGGCGCCAGTTCTCGGCACGCCCTGCGGTGATGGTGCCTGCCCCTTCGGGCTCGACGAATTCGACGCGGCCCGCGTAGGGGAACGTCTCCTCGGCAGGGTCGACGATCTGCACCAGGTGACCGAGCGATCCGCCCGCCGCCAACCTGGCGATGGTCGCCTTGATCTCGGAGAATGGGCTCCAGAAGTCGGACAGCAACACGATCTCGGAAAGCGGCGAAGGCGCGAAAGCGACCGGCAGGCTCGGCCGCGCCGTCGGATCGTGAATGATCGCCTGAGAGACCTTGTCGACTACGTTGCGCGAGCCGGTCGGGCGGGTCAGCCCGGGGACGCCGACCCTCTCGCCGCCGTGCACCAGCACCTCGGCAAGCGCAAGCGCCATCACGAGACCGCGATGCAGCTTGCTTTCCTCGGCAAGGGACGAGCGGAACGCCATCGACGACGAGCGGTCGGGCCAGATCCACACGGTGTGCGCGGCTTCCCATTCCTGCTCGCGGACATAGAGAAAATCGTCGCGCGCGGAGCGGCGCCAGTCGACGCGGGCAGCCGGTTCTCCCCACACGAAGCGGCGGTACTGCCAGAAATTCTCGCCGGAACCGGCGCGGCGCCGGCCGTGCAATCCGTGGATGATCGTCGCGGCGATGCGCCGCGCCTCAAGGATCAGGCGCGGCATGCTCGCCGCAAGCGCCTGGCTCTCGCCGACCGCGTGGGGGACTGCTGCTACGTCGGGGTGCGTAGCTGAGAACAGAGCCATTCTCAGATCCGCGACTTCAATCGCCCCACCACGCCGCTGATGGTCTCGCCGTCGGCCCGCGCCGCGAAGGTGAGTGCCATGCGGTGTTTGAGGACCGGTTCGGCCAGCGCAATGACGTCGTCCACCGAGGGTGAATAACGTCCGTCGAGAAGCGCACGGGCGCGCACCGTCAGCATCAGAGCCTGGCTCGCGCGCGGGCTCGGACCCCAGGCGATCAGTTTGCCGATCTCGCCCGAATCGGGGCCGGGACGAGCCGAGCGCACCAGCGCGAGGATCGCCTCGACGACGGATTCGCCGACGGGCAGGCGGCGCACGAGGCGCTGGGCCGCGACCAGGTCCTCGGCGGTCATGGCAGCCTTCGGCTTCGTCTCTTCGGCGCCGGTAGTGTCGAAGATGATGCGGCGCTCCGCATCGATGTCGGGATAATCGACGTCGATTTGCATCAGGAAGCGGTCGAGCTGCGCTTCGGGAAGCGGATAGGTGCCTTCCTGCTCGATGGGATTCTGGGTCGACAGCACATGGAAGGGCCGCGGCATGTCATGCCGCGTGCCGGCGACGGTGACGTGCTGTTCCTGCATCGCTTGCAGCAATGCCGACTGGGTTCGCGGGCTGGCGCGGTTGATCTCGTCCGCCATCAGGAGCTGAGCGAAGATCGGGCCGGGGATGAAGCGGAAATTGCGCTTGCCGCTCTGGGTTTCCTCCAGCACCTCGGTGCCGAGAATATCGGAGGGCATCAGGTCGGGCGTAAACTGAATGCGGCGTGCGTCGAGGCCGAGCACGGTGCCCATGGTATCGACGAGCTTGGTCTTGGCGAGGCCGGGAAGACCGACCAGCAGCGCGTGGCCGCCGCAAAGAACTGTAATAAGCGCCTGCTCGATAACCTTCTCTTGGCCGAAAATCACCGCGCCGATCGCCTCCTTGGCGACGCGCACATTCGCGGCCGTCGTCTCAGCGGCGCGAACAATCATGTCTTCCAGTTTTTCCAGGCTTTCGCCTGTCGATGTCGCCATAAGGCTTGCTCCCGAATGTGATCCCGCCGCACTGTCCCGGGCATGGATCGTGCAAAAAACAGACCGGAGCCGGATGTCGTTCCGGCTGCGCACCCTGCGTCATCCCCAATGTACGCTATTTTGGCGCCTTGGCGATTATTTTGGCACGCTAGCGGTCCTGACCCGGCCGATCATATTTTCTTGAGCGGCCGAATGCGCCGACGATTAGACTAGCGTCAACCATGGCAAAGGCAGGGCAGACATCAGCGACCGGGCTCGAAGGCATTGTCGGTGCGGTCAAATCCGCCGCGGGCAAAGAGCCACCGCCGGTACACTTGTGGAATCCGCCCTTTTGCGGCGACATCGACATGCGAATAGCCGCCGACGGCACCTGGTTCTACCAGAAGACGCCCATCGGGCGGCCGGCGCTGGTCCGCTTGTTCGCGTCCGTCCTCAAGCGGGAGGGTGATAATTACTATCTCGTAACGCCGGTGGAAAAGTGCGGAATCGCTGTGGATGACGCGCCGTTCCTGGCGGTCGAGCTGAAAGCCGACGACGGGCCGCGGCGACTCACTTTTCGCACCAATGTGGACGATTGGGTCATTTGCGGGCCGGAGCATCCGCTGCGGTTCGAGCCCGAGTCGGAGACCGGCGGTCTCAAGCCCTACCTTCACGTCCGTCGCAATCTGTGGGCGAAGGTGACGCGTGCGCTGTTCTACGATCTTGTCGAACTCGGCGAGAAGCGCGACATCGACGGCACCTCGATGTTCGGCGTTGCCGCGGGCGGCGAGTTCTACCCCATGGCTCCGGCGGCAACCCTCGAGGACATCATGCAATGACCGATGCCGCATCCGTCAACGCCGATATCGGCGAGGATTTTTTCGACCGCGTGCGCCACCGGCTATCGCTCGCGGTGCCCCCAGCGCTCAGCGATCCGACCGCGCCAGCCGTTCGCGGCGATCTCGATCTTGATCCGGAGACCTGGACGAAAGCAGGCGTTGCCGCGACACGGCCTGCGGCGGTGTTGGTGCCCGTCGTCGATCGTCCGGACCCGACCGTGATCCTGACCGTGCGCACGGCCGATCTCGCAAGCCATGCCGGTCAAATCGCGTTTCCCGGCGGCAAGATCGATCCGCACGATGAAAGCCCGCTCGCGGCGGCGCTGCGCGAGGCCGACGAGGAGATCGGCCTCGCCTCCGAATTCGTCGAGCCGCTGGGTTACCTCGACCTTTACCTGACGTTCAGCGGCTTTCGCATTCTGCCGACGGTGGCCCGCGTCGCGCCGGGCTATGCGCTTGCGATCAACGACTCCGAGGTCGCCGAGGCATTCGAGGTGCCGCTGGCGTTCCTGATGGAGGAAGCAAACCACCAGCGCAAAAGCCGCGACTGGAAGGGCATCGTGCGGCACTATTACGAGATGCCGTACGAGGATCGCTATATTTGGGGCGTGACCGCGGGCATCCTGCGCAATCTTTACGAACGCATCTACGGCAATGAGCGATGAGAGGTCAGGGGCGACGACGGAGACCCTCGCCGACCTAACATGGATCGCGGCGCCCGCGGTCGCGCGCGCCCTCGCGCTCCTCGACTGCGACGGCGAGGAGGCACGCATCGTCGGCGGCGCGGCCCGCAATGCGCTGATGGGCTTGCCCCATAGCGACATCGACATCGCCACCACGGCGCTGCCCGAAGAAGTGATGCGTCGCGCTGACGCGGCCCACCTCAAGGCGGTGCCGACCGGCATCGAGCACGGCACCATTACGCTGGTGGTGGATGGCCATCCGTTCGAGGTCACGACGCTCCGGGAAGATGTCGAGACCTTCGGTCGCAAGGCAAAGGTCGCGTTCGGGCGCGACTGGCGGGCCGACGCCGAGCGGCGCGATTTCACGATGAACGCGCTGTCGATCTCGCGCGACGGCGTCGTGCACGATTACGTCGGCGGCCTCGAAGATCTCAAGGCCCGTCGCGTCCGCTTCATCGGCGATCCGGCGCAGCGCATCGCCGAAGATTATCTCCGCATCCTGCGGTTCTTTCGGTTTCACGCCGCGTTTGGCCGCGGCGCGCTTGATAGGGCCGGACTTCATGCCGCGATCATCGCGCGCGAAGGCCTCAACCTGTTGTCGCGCGAGCGCGTACGCGCCGAATTGATGAAGCTGCTCGTTGCCCACGGCGCGATGCCGACGCTCGCCGTCATGGCGGAAACAGGCTTCATCGAGCTTTTTCTCGCCGGCGTCCCCCAACTCGCGAGCGCGGCGCGGATGATCGAGGCCGAGGCTGCCGCGGAGGTCGCGCCCGACCCGGTACGCCGGCTCGCGGCGCTTGCCGTGCTGGTCGCGGAGGATGCCGAGCGGTTGACGCAGCGGCTGCGGCTCTTCAACGTCGAACGCGAGCGGCTCGAATCGATGGCCGACCGCTGGTGGCATGTCACGCCCGCGCTTGGAGAGCCGGGCGCCCGTGCCCTGCTCTATCGGCTCGGACCGGACAACTACCTCGACCGCGTGCTGCTCGCCTCGACGCGCGCACGGAAAGGCGAGGAGGATGCGCGCTGGCGCGAGCTGGTAAGCCTGCCGGCCCGTTGGCCGGTACCGCGTTTCCCGCTGCGCTCTGCCGATCTCACGGATCGCGGCGTGCCGCGCGGACCGGCGCTTGGCGCTGCGCTGCGCGCCGCAGAGGACGCGTGGATCGCCGCCGGATTTCCGCTCGATGCGCCGGCGCTCGACGGTATTGCTGATGCCGCGGCACAGGGGAGCGCGATCGAGGGCTGAGCGATCCGCTCGCGCTCACACGTCGTTGCTTGCGCTCGACCAGAAGCGCTGGTGAACCGGAAGCCCCTCCTCCTCAAGCAACGGCCCGATGACCTCGATCCGCCGGTCGCAGTGGGCGAAAATCTCTTCGCATCGCATGGTGATGCCGGCGGCGCGCTCGTACGGCGCGCGCAAGGCGCGCATCGCCGGCTCGCTCACGCTGTAGACCAGCCGCCTGATGTTGCACCAGTAGACCGCGGCGGCGCACATCGGGCATGGCTCCGCGCTTGCATAGATCGTGGCGCGGCCCAGCGCGGCCCAGGTCAGTGTCGCGGAAGCGGTGCGCAGCGCCTGCATTTCCGAGTGCGCGGTCCAATCGCGCGGATCGACGGGCGGCACCGACAGCGCTTCAGCGACGATGCGGCCATCCTCGTCGACCACCACGGCGCCGAACGGGCGGGCGCCCCGTGCCGCCGCCGCCGCGGACAAAGCAATCGCCTTTCGCAGGAAGTGCTGGTCGTCAGGCATCCGGGTTCGGCGCCGCAGCCGCTGCCGTCAGTAGAGCTTGCCGTGCGCCGCGGCCCGACGATGATGCCTGGCGTTCAGTCCGGAGATGAGGGTGGCAATCTCCTTCCACATTTCCACGCCGCTCGCGTCTCCGCGGGTTTCCGCGCGCCGGATGCTGTCGCGTGCAATGTGCGCGGCCTTGGTGCCGTACCAGGCAATGCATGCCCGTGCGTACATTGCCGCAGCTTCGCTCGTGCGAACTTCCATCGCTTCCGACCTCATTGCTGGCAAACGGGAAACAGGGGCTTTTCTGACGTGTGAATTATGACGTCTCACCGGGCGGAATCAATCGCCAACATGCCAACAAGCAGTTCGGTCAAGGACAAATTAGCGTTTTCCACAGGCCAAACTGTGTTTGTGGGCCCGATCCTGTGACACCGGATCGCGTGCGCGTGGGGGTTAAGGCCATTTCACCACCGGCGGCATCGAGGAGAGAATCGACTCGACGTTGCCGCCGGTCTTCAGGCCGAACACGGTGCCGCGGTCGTAAAGCAGGTTGAATTCGACATAGCGGCCGCGGCGAACGAGTTGCTCCTCGCGCTCGGCTTCATTCCACGGCGTTGCGAAATTCCGCCGTACCAGCGCCGGATAGATATCGGCGAACGTGCGGCCGACCTCCTTTGTGAAGGCGAAATCCGCGTCCCAGTCGCCGCTGTCGAGATAGTCGTAGAAGATGCCGCCGATGCCGCGCATCTCGTTGCGGTGCTTGAGGAAGAAGTACTCGTCGCACCACGTCTTGTATTTTTCGTAAGGCGCGACCTTGACATGGCAGTCGCACGCCGCCTTCATGGCGGCATGGAACGCGACCGTGTCCGGATCATCCTGGGTGCGACGCTTGTCGAGCACCGGCGTGAGGTCGGCGCCGCCACCGAACCATGCCTTGGTGGTGACGACAAAGCGGGTGTTGAGGTGCACCGCCGGCACGTTCGGATTGGTGAGATGAGCGATCAGCGAAATGCCCGAGGCCCAAAATCGCGGGTCGGTCTCCGCCCCCGGAATCTGACTGCGAAATTCGGGCGCGAATTCGCCGAACACGGTCGAGACATGGACGCCGACCTTTTCGAACAGGCGACCCTTCATCAACGACATCACGCCGCCGCCGCCCGGCGCGCCGGTGTGGTCGGCGCGGGACCACGGCGTACGCACGAACCGGCCGGGGCTGCCGGGGTGAAGCGCCGCGGGCACGTCCGCTTCAAGTCGCTCGAATGCTGCACAGATGTCATCGCGCAAGGATTCAAACCACGCCCTCGCTTGCGCTTTGCGGGTCTCAAGCAGGGCGGGCGCGGATTCGACGCTGGTCATGGCTCAAAAGCTGCTGCAGCCGCGGCTTGTTAGCACAAATAAAAGGGCCCCGGGATCATCCCGGGGCCCTTTTTGAAGTTCGCTGTATTTAGTGTCGGTTTACGGTGTCGGTCGACTTGGCTCGTCAGAACTTCACGCTGCTGCCGAACCGGATCATGTCCGTCTTGAACGACGTATTCACGTTAAGACCGGATGCCGCAGGGGCGCAATTGCCGGGCTGACACGCAAACGAGCCGAGATCCATGTGGAGATACTCAACGCGCATCGACCAGTTGCGTTGCCACATCCATTCGACGCCGCCGCCGCCCGTCCATCCCGATCCGGTGCCGGCCTGGCTGCCCGTGACGGGTGCTACGCCGGGGCCCGAAGCGGGGCCCACGCCGGCGCGGATATCACCGTACGCCACGCCGCCCGTGCCGTAGAGCAGCCAATTCGGATACAAAGTCCAGCCAAGTCGGCCGCGCGTGGTTCCGAACCACGTATCGCTGGCGTTACAGCCGAAGCCGGCGTTGGGGCAGTTGGTGCTCCCCTTGATGTTCGCAAGGTTGATATCGCTTTCGATGCCGAGCACGATCGAGCCAAACTGCCAATTGTAGTCGATGTTCAATCCGCCCACCGCGCCGCTTGTATCGAAAGTACCGGTGGTCTGCCCGTTCGTGGCGGTCTGGTTCGCCTGACCCCAGGCGTAGCCCACCGTCGTGCCGACCCAGAGGCCGGACCACGACCACGGCAACTCAACCGGCGGAGCCGGCCGGACGTACATATCGGCTGACATCGCCGGCGCAGCACCGAGCGCGATCGCCATCGCGGCAATGCCGCCAGCAAGAAGCTTTTTCATGATATCCCCCGCCATACCGAAAAAATATTCGATCCCCTCACGAGTCGTGGTTGTACCCTAGCCGATGTAGAGCCGCTTGGCTGTTGCGATGCAGACACAATTGACAGAAATCGTCTTCACGCAATGGAGAGTTTTACTGCAAGCTCAAGGCGTTAAAAACGCCTATTGATTAGGCGCAGCCGTGAACCAATTTCAGGCAACGTATCAAAAATATGAGGAACGCCATGTCTTTAAGCCGCCGGACCTTTGCCCTCGCTGCGGCCAGCGCAGCCGCGGCGTTGGCGCGCCCTGCGATCGTGCGCGCGAGCGAGCCACTCGTTCTCGGTTATGTGCCCGCCAATGCGATCCACTGGATCACCGACGTCCTGCTCGAAAAGGGCTTCCTCAAGGAGGAGGGCTTCGAGCCGCAGACCTCCGTCTTCCAGTCGTCGCCCCAGGCGATCCAACAGCTGATTGCGGGCGCCTACCAGATCGCTTCGGCGCAGCCGGAACCGGTGGTTGCGGCAATCGAGCGCGGCGCCGCGATCGGCGCGTTCTCCGCGCCCGCTAATACGCCGGACTGGACGCTCAACGCGGTGCCGGCGATCAAGAGCCTCGCGGATCTCCGCGGCAAGACGATCGGCGTCTCCGCGCTCAACAGCAGCGAAGTATGGCTCACCAATCTGCTGATGGAAAAGGCCGGCCTTCGCAAAGGCGACTTCAACTACATCACCTCGGGGACGTCACCGCTCAAAGTCACGGCGCTCGAGCGCGGCGCCATTGCGGCCGCGATCCTGTTCCAGCCCACCGCCGAACTTGCGCGGCGGCAAGGCTTTGCGCCCGTCGCGAAATACGCGGGGCTGCGTCTCTATCCCTCAATCCTCTATTCCATGAGCCGGGAGTGGGCCGGCAAGGGCGAAGCGGGACTGCGCGTGTCGCGCGCCTTCACCAAGGGCCACCAATGGCTGTGGGATCCGGGCAATCGCGCCGAGGCGGTTGCGATTCTCGGCAAATATACCAAGCGCGACGCCGACATCTGCGACGCCGTCTATCAGGAGTTTTTCGTCACCGATAAGCTCTATTCACGGCGCGGCGAGATCGACATGGCAGGCTTCAACCAGGCGCTCGCCGACATGACGACCGCGACCGACATCCTCAAGCCGCCGGCGCCGCCGGCAACGAAGTTCGTGCTGGAGGCCTCCCTCGGCGGCATCATCGGGTGACGCGCCGCGTCATCAGGATGCAACAGAGTTGGGTTCGTTGGTCGGGCCGTTCCGGCGCGACTGTCGCGAGGATGCCAATGGCTTTGGGTTCCGGATTTGTGAACATCGATCGCCGCAAGGTCATCGCCGGCCTCGCTGCGTCCTGCGCGGGCCTCGTTGCCGCGCCCGCCGTGATCGGCCGCGCGCTCGCGCAAGGGCTCGCGCAAGGACCACGGTGGAGCGGGGGTAATCCGTTCAGCCTCGGCGTCGCGTCCGGCGCGCCGCGTCCGTTCGGTGTCGTGCTGTGGACACGCCTCGCGCCCGACCCGTTGTCGGCCGACCCCGCGACGCCAGGCGGCATGACCGGCGGCGACGTACAGGTCGCCTATGAAATCGCCGCCGATCCGGCGATGCGCGATATCGTCCGGCGCGGGACTGCAACGGCGGAGGCGGCGTTCGCGTGGTCGGTCCACGCCGACGTCGTCGGTCTCGAGCCGGGGCGGAACTACTGGTACCGCTTCATCAGCGCAGATGCGGTGAGCCCGGTCGGTCGCACCAGGACCGCATTTGCCGCCGGCACGCCGGTCGATCGTCTGCGGTTCGGCTTCGCATCCTGCGCGCATTATGAGTACGGGTATTTCTCGGCCTACGGTCACCTCGCGGACGAAAACCCCGACATGGTGATGTATCTCGGCGACTACATTTACGAGGAAGCCGGACGTGGGCCCGTGCGCGCCCACAGCGACGGCATCGAAGCCGCGACGCTGCCGACCTACCGCAACCGCTATGCCCAGTACCGGCTCGATGCCGATCTCGCGCGCCTGCACGCGACGGCGCCTGCGCTCGTCACCTGGGACGATCACGAAGTCTCGAACGACTATGCCGACAAGTGGTCGCAGTTCGACGACGATCCGGAACTGTTCCTGCTGCGTCGTGCTGCCGCGTATCAGGCCTTTTACGAGCACATGCCGGTGCGGCCGATCCTGTCGCGCCCGAACGGGCCGGTGATGCGCATCTACGACCGCTTCACCTTCGGTGACCTCCTCGAGGTCTCGATGATCGATGGCCGTCAGTACCGCTCGCGCTCAGCGTGCTATGCGGCGCCCGACAAGCTGCGCGGCCACATCGAGACCGACGCGAGCTGCGGCGAGCGGCGCGACGAAGGCCGCACCATGCTGGGCTTTGCCCAAGAGGCCTGGCTCGGCCTTGGGCTCGCGCGCAGCAAGTCCAAGTGGAACGTGATCGCGCAGGACGTGCTGATGGCGCAGCTGCGCGAGAAATCGCCCAACGGCACGATCGGCTTCTGGACCGATGATTGGGACGGCTATCCGGCAAGCCGCCGCCGCCTCATCCAGCGCATTGCCGATACCCGTGTCTCAAATCCGGTGGTGATCGGCGGCGACATTCATTCGTTCTTCGCCAATGATCTCAGGATCGACTTCGACGATCCGAAGTCACCGGTGGTGGCGAGCGAATTCGTCGGCACCTCGATCGCCTCGCCGGGTCCGCCCTATGAGCTTATCGCCAGCACGCTGTCCGAGAACCCGCATGTCCACTTCTTCGAAAGCCGCCGGCGCGGCTATGTCAGCGTCGACCTCGATGCCAATCGGATGACCACGAAGATGCGCGTTGTCTCCGACGTCACCGATTCCAAAGCGACGATCTCGACGCTGAAGACTTTTGTGGTCGAGAACGGCAAGCCGGGGCCGGTCGAGGCCTGACGGCCCGACCTCGGTGACGCGTGCGGCAAACTGCGAGTTACGCCGCGATGAGCTTTTCGAGTGCGCGCGTGAGCGCGCCGTCCGAGCGAGCGAGTTCGTCGAGGATCGAGAAATGATGATGGTCGGCGATCTCGTTAAATTCCACCGCGACGCCGCTCGCCCGTGCAGCGGCGGCGTACTCCTTCGATTGCCGCCGCAGTTCCGGAAGCTCGGCGCCGCCGACGGCGAGAGAGAGCGGTGGCAGTGAGGCCGACAGATTGCGCAGCGGGCTCAAGCTCGCGATCTCGCCGGTGCTGAGCTGAAGCTTCTCATTGAGGTAGGTCAGGGCGATCGGTTCGAGGTCGAAGATGCCGCTGATCGGCAGGCCGCCATGCACGGACGGATGGTCGGCGACAGAGGCAGTCAGGTGACCGCCCGCCGACCAGCCGCCAACAACGATGCGAGCGGCATCGAAACCGAGTTCACGCGCCTGCGCCGTGAGAAAGTCCAGCGCAAGGCGGATTTCCGCAACGATCTCGGTAAGGCTCGCCTCCGGGGCAAGCGTGTAACCCGGGAGAGCGACATTGATGCCGCGCCCGCGCGGTCCCTCCGCCACGAATGCGAAGGTCTCCTTCTCGTGACGCTGCCAGTAGCCGCCGTGGATGAACACGAAGAGCGGCGCGTTCGCGATGCCTGTCGGGAAAAAGTCGAGGCGCTGGCGCGGCCGCGGGCCGTATGGCAGATCGAGCCGCGCTTCCGGCTTCGCCCGAACCGCCGCGCTGGTCTCGCGCCAGCGTGCGATCCATTGGGCGCTGTCCGCGACCGCGTCGCCGTTGTTGTAAGCGGCGTCTAGCGCCTGCCGATCCATTCCGCGATAGATCGCCGTGCCGCCTGTTTTTGCTTCGCCTGACATATCAATGCACCTCCTGCGCCTCGGCCGCGCGTGTCGATACGAGGTTGCTGGTCAGTCGACGCGCGAGATCGCGGCGGACGCCGTTGAATTCCGGCGACGACACGTCGCGAGGGCGCGGAAGGTTGACCGCGACGTCGCTGTCGACGCGACCCGGCCCGGCGCTCATCACCACCACCCGGTCCGCGAGCAGCGCCGCCTCCTCGACGGAATGGGTGACAAAGATGCAGGTCACTCCGGTGCGGGTCCAAATCTCCAAGAGTTCGCGCTGCAATTGCTCGCGCGTGAGCGCATCGAGGGCGCCAAACGGCTCGTCCATGAGCAGGATATCGGCGTCGTTGGCAAGCACGCGGGCGATCGCGACCCGCTGCTTCATTCCGCCGGAAAGCTGGCCCGGGTAGCGATCGGCAAAGCGCTCGAGCCCGACCATGCGCAAATATTCGTCACTGATGGCGTCGATTTTAGCGCGCGGCAGGCGGCGCTGGCGCGGCCCGAAGCCGACGTTCTGGCGTACCGTCATCCATGGAAACAGCGCGTAGTCCTGGAAGACCATGCCGCGGTCAGGCCCCGGCCCGGCGACGGCATTGCCGGCGACCGCGACACTGCCGGTCGTCGGCTGCTCGAAGCCGGCGATCAACCGCAGCAGCGTGGACTTGCCGCATCCGGACGCGCCGATGAGGCACACGAACTGTCCGCGGTCGACCGCAAGATCGACACGCGCCAGCGCCTCGATCTCGCCGTCCGCGACGGCATAGCGTTTCGTTACCCGTTCGATTGCCAGCATCGTTTCAGGCATGGTGCTGCGGACTCCAGGCCAGCAGCCGATTGCTTGCCGCCACGATGAGGCGGTCGGTCAGGAAGCCGCACGCGCCGATGACGATCATGCCGGTGATCACGAGATCGGTGCGCGACAGCGTGCGGCCGTCCATGATGACGGAGCCGAGCCCAGTCGGCACGCCGGTCATCTCGCCGACCACGATCAGGATCCAGGCAAACCCGTTGGCAACCCGCAGGCCATTGAGGATCGACGGCAGCGCCGCCGGAAGCACGACCTGGCGGAACATCGCCGGCCCCGAGCAGCCGAGCATGGCAGCCGCCTCGAATAGCCGTGGATCGACCGAACGCACGCCGAACACGGTATTGAGCAGGATCGGATAGAACGCGCCGAGAAAAACCAGGAAGATTGCGGCGTTCGGACCGAGACCGAAGAAGATCATCGATAGCGGCAGCCATGCCGTGACCGGGATCGGGCGCAGGAGCGAAATCGTCGGGTCGAGCAGATCGCGCAAGATTTTGATGCGACCGATCAAAAGGCCGAGCGGAATGGCGATCACTGCTGCCAGCAGGAACCCGCCATAGACCCGCTGCATCGACTTCCACACATGGATCAGAATGGTGGCGCTGAAGGCGTCGTCATAGATGCCGCCGAACGCAAAGTCGTACATCATCACGGCGACTTGACCCGGGCTCGGCACGAGCTTCGTGCCGGTCAGTGCGACGGCGCGATCCCACAGCACGACAAGCAAAATCGGAAAACTCAGCGCAAGCGCGATCGTGCGCAATGCCGCAAGCGGGCTGCGGCGTGGGCGCTGGACCACGCCTGTGTCGGTGCGCTCCGTGACCGCCGCCACGCCTTCGTTCACGACCGTAACCGTGGGCTCACATGAATTGCTCGGTGATGGCCTTCGACATGTCGGGCAGTTGCCGCACCTGCTTCTTCTCCAGCATCAGCTCGCTGTAAGCCCGGGCGCGCTTGATGAAGGTATCGTCGATCTTCCAGGTGAGTTCGACGTTCGGAACCGCGATCTCGATCGACTTGCGTTGCTGGCCGAGCTTCTGCATCGCAACCTCGATCATCTCCTCCGGATGCGCCATCGCATAGTCAGTCGCTTTTTTGTGCATCTCGATGATCAGCTTGAGCTTGGCAGGATCCTCCTTGATCATCTTTTCGCTGGCCGAAAGGATCATGTTCAGCGACCCAATGGGCGTCGAGTAGGGATATTCGATGAGCCGGCCGACGCCGTTGGCGAGACTGATGCTGGGACCAGGCTCCGCTCCGACATAGGCGTCGATGTCGCCGCGGGCGAGCGCCGCGGGCATATCGCTGAACGACAGCCGGATCGGCTGGATGTCCTTGATCGAAAGTCCTTCCGCTTTGAGCCGTTCAAGGATCACGACCTCCTGGGTCGAGCCCGGAAAGATTGCGACGCGCTTGCCGCGGAGATCCTTGATCGTCTTGATGTCCGATTTGGCGTCACCGATGATGGCCATGCCGCGATTGGTAGCGCCCGCGACCACGACAATCGGCTCGCCGGCGGCAGCGCCGAGCAGGAATACCGCGATGCCATGAATGCAGGTGTCGACAGTGCCGGTCAGCACTGCGTTTTTGCCGTCAGTCGGGCTCTCGAACGGAACGACCTCGATCTTGTAGCCGGCGGGCGCGAACTTCTCATAGAAATAGGGCGTGATGCCGTGAATGAGTTTGAGGGTTCCGACGCGCAAGACTTTGTCTTGGGCGCGCACCTGCGACGCCGTCACAACAAGCAAGACGGCGGCGAGACAGGCGAGCACGATCCTCGCCGGCGACGGCATGCGGGCCATGACCATGAATATCCCTTTCAGCGCAAAATCGCGCTCTGCGATGCAACCCGGCATCGCAAGTGTATCGCAGGGGATGCGCGCGGTGAACAGCGACACCGGCAGGGCGCGCAGAGGCGGCCGAGGCGACGCGATGACGGCGCGGCCTTCGTTCCGCCGTGCGCACCGTTGGCTCGGGCGCGGTGCGCACGCGGAGCCTGTCATCGGGCCGGCCGAAGGCCGGACCTGTTGGCTTTGCGCACCCCCTACGAAAGTGCGATCAGCGGTTCTGCACCGTGAGCGCGGGCGTCTCCTCCGGCGGCGGAAGACCGAGCAGCTTCGCCGGGTTGACCTTGTACATAAGATCGATTTCGCGCTGGGTGACGCCATGGTCGCGCAAGCCGCGCGCGGTGAAGACGAGGCAGTCGGTCGGATAGACGTTGTTGGTCTGCCCGCAGTCGGTCGAGACGATGATGTGCTCGGCCCCGATCTTCTTGACGAACGCCGCGCCGGCCGTGCGGGCCGCCTCGGTCTTGTAGACCGTCGAGGCGGTAAGCTCGATGAAGGCCCCGAGCTTTGCCACATCGGGCAATTGCGGGATGTCGCCTGGATGCGTGAGCAGCACTTGCAGGCCGCGCATGCGGCCTTCGCGCGCGAGCAGCAGATGCTCCTCGGGCGTGGCATGGCCGGTCGCGAGCACCACGCGGCCGTTGCTGTCCACGGTGCGGATATGCGCCATCACTTCGATGAGCTGCTTCACTTCGGGCAACAGCTCGCCGTTCTTCGAGACTGCGACAAAGGCCGGCGTGCCCGGCGGCATCATCAGCATCCATGGCCGGCTTTGGGCGAGCGCCTCGCGGTCCATGCTGCCCGGGCGCGTGGTGGCGGTGATCGAGTTGCGGGTCGGCATTTCATAGATGCGCCCCCACCCGCCCTTGATCTGGCTGAAGTGCTCGAGCGCGGCGACATTGATGCCGCCGGTCGCGTAGTTCGAGGCCATCCGCCCGAAAATCTCGAACGTCGGCGAGAGATGCTTGCGGACCATGTAGGCCTCGCCGGCCGAGCCCGCATCCTGATGGGTCTTGTAGACGAAGCCGCGCATGCCCCGCGCCTTGGCCACATTCACGGCCTCGAACACATCGATCGCGCGGATCACGCCGCCGGTACCGGGCGCGTCGGGATCGACATGCAGGTGCACGTCGATCGCCCCGACCAGCGACGGATCGGTGAGGCCAAGGTCCACCGGCCCGCGCAGCGGGTCGACCTTCCATTCGTCGGCGGCGACCTGGGCGCGGGCGGCACCGCCGGCGAGGCTTAGAACGGCGCAGATCAGCGTTGCAAGCACCGTGCTCCACAACGTTGCAACGGTTCGCGATCGATCGGCTGAAATCATCGTCACGGCGTCCTCCCAGTTTTGCGGCGGTAGGCGTCGCGCATCCGCCGTTTGTCTTGTGAGTATACACGAGGCGCGCGTTCAGTTGCTGTGTCCTGAAGCGCGCGCTCCGTAGCCCGGATGAGCGGAGCGACATCCGGGAACGGCCTTGCCAATTTGATAAGCCGGTCCCGGATATCGCTTCGCTCATCCGGGCTACGAAAATTACGAGGACACTGCATCACCGTTGGGAACGCCGCCGGTCTGTCGCAGAGCCTCACCGACCGCCATCGCGCAGGTCATTGCCACATTGATGGAGCCCAGGCCGGCGCGCATCGGAATCCGCAGCCGCACATCCGCGGCGGCGTGGACCGCGTCGGGCACGCCCGAAGACTCCCGGCCGAACAGCAAGATGTCGCGCGGCTCGAAGCGGTGATCGAGATAGGAGACGCTCGCGCGGGTCGTGAACAGCACGACGCTCAGGCCCACCGACGAGCGCCAGCGCTCGAATTCCTCCCAAGACACGTGTCGCTCAAGCGTCACCCGGTCGAGATAGTCCATGCCGGCGCGGCGGAAGGCGCGGTCGCTGGTCGGAAAGCCGGCCGGCTCGATCAGGTGGGTTTCGACGCCAAGGCATGCTGCGAGCCGGAGAATCGTGCCGGTGTTCTGGGGGATGTCGGGTTCGAACAGGGCAATCCGCATGTGTTTGCCGGCGGTTCATAGGGAAAATCGGGGCACGCCGGGGCCGAACGGCGTTGCCCGGCGGGCAGCGGCGGATGCGACTTTTTTCGCCGCCCAAGCCCTGGTGATGGCTGCGTTAGCGGGCTTGCACTCGGCGGGCAAGGGTGCCAATAAACGCCCGCCGAATGGTGCCGCGCCGCCCTGGTTCCGTGAGGGCAAAGGCGGCTGCGGGGAGTTTGTTGCGGCCGAGAGCGTCGTTGGGGGCTCGCGCGCTCTTCAGTCCGCCGCGCGGGCGGGCTGGACGAACGAAAGGACAAAAAATCGTGACCACCATGTCTGCGGCTGAGCCGACACGCCGCGATTTCCTTTTTGTGGCGACCGCGACCGTCGGCGCCGTCGGCGTTGCTGCGACGTTGGTGCCGCTCATCGCGCAAATGAATCCCGACGCTTCGACGATCGCGGCCGGTGCGCCCATCGAGGTCGACCTCGCTCCGATCACGGAAGGCCAGGTCATCAAGGTGTTCTGGCGCAGCAAGCCGATCTTCATCAGCCATTTGACCAAACAATCGCTGGACGAAGCGCAGAAGGTCCCGCTCGGCGATCTCAAAGACCAGGAAACTGCCGACCAGCTTCGGGTCAAGCCGATGCACGAACAGTGGCTGGTCGTGATCGGCATCTGCACTCACCTCGGGTGCATTCCGCTGTCACAGCAGGGCCCGTTCGGAAAAGAGGGTGGCTGGTTCTGCCCATGCCACGGCTCGGTTTACGACCAGCTCGGGCGCATTCGCCAGGGGCCGGCGCCACTGAACCTTGCTCTGCCGCCCTATAGCTTCCTCTCCGACACCAAGATCCAGATCGGCTGACGCCGGCAGCGACTTGCGGGAGACATCATGACCGCGCCTTCGACCAATCAGCCGACCGAACTCCATTGGTGGCCGCACTCGCTGCAACGCTCCGACGGGACAGGCCCGTACGTGCAGCCCGAATTCGAGCCGAAGAACCCCGTGATGCGGTGGTTCGAAGCGCGGTTGCCGCTCTTCAGCTTCACATACAAGACCGCCGTGTCTTATCCGACGCCGCGGAATTTGAACTACTGGTGGACCTTCGGCGCCATCCTGAGTTTCATGCTGATCGTGCAGATCGTGACCGGCATCGTGCTGGTGATGCACTACACGCCCGACGGCAACCTCGCCTTCAATTCCGTCGAGCACATCATGCGCGACGTGAACTACGGCTGGCTGTTGCGCTATCTGCACGCCAACGGCGCGTCGATGTTCTTCCTTGCGGTCTACATCCACATGTTTCGCGGCATGTACTACGGCTCCTACAAGTCACCGCGCGAGGTGCTGTGGATTTTGGGCGTCATCATCTACCTATTGATGATGGCGACGGGCTTCATGGGTTACGTGCTGCCCTGGGGCCAGATGAGCTACTGGGCCGCAACCGTCATCACCAACCTGTTCTCGGCCATTCCGCTGGTCGGCGAGACCATCGTGACCTGGCTGTGGGGCGGCTATGCAGTCGGCAATCCGACGCTGGAACGCTTCTTCGCGCTTCACTACCTCCTGCCCTTCGTCATCTTCGCCGTGGTCGGGCTGCATATCTGGGCGCTGCACGTCGTCGGACAGAACAATCCGACGGGCATCGACCCGCAGACCGAGAAGGACACGGTTCCGTTCACGCCGCACGCCACGATCAAGGACATGTTCATGGTCGCGGTGTTCTGCATCCTCTATGCGTGGATCGTTTTCTTCATCCCGAACTATCTCGGCCACGCGGACAATTATGTGCCGGCCAATCCGGCAGTGACGCCGTCCGACATCGTGCCGGAATGGTACTACTTGCCGTTCTATGCGATCCTGCGCTCGATCCCGAACAAGCTCGCCGGGGTCATTGCGCTGTTCGCTTCGATCGGCATTCTGTTCGTGCTGCCGTGGCTCGACTGGTCGAGCGTGAAGTCGGCAAAGTATCGGCCGCTGTATAAGCAGTTCTTCTGGCTGTTCGTCGCGACCTGCGTCCTGCTCGGCTGGCTCGGCACGAAGAAGCCCGAAGGCAACTACGTGCTGTTCGCGCGCGTGCTGACCGCCTGGTACTTCATGCACTTCATCGTGGTGCTGCCGCTCCTCGGCCTGTTCGAGCGGCCGAAGCCGCTGCCGAAGTCCATATCGGCGACCGTGCTCGAGGGCGGAAAGGCTGCGGCGGCGATCCTCGTTGCGCTCGCGCTTGGCGCCGCGATGCTCGTTGCGGGACCCAGCGGCGCGTCGGCCCAGCCAGTGCCGTCGACTGCCGCGCCCGGCACGGGACAATCACCGGCCGCGCCGTCGACGCAACAGGGGCCGGCCATTCCCGGCGCGCCGCCGGCGCCCATTCAGGCCGAAGGCGACCAGGAGCCGGTCCCGCCGCGCAACCATTGGTCGTTCGCAGGGGTGTTCGGCAAATACGACACCGGTCAGCTTCAGCGCGGCTTCAAGGTCTACCACGACGTCTGCCAGCGCTGTCACAGCATGAAGCTTGTCTCGTTCGGCAATCTCGGCCAGGAGGGCGGGCCGGAGTTTTCGCCGGCTGAAGTCGCCGCGATTGCGGCCGATTACATGGTCAAGGACGGGCCGAACGATCAAGGCGAGATGTACGACCGGCCGGGACGTCCTGCCGACTATTTCCCGCCGCCGTTTCCGAACGATCAGGCGGCGCGCTTCGCTCTCGGCGGCTCGCTGCCGCCGGACATGTCGGTGCTCGCCAAGGCACGGCAATTTTCGCGCGGCTTTCCGGCGTTCATCTTCGACTTCTTCCTGCCGTATCAGGAGTTGGGTGTCGACTACATCGTCGGGGTCCTCAAGGGCTATGGCCCGAAGCCCGCGAGTATGACGATGGCAGCCAACATGCAGTACAACGAGTACTTTCCCGGGCACGCCATCGGCATGCCGCCGCCGCTGACGGACGGCGCCGTCGAATACACCGACGGCGCGCCGCAGACGGTCGATCAGTATTCCAAGGACGTTGCCGCGTTCCTGATGTGGGCGGCCGAGCCGTCGCTCGACGCCCGCAAGCGGACCGGCTTCGTCGTCCTGATCTTCCTGATCGTGTTTTCCGTTCTGCTCTACTTCACCAAGCGGAAGGTGTGGTCGGGGCTGCACTGATCAAGCGCAGATAGAAAGGGGCTGACGGTGGCGGCAGCCGGCACCAAAGCGGTCCTCGGCATCATTGGCGGCTCCGGCTTCTACGATATGCCGGGGCTCGAGAAGGCGGTCGAGATCGAAAGCCCGTGGGGAGAACCGTCGGGTCCGCTGCGGGTCGGCGAGATCGGCGGAACATCGGTCGCCTTTCTCGCCCGCCACGGCAAGGGCCACCCCCTGTCGCCGTCCGACATCAACTATCGCGCCAACATCGACGCGATGAAGCGCGCCGGCGTCACCGACCTCATCTCCATGTCCGCCTGCGGCTCGTTCAAGGAAGAACTGCCGCCCGGCACGTTCGTGCTGGTCGACCAGTTCATCGATCGCACTTACAAGCGCGAGAGCTCGTTCTTCGGCAAAGGCTGCGTCGCCCATGTGTCGATGGCGCATCCCGTGTCGCCGCGGCTGCACCATCACCTCGAAGCAGCGGCGAAGGCGGCCGGCATAGCCGTGGTGCGCGGCGGCACCTACGTCTGCATGGAGGGGCCGCAGTTCTCCTCGCTGGCCGAGAGCCTCACCTACAAGCAGCAGGGCTACGCGGTCATCGGCATGACCAACATGCCGGAAGCAAAGCTCGCCCGCGAGGCCGAAATGTCCTACGCGACGGTTGCCATGGTGACCGACTTCGACTGCTGGCATGAAGACCATGATGCGGTGACGGTGCAGGACATCATCAAGGTGCTGATGGCGAATGCGGACAAGGCGAAGCGCCTCGTCGCGCAGCTCGCCACCGATTTCCCGCGCCAGCATGAGCCCTGCCCGATCGGCTCCGACCGCGCGCTTGATACCGCGATCATTACGGCGCCGGAGGCGCGAGACCCCGCCCTTCTCGCCAAGCTCGACGCCATCGCAGGCCGTGTGCTCGGGCGCGGGTGAGATGCCCTCGCACTGCCGCCCGTTCACAACGGCGGTCGAGCAGGGCAGGACTTGACGCTCAGGGCTTGACGCCTCCCGGCGCCGCGGGGGAAACACTGTTCCGCCCCCTCTCGATCGTGCTTTTTTGAGGACGCCATGTCAGTCACGCCCGAACTCGACCTCGACCTGCGCACCGCGATCAGGTCCATTCCGGACTATCCGTCGGCCGGCATCGTCTTCCGCGACATCACCACCCTACTCGGGAATGCGCGAGCCTTTCGCCGCGCGGTCGACGAATTGGTGCAGCCGTGGGCCGGCTTCAAGATCGACAAGGTCGCCGGCATCGAGGCCCGCGGCTTCATCATCGGCGGCGCGGTCGCGCATCAGACCTCGGCGGGCTTCGTGCCGATCCGCAAGAAGGGCAAGCTGCCCTACAAGCGGGTCACCATCGGCTATTCGCTCGAGTACGGCATCGATGAAATGGAGATGCATGAGGACGCCGTCGCGAAGGGCGAGCGCGTCATCCTGGTCGACGATCTCGTCGCCACCGGCGGCACAGCCGAAGCCGCGGTCAAGCTGCTGCGTCAGATGGGCGCCGAAGTGCTCGCCGCCTGCTTCATCATCGACCTGCCGGCGCTCGGCGGCGCCGCCAAGCTCCGCGCCCTCAACGTGCCGGTCCGCACGCTGATCTCCTTCGAGGGGCATTGAGCTTGCGAGAGCCTTCGCCTCGCCGTCGTCGGGCGAGGTGAAGTTCGCGTCCCCAGTAAGAGAAGTGGAGCGAATTGCCTGCGCTACGCCCGGAAGCGCACGACCTTCTGCGTCTGCTCGCCGAGGCCAGGGATGCTGAGGTTCACGACGTCGCCGCGTTTAAGGTACCTCGGCGGCTTCATGCCGAGGGCGACGCCGGGCGGAGTGCCGGTGATGATGACGTCGCCGGGCTCCAGCACCATGAATTGCGAGCAGTACCAGACGAGATGCGCGCAGCGGAAGATCATGGTGCGGGTCGAGCCCTTCTGGCGGGTCTCGCCGTTCACCGTGAGCAACATGTCGAGCTTCTGCGGATCGGCGATCTCGTCCTTGGTGACGAGCCAGGGCCCGAGCGGGCCGAACGTCTCGCAGCCCTTGCCCTTGGTCCATTGGCCGGCGCGCTCGATCTGAAACTCGCGCTCGGAGACGTCGTTCGCGAGGCAATAGCCGGCAACCGCATCCATCGCCTTGCTCTTGGCGAGATAGCGGGCGCGGCTGCCGATCACGATGCCGAGTTCGATCTCGTAATCGAGCTTCTCGGAGCCCTTCGGCAGCATGGTGTCGTCGTTCGGGCCGCAGATGCAGCTCGGCGCCTTGTTGAAGATGATCGGCTCCTTCGGCACCGGCTGGCCGGCTTCGGCGGCATGATCGGCATAATTGAGCCCGATCGCGATGAAATTGCCGACATGACCGACGCAGGGGCCAAGCCGCGGATTGCCGCGCGCCAGCGGCAGCGTCGCCGGCTTCACCTTGGCAAGCTTCGACAGACTGCGCGGCGAAAGCGTCTCGCCGGCAATGTCCGGAACGAGGCCCGAGAGGTCGCGGATCCGGCCTTCGCCGTCGATCATGCCGGGCTTTTCGCGGCCAGCCGCGCCATAGCGCACGAGCTTCATGACAGTGCCCTCTTCCTTTCCGGAGAATGCGGTGAGCGGATAAGCCGCCGGGGGGAGCGCGATCATGCGTCGGCTGTGGCGCCAACTCAAGTGCGGCTATGACGGTGCTGAGGGGCGGGTCAATAGAATACGATGCGACCAGGCTGACTCTGGTGGGGCGGGAGGAATGGTCCCGCCCCTCGTTTGGAGAAGTAGCAGCTTGCTGTGCCGGCGATGCTTAACCGGCCTCAGCTTCGTTCTCGCTTAAGCGATTGGTTCACCACCACCAACGACGCCAACCCCAACCCCCGCCCCAGCCCACCCCCCAATAGGGCCGATAGTAGCCGCCGTACCCCCAAGGATAGCCCCACGAGTAGGAGGAGTAGTACGGCCGGTAGTAGCTCCAATAGTGCCGGGGCTGGTAGTAACTCCAGTAGTAGCGACGATAGCCCCAGGGTTGGTAGTAGCTCCAACGGCGATAACCCCAGTAGGGTCGGTAGTAGCTCCAGTAGTGGCGACGATAGCCCCAGTACGGCCGATAGCCCCAATAGCGGCGGTACCAAACGTGCTCGACCGCATTGACTTCATTGGCGGCGGTCGCCAAGCCGGCCGGCGCGGTGGTCGTCATCGCGCTGGCCTGATTTGAAACAGCCAAGGCCGCAAACAGGGCCCCGACCGTCGCTGCAATCAGGATGTACTTCCTCATGAGATTCCTCCTGACACGGTTCAACCTGGACCAATGCGGCAACGGAACACGGAGTTCCCGCATGTCCTTGCTAGTGATTAACGAGTTGCTGGCGGGCTGGATTGATTCGAATCAATGGAGAGCATTTCAGCAGTAATTGACTGACATGCTTAAGCTTCCGAACGAAGACATCGATCACCGATCATCGATTGCGAGCGCGCGAATCGCCGCTGCGAAAGAAGGGCCAGCGATGATAAGTCGCGGGCTATCAGCATTCACACCAAGATCATTCGATTAAAATGCGCCGGGGAAAGTGCCGCCGTCGATGAGAAGGTTCTGCCCGGTGATGTAACCCGCATGGGTCGAGCACAGGAACGCGCACGCCGCGCCGAACTCGTCCGGCTGGCCGAAGCGCTTGGCAGGAATTGTCGCCGCGCGTTCTGCGTATGCCTCTTCGACCTTGATGCCGCGCTTGCTCGCGGTGTTCTCCATGTTGGACTGCAGCCGGTCGGTGGCGAAGGCGCCGGGCTGCAGGAAATTGATGGTGACGTTCGAAGCCGCGATCGAGCGCGCAACGCCGGCCATGAACGCGGTGAGACCCGCGCGGGCGCCGGACGAGAGGTCGAGGCCGACGAGCGGCGCCTTCACCGTGCCCGAGGTGATGTTGACGATGCGGCCGAACTTCCGTTCCACCATGCCGTCGATCACTTTCTGCGTCAGCTCGATTGCGACCACCATGTTGGCGATGACGCCGTCGATCATCATCTCGCGCGACAGTTCGCGGAAGTCGCGAAACGGCGGCCCGGCATTGTTGTTGACGAGGATGTCAGGCGCGGGGCAGGCAGCGAACAACGCCTTCTGCCCGTCGGGTAAGGCGACGTCGGCCGCGACCGCCGTGACCTTCGCGCCGGTCGCCTTGCGGATGTCGGCCGCGGTCGCCTCGACGGCATCGCGGTTGCGCCCATTGACCACGACCTCGCATCCGGCCGCGGCGAGATTCATGGCGCAGGCGCGGCCGAGCCCCTTGCTCGAAGCGCAGACAATGGCCTTGCGGCCGGCAATGCCGAGATCCATGGCGTTCTCCCTGATGCGGCAACCGCGCGTTTCCTTGGCGGCAGCAGCACGCGATGTCAATTCGGTCCGGCAGCATCAGGCCTCTGCGCGTGAGGAAGATAAACGCGGCATCCAACGGGCTGCGAATGGTCCGCGGTTTGCTTGCCGATCGTGCCGGCACTAGTCTCGCAACGATCGCCGTTGCCGCCCTGCTTGCGAGAGCCGCCTCAAGGGAGAAGCTCTGAATGACGGAAAAGTTCGATCGCCGTTGTTTCCTCGCCGCACTCACCGCCGTCGCTGCGCCCTCTTTTCTCGCACGTCCGGCCGCGGCTGAAAGCTGGCCGACAAAGCCGGTCCGCATTGTCGTGCCGTTCGCGCCGGGAGGAAATACCGACGGCATTGCGCGACTGATGTCGCAGCGGCTTGGCGAAGCCTTGGGGCAGCAATTCGTGGTCGAAGACCGGCCGGGAGCCAACGGGCAGATCGCGGCTGAAACGGTCGCGCGGGCGCCGGCCGACGGCTATACGCTGTTTCTTGCCGCGCTCCCGCAGATCGCGGTTTTCCCGGCAATGACGAAGGTGTCGTACGACCCGGTCAAGGACTTCGCGCCGGTGAGCCTCATCAGCACAAATCCGTTCGTGCTGATGGTGCATCCCGATTTTCCAGTGCACTCCGTCGCGGAGCTCGTGGCCCGCGCCCGCGCCGCCGGCGACTTGATCCCCTACGGCAGCGGCGGGCACGCGAGCCTCACCCATATTGCCATGGCGCTGTTCCTCAAGCGCGCCGGAATCGAGATGAATCACGTGCCCTACAAGGGCGGCGGCCCGGCGATGGCGGATTTCCTCGCCGGCCATGTTCCGATTTATTTCGGCAATCTGTCGGAGGCCCTTCCCTTCGCCACCAACGGCCGCGTCCGCATGCTTGCCATTTCGAGCGCCGCGCGATCGCCGCAACTTCCGGAAGTGCCGACCATCGCGGAAGCAGGCTACCCGGGGTTTGACGTGATCACGTGGAACGGCCTCTTCGCTCCGGCCGGAACGCCGACACCGATCGTGACACGGCTCGCAGCCGAATGTGCCGGGGCCACGAAAGACCTGGCGCAGCGCTTTTCGGACTACGGCGTCAATCCAAGGGGCGTTGGCCTCGACCAATTCGCGGCCATCATCGCTGCCGACATTCCGAAGTGGGCGGAGATCGTGCGCGTGACCGGCGTCGCACTGCAGTGACCGAACGATGCACCTCCCCTGGAGGGGGGAGGTCGCACGCGCGTACAGCGCGGGCGGGAGGGGGTGACAGCGTTGCAATAGAGCGGCGCCGAAAATGTTGCGCCGCTGTCACCCCACCCCGGACCGCCTGCGGCGGTCCGACCCTCCCCCTCCAGGGGAGGGTGAGCCATGCCGCTCTTGAAGCGGTGCTCGACTTCGTAAGAGCGTATAACCACGCTAGGCTCGAGTGTATTCAATCTTAAGGATCGATCATGCCCCACATCACCACCGACGATGGCGTGAAACTCTACTACGACGAGGTCGGCCGCGGCTTTCCGGTCGTGTTCGTGCACGAGTTCGCCGGTGACGTTCGCTCGTGGGAAGCGCAGCTGCGCCACTTCGGCGCGAACTATCGTTGCATCGCCTATAACGCCCGCGGCTTTACGCCGTCCGATGTGCCGGAGGGCGTTGACCGCTATTCGCAGGCGCGCGCCCGCGACGATATCCGCGCCGTGCTTGACGGCTTGAAGATCGACAAGGCGCACATCGTCGGCCTTTCCATGGGAGGCTTTGCAACGCTCCACTTCGGCTTCACCTATCCGGAGCGCGCGCGCTCGATCGTCGTTGCCGGTTGCGGTTATGGCGCGGCACCCGATCAGCGCAAGAAGTTCGCCGAGGAAGCGGCGGCCGCCGCCGCGCGCTTCGAGGAGCTGGGCATGGCCAAGGCCGCGGAAGGATATGCGCTCGGGCCGACGCGCGTGCAGTACCAGAACAAGGACCCGCGCGGCTGGCGCGAATTCGCCGACCAGCTTGCAGAGCATTCCACCAAGGGCTCGGCTTTGACGATGCGCGGCGTTCAGGCGCGGCGTCCGTCACTCTTCGATCTCACCGAGGAGATGAAGAAGATCACGGTACCGACCCTCGTTATGACGGGCGATGAAGACTGGGCCTGCCTCGATCCCGGCCTGTTGATGAAGCGGACGATCCCGACGGCAGGCCTTGTGGTGATGCCGAACTGCGGCCACGCCATCAATCTCGAAGACCCCGACGCGTTCAATCGGCATATCGACAATTTCTTCCACGCCGTCGAGCTCGGCAAATGGCCGACGCGCGATCCGCGCGCGGTTTCGACCGCGACCTTGGGGAAGTGAACACGCGCATGGCTGCATTCACGCCCTTGCGGTTCCACTGCGGAGGTCGAGTCTGGCATGGTTCTTGCGGGCGGTAGCGGCAAGCTTTACCCTCCCCGTCTTACGGGACCGCCCGATGCCCCTGACCAAGCTGCTGATCGACGACGTAAGCATGGACTTTGCGACGCCTGCCGGCGTCTTTCATGCGCTCGACCACGTCAGCCTGACGGTGCCACAGGGCTGGTTCGTGAGCCTCATCGGGCCATCGGGTTGCGGCAAGAGCACGATCTTCAACATCGTCGCCGGACTCCAGGAGCCGAGTACGGGCCGCGTGCTGATCGATGGCGTCGATGCCACCGGGACCATCGGCCGGGTCGGCTACATGCTGCAGAAGGATTTGCTGCTGCCGTGGCGCACGCTCACCGACAACATCATTCTCGGCATGGAAATCCAGGGCGTGAAACTCGCCGAGGCGCGCGCACGCGCGCTGCCGCTGCTGCGCCGCTACGGGCTTGCCGGATTCGAGAACGCCTATCCGAGCACGCTGTCCGGCGGGATGCGCCAGCGCGCCGCCCTCTTGCGGACCTTGCTGTTCGACACCGACGTGATCCTGCTCGACGAGCCGTTCGGCGCGCTCGATGCGCAGACAAAGCTGCGCATGCAGGAATGGTTGCTGCAGCTGTGGAGCGACTTCGGCAAGACGGTGGTGTTCGTCACCCACGACGTCGAGGAGGCGATCTTCCTGTCGGACGAGGTGCACGTCATGGGGACGCGCCCCGGCCGGATCCTCGACACCATCTCGATTGCATTGCCGCGTCCGCGCGTGCGCGCCTGCACGAATTCGGCGGAGTTTATCGCCGTGAAGGAGCGCTGCCTCGAATGGCTGCACAACGAGGCCTCGCCCTTCCTCGACGACGCGGCGTGAGGTGCATCCGTGGTGCGGATCATGATGGTGCAGATCAACAAAGAGCTGGTCATTCCGGGGGCCGAGCATAGCGAGGCAGCCCGGAATCCATACCCCTCGGTCCGTGGCTATGGATTCCCGGCTCGCCTGCGCTGCGCTTCGGCGCCCCGGAATGACTCGCCGCGCGATTTACATTTCGACGGCACAGCGTGAGGCGATTGCGATGACCGTGCCGCATACGTCGACTGCGAAGGGCACCGCGGCGTGGAGTCCGCCGGCAAGCGCGCCCGTCGCGGGCGCTGCGGCGGCGCGGCCGGTGCGTCGCTTGCCGGTGCACAAGGATTGGCCCGCAGCCGCCATCATCGCGACGCAGATCGGCATCCTGGTCTTGATCATCGCGCTGTGGGAGATCGCGGCGGACCTTGGGTGGATCGACGCGTTCTTCTGGTCGCAACCGAGCGCGATCTATCGCACCCTCATCATCTTCTTCACGACGGGCGATGCCTTCACCGATATCGGCTTCACCTTTCGCTCGACCATCCTCGGCTTCCTGATCGGAACCGCGGCCGGCTCCGCGATCGGCCTGTCGTTCTGGTGGTCGCGCAATTACGCGGCGATCGTGCAGCCATACATCATCTGCTTCGAGTCGCTGCCGAAGCTCGCACTCGCGCCGTTGATCGTGCTGGTGTTCGGCATCGGCATCGCCTCCAAGGTCGCGATCGCGACCGCGCTCACGATCGTCGTCTCGACGCTCACCGCCTTCGCCGGCGTCAAAGCCATCGATCCCGACGGCGAGAAGCTGTTCTACTCGCTCGGCGCGACCCGCCTGCAGGTGTTCCGTAAGCTCGTGATCCCGTCCTGCCTGCCGTGGATCATTTCGGTGCTGCGGGTGAACATCGGGCTTGCGCTCACCGGCGCGATCGTCGGCGAGTTCATCGCATCCCAGCACGGCCTCGGCCGCGCCATTCTGTACGCCGGCCAGACCTATGACATCGCGCTCGTCTGGGTCGCGGTGTTGGTGCTGTCGACGCTCGCCGTCATCATGTACGTGACAGTGTCATGGCTCGAGCGCGTCCTGCGCAAGGGCGTGCGAAGTTAGGAGGTCGCCATGCATAGACGTCGGTTTTTGAAGGTAGCGACCGGAGCGACAGGCGCCGCCGTCGCCGGACGCATCGTGCCGGCACGCGCGGCGCGCGAGCTTCTGGTGGCGGAGCCGGTGCACGGGACCGGCTATCTCCCGCTCTATGTGGCGATGGCCAAGGGCTTCTTCGACGACATCAAGGTCAACATCATCACCATCGAATCCGGCGCCGGCCACACCAACGCGGTGCTGACGGGCCAGGCGTTCGCTTTCATCGGCGGCCCCGAGCACAATGCCTTTGCCAAGGCGAAAGGGGCGGAGCTGCGCGCCATCGTCAATTGCGTCAACCGCGGCAACAATTATTTCTGCGCCCCGCCGGGCCAGGGACCGAAGGACCGCGACTGGCCGAGCTATTTCAAGGGCAAGAGCATCGCCGTTGGTCCGTTCGGCGGCACGCCCAACTCGATCGCGCGCTACCTGCTCGCAAAATGGAAGCTCGATCCCAAGAGCGACGTGACGCTGGTCGAAACCGCCAACTCGGCGACGGTCGCCGCGGTGCGCAGCAAGCAGGCGCAGATCGGCGAAGCGACCGAGCCGTTCGTAACCCAGGGCATTCGCAACAAAGTGTGGGACGAGCCGTTCTTCAACGTGCCGAAAGAGCTTGGGCCTTACGCCTACTCCACCATCAATGTGCGGCTCGATTCGATCCAGAAGGAGCCCGAGGTCGTGCGCACCTTCGTGCGCGGCATGGTGAAGGCGCTCAAGTTCGTCTACGCCAACCCGGCTGAGTCGAACGAGATCGCCAAGAAGCAGTTTCCCACCATGGCGCTCGACGACCTGCGCGCGACGCTCGATCGTTCCTTCGCCGACGAGATGTGGAGCCCCGATGGCATCATCACTCCGCAATCCTGGGATACGGCAAAAGCGGTCGTGCGCGAGGCTGGCATCTTGAAAGCCGACATCAAGTATGACGAGATCATCGACATGCGCTTTGTCGAGAGCGCCTGATGCAAGGACAAGGTTACTGAAGACACATTCGTCATTCCGGGGCGCCGTAGCGAAGCGGAGGCGAGCCCGGAATCCATAACCTCCGACCGAGGCGTATGGATTCCGGGTTCGCCGCTTTGCGGCGCCCCGGAATGACGCCTTTCCATCCTCTATCGTCCGCTTGAAAGGAGCCCCACATGACCGAACCGATCTGGAACCAGTTTCTGACCGAGCGCGACAAGGCGGTGTTTGCGACCTCCGGCTACGGCGCCCGCCAGGGTTTCGGCAAGCGGCCGGCGTTGCTCATCATCGACGTCAATTATGCGTTCTGCGGCGAGCAGCCGGAGCCGATCCTCGAATCGATCAAGAAGTGGCGCAATTCCTGCGGTGAGGATGCCTGGGTGGCGCTGCCCTACATCCGCTCACTCATCGACAAGGCCCATGAGAAGGGCCTGCCGGTGATCTACACCACCGGCGTGCGCCGCGGCGACAACTGGGATTCAGGAAGCTGGAGCTGGAAGAACAACCGCTCCACCGAGGACGTCGCCAACAAGACCGTGATGTCCAATCGCGACGGCAACGAGATCATGGCCGAGATCGCTCCCGGCCCGAAGGACATCGTGATCTACAAGCAGAAGCCTTCGGGCTTCTTCGGCACCAACATGACGAGCTATCTGACGCTGCTCGGCTGCGACAGCGTCATCGTCACCGGCACCACCACGTCAGGCTGCGTGCGCGCCAGCGTGCTCGATGCCTTCAGCCTCAACTACCGCATCACGCTCGCCGAGGAAGGCTGCTTCGACCGCTCGCAGGCAAGCCACGCCATCAATCTCTGCGACATGAACGCAAAGTATGCCGACGTGGTGAAGACCTCCGAGGTCCTCGCCTTCTTCGACAAGCTCCCCTCCGGCATGTTCGACCTGCCGAAGGGCGCCACACCGGAGCCGCACCCTATGCGCAAGGCCGCGAATTATTGAGGTGCGGTGGGTACTAAATTATTGCGCTCGATGAGCGCCGAGGCTCATTGAGTACGGCGGCTCACTGAGCTCTGAGACTCCCTGAGAGCTGAGGTGCACCCGAAATCCAATTATCCCCTCTCCCGCTTGCGGGGGAGGGGAAAAGTCGGGCAAACCCGATCAACAAAAAACGGCAGCCATCTTCGCGGAGCACGGGCGCCGGCGCAGCAGCACATCCCGCGGACGCTACTCCTCCAAAATTGAATCGAACGCGGCGCCGGCCGGCGCATAGATCTCGTAGATGACGAGATCCTGGTCGCCGGCGGCGCGGAGCGCGTGGCGGGAGCCGGCCGGAATGTAGACGACGTCGTCAGTGACGATGGCGTGGTCTTGGCCTTCGATGGTCACGACGCCTTCGCCTGATTTGACGATGTAGACATTGTCGGACCGCGTGTGCCGGTGCACGCGTCCGGGCGCATTCTTGGGCCCCAGCACGTTGATGTGCACATCGAGGCTTTCGACGCCGATCCCGGTATCGATGAGCCTGATCGAATAGCCCCGCGCCGGCTCGAGGGTCCGCCGCGGCGCCGTTGCGGGCTTGATGATCCTGAATGACATACTGATTTCTCGCGATCTGGAATTCGATGCCGTCTTCCAGGCCGGTACACATGCTCCCTCGTTGCGGGACCAACAAGACGGAAGCGCATCATCGCCCGCCAATGCAGATGTTTAAAGAGTTGGGAAGCCGCTCGCCCTCTAACTCAACTTCTTGTATTACTGTTTCAGATTTACAATCAGCCACGAAGTGCTATTGCTCCGTGCTCCGAGGATGTTCAGAGGATGAGTCAACTTCATCATTTCATCCGCGTGGATTTTTGGCACTTTAAGGCTTTTGAGAATTTTACCCTTCAACTCCGTCACTTCAACATTCTGGTCGGTCCAAATAATACCGGAAAATCAACTATTTTAGCGGCTTTTCGTATCCTCGCCGCCGCAATGCGAAGAGCCGGCAGTCGAAAGGCCGAACTCGTCAGGGGTCCTCGCGGGTCCACGCTGAGATATCCGGTTGACCTGAGCGGGATTTCGATTGCCGAAGAAAACATCTTTTACAATTACGATGACTCCCGGGCCGCGACGGTCAAATTCACCTTATCAAACAAGAACACTCTTCTTCTATATTTCCCAGAGCAGGGATCTTGCTCCTTGATCTTGGAGACGACAGACAAAATCGTCCGGACGCCCTCCACATTTCGTTCTTGCTTTAACTGTCCGATTGGATTTGTCCCCATCCTTGGGCCAGTCGCCCATAACGAAAATCTATTCGCGAAGGAAGCTGCTCGACTTGCGCTCTTTAGCTATGAAGCCTCTCGCAACTTTCGCAACATATGGCATCACTATCCCGAGAGATTTGACGAATTTCGGTCCGCATTGGCTCGCACGTGGCCTGGGATGGATATCGAGCCACCCGAGATCGATACCAGTCATGAAAAACCTCGACTTCATATGTTCTGTCCAGAGGAACGCATCCCACGTGAAATTTTTTGGGCTGGATTCGGCTTCCAAGTTTGGTGCCAGATGCTTACTCATGTTATTCAATCGAATGACAAGGCGATATTCCTAATTGACGAGCCCGATATTTATCTACACTCCGACCTTCAGCGGCAATTAATAAGCCTTCTTCGCGATATGGGTCCCGACATTCTGATTGCCACTCACTCCACCGAGATCATTTCGGAAGCTGAGACAGATGATATATTATTAATTAGCAAGCGCAAAAGAAACGCGCAGCGAATCAAACATCCATCCCAGCTACAGGACGTTTTTACTGTTCTAGGGTCGAATCTCAATCCAGTCCTAACGCAGCTCGCCAAATCGAGGAGAAGTCTTGTTTGTTGAAGGCAATGATTTTCAGATACTTGGCAGGTTTGCAAGAAAACTCGGCTTCGACGCCGTTGGAAACAGAAGCGAATTCGCCGTAGTTGCAGTAGAGGGCTTCAATCCTGAACGAATCCGCAATCTGAAAATTGGTATGGAAACCACACTTGGTGGACCGATAGCAGCCGCGGCAATTCTTGACAAAGATTACCGCTCCGATGGAGAGTGTAAATCAATTACCGATCGCTGCAACGCTTTCTGCAATTACGCTATGATTTACCAACGGAAGGAAATCGAAAATTTTCTTCTTGTCCCCACGGCTATTAATTGGGCCTGTGAAAAAAAGATTTCTGATCAATCGCGCAGAACTGGTAACGTTCTAAGTTACGAGTCTGATGCCGCCGAGCTGTTGGAAAAATTCGCGGTTGATAAAAAGGCATATATAACCGCTCAATATTTGGAGAATCGCTCGAGATTCGATAGAGCGACGTCGTCCGGCAAAAGCCAAGCAACTATAAATGAGGAGGCTTTGATAGAATTCGAGTCTCGTTGGAAAGATGCTACGTCACGCTTGGCTATTATTCCGGGAAAGGAGGCATTAAGCGCGATCAATGCCCATTTGCAAGAAAAATACGGCGTTAACATAACGCCTATTGGAGTAATAAATGCCATGACAATTGAGGAAGTGCCTGCGGAGATGAAAAAACTTATTAAAGACATCTCTGACTTTTCCTTGGCGATGGTAAAATAGAAATATTTAATTTTCGAGATATTCTTGTGCGTGCGTTATTTTGCCCGCGCCGCGGGCAACATCGTCCCCATGCCTCGTGCCTTCGCCTGCGTGAAAATGTAATGGCAGATCGCGACGTCCTGCGAGACGAGGCCGGTGGTGTGGATGAGGATGCGTTCGTCCGCCCGTTCGCGGCCCGGCTTGGTGCCGGCTGCCACCTCGTGGATTTCGCCGTGAAGCTGCGCACGCGTAAATACGCCGGTGTCGATCATGTCGCGGAAGAACGGCATCAGGTAGTTCATCTCCCAGCTATCGATGACGACCTTGTCCATGCGCGCCCAGCCCGCGGGCTCGAACTCGCGCCGCGCCAGCGAGATGAAGACGGCGCCGGGCTTGAGCCACGCTTCGCGGGTCATGATATCCGAGGATGTCGTACCGCCTACCGCGATGTCGGCGCCGCGCACCACGTCTTCGATGCGGTCGCACGCGACGACCGGGATGCCGAGCTTCGCGCTCCATTCGGCGGCAAACGCCGCGCGGGTTTCGGGCCGGCGCGAGGTGACGCGGATTTCCGCGAAACGGTAAAGCTGCAACAGGCACCGCAGCATGTTGGTGCCCATCGCGCCAATGCCGACCAGGCCCAGCACTTTCGTGTCAACCGGGCCGACCCACTTCAGCGCGACGGCCGCCGCGGCGGTGCTGCGCAGCTGGTAGACGAGGTGCTCGTCCACGATCGCGAGGGCGTGACCGTTGCGCGGGTCGGACAGCACGATGAAGCGGGTGCAGTCGAGCGCGCCGACGGTGTTGCGCGCGCCGTCATCGAAGTAGTTGTACATGCGCACGCCGGTCACCGGGATGTCCTTGAGCAGGCAACCCTTCACGTGCCAGTGGTTATGGAAGCCCTCGGCAACATCGAGCTTGAAGCTGGGCGGTTTCGACCAGACGACGCTGCCGCGCGCGTGCATCCGGTAGGTTTCCTCGCAGATGCGCATTGCGTCGTCATGGGTCAGCAGCGCGAGCGTGTCGCGATACGGCACGAACAGGATGTCGGGATGCGTCGCAGATTCCATTATGATCATCACCTGGGATCGTCGGCTTGACCGAGCCATGCAGTAGCCTCGGTTTCGGGATTATGGGAGCCCTTGATGGCGGAGCGCAATTACGAGTGGCCCAACGGCAACCGCATCGCAGTCGCGGTGACGGCGATGCTGGAGACGTGGAGCGAGGGCAAGGGGCCACCCTACGGCGTGCAGGCGAGCCCGCTCAAGCCGGGGACGAAGGATACCGCGGGAATTGCCTGGGGCAGCTACGGCGGCAAGGTCGGCGTCTACCGGCTGATCAATCTGTTCAAGGCGAACGGCATTCGCGCGACGTTCTGCGTCAACGGCAAATGTGCCGAGCTCTATCCGCAGGCGCTGACCGACATCGTCGCGGCGGGTCACGACATCGCGGGCCACGCCTACTACCAGGATCAGCTCCTCTCCTACATGACGCCTGAGGAGGAGCGCGCCACGATTGCGCGCTCGCTCGACGTCCTGACGAAGGCGACCGGCCGGCGGCCGCGGGGTTGGATCAGTCCGTCGATGGCGTTTACCGAGCATACGCGAGAATTTCTCGCCGAGGAGACGCTGCTGTGGCACGGCGATGCGCGCGACAGCGACCTGCCGCGCCTTGTCGACACACCGGCGGGACCGATCGTGCATATCCCCGGCAGCGATTTCACCGACAACCGCGTGCTGCGGTCGAGCTCGCTCGACCTGTGGGACGTGCATCGCACGACGTTCGATTACCTCTACGAGCGCGAGACGCCGGCCTTCGTGGTGCTGTCCATGCACTGCCACTTCGGCGGCCGCCCCATGATCGCCGCCGTCATGGACAAGGTGTTCAAGCACATCGCGAAGCACGACAAGGTGTGGCTCGCGACCTATGCTGACATTGCGGAATGGGTGCGCGAGCACAAGCTCGCCGCCGACCCGCGGCGCCTGCTGCAAGGGTGAAGGCCGAGGGTAAAGGCCAAGGGTGAGGGTTATGAACGAAGCAACCGGGTTCCGCGCCACCTTGCAGGATTTCGACGATCCGCCGGAGGCAGCGGAGGCGGCACCCCGCGTCGCCGCGCTGCGCGAGGAACTGGCGCGCCGCGGCCTCGACGCTTTCATCGTGCCCCATGCCGACCGCTACCAGAACGAATATCTGCCGCCGTCCGAGGAGCGGCTCGCCTGGCTCACCGGTTTTACCGGCTCGGCCGGCGCCGCCATCGTCACGGCGGATCGCGCGGTGCTGTTCGTCGATGGCCGCTATACGCTGCAGGCGCGCGAGCAGGCCGACCTCAAGCTGTTCACCATCGAGCACCTCGTCGACGCACCGCCGTCTGCCTGGATCGAAGCGAACCTGAGCGCCGGCCAGAAGATCGGCTACGATCCGTGGCTGCATACGGCGGACGGCGCCGAGCGCCTCGGCAAGGCCTGCGCGGCCGCCGGCGCCACCCTCGTTGCGACCTCGCCCAACCCGATCAATTCCGTCTGCCGCAGCCTCCCGGAGCCGCCCTGTGGCGCGGTGGTGCCGCAGCCGCTCGAATTCGCCGGCGAAGACGCGCGTCAAAAGCTCGAACGCGTGCGCGACGAGTTGAAGAAGCTCAAGGCCGACGCCCTCGTCGTCTCCGATCCCGCCGCGATTGCCTGGACCTTCAACATTCGCGGCGCCGACGTTGCCCATACGCCGATCGCGCTGGCTTTCGCGATCGTGCCCGCAGAAGGCGGGGCGCACCTCTACATCGATCCACGCAAGCTCACCGACGCGTCGCGCGCCGCTCTCGACGGCCTCGCCGAGCTCAAGGCGCCTGACGCGTTTGCCGCCGACTTGGCGGCGCTCGGTGCCGCGCACAAGACCGTCCGCCTTGATCAGGCCACCGCGGCGCACGCGATCTCTCAAGCGATCATCGCCAACGGCGGCAAGGCACCGCGCGGCGCCGATCCGATCGCCGCCATGAAGGCGGTGAAGAATGCGGCCGAGATCGCCGGCAGTCGCGCGGCGCACCGCCGCGACGGCGCCGCGGTCGCAAACTTCCTCGCCTGGTTCGATCGCACCGCGCCCGGGGGCGAACTCACCGAGATCGATGCGGTCGCCGCGCTCGAAACATTTCGCCGCGACACCGGCGTCCTCAAGGACATATCGTTCCCGACCATTTCGGGCGCCGGACCGGACGGCGCCATCGTCCATTACCGCGTCACGCGCAAATCAAACCGCCGGATCGCGCCCGGCGACCTGTTCCTCGTCGATTCCGGCGCGCAGTACCAGGACGGCACGACCGACATCACCCGCACCGTGATGGTCAGTTCGGCGACGGCCGAGATGCGCGACCGCTTCACCCGCGTGCTCAAGGGCCACATCGCCATCGCCCGCGCGGTGTTTCCCGACGGCGTCTCCGGCGCGCAGCTCGACAGCTTCGCGCGCGCGAGCCTATGGGCGGCCGGACTCGATTTCGATCACGGCACCGGCCACGGCGTCGGCAGCTATCTCTCGGTGCACGAGGGCCCGGCGCGCATCTCGAAACTCGGAACGACGCCGCTCAAGCGCGGCATGATCCTGTCGAACGAGCCCGGCTACTACAAGAACGGCCACTACGGCATCCGCATCGAGAACCTGGTGCTGGTCGCCGAGGCGCAGGCCGTGCCCGGCGCCGACAAGCCGCTGAATTGTTTCGAGACGCTCACGCTCGCACCCATCGACTGCCGCCTGGTCGAGATGAGCCTGATGACCGCGGAGGAAGTAGCCTGGCTCGATGCCTACCACGTCAACGTGCGCGAGACGCTGATGCCGCTGGTGCGCGAGGAGACGCGTGCATGGCTCACGGTAGCGACAGCGCCGGTGCACCTAAGCGCGCTATAGCGCCACGAACCGACCGCTCGCCAATGACCGGGACCACTCTCGGAACAATCGCCGGCAGTGAATTGACATGACGGCCGCGAGCGCCGCTGGTCCGGTGAAGCGCCTTCGCATTCGTCGCGTGCGAAGGGCCACTCGGCGATTTTGGCTTTGCCTGTTGTCTCGTGCGGTAATTTGCTACTGGGATGGATCCGAAATATCGGCGTTACAATCCGCTGATCATTTTCAGGCCAAGCATAACGACCCAAAGTAATGCGAACGCAATTCCGGTGATGCGAGCAACCTTTGCTTCGGTGACGTTTCCCTCAGCCATATTACCCCCAAAGAAAATCCCCGTTGACGGACCAAATCGTTGTATCGCGCACACACAACAAACTTAGCTACTAGCCGCTCCAGCACGGGGAGCTAACGGATCGCCAATCGGCGAAGGTGCGATCCGCAAAGATTTCATTTGATTCGGCGACGCTTCCGAAGCCGACTGACGGTAGATCGCGACGTTAATGCGAAGTATGTTTCGGCGGACGGACTTCGTTGACGTCCACTTCAGAGAGCCTCTCGATATACTCGTTCATCTCCCTCTTGAGGTGCTCGGGCCGATCCGGAAGCCGAAGCTTGAAAACAGCGAACTTCAGCGATTCCGATACCGAATAGCCGCCGGTCCGGGCGATCCGATAGAAAAGCAACGACGGCATGTTCCACCGATTCAACCACATCCTCGCCTCGGTGCGGGGAACCGGCCTCGACTTCACCCGGTGACCATCGATCCCGGACATCGTCACTCCCCCAGATCGACAATGTCGAAGTTGTAACCGAACTCCGCAGCGCGGTGCGCGGTGAAATGGCGGCGCGCTTGCGCTTTCTCCGCGACTGTTGCGGTTGGGCCACGCAAGCACCTCCCGCCCGGAACTGACTACCAGCAAACCTATGCAAATGACTTAATGCGACTCACCGAGGGCCATGGACGATTTGGCTTTGATCCAGATCAAAGATCGGCGCGAGGCCAGCCTCCCAATCTGTCGCGATCAAATCGATCGGGAGGTAAAAATGTCCGTCCACTCTGAAACGCAGATATCACCGGCTGAAGACAAAATCTCGCACCTGCTCTTCGCGATTTTGATATGTGCGTCCTACGTCGCGCTTGGCTTCGGCTTCCTCGCCATGTTCAATTTGGTCCAGCGCTGACGGTGGCCGTCGTTCGTTTTTCTCTGGTTGCTGCGGTTCCACGTGATGCCGGCCTAACGCAAGCGGTTCGCAGCTCCACCGGAAGATGGTGATCGCAAATCAGCGGCTTGTCTCAGCCGCGGTGAAGATGAAATAATCTCTTCCACACCGAGTTGGAGGAGACGTTCATGTTGCGCAGTACGGCGATCGCAGTTCTCATTGCCGCCAGCGCGGGCCCTTGTCTCGCCCAGACACAGGCGACCGAGAAGGGCCGGGACATCCCGGGCTATTTCCTGCCGGTCCCGGACGACGTCAGTCCGCAAATGCGCGCGCTCGTGGCGGCGCCGCCGGCGCCGTGGGACATCCATCCCAAGGACATCGCGGAATGGAAAGCGCTGGTCACGCGGATCGCCGACAATGCGAAGGCCATCTTGCCGGGAATGCGCCAGAAGCTCGGCGTCCGCATCGAGCCGACGACGATCGGCGGCGTCAAAGCGTTCGTCCTCACGCCGCAGACGATTGCGGCGGAAAACCAAAATCGCGTGTTCCTGCACTTTCACGGTGGCGCGTACGTTCTCAACCCCGGCGAGGCCGGCACGCGCGAAGGCATGCTCATGGCCGCGTTCGGCCGTGCCAAGGTCATCTCGGTTGATTACCGCACAAGCAGCGATGCGCCCTATCCTGCAGCGCTCGACGACTGCGTTGCCGTCTATCGCGAGTTGCTCAAGACGACGCCGCCGCAGAGGATTGCGGTATTCGGAACGTCGACCGGGGGCGGGCTTTCGATGGCGCTCGTGCTGCGCGCAAAGCAGGACGGCTTCGCGGTGCCGGCAGCGATCGCGCCCGGATCGCCTTGGTCCGATCTCACCAAGACCGGCGACACTTTCTATACGAACAACCTCGTCGATAATTTTCAGGTCTCGTATGACGGATACCTGAAGGACTCGGCATATCTTTATGCCGGCGGGCGCGATCTCAAGGATCCGATGCTCTCACCGATCTACGGCGATCTGCATGGATTCCCGCCGACCATTCTGACTTCAGGCACCCGCGATCTGTTCCTCAGTTTGACGGTACGCACACATCGCAAGCTGCGGCAGGCAGGCGTCGAGGCCGCGCTTCAGGTCTTCGAAGCCGTGTCCCATGCCCAATATACGATGAACCCGGATGCGCCGGAGACGCGCGAAGCCTTCGAGGAAATCGCACGCTTCTTCGATTCGCACATGCAGCGCTGAGTAGCGCTCAAATGGGATGACCCGCTCAAAACGTGAGGACTCCCAGTTGCACCAAGCCGATGAACTCGACGACGGCGACGGCGAAGAAAGCCAGCAGCAAGCCGATGGCGATGCCGACAACCACCCAGTTCGATACGAACGTGAACTGTTCGGATTTTGCGATCGCTTCCTTTGACAATTGATATCTGTCAGCGATCTGGCGAGCGACGACCATGTATACAATGGGGAGCACGTAGTTCGGAAATTTCTCGGGAAGAAACGGAAGTATGGCGAGCACGGCCACGATGAATGCCGCGCCCCAGATGAGCGTTTGTGCCGTACCCGTACGGTTGCCCAGAGCGCGAAAGTTCCACCACAGCGTGAAGACCGCCATGAATGGGCCGCCCAGGAACGAGCCGCCGGCAACCTGATTGGGCGAGTAAAGCTTTGCTTTTTCCATCGTGATTTATTCCTTCAAGTATGGCGGCATCCTACGCAATAGTTCCCGCTCGTAGCCGGGCTTCGGGGGCAACGCATTAACAGCATCATGCGGAGCAGATGCCCGCACGACGCGTGAGGCCTCATGTCCGATCTTGATGCCGTCGTCATCGGTGCCGGCCACAATGGGCTCGTCTGCGCGGCCTATCTCGGCATGGCGGGCTTGAGGGTGCGGGTGCTCGAACGGCGCGGCGTGGTCGGCGGTGCCTGCGTGACGGAGGAATTCCATCCGGGCTTCCGCAATTCGACCGCGGCGTACACCGTTGGGCTCCTCCAGCCCAAGATCATCCGCGATCTCAAGCTCAACGCGCATGGTTTGCGCGTCGTCGAGCGCCGCGCCCAGAATTTTCTGCCACTGCCTGATGGGGGCTACCTCCTGAGCGGAGAGGGGCGCACCGAGCGCGAGATCGCAAAGTTCAGCGCCAAGGATGCGGCACGCTATAGCGACTATCAGGCCGAGATGAGCCGCGTTGCCGGTGTGCTGCGCGGCCTGCTGCTCTCCGCGCCGCCCAACCTCAAACTTGCGGAGGCGCGCGACGCCGTCCTCGAACTCGGCAAGTTCGCCGCCATCGGCAAAAGCCTGTGGCGGGCCGGCGCCCTCAAGGCCGCAGTCCGGCTGTTTCGTCGGTCAGCCGGCGACATGCTTGATGCTTGGTTCGAGTCCGATCCGATCAAGGCGGTGCTTGGCTTCGACGCCGTAGTCGGCAACTTCGCGAGCCCTTACACGCGCGGCTCTGCCTATGTGCTGCTGCATCATGTGTTCGGCGACGTGAACGGCAAGTCCGGCGTATGGGGCCACGCGATCGGCGGCATGGGGGCGATCACGCAGGCGATGGCCAAGGCGGCCGGCTCAAACGGCGTGCGGATCGATGTGCACTCCGCCGTGCGCGAACTCATCCTGGAGCGCGATCGGGCCGCCGGCGTTGTGTTGGCCGACGGCACGCCGGTCCGCGCCCGTGCCGTCATTGCGAACGTCAATCCGCAATACCTCTTCCAGGCGCTGGTGCCGCGAGAGGCCGTTGCCCCCACAGTGGCGAAACGCATGAAGAATTGGAAGGCGGGCTCCGGCACGTTCCGCATGAATGTTGCACTGTCGCGGCTGCCGGATTTTTCCGCGCTGCCGGGCACAGGCGATCATCATACGGCGGGCATCATCCTGGCACCGAGCCTCGGCTACATGGACGCGGCCTATCGCGATTGCGTTCGCCACGGCTGGAGCCGGGCGCCCATCATCGAGATGCTGATCCCCTCGACCCTCGATGACAGCCTGGCGCCACCCGGCATGCATGTCGCGAGCCTGTTCTGCCAGCATGTCGCGCCGCGCTTTGCCGACGGTTCGTCATGGGAGCAGCACCGCGACTGCGTCGCCGACCTGATGCTCGACACCGTCGAGACCTACGCGCCCGGCTTCAAGGCGAGCGTGATCGCGCGGCAGAGTTTGTCGCCGTTCGACCTGGAGCGGATGTTCGGCTTGCCCAACGGTGACATCTTCCACGGCGCGCTGACTCTCGATCAACTGTTCTCGGCGCGCCCGATGCTCGGCTCCGCCGACTATCGCATGCCGGTGCCCGGCCTCTACCTGTGCGGCTCGGGGTCCCATCCCGGCGGCGGCGTGACCGGCGCACCCGGCCATAACGCGGCACAGGCCGTGATCGCGGACCTGTTGAATCGCTGAACGTCGCGTGACGCGTCGACGTCGTGCGAGGCGATGAACGCTGCGGCTGCGGCGCGTGCGCATCTCTTCGAACCGCCCGGGCGTTCCTGCCATTATCTGGGGATAGCGGATGACATCGACGAAATTTGAGGCTAATCGCAGGCTATGCCTTCACGCTCCTTCCGACTCGGGCGCTCCGTCACCGGCTTCGGCTTATTCGCGACGAAACTGATCAAGCGGCACGGCTACATCGCGACCTATCGCGGCAGGCTGCTGCCGAACGAGGAAGCCGAGCGACGCGAGATGCGCGGCGCCAAGTACATGTTCGAACTCAACAGCAAGTGGACGATCGACGGTTCGCCGCGGTGGAACGTGGCGCGCTACATCAACCATTCCTGCTGGCCGAATGCCAAGCCGGTGACGCGCAAGGGCAAGATCGTGATCGTCGCCCAGCGCGATATCTCGCCGGGCGAGGAAATCACCTACGACTACGGCAAGGAATATTTCGACTACTTCATCAGGCTCGGCGGCTGCCTTTGCGCGGCATGCCGCACCATAGCAGCCGTTCGCCGGTCGAAGCGCACTGGCGCGAAGCGGACCGCTTCGAAGCGCACCGCGAGCCGGAAGCGAAAGTAGCGAACCCCCGCGTGCGCATCTGGGCCACCCGGCTCGACGCATCGTACTGCGCCACGGACTACCAACTCGCGGACAATGCGAAGCCTTACGGATTTGCTTCGTGCTCGCGTGCTGCCCGCGCGTCCGCGAAGCCGTGCATGCCGGCGGACCATTGCAGGGCGACGACCGCGCCCTTGATCGGCTGAATGAGCGCCAGCGAAAGCGCGATCGTCAGCGGCACCCACACCGCGAATTGCAGCCACATCGCCGGCGCATATTCGGTCTCAACCACCAACGCCAGGGGCACCAGGATGTGCCCGACCAGGAAAATCACGAGATAGGCGGGAAAGTCGTCGGCGCGATGATGAAACAGCTCCTCGCCGCATGCCGAACAGCCGTCGTTCACCTTGAGAAAGCTGCGGAACATATGCCCGCGACCGCAGTTCGGGCAGCGTCCGCGCAGCCCGCGCAGAACCGATTGTAGCGATGTTGTCGGGGCCGACATGCCGGATTCATGCGAAGCGTGAAACAACGAAGCGAGCGCGGTCATGTCGAAATTTCCTGCGTTTTCGTCTCCCCGGATGCGCGTCTGCTACAGCGGCCGGGTTCACCGGGAGAACAGGTCTATACCTCGCCCTACATTGTCTTCTTTGCAAGCTCATTGTAAGGATATTGTATGGATTGGACCCCTACAATCGAGGACCGCACGGGCCCGGTCTATCTGCGGATCGTCGAGGCTCTCGCATCGGACATCAGCCGCGGCCGGCTGCGGCGCGGCGAGGTTCTTCCGACCCATCGCGCCCTCGCCAAGGCGCTCCACGTCGATCTCACCACCGTGACCCGCGCTTACGCCGAAGCGAGGCGCCGCGGGTTGACCGAAGCGAGGGTGGGACACGGAACGTTCGTCGCCGAGAGCGCCGGCGAGGCTCGCCTGCCGCCGCTCGCGAGCGCTGAAATCGATTTGTCCATGAACCTGCCGCCGCAGCCCGCCGAGGCGGACATCGAAGGGCGGGTGGCGCGGGGAATTGCGGCGCTGTCGCGCGAGGTCGGGCTCGCGCGCTACCTCACCTACCGGCCGGCCGGCGGCAGCGACGACGAGCGAGCGGTTGCAGCGACATGGATGCGGGCGCGCCTTCCCGATCTCGATCCCGATCGCCTCGTCATCAGCGGGGGAACGCAGGCGGCGCTTGCTGCGCTGTTGGGCAAACTGACGAAACCGGGCGACGTGGTGCTCACCGAAGCCCTCACCTATCCGGGATTTCGCGCGGCCGCGGCATTCTGCGGCGTCACGCTCGCAGGCATCGCGATGGACCAGCATGGAGTCCTGCCCGATGCGCTGGCGGCGGCGTGCCGCCGGCACAAGCCGAGGCTTGTCTATCTCACGCCGACCATTCACAACCCGACGACGGCATCGATGACTTCGGCACGCCGCCGACAGGTCGCGGCCGTCATCGAGAAGGCGAATTTGCTTCTCATCGAGGACGACGCCTATGGCCGTCTTGACGCCGCCAGCCCGCCGCTTGCTGCCCTCATCCCCGAGCGGGCTTATCTCGCCGCAAGCCTATCGAAATGCATCGCGCCCGGACTGCGGGTGTCGTTCGTTGCGACGCCCGACCGCGCCGCGGCCGACATGTTGGCGAGCGCCTTGGCCGCAACGACGCAAATGTCGACGCCGCTCACCACGGCCCTCGCCATCCATTGGCTGCGCGACGGGAGCGCCGACGCCATCATCGCTGCAATCCGCGCCGAGGCCGCATTTCGCCAGAAGCTCGCAACCAAGACGCTCGCCGGCCATACGTTTGCGGCGAACCCGCACGGCCACCACATCTGGCTGCCGCTCCCGCCGAGTTGGAATCGCACCGAGTTCGCCGGCCATGTGCAGCGCCGCGGATTGGCCGTGGTCACGAGCGATGCCTTCAACGTCGGTCCGGCAGCACCGCACGCCATCCGCGTGTCGCTCGGGGCTGCGCGTAGCCGGGCAGAACTGGCACGCGGGCTCGGCGTCCTCGCTGCGGCTCTAAATTCGGCCGCGGTGGCGAGGCAAATCGTCTAGCGAGACGCAGTGCGCGGCGGGGGCCCGATTCGCAAGCAGCGCATCCGGGACGGCGCCCTTGTAGGCATCCTGCCAAGACGCGATGTGGATGCCGGCGACAGTCGGCAAGTCGGCTTCCGTCGCGAGCCGCACAGCGCAGTCAAGGTTTGCCATCGATCGGCTCAGCTTGGGCCCGCGTGGAAAGCTGGTCGCGGGAACCGACGACGCCAAGGCCGACGCCTCCCAGCACTCCTCCGAGCAGCATTCCGATCGGCATAAACGTGAAGAACACCAGCATGCCGGAGTACCCCTCAAATGACGTCGTCTGGAAGAGCCACGTCCAGATAAATCCGAGCACGACGCCCAGGATACCGCCGATGATCGCGCCAAAAAACAAACCAACCATGGCGAGCAATGCCGTCTTCATGGCGTGTCCGTCTGCAAGCGGATTCGAGCGGCTATGGAGTATCAAACAAAGGGTCAGGCTGATAGTACGGTCAGTCGATGCGACAGTCGGACGGCGGTTACGAAGGCAGTTGATCGGTGCCTCAAGATGGAGCGGAAGAATGCTGCGAAGTGGTGATGAGTATCTGGCGTCCTTGCGCGACGGCCGCCGCATCTATCTCGGCGGCGAACTCGTCACCGATGTCACCGCGCATCCGGCCTTCCGCAACACGGCGCGGTCATTCGCGCGGATCTATGACCGCAAGCGCGAGACGCAGCACCTCGATGCCATGTCGTTTGCCCAGGATGGCGAGCGGTTCACGTCGTGGTTCCTGTTGCCGAAGTCCCGGCGCGACCTCGATCGGCGCGCGGAGTGCCATCGCCGCGTGGCAGAATGGTCCTACGGATTGCGAGATGGCGGGCGTGCTCAACATACCGGCGATTCAGCAGACGCTCGGCCGGCTCGCATCCTCGGAGGCTTCGCTGCTCGGCCTGATGGCAGGCCAGATCGATCAGCACCAGACGTTGCCCAACGGCTACGTCTACGTGAACCGGCGATATCTCTATGCGGCGCTGCAACGGTGCGCGACGAACTACGCGCAGATCGCCGAAGAGGTGCGGGCACTGATGGGCGCCGGACCGTTTCTGCTGCCGGCCGATCCGTCCGTGTTCGCCAATCCGGAAACCCGGCAGACCTTCGAGAAGTATTGGTCGCTGCCGACCGCGTCCGCGGACGAACGTTACAAGTTCATCAAGATGGCCTGGGACTTCCTCGGCTCGGACTTCGCGAGCCGGCACACCCAGTATGAAAAGTTCTACGGCGGCCCGCCCCACATCATGGACTTGTACAGCTACTTCAATTGCCCGTGGCAGGAGCGGCGCGCCGCCATAGACCAGATCATCAAGGACATGGGCTCCGTCGCCGACGTGGATAAATCCCAACGCTCGGCGGCGGAATAGGTAGCGTCAATTGCCGAGTATTGGCCGCGCCTGAGTTTTCGAGGACCGCACTTTGACTGACCTGTCGCGATTGAAAGTCGGGCTCAGAGGCTCCGCCGACCTCGTCGTCGGCGTCGCCCAGACCGCGCCCAGCATCGGCAGCGGCCTTGTGCCGGTGCTCGGCACCCCGGTCATGATCAACGTGATCGAAGCGGCGGCGCTCGCGGCCTGCGAGCACCTCTTGCCGGAGGGGCATCAGAGCCTCGGCATTCACCTCGACGTGCGCCATTTTGCGGCAACGCCGATCGGCATGCGGGTGACAGCGACGGCCGAGCTGGTCGCGATCGACGGCCGCACCCTCACGTTCACGGTCGAGGCGCACGACGAGCGCGAGCCGATCGGCGGCGGCACACACCAGCGCGTCGTGGTCAACGTCGCGCGCTTCGACGCCCGCGTGCAGAAGAAGCTGGCGCCGCCGAGGTAGGCTTGCGGCCGACAGAGGATGCGATCTTCCGCTCGCGGGGAGGCTCTCCTCTTTCCCCTCCCCCGCGTGCGGGGGAGGGTTGGGGAGGGGGTACGTTCCACGGCACGAAGTTGCGGACGGGCCCCCCTCCCTGACCCTCCCCCGCACGCGGGGGAGGGGAAAGAAAGACCGCACCGTGCGAGGAAAATACAACGTTGCCTCGCTTCGATCGTGGAGCCCGTTGATCCGTTCTCCGCAATCACCCCCGCTCGCCGACCAGAGCGAACCACTCGTCTTCGGAGATCACGTTGACCCCGGCTTCCCGGGCTTTGTCGAGCTTGTTGCCGGCGCCGGGACCCGCGACGACGTAATCGGTCTTCTTCGAGACCGAGCCCGCGACCTTGGCGCCAAGCCGCTCGGCCATGGCCTTGGCTTCCTCGCGGGTCATCTTTTCGAGCGAGCCGGTGAACACGACGGTCTTGCCGGCGACCGCTGAATCGCGGCGCGGCTTCTCGGCGTCGTGGATGCGCACTTCTTTGGCGAGGCGCTCGATGCGCCGCAGATTGTGCGGCTCGCGGAAATAGTCGCACAGGCTCTCGATCACGGTATCACCGATCTGGTCGAGCGCATCCATTTCGGCCCGCACCTCCTCGTCGTCGTGCGCGAGCTTGAGGCATGCGTCGTGGAAGGCGTCCCAGGTGCCGTAGCCGCGCGCGAGCGCTACCGCCGTCGTCTCGCCGACGTGGCGGATGCCGAGCGCGTAGATGAACCGCTCCAGCGAAATTTCGCGCCGTGTCGCGATCGCGCCGAACAGATTGCGCACGGACGTTTCGCCGAACCCTTCCACCTCTTCGAGGTGGATCCTGCTGTTGCGCGCTTCGAGGGTGAAGATGTCGGCCGGCTCCTTGACCCAGTCCTGCTCGTAGAAGAACTCGATCTGCTTCTCGCCCAGGCCGTCGATGTCGAAGGCGCGACGCGACACGAAATGCTTGAGATGCTCGACGGCCTGGAAGGGGCAGGCGAATTCGCCGCTGCAGCGGGCGATCGCGCCCTCTTCGCCGGTCGCCGTCTTCTCGCGCACCACGTCGGTCTTGAGCGGGCACGGACACCTGGTCGGGAATTTGTAATGATGGGCGCCGCGCGGCTGCTCTTCGACGACCCCGAGCACCTGCGGAATCACGTCGCCTGCCCGCTGAATTCTCACCGTGTCGCCGATGCGGATGTCGAGCCGCGCAATCTCGTCGGCGTTGTGCAGCGTCGCGTTCTGAACCACGACGCCGCCGACCGTCACCGGCTCCAGCTTGGCGACCGGCGTCAGCGCGCCGGTGCGGCCCACCTGGATCTCGATGTCCTTGACGACGGTCGTCGCCTTTTCCGCGGGAAACTTGTGCGCGATCGCCCAGCGCGGACTGCGCGACACGAAGCCGAGGCGCTCCTGCCAGTCGATGCGGTCGACTTTGTAGACTACGCCGTCAATGTCGTAATCGAGCCGGGCGCGCCCGTCCTCGATCTCGTGATGGAACTTGAGCAGCGCTTCGACCGACCGGCACAATTTGGTCAGCGGATTGGTTTTGAAGCCGCACGAGGCGAACCACTCGACCATGCCGGACTGGGTGTCCGCCGGCATCGCGCTCATCTCGCCCCAGGCATAGGCGAAGAAGCCGAGCGGCCGCGACGCCGTGATCGATGGATCCTTCTGCCGCAACGAGCCCGCCGCGGAGTTGCGCGGATTGGCAAAGATCTGGGCGCCGGTTTCAGCCTGGTGCTGGTTGAGCGCGAGAAAGGCGTGCTTGGTCATGTAGACCTCGCCGCGCACCTCGCAGATCGCCGGCACATGCCTGCCCTTGAGCCGGTGCGGAACATCCTCCAGCGTCTTGATGTTGGCGGTCACGTCTTCGCCAACGCTGCCGTCGCCGCGCGTCGCGCCGGTGACGAGTTCGCCGTCCGCGTAGCGCAGCGACATCGACAGGCCGTCGATCTTGGGTTCGGCGCTGAAGACGATCTCCTCGTCCTCACCGAGCCGCAGGAAGCGGCGAATGCGGCCGACAAAATCGACCACGTCCTCCTCGGCGAACGCGTTGTCGAGCGAGAGCATCGGCACCGCATGGCGCGCCTTGGCAAATCGCACGGACGGCGCCGCGCCGACCCGCTGGGTCAGGCTCTCCGCGGTACGCAGTTCCGGAAACTGCGCCTCGATCGCGTTGTAGCGTTGGCGCAGCGCATCGTAGGCCGCATCCGAGACGGTCGGCGCATCCTCCTGGTAATAGCGGCGATCGTGCCCCGCGATCTCCGTGCCCAGACGCTTCAGCTCCGCCTTCGCCTGCGCCTCGCTGAGCGCATCGGGGGGAATATCCGTGACTGATTTGGCGGATGTTTTCTTAGCCATCGCGATTATCGGCCGGCCCAGGGGAGGGCTGACATTGCCCACCGGCCCCCGCCTTGTCTAGTTTTTGGCTTACGCGTACCTTGTTCCAAATAATGCCGACCCAAGGAGCGCCCCTATGAAATCGTCCCTGATCAGATTTGCGGTACCGGTGCTGGCGCTGACGCTCGCGCCGCTTGCGGCATCCGCGGCCACGGTGCGCATCTACATCACCAATGCCGCCGGGGACAGCATCCATGTCATCGATCCGGTGACCAACAAGGTGGTGCAGGAGATCAAGAACGTCGTCGGCGCCCACGGCATCAACTTCTCGCCGGACGGCTCGCGCATCTACGTCAGCAATGAGGAAACGAGTTCGCTCGACGTGCTCGACCGCAAGACCGGCAAGCTCATCAAGAAGGTGCCGCTTAGCGATCATCCGAACAACATCGCGGTGACCAAGAACGGCGACCGCATCGTCGTCGCCATCGCCCGCGGCAAGGGTGGGCTCGACATCGTCGACGCCGCCACGCTGACCTTGAAGAAGACGATCTCGACCAATGGCGGGCGGCTGCACAACGTCTACGTGACGCCGGACAGCAAGTTCGTGGTCGGCGGCTCGATCCCGTCGCGCACGTTCTACGCCTTCGATCTCGAGAAGGAAGAACTCGCTTGGGAAATCAAGATGGACCTCGGCGTGCGCTGCATGGCAATCGAGACCAATCCGGACGGTTCGACCAAGCGGGTGTTCGCGCAGATGTCGAACCTCAACGGCTTCTCGGTGATCGATTTCGCCGGTCAGAAGGAAGTGACCAAGGTGTCGCTGCCGGGCGTGCCGCAGGAATTCGATCACGGCGGCTACCGCACCAACGAACCGTCCCACGGCATCGGCATTTCGCCGGACAACAAGACCCTGTGGGTCACCAGCATTCCGAACAACGCCGCCTACGCCTATTCGCTCGACAATCTGCAGGTGACCGGCAAGGTCGACCTGCCGAGCGAAAAGGTCGCCGGCCGCGATACGCCGATCTCGGCGGTGGCGAACTGGGTGACCTTCACGCCGGACGGCAAGGAGATGTTCGTGTCGAATTCCGGCCTGCGATCGGTGTCCGTGGTCGACACCGCGGCGCTCAAGGTCATCAAGGTCATTCCGGTCGGCGAAGTGCCGAAGCGCAACAACACGCTGGTGATCCCCGACGAAGGCCACGCCACGACGACGGCGCCCGGCAAGCGGGCGGACGCGCACTGAGCGCGTCACGCCCCGGCGGCCGGCACAAGGCCCGCGCTGCGTATTGCGTAGGGTGGGCAAAGGCGGCCGGCGCGTTAGGATTTTCGCAAGGTGTTCTTTCCGCCGTGCCCACGTTCGGCGTCGGTGCGAATGGAATCGGTGTGGTGGGCACGCTTCGCTTTGCCCACCCTACGGCGCCGGCGGTTTATCGAGCGCTTCCTTGAGGCCGGCAAGATTGGCCGTGAATGCGGCCTCGTCTTCGAGGCAACGCAGGTCAAGAAGCAACGCCTGGTCTTCGATGCGCCCGACGACGGGGATCGGCAGGCGGCGCAGCGCCGCCGCGAGGTCAGCGAGCGCGCGGGCGCGCGGGCGCGCCGGCCGCGCGGCGAGGCCGGCGCTCGGCACCGTTTCGAGCGGCAGCGCGCCCGAGCCGATCTGGCTTGCGCAGTCGATTGCCGTAACGGTGAAGTGCGGCGCTAGAGCCGCGGCGGCGGCGGGCTCCAGGCGGTGCGCTTGCGCAACGATGTCGGCGTGCGGCCGCGCGAGCACACGCAGCGTCGGCAGCCGCTCGGCGAGCCGGTCAGGGTCGCGGTAAAGGCGCAAGGTCGCTTCGATTGCCGCGAGGCGCACCTTGTCGACCCGCAGCGCGCGCTTCATCGGATTGCGGTTGATCCGTGCGATCAAATCCTTGCGGCCGACGATGAAGCCCGCCTGCGGTCCGCCGAGGAGCTTGTCGCCGGAAAAGGTGACGAGGTCGGCGCCGTCGGCGATCGCTTCGGCGACCGTCGGCTCATGGGCAAGGCCGAAGCGGGCGAGATCGACCAGCGTGCCTGAGCCGAGATCGTCGACCAGCGGCACGCCGTGCTCCCGCGCCGGCACCGCCAGGGCACCAATCGCGACCTCGGCGGTGAAGCCGGAAATCCGGTAGTTCGAAGTGTGCACCTTGAGCACGAGGCCGGTGCGCGGCCCGAGCGCCGCGACATAGTCGGCGAGATGCGTGCGGTTCGTGGTGCCGACCTCGATAAGCTTCGTGCCGGCGCGTGCCATGATATCGGGCATACGGAAGGCGCCGCCGATCTCGATCAACTCGCCGCGGGAGACCACCGTCTCGCGGCCCTTCGCCAGGGTGTTGAGCACGAGAAGCACGGCAGCCGCGTTGTTGTTGACGATGGTGGCGTCCTCGCCGCCCGTCAATTCGCGCACGAGATCGCGCACGATGTTGTCGCGCTCGCCGCGCCGGCCGGTCGCGAGGTCGAATTCGAGCGCGATCGCCTGCCGCATCGCCGTGGTCGCCGCCGCGACGGCAGCTTCGGCGAGGACCGCGCGCCCAAGATTGGTGTGCAGCACGGTGCCGGTGAGGTTGAAAACCGCGCGCACATTGGGCCGTGCCTCTTCTTCGAGGCGGGCAAGCGCCAAGGCCGCGATCGCGTCGGCGACGGCCTCGACTTCGATCGCCATCGCCCCCGCCGGCGCGAGCCGCAGCGCGCGTCTGGTCGAGCGCACGACGTACGGCGGCGACGGCAGCCGACCGGCCGAACCGATCCACGGCGACGGCCGCGATCGGGGTGTTCAGGACTTCGTCGACCGACGGCAACCGCCGTAGTGTTTCATTGAACTGCGACACGGCTCGCATTTCCCGTAGCCCGGATGGCGCGCAGCGAAATCTGGGGACCCCGCGTCGAACGCAAGACTGCTCCCGGATTTCGCTGCGCTCCATCCGGGCTACGGGAGTAGGATTATAGACGCAGTCACCCGGCTGTGACCGGGTCGCGGCGCCAAAAGATACGCGTTCAATTATTCGAGACGATGGCGGACTTGGCCGACAGTTTGTCGATCAGGGGCACCAGCACATCCATGAACTGCTCGGCGCTCTTGTTATAGCCGCTCAGCGTGAAATGGACGTGGTCCGGCGCCATCAACGGCGGTGACGCCGTGGCCCAGGTGTGCGATCCGCACTCCTTCGGCATGATCGACGCCCAATTCCAGTAAACGTAGCCGTGCCGTTCGGCGATCTTGCGCTCGACCGCGCGGATCATTTCAAGCTTCGGCAGCACGTGCCAATCGCATTCGTGGCCCTTCGATGATGATGCGCCTTCAACCGGCGTCGCGTCCATGGGCGGGGCTGGATGGCAGGCAGTCTCGGGCGAAGCCTTGCCCGAGCAGTGCGGCCCGCGCTCGGCGCCGTCGGGCGGCCCGATGAGCACGATTTGGGCATCCGGCAGGGCGGATTTGATCTTGCCGAGCGCCTTCTCGTAGTTCTGCTCGTAACGGGCGGCATCGAGATTGGGCTTCGACGCCTCGTTGGTGCCGAACGAGACAACAACGATGTGCGGATTGAGCCGGCGAAGATCATCGGCCATCAGCGCCTGATCGAATTTGTTGAGAAGATCGATGGTGGCGCCCGGATAGCCGATGCTGTTGTACGTTACACCCGATTGCCGGTTGTAGATGGCGATGCTGGCGATGCTGACCGTGCCCTCGCCTTGGGTGCGGATCTCGATCTGGCGGACCCGATCGGTGGGCACGCCGTCGGGGCTCAGGCGCAGCACCAGCGGCTCGGGTTTCTGGGCGTTGAGGTCGTAACTTGCCTTGACGGCGCCGTCGAAGCTGATGTCGAACGAGCCGCCGCCGGGCTGGCGCAGCGCTTCGATCTCGACTGAATCGAACACCATCGGAGTGTCCGATGTGAACGAGAGAGTCTCGCCCGACTGGCTCGTGACGGTGTTGAATCCCGATAGCCAGAATTCCTGGATATTGCTGGACTTCTGGATGGCGTGATAGCTCCAGCCCGACGACATCCCAAGCTTCACCGAGGCGCTGCGCACGCCGATATGCGGTCGGCCCGCGGTGATGTAGCCCGGGCCGCCGTTGCCGTAGCGCTGCTGGAGCCGGCGCCGCAGTTCACCGCTGAGAAAATCCGCCGAGGTATGGCTGTCGCCGATCTGGAGAATGACGAGGCCCTGCGGCCCCGGTTGAGGGCCGCCGACCGCACGTCGCGACGTCGTTGGATTTGTGGCGCTTGCCGTTACGTAGGCACCGGCTGTCTCGGCCGGCGCCGCGGGCTGAGCCTCCGGCGCATTGACTTGATCGGGCCGCCCGACGGCTTCGGGGCCGGCGTCTCGCGGCGGCGCTGCAACTGGCGCAGCGACAACAGGAGCGGCGGCAACAGGGGCGGCAACGCGCGGAGTGCTCTGCGGCTCGGGCGACGGCACCGCAGCGAGGCGCGGCCCTGCCGAGCCTGCCGCCGAGCTCGACGGCACGATCAACCGATCGGACTTGGTGATCCGTACGGCGGACGGCGCCGAAACGACGGTTGGAGTTGCAGGCGCGGCCGTTGTGCGTTCGGTAGGTGTCGGCTGTTGGATGGCTGTCGGTCGCGTGTTCGGTGTCGAGGTTTCGCGCGGTGCCGTGTCTTCGGGCGAACGCAGGAGCGCAGCCACCGCGATGACGACAACCGCCACGCATGCGCCGCTCGCCAAGCCGGCCACAATAGTGGGTCGATGGTTGTGCAGATCATTCATTGTATTGAGTCTGCATCAATTTTGAGCACGCTCCTCGGTCGGTCGATCGGACCGTTGTCGCCAATTGCGACGAAACTGGCAATCGGCGCCAGCCTCTAGCAGCTAGCGCCGTCCCGAATCAAACCTGCGCAGCCGGCGACGCGTTTACGCGCGCGCGGCTCCCTCTAATCTCTCGCCCGGATCCACACCAGCGGAGCCGACGGTACCGCAGGCGGAACATGAACCTCCATAACCAGGCGGCGGGCGGCCGGCACCGTGGCGCCGACCCCTTGCGTTCCGACGATTTCAGCGACGCGGGTCCGCGGCCGCGCTGACGATCGCGGTGATGTTGGCGCCTGAACGGAACTTGTGGCCTCACCGTTTGCAATCGCGCCCTTCTGGTCCGCACCGGCCGCCGCCACCGCGGTGTCGGAATTGCCGACCTCGGCACGGACCTTGTCCCACATGTAGTGGTAGCCCTTCATGGTGAGATGAATGCCGTCGGGCTCATGAAAGGTGCCCGAGCAGAGGCGCGTATCGCGCATGCTCACATATTTCACCGCGGTTCCCGCAAGCTGGTTGCGCAAAATCTCGTCGAGCTCGCGCGCGCGGGTGTCCCAGGATTTGCGCACGCAGGGCGGCCCAATCCAGGTCATGTTGAGGTCTTTGCGCTGCCCGGCGGCGACGATATCGTCGATGCTCTTGGCGATGTTCTTGATGCTGCCTTCGGCATCGTTGGTGCCGAGCACGATGAAAACGGTCGCCCCGCGCGGCGTCTGCTCGATCTGCGCCAGCGCCTTCGGCCCGCGGATATGGATGCCGATCTTCGCCAAGCCTTTCAGGCTGGACGCGATCGCGACGCCCTCGCCGATGCTGTCGCCAAGTACATAGCCTGCCGCGTCGGCCTGCACCGGCAACGCCAGCGCTACTAGCCCAACGACCACGAATCGCAATTGATGCATCAACCCCCGCGCCCCCGTGGATGCGGTACCAGTGTTTAGGAGAATTGTGGTCAAAAAAGTATTAAGTGGCCGCGTTCCCAGGACTTTCGTTCCCAAGACTTTCATGGCCCTCAGCGGCCACGGATATTGGGCCGGAATTTGCCGGGCTTTCGCCACAATGAAGTACCGCCTCGTTAAGATTTTCGCGTCCTCGCTCCACAACTGCGGGCCGCGGGATTAGTTCTCCTCCTTCCCCGTCAGCATGAAAAAGAGCGAGCGTGCCCTCTGATAGGGCACCGCGAGGCCGGTTTGTTGCGAGGCCTCCTGGAGGAACTCAGCGCCCCGCAGCAACGCCTCCTGCGCCGGGTTGGAATTCATGTCGTGCAGCCAGTTCACGGGACCTTGCGGGATGGTGATGACGAGAAGCGCCAGAAACGCATAGATGACGATCGCCGCGGTGCGCAGATGATGCGCGGGCGGCGGCGTTTGAATTCCGCTGTTCGCGTTTTCGTCCGACATGCGATCCCTCAGAACTGGAAGTAGATGAACGGCGCGATGCCGCTCGGCGCCGCGATGGCGACGAGGTAGATCACCACGAACGGCACCAGCACTTTCACCGGAAGCGAAGCCGCATCGTATCGCGCTTCCAGCGCGTCGAACCAGCGCGGCGGAAAGATATGCGACAGTGCTCCGAGTACGAACACCACGGCGACGAACGGCGTGATGGTGGTGCTCCACTTCTCTCCGGAGAACAAAGTGGAGAAATAGGCGAAGGAAGCTTCGGTCGATGGCGAGCGGAAGAACACCCAGGTGAAGCAGACGAACTGAAGGGTGACGAACCATCCGAGCGCTACGGCGAGCGAGGAACGGACATGGCCGGTGCGATCGTGGCTGATCTGTCCGAACACCCGCTCGGTCACGAGCGCCCCGCCATGAAGGATGCCCCAAACCAAAAAATTCCAGCTCGCCCCGTGCCACAGCCCGCCAAGCGCCATCGTGATCATGATGTTGCGGGCGGTCGCGAATCCGCCACCGCGATTACCTCCCAGCGGAATATAGAGGTAGTCGCGCAACCAGCTCGACAGCGACATGTGCCAGCGGCGCCAGAAATCCTGTAGCGACAAAGCCCGATAGGGATAGTTGAAGTTCTGCGGAAACTCGTAGCCGAGCAGATTGGCGACACCGATCGCAATGTCGGTATATGCGCTGAAATCGCAATAGATCTCGAGCGCATAGGCATACATGGCGAAGATGAGGTCGGGGCTTGAAAAATCGGATGGCGCGCGGAACACGCCGTCGACAAACTCGGTCGCAAGATAATTCGCGACGATGACCTTCTTGAACACCCCGCCGACGATCAGAAAGACGCTTTGGCCAAGCCGAATGGTTGCCGGGTCGCAGGGCTTGCGGGTCTGGGCCAGGAACTTGTCGGCGCGCACGATCGGGCCCGCGATCAGATGGGGAAAGAAGCTGATGTAGAGCAGAATGTCGACAAGCGATGTCGTCGGTTTGAGCACGCGCCGGTAGACGTCGATGATGTACGACAGTGCATGAAACGTCAGGAATGAGATGGCAATCGGCAGCGCGACCTCGATGAAGCTGATGTCGACGTTAAACCCCAGCCCCGCAAATAAATTGATGAGCGAAGCGGCGAGAAAGTTGTAGTATTTGAAATACCCCAGCACGGCGAGATTGCCTGCGATCGCGGCCACCAACACCGCGCGGCGCAGCGCGCCGTCAGCAAGCCGGCCTAGCGCGAGCCCGGCCATATAATTGCCGAGCGAGCTTGCAAACAGAAGCAGCGTGAAGTCGACTCGCCAAGACGCATAGAAAAAATAGCTCGCCGCCACCAGGAACCATTTTTTCCAGGTGTTATGCGAATTGAGCAGCCAAGTAATCGGAAAAACAACGGCAAAGAAAACCGCGAATTCGATGGTCGGAAACAGCATGTGCGCGCGTTCGCGCCTCCTTGCGGCGTGCGGTGCCTATGTTTGCGGAAATGACGTCAACGATCTTCCTTCGTCATCACATTGGAGCAGTCGATGCGGATGCCCATATCGGCGAGAGTCGCCGCGATCTTCGGATAGACATAGGCCGCAATGATATCCTCTCCGGCGGTGGTGAAATGCTCACCGTCCGGCGTTCTGATCTGCACGAACCGTCCGTTCTTGTCGGGGCCGAACGACGCGAAGGTGTCGGCAGCTCCCGCCCCATTGACCCGCCACGGCGAGACATATTGCACTTTCACCGTATTCATCGCGGCGACGGCATCGGCAAACATCTTGTTCTTTTCAGCCGCGTCGCGGTTCTCAGTGTTATCGCGCATGCCGGGAAGCCCGATGAGCATGACCGCAGCCCCGCCGCCAGCCGCCGACTTCAGGAATTCGTCGAGCTCCTCGCGATATTTCTGGGTCCAGTTTGGCGAGCCCCACGCGGTACGTGCTCCGGTTGCATCGACGATGAACTGCCGATCGTTGAGCCCGATCGAAATCACAAACAGGTTGGGTTTGAACGTATCGCCGATCTTCTTGATCTCGCGTGGCCAGTAAAGGCGGTCGCCGCGGGATAGTCCGGTACCATTATGGGCAAAGCGGCCAATCTCGAGCCTGGTTTTGAGGCAGGCATCGGCGCCGACGAGCCGCGACACGCCGGCCCAGTAATTGTCGACGAGCGAATCACCGGCAAAGGCGATCTTGACCTTCGGTTCGGCGGCAACCGCCGGCGCTACGATCGAGAGATACCAAACCGCGAGGCAGGCAATGACGGCTTGGCCGAGATGAATGGATTTGCAGCTGCCAAATCCGCGCTTCAAGGACCGCGTCCCCGATCGATACAACATGAAATACGCCCCCCACCGCGTCTTGTCTCGGCGGCGGCCTGCATGTGGCAGGCGGACCGCGGGTCGGTATAAACCGTTCTGAAATCGCCGGCACTTTCCGCTAACGAGGCAAAGCAGCGACAGTCAAGCCGTTTCGTGCCGCCCAAACCCAAAAACCGTTGGATTTTCACTGCCGTCATTGTTATGGCATCCGACGGGGGACAAAACTTCAATGACCGACGAGGTTGCAAGCGGCGCGTCTGCCGCGAAGGTCTCGGGCGTGACGGCAACAGCGATTGTCGTTGCCGACATGATCGGCGTCGGCGTCTTCACCAGCCTCGGCTTCCAGGTGAAGGACATCACCTCGGGCTTCTCGCTCCTGATGTTATGGATCGTCGGCGGAATAGCCGCGATTTCCGGGGCGATCTCATACGCCGAGCTTGCGGCGATGTTTCCGCGCTCGAGCGGTGAGTACAACTTTCTCCGTCGCACCTATCATCCCGCGTTCGGCTTCATGGCGGGCTGGCTGTCGGCGACAGTCGGGTTTGCAGCCCCGGTCGCGCTCGCGGCGATGGCGTTCGGCGTCTACTTCAAATCGGTCTGGCCCGGCGCTCCGCCGCTGCTCCTGGGCCTCGCCGTCATCTGGCTGGTGTCGCTCGTGCATCTCACCGGACTGCGGCACGGCAGCACGTTCCACAATATCTGGACCGGCCTCAAGATCGTGCTCATCGTCGCCTTCCTGGTGGCGGGCATCGCATTCGGGACCCGCCAGCCGATCTCGTTTGCCCCGAGCGCGGCCGACCTGACGCTCATGACGAGCGCACCGTTCGCCATCAGTCTCGTGTTCGTGATGTATTCCTACTCGGGCTGGAACGGCGCGACCTACATCATCGGCGAGATCCGCGACCCGGTTCGCAACCTGCCGCGCGCACTTCTGATCGGCACGTCGATCGTGATCCTGCTGTACGTCGCCCTCAACGCGGTCTTCCTCGCCACGACGCCGATCTCCGAGTTGTCCGGCCAGCTCAATGTCGCCATGGTCGCGGGCACCCATGTGTTCGGCGAATTCGGCGGGCGCATCGTCGGCGCGCTGATATGCCTCGGACTGGTGTCGTCCATCAGCGCCATGATGTGGATCGGCCCGCGCGTGACCATGACCATGGGCGAGGACATGCCGTTGCTGCGCGTGTTCGCGCGCAAATCAAAGGCGGGCGTGCCGGCGATCGCGATCCTGTTCCAGCTTGTCGTCGCGAGTTTGCTGCTGCTGACGCAGAGCTTCGAGGAGGTGTTGGATTTCATCCAGTTCAGCCTGACATTATGTTCATTTTTCGCAGTGCTCGGCGTGATCAAGATGCGGATCACCGATCCGGCGCTGCCGCGCCCTTATCGCGCATGGGGTTACCCGTTGACGCCGCTGATCTTTCTCGCGGTCGCCGGGTTCATGATGTACTACCTCGTGACGAATTGGCCGGTGCAGTCGCTGGCTGGTCTTGCAATGATGGTTGCCGGCGTAGCGATTTATGCTACATCCCGCATGTTATCGAACGTCTATTATTCCGATCGACCCGAAACTACAGTTTGAAACGAGTGTCCCCAAAATGGCGAACATCAGAGCTGCTGTAGCACTTCTCGCCGGTTTGCTCGCGCTGTGGATCATTCCCGCGCAAAGCGCCGAAACGTCGACGCCCAACGATACCGCGCGATTCCTCGCCGGCCTGCCGCCGTCGCCCGACTCGCCGCTCGCGGCGCTGACGAAGGATCCGGCGTGGCAGCAGCACGCGAACTATTTCAATTCGATCTTCGGCCAGGAGGAGAAGAACCACTTTTCGCGCATCCGCGCCTTCTCCCAAGCCCATCTGACCATGCAGCATGACGCCATGTTCTACATGTTCAGCGGGCCGGACTTCATTCACGCCACGTCGTTCTTTCCGAATGCATCGAATTACGTGCTGGCCGGCCTCGAGCCCGCCGGCGAGATTCCGGAGCTGACGACGCTTCAACGCGGCGGCACCATCCCGCGCAACCTGCACAATCTCGAGTTGTCGCTGCATACGCTGCTGACGATCAGCTATTTCATCACCAAGAACATGTCGAGCCAGCTGCGCGGCGGTCCGGTCTGGGGGACGACGCCGGTGCTCTACGTGTTCCTGGCGCGGACGGGAAAGACCGTCCACGAAACGACCTTCGTCGCAATCGACGACCAGGGCAATGTTCATCCCGCGAATGAGCCCGGGCTGAAGACAATGGCCAAGGGCGTGAAGATCGTGTTCTCGGCCGGCGACGGACCGAAGCAGAATCTCTACTACTTCGGCACCAATCTCGCGGATGACGGCCTGAGGAAGAGCGGCTTCCTTGCCTTCTTGGAGAAGCTTGGCACCGGCGACAGCTTCGTGAAGAGCGCGTCCTACCTGCTCCACGGCAGCAACTTCTCGATGATCCGGAACTTCCTGCTCGACCATAGCGGGACGATCTTGCAAGACGACACCGGCATTCCGGTCAGCTACTTCGACACCAAGAAGTGGAATCTGCAGCCGGTCGGGCGTTATGTCGGCCCAATCGGGATCTTCTCGCACGCCTATCAGTCGCGGCTCTCGGAATTGTTCCGCAAAGGCAATCCGATCCCGATCGATTTCGGCGTCGGCTATCGGTGGCGGCAAAACGAATCGAACCTGCTGCTCGCCGAGAAGATCGAGCCCAAGGCCGACGCGGAACCAAAGGCAAGCGGCGAGGGGACCCCAACGGCGCCCGCTGCGACCTCGACCGCCACGCCCGCTGCACCGGCGGCAGTTGCCACCCAGAGTGCACGCCCCCGGGCACGGCAACCGCGTCAGGTATCGCGCCGCTACTATTATTACACGCGGCAGCACCGCACTTAGAACTCCCGCAAATTGCAGGTCTTTCGTATGGGGGCCGGGCACAAGCTCGGCCCCCAAACTATTTGCGCGCCAGGTGAGGCGGGGTCGCTTAGGCGGCCATTAACCAACGGCTTCTTAAATTTTCGCGGCATCGATCCTTGAAGGGCCGCGCGCGGCAGGGGCGCGGCCGTGCTGCCGGCCGCGCGCGAGTCGCGGAAATCCGACGATTTCCTCGTTTGTTCTCGCCTGTCGAAAAATTCATCTGGGGGTTCGACCGTCAAAATTGGGACATACTCTACGCGGAAGCTGTTAACTGGTGGGTGGGGGAAAAGTGGGGAACAGGTTCCGAAGCTCGGCGCCGTCGTCGCGTCGTGCCCCGGCCGTAGGGCCGGTGGCGCGCCAGCGAGTGCGCGACTTTAATTTACCTCCCGAACCGCGATGGCGACCCGATTTCGAGGCCGCGCGCGGCACGCGTGTTCGCGCACCTTACGACAGCGGCCGTTATAGAACCGAGCCCGGCTGGAGGCCGGCGCCGCGGCAAAGCAATATCGAGCGCACCGTCATCCGCATTTCCATCGGTGTGTTCCTGGCGAGCGCGGTGGGTTGTGCCCTTCTGATCTATGACGAGTTCGGGCCGTCCCAAAGACCTGCTCCGCCGCAGCAGAAATTGGCCCTGCAGTCGCCGCCGCCGAAGGCACCGTCCAAAGGCGACTACATCGATCGGACTCACAAATCCGATTCGCTTGCGGTCTCGGCCTACCAGCGAATCGCGAAAACGTCGCCCGTGACGGCGCCGACGCGCCGTGAGGCTCCGGCGAACCGCGGCGTCGTCCAGGCGCGCTCGACAATCCCGGATGCCGGCGCGCTCGTCGCGAGCACCTGGAGTATTTTCGAGCCGGTACGCGAAACGAACCGCGAGGTGGTGGTCCTGGAGCCGCCGGTGAAGCCGGCGAGGAGCAGTGCACCGAGTTCACCGCCGATTCGCCTCGCAGCGGTTGAAGGTCCGCTGCCACAGGTATCGACGCACCCGCGCAGCTTGCCGGAAGCCCAGCAACCGGCAGTGCCATCGGACGCCGAAGCCAGGACCAGCCTGGTCCGCTTCGAGACCGCGCCGTTCCCGTATGACGGCCGCAGTCCTGGCGGCCGCTCGTTCCTCAACGCCGGCGAAGCCACGCACCGCGGCCACACCAATTTCCGCGGCAGGGTGCTGTGGGAGGATTCGACCTTCGGCGACAATCACGTGCTGCTCCATATCCCGCCGGGCTTCGATCCCAGTCGGCCTGCGGTGATGGTGGTGTTCTTCCACGGCCATGGCGCGATCCTCGCGCGCGATATTCGCGATCGCCAGAAGCTGCCGGCGCAGATCAGTGCATCGGGTGTCAACGCGGTGCTGGTGGCGCCGCAATTCGCCGTCGATGCCGCGGATTTAAGCGCGGGCAAGTTCTGGGATGCGGGCGGGTTCAAGCGGTTCCTTGACGAATCATCGGTGCAGCTTGCGCGGCTTTACGGTGACTCGAAGACCCAGCAGGCATTCGCCGACATGCCGATCGTGCTGGTGTCCTATAGCGGCGGCTTCGGTCCGACCCTCGCGGTGCTGGACCGCGGCGGCGCCAACGATCGGATCCGCGGCCTTGTCCTGATGGACTCGATCTATTCCGGCGTCGAGAAGTTCGCGAGTTGGATCGCGAAGAACAGGTCAGGCTTCTTCATCAGCTCGTATACGCCGCATCTTGCCGGTCGCAATGCAGAGCTGAAGTCGTTGCTGAACGAGAAGTCGATCCCCTACAGCTCCGAACTACGGCGCGATCATCTTCGCGGCATGGTGGCGATCATGCCGGCCGGCGCGATCTCGCACCGCGACTTCGTGAATCACGCTTGGATCGACAACCCGATCAAGGACATCCTCGTGCGGATGGATGACGTCGACCAGCGGATGAACACCGCACGGATGCCGGCGCCGCTCAACGGCGTCTCACCGCAGACGTCGCTGACAAATCCGCCGTCATCGATCTCCGCGTTTGCGTCACCCGACGGACCCTAGCTCTTCATGCCCATCGAAGCCGCTGCTGGCATGGCGCTTTCCACAGCCATGACGCAGAGACCTCGTGCCGGGGTGTTCCGTGAGTAAGCCCGCATTTCCGCCAATCTGCCTCGCCGCATTCCTGCTGCTCGCGGCAGCCGCCGCTTCGCGCGCCGCGGAGGAGGACCTCGTCGAACAGGGCCGCGACCTTTACAGCGACATGTGCGCCACCTGCCACGGCCGCGACATGGTCAATACCGGAACCGTGTCTTTCGACCTGCGCAAATTTCCCAAGGATGACTTCGCGCGCTTCCGCAACTCCGTGCTCAACGGCAAGAACCAGGCAATGCCGCCCTGGCGCGACAAGCTCACCGATGAGGATATTGCCGCGCTCTGGGCCTATGTGCGGAGCGGCGGATAACCGCGAAGGTCGCTGGCGTTTTTGAACGCGCTCACTCGGCGGTGATGCCGGCCGCTTTCGCAACCTTCGTCCATTTTGCGGTTTCGCTGCGGATAAAGGCCGCGAAGCGTTCGGGCGGCTCGCCGCCGGGCACGGCGCCGAGGTCGTTGAGGCGCGCGATCATGTTCGGCGATTTCAGGAGCTCGACGGTCTCGCGATAGAGCTTGTCGCGAATGACCGCCGGCGTTCCATGCGGCGCCAACAGCCCGTACCACGTGGTGACGTCGTAGCCCTTGAGCCCCGCCTCATCGAGGGTCGGCAGATCAGGGAAGAACGGCGATCGTTCGTGCGTACTTACCGCGAGCGCGCGCACGGCGCCCGACTTGACGTGCTGCAGTGCCGAGCCACTGGTCTCGACTGCCATCTCGATATGGCCGGCGATGAGGTCCGTCATCATCGGCGCACCGCCTTTATACGGCACGTGGACGATGTCGAGCCCAGCCATGGAGCGGAACAGCTCGCCCGAGAGATGCTCGACGCTGCCAGGCCCGGCCGAGCCGAAGTTCACCTTGCCGGGATGGGCCTTGATGTAGGCGATGAGTTCCGCCGCCGTCTTCGCCGGAACGGCGGGATTGACGATCAGGACATTCGGCACCTCCGCGACCACGGTGATCGGGTCGAAATCCTTTTCGAAGTCGTAGGCGAGGTTGTGATAGATGCCGGGCGCGATCGTATGCGCAATCGTGGCGAGGAAGAGCGTGTACCCGTCGGGCGACGACTTTGCCGCCGCGGCGGCGCCCAGCGTGCCGCCCGCGCCGGCGCGGTTGTCGACCACGACCGTCTGGCCGAGACGCTCGCCAAGCCCCTGCGCCAGAGGCCGGCCGACGAGATCGGTGGTGCCGCCTGCCGCGAACGGCACGATCAGAGTGACGGGCTTGGTGGGCCACTCCTGGGCGCCCGCGGCGCCGCAGACGGCGAGCGCAACCGTTGCCGCGAGCGACACGACGAGAGCGAGCTTTGCCGGCTTCCGGGCCATGGTTCCTCCAGCTTTTTCGCGACGCTCAGCCACCGCTTGAACGGTTGCGCCGCGCGGGCTTTCATGGGCTGCATCTAGGCGGGTTTCGATCACTGCGGCAAGCGCCGAGACGCCGCGTTCTTCAGGGGATGAGCAACCATGAGCGACCGGACTCAGAACTGGAGAAGCGCAGCCCTCGCCGGCGTCGCCTTCGGCCCGCTGTTCGCGCTCGCATTCGGATTTTTCGAAGGGTGGCTGCCGCCGCGGAGCGGGGCCGATGTTGTAACCCTCGTCACGACCGCGCTCGTGACCGGAGTGGCTTTCGCGATCGCGATCGGCATCTTCGGCGGATCGAAGATGGTCGCCCATCAGACTGCAATCGAACTGCCCGTCGGCGAGGTCGTGGAGTTGGAGAGCCCTGCCAATCATTTTTTGCACGCGGAAGCGCGCGGCGGGCGATTGTACCTGACAAACCGCCACCTGATCTTTCAGCCCCACAAGTTCAACCTGCAGACCGCTGCGATCTCCATACCGCGCGATGACATTGCCGGGGTCGCGAAAGGCATGACGCTCGGCGTGATCCCAAACGGGCTCAAGGTCACGCGGCGTGACGGCACCGCCGAACGCTTCGTGCTCTCCAATCGCAATGCCTGGGTTCGCGCGATCACGCCGGGCGGGACCCCTTCCTGATCCGGCCATTTGCTCCGGATGCGGGTTTGGGGGCTGTTCGAAAGTCGCGTAAAGTGGTTGGCCGTCTTGATAAATGGCGCCGCTTGCGCCATATGTCCGTTCGACGGAGCGAGAGATTATATGGCGAAGGAAGAGTTGATCGAGTTTGAGGGGCTGGTGACCGAAATCCTGCCCGACACCCGTTACCGGGTGAAGCTCGACACAGGCCACGAGATCATCGCTTACACTGCCGGCAAGATGAAGAAGAACCGGATCAAGACACTGGCCGGCGACCGCGTCATTGTGGAGATGTCACCCTACGACCTCGAGAAGGGCCGCATCATCTTCCGCCACAAGGACGAGCGCGCGTCTACCGCCCCGCGTACGCAGGCCCGGCCGCAATTCCGCCGGCGCTGAGCAATTCGCAAATTGCAGACAATTTCTGCTTAGGTAAGTGGCCGAGTCGGGCGACGACTCGGCGTGCTCGTATCGACATTCTCGCGTGCGGCGGCGCTTCGATTCGCTATAGTGGCGGCGGCTCGTCATTCGGGGACGCGCATGATTCGACTCGCCAAGATTGCTGCGGCTGCACTGGTTGCGGGTTGCGTGGTCGCGACGCTTGCGGCACCAAATGTGCGGGCCGAGAAAATCAGGATGGTGTTTCCCGGGCCGGCGACGACACTATCGCTGCCCTATTTCGTGGCGCGGAAAAAGGGTTGGCTTGCCGGCCTCGACGTCGAGGAGATTTACGTCACCGGCGACGCCAACGCGATGCGCGCGGTCCTCTCCGGCAATGCCGATATCGGAACGGTCGGCACGCTCAACGTACTTGCCTCGATCGAGGCGAAGGCGAAAATCCGCGCGATCCACTCCTGGCAGCCGATCGGCGATTACAGCCTGGTGATTGCGACCGGGAAAGGCAGCAAGCTCGCCGATCTTGTCGGCAAGACCTTCGCAGCGTCGGGCCCCGGCGGTCTGCCGGACCAGTTGCCGCGCCTCATCATGCGCACCCACGGCATCGACGAGCAAAGCGCGCGTTTCGTGCAGATCGGCGGCCATGCGGCGCGCCTGCAGGCGGTGATCGGCGGCCGCGCCGATGCAACGGTGGTCAACACCGTCACGGCGCTCAAGGGCGTGCACGACGGCAAGGTCACCATCATCACCCGGCTGTCGCAGGAGTTGCCTGGTCTCGGCTATGTCTGGAACGTGGTGCGCGCCGATTCGCTCGACGATCCGCGCCTCGCACCCGCCTATCAGATCCTGACGGATGCCGGGATTCGCGGCTCCCGCTACATTCTCGAACAGCCGGACGAGGCCGCCCAGATTTTGCACGAGCGGCTGCCCGAGCTTGAGTTGCCCTTCCTCGTCGCCGTGGTCCACGACCTCAACGGCGAGAAGGTGTGGGGCATCGACGGCGGCATCGATTCGCGGATCGAGCAGGACACCGCCGCTCTCAACGTAAAACTCGGCAATTTGCCGCGCGCGATCGCACCCGACGAGGTGCTCGACCCGCGTTTCGTCGGTACGGCCCTGAAAACGCTCGGCACTTACGGGAAGTAACGAGCCGAAGACCCGTAGCCCGGATGAGCCAACGGGTCCCGCCTCTGGCGGGCCCAACGACGAGCTCCGCGACACCCGGGGCCAGTACGTCAAATGATATGCGGCCCCGGATATCGCGAACGCAGCCGTTCGCTCATCCGGGCTACGAGGTTTTGAGGCCTCCCCGTCGAAACGCTCGCGCTCGCGATTCGATCATGCTCTAAAATTACCCCTATGACTCCTGCGGGCGCCGAGGCGATGGTCGTCTATGACGACGTGAGCAAATTCTTCGCTGTGCGTGGGCGCATCGGCGACGACAAGCCACCCGAGTTGATGGTGGCCCTCGATCGTGTCACGGCGGCAGTGCGCAAAGGTGAGTTCGTGACTCTGCTTGGGCCGAGCGGCTGCGGCAAGACCACGCTGCTGCGCCTCACCGCCGGGCTGATTGCGCCCGACGAAGGCGCGATTGTCATTGCTGGCGCCGCGGTGACGAGGCCGCGAAAGGATACCGGCATGGTGTTCCAGAATTTCGGCCTGCTGCCGTGGCGGTCGGTGCTGGGCAACGTCGAATTTCCGCTTGAGCTTGACGGTCTGCCGGCCCGCGAACGCCGCGAAACCGCACGGCATTTCATTTCGCTGGTCGGACTTGGCGAATTCGCCGGTCATTTTCCGCACGAACTCTCGGGCGGCATGCAGCAGCGCGTCGGCATTGCCCGGGCGCTGATGCGGCGCCCAGCCTTGATCCTGATGGACGAGCCGTTCGGTGCGCTCGACGCGCAGACCCGCGAGCAGCTGCAGGAGGATTTTCTGAAAATCTGGGCCGAGACGCGCGCGACCGTGATCTTCGTTACCCATTCGATCGACGAAGCACTTTTCTTGTCCGACCGCATCTTCGTGTTCGCGACCGCGCCGGGCCGCATCCAGACCATCGTCGAGTCGCCGCTGGCGGCTGACCGGATCGGTACCGACATGCGCGCTCACCCGAAGTTCGCGTCCTGTCGCGCCGAGCTGCGGGACTTGCTGCGGGATAACGAACGATGAGCGGGAACGGCACGCCGCCGCGCAAATCGGTCCCGGCGCCGCGCACCACCTCGCTCGCCCGCGCGTGGGCGCTGCTCACGAGCCCGAATGCCATCCGCACGGCCGCCGTCGCCGTCTTCTTCGTGGTGTGGGAATTTTTCGGCCGGCGCATGGACCCGATCTTCATGGCGCCGCCCAGCGCAATTTTCGAGGCGGGCGTCGAACTGACCAAGAGCGGTGCGTTGCGAAAGGCCATGGTGGAGAGCCTGGCGCCGTTCGCTGTTGGTCTTGCGCTGACCATCGTCATCGGCATTCTGATCGGCATCCTCATCGCGCAGTGGCGCACGCTCGAATATATCCTCGATCCCTTCATCAATGCGCTCTACGCGATCCCCCGCGTCGCGCTGGTGCCGCTCATCATCCTGTGGGCGGGGCTCGAATTCGCGGGCAAGGTGACGATCCTGGTGTCGGTCGCCGTATTCCCGATCATCGTCAACACCTATTCGGGCATCCGCGACGTGCGCGGCGCCATGATCGAGATTGGCCGCGCCTATGGCGCGACCGACACGCAGATCTTCTTCAAGATCATCCTGCCGGCGGCAATCCCGTTCATCATGGCAGGCATCCGCCTCGCGGTCGGCCTCGCCATCATCGGCATTGTGGTCGCAGAGTTCTTCACCGCCATCAGCGGCCTCGGCGGCATGATCGTCGAATATGCGAACGTCTTTGCGACGGCAAAGCTGTTCGTCCCGATCATCGTCATCGCCATCGTCGGCGTGGTGCTCACCGAATGCGTGATGTGGCTCGAACGCCGCCTCTCCCGCTGGCGCCGATCGGAACGCGAGCGGTTTTGACGATTGCCGCTACAAAATCGGCCAACCGATCACTTCCCGCGCATGTTCGAAATCGTGCCGCGAGCGGTTCCTGCCGAAGGGGGCGCAGGCAGCATCGCGTACCGCAACCGGCGCGACGAAGCGATAACCACGCGTCGGCACGGTCTGGATCATTCCGTTGCCATTGCACCCTCGGTCAAGAGTCTGGCGCAGGGCGGAGATGTTGACGGTGAGGTTCACTTCCTCGACGAGCGTGTCCGGCCACACTTTGCGCAGCAGATCATCTTTAGAGACCAAATGCCCGGCACGGCCAACCAGCACAACGAGGAGATCGAAGGCCTTGGGGGTGAGAGAGACCGGCTCACCGCTGCACAGCAATAGACGTTCCGTGAGCGCCAGAGTGAAGTCGCCAAAATCGAAAATCTGGTCTTCCGAGGCACGCATTGCGCGAGCTTAGGAAATTTCCAGGAAAAATCTAAGGCATTCCCAAAGACATCGGCCCTTTTGGCTCCGATCATCGACAGCGCCGTAGTCGACCGAGCAAGCCACCAAGGAGGGGCAGCGAGCATGAACGCTCGTCGAATTTCGAAGGGTTGAGGAAAATGTCCACGACTGGCCAGTGTCAATCGCTGCGTGGATTCGTGGCCGGAGTTGCGGGTCGCACGGCAGACGCTCGAATAATATTGAGCAAACTACAACACCTTGCGGGCCAGAAGTTCGTTACTGCCTATGGCATCGCGCTTGTCTACGCAGGTCTCGGCGACAACGATGCGGCTTTCTTCTGGCTCCAGAAGGCCTTCGTGGAACGATCAAATTGGCTTGTCTGGCTGCGACTTGATCCACGATGGAAGGGACTGCGTTCGGATTCACGATTTCAACAACTGGTGGATCGTTTGCGGTTTCCGCCCTAGAGGCTGCGAAGGGAATCGTGACAGGAGATGGCAACCTCTGAAGTCGGCTTCGGGTCAGCATCGGCCCTTCGTTGATTTCGGCGTGATGTCCGGACTCGCGCCGCCAACGGACCTGCGCGCGGAGTCACCGCAGGTCGCCGTTGGGCCGGAAGCGGCAGAATATTCATGTCCGCTGCCGGCCCGTTGTGGAGCGTCGTTCGTCAAGTTTGCGGCGCGCCATGGGGGCGCCATGATGCAACGAGCGAGGACGATGCGAAGCGATTGGACCGATCACCGGTCTTCGCACACCCCGTCAGACGGAGGCGATACGCGCCACACCGTCCAGGTCCTTGACCACATCATCCGACAGATCGAGCTCGGCCGCAGCGAGGTTCTCCCGCAAATGCGCAACAGATGAGGTGCCGGGGATCAGCAGGACGTTGGGCGCTCGACGAAGTAGCCAGGCGAGTGCGACCTGCATGGGCGTCGCACTGAGGTGCGCGGCGACATCGGACAAGGTAGACGACTGCAGCGGCGTGAAGCCGCCAAGCGGGAAGAACGGCACATAGGCGATGCCGTCGCGGATTAAATCGTCGATCAAAGCGTCATCGTCGCGATGCGCCAGATTGTAATGGTTCTGCACGCAGACGATCTCGCAGATCCGGCGGCCTTCGGCGATCTGCGTCGCCGTGACGTTGCTCAAGCCGATATGACGCACCAGGCCCTGGTGCTGAAGCTCGGCCAGCACCGTGAGCGGCGCTTCGAGCGAGCCCTCGGCGGGGCCATGGACGTCGAACATGCTGCGCAAGTTGACGACGTCAAGCACATCGACGGCGAGATTGCGGAGATTGTCGTGGACCGCCTGCGTGAGTTCCTCGGGCGACATGGCCGGGATCCACGATCCGTCCGCGCCGCGCCGGGCGCTGATCTTGGTGACGATGACGAGATCGTCGGGATAAGGGTGCAGCGCTTCGCGGATGATCTGGTTGGTGACGTGCGGACCGTAAAAATCGCTGGTGTCGATGTGATTGACGCCGTGCGCGATCGCCTCACGCAGCACCGCCACTGCCGCGTCACGATCCTTGGGCGGGCCGAAGACGCCGGGACCTGCGAGCTGCATGGCGCCATAGCCGAGGCGCTTCACACTGCGGTCGCCGAGGGTGAAGCTGCCGGACGGGTCGATGTTGAACATGATGGATTTCCTGTGGTGTCGAGCAATCACGTAACCGTTTCCCGGCTGCACGATAATTGGATATAATCCGCACGGGCTGTACGGATTAACGAACGATGAAAGCAGATCTGGGCGATCTGAACGGCTTCGTGGCGGTGGCGCGCGCCGGCGGCTTTCGCGATGGCGCGCGCGCCAGCGGCCTGAGCGCGTCCGGCTTGAGCGAAGCGGTGCGCCGCCTGGAGACGCAGCTCGGTGTCAGGCTGCTCAACCGGACGACGCGCAGTGTCGTGCCGACTGAAGCGGGTGAGCGCTTGCTGGAACGGCTCACGCCGGCGCTGAGCGAGGTGGAAGCAGCGCTCGACGTGGTGAACCGCTTTCGCGACAGGCCGATGGGCACGCTCAAGCTCAACGTACCCGTCAGCGCGGCGCGACTGGTGCTGCCTGCGATCGTGCCGCCGTTCCTCGCCGCCTATCCCGACATTCGCTTAGAGGTGATTGCCGAAGAGAGTTTCGTCGATGTGATCGCCGCCGGTTGCGACGCCGGCATCCGCTATGACGAGCGGCTGGAACAGGACATGATCGCAGTGCCGATCGGACCGCGCGTCCAGCGCTTTGCCCTCGGTGCTTCCCCGGCCTACCTCGATCGACGCGGAAGGCCGGAACACCCTCGCGATCTGCTCGGGCACAGCTGCCTCCAAGGCCGGTTCGCAAGCGGAGCGACGATGGCCTGGGAGTTCGAGCGCGACGGCGAAGTCGTGCAGGTCGATCCGGCCGGACCGCTGATTGTGCGCCTCGGCGGGGCCACCGATCTCCTGGTCGACGCCGCGATCGCGGGCACCGGCATCGCACCCCTGTTCGAGGATTGGTTGCGTCCACATTTTGATCGTGGCGCCCTCGAACCGGTCCTCGAACCGTGGTGGCAACGCTTCTCTGGGCCGTTTCTCTACTACCCGGGACGACGACTCGTCCCCGCGCCCCTGCGGGCATTCATCGATTTCATCAAGGGGATCGGCTGACCAACCTTGACGTCTGCCGTCGTGGCGCGACCGGTTTAGACGGTGACGAATAGCGAACGAATGCCCGCTCCTGGGTCCAGCTCCGACCCAATCTCGCCAGTCCCCAATGTCGCGTTTCTAACACTCGAGTCCTTCTAGCCTTGTCATCGTCCGGCTAGACCGGACGATCCAGTAACCACCCGTCGAGACATGGGATACGGCATCTCCCAGAACTAATAGCTCGGTGGTTACTGGATGCCCCGTTGAAGCGGGGCATGACAATGGAGAGGGGGATCGAAATGTCAGAGTCAGAAAACTAACGGGTCCGGTTACTGCAATTCGCTGGCCTTGAGCGAGCTACGTTTCAAGTCACTGCCCCACACATCGGGGGTCACTCGATCCTCGGGATGATGATTGACGCCATAGGAATAGTCCTATAAAATAGTCATCAAGCTTGATGATCAAAATGTTCGCAGGATCGTTGCGATGGCGCGCCACGACGACTTCCCTCAATTTCCCTGCTTGATGCCGCGCAATCGCGGCTCTGGTTCGGCCGATGTCTCTGACGCTGTTGTGCAAATCGCTGAGCCATGCGCGAACGGAGGGCCGATTTTTGGCTTTCCCTGTTGCTTTCCCTGTTCTCAGGGAAAAATTCCCTGTTTCGCGTCTCGCCGCAGGGATGCACCCGAGGAGGGATCACCTGTTCGTGGCGCGCGCGATCAGGGCGTGGAGGCGTGCCGGCAGGATCGGGATTTCATCGATCTGAACACCGAACGGCGACAGCGCATCTTCGATCGCCGCCACGATGGCGCTTGCGGCGGGGACGCAGCCGGATTCGCCGACGCCTTTGACGCCGAGGGGGTTGCCCGGAGAGGGATATTCGACAAGGCGAATATCGAACTGCGGCAGCTCGGGTGCGGACGGCAGGAGATATTCGGCAAAGCTCGTCGTCAGCGGCTGGGCTTGCTGGTCGTAGCCCATCCATTCGAACAGTGCGTTGCCGATGGCATGAGCAACGCCGCCGACGATCTGGCCCTCGACGATTACCGGATTGATCATCTTTCCGCTGTCGTTGACGACGACGTATTTCTCGATCGCGACGCGGCCGGTCTCGGGATCGACTTCCACCTCGACGGCATGGCAGCCTACGCCGTAGGTGAGCGCTTTCGGGATGAAGCTCTGAAAACTTTCGAGCCCAGGCTCGAAATACCCCGGCATCGCGTAACCGGGCACGCCCGACATCGCTTCGGCGACGTCCCGCAGCGACAGGCCGCTGCCCGGCGCGCCTGCAATCTCGATCCGCTCATCGCGCAGTTCGAGGTCCTCGGCGGGGACCTCGAGGAGATGCGATGCCACCATGAGCGCCTTCTCCCGCACCGCCTTGGCAGCCATGTAGACCGCCGATCCCGCGGTGATGGTCTGGCGGCTCGCGAACCCGCCCTGGCCGTAGGGAATGACCGCCGTATCCCCGGCGACGACCGAGACCCGATCCGCCGACACGCCGAACTGCTCGGCGCAGATCTGGGCGAGCGCCGTCCTGATCCCCTGCCCCATCGGCATGGCGCCGGTGTAGACCGAGATGCGCCCCGAACGCCCGACCCGCACGATGCCGGATTCGAACGGCCCGCGCCCGGTCCCTTTGACGCCGATGCCGACGCCGGTGCCGATGTAGCGGCCCTGCGCCCGCGCCACCCGCTGGCGTTCGCCGAAAGAGGCCCGGCCGCTCGCCTCGCAGGCGAGGTTCAGAATTTTGGGAAAATCCCCGCTGTCGAGCGTGACTGGCGATCCGGCCCGTGTCTTGAGCGCACCGACATGCGGGATTTTCTCGGGCGGCACGAGGTTGCGCCGACGCACCTCGGCGCGGTCGAGGCCGCGCTCGTCGGCGATGCGGTCGAGCAGGCGCTCCATCACGAAAGTGCCTTCGGGGTAGCCCGCCCCGCGCACCGGAATGGTCGGGACCTTGTTGGTCTCCGCCACGATGACCTTGAGTTCGTATGACGGGAGGAGATAAGGCCCGGGCACAGCCGTCGAGGCGTTATAGGCGAGGTTCGTGCCCTGCGGAGTATAGGCGCCCTGATCGTGGATCAGCCGTCCGCGGATGGCGAGCAGCCGGCCATCGTCGTCGTAGGCCGCCTCGGCGTCCCAGTATTGATCGCGCTCCTGGATGGTGGCGAGGAAATTTTCGCGCCGGTCCTCGGTCCATTTCACCGGCCGTCGCAGCTTGAGGGAGGCCGCGGCGCAGACCAGTTCCTCGGGATACATTAGGAATTTTGCGCCAAAACCTCCGCCGACCTCCGGCGCCACCACGCGCACCTGGTTCTCGTCGAGCCGGAGCATCGCCATCAGGAACGCCCGCACCTCGTGGGCGAGTTGGGTTGAGGTGTAGAGCGTCAGCCGCTGCTCGATCGCGTCGTAGGTCGCGACGGCACCGCGCGCCTCGATCGAGAATGCGCCGCCCCGATGCTGCTTGAGCGAAACTGCGACCTTGTGTGGCGCGCGCGCGAACGCTGCCGTTGCATCGCCATAGGATTGGCCGAACTCGACCAGCACATTGCTCTTGCGACCGGCGTGCGCGATCGGGGCGCCTGCGGCAATCCCGTCGCGGCAGTCGGAGATTGCCGGCAGTACCTCGTAGTCGACCTTGACGGCGGCAACGGCATCCTCCGCGAGATGCCGCGTGGTCGCGAGCACGACCGCAAGCGCCTCGCCGACAAATACGACCTCGCGGTCGGCAAGGACGAACGGGGTCACATCGGGCGGCAAGTTCGCGGTTCGAAATTGCAGCGGCAGCCGCACGTTCGAAACGAGCGGACGCAGGTCCGCAAGCGTGAGCACGACGTGCACGCCGGGCATGGCGCGCGCGGCCGCAGTGTCGATCCCGCGGATCGCGGCGTGGCTGTGCGGGCTTCGCACAAAGGCCGCCACCAGCATGTTGGGCAGGACGATATCGTCGACGAACCGGCCCTCGCCGCGCAACAGCGGCGCGTCCTCGATCCGCGCGACCGACTTGCCGACGGACTGCGTCATCCGGCGCGTCGCCTCGGCCGCCGGGAGCTGGCGCCCATCGGACCGCGGGCGTCTCGCCCGCTGCGGACAGAGCGGGCGGGACGCCCGCGGTCCGGATGCAGTGCGCGGTAGCGCGCCAGCAGCTGATCGAAAGTTGCGAGCACCGCCGCCTCGATTTCCGGTCGCCTTTCGAGCCGCGCGACCAGCATGCCTGCCGCCTCGATGGTCGAGAGACTGTCGCGACGCGGCTCGCGGCGCAGCGCGCCGTAACGCGACGGGCGTTGCGGCGCGAGGACGATACGCCGGCACTTGAGCATCCAGGGATTGCGCCACCACAGCGCCTTGGCCTGGCTCCAGTTGCCGTCGAGCAGCACCACGCCTTCGATGTCGCGCAGGATCGCGCCCTGATGGGCTTCGGGTTCGCCTTTGCGATCGACGGCGACGACCTCGCGGCCAGGCGCAATTTCCGCGGCACGGGCGGAGCCGAGGTAGAGGATCGCCCAGTGGTGCGGATCGACCGGACGGCCGAGGATTTTGGAGAGGCTCGGCCACGACAGACCGACCTTCATGACAGCATCACGGAAATGCAGCGTCGTGAGACGCGCCGTGCCGAGCGCGCGATCCTGCTCCTGGGGATGCTGAAGGATGAGCACCGACACCCGGTTGTCGATCGGCGTTATGTCGGCACAGACGCACAGCGCCGCAGGCTTCTGGCAGCGCGGGCAGTCGGCGGCGTCCGCGGTTGCGGCCTCATCGGTCATGCGCTCGCTATACGCCCGCGCTCTCGACGCTTCAATGGCGGCGACGAAGTCGCTGCAGGCGTTGACCTATCTCAATGCGCGGAACCAAGGGATTCCGCCTCCTGTGCAAGCATTGGCAGAGGAGCGGACCATGACTTTGAATGTCGGTACGATTGATCGCGTCCTGAGAGTCGTTGTCGGGCTGGCACTGCTGGCCTTCGCGATTCCTATCGGGTTTCCCAACACCGGCTGGAATTGGGTCGGCTGGATCGGCGTCGTGCCGCTGCTGACCGGCGTGTTCGGCTATTGCCCGGCTTATTCGCTGTTCGGCATGTCGAGCTGCCCGAGAAAAGCCGGGGCTTAGGCGCCCCACACCTTGAACTTGGCCGGCGAGCGCTAACGCTCATCGGCGACCTTCGCGTGCTCGCCGGCACTATTCCTCACGCCGCCGATTTCTTTGCCGTTTCGAATTGCGTGAAGGCGCCGAGCGCGTGGGTCGCATACATGACCGACGGACCGGCGCCGAGATAAATTGCCATCGCCAGCGTCTCCAGCACCTCCTCGCGGCTTGCCCCGCGGTCGGACGCGGCCTTGGCGTGGAACCCGATGCAATCGTCGCAGCGCAGCGCGACCGAGATGCCGAGCGCGATCAACTCCTTGGTCTTGGTGTCGAGCGCTTTCGGTGCGAGCGCCGCTTGGGCGATGGCCGAAAACGCCTTCATGACCTCGGGTTGACCGCTGCGCAGGTCGCGCAGGTCGGCGGTCAAGACCTTGGTGAATTCCGGCCAGTTGGTCGTGGTCATGCTGGTACTCCTTGCGGTTGGCTGAGGTTGCTTTGCGTCTCGTCATCGCGCAGCACGATGTAGATCGCCGGGATGACGAGCACTGTGAGTGCGGTCGATGAGGCGAGCCCGAACACCAGCGAGATGGCGAGCCCCTGAAAGATCGGGTCGGTGAGGATGAAGGCTGCGCCGATCATCGCCGCAGCCGCGGTGAGAAAGATCGGCTTGAAGCGGGTCGCGCCGGCATCAAGCAGTGCCGCGCGCAGCCCCGCGCCGGCCGCGCGGCGATGACGGATGAAGTCGACCAGCAGGATCGAGTTGCGCACGATGATGCCGGCAAGGGCGATAAAGCCGATCATCGAGGTCGCGGTGAAGGCGGCGCCGAGCAGCCAATGGCCCAGCACGATGCCGATCAACGTCAGCGGCACCGGCACGAGGATGACGAGCGGCAGCCGGAACGAACCGAACTGAGCAACGACGAGCAGATAGATGCCGAGGATCGCGACCATGAAGGCCGCCCCCATGTCGCGGAAGGTAACGTAGGTGACTTCCCACTCGCCATCCCACAGCAGGGTCGGCCGGGAGTCCTCGATGGGCTGGCCGTGATATTTGATCTGCGGTGGACCGGCCGCGCCGAAATCGATCCGGCCGAGCGCGTCGTTCACGCCCAACATGCCGTAGATCGGAGCTTCAAAGCGGCCGGCAACCTCGGCTGACACCATCTCGGCAAAACGGCCGTTGTGGCGGAAGATCGGAAACGACGCGGGCTCGCGGTTTACGTTGACCACGTCGCCAAGCTCGACATTGCGGCCCTGCCGCACCGTTCCGCCCGCCGGCAGCGGGGTCGAAAGGATGCGTTCGGTCAGCGCCAGCGCGCTCTTCGGCTGGGCGACCGTGATGTCGATCGGCTTGAGCCCGCCGCCGCGCTGAGAATAGCCGACCTTCACCCCGCCGATCAGAGCCGCGATGGTGTCGTAGACGGCCTGCTCCTCGACGCCATGGAATTCAAGCGTCTCCTGATCGATGGAAAAGCGCAGCCGTTCCGCAGGCGCGTGGAAACTGTCGTCGACATCGACGACGAAGTCGTTCGCCGCGAACGCCTCGCGAATTTTGGTCGCGAGCGCGCGACGGCTCGGACCGTCCGGCCCATAAACCTCCGCGAGCAGCGTTGCGAGCACCGGCGGCCCCGGCGGCACCTCGACCACCTTGAGCGCGGTGCGCGGCGGCATCGGCAGACCGGCGAGCCGCCGGCGGATATCGAGTGCAATCGCATGACTTGCGCGTGCGCGCTCTCCCTTCGGCGCGAGATTGATCGCGAGATCGCCGAGTTCCGGGCTTTCGCGCAGGTAATAGTGCCGCACCAGCCCGTTGAAATTGAACGGCGCCGCGGTGCCGGCATAGGCCTGGATCGACGTCAGCTCCGGCAGATCCTTCAGCCGGTCTGCTGCTGCCATCAGAACGCGCTCGGTGTCTTCGAGCGAGGCGCCCTGGGGCAGGTCGAAGACCACCTGAATTTCCGACTTGTTGTCGAACGGCAGCAACTTCACCCGCACGGTCTTGGTGACGAACAGCGCGCAGGCGGCGAGGGTCGCGATGCCGACGACGGCGAGGAAGACCTTTGAGCGCCGCCGCCCCATGAGCAGCGGCCGCGCCACCCGCAGATAGAATCGCCCCATGGCATCGATGCCGTCGTGGTGGGCAGCGTCGGCGCCGGCAGTCTCGAAGCGGCGGCGGGCGATGCGCAGCAACAGCCACGGCGTGATCGTCACCGCGACGAAGAACGAGAACAGCATCGCCATGGAGGCGTTTGCCGGGATGGGGCTCATGTAAGGCCCCATCAGGCCGCTCACGAACATCATCGGCAGCAGAGCGGCAATGATCGTCAGCGTCGCGACGATGGTGGGGTTGCCGACCTCCGCCACCGCCTCGATCGCGGTTTCGACGAGACCGCGATCGCCGCGGCGATGCCAGTGGCGAACGATGTTTTCCACCACCACGATGGCATCGTCGACCAGGATGCCGATTGAAAATATCAGCGCGAACAGGCTGACGCGGTTGATGGTGTAGCCCATCAGCCAGGCGGCGAAGAGCGTGAGCAGGATCGTGGTCGGAATGATCACCAGCACCACGATGCCCTCCCGCCATCCGATCGCGATGGTGATCAGAAGCACGATCGAGATCGTCGCGAGCGCGAGATGGAACAACAGCTCGTTCGCTTTTTCGGTGGCGGTCTCGCCGTAGTTTCGCGTCACCGTGACGTCGACGTCCGCAGGGATAACGCGCCCCTTGATGAGGTCGAGGCGCGCAATGATGTCGTCCGCCACGGTGACGGCATTGGCGCCCTTGCGTTTGGCCAGCGCGAGGCTGACGGCCGGGCGCGTCACCAGCGCCCCGTCGTTGCCGCGCGTCAGCATGAAGGCGCGGTGCTCGGGCTCAGCCGCGCCGACCACGACATTCGCCACATCCTTGAGATAGACGGGTCGGCCATCGCGCGTCGTCAACAGCAAGAGGCCGATATCAGGAACGCCCTGCAACGTCTGTCCCGCCACCACGCTCAACGAGTGGCCGCCATCCCGCATCGTGCCGACCTGGAATGAGCGATTGGCATTGGTCAGCTTGTCGATGATCTGGTTGAGGGTGACGCCGAAGACCGACAGCCGCTCGGGGTCGGGCTCGATGCGAATCTCGTTCGGGCTGCCGCCGGTGAGATGAGTGCCGCCGATGTTTTCGACCTTGGCGAGCTCGTGCTGGAGCTCTTCCGCCACCTGGTAGAGCCCGTTGTCCGTCCAGTTGGCGGCACGTTCGGGCTTTGCCGACAGGGTGAGCACGACGATGGCGACATCGTTGATACCGCGACCGACGATCAGCGGCTCCGGAATGCCTTTCGGCAGCCCGGTAATGTTGGCGCGAATCTTCTCGTGGATCCGCATGACCGCGGTGTCCTCGTCGGTACCGACGAAGAAGCGCGCGGTGACGACGACCTTGTCGTCCTGGGTCTGCGAATAGACATGCTCGACGCCGTTGATCGCCTTGACGATGTCCTCGAGCGGCCGCGTGATCAGCTCGACCGCCTCGTCGGCGCGATAGCCGTTGGCCGTTACGATGATATCGACCATCGGCACGCTTATTTGCGGCTCTTCCTCGCGCGGCAGCGCAACGACCGCGATCGCGCCCATGGCAAGAGCGGCGAGCAGCAGCAGCGGCGTCAGCGGCGAATTGATGAAGGCGCGGGTAAGCACGCCTGAGAGGCCGAGCTTCATGGCGACACCAGCACATCGCCATCCTTGAGCCCGGACAGAATTTCGACCTCGCCGGCGGTCATCTCGCCGGGCTGCACGGCGACCTCGGCGCCCCCCTTGAGTTTGACATAGTTCACGCCGGCGCGGCGATAGACGTAGGAGGCGGGGACCGTGATGGCCGGCCGCTGGCCCGTCGAGACGTAGACCCGCGTACGCTCGCCGACGAAGTAGTCGCCAAGCTCGGAGACCTCGACATCGGCGATGACCCGGCCGCCCTGGATTTCCGGGTACACCAGGCGAACCCGACCCTGCTGGCGCTCCTCTCCATTGCTCGGCCCAAGGCCGCGCGCGCCGATCATCACGATATCGCCGGCGCGCATCACCTGCGCGTGGCGTTCCGGCAATTGCAGCCGGAGAATATATTTCGCCTCTGCGAGTGTCGCGATCGTCTCGCCGGCGAGGACCACGCGCCCTTCGGTCACCGGGACGGTCAGCACCCGGCCGTCGCCGGGCGCCAGCACCGCGCCCTCGCTGAGCTGCTGCACGACCACCGCACGATCAGTCTCGATCGCGGCGAGATTGCGCTCCGCGACATCGAAGGCGGTCCGGGCGAGTTCGAGCGCCACTTGCGTGCCCGCCCCGCGGCGCTGCAGGTCTTGGGCGCGCTCAAAATCGGCCTTGGCCTGGTCGCGGACTGCCTGCTGGGATTGGATGCGCGATTCGAACGCCTTGATCTGGATCGGCAGCTTCGGATCGCCGACCGCTGCGATCTCGGTGCCGCCGGACACCTGATCCCCCTCGCGAACCTTGAGGCTGATGATGGTCCCGCCAATGCGGGCGCGCGCGACCAACTGATGGATCGGCTCGACGGTTGCGATCACCGCTTTCTGATCGTCAACGAGGCGCGTCTTGGCGACATACTCTCCACGGGCGCCCTCCCCGGCAGCGGCGCTTGCCGCGCAGGCGATCACGAAAGCCGGCACCAACATCATCAAGCGCATCGGCATCAAGCACATCGGCGATCTCCGCAGACTTCATTCATGCTTGACAGATATATTAGTAAATACTAAATTAGCAATACATGAACTAATGACGCCGCGCCGTGTCGGCGTCGGCGCGCCCCGGGAGGATGGCACCATGACAATCGATCGCGCCGTGATGGCATTTGCCGGTTCCGTCGTTCTCGTCAGTCTTGCACTTGGATTTTGGGTGAGCCCATGGTGGCTGCTGCTGGCGGCGTTTGTGGGCACAAATCTGCTGCAGGCGGCATTTTCCGGAGTTTGCCCGCTGGCCATCTTGCTCAAGAGAATGGGAATGCGTCCGGGCGCCGCGTTTTGAGCGTGCGCATGCATTCGCGTTCCAGGTCGAGGGGCGATCATGAGCAATCGCTAACACCGAACTGAGCGGCGTCGGCATGACAAAAATCAAAATGCCGGCGAAAGCGGCAACGATTGTCCCAAGGGAGGATCAAATGACCAAGATCGTCGTCATCGGCGCCGGAATCGGCGGAATACCAACAGCTTTTGAATTGCGCGAGTTATGCGGCAGATCGGTGGAGATCACCGTCGTCCACGATTCGGAGTGGTTCCAGTTCGTCCCGTCGAACCCGTGGGTCGCGGTGAAGTGGCGTCGTCCGGACGACGTCAAAGTCTATCTGCCGCCGATCTTCAGCCGCTTGGGGATTGGCTTCTCGGCCTCCGGCGCCAAGCGCGTCAGGCCTGACTCAAACACGGTCGAACTCAATGACGGATCACGGTTACGGTACGATTACTTGGTGATCGCGACCGGTCCCAAGCTCGCCTACGACGAAATCGAGGGTCTCGGGCCCGACGCAAACACCCGCTCGATCTGCCAGGTCGACCACGCCGCCCGTGCTGCCGATCGCTGGGAAGAGTTTTGCAGGGAGCCCGGGCCGATGGTCGTCGGCGCAGTGCAGGGAGCTTCCTGCTTCGGGCCCGCTTACGAGTTTGCGCTGACGGCCGTCACCGATCTGCGGCGCCGTCATATTCGCGACCAGGTCCCGATGACGTTCGTCACGTCCGAACCTTATATCGGCCATCTCGGTTTGGGCGGTGTCGGCGATACCAAGGGCATGCTGGAATCCCTGATGCGCGATCGCGACATCCGGTGGATCACGAACGCCAAAGTCGATCGCGTCACCGCGGACGCGGTGGAAATCACGGAGATCGATGAAGCCGGCGCGGCGAAAAAGACCCAAAAGCTGACGTCGAAATTCTCCATGTTCATTCCCGCATTTCGCGGAGTCGATTGCCTTCGCAATGATGCCGGCGCATGGATCGAAGGCCTTACGAACGCGCGCGGTTTCGTCACGATCGATAAGCACCAGCGCAACCCCAAATACCGTAATATCTTCGCTGTCGGGGTCTGCACCGCCATCGCGGCCTACGAACAAACACCTGTTCCCGTCGGTGTTCCAAAAACGGGATACATGATTGAATCCATGGTCGCGGCAGCCGCCCGCAATATCGCCGAGCTCGCCGCGGGCAAGGAGCCGTCTCATGAGCCGACATGGAATGCCGTGTGCCTTGCGGATTTCGGCGACAGCGGGATTGCGTTTGTGGCGCTGCCGCAAATTCCACCCCGCAACGTGAATTGGTCGAGCCAGGGCTACTGGGTGCACCTCGCCAAGGTGGCATTCGAAAAGTATTTCCTGCGCAAGATTCGAACCGGATCAAGCGAACCCGGTTATGAGCGGGTCGTGATGAAAACACTCGGCATCGAACGCCTCCGCAGTCGGGCGGCCTCTTGAGCGCATCGCGATTCCTGCCGGGCTTCGAGCTCATCGGATGGGACTCGTTGCGCCCAACAAGCAGGCGCAGGCGGCGGATTCTTGACCCTTTCATGCCTGAACACTAATTTAGTGCTCATGAATATAGCCGAGATCAAAAAGAAGGCTGGCGCCGCCGAGCGGTTCCTCAAGGCGCTGGGAAACCGGTATCGTCTCCTGATTCTGTGCGAACTTCAGCAGGGCGAGCTTTCCGTGTCCGATCTGCAGGACCGTATCGGGCTCAGCCAATCGGCGCTGTCGCAGCATCTTGCGCGGCTGCGCCAAGATTCGCTCGTCTCGACGCGACGCCAGTCGCAGACCATCTACTACTCGCTGGCAAACCAGGACGTCGTGAGAATCATCTCGCTGCTCTACGAACTTTATTGCACGCCTCGCGAATCGCGCGGGGCCAGGGCCACACGGCCACCTCGGACGGCGGCAAGTTCAAGTCGCCGGGCGTCCTTAAGACCGGCCTGACCATCGTGCCAAGTTGCCCGTTCGGACGGGCGCCGACGATGTCGTCGCCACGATCGTTCACGGGATAATCCCCTGAGGTATGCGCGCGCCGACTTCTACGCGGTCGCACGGCATGCAGATGGTGCACGTCCCACTATTGGCAGCGAGCGCGCAAAGGTGGTAAGCGTTTTTCGGGCGACGATTGGTGACCCGTGCATCCCAGCTCATAACAACAATAGGGATGCGGGGAGAGGGAGGCGGCTGATGAAATGGATGTGGGCCGGTCGAGGCTTCGCTCGACATTCCGCCGCCGCACTGCATCATCCGCTTCATCGTCCTGGGTCAATGACGCCCCGCCGCGCGGGGTCCGGACGCCGGCGCTGAGGTCCGAGTTGCGCGCAGATGAGAAATAGCGTGATCAGCGCGTGCATCGCACAAGAGCGACCGGTTCTTCCGCCGCGCGGTCGCGAAGCGATCTACTGCGAACGGCTCATTGACGTGACCGAGGTTCAGCGGATATTCGCTTTCAACGAAATACCCGTGAGACAACACGAGGGATAAGGGGAGGCTTACGTGCATCTGATTCCGCAGTCGGCAGCGCATTTTCATTTGCTCGTGAGCGTCTTTCCTTCGGTGGGTCTTATCTTCATCCTTGGAATTTACGTTGCCGGTATCGTCAGCAGCAACGAGACCGCCAAGCGGACCAGCCTCTTCCTGTTCGTTGTCCTAGCCGTTCTGGCGGTCCCGACGTTTCTCAGCGGCGACTATTCGACGGCCGCATTGACGCCGAATATGTCGCGGGTCTCGCGCGACCTGATGGATAGCCACTACACCTGGGGCGTGGTGGCGCTTGCCGTCCTGGTGCTGACCGGGCTTGTCGCCCTGGTGGCGCTGCTGCGGTTTGCCGGCAAGGAAGGGGTCTCCGAGAATACGCTCCACCTCGTGCTCGGCCTCGCCGTCGTGACGCTCGGCCTGATGATGATCTCCGGCGAGCTGGGTTGGGAGATCAGCCATAACGAGCTGCGACTGCCGCCGAAGGTTGGCGGCTATATGGCGCCCGGCACGACCCCCGAATGGTGGTCGCATGTCCACATCATCCTCAATCACTTCCCGACCGTGGGGTTTGTCGTCGGGCTGACGGTCTTCCTCATCGGCCTTGCCATGAACAACGAGGTCCTCAAGCGCGGCGCCCTCGTCATCTTCGTGATCTGCGCGGTCCTGGGAGTCCCGACCTACGTGACCGGCGCCGCATCGATGTGGGCTCTGACCGATCCTCCGATCGAGGGGATTTCGAAGGCCATGATCAATGCCCACCGCGACATGGCCTTGCTGACGTTGTTCGGACTTGCCTTCACCGGCGCCGCCGCCTGGATCGAGCTGTGGCGCTTCCGGCATCTTGGGCGCTTCTCCAGTCTTTCCCTGTTCCTGGTGCTCGTGTTCGCAGTCGTCACGCTGGCAATCATGGCAGAGACCGGACACCGCGGCGGACAGATCAATCACCCGGAAATCCGCGTCGCCACCGACATCCAACCGACCGATCCCGCCGCCGGCTGGACGCCCGCGATCGAGCTCTTGATCAACAACGTCATCTGGTTCGTGCCGTGGCAAACCATCCATTTCTTCGGCTTCTCGCTGATCTTCGGCACGGTGTTGGTCATCACCTTGCGGGTGCTCGGATTCTGGAAATCGGTGCCGTTCTCAGCCGTGCATCGCATCCTGCCGCTCGGCGCCTTCGGCGTGGTGATGAACGTGTTCAGCGGCATGCTGATGATGCTCGCCGACTCGTTCCGCTATTTGAATGAAACGACGTTCGCCCCGAAAATAGCGTTCATAGCGATAGGCGCCATTGCCATCCTGTATTTCTCCCTGGCGAACGGCGTTTGGAATACGAAGGCAGGAGAAGATGCACCGATAAGTGCGAAATGGGTCGCCGCGCTGGTCCTGCTCTCTTGGATCGGCGTGATCATGGGCGGCCGCCTGCTGCCTTACGTGTGATCTGGAGGAACAGCCATGGAACCGATTTTCATCTGGCAATTGGTGGGCGTGACGGTTGCTCTCCTTATCGTCGTGCTGGGCAGTGTGTGCACAGCGACATACTTCCTCAACAAAGCTGTCGATCGGAAGTGAGAGCGCAGGCCTCTCGGCGGAATTGGAATTAAGGAGACCGAACGTGCTCGAAACGATAGGGAACTCGGGTTATGCGGACTGGGTGAGGGAGTTGTGGGGCTGGCCGATCGCACTCACGATCCACGCGTTCGGAACAGCGACCGTGGTGGGCCTCACATTCATCATCGGCCTGCGGCTGTTGGGCGTGTTCCGCTCGATTCCCTACAAGTCGCTGAACTGGCTTTTTCCAGTCATCTGGACCGCCATCGTGTTTCAGGTGCTGAGCGGCTTTACGCTGTGGACCACGAAGCCGGACAAATACCTCGGCGAATGGGTGTTCGACATCAAGATCACATCCGTCATCATCGGCATCATCGTGACCGCATTTTTCCAGAGAACCGTAAGGCGCGAGGCCGATGCGTGGCAGGCAGCAGGGACGGTTTCCTCGCGCGCCGTCGTCTTCGTTGCGGCAACCGTGGTGTTGTGGACCGTAGTCAATGTGGCCGGGCGTCTGACCGCCTACCTTGGGACGCTCTACATCGCGTAACGGTCCATCGCGTAACGGTGCACATGACCGGGGTTTGAACGAGGCCTCGACGTCGGGTGCTGTAACTCGACAGGAGTTGAAGATTACGGCCGCGGATTTTCGTCTGGCTGATGTTCTGCGGTGCGGTTTGCCGAGTATTCGGACCCACCGCGCCATGAAGCTCCCGGTGCGCCGCCGCACTTTTGACAACGGCCAAGTTTACCAACGTGCCAAAGACGGCATGGGGGCTGCGCCGTTCCGTTTCTTCCGCCAAGCAGAGTTCGCAGCGTCGAAAGACGCGACGCGTGTTCGTGCGCGACCGGAATGAACGACACCCTCACAATGTGTTTTGGTCGGGTGGATGTCTCCGCTCGAAACGAAGCTCGGGAAGCGTATCTGCAAGGAGAGTAATCATGGAATTTGATGCCGATCGTCGTAACGCTCTCATCGGTTTGAGCACCGGCCTGATAATATCGGGGCTTGCGAATGGTGCCGCGCAGGCCGCGGCAGGCCCCTCGCTCGAGCCCATCGCTGCCAAGAACCTGCGCGAATTTTCGAATTCGCTCGCGGGGATGCCGCGGCGACGCGACTACAAGACCGTGCCGATGATTGCCGATCATCCGGATCAGTGGGACGCCGCGCCCCTCGGCGCGCTGCTTGGTTACAAGGGCGGCCCGAAGCAGGCCTGGGACAACACCGATATTGCCGGTCCGTGGCTCAACGGCATGCGCAATTCCATGAACTCGCACATCTGGTCGTTCAAGGAGCCGAATTTCCTGTGCGTCTCCGCAACTCACGGATCGGCCCATCTCGCGCTCTATGACCAAGCGACCTGGGACAAATACCAGCTTGCGAAGATGGCGGCTAACAACATCACCAACAATCGCTTCATCACGACGCCGGCAGCGGCCGCGCACGATCCCGCCGATTACCAGTCGGCCGAGGGCGCGTTCTCCTCGAAGGACAACAGCATCGCGGTGCTGCAACGCCGCGGCGTCGTCTTCCTCGCCTGCCACAACGCGATCTGGGAATTGGCGGAGAGATTGACGGCCGCGGACCAGAACCCCGATCATCTGTCCACCGAGGCGTTCGCAGCCGATCTCACCAATCACCTCATTCCCGACGTCGTCCTCACTCCAGGCGTTGTCGCGACGTTGGTGAAGCTCCAGCAGGCCGGCTTCGCCTACTCGCGATGATCGGCGCCAGACATCTGCGCGGCATGCGCCCATTGCTGACGGCATCGATGCTCGCCGGTGCTCTTGCCGCCGGCATGGCGGTGGGAATAACCGCTGCAACCGCGCAGACGACTCCGAAGGAACGTCTCGAAGCCACGGAGCGGACTTATCCGCCATGGCAGCGGGGGCGTAACAACGACGCGACGAACCGCGGCGTCGACTTCACCGTGCCGCCCGTCGACGTGCTTGCCGATTTCCACGGCAGCCTCGATCGCCCCGAGCTCGTGGTCTACGCCTCGGGCAATTACTTCTTTGCCATGGCGGGCCTCGTTCGCGCATTCGGCGAGGCCTATCCGCAATATCGGGGCCGTATCTTCTATGAGACGCTGCCGCCGGGCGTGCTGGCCCAGCAACTCGAGGCCGGCGGCACCGTGACGTCCGGCAACATGACCTGGACGGCGAAGCCCGACGTCTATCAGGTGGAGCTCGGGGCCACCAATGAGCTGGTGCGGCAGGGCAAGCTCGTCGCGCCGGTCGTCACCTTCGCCACCAACGACATCGCCATCATGGTGCCGGCAGGAAATCCGGCGCAGATCGCGAGCCTTGCTGATCTTGCGCGGCCCGGACTTGCGCTGGCAATGCCCAATCCCGAGTTCGAGGGTGTCGCCCGGCAGATCCGTGCCTCGCTCGTGAAGGTTGGGGGCGAGGTGCTCGCCGAAGCGGTCTACGGCACCAAGGTGCGAAATGGCGAAGCCGTGCTGACGCGCATCCACCATCGCCAAACGCCGCTCTTCCTGATGCAGCATCTGGTTGAAGCCGGCGTCACCTGGAAATCGGAAGCGATCTTTCAGGAAGAGGTCGGAAACCCGATCGGGCACGTTGACATTCCAGCCGAGGTCAACACGCTCGCGAACTACAGCGCCGCCATGGCGAAGGACGCGCCGCATCCCGAAACAGCCCGGATCTGGCTCGACTTCCTGCGCACCGACGCCGCCTTCAAAGCGTTCGCGCCTTACGGCTTCAGGCGCTACTCTTCGCCGTAGCGGATGAGCGGAGCGATATCCGGGGCGGCTGTTTGTCGCGGCGTTCCTCCCCGCATGTCGCTTCGCTCATGCGGGCTACAGGCGGTCAACTATTGTGATCCGCTGCTCGCCTGAACCCAGACGACGACGCTGTCCGTGGCGCCGCGAGCGTCCATCACCGTGAGCCGCGCGAACCCGGGTCCATCCGGCTCCCAGAACAGCGCACGCCGCACCGTGCGACCTGCGACCGGCATCCCGTTGACGAGGACCGTCAGCGGCCCCGTTCCGCCGGCGATCTTGAGCGCGACCTCGCCGAATGGCGCGGCGCCGGTGCCCGTCATGCCGGTGCCCGTCATGTCGAGGCGGGCGCCGTCCGGGGGAAACATGATGCGGGGCGGCTGCGCCGTGCTGTCGCTCGCCAATATCCCACTGTGCAGGCGCTGCAATGGCGGCGGCAGCTTCGCCGTCGTCGCCACGAGCGCGCCTTGGGGTGCCGGCGGCAGCGGCGCGACGGGACGGTCCATGCGGGCGAAGGCCTCGAACAGGATCGGCGCCGCAGCGGTGCGCCCGACGAGACCAGGGACCGGCGCGCCGTCGGGACGGCCGACCCAGACACCGATCGCGCGCTTGCCGTCGAAGCCGATCGACCAGGCGTCACGGTAGCCGTAGCTGGTGCCGGTCTTGAACGCGATGCGATGGGCGGCCGCGTTCTCGGGCGGCGGCGTTCCGATCAGGACATTGCCGACGTACCACGCCGCGACCGGATCGAGCAGCTGCGCGCGGTCGGTGGTCGCGACGTTGTCGCGGCGCTCGACCAGCGGACGCGCGACGCCGAGGCGGGCGATATCGGCATAAAGCTTGGTCAGGTCCATGAGGCTGATGCCGACGCCGCCCAGCCCCATGGCGAGGCCGGGAGCATCGCCCGTCGGCAGGACAAGGCTCGCGCCGGCCTCGCGGATACGGGCGGCGAGGCGGCCCGGTCCGACGGCATCGAGCACGGCGACGGCCGGCACGTTGAGCGAGAGCTGCAAGGCGTGACGGATCGAAACGGTGCCCTGGAATTTCTGATCGAAATTCTTCGGCGCGTAGCTGCCGTAGCGGATCGGGCGATCCTCAACCAGCGTTTCCGGGTGGATGATGCCGTCTTCGAAGCCCATCCCGTAAATGAAGGGCTTGAGGGTCGAGCCGGGCGAGCGGATCGCCTGGGTGATGTCGACCTGGCCGGCGCGCCGTTCGTCGAAATAGCCGACCGACGCCACGCGTGCCAAAACTTCGCCGCTTGCGACATCGACCGCCACCACCCCGATCGAGACATCGGGGCGCAGCGCCTCGCTGCGGTCTCGCACCAGCTCTTCAAGCTTGCGCTGCAGGTTCGCATCGATCGTCAGGTGATGCAGCTTGCGGTCCGGCGCCGCCGCCACCGCCTCGTCGGCCGCGTGCGGACTCAGCATCGGCATCGGAAGGCGACCCGCCGGCACCGGTTCGCGCCGCGCCTCCTCGACCTCGACATCCGTCGCAAGGCCCGCCGAGCGGATGCGACCAAGCACGCGGTCGCGCGCGCGCCGCGCCGTGTCGACCGAGCGGTCCGGCCGACGCAATTCCGGCGATTGCGGCAGGGCGACGAGAAGCGCGATCTCGCCGAGGGTCAGGCGGCTCGGCTCGTGACCGAAGTAGGCAAACGAAGCTGCGCGGATGCCCTCGATGTTGCCGCCATAGGGCGCGAGCTCGAGATAGAGCGCCAGAACCTGCTGCTTGGTGAGCTGCGATTCGATCTCGAGCGCGCGCACGATCTCGCGGAGTTTGACGGGGAGGCTGCGCCGGTGGCGCGGCTCGACGAGCCGGGCCACCTGCATCGTGAGCGTCGAGCCGCCGGAGACGATGTGGCCGCGGTGCACGAGTTGAGTCGCGGCCCGCACCAGCGCTAGTGGATCGACGCCGTGGTGCTGCTCGAAGCGCTTGTCCTCGTACGCAAGCAGCGCCGCCACAAATCGCTTGTCGACGCTCTCCACGCTCGCCGGCAAGCGCCAGCGGCCGTCGGGCGTCGTATAGGCGCGCAGCAGCCGCCCGTCGCGATCGAGGACCTGCACCGAAACGTCGAGGTCCTTGCCAAGTGGCGGCGGCCCCAGCGCGACGATCCAGCCGGCCGGTGCCGCAATGAGCAACGCTGCCGCGGCCGCGGCAACCCCAAGACGTCGCCGCCACCGCGAAGGCCTTGCTGTCTCCCTCCCCCGTTGTGGGGGAGGGTCGGGGTGGGGGGTAGAGAGGTTTTGGCTCGGATGTGCCATATCGCCCGACCCGCACCCCCGACCCCTCCCCGCAAGGGGGAGGGGAGCAGGAAGAGCGGCATCGGCATCAGCAGCAGCAACGGCCGCGGCATCGTCCCGCGGATCGCGCGGCGTATCGCTCATCGCGCGGCCTGGACGTCGAGGACCCCCGTCTTGGTGCGGCCGAACCGATCGGGCCGATACATGTCATCGACCCGCGCTTGCGGCACGACGTAATGCCCGGGCGACACCGCGCGCGCCGTGTAGGCGACCATGAAAATCGGATCGTCCCCGGATTTGCGGTCGATCGCCGCGGTGAAGCGGTCATCGCGGAACTCGGTACTCGTGGTGGCGACGCCGTGATCGATCCAAGGCAGCGCCTTGTTCTTCCCGTACGAGACGAGATCGGGATTATCGATCTCCAAACCGGCCGGGAGGAAGTCGGTGATCATGACGTGACCGAACTGCGGCTTGGTCTCGGTCACCTTGAGCACCACGACGAAACGCTGGTTCTGCTTGGCCTTTGACGGATCCGCGACCTTGCCCTCCGCCGAATAGAACAGCCGCTCGATCTTGAAGCCCTGGGTCTCGACCGCCGGCTCCGCAACGATCGGCGCGCCGCTGACCGTCACGACTGCTTGCAGCAGTCGATCGGTCGTATTTCCGATCGTGACGCCGTTGCCGAGATCGGTGGGACTATAGGTCCGATACAACGGGCCCATTCGCGGCGTACCCGCCACATTGAGCGAAATGCCGGCGGCCTGGTCCGCGAGCCCGCGCGCCGCGAGCAGCATCCATGCCTCCTCGTTGGTGGACGGCTGGGCGCTCAGGCTCCGAGCCGCCGCGATACGTTCGAGCGCATTGGGCACTTTGGCGAGCGCCCCGCTCTCGGAGGCGAGCGCGATCACCGCAGCGGCATCGCGCAAATCCGACCCATAGTCGCTCCGGGTTGCCTCGAGATTAGGCTTGCCGGTGAGCATGCCGTTGACCGAGTCGAACGAGCCGCCGGCGTGCGTCCCGTCGCCGAGCATTGCAAACGCTGCCGCGATCTGCGCCCGCGCGATGGCGGTCGGAATGTTGGCGAGTTTGCCCTGATCGTAGATGTAGCGCAGGTCGAACAACGGCGCGGCCTTGTTCCTCGCCAGGACGTAATAGACATAGGCGAGATTGGCGCCATCCTTTCTGAAGTCGATGTTTTCTACATCGCCCTTGATGCTGAGATAATTGCGCAGGTGATCGACCGCGAGCTTGAACGCGATGTCGGGAACGCTGTAGTGGCGCTCCCGTGCACGCGTCAGGAAGTCGGTGACATAGGCGTCGAGCCAGATGTCGTCGCGGTCTACCGTGTCGGTGCTGTCGTCGTCCTCGGTGTCGGCGATCACCGGCGGCCACAGCAGGAACGCGCCCTCGGCTGTTTCACGGGTGAGCAGGCGGGTGATCGTCTGGTTGATGGTCGCGTCGGACCCAGGCTGCGGATTGAGCAGCAGTTCGCTCACGTAGAGCAGCGGCAGCACGCGGCTGGTCAACTGCTCAGAGCAGGCGAACGGATAGCGTTCGAGCGCTTCGAGCAACGTCGCCGAATCGAGCGCGGTCGACGGTCCGATCGACACCGCGACTTTTCCCGTCCCGGGCACAAAATCCGCGAACAGATCGTTGCTGAGCGTCAGACTCTCGCCCATCGCGATCTGCCGGACAGTGCGCCGGGCTAGGATCTGGCTCGCCGGCCTGACGGAGAGCGCATAGGTCTTGGTGAGATCGATGCCGCCCGGACCCGTGATGCGCGCGACGATGTTGCCGGTGCCGGCGCCCGACGCCGAAAGCGAGACGCCGACCCCGTTACGCTGTTGCGCCGCGAGCGTGAGAGACGAGTTCGCGCCGTCGATCATGAAGATTGGGTCGCCGGAGATGGCGATCCGATAGTCGCCGGCCTGCCCTTCGACGTTGTCGAGGTCGAGGCGCAGCGTGCTCTTGTCGCCGCTCAACAGGAAGCGCGGCAACGTCGCCGTCACCACCACCGGATCGCGCACGGTGACGTCGCCATTCGCGCGTCCGACCTTGTCCTTGCTCCACGCCACCGCCATGACGCGGGCGGTGCCGGCGAAGTCGGGGATATCGAAGGCGATGTCGGCGGCTCCGTTGGCATCGACGGTGACGATGCCCGAGTAGAGCGCGAGCGGCGGTTGGGTCGGCGGCGAGCCCATCAGCCCCGCTTCGCCGGTATCGCCGCCGGTCTTGATCGGACCGCGCGTGCCCTGCATGCCGTCGATCAACTGGCCGTAGAGATCGCGGATCTCCATCGCAAGCCGGCGCTGGCCGAGATAATAGTCGTCGGGTGCCGGCGGCTTGTAGTTGGTGAGATTGAGAATGCCGACGTCGACCGCGGACACCACGACGCGGGCCTCTTCACCCGGCGCGATGCCGCTGATCTTTACCGGTACGTGCAGGGTGCCGCGCGGCCGCGTGAGGTCGGGCAGCTTGAGGTCGACCGCGAGGGTGTGCGCCGCGCGATCGATCGAGAACCATTGCACGCCGAGGCTGCGGCCCGGCATGCGGCCGGCCTGCACATCAAGCGGACGGCGGAAGGTCGCGACCACGTAGGCGCCGCTGCCCCAGTTGTTGCCGACCGTGACCGGCACGCGGGCAACGCCGGGCTGAACGTCCGTGACCGTCGTGGTCAGGAGCTTGTCGCCGATGACCGCGACCGTGACCTTGCCCGCGGTCGGCGCCGTGACCGCCACGTTCATGGTATCGCCGGCGCGGTATTCGGGCTTATCGAGCGCGATTTCCAGATAGTCCGGCGTGTCGGCTGCCGCGTCGGTATACCAGCCGGCATCGAAGGCAACCGACGACGTCGGCCCGTCGGGATTATCGGTATAGACCTCGAGCCGATACCGACCGATCGCGAGCGGCAACGAAATCCGTCCCGGCGTGGCCGCAGCCACATCGAACTGACCGTTGTTGACCTGCCGCGTCGATTTGACGGCTTCGAATTGCCAGATGCCGTTCGTGTCCTTGTACATCTGGTAGTGGTTCTCGACTCGCAGCAGTTGGTAGCGCAGCCCGCGCGCCGCCGCGGTCGTGCCGTCGGGGTTGACCATGATCACGTCGAAATTCGCCGTGGCGCCATCGTTCAAAGACTTGCCGTTGAACAGCGGCTTGATGCCGACGAGCGGACCGGATGGGACGATCGGTAATGAGATCGTGCGCTGGACAGCGCGGCCGCCGGGCTCGGACATACGAATGTCGATGTCGGCCTGCAGGAGACCGGTCGAATCCGGCACCTCGTCGACTGCCACGCGCAGTTTGGCTTTGCCCTGGGCATCGGTCGACGGCAGGTCCTCGAGCGGCTTGCCCTCCTTGTTGGCGGGCGGTTCGTCCTCGACAAGACCGAAGGAATATCCCGGATAAGCCGGCAGGCCCTTCATGGCGACGATCTTGACGTCGCCATCGAGATCGAGATTGGAGGCCGGCGCGCCATAGAGGAAGCGGCCGTCGACATCGATCTGCGCAGGCTGCTTGATCGTCAGTCGCTGGCTTGGCGACGACAGATTGAACTCAAGCCGATCGGGTACGTAATCTTCGACCAGGAAGCTCGTCTGGCCGATCGGCGGTCGCTTCGGGTCCACATAGGCCCGCACGCGCCACGTGCCGGTCGGCGCGGCGGCCGGAACCGGGACGCTCCAGCTACGCGCGCCAACGCCTTGATCCTGGATGACCTGGCGCTGGAATTCGACGTTGTCGGGACGGGTGATCGACAGCGTCACCGGTACGCCGGGCGCCGCGACACCGAGAGCATCACGCACCAATGCCGTCACGTTCACGGTCTCGCCGGTGCGGTAGACGCCGCGCTCGGTGAAGACGAAGGCATCGAGCCCGGCGGGCGCTTCGCGCCCCGTCACGCCGCGATCGGACAGATCGAACGCGGGGCCTTTCAGACTGAGAAAGGCGTAGTCGCCGGTCGAATCCGACGCGATCAGCAGGGCTGGCGCCAACCCGCCCTCGCCGCGCGCAAGGCCCGGCTCGAAATAGGCGACGCCGTTGGCATCGGTGGTCTTCGCCGCGAGCAACTCGTTGTTGCGCGACATCAGCCGAACCTCGGCGCCGTTCTTCGGCGCGGTCGTCGCCAGCGAGTTCACGAACGCCGTGATGCCGTCGCCGCCCGAATAGGCGGTGATGCCGAAATCGGAAACGACAAACCACTGGGTGGCGAGCGTGTCGCTGTCGTCGCCGACCCTGTTGGCCGGTCGCGCCGTCATGGCGTAGACGCCGGGCGCGAGCTTCGGTACCGCCTGATCGACCGGGAACGCCGTCGTCACCTCAGTGTTGAGCTTCTGCTCGGCCGCAAGCGAGCCCGACCACACCAGGACGCCGCTTTCCTCCCGAATCTGCCGCGTCTCATACCCCGCCATGTTCGTGTTGAAGTTGCCGTTGACGACGGTGTCGATGAGATTGCGGTCACCGATGCGATAGACGTGGATCAGGACGTTGTCGGTGTTGACGCTGATCACCGGGATGCCCTGCTGCCCGGTGCGCGGCAGCACATAGGCGCGACTGCCGAAGCGCACCGCCGGCTGGCGATCCGACATGTAGACGTTGAACGGAATGTCCCGCGACAGGTTCGCGAATTGGCCGAGCTTCTGGACCGCCGAAGAGGGCAAGCCCTTGCGCAAGGTCACGCTGTAGCGTTCGCCGTTCTTGAGGCCCTGGACGCAAAGCTGATTGCCGTCGACAGAGACGGTCGGTTTGGTCTGGCCGGCGAGCGAAACATAGCGGCCGAAGTCGATGTGCCGGGTCGGCAGGCTTTCAGAAAACATGAAGCAGACCGACGGCGACGCCGCATCTGCAAGCACCTGGTAACGCACGACGCGGAAACCATATTGCGCGAGCAATTGCTGGTAGCGCGTATCGACCGCCTCGATCTTGCGCAGGTCGAGCCCCGCGCCGAGGGCGGGGAGCGCGACGTCCCAGTTCGCCCGGGCGGCCATCGCGAGCCCGACCAGGATGAGGCCATTCGATGCATCGTTGGCGTTATCGCCACGCTGATACGCGAGATAAGCCGCGGCTGTCGCGCGACCGACCACGCGGCCGCGCTCCCGGTCGTCTTTGATATCGCCCAGAAGCGGGGCAAGCGCGGCGTTCACCCAGGCATCGGAGGGCGCGATCTTGAGCGTGACCAGGGCAAGCCTGAACCAGCTCTGGGAATCTCTCGGCGCGGCGACCACGATCTGGCCGTAGGTGCGGGCGGCCGCGGTCCAATCGCGCTTGGCGACGGCGGCATCGGCATCCTTGCGCAACGTCGCGACCGGGCGCGAGGTATTTGATGTCGTCCTGAGTTCCTGCTCGAGCTGTGCCGATGCCGAAATCGAGCTGTTCATTTTGGAACGTCTTTTGCTGCGCGGCGACCGACGTGATCGATAGCAAAGCCGCGCAGACTGCCGCGGCGGCAGTGCGGATAAATGCGTCCATTGGGTTTCCTCGCAAATACCGAATGACTGTTACGCAGACAAAAAGGGATGTCGAGTCAGCCGCGCGCGGAGCGTCGACAAATAGGGGCGCACGGCGAGTTCAAAATGCAACGCAATCCTTTACGCAAACCATCGAGCGGCGTCTCCTCAATTTTTCGAAAGGTCATAGCCATGTTTTTGCCATCAATGTTGATCGGCGCTTGCGCAATCAGCCCCTCCAAAGGTCAGCGAATTGGCTCGACACGACGTCATCATAAGATGGGCTCCTTGTCAGAATTCCGACGGCCCGGGAAAACGCCGTCATGTCACGCACAAATTCTGGCGTGATCGTGGCGTCGTAATACGGCGCATCGCGACGGATGAGATCGACGATCAGTTCCGCCTCGCTTGGCGGAAAGAGTTTGCGCCCGACACGCGCCGCAAGCGCAGGCTCGTGCCGCAGCGCGGCCTGCGTGCGCACGATGGCGCGAACAGCCGCGGCGGCAACCTCGGGTCTACGCTCGATCAGGGCGTCTGTCGCGGCGACTGCGGCCATGGTGTAATTGAACGCGCCCGGCGGCCCGTCTCCGCGTCGCGCATCGATCACCACAGTGCCGACGCCACGCCGCACGGCGATCTCGGCGCCCATGCCGTTCGCCCAGAAGCCGTCGACCCTGCCCTCCTCCAGCGCCTGGGCCGCGAGCACGCCGAAGTTCATCCCTTTGCCGTGAGCGCCGGGGATCGGCGCGATGTTGACGGAATCGCCCACCGGGTCGATTCCTGAGTCGATCAGTAGGCGACGCAGCCCCATGCCGACCCAGTGCGCGGCTCCGATCGTTCGCCCTTTGACGATGGCGACATCGCCGCGGCGCGGCGCGAGATCGGAGCGCATCACCAGGAACCAATACATGCCCTGCGCCTGCGCGCAGAGGAGCTTGGCGCCGCGCCATTCCGGGAAACCGCCGACCAGGAGATGCGCGGAGCACCCGATGAACTCCAACGTGCCGTCGCGCATCGCCGCCATGGCGTCCTCGACCGGGACGACGAGTTCGAGCGAAACATCGAGCCCCTCGCGGGCAAAGAAGCCGAGCTCGACGGCGGCTATGGCCGGGAAATAGGAATTCGAAATCAGGTCGGGGACCGCGAGCTTCATGCGTGATCCGTGAGGCCTTCAGTGTTGGCAAGCGCGCCGCGACGATACAGAATGACGCTCACCCTTGGATATGGAATTCATGATGCAAATGAGCGAAGCACTTCCCGTCGTCAGCATGGCCCCGATCACGCGCGGCGAGGGCGACGCGGACGCGCGCGTCGGCCGCGACCTCAAACGCGTGCTCGGCGAGTGGGGCGCCTTCGAACTCGTCGACCACGGCGTTCCGGCCGATGTGATCACCGGAGCGTTTGCCGCGGCGGAACGCTTCTTCGCGCTCCCGCTTGAGACGCGCATGCAGCTCAAGATCGATCGGCATAATCGCGGCTACGTGCCGATGCACCAGACGGTCTATCCGGGCAACCGGCCCGACCTGAAAGAGAGCTTCAACCTCGGCATCAACGTCACCGCGGACGATCCGGACGTGAAGACCGGCAAGCCGTTGCATGGCGTCAATCGCTGGCCCGACCTCCCAGGGTTTCGCGCCGATGTCGAGCGTTATTTCGACGCGCTGATGGGGCTCGGCGATCGCCTGCTCGGCCCGCTCGCGTTCTGTCTCGGCATCCCCGCGGCGCAGCTGCGCGAGCGCTACCGCAAGCCGATCGCATTCATGCGGCTGTTCCACTATCCGCCGAACAGCAATGTTGCCGAGAACGAGTTCGGCGCGGCCGAGCACCAGGACTACGGCTTCCTCACCATCCTCGCCCAGGATGCCAACGGCGGACTGGAAGTCCGCTCGCCGACCGGCGAGATCATACCGGTGCCGCCGCATCCGCAGAGTTTCATCATCAATGCCGGCGACATGCTGACCGAAATCACCAAGGGCGCGATCCGCTCGGCCCCCCATCGGGTCATCAATCGCGCCGGCGTTGCGCGCTATTCCATCCCGTTCTTCTTCGATCCGAACTTCGACGCCACGTTCGAGGGGTTGCCGCACGTCAGCGCCGGCGAATTCCTGCTCGCGAAGTTCAACCGCTTCTACCAGCACCGCAAGGAAGCCGCGGCGAGCTGACCCGCCGCGGGCATGCATTCTGCGTGCTTCGCGCGGCGGAATGGTTCAACTCACTTCCGCATCTCGAGTCCATGTTTATGGTTCACGAACTGCAGGGTATAGGCTTTGGTGTAGTCAAGGCTGGTTGGATAAATCCCCAGCCGCGACGCAGTTTCGAAGAAGGACTTCCACCGCGCGTCGGTCATCGCACCGATGCCGAGCGAAGTCGTGTCTCCAGAATCGACGAGCCCGCGCTCCTTCATGGCTGCGATTGAATTTGCGATGTCGACATCGGTGTTCTCGGGGTTCTCGCGCTTGATCATCGCGTTGGCGGGAGTCGGGTCGCCGTAGAGATAGCTGTACCAGCCTTCGATCGTGGCATCGACGAAGCGTTGGACCAGGTCCGCCTTGCCGTTGACCGTTGTAGCCGCTGCTTCGAGGGTCTGGGCATAGGAATTATAATCGGCGATGTCGGCGACCATGAACACGTTGGGTTTGAAGCCGGCCTGCCTCTCGACCAGGTACGGCTCCGAGGTGACGTAGCCCTGCTGCACCATGTTTTTATCAGCAAGAAATGGTGCGAGGCTGAACGTGTAGGGACGTATCTGGGAATCAACGAAGCCGTACTTGGCCACAAGGAAGCGCCACCAGGTGTCAACCGATTGCTGGCCGAGCTCGATCGGCTTGCCCTTCATCGCGGGGACCGTATCGACGCCCGGATGGGACAGGAGAATTGACGGCTCCTTCTGGAACGAGGCCGCAATGACCACCACCGGAATCTTCTGCTCGACGTAGTTGAAGCCGCTCGCCGAACTCGACGCGACGCGAAAATCAACTTGTCCGCTTGCCAGCATCAGCTGCGAATTGATCTGAGGCCCGCCTGGCAGGATGGTCACGTCCAGTCCATGTCTGGCGTAAATGCCGGTCGCAGCCGCCTGGTAGTATCCGCCATGCTGCGGATCGGGCAGCCAACTCATCACCACCCGAACCGCATCGTTCGCATGAGCTCCGATCGCGCTCGCAAGGATGCCGAAGCCGATCGTTCCGATGCGCAAGGTAGACAAGGATGTCCTGAACATGGTCGTGGTCCTCTCAGAAGTCCCGGCCTCGCCAAGCAGCAGGAGCAGCATGCTGCGTATTGAAAATGTGCAGGCGTGAACCCCATTCGTAAAGCATCATTTTGCGTCACCTCAGCCGCGTGCGAGCGTCAGCTCCACCCAACAGATGCCGTTGCGTGCAGTTCGCTCGCGATTCCCCATTCTTGCGCAACAGCGGCGCTTGCACGGTTTCACCCTCGCAACACACGAGCTCTCGATGCGGCAGCCTCTCGTCAACCCAGCGGTCTTGGCGCATAACTTGTCCGCCGGGTGAAAGGGCGATTCAATGAGCTTCAACATCAGCGCTGTGACCATCCCGGATTCCGGAAGCTATTGGATCAGGCAAGCGCAAGTGCCGGCATGTTTCCTGGCGGAACCGGTTGCCGGAGCTACCATGGACGATGACGGTTCGCAGGCCCTCGATATCTTGGTTGTGGGTGAGCGAATCGAACGGATCAGTGCCTCCGGCACCGAGGCTCCTACAGATGCACCGATCGTGAATCTCGCCGGCCGGCACGTCTGGCCGATGCTGGTCGATATGCACGCTCACCTGGACAAATGTCAGGTCATCCCCCGCAGCAATCCGGACGGCACCTTCACCGGCGGGCGCGTGGGCACCGCGCACGATCGTAATTTCTGGAGCCATGAAGATCTTTATCGGCGGATGTCATTCGGGCTCCGCTGCGCTTACGCCCACGGAGTGTCGGCAATACGCACGCATCTCGATTCCCATGAAGGGTTGGCGGAGCGAAGCTGGTCGGTGTTTCGGGAATTGCGCGCAGAATGGGCGGGACGAGTCGCATTGCAGGCCGTGGCTCTCGTGCCCATCGATGCCTTTCGCGACAACTACGGCGTACGGTTAGCCGACCTCGTCGCCGAGTCAGGCGGCATTTTGGGAGGCGTCACACGCGCGGCCGGGAAGGATCATGTCGGCACTTTGTCGGACACCGACGCGTTGCTCGATACCCTTCTGCGGCTTGCTGCCGAGCGTGGCCTTGACGTTGATTTGCATGTGGACGAGTCCGATGACCTCGAGGCGTTTTCGCTGCCCCATGTCGCGGCCGCCGTCCTGCGGAATAAGTTTCGCAATCGCGTCGTCTGCGACCATTGCGTCAATCTGGCATTGCAGCCCGAGGATGTAGCTGCGCAGACCATCGCCCTCTGCGTCGATGCCGGATTATCCGTCGTCACCTTGCCGACTCCGATGGTTTACTTGCAGGATCGCCGCACGGGACGCACGCCACGCTGGCGAGGTGTGACGCTACTCCACGAGCTGCGTAGCGCAGGCGTTCCCGTTGCCGTCGCCGGCGATAACTGCCGCGATACTTGGTACGCGTATGGCGATCACGACATGGTCGATACGTTCCAGCAAGCGGTGCGAATCTTTCATCTCGATCATCCGCTGGCGGGCGTTCCGGCGGTCGTGGGCCCCGTGCCGGCGGATATCACGCGCGCAGCGCCGTTGGGACGGATCGTGGGAAGCAGTCCGGCACGACTTATTGTGTTTGCGGCACGGACCTTGAACGAGATGCTCTGTCGTCCACAGGCAGATCGAATAGTCATCAACCGCGGCCGCAGAGTGAGCGACAAGCTCCCGGATTACGAGGAGCTCGATGACCTCACGTCAACAGGCAAAAATGTCAGATCGCCATCGCCGACGCTGCTGGAATGATCCGCCGCCGGCCAACGTTATCCCACGTCACATCGTGATCTTGAGGTCGCGGATATAATCCGTAGTAAACACTCGTGTCCAGTCAACGTCGGGCGCCAGCAGCTTCGCATCCACCAGGAAATCGCGCGTCTTCTGCCAGCGCTCGCGGGTCATGATGCCGATGCCCATGGTGGCGGCGTCACTGCCGTCGACGGCTTTGACCTCGCGGATTTTTTCAAGGCCGTAAGCGAGCTGCTCATCGTCCATGCGGGTGTTTTGTTGCTTGATGAGCGCGTTGCCCGCCGACGGATCGCGCAGATAGCTCCGCCATCCCTCGACCGATGCGCGCGTGAAGCGCGCGATGGCGTCGGGATTGGCGCGCAGAAAGTCCGCCGTGGTCGCCATAGTGTTGGAGTAGGACGGATAGCCGTAGTCCGCGAACAGGAAGAAGCGGATGGGGACGTTGTTCTTCTTCGCGACGTAGGGCTCCGAGGTGATGTAGCCCACCACGGCGGAGTTCGGATCGTTGACGAAGGTTTGCAGGTTGGTGCCCTTCGGCGCCGGCATGTCGTCGGTGAAGCCGTAACGCAGCTTCAGCCACGGCCAGAACGTCGAAAAGCCGCTGTTGCCCATGAAGATCTTGTGGCCTTTCAGGGCTTCGAGCGACGGCACCTCCGGCCGCGTCAGAGACTTCCATCAGGTCGAACTGAAACGAGGTGAAGATGGCCTTGACCGGTACGCCGCGCGCGTACGCGTTGAGGAGCTGGATGTCGTAGCTCATGATCACGTCGGCTTCGCCGCCGGCGAGGAGTTGCAAGTTGTTGAGCTGCGGGCCGCCCTGGTTGATCACCACATCAAGGCCGGCCTTCTCGTAAAGTCCCTGGGCGAGCGCCTGATAGAAGCCGCCGTGCTCGGCCTCCGCGAACCAGTTGGTCAGTACGCGTATCCGCGTGGCGGCACGAGCCGGAAGCGCCGGCAACGCAGCTCCGGCCATCGCCGCAAGACCAGTCCCCACAACGCTGCGGCGGGACAGAGCTGGGTTGATCATGGTGGTGGCTCCCTAAAGGTCACCGCGTGGGCGAGGCCAATTGAGCAAGAATAATGCCATGCCTCGCGCCGAGGCGTTTCAACGGATGGCCGCGCACCTACACCCGCTTCTGGCGGATGTCGGCGATACGGATCGGCGGCACCCATGGCTTGTCGATCCAGCCGACGCCGCGGCGGGCGACCTGCACATCAAGCAGATAGGGCTTGCCCTCGACCGTATGGGTGCGCGCCCGCGTGAGCGCCTCCCGCAATTGCCGCGGATTCTCCACGACCTCGCCGGCAACGCCGAAGCCACGCGCGATATCGGCCATGTTCATATCCGGATCGCCGAGATAGTCGTGAACGAACTGTCCGGTCTGCACCATGCGGCCGCCCGGCACGTTCGAGACGACGCGGCTGTGCGGTCCCGAATAGGCGTGGTTGTTGTAGACGACGACGATCACCGGCAACTGCAGCCGTGCCATGTTCCAAAGCGCGGTCGGCCCGAAGATAAAGGAGCCGTCGCCGACAAGGCAGATCACTTGCTGGTTCGGGCGCGCGAGCTTGACGCCAGCCGCGGTACCGACGCCCGATCCGAGGTGAGAGCCGTAGTAGTAGAACAACTCGCGGCCTCCGATCGGGTTGAAGTCGAAACCCTGCATCGCGACCGAGCCCGCCTCATTGACGATGATGGCGTCGGGATCGGCAAACCTGCCGACCTCGTAGGTGACACGGTCGGCAATCAGCGGGCTGTCGTCCCATTCCGGGCTGTTGACCACAAGCCCGCGTAACGTCCGCGCATTGTCGGAGAAGGCTTTGACCTCGGCCGCGCGTCGCGCCGCCTTCTCCTTGAATGCCGGCGTGACGAGCTGCTCCACCGCCGCATAAAGATCATCGAGGCCGAGCCCGACATCGGCAACGAGCGGCACCTCGGTGAGCATGACGTTGCCCATGCTCGCGACATCGATGCGCATGTCGATGAATTTCGGCCCGCGCGGCACGATCGGCGCCGCGCCATTGTGCTGGAACTTGTTGCCGACGTTGAGCACGACATCGGCGTTCTTTGGCCAAGTCAGCGAAGTGAGATTAGTCGCCGGCGTGCTGCCGACCCAAAGCGGATGGGTTTCTGGATAATTGGCATAGATCTGGCGCACCTGGGTGACCGGCATGCCCAGCAGCTCGGCGAGCTTGATGGCCTTGGCGACCGCTTTGGCCTTGTAGATTTCGTCGCCGACGATCATCACCGGCATGCGCGCTTCGACCAGAAGCTTCGCGGCACGCGCGACCTCGTCGGGGTCGGGCCGCACGCGCATGCGCGGATCGAATTGCGCCTGCGGGATGATCTCGGTGCGCGCGCGATCGTCGTTATAGTCGGAATGCCAAGAGATGTAGGACGGTCCGAACGGCGGGGTCCAGGCCGCCTTGAAGGCGCGCCGCACGGTCTCGGGAATCATGTCCGGCCGGCGGGCGAGCCAGGTGTATTTCGTGATCGGCTGGGCAAGCTGCTCCTGGTTGGCAACTTCCTCAAAGCCGTCGCGGCCAGCGCGGCGGGACTGGTCGGTGCGGTAGGAGTAGACGACGAGCGGCGTCTGCTCCTTCCAGGCGTTGAAAATCTGGCCCATGGCATTGACCATGCCGACGACGCCGGCCTGCATCACGATGGCGGGCTCGCCGGACGCCTTGATGTAACCGGCTGCCATGGCAGCCCCCGGCCCTTCGTGGGGCGTGAGGATGTATTTGAGCTGCGGCCGGTCGACGAGCGCCTCGTAGAACTGGGCGTCTTCGCTGGCGGAATTGCCGAACACGTATTTCACGCCGCAGGCGATCAGCTGCTCGGCGAGCGCCGCACCGCCGGTGCCCTGGAATTGCTTCACCCCCGCGACCGTCGACGGCCGCGCCGGAGCGGATGCATCGTCATCGTGCGGCAGATAAGGCACCGGGGCCGTGGCGTTCGCCTGGGCGAGGACGGGTGTCGAGACGGCGCTGAGCACAGACTGGGCGGCCGTCGCGGTGAGGCCAGCCTTGGTGAGGCCGTCGACAAAGCGCCGACGCGACATCGAGCGCGACAAATATTTTGCGACTATCTCCCGCATGATCGCCCTCCAATTAACCTTGTTCTCGCGTTTTTTCGATGTACCCGATATTTCAGTGTGGCGTCGCCGCCTTGCCGGGCCCGAACTCCGTGCCGAGGTAATCGGCCATCAGTTTGATCTCTTCCGCCGTCCACAGTCCCCCGCGACCGACCATGCGGTAGACCGTTGCCTCCCAGGCGCGGTGATCTTGGCGCTGATCACGAAACATCGCGTCGTTATGGCACTGGAAGCACTTGCTCAGAACCAAAGCTCGCCCGGGGTTGGTGTTGTCCTGCGCCGTCGCGGCCGACGCCAGCGCGAGACCGGCAAGCCCCGCCGCGGCACCCAGAACAAACCCTTTCATCGTTTACCTCCCGACATTAGAAACCGCGTTATTGGTCGATGGCGCGAGCCCGGTCAACAGGCGCAAGCGGTCTAAATCATAATCGCTTGGCACTTCTTGCGCGAGCCGCAATGGCCCGCCGCGCTGGCGAAACTCCGGGCACCGGAGCGGAAGCTGTCCTGCGCGTGCTAACAACCAACAACGGAGGAATGGTGGCATGGCATCGGGACAGCTTGTGGGGCAAGTGGCACTGGTCACCGGCGGGGTGCGGAAAATCGGCCGCGCCATTGCACTGGCGCTGGCACGCGAAGGCGCAGCCGTCGCCGTGAACGCCAAGACGTCGCGGGAGGAAGCGGACGACACCGTGCGCGAGATTGCGGCGCAGGGCGGCGCAGCGCACACGGTGATGGCGGACGTGACCGACGAGACCGCGGTCGCCCGCATGGTGGAGGAGATCAGAGCCGCGCTCGGGCCGGTCGACATTCTCATCAATAATGCTGCCATCCGTCGCGACGGTGCCTTCGCCGCCATGAGCTTTGCCGATTGGCGCGCCGTCATGGCGGTGGTGTTGGACGGCGCCTTTCTCGTCAGTCGCGCGGTTATCCCAGGCATGCTTGCCAAAGGTAACGGTTCGATCATCAATATCGGCGGCGTCACCGCCCACACCGGCGCCGTCGGCCGCGCCCATGTGTCGGCAGCCAAGGCCGGCCTCGTCGGCCTCACGAGAGCGCTCGCCGTCGAATACGGCGGCAACGGCATTACCGTGAACTGCGTTGCCCCAGGCCGCATCGCCGGGCCGCGGTCGGCGACCTCGGGCAAAGGCGGCACGATCCCGGGGGGCGGTCATCCGCTCGTCGGCCATGACGGCACGCCGCAGGACATCGCGGCCACGGTGACATTCCTGAGCTCGCCGAGCGGCCGTTACATCACCGGCCAGACCATTCATGTGAACGGCGGGATCTATCTCGGATGACCTCGTAGCCCTGATAAGCACGGCGCGTGCCGGTGCACAATCCGGGGCAGCGCTGCGAAAATCGGAACGAGTGAGTGCAATGGCTCAAGGCTGTCCCCGGATTTCGCGTTCCGCGCTTCATCCGGGCTACGGGTTCTTCCGCGTCTGTTTGAAATAGCGCAGGTCGGGCGGCACCTGGTTCTTGCGGACGGGCATCAAAAATCCGTCGGCGCTGATCATGTAGCCCTGCCCGGCGATCTCCACGTGCGGATTTGCCTCCGAACACACGGTCTCGCGCCATAGCGGGCGCGGATCGGAATTGCGGACGTATCTTTTCGTTACCGTCCAGGGCTGCGTCAGCGCGTGGTCATAAGACGTGATCTCGTCGTACAGGAGGTTCGGATTGGCCTTGTCGCCGAAGATCCGTTCCTTGATCACCGTCTGGCCGTCGGCATGGAACGGGATGCCGGTCGCATCATAGGTGCGCGGATTGCGCAAATTCCGCGTCTCGATTTCAAGCGTATCGAAACGCCCGTCGCCGTCGGTATCGAGCCAGTGACCGATCGAGTAGCCGGCGAACGTCGGGTCTTCATCGGCCGGGAAATCGCGGCCGTCGGTGAAGATGCGCCGTGCGTCGTGGATGTGCTGGGTGAGGATGTGGGTTGTCTCCGGCGTGATCACCATCTCCATCGGCTCGTACATGTTCATGATCCGCGGCATGCCAGGCGATAGGCAGGTGTAGGTCGGATCGATGCCCTGGCCGCCTTCCGCCTGGTCCTTCAGATTGGCCTCGTAGATGGCCCGATATTCCGGCGTCAGCGGGATTTGCTGTCCCTGGCGGCCCTTGCCGGGATCGTAGGTGACGGGGCCGGTTTCGGCACGACGCCATTGGCCCTTCCAGTCGGGATACTTCGTCTGATCGAACGCTGCCGCGCCCTCGAGAGTCACGCTCCCGACAGCGGCAAGCAAGGCCAGGAATAAAACGGCCTTGATCGAAGTCTGGTCCTTCATGACGGCCTCCCTGCCCACACGCGAACCGTCGCGCGCGTGCCAATATTTTTTGTTATCGCGCCCGACGGGTTGCCGCCGGAAGCGTCGCGCGACGATACACCAGCCACGCCACGCCGCGAAGGGCTCGTGCCTTGAGCACCCCGAGCTTTGCGCTATGGTTGGCGCGGGAGCGAAAAAACATGGCGAGCGTCACCACGATCTTCATCGTTGTGCTGGCCGCTTACGTGACAGCGGGCATCGTTGTGGCGCTTGCCTTCGTCATACGCGGCTTTTCCGACGTCTTGCCGGCCGATACGCCCGTGACGATCGGCGCCCGCATCCTGATCCTGCCCGGCGCGGCGGCACTTTGGCCCGTCGTCCTGCGCCGCTGGCTGCAATTGCGTGGCCGCCCATGAGACGCTCCCACCGCTTCGCCCATCGACTGCTGTGGCCGTTGCTTGCAGTCCTCGTGGTGGTCGGCGTCGTTATGGCGTTGGTGCTGCGGCCGCCGCCGGAAGAGCCTGCGGACCCACCGGCAGAGACCAGGCAAACCCCATGAGCGCGGGCTACCAAGCCGTTCAATGGAATGCCCGCAAGGTCATCTATGACGCCGTCGCGCTTGCCGCCATCGTTATTTTCATCAACGGTGCCATCGCGATCGGAAGCTATCTAAATCCGCCGAAGGACGCTGCGGGAGCCGCCGACCTGCGCATCCTCGCCTGGGGCATATGCGCCTACCTGATGCTCACGTTTATCCTCGCGATCGGACCGCTGGCGCGGCTCGATCCGCGCTTCCTCGTGCTCCTCTACAACAGGCGCCATCTGGGCGTGATGACCTTCTTCATCGCCGCCGTCCACGCCTGGTACATGATCGAATGGTATCAGGCGATCAACGCCATGCCGCAGCTCGGCGAGGACCTGGTGAACTGGCCGGACTACGCGAAGTTCATCGGCTTCCCCTTCAAGGCCCTCGGCATTGCGGCGCTGCTGGTCCTGTTCGTGATGGCGGCCACAAGCCACGACTTCTGGCTCGCCTTCCTGACCCCGCGGGTCTGGAAGGCGCTGCACATGGCCCTCTATGTCGCCTATGGGCTCGTCGTCATGCACGTGGCGCTCGGGGCGATGCAGGATCAGCGCTCGCCGCTCCTGCCGGCGATGTTGCTCGGCTGCTTCGGCACCGTCGCGGCGCTGCATCTCCTCGCCGGCTGGCGCGAGCGACAGCGGGACCGCGGAGCGGATGTAAGCAAGGACGGCTGGATCGTCGTCGGCGCGCCACTCGCGATCCCGGACAAGGCGGCGAGCATCATCGTAGCACCCGGCGGAGAGCGCATTGCCGTGTTCCGTGACGGCGGCGAGATCGGTGCTTTCACCAATCTGTGTGCTCACCAGAACGGCCCGCTCGGCGAAGGCCGCATCATCGACGGCTGCGTCACCTGCCCCTGGCATGGCCACCAGTTTCGGCTGGCCGATGGCTGCGCGCCGGCGCCCTACACCGATAAGATCGAGACTTACCGGGTCCGCATCCGCAACGGCATCGTCGAGGTAAATCCGAAGCCGCTGCCGCCCGGCACGCCCGCCGCGATTCGGTGGGCGGACACAGCTTAACGACAACGCAACGGGGACCCATATGGCGCGAGACGACGGCTGGACCGACGTGGGAGCGGCAGCGGAACTTGCGGCAACGCCGCTGCGCCATATTTCGATAGCCCACAGCGAGCTTGCGATCTCGTTCAAGGACGGCACGTTCGGCGTCGTATCCAACGCCTGCAACCATGCAGGCGGTCCGCTCGGCAACGGCACGCTCGACGGGGACTACATCGTCTGTCCGTGGCACTATTGGAAATTCCATCGCTGCACTGGATTGGGCGAACCCGGCTTCGAAGACGACCGCGTGCCGTCATTCCCGGTGAAGGTCGAGAACGGCCGGGTCCTCGTCAACCTGCACGCCGCGACGCGGCGCATGAAAGCGCCGCATGATCATCCGCTGGCACGCCCGGTGGTGCGAGCACCGGGGCCGCTGCGGCTCGCCGGCATCTCGACCACCGCCATGGATACAGTTCACCCGCGCTTCTCGGGTTCCGATTACCTGCTCGGTCATGCGTTGCGCGAGGCCGCGGCTCTTGGCGCCGAGACCCGGCTCATCAAGCTCAACGAGCTGAAATTCCGTCCCTGCGAAGGCTTCTATTCCAAGGCGGCCGGCGCCTGCACCTGGCCGTGCTCGATCAGCCAGATGGATCCCGACGACGGCCTCGAGCCTGTGTATGAAGCGATGGTGCACTGGGCGGATGCCCTCATCATTGCCTCGCCGATCCGCTGGGGCACGGCGTCATCGCTCTATTTCAAGATGGCGGAGCGGCTCAACTGCGTACAGAACGCGATCACCATCCACAACGAGGTGCTGATCCGCAACAAGGTCGCGGGTTTCATCATCGTCGGCGGCCAGGACAACATCCAGGCGGTGGCGGGGCAGATGCTCGGGTTCTTCGCCGAGTTGGGCTTCATCTTTCCGCAGTTTCCCTACATCGCCCATTCGCGCGGATGGTCCTGCGAGGACATGGAGAAGAACGTCGAAGTCGTGCGCACCTCGAGCGAGCTCGCCGAGGGTGCGGCGATGCTGGCGAAACGCGTGCTCGACCTAGCTGATCGCCTTCTTGCGCGCGACGAAGCTCCAACCCGCATCGAGCGCGGCGGCCGCAAAGCCAATCCGGTGTAGCGCTTGTAGGTGTAGCCCGGATGGAAACGCCGGCTTTGGCAATTTCGCATGCCGGGGGGTGGCGTCGGGTCGCTTGGGTGACCCCGACCTGCGCGCTTGACGGCGCACCATCCGGGCTACGTCGCTGCGCCTCTCAAGGTGCCTTCTTTGCTGGAGGCCTGGCCTTCGAGGCATTACCTTTGGATTGGAGAATGATTGCGACGCGCGTGACCGGTGTTGCGTGATGCACGGGCGGTCGCGTTATTCCATCGAGTGTCCCGCTCGGTGCCGACTTCGCGGGCGCCGCGATCGCAAATGTCGCCGCGAGCCACGTCGCGTATTTGCGCAATGGAAATTTTTCCATCCGATCCCTCAATCCCCGCGTATCGAGGAATCACCTTAAGCACAGCCGCAGCCCGCCGGCTTGGACAGCGAGGAAGTGTGATGTGGATCAAACGGAAGCACGAACGCGGGCACACCGCGAATGCCGATCGGCCAGCCGCGTCGCGAGTTTGGCTTTGCGCTACGCTTGCAAGAGCCGACGTAGGCCGGAGACCGGGCCGAAGCGATCGAGATCGCCGATGGCAGCGATAAGTTCGTTCGCGCGCGACGCACCGAGGATCGGCCCCATCAGATCAAGTGCCTTGGCGTCGACCTCGCTCTTGTCCACGGGATTGCCGGGTGTACCGCGCACCTCGTAGGTGCGGTGGGTAAGCGTGCGTCCGTCCGCGGTTTCGATGCGAACGATCGCTTGGCGGGCAGGCTTCGCAGTCTGCAATTCCTTGCTCGGCACTGCCTCGACGAGCTTGCGAATCGCCAGCACCTTCGGGTCGCTCATGCGCGCGTAATCGTGGACGCTCGCGAAGGTCGCGCCGCCGTCGACGATCATCAGCGCGACGAGGTGCTGGAGGCAAATATCGGGAATGGTGCGGTTGTCGACGATGTGCAGCCGGTCGGCCGGCATGTCGACGACGATGCGCCTGACCACGCCGGCGCGCACGGCCGGATCGTCGAGCAGCGCCGTCACCGCATCGAGCACCGACTGCAACGGCGAGCCGACGCACCATTTCTTGATCGAGGTATTCATCACCTCGTAGCGGGCGCCGAGTTCGGCCACGAGTTCGGCGGGCTTCGCGCCTTCATCGCCGAGCGCGGTAAACAGGTTGGCGTCGCCAGTCAGAAAATCATCGACGCCGGTAAATCCCGCGCGGATCATGGTTGCGGCCGTGACGCCGTTACGGGCGCCCATGCCGCCGAAATCGAACGCCTTTTCCACGTGCTCGCGGTCGCGTTCCCAATAGGGAATGCCCGACGCCTGCTGAGCGGCAAACGAGAAGGCGTGCCGCACCTCACGCGGATTGAGCCGCAGCAGCGCCGCAGCTGCCGCCGTCGCGCCGAACGTCGTCGACAGGCTGTGGGTCGAGTGCCGCTCGGTGTAGAGCGCGCGGAACCCAAGGGCGAAGATCGAACGCGCGCCGATATCGTAGCCGAGCGCGACAGCCCGCAGGAGATCGCTGCCGTTGCGATCCGCGACTTCCGCCGTTGCGAGCGCCGCCGGCACGATGCCGCACCCTGGATGGAAGCGGCCGGCAAGATGGGAATCATCGGTCTCGTCTCCATGCGCAGCCATGCCGTTGGCAAGCGCGGCGTTCACGCTCGATGTCACGATGCCGGTGCCGATGACGGTCGCCTGCGGCCGGCCGCCGAGGCTCTCCACATAGGTCGCCGCCAATTGCCCCGGCTTGAGCCGCGATCCCGACACCATGGCCGCGATGGTGTCGAGCACGTGCATCTTGGTCTTGGGTGCGACCGCCGGCGGCAATTCGCGATCGAGCGAATGCGCCACGTATTCGCTCAGGGCCGTGGTGATAGGAGAGATGGGCACATCGTCCATGGCGGTCTCCTCGGGTCGGCTCGCCGGAGCGGCCTGCGCCAAAGACGGCGCGGGCACGAACGCGTTCGAGATCAACGCCGCGCCACTCGCATTGATGAGCCACCGCCGCGTGCGGTCGGGGTCCTCGCTCATGGCAGCCTCCCGAAATACTGCCAGCCGCAGTTTGCTGCGACCTGGCTGCATGTGTCGCAAACTCGCTACGGCCGTGCAGCTTGCTGCTGCTCGGCAAGTATCGCGTGCATCATGGCTTCCTGGACGTCGGCCTCGGTCGTGCAGGTCGCGGGATCGATAAAGGGGTTGGGGCCGCCTTCTTTGAGCTTCGCGTATTTCTCGTGCATCTCGTACTGAGCACCGTGGTCGCCGAGCTGCACATCGCAGGGAAGCGAGCGCACGATCTTGAACGAGCGGTTGAGGTCGCTCATGACCTCCGGTGTAATGGTCGCCGGCGCACGCAGGCTGCACCCGAACATCACATTGTAGGTCTTGCCGCCTTCCTGCGCGGTCGTCGTCCAGGTCGTGCAGCCGGGCGTGTGGCCCCCGGTGCGATGCGCGACAAGCGTCACGCCGCCGAGCGTCACGGTATCGCCGTCGTGCAGCACCTTGTCGATCGGGTGCTCTTTGCCGCCCGGCTTCATGGCCTGCAGCAGCGGCACGTCCTCGGCCATGGCCATCACCTGCGCGCCGGTCATCTGCTTGACGAGGGCATCGCCTTCCTGATGGTCGCCGTGGGCGTGGTTGCCGAGCAAAATCTTGACGTTTGAGAACTTGAACCCGAGGTCGTCGACCGACTTCGCGATTACCGGAACGGTGCGTTCATAGGTGGAGTCGATCAGGAAATTACCTTCCGGCGTTACGATCAGGAAGGAGCTGAGCGTCGTCGTGCCAACGTAATAGATGTTGCCGATGACCTTATGGGGCGGAAACTGCGCGACCCGCTCGGCCTCCGAGCCCATGTTGCGGGCCAAGATCGACCGCGGCGTATAGGTCTTGCCTTTGACGGTGACGGCAGGATGGTCGGCGGGCGGCTGCGCCTGCGCGAGGGCTGCGTTTGCGTTGATGCAAAGGGCGGCTGCCCCCACAAGACATGCCGACAAACGAGCAAAGGAAACCCCAGTCATCTCGACCTCCCGTGCCCTTTGCGCATCGCCCCGATGCCGTCGGGCTCCAGGTAGTATACAGCGTCACCACGAGATCGACGAGATTGGGAAGAATTCCGCCGTTGTACGCGATGCTGCTATGATCGCCGGCGACGGAACAACGAGATGGCGGGAAGCGATTTGCGGGAGGCGGGTCCGGGATTGATTCGGGAATGGATTGAGCGCGCGGCGCACCATGATCCCGACAAGCCCTACATTGTTTCGGTCGAGGATGGCCGGACGCTGAGCTACGGCGCCCTCTACGACCTCACCCGTCGCATGGCAACGTTGCTGGACGAGCGTGGCATCGCGACCAACGACCGCGTCGCGCTCCTTGCCGGCAACGCGATCGAGCACGTCGTCTGCTATCTCGGCGTGATGGCCTATGGCGCGACGATCTGCACCGTGCACGTGGAGATGAACCGCCGCCACCTCGGCGGAATTTTAGCTCAGCTCAACCCCCGCCTGGCTATTGTGGGCGACGACATCCCGTCCGATGCGATCACCGCGGCGTCGCAGGGTGTACCGCTAGGCCGCTGGGATGATGCCGAAAGCGGCACACTGTTCGCGGAGATTAATCGCCGTCGACCGAGCGACGTTCATCTCGACAGCACCGCCGCGCTCGATGACGGCGTGATCCTTTTCACCTCCGGCACCACCGATCGGCCGAAAGGCGTTGTGCTGAGCTATCGCGAACAGATCGGTAATATCGAACCCGTGGCCGAAGGCTTCGGCATCACGGCCTCCGATCGCGTGTACGATTTTCGTTCGTTCAACTGGGCGTCGGCCCAGCTTCTGGGCGTGCTGGCGCCGCTCAGCCGCGGTGCCACGCTGGTGATGGCGACGAAATTTTCCGCCTCGCGCTTCTTCGACGATGTGCGCACCCATGCAGTCACGATCGCGGCCGGCAATCCGACCACGATCAACATGCTGCTCGCGAGCGCCGCCGTGGTGGCTCCCGCCGATGTTGCCTCGTTGCGGTTCATGACCTCGAGTTCCGCGCCGCTGACGACCGAGGAATGGCGCCGCTTCGAGATGCGCTTCGGCGTGCCCGTGGCGCAGAGTTACGGCTCGAGCGAGACGGCGTGGATTGCCGTCAACCCTGGCCGCGAACGGCGCTTCGGCAGTGTCGGACGACCGCTTGCCTATCACCGCCTCGCCATCGTCGACGCGGGTGGCCGTGCACTACCGGCTGGCGAACCCGGCGAGGTCGAACTCGGCGGCTTTGACGATACCGCTTACCGTTATCTCGGCGACGACGGCACCGCGCAGGTCGCGAGCCGCGGCCGCATCCGCACCGGCGACATCGGTTATGTCGATGAGGAAGGCTTTCTTTACCTCACCGGGCGAGCCAAGGAGCTGATCATCCGCGGCGGCGTCAACATTTCCCCGGTCGAAATCGATGGGGTGCTGATGCAGCATGCCGAGGTCGCGGAGGCGGCGACTGTCGGGGTGCCGGATCCGGTCTGGGGCGAGGAAGTGGTGAGCTTCGTGGTGCTGCACCCCGGCGCGGTCTTAGCCGCCGATGATCTCGCCCGCCACTGTGCCGCGCAACTGCCGGCCTTCAAGGCCCCGAAGCGCATCGTGGTGCGCGAAACGCTGCCCAAGAGCGAGCGCGGCAAGCTCGACCGCAAAGCCCTCGTCGCCGAATGGTGCGCCGCGCGGGTGTAAGCAACCCGTAGGGTGGGCAAAGCGCGGCGAAGGCGCGCGTGCCCACGCGTCCCCGAGGCGTCTTCAATCCTTGCAGCCGTCGATCTCGACGGCGCCGCCGAGCGAGGCGACCGCTTCTTCGGCGAGCTGATGATCGGCGATCTGGTCGAAGGTGAGCTTCTTCTCGGGCGGAATATCGCCGATGTCGATATCGTGCTGGAGCGTCCATTCGGTGCGCTCGCGCACGAAGCCGGTGTTGACCGACAGGATGCAGCCCTTGGTCAACGCGCCGATCGCAAACTCCACGGCCTCGCGCGGCTTCTGCGTCGCCTCGACGATCGCGGGGATGACCTTGTCCTTGTCGCGATAGATGGCGCGGTTCGCCTCGATCATCGCTGCGATGGTATCGCGCAGGAGATCATGGTCCTTGGCGATCATCGCCTCCGACGCACCGTAGGCGTTGAAGCTGTATTTCGGCCAGAGATCGGCCACGGTGATGAGCACGTGGGCGCCGGGTTTGCGCCCGGTCACGATGTGCAGGTCTTCGGGGTGAAGCGCAACGGCGTCGATCTGGCCGGCGACGAATCCGGGCAGTCGCCCGGCAGTGCCCTGGGAGATGAACTGCACGTCGTCGGGCGTCAGGCCCGCGAGCCGCAACACTTCGCGGCCGACCACCCAATTGAAGCCGCCGACGCCGCCTGCCGCCGACAGCCGACGCCCCTTGAGATCAGCCGGCGTCTTGACGTCGGCGCTCACCACGTAGGCCTGGGGCGGACGCGGCGCGAGCCCCCAGATCTGCCGCGCCTTCAGACCTTGGGCAATCGCCGTATCCGGCAGCGTCGAGATCGCAGTGCCCTGCCCCACGGCGGTCACCGATGTGCCGGCAAGGCCGCCGTCGAACTGGATGATGTTGGCGTCGATGCAGCGCTTGGCAAAAAAGCCGAGCGCCTTCGCGACATAGGGTGCCGTGTGCACAACGTTCGGCGGCGCGACCGCCACGCCGATATTGATCTTGCGCAGAGGCCCGCTGCAGGTCTGAGCAAAGGCCGGAGCAGCGAGCGTGGAGAGCAGCGCCGCGGCGCCGATCGTGGCGGTTAGTCTGGTCATGGGCATTCTCCTTTTTTTCGCTTGCAGCCCGGATAAAGCGAACGCGCTGCGTTCGCGAAATTCGGGAATGGCCCCGCAAATTTTCTGCGACTTGCCCGGATTTCGCTTTGCTTCATCCGGACTACGGGTTCGTCACGCCACTGCGATTTCCAGCGGGAAATCATCGACCACCTCGTGGCCGTCCTTGGTCACGATGAAGGTGTGGCCGAGGAAAATGCCGAACAATCCGTCGGCGGTGATGGGGTTCGGCTCCGCCATGGTCACCATGCCGGGCTTGAACACCTTGTCGCTCTCGCGCGCCTCGGTGCGTTCCGCGAAGACATGCGGCGTAGCGGTCACGATGTCGATGCCGTGGATCTGGGTCGGCCGCGACTGCACGCCGTTGTTGCGGAAGAACTGCGCCGCGATGCGGACGTTGTCGATGGGATTGCCCGGCTTGATCTCGGCGACGATGTTTCGATAGCCGGGCAGCGTGATCTCATGCCAGAACCGCTTCACCATGTCGGTCGGCTCGCCAAGGCAGATCGGCGAGCCGATCTGGGCGGTGTAGCCGCGATAACCTGCGGCCAGCTCCATGATGATGATGTCGCCGCGCTTGAGCTTGCGTTCGGACGGCCGTGGATTGCCAAAGAATATCGACGGGTTTGCCATCGACGTCGAACCGATGATCAGGAAATCGACGTCGCCGCCGCCTTGCATGATCGCCGCGCCCGCGGCACCCCGCAGGTCTGACTCGGTGGCGCCCGGTTTTGCGGCGGTAACCATCGCTTCCATGGCGCGAGCGCACAGCGCGCCGGCCCGGCGAACGCACTCGAGCTCGGCCTCGCTCTTGATGACGACAAGCTCGTGAATGAAGCTGCGCGTGAACACGATCTCCGCATCCGGCAGGCCTGCGCGCAAATCGTTGTACTGGTTGACCGGCATGTAGTCTTTGTGACGCGGATCGATCTCGACCAGGCCGATCCGCGGCCGCTTCAGTCCGAGTTCATTGATCCGCTCGACCATCACCTCGGCATAGCGGCCGCCGCGGCTCTGGCGCACGTCGGACAGCGCCGGCTCGACCTGCCGCCGCACCGCCTCCGCATGCGTGCCGCCCATGGAAAAGATCAAAGTCGGCTCAGCCTCAAGCGGCACCACCACATAAGATGAGATCGCGTGCCATTCCCAGTGGCCCGTCAGCCAGGTCATGCCGCCGCCAAAACTCCAGTGGCTCGGGCCGCCGGGCACGATGACGACGTCGAGCTTATGCTCGCGCATCTTGTCGCGCAGGGCGGCGTAACGCCGCGCGTATTCCGCTTTGGAGAATTGCTCCCACACGGCGTCGCGGTAGAGCGGCGTATCGAACATGTTGGAGAACGGCTCGTTCTGATCGAGCCGGCCGCGGACTTCTTCCCACGATACGGCACCGGGCGGAGCAGACACTTTCATCAAACCTGGTCCTCTTTTGGTGGCATGCGATCCCCGCGTGGCGGAGGTAGCCGCTGCGTCACAGCTTGCAATTCTCGATCGTCAGGCGGCCGCCCGCCGCGACGACGCCGTCGGCACTGATGGTGTCGTCGAAGACCTGTTCGACCGTGGGTTTCTTCGCCGGATCGATATCGCCGGCCGCGGCGTCGTGGTCGATGGTCCACTGGGTGCGGTCGGGATCGAAGCCGTCATTGACCGACCAGATGCAGTTCTTGGTGAGGGCTTCCCAAGCGTATTCGACCGCGTCTTGCGGTTTCTGGGTCGCGCTCACCATGATGGGGATGACACTATCCTTGTCGGTGTAGATGGTGCGGTTCGCCTCCACCATGGCGGCAACGAAATCCACCACCATGCCGCGGTCCTTGGCGATGGTGTCGAGCGAGACCCCGTAACTGTTGAAGCTGTAATGCGGCATCAGGTCGGCGACCTGGGTGAGGATGGTCAGTCCCGGCTTCTGCTTCATCGCGATGAACGCATCTTCCGGATGCAGCGCGACGGCATCGATCTGCCCCGCCACCAGGCCGGCGAGACGGCCGGCGGTACCCTGGGCGATGAACTGCGCGTCGTCGACCTTGAGCCCGGCCTTGGCGAGCGCCTCGCGCCCGATGCGCCAATTGAAGCTGCCGACGCCGCCACCCGCCGCGGACAGCCGCTTGCCCTTGAGATCGGCAAAGCCTGTGATGCCCGAACCGACGACGTAGGCCTGCGGCGCCCGGGGGGCGAGCCCCCAGATCTGCTTGACCTTCATGCCCCGACCGACTTGCACATCGCTCACAGTCGCAAAGGTGTTGCCCTGGCTGAGCGCGACCGTTGCCGCCGGCGAGGAGCCGCCGTCGAACTGGACGATCGTCACGTCGAGACAATGGCGAGCGAAGATGCCGAGCTCCTTCGCGACATAAGCCGAGGTGTGCACCACGTTCGGCGGCGACACCGAGACCCCGACCGTGATCTTGCGCGGCGCGCCTTTGCAGGTGGCCTGGGCGAGCGCAGCATCGGTGACGACGCAGCAGGTCAAGGCAACAATGGCGGATCGCGTGGCGCGTGGGATATCGAACATGGCTTCCTCACCACACCTAATCTTACGGCCGGAAACCGCTGGCTCGGTCCGGTAGGGTACGCAAAGCGAAGCGTGCGCACCGTTGGAATATCAATTGGTGCGCACGCGTTGCTTTGCGCACCCTACTTCTCCTCTAGTCACCCTGGCCTGCCGCGGTCCATGGCGCGACTTTGATCTCCAGGACCCGCAGCAGCGCCGTCAGCGTCACGCCGAGAATGCCGAGCGTCACGATGGGCACGAACATCTTGTCGACCTGGTAGGTCGAGGCGGTGCGCACGATCAGATAGCCGATGCCCGAGATCGCCGTATAAAGGTCGGCGAGCACCATGCCGATCAAGCCGCGCCCGACTGCAAGCCGCAGGCCGGTGACGATGAACGGCAACGCGCCCGGCAACACGATGTTGAACCACAGTTGCCGTTCGCTGCAGCGAAACGAGCGCCCGACCTCGACGAGACGCGGATCGACGTTCTTCACGCCTTGATAGGTGTTGATTGCCATCGGGAAGAACGCGAACAGGAACAGAATGATCACCTTCGCGGTCGTCTCGTATCCGGCCCACAGCACGATCAGCGGCACGAGCGCGACGCTCGGGATCGAGTAGAGGAACGTGATGTAGATGCCGAGGGCGACATCGAGCATCCAGAACCGCGCCAACAGCAGGCCCGTCGCGATGCCGATCACCGTGGCGGCGGCGAGGCCCAGCGCCAGCACCACGAGGCTCGGCGCGAGATAGGTCCACAATTCCCCGCTTGCGATCATGGTGACCGCCGCGGATGCGACCGCGCTCGGCGTCGTGAACAGGACCGGGTCGATCCGCGCGCCGTAAATCTGCCAAACGGCAAGCACGGTCACGAGCGAGGCAAGCCGGATGGCGATCTCTTGAAACTGCCGGCGGCGGCGGCGCGCGGCCGCGACCTTCTGGGCGCGGCTGCGATCGCCCTCGACGCCGTCGAGCACCGCCGCCTGATCGTGAGCCTGCACGGTCATCAGGCCACCTCTGCGCGCTCGCGGACCGGCCGCGCCGTATGCAGCTGCCGCCAGATATGGGCGCGCAAATCGGCGAACCGCGGATCGGCGCGGACCGCCTCCACGTCGCGGTTGCGGCCGAACGGGATGTCGAGCACTTCCTTGATGCGGCCCGGCCGCGCCGTCATCACGGCGATGCGGTCGCCCAGCACAATTGCCTCGTCGATGGAATGGGTGATGAACACCATGGTCTTGCGTTCGTCCGGCCGCTCCATGAGCTGCAGCAGTTCCTCTTGCAGGATTTCGCGGGTTTGCGCGTCGAGCGCGGCGAACGGTTCGTCCATCAGCAGGATCGACGGGTTTACGGCGAGCGCGCGCACGAGGCCGACGCGCTGCTGCATGCCGCCCGAAAGCTGATAGGGATAGTGGCGCTCGAACCCGGTCAGGCCGACGAGATCGAGGTAGTGCCGCACACGCGCAGCGATCTCTGCAGACTTGGCGCCGGCCATCGCCAGCCCGAACGCAGCGTTCTGGTAGACCGTCTTCCAAGGCAACAGCCCGAAATGCTGAAATACCGTGGCAACCCCTTGCGGCGGGCCGGCAACCTTGCGCCCGCCGACCGCAAGCTCGCCTTCGCTCAGATCGATGAGGCCGGCAATGCAGCGCAGGAATGTGGTCTTGCCGCAGCCGCTCGGGCCGACGATGCACAGGATTTCCTGATGACGCACGTCAAGCGTGAGCTGGCGAAAGGCCACCACGGCGCCATCCAGGAATAATTTGCTGGCGGTGCGCGCGGTGACCGCAAAACGCCCGTCCGTTTCCGAAACGGCCAACTACTCCTCCCTTGCCCCACCGCAGTCCCGTTTTTCGGGCGCGGCCTTTTTTAATTCAGCGTCGGCGGCCGGTTATCGGTCGGCCTCCCGGCAGGCCGGCGTCACCCGGGTCGGTCTCGCGGATCTTCTTGGCGTCCCGCATGATCTCCAGACAAGACAACAGCTCGACATAGCTCGGCGCACCGCCGGTGCGCACGTTGCCGACGCACTGCGTTTTGTCGGCCGCGCTGAATTGCGACCAGCTCTTCTTGAGTGTGTCGAGGGCGGTATTCTCGTCGCCCATGCAAGCGGCCTTGTCGCGCCCAAGAACAATGGCGCCGCGAGCGGCGGCATCGCAGCTCGGGCCGACATTGAGAGTGGGCGGACTATCAGCATGTGCGATCGCACCCTGCACACCAAAGGCTAGGGCCGTAAGCGCGATCCTGACAAATAAAGCGGACATGGTCTCCTCGTCTGCGGCTTCCCCCGCGGGCCAATCCGAAGCCACATCACATTATACATCGTAATGCCGATTTCGCTTAGCAATTAGTGCGTCATCCCGAAGCGGTCTTTTTCGGCCGGGCCGGCTTCTTCACGGCTCATTGCGGGTCAGCGGGCTGTGGGCTGCCCCGCCTCTGGCGCGCGCGCTTTGGCCGATGACGCCCCGATCGGGGTCATGCTAAAGCTTCGGCGGGGAGGTGAGTGCGGATCCGCCGGCCGCGTCCGGTCGCCGTATGTCATCCCGCCCAAGCTGCTCCTGCGCCAGTGCGCACGGGCCAACGTACAAACTCGGGGAGAAACTCATGACGCGTCTTGCTACCGCATTGCTCGCGTGCGGCCTCATGGCGGCGGCCCTGCCGGCGCACGCTCAAACCCCGCCACCGCTGTTCTCGACCACCAAGGTCGACGGCACCGACGGCGTCTACATCTTCCGGTATCAGGGCCATCAGGCCATGTTCGTCGTGACGCCCGACGGCGTCATCGCCACCGATCCGATTGGCGAGCGGCGGCCGGCGGCGGCGGCCTACATTGCGGAAATCCGCAAGATCACCCAGGCGCCGATCAAGTATGTCGTGTACAGCCACGGCCACTTCGACCACATTGCCGGCGGCAAGCCGTTCAAGGACCTCGGCGCGACCTTCGTCTCCCACTGGCGAACGAAAACCCTGCTCGAGGCGCGCAAGAATCCCGACGTCGTCGTGCCGGATTTCGTGGTCGACGATGCTGGCGGCAAGATCGAACTCGGCGGCACCACCCTCGAACTGCTCTACCTTGGCAAGAACCACGGCGACAATTCGCTGGTCATGCGGCTGCCCAAGGAGAAGATCATTTTCGTCGTCGACTTCCTGCCGCTGTCGGGCACCCAGTTCCGCATCATGGCGGACACCTATCTGCCGGAGCAGGAAGACACGATGAAGAAAATCCTCGCCATGGACTGGAATCGCCTGATCCCGGGTCATCCGGGCGCCGGCGGGCGACAGACCGGCACCAAGGACGACGTCAAGGTCGACCTTGACTACATGCTCGATCTTTCAGCGGCCGTGAAAAAGGCGACTGACGAGGGCAAGTGCTACGCCGGCGCGCTCGCCGAGATCAAGCTGCCGAAATACGAGAACCTCGCCGGCTATCAGCAAAACCTCGCCGGCAACATCGAGCGCTACTGCGACTACTGGAACCGCGGCATCTGATGCCGCGCGTTCGCGCTTGATGCGCTGACAACGAAGTCGCCGGGGTTTATCCCGGCGACTTCTGCATACTGTAGCCCGGATGAGCGCAGCGACATCCGGGATAGCGAGGTGACCGGACCCGGATGTCGCTGCGCTCATCCGGGCTAGATTCACCGAATTTTCCAACGTGGGGCGAGTAAGAAGGACACGATGCGTATCGCGACAGTTCTCCTCGTCGGCATTCTCGCGATCGTTGTCGCGCCGGCACGCGCCCAGACCCCGCCGCCGCCGTTCTCGACCACCAAGGTCGAAGGCACTGAAGGCGTCTACATCTTCCGCTACCAGGGCCACCAGTCGATGTTCATCGTCACGTCGCAGGGCGTGATCGCCACCGATCCGATCGGCGAGCACCGGCCCGAGGCGGTGACGACCTACATCTCGGAAATCCGCAAGGTCACCCAGGCGCCGATCAAGTATGTGATCTACAGCCATAGCCATTACGATCACATCGCCGGCGGCAAGCCGTTCAAGGACCTGGGCGCGACCTTCATCGCCCACAAGAATGCCAAGGCGATCCTGCAAGTGCGCAAGAATCCGGACATCGTCATTCCGGACCAGACCGTGGATGGGGCGCTCAAGACCATCACGCTCGGCGGCACCACGCTCGAACTGCATTACGTCGGGAAGAACCACTCCGACAATTCGCTCATCATGCGGCTGCCAAAGGAAAAGATCGTCTTCGTGGTCGATTTCCTGCCGATCCACAGCATCGAATTTCGCGTCATGGCGGACGAATACCTGCCTGATCTCGAGACCTCGATTCAGAAGATCCTGGCGATGGATTGGGAGCGTCTGATTCCCGGTCACCCGGGGCCGGCCGGCCGGCAAATCGGCACCAAGGCCGATGCGCGCGAGCATTTGGAATATCTGCAAACACTCTCCGCCGCAGTGAAGCAGGCGGTTGACGAACGCAAGAGCTATGGCGACGCCATCAGGGATATCAAGCTTCCGAAATACGAAAGCTTCAGCGGCTACGGCGCGTTTCTCGCCGGCAACATCGAGCGTTACTACGACTATTGGAATCGCGGCATCTGAGACTGCGAGGCCGCCCCGTTAGGGCGGCCTCATTGTCGCGAAGTCATATCGGATAACCGGTCAGATCACCTCACAGACCTTGCGAAGGACGCGCTTCAACCCGAAGCCCGTTCGCACGAACCGAAGCTGATAGGGGGCGAGGCAATCCTCGACGAGATACTCGCCGGCATAGAACCGCGGAAACCGCCAGCTGTAGTGCTTCCACTCCGAGCGATTGCCCCAGTGGCCCCATTGCGAGGGATTGCGGCCGGGGAAGACCACCGGTCCATGGCCCGGGAAACGCCCGCCGCCGAACGTCGGATTGGACGGGGTCAAGGTGCAGCCGCGACCGATACCGCACGAGATCACCCGCGGCGGCTGCGTCGGCGAATGTAACCCGTGGGTCGGCCGAAACATCCCGGGTTTCGCCGATGCGTTGCCGGCGATCATGGTGGAGGCGCAAACAGCTGCTGTCGCAAGCGCGAGGGCAAGCCGTACTTTCGTGGTCGTGGTCATGATTGTGGTCCTTTGACTTCAAGGAAGAAGCAGAATTGCCCTTCGCCGATCATTGGTCGAACCAGCCACGAAAGCGGGTGTGTCAGCCATCACAGGCGCCGCTGTTACTAATCGCATCCTTGAGCTAACGCCGATCCGCGTCTATCACAGCGTACATAGAAATGCGGATGCGCAACTTCGATCGGATCACCGATGACCGCAATCGCTGACAGCGGCCCCGGCCAACTCATTCGCTGGCACTATCTCGGTTATGCGGTGATTGCGCTCGCCGTGATGACTGTGGCGATCATGAGCGGGGAGCGCTGGTTCCTCAACTTCGTCCACGTCATTTGCGGCGTGATGTGGACCGGCACCGACCTGTTCATGGGTTTCATCATGGGTCCGGTCCTGCGCCGCGTCGATCCCGCGGCGCGCCGGGAGGTCATCACCCGGCTGGTGCCAAAGACCCTGTTCCTGATGCCGACGCTGGCGATCATCACCGGCACGACCGGCTGGTACCTTGCAAAGGATCTCGGCTTTCTCGATTTGCCCTGGCCGCAATTCGGCTGGGTCGTTGCGGCGCTCACGCTTGTGGTCCTGATGACGATCCAGGGTACTGGCTATCTGCTGCCGACGAACCTGCGCGTCTGCATTGAGTTGCGCCGCCCCAATCCCGATATTCCGTGGATCAGCCGCACCATGCGTCACTTTTTCATCGCGGTCGCGATGCAAGGTGTGATGCAGGTTCTGACCATCATCATCATGGCGCGGTTCGTCACCGGCTTGTGACCTGTTCGGTTGGCGGCGCGTTCGCGATCGGAGAGCACGTTGGTTCCGACCAGGTTCGGCATTTCGCAAAGCGTCCTGCGCAAGGAGGACGATGCGCTCATTCGCGGCCACGGGCGCTATGTGGCGGACATTGCGCCGGAGGGCGCGCTCACGGCGGTGGTCGTGCGCTCTCCTCATGCCCATGCGCGCTTCCGGATCGCCGAGGTGGAGCGCGCGCGGGCGATGCCCGGCGTCCATCTCGTCCTGACGGCAAGCGACGTCAGCGACCTCGGCGACCTGCCCTGTGTCGCGGTCCCGCCCGGCCTCTCCGTGGACGCGCCGCCCTATCCGATCCTCGCCGGCGAAGAGGTTCGCCACGTTGGCGACGCCGTTGCTTTCATCGTGGCCGATACCGCCGAGCAGGCGCGCGACGCGGGCGAAGCGATCGCGATCGATTGGCAGCCGCAGCCGCATGTCGTGTCGGCAGTGGCCGCGCTCAAGCCGGGCGCGCCGCTGGTATGGCCGGGGCACAAGAACAACATCGCGTTCACGCAGACGATCGGCGACGAGAAGGCGACTGCGCGCGCCTTTGCATCGGCGGCAAAGACGGTGTCGCTCGACGTGGTCAACCAGCGTCTCGTCACCAATTTTCTTGATACCCGCGCCGCGATCGCCGAGTACGACGCGGCTAGCGACCGCATCACCCTGACGCTCGGTAGCCAGGGCTCGCATCTGCTGCGAGACGTCCTCAGTCAGGCGGTGCTGAAAATTCCGCCGGAAAAATTGCGGGTCGTTACCCCCGATGTCGGCGGCGGGTTCGGCACCAAGCTCTTTCCCTATCGCGAATACGCGCTTGTGGCCGTTGCCGCCAAGCGCCTGAAGCGGCCGGTGAAGTGGGTTGCCGACCGCACCGAACATTTCCTCGCCGACACCCAGGGGCGTGACAATTACACAACCGGCCGTCTTGCGCTCGATGCCGACAACCGATTCACCGCGCTGTCGATCGATTTGACCTGCGACATGGGCGCGTATCTTTCGGCGTTCGCCCCTTACATCCCTTATGTCGGCGCGGTGATGCTGCCCGGGGTCTACGACATTCCCGCCTGTTTCATTCGCATCACGGCGACCTTCACCCATACCGTGCCGGTCGATGCCTATCGCGGCGCCGGGCGTCCCGAAGCGGCTTACCTGACCGAGCGGCTGGTGGATGCTGCGGCGCGCGATCTCGGCATGTCGCCGGAGGCGCTGCGGCGGCAGAATTTCATCAAGCCCAAGGCGATGCCGTACCAGACCCCAACCGGCAAAGTCTACGATTCCGGCGACTTCGCCGCTCACATGACGCGGGCTCAGGATCTCATCGCGTGGAAGGAATTTAACCGCCGCGCGGCGCACGCCAAGAAGGAGCACAAGCTGCGCGGCATCGGGATCGCGACCTACATCGAGGCGTGCGGCGGCAACGGCCCTGACGCCGCGACCGTCAAGCTCGGCCGCGACGGCAACGTTACGGTGCTGGCGGGCTCGCAATCGACCGGGCAGGGTCACAAGACCGCCTATGCGCAGCTCGTTGCCGAACATCTCGATCTCCCACCCGAGCGAGTCACGGTGATCCAAGGCGACACCGACTTGATCGCGACCGGAACCGGAACCGGCGGGTCAAGCTCCATCACCTGCGGCGGCGCTTCGGTGGCGAGCGCGTCGCGAAAGCTTGCCGACAACCTCAAGGCACTCGCCGCGGACGAATTGGAGGCTGCGCCGGCCGATCTCGAAATTGCCGACGGCACTGTGCGGATCGTCGGCACCGACCGCGTGGTATCGTTCGCGACGGTGGCTGCCTCGTCGCACGCGAAGCCTGACCTCCTGTCGATCACCGATGCCGTCGGCCCGCCGCAGCCGACCTATCCGAATGGCACTCACATTGCCGAAGTCGAGATCGATCCCGATACCGGCCATACGGACATCGTGAAGTACGTTGTCGTCGACGATTTCGGCGTAACGCTCAATCCGCTGTTGCTCGCCGGACAGATTCACGGCGGCGCCGTCCAAGGGATCGGCCAGGCAATGATGGAGAACACCGTTTACGATCCGGACTCCGGCCAGCTGGTGACCGCTTCGCTGATGGATTACGCGCTGCCGCGGGCAGCCGACGTTCCCGCCTTCACGTTCGAAACCCGCAACGTGAGGTGCGCTACCAATCCGCTGGGGGTGAAGGGCGCTGGCGAAGCCGGCGCAATCGGATCGTGTCCGGCGGTCATGAACGCCATCCTCGATGCGCTCTACCGCGCCTACCGCATTCGACACGTCGATATGCCGGCGACGCCTGAGCGGATCTGGGCGGCGATCCGCGAGGGCAAGCGTTTGCACACCCTCTAGCGCAAAGGCCGCAACGCAGGCGGCCTCCGGGATATCGGCGCGCCGTGCCTCCCCGAGCGCGAGGTTCTTTGCTATGATTCTCATTCCTCGTGCACGTTACAGGCTGTCGCGGTGCGGCAGTGCAGTTCGACACCAGCGGCTTTCGGTTCGACCGCGACCGCTCCGAAACACCAGAGGATCGCCATGAAATTCTTGGGCTTCATCGGTGCGCTTGCCATCGTTGTCGGGATCGCAGCCGCAGTGTTTTTCTTCGGCGGTTTCTATAACATCGCTGCGACGGAACAGGACTTAGGCGCCGTCACCTGGGCGCTGGAACACGTTCGCGAAGCTTCAATCAAACGCCATGCGACCGAAGCCCCGCCGTCGGGGTTCGATGACCCGGCGAACGTGCAGGCGGGCGCGCGTGCCTTCGCGGCGCGTGGCTGCGCGAACTGTCACGGTGCGCCCGGCGTTCCCTGGGCCAAGTTTTCGGAAGGCCTGCATCCCGATCCACCAGACCTCAAGGACATCGCAGGGGGCCTACCGCCCCAGCAGATCTTTTGGGTGGTGCGCAACGGCATCAACATGACGGGCATGCCGTCCTTCGTCGGCAGCACGTCGAGCGAGATGGAAATCTGGCAGATCGCCGCCTTCGTGAAGAAGATCGGCAGCGTTTCGGACGCGGATTACAAGAGCTGGGTCGACGCCGGGCCGCCCCCGCCCGAGCCCCCGAAGTAATTGCAGTCGCCGAGCGCCCACGTCAGGGCGCTCGACGTTCGCGATGTCCGGTGCGGTTTGAGTTACGAGCGCTTGCCCGCGCGCTCGATCTGGAGCTGCTCCGCCCGCCCCTGTGCATCCTTGAGATTGCCGTCCATCACGAAAATGACGGCGATCCAGGAGGCGCCGAAATTGGCGAAGAACAGCGCCAGGAAGACGATGAGGCTCGCGGCCGTCGAAAATTGTTTTTCGATGTAAAGACCGATTCCGACGGCGATGGCCGCTCCGATGACGACGAACACAACGTAAAGTACCAGTGCCTTCATGGCGTGCTCCCTGCAAACCCGGGGGCCCGCCGAGCCTTGCGGCCCTGGTCGGCTAAACTTCCCCGCTCCTGTGCCGGCCCGGAAATGCCCTCCCGCCAGCGTCCCCGCCAGTATGGCGAAAATCATTTCCCGCCGCAAACAGCGTTTTCGATCGGTCCTCCCCTGAACATGCCCTGATCGCCGAGACGGCAATTTGCAGCGAATTGAAGCGATTTGCGTCTGCTGAGCTTAATTCTCGTCGGATAGCGTAGCGGCTCAATTCATTACGGGCACGCACATGCGCTTTTCGCGCCACCGCAACAAAGTCGCCATCGCCGTGCTGACCGTCTGTTTCGTGTCACTCGCCGCGGCAATCGTCATTATCATCAGCGAGCGGCTTTCGCTGGCTGCGATCGAGGATGCACGTCAGGCAGACATCGATGGGGCGCAGCAGGAACTCCGGCACGTCGGAACGATAGCGATCTCCGAGGGCTCGCGGCGCTGTCGCTATCTTGCATTCGACAACGTCACGGGCGGGTTCCGCGAGAACGGCTCCAGCACGTGTCGGGTCGAAATGCCGGTCGGCAATTCGACACGCGGCCGCATGGACGCGATTCGCGGCGCCTTCACAGGGCGCTGAGCCGCTGGCGGCCGCTCGGTCGCATCCCCCATCGAGATAGCTGCCAAGACAGCGCCCAGCTTTGCCGATACCGTCGGTTGTGATGTAGTCTCGCCGTCAACAGCCGCGGCTAAGCGGCGAGACGAGCGGGAGGATGTCATGGCACTCAGCAATGTCGTGGTGCGCGCAACACTCATCGTTGGAACCGGCCTCGCCGCCGGCATGATCGCGCCGCCGGCGCTTGCGGCCGACGTGACACCGGAGCGGCTCATCAATGCCGACAAGGAGCCGCAGAACTGGCTGATGAACCACCGCACCTATGACGGCCAGCGCTATTCGCCGCTCGCCCGCATCAACCGCAACAATGTCAGGAATCTCAAAGTCGCCTATGCGGTGCCGCTTGGCGGCGGCGCTGGCAACGAATTCACCAATGCGACGCCGCTTGTCGAGGACGGTTTCCTCTATGTCACGGATTCCTGGAACGTGCTCTACAAGATCGACGTGCGCTCCGGCGATGTCGGGCGCATCCTGTGGCGCATGGACCCCAAGCAGGATCGCCAGATGCGCAGCCGCGGTGCCGCGCTCACCGGCAACCTCGTCGTCACCGGCGCCGGCGGTTTCGGCAACTCGCCGCGGATCATCGCGACCGACAAGGAAACCGGTGCAGTGGTGTGGGAGAGTTCGTTCTCCGACACGCCGGACGTGACCTTCACGGCAGCGCCGCTCGCCATCAAGGACAAGATCATCATCGGCGCCGCCAACGGCGACCAGGGCGTGCGCGACTGGATGGCCGGCCTCGATGCCAAGACCGGCAAGCGGCTGTGGCTCAAATATACGATTCCGGCACCGGGCGAACCGGGCTCGGAGACCTGGAAAGGCAACACCAATGCGTGGCAGACGGGAGGCGGCGCCATCTGGGTGACCGGCACGTACGATCCTGCCACCAACCAGACCCTGTGGGGCACCGGCAATCCAGTGCCTATGTTCGACCCGTTCTACCGGCCGGGCGACAACCTCTTCACCAACAGCGTCATCTCCTACAATCCCGACACCGGCAACATGAACTGGTACTTCCAGTTCACGCCCGGCGACATGTGGGATTACGACGAGGTCGGCACCCACATCCTGATCGACGGACAGGTCGGCGGACAGGCGCGCAAGCTCATCACGCACTCGGCGCGCAACGGCTTCCTCTACACCATGGAGCGCGCCAACGGCGCCATGATGCTCGCGAAGCCCTACGTGGAGGTGAACTGGACCAAGGGCATCGACCAGAAGACCGGAAAGCCGCTCGACTACGATCCGACGAAAGACATCCAGACCTACGCAGGCGTCGGGAATCTCGTGCCGGGCGAGCCGCTCAAGAAGGTGTGCCCATCGCAGGCCGGCGGCAACAACTACTGGCCGTCATCCTACAGCCCGAACACGAAGCTCCTCTACATCCCGGCGCTGTCGAACTGCGTCACCATCACGATCGACCGCGAGAAGCACAATGCGCAGCGCGGCTGGAATGGCGGCTTGAGCACGACCGGGGATCGCTGGGAGAGCAATCTCACCGCGGTCGATCCGCTCACCGGCGAGATCAAGAAGAGCGTGCACCTGCGCTATCCGAATTATTCGGGCACCCTCGCGACCGGTGGCGGGCTTGTGTTCCTGGCGCTGCTTGACGGCACCGTTGCGGCCTATGACGACACCACGCTCGACCAGCTGTGGACGATCAACGTCGGCTCCGGCTTCTCCGCGCCGCCGATGACCTTCGAGGTCAACGGCAAGCAGTATGTTGCGATCGTGTCGGGGCCGAGCCCGGTGGCGCGCGGGCGCCTCGCCAACACGCCGGAACTCAAGGAACAGCGCAACGCCCTCGTGCTCTACGTGTTCGGGCTGTGAGATGATTTCGTAGCCCGGATGGAGCGAAGCGCAATCCGGGAACCGCCGTGCCGCCGGGCGAGACTTTCCCCGCATTGCGCGCCGGCAGGCCGGCGCTTCATGCGGGCTACGATCTGAAACTTGGGGAGGACCGCATGACTGCACGCCATCGCTTTTTCCGGGCTGCCCTCTTCGCCACCACGCTTCTCGCTTCCCCGGCCTTCGCGGCCGAGGTGACGCCGGACCGGCTTCTCCATGCCGATCGCGAGCCGCAGAACTGGCTGATGAACCACCGCACCTATGACGGCCAGCGCTTCTCCCCGCTCGCGCGCATCGACAAAAGCAACGTCAAGAACTTGAAACTCGCCTACACGGTCGCGCTCGGTGGCATCGCCGGGAACGAATACACGATGTCGACGCCGCTCGCGGAGGATGGATTCCTCTACCTCACGGATTCGGCGGGCGTGCTCTACAAGATCGACGGCCGGCCGGGCGACGTCGGCCGCGTCGTCTGGCGCATGGATCCCGGCCAGGAGAAGCAGGACCGCAACCGCGGCGCGGCGCTGTGGGGCAATCTCGTCATCACCACCGCCGGCGGACCGCCGCGGATCATCGCGACAGACAAGGACACCGGCAAGGTCGCTTGGGAAAGCGCGTTCACGGACACGCCCGAAGTCAACATGACGTCCGCGCCGCTCGCGATCCGCGACAAGATCATCGTCGGTGCCGCGGGCGGCGACAATGGCGTGCGCGACTGGATGGCTGGCCTCGACGCCGCAACCGGGAAGCGGCTGTGGCGCCACTACACGGTTCCGGCTCCCGGCGAACCGGGCAGCGAGACCTGGAAGGACAAGAACAACGCGTGGCAGACCGGCGGCGGCGCCATTTGGGTCACCGGGACTTATGATCCGGACACCCACCAGACCATCTGGGGCACCGGCAATCCTGTGCCGATGTATGACCCGACCTACCGGCCGGGCGACAATCTCTACACCAACAGCGCGATCTCCTACGATCCCGACACCGGCAAGATGAACTGGTACTTCCAGTACACCCCCGGCGACATGTGGGATTACGACGAGGTCGGCACGCACATTCTGATCGACAGGGACGTGGCGGGTCAGGCGCGCAAGCTCATCACCCACTCGGCGCGCAATGGCTTCCTCTACACCATGGACCGCCACAACGGTCAGATCGTCGGCGCGAAGCCCTACATGGAGGTGAACTGGACGCGCGGGATCGATCAGAAGACCGGCAAGCCGCTCGACTACGATCCCAGCAAGGACATCCAGGTCTATTCCGGGCTTGCCAACCACTCGCCCAACGAACCGACGAAGAAGGCCTGTCCCGGCCACGCCGGGGGCAACAATTTCTGGCCGTCGTCCTACAGTCCGCGGACCAAGCTCCTCTACATTCCGGCGCTGTCGAACTGCGAGGACATATCGATCGATACGACCGCACACAGCAAGAACAAGAATTGGAACGGCGGCACGTTCAAGACGCCGGACCGCTACGAAAGCAACCTTACCGCCATGGACCCGGTAACGGGCGAGGTCACGAAGAGCGTGCATTTGCGCTATCCGAATTACGCCGGGGCGCTGACGACGGCCGGCGGACTGGTGTTCATCGCGCTCGTCGACGGGACCGTCGCTGCGTACGACGATGTCACGCTTGAAGAAGTATGGAAGTTCAACGCGGGCACCGGCTTCTCCGCACCGCCCATGAGCTTCGAGGTCAACGGCAAGCAGTACGTGGCGATAACGTCGGGAGCGAGCAACTCGGCGCGGTCACGGCTCGTCAACACGCCCGAGCTTAAGGACCAACGCAACGTGACGATGCTCTACGTGTTCGGCCTATGAGCATTTGTCGATCGCTTCGCCCCGGCCGCGCCGAAAAATTCAAACTGGAGGGATCATGACTATCGGCAAATGCGCGCTCCGCACGGCACTTCTTTGCGGAACTATCTTCGCGGCCGGCATGCTGCCAGCGCGCGCCGCCGATGTGACGCCGGAGCGGCTCCTCAATCCCGACAAGGAGCCGCAAAACTGGCTCATGAACCACCGGACCTATGACGGCCAGCGTTTCTCGCCGCTCGCGCGCATCAACCGGGACAACGTCAAGAACCTCAAGCTTGCCTACGCCGTGCCGCTCGCCGGCGCGACGGGCAAGGAATTCATCGAGGCGACGCCGCTCGCCGAAGACGGCTTCCTCTACGTCACCGATTTCCTGGGGCGTCCTCTACAAGATCGACGCCACGGCGGGCGACGTCGGCCGCATCGTCTGGCGCATGGACCCCAAGCAGGAGAAGCAGGTCGCCAATCGCGGCGCGACCTTCTGGGGCAATCTCGTGATCACGCCTGCGAGCGCGCCGGCCCGCATCATCGCGACCGACAAGGCGACCGGCAAGATCGCGTGGGAAACCAACGTCTCCGATGCCGAGCGCATCACCGTGACCGGGGCGCCGCTCGCCGTGAAGGACAAGATAGTGTTCGGCGCATCGGGCGGCGATGCCGGCGCCCGCGACTGGGTCGCGGCACTCGATGCGGCGACCGGCAAGCTCCTCTGGCGCAAGTACACCATCCCGGCTCCGGGCGAACCCGGCAGCGAGACCTGGAAAGACAAGAACAATGCCTGGCAAACCGGCGGCGGCGCCGTCTGGGTCACCGGCACCTACGATCCGGAGGCCAACCAGACGCTGTGGGGCGTCGGCAACCCGGTGCCGATGATGGACGCGCGCGCCCGTCCCGGCGACAACCTCTATACCAACAGCGTCGTTTCCTACGATCCGGACAACGGCAAAATGAACTGGTACTTCCAGTACACGCCCGGTGACATGTGGGACTTCGACGAGGTCGGCACCCATATCCTCATCGAGCGCACCATCAACGGCCAGCGGCGGAAGCTAGTCACCCATTCGGCGCGCAACGGCTTCCTCTACACCATGGAGCGCATCAACGGCGCGATGGTCGGTGCAAAGCCTTACATGGAGGTCAACTGGACGAAGGGCATCGACCAGAAGACCGGCCGCCCCATCGACTACGATCCCAGCAAGGACGTGCAGACCTATTCGGGGCTCGCCGACCCGACCTCCGAAAATCCGATCAAGAAGGTCTGTCCGAACCGCACCGGCGGCAACAACTACTTCCCCTCCTCTTACAGCCCGAAAACGCAGCTCCTCTACATTCCGGCAATGACGGCGTGCGAGTTCGTGACCAACGACACCGAACTCGTGAAGCGCGAGCCCGGCTGGTTCAAGCGAACCGGCGGCGGCTACAAGATCGAAGGCCGGTACGAAAGCAACCTGACAGCGGTCGACCCCGTCACGCAGGAAGTGAAGAAGAACGTCCACCTGCCCTACCCGAACTATTCCGGCACGCTCGCGACCGGCGGCGGCCTCGTCTTCTTGGCGTTGATGGACGGCACCATCGCCGCCTTTGACGACACCACGCTCGATGAGTTGTGGAAGATCAATGTCGGCTCAGGCTTCGGCGCGCCACCGATGACCTTCGAAGTCAACGGCAAGCAATACATCGCGATCGCCTCGGGCCCGAGCCCGACCTCGCGCACCAAGCTCCTCGCCACGCCCGAACTCGCCGACCAGCGCAGCGCGACCGTCCTCTACGTCTTCGGTTTGTGAGAAGGCGCGACGACCCAGTACAGCTGGTCATTCCGGGGGCCGAGCGCAGCTCGGCAGCCCGGAATCCATAGCCACGAACCGAGATTATGGATTCCAGGCTCGCCTCCGCTTCGCTGCGGCGCGCCGGAATGACGGCTGTCTTGCCTTTTGACGGCCCATCTATTCCTCAAACGTGGTGGATACCCGCGCAAAGTCGGGGCATAACGCTGGGCAGAAGATGCGCGCCCAGACGGCGCGCGCGGAGACGCAATGCCTGACGACACCAAGCACACGCTCGCAGACCACTCGCTCGGAATTGATCTCGAACATACCCATGACGGCTACGCCGATCATGATCACGATTTTCCCGACGACCTGCCGCTCGAGGAAAACCCGATCTGGATCGCCGACCATGTGTCGCTGACGAGCGTCGGGATCGATATCGGTTCCTCCGGCACCCAGGTGATCTTTTCGCGCGTCAACCTGCGCCGGCTCGGCGAGGATTTGTCGAGCCGCTATTTCGTGGTGTCGCGCGAAACGCTCTACCAATCCGGCGTCGCCCTCACGCCCTACCGCAACGAGCAGCAGATCGACGAGGTGAAGCTCGGCGACATCATCGATGCCGCCTATCACGACGCCAGGATCGATCCGACCGATATCGACACCGGCGCCGTGATCCTCACCGGCGAAGCGCTGCGGCGCGAGAACGCCAAGGCGATCGCCGACATCGTCGCCGAAAAGGGCGGCGACTTCGTCTGCGCCACCGCCGGTCATCACATGGAGGCGATGCTCGCCGCCTACGGCTCGGGCGCCGCCACCGTGTCGAGCGGGCAAAATCAACGCATCCTCAATATCGACATTGGCGGCGGCACGACGAAGCTCGCCGTCGTCGAGCGCGGCAAGGTCGTGGCGACCGCGGCCGTCCACATCGGCGGCCGGCTGCAGGTGGTCGATGCCGACGGCCGCATCGTTCGCCTCGATCCGGCCGGCGCCCACCATGCGCGTCGCGCCGGCTTCGAGTGGAGCCATGGCGACTCGGTCACCGCCGCCGATCTTGACCGCGTCGCCGACGGCATGGCGGATACGCTGATCGCCGCGCTCGCCTCGCGACCGATGCCGCCCGAGATCGCGCGGCTCTACCTCACCGACGCCATCGCCGATTTTGGCCCGCTCGACGGGATCATGTTTTCCGGCGGCGTCGGCGAATATGTCTACGGCCGCGAGGACCGCGACTTCGGCGACATGGGGCGGCGCCTCGGCCACGCCATCCGCCGCCGCCTCGACCAACTGCCCTGGCCGCTGCTGCCGGCGGGCGAATGCATCCGCGCGACCGCGCTCGGCGCATCGGAATATTCGGTCCAGCTTTCCGGTAATACGAGCTACATTTCGGCGCCCGGCGTGCTGTTGCCGCGGCGTAATCTGCAGGTGCTGCAGCCCGACTACGTTCCGACCGAGGCGATCGATCCTGACGCGGTCGCGGACGCGATCCGCCGCCACATCGTCGCGTTCGACGTGGAGGACGACCGCGAGATCGCGCTCGCGCTGCGATGGCAGGGCGTGCCCGCCTATGAACGCCTCGCCGGCTTTGCCGAGGGCATCCGGCGCGGGCTTGCACCGCGCATCGCAGGCAACCAGCCGATCTTCATCATGCTGGACGGCGACGTCGCACAGACGCTCGGCGCTATCCTGCGCGAGGAACTCGACGTCACCAGCGAAATCCTGGTCATCGACGGCCTGATGCTGATGGATTTCGATTACATCGACCTCGGCCGCGTCCGGCTGCCGTCGAACACCGTACCCGTCACCATCAAGTCATTGGTGTTCAGCGAGGACCCGCGCGGCCCCCGCCCCCGCCAGCGCCTGCACCACCACGAGCACGGGCATCACGGACACGACCACGAGCATGGACACGATCACGCGCATGAGCACCCGCACGGTCACGATCACCACCATCATCACGGGCACGATTGATCGTCGTAGGGCGTAATAGCGCAGCGTATTGCGCCGCTGTGGCGCGGACGATCGTTTTGTCGTCGAGGGGCTCCGAAGACGGTGCAATACGCTGCGCTATTGCACCCTACGGGGTGACTTCCGCGAACAATTCGTCGGTCTTCATGAGGCGCGAGGTGAAGCCCTGCTCGAAGAGGTAGCGGCACAGCGTGTCGAGCACCAAGCGGTTCGGCGCGAGGCCGTACGGCCAGACGTCGGGGCCGAGCACCGCTTGGGTGGCGCGATATTCGGCCTCGATCCACGGCAAGGTAATCGCAAACGCGGCAAGCTTTTCGAACTCGGCGACCGCCGAAGCCTTGGCCTTGCTGTAGGCCTCGAACAGGCGCGGCGCGAGCCAGGGATGTTGCGCGAGGAGACTGTTGCGGATGCCGATCGCATGCATCAGCGGATAGATGCCGGTCTTGCGGAAATAGGCCTGCTCCGTGGCGCGGTAATCGGGAAAAAGCCGTGCCACCTTGGAATCGCGGCCGAAGCATGATGGCGGCCTTGCGGAGAAGATCGCATCGATCTCCCCATCCACCAACATGCCGGACAACGACTTGCCGGCCGGGATCGCTTCGAGCTCGACATCGGACGCGCCGTGCCGTCCGAACGGGAACGGGTCGTGCATCTCGTGGAGCGGCTGGTCGACGCCGCCAAGACGCCAGCGCAGGTCGGACGGTTTGACGCCGTATTCGTCTGCCAAGAGCCCGCGCATCCATACCAGCATCGTCGTGAAGTATTCGGTGGTGCCGACGCGCTTGCCCTTGAGGTCCGCGGGCGATGCGATGCCGCGGTCGGTGCGCACGAAGATCGCCGAATGGCGGAACGCGCGCGACAGGAACACCGGGATCGCGGTGTACTGGGCGCGGTTGTTGTCGCGCAGCGCGACATAGGTCGAGAACGACATCTCGGCGACATCGAACTCGTTGGTCTTGAGGTTGTGCGCGAACAGCGCGTTCGCCTCCATCACCCGATAGGTGATGGCGCAGCCCTCGACCTTGACCACCCCATCCTTGACGGCGCGGATGCGGTCATATTCGCCGGACGCGACGGAAATCGAAATGTCAGCCATGGTGATGTCCCATTGCGAAATCCCCCCTGGTCATGCCCGCGCTTGTCGGTGGCATCCACGTCTTTACGGCGCTCCGAGAAAGAAGGCGTGGATGGCCGGGACGAGCCCGGCTTCGACGAAAAGAGCTACCTTGTGCCTAGGCCTTAATCAACCGCTCCGCGGGCGGGGCAATCTCGGTGACGAGGTCGCGCACCAACGCCTTGTTCTGCAGCGGCATCACGGTCATTTCGCGCGGTTCGAGCCGCGCCGTGCAGGCATAGAGCGTTTCGCCGTCGATCGCCATCATGCATTCCTTGCAGGCGTTGGCGTTGATGCACGAGAAGCGGATCGCCAGCGACGGATCGCGGTGCGCCCTGATCCAGCGCAGGCCGTCGAGCACCGACTGGCCCGGTTCGAACGGCACGTCGTAGGTCTCGAATCGGCCCTCGGTCCGATCGCGCCCCCGCCACACCTTGAGTTGCGCGGTCGCGTTCATTGCGCGGCCATTTCGGCGGCCGATGCGGTCGCGGTGATTGCGAGTTCGCCCTCACGCCAGCGCACCACCTGGTTGCGCTGCCATTCAGGCAGCATGCCGGGGAAGTCTTCGCGCTGATGCGCGCCGCGGCTTTCGGTGCGCAGCAGCGCCGCCTGCGCGACCGCGCGCGCGATCACAATCATGTTGCGCAGATCGAACCAATCGATGCGGCGCATGTCGAACGGCTTGCCGTCCCCGAACGGGCGATCGCCGAGCTGAGCGGCGAGACCGTCGATCCGCCCGATCGCTCGCGTGAGCTTTTCCCCCGTGCGAAACGGGCCGACGTCGTCCGCCATGACGTTCTGCAGGGTGGCGAGCATCTCGGCCGAATTGGGCTCATCGCTTTTCCCGTTGGAGCCTGCCGCGGCAAGATCGAGCGCGGCGGCGGCCGACCCTCGCCGGAACGGCTGCGCGCGCATCTCGCGGGCGCGCGCCGCGGCACTGCGCCCGGCGCGGCGGCCGAAGACCAGCGCCTCGGTCACCGCGTTGCCGGAGAGGCGGTTTGCGCCATTGGCGCCGCCGACCGCCTCGCCCGCGACCAATAAGCCCGGAATTTCCGTTTCCATGCGCGCATCGGCGGCGATGCCGCCCATGTGATAGTGCGCGATCGGTGCAACCTCGATCGGCATCTTGGTAAGGTCGATGGCATTGTCGGCGAGCCGGTCGATCACCGGGCCGAATGCCGCGCGCAGTTCGGCCTCCGAACAATGCTGAAAGCTCAAATAGGCGCCGCCATGGGGCGAGCCGCGCCCCGCCTCCACCTCCTTGATGATGGCGTAGGTCGCAAGATCGCGCGTGAGCACGTAGCGGCCGTCTTCGCTCGAACCATACCGCGAGGTGAACTCCTGGTGCAGCCCGTTGAGCAGGCGCCCGCCGAGCTTGTAGCGGAACGGGTCCCACATGATCGGGTCCATGCCGATCAGGCGCGGCGCGAGATGACCGATAGGAAAGAACTGCACGAATTCCATATCGATCAGCGGCGCGCCGGCGCGCAGCGCCAACGCATAGCCGTCCCCGCCCATGTTTGCGGAGGCACTGTTGCGACGGTAGAGGCGCGTCAGGCCGCCGGCCGCAATGATCGTCGCCTTGGCAGCGATCGTGACCGGCGCGCCGCTTGCGAGATGAAGCGCGACGGCGCCCGTGACCTCGCCGTCATGGCGCACGAGATCGATGATGAGAAGATCGCCGGCTTTATGGATGCCGTGGGTTTTGTTGACCGCCGTGCGCAGCGTCTTCGACACCGCCGGGCCGGTGTTGAGGAAATCCACATAGACGCAGCGCGGTCGGTCGTGGCCCGGCGCCATGGTCGCGGCAATATGGCCGTCGCGCCGCGCCCAGCCGACCCCCCAAGCATCCATCTCGCGAATGCACTCCGGCCCCTCTTCGCAGAGGAGACGCGAGAGGCTCTCGTCGCACAGGCCGCGTCCGGCCTTGAGCGTGTCGTCCAGATGATGCGTCCAATGGTCGGGCGTTTCCTCTCCGAGCGCGACGGCGACCGTCATCTGCGCCATCACTGTCGCGCCGCCGCGCCCGATCAGGCTGCGATCGGCGAGCAGCACGCTGGCGCCACTGCGCGCCGCCTCGATCGCCGCATACATGCCGGCGCCGCCCGCGCCGATCACGAGCACGTCGGTCTCGACATGCATTGGCTCAGTCATCGTTCGTCCTTTCACCTCCCCCTGGACGGGGGAGCTCGACCGCGCGCCAGCGCGGGCGGGAGGGGGTGGCGGCGCCGCAACATACTCAGCGCAGCATTGGTTGAAGCGCTGTCACCCCACCCCGGACCGCCTCCGGCAGTCCGACCCTCCCCCTCCAGGGCCCTCCAGGGGAGGGTGCAGAATTCGTCACGCCGGCAGTTCCTTGCCGAGCGTTTCGGGCAGGAACAGCGCGGCGATCAGGCTCGGGATATAGATAAGCGCGATCAGCATTGCCGCTTGGCTGAAACCGCCGAGATTGGCGATGATCCATCCCGAGATCAGCGGTCCGAGCCAGGCGACGAAGCGCGGCGTGTTGAAGATGAAGCCCGCAGCGGTCGCGCGCATGCGGGTCGGAAACAGTTCCGGCAACCAGGCCGCCATCCAGGTGTACTGGCCGGAGACGAACGCCCCGCAGAGCCCGGCGCAGACCAGCATCATCGGAAGACTCTCGGCCCAATAGAACAACAGCGGCACGCTCAGGAACGCAGCTGCGATGTAAAGCACCGTGACCGGCTTGCGCCCATAGGCATCGGCAAGGAAGCCGAAGCCCGCATACCCGATCACGGCGACACCATTGAGCGCCATGCCGCCGTAGCTCACCCATTCCTGCGGATTGAGATGGGCTTTCGCGGCAGCCGCCGCCAAATACGGCGGAATCCACGCTCCGATGCCCCAGAACGCGAGCGTCGTTGCCAACGACACGATCAACGCAAGGATCACGCGCCGGCGGATCTCAAAATCGGTGAAGAGGCCCGCGACCGTAAAGCGGGTCAGCGCCTCTTCCTGAGCACCGAGCGCCGCGCCGCTGCGTTGGCGCTCGAGCGCGGCCTGCCGCTGATCGTTGACCTTCTCCCAACGTTCCGATTCCGGGATCGCGCGACGGATCCACAACGTCAGCAGCGCCGGCAGCACGCCGACGAGGAACATATAGCGCCAGCCGTTGGGACCAAGTGCGCCGAAGAAAAGCCACGCGAACGAGGCGAGGAAGAAGCCGACGCCAAGCCCGCACTGCATCAGCCCGACGCCGCGGCCACGCGCGCGATCAGGCCAGAGCTCGGCGACGATGGAGGCTCCCGTCACCCATTCCGAGCCGATCGCGAGCCCGACCAGAAAGCGCAGCACCGCGAACGAAACCCAATCCCAGGCGAACGCGCTGAGCCCGGTCATGATCGAGTAGGCGACGATCGCCAGCATCATCGTGCGCTTGCGGCCGAGATAATCGGTGATGATGCCGCCGACGAGTCCGCCAATCCCCCAGCCGAGCAGCGTGAGAGCGATCACAGTGCCGGCGTAGACGGGGATCTGGCTGTATTGCGAGGGATCAAGCAACTGACGAAGCGCGGCGCCGACGGCCGTCACAAGCGCGAAGGTCTCGTAGCCGTCGAACATCCAGCCGAGATTGGAGGCAATCAGGGTGTTCCACTGGCTGCGGTTGAGCGCGCGATACCAAGGTTCTTCTGCCGCAATCACGGCCTGCGACATGGTCGCCCTCCTTCGGGCTTAAAACTCCGCGCGATCAGGCGCGCGCGGCCTTGCGCTTGCGGCCGGCCGCCTTCACGGCCTCGATGATCTCAGGATAAGCCGCGCAGCGACAGAGGTTTCCGGACAGATAGTCTCGGATGCGCTCATCGTCGGGGTCGGGATATTCGTCGAGCAGTTGCTTGACCATGAGCACCCAGCCCGGCGTGCAGAAACCGCACTGGAAGGCGCCCTGCTCGATGAAGGCCTCCTGCACCGGATCGAGGACGTCGTTGCGATCGAGATTCTCCACGGTCTCGACCCGCGTGCCGTCGGCGAATGCCGCGAGATAGAGGCAGCCCGAGACCGGGCGACCGTCGACGACGAGCGTGCAGCACCCGCATAGTCCCTGGCCGCAGCTTTCGCGCGCGCCGAAGAGGTTGAATTCGTTGCGCACGACTTCGAGCAGGCTGTGATGCGATGCGATCTGCGCCGACACCGGCTCGCCGTTAAGGGTGAACGAAATAGTGCGGGTATCAGTCATGATGAGCAGGTCCACAATTGATTTACAAGGGCGTCATTCCGGGGCGCCGCGGCGAGCCCGGAATCCATATTGCTCGGCCATGGTTATGGATTCCGGGCTCGCGCCTCCGGCGCGCCCCGGAATGACAAGCGGTGCGAACATCACGCGTCCCCGATGGGTTTGTTCTGCTGCGCGCGCAGCGCCCGCAGCACGGCCTCCGGGTTGAGCGGCAATTCCATCAGGCGCACGCCGACGGCATCATCGATGGCATTGCCGATCGCCGGCGACACGCAGAAGGTCGAGACCTCGCCGACGCCTTTGCCGCCGAACGGACCGTTGTGCTGGTAGGCGTCCTCGATCGTGAGATTTTCCATCACCACCGGGACGTCGTGGATGCCCGGTATCTTGTAATCGGCGAGCGACGCATTGGTCACCTGCCCGCCGTCGAAATGCATTTTTTCGAACATGGTGAAGCCAAGCTGCATCAGCGCGGCGCCGGAAATCTGCGTCTCGCAGATCTTCGGGTTGATGGCCTTGCCGATGTCGCACACGTTAATGAGCCGGGTGATGCGCACATGCCCGGTCTCGGTGTCGACCTCGACCTCGGCGCCGACGCCCGACACCATCCAGAACGGCGTCACGTTGGCGGTGAGGCCAGTGCCAGGCTGTGGCGAAATATAGTCAGGCTTATAGACCCCGGTGCCGATGATGTTGCCCGCCTGCATGCCGTACTTCTTCTGGAAGAGATCGGCGACCGAATAGTTGGTGCCCTCCGGCAGGCCGAGATCGCGGGCGAGCGCCAAAATCTTGCCGCGCGCCTCTTCGGCGGCGAGCTTGACGGCGTTGCCCATGTGGAAGAGCGAGCGCGAGCCGAGCGTGCCCATGTCGTAGGGCGTGATGTCGGTGTCGCGCGGCACGACGTTCACCTGCTCCGCCGGGATGTTGAGGACTTCGCCGACCATCTGCGCCATGGCGGTGTCGGAGCCCTGGCCCATGTCGATCGTCCCGCAATAGAGCGTGGTGCTGCCGTCGGCGTTGACGTTCACGATCGCGACCGAGGTCGTCGGCGAGATCACCGCCTTGATGGCGATGGCGAGGCCGCGGCCGCGTCGCACCACGCCGGTGCCGCGGTCGAAGGGCCGCGACCAATTCATCCGCTCGGCGACCCGCTCCAAGACTTTCTCGACCGGCGCATCCTTGAGCGGCGTGCCGGTCGTATGCTTGCCGCCCTCGTGCATGATGTTCTTGCGGCGGAATTCCAGCGGATCGATCTTCAGCGCTCGCGCCATCATGTCGGTGTGGCTCTCGTAGGCCCACACGAGCTGCGGCACCCCGAACCCGCGCAACGCGCCTGCCGGCGGCTGGTTGGTATAGAGCGCATAGGAATCGATCGAGACGTTCTCGATGTCGTAGGGGCCCGACGCCGTAAAGCCGGATTTCTGCGTCACGCGCGGGCCGATGTCGGCATAGGCACCGCCGTTCCAAAACACTTCGCAGCGCCGTGCCGTCAGCTTGCCGTTGGCATCGACGCCGCTCTTGATGCGGAATGTCATCGGGTGCCGTGTGATGGTGTAGAACACCTCCTCCATCGGCAGCGCGACTTTCACCGGCCGCTTGGCGATCATCGACAGCGCGGTCACCAGCGCTTCGAGCTTGATGTAGAGCTTGCCGCCATAGCCGCCGCCGAGGAACGGCACCTTGATGCGGACGCGATTTTCCGGCCAGCCGAGCAGTCGCGCAATCTCGATGCGCACGAACGACGGGCCCTGCGAGGAGCTGTAGAGCGTCAGCCGGTCGCCGCGAAAATCAGCGATGGAGACGAATGGCTCGAACGGGATGTGGAGCACCTTCTGGGTGCGAAATTCGTGCTCGAACACGTGAGCGGCTTCGGCGAAGGCTTTGTCCACGTCGCCTTTGCGCAGCTGGTAGTCGAGCGCGATGTTGGTGCCTTTGGCGCCCTTAAGGTGCTTCAAGTCGGCGAACGTGCCGGCGGGCTTGAGCTCGTCGTGCACCACGATCTTGTTGGCGGCGGCCTCAACTTCGTTGAACACCGCCGGCAATTCCTCGTATTCGGCAACGATGAGCGCCGCCGCCGCTTCGGCAACATGCGGGTCCTCGGCGAGCACCACGGCGACCGGCTCGCCCACGTAATGAACCTTGCCGATCGCGAGGATCGGCTGATCGTGGAACGCCGGCCCGTAATAGGGATGCGGGATGACCTTGATCACGTCCTCGGACGTGACGACGCGATAGACGCCGGGCACCGCCTTGGCGGCACTCGTGTCGATCGACTTGATGCGGCCGTGCGCGACCGTCGAGCGGAACACCTTGCCGTACAACATGCCCGGCAGGCGCAGGTTGTGGGTATATTCGGCGCGGCCGGTGACCTTCTCGCGCGCTTCGAGCCGCGGCAGAGCGCGGCCGATCTGGCCGCCGGGAATGGGGGCATTCATCACGCTGCTCCGTTCGCCTGGGCGTCGAAAGCCTGGCGCACGGCCCGGCGCACATAGACCCGCACCAGCTCGCGCTTATAGGGCGCAGAGCCGCGCACGTCGGAAATGGTCTCGGCCTCGTCCGCGGCGGCATCTCCCGCCTTCGCCAGCACTTTGTCGTCGATCGCAGCGCCGCCGAGCACTTGTTCTGCGCCCTTGAGGCGGATCGCCTTCTCGGTCGCGGCGCTGACGACGACACGCAGATTGCGCATGGCTTTGCCATCGGCTTCGAGCGAGACCGCGACCCCGAGCGCGGGCCAGTCATCCGCGGAGCCGGTGGTGCACTTGATGTACGTCGCACGGCGCGCACCCTGATCGGGAATGCGCAGCTCGGTAATGATCTCATCGCGGTTGAGCACCGTCTCGTAATAGCCGGCGAACATGTTCTCGACTTTGAGGGTGCGCTCGCCCCCACGGCCCCTGACCACAATCGAGGCGTCGAGCGCCATCAGCACCGGCGGCAGGTCCATGTGCGGATCGCCGTGGGCGAGATTGCCGCCGATCGTCGCGACATTGCGCACGCGCACGTTGGAGAGCCGCCGCATGGCGCGCACGATGACGCCGGCGCGGCGCGCGACCTCAGCGGAGCGCTCGACGTCGGAGAGCGGGGTCAGCGCGCCGATGACGAGGCCGCCTTCCGGCGCCACGGCGACGCGTACCAGCGACTTGATCTTGCGCAGGCTCACGAGCCGCGTCGGGCGGAACACGCCGGCCTTCATCATCAGCATCAGCGCGGTGCCGCCGCCAAGCGGGCGCACCGTGCCGTCATCGGGATCGAGCAGGCGCAGCGCCTCGTCGACGGTTTCGGGTTCGGCAAGCTCGAACGGGGTCACGATTGTCCTCCCGGCACGACGGTTGGCACTGTTCCGCCGGCGAAGGCGGCGCGCATCTTCTCGGCGAATTTCTGTTCGATTTCCTTCGCCTTAGACTTGAGCACCGGCTGGCCCATGCTGCCGAGCTTGCCGGTGATGTTGGCATCGATCGTATACTTCACCAGAGTTTCATTGCCGGCGGCGACAAGATCGGTCGTCGAGACCGCGGTGAAGCGGCCGACGATGCCGATCGGTGCGCCCTCGATCTTCGCTTCGATGCGCTCCGGCGGCGTGAGCTTCGTCACTTCGACGCTCACCTTGAAGCTGAATTTCATGTAGGCGACCTTGGTGTCGAGCACCGCGTCATAATGCGTTGCGTCGATCTCCTTGAGATCGTGCACGCCTTCGACGCAGGAGGCGAAGAACGGCGCGTTCTGCAGGACGCCGAACACGGTCTCGCGCGGCGCCGGGAGGGTGAGTTCGCCGGAAACGATCATTGCGCCGGTGCCATTTCGAGAAGCGCCTGAAGTTCGGCGATGATGCGGTCCGGGCACTCGAGCGGCGTCAGATGGCGCGCGTTCTCGATCACCGTGAGCGTCGAGCCGGCAATGGCGCGGTTGAGCGTTTGCGACATCGCGACCGGCGTTGCGTAATCCTCGGCGCCGACCGCGATGCGGGCCGGCATCTTGAGGCGGGGCAGCGCCGCGGTGAGATTGCACGCGCCGAGCATGCGGCAGGTCTCGGCATAGGCCTCGCGGGTATTGGTGAGGAAAACCTTGACGCTCGCGTCGAGCACGTCCTTGCGCTGGGTGCGGAACGCGTCGGTGAACCAGCGCGTCGTCTGGAACTCGATCATCGCATCGAGGCCCTTGGACTCGGCGGTCGCGGCGCGTTCCTCCCATTTATCCGCGGCATTGTACCAGGCGGTGGTGTCGAACAGCCCAAGCGCGGTGGCGCGGGCCGGATAGGCCGCGGCAAAGGCAAGGGTGATGCATCCGCCCATGGACGCACCGGCAACGATCGCCGAGCGCCAGCCCACGTGGTCGAGAAGATCGGCGAGATCGTCGGCGAACTGTTCGACCCGGTAGAGGCCTTTCGGCTTGTCGGATGCACCATGTCCGCGGCAGTCATAGGTGAGGACGGCGGTCTTCTCCGCGAGCGCCGGCGCGACGAAATTCCAGAACGACCGGTCCATTCCAAGGGAATGGATCAGCACGATCGGCGGCGTGCCCGCGGCACGGCCGCGCATCTCGTAAACGAGCTTGGTACCGTCGCGGACGTTCATGCTTGAAACTGTCATCTTGGCATTTCACCCTGGGCCAGGACGGCCCGGTCTGGCGTCCGGGGAGGTCCCGGGCGCCCTTGTCATACACACACCCGGCTCATGCCAACAATCCCTCCCGGCGCGACCGAGTTCGTCCTTTTTTGCAGGCAGCCCAAGGGTCGGCTCCGCCCGGGCGGAGCCGTGCCCTATGGCCTGTAGCCCGGATGAGGGACCGAAGGTCCCGATATCCGGGGCCAGCGCTCCCATAGGAGGGGTTTATCCCGGATGTCGCTGCGCTCATCCGGGCTACGGTTCCCGGCCTGCACCCCACGGCAAGCGCACAAGCCGGCCGCAGATTCGCCGCTTTGCTGGCGCCGATCCAGTAGGACATTAGATTGCGGCCAATCCTATTAGGGCTATTCAGATGAGCATGCGTTGGATCATTGTCGGCGGCGCCGTGGTTTTCGCAGGTTTCTTCGGCGCAACGCTGTGGGCGCTCGACCGGGGATCAGCGCCCAATACGACGGTGCCGGCGCGGCACCCGCCTCAGGCGACGATGCCGCCGCTCGCTCCGATGATCAAGACCTCGCGCCTCATTGCGCCGATCGCGGTCGCCGACACCGCGATCCGCGATGCACTCGAAGCCTCGACCCCGCGCGACATGTCCGGCAAACAGGAAAATCCGTTCCGCGAATTCATCTCCAAGGGCGAGATCGGCTGGACCGTGAACCGCGGGCCGCTCGGCGTCGTCGGCCGCGCCGACTCGCTCTCCGTTTCGGCGCCGCTCAACGGCACTATCCGCATGACAGGCCAGCTTGGCGGCCAGTTCTCCAATTTCAATTTCGGCGGACGCGGGATCAACGGCACGTTCAACGGCAACGACATCAACCAGTTGATCCAGCAATTCGCCACCAAGGGTTTTGACCAGAAAGCGAACCTGCGCGGCAGCGTCGCGGTGTTCGCGCGGCCGCAGCTGCTGCCGGCGTGGCGGCTCGATCCCAATCTGAGCTCCCAGGTGACGATCGGCGATGCGTCAATGCCGATTGCCGGTGCCTCGCTCAGCTTCGGCAAGGAGATCAAGCCCATGGTCGACCGTGCGGTCGCCGAACAGGTGGCGGCACTGCAGGCCCGGATCCGAGACGACGCCGGCCTCGAAGACGCGGTGCGTCGCGAATGGACGAGGATGTGCCGGTCGCTGCCTCTGCGTACGGTTGCGGCAGGCATGCCCGACCTGTGGCTCGAGTTGCGCCCCGTGAAGGCTTTCGCGACCCAGCCCAAGATCGATGCCGATGCGGTCAGCCTCGCCCTCGGTGTCGAAGCCGAAACGCGCGTCATTCCGCAAGAAACGACGCCGGATTGTCCGTTTCCCGCCCAGCTCGAAATCGTGCCGCCGATCGATCGCGGCAAGATCGCGATCGCGACCGCGATCGACCTGCCGTTCACGGAGATCAATCGCCTCATCGAGGCTCAGCTCAAGGGCCGCAGTCTCGCAACGGACGCCGGCGTCGACATCGAGAGTGCGAGCATCGCTGGGGCCGGCGACCGGTTGCTCGTCGCGCTCAAGATCAAGCCCCGAGACTCCGCGAGCTGGCTCGGTCTCACCGCGCCGATCGACGTCTATGTTTGGGGCCGGCCCGTGCTCGACCGGGCCAATCAAATCCTTCGCCTGACCGATATTGCGATCGATACGGAAACGCAGTCCGCCGTCGGCGTGCTCGGCGCCGCCGCGCGCGCGGCGCTGCCGCTGTTGCAGGCCGCGCTCGCCGACCGGGCCACGATCGACCTCAAGCCGTTGACCTCGAATGCGCGCCGCAGCATCGAGACGGCGGTCGGACAGATCGCCCCGCCCGAAGCCGGCGTCCATATCGAAGCGCCGATCACCGATGTGCGGCTCTCGGGGCTCGAATATGACACGACGACCTTGCGCCTCGTGGCGGAGGTCGACGGCAGTCTGCAGGTCGCCGTTTCGGCGCTGCCGCATTAGCCCGCAGTTGCCAACGTGCGGACTGTCCTTTCAGGGCGGTCCGCGCGACAGGAGCCTCAACTCCTGTCTGCCCATCCGATAATGTTTCGGCCATGATTCGCCGTCAGCTCGGCTGGCACTTCGGGCAGGGGCCAAGCGTGTTTGCACGCACCATTACGATAAGCCTTGCGGTGGCTGTGGTCGTCGCCGCGAGTCTGGCGCACGGCCAGCCCGCGCCGCCGCAGCCGCCGTCGGCGCCCTCGGCTCCGACGCCGGCACCGGCACCAACGACCCCAACGACGCCGGCACCGGCGCCCGCTGAAACTCCCGCTCCTCCGGCGGTTCAGCCGCAGACGCCACCGCCGGCGGTGGTGTCGGGCCAAGCTGCCGCCGCCGCCGGGCTTGATGCGATCAAGGCTGCGCTTGAGGCGATCGAATCGAAGCTCAGCAGCGATGGCCAGACTGACGACGAACTTGCCGACCTCGCCAGGCGCGTCGACACAACGCGCAGCGATCTCGCGAGCCGGCAGAGCGTCCTCCAGGCGCGTCTCAAGCAGCTCGAACAGCGCTTAGGCCAACTCGGCGCCGCGCCGACGCCGGGCGCGACGGAAGGTCCGGTCGCTGCGGCCGAACGTCAAAACCTCGCCGCGATCCGCGCTGATGTTGCGGCCGCGGTCGCCCAGGCAAACCTCCTTGCCGACCACGCGGGCGATCTTGAACAGCGCATCGATACGCGCCGTCGCGAGCTGTTTTTCACCCGGCGGTTGGCGCGCGGCGCGAGCCTGCTCGATTATGATTTCTGGAACGAGCTCAGCACCGCGATCCCCGTGGAGATCAGCGCCCTCGGCGGGCTGGTGTCGTTGTGGACGAGCTACGCGCGGGTCAACGGCGGTCCAGGCGGCCTGGCCGCAGCGATCGCGGTCCTGGTTGGGATGGGCGTGGTGGCGTGGCTCGCCTTACGCTGGCGGCGCAGGCTCATCACCGACGCAGCCCCACGGCGGTTCGACAAGGCGCTGATCGCACTCCTCATCCTCGGCGCCGATGCGGTGACGCTGCCCCTGCTCATCCTGGCGTCGGTGATGGTGCTGCGCAATTTCGGTCTGCTTCCGAGCCCGATTGTCGAGATCGGTTTCGGACTTGGCATCGCGGTCGCGATGGCGGACCTGGCGCGTGGCGTCGCCATCGGCTTGTTCGCGCCGGGGCGGCCGGCACGACGACTCTTTGCCATGTCCGAGCAAGCCGCGGAAAGCTACGCCTCGCACCTCATCTGGACCACGCGAGTATTCACTTTCGCGATCTTTCTCAACGTGCTGCACCGGGCGACCGAAGCACCAGCATCAATTCATATCGCAACGTTGGATCTGCTGGCTCTCGCCGTGCTTGTCATCACGGTCCACCTGTTGTGGCGTTCCGCGCAGGCCGATTTCCACCCCGACCGCGGAGAGGCCGCTGGGCATCGGCTGGCGTGGTTTCGCGCGGTCATCTGGTTGATCGTCGCCGCCGTCGCCGCCGCGCTTGCAACAGGCTATGTCGGCCTCGCCGTTTTCGTGGCGGGGCGCATCGTGACCGCAGTCGTAGTCGGCGGCGCGGTGATCATCCTCGTGACTTTCATCGATGCGCTGTTCGCGGAGGTGCTCGCGGCGGATTCACCCTATGGCAGAGCGGTGGCGACCGCCTTCGGACTCACGCCGCGAGGTCTTGATCTCGCCGGCACCCTGATCTCGGCGCTGCTGCGCCTCGTTCTGATCGTGCTCGCCGCGATGGTGGTGCTAGGGTTTTCCGGCCTTTTCGCCGAGGACCTCTTCGGCATCTTCGAACGAGCGACCTGGAACTACGTCATCGGCGGCTTCAGTTTCTCGCTGGGCGCCTTCCTGACCGCCATCGCGCTCCTTGCCGTCGGCACGCTGGCGATACGAGGAGCGCAGCGCTGGCTGCAAACCAAATTCCTGCCGCGCACCGGCCTCGATGCCGGCCTGCAGAATTCGATCCTGGCGCTGTTCGGCTACGCCGCATTCATCGGGGTCCTCGGGCTCTCGCTTGGAGCGCTCGGGATCGACTTGCAGAAGATCGCGCTCATCGCCGGCGCGCTGTCCGTCGGCATCGGTTTCGGCCTGCAGTCGATCGTGGCGAACTTCGTCTCCGGTTTGATTTTGCTGGCGGAGCGGCCGATTCGGGTCGGCGACTGGGTCGTCGTCCAGAACGAGGAAGGATATGTGCGCCGCATCAGCGTGCGGGCGACCGAGATCGAGACCTTCGACCGCGCGAGCGTCATCATCCCGAACCAGCAATTCATCACCGGCACGGTCAAGAACTGGACCCATGGCAGCACCATCGGGCGCATCACCATCAAGGTCCGGGTCGCCTTCGACAGCGATGTCGAGCTGGTGCGCCAAATCCTGCTGGGCGCCGCCGACGAGCACCCGCGGGTGCTCAAGACGCCGCCGCCGCTCGGTCTGCTGATGGCCTTCGGCGATATCGGGCTCGATTTCGAGCTGCGCTGCGTCCTGGCAAACGTTGCCGAAGGCTTAGCGGCCCGCAACGACCTCCAGACCGAAATCTTGCGCCGCTTCCGCACCAACGGCATCAAGATCCCCTATCCCCCACATGACGAGCGCGTTCCTGGCCCGGAGATACCGAACGCGTCACAATCCGGTCATCCCTGACGCCGGTGGCTCCCGCTCACGCTGGCTGCTCAAACCGCCATTGCTAGCATCGTTCTTTCCCAGTGATCCGCGCCGCATCGCAGAATCTGAACAGCCGTTAAGCTTCAACGCTGCATGATTGGGCTACGAATTGCATCTTTCAGCAGAAGCCACAACGGGCGAGCGCCTCGTACATGCTATTGCGCGCTTCAGAAGCAAATAAACCTGAATACAGGTTAAGCTGAATATGAACGTCAGTTAATAGCTGGAAACTATAATATATAGACGCAGTTTATCGGCTGCCGATCCGATTATTTTCTTTGTATTCAACCCGCCCCACTGTATGAAATGCGCTGTGGGCAAAAATGCCTACGTAGGGAGATGTGGCATATGCGTAAGATATTGTTGATGATCGGCGCCGTGTTGGCGCTGGCCACGTTAGGTCCGGTGACCGAGGCGTCCGCCCACGGTCGCTGGGTCGCCGTGCGCACCCCCGTCGTCCATCGTGTCGTGGTCCCGGTCAAGCGAGTGGTCTGGCGGCCAGTCGTGGTCCGCAGTTACGCGGTTCGATACGTCAAGACCTTCAAAGTGCGCTACGCCAGGGTGTGGCATGGGCACCATCGCTGGTACCACCACCATTATTGGCACCACCGTTGGCACTACCGCCATCATTGGTACCATCGTTGCTGGTGCCGGTGCTGACAGCATTGCCATAAACGATACGCTTACCTTTCAAAGCCCCAGCCGATGGCTGGGGCTTTTTTATCGAGCCGGTTCTACAGCGCCGGCAGGACGACGGCGCGGCATTCGCCGAAGCCGATGCGGGCAAAGCCGTCACGGGCGCAATGGGCGCGGAAGATCACTTCGTCGCCGTCATCGAGGAACGCGCGGGCCTCGCCGTTCGGGAGCGTGATGCGCTCACGGCCGCCCTTGGAGAGTTCGAGGAGGCTTGCCCAGCTTTCGGGCTCCGGACCAGAAACTGTGCCAGAGCCCATCAGGTCGCCGATTTCGAGATTGCAGCCGTTACTCGCGTGGTGCGCGACCATCTGAGCCACGGTCCAATAGACATTTGCAAACGAACCGCGGCTGAGGCGATGAGGCTCGGCCCTTTGCTCGCGCATCTTTGCGGTGAGGAGCCAAGCCTCCATCATGATGTCGAGGCCGCCTTCGGCCTGATCCTGTGGAAACGCAAGGTGCGGCAGCGGCGCCGGATCGCCGTCCGGCCGCGCGAACGCGCGGGTGCGAAATGGCGCCAACGCCGCCCCCGTGATGACGAACGGCGACACCGTGGTCGCGAAATTCTTTGCAAGGAACGGCCCGAGCGGCTGCGCTTCCCACGCCTGGATGTCGCGGGCCGACCAGTCGTTGAGAAGGCAGTAACCGAACACATGCGCGCCCGCGTTCGCGATCGGCACCGGCACGCCAAGCTCGGAGGGTGTCCCGATGTAGAACCCGAGTTCCAGTTCGTAGTCGAGCCGGCCGGCGGGCCGATAGGCCGGTGGTGCCGCTTCGGCGCTCTTTGTCTGGCCCGATGGGCGGCGCACCGGCGTCCCGCTCACACGCACCGACGACGCACGGCTGTGATAGGCGACCGGCACGTATTTGTAGTTCGGCATCAGGGGATTGTCGGGTCGAAACAGGCGGCCGGCATTGATGGCGTGAAAGATCGAGGCGAAGAAATCGGTGAAGTCGCCGATCTTCACGGGCACTGACAGCTCGGCGGCAGCGATCGGCATCAGGTGCTGCTCGACGCGGCTGCGCGCGGGGGAATCCGCCCGCAGGAGCCGCGACAGACCGGTGCGCAGTGCTGCCCACGCCGCCGGACCTTGCCCCATCAGGGCATTGAGATGTGGCGCCGCGCAAGTCGCGGCCGCACGTGCCGCCGGCCCGTCGAGCAGTTCGGCGACCGGCGCAATCTCCAGCAGGGCATCGCCGATGGCGACACCGATCCGCGGCGCGCCCTTCGAGCCGCGCAGACGAAACGCGCCATACGGCAGATTCTGAATCGGGAAGTCGGTGTCGGGAGCATTGGCGCTCCTAACAAAGCTGCGCAGCGCAGCATCATGGGTTTCGTCAATCAACATCACGCCCCCCTTGTAGCCCGGATGAAGCGCAGCGAAATCCGGGGCAGCCCATTCACGTGGCGAGATCTTCCCCGGATTTCGCTGCGCTTTATCCAGGCTACGGGATCGTTAGTTCCCCCGGAAGTGGCGCTTCAAACCCTGCCAGCCCTCGAAATAGTCGTACTGCAGTTCCGAGGACTCCATGGCGTAGCGCGTGAGCCGCATGGCGAAGCGGCTCTCAAACATGAAGGCCATGGTGTCCTCGATCTTGTGCGGCTTCAGTTCCGCGGTCGAAGCGCGCTCGAAGGTTTCGGCATCGGGCCCATGGGCGCTCATGCAGTTGTGCAGGCTCGCGCCGCCCGGCAGGAAGCCTTCCGCCTTGGCGTCGTAGACGCCTTTGAGGAGGCCCATGAACTCGCACATCACGTTGCGGTGGAACCAGGGCGGACGGAAGGTGTCTTCGCCGACGAGCCAGCGTGGCGGGAAGATGACGAAGTCGATATTGGCAGTGCCTGTGCTATCGGACGGCGAGGTCAGCACGCTGAAGATCGACGGGTCCGGATGATCGAAGCTGATCGAACCCATCACCATGAAGCGCGCGAGATCGTATTTATAAGGCACGAAGTTGCCGTGCCATGCGACGACGCTCAGCGGCGAATGCGTCATCTCGGCCGCCCACAGGTTGCCCTGGAATTTGGCGACCATCGCGCACGGCGTTTCCTTCGCCTCGTAAGCGGCGACCGGCGCCTCGAAGTCGCGGGGATTGGCGAGGCCATTGGCGCCGAGCGGGCCGAGCTCCGGCAGGCGGAACATCTGGCCGTAGTTCTCGCAGATGTAGCCGCGCGAGGGGCCATCCGGCAGTTCGACACGGAAGCGCAGGCCCCGGGGGATCACGGCAATCTCGCCGTTCGCCGCCTCGAGGATGCCAAGCTCGGTGAGGAGCCGCACGCGTCCCCGCTGCGGCACGATCAGCATTTCGCCGTCGGCATTGTAGAAATAGCGGTCCGTCATCGAGGCGTTGGCGGCATAGACGTGAACCGCCATCCCCGCCTGATCGGCAGCGCTGCCGTTCCCGCCGATGGTAATGATGCCGTCAACGAAGTCCGTCGCTGCCTGCGGGATCGGGAACGGACTCCAGCGAAGCTGCGACGGCGTCGCCTCGGTCTCGTTGAACGGACCGGTGCGCACGAGACGATTGTCGATGCGCTTGTAGGGTCGGTGCATCACCGACGGGCGGATGCGGTAGGTCCAGGTCCGCCGATTCTCATGGCGCGGGGCGGTGAACGCGGTGCCGGAAATCTGCTCGGCATAGAGCCCGAGCGGGGCGCGCTGCGGGCTGTTGCGTCCAATCGGCAGCGCGCCGGCCACCGCTTCCGATTGAAATTCGTTGCCGAAACCGGATTGGTAGGCGAGAGCTTCGCGCTTCGTGGCATGGGCAGCCTTGTCGTGAGGCCGCTCGGTTTTAGTGACTTGCGCCATAGGATCGCTCCGGACCGTTTCCCGTTGTGGTACGCCCGCAGCACTATCTTAGACCAATTCTAGTTACGGATGAAACGGTTTCGTCGGCACCTTGTTCCGTGTAGCCCGGATGAGCGCAGCGACATCCGGGGCCGGCCTCTCTAGTTGGGCACGCTTTCCCGGATATCGCTGCGCTCATCCGGGCTACGTTCCGTCGTGTGATTGGGCGCAGCGAACACCGGCAAGCATGGAACGCCGGACGATCCGGGCTACGATTCGACCCTCACAACTTCTCGGCCAGAAACCGCATCAACCGCGGGGCGAGAAACCCGGTGTAGCTTTCAGGTTCGTCGATCGGGTCGCTCAGAAAGTAATGGCCCGCGCCCTGGACGATCGTGGTGCGGACGAAAAATCCGGCCTGCTTGAGTACATGCAGGAAACGATCGGTGTGCGCGCGCCGGTCGACGAGATCGTCCTCGGTGCCGGTCGCGAGCAGCACTGCGGTCGCATTGTTCGCGTAGGTAGCGTGGGCGAGCGGCGACGCATCGAAATAAAGCCGGCGGTTTTCCGGCGGCGGCACGCCGAGGAAATTTTCGATGTTGTTGTCGAGCGGGCTCGCCACGCGATACGCCTCCCACATGGCGGCGAGATCGTAGACGCCATAAACGCCGATCAACGCCTTGACGCGGGTGTCGACGCCGGCATGCTCGTCGCCCGGGTAGCCGGCCGCAAAGACCGGCGAGCGGCCGCCGAGCGCCGCGAGCGCTGCGAGATGGGCGCCCGCGGAGGCGCCGAAGATGCCGAGCCGGCCGGGATCGATGCCGAAGTCCTTGGCATTGCCCCGCACGAATTGCACCGCAGCCATGACATCCTGCACGGCCTGTGGGAATGCCTTCTGCCCTTTCTTGGCGAAACGATAGCTGATCGTGAACAGTGCGTGACCGCGCGCCGCGAGATAGTTGCCCCAATATTGAAACGATCCGCGCGCGCCCTGCTGCCAGCCGCCGCCATGCACGGCAATCAGAGCGGGCACGTTGTTGCGGCCTTTCGGCAGATAGAGATCGCCCTGCAGCGCGACGCCGTCATGGGTCGCGTAGGTCAAGGCAGAACGCAGATCAACAGCGGCATCGGCCATCGTGCAGGCTCCTGTTTACAGTGAGGTCGGCGGATTATGCCGATTGCGCTTCGTCCGTCGAGCCGCTGTCGCGACGCCGCCGCGCCGATTGCAAAATGCGGCCCGCGCCGATACCGATAGCGCCGCAACAAGCGGGGGAGCCGTGACGAAATCCCGGAGGTGCAGATGAACGCGGTCGACGAGGGAGCCTCCCTCGTAATCAACGGCGCGCGGGTTGAAATGCACGAGCAGGGCCGCGGCCGGCCGATCCTGTTTCTCCATCCGCACATCGGCCTCGATCCCGCAGCACCTGTCTTCGCGCTCCTCGCCGCGGGTGGCCGCCTGATCGCACCGTCGCATCCGGGCTTCGGCCGCTCCGAACGGCCGGACGATGTCACCACCGTCGACGACCTCGCCTATTTCTATCTCGATGTGATGGACGCGCTCGATCTCAACGACACGATCGTCGTCGGATCGTCGTTCGGCGGCTGGATCGCAGCCTCGATGGCGGTGAAATCCACCGCGCGCATCTCGCGCCTCGTGCTCGCCAACCCCGTCGGCATCAAGGTCGGCGACCGCGAGGCCCGCGACATCCCTGACATCTTCGCCATGATGGAGAACGATTTCCTTGCGGCGGCCTTTGCGGATCCGGCCGCGGGCCGGCGTGATTACAAGACGCTGCCGCCCGAGGCGGCTCTCATCGCCGCGCGCAATCGCGAGGCGACGGCATTCTTTGCGTGGTCACCTTACATGCACGACCCGAAGCTCAAGGGGCGGCTGCATCGCATCCGCGTCCCGACTGTCGTCTTGTGGGGCGCTGCCGACCGCTTCCTTGCGGAGAGCTACGGCCGCGCGTTTTGCGCCGCCATTCCGGGCGCGAGGTTCACGGTGATCGAACGGGCCGGGCATTTTCCCCACATCGAGCAGCCGCAGGCTTTTGCCGAACAGGTGTTCGCCTTTGCCGAGCACGCATGACGGCCGGCAGACACATCACGCAGTCATCGGAGTAAAGTAGTCTCGTGTCTTACCAGGACCTTCGCGACTTCATCCAACAGATCGATGCGCTCGGCGCGCTGCGGCATATCGAGGGCGCCGATCCGCACCACGAGGTCGGCGGCATCACCGAGGTCGCGGCCGGCATGCCGGAGCGCCCGGCATTGCTGTTCGATCGCATCAAGGGCTTTCCCGCCGGCTTTCGCATCCTCTCCAATGCGGTGACGAATCCGCAGCGCGCGGCGCTTGCGCTCGGCGTCGATCCGAAGCTGCGCCCCCTCGATGCCCTCAAGGCGTGGATGGGCCGGCGCCAGACGCTTGCGCCGCAAAAGCCCGTCGAGGTCGCGAATCCGCCGTTCATGGAAAACTCCATGCGCGGCCCCGACGTTGATGTCACGCGCTTCCCGGCACCGGTGTGGCACAAGCAGGATGGCGGCGCCTACATCGGCTCCGGCAGCCTCGTGATCATGCGCGATCCGGACACCGGCTGGATCAATGCCTCGATCTACCGCGTCCAGGTGCACCGGCCGAACCGTGTCAGCATCCAGTTCGACCATGGCGGCCGCCACGGCTCGATCATCGCCAACAAATACTGGAACAAGGGACAGTCCTGTCCCGTCGCCATCGTGAACGGCGAAGACCCGGCGCTGTTCGTCGCCGGCTTCGAGTATCTGCCCGCGGGCGTGTCCGAATATGACTTCGCCGGCGCCATCAAAGGCAGCGGGATCGAAATTCATCCTGGCCCCGTCACCGGCCTGCCGATCCCCGCGCGCGCGGAAATCATTCTCGAAGGCCACCTCAAGCCGATCGCCGAGTCCTCCGTGCTCGAAGGCCCGTTCGGCGAGTTCACCGGATATTTCGCCGCCGACAAACGCCCCTGCCCGGTGATGGAGATCGATGCGATCCACCATCGCAACGATCCGATCCTGCTTGGCTCGCCGCCGATGAAGCCGCCGCGCTTCCACTTCGGCCTGCCGCTGCGCGCCGCCGGCATGTGGAGCAACCTCGAAGCCGCCGGCGTCATCGACGTGACCGGCGTCTGGCAGCACGTCTCCCAGCTGATGACGGTCGTCGCCCTCAAGCAGCGCTACGACGGCCACGCCAAGCGCGCCGCCCTCATCGCCGCCGCCCACAGCTACATGGGACGGCTTATCGTCGTGGTCGACGACGACATCGATCCGTCCGATCTCGCCGACGTCATGTGGGCGGTCACGACCCGCTGCGAGCCCTCCGAACAGACCGACATCATCCGCAACGGCTGGAGCTCCGCCCTCGACCCGCGCATTCCACCTGAGGATAGGGCAAGCGGCATCACCTCGCACTCGAAGCTCATCATCGAAGCGGTGAAGCCGTTCGCCTGGATCGACAAATTCCCCAAGCTCTCGGCGCTGTCCAACGAGGACGCCCGCGCCATCGAGGACAGATGGGGCGAAAAGCTGCGGGGGAACTAACATCGAAGATCAACAGGCCCGCCGCGCGGCAGACGTCGATGCGGCGTCATCAATGGTCATGTTCGATTGGGGCACGTCACACGGTCGAGGTCATGCCGTCCCTTCACTCCACGAGCAGTGAAGCGAGCCGCGTGCCTCACAGGATCATGCCGAAAAATTGCAGTGCCAATTCAGCATCGATGGATCATCCTGGGCGTAAGCGGGAGGTGCGCGATGTACCAATCCAAAAAAGTAACGTTCTCCGCCGCCGACGGACATGACCTGGCGGCGCGCCTTGATCTACCGCTGCGGCCGCGGGCGTTCGCCTTGTTCGCTCATTGTTTCACCTGCGGCAAAGATATCTTCGCCGCCGCGCGGATTGCTGAAACTCTTACCGAACGCAATATCGCCGTGCTGCGTTTCGATTTTACCGGTATTGGCAGCAGCGAGGGCGAGTTCGCCAACACCAACTTCTCCTCGAACGTCGGTGATCTCGTCGCCGCCGCAGACTTCTTGCGCACGAATTTCGCGGCGCCGTCTCTGCTGATCGGCCATAGTCTGGGTGGCGCTGCCGTGCTCGCTGCGGCACCGCGGATTCCCGAAGCGACCGGGGTCGTCACCATCGGTGCGCCGTCATCGGCCGCCCACGTGACGCGCAACTTTGGTGCTGATCTGGCCACGATCAAGGAGAAGGGATCTGCAGAAGTCCGGCTCGGGGGACGTACCTTCACCATCAGCAAGCAATTCCTGGCTGATCTCGACGAACACAATCTGCTCGCCGGTTTGCCGCGGCTGAACAAGGCGCTGCTGGTCTTTCATGCTCCGCGCGATGAATTTGTCAGCATCGATAACGCATCCGCAATCTTCACGGCCGCCCGCCATCCCAAGAGCTTCATCTCGCTCGATACCGCAGATCACCTCATCCGGAAAAAAGATGACGCGGTATATGTTGCCGATGTGATCTCGGCATGGGCGTCGCGATACCTACCGCAGGGCGAAGAGACGGACGTCTTGCCGCCGGGTGTGGTCGAAGTGAGCGAGACGCGCACGGGACATTTGGCGCAGCGCGTGCGCGCCGGCCGCCACGCGCTCCTCGCCGGGGAGCCAATTGCGGTGGGCGGGGATGATGCCGGGCCCGGGCCCTATGACTATCTCCTTGCTGCGCTTGGTGCCTGCACGTCGATGACCATGCGGCTTTACGCCGAGCGAAAGGGAATCGCCGTGGATAGTTTCTCCGTGCGCCTGTCCCACCGTAGGGTTCACGCAGAAGACTGCGTAGACTGCGAGACCAAAGTGGGAAATATCGGAGAGATTGCGTGCGATATTTCAATCCAAGGCGACGTGCCGGAACCGGTGCGCGCGCGTCTGATGGAGATCGCCGACAAATGTCCGGTCCATCAGACATTGACGCATGAAATCAAAATCCGCACGCATCTCGTCGATTAGGCACCATCTGGGAATCAATCTTTCGCTTCACCTCCCGCTGGAGGGGGGAGGTCGCGACTGCCCGAAGGGCAGGCGCGGGAGGGGGTGGGAGCGGCGCAACAGATGCGGCGCCCTGACTGCTCCAGCGCTGCCACCCCACCCGGATCGCGTTCGCGATCCGACTCTCCCCCTTCAGGGGAAGGGTGCCGGTTACACCGGCGGAAGGGCCAGCGCCTTGTCGACGAGCGCGGTTGCGCGCTTGTAGTCGTAGAAGCGGTTGACGTTCTGTTTGATGAGGAACGACGCGCCGCCGTAGAATTTTTCGTATTGGGCGTGGCGGTTGCCGAATTCGGTGCCGAGGAAATCCCACGCCATGCGCATGAGCGCGACCCTCTCCTTGGCCGGCGTCGTCGCCGACTGCATGTAGCGTTCGAGATCGCGGGCCATCTCCGGATTGTCGAAATCGCGCGCCGAGGACGGCAGCGTGATCATCGCGGCGCCGGCGAGCTCGCGGATCGTCTCCAGCATCCGTCCGTTGAGCTCGGACTGCATTGACATCACCGAATAGAGCCCGGTCTGCGACGGCCACAACACGCCATCGGCATCGATCGGCGCGGTCGTCTCGTGAGAGAGCAGCATGTGCTCGACCATCGTCACGATCGCGGCGAGTTCGCCCATGGTGACCTGGACGGCCTGGTGGCCTTCGTTGCCGGTCATCTCGTTCATGCGCCGCGCGAGGCCGAGCATGAAGCGCAGCTTCACGGCATAACGGCACTGCGCCTGGTGATTGCCGTAGAGATGTGCCGGCGTCTTCCACCACTGGTCCCAGCAGATCTGCAGGTTGCGATAGATGTAGACGTTCTCCCACGGTACGAACACGTTATCGAAGACGCAGAAGCAATCGGTCTCGTCGAACCGCGTCGAGAGCGGATAATCGAACGAGTTCATGCCCTCCTTAGCGAATGCGCGCCGGCAATAGAGCTTGAGCCCTTCGGTCGCGATCGGGATCACCACGCCGTTGGCATAGGCCTCGTCGCCCGCGCGCATCGGGTGGATGCAGGTGAGATGCAGGCAGTCGGCGAACACGGCGGCGGTCGCGAGCTGCTGCGCGCCCGAGATCACGATGCCATCGTCGCGCTCCTTGACGACGCCGGCATAGAGCGTCGGGTCCTTCTGCTGATGCGCCGGCTTGCTGCGGTCGATCTGCGGCGGCACGATCGCATAGGTCGGGTAGACGTGGTTGTCGCGCAGGTTCTCATAAATCTTCAGGACATTGTCGGCGTACTGCTGGCCCGCCGCGCCGAACAGCGCAGGCTTTGCCGCGTAGCCGGCGATGAAGCCCGCCACGTGGTCGGGCGTGCGGCCCATCAGGCCGAAAGTCGTCTCGGCCCATTTCTCGGCGGCGAGGCGCTTCGCCCGCAGGTCGGCATGGCTTTTCGGAATCTGCCAGGCCCGCCACACCGGCGCGCCGGTCTTGGGCGACGGATAGGTCATGAGCTCGCGGTTCTCGGGCGCCGCCGCGACGTCAAACAGCCTCGCAACGCTTTTCGCCGCCTCGCGAAACGCCGGATGCACGGTGACGTCCCTAACGCGCTCGCCGTCGACGTAGACCGCGCGCGGCTCCTTGAGCGCGCGCAGGTAGTCCTCGCCGGTCCGCAGTTTCGCCTGACGATAAGCCGCACTCGTCCGTGCGGATGCAGCCTCCGATGTCGCGGTTGCCGGTGCAGCCTCGATAGCCATTACGAACTCCTCTGTAGAAAACAGCGTGCTTCCAACTTTTACTACGAAATTTAGCTACATTATGTAGCTTTATTGTGCTAGCGTCAACTGCGGAAAGAATGATTTTTCGGACGGTATTTTTGTCATGGTGCTCCCAAGCAATTCTCCGCCAGCCAGTGAAGCCTTGATGGACAGTCCCCGCCGCAAGACGCGAAGGGCCTTCGCGCCGCCGCCGACGATCTCGTTCCCGGAACTCATGACCGACGGCAGCGATCTTGCCTTCCGCCAGTCGCTCTATCTCATGGTGCTCGCGTTCGCGCGGCTCGAGAGTTGTCGCGAGGCATTCGGCCGCGCGCTCGGGCTCACCGGATCGCAGTTCGCGGTGCTGATCGGCACGGCCTATCGCCAGGGCGAGACCGGCGTCTCGATCCGCGCCCTCGCCGAGCACGTTCAGCTCGCTTCGACCCATGTCACGACCGAGGTCGGGCGGCTTATCACGAAAGGGCTGCTCACGAAGTCGCCCAACCGGGAGGATCGCCGCAGCGTACTCGTGCGGCTGACGCCGCGGGGCGAAGACGCGGTCAACGAGGTCGCGCCCTTCGTCCGGCGGGTCAACGACCAGCTGTTCGCCGGAATTTCGCGGCGCGATTTCGACGTGGTATCGGCGTTTCTGAGTACCTTCGCGGCCAACAGCGAAGATGCGCTCGACGAAATCCGACGGACCGAACGACGCCGTACTGCCGGCGCATCCTGAGTCTTCGCGGCCGTTGTTGATCATTTACCGCGACAGGCAGCGATGCCATTCGCATCCGTCAAAAATTAATGTAATATTCCCACTGCGAGCTGCCGATCGGACGTGCCGACGTTTCGTGAATTGAGGGCAGCGCCGGCGCTTACGATCGGTGTCGTTGGTCGGCCGCGGAGAGCGGTACCAAAACCTTTTATGATTTGCGTTATTTCGCCGGTGCTCGGTTCGGGTGCGGCCGTTGCTACCGATAAAAAAATCCAGGGGAGGTGCGCCGTGCTTTTCCGAGAACGGATCCGTGTCATTGCGTCGGCTGGCGCCTTCATTGCGGCGATCATTCTGACGATCATCGGCGCCGCTCAGGCCGCGGATGGGCCGAAATACCCCGACTGGAAGGGCGCCTGGGAGCGGTTCATCCCGCCGAATCCCGTGCTCGACAAAGGAAACAGCATCCTGACGGCGGGAGGCCAGCCTTCGTTCGACCAGGCGAGGCCGTGGGGGCCCGGACAGCAAGCGCCGCTGACGCCCGAGTATCAAAAGGTGTTCGAAGACAGCATGGCGGACCAGGCCAAGGGCGGCGAGGGCAACTTCTTCGATCATGCCGTGCGATGCATGCCCGGCGGTATGCCGATCATGACAATCGCCTTTACGCCTCTGGAATTCGTCGTGACGCCGGAAACAACCTACGTCTTGACCGGCAACACGGAGCCCAATCGACGGATTTACACCGACGGACGCGACTGGCCCTCGGACCTCGATCCGACTTACGCGGGTTACTCCATCGGCCGATGGATCGACGAGGACGGCGACGGCGTCTATGACGTGCTGGAAATCGAAACGCGCGGCCCGTTCAAGGGGCCTCGCGCCTACGACGCGACGGGTCTGCCGCTGCATTTCGACAATCAATCGATCTTCAGGGAGCGAATCTTCCGCGACCGGAGCAATCCCTCCCTTCTTCACGACGAAGTCACCGTGATCGACCACGCCCTGACGCGGCCGTGGACGGTGGACAAGAAGTACACCCGAAATTCCAATCCGCGTCCGCGCTGGACCGAGAGCGCCTGCATCGAAACCAACTCGATGGTCGCGATCGGCCGCGAGAGCTTTTTCATGAGCGGCGACGGCATGCTCATGCCGGTCCGCAAGAACCAGGCGGCGCCGGACCTGCGTTATTTCAAGCAATGGACGAAGTGAGGCGTGATCGAGAAACCGGCGTAATTGTCGGCAGGCTGGCAGAGGCGACGACATCGGCAGGGACAGTGAGTGTTCACGGAATCCTTTGCAGAGATAAAAGCGACAAGGAGACCATCATGCCCAACCAGTTTCCAGGCTCGATACTCGCGGTCACCGTTGCCGCAGCGGCTCTCGGCCTCGGCCTTGCTGCGTCCGTCACGCCGACATCGGCTCAGGCTCCAGCCGCTGCCGCACCAGCGCCGCCGGCGGCTAGCGCACTGAAAACGCCCTGGGGCGAACCCGATCTGCAGGGTATCTGGACCGATGAATTCGATACGCCGCTTCAGCGCGCGGCCAAATATGCGAACCAGGAGTTCTTCACGCCGGCGCAGCGGGCAGAATTGGACAAACAGCGAGCCGCGCATTACGGCGACGACCCGCGCCAGGACCGCGGCAGCCCGACCGATGTCGGCGGCGCCTACAACACGCAGTTTCTCACCATAAAGCACGTCGGCCCGCGCACTTCGATGATCGCCGATCCACCCGACGGCCGGATTCCGCAGATGACCGCGGAGGGTCAGCGGGCGGCTGCGGCCGATCGGGAATATCGCCTCGCGCTGCTGCAGGCGACCGATGCGTGCAAGAACAAGGAGCCCGCGTGTGGCGGTGGAAAGTACGATCCGACGATCTCGCCAAAATGGGAGGAGCTGCCGCCGCGCTACCACAGCGGCAACGTCGCACGCCTCAATCGCGCCAACGGTCCCGAGGACGATGGCTTGGCGGACCGCTGCCTGATCAGCGGGCTGCCCGACTTCGGCAGCCTGTTCGGCGGCAGCTTCCGGCGCATCGTGCAGACGCCTGGCGGAATCTCGATCTTCTACGACACCAATCAGGGACAAGGGTGGCAGCGCAACATCGTCATGGACGGGCGGCCCCATCTGCCGGCCAGTGTCCGTCAATGGTTTGGCGACTCGCGCGGCCACTGGGAGGGCGATACGCTGGTCATCGACGTGACGAACTTCACGCCGAAGACCGACATTTTCGGCTCGCGCGAAAATCTGCACCTCATCGAGCGCTGGACCCGCACGGGGCCGAGGACGCTTGAGTACGAGGTCAAGATCGAAGATCCGACGGTGTGGACGCGGCCCTGGACCGTGAAGCAGGAGTTCAGCAAGCAGAGCGACGAAGAGAACCGGATCTACCCCGAGCCGCGCTGCGTCGAAGGCAATTACGGCCTGCCGGGACTGCTGCATGCAAGGCGCGTGGAAGAGCGCGCGTTTGCGGAGGGACGCGGCCCCGATCCGCGAACCAAGGACAACGTCGGCATCGTGTTGTCGGTTGCCCAGGATCCGTTGAATTAGCCGGAAAGCAAAAGCCGATCCGTTGCTAAGCGGGCTCCCCCGAACATATTCAGCGCGGAGCCCGCGCGCTTACTTGATCGCTTGCGGATTGATGGGCGATCCGGTCCCGCCAGTAATCACGAGGGGAGGGCCGCAGAAGAAGAACTCGTAAATGCCATCGTCGGCGCAGTCCTCGGCGAGCTCCTTGAGATAGAACATCTCGCCCATGGTCAGACCCATCGCGGGAATGACCACCCAATGCCAAGGCTGGTTCGCCTCCTTGGTCTCATTGGGCCGGACCTCGACGCCCCAGGTGTCGGAGCAGATCGCGGCGATCTCCTTGTTCTGGGACCAGTAGCAGTTTTCGAACTTCACGCCGGGAGCATCGCCGCCCGCAAACGCGCCCCATCCGTCGCGCAGACATTTTTCAAGCTGTCCCGTGCGCACGATGACGAAATCGCCGCGGCCAACCGTGACATTCTGGGCGCGCGCGCAAGCATCAAGCTCATCATTGGAAATGCCGTAGCCGTCCGGCAGGTGGTCGACCTTCTTGAAGCGGGCGACGTCGAGCAAGACGCCGCGCCCCACCATCTTCGCCCGCGAGTGCTCGATGCCGAGCTTGCCGAGGCCATTGCAGTCGACCAGCCGGGCGTCGTGGCCATTGTACATCTTCTCCTCATAGAAGATGTGGCCAAGCGAATCCCAATGGGTCGCGCATTGCACCGGCATGTTGATGGCGTCGTCGGCGTAGCGGATGTTGGGAACGACGTCTTGCCGGCCGGCGACCGCGTCGGTGCCGGTCGCCAGCATGGTGTGGATCGGATTCCAGCGGCCGCCGAAGAGACCGGTCTGCGGGCCGTTGCGGTCGAGCGGAATGCCCAGCGCGAACACCCTTCCGCTGCGGATCAGCGAGGCCGCCTTGACAATGTCCTCGGCGCGCACGTGATTGAGGGTGCCGATCTGGTCGTCCTTGCCCCAGCGCCCCCAGTTCCTGAGCTTCTGCGAGGCTTCGGCGATGGCCTGTTTGCCGACCTTGATGTCCATGGATCCTCCCGGCGAATGAGATTCGGCGGATATTGGCGCGCCCGCAGTCAAAGGTCCATCGCGCTGCGGCAGACGGCCTCACTCCTCGACGCGCACCACCGCGCTCGCCGCGCCGACGATGACCGCCGCGATGAGACAGTAGCTGCGTCGCGTTCTGGATGGCCATCGCCGCGATGCCGGCAAAAGCCAAACGCAATCCGCAATCTCACGGCACAGGGGCGGATTACGCTTCGCTAATCCGCCCCACGGCCGTGCCTTCGGTTTGGCATTGCGTTACGCGCTACCGCTACTTCGCTGTCGCCTTGAAATACCTCAAATCGGGCGGCGGCTGACCCTTGCGCGTCGGCATCAGCAGGCCGTTCGCCCCCATGAAATAATTCTCGGTGCCGATGAGCACATGCTCGTTGAGCTCCTCGCACACCTCCTCGAGCCAGGCCGGCTGCGGACTTGGGTCGCGCTTGAGCGTCTTGTTCACGGTCCACGGCCCCGTCAGCGCATTGTCGATGGTCGTGACGTCGTCGTGCAGGAGATTAGGATCGTTCTTGTCGAGATAGATGCGTTCCTTGACGATGGTCTTGTTGTCGTGATGAAGCGGCAGGCCCGTCGTGTCGTAGGTGCGCGGGCCCTTCATGCCCCGGGTTTCGACCTCGAGGAGGTCATAGCGGCCGTCGCCATCGGTATCGATCCATTTGCCGATGGCATAGCCCTGAAAGCTCGGCTCGATCGGATCGGGCCAGTTGCGTCCGTCGGTATAGATGCGGCGATTGTCGTGGATGTGGCTGATGAAAATGTGGGTCGTGTCCGGCGTGACGACGATTTCCATTGGTTCGAATACGTTCATGATGCGCGGCATGCCCGGCGGCAGGCAGGCATAGGACGGCTCGTCGCCGTGGCCGCCGGCCTTCTGGGCGGCAACGTTGGCGTCAAAGATCGCCTGGTATTCGGCGTTGAGCGGCGCTTTCACCGGCCCAAGCGCGAAGCGCGGAATGCCGGTACGCTCCCACTTGCCTTTGAGATTGGGGTATTTCGATTCATCGAAGGCCTGCGCGGCCGACGCCGCGGCCATCAGCACCGCGGCTGACGCGATCAGGCTCATCACGCCTCGCATGATTTCCTCCTCGTGTGTGGCGCGATTGAAATCGCGGCTCTTTATTTACGTTGCAGAGTCCGTAGGGTGGGCAAAGCGAAGCGTGCCCACCGTTTGGCGCGCGATAGCGTGGGCACGCGCGGACGAGTCCGCGCTTTGCCCACCCTACGAATTGGCTCCATGGAATCGCTACTCCTGGTTCCGCGGCCGGAAATAGCGGAGATCAGGCGGCGCCTGGTTCTTCTTGGTCGGCATCAGCAGATGGTCGGCACTGAAGTAATAAGCTTCCTTGCCGATACGGACGTGCTGGTTGCCCTCCTCGCAAATATTCTCGTGCCAGACCGGCTGCGGATTGGGATCGCGGCGGTAGGTCTTCATCACGGTCCAGGGCCGGGTCAGTGCATTGTCGATGACCGTGATCTCGTCGTGGAGGATGTTGCGATCCGTCGGGTCGAGAAAGATTCTCTCCTTGAGGATCGACCGGTTGTCCGGATGGAGCATCAGGCCGCTGTTGTCATAAGGGCGCGGGCCCTTGAAATCGCGGGTCTCGACGACGAGCACATCGAAGCGCCCGTCCCCATCCTCGTCGATCCAGCGGCCGATGGAGTAGCCCTCGAATGACGGTTCCCCTTCGATCGGCCAATCGCGCCCGTCGGTGAATATCCGGCGATGCGAGTCGTAGACATGGTCGATGCGGATGTGAGTAATCTCCGGCAGGACGATGATCTCCATCGGCTCGTAGGCCGTCATCATCATCGGCATGCCGGGGACGAGGCAGGTGAAGGTTGGGTAACTGCCCTGGCCGCCTTCCGCCATGTCCTTGAGGTTCGCTTCGAAGATCGCGCGATATTCTTCGGTGAGAGGCGCCTCTTGGCCGCGCGCCGGCGGCTTGCTCGGATCGAAGGGTCCCGGCGAAACGGGCCGATGCCATTGTCCCTTGAGGTCAGGGTAAGCCGCGTCTTCGAATGCGAGGGCAGCGGTGGTGGCGATCGACAGGACCGCCGCAAGCGTCGCGACGCATTGGGCAAACGTGCCGATCGAAATACGGTCGGGCATCAGCTCCTCCGGTTTTGTTCGATCCGATGGCCGGCACCGTCCCCGTAGGGGCCGAAGCGCCGCGCTCGAATTCGATTTTTGTTTCAGTCAAACAGGCCGAAAAAATCCGGCGGCCACAAAGGAAAATAACGCCTGCCGATGGCAGATGCCTCAATTGACCGGCGGGATTTCGGCACATCCCGTCATCGCGGCGTGTCTCGGCAAGAATACACACTTCGCGTGCCCCTGCGAATGGGACATGTGCGCGCGATCGAAAATTCTTAGGATTGCTTCGACGTGATTAGTCGAGATCAAGTTCGCGCAGCGCAATCGTGAACGCGGGCACCAGCGAAGGCACGAGGCGTTCCTCGCCCGGCACCTCTAGTACCGACGTGTATGCATTGCCGGCAGGCGCGAGATGCACCCTCGTGACGAGCGTCGCCGCGTTGATCACCCAGTACTCGCGCACGCCGTGAGCGGCGTAAGTCGTGGCTTTGACGTTGAGATCATAGCGCAGGCTTGAGTTGGCCACTTCGATGACCAACAGCGCATCCGTGCCGCGCACATCAGGTGTCTGGATCGCGGCAGGATGGACGAGAATGTCGGGGTCGAGATAGGTATCCTCCGACAAGTTGAACTGCGGTTCCGAGACCACGAAGATGCCTTCAGGGGTTGACCTCGCCAAGCGCAGAGCAATTTTGCCCCGAATGATCTCGTGACGGCGCCCTTTGGGTGACATCGGCACGATCTCCCCGCCCAACAGCTCGAACCGCTCATCGCCGCGAAAGAACCCGGCTGCCGCAATCCGCTCGATTTCGTCCACGGTCCAGCGCCAGCGCGGCAGCCCGTCGGCGGCGCGGGTGGTCGGACGCGGCAAGGGCGGGGCGAAGACCTCGTTCATAAGTAGAGATTAACACATTGCTGCGGCGCTGGTCTTGGCCCATCCTGCGCGCAATAAGTCAAATCCAGGGAGGCAAGATGACCACGCGCAGGGACTTCCTCAGGCGTGCAGGAGCTGCGTCCGGCCTCGCGTTTTGCAGTTGCGCGCTGCTCGACTCCTCCCGCGCGCAACAGGGCGCGAGCACGTCCGGCGTTGCGCGCCTTCCGGTGACGATCGGCGGCAAGCGCATCAAGACCATCGACGTGCATTCGCATTGCGTGTTCCACGAGGCAATCGCGCTGATGGGCGATGACGGCCGCAACGTAGTCGCGCCGGTCAGGGGCGCACAGGATCAGTTCATCGTCGTGGCCGAGCGGCTCGCGCAGATGGACGCGATGGCTGTCGACATGGAGGTGCTGTCCATCAATCCGTTCTGGTATCGCAAGGACCGCGACACCGCCGCCGCCATCGTCAGGACGAACAACGAGAAGCTCGCCGAGCTGTGCGCCGCGCATCCGATGCGCTTCGCCGCGTTTGCCTCGCTCGCGCTTCAGTTCCCCGACCTCGCGGCGCAACAGCTCGAGGAGGCGGTGAAGAAGTTTGGCCTGCGCGGCGCCGCGATCGGCGGCAGCGTCGCCGGCGAGGATTTTTCCCATCCGAAGTTTCACGCCGTCTGGGAGAAGGCCGAAGAGCTTGGCGCGGTGCTGTTCGTTCATCCGCAGACCCAGCCGGAGCTTGCCAAGCGCTTCGCAGGTAACGGCTGGCTGTCGAACACCATCGGCAATCCGCTCGACACCACGATCGCCCTCCAGCACCTCATCTTCGAAGGCACGCTCGATCGTTTCCCTGGCCTGAAAATCCTTGCCGCCCACGGCGGCGGCTATTTCGCCTCCTACGCGCCGCGGTCCGATCACGCTTGCTTCGTCGCCCCGCCCGGCGGCTGCAATCCCGAGATCAAGCTGAAGAAGAAGCCGACCGAATATCTGAACCAGCTCTACTTCGACGCCCTGGTCTTCACCCCAGAGGCGCTGCGCCACCTCGCGGCGCAAGTCGGACCGAGCCAGATCATGCTCGGCAGCGACCACCCCTTCCCCTGGGAGCAGCACCCCGTCGATGTGATCCTCGCCACGCCGACGCTCAGCGATGCCGAGAGGGCCGCAATCCTCGGCGGCAACGCCGCCCGCCTCGTCGGCCTGAAGGACATTTGATCACGTTGCGTGCTACCACGCTGCGATGTTCAAGCTGATCGGACTGATCGTCGCCGCGATCCCGGTGATCGTGTTCCTGAAAACCCTGCTGCGCGGCCGGCTCAAGAAATCGCAAGCCTTCGCCGAATTCCAGAAGCAGGTCGACTACGCCGTCTGGGTGATCCTGTTCCTGATCGCCTGTGCCGTGCTCTACGGCGTCGCCAGCCTGATTTTCGGCTGGCGGTAGCGACCAAGACACATTGCCTAAGCGGAGTTGCCTGACGTACGGAGACTACGCAGCCGTTCCCGCAAGATCTCGACGCCAGGAATAGAGGAAGCGGCATCGGCCGCGGGCATACGATCGAACCGCGCTTCCATCTCAAGAAGCGAAAAAATCCCGTGAGTCACTCCTTCGCGGAGCCACTCGATGTCTTTTTCCCGCCACGCAACCAGCTTGGCCAGCGCCAGGTCGTTCTCTTCGGGGACTATGGCGGTAACGCCCGGGCAGGCGGGACTCGTGTATTTTCTCGCGCGGCTGACCCAATCAGACGGCATCTTGGCCGTCTCCGGTGAGACACCATCGGCGTAGAATCCAAAGGTCATATGAAAGGGGGAATCCTGGCCGAGGCTGCCATCGATCATATCGGATAGCTCTTCGACATTACTAACGCCGAATGCGTAAATATCGACTTCGGGTGTACCCAACATGCTCGCAGGCATCGGGCCCTTCGTCCGAGCAGCCAGTGCAGACGATCCGATCAACACAAAAACATCGTGGCCAGTGAGTGAAGCGACCGCGCGCAGCACGTGATCGACTTTTTCTCTCTGCATTATCATTGGGCAAGGCCTACAGCCTCCGGCACGCCTTTGCGTGCCCGTGCGAGCGCGTCCTCCCGCTCGGTTCCGGTGAGCACGTAAAATACGGGTCTTGTGTCTCGCAACAGCGCGCCGCGCGGCGTGTCCGCCAGCAGTTCGCGCGCAATCTCTCTCGGATCGCGTGAAATGAGCTCGAGCCAAAGCGCATAATAATCGGCGCGAACTGAATCGCCGCTCATATGCCGCTTCATGTAATCCAAGCCGACTTTCAACACGCCTGGATCGTCGATCAACTTGGCGGCGGTTACGAGGGCAAATTCATATCGGCGACGTTCGTTGCGATCATGGAATCGCTTCTTTAGCGGCAGGGAGCGAATGAAGAATTCGCTTTCACGCATCGAAGTTGCTCACGCACGTTGTTCTATACGGCATTCTAACGCGGGGCGTTGTTCGAAGCGACTACGGAGTATCGCGCCTCTCCAGCGCCCTCAGCACTGCGTCCGGCTTCATCGGAATCTCCGTGATCGGCGTCGCGCCCAACGGGCGCAGCGCATCGTTCACGGCGTTGGTCACGGCGCCGCTTGCGCCGGCGGTGCCCGCTTCGCCTGCGCCCTTGGCGCCGAGTTCGGAGTCCGCCGTCGGCGAGACGACGTGGCCGACCTCGATGTCGGGCATCTCCACGGCCATCGGGACGAGGTAATCGGCCATGTTGCCGTTGAGGAGTTGGCCGCGCGCGTCGTAGTCGCACTTCTCGAACAGCGCGGCGCCGATGCCCTGGACGATGCCGCCGCGCACCTGCTCGTCGACGAGCTGCGGGTTGATGACGGTGCCGCAATCCTCGACGCACCAGTGCTTGAGGAGGCGGACGTCGCCGGTCTCGATGTCGACCTCGACGTAGCTTGCCTGCACGCCGTTGGTGAAGGCGAACGGCCAGGCGCGCGGCACGTAATGGCGCGTCGCGATCAGCTCGGCCTGGAAGCCCGGCGGCAGCGTGTCGGGACGGAAATAGGCGATGCGCGCAATCTCATCGAGGCCGAGGCGTTCGCGGCCGTCCGCCGCGTCGACGACGACGCCGCCGCGGATGTCGAGCGTCGCGGGCGCCGCCTGCAGGATCTGCCCCGCGAGCGCGAGCACGTTCTCGCGCAGCGCCTTGCCCGCCTGCCACGCCGCCTCGCCGCCGATGCCCGCCGCGCGCGAGGCCCAGGTGCCGCCGCCATAGGGCACGTTGTCGGTGTCGCCGAGGATGACGCGCACGCGCTCGATCGGCACGCCGAACGAGGACGCGACGCATTGCGCGACCACCGCTTCGGCGCCTTGCCCCTGCTCGGTGACGCCGCAGTGGCAGTAGATCGCGCCGGTCGCGTCGAGCCGCACCGTCGCTCCGTCCTGCGCAGAGATACGCGCGCCGCCGACGCCATAGAACGCCGCCGACGGATTGGTCACCTCGACGAAACTCGCGAAGCCGATGCCGCGATAGATGCCGCGCGCCCGCAAGCGAGCCTGCTCGGCGCGCAGGCCGGCGTAGTTCATCATGGCGTCGAGATGGGCGAGCGCCTCGTGATGCGACAGCTTCTCGAACTTGATGCCGGACGGCCCTTGCGCGGGATAGGCATCGTCGGGAATGAGGTTGCGCCGGCGCAGCTCCAACGGATCCATACCGATTCGCGTGGCGGCAAGTTCGACCAAACTCTCGGTGACGTGGGTCGCGATCGGATGGCCGACGGCGCGGTATTGGCACATCACGTTCTTGTTCTGGAACACGACGCGGGCGCGCGCGCGATAGTTCGGGCAGGTGTACGGGCCGCCGACGAGGTTCACCACCTGGTTCGCCTCGATGCCGGAGGTGCGCGGATAGACCGAATAGGGGCCGATGCCGGTGAGATCGTCGATCTCCCAAGCCGTGATCGCGCCCTCGCGCGTGACGCCGATGCGTGCCTTCACGCGATGGTCGCGGGCGTGGATGTCGGTGACGAAGCTCTCGCTGCGGTCGGCGACGAATTTTACCGGACGGCGCAGCAGTTTTGAGAGCGCGACCGTCGCCATCTCGTCGGCATAGGTGTGGACCTTGATGCCGAACGAGCCGCCGACGTCCTTGGTGAGCACGCGCACCTGGTGCTCTTCGAGGGCAAGGTGCTTCGCGAACAGGTTCTGCATCATGTGGGGCGCCTGCGTCCCCTGATAGACCGTGAGGCGCTGCTCGCCCGGATTCCAGTCGGCGACGATCGCGCGCGGCTCGTTGGTGACGCCGGTATGACGGCCGAACCGGAACGTCGTCTCGATGATTTCGTCAGCCGCCGCAAAGCCGCCGTCAGGATCGCCGGCGTCGAGCTTGCGTTCGAAGGTGAGATTGTCGCCGAGGTCGGCATGGATCACCGGCGTCGCCGGATCGAGCGCGGTCTCTGCGTCGAGCACCGCCGGCAGTTCCTCGTAATCGATCGTAACGAGGGCACGGGCGTCTTCCGCCTCGGCGCGCGTCCTTGCCACCACCGCGGCGACCGCCTCGCCCTGCCAGCGCGCGACATCGACTGCGACCGCGTGCTGCGGCGCCGACTTGATCCCCTTGAGATGGGTCAGCACGCCGACCCACGGCGTGATGACTTTCGCAAGCGCCGCGCCGGTAACCACCGCGACCGCGCCCGGTGCCCGCGCTGCTGCCGCGGTGTCGATCGCCTTGATGCGCGCGTGCGCGTAGGGCGAGCGCACGAACGCGACATGCACCATGCGCGGCAGCACGACGTCGCTCACATACTGCCCGCGCCCTTGGGTAAGCCGCGCCAGATTCGGCCGCGGCACCGCGCGCCCGATGTACGAATTCGGCCGATCGAGCGCCGACAACGCGGACGGCACATCGGGGGTGATCTTCATGAGTTATCCCCGGAGCGCGGGCGTCCCGCCCGCTCTTCGATCAAGGGCGGGCGGGACGCCCGCGCTCCGAAACGCGCCTCGACTACCGCTTCCACGGCATCGACGATCGCGTGGTAGCCGGTACAGCGGCAGTAGTTGCCCGACAGATGTTCGCGGATCGCGGCGCGGGTCGGTGCGCCGCCGGCCATCGCCTCGTCCGCAGCGAGGAGTTCCTGCGCGGAGAGCAGCATGCCGGGCGTACAGAAGCCGCACTGCAGCGCGTTGCGCCGCGCGAATGCCTCTTGCAGGTCGGCAATCTCGCCTGCGTCCGACACACCTTCGATGGTCTCGACGCGCGCGCCGTCGCATTGCACCGCGAGCGTCAGGCAGCCGCGCACCGTGATGCCGTCGAGCCGCACCGTGCAGGCGCCGCACACGCCCTGCTCGCACCCGACATGACTGCCGGTGAGGCCGAGCTGCTCGCGCAAGAAATCGACGAGCGACGTGCGCACCTCCACGGTTTCGCGCACCTTTTCGCCATTCACCGTGAGCGCAATCGCGCGGGTCGGAGCGGACATGGCCGCAAATCTACTTGGCCGCGCCAGGACGCGCTATGAGCAAATAAACTCTTCATCCGTCATCGCCCGGCTCGACCGGGCGATCCAGTAACCCCCGGTTTTTCGATTCTGGGCACAACACCGATCACTTGATAGTCCTGGGGTTACTGGATGCTCCGCCTTCGCGGAGCATGACGGCGCGGAGACTCATCGCAATTCACTCACGGAAGCTACCGAATGCAATCTCCAGGCTCACACCGGCGGCAGACCCTGCACCTTGCGCACGATGTCGAGCGCCCGGCGCAGCAGATTCTCGCTCGCTTCCGGGGTGCGGAAGGCCGCGTGAGGCGACAACGTCGCGTTGGGAAGTTGCGCCAGCGGATGGTCGGGCTTGAGCGGCTCGGCGTAAAACACGTCGAGCCCGGCGTGGCGGATGCGGCCCGAGCGCAGCGCGTCGATCAGCGCTGCCTCGTCGACGAGGGCGCCGCGCGCGGTGTTGAGGAGGATCGCGCCCGGCTTGACGCGGGCGAGTCGCGCGGCATCGAGGAAGCCGCGCGTCTCGTCGCTGAGCGACAGGCAGAGCGCAATCACATCGGCGCTCGCAAGCAGCGTGTCGATATCGACCGGCGTCACGCCCGCGATCGGGCGCGCGGTGCGGTTCCAGCCGATCACGTTCATGCCGATGCCGGCCCCGATGCGGGCGACTTCGGCACCGATGCCGCCGAGGCCGATGATGCCGAGCGTCTTGCCGCCGAGTTGCACGCCTTCGAGCGGCTCCCAGGTGCCGCCGCGGATGTTGCGATCCGAGAGCGCAATGTCGCGGGCGCACGCGAACATCAGCGCGATGGTGTGCTCGGCGACCGCGGTGTCGCCATAGCCGCGATAGGTATGCACGGTGACGCCGTGCGCGGCGAGGGCCGGCACGTCCATGTAGCTCGATGCGCCGGTGCCGCAGAACACGATGTGTTTGAGCGATTTGCACTGCGCGATCTCGGGCGTCGGCATGTAGGAGTGGTCATCGATGCAGATGTCGTAGCCGTCGAGCAGCCGCGGCAGGTCGGCCGCCGTGAACGGCTGGCCATGGACCGTCACCGGCGGATCGTCGGCGCGATGCACGCGGCGAAACACTTTTTCAAGTTGTGCATTGCAGTCGATGAACAGGGTTTTCATGTGGGACGTTCTTGATGCTCTCGCGAATTGGCTGCTGCGCCGCATGTAGTGTACCGCACGCAATGCATGCGCGCCGAGCAAAGGAGCAGCCACGGAACACGAATTGGCCTATTTCGCCCCGTGTGACACCACGTTGACAGCAGTGGGCATCGGCCTACATTAGAGGCGTTCCGAGGGGAGCTCCGGTAGGGAGCTGAGATACCGCCCGGCCTTCGCCCGAAGGCGCCGCGGAGACCCTTCGAACCTGATCCGGGTCATGCCGGCGAAGGGACGGACAACTTCCCTCCAAACGCATGCCCGGAATTTTGAGAGGGAACCATGAACGTCCTTGATCGCGATATTTCCGTCCCGAAGGTCACCACCGGACCGATCGCGGGCTCCCGCAAAATCTATGCGTCGCCGGATGAAGCGCCCGATCTGCGGGTGCCGGTGCGGGAGATCGTGCTGACGGAGACGGCCGCCGAGCCGCCGGTGCCGGTCTATGACCCGTCGGGCCCCTACACCGACCCGAACGTCGCGATCGATGTGGAGAAAGGCCTGCCGCGCACCCGCACCGCCTGGGTCCGCGAGCGCGGCGGCGTCGAGGACTACGAAGGCCGCAACCTCAAGCCGGAAGACAACGGCGGTGTCGGCGACAAGCATCTCGCCCGCGCCTTCCCCCTAAACCATCGCCCGCTCCAGGCGCTCGATGGCAAGCCCGTCACCCAGCTCGAATGGGCGCGCGCCGGCGTCATCACCAAGGAGATGATCTACATCGCCGCGCGCGAAAATGTCGGGCGCAAGAAGATGCTGGAGCGCGCCGAAGCGGCGCTCGCCGACGGGGAGAATTTCGGCGCCGCGGTGCCGCCGTTCGTCACGCCGGAATTCGTGCGCAGCGAGGTCGCGCGCGGGCGCGCCATCATCCCCTCCAACATCAATCACGCCGAGTTGGAGCCGATGATCATCGGCCGCAACTTCCTCACCAAGATCAATGCCAATATCGGCAACTCCGCCGTCACCTCCTCGGTCGAGGAGGAGGTCGAGAAGATGGTGTGGGCGATCCGCTGGGGCGCCGACACGGTGATGGACCTCTCCACCGGCCGCAACATCCACAACACCCGCGAATGGATCATCCGCAACGCGCCGGTGCCGATCGGCACCGTGCCGATCTACCAGGCGCTGGAGAAGGTCGACGGCGATCCGGTCAAGCTCGACTGGGCCTGCTACAAGGACACCCTCGTCGAGCAGTGCGAGCAGGGCGTCGACTATTTCACCATCCACGCCGGCGTGCGCCTTGCCTATGTGCCGCTGACCGCGAACCGCGTCACCGGCATCGTCTCGCGCGGCGGCTCGATCATGGCGAAGTGGTGCCTCGCGCACCACAAGGAGAGCTTCCTCTACGAGCACTTCGACGAAATCTGCGACCTGATGCGCAAATACGACGTGTCGTTCTCGCTCGGCGACGGTCTGCGGCCGGGTTCGATCGCCGACGCCAATGACCGCGCGCAGTTCGCTGAACTCGAAACCCTCGGCGAGCTGACCCAGATCGCCTGGAAGAAGGGCTGCCAGGTCATGATCGAAGGCCCCGGCCACGTGCCGATGCACAAGATCAAGATCAACATGGACAAGCAGCTCAAGGAATGCGGCGAGGCGCCGTTCTATACGCTTGGGCCGCTCACGACCGACATCGCGCCGGGCTACGACCACATCACCTCGGCGATCGGCGCCGCCATGATCGGCTGGTTCGGCACCGCGATGCTCTGCTACGTCACGCCGAAGGAGCACCTCGGCCTGCCCGACCGCGACGACGTCAAGGAGGGCGTCATCGCCTACAAGATCGCGGCCCACGCCGCCGATCTCGCCAAGGGCCATCCCGCCGCGCAGCTGCGCGACGACGCCCTGTCGCGGGCGCGCTTCGAGTTCCGCTGGGTCGACCAGTTCAACCTCTCGCTCGACCCCGACACCGCGCGCGAATACCACGACGAGACCTTGCCGAAGGAGGCCCACAAGGTCGCCCACTTCTGCTCCATGTGCGGCCCGAAATTCTGCTCGATGAAGATCACCCAGGACGTGCGCGACTACGCCGCGACCCTGAATGATCCGGCGGGCGTCGGCGCGCTCACGAAGGAAGAGGGCATGGCGCAGATGTCGGAGAAATTCCGCCAGATGGGCGAGCAGGTCTACGTCGACGCCGCCAAGGTGAAGGAGAGCAATCGGGCGCTGTAGGTTCCGCGATGTCGAAGCCGCACATCTTCACGATCTCGGCCGCCTGGGACAGCGAAGCCTCTGTCTGGACCGGGCACTGCGACGATATCCCGGCGGCCGCCGACGCTCCGACGCTCGACGAATTGTTGGCGAAGATAACGGCGACGGCCCTCGACCTCCTGCCGGACAATCACCCGGGCCTCGATCCGGGGTCGCTTTATCTCCAGATCACCGCATTGCGCGAAGCCGAGCCTGCGGTCGCCTGATGGCGCCGCAGTTCGATCGCGTTTTGCGAGATTTGTTGCGCGACGTCGGATGTACCTTCGTCCGCCAAGGCAAAGGCAGTCACGAAATCTGGCACAGCCCCATCACCGGGCGCAATTTTTGAGGCGGCCGACTGATGGCTACTCCCTCACCGCGAACCGCTCGCGCGAGCGGGCGCGGGCTTTCTCCGCCTCGATCTCGCGGTCGCGCGCGGGGGCGGTCGTCTCCAATTCGGACAGAATGCGGCGCGCGGCGTCGGCGACTTCTTCGACCGCGCGCGCGAACGCGGCGGCGTTGGCGTGCGAAGGCTTGTTGAAGCCGGAGAGTTTGCGCACGAATTGCAGCGCGGAGGCGTGGATTTCGTCCTCCGTCGCCGGCGGCTCGAAGTTGAACAGCGTCCGGATATTGCGGCACATGATCGATCTCCGGTTCCCGCGGCCGATGCGCGCCGCGGCGATGGGTGAAGATTACCACGCGTAGCCCGGATGGAGCGCAGCGAAATCCGGGGTGACCGGTGCCTCAGGAAATGCTGACCCCGGAATTCGCTGCGCTCAATCCGGGCTTCTGTAACGGGCCGTTGTTTGTCAATCCCTCTTTCCACTTGCGACATCCTTCGCCGGGATTTTGCTTCTGTCCGGGGTCGGTGCGAAGACCGCCACCTGATGGGGTTCAAAGAGGATAGGTCGGCCAATCTAGGGTGAGCGTGGTCTGTTGCCACGACCCGGATTGCGGCCTGACCTGATCCAGCGTCCCGGCGTCGGGACCTCGCTTCGGGAGGCAGGTGTCGTGCCCCGCCCGAAAGCCCTTTGTCGTTTTCCCTTCTTTTTTTAGGCCAGATTCCTTTGTTCGACCGCGGCGGCCATTCCTTCATCCCGACCTCGGAATTGAGGAGCGTCGCGCGCAGGCCCTGTCAAGGATGGCCACTTGGCCACCGAAGGCTTGTCCTTGATGGTGCCGAGCACGACGCTACGCTGGCTGGGTCGTGAACGTCGTGCCATCGACGAGCATCCGATGCATGATGACGGCGAGCTTGCGGGCGAGCGCCACCGTGGCTTTCTTCGTACCGGCCCGCTTGGCGATCCGCATCGCCCAGCTCTTGAGAGCCGTGCAGCCCTTGACAGGCCTGGTGATGATGATGTGGGCGCTTTCGTAAAGCATCGCGCGCACCGAGGCGTCGCCGATCTTGGAGATACGACCGATGCGGTCGGTTTCGCCCGATTGATATCGTGTCGGCGTCAGGCCGAAATGGGCCCCGACGGTTTTCGATGAGGTAAATCGCGCCGGGTCGTCGATCGCCGCCGCATAGGTCAGCGCCACGATGGTGCCGACGCCCGGCACGGACATCAGAAGCCTGGCACGCACATCGCTGCGCGCCATGGCACGCAGCCGCTTCTCGAAACCGTTGAACTCGCGCCGCAGCGTGGCGCGCACTGAAAGATCGCGGTCGCGATCACCTCCAGGCTCGGATGGCCTTCGACAAGTTCGCGGATGCGCGCTTCAAATTGCGTCGGCGCAACTTTGCCAATCTTCAGTCCGAAGCCGCGCAGAACGCCGCGCAGGCTCATTTCGACCTCATGAAGCGCCTTCTGCACCAGCTTGCGCGCGGTCAGCATCGCGCGTGTCTCTTGTGCTTCCATCGATTTGCAGTGGACCGGACGAAACCAGCCCAGGCGCATCAGTTCGGCAATGCCCTGCGCATCCTTGCGGTCGGTCTTCACCGGCATAATCTTGAAAGCGTTGCGCACGTGCCGCGTCTCCAAAAGTTCGACCGCAAGCCCCGCATCGCGCATCGCCGCATAGAGCCACTGCGATAACGGTCCTGCCTCCAGTCCGATCCGCGTCAGTTCCAACGCCACCGACCCAAACCAGGCGATCAGCGCCTCCGGCTCGCTCGCGACCCTCGCTTCCCGTACAATTTTGCCACCCCCGTCGATCACGCACACGTGCGAAACTTCCAAAGACACGTCGATTCCTGCATAGTAGCTCATGGTCGTCCCTCGATGATGCTTGGAGCTGGCTGTGCCAGACTCCGTTGTTTTGACACCATCAATCTGAGGGACAACTCCTTATCCGCTAACTAAAACAGCCGCCGGGGCAGGCCCGTTACCCCATCTACGTGATCTGCGCGCAATGCGAGTTCCATCGATCCAAAAATAAGTCTCGCCCATGGCGTGTATTTTCGACCGGCTCAACAAGACGGTATTAAGGCTTCATTGGATAAGTTGCGCGCGGAACCGGCGGAGTTCCATACCGCCGGCTGATCATCGCGGACAGTGCACCGTGAGCCCTTTCGACATCGTCGTCTATGCCGTGGGACTGGTCGCGATCGTGCTCGGCTTCAATGCCGGGCTCTTGCGCAGTCTCGCGACAATTTTCGGTTATGTCGCCGCTGCCCCGACCGCGGTCACGGTGACGCCGAGCGTGACGCGCTTCGCATTCGGCGACACGCAACTGTCGCCGAATCAGGCGTGGTGGGCGCTCTGCATCGTTTTTATCGCGCTCGGGTTCGTGCTGAGCGCGCTGCTGCGCACCGCGGTCAAAGGGTTCATCAGTCCGGAGATCGGTCTGTTCGACCGCGTAGCGGGCGCGGCGCTCGGCGGCGTGCGCATCGCGCTGGTCGCGGTGCTCGTTGTTCTCGTGTTCGATCGCATCATCCCGGCCGATCGCCAGCCGCAATTCCTCGCACAATCGCAGTTGCGGCCTTATCTCTCCGCGGCGGGTCAACAGGGCCTGCGCTCCCTGCCGCCGGATGTGGAGACCTACATCGACCGCCTCAAGCGCGAGCACGGCATTTGAGCGCAAGCGGGTAGCCAGGATTTTTCACGAGGCAGGCGCCGCCGGCGCCTGCCATTTCAAACCTTGGAACCGCGCAAAATCGCGATCAAGCGTGATCCACTCGCAGCCTGATTCGATGGCAAGCGCCGCGAACCAGGCATCGGTTACCCGCGAGCCGTGAACATCGGCCTGGAGGCACAGCCGCTCGAAGATATCCCAATGCCGCTCACCCGGTTCTACGATTTGGCAATGGGGTTGACCGAGGAGGTTGTCGCAGAAAGCAAAGGCCTCTGCCGGAGCGCTTGGTGTGCGAAAGGCACGCGGGTTGGTGGTGATGCGCACGACCGCAGCCAGCACAAGCGGCGACATTCCGAACTGCGCCTCGCCGGCAACGATGCCCTCAAGCCAGGGGCGGCAGACCGAGTGCTGGTCCATGTCCTTGCGGAAAGAAAAGATGAGGACGTTTACGTCCGGCAAAATCATTTGAAGCGCTTCATGCGCTTGACGTCGTCGAGATCATCGATCTCCTGAAGCCTCGAAACATCCGTGAGATCAATCCCGGCAACGAGGCCTCCCGTCGCCTTGCTCACTGGCGGCATAACGCGTCTTCGCCCGCTCTTGCGCCCTTCTCCGATCGCCATTCTAAGCCCGTCCTCAATGAGCGAGGTGAGCGTGCGGCCCTCCGCTGCGGCCTTTCGTTTGGCGCGCTTGACAAGATCTTCAGGCAACCGGACGGTGGTTCGTTCGCTCATATGTCAAGACATATCAATGACCGGTCGATATGTCCATGTGCGTTTCTTAACCGGGATTGAGTGCGGCGAACCGGTGCGACAGGAAAGGCTGGCCCCGGATTTCGCTGCGCTTCATCCGGGCTACAGACGCCGCTGCGCGATCGGAAATCGGGTGGAGCGCGCTCCCCCCTCGTCGCATGTGTCCTCCATCAGCAACGGAGGACCAAACATGCACTTTCGGATTCGCGGCCTATCGGTCGAAAAATTTGCTCACCTGTTCGCGCTCTCGGATGAAGAGCTTGCGGCGCAGGGCGCGGTGCGCCGCATCGCGGATGCGCGCGATCCCGGCTATCCGTGCCGCGTGAGCCTCACGGATTCCAAGCCCGGCGATGAGCTCATTCTCGTCAACTACGAGCACCACGCGGTCGCGTCGCCCTATCGCATGCGGTTTGCGGTCTTCGTGCGCAGGGGCGAGGAGACCTTCGATGCGGTCGACGCGGTGCCGGAGCAGTTGCGCAAGCGCACGCTTGCGGTGCGCGCGTTCGATGCCGACGCCATGATGGTGGGCTTCGAGCTCAGCGAGGGCCGCGACATCGAAGGCGCGATCGGACGTCTGTTCGCCGATCCGCGCGCGGCCTACCTGCACGTCCACTTCGCCGCGCCCGGATGTTATGCCGCCTGCATCGAGCGGGCGTGAAGGCACAATTCGTAGGGCGGATTAGCGGAGCGTAATCCGCCGAGTGCCGCCGCGACACGCGAAGTGCCGCGGTATAGGCAAAGCGGCGCAATACGCTTCGCTATTGCGCCCTACGGCGCCGTGACTACGCCGCCGCCGTCGATCCGGGCCGCCACGCCTCACTGCGCCGAGGCGGACCCCGGGTGGGCGCGCATGTGGTCGAGCACCGCGGCGGTCGGCCAACAATCGACCTTGAGGCCATTCGCCTTCTGATAGGCGCCGAGCGCGGCGCGGGTAAGCATGCCGGCCTTGCCGTCGATCTTGTCGTGGTAGAGGCCGCGCGACGTGAGGCGCTTCTGCATGGTCTCGACGTCGGCGGTGCGCATCTGCGCGCCCTTGCTCCACGGCGTCTCGAAATGGCGCGAATCGCCGATGCGGTCGCTCACATGGCCGACGAACAGCACGTAGAGATCGGAGAAATTGTATTCCTTGATGACGAAGTAGTTCTTGGTCGCGAGAAAGGCGGGACCGTAGCTGCCCTCGGGCTGTAGGACGGACGCGGTCTCGGCCTGCTCCTTGCCGTCGAGCCGCCGCCCGTAGGCCGGCACGAATCCCGCCTTGAGCCACTCGCCGATCGGCCGCACGTGCTCGGGAACGCCGAGCGTGCAGTCGAAACTCTGCGGCGCGCGCACTTCGTAAGACCAGCGCAGGCCGGGCTGCCAGCCCTTGTCGGCAAGCTGCTTTGCCGCCGAGGCGAGCGCATCGGGCACCGAATGCCAAATGTCGGCGCGACCGTCGCCGTCGAAGTCGACGGCATGCTTGTAGTATTCCGACGGCAGGAACTGGGTCATGCCGATGGCGCCGCCCCAGGAACTGCGCATGTCCTCCGGACGCGCGGCGCCTTCCTGGAGCATCTTCAGCGCCAGCAGGAATTCGTTGCGGAACATATCCTTGCGCTTGCCCACATAGGCCTGGGTCGCCAGCACCCGGATCGCATTGTGGGGAAGCTTGTAGTTGCCGAAATCGGTTTCGCGGCCCCAGATCGCCAGAACGACATTGCCGGGGACGCCGAAGCGCTGCTCGATGCCGTCAAGGGTCGTGCGATATTGCTCGCGCAGTTTCGCGCCCTGCGACGCGAGGCGCGAGATATTCGACTCCTTGAGATAGTCGGCGGGCGTCTGCACGAACTCGGCCTGCCCGCGCGGCGCCGCCTCGGGGCGGCCCGGCACGGCGAGATCGGGCAACGACAGATCGGGCTCGAGCCCGCGCGTCGCCGTGTCGAACGTCGCGCGCGAGATGCCCATCGCTTCCGCCTCAGGCCAGATCGCGACGAGCCATTGCTGGAACGCGGCGTCCGCCAACGCCTGATTCGCGGTCAAGGAGAACGCATGCGAGAACAAAACGAACGCGGCCGCCACCACCCTTGGCGCCACGCGGCGAGGAAGACCCCAGTTCATGTGCAAGCCCATGTCATCTGTGCAAATCGCCTGAACGTTCTACGAACTTAGACGAATCGGAAACAGATACCTGCCCGTAAACAACGTCTTAATGTGGGCGCCAGAATCGCATGCCGGGGCGTGAAATCGAGGGCTGCCGCGATAGCGGTTAACGCGTGAACTTCTTGTACTTCAGGCGGTGCGGGATGATCGTATCAGTGCCAAGGCGGCGCATCTTGTCGGCCTCGTAGTCCTGGAAGTTGCCCTCGAACCACTCGACGTGGCTGTCGCCCTCGAAGGCGAGGATGTGGGTCGCGATGCGGTCGAGGAACCAGCGGTCGTGGCTGATGATGACGGCGCAGCCGGCGAAATCCTCCAGCGCCTCTTCGAGCGCGCGCAAGGTATCGACGTCGAGGTCGTTGGTCGGCTCGTCCAGCAGCAGAACGTTGGCGCCCGATTTGAGCATCTTGGCGAGATGCACGCGGTTGCGCTCGCCGCCTGAGAGCGTGCCCACTTTCTTCTGCTGGTCGGCGCCCTTGAAGTTGAACGCCCCGCAATAGGCGCGCGAGTTCACCTCGCGCTTGCCAAGCTGGAGCTGGTCAAGGCCGCCGGAGATCTCCTCCCACACGGTCGCCTTGGCGTTGAGGGTGTCGCGCGACTGGTCGACATAGCCGAGCGTGACCGACTCGCCGATCTTGATCGAGCCGCCGTCGGGCTTCTCCTGACCGGTGATCATACGAAACAACGTGGTCTTGCCGGCGCCGTTCGGCCCAATGACGCCGACGATGCCGCCGGGCGGCAGCTTGAAGGTGAGGTCTTCAATCAGGAGGTTGTCGCCGAAAGCCTTCGAGAGATGGTCGAACTCGACGACGTTCTGGCCGAGCCGCTCGGCGACCGGAATGACGATCTGGGCCGTGGTCGGCGCCTTCTCGGAGGCCTTGGCGAGCAATTCCTCGTAGCGCTGATAGCGCGCCTTGGACTTGGCCTGGCGGGCGCGCGGGCTCGCGGCGATCCACTCCTGTTCGCGGGAGAGCGTGCGCTGGTGGGCCGCTTCCTCGCGGCCCTCCTGCTCGAGCCGCTTCTGCTTCTGCCCGAGCCAGGACGTGTAGTTGCCCTGATAAGGAATGCCGCGGCCGCGATCGAGTTCGAGAATCCAGCCGGTGACGTTGTCGAGAAAGTAGCGGTCGTGGGTCACGATCAGGATCGCGCCCGGATAATTGCGCAGATGGCCTTCGAGCCAGTTCACGGTCTCGGCGTCGAGGTGATTCGTCGGTTCGTCGAGCAACAAAAGCTCAGGCTGTTCCAGCAGCAGGCGGCATAAGGCGACGCGACGGCGCTCGCCGCCCGAGAGTTTCGTTACGGCGTCATCGTCGGGCGGGCAGACCAGCGCCTCCATGGCCTGGTCGACCTTGGAATCGAGGTCCCACAGCCCCTTGGCCTCGATCTCGTCCTGGAGCTTGGTCATTTCGTCCGCGGTCTCGTCGGAGTAGTTCATGGCGAGTTCGTTGTAGCGGTCGAGGATCGCCTTGCCGGCGGCGACGCCTTCCATGACGTTCTCGCGCACCGACTTGCTCTCATCGAGGTGCGGCTCCTGAGGCAGGTAGCCCACCCGCGCCCCCTCCGCGACCCAGCCGTCGCCGCTGTATTCCTTGTCCATGCCGGCCATGATGCGCAGCAAGGTCGATTTGCCCGAGCCGTTGACGCCGAGCACGCCGATCTTGGCGTCGGGGTAGAACGAAAGATTGATATTTTCCAATATCTTGCGATTCGGCGGGTAGGTCTTCGAGAGACCCTGCATGTGATAGATGAATTGTCGGGCCATCGCGGGCCTGCCCTCGCTGAGGATTTCGGGAAGTCGGCGGTGATGTAACGACGCCGGCTGCAAAGGGCAAGTCGCCCGGCGAGGTTGGGGAAAGCACGAGGAAAGCAGCGTCACGCGAGGGCTTTGCGCGACCTACGCCAAATTGCGAATGCCTGCTTGCATCGATCCGAGAGAGCGCCGGCCACTCGCGCAAGCTTGCAGCAACTATGACGGCGAAAGCCTCGCCCGCAGGGAACACCATTGCCCTGCATTCTCACCAGATTTTAACGACTTTCGACCGACCATCGGCGCCATGAACCTCGGCCTGTGATCGATCGACCAACGTCATGAAGCGACCAGTGAGACCCCGAAGACGGACGACTGTCATGGCCAGCGCAAACAGGAAAAGCCCCCAGGTGAGCGTTGCCATCGCCTCGTTGTGGCGCTCGCTCCGCAAGGACCTGTTCGATACTTACCGTCCCGAGCAGCACTACATGCGCGGCCCAGGCCCGGCCTGGCGCGCCAAGCACACCAACCGCGCCGACGTCGCCGTGACCGGCCTCACCGCCACCGCCTGATCCCGGCGGCCGGCGTCCAACCCAACGCCCACTAGACATTTTGTCGTCACGCAGCAGCGTGTCTCCGTCGACGCGTCACGCCCCATCCGCAATGAGGCCGTGCTCGTGGAAGGCGTGCTCGTGATGGCGGGCGGCATCGCGGCTGAAGCAGCAGAAGGCCACGCGGCGGACGGTACCGGCAGCCTCTAATCCGCTCATCACGGTCGCCACCGCGATGCGCGCCGCCCGGTCGGGCGGGAAGCCGTAGATGCCCGTCGAAATCGCCGGAAATGCAATCGACGCCAGGCGATGCTCGGCCGCGAGCGCGAGCGCGGTGCGATAGCAGGAGGCGAGCAGCTCGTCCTCGTTGCGGCCGCCGCCATGCCAGACCGGCCCGACCGCGTGAATGATATGTCGCGCCGGCAGGCGGTAGCCCGCCGTGATTTTCGCGCCGCCGGTCTCGCAGCCGCCGAGAGCCTCGCAGGCATCGCGGAGTTCGGGCCCGGCCCCGCGATGGATGGCGCCATCGACGCCGCCGCCGCCGAGCAAGGTGCGGTTCGCCGCATTGACGATTCCGTCAACCGCAAGCGTCGTGATGTCGCCGACGACGACATCGAGACGCACGCCGCGAAAGTTCGCCGAGTGCAGCGGGTGGTCGAGAGGCGAGGCCATCGGTCGAAGTTATCGCAAAAGTATCACAGGGGTCATTCCGGGGCGCCGCAGCGAAGCGGAGGCGAGCCCGGAATCCATGAACACGGACTGCGAAGTATGGATTCCGGGTTGCCGAGCTGCGCTCGGCCCCCGGAATGACCTGCTTCTGTAGATGAGCCCGTCTCGACTCACGCCCACTCGGCTTGCGCCTCGGCGCGCAGGTCGAACGTCGAACGCACGCCGATGTCGTCGAAATGCTCGTCGAGGAACCGCCGCGCCGCGCGACGGCCGGCGGTGTGGAGCATGAGAAAGAAATCGTAATCGGTCAGCATCTTGGTGCCGGCCGAAAAATTCTTCTTGGCGTCGCCGAGCACGATGCGGTGGGCGTTGATGCGGCGATACTGGCCGAGCCCGGTGCCCCGCTGAAGCCGGCCCTGGTCGATCAGCCGGCCGACGAATTCGATCGCGCGATACTCGTTCAGCAGCGAGGAATTGAAGCTGATTTCGTTGATGCGGTTCAGGATGTCGCGGGACGTGGTCGGAATTTCGTCACGTTCCACGGGGTTGATCTGCACCACCAGCACATCCTCTGTCTTGGTGTCGCGAAAGAACGGGAAGATCACCGGATTGCCGAGATAGCCGCCGTCCCAGTAGGGCACGCCGTCGATGGTGACGGCCTGGAACAGATTCGGCAAACACGCCGAGGCCATCACCGCGTCGGCGGTGATCTTGTCGCGCGAGAAGATGCGCAAGCGCCCCGTCGTCACGTTGGTGGCGCTGATGTAGAGCGCAAGCTTGGTGTAGCCGCGCACCGCTTCGAAATCGACGAAGCCTTCGATCACGCCCTTGAGCGGATTGAGGTTCAGCGGATTGAAATCGTAGGGCGAGAAATACGGCGCCAAGGCATTGAGCCATGTCTGGACCGGCACGCCCTCCAAAGGCACGAACGCAAACAGGCGCTCGATGATGCTGCGCTGGATTCCCGGCAGGTCGCCGTTGATCGAGACCGCGCGCCAAAAATCGGCGAGGCGCTTTTGCGCCTCCGCCGTTCCGCCGCGCGCCAAGCCATCGGCGAGCATCACCGCGTTAATGGCGCCAGCCGACGCACCGGAGACGCCTTCAAACTCGATGCGGCCGTCCTCAAGCAAATGATGGAGCACGCCCCAAGTGAAGGCGCCGTGGGCGCCGCCACCCTGGAGAGCGATATTGATGCGTTTCTTCGCGACCGCCGGCTTAGCGGCCGCGGCTTTCTCATCGATCGGGACGCTCACTCAGCCGTCCACCCGCCATCGATGGACAAATTGGCGCCGGTGATCTGCGCCGCGGCATCCGAGCACAGGTAAAGCGCGAGCGATGCGACCTGCTCGACGGTGACGAACTGCTTGGTCGGCTGCGCGGCGAGCAGAACATCGTGCTTGACCTGCTCCTCGGTCATGTTGCGCGCCTTCATCTGCTCGGGGATCTGCTTGGCGACGAGCGGCGTCCATACATAGCCGGGGCTGATGCAATTGACCGTGATGCCGAAGGTCGCGACTTCGAGCGCCACGGTCTTGGTCATTCCCGCGATGCCGTGTTTCGCTGACACGTAAGCGACCTTGAACGGCGAGGCGACCAGCGAGTGCGCCGACGCCGTCGAGATGATGCGGCCCCATTTGCGCGCCTTCATGCCGGGCACCGCCGCCCGCATGAGGTGAAACGCCGACGACAGATTGATGGCGATGATCTGATCCCATTTTTCGATCGGGAACTCCTCGATCGGGGCGACATATTGGATGCCGGCGTTGTTGACCAGGATGTCCACCGAGCCGAGCGTCGTCTCCGCGGTCTTGATCATGGCCGCAATCTCGGCCGGCTTGGTCATGTCAGCCGGCGAATAGATCGATTTGACGCGGAACTCGGATTCGATCCCGGCGCGCTCCTTCTCGATATCGGCCGCCGCGCCGAAGCCGTTGATCATGACGTTGGCGCCGTCCTGCGCGAGCGCACGAGCGATGGCGAGGCCGATGCCGGAGGTCGAGCCGGTGACGACCGCATTCTTTCCTTTCAGCATGATCAATCCTGTCGGTTGGGGAGTTGGAAATGTTGCGCTGAGCTTGTGCCAACGGTTGGGCACAGCTATGCGCGGCGAAGCGGGCTGATGTTTTGCCTAAATTGCGGGCAGTAGGTAGATTGCGATGCTGCCCGTCATCGCGACGTGATCTTAGCCGATCGTTCGTGGCAGTTTTACCACGGTCGCGTCGCCGCGCCTAATCTCTCTCCTCCCGCCAACAAACCGTCAACAAAGCCGGCATTCGTGAACCCCCGCCCGCTCGATGCTGCCGCCTGCGCCATCATGGTTGTGCTGTGCGCAAGCTGGGGGCTCAACCAGGTCGCCATGAAGCTCGCGCTCACGGGATTTCCACCGTTCACGCAAGGCGTGCTGCGCTCGGTGGCAGCGCTGCCGCTTGTTTTCCTCATTGCGCGCCTGCGCGACGTCAGGATCCTGGAGCGGGACGGCACGCTCGTCATGGGCATCGTCGCCGGCGTCCTGTTCGGCGTCGAATTCGGCTTCATCTATCGCGGCCTTATGCTGACCACCGCGAGCCGCGGCGTTATCTTCGTCTACACAGCCCCGCTTTTCATCGCGCTCGGCGCGCGGCTCTTTCTGCAAGAGCGCCTCTCGCCGCTGCAATGGGCCGGTCTTGGCCTTGCGTTCGCCGGGATCGTCGTCGCGATGGGAGTGCCGGACCCGAGCGTCAGCTCCGCAACGCTCATCGGCGATGGCTTGATGATCATTGGCGGCGCGCTCTGGTCCGCCACGACCCTCGTGATCAAGGGCAGCGTGCTTTCGAAGATACCGACCGAAAAGACCACGTGCTATCAGCTCGCGGTCTCGGCGCTTGTCTTTCTCATCGCCGCCGTCGTATTCGGCGAGCGCATGGATGCGGCGCCGAGCGCTGCGGCGATCGGCTGGCTCGCCTACCAGGCGATCTGGGTGGTCGCCATCACCTTCACGATCTGGTTCGGATTGGTGGTGCGCTACTCGGCAAGCCGCCTTTCGGCGTTCAGCTTTCTCACGCCGCTGTTCGGTGTCGCCGCCGGTCACATGATCATGGGCGATCCGATGACGCCGACGTTTGCCGTTGCGGTTGCGCTGGTGATCGGCGGGCTTGTGCTCGTGAACCGGTAAGCCCCTGCGCTCAGGCGCCCCCGGCGGCAGGCCAGCGCGCCAGCGCGGCGTCAAGACTTTCCGCCTTGGCGAGAACAAGTTCGACCACGGCCTCGATGTCATTGATATCCACCACCGGTACGCCGGCGCGCGGAAACGGCGTGTCGGAGACGATGCCGGCCACGTGCCGATTCTCGGGATGGAACGGCGGCTTGCCGACCTCCTTGCGAAAAACTTCGATGCGGGCGTGCAGCGCCGACTTGAACCCCTCGATCAGCACGAAGTCGACCGACGACATCTTCTGCAGAAGATCGTAGATGGTGGGCTCGCTTGCTGCGCGCAGTTCGTGCATCAGCGCCCAACGTTTTCCCGACGCCACCAACACCTCGGTCGCGCCCGCCGTGCGGTGGATGTGGGAATCCTTGCCCGGCGTGTCGACGTCAAAGCCGTGATGCGCGTGTTTCACCGTCGAAACGGTGAAGCCGCGCGCCACGAGCCGTGGGATGACTTTTGCGAGCAGTGTCGTCTTGCCCGATCCGCTCCAGCCGGCAAATCCAAGAATGCGCATGATCCATATATAGATTTTAACGGCCCAAGCAGGCTACGAAGCGCCCTCAACTTCACGAACTCACCTTTTTGCGCGCAAGGAACGTCATGCGCGTGTGCAGATGGCCGAGGTTCTTCCGCGCCTGCGTCACGTCAAAGCCGGCGGCCGTGAGCTTGCGCGTCATCTCCCCCGCAGTGTAGCGCGTGAGGCCGATGCGGGTGCGCAGCCGCCAATAATCGGAAAAGAAAGTGCGGAACAGACCCCCGATCGCGGCCAGAAAAAAGCCGTCACGCCAGCCGAAGCGCAGCAGCGCGACCGCATCCGACGCTGCCGGGACGCCATGAGGTACGACATCGCCGACGAGCAGGCGCTCGCCAGGCTTGAGCAGACGGGAAAACAACGCCGCGGCACAATCGAATTCCTCGGCCGAAAGATATTGCGACACCGAGTGCATCACGACGAGATCGCACGACTCCGACGCGACATCGGCAGCTTCGTCGGCCGAGATCACGATGATTTTCGGATTTTGCTTGAACCGCGCACTCAAATGAGCGCGGACGCTTTGCGCCGCGTCGACGAGCATCAATCGGCCCGCGACTGCGGCGATCCGGTCGGCATGGAGCGCCTCGCCGCAGCCATAATCGAGCACAACGGCGGACGGCGACGGCACGTAGCTCGCAATCTCGTCGGCGAGGCGCGCGTAATGCACGTCGCGATGCCGCGCATTCACATAGATCGAATGCGCGGAATCATAATAGGCAACCCAGTCCTTCATCGCCGTCGCTTCACCAGCTTCTGCCACCGCGGTTAGCGCAGTTTCGCACCGATCAAACCATCAGTCCGTCGTCTCAATTCCATCAGCCGATCGTCTCAATCCATCGGCCCGTCGTCGCCCGGCTTGACCGGGCGACCCAGTAACCACCGACATCCGATTCGGACACCGCATTATTTCCTCGATAGTTAAGGGGGGTACCGGATGCCCCGCGTGCGCGGGGCATGACGTCAGGGGCTGGGACCAAACGAAGGAACCACAAGATTATCGCTGGGGCGGGACTTCTGGAGACGAGGACTGCGGGGGCGGGGCCTCCGCAGGCGGAGGCTGCGGCGACGACGGGATCTGCGGCGATGGGGCGGACTGCGGTGGAGTGACCTGCGAAGGCGGGGCCGGCGGCGGAAAGACCGGCGGCGGAAAGACCTGCGGCGGTCGGACCTGCTGCGGCCGCTGCGGGGATACCAGGAGGAAGATGAAGCGTCCGAGCTTGCCGGGTTTGCCGCGATAGGGGCTGGTGGTGGCGTAGGTGATAACCTGGAAGTCCGACGTGCCGGCCTCGCGACGGGCGGTGTCGGCGCAACTCGTATCCGCCCTGCAGACCGTCGCAAAGCCGCTGCGGCGCAGGCGCTCCGGCGTCACCCAGGGCGCGCGGGCGAGATCGAAATCGGGCACCGCGTCGGGGTGATCGGGACTGTAGAACGCCACCGCGTTGACGAGATCGCGGTCGCCCATGACAATCGCGAGCGGCGACACCATGGCGAGGCGCCACGCCTGCGTCACCTCGGCACCGATCGCACGGAAGTATTCGCGACCTTCGCTGGTGCCGCGTTCGTGCGCATAGATCGCGAGCCACGGCGAAGCGACGAGGGCGACGAGCGTGATCGCGACGACGAGCGTCGTCATGCGTAATGCGCCGACGCGCGTCAATCTCGCGCTGTCGGGCCGCAGCAGCACGATCGGCAGCAGAAACCAGGCGGGTGTCGTTGCGAGCGGCGCCAGCTCAAGGCCGATGAACGGCGCAACAACGATCGGCAGCAACAGCGCGACGGCAAAAATCACGACCAGCATGCGCCCTGCGGGATCAGCCGGACGCACTGTGTCTTGCAGCGTCCCGCGGCTTGGGCGCACCGCCAGCCAATAGACGACGAGCAGCGCGGCGACACAGGCAATGCCTGTGCCGAGCGAAGTCGCGGCGCTTGCCATCAGGTCGCCGAACCAAGGTCCGGCGCCGGCGGCACTGCTCCCGTCGTTGACGATCGGCAACTGTCCGGCCGCGTAGAGCCATTTGACGTGCGGCGCGATCACCAGCGCGCCGACAAGCGCGCAGAGCCATGGCGACGGCGATTTGAAATAGCTCCAGCGCTCAGGCGACGCGAGCCATGCCGCGACGAATCCTGCAATCAGGAAGAGCGAATGGTGCTTGCCGAGAATCGCGAGGCCCGCAAAAACGCCCGCCGCTACCGACCATTTCAATGCGCGCGTATCGAACGCGCGCAGGAAGAAGTAGGTCGCGAGGGGCCAGGTCGACAGCATGGTCTGATCGGGGCCGAAGCGATCGCTGAAGAACTGATAGAACGGCGTCAGCAGCAACAGCAGCAGGACGAAGAGCCGCTTGTCGCCCTGCATATAGCGCCGCGCGATCAGTTCGGCGGTGAACAGGCCGACCGCCGCATTGAAGATCGCCAGCATGTGGAACGCCCAGTCGTTCACCGGGAATATCGCGAACCAGCCGGCGGCCATGAGCGCGGCAAGCGGCGGCGCGCCGTCGTATCCAGCCGCCGGATGCATCGACCAGACGAAGGTTTGCAGCGTCTGCGGATAAAGGCCGAGCGATGCGCCCGAAAGAACGTGGAACGCGGCATAGAGAATGATGAACCACAGCAAGAAGAACCGGCTTGCGACCCCGCTCGGCGCAAAGTCGAGCCAGGTGGAAAATGCCGGCGCAACCGGGCTGTTCTCGGGTTTCAACCAGGCAGGCACATTCATGGCCGTCTCGATAGCGTGCCGCGGCCGGCAGGTCGAGCCGCCGCTGCGACCTCAACGACCGCGATGGCGACGCATCAGGTCGGCGAAGCGATCGAACAGATAATGACTATCGCGCGGACCAGGCGAGGCTTCGGGATGGTACTGCACCGAGAACACCGGCCGGTCCTTGAGCGCAATGCCGCAATTCGAGCCGTCGAACAACGACACATGCGTCTCCTCGACATGCGGCGGCAGGCTCGCGCGGTCCACGGCAAAGCCGTGGTTCATCGAGGTGATCTCGACCTTCCCGGTGGTCAGGTCCTTCACCGGATGATTGGCGCCGTGATGTCCCTGATGCATTTTCATCGTGGTGCCGCCGAGCGCGATACCGAGCATCTGGTGGCCGAGGCAGATGCCGAACGTCGGCATCCGGGCATCAACGAGCTTGCGGATCACCGGCACGGCGTATTCGCCGGTTGCCGCCGGGTCGCCCGGGCCGTTGGACAGAAAAACGCCGTCGGGCTTGAGATCGAAGATGTCCTGCGCCGAGGTCTTGGCCGGAACCACCGTCACCTTGCAGCCGGTGCCGGCAAGGAGCCGCAGGATGTTGCGCTTGATGCCATAGTCGATCGCGACGACGTTGAACTGCGGCGCCTCCTGGCGGCCGTAGCCGACGTTCCATTGCCACGGCGTCTCGTCCCAGGTGAAACGCTGGCCCGAGGTCACCATCGGCACAAGGTCCATGCCGACGAGTCCGGGCCACGCCCTCGCCTCGTCCTTGAGTGCAGCAAGATCGAAACGCCCGTCAGCGGCATGGGCGATCACGGCGTTGGGCATGCCCTTGGTGCGAATGAGGCTCGTGAGCGCGCGCGTGTCAATGCCGGCGAGCCCGATGATGCCGCGCGATTTGAGCCACTGGCCGAGATGACGGCGGGCGCGGTAGTTCGACGGATTGGTGATGGCCGAATGCAGGATCACGCCGCGCGCGCCGGGTGTCGCCGCGAGATTGACGGTCTCGATGTCCTCGTCATTCGTGCCGACGTTGCCGATATGGGGAAACGTGAAGGTGATGATCTGGCCCGCATAGGACGGGTCGGTGAGAATTTCCTGGTAGCCCGTCATCGCGGTGTTGAAGCACACCTCGCCGACCGCGCGCCCCTCCGCGCCGAAGCCCATGCCGTCGAGCACGGTGCCGTCGGCAAGCACCAACACCGCGGTGGCTGCGGGCTCCGCCCACGCCGACGCGTCGCGCGCGGCGGAACCGGGCGTAAAATCGTCTTGTTTGTCGATCATGCGCGCTCTACATAGCCATCGCCAATGGGCACGTCAAAGCGGGTCCAAGGCGATTTGAACAAGCGAATTTTCCCAAGGCCCGGCGAGGTCACCCATGTTGCGCGACGACATCAACAGCGCTCTCAAGGACGCCATGAAGGCGAAGGACGAGCGTCGCGTGTCAACGCTGCGCCTGGTCAATTCCACGTTCAAGAACGCCGACATCGAAGCACGCGGGCAAAGCAAAGGTCCGCTCGGCGACGCCGAGCTGCTAAGCCTGTTGCAGAAGATGATCAAGCAGCGGCAGGAATCCGTCGAGCTTTACGAAAAGGGCGGCCGCCCCGAGCTCGCGCAACAGGAGCGCGACGAGATCACCATCATCGCGGCCTACCTGCCCAAGCAGATGTCCGAGGACGACGTCAAAGGCGCGATCGCCGAAGCGATTCGCGACACCGGCGCCGCCGGCATGAAGGACATGGGCAAGGTGATCGCGGCGCTGCGGGCGAAATACGCCGGCCAAATGGATTTCGCAAAGGCCTCGGCACTCGTGAAAGGCGCGCTCAGCAGTTGAGCAAGTTATAGCTGCCGCGGCGCCATCTTGCGCTGCTGAGACGCGGCCGGCCGCTCGGATATCGCCTCTCCACCGTCATCGCCCGGCTCGACCGGGCGATCCAGTAACCCCCGGTATTTGATTGGGTCGAGACCTCGTTTTTATCGATTGCGCGGTGGTTACTGGAGGCTCCGCGTTCGCGGAACATGACGGCGCAAATTGTGGGAATAATGTTGGAGTTTGCGAACGCAGCCGGCGAGCCGCCCATCAGTGCGCTTGCGGCTGGTCAGGTGCGGGCGGCGTCGATTCGATGAGCTTGCCTTGATAGACAACCGTGGTCGGCGTCCCGGTGGGTGAACCGCCTTCGGGCTCGAGCGAGACCGCGAACGTCGCATCGCTGATGGTCGCCGGATCGTAGGCGGCGAGCGAACTCGGCTGCGTGAACTCGCCGCCGCCGACGAGGCCGAGCGAGCGCGGCGCCGCGAATTTATCTGACACAAGCCACAGTTCGTAGCTCTTGCCGGGCTCGTTTTCCGCGCTGACGCGGCGCACGGTAAGGCTGCGGTTGTTGAGATCGACGGTCAGAATGAACGCCGGCGAGGTGGCATCGCGCTGGAGCACCGCGACGTACCGCGCCGGCACCGGGCTCGGCGCTTCGACCGTCTGCACAATGACGCGCGGCTTTGGCCGCAACGCGTCGGGCAAGATCGTCGGCGCGACCGCCGACGTCACGACGAACAGCGCGAGCAGCGCCGCCATCGTCCCGCAGGCCGCGGCAATCGATCGCCACCGCATCATTCGAACCGTTACGAGATCGACGACATTTTCGTCCGGCAGCAGCGTCACCTGAATCGGCCGCGGCAATTCCGGCAGGCGCAGCGGTTCACCCGGAGGCAACTGCGGCAGCTTTGCCTTGATCGCATCCCATACGGCGGCCGGCGGCTCCACTCCGCCTGCGAGCGCGTGAAGTTCGCCCAGGCGGCGCTCCCACAGACGCACCCGCACCGCGAAGCTCGGGTCGGTATCGATCAACGCGATCGCCTCGTCGCGCTCGGCGGCATCGAGCGTGCCGAGCACATATTCGGCGGCGAGCGCATCGCGGCTCGTGCCCGGATCCATCGGGGTTTCATCAAGCGTCATGCCCGAGACACTCCCGTATTTCGATGAGCGAGCGCCGCAGCCACGTCTTGACCGTGTTCACGGGAACGTCGAATTGCCCCGCGAGCTGGTCGCGGCTCAAGCCGCTGTAATAGGCGAGCAGCACCATGCGGCGGCGCTCCTCGTCGAGTTCTCCCATGCACGCCAGCAGCCGTTTGAGATCCTCGCTGATTTCGCGCTGGGCGAGCGGATCGGGGGTCTCGGCGTCAACCTCCTGCACCTCCGGCTCCTCCTCGACGGAACTTTCCGTCTTCTTGCGCACGAGATCGATCGCGCGGTTGCGGGCGATCGCCATCATCCAAGTGATCGGAGACGCAACGGCCGGATTGAACTGCCCGGCGGAACTCCAGACCTTCAGATAAACCTCCTGAATGATTTCGTCCGTAAGGTCGGCTCGTCGCAAGATACGCAGCACTTGGCCGTAGAGTTTCGCCCGGGTCGCTTCGTAGAGTTGCTCAAATGCGGCTTGGTCACCCTTGGCGACAGCCGCGAGCAGCCACACGAGTTCCGTCGTGGTCAGCATGTTCAGCACGGCCCCCACTCGCGGCGATCGGCCGCGGCCGCAAGCAATTATCGCCGGGCGCGCTCCGGCCGTCGAGAAACAAAATCGCCGGTATTATTCAGCGGCAAGAGAAATCGCGAGTTCAAACCGAATTCACCTCGCCCCGCCTGGAAAGGTGCGAGGACAGGTGGAGGTGAAGGAGTAGCTACGGCGCGATGGCCGACTCAGGCGATAGCGCTGCGGGCGCGCAACGCGCCCATGGCATCGAGGTCGTGTTGCTCGCGGGCATCTTCGGCCGCGCGGTCACGCACCTGGTCTCGTTCGTCGAGCAACTCGATCTTCTTGAGGTCCTCGAAGCTTTCCTGAAGTGCGAGCTTGGCTTCGTCGAGTTGGGCCACGAGTTCGTCGGCCGACCGCTTCAGGTTCTCGCGCCGCGTGATCGCGGCCTTGGCGTAGGTCGGATAGGCGAAATGGGCAGGATCGTGAATACCGGCCCGCTCTTGCTCGGAGAGGATCTCGCGATCGAGATCGGTCGCCATGCGCTGGAAGTCGGCGATCATGGCCTCGATCTGGGCGACCTTGCGCCGCTTTTCGTCCAGCTGGAATTTCTTAAGGCGGATCAGCGTGTTACGCGACTTCATCGACTCATACTCCCGACCACCCCAGCCACTCGCGACCGAAAACGACCGGCCGCGTGGCACCGAAATTCCGCGCAGGATGACCCCATAATGTTAGTTTTCGGTTTCCACCGACCCCATGATTTCTTCCAATCGTCCGTAGCCATCCATGATGCCGGTCGCTTCCTCCTTGGCCTGTGCGAGGAAGCCTTCGAGCGGATCGTGGAGGCGGATGGCCTCGTCGACTTCGGCGCTTGAACCTGGGCGATAGGCGCCCAGCCGGATCAACTCCTCCATATCCGCATACGTCGCCATGACCTGCCGTGCCCGCTGGATCACCGGCACGTAAGCGGGATCGGCTGATTTCGGCATGGTGCGCGAAATCGACTTGAGCACATTGATCGCGGGGTAACGGCCGCGCTCGGCAATCGCGCGTTCCATGACGATGTGGCCGTCGAGGATGCCGCGCACCGCGTCCGCCACCGGTTCGTTATGATCGTCACCGTCAACGAGCACGGTGAAAATCCCTGTGATCGTGCCCTCGCCGGTACCAGGACCCGCTCGCTCGAGGAGGCGCGGCAGTTCGGTGAAGACCGTCGGCGTGTAGCCCTTGGCGGTCGGCGGTTCGCCGGCCGAGAGGCCGATCTCACGCTGCGCCATCGCGAACCGGGTCACCGAATCCATCAGCACCAGGACATCGCCGCCGTCGTCGCGAAAATATTCGGCGATGGCAAGCGTGAGATAGGCGGCCTGGCGGCGCATCAGCGCCGGTTCATCCGACGTCGAAACCACGACCACCGAACGGGCAAGGCCCTCTTCGCCAAGATCGTCCTGGATGAACTCCTGCACCTCGCGGCCGCGCTCGCCGACGAGGCCAATGACGGAAATATCGGCCGCCACGTTGCGGGCGAGCATCGACAGCAGCACCGATTTGCCGACGCCGGAACCGGCAAAGATGCCGAGCCGCTGGCCGCGGCAGCAGGTGAGGAACGTATTGAGCGCCCGCACGCCGAGGTCGAGCGGCGCGCCGACTCGGCGGCGCGCATGGGCGGGCGGCGGCGTATTGCGGAACGGCGCCGGCGACGTGCCCGCCGGTAACGGGCCGCGCCCGTCGATCGGATCGCCCATGGCATTGACGACGCGGCCGAGCCACCCGCGCGACGGCCGCACCGCCGTCGCGATCGCACTCACCACGGCGCGGCATCCGCGGCGCACGCCGTCGAGCGAAGCAAACGGCATCAGCAAGGCGTTGGTGCCGGAAAATCCCACCACCTCGCAGGGGATCATGCGGTTCGCCGTTTCGATCGTGACCCGGGCGCCGATCGACATGGCGGCTAACGGCCCGGCGGCTTCCACGAGGAGACCGCGCACGCCCACCACCCGGCCATAGATTTCAGCGGCATCAAGGTCCGCAATCTGCTCGGCCAGAGCCTTCATTGTTCCTCGCCGCGGTTAGGAAGTTGGTTTTCAGTTTAAACAAAGACTTCACATTAACTGCCTGTTAAGCGGCATCGTTAATCATTGCCAGCAACCGTCCATGAGGCCAACGGCACGGCTCGCCCCGGTGATGGCATTTGGGCGGGTCGCGTAAGTCGGTTAGCCCCGACTACTAAAGTGTGACTCGAACCAACGCGTGTTCAAAAAACCTCTTACTCGCAGTATATTAGGCCGATTTGTTCGGATTTGCCTACTCCATGCTTGCGTTCAGGAAAGAGGTCCTGTTAGTGATCGCGTGGGTGCGGTTCGAATCAGTTGTCCCAGGGCGTTATCGGAAGCTGCCCCGTGCGGCAGGCCAGGATGGTGGCCGAAACGGCGCGGAGGGGGACTGGCATGCGGGTTCTACTGATCGAAGACGATAGCGCCACCGCGCAATCAATCGAGTTGATGCTCAAATCCGAGAGCTTCAACGTTTACACGACCGATCTCGGCGAAGAGGGCGTCGATCTCGGTAAGCTTTACGACTACGACATCATCCTGCTCGATCTTAACCTTCCGGACATGTCCGGCTTCGAGGTCCTTCGCTCGCTGCGGGTGTCCAAGGTCAAGACTCCGATCCTGATCCTCTCCGGCCTCGCCGGCATCGAGGACAAGGTCAAAGGGCTCGGCTTCGGCGCCGACGACTACATGACGAAGCCGTTCCACAAGGACGAGCTCGTCGCGCGCATCCACGCCATCGTGCGCCGCTCCAAGGGTCACGCACAGTCGGTGATCCAGACCGGCGAACTCGTCGTCAATCTCGACACCAAGACCGTCGAGGTGCACCAGCAGCGCGTCCATCTCACTGGCAAGGAGTACCAGATGCTGGAACTCCTCTCACTGCGCAAAGGCACGACGCTCACCAAGGAGATGTTCCTCAACCATCTCTATGGCGGCATGGACGAGCCGGAGCTCAAGATCATCGACGTGTTCATCTGCAAGCTGCGCAAGAAGCTCGCGAACGCCTCGAGCGGCAAGAACTTCATCGAGACGGTATGGGGCCGCGGCTACGTGCTGCGCGAGCCTACCGAAGACGAAGCCCGCATCCCGGCGGAGTGACGAAGCCAATTCAACGATCGTCATTCCGGGTCGCCGTAGCAAAGCGGGGGCCAGCCCGGAATTGATGCGCCTCGGCAGGGGTTATGGATTCCGGGCTCGCGAACTTCGTTCGCGCCCCGGAATGACGCCTTTGACCTCCACCGTCTTTTGCACGACCATCGCGCTCTGATCGGCGAGGTGACCATGCGCGTGCGCGGCGTGCGCTCCATCGAAATCGAGATGTGCGATCCTGACCGTGCTGCGGAGTTCTATGCTGCGGTGTGGAATCTCTCCGAGATCGATGCGGTGGGGGGCGTGCGCTATCTACGCGCGACCGGCGCCTATCACCACGTGCTTGCCATCCATCGGGCGGAGCGCAAGCCGCACTTGCGGCGCGTCGTGTTCGATGCCGCCGATCGCGAGGCGGTGGACCGCATTCATCGCGCGGCTGTCGCAGCGGGGAGGCCTTGCGAAGCGCCCCATGCGCTCGATCGGCCGGGCGGCGGCTATGGCTTCGGGCTGTCGGATCCTGAGGGGCGCAATTTCGCGGTCGTGTGCGAGGTTACGGACCACGCCGACCGGGCCGATGTGAGCGACCGGCCGCGCAAGATTGCCCACGTCAACGTCAACTGCACCGACCTCGCCGCGACCACGCGCTTCCTTGTCGACGTGCTGGGCTTCAAGATGATCGACGAGACGACGGCGCTCACCTTCTTTCATGCCGATAACACCGATCACAATTCCTTCGTCGCCGGCCCCCACGCCCAAGCGACGCTCAACCACGTCGCCTTCGATCTGCCCGATCTCGACTCGGTGATGCGCGGCGCGGGGCGCATGCGCGATAACGGCTATCCGATCGAATGGGGTGTCGGCCGTCACGGAGCCGGCAACAACGTGTTCGCGTATTTCGCCGGGCCGGAGGAATTTCCGCTCGAATATTCGGGCGAGATGCTGCAGATCGACGCAAGCTACGTGCCGCATGGCCCGGACTACTGGCGCTGGCCCAAAGGTCGCCTCGATCAATGGGGCGTCACCCCGCCGCATACGGCGCGGTGGATGCGCATTCAGAACCTCTTCGAATTCACGCCGGATGGGTTTCGGCTTTAGCATCTGCCGCTGTTTTATTCGCACTGCCGCCGAAATGGGCAAGTTCGCGGCCACTAATCTCGCCCGGAGCCCACCGAGCCCTCACGGCACATGACTTGCTGATAACGACCCGCCACAGAGCGGGAGCGAGTTATGAACCGTGCCGACCTCACCGAGAAGATCCTCGACATCAAGCGCGAGAAGGGCTGGACGTGGAAGTACGTCTGCGACCAGGTCGGCGGCATGTCGCCGATGCTCATCACTTGTGCGTTGCTTGGCCAGATGAAGCTCACCAAGCCCCAGGCTGCCAAGGCCGCCGAGTTGTTCGGTCTCAGCAAATCCGAGCAGGCGATGCTCAACGAGGTGCCGCTGCGCGGCACGCCGATGCCGCCCACCGACCCGCTGATCTATCGCTTCTACGAGTTGGTGATGGTGAACGGCCCGGCATGGAAGGCGCTGATCGAAGAAGAATTCGGCGACGGCATCATGTCGGCAATCGATTTCGATCTGCAGATGGAGCGCCTGCCCGACGCGAAAGGCGACCGCGTCAAGATCACGATGTCAGGCAAGTTCCTGCCCTACAAATACTACGGCGCCACCGGCAACCAGCAGCAGTATGGCTATAAGGAGGAGTGAGGGCCGCGATCAAAACCACGGCTCGTCGTAGACCGGATCGCCATCGATCAGCAGCCGCTTGATCGCGGCACGACCTGTGGGGGTTACCGCAGCGACGACCGCAAGCTTGCGCTCGTTGCGGGCGTCTTCGAGTTTCTTGCCCTCGCCCTCGGGGACGAAATAGCGTTCAATTCCGTAGCGGACCTGCAGCGTCGGGCAAAACGCGCGGTTGTCCGCGCCGCAGTTGGTGCCGCTCGTGACATGACCGCGGATCAGCACCTCGGGTGCCGTGACCGCGACCGGCGTCGCAGAGACGGAGACGGCCTCGTAAAAGCCGTCAGCTTTAGGGGCGAGCTTGACGAAAATCGGAGCGTCCTTCCCGGCCACAGGCTGGCCTTCGAGCGCGCCGGCCGGCAGGGTGGAGATGTCGTAGCCCAAAATCACGTAATCGCCTCTCAGGAAGTCGCGGGGATCGATCGGCCGCGTCTGCAACATCACGTCGGTTCCGGTTCGCAGGATGTTGATGCGATCGAGGACCATGAGCGCGATGAGGCTGACCTGGATCAGACCGGCGGCGCCGAACAGAACAAACTTTGGGATGCGGCCCAAAAAATTTCTCATGGACGGCTTTCCCTCGGCATCAGCCGCCCGAGCCCGATTGCGAGTGCGATCGCCACGGCACCCGCCACGGCCAGAAAGACCGAGCGCTGCAGCAGCGAGCCCTTCACCGCCCATGTGATCGCGGAAATGACGGCGGCAAGGCCGAGCCAGCCTGCGACGACCCGGGCACGGGACTCGTCGAGCATGCCGGAGACGACAAGGCACAGCAACGCGCCAAGCTCCAGCCCATAGGCGAGCCACGGCGCATCCGATGCCGGCTGCACCCATCCGACAATCACGACGAGCACGAGCGCGATCGAAATTCCGGCGAACGCCGGACCGGCGCGGCGACCAAGGGCGGCAGCAGCAAAGGCGAGGATTAGCCCGACCACGCCACAGCCGTTCGCCCAGGCCGGCGGTACGCCATATGCCACGTGAACATCGTTGGATAACACGGCGGCAATCGCGGTGAGCATGGCCAACGCGAAAGCGCCGTAGGTGGACAGCGTGAGACCGAAGCTGCGCAGCGGCAACCGTGACGTATTTGCCAGCAAGAGGCCGGCGCCAAGCAACAAGGCCGCGCCGTCCGCAATGACGAAGACTGATTCGGGCTGGCTCTGCGGCAACCCGATCGCCGCCGCGATCCACCAGGCGAGCGCCGCGATCGCAACAAGATGCGCCGCGGGCTTCGAATTCCAGGCTACCGCCAAAGCAGCAGCGAAGAGCCACAACAGAACGAACGGAAGATGCGGTATGTCGGACGCATCTGTGGCCCGTGTGCCGGTCCAGAGTGTGCCGGCGACGAGCGCGACCGCGAGTGCGCCCCGCGATCCGGCCAGCGTTGCCGCGGCGAGCGCGCCCATAGACCACAGCAACATGCCGGCCGCGAAATCATCGCCGAGGTGATACATCTGGCCGACGAGTGCGATGGCGGCGCCGAAGATGATGGCGCCGACACTGGCGGCGAGATCGGCGAGTGCCGGCCGCCCGTTTCCGGCAAACCAGGCGCCAACACCGTGAGCTCCGGCAATGCCGGTGAGCAGGATGGCAAAGCGCGCCGGGCGGGCGATTTCCATCCAGTTCGCGGCGACAAAAGCCAGGAACGCGGCCGCGATCAGCAAACCGCCGACAATCCCGACAACAACCGCAATGTTGACGCCCGCGTCCAACGGGGCGAGCGAATTGCGCATGGCGTCGCCGATCGCCGGCGTGATCACGCCCTCCGCTTGCCAACGCGCAAGGTCGGCTTCCAGGCGCTGCCGGTACGTTCGTTCAAACATCCGTTGTCTTTCACGCCGTTTCGCGTTTCGGCGCAACGCGGATCAGCGATCGCGCGCAACGCACGGACCGGGCAATTGGTCCTGTAACACAATCAATTCGTTCAAACGTCTCGGGTGCCATTCACCCTAGGCGTCCCGGCACTGATCCATCGACATCTCTTTGCGAGGCGAGGCCGGATCGATCGCACAAAGCGCTGAATTGATTCGGCGCGTCGTTACCTCGCGCCGGCGACCATGGCGAGCTTCGGCCGCTCGGGAGCTCCGGCAACGGCATAGAGGCCGCGCCGATCGGACGACGGCTTGAAGGCCTCGGTGAGCCCGACAACCGTCTCGGCAGCGCCGAGCATGAGATAGCCGTCCTTCGGCATCACGCGGGCGATACGATTGAGGATATCGAGCTTCGTGGGCTGATCGAAATAGATGAGCACGTTGCGGCAGAACACGACATCAAAGTTGCCGAGCGGCATGAAATCGTTCAGCAGATTGAACGGCCGGAACTCCACCATCGCGCGAATATCGGGCGTGATCTGCCAAGTCTCGCCCTTCTGGACGAAATACTTGATCAAGTGCTGCACCGGCAGGCCGCGCTGCACTTCGAACTGGCTGTAGATTCCGGCGTTGGCCTTTTCCAGCACGTCGCGGGAGATGTCGGTCGCGACGATATCGACGCGCCAGCCGGCGAGCTTGGCGGCCATTTCCTTGAGACACATCGCGAGCGAATAAGGCTCTTGCCCGCTCGAGGCCGCGGCGCACCAGATGCGGATGCGGCGCTGCGAGCCCCGCGCTGCCAACAATGCCGGCATCACCGCTTCGGAAAAATTGTCGAACGGAATCTTGTCGCGATAGAAAAACGTCTCGTTGGTGGTCATGGCCTCGACCACCTGCACGGTCAGAGGTTCTGCCGCCGGTGCGCGCAGCTTGGCGACCAGGCCGCCGATGGAGCCGAGATCGAGCTGGCGCACAATCGGCAGCAGCCTGCTTTCGAGCAGGTACTGCTTGTCCGAAGACAGCACGAGGCCCGAGCGGTCCTTCAGAAGCTTGCGCAGAAACTCGTACTCGAATGGATTCACGGACGCTCTCCCGCAAACAGCCGCGACACCTTCCCGGCAATCTGGTCAAGCGGCAGCACGGCGGAGCACACCCCGGCGTGCGCCGCGGCACCAGGCATGCCCCACACGACGCTCGTCGGTTCATCCTGAGCTATAACGCTCCCGCCGGCAGCCACGATTTCAGCGGCGCCGTGCGAGCCATCGGAGCCCATGCCGGTCAGGACCACGGCGAGGACCGCCGAGCCCCACATCTTTGCTGCCGAACTGAATAGCGGGTCGACCGCGGGACGGCAGAAATTCACGAGGGGGCCGTCATCAAGCGCGATCACTGGAGCATTGTTGACGCGATCGACCAGCATGTGCCGGCCGCCCGGCGCAACGTAAACGTGACCGGCCTGGATCGGCTCGCGGTCGACGCCCTCGCGCACCGGCCGATTGCTGGCGCGCGACAGATGCTCCGCGAGAATGGTGGTGAAGGTCGGCGGCATGTGCTGCGTGACGAGCACCGCGGCACAATCGATGACCTTGGCGAGTTGGCCGAAGACGGCGTTGAGCGCCTGCGGACCGCCGGTCGAAGAACCGATCAGCAGAACCCGCGGCAGCACGTGGGAGAATGGGCGCAGCTTGATCGGCGGCGGTGCCGGGTGGTGGCTTGCGGTTGGCGTCGGGTGAAGAGTGATGGCGGGACGCGGCTTGGCAACCGCTTCGACATGAAACGGACGCCGCTCCACGGGGGCGGCGTGGGGCCGGGGGGCAGTGCGGCGGCGGCGCGTACCGAGATTGCGGACCTTGTCAATCAGCTCGCGGCGAAATTCGACCGCATTGACGACGCCTCCCGTCTCCGGCTTTGCGACGTAATCGGCGGCACCGAGCGAGAGTGCCTTGAGGCTCGCTTCGGCGTTGTGACGGGTGAGGGTCGAGGCCATGACGACCACGAGATCGCGATCCTGCTCAAGCAGCAGGGGCAAGGCCGACAGCCCGTCGAGCACCGGCATCTCGATATCGAGCACCACCACGTCCGGCTGGATGCGGGCGAGTTGATCGACGGCTTCGCGCCCGGTGCGCAGCGAGCCCACCACCTCGACGCCGGCTTCTTCTTCGAGCCAGCGGGCGACAAGCCCGCGTACCACGACACTGTCGTCGACCACCATGACGCGGATCGGCGATTGCGTGCCGGCATGGTGGGAAGCTGTTGATACTGCCAGACTCATCAGGTCACACGATTCTCGCGGAATGCGCGGGTAGGAAATTCGGGCTGAAGGTCCGGCGCCGAAGGGGAGATGCTCAAAAGATCCCAACCTGCTGGAATTTTGCTTCGACGATGTCCTTGTCGAAGGGCTTCATGATGTATTCGTCGGCACCAGCGTGAAGCGCCCGGGCAATGTGGCCGACATCATTCTCGGTCGTGCAGAAAACCACCTTGGGCTTGTTGCCGCCCGGCATCTTGCGCAGCGTCCGCAGGAACTGGATGCCGTCCATATTCGGCATGTTCCAGTCGAGCAGGACCACGTCGGGAAGCTTCTCCTGGCAACGGCCAAGTGCTTCGGCGCCATCCTCGGCTTCGACGATCTCGAAGTGCATGCCTTCGAGGATGCGACGAGCGACTTTGCGAATGACGCTCGAATCGTCGACCACGAGACAGGTTTTCATATGAGATACTCCAAACGATCGATGCTGCAGCCTTACGCCGCCATCGCTTCATGCCCCGTGTCCAGCACCCGGTCGACGTCGAGGATGACCAGGAGCTGTTTGTCCAGCCGGTGAACGCCCGCGGAAATTTGCGCCAGTCCCGTGTCAAGGTTCACGGGATTGGGCTCGCGGGTATTGTCGTCGAGCTTGAGGACCTCGCCGACGGAGTCGATCAAAAGCCCGTAGCTTTCGCCCTTGCATTCGATGCCGACCGCCATCGGCGGGCGCGTCTCGTCGCGCCGCGAAAGGCCGAGCCGGCAGCGCATGTCGATTGCGGTGACGATCCGGCCGCGCAGGTTCAGCACCCCGGCGATCTCCGGCTGCGCCAGCGGCACGCGCGTCACCCGTTCGGGCATGAATACGTCCTGGACCCGCGATATCGGCAGGCCGAACAACTGGCCGCCGAGAACGACGGTGACGTACTCGGTCATGGTTTCGCCGGCGACGCTGCTGTTGATGCTCATGGCTGCCCCCATCACGCCGCTTCCTCGACCGCCGCCAGTTGCTCCTTCAGCGCGGCGATCAGACCGGTCCGATCAAATTTCGCGACATATTCGTGGAAGCCCGCCTCGCGCCCGCGCTCGACCGCCTCGCGCGAGGTCATGGAGGACAGCGCGATGATCGGCACGCCGGCGGTCTTCGGATCGTTGCGCACCGCTTCCGCAAGCTCGTAGCCGTTCATGCCCGGCATCTCGATGTCGGTGACGACGACATCGACGGCACGGCCGTCGCGCAAACACTCGAGCGCATCCTCGGCGCGCGGCACGGCCATGACGTTGTAGCCCGCGGCGCGCAGCACCGGCGTGAGCATGTTGCGGAAGAATGCCGAGTTGTCGACGAACAGCAGGGTCCGGGTCGCCGACACTTTCTTGTCCTTGCGGGTGAGCCAGTCCTCGAAGGCGAGCGGCAGATAGTGGCCGACATCCAGCAACTCGGTGGCCTGGCCCTTGATCACGGCAGAACCGAGAACGCCCGGCATATCGCCGCCGACCTCGACGTGCAGCGTGTCCTCGACGATGTCGACGATCTGGTCGACCACGAGGCCCATGGCGCGGTCTTCGTCGGAGAACACGAGGAGCGGCTGCGTGCCTTCCGTGCGCACGGCCGCATTGGGCGTGACCGTGACGAGCGGCATCAGATGGCCGCGGTACTGCACCATGTGGCGGCCGCTCGACATTTCGATCTTCGACGCGTCGATCTCCTCGAGCCGGGTGACGAGCGACAGCGGCACCGCCTTTGGCTGTGTCGAGCCGGCGCGGAAGATCAGGAACGAAGTGACGTTGTCGTTGGCGCTGCGGCCCGCGGCCGCGGTCTCCTCCTCGGCGGCGAGCGTGCGCGCGGTGGAGCTGCCAACCCCGCGGGCGATGCCGTTCGGATCGATAATCATGATCACCGAGCCGTCGCCCAAAATGGTGTTGCCCGAGAACATGGTGATGTGCCGAAGCCGGGTCGACATCGGCTTCACCACGATTTCTTCGGTGTGGAACACCCCGTCGACGACAATGCCGAAGGTCTGGCTGCCGACCTGCGTCACCACGATGAAGGCGTTCTCGGAATCGCTGTCCGCGCTGACATCCATTTCAAGGAGCTTCTTGAGATGAATGAGCGGCAGGAGCTTGTTGCGCAGGCGCAGGACCGGGGTGTCTTTGATGCGCTCGATGCGATGGTCGCTATTGCTTTGCGCGCGCACCAGCTCGACGACCGAGAGCTGGGGTATCGCAAAGCGGTCGCCGCCCGCCTCGACGATGAGCGCCGACACGATGGCGAGCGTGAGCGGGATCTTGATGACGAAACTCGAGCCCTCGGCCGGCACCGACTTGACGTCGATCGTGCCGCCGATGAGGTCGATGTTGGTGCGCACCACATCCATGCCGACGCCGCGGCCGGAGACGCTCGTCACCTGGGCCGCAGTCGAGAACCCGGCGCCGAAGATGAACTTGTGGATCTGGGCCTCGCTCATCTTTTCGACGTCGGCCTCCGACACGAGGCCGGAGGAAATCGCCTTCGCCTTGATCTTCGCGGTATTGAGGCCGCGGCCATCGTCGGAAATCTCGATGATGATGTGACCGCCTTCGTGATAGGCGGAGAGCCTGATCACGCCCTTTTCCGGCTTGTTGAGCGCGCGACGCTCCTGCGCCAGCTCGAGGCCGTGGTCGGCCGAGTTGCGCACCATGTGGGTGAGCGGATCCTTGATGAGATCGAGCACCTGCCGGTCAAGCTCGGTATCGGCGCCGTGCATCTCGAGCTCGATTTCCTTGCCGAGTTCGGCGGCAAGGTCGCGGACGATGCGCGGCAGCTTCTGCCAGGCGTTGCCGATCGGCTGCATGCGCGTCTTCATGACGCCTTCCTGCAGTTCGGCGGTCACGTTGGAGAGGCGCTGCAGCGGCACCTTGAATTCGGAATCCTCGTGGCGACGGACGATCTCGAGGAGCTGGTTGCGCGTCAGCACAAGCTCCGAGACCATGGTCATCAAGTGTTCCAGCGTCTCCACGTTCACGCGGATCGACTGGTTGGCGACCTTGGAATCATGCCGCTCGTCTTCCGGCGCGGCGGCGGACTTCTTGGCCGTGGCAGCGGAGGCCGCCGGAGCGCTTTTGCTCTGAACGGACGGCTCAGCCGGCGCTGGCGGCGGCGCGACTTCGACCGCCGTTTCCCGGAACGCCCGCTCGAGGTCGTCGAGCGACACTTCGCCCGGACGCAATTGCCGTTCCAGCACCTGGAAGGCGACCGAGCCGCTCGCGACTTGCGGCTCTTTTACCGGCTGGGTGACGGCCTCGCCGCGAACCATCTGTTCGAGCTGATCGATGAGGTCGCGGTCTTCGCCGGCGGTTTCCTGCTGGTTGGCTTCGAGTTCGTCGAGCAGTTGCTTGATGCGGTCGATGGTCGAAAGGATGAGCGTCACCGCGCCGGCGGTTACCGGCAGGCCATCGCGGAATTTTCCCATCAGCGTCTCGGCGGCATGCGCCAGCGCTTCGAGACGCGGCAGGCCGAGAAATCCGCAGGTGCCCTTTATGGTGTGCACCAGCCGGAAAATATTCGCGAGGATCTTCGCGTTGTTGGGATCCTGCTCGAAACGCACCAACTCGACGTCGACGACCCCAAGGCTTTCGCTGGTCTCAGTCAGAAACTCACGCAACAAATCATCCATCACAACCACCCCAACGCCCGCGCAATCAACGCTTGGTGACACGAAGTCGAGGTCAGTCTGAAGGAGAACGGTTTACGTTTGGTTGCTGGGGTAGTCGAGACAGGAAATCCTCGATCGACAATGGCTTACAAGCGCCGAACGACGCGACGAAATCGCATCCGCTTGCGTTGATGAACGGACGATCCGTTTACACTGCAAATGCAGATCGGGACGGCAATCCGCGCTATTATGCCGCGACCGGCAAACGCGCCGCGACGGCGATCGCATCGCCCTCGGCCTCGATCGACAGGGTGAGGCCGCAGTTGCGCGCCAACAGGCCGGCATAAAACGGCTGAATGGCGTGGGCATCAACCGTTCCGCCCTCCGGGCAGCCGGCGAGCAGCCCTGGTACCGCCTGAGGAATGCGAGAGTTGAGGCCGCGCGACGTTATCTTGAACGTCATGTTCTCGCCCTCGCCGCCGCCATCGACCGCCAGCACGCCACCGCGCGGAATCGTTTGAGTGGCCACGAGCAGCATGTTGAGCAGAAGCTTGACCCGGTTCTTTGGCAACAATGCGCGTGGCAAATTCCACGCGAGCTTCACTTTCTCGTCTTCGATTTGGCCGCGGGCCACCGTCTCGGCGTCGCCAAGATCGATCAGGGCGGCGGCCGAGCCTGCCGCGCCGAATGCAATCCGGCAGAATTGCAGCCGCGCCGACGCGGTGCGCGCGCTCTTGCGGATCAAATCGAGCGCGAAAGTCTTCGTCTCCTCGTCCTTGGACTCTTCAAGCACCTCGAGCCCGTTGACGATCGCGCCCGCCGGACTGATGAGATCGTGGCAGACGCGCGAGCACAGCAGCGCCGCAAGGTCGAGGGCCTCGAGGGAAGTGACGGCAGTCATGCGAGCTTTCTCCTCGGTCGAGTGATATTTCAGGCCGACTCAGGGGTGCCGCGGCGTGGTTGCGTCTGATACACCGGCGCCGTTGAACCGCCAAGGCGTAGAGCAAAAACGACTTCCTGGATTCGGCAAAGGGTAGGCCGGTAGCGCAAAACCGAGGAGCGAGCGTGACAAACTCCAATCTCGTCACCGTCGATCACGCACTGATGGCCGCGTTGACAGCCGCGGTCGGCCGCGCCGCGGCGGCAACGCTCGCGATCGCGGGCACCGACTTCGATGTCCGCGCCAAGGCTGATCGCTCGCCGGTAACGGATGCCGATGAACGATCGCAATCCATTTTGCTGGACGCCGTGGCGCGCATCATGCCAGGCGCCACGGTGGTATCGGAAGAAATGCCGGCCTTGCCGACGTCGGTCGGCGAGTTGTTCGTGCTGATCGATCCGCTCGACGGCACCAAGGAATACGTATCGGGATCGAGTGAATATACGGTCAATCTGGCGATCGTCGCCGCGCGAACGCCGATCGCGGGGATCGTGGCGGTACCGGCCGAGGGCCGGATCTATCGCGGCATCGTTGGAGACGGCGCCGAGCGTCTCGCAATGACGCCGGATGGCGTGGTCGCAGCGCAAGCGCAACGGATCGCCGTGCGTAAGGCGTCGCGCGGCGGGCTCGTCGCCGCGGTCAGCCGCTCGCACCTCGATACCGCGACGGTAACGCTCCTCGATCGTCTCGGCGTTGCGACCCGCATGCCGTGCGGATCGGCACTCAAGTTCTGTCGCGTCGCGGAGGGTGCCGCCGATATCTATCCGCGACTGGCGACGACGTGCGAGTGGGATGTCGCTGCAGGCCATGCGGTGGTCGCGGCTGCCGGCGGGTCGGTGACGCTGCCTGATGGGGGTCCGTTGCATTACGGCGCAAGCGAAACCCAATTCCGGATTCCGGCTTTCATCGCCTGGGGCGATCGGACGGGCGTGCTCGGCGCCCATTCCTGAGGCGTCAAGGCCCCGAGCACTCATTGCGCCAGCAGCTTGCGAACGTCCGGCCATTTGGCTTCGGCCCGCGCTGCATGCCGGGCGGGATCGGCGGCAAACTGCTCTCGATCCTCGACGCTGAAGAAAAGGTAAAGATTCCGATCGACGACGAGCCACACATCCGGATTGCCGGGCGTCGGGGCGCCGCGCCCGACCCCGATAGGATCATATCCACCGAAGCGAGGTTCATAGTCGCCCGGGTCCGCCATGAAGGCAGCTTTGTTGCCGGGATTGTGAAATCGCCAGGTCGCGCCTCGATAGCGCAACTCAAATTCCGGTCGGCCGACCTTCGGGAGGCCGTCAACAAAATAGGCTACGGGATCGTAGCCATTGATCGCGAGGCCGGTTTGCGGGTCGATGACGATCTGTTCGGTCGTCGCCGCCAGGGCTGAAAAGCCGATGGCCGGAATGCAGACGAGAAGCGCCCAAAGCGCGCCGCGAACTGACTTCACTCCACGCCGCGTTGAGGTCATAGTTTTGCCGAACACTGAAACGATTCGGGTTTCGGGCCTGTTCACTGGAGCATGGCAAGTAGCGCCAGTTTGGTTTGCAACCCGTTAAGATGTAGCGGCTATTAGCGTTTTTTCGCCGCTGCCCATTTTTTGCCAAGGAGCCCCGGGATGCGCGCCGCCCTCATTGCCCTCATGTTTGTGGTCGCCGCGGCGGCGATGCCACACGCCACGTGCGCCCAGCCCGCGCCGCCGGCCGATTCCAACAATTATGCACCGGGCGAATTGATCAACGCCGGCCACCGCTTCTTCGGCACGGTTTCCCAGGGCCTCGCCACGGTCATCGAGAAGGCTGTGAGTCAATGGGGTCTGCCCAACGGATATGTGCTGGGTGAGGAAGCCGGCGGCGCCTTTTTTGGCGGCCTGCGCTACGGCGAGGGCATGCTCTATACAAAAAATGCTGGGGATTTGAAGGTTTATTGGCAAGGTCCGACGCTGGGCTGGGATTTTGGCGGCGACGGCGCCCGGACCATGATGCTGGTCTACAATCTCCCGGCAACCGAGGCGATTTATCAGCGTTTCGCCGGATTGAACGGCTCAGCCTATTTTATCGGTGGATTTGGCATGACCGCCCTCACGGCAAACAACGTGGTCCTGGTGCCGATTCAGTCCGGCGTCGGGTTGCGGCTGGGTGCCAATGTCGGGTATCTAAAGTTCACGCCGGCCTCGACCTGGAATCCGTTCTAGGGCCCAGCCGGCGGCACAGGCCGATCGGCGACTTGGGGGTCTTTTGGGGGGTCTGCCGGCAAGAGCCGGTTCGATTCCACGCCAATGTTGTGACAATATCGAAACCGCAATCCCGCGTTACGTGAGGGTGGGGTTCCCTAGCAGGCAGGAGTTGCGTCCATGATCGAATCGATCATGTACTTCGGTGGCGGATTTCTGGTCGCGAGCCTGTTGGCGCTCGTCCTGATCTCCTTTGTCCACCAGCGCGCCGTCCGCCTCACCAGGCGCAGACTGGAAGATGCCATTCCCGTCTCAATGGCGGAGCTTCAAGCCGACAAGGACAATCTGCGCGCAGAATTCGCGGTGTCTTCGCGGCGCCTTGAAATCACCGTCGAGCAGCTCCGAGCCAAGGTTACTGCCCAGCTCGGCGAAATCGCCCGCAAGGCTGAAGCCGTCAACCTGCTCAAGAACGAGCTTGCCGAGAAGAACACGAATTCCGACGAACTCGACGCCAAGCTGAAGGGGCTCGCCCAGAAAATTCACGAAACCGAGCAGGAACTCGCCGTCAAGACCGCGGCGCTCGAGTTGGCCGAGCGCCGTCTCGGCGATAAAGAAGTTGAGACGACGACAGCGACGGACGAACTCGTCGCCCAGAAGCTCGCGGCCGATGCCCAGCGAGTTGAGATTGCCGTCATTCAGACCCAGATCGAGGAACACAAGTCGCAGATCGACGAGTTGCAGGCCGAGGCCCAGGATGCCGCGCGTCGACTCTTCGATGAGCGCGTCAACGTTTCTTCGCTCATGAAGGACGTCGAAGAAAAGCGCATGGCGATCGACGTGCTGCGTCCCCAGGTGGCGCAGCTCGAAGGCGAGATTGTCGCTCATACCAAAGAAATCGCCGAGCGCGGCACCCGGATCGCGGAGCTCGAGGGCCTGCACAGCGGGCAGGTCCAGCTCGTCGCCCAGCGCGACGCCGAAATACAGGCGCTCAAGGACGAGATCGCCGCCAACAACAACCAGCACGATGCGGTTGCCAAACGCCTGAATGACGAGAAGGCGTCCCTCCAAAACATGCTGGAGGCCGCAAACGGCACCGCGAACGCTTATGCCGCCCGCATCAGCGAGCTGGACTTGCTGGTCGCCGGCCGAGAGAAACTCCTGGAGGAGCGGGCCGCGGAGATCGTCGGCCACCAGCAGCTGATCGCCGCGAACACCGACGAGCACACCGCGATCGTGCAACGATTGAACGAGGAAAAGGGCACCCTCCAAGATCTTCTCGGTACCGCAAACGCGACCATCGATTCCTACGTCTCCCGGATCGGCGAATTGGAGAGTTTGATTGCCGAGCGCAACCGGGTCGTGGACGAACGGGACGCCGAAGTCAGCGGACTCAAGGAAGAAAGCGCGGCCAAAACCGAGGCTCACGACGCGATCGCGCAACGATTGAACGAGGAAAAGGGTGCCCTCCAAGATCTTCTTGGTACCGCGCAAGCGACCATCGATTCCCACGTCTCCCGGATCGGCGAATTGGAGAGCTTGATTGCCGAGCGCAATCGGCTGGTGGAACAACGGGACGCCGAAATCAGCGGACTCAAGGAAGAAGGCGCGGGCAAAGCCGAGGCTCACAACGCGATGGCGCAACGCCTGACCGACGAGAAGATCTCGCTCGATCGGCTATTGCACCACGCCAACCAAACGCTCGAAACCCGCGCCGATCGTATCCGCGATCTCGAGCAATGGGTTGCCGAACGCGACGAGGCGGTGCGCCGCCGCGACGCCGAGATCAAGGCGGCATTCGCGGAAATCGAGGGACTCAAGCGCGATCACGCCGCGGCGACCGCGTCCCTGCACGCTGAGAAGGCAGATCTTGAAATCCGCATGCGCACCGCCGCAGAGGATCGCAACCAAAGCCAGAACGAGGCGGCGGCGCTCCGAAAGGAGGCCGACGAGACGTGGCGAGTTGAGCGTGACCAGAACAACGTATTGCGCGAGCGCATCAGCAACGTCGCAGCCATGGTCGCAAATCTGGCGCGGGTCATGGACAAGTCCGGAGCGATCGAGACGATGCTGACTGAGTCAGCGGCCGTCCGCCCGGGCGGCATCGATAGCGGCGGTACTTCGGACGACGGCGCAGCGCGCGCGGGCAGCCTGACCGATCGTATTCGCAAGCTGCAAAATGGTGCGTCGCGGGCGTCCACTGCGTCCTGATTGCGCTTGCGATGTTTTCCGCGTGGCGCCCTGCTCACGCGGCACGTTCGGTCAACAACCGCGTCATCAGTGCCGGGATCTCCTGCAGCGGACGCGCCGGGCTGAACAGGTAGCCCTGGCCCTCGCGACAGCCGCACGCTTCCAGGTAGTCGAGCTGTTCGCCGGTCTCGACGCCCTCCGCGGTCGTATCGATGCCGAGACTCTTTGCAAGCTCCACCATGGCGCGGATGATCTTCATGCATTCGCGATTTTCCGGCAGCGCCATGACAAATGAACGGTCGATCTTGATGCGGTCGAACGGAAACATCCGCAGGTAGCTCATCGACGAATAGCCGGTGCCGAAGTCGTCGAGCGCGATCCGGGCACCCAATGCGCGCAGTTCGTGCAACATGGCGAGATTGGATTCGTCCTCCTGGAGCAGCACGCGTTCGGTGATCTCCAGTTCGAGCCGTCGCGCCGACAGCCCCGAGGAGGCCAGCGCCAGCACGACGGTCTGCACCAGCGAGCGGTTCTTGAACTGCAACGGCGACAAGTTGACGGCGACCCTGACGTCGCGTGGCCACGTGGCCGCATCGGCGCAGGCGCGCCGCAGCACCCACTCGCCCAATTTGTCGATCAGGCCGATGTCTTCGGCGATCGGGACGAACTCGGCCGGTGAAATCGGTCCGCGCTCGGGATGGTTCCAACGTAATAGCGCCTCGAATGCCGCGACGCGTCCGCTCGCAAAATCAATCGACGGCTGATAGTAGAGTTCGAACCCTTCCTCGGCGAGCGCCTTGCCGAGATCATGCTCGAGCACGCGGCGCGCCTGCACGCGGAGGTTCATCTCGGGTTCGAACGGCCTGAACCTGCCGCCGCCATCGCCCTTGGCGGCGCAAAGTGCCATGTCGGCGTAACGCCCCAGGCGTTCTGAGTCCTTGGCGTCCTGCGGAGCGATCGCGATTCCAATACTGGCCCCGATGGTGATCGACCGTTCATCGATCTCGTAAGGAGCACTGAGGGAATCGATGAGCCGTTGAGCGAGAGTCGTGGCTTCCCCGGCTCCGTTGACGCCTGCAAGAATGATGGCGAAATCGTCGCTTCCGAGGCGCGCAACCATCTGATCGGCACCGACCAGGCTGCGTATTCTCGCGGCCGCAGCGCGCAACAGCCGATCGCCGAACGGATGGCCGAGTGCATCGTTGACGCGCTTGAAGTCATCGAGGTCGACGTAAAGCACGGCAATGCCCTGATCGATCGCGCCCTTTGCAGCGGCCTCCAGGCTCGCGCGGAACGCCAGGCGGTTGGCGAGACCTGTGAGATCGTCATGATGAGCCATGTGACTGATGCGGGCTTGCGCGCGCTTGTTCTCGGTCATGTCGACAATGGCGACAAGCCTCGCGGGCCGGCCCCGGTATTCAAGCGCGCGCGAATAGGTCGTGACGTCGATCGCAGTGCCGTCTGCCTTGACATGCTGCCAATTGCGTTCCCGCAGTACGCCGCCTTCTTGCTCGTGTTCCTTGGCCCGTCCGTATTCCGTCAATTCGACGTCGCGGATGCCCATCGACAGGAAGCGATCGCGGTCATAGCCGTACAGCCTGACTGTCGCGTCGTTGACCGCGAGGATTTGGAACGTTTCGCGGTCATGCACCCACATCGGCACTGGATTGCCGTCGAACAGCAGTCGGAATGACTCTTCGCGGCGCTTGAGTTCGGTAATGTCGCTGCGGACTCCGATGAGAGTGCCGTCCGGCAGGCGCCGTTCGATAACCCGGATCCACCGGCCTCCGGTTATCTGCTGCTCAAGACTGCTTTCCGGCAGAGCGCGTCGCGCGAGGCGTTCCGCAATCCATTCTTCCTCACGGCCAAGCGCGGGCAGATGCATCCCGGCAGCCGTGGAGGCGCGAAGCCGCTCCTCGAATTTTTCACCCCGCTTGAGCGGCCCGCCATAGGCGTAGTGCTCGCTGAAGCATCGATTCCACAGATGAAAGCGATCCTCTTTGTCGAAAATGACAATGCCTTCGGGAAGCATATCGATGACGCTGATCAGGTAGTCATGCGCGTCACGAGCCTGCTTCTCCGCGCACTCGGAGACCGTGCGCGCGTCCACAAGCGCGACCTCGCGCTGCCGCCGCTCCGCCAGTAGCGCGTCGAGCGAGTTGGCCAGCGATTTGACTTCCGCATAGCCGGAAATGCGTGGCAAAGAGAGCTCCGGCGAAGCCCGCACCGCCTTTGCACCCTCGGTCAGCAGCCTAAGCGGCCGGACCACGGCGTGCGCAAGGGCAAATGCGGCAGCCAATGCGGACAGCACGATGGCGAGCAGCCAGCCGGCGCTCCGCCACGTGTTGCTGTTGATGACGTTGAGCACTTGGTCACGATCGAAGCCGACCGCGATTTGCGCCTGCATGCCCGGCACGGTTGCCCAGCTGACAACCTTGGGCACGCCTTCCACGCCGACGATTTCTCCACTGCCCTCCGGCCTCCCGCCGATCTGGTCAATCAGGGGAGAACCCGTCCAATCCTTGCCGAGCCACTCGGCGCGGTGGGGGTAGCGGGCAAGCATGGTATTGTCGCGGTCGAACAGCATGATGCTGGCGCCGGTCCGGCCCGCTACTTCGGCAAACAGGCTCTCGAACCATTCAAGCCGCAGCGACACGGCAAGTACGCGCAGGACATTACCCGCCTCATCCAGCACCGGCAGCGTCACCACGTTGCCCGCTTCGCCCGTGACGCGGCCACGCTGGAAATTGCGGACACCGAATTCGCCGGTCGCCATGGCGTGCTTGAAATACGCCCGGTCCGACCTGTCGGCGCCGATGACGCCCGGAGCGGACGAGCACACGACGTGCCCGGTGGTATCCATCGCCCAGAGTTGGGACGCCCACCGAAGCTTCTGACGGGCGTTTTTCAGGAACCCTTCGCAAGTCTCGCCGGAACCCGAGACAACCTCAGGAACCAGCGAGAGCGTCAGCATGAGGTTATGCATGCCGGCGATCGCGGACCGGTACTGTTCACCCCCCCGACGGGCGATATCGAGCGTGTGTGCGTGGGCGGCTTCGATCTCGCGTGCACGGTCGTCGTGAATGGCGCAGACTTGCACCGCAATGAACGGTATTGCGACGAGCAGGATGATGCCCACAAGGCGGAGCCTGATTCCGCCAAGCGCACGAAATCCCGGTGAAAATCGGAACAGAGCCATCGACGCCGCCGCTCGTCAGTTCTTCTTATAAGTCTCGCGGCGCCACTCTGCGGATCCCTCGGCAGAGCTGATGCCAACCGCAAACCAGCCATCGTGCCGTCATACAATCGTACGTTCTGCCGACAGATTAATCGCATTGGTTAATCGATTGTGATTTGACCGTTATTGACGGGATACTTACCAGCCGGTTGACCTGACTTCGGACGAACGGATTTGGAGAGACCTATTTCAGCCGCTTGACGGCATGATACGACCGCCCAAATAGATTGAGGCTTGTTGGATTGAGGCTTGTTGGATTCAGCGAAGCAGCGACTTGATCCCGACCGTCGGGAACCCAGCACAGGAGAGACCGTCTTGGACGCGCATCATCTACCGGCGAACTCGGTCAACGAATTCCGCAACAAGTACAAGGGCCAGGTCGTGCTCGTGATGCAGGGCGGCGGCGCGCTCGGTGCTTACCAGTGCGGCGTCTACGAAGCGCTCCATGAGGCCGGCGTCGAGCCTGATTGGCTCATCGGCACCTCGATCGGCGCCATCAATGCCGGCATCATCTGCGGCAACGAAGTCGAAAATCGCGTGCCGCGGCTCAAAGAGTTCTGGCGCCGGGTCGAACGGGCTGCTTCGCCATGGGCGGGAATCCCGTTCTGGGGCGACGTCGCCGAACGCTTTTCCGCCTGGTCCACCTTTATCCATGGCATTCCAGGCTTCTATGAGAGCAGTGTAGCGGCGTTCCGGGATGCCGAAACTGCCGGCTGCTATTCGACCACGCCGCTGCGCAACACCCTCAACGAGCTCGTCGACCTCAACGTCCTCAACAGGGCGAAGCCGCGCCTCAAGGTTGGCGCCGCGCAGCTGCGCACCAGCCTGATGCGATATTTCGACAGCCGAGACATGCCGATCACGATCGATCACATCATGGCATCAGGCGCGCTGCCGCCGGCCTTCCCGCCGGTGCGCATCGACGGCGAACTCTATTGGGACGGCGGTGTCGTCTCAAATACGCCGACCGAGGTCTTGTTCGACGACAATCCGCGCCGCGATTCCCTCGTGTTTGCCGTCAACATGTGGCATTCGACCGGCCCCGAACCCAAGAGCTTGGCCGACGTGATGCACCGTTACAAGGACATCCAGTTCGCGAGCCGCCTTGCCAGCCATATCAACCGCCAGCTCGAAACCCATCGCCTGCGCCACATCATTTCCAAGCTTGCGAAGCGCCTGCCGGACGACGTCCGCGCCGAACCCGACGTGCGCGAAATGGCGGCCTACGGCTGCACCACGACCATGCATATCGTGCAGTTGCTCGCGCCTCGGCTCAGCACCGAAGATCACATGAAGGAGATGGACTTCACCCCCGGTGGCATCCGTGCGCGCTGGGAGGCAGGCTATGAGGACACCGACCGGGTGCTCAAGCGCGCGCCCTGGGTCGGCGAGTTCTCCCCACTCGAGGGCGTCATCGTTCACATGGAAGGCGCGGATGGTTCGGCCGCCCGGTCGATGCTCGCCGATGCTGCCGAATGAGCGACGGCTGCGGAGTGAATGGCGGCTGCGGACATCGGAGCCCTAGTCGGGAATTGTTCGCCCGCCGGCGGTCATGATGCCATGATGGTGAGGCCCGCGGTCGCGAGCGATGCCGCGGCCATCTGGAGCATCCTGAAGCCTACGATCCGCGCCGGTGAAACCTACGCGCTGCCGAAAGAGTGGACGCGCGAGGAGGCCCTCGCCTACTGGTTCTCGCCCGGCCATACCGTGTTCGTCGCCGTCGATGACAGCGGATCAATCGTCGGAACCTATTACATCCGTGCCAACCAGCGTGGCGGCGGCCAGCACGTGGCGAACTGCGCTTTCATGACAGCGGCTGCCGCGAGTGGCCGCGGCGTCGGCGCCGCCATGGGCCGCCACGCACTGGATTACGCTCCAGCCGCTGGCTTTCGGGCCATGCAATTCAACTTCGTGATCAGCACCAACACGCGCGCCATCGCGTTGTGGCAGCGGCTTGGATTCGACATCGTCGGCCGCCTGCCGGGCGCGTTCGATCATCCGACGCTCGGGCTGATAGACGCGCTCGTCATGTATCGGAAACTGTGAGCGGGTCGCCACGTTCAGGGCAACATCGACCTCGCCCGCGCCAGCGTCTGCGCCGGTGTCCCCGAGGCGTCGACGGTGCTCCAGTCCATAGTGCCGAGCACGTAGTGTTCCTGGCGTTCGGCAACCGCTTTGTCGGCATCGGAAGCGTCGCCCGTTCGTCCGCCGACCCGCGCGAGCCGAGTGGCGAAATCGGCGGTGAGGAACAATCCACTGAACGGCGCGCGCGCGGAGCTCGCGACTGCAGCGATCGCGGTGCGCTGATGGGGCTCCGCAAACACCGCATCGACAATGGCGCTATGGCCCGCGGCGAGCACACGCCGCGCCTTCTCGGCAAGCCCCGCGTAAATGCGCACCGTGACCTCGCTGGTGTAGGCCTCGGGCGGCAGCTTGTCGGTTTCAGCGGCACCAAACAGCGCCTTGCGCTCGACGTCGGAGCGCAGCACGACGGCGCCGGGCGCAGGCAGGACGTCGGGCGCAAGCATCACGGCCAACACGGATTTGCCGGTGCCCGAGAGGCCGCCGACTGCAACCAGCGTCGGCGGCGGCGGGGCGAGCAGCGTCTGCGCAAGGTCGAAGTAGGTCTTTGCTGACGCGGTGATCGCAGCGCGATCGGCCGACGCCGCGTGGTCGAGGCGCGCCACCGTCACCTTGGCGCGTATTGCTGCACGCAACGACATGAAGAGCGGCAGTGCCGCCAACGCGTCGAAATCCTCGGCCCGCCGCGTCTCGGCGAGATAGCGGTTGAGCACGACGTTGGCGGCGGCGTCGAGCTTGCGCTCGACGAGATCCATCATCAGGAACGCGAGGTCGTAGAACACGTCACCGGAGGCGACGAGCGGGTCGAACTCGAGCGCATCGAACGGCACCGGGGCGCCATCGATCAGCGCGATATTGCCGAGGTGGAGATCGCCATGGCCGCGCCGAACAAGACCGAGTTCGCCGCGGGCAACCAGCAACGGGCGCACCCGCGCAAGCGCCACTAGCGAGGCCTGCGCGAGCTCTTCGGCGGCCGCGGCGTCGAACAGATCGGGACGTTCGCGGAAGGCCGCATCGTTCTGCTCGATATAGAGACCGAGCGCCTCGATCCACGGCGCCGCCGCGACCACCGGGGCCTTGCGATGGGCGGTCGCAACCGCCCTCGCCAGCGCATCGGCGAGCTTCGGATCGAAGGTCCCCGCATCAGCCAGCCGGTCGAGCGTCTTCGTCTCGTCGAAGCGCACCATCTCGACCGCCCACTCGACAACGTCACCCCCACCACCAAGGGACAGCGGTCCGCCGGCGACACGCGCGATGGGAATGACGCCGCGATAAAGCTGCGGCGCGAACGGCCGGTTCGCTTCGATCTCGGCGTCGCAGTCGGCCTTGCGCTTGTCGAGCGTGGAAAAGTCGAGGAAGGGAAAGCGCACCGCGCGCTTGACTTTGTAGACCCGGTCACCCGCGAGAAACACCGACGATATATGCGTGTCGATGCGGCGCACCGCGGCGCCGCCGTGGGTCGAAGGCTGACTCAGGAAGGCGAAAACCTCGTCCTGGTCGTTCTCCGGAGCTTTGGCCGAAGCATTCATCGGGCGCCGATCCTCGGTCGAGCGGGCGTGTTCGCAACGCCACCGGATGATGATATCAAAGCCGCCGATCGCGGGGCACGGGAGACGAACAGCATGGAGACAACAAGATGGTGACGAAGAAGCAGCTTGCGACACGCACTCTCGGCTCGTCCGGCATCACGGTGTCGGCGATCGGACTCGGCTGCATGTCGTTTTCAGGCACCTACGGCGTCAGCGATGACGACAATGCCATCGCCGTCATTCACGAGGCCCTCGACCAGGGCATCACCATGCTCGACACCTCGGACATGTATGGCTGGGGCCACAATGAGGAACTCGTCGGCAAAGCCATCAAGGGGCGCCGGGCCGGCATCGTCATTGCCACCAAGTTCGGCAATCTGGCCGGCCGCGGCGGCAAGTTCGCCGATGGCCGTCCGGAATTCGTCATCAGTTCGTGCGAGGCGAGTCTCAAGCGCCTCGGCATCGAAACGATCGATCTCTACTACCAGCACCGCGTCGATCCGGCGGTGCCGATCGAGGATACGGTCGGCGCGATGGCGCGGCTCGTCAAAGAAGGCAAGGTCCGCGCGCTGGGCCTGAGCGAAGCCCGGCCGGAAACGATCCGCCGCGCCCACCGGGTTCACCCGATCGCGGCGGTCGAGAACGAGTTCTCGCTGCTCTACCGTAGCGAGGGCGACGAGACCCGCCGCACCACGCTCGAACTCGGCATCTCCTTCATCGCCTATTCCCCGCTCGGCCGCGGCTTGTTGACTGCCAAGGTCGAAGATCCGGGCTCGCTCGCCGAGACCGACACTCGCCGGCGCCATCCGCGTTTTTCCGGCGACAACCTGACCCACAACATGGAGTTGGTGAACCGCATCGCGGCGATCGCGCAGGAGAAGGGCTGCACGCCCGGCCAGCTTGCGCTCGCCTGGCTGCTGGCGCTGGGCAAGGACATCATCCCGATCCCCGGCACCAAGCGCAAGGAACGGCTGATCGAAAACGTCGGCGCGCTCTCCGTCAGCCTGTCCGATGCCGACATGGCGCGGATTTCCGCTGCGGTTCCGCCGGGCGCGGCGGCCGGACAGCGCTACCCCGAAGCCCAGATGGCGAGTGTTTTTCTCTAGGCGAGTGCGCCGACCGATCGGATTACTTGAATTGGGCGGCGCCAAGAGTCACACTGTCGCTGCGTGTTTGGATCCGCGCGGCAGCGATCGGCCAAACTCCTTGGTCGATCGAGCGCGGTCGGAGGGCTGGCCTAACCTTGGACGATGGCGGTCCTTGATGCACGGGGTCGCTCCCCAAATGTGCGGTCAAGTCGCCCGTCCATTGTTAGACCGAGGAGCCGGGGGTCGCTCCCCCGGCTCCTTCAATCCAGCTGCCCGTCCGATCACCAAAGATGCCTGTCGAACTCTCTGCCGATGGATCGGCAGCAGCGCTCGCCGATGTCGGCTGCACGCGTATCGCGGCAGCAACTCGCGTTGGAGCGCATTTCCATCGATCAAAACCCGCGCGGTCATCGGGGTGGTGGCGCCGGACGGGTCGGCTTCGACTCGCCGCGCGTCAGCGGACTCGCGTCTTCGTGCCCCGCCACGCACTCGAGTAGAATTGTATAGTGCGCCGCTTCAGCAGCGATATCAGCGGGCGTCTTGGTCGCCCTGCTATCGTCCAGCGCATACGCAACACCCTGCGCATTTAAAAATGACTGGAGCGTCCCTGCGCTGACAGCAAAATTAACATTTTGTGGAAGATCGCTGAGAATTTCCGCGAGTTTGAGTGCGTCGAGTTCCCCCTGGGCGACACCGACGACGCTTCCGTTTTCACCCAGCAGCGGGCCGCCACTGTTGCCTGGTTGAAGGGGTGCCGTGATTTGTATTCTTCGTCGATCGTTTCCGATGCCGGACAGAGCAGAAATGACCCCCGTCGTCACGATCGGGTCCGTGCTCAGGAGGCCGCTCAGCGGAAATCCAACCGCAATAACCGGTTCGCCCGGCCGCGCACCGCGCCCGCCCCGCAGGCGGGCATACGCGCCGGGCCTTTCTGACGCGATGTAAAGCGCAAGGTCGGATTCCTCGTCGACGGCAACCTTCCGCAACGCTCTCCCGCTTGAAGCTCGCAGGCTTTGACAGTCCGCGACGACGTGAGCGTTAGTGACGATGTGACCGCGATCGCTGACGAAAAAGCCTGTCCCTGTGGACACCACCGCGTCCGGCGGCGGCGCGCCGGCTTTGTCATCAGCGCGGGCGGCTTGCGATGGTGGCGAGCGTGGCGCCGGCGTGCGCCCCTCGACGATCTGAGACAGCACCGTCTCACGCACGCGGGCAAAATAGGGGTCCATTGCCTTATCGTAATCGGCGCGAGGCACGCCGTGATCACCACAGAATGGGAAATACCTCTCTTCCATTCGAACCACGTCCGATGCCCGGCACCGGCCTACGATCGCGTCGGCAACCACGGCGGCCGGCTCGGTTTGATTGTGCCCGAGACGCTGAAACTCGGTCCCGAAACACTTGGCCGTCCTATCGGCCTCCTCGCTTTGAACTTGAACACACCGCTTCACGTTTCCGGCGCGATCGGAAGCGGGTGGAAAGCCGGCCCGCCGGCGCTCATCATCCGCCGCGGTCCCAACCGCAGGAGCGCTTCTGCGCGCCTGCGTCGGCGGCGGAGTATCGTCTCGCCCCACGACTTGGGATGATGGCGACGCAGGGATCTCGGGCACACAATTCTTGTAGTCGGAAGCGATGCACTGCCGCCATAACGTCTGCGCGCCCGCGATCTGGGCCGGCGTCATTTTGCGAGCGATGAGGCCTAGAATCCTCACCGCATTGTCGTGGACCTTTCCGGACGACTCGCTCACCGCTGCGCGATTCAGCCAGAGATTCGCGAGGATGTAGTTCTGGGGAGTGCCTCTGCCGGAAGCATGCATGTCGCCGAGAAATAACTGCGCAGTGGCGTCGCCCCCGTCCGCTGCCCTGCGGTACCATTTCAACGCTTCACCCTCGTTCTTCGATACGCCCTTGCCTCTGTCGTACATCCCGCCGATTATGAACTGAGCCGTGGCGTCACCCTGATCGGCCGCTTTGCGATACCATTTCAGCGCGGCGGCGTAATCCTGCGCAACGCCTTGGGCGTCCGCATACATCGCGCCGAGCTGGAACTGAGCGAAGGGGTCCCCCTGCTCGGCCGCCTTGAGAAACCACTTGCGTGCCTCGGCATAGTCCTGCGGCACGCCATGACCTTGCTGGTACAAAAGGCCGAGGCTCAACTGCCCGGCGGAATTGCCTCGATCGGCAACTTTGCGGTACCACTTGGCCGCCTCGGCATAGTTTTGCGCAACACCGAGGCCCAGATCGTACATCAGGCCGATGTTCAGCTGCCCGGTGAGGTTGCCCAGATCGGCCGCTTTGCGATACCACCTCGCGGCCTCGGCTTCGTTACGCGGAACGCCTTGACCGTTCTTGTAAATGCCGCCGAGGGCGACTTGGGAACTGATCTGGCCCTGAGTGGCCGCCTTGAGATGCCACTTGACCGCTTCGGCACTGTTTTTCGGCACTCCAAGACCCAGCTCGAACATAAAGCCGAGTTGCGATTGAGCTGTCGCATTACCTTGATCGGCCAACGGCCTAAAGTCGCGCAAGGCGGTCGCAAAATCAAAGCGATCAAACGCTGCAACCGCATCCTCGAGCGGCCCGGCAACGGCAGCGGTGGCCAGGGCCGCCACAATCGACGCGGCGCAAACCACCGCCGTGCGGACGCGCCTGAATTCGGAAATCATGGCACCCCCTGTACAACCCCAGCTAGAACATTTGGGGAACGCAGTCAACCGGTGATCGTTATTGGGGCTGCCTTTTGGGTGCGGTTGCGGCCGGCGCTCGCGCCGGCTGTATCGGCGCGCCACCCCACGGTCGATGAAGAGCGTTCGCTCCTCTGGTCCGCTGCGCCAGGCACACTGGCGCTCGCTGACGGCTCTCAAGCGGCACTTCGGCTGGGCCGCTTGACCGGTTCTCGTGAATGCGCAGGCGCGACGGTGCTCCCCGCGCATCATTAGTTTTTCAGGTTGGGGCCTGAAGGTGCTGCGCGCAATCCGGTCTAATCGCGCGATGTTTTCTTGTCGAAATCGACCGACGGACCGTCGTCGTCCGTCTCATCAAGTTCCTTCAGCAACTCGGCAATCCGCTCCGGCATATCCTTGTCCACGGCGAATTCGCTTCGCAACGCTGTGCCGATAGTGGTGCGCATGATGCGCAAATAGAAGCTGTCCTTGTAGTCATCGTGTTGCGATTGCATGAGAACGAGCGATCAGTGAGCGGGTTCCCGTGCTGCCGTGTCAGCGGCGGCTTCGGCCTAAAGCGCAGATGTGGACGCTCCCCTCGAGCAGAGCCGTTTGCCCCGTCAAATGACTTTGGCCACGGATGGTTCCCGAAAGGGCGCGACCGCCTGTGTTAATCTTTCGTCGAACAAATTCGGTAACGGATCGGTCAGGCAACGACTTGGGGCTCGTTGGGGCTGGCAAGCGAGGCGTATTCATCCGCGGCAAAAGCAGATCAGACCTGATCCTGCGGCAGTAGCGGCTGCGGCGGCGGGGTCGCGTCGGTCGGCTCAATCTCGCGGGCTTGCGCCTCCGCGTGCCCTTCGATCCATGCGTGTCCCGGCCGCCATCGGTGTTTCTCCCCGCACGAAGGACAATCGACCGGGACCGACACGTTCGGCAGCGAGGCAAACACCACGTGATCGCTGGTCAGGCCGGTCCAGGCGGGCTGCTCTAACGTCGGGCAGACGAACATGATTCTCGGCATGGCGGGATAGTACGAAATTCGTGAGCCTTGTCAGGGCAATCGACACAGACTTTGCATCGCTAACATGGCAACACTTGTTTAGACGCGCAGCGATTCGTTGAGAATTGCTTCTAACACTCGTCCCTCGGTAGCTGCGCTAATTTCGAGCAATGTGACATTTTTACAACTCATTTTGCTACCGACTCAGCTATAGTCCGAGCGTCCCTTTGGGACGTTTCCTCCCTAGACTCAGCCCTGGACCTCCAGGGCTTTTTCTTTTTCCGCACACGGCAACGTCGCGGCGCGCGAAGCGAACGCTTGAAAATATCCGTTCTGCTGAAAGCGAGAGTACGCGCACTGCTCAGCCCGCTTCGGGAGGCGCCGTGCCTTCCACCTGGATTCGATAGCCGGAACGCACGTTCGGCCAATAATCCCAAATCGCCTTGTGGTGGGTGCAGCGATTGTCCCAGAACGCGATGGAGTGGGCGCGCCAGCGGAAACGGCATGTCCATTCCGGCTTGTTGCAGTGATCGATCAAGAACCGCAGGACGCGTTCGCCTTCGAGCGGCGGCAGCTCATTGATCTTTGCCGTGAAGTCGGTGTTGACGTAAATGACCTTCTTGCCGCTGACCGGATGGCGGATGATGACCGGATGCACCGAGACCGGCGTGCCCGGGCCAAAAACCCGCGTGCCGTCGTGGGTCGCGGTCAGCCCGGAGAGATAGACCTTCATGCCCGGCGACAGCGCGTCGTAAGCCGCATACATGCTCGCGAACATGGTGTCGCCGCCGCCGTCGGGCGGAACGGTGTGATTGTAAAGGATGCTGCCGAGCGGCGGGATCGCCGCACACGACTGATCGCTGTGAAAATTCTCGCCGGAGATCTGGGTCGACGTCTCGTCGTAATGAAACTTGCGAATATGCGGATTGTCGGTGGTCTTGCTGATGGTCGACTTTCCGACATGGGCACCCAGCGCACCGAAGTAACGCCCGAACCGAACCTGGTCCTCGAAGCTGATTTTCTGATCGCGGAAGAAGATGACCTGATACTGGACGAACGCCCGGTGCAGTTCCTCGACCTGATTGTTCGACAGCGGCTGCGTCAGATCGACGTTACCGATCTCGGCGCCGATGTGAGGCGAAACCGGTTCGACGGTAATGGATTCGTAGCTCATACCATTCTCCGCGTTGCGCCTTTCGCCAGGTCGGCTCGCCGTTATCGTATCGGATTTACTCTATCCTCGGTATGCCGCGGCGCGTAATGACGTCGGTCCATCGTGCGACGTCGTCGCGCACAAACGAGCCAAACGCTTCGGGGCTCGAACGCGCGACATCCGTTCCCATCGATTGGATGAGAGCGACATAGTCCCTGTCTCCGGCAATCCTTCGCGTCTCGGCATTCAGCCGCTCGATGATCGCGCTCGGAGTGCCCGCGGGGACAAACAACCCGGTCCAGGCGCTTACGTCGAAGCCGGGCAGGCCGGACTCGGCGAGCGTCGGCAGATCGGGCGCCGACGGTGAACGCTCTTTGGTCGTCACGCCGATGGCCCGCAAGTCGCCGCCGCGCGCGAGCGGCAGCGCATTCGGAATCGTCTCGAGCATCATTGAGACGCGCCCCGTCAGCAAATCCGGAACTGCCGCGCCGCCGCCCTTGTAAGGCACATGCAGGATGTCAATCTGCGCCTCGCCTTTGAAAAGCTCGCCGGCGAGATGCGATACCGATCCAACGCCGGCCGATGCAAAGGAGAGCTTGCCCGGATGGCTTCGGGCGTAGTCGATGAATTCGCTCAGCGTTTGCGCGGGGATGTGCGAATTGACGATCAGCACCAGCGGCAGCTTGTGCAACAGCCCCACCGGCGCGAGATCGCGCAGCGGGTCGTATCGACGGCTCTTGTAGAGTGCGGGCCCGATACCGAGCGTGCCGTTCGTCCCGAATAGGATGGTATAGCCGTCAGGCACTGCATGAGCGACCGCCTCGGCTCCCACATGCCCGCCTGCGCCCGGCCGGTTGTCCACGGCCACTTGCTTGCCAAGCCCGTGCCCCATGGCGTTCGCGACCGTCCGGGCAAGAACATCCGACGAGCCTCCCGGCGCAAACGTCACCACCATCGTGATCGGACGCTCCGGATAGCCAAGCCCTTCCGCGACGGCGCCGCGGGAAGCAAACATCATCGCCAGAATCGAGAGCGCCAGCCTGACACGCGTCGACGACATCGTGAGATCTCAGTCGCATTGCTGTTGCGATGCCCGGCGCATCTTGTGAGCAACAGCACCTTACGAACAGCTTGGAGGCGATGCAATTGCGGCCGCTGAAGCATTCGCGCCGATCAAGGATTCAGGGCTCTCCGATCGTCAGTCGGTAACGACTGAGTAACACCGCTCGCACGCAGCCAAGACACCGTGTGGCGCATGAAGCAGCTGTGGTGCAATAATGCGAATGAACATAGGGAGCGTAGCATGATTATCACCCGAGTTAATCTTGCGATCATCGTGATGGCAGCAACCTTTGCGCTTATCAGCGGTCGGTCTTCGAGCGCAGACGAAGTTCCGACATACAATCTGTCGCCGAGTTGCCGTGCCGAGACGGCGACTGCCGCAAGCGACAAAAGCTGCCTGAAGGATGAGCAGGCGGCCCGAGAGATTCTGGTGAAGCAGTGGTCCGAGTTCGCGCCGACCGAGCGCGCGACCTGCACGCGGGTTGAGGAGGCAGGCGGAGCGCCAAGCTACGTGGAGTTGCTGACCTGTCTGCAGACCGCCAAGGCTGCGAGGAAATCTCCGGCGAGCTAAAGCGGACCTGGTGAGGCAACCTTCCGCAAACCGCACGCTTCCTGTCAAACGCCGCAGGGGATGCGCACGTTGTTTACCGCCGGTGCTCTCCGCCGAAGACACGGACAAAATATCGGCTGATGCGGTCTCGACGAGTGCCACAGCAACAATAGTCTGTTGAAATTCGCAGCGGGAGCGGCCGGTTGGGGCCTTGCCTTACTGATGCGGCCCACAGAGGCCGCTCCTGCATGCCATTCGTGGATTTGCCGCTATGCCCGCGCCCGAATATCAGCGCTGACAGTCACCGCGGCATTGCTGACCCGGTGGCGTCATATGAACCTCCGTTCCAGATGGCCGAACTGGATGCTCCGCCTACGACGGAATAGTGTCAAGGTTCACCGCGATCACATTTACGGAAAAGCTGTTTGAAGAGGAAGCGATCCGGTTTGCCGAGCGCCTTAAGTGAAAGATCGGCCCTCGATCAGGTATCGAACCGGTGATTTCAAAAGTTGCAGCCCGCTTTTTTTTTGCGAAGCAGGCATGCCAAAGCAAATGGCGCCAACTGCCGCAAATTGCGACGTGACCGCGGTCCCGCGCTGGCTTAGCGTAGCGAGCCGTTGGCAATGCATGACAGACTTCACCCTTTGCTCCTCGTCCTCCCTCCTCGATCCGGTTTACCTTTGCCCAGCCAGTTTGCCGGCTTCGCGCAGCAAACAAATCTGGCGGAACGTGAAAGCGTGGCGGCGACAGCGTCGGGCGCGCCATGTGCCCCGGGGATGGCGGAGTGCGGCGAGTCCTGCGTTGGCCGACCCACGCATTCACGCGTTTGAGCCGGCGGTGGCGCGCGACGCGAACGCAAGCCTCACTCGATCGCCGGCAATTCGCCGTTGCGGAGAAAGTTTATGAGACCCTGTTGGTCCTCAACCATGGTTCTGTTTGTTGCATGCACAGCGGCCTGCGGCCTGATCGCACCCGCGCTGGCGGCAGAGACCAAGGCCGTCATCAATCCGCCGCCCACCGCCCAGCAGTATGCCGACCTTGCCAAATTGCCCGACTGGAGCGGGGTGTGGAATCCGGTGATCTCCGACCAGGATCGCCGCATCCGGACCGACCCGACGCCATGGAACGAGAAGGCCGCGGCGGAGGTCGCGCAGATGTTCGCCGAGGAGAAGGCCGGCAAGCCGCGGCCGCTGTTCGTCGAATGCCTGCCGGAGGGCATGCCGGCGTGGATGCTGGTGACCCACAATGCGCTCGAATTCCTGTTCACGCCCGGCCGGGTGACCATCCTCGGCGAATCCGACGGCAACCGGCTGCGCCGCATCTACACCGATGGCCGGCCGCATCCGCAAGAGCCGGATCCCACCTTCCATGGCCACTCGATCGGCCATTGGGAGGGCGACACCCTCGTGGTCGATACCGTCGGCGTGCTACCGCAAGCCTATGTGGCGATCAGCGAGGCGGTCGGCGTGCCGAACAATGGCGACCTGCATGTGATCGAGCGCATTCATCTCGCCGGCAACGATTACCTGCACGACGACCTTGAGATCATCGCGCCGAAAATCCTCACCAAGCCCTGGAAGACGACGCGGATTTTCACCCGTCAGCGCGCCCGCAAGTTCGACATCGTCGAAGGCGTATGCCTCCAGGGTTCATTTTCGGACAGCGTCGACAGCGACGGCAACGCCGCCTTCGTCGCGGTGCCGCACCAGCCGTGGGGAAATCTGGTGGCGCCGAAGTGACGGTTCGACAGCCGCCCGATCGGGTCGCTCGTCGCGCAGCAGTTAGAAAAAATATCCGGGCAGGAAACGCGCTCACAACCAGGCAGGGATCTCGCAAATGGGATCACTCTCGGAGAAAATGATGAGCAGCGTTCTAAAATCTACTCGCACCTTTGCCGCCTGCAGCCTCGCAATCGCGGGAGCACTTGTTGGGGCTCAGGCCGTCTCGGCACATCACTCGGCGTCGATGTTCGACTCTTCGAAATCCCTCGCCCTCACCGGGACGGTTGAGGAAGTGCGCTGGACCAACCCCCACGTCACTCTTCTCGTCGACGGCACCGTGGATGGCGACAGTCAGATCAACAAATGGCTCATCGAGATGACGAGCCCCTCGAACCTCGGGCGCGTATCGGGCTGGACCCGGACCTCGGTCAAGGCGGGAGACCACGTCAAGGTGATCCTGGCGCCGCTCAAGGACAGCGACAACAAGGGCGGCCTTCTGAAGACGCTCACGCTACTCGACACCGGCCAGTCCTTCTCGCCGAACATCCGCCTGCGCGAAGAGCCGGGACTGGAATAGGACTCGCCGGGTCTCTAGCGTGGTCACCGCTGGTCCTGCAGGAAACCGATCAGCAGCTTCGTCACCTGCTCGGGCTGCTCCTGCTGGACCCAGTGTCCGGCGCCGTCGATCAGGTGGAAGCCGACCATGCGCGTGCAGGCGTTCTTCTGCATGCTCTCGACCGCGCCCGGCGTCTGGTAGACGCCCCAGTCGCTCTTGCCGCCGACGAACATCGACGGCACATCGATGGTGCGGCCCGCGAACGTCTGCAGCTCGGCGAGGTTTTTCGGATCAGAGCCGCGGCGCACGCGGTAGCCCTGCAGCGCCCCGTTGAAGCCGGTGCGGCTGTACTCGGTCACGTAGACGCCGACCTCCTCCTCGGTGAGCCACTTGGCGGCGGCGATCTCGGCCGGCGTCGGCATCTCGGCCGCGACCGTTTCCGCCATGCCCTTGTCGAGATCCATCACATAGTAGGTCGGGATCTGCGCCAGCTCCTCGGCCGTGCGTGCCTTGAGGGCATGCGGCTTGTTCCCTTTCCAGTCGGCGCTCTTGTAGTGATAGTAGGCGCGGAAGAACGCGTGCAGCCCCTGCGGCGCATGGAGCATGTTCTCGTTGGCTCCCGGCTTGCGCTGATAGTTCTGATAGTACTTGCGCGGCCGCGGCAGCTTGGCGAGTTCGGCGTCGAGATCATCGTCGGTCGGCGCGGGCCGCGGCGGCGCCGCACCATTCGCGGTGTTGAACGGCAGCGCCGGCGCGCCGGCGAACGGCGAGCTCATGATCGCAACCGAGCGGAAGATGTCCGGGCGGACCAGTGCCGACCATGATGCGACCGGCGCGCCGGCATCATGCCCGACGATCGCCGCCACCTGCCGATAGCCGAGCGCATAGACGAGCGAGACCGCATCGCGCACCATGTTGAGCGTGCGGAACGGATCGGGATCGGCGTCGTAGGCATCGTCCCAGCCGATGGTGCGGCCGTAGCCGCGCTGGTCGGGCGCGATCACGTGATAGCCGGCCGCCGCCAGCGGCGGCATCACCTTGCGCCAGCTGTAGGCGAGCTCCGGAAATCCGTGCAGCAGCAGCACCGCCGGTCGCCCGGGCGTCTCGTAGCCGGCCTCGAGCACGTGCACCGACATGCCGTTCACGCCGGCGATCATGTGCGAGCGAATGCCCGGCTGCAGGGTGCCATTGCCGTAGGGTGGCAGGCTCGCGACGTCGGTGCGTACGATCGCGGCGCGGCTCGCGCGGGGCGCAATCGCGGTGCTGCCGAGCGCCGCCGCCGAAGCGCCGAGAAACAAGCGGCGCGACACATCGGGCATGGAAACGCTGCCCGCGGATTTGCACGCTCCAGCGTCGCAGGACTCAAAGTCGCGAGGTGCTGACGTCGTCATGGCCGAACCTCCCTGGCAGAATGATGCGCGATTCATCCTAGCAGGTCGTCATCGGACCTTGCTCGCGCGGATGCGCCTTCGCCTTCGTTTTTGCGGGCGACGCGCGAAACGCGACGTCAGACGCATTAAGGGCCGGCGTTAAGGCAGAGGCCTCGATCGATGCTGAAAGACGCGGAACAGGCCCAAGACTGCGATTGCCGCGATCTCCAAGGAGCCCGCTAACATCAGGGGTGCCCCGGGCTGATCGGTGAGATCGCGGACGAGACCAGCCGCGGGCGTCAACAGTGCCATCCCGACGTAGTACCAGGTAAAAAAGACGCCCATCCCCGGACCACGGCTTTCCGGACGCAGCACCTCAGCTGGCAACGCCATCATCGCGCCGGCTGGAACGCCCGCGACGATGCCCAGGACGGCAATCAACGCAAAGGATGGCGTGGTTGGCAGAATCATCGTGCCGAGGCCGAACGTCGCAAAACTCGCGGCCATCATCGCCGTCGCATGGCCAATCCGATCGAGCAGCACGCCGCCCAATGGAATCGTGAGGACGATCGTCCATGCGATAAGGCTGACTGCGAAACCGGCCTCGCCCGTGGACATCCCACGTGCGATGAGCAGCGACGGGGTGAAGCTTACGAGGATGATGTAGCCGACGTTGTACAAAGTCCAAATTCCGCCCGCCAGCGACACCAGCCCGAATTCGCGTGCCGAGAGGCCGATTCGCGTCGCGCTCACCGACGGCGGCGGCGCGGAGGATTTAGCCGGAACGTGGTAGGCAATGCCGACCAGCACCAACGACAAAGCGGCCGCGACCGCCGTTGCACCGAACGCAACGGGCACGGAGAAGGTGCCGGCCGACCAGGGCAAGCCCACCAGGGCAAGGCCGATTCCGATCGGCCAACTGCTGACGAGGATGGCCAACGCAGTTCCGATCTCGCGGCCGACGAACCAGTCAGTCGCCATCTTGGTCAGCAGGACATTGAGCAGCACGGCGCCGATGCCGCTGACCAATCGCGCAAACAAAACCGTCCCATAATCGCCGGAGAGGCTCGCCATCGCTCCACCCAACACCATCAGCGCCAATCCCAGCAGCGCAATGCGCTTGTCGCCGAAACGCTGGCCTAACAGTCCGCCGGGATACGCAATGGCAATACCGGGAAGCAAATAGAAGCCGATAAGCAGGCCAAGCTGCGCATAGTCGATGCCGAGTTCGGCGACCAGGAACGAGGAAAGCGCGCCGATCGACTGAAATTGGAATCCCATCGCAGTCCGAGCCAAGAACAGGACCGCGAGGATGAGCCAACGCTTGCCGGCCTCCGCGTCCGTGCGACTGTCGTGGCTCATGTGATGGGATTGCTCGACCCGGTGTTCACCCAAGCGCCCGGCAACTTATCAAACTTGATCACGGACGCGGCATTCTTCGATTCGCTTCTGCTGGCAGAGGTTCCCCAGACTCGCCGCCAGCCTCGTTTTTCGACCCGTGGTGTGACAATATGCGGCCCATGAACCAAGCTGCCCTGATCGAGGTCCTTCGGAAGTATGATGCCGTGCTGCGCGCTGCCGTTCCGGCGATCGGAACACTGAGCGCTGTCTTCGGTAGCTCGACGCAAGGGTCGGCCGATGACGCAGGTTAGCGCAGGCCTATAAAACTGACTACCAGATGGCCCGCTGCGTAGAAGGCGCCTACCAAAAACACCAACAGGAACGTCCATTCAACGACTCTGATCACGACGCGATACGTGGACGCGCCTTTGCCAGCTCTATCCACCTTTTTCTGAATTTCGATTTCAGGGATGTTAGTAAGCGAAGCTAATCGGGCTTCAGAGACTTTCAGAGCGGCTTCGCCAGCTTTGACCAACTCTCGGTTCCGATAATCGAGACGATTAAACCAATAAGCAAGCCATGCACCAAGCAAAGCCACCAAGCCTGCGGGTATGGGGTACTTTTCGATCAGGCCCGCATAAGCTGCCACCAAAAACGCGGTAGCGACAAGAAAGAAATTGAAGGTCTGCATCCGTTGAGCGGCGTGAAGCGCAAACCACTGCCAAGCATAGTCCCGTGCCTGCTTTGCTATTTCATCAGTCGGATCAGAAGCCACGATGATGTCCTCGCTTATGGGGCCTGAGTGATTTGATACCGCCCGACTACGCCGAGCGCTTACACTCTTTAATTTTCAAATGATTCGACATTCCTATCGGGTCGTCAGCCCACCCGCCATCCCATGAGATGTCAATATCTAGAATTTCAGATTCTGTTTCGATCCCGCGCGCCTGTAGGCTCAACCTCATAGAAAATTGGCCTCGAATTATTTCTGGTATCTGACCGTGGACAAGAGGACTCAAACGTACTTCGAGGGGATCTTTAAGAACATGGCACAGATCGCACTCCGCAGGATATCCGACTGTTTTACCGGCTTGACTTGCTTCATTTCTCCACCCCAGCGGAATATGGCCACCCTGCCATATTGATTGAAAGTTTCCGAATCCATCAGGCATTTTTATCGTCGTGAGAAAGATATGAACTTCAGTCGCTTTCGCCCATCTGCGATTATTCTTAACCTCTATATGGTACCAATATCCGTTGCTAGCTTTGGCCTGATTTGTATTCGGGTCATAGGTGTGCAGGCTCATAGGTAGTCCGCGCTCATTTTTGAGAGCAATGAGAAGCCGAGGCGGATCGAACCGATATTGAAGCCGCTCACGAAAAAGCGCCACTAGCACCGCCAATATGGTAGCTAACGCCGCCACGGATTTGACTCCGATGTCCATAAAGAACTGCCAAAGCGGAGTTTGCATCGAGGTCTCCTCGTAAGGCGGTGAGCAATCGTTGTCGGCGCAGTTCCGGCCAACAAATCCGAAACGCAATCCTCCGGCGGAATCCGTGAGGATGTTCCTTGTCATCTGAGTAATACGGGATGCTCCGAAAGCATCGGTATATTGCACTTCGGCGAGAAAATATAAATCGACTTTGTGAACTTGAGCGTTATTGATGTCTTCGATTGAGAATTCGCATGCAAGCAACGGTGCCCGTTGTTTTGGAGCAAGCATGGCTGGCGGATTAAAGTTAGTTTTCCATTGTCCCAAAGTGAATGGATCACCTATTAGCGGTGCTTCGAGATCGCGTCGTGCGCAGTCAAACCGGATATGCAAATTGCGGCCAAAGGTATTACCGCTATTCTCAATGTAGACGGCGACTGCATAAACTTTTTGTTCATTAGGCGGCGGCGGATACGGGATAAGAGTAGCATTGTCAAAGAAAAGGAAGGCGCGGTTCGTTGCTTGCGCAGTGTTACTGACTGTTTGATTTATCAGCAACTGAACAAACGCGAAGACTGCCAAAGCGATAGCTGGGATCAAGGCAACGACTGGACTGTAATATTTGACGCCCCGAATGAAGGACCGCATGCTAGTCAGGCCGATTTCTTGGGCTCAGGCGTGCGGTCCGGATGGATTTTGATCGGAAGGGCCTTGGGGCCGTGCCGCCTTTCCTCTCTTTCACACTCGCATCCTCGGTCGTGCGAGCAGCTTCGCTGTCAGTCTGCGGCGTTGTCGACGTCACATCAGTCCGGGGGTTCTGAGCCCTACGGGGGGCTTTGGGGGATGAGAAATCAAGGTCTACCTCCCAATCTCGCGGAATGTCCTCGGCGCGCGTGGGCTGCCCAGCCGATCGGACCCCGTGGAAGTCATTGAACCACTGTTCAACCTGGGGCCACCAGCGGCGCCCATCGACCCTCGCGACCGGCTGTGGGAAATTCACCCCATACGCGTTTATTGGACAAACGTTGGACACGGGCCGCGGCGGAAAAGCCAAGTGCTTGATTTATTTGGCGCTCCCTACGGGAATCGAACCCGTGTTTCAGCCTTGAGAGGGCCGCGTCCTAGACCGCTAGACGAAGGGAGCGTGACGTCGCGAAATCGCTGGAGGATGGATTTAGCTCCGAACATGGGGCCGCGCAAGGCGAAGCTCCCTTTGCGTCCCTTTAGCGGGCGGGACGCCCGCGCTCCGGCTACTCGCTGCGGCTCCGTCGGCTACGGCTCTTCCGTAAAGCGCATCCGGCCCTCGGGGCGGAGCGTGCGGGCGTCGTAAGTGCGGATTTCGACTGCGCCGCCGATATCGAGCGTGACGACGATGCGCTCGCCGGCGACCGCTGTCGAGACCACGCGGGCGCCCTTGGGCAATGGCGCCGTCGCCTCGATCATCCGACCGTTCGCTCCGCCAAGGTCGCCGGGGCCGGCCGGTGGGCTTCCCCCGCTGCGGAAAACGCGATAGCCGATGACCGTGATGACGACCGCGATGCCGAGCATCGTCGCGGCACCCGAAATCAGCATCAGCCAGCGCACTTTGGCGACGATCTGCGCCTGTGCCGGGCTCAGCGGCTCGTCATCGCCGTTGTCGGATTTGGTCATGAGCGAAACGCAGGCCCGGGTCGAGACCGTCGCGGCGGATGAGGCCGGCGCGCGGCTCGACCGTGCCTTGGCCGCCCGCATCACCGAGCTGTCGCGCTCGCGCCTCAAAGCCCTCATCGAGGCCGGCCACGTCGCGATCAGCGGCCGCACGATCCGCGATCCGGCCCACCGCGTCAATGCGGGCGATGAAATCGCAGTCACGCTCCCGGCCGCAGAGCCCGCCGAGCCCCAGGCCGAAGCCATTCCCCTCGCCGTCGTCTACGAGGACGACGACATCATCGTCATCGACAAGCCGCGCGGCCTCGTCGTCCATCCGGCGGCGGGCAATTGGACCGGCACGCTCGTCAACGCGCTCATCGCCCACTGCGGCGCGAGCCTCTCCGGCATTGGCGGCGTGCGTCGCCCGGGGATCGTGCACCGCCTCGACAAGGACACGACCGGCCTGATGGTGGTGGCGAAAAACGACCGCGCCCATCAGGCCCTCGCCGCCCAGTTCGCGGATCATGGACGCACCGGGCCGCTGCGGCGCGGCTATCTCGCCTTCGTCTGGGGGGCGCCGGACCGGCCCAAGGGCACGATCGACAAGCCGATCGACCGGCATCCGCAAGCCCGCGAACGGATGGCGGTGCGGGAGGGCGGCCGCGAGGCCGTCACTCACTGGGAAGTCCTGGAGCGCTACCCACCGGGCGCGCGCCAGCCGGTCGCAAGCCTCCTTGACTGTCGTCTGATGACCGGGCGCACCCACCAGATCCGGGTCCATCTCGCGGCGATCGGCCATCCGCTTATGGGCGACGACGTCTACGGCCCCGGCTTCAAGACCAAGGCGGCGCTGCTGTCGCCTCCCGCGCGTGCGGCGCTCGGGGAACTTGCGAGACAGGCCTTGCATGCCTATCTACTGACAATCGAACATCCGGCGACTGGCGAAGAGATGACATTTCGCTCGCCGCTGCCGCCGGATCTCGCCAGACTTCGCGAATTGCTTCGGGCTGGAACGATCGCGCCGTGATTGCGTTCTCTGCACAGACTCCAGTCAAGTTGGCAGAAATAGTCCTTTAATAACAAAGGGCTAAGAGCATCAGCGACGCCGGGTCACAACGGCGTCACGGTGAATTGACCCCCGGGCGATGGTTTTGTCCTGATCTGGCGTGTATGGTCCGGTGCACGATCGAGTTCGCGATCGCCGCACATCCCCGGCTCTGCCGGCTCTCTTGAGCGTCAGAGCCGCTGCCCGCCTCGTCAGGGGGCAAAACTGTAAGGAGGGCGCTGTCATGGCCCAATCTGCTTCGCTGCCGATTCTCACTGCCGAATCCGGCCTTTCCCGATATTTGGACGAAATCCGCCGGTTCCCGATGCTGGAACCGCAGGAAGAATTCATGCTGGCCAAGCGCTGGCGCGAGCATGGCGACCGCATCGCCGCGCACAAGCTGGTGACGAGCCATCTGCGCCTCGTGGCCAAGATCGCCATGGGTTACCGCGGCTATGGCCTGCCGATCTCCGAGGTCATCTCGGAGGGGAACGTCGGCCTGATGCAGGCCGTCAAGCGTTTCGAGCCCGACAAAGGCTTCCGGCTCGCTACCTACGCCATGTGGTGGATCAAGGCGTCGATCCAGGAGTACATCCTGCGTTCGTGGTCGCTCGTGAAAATGGGCACGACCGCGAATCAGAAGAAGCTGTTCTTCAACCTGCGCAAGGCCAAGAGCCGCATCTCGGCGCTGGACGAAGGCGACATGCGCCCCGACCAGGTCCAGATCATCGCCAAGCGCCTCGGCGTCACCGAGCAGGACGTCATCGACATGAACCGCCGGCTGGGCGGGGATGCCTCGCTCAATGCGCCGATCCGCGAGGACGGTGATTCCGGCGAGTGGCAGGACTGGCTCGTCGACGACCAGGACAGCCAGGAGAGCCTGCTCGCCGAGTCGGAGGAGTTCGACAACCGCCGGTCGGCGCTATCGGAAGCGTTGAAGGTCCTCAACGAGCGCGAGCGCCGCATCTTCGAAGCACGCCGTCTCGCCGACGAGCCGGTGACGCTCGAAGATCTCGCCGCCGAGTTTGGCGTGTCGCGCGAACGCGTCCGCCAGATCGAGGTCCGCGCCTTCGAGAAGGTGCAGAAGGCGGTCAAGAACCGGGTCGCCGCCATGGAGGCCCCGCCCGCCCACGCGGCCTCCCCCGCCGTCGCCGCGCATTAAGCCTTTTCACCTCCCCCTGGAGGGGGGAGGTCGGCCGCGAAAGCGGCCGGGCGGGGGTGGCAGCGCTACCACCCTCTAAGCGCGGAAAGTTTGTGGGACGGCTATCACCCCACCCCGGACTGCCTGCGGCAGCCCGACCCTCCCCCTGCAGGGGAGGGTGTTACTGCTTCCAGGACGCGAAGGCGTCGCTGAAGGCGCGGTCGCCGGGGGTGCCTTTTTCGATCGCGACGATCGCCCGCTTGCCGTCATTGTAGACGACGGGAATATCGAACCACTCCCGCTCTTTCAGCAGTTGGACGTTCCGGGCCATGTCGTTCTCGACCGACGACAAGCCGATCAGGAAGTAGGTCGAGGTGACCTTCACTGCCTGGCCGGCAAGCGGGATGCCGCGGGTGCCCTCCGCCTGCTTCATCAGAATGCCGGGAATGCTCGAAATGCCGCCGTGGGCGAAGTCCGACGGCAGGGTGAACATGACCTCGACGGTGTGGCTCGCCGGCAATTGCTTGTCGGTGTTACGGCGCAGCGACCAGCGCAACGTCGTCTTCAGGTCGGGAATTTCCACTTCGGCGCGGACCACCATTTCGGCCGGCTGCCCCGGCGACGGCGCGCTCATTTCGGTGCGCCACGCCGCCGTTCCCTCGAACCGCTTGCCCGCCGGATTGTTCTCGTCCTCTTCGTAGAGCACGACCTTCTGGGCGACGAGCGCGCTTCCTGTCGCGCTCTGCGGCGTATAGGTGTTGCCGGCGTCCGCTCCCACGCGGCCGCCGAACTTGCGATTATTGTTGGCATCCGCGGTCGGGGCCGGCTGCGCGTCGGTCAAGCGCTGCGACGTCGGCACGCTGCGGAACGAGGACACCAGTCCCGGTCCCTTCCACACCGCGACGCCGGCGACCGCCAGCACCAGAATGCCGGCAAGCGCGAGGGTCGCGTATTTCTTCCACTGCCCCTTCTTTTGCTTATCCTGCTTTTCCGGCCACTTCTCCGGCAGGCCTTTGCGGTCGGCCTTGGCGGCCCGGGGTGGTGGTGTCCGTGCGCGGATGTCTTCCTGGCGGACCATGGACGACGGCGCGCGCACCTCGGACTCGAGGGTGCCCTCGTAATTTCCGTGATCGGCAAAGTCCGCGGCGTCAACCGGCTCGTCATCGGGCTCGTCGAGCGGCGCTCGCGGCGGCTGGCGGCGCGACCGCGGTGGCTCGACAACCGGTTCTGCGGCTCGCGCGCGCTTTCCCCCGCGCGGCGCACGCGGCTCGAACCGCTCCTCCGGTTCCTCCTCGGGCTCGTGGTCGATGAAGCGCTCGGCATCGCGCGGCGATGGGCGACGAGAGCGCGGCAGCTCGGGCTCGGGCTCGACCCGCTGTTCGCCGCGCCGGCCGCTGCGCGGCTCGTTGCGCGGCTCGCTGCGACGCTCGTTGCGCGGCTCAATCCTAACATCCCCGCGCGCATCGGCGCGGGCTTCGCCGCGCCGGGGCAAGCGCGGCTCAATGCGCGTTTCGGCTCGTTCCAGCTCGGGCTCCGGCGCGGTCTGGAAGGCAGCGCGGACGCTCTTTGCGGTCTGGCTGGTCGCGGCGCCGAGGCTCTCCGCATCAGCGACAACGTCGCGAAAACCCTTGAGCCCGTTGGTCGAGATCGACGATCCGCCGCCGGGACTCCAGCGTGTGCGCTCGACCCGGGCGGAGCCGCCGGCGGCCGCGGGCGGCGGCTCGCCATTCGTGTCCTCGTCCTCGGGCTCGTCGTCGGCCGGCCGCGGTGGCACCTTGACGGCAGCGGCCGAAAGCGGGGCCGCGGGCCGGCCGGGCCGCGGCGAACGAAATTCCATGGGCGACGGACGGGACTCGCGCCGCGGTTCGGGCTTCGCCTCGGGCTCCGCGAACTCTTCGGGCGCAGGCATCGCGGGCCGATCCTGGCGCCGCGGTTGATGGCGCGTTTCCTGGCGCGCCTCCGGCGGCGGCGGTTCCGGACGCCGCTCGACCCGGGGCGGGGGCGGATCGCTGCGCGACTTGCGCGCGGCTTCAGCCTCGACTTTGCGGATCGCCTCCTCAAGAGCGAGGCGCTCACGGGTGATGTCCGATTCGGAGAGTGCGGGCATGACGCCGCGCAGCTGCGCGATCAAAGCCTGGCGCGCCCGATCATACAAACCATGCCGCTGGTCCGCGGTGCTCTTCTCAAGCCCACTCACGGCCTTGGCGATCAACGGATAGTAATCGGCCATCGGTTCTCCGCGCCCCCGCGGGCAGCAAATGCCATTGTATTATATTTCGAACGGATTTCGCATAAGAATTGTGTCTTCCCGTTCCGGGCTCGTCGAGAGCAGGGTTACCGGGCAACCGACCAATTCTTCGATCCGCCGCACGTATTTGATCGCCTGGGCCGGAAGTTCCGCAAAAGAACGCGCCCCCGCGGTCCGCGCTTCCCAACCGGCGATCGTCTCATAGACCGGCTCGACCCGCGCCTGGGCATGCTCCCCGGCGGGCAAATAGTCGATGGTGCGGCCGTCGAATCGATACCCCACGCACACCTTGATCTCCTCGAATCCATCGAGAATATCGAGCTTCGTCAAGGCCAATCCGTCGATTCCCCCGGTGCGGACGGTTTGCCGCACCAAGACGGCGTCGAACCACCCGCACCGACGTTTGCGGCCGGTCACGACGCCGAACTCGCGACCCCGTTCGCCGATGATCCGGCCGATCTCATTGTCCTGCTCGGTCGGAAACGGCCCGGCGCCGACCCGCGTCGTGTAGGCCTTGCTGATCCCGAGAACGTAGCCGACCGCGGCTGGACCGATGCCCGAACCCGTCGCAGCCTGGGCAGCGACGGTATTCGACGAGGTCACGTACGGATAGGTGCCGTGGTCGACGTCGAGCAGCGCACCTTGGGCGCCCTCGAATAGGATTCTTTTCCCTTCGCGCCGCTTGCGATCGAGCAGCGACCAGACCGAATCCATGAACGGCAGCACCCGCGGCGCGATCGCCGACAGCCGGTCATACACGGTCTTTGGTTCGATTTCGGCGATGCCCAGGCCGCGCCGAAGCGCGTTGTGATGTGCGAGCAATCGGTCGATCTTGCCGCCCAGCGCCGGCAGGTCGGCGAGATCCATCAGGCGAATGGCGCGCCGGCCGACCTTGTCCTCGTAGGCCGGCCCGATGCCGCGCCGCGTCGTGCCGAGCGAGGTGCGCACATTGGAGGTCTCGCGAATGGCGTCGAGTTCCTGGTGCAGCGGCAGGATCAGCGTCACGTTATCGGCGATGCGCAGCGTCTCGGGCGTCACCTCGACCCCCTGGCCCTTCAGCCGCTTGATTTCCTCGATCAGCGCATTGGGGTCCAGCACCACGCCGTTGCCGATGACCGACAGCTTGCCGGGCCGTACCACGCCGGACGGCAGCAGCGACAGCTTGTAGGTCGTGCTGTCGATGACCAGCGTGTGGCCGGCATTGTGCCCGCCCTGAAAGCGGACGACGATGTCCGCCTGTTGCGAGAGCCAATCGACAATCTTGCCCTTGCCCTCGTCACCCCATTGGGAACCGACGACCACCACATTCGCCATGGCGCACCTTGCAGCAATCGCCGCGCGCGACATGACGCCGGCGCGGCCGCAACGCCGGCCCCGGCCGACGACCCGCCGCACGTTTGGCCTGAAAATGCTTTTACCACAAGGGGCTGCCCGCATCGCGGGAATCCCTCCCCTCATGGTTTGACTAACTCGCACGCCGAAAATCCCCCTTGCGCCAGCGAACGCGGTGTCCCGGCCACCGCCCGCCCTTCGCCTTCACGGATTTCCCCCCACCCGACTTGTATTCAACTTGCCACGAATCACGGGGATTCGGGTGATGGCATGACCGCGGGATGGCGAGATCGCGGAGTTTGAGCCGGCGGGAACTCGCCGCGGGCGGCCTATACCGCCGGGCGACCTTCGTGCGGTTGCCGGGCGCGCGGTCTCGAACGAGCGTCGCCGTGCATTACGGCCGCCGTCAGTCGCCAGTCAGCCTCTTGGATTTTCCCGTCCGCTCACCTGACCACTATCGACGACGTTCCCCGCGAGCCTGTCGAAAGCGGCGCGATCGATGATCTTCACGTGCTTTCGATTTCGCGTCTGAACAATGCCCTTCGCGGCGAGAGCGTGGAACGCCCTGCTCACGGCCGCGAGCGAGGTGCCGACGTATTCCGCGATGTCGGAGCGATTCATCGGAAGGTAGATTTCGTTTGTCGGCTCGCCGTTCGCAGCCTGCATCTCCTCCAGCATCTGCAGGAACATCGTCAGCTTCGGAATCGTCCGCGTGCGCGCAAGCATGAAGGCATGACGCTGGGCCTGGCGGAGCTCGTAGCAAAGCTTGACGATGAGATGGAATTCCAACAGCGGATCGCTCGAGAGCCGGCCGCGCAACGCCGTAAGCGGAATGCGATAGGCGGTCACCGGCGTGAGCGTCTTGATCGAACTGACGTAACACGAATCTTCCGACAGGCCGAACAAGTCCTGGGGAAACCAGAATGCGAGGATATGCTCCGAGCCGTCGGGATTTCTTTTGAAGGCCTTCACGACGCCGCCGATAATATTGAACAGCGCCTCCGCGTGGTCTCCCTCGCGGTATATCTCAGTGCCCTTCTCGAAGCGGACGATGGAAGCGATCGTGGCCAGCCGCGCGCGCTCTTCGTCGCTGAGCAACTGGTGCATCTTGCCGTGCGTTGAACCGGCCACCCCCCAGTTATCAAGGGCGCGGATGGCCGGGCCGCGGATGCCCTTGAAGGGTGTAACTGACATTTTACGAGCAGCTTTCAGGCAATGAACGTCGAACACAATGTGCACCGAGCTATCGATATCGAGTTTGATAGCGATCAAACTTCCGCTTGATTTATAACCGCCCTGCCCGGCGATTAAGGGCCAGATTACGGTTGCACATTACGGGATACCGAGACGCTCCGATTTACGAGACACCAAGTCGAAAGGAAGATTGACGTGACCTCGAAGAAGATACTGATGTCGACCGTTGCAGTCGCCGCCATGGCCCTTGCGCTGTTTGCGACCGCTCCGGTTTACGCGCAGTGCGCCGACCAGCGGGCGCAGGCCACCGATCAGCGCGACCCGCCGAACATCGCGAACGGCGCAGCCGGAATTTCGAGGCCGAGCGGCGCACAGGGGCTTTGCATTCTTGTTGGACCGCATATGGTGATTGTGTTGATCGGATTTGCGGGTGGGTTATGACGACTTCGCGGCACCAAGGAGACTTTGCGGCAACTCGCCGTGCTGGGGGGAAGCGGCCGCGCGCGTCTGCGGTCACGGATTGCCCAGCGGCGATCGCCCCGCAGTCGAAGAACTTCGTGATCAAGCGGCTTGCGCAACTCGAGACTGGTAAGGTCGCAAAAACCGTGGCGTCCGCTGCGCTCGCCGTGGTTGCGCTCGCCGCGACCGGCGCTTGGGCGGACAGCCTCTTTGACGAAACTGTGCGCGCGGAAATACTCAAGCGGCCCGACGGGCGCGTCGCTCACGTCGAAACCGAGTACAACGAAATTTTCGTCAACAAGCGCGGTTCGATCCTGGCAATGTCCACCAGACACCGGAGTGAAAACTATCTCGAATCCGCGGTCAATCTCAAAGATCCCGACGACATGCAGCTTGAATATTCACAAACCATACCCGTCAGCCTCCTGTATCCCGATACGGTCAAGCGGATCCTGATGGTCGGCCTCGGCGCCGGTGTCGTCTCGACTTATCTCGGCCGCGCCATCCCGGACCTGCAAATCGATGTTGTCGAACTTGATCCCGGAGTGATTGCGGCTGCCAAGAAATATTTCGGCGTGCAAGAGACCGCCCGGGTCCGCTTCGTTGACAGCGACGGACGGGTTTACCTCAATCGTCACAAGGAACTCTACGATTTAATCGTGTTGGATGCCTTCCGGGAAATCGGCGTACCGTTCCATCTCCTCACCCGGGAGTTCTACACGCTTGTCAACGAGCGTCTGACACCAGGTGGGGCTGTGGCCCTTAACATTCTAGGCAACACGAAGCTTAACGCATCAACGATTGTGACCTTGCGCGCGGTATTTCCGACTGTCGACGTCTACCCTGTCCCCGAGACCCGAGTTGGCACACAGGTGATCATGGTGGCGACGTCGAGGCATGCGCCGGAATCGGAAACTCTGGCGCAGCGCGCCGTTGAGTTACAGGGCAAATATCATTTTCGGTATCCACTGCCCCGCCTCGTATCAAAACGGGCCGTAAATCCCAGTGTAACGACCGGCGAATTGCTGACTGATAATTTCGCACCGGTCGGTCTTTATGAAACAACCGTGATCAGGGGGCGCAAGCGCCAGTAAAATTCGTGAGGATGTCCGCGGTTGGCCCTCGTGCTGGAACCCGTGATGAAGTCATCGGCACAGCGCACGATGATCATATCACCCGTGGCCTGGCGACCCGCTTCGTGCTGGGTCTGCTGTTGTTCAAGCAAATCTACGCCCTCCGACGAAGGGTGTGTCCGAGCGCTGGGTCTCAAGCGTATCGAGAGCTGCCGCTGAACACCAACTTCTAACGCACTCGTCGAGCGGGGGATGCGGAGGGTGAAAAATATCCGATCGCCTTTGGGCTGCGCTTTCCCTCCAGCGAGAACATGGCGCCCTGCGGATCCATGCATCGGGCGATCCAGCCGCCGTCTGGCAATTCAAGCGGGGCATCGAGGATCTCCCCGCCGCTAGACCTTACGCGTTCCGCCGCCGCTTCGATGTCGCTGACGGTGAAGTAGTAAAGCCAGAACGGGACCGGCACCGTCGGCGGTTTTGTGAACATGCCGCCGATCGCCTGCCCTCCTGCGGAGAACGAGTAATACGTGTCTGACGGACCGGTGTCGGCGTCAGCTTTTTGCCAGTCAAAAAGCTCGCGATAGAAAGTGAACGCCTTCTCCCCGTCGGTGGCGAGCAACTCATGCCAGCCTACGTGGCCCGGTGTGCCCGGCTCAGCGAGCCGTTGGCCCGGATTGCGCCACTTGACCAACCCAAGCGTTGCCATCTGTGGATCGGCGATGATCGAAATGCGACTGACGTCGGGGATGTCCATCGGCGGGACCTGCACCGCGCCGCCAAGACGCTTGAGCCGGTCGGCAGCGGCATCCACGTCATCGACGCCAACGTATCCGAACCACCGCGGCGTCGCGCCCATTTGCCTCGCATTCTCCGGCAGCGCCGTGAGCCCAGCCGCCGGGGTCCGTCCAGCCGTGAACACGGTGTAGGCGAGAGCGGGGGTCGACGCGTCTTGCGTGCCCCAGCCTATGACCTTCGCGTAGAAGGCCTCGGCGGCCCTCGTGTCCGTCGTGAGGAGCTCGTACCAGACGAAGCGGCCATGATAATTGATCATGTTATTTCCCTGTGAGCCTGCAAACCGCTACGGTATCGGATGCCGCCGAAGTCCTTTTGGCCTGGATACAAGACCGGGCAGAGCAGACACAAGTACGGATGCGGCCGGCGCTTCCATGCGTCAGGAGCGAGGCCGCCGGAAACGACGATGCGGCCGTCAAAATCCAGGAACCCGATGGACCGGCAACATGTTGGTGAGCGTCACTTTGGTTGTAGGAGCTTGAATCGCGCGACACCGACCACGTTAGGCATAGCCTTGCATTGTACGTTTGCGAGGCGTACCAAAGGCGGCGGTGGGTCGATGCAGCATTTATGACAAGGCATGGAGGGAACAGACTATGCCAGTTGCGAAGCGAGTTTCGAAAAGAAAGCGTGGGACGAAGGCGGTGCCGGTGTTGGGAGCGGCCGGATTGTCCTTAACACTCGCGGGCGGCGCGTCCGCGGCGGCGGTAGCGCCTGCGTCCGATGTACCGGCGGCGCGTAACATCGCATCCCAGATCACGCTCGGTGAAGAAGAGATTTCTGACGTCAGCTTGTCGACCTTTTATGCCTTCGACAAGGAGGACGCTGGATCCGTGCGAAATGGCGTACAACTCGCTCGGGGCTGCGGCGGCTGCGGCGGCAGAGGCTGCGGCGGCAGAGGCTGCAGAGGTTGCGGCGGCAGAGGCTGCAGAGGTTGCGGCGGATGCGGTTGGGGCTGCGGCGGCGGCGGAAGCTGCTGCATCTCGTGGGGCGCTTGCCGCTGGGCGTGCTAGAATATTTTGAATTGACGGACGCCAGTCGCGATGGCCGGGTTGAAGAGGTTCGACCCGGCCTGACTGTTGTTTGTTTGGCGCGTCGTCCGCACGAAGATGCGGGCGGCCGTGCATCCAGGATGGCGTAGGGTCGCCAAATTTCCAGCGCGTTGAAACGCGCCTAGCGGGCTACCAGACGCTCAGACCATCGGAGCGAGGCCCGCGCCAGCGATCCGCAATGATGGCGCGAAGGCGCGCGCATACACATTATGACAGGCGATCGAGCAACCCGCTCCAAGCGGCTAGACGACAAAGACATTCCGCAGTTCGCGCCGAATTTCAGCGTTTATATGCTGCCTGATTCGGTGTGCCTCTATTCCGAGGATCGGAAGTTCTTTCTTCACGGCGCCCTCTACTGTGCGCTTGCCGCGGCGATCGGCAAGGGGGGAAAGAGTTTTCGCGATCTCGTTCGCGAACTCGGACGGGATTTTCCGACCGACAAGATCGAAGAAGCCCTGAAGCGACTGGTCGACCGCCGCTATGTCGTCATCCCGACATCGCATTCGCCGACCGGCCCCGTCGCAGGCTATTGGGCGACCCTCGGCCTTCCGCTGGAGACGGCGGGCGATAATCTTCACAACTGCCGTGTGCGCATTCAGTCGATCGACGTCGATGGCGCGGCGGCGCTTGGCGCCGCGCTGAGCGAACTTGGCGTCCGCGTCGTCAAACGCGACGCGGACCTCACGGTGACGCTGGTCAACGATTATCTCGAGCGGCGCCTCGCGGAATTGAACCAGCAGCATCTCGCGGACCGCACGCCCTGGCTGCTGGTGCAGCCTGCCGGGGTCTTTCCGCTGGTGGGACCGGTGTTTAGGCCGGGCGAGGGCGCATGCTGGACCTGCCTGTCCGATCGCATGATCCGCAATCGCGAGGTCAGGGGCATGCTCGATCGCGGCGAGGCGCGCCGTGTCGCGGTGTCGCCACTTGCCCGGCACCCGCTCGGCCAGAGCGGACTCCAGCTTGCAGCCGTCGAGATTGCGAAGGCGATCGCCACCGGTTTCCGCACCGATTTGCGCGATCACATCATCAGCCTCGACCTCTCGGGCGCCACCATCGTGAGGCATCACGTGGCGGCGCGCCCGCAATGTCCGCATTGCGGCCGCAAGCAGCTGCAGAACCGACGGCGGAAGCCGGTCCCGATCGAACTCGGCACCGGCCACAAGCTCATCATGACGAGCGGCGGCTATCGCACCGTTTCACCACGGGCGACGGTCGCGCGTTTTCGCAAGCATGTGAGCCCGCTGACGGGCGTGGTGTCGCGTCTCGAGCGGATCGAAGCCGATTTGCCGATGAACACCAACTTCTTTGCCTCCCACAATTTCTCTGCACCGGCGATGTCGGTCCACGAACTGAGGGCCGGGCTGAGCGGCGGCAGCTTCGGCAAAGGCAGCACTGCGGAGCAGGGCGAAGCGAGCGCTCTCATGGAGGCGATCGAGCGCTACTCCGGGATTCATCAGGGCGACGAGATCAGCGTGACGCGACGGTTCACGGATTTTGCGCCGGGCGAAGCCATCCTCCCGAACGATGTTCAGTTGTTCAGCGAGGCGCAATTCCGGCAAAGCGTATCGTCGCCGGCCGAGAGCGAGCACATCGTGCCGCCCCCATTCGACCCGTCGGCCAAGATCGAGTGGTCGCCGGTCTGGTCGCTGCGCGACGAGCGCTTCAAATATCTTCCGACGAGCCTGTTGTATTTCTTCTACCGGGGGCCCGGCGCCATCCCCACCGACTCCAATGGCTGCTCGGCGGGCAACACGCTCGCGGAGGCGATCGTCCAGGGCTTTCTCGAGCTCGTGGAGCGCGATGCTTACAGCATCTGGTGGTACAACCGTCTGCAACGGCCCGAAGTGGACCTGACCCGCTTCGATGATTCCTACGTCCGCGATCTGCAGGCCCAGCTTGCCGACGCCGGACGCCGGCTCTGGGTACTCGACGTCACGAGCGACCTCGGAATTCCGACCTTCGTGGCGATTTTGCACTGGATGCAGAACGGCCAGGAAAATATCGAGTTCGGATCGGGGGCGCACTTCGATCCGCGGATCGCACTGCTTCGTACGCTCACCGAGCTCAACCAGTTCCTGTCCATCGGCCTCATGGGCGGCGGAAGCGGGGAGAAATCGAGCCTCGATGGCTCGACGCCGTTGCGCATCGAGGAGCATCCGTTCTTGATGCCGGGCAACCAGCCAATCGTCCATGGCGGCTTCGGATCGAAGTTCGGCAGTCTCGACACGCGCGAGCAGGTGAACGCGTGCGTCAATCTCGCGAAGCGCGAAGGCCTCGATTTCCTTGTGCTCGATCAGACCCGCCCGGACATCGAAGTGCCGGTTGTCCGCGTGGTCGTCCCGGGGCTGCGGCATTTCTATCGCCGCTTTGCGCCGGGCCGATTGTTCGACGTTCCCGTCAAGCTCGGATTGCGCGACCGGCCGCTGCCGGAACACGAACTCAATCCGGCTCATCCCCACACCTGAGGGTCGGCTTGCGCGCACCCGCAACGAAGTCGCGGCGGGCTGCGCCGCCAACCCTCTCCGCCCGCCTCAGCGGTCACGTCACGCTCGAAGCGCGCGCCGGCGGAGAACTCGCTGCCTCGTTCGATGGCTATTCGGTCCGCCTAGGCACGTTCAGCGCGGCAGCAGTGAAGCGTGCGCAGGACCTGCGCACCGGGCTGCCGCTGGCGTCGTTCACGTCAAGCCGTCGCAGCGTTGACAAAGAGATCGATCTCCTGGTCCATCGCTTGGCGCGGCACGGTTTCCTCGAATACGGCCTGCGTCGCGCGCGGGGCAACGACGACCTCGTCGTCATCGAACCGCAGCTCGCCGATTACTGGCCGCGTATTCACGAGCTCGGCAATGCCGATGTTCTCGTACTGTCGCGTTTTGCTTACATGCGCAGACGCGGCGGCGAGATGGTGTTGGAATCGCCGCGTGCCGGCGTGTTGTTCAGGATCTGCGATCCAAAGGTCGCCGCCGCGATAGCAATGCTGTCGACACCGCAGAAACTCGGCCAACTGCGCAAGCAAGAGGGCTTTCCCGGCGCCGCGCTTCTCGCCCTGCTGGTGGATTGCCAAATCCTTTTCAAGATCACCGCCGCGGACGACGCCGGCCTCCGCATCAGCGAGGGTGACGACAACCTCGTCTTGTGGGACTTTCACGATCTCCTGTTTCACGCGCGCAGCACGCAAGGCCGCCACGCCAACCTGCTCGGTGGAGTTTATCCGTTCGCGGGCATCATGCCGCCGCTGCCGGCGGTGCGGCCGCACTGGCACGGCAAGAAAATCGATTTGCGCCAGTTTTCGGACGCACCCTCGCCAGCGCCCTCGCCGCTCGCAAAGATTTTGCGCGAACGCCATTCGACGCGCAGCTTCGATGACGGCAAGCCGATTGCGCTCGCGGACATATCGCGCTTTCTCGACAACGCCGCGCGCGTCCTGTCGCGATCGGAACACACGGCCGATCTCGGCGACGGCGGTCCGACCGTCGAATACACCACGCGGCCCTATCCGTCCGCCGGCGCGGAATACGAGCTCGAACTCTATCTCGCGGTCGACAGATGCGAGGGGCTCGCCCGCGGCTTCTATCACTACGATGCCGGCGACCACGCGCTGGTCGCGATCGACGCGCCGAGCGAACAACTCGACGCGCTGCTGATGGGGGCCACATATGCGATGGCCGCGCCGGCCCCGCCGCAGATTCTGATCACGGTCACGGCGCGCTTCGGCCGTGTCTCGTGGAAGTACAGCTCAATCGCCTACTCGCTGATCTTGAAGGATGTCGGCGTCCTGATCCAAACGTTCTACCTGATGGCGACCGACATGGGGCTCGGCTGCTGTGCGATCGGGACGACCGACATCGACCTGTTCGCGAAGATGACGGGAATCGAATTTCACGTCGAGGGCCCGGTCGGTCAATTCGCGCTCGGTCGCGGCACGCCGGAGGATAGGATTGATTGAGTTCGCAACCGCTTCACTTCGTCATGGCCGGGCTTGTCCTGGCTTGTCCCGGCCATCCACGCCTTGCTTGCAGAAAGACCGAAGGGAAGACGTGGATGCCCGCGACAAGCGTATATCGACAAGCGCGGGCGTGACGAGTCGGTGATTTTGTCGCTTGGTCTTACTTCTGTACGCCGGCCCGCATCATTTCGTCCTGCACATCGGCGTAAAGCTCGCCCCAGGCCTCGCGCAATTCCGGGGTGAACCGGTCTCCCAGTTGCCGCTCCAAACTCCACAGCAAGGCTTCGCCGAAGGCGGCGTAGTGCGATGGACTGACGCCAAAGCCCGCGTGTTGGCGACCGGAGTGAGTGACAAGCGAGTGAAACAGGTCGCGCTCATCGAGCGTGCCGACGATCGCAGCCATCATGTCCATCAGCTTGAGCCGTTGCCGCTCCATGTCGACGTCTTTAGCAAACAAGCCGCGCGCATCCGGAGCGATCTCGAATAGTCGGCCGTAACAGAGTTCGGCCAACTGGTTGCGGATCGACCACATCGCGTCAAACGACGTCCGGACAAGATCGGCCTGCTGCGGCGTCATTTATCAATTTCTCCAAATTTCATATTCCGCGCAACGAAACCATCATAAGCCTGATCCAAACGAAATAAGAAGACCAATACTTGCGCAAAGGGCCTATTTAAGCGTAACGCGTCTCGCTTCGCGCTGCGCAGGTTCACGCCTCGGATTGCAAGTATTCGTTGAACCTCTCCGAGATACCCCCCGACGAATGGCCACAACCGTTCGAGACGGGACGGTAAACCGAGGAGAGTGAAAATGTTTTCACGCAAGGTAATCTTTGCTCTCGCTGCGGCTGCGGCCCTGGCGGCGGGCATGCTGATCGGCACCGACGCGTTCGCGCGCGGTGGCGGTCATGGTGGCGGAGGCCATGGCGGCGGTCACTTTGGCGGCGGCGGTCATCACTTCGGCGGCGGCGGCCATCACTTTGGCGGTCATCATTTCGCCGGCGGCCATCATTTTGGTGGTCATCGCTTCGGCGGCCACCACTTCGGTGGTCATCGCTTTGCCGGCGGCCATCATTTTGGCGGGCATCATTTCGGTGGTCATCACTTCGGCAACCAGCACCGCTTCGCTCATCATCCGGGCGGCCATCAGCCGGGCAACCACCACTTCGCCCACAATCACTTCAACCACAATCACCACGCCTTCAATCACCACCATCACCAGAAGTTCTGGTGGCACAAGCACCCGCACTGGTGGATCGGCGGCTACTCCTTCGCGGACGCCGACAACTCGAGCGATGATACGGACGATTCGGACAACTCGGACGACACGCCGACTTACGCTCAGACCTACGCTCCGTCGTATGGCCAAGCGTATGCCCCGTCCTACGCTCCGCCGGCAAACTACGCTCCGGTGAACACGCAACGGCAGGCCTCCTGCGGCTGCATCACCAAGGAGTATCAGCCCGACGGCAGCGTGGTGTTCACCGACAACTGCGCGAAGGAGCAGGCAATGGCGACCCTCGACGAACTCCGGGCTCAGCAGGCCCGCGTCTCCAGGCCGCCGCAGCAGGCCCAGAATGCCTGCACCTGCTACACCAAGCAGTACTTGGCCCAGGGGGGCGTGTTGTTCACCGACACCTGCACCGGTGAGCAGGCCATGGCGACCCCGCGAGAACTCCGGGCCCAACGGAGCGCGGCCTACATGGACAACAACCGCGTCAACTGACGAGAAGCGACCACGCGAACCCCGGCTCCGGCCGGGGTTCTTTTTTTGTGTGCCTTGGATAATCAATAGCTCGCGAGAGCCTCGCTTGATTCGATTGAACTAGCTGGCCGTCGTCATGGCGCATTCGCGCGGCCGCTCCAGCTGCCATGTCAGGTGCGAGCGGACCGTCGGCCATTCGCTAGCGATGATCGAGTACACGCAGGTGTCGCGCAGCGTCCCGTCGCGCATGCGCATGTGATTTCGCAGCACTCCGTCGAACTTCGCGCCGAGCCGCTCGATCGCGCGCCGGCTCTGATGATTGAACAAATGGGTGCGGAACTCGACTGCAACGCAGTCCAGCTCTTCGAAGGCATGGCGCAACAGCAGGAGCTTGCACTCGGTGTTGAGCGGCGACCGCTGCACCGACTGCCGGTACCACGTTGATCCGATCTCCACCCGCCGGACATCCGCATCGATGTTCATGTAGGTCGTCATGCCGACGGGCGCGCCGGTGGCAAGATCGATCACCGCGAACGGCAGCATCGTCCCTTGCTCGCGCAGCTTGAGCCGGCGCTCGATCTCCTCTTTCATTTTTTCCGGCGACGGAACCGAGGTGTACCACAGCCGCCAAAGTTCGCCGTCCTTCACGGCGGCGGTCAGCGCATCGCAATGCGCCTGCGACAGCGGTTCAAGCTGCGCGCGGGTACCTTTCAGCACAACAGTGCCGGGCCAGGGCGGCATGGAGAACAACTCCTCGGGGATTTGCCGGTATGAATCGATTGGTGATATCGCGTGCCGCGCGATCCGTCACAGAAATTCATCGTGGCGCAATCGGCCGTCGGCCAGAGCCGCGCACGCAGCGAACGCCTGCGGCAGCGTCCTTCAAAATTCGAAAGGACGGCGCAGAAGAGCTATCGCGTTATCGAGGGCGCGAACATCGGCGCCGGCCCGGTGCGTCGGATCGACGAACCGGGCCGCCTTTGCCGTGTCACAACGTCAGGGGCGCCGTTCAGCCCCCGGCGCAGTACGTGCAGCCGGCTACCTGCGCGCGGTTCACGCCCCATGTTCCCGACGGAATGATGGTGACGCCCGGAATGACGTTGGCGGCCCATTCTTTCGCGGCCTCATCGGCGCTTACGCCGGCGTTGCCCGCAAGCATCTTGCTTTGGACGTGCAGCGCGATGTTGCATCCGCCGACGACTACGCCTTTCGCCAGCAAGCGATCGAGTGCCATGTCATCGACCACCAGGACGCCGGGCTTCGGGTGAAAGAATGGATTCTTCACCGCGAGCGCCTTCGTCTCCGGATCGGTGATCTTGAACGACTCGCCGATCTTGTACTTTGCCCACATGGCATCGTTGAGCGCGATCGGAAACGCGGCATGGCGCAGAACGATGACCCCCGTCGCTGACTCGTTCGGCAGGAGGAACGTATGGACGAATGCGAGCGGGAAGCCGGAATTGATATCGTAGGCATCGACCACCTGGCGATGGCGCCCCTTCAGCGCTCCCGGCCAATCCGGCCCGTCGGCCTGCGCCGCCGCTGCCTGGACCTGCAAGGTCGGCACGGCGCCGGCCGCCCCAAGCGCCATCACGCCTGCTATCCGGCGCAGGAATCCGCGCCGCGGTGTCGCCTCAACTGTCGTTTGGATAAGATCAAACATGTGCTCTCTCCTTCCTCAAGTGACCTGCTTTTCAACTCCGCCATGAGTGCACTGCCGCGGGTGAACGGCATCCCTGAATCCAGGAAGCGTTTCCAAGCCGGCTCCGGCGCATCAAAACCTTCCCGCGGCGTCCAGATCGATCGCTCGATCAACTTCATCTTCGGGATATAAGCGGGCAGTTTGGAAAAATGGCCCGCACCTGCATGCGCGCCACCAATTGTGCACCAATGGTGTGCTTAATCAATGGATCATCGGTTGAGAGCGACGCCACGCCCTCGACGCGCAGCCGCCGAGGCTTTTCGAAGTCGATGAACAACAGCCCGATCTGCGGGTTCGTCGCGATATTGCCCAGGCTCAAGAACATGCCGTTGCCGTCATAGTCCGGAAAGGCAAGCTGGTCCGGCGCGACGACGCGCACGAACCCCGCGGGACCGCCTTTCAAATTGCAGGTCGGATACCCCTCGCGGGTCGCGGTCGCGAGAAAAAAGAAGATCCGGCTCTCGATAAAGGCCTTGTCGTCGTCGGTGAACACCTTGCGCGCCCTCACCTGTTCGAGGCGATCGGCGATGCGACGGCTGTCGAACTGATCCTGAAGCCGCCGACAGCCTTCATGATAGATGGTGGTCATTGGCGCCGCTCCAATCGATGATCGCCCGTGGCGTTCTGCGACAACTCTCCGGCTACGCGTCCAATGCTCCTATTCGTCCCATGCCTGGACGACGGTTTGGTTCGCGATCTTGCCGCTTTTCAGTTCCAGGACCCCGACGCAAAACACTTTCGCGCCATTGGGGTACGCGCAGGATTGCGTGAAGGCGAGACGATTGCCCTCGGCGATGCTCGTCTCGACCGTGTGGGTCATCACCCGCCCGCAGATGTCGTCCCAGAACGTGGCGATTGCCGAGCGGCCTTTGACCTCGCGCGGCCGACTGGGCGGATTGTTGTGATCGACGATGCGCAGAACGGCGTCCTCGGCGTAGAAGTCCGCAAGCATGTGCCCGTCGCGCGTTTCGATGGCCCGCTTGAGGGCAGCACCCGTCACTCCCGCAGTCCTGGTGGTCATGGCATCCTCCGTTTCTGGACCGACGGTCGCTTGGACCGATGGCCGCATGAGTACAGGAGGACGCGGCCTGCCGCTTCGCCCGAGCGGGCCATTTTGATAATGGCCCGTTCGGGCCACGGCGGTGCGCTTCGAACACTGCGCGATGTTCATAAATTCCGGGCGCTGATCCGGTGGGCGCGTTTTCCCTGACCTTGCCGCAGGGAATGCAGGCGCAAGGCGATGATCCTTCGGCAGCCGCCTTTGACCCAACAAAGGCTTGGCTATCCGAGCTTTAGTATACGCTCGGCATTGCCATTGAGCAGCGCTGCCCGCGTCTGTGACGACATCTGTATATCGCCGAGCGTGCGAAGCGTTTCGTGCGTGAAATATTGACCGCCAGTAGCATCGAAAGGCGCGTCCGTGCCGAACAGCACCCGCTCCCGACCGAAAAAATCAAGTGCGAGTTCAACGACCTTCGGCGCATATCCGAAGGCGGCGGTATCGCAATAAAACTTTCTAAAGTGATCGATATAGGGCTTTGATATCGTGGTGGGCAACGCGGCGCCGGTGGATGCAAATAATGCCCACATCGCCTCCGCCCTCATGGCCGATGTCGGGAGCATGCCACCAGCATGATGCGTTATGATGCGGATAGTTGGATAGCGATCGAATACGCCCGCGAAAACAATGCGAAACATCGCCGATGTGGTGTCGGACAACCATCCCTCGATCTGCCACTCGAAGAAGCGCGACGCCCTTTCGTCGACATATTCGGGGACCGGAGGCCTCGACGGGTGCAGCCACAGCGCCACGTCGAGGTCGACGATGGCCTTGTAGAGCGGCTCGAAGTCAGGGTGGTCCATCCGCTTCACCGTGGGCCCGACCGGCAGGTAGGCGCCACTGAAGCCAAGCACCTTCACTGCGCGGTGCAATTCGGCGAGCATTGCGTCCTGGTCCAAGGTAGGCAGCAGTGCAACACCGCGAAAGCGGCCAGGCTTTTTTGCAATAAACGCTGCAAGCTCGTCGTTCATCAGACGCGCGGCTTGAAGCGTCAGCTTGGAATCATTGGCGATGGCGGGGAAGGCTTCCAGCCACGGAACCGGGACCAGGACGTGTACACTGATTTCATTCCGGTCCAGCAAGTTCAGCCGTTCATTCACGTCGAATAGCGTCGGCAGGTGGCTGTACACGGATGCGGCGAGCGGAATTCCAGCTCCCGCTTGCTCGGCAAATTCAAAAAATCTCATCGAGGAAAAATGCGTGTAAGCATCGACGCGCGTCGACGCATTTAGAGCCGTTGCTGCGGCGGCGCTCGGCATTTTCAGGCCGAGGCCGGCAGCAGTGGCGCCGATGCCCAGCAAGGTGCGCCGGTCGATATTGGCCCGCCCGATCTCGCAATTATTTGAGTCGCGGTCAAACTTGTTCTCGGGAGACATCGGTAAACCTCCGTCGCTCGCCGCAAGATGGTCTTGCGCCGTCAGTGGTGAACAAACACATCGTTTAAACGGTGCGGTCGGTTGTATGTCAGCGGTTGCTGAGAACCAGGCCCGTGCCGCTATGTTTGCCGCCGTTCGGCGCCATAATGCAATATTGCTAATTCTGACTTCAGAAGATAGATTTTGTTTCGATGGACAGCCGCTTCCTCGAAAGCTTTGTGATGGTGATCGATAACGGCTCGATCGCGGAAACCGCGCGCCGGCTCAACATTACGGCTGCCGGCGTGGCCCAGCGCATCCACTCCCTTGAGGCTGATATCGGCACCCGACTTATCGTAAGGTCTGGCCAGCGGGTGAAGCCGACCGAGGCCGGCATTGCCATCCTGAACCGCGCCCGCGGCGTGTTGGCCAATATCCGCGATCTCAAATCAGCCGCGCTCTGTGATCAACCTTCGGGACAACTGCGGTTGGGCGCAACGGGCTCCAGTACGTCGGGGCTTCTCCCAGGCATTCTCAGATTGCTGACGAGGAAGTATCCGCAGATCGAAGTCTATATCGTCAGCGGCAACGGCGGCGAACTCTATCAGCAGATGCTTGAAGGTGATCTCGACGCTGCAATCATCCCGCAGCCGTCATTTGCGATTCCCAAGGCCTATGATTGGCGAATTCTGCGCGAGGAGAGGTTGATCGTCGTGGCGCCTGCCGGAATGCGACGTCGCGACCCGCATGCGCTCTTGACGTCAGAACCGTTTATTCGGCCGCGCCGCAACTCCTGGGTCGGGCGCATGGTCGAAGGGTATCTTCGCCAAGCTCGCATTCGGCCGCATGACCGCTTCGAGCTCGATACGCTCGAGGCGATTGCGGTTATGGTCGATCAAGGCTTGGGGGTCGCCCTGATGCACGATTGGGCTCCGCCTTGGCCCGAGGGCCTTTCGATTGTGAAACTCCCGCTTCCTGACAATCGGTTTGGGAGGCGGTTGGGGCTCATTTGGAATAGAGCGTCAGTGCGTATCCGGCTGGTGCGGGCCTTTCTTGAGGTTGCCATCGAGGCGCTAGCCCAACAATCGCGAACAATCGCCAACCCAACACGACGCAACCGATCTATCCGGCGGGGCGGAAGCATTAAGTGATGCAGCGTTCGATGTTGGTCCCCTTTCGCCTACGGCACGGCAACACTCAGCGGAAAAGCTGAGACGTCGCGAGCCTAAGGCATGGATGGACTGCGACTTGGTTGCTCGAACCGATTGCCACTGCGTTCGGCGTAGCCGTGCTTGGACAATGGGTGCCGACCTTCACCCATGCATCACACTTGCGTCAATAGGACTATTATGCTATTAAATAGGACTATTAGCAAGGAGATTTTCCGATGGCATGTTGCGGCACCGCAGTTTGGCGATATGAGGCATTCCAAGCTTTCGCTGTTATGGCGGCTCGATTCCGTGATGTTTGCCGCAGGGAAATCTTCACAAGTCATTTCAGCAGCGGGCGATTTTATCGCCATCGGCCGCGAGAAGGCCCCGATTTTTGATTTTCCCTGAGATATTCCCTGTTCTCAGGGAAACTTTCCCTGTTCCGATCGAGAGCCGCCGCCATCCAAACGACGGTTCGTTCGCCCTTGGACCGGCGGGCGTGCGGCGATCGGGAGCTCCGGGGGCTGCCGCGTTTAGTTTGGGCGTCTTTCCTGCGCGGAGGATCGAAAAGGAGCATGCCGCGAGCACAATTCTTCTGCTCGCAGCGGCGCTCGCCGCAGTGGCGTTCAGCTTGCCGGCGGACGCGGGTGTCTATCATCGCGGGTCATGCCGGCTCTTGGGCCGCCTACGGAAGCGCCTATCGAGGCACCTGCTGGGCGCCTTATTATCGCGGCCGCGACATACCGCTAGAAGACCGCTTCGAGTGGCGCGGGCAACGAGATGAATGCGCCGCCCTCAAGCAGGTGGTTGTGGGGGCGCATCCGCGCGCTGTCGTTGTGCTCAGGCGAACTTCAAGCCGACGATGCCCGCGACGATCAAGCCCACCGATGCCCAGCGCATCGCCGTGCTCGCGTCCCCGAACGCCACGATCCCGACCGTGAACGCGCCGACCGCACCGATACCGGTCCAGACCGCATAGGCGGTCCCCATCGGAATCTCGCGTTGTGCCAGCAGCAGCAGCAGGCCGCTCACGACCATGCAGGCGATGGCAAAGCCGATCCAAAGCAGACGCGCGACGGATTCGATCCCGCCCAGTTTCAAGCCGACGGGCCAGCCGATTTCACATAATCCCGCCAGTATCAGGTAGGTCCACGCCATGGATTTCCTCATGCAAATCGTTCTAGTCCGCGGATGAAAACCGGCAATGTCGTCGCGCGGCTCGCTAACTTCACCGTGCACGCTAAAGGAAATCCGTAAATACTTTTGGCCGCTACGCGGGCGATCCAGAAACTCCCTGTTCTCAGAGAAACTTGCCCCGATCCGTTTGAGAACTGCCCCGGCGCATCCGAGCGACCGTCCGCTCGCCCTTGGACCGGCTCAATCGCCCTGCCCGCGGATCAGAATCGCAGCGGCCTCGCCTGCTGCACTTGGGGCAGCGCCTGGACTTTGGCGAGCACGTCGGGCGGCACCTCGCCATCGACCTCGATGAGCGCGATGGCGTTCCCGCCCGGCCCTTCGCGGCCGACATGGAAGGTCGCGATGTTGATGCCGGCCTCGCCCAGCGTCGAGGAAAAGCGGCCGATGAAGCCCGGCTTGTCGAGGTTGGTGATGTACAGCATCGTCGGGCCGAACTCGGCGTCCATGCGGATGCCCTTGATGTTGACGATGCGCGGCCGGCCGTCGGCGAACACGGTGCCGGACACGAAGCGGTTCATGCGCTCGGTCGTCACCGTCACGGTGATGAGGCTCTCATAGTCGCACTCGCCTTCCCGCGTCGTCTCCTCGACCGCGATGCCGCGCTCCTTCGCGACATGCGGGGCGGACACCACGTTGACGTCCTGCAGCATCGGCCGCAGCAGCCCGGCGATCGCCGCCGAGGTCAGCGCGCGCGTGTTCATGCGGGCGACGTGGCCGTCGTAAGCGATCTGCACCCTGGTGATGCCGGTCTCGGTGAGCTGGCCGGCGAACGAACCGAGCTTCTCGGCGAGCGTGATGAAGGGCTTGAGCCGCGGCGCTTCCTCGGCGGTGATCGAGGGAAAGTTGACGGCGTTGGCGATGGCGCCGCGCAGCAGGTAATCGGACATCTGCTCGGCAACCTGCAGCGCGACGTTCTCCTGCGCTTCGTTGGTGGCGGCGCCGAGATGCGGCGTGCACACCACGTTCGGATGCCCAAACAGCGGATTGGCGGTGGCGGGCTCCTCGGTGAAGACGTCGAAGGCCGCGCCGGCCACGTGGCCGAAGTCGAGCGCGGCGCGCAACGCGGACTCGTCCACCAGGCCGCCGCGAGCGCAGTTGATGATGCGCACGCCCTTCTTCGTCGCCGCGAGCGCCTGGGCGCTAAGGATGTTGCGGGTCTTCTCGGTGAGCGGGGTGTGGAGCGTGATGAAGTCCGCGCGCTTGATGAGTTCGGCGAGCTCGACCTTCTCGACCCCGAGCTCGAGCGCGCGTTCGTGCGACAGGAACGGATCGTAGGCGACCACCTTCATCTTGAGGCCGAGGGCGCGGTCGGCGACGATCGAGCCGATGTTGCCGCAGCCGATGATGCCGAGCGTCTTGCCGGTGATCTCGACGCCCATGAACTTGTTCTTCTCCCACTTGCCGGCCTGGGTCGAAGCGTCGGCCTGCGGGATCTGGCGCGCCAGTGCGAGCATCAAGGTGATGGCGTGCTCTGCCGTCGTGATCGAATTGCCGAACGGCGTGTTCATCACGATGATGCCCTTCGCCGTCGCCGCCGGGATCTCGACATTGTCGACGCCGATGCCGGCGCGGCCGATCACCTTGAGGCGGTCGGCGCGCTCGATGAGCTTCTTGGTGACCTTGGTGGCGGAGCGCACCGCGAGCCCGTCGAAGTCGCCGATGATCGCGGCGAGTTTGTCCTTGTCCTTGCCGAGGTCCGGCTGGAAGTCGACCTCGACGCCGCGGTCCTTGAAAATCTGGATCGCCGCGGGAGAAAGCGCATCGGAGATGAGAACGCGAGGAGCCATGATGTTGCCTATGAATTTAATGCTGTGAGCATTGAGCTTGATGCTGTGAGTATGAGGTTTCTGCTCCCCTCCCCCTTGTGGGGAGGGGTCGGGGGTGGGGGTCGGCAAGTGGGGCACTCGCGCGCCGCAACCTCCCGACCCCCCACCCCGACCCTCCCCCACAAGGGGGGAGGGAGAAGAGGAACTACGCCGCCTTCGGCAGCGCGTCCTTGGTCTTGGCGAAGGCCCAGTCGAGCCATTGCGTGAGCACCTCGACGTCGGCCGCCTCGACGGTCGCGCCGCACCAGATGCGCAGGCCTGCCGGCGCATCGCGGTAATGCGCAAGATCGTAGCCGGCGCCTTCCTTCTCGACCGCGCCGGCGAGCGCCTTCGCGAATGCCGACTGGGCATCGGGCGAGAGCGAGGTCACTGCGGGGTCGACCACCTTGAGGCACACCGACGTGTTGGAGCGGATGGCTGGGTCGGCGGCGAGGAACTCGACCCAGGGCGTACACGCGACCCAGTTCGAGATGACCTTGGTGTTGGCATCGGCACGCGCCATCAGCGCCTTGAGGCCGCCGATCGATTTCCCCCATTGCAGCGCGTCGAGATAGTCCTCGACGCACAGCATCGACGGCGTGTTGATGGTCTCGCCTTCGAAGATGCCTTCGTTGAGCTTGCCGCCCTTGGTCAGTCGGAAAATCTTCGGCAGCGGCCAGGCGGGCTTGTGGGATTCGAGCCGCGCCACCGTGCGCGGCGACAGCACCAGCATGCCGTGAGCCGCTTCGCCGCCCAACACCTTCTGCCAGGAGAAGGTCGCGACATCGAGCTTGTCCCAGTCGAGCGCCTGGGCAAACGCGGCGGAGGTCGCGTCGCAGATGGCGAGGCCTTGGCGATCGGATGCGATCCAGTCGCCGTTCGGCACCCGCACGCCCGACGTCGTGCCGTTCCAGGTGAAGACGACGTCGCTCGACCAGTCGACCTTGGCGAGATCCGGCAATTCGCCATAGCCCGCCTTGAGCACTGTCGCGTCCTTGAGCTTCAGCTCCTTGAGGACATCGCTGACCCAGCCTTCGCCGAACGATTCCCATGCCAGCATGGTGACGGGGCGGGCGCCGAGCAGCGACCACAGCGCCATTTCGACGGCGCCGGTATCGGATGCAGGGACGATGCCGATGCGATGGCTCGCCGGCACCTCGAGCACCTCGCGGGTGAGATCGATCGCGCGCTTGAGCTTGGCGCGACCGAGCTTCGCGCGGTGCGAGCGTCCGAGAGCGGCGTCGGTGAGGGCTTGGAGACTCCAGCCGGGGCGCTTTGCGCAGGGGCCGGACGAGAAGTGCGGATTAACCGGCCGCACGCCGGGCATCGTCATCGTCATTGGTCTACCCTTCCAGATAGGCGCCCCTCGGTGGGGAGGGGTGTCCCGCCGCCGGACATATGGAAGGGCGGCGTTGCCGTCAAGCACGAAGTGGGGGCAAGGGGGATGGGGCGCAGATCGCAGCGATGACGCGGGCGAATGCAGCAGACTCGTAGGGTGGGCAAAGCGAAGCGTGCCCACCGTCGGCGCGCGATGCACGTGGGCACGCGCGGACAAGTCCGCGCTTTGCCCACCCTACGAAGTCAACGCAGGATATCCCGCGCTCTTAAAATTTATATCCAATGCCCGTGCGAACGCTGGTCGTGTTCAGCTTGATGTCGTTGAGCGCGCTGAGCTGGAGATATTCGACTTCGTTACGCCAGAAGAAATGCTGCCACAGCATGATATCGATGCCGACCCCAAAGTTATATCCGATCACGTATTTGCCGTGGCTCTGATCGCCCTGAGTGTAAATGGCGCCGAGGTTGAGGCAGGGTACGGTTTGGGGGTTTGCTAGGCATCCAGGCGTCACATCTTGCGCGGTATAACTCACATTGGTGAAACGCGTTGTGTCGACCTGCGCAACCGAAAACCCGACGAAGCCATACGGGAGAAAGTTTTCGTAGGCCCAAGCGAAACGCGTCCGAGCACTGCCGTAACCATTAAGCGTAACACTTGCCCCGGTGCCTACCGTGAGCAGAAGCGGGTTATAGGTGTGCCCATTGACGGTTTCGATGTAGCTGCGGAACTGCGTATTCGACGCGCTAGCCCCCATAGGGGCCCAATTGAAATTTCCCTCAAAACCGACAACAACATCGTCGATCTGATAGTTATAGCCGACAAACCCGCCGACGCTGCCGCCGGCTCTGATGAAGGACGGCAGCTGCGGCATTTGCGTAACGGGCAATTGGTTCAGCGCAGCGTCCTGCCCCATAATGTTGGCAATCGATGCGCCGGGTGCGCCGCGAAAGTCGATACCACGAAAATCTGCGCCGACCTGGCCACCGCCATATGCGCCCGCCCAGTGCGGATAATTCGGCGGATCGGCCGCCGGCTGCGCCGAGCCACGCAACAGCAAATCACCAAAGTCGCCCGCGAACACCGGCGGCGAAGAGGCCACCAGCAGCACCAATCCACAAACCAGGAAACGCATTCATGCCTCCGGCTACACGGAAAGATTTTCACCCATTAACCTTAATGGAGCGTTAGCCCGGAGCGCGGGCGTCCCGCCCGCTTGGCGGCGTCAGCTGCGCGCCGGTATGTCAAAATAATGCGACGCTAGCGGGCGGGACGCCCGCGCTCCGATGCGACGATCCGGCATCAAACAAAGACGGCGCGGGAGTTAACCCGCGCCGTCGTCAGGCGTTAACGATTGTGGCTGGGATCAGCCTTTGCGCACCAGCGGCATGACCGGAGCTATCGGCTCGCCGAGATTCCACCGCATGCCGATCATCACGTCGTTCGACGTGATGTTGTTGAACACGAACGGGCTGGTCGGGATCGGCGTGCCGTCGAAGGCGTGCGGCGTGCCGGTCGTCGCCTTGCCGAGGTCGACATAGCGATAAGTCATTTCGAGCGTCAGGCCTGGCGTCACCTGATAGCCGAGACCGGCGTAGAACGCCCAGGCGAAGTTCCACTTCGACGCAGTGTCGAAGTAGGTGGTGCTCAGGATGGTCTGACCCGACTGCGTGGCGCCTTGATCCATGAAGTTCGAGATCGTGTTGCGCGACGCGCCGATACCGGCGCCGACAAATGGCGTCACGCACCACCACGTGCCGAGATCGATATAGGCATTGGTAAGGAACAGCCACTCCGTCTTTTGCGCGGTGTAGTCATCGGGAAGCGTCGTAGCGCCACTCTTGTCGACCTGCTGGCCGTGGAAATTCGCGGCGGCGCGATATTCACCCGTGGCGTCCACGCGGAACCAGTTGTTGAACCGATAACCGGCGCCAAGCGAGTAGAGCGGCGCGGCATTGAAATTCAAGAACTGGGTGCTGATGGTATCGGTGGCGAACTGCTGCGGCAGCGGCTCCAATTTCAGCGAGTTGACCTGCTGATTGCTGAAGCCGATGTTGCCGCGCAAATACCAGCCTGAGAAATTCGGCACCACGGGAACGGGCGCCACGATCGGCGGCGGCGGAATAAGGTCCGCCGCATTGGCAGCGGTGACTGAGAGGCCGGCGGCCACGCTCGCCAGCACGAGCATTTTGCAGTTACTCATGACATCATCCTTCCGATCTTACCCGGAGCACGCCAATACAGGCCGCCGGTTGGTTCGACGGAGGAACGATGCCAGCCAATTCCTAAGGGAGGCTTAACCTTACTTTTTCACCATGATTATTATCTTTTTCGCGCGCGATCGTGTCGCGACTGCAACATCAAGTAATCCAATCCGTTCGAATGACGCGGCCCGTTCGAATGACGCGGCCGAAAAACTATTCGAAAAGCTTTTATTAAGGAATTTGATCAGGTCGAAAACTCGGGCGTCATCGCCCGGCGGGACCGAGCGATGAAGTAACCCCGCGCTGCGAAGCAACGGATTGCCCGTTTAAGCCACGCAAAAAACATCGCGGTCGCGCGACGGATGTGGAACGCACCGCGGATTAAAGACGCAGCTTCAGGCCGCGACTTCGGTGAGCGCGTCGACGACGCCGTCCACCACTTCTTCGACAAGGGAGGGGTCGTCGCCCTCACCGGTCACGCGAATCACCGGCTCGGTGCCGGACGGCCGCACGATCAGGCGGCCCTGCCCGTTGAGACGCGCGGTGGCACTTGCGATCGCTGACTTCACCTTGTCGGTCTCGTGAGGCTTGCCGTTGCGATAGCGCACGTTCTTCGTCACTTGCGGCAGCGCCTCGAAGCGGTGGCATACGGCCGACACCGGCTGGCCCAGCCGCTTGACGACCGCCATCACCTGCAACGCCGCGACGAAGCCGTCGCCGGTCGTGGTGTAGTCCGACAGGATGATATGCCCGGACGGTTCGCCGCCGAGATTATAGCCCAGCTCGCGCATCTTCTCGAGAACATAGCGGTCGCCGACCTGCACGCGCAGCAGCGAAATGCCAAGCTCGGCAAGCCGGCGCTCGAGGCCGAGATTGGACATGATGGTGGAAACGACGCCGGGCTTCGTCAGTCGCCCGTCCTTGTGCCAGCTCTCGCAGATCACCGCCATGAGCTGGTCGCCGTCGACCAGGCGTCCGCGTTCGTCAACGATGACCACGCGGTCGGCGTCGCCGTCGAGCGCGATGCCGATGTCGGCCCGCATCTCCTTGACCTTGCGGATCAGCGCTTCCGGCTCGGTCGAGCCGCAATCCTTGTTGATGTTGAAGCCATCGGGATCGACGCCGATCGAAATCACCTCGGCGCCAAGCTCCCACAACGCCTCCGGCACGACGCGGTAGGCGGCGCCGTTGGCGCAGTCGACGACGACGCGCAGTCCGTCGAGGGAGAGATTGCGCGGCAACGTGCGCTTGGCGAACTCGATGTAGCGATCGTGCACGCCGTCAATGCGCTTGGCGCGGCCCAGCCCATTGGACTTGGCGAGCTTCTTGGAGAGGTCGCCGTCGATCAGCTGCTCGATCTCGGCTTCGACCTCGTCTGACAGTTTGTAGCCGTCGGGGCCGAACAGCTTGATGCCGTTGTCGTCATAGAGATTGTGCGAGGCCGAAATCATGACGCCGAGGTCGGCGCGCATCGAGCGGGTCAGCATGGCGACCGCCGGCGTCGGGATCGGTCCGAGCAGCAGAACGTCGAGGCCGACCGACGTGAAGCCCGCCACCATCGCGGTCTCGATCATGTAGCCGGAGAGCCGGGTGTCTTTGCCGATCACCACGCGATTGCGATAGTCGCCCCGGCGGAACACGACGCCTGCCGCCTGCCCAACCCGCAGCGCCAAGTCCGCCGTGATCACGCCATTGGCGCGGCCACGAATGCCGTCGGTACCAAAATACTTGCGAGCCATGATGACCTCACCCCCCGGCCAGATCGAACAGCTTTTGTTCCCGCGGTATCGGGGCGCATTTTAAGGCTTTCCGGTGGCAGAAACCTCAAAAAAAGTGGTTTACGAAGATGGTAGCCCGGATGGAGCGCAAGCGTAATCCGGGACGGTCTGGCCAAATTGCAGGAGCGTCCCCGCATTGCGCGCCGGCAAAAGCCGGCGCTCCATGCGGGCTACGTCGGCTCGCCGATGACGATGACGTGAAGCTTGCGCGGACCATGGGCGCCGAGAATGAGCGTCTGCTCGATGTCGGCGGAGCGCGATGGACCGGTGATCAGGTTGACGGCGCGCGGCAGACCGCCCGCGCCGTAACGATCCCGCAACCGCGCCAGCGCCGCCTCGAAGTCCGACGTGACGTCGCGGGCGTCGACGACGACGATATGCACATCGGGCAGGAAATTGAGCGTGGTCGGATTGTCGGCGCCCGACGTCATGACCACGGTGCCGGTCTCGGCCACTGCGGCGAAGGCGTGAGACACGGCGGCAAGATCGTTGCCGTCCGACTTGCCGCGGCTCACCTCGAGCGCAGGCGCATTGCTCCATGGCAAAGCGGCGAGGCGCGAATCGTCGCCATGCCGCACACGCATCGGCAGGTTGAAGCGGCGCAGAAACGCTGCGACCGCTGCCGGCACCTCGGTGCCGTCGGCGGCGCGTTCGACCGAGCCGGCGGCGGCCTCGACCATGCGCATGAACAGCGCGAGCCGCTCCGCTGGCGGCAGCTGCCCTCGTTTTGGCACGACGCCTGCCGGATGCCCGGTAAGACGCGCCGCGACTTCGAGCTGGCGCGGCGCCTCGTTGCCGGTGACGCCGAGCGAACGACGGATGGTCGCGAAAACGAGGTCGCGGGGCGTCATCGGACGCTACCCGGCGCGGCCGTACGCTCGCGCGCCCTCCATTGCGCCTGGAATGTTGCCCCTTCGGGCGCCGGGAAATCGCGAAACCGGGTCCATCCGGAGGCAAGCGGCAGCCGGCGGAACCGTCCGCGACTCCGGCCGAACAGTGCCAGCAACCGCGCGCCGATACCTGCGCAAATTCCGTAAAGCCGCGGCCGCTTGGCGAAGAACGCCCAGAACGCCAAGCCTGACCGCACCGTCGCGGGCGACAAATGCCGCTCGAATTCGCGCTCGCGCCACGAGCGCATCATGCGCGGCAGCGGGATGTGCACCGGGCACACCTCTTCGCAACGGCCGCAGAACGTCGACGCGTTGGGCAGATGGCCGGCCTGGTCGATGCCGATCAAGCTCGGCGTGAGCACCGCCCCCATCGGACCAGGATAGACCCAGCCATACGCGTGTCCGCCGACCGCGTGATAGACCGGGCAGTGGTTCATGCAGGCGCCGCAGCGAATGCAGCGAAGCATGTCGTGGAATTCACCGGCGAGCATCGCCGAGCGGCCGTTGTCGAGCAGCACCACGTGATATTCGCCGGGCCCATCGGGATCGTCGCCACGGCGCGGTCCGGTCGAGAGCGTGGTGTAGACGGACATCTCCTGTCCGGTCGCCGAGCGCGCCAGCACGCGCAGCATCTGCGCCAAATCTTCCAGCGTCGGCACGAGCTTCTCGATCGACGCGAGCACGATGTGGGCTTTGGGCAACGTCTGGGTGAGATCGCCGTTGCCTTCGTTGGTGACAATCACCGAGGTGCCGGTCTCGGCGACAAGGAAGTTCGCACCGGTAATGCCGACGTCGGCCGCAAGAAACTTCTGCCGCAGCACCGCCCGCGCCTCGGCGAGGAGGCTCGTCGGTTCGACCAGATTGCGATCGGCCGGCAGATGCGTGTGGACGCGGCGGAAATCCTCTTCGATCTGCGCCTTCGTCAGGTGCACAGCGGGCGCAATGATGTGGGAGGGGACTTCGTGGCGCAGTTGAATGATGTACTCGCCGAGATCGGTCTCGACCGGCGTGACGCCATTTGCTGACAAGAAATCGTTGAGGCCGATCTCCTCCGACACCATGCTCTTGCCCTTGGTGACGGTGCGGGCGCCGAGCTTGCGGCAGATATCGAGAATGATCTGCCGCGCGTCCTCCGCCGTCACAGCGTAATGCAGGTGGCCGCCCGCGTCGGTGAGGCGCCGCTCATAGGCTTCGAGGTAAAGGTCGAGATGGGCGAGCGAATGCTCCTTGATGTCGCGGGCGGAGTTGCGCAGCGCATCGAATTCCGGGAGCCGATCGGCAGTCTCCTGGCGCCGCGCGATGAAATTCACCTCGACGAATTTCAGCGCCGTCTGCAGCTCGGGATCGGCGAGCGCCGCCTTGGCGTTGTCTTTGAAGCTCGATGACGTCGCCAACTGGCTCATGGTCCCTGGCTCATGATCGGGTCTCGCGATGCGCCGCGGCGGGCGCGCCGATCGCGGGCGAAACCGTCATTCCCGCGAGCACCTCCGCGACATGGCGTACTTCGACCGCGGCACCGTCGCGTTGCAGCTTGCCCGCCATGTTCATCAGGCAACCAAGATCGCCCGCAAGCAGCAAGTCGGCGCCGGTCGCGACCACGTTCGCCATCTTCTTGGCGACGATGGCGTTCGAGATGTCCGGGTACTTGACGCAGAACGTGCCACCGAAGCCGCAGCACACATTGGCGTCGCGCATCTCGGTGAGTTTCAGCCCGGCGACTGTCGCAAGCAGGCGCCGCGGCTGATCGCGCACACCGAGTTCGCGCAGGCCCGAGCAGGCATCGTGATAGGTCGCGGTCGCTGCAAGCTCCGCCGCGACCCGGGTCACGCCGCGCACATCGGCCAGGAATGACACCAGCTCATAGACCTTCGCGGCAAAAGCATCCGCGCGCGGCGCCCAATTGGGATCGCCGCGAAACAGCTCCGGGTAATGGACCTTAAGCATGCCAGCGCAGGAACCGGACGGCGCCACGATATAGTCGAACGGCGCAAAGGCTTCTATCACCTGCTCGGCGATGGCGCGCGTGGTGGCGCGGTCGCCCGAGTTGAAGGCCGGTTGGCCGCAACAGGTTTGCCGCGGCACATCCACCGTGCACCCGGAGTCCTCGATAAGCTTCACGGCCGCGAACGCGACTGTCGGGCGGATCAGGTCAACGAGGCAGGTGACGAACAATCCGACCCGCGGGCCTGTCGACATGAAGCGCTCCTCGTCCGGTGATGGGCGCGCGCGACATTGGAGCAATCGGTCAGGCGTCGCAAGCGGCAGCGAAAAGATGCGCGGCACACCAAAAATAAACTCGCCCGGCCGAGGCCGGGCGAGCGAAGGAACCGCGGCGAATGCCGACAGCAGTTACATCGGCGGCGTCAGACCATCGCGGCCGACGTTGATGCCGCCGGTTTCGATGCTGCCATCGGGCTTCTTGGTGCCGTTGGCGACAAAGATCTTCGCGCCGGGCTTGAGATCGGCGCGGTCGCCGTTGACGAACAGGACGATCGGAATGTCCTTCGGCACGAGGATTTTCTTCTCGCCGTCCTTGTATTTCATCGTCAGCATCGGTCCATCGACGCCGGTCACGAGTACTTCCACGTTCGCGTTGGTCATGGTGCTTTGCGGCACGAGGTCCCATGGCCGATGGCCTTCACCGGCACCGCGGCGCGCTTCGGGGAAGATGTGCACTTCGAGCGCCTTCTGGGTGCCATCGGGCTGCGGCATTGCGGTGATGCCGACGAAGGAATTCTGATGGATGTCGGCGAGTGCCGCTTTCGTGACGCCGCTCACCTGGGCGTTGTCCGTGAGATGGACAGTGACGGTCGAACCCTCGCGGGTTTTAACCTCGAGCGTGTTGCCGTTGACCTTCTCGATCGTGCCGCGCACACGTGCCGGAGCTTGCGCCGAAGCGGTGCCAACCGTCAGCAGAAGCGCCAATCCGGCGGCGCCGAGCACCGCGCTTTTGAAGTTGAGCATGTGACTTCCTCCAATGCCGCCCAGGGTTTGTCGCACGCCCTTGGCTGAAATGATCCCCCGCCAAAGTGCGGTTGTGGGCGTGTTCGGTGACGGCTAAGCGACAGGATAAAGCACTTTTTGCGGCGGCAGTCGATCACATCCGCGTGCGCCCATGAAGCTGCGAACGAACCATGATCTTGACGCCGCGCCTTACTCCTCGTCTGTGACGCGGTTTGTCAACACGCCGATTTCCGGCGAGGAGATTTCGACGACATCGTCCGGCTTGAGCCAGCGCGGCGGATCCGTGCGCGGTCCGAGCTTGACCGGCGTGCCCGTGACGATGATGTCAGCCGGCTTGAGGGTCATGAATGTCGTCACGTAGGCGATGAGGTCCGCGAACGAAAAGATCATGTTCGCGGTGTTGTCCTCCTGGGTGACCTCGCCGTTGAGCTTCACGGTGAGGTGCATCGGCTGCGACGGGTCGATCTCGTCGGCGGTGACGATCCAAGGACCGATGCTGCCGGTCTTGTCGAAGTTCTTGCCCTGGGTGACGTTGAACTTGCCGTGACGCATCCAGTCGCGCACCGTCCCTTCATTGCATAGGGTGTAGCCGGCGATGAGATCGCGCGCGCGGCCTTTGCCGATGTGCCGGCCTTCGCGCCCGATCACCATGGCAATCTCGCCCTCGTAGTCGAGCTCGTGCGATACCTTGGGGCGCACCAGCGCCTGACCGGAGCCGACCAGCGAACCCGGGTGCCGATAGAACATGCTTGGATATTTCGGGACGTTGGGGTCGTTGAAGTCGGCATTGCGGTTGGCGTAGTTGATGCCGATGCAGAGGATCTTTTCCGGCGTCAGTACCGGCGGCAACAGCTCGATCTCGGTGAGGCGGAAATCCGCGCGCACGCCGGCGACCGCGGCGCGCGCGTCGTCGAGCGCGCCGGCTCGGATGACATCGGTGAGCGTTGCATATCGTCCGCCGCCCAGCCGCATGCGCAGATCGACGACGCCATCGCCCACCACCGCGCCATAGCTCGCGCGCCCATGGGCAATGTAACTTGCAAGACGCATCCCCAGCTCCACGATCGCGGCGGCCGACGCCGGCTCGAACTGCCGGCACTATGCCGAACGCCGCCGCGATTTCCAGCGAAATTCGAAGGGCTTCGCCGGGGGACGGTTCCGTCGTCAGAACCGCGGCGGCGCAGCCGCTGCAGCGGGCGCAACGGGATTGCGCGCATCGAGTTCGCGCAGTTGCTTGCGGTTCGCGTTCCACGCTGACGAGCTCAACGCGCTGCTGGCGGAAAAAGTCGCGTACGAGCGCTGCAGCGTCGACAGGTTGGCGGACGGGGTCGGGGTGGTCGCAAGGTAGGCGCTGAGCGCCGCTTGATTGCTTTCGAAGAGCTTCCGCGCTTCCTCAAGCTTGCCCTGGTCGCGCAACACGATTGCCTGTCGTGCGCGCTCGCGGATGACCTGTTCCATGACGGTGTCCATCACGGCGGCGTCAGCACTCGCCGTCACCTCGGCCGCAGACTGGCTGAAGCGCCCTTGGATCGGCGCATCGATCGTCTTCTTCTCGCCGGTCGTGGGGACTGTGTAGGCGACGCGGACACTGCCCCAGTTCTGTTCCTCGGCGGTCGGCTTCCCGTCGGAGGCGATCTCCAACAGGACATAGTGCTCGGTCGCGGCATAAACCTGGTTGAGCCGGAAGCTCGCATGCTCGCCTTCGACGTTGCCGTCGCGGCTCAGCGCGCGGACGACGCGGGCGCCTGGCTTCATATCGACATCGATCGAGACCATCTGCGCGCAGGACGACAGCACGTCATCGAATTCGCGGTTGAAAATCTGCACGAGGTCCGAGGGCGAACTGGCGAAGGCATGGTTGCCGTCGCTGGCGCGGGCAAGCTGCAGCATCAGATCTTCGTTGTAGTCGGCGCCAAGCCCGATAGTGGAGACCGAAATGCCCTCTGCCAGCAATTGCTTGCCGAGCGCGCCGAAATCGGACGGCTGGCTTGGTCCCACATTGGCCATGCCGTCGGACAGCAACACGACGCGATTGAGGTGGCGGTCGTCCTTGAACTTGCGAACTTCGCCGGCTCCGTTGCGGACGCCGGCATAGATCGCGGTCGAACCGCGCGTGTCGATCCGGCGGATCTGATCGATGAACGTGTTGGGATCGGCGACCTTCTGCGCCGGCACGATCACGTCCACCTTGTCATCAAAGATGACGAGCGAAGCGATGTCGTTTTGCGACAGCCGGCTCACGGCCATGATGGCGGCGCCGCGGGCCTGGGCGATGCGATCACCTTCCATCGAGCCGGAGCGGTCGATGACGAAGGCGACGTTCACCGGCGTGCGGTTGGCATTGGGCTCGGGCTTGCAGCCGTTGAGCCCGATGCGGAGGTAATTCGGCGCCTGGTCGCCGCTCTTCATGACCGAATGGGCAAGCCGGGCAGTGAGCGCGATCGGCTCTTCTGCCCCGGCGGGGAGCAGTCCGAGGCTTGTGGCGGCGAGCGCGAGCGAGAGGGCAGTGGAGCAAAGGATGGCAGGCAAACGAGTTGTCATGAAAATGATCTCCTTTAAGGCGTTGCCATGCCGTTTCGCCCTCCTCGCTGAAAAAAATGAAGAAGGCCGCGCACGGCAATCGCCAGCGCATCATTGTCGGTTCGGCGTTGGCAAAAGTTGGGAGGAACCGTGTCGGCGCGGTTTCAATTTGCGTCGGTATTGCAGCAAATTCCGGCGCGACCGACATGCCGCATACCGTTGCCGCTCGCGGAACCCTGTGATACCGCAACCGCCTTGAAAAAGGCCGCGGGCACCATCTGGTCGCGGTAAATACGTGAAAGCAAAGGAGCATGATCATGCCGGACAAGGCACAGAAAATCGGCTGGATCGGCATGGGGCGCATGGGCTTTCCGATGGCCCAGCGGCTGCTCAAGGCCGGCTACGACGTTTCGATCTGGAATCGGACCCGCGCCAAGGCGGAGCCGCTCGCCAACTCCGGCGGCCGGATCGTCGACAAGCCGAGCGATCTCGCCGGCGTTGACGTGCTGTTCGCCATCGTCTCCACCGGCAAGGACTTGGAAGAGGTCTATTTCGGCCCGAATGGCGTCTGCACCGCGAACAAGGTGCCGCCGCTGTTCGTCGACTGCTCGACCATCGCGGTCGACGAATTTGCCGCCATCCGCAAGCGGCTCGCCGAGCGCGGCGCGAGCTTCCTGTGCTGCCCGGTGAGCGGCAATGCCAAGGTCATCAACGCCGGCAAGCTGTCGGCCGTGGCGTCCGGCCCCGAGCCGGCGTTCCGCGTCGCCGAGCCGATGATCAAAGTGTTCGCCCCGCGCGGCGTCTCCTATGTGGGCGACGGCGAACTCGCCCGCATCTGTAAGATCGCCCACAATGTCATGCTCGGCGTCGTGATCGAGAACCTCATCGAGATCACGCTGTTGACCAACAAGATGGGCGTGCCGCGGCACGCCTTCTTGGCCTTCCTCAACAACGGCGTCATGGGCTCGATGTTTACGGCCTATAAGTCGCCGGCGCTGGTCAATCTCGACTGGACGACCACCTTCACGCCCGAGCTGTTGCGCAAGGACCTCGACCTCGGCCTCGAACTTGGCCGACAGATGGACGTGCCGATGCCGGTCACCGCGGCGACTCGCGAGATGCTGCAGGCCCATATCGGCGCGGCGACGTTGAAAGCGGACCCCGACGGCTATCTCGCCAAGGACTTTGCGACGCTGATGGAGACCATGGCGACCGGCGCCGGCATGAAGCTCGAAAGCGAAAACAAGCCGGTGCCGACCGGCCTCGAGAGCTGAGCTCACGCGTCGAGGGCACCGAACGGCTCGTCGAGCAGGAGCAGCCGCGGCTCGACCGCGAGCGCACGGGCGATGCCGACACGCTGCTTCATCCCGCCTGAAATTTCGGCGGGATGCTTGTGCATAGCATCTTGGAGATGGACGGGCGGAGCGCCTGCTCCGCCTTCTCCCTGACCTCCGCCTTCGCCAGCGTGTTGCCGAACACTTGGCGGACAGCAAGATGCACATTGCCGAAGCACGAAAGCCACGGCAGCAGAGCATGGCTCTGGAAGACCACGGCACGATCCGGTCCCGGACCGCGCACCGGCTTCTGGTCACAGACGATGCTGCCCGACGTCGGCATCAAAAGGCCGGCAATCAGGTTCAGCAAGGTGCTCTTCCCGCAGCCGGAGTGGCCTATCAGGCAGACGAACTCGTTGCGTTCCACCTCCATGCTTGATCGAGTCCAGGGCGGGAACGTGCCGTTGCCCTTGACCGGAAACGCCATCGAAACGTCGCTGACGCCGAGAAATGCCATTCCCCTACTCGCGAAAGCTCAGCCTGCGCGCGGTCCAGCCGAGCATCGAATCAAGGGCGAGGCCGACGATGCCGATCAGCCCGATCGCCACGATCATACTGGCGAGCTGCAGGTTGTTCCATTCGTTCCAAATGAAATAGCCGATGCCGCTCTGTGCGCCGACCATTTCTGCGGCGACGATCACAAACCACGCGATGCCGATGGAAATCCGCATCCCGGTCATGATCATCGGCACGCTCGCCGGAAAGACGATGCGGGTCACGTGCTCGAAGGTGCCGAGCCCGAACACCCGCGAAACGTTGACCCACTCCTGCCGCACGGTCGCTGCGCCGACTGCGGTGTTGATCAGCATCGGCCACAGCGCGCAGATGAAGATGATGAAGATCGCCGAGACGCTGCTGTCGCGGAACGTGTACAGAGCATAGCGGCATCCAGGCGAGCGGTGAGATGGGTCGCAGCACCTGGATGAACGGATTGAGCGTTTGATAGATCGGCGGAAACAGGCCGAGCACGAATCCGAGCGGCACGGCGACAGCGACCGCGAAGACGAAGCCCAACATCACGCGGCCCAGCGAAAACAGCAGATGCCAGGCGATCCCGAGATTGTTCGGATTCGACCGATCGAAGGCGTTGAGCAGCAGTTCGCCGGCTCGGCGTGCGACGGCAACAGGCGACGGTATCGCGCTCTCTGCTGGCTGCCCGCGCTCTGGCCCGCGAGCTTCGCGTATTCGGGATCAACACCACTGACGACTAGCCCCGCCGTCCCTCCCGTCAGCATTTGCCAGACAATGACGAAGACAACGAAGAGTGCGACCGACGCGAGCCACGGCCGCCAAATCTCACTGACGCACGGATGCTATGACGGTTTGCGAACGGATCTCAGATACCCTTCGGGCGCGTTGGAATCGAAGACCTGCCCCAGGATGACCTCTTTGCCGAAAGTCGCGGTTGGTGGCGTCGCTCCCATGTCGCGCATGATCTTGGCGGCGTCGGTCGCAAGCATGACCTGCTGGGCAAGCTTCTTGTAATCGATGTCCTCCTTGAGCATGTTCCAGCGGCGCAGCTGGGTCATGAGCCATACCGCCGCCGCGTAATGCGGGAACGGCTGGTAGTCGACGCGATCGTCCGCGGTTTTGATGTTGCCGAGCCCATCGGCATATCGCCCGGTAATCACCTGGTCGACGACGATCTCCGGCGCATTGAGGTACTGGGGCTGCGCCAGCACCTTGGCCATGCCGGCGCGATTGGCCTTGTCGGAGACGTGCAGGCTCGCCGCGATGATGGCGCGATAGAACGCCATAAAGGTATTGGGATTGACCTTGATCCAGCTTTCCGCCGCGGTCACCGAGCAGCACGGGTGGCCGTTCCACAGGTCGCGCGAAATCACGTGAATAAATCCGGCGCCCTCGTAGACTGCGCGCTGTCCCTCCGCGCTCGCCCCCGAAGAAGCCGTCGATGCCGCCGACACGCAGCGCGGACACGTACTCGGTCGGCGGAATGATGCGGTAGGTCACGTCCTTGTCGGGATCAAGCCCGCTCGCCGCGAGGAGATTGCGCAGCTGCATGGCCTGATGGCTTTGCTCGAACGGCACAGCGAAGACGAAGCCCTTCCAGTTCTTCGGATCGCGATTATCCTTGTGCTTATTCGCGAGCACCAACGAATTACCGTTCTGGTTACAGATCGTCAGTACCTTGATCGATTGGGTGGTGCCGCCTACACCCGCGGTCATGTCAGCGCCACCGGCATGACTTGCTGCGATATGTCGAGTTCGCCGTTGATCATCTTGTCGCGAATGATGTTGATACCGGCGACCTTCACCAGCGCAACCTCCAGACCCTCCTTGCGATAGTGTCCGAGCTTGCTCGCCGTAAATCAGCGCGGTCGCGCAAGTGATCGGCAGAAAGCCGACGTTCAGGCGCGGTCTTTTCGAGCGGGCCTTTCTCCTGCGCAATGGCTTTCAGGGTCGAGATCGGGAGAAGCGTCGACAGCGCGCCGAGAACATACGGAGTTGCGCTGGTCGCGCTTGCCCGCCAACCCCTGTCGGGCTGGCGCAGTCACCGCGTGAGCATGAACGTCGTCTGACGCTTACTGCGCCGGCGGGATGACGCCGGGTAGCTTGCGCACGAGGCTGCGGAAAACGTCGCCGCGTTGCTCGAAATTGGCGAACTGATCGAAGGAGGCGCAGGCGGGCGACAGCAGCACCACCGGGTGTGCAAGGCCCGAGGTCTCGGCATCGCGCGCAGCTTCGGCGACGGCGCGATCCAGCGTCTCAACGACAGCGTGGTCGGCTTTGCCGTCGAGCGTCGAAGCGAAATCCTCGGCCGCAGCCCCGACCAGATAGGCCTTGCGGATGCGCGGAAAGAAATCGGACAGCGATGCGATACCGCCGGTCTTCGCCTTGCCGCCCGCAATCCAGAAGATATCGCTGAAGCATGCGAGCGCCTGGGCGGCGGAATCCGCGTTGGTGGCTTTCGAATCGTTGATGAACAGCACCTCGTCCTTGCGCCCGACCTCTTCCATCCGGTGGGCGAGCCCGGGAAACGAACGCAAGCCGGCCTGAATTGTCTTGAGATCGAGGCCGAGGGCGATCGCCGCGGCCGTCGCACAGGCGGCATTCTGCGCATTATGCCGGCCGCGCAACGAGCCGATGCCACCAAGCAGCGCGATCTCGCGGGCGGTCCCGCCGGTTGCCTGGAACACGCGCTCACCTTCCGCATAGATGCCGTAGGCGAGCGGCTGGCGCACCGACACGCGCGTAACGCGGCTGCCGACGCGCTCGGCGCGGTCCGCAATCGCCTGGCACCAATTGTCATCGACACCGACGATCGCGGTGCCGTTACGCTGGACACCGGCGATGAGGCGCTCCTTCACCGCTGCGTATTGGGCAAGGGTGCCGTGCCGGTCGAGGTGGTCTTCGGTGATGTTGAGGAGAACGCCGACGGAAGGATCGACGCTCGGTGCAAGGTCGATCTGAAACGACGAGCATTCGATCACGTGGATGCGGCCGGGCTGCGGCGGCGCGAGCGACAGGATCGCGGTGCCGATGTTGCCGCCGAGCTGCGTGTCAAAGCCCGCGCTCGCGCACAGATGCGCAATCAGTGCCGTCGTCGTGGACTTGCCGTTGGTGCCGGTGATGGCAACGAACGGCGCGTGGGGCGCGTGGGCGCGCCGCTCGCGGCAGAACAGCTCGATGTCGCCGATCACCTCGACCGCCATGGCGCGGGCAAGCCCGACCGACCAGTGGGGCGACGGATGGGTCAGCGGCACGCCCGGCGCAAGCACCAGCGCCGCGATCTTCGACCAATCGAGTTCGCGCAGATCGGCGACCGGAATGCCGGCACTCGCCGCATTTGCAATGCGCTCCGCACTATCATCCCAACCGACGACATCGGCGCCGCCGGCGAACAGCGCGCTCGTCGCGATGAGCCCCGAGCCGCCGAGCCCGAACACCGCGACCTTGCGGCCGGCAAACGTCGTGATCGGGATCATGCCTGCACCCTCCCCTGGAGGGGGAGGGTCGGACTGCCGAAGGCAGTCCGGGGTGGGGTGGCAGCCGTGCAACAAGCGTGACGCCGAAATTGTTGCGCCGCTGTCACCCCCACCCGGCCGCTGCGCGGCCGACCTCCCCCCTCCAGGGGGAGGTGCGTTGGAGCGGTGCCCCGCATGATGTTCTGCACAGGCAAGCAGGATGAGCTGGCCGCAATCATCATCGCGCCGCTCACCGCAGCTTGAGGGTGGAGAGGCCGGCGAGCGCCAGCACCACGGCGATGATCCAGAAGCGGATCACGATCTGCGGCTCGGTCCAGCCGAGCTGCTCGAAATGATGATGGATCGGCGCCATCAGGAAGACGCGCTTCTTCGTGAGCTTGTACATCAGCACCTGGATGATGACGGAAACGGCTTCGAGCACGAACAGACCGCCGATGATGCCGAGCACGATCTCATGCTTGGTGACCACGGCGACGGTGCCCAGGAGGCCGCCGAGCGCCAGCGAACCGGTGTCGCCCATGAAGATCGACGCCGGCGGCGCGTTGAACCAAAGGAAACCGAGCCCCGCGCCCAGGATGGCGCCGCACAGCACCGCGAGCTCGCCGGCACCGGAGACGAAATTGACCTGCAGATATTCGGCGAACACCGCGTTGCCGATCGCCCAGGAGATGGCGCCGAAGCTGCCTGCGGCGATCATGACCGGCACGATGGCAAGACCGTCGAGGCCATCGGTGAGGTTCACGGCATTACCGGCGCCGACCACGATGAAAGCGCCGAAGATGACGAAGAACCAGCCGAGGTTCAGCAGCAGATCCTTGAAGAATGGAAAAGCGAGCGACGTCGAAAGCGGCGAATGGCCGACGGTCTTGATCACGTAACAAGCGACCGCCGCCACCGCAAATTCGATCAGCAAGCGCGTGCGGCCGGAGAATCCGGCGTGGGTCTGCTTCGTCACCTTCAGATAATCGTCGTAGAAGCCGATGAGACCGAACCCGAGCGTCACGCCAACGACGACCCACACGTACACGTTGGTGAGGTTTGCCCACAGCGCCGTCGACACCATGAGGCCCGATAAGATCATCAGCCCGCCCATGGTGGGCGTGCCCTTCTTGGTAACGAGGTGAGACTGCGGGCCATCGGGGCGGATCGGCTGGCCTTTGCCCTGCTTGATGCGCAATTTGTTGATGATCACCGGACCGAACAGAAAGACGAAAATGAGCGCCGTCACGGTGGCGCCGACCGCGCGAAATGTGATGTAGCGGAACACGTTGAAGACGGAGATCTGATCGGACAGATCGGTCAGCCAATACAACATGCAATCAACCTTGCGCTTGCGCCGCTGCCGGCGCCGGGTTGTCGGAATAGCGGCGCGCCAACGCTTTGACGATGGGCCCCATGCGGGAGCCGGCGGAGGCCTTGACCATGATGGCGTCGCCGCTGCGAACCGCTGCCACGACCTGCGGCTCGAGCTCGGCCGCGCTACTCGCATAACCGCCGCGCACTGCCGGGGGAATTGCCTGCCACAGCGCCGCCATCAGCGGCCCGGCGCAATAGACAAGATCGACCGCATTGTCGCGGATCGGATCGGCCAGTGCAGCGTGAAGCTCCTCCGCCGTACGGCCGAGTTCCAGCATGTCGCCGAGCACGGCGATGCGACGGCCGCCCGGCGCGGTCTGCGCCTGGCCGAGGAGCGCGAGCGCGGCGCGCATCGACGTCGGGTTGGCGTTGTAGCTCTCGTCGATGACCAGCGCCGGACCTTCCGGCAACGCAAGCGTAATGCGTGTGCCGCGGCCTGCGGCAGGTGCCTGCTGCGCGAGGGCGAGTGCGGCGCGGGCGAGGTCGGCGCCGGCAAGTTGCGCGGCAGCCAGCACCGCAAGCGAGTTCATGACGAGATGGCGACCCGGCGCGCCGATCTTATAGGTCACCGGGAGCCCTAGGATCTTCGCCTCGACGGTCGAGGAGTCGGGCTGAAGTGCGCATTTGACGAGGCGCGCGTCGGCGCGAGCATTTTCGCCGAAACTCACGATCCGGTGCACGCCGGCCTCCCGCGCGTGCCGCCGGAGCCGCTCGTAGTGGGGGTTGTCACGATTGATCACGGCGGCGCCGTCCGGCTCGAGGCCGAGAAAGATCTCCGCCTTGGCATCGGCGATCGCGGCAACCGAGTCGAAGAATTCGAGATGCACCGGCGCGATGGCGGTGACGATCGCGACGTGCGGGCGCACCATGCGCACCAGCGGCGTGATTTCGCCCGGATGGTTCATGCCGATCTCGAACACGGCGTAACGCGCTGACAGCGGCAGGCGCGCCAGCGACAGCGGCACGCCCCAGTGATTGTTGAACGACGCGGTCGAGGCATGGGTCGCGCCGTCGGACCGCAGCGCCAGCGCCAGCGCCTCCTTGGTGGAGGTCTTTCCGACCGAGCCGGTCACCGCGACGATGCGGGCGCGCGAGCGCGCACGCGCCGCGCGGGCGAGATCGCCAAGCGCCGCAAGCACGTCGTCCACAATGAGAAGCGGCGCATCAGCCGCAACTAATCGATCGCTTTCATCGCGGCCTTGCCCCTCCCGCGCCGCAACGCCGCCTTTCTTCTCCCCAGCGGCGACGCCAGCTTTTCCCTCCCCCGCTTGCGGGGGAGGGTCAGGGAAGGGGCCCGTCCGCGAGTTACTGCCGTGGAGTTCCCCCTCCCCGACCCTCCCCCGCAAGCGGGGGAGGGAGTCCCGTGCGACCACCGCGAGGCCGGCGCCGGCCTTGAGCGCGGCCGCAACGAAATCGTGGCCGTCGAGGATATCGCCCTTGATGGCGAAAAAGGCCTCGCCTGCTTTAATCGAGCGGCTGTCGATCGAAATACCGGTGATCGCGTCCGGCAGCGCTCCGGCGCGCTCGGCGCCAGTTGCCTCCATGATCGCCTGGACGGTCCACAGCGGCGCCGTCACGATTGTGCTCCGTGAGACGCCTTGCCCTTGAGCGCTCGCTCAGCCGCCTCGTGATCGCTGAAGGGAATGACTTTCCCGCCTATGATCTGGCCGGTCTCGTGCCCTTTGCCGGCGATCAGCAGCACATCGCCCCGCGCGAGGTCGGCAATGGCCCGCGTGATCGCTTCGCTACGATCGCCGATCTCGCGGGCGCCGGGCGCGGCAGCGATGATCGCGCCGCGGATCGCCGCCGGATCTTCGCTGCGCGGATTGTCATCGGTAACGATGACGACGTCGGCCTTTTCCGCAGCGATTGCGCCCATCAACGGCCGCTTGCCGGCATCGCGGTCGCCGCCCGCGCCGAACACCACGACGAGGCGACGCTTCACATAGGGCCGCAGCGCCTCAAGCGCCTTGGCAAGGGCATCGGGCTTATGGGCGTAGTCGACGAAGATCGGCGCACCGTCCTTCTGTCCAACGAGGTCGAGCCGGCCTTTGGCACCGACGAGACCTTCGAGCGCACCGAAGACCTGCGCCGGTTCGCTGCCGCCAGCAATCGCCTGACCGGCTGCGACCAGCGCATTCTCCACCTGGAAAGCACCGACCAGCGGCAACTTCACGCGATATTCCCTCCCCTCATGCGCGATCATCAGGGTCTGTGAAAATCCCTCGACCGTGCAATCGTCGATGCGGATGCCGCGCGCCGCGCGCCCCACGTCGATGACGCGCAATCCGCGCCGCCGTGCTGCATCCACCACCTCCGTGGCGAAGTCATGATCGACCTCGATGACCGCCGTGCCGTCGGCCGCGACAAGGCGCTCGAACAGGATGAGCTTCGCGGCGAGGTAGGCTTCGAGCGTCGCGTGATAGTCGAGGTGATCGCGGCTAAGATTGGTGAAACTCGCGATGCCGACCTTGAGGCCGTCGAGCCGATGCTGGTCGAGCCCATGGGAGGACGCTTCGATGGCGAGGTGAGTAATGCCTTCGCCGGCAAGGCCGTCGACGAGGCGGTGCAACTCGATCGGATCGGGTGTCGTGAGCGCGCCGTAGGTCTCCCGCGTTGGCGTCACCACGCCGATGGTGCCGATGCTTGCCGCCTTCAATCCGAGCGCAGCCCAGATCTGGCGGGTGAAGGCCGCGACCGAGGTCTTGCCGCTGGTGCCGGTCACGGCGGCGATGACCGCGGGCTGGCGCGGGTAGAAATTTGCTGCGGTGAGCGCGAGCGAGCGGCGCATATCAGTGACTTCGGCGAAGGCGACGCCCTCCGGCAATGGCGCGGCGAGCCGGCGCTCGGCCATGACCGCAACCGCTCCCGCCGCGATCGCCTGGGGCACGAACGACAGTCCGTCCATCTTGGTGCCGGGCACCGCCGCGAACAGGAAGCCCGGCTTCACGGCGCGGCTGTCGGCGGTCAGGCCGACGATGTCGAACGCGCCAAACCGGGCGTCGTAACGCGCATCGCCGGGCAGAAGATCGCGCAGCAGCATGGGGTCGTTCGAACTCCGAATCGGGCGCCAGCCCATCGCTCCGCTTATAGCAGCTTGCTCCCGCAGCAACGCGCTCAAAGCGCTTTGCCGCCAGTTCCCACCCCGACAAGTTCGCGGTAGAACCCCCAGGATTGCCAGGCCTCAGATGCGGGACACCCGTCCGGCGAAGGGCCGATTTCAGAGATTGACCGGGGAGATTCCAATATGACGAAGGAAAATGCCTGCATCGCGACCGCTTTGCTGGGAGTTGCAGTTGCGGCTCTGATCGGAGTGTCGCCAGCCATGGCGCAATCGCCAAGCTTTGCCTGCACCGGCAACCTGTTGCCGGCCGAGGCCGTGATCTGCTCGGACGCGACGCTCTCCGGTCTCGATCGAACCCTGGCGGCCGATTATGCAGCGAGGATGAGGAACGCGACGGCGGCCGAACAGAGCGCGCTCAGGAGCGGAGAGGAAAGGTGGCTCGCTGAACGCAACAGCTGCGGCACCAACAAGTCGTGCATTGCCAACGCCTATAAGGTTCGCATCAGCGAACTTGCGCCCTCGCCCGCGCCGCCGAACCGCAATTCGTTCAAGCCAAGCTTCGCCTGCACCGGCAACCTGTTGCCGACCGAGGCGGTGATCTGCTCCGACGAAAATCTTGCCGCGCTCGATCGTGCGCTCGCAGTCGACTATGCAAACCGGATGCGAAACCTGTCGGGACTGCAGAAGGTCAACCTCGAGAACGATGAAAAAGCGTGGCTCGCCGACCGCAACAGTTGCGGCACCAACAAGTCCTGCATCAGCAACGCCTATCAAGTCCGCATCAACGAACTCAGCGGGCGGTAGTCGTTTGTAATTGCGGGGCTGCAAAAATGATGATGCCCGCGAAGCCGCGGGCACCAGGCGCTCTTCTGTTGAAAGATCGAGGCTAGACGAAACAGCGACCGATGATGCGGCCCAGGACCGGATCGGCAAACGAGGCTGCCAGGGGCTCGCAGTCGGCGAGCGGCTCAGTCGATGCCTTCGGCGCCGGGATCGCGCCGACCTTCGGCAAACGACCGGTCTTGTGTTCGCGATTGACGCCGGCAACCGGCGATGACTTGAGGAGCACCGAACCGGCGCTGCGCAGCTTCTCGCGCACGGCGGGACTTAATTCGCGTTGGCCGGCGAAGGCATCGGCAAAGGCCTGGTCGAAGTCGGCCTTGCTCGCATAGGAGGGGGCCGGACCCGCCAAGTTCGACCATGCGATGGTCGTGCCGATGGCGATACAGACGGCAGCAACGACAACGACGAAAATGTGGTTCAACACCCGCGACATGGCCCCGCCTCACATCTGTTCTGACGCCCTTTCCTGGTTAGACGTTGCCGGTCCGCCAAAGGTTCACGCACGTAAACAAAAAATTAACCAAGCCTGCGTCGGCTGCGCTCCCTGTCATGACGGCGCAGTTATCGTTCTGAAAAAACAGAGGAATTCGGAGCCGGCGCGACTTTGGTGCGCTACCGTGTGTCTTTTGCCGACGCGAGCAGCAGCTTGTCGGCCGGCGGCATGTCGAAGCGGGGCTCGAGACCGAGGAGCGGCGCGATCCGGGCGATCAGCTTGGCCGCGACCGGCACCGCGTTCCAGCCGGAGGTGGCAAACCCGTGCGTTTCCGGGATCGCCTTCGGCTCGTCGAGCATGATGAGGACGAGGTAGCGCGGCTCGTCGGCCGGTAGCACCGCCATGAAGTCCGTCATCAGCCGCGTCTTCGAATAGTGGCCGTTGATGACCTTTTCGGCAGTGCCGGTCTTGCCGCCGACGTAATAGCCTTTGACGTCGGCGCGCGTGGCCGTGCCCTTCTCGGCGTTGAGCCGCATCAGGTAGCGCATCGCGACGCTGGTCTCGGGCTTGACGACGCGCTTCGCAACCGCCCGGGCCTTCTCCGGACTGCGCTTGAGGAAGGTCGGCGGAATGAGGTAGCCGCCGTTGAGGAGCGCTGCGACCCCCATCACCGCCTGCAGCGGCGCGACCGACAAGCCGTGACCGAATGAAATCGTCACCGTGTTGATCTCGCCCCAGTTCTTCGGGACGATCGGCTCGGCACTTTCCGGCAGTTCGGTGCGCAGCCGGTCGAGCTGGCCAAGCTTCTTCAAAAAGGCCTTGTGCTCTTCGATCCCGATGCGCAGTGCCATCTTGGCGGCACCGACATTGGACGAATAGGTGAAGATCTCCGGCACCGTGAGCACGCGGTTCTGCGCATGGTAATCGCTGATGTTGAAGTGCCCGTAGCGCAGCGAGCCGCGCGCATCGAAGCTTGAATTGAGTGTGACCTTGCCGGAATCGAGTGCCATCCCGACCGTCAGGGCCTTGAAAGTCGAGCCCATCTCATAGACACCGGTGGTCAGCCGGTTGATGCGGTTCGGATCGAGCGCCTCGCGCGGATTGTTGGGGTTGTAGTCCGGTACCGAAACCATGGCGTCGATTTCGCCCGTGCGCACGTCGAGGACGATGCCGGCAGCTGCATCCGCCTTGAACTTGTCGCGCGCCGCAATCAGTTCGTCGCGCAACGCATGCTGCACGCGGAGGTCAGTTGCAAGCTGTATCGGCTCCTGCTCGCGATCGGTGGCAAAGCCGGCACGATGGAGGTCCGCAAGACCGTGGCTGTCGAGCCATCTCTCGATGCCGGCAATGCCCTGATTGTCGATGTTGACGTGGCCGATCAGGTGGGAGACCTCGCTGCCGTTCGGATAGACGCGCTTGTTCTCCGTCAGGAAGCCGATGCCCGGAATGCCGAGGCGGTGCACCTCCGCCTGCTGCGCCGGCGAAATATCGCGCTTGAGCCAGGCGAAGCCGCGGCGCGAACCGAGCCGGTCGCGCACCTCGCGGCTGTCGAGGTCCGGCATGACGCCGGCGAGAAGCTCGGTCGCTTCGTCGGGATCGATGATGCGGCGCGGCTCCGCAAACAGCGACGGCGTCTTGAGGTCGGTCGCCAGGATTTCGCCGTTGCGGTCGATGATGTCCGGCCGGGCGGTCGCAAGTGCGTCCTGGCCGCTGTGGCGCACGGTGTGGGTGTCGGGGATCACCGCATAGAGCACGAGGCGTACCGCTATGATCCCGTAGATGATGGTAAATCCGAGCGCGGCGGTGCCGAGCCGGGCCCGGGTCTTGGCCGGACGGTCGACCTCCTTGCCGTAAAGCAGCGACTGCGTAACCCGCCGGCGCCATGGTACGGACGGCGGCGTAGGCGCAGCTGGATGAGTTGGCGCACTCATGCCGTCACCTTGATTCCGTAGCCGTCGTTGACGAGGCCGCTGGCGGCGGCGACGCCGGCGCAGTGGCGGCGCGGTTCGATGCGGGCCCACTGATACTGCCAGTCGGTTGCTCGCCATCGTTGCTCACGGCCTTGGCGACGCCATCGTCCTGCGGCGGCGGTCGCTCCGGCAGGTGGTCGAACGGCTCGATCTGGAGCGGATTCATGGGCTTGAGCGGCAGATGGCGCTGCGTGAGCGCCTGGATGCGGGCGGGGTTATCGAGGTGCGCCCATTCGGCCCGCAGCGCCGCAATGGCGTCGTGCTCACGTCTGATCTCGACGCGGAGTTTCGCGACCCGCTCCGCCTGGACGGTCGACTCGAACTTGATCTTGTAGACGTCGACGGCGGCGGCCACGAGCGCAGCAACGACGATGAGGTGGATGAAGCGCATTCATCCCCCCATGACGTCGGCGAGCGCCGGCAGGCGCGGCAGCGCCGGCGTTGGCGCGGTCGCGACCGGCGCGACGGTCCGTTCGCCAGCCCGCAGCTTCGCCGAGCGCGCCCGCGGATTATCCCGCACCTCGGCATCGTCGGCGACGACCGGACGGCGGGTGAGCACGTTGAAGGTCGCCGGCACCGGCACGGCTTCCGGCAGGTGGCGCGAGCCGCCGCTCGTGCCGCTGCGCGCGGCGAAGAACGTCTTCACGATGCGGTCTTCAAGCGAGTGGAACGAGACCACCACCAGGCGGCCGCCGGGCTTGAGGATGCGCTCGGCAGCGCTGAGACCTTCAACGAGTTCGCGCAGTTCCTCGTTCACGAAGAGCCGCAAGGCCTGGAACGTGCGCGTTGCCGGGTGAATATCGCCGGGCCGCCCCCGCACCACCCTGGCGACGATGCCGGCAAGCGCAAGCGTAGTATCGATCGGCTGTTCCCGGCGGGCCGCAACGATCGCGCGCGCGACGGCACGGGCGTGACGCTCCTCGCCGAGCAAGAAAATGATGTCGGCGAGATCGCGCTCGGTGGCGGCCGCGACAACGTCGGCGGCGGAGGGCCCGTCGCCGCCCATGCGCATGTCGAGCGGCCCATCCTGGCGGAACGAGAAGCCGCGCTGCGGCGTGTCGAGTTGCATCGAGGAAACGCCGAGGTCGAGCACGACGCCATCGACACTCGCATCGGCCATGCCTTGTTCCAAAACGATCTGGTCGAGCGCGCCGAAACGGCCCTCGACCAGAACAAGGCGGCCGTCCGCCGCGGCGACCTGCGCCGCGCCGGCCGCGATGGCGTTCGGGTCACGATCGATGCCGATGACGCGGGTGTCCGCGGCCGCGAGGAGCGCCGCTGAATAACCGCCGGCCCCGTAAGTGCCGTCGACATAGACGCCACCGTCACGCGGGGCGAGGTATTGGATCACCGGGCGCAGCAGCACTGGAACGTGCCGCGATGGCGACTGCGAACGCGGCGGCTCGGGCGCCGTCATGGCGCGGCTCCATTGCAAGCGGCGCGCGGCGCGCGCAAAGCGGAACGCAACCGCCGCTGTTCGGCCGGATGCGGCCGAACCCGTAGAAATGACAGCACTAATTTCGGATACCATCGGCCCCCAGGAGCATCAATGCGTTCCGCCGCCCGCTCGGCGCCCCGACGTGCTCCCTGCACTTAACAACGGTTAAACTTAAAGAAACGTTGCCGAGGGGCGGGACTCAGTGACCGCCGCCGCCTTCGATCTTTTGAGGCCGGCGCATCAGGACGCCGAAGCCCGCGAGCGCAACGAACAGGACGGTCATCATCAGGAACAGGTCGGCATAACTCAGGACCGCCGCCTGCAACCGCACCATCGCCATCATCTGCTTGAGCGCCATGTCTGCCGCGTCCGAGCCGGGGAAACGTGCGGCGAGATTCCCGAGCGTCTCGACTGCCGGCACGCTTGCGCCGTTGATCGCCTCGTGAAGGCGGTCGAGGTGGAGATCCATGCGGTGGTTGAACACGGTGTTGATCGCGGCAAGCCCGATCGCGCCGCCGAGATTGCGCATCAGGTTGAATAAGCCGGAGGCGTTCTTGACGCGCTCCGGCGGCAGCGTGCCGAGCGCCGTATTCGTCACCGGCACGATCGCAAACATCAACCCGATGCCGCGGAACACTTGCGGCCACAGCAGCTCCCAGAAATCCCAGTCGGGCGTGACGTAGGTCATCTGCCAGGTGCCGAGCGCGAAGAACAGGAAGCCGGAACTCAGAACAAGACGCGGATCAAGGCGGTCGCTGAGCTGACCGGCGATGGGCGCGCACAGGAACATGACTGCGCCGGAGACGAACATCGTCTCGCCGATCATCAATGCGTTGTAGCCGCGCACCTGCGCGAGATAGACCGGATAGATGTAGGTCAGGCCATAGAGCCCGATCCCGAGCACGAACGAGAACAGGCTGCCGACCGAGAAATTGCGGTTGAGGAACGCGCCCAAATCGACGATCGGTGCACGGGCCGTCAGCGCGCGGGCGAAGAAAAACATCGCCGAGACCGCCGATACGATCGCGAAGGTCAGGATCGTCTCGTCTTCGAACCAGTCCCAGCGCGGCCCCTCCTCGAGCACGTATTCGAGGGCGCCGAGAAAGCCCGCCATCGAGATAAGGCCGTACCAGTCGAAGTTCTTCAGCAATCCCAAGTCGGGCCGATCGAAATCGATCAGCATGAACGATGCCGCCGTGACCACGATGCCGGGGACGACATTGATGAAGAACAGCCAGTGCCACGACAAAGCGTCGGTCAAATAGCCGCCGACCGTCGGTCCGATGGTAGGCGCAAGCGTGGCGATCAGGCCGATAAGCGGCGCGACCAGCTTCTGGCGCGGACCAGGGAAAATCAAATAGGCGGAGGCAAATACCGTCGGCACCATGCCGCCGCCGATGAATCCCTGCAGCGCGCGCCACACGATCATGCTGCTGATCGAGGAACTCATCCCGCACATGACGCTGGCGAGCGTGAACCCCCCGGCGGAAATCGCGAACAGGATGCGGGTGCCAAGCGCGCGCGAGAGGAAGCCGGAGAGCGGGATCGCGACGACCTCGGCGATCAGGTAGGCCGTCTGCACCCAAGGGATTTCGTCCGCAGACGCCGACAAGCCCGCCTGGATCTCGTTGAGCGATGACGACACGATCTGGATGTCGAGGAACGCCATGAACATGCCGAAGCACATGGCAAGGAAGGCGAAGAGCCGGCGCGCCGAGAGCGGAGCGACCGTGGCAGCCGGCGCGGCGCGAGCGACGGGAACCGGGAGCGTGGCGGAAACTGCGGTGGCCATGGATGACACTCCACCTGGCGACTTAGACGCGGCGGCTAGCGCGCGATCTCGACCCTTGCCGTACGAGCTGGAGTTGCCCCGCGATCCGCGACCTCCTCGGCCTTCGTATTCACGCTGACGACGACGGACATGCCGGAGCGCAACAGCCGCTTGGTCGCAACATCGGGCGGCACCGCGATGCGCACCGGCAGCCGCTGCACGATCTTCGTGAAGTTGCCGGTCGCATTATCGGGCGGCAGCAGAGAGAACACCGCGCCCGACGCCGGCGACAGACTCGCCACCCGGCCTTCGAGATTGTGGTCGGGCAGTGCGTCGACGGCGATCGACACCCGCTGGCCGGGCCGCAGCCGGGCAAGCTGCGTCTCCTTGAAGTTGGCGTCGATATAGACCTCGTCGAGCGGAACGAGGCTCGCGATCCGCTGGCCGGTTTGCACGAAGTCGCCGGTCTGCACCGCGCGGTTGCCGAACACGCCATCGACCGGCGCACGGATCACGGTGAACGAGAGGTCGCGCTGGGCCTTTTCAAGCGTGGTTCGCAGTTCGCCGAGCGTATGCGTCGCCTCCTCCTGCTGGGCTTTGAGCACGGCGACGTTGGCCGCGGCCGCATCGAGCGCAGCCTGCGAACTCTGAACGGCGGCAACCGCCTGGTCGCGGTTGGCCTCGGCTTGTTCCAGAATCTGCCGGCTGGCGTATTGGCGGGCCGCCAACGCCTGCTGGCGATCGTATTCGGCCTGCATGCGCTTGGAGGCAGCTTCCGCCGAGACCAACTGGGCCTTGGCCTGCTCGACATTCGCTTGCTGGGCAACGATCTGCCGCGAGAAGCGATCGATGGTCGCCTTCTGCGTTTCGACTTTTCGACGCGCGGCGTCGACCGCGATCCGATAGTCGCCGTCGTCGATGGTCGCGATTACGTCGCCGGCGCGTATTTCCGCATTGTCCTCGACCGGGATGCTGACCACGTAGCCCGCAACTTTGGACGCAAGCGTCGTGTTGTGGGCTCGGACATAGGCGTCATCGGTCGAGATGACGAAACGGCCGGTGGTCCACCAGCGATCACCGTACCAGCCGCCGACCGCAAGGACGAAGGCAAGCGCCACTCCAACGGCCATAAGACGGCGCCGGTGAGGGCGCGTCGGAGAGACAACTCCATCCGCCGTCATTTCCGAATGCGGCTGTACCGGAATCGGAAATGGCGCAAACATGACGGGGGCACCTCCAGCGCTCCCTTCCGCCAACAATTGCCCGGCATCGGATTCTAAAAGCGTGGGGTGCGGAAAAGCCGTATCTGCATCGCGATACATTGCTTGCTCCATTCGTGGTAAGCTTCTTTGAACGTCCTTGACCGAACCGTTCGGTCAATCTATATACGGAACGCGCAAGCGGAGTCAATAGTGACCGAACCGTTCGGTCATTCATCTTTCGGATAATCCGACGATCCAATTGAAATCACTTGGAAAATTGCGTTTCGCGGCGATGAGGGGAACGAACAGATGAACGCTCAGGCTCAAGTTGCCCAAGCCCTTCAGGCTAGCCCGGACAGCGCCAAGCGCCGGCAGATCGTTGAGGGTGCTCGGATGGTGTTCCTCGCGAACGGCTTCGATGCCGCCAGCATGAACGACATCGCCCGCGCCGCCGGCGTGTCGAAAGGCACGCTCTACGTCTACTTCACCAACAAAGAGCAGCTCTTCACCGCGATCGTCGAGATGGAATGCGCGGCGCACGCCGAGAGCCTGTTCAACCTCGACCACGAGGATCATGACGTCGGGACGGTGCTGACCCGGCTGGGCGTTGCCTACATCGAGTTTCTCTGCAGCTACGCAAAGTCGTCAGCGCTCCGCACCGTGATCGCGATTGCGGATCGCATGCCGGAGATGGGCAAGATATTCTACGAGACCGGCCCCGCGGTCGGGATCGCGACGCTCGCCGCCTACATCCGCGCGCAGCACGAAGCAGGCATACTCAAGGTCGAGGATTGCGAGATCGCGGCGGCCCAATTCATGGACTCCTGCCAGTCGACGCTGTTCAAGCCGGTGCTGTTCAATTTCCGCGGCACTCCAACTTCGGAGCAGATCAACAAGGTCGTGCGGATTGCCGTGCGGACGTTCCTCGCCGCATACGCGGTGCATTGAGGGAATGCGCGGACGGGCGGCGCTGCGGCAATGGAGGAGTTCGCGCCCGATTCCCGGTTCGTGAACCGCGTCACGCCCTCGCCCAATCACGGCGAACGGGCACACAATCTTAAAGTCGATATCCTGCTTCTCCACTATACCGGGATGACGGTGACCGCGAACGCGGTCAAACGCCTGCGCGAACCGGCAGCGCGGGTTTCGTCCCACTACGTGGTCGATGAGACCGGCGATATCCTCCAGCTCGTCCCTGAGACGCGGCGCGCGTGGCACGCCGGCGAATCAACGTGGGAAGGGACGACGGACATCAACTCGCGCTCTATCGGTATCGAGATCGGCAATCCGGGCCACAGCTTCGGCTATCCGGATTTTCCCGACGCGCAGATCGCCGCGGTGATCGAGCTCTGTCGCGACATCGTGGTGCGCCTCGGCATCCGCGCGGAACGCGTGCTTGCCCATTCCGATGTCGCGCCGTGGCGCAAGCGCGATCCCGGCGAGAAATTCCCCTGGGCGCGGCTTGCCGAAGCGGGCATCGGCGCCTGGGTGGATACGCTGCCGCCGAGTGACATCGCGCCGCTGGGCCCCGGAGCCAAGGGCCGGGAGGTGACGGAATTGCAGGCGGCGCTACGGGACTACGGCTACGGCATCGAGAAGACCGGCATCTACGACGCCGACACGACCACGGTGGTCACCGCGTTCCAGCGCCACTTTCGCCCCGCCAGCGTCGACGGCCGCGCCGATCGTTCGACCATCGAGACGTTGCAGGCATTGCTCGCGAAACGGGACGAGCGACAAGTGGTGTAAATGCCGTCCGTGTTTGCGTGCGTCAGCCCACAGCCGGCGAGCCGAAAAGCGGCGGCAGTTCGGCGAGCGTCGCGATCTCGTAATCGGGGGCGCCGGGCAGGCGCTCCCGCGGCGCCCGGTAGCGATTGCACCACACGACCCGCATGCCGAACGCCGACGCGGCATAGGCATCCCAGCCATTGGATGACTGGAACGCGATCGCGTCCGCAGCGCAGTCGAGCCGATCGACGGCAAGCTGATAGACCCGCCGATCGGGCTTGAAAGCGCCCACGGCCTCGACCGACAGCACCGCATCGAACTGCGGACCAAGCCCGGCCGCGCTGACGATCGCATCAAGCATCGCCGGCGTGCCGTTCGAGAGGATCGCGGTCTTCATTCCCGCGGCACGCAGCGTCCTCAGCACGGCGGGAACTTCCGGAAACGGCGCAAGGGCAAGATAGAGCCGCATCAGGCGTTCGCGCAGTCCCGGACGCGCGAGACGAAGCGCTTCGAGCGTGAAGTCGAGCGCATCTCCCGTCACCTGCCAGAAATCGGCGTGGCGCCCCTGCGCGGCGCGCAACCACGTATATTGCAGCTGCTTGTCGCGCCACAGTGCGCTCACCCGCTCGACATCGTCGCCGAGCACGTCGCGGCATCCGCGCGCCGCGGTCGCAAAATCAAACAGCGTGCCGTACGCATCGAACACGCATGCTCCAATGCCGGTGAGTGGACGGTTTGGCATGGGTCGGGCTCCAATCGTTTGCGAGGCGCGGTTGCTCAGAGCGGGCCATTCGGGTAAAGACTCGTGTGCCGCGCCCGTAGCTCAGCTGGATAGAGCGTTGCCC
>CAWEAS010000027.1:0-5787 GCA_963807015.1 uncultured Alphaproteobacteria bacterium | reverse complement strand
ACGGTAACTGGCGATATCCTGCATTGGCGAAATAATTTGAGCATTCGTTTGCGGAGAAGGCAGAGAGGCTTTTGCCCATCGTAGTCCAAAGCGCCTCGACGGTGCGGGGCGCGGCAGTCCGCAGGAGCGTTTTGAGCTTGGCGAAGGCGTTCTCGATTGGGTTGAGGTCAGGCGAGTAGGGCGGCAGGTAGCTTAGGCTGGCGCCACTCGCTTCGATCGCTTCCTTGACGCCGGCGACTTTGTGGCTGGCGAGGTTGTCCATGACGACGACGTCGCCCGGTGCAAGTGTCGGAGCCAGGAATTGCTCGACATAGGCAAGAAAGACGGCGCCGTCCATAGCGCCGTCGATCACCAGCGGAGCGGTTATCTCGTTCTGACGCAGGGCGGCAACGAAGGTTGATGTCTTCCAGTGGCCGTGGGGAACGCTGGCGATGACACGCTCGCCGCGGCGTGCTCTGCCGTAGCGCCGTGTCATGTTGGTGGTCGCCCAGGTCTCGTCGATGAAGACGAGGCGGGCTGCATTCATAGCCGGCTGCTCTCGCCGCCACGTCGCGCGGGCTTCGGCAATGTCGGGGCGCGCCTGTTCGGCCGCGTGATGCGTCTTTTTTTGAGCGTCAACCCAAGCCGATGCAACGTATTCCACATGCCGCCTTGGCTCACCGAGATGCCGTGCTTCGTCAACACCCAGGCACGCAATTCATCAAGTGTCGCATCGGGCTGCGATGAGACCTGGTCGCGGATCGCCTGATGATGCGGCTCAAGTTTCCATGCCAGATGACACCGTTGCGGCCGAGCAGTGGTCTCGCCGGTGGCACGTCGCCGGCCCAAGGCTTTGTAGATGTACGACACGCTGACCCGAAACAACGGCGCGGCCTGGTAAACCGGCGTGCCAGCGTCGACCGCAGCCAGCACACGTTCGCGCAAATCCTGCGAATAAGACTGTCCCCTTCGCCAGCTCATCGAATTCCCCCAGCCATCAAAAGCTGGAAGCCCATGAATCACAGAACCGCGGCCAGGGGAATCCCGTCCCGATTCCAGTCAACGTGAGGATGCTCTAGAGGGTACCTGAGAAAAGATGGCCACCGACCGACCATCTCTTGAATTACTGGGGGCTGAGTTCGGCCGTAAGCACCAGCGGCACGTCGTCCAGCCGGCCCGAGTTCTGCCGGTCGTTTTGATCCAATGCCTTGCGGAGCCATTTGCGCAACTCGGCCGCATTCGGCCGCGACGCGCGCCAGGCCAGATGGCCGTCGGGACGCAGGAGAATGATTTCGGCAGTCCCGGGGCGATAGGTAGCGGCGACCGACCCGCGATCATCCTGCAGCGGAGTGTCGACTCCCGCGGCGTCGCGCGAGGGCATGGCCGTGCCGCACGGCAAGATACGGATGACGCGGACGTCTTTGCCCAGTCGGGAGCGGGCCGTGGCCGCGCAATCCCGCCCTGCCGCGCTGTCGGCACCGAACAGGAGCAGCGCCCAGCCCGAAGAGATCTCCTCGGCGAGTGTAGTCGGCTTCCCATCGGGGAGAGTCAGGCACACTGCGTTGGCGCCTCTGTCGCCGGCGATCGGCTTCGACGACATAATGCGGCCGAGGCGAGACAGCACGGTCGTTGTCGCGAGCGGCCCGCCGGCATAGCCGACATTCAGCTGCGAGGCCTTGGCCGCCATCTTGCGCTGTACTGCCGGAATCCGCATGGCCGGCAGAAACGCAAAGTCGCGTATCAGCCTTTTGGTCAGCGTGCTGCCCAGCACCATGTTCGTGTTCGTCGTTGTCGTGGCGAGGACATCAGCCGCGACGGGGCGCCGCTCCGCCTCATAGGTGTCGAGAAGCCGGTCGTCCGCCCGGCCTTGTGCGACCATCGCGAGCTTCCAGCCGAGATTGTAGGCGTCGCCGAGGCCCGTGTTCATTCCTTGTCCGCCGAACGGGCTGTGAATGTGGGCGGCATCGCCGGCGATAAGGGTGCGCCCGCTCCGATAGGTCGAAGCCAGACGGCGATGAAAGCGGAACACGGATTTCCAGGTCATTTCGCCGATGCGCGTCGTCGTGTCGCCGAGCCGTTCCTTGAAGCACCTGTAAAGCAGGTCACGCGCTGCTTCCTCGGAGGGCGAACCGTTCTGCTCCACCCTGAGGTCGAGTTCGGCCGGCAGTTCGGCCATGATGCGCCAGATGTTTCCGGGAAGCGGGATCGCCGCGAGCACGCCGTCGCGATGGAGCCACACGACGGATTTGTTTGCAGAGTGCTGCCAGTCGAGCCGCACGTCGGCCAAAATGAACCGTTCAGCGAACGCCGCTCCGTCAAACGCGATTCCGGCGAGCTTGCGCACCGCACTGTGGGCGCCGTCACAACCTACCAGCCAGTCCGCGCTCAGAAGGGATTTACCGTCCTTCGATCGTAGCGTCGCGTCGATCGCGGTATCCCTGTTCTCGACGGCGACGAGTTCAGTTCCCCACGTGGTTTGGCAGCCGAGCGTCGCCAGCCGCGCCCGCAACCGCGCCTCGATCTCAGCCTGCCCGATCACAAGAAGGCCAGGAGTGACGCCGTCGGATCGACCGCCCACCTCGATGCGGGTCAGCCGCCGCTCTCCAACGCAGATATTGATCGCGAGGGCATGCACGGCCTCTTCGGGCAGATCTCCGAGCGCACCAAGGCGTGCAAGGATTTCGCTGCCGCGCGGATGCAATCCGAGCGCGCGCGAGGTCGTTGCGGGTGCCGCGGCCTTGTCGATGATCGCCACATCGATGCCCCGACTCCGCAGATCGCATGCGAGTGCAAGACCGGTCGGACCGGCGCCGACAATGAGCACGTTCGTTCGCCGCGCGCGGACCTGGCTCATGACAATCCCCTTCGAAATGCCTGACTTGCCCTGTGTGGGTCACAGCTGGGGAGCGTCAGGTTCAAGGGGCGGGAGGCGTGCCGCTATGCGGCGATGCGCTTGATCAGGGCGGAGGCGTCGCGGCGCAGCTTCTCGATGTCGACGCCCGGGATCGTGCCGTTCTCGACGACGATGCGGCCGCCGACCATCAGCAGCCTGAGGTCGGCGGCGCCGGCGCCGGCGACCGGTCCGATCAGCGGGTCGTGCAGGCCGAAGTAGCGCGGGCTCGACAGGTTGAAGATCGCGATGTCGGCGAGCTTGCCAGGCGCGAGCACGCCGATGTCGTCAAAGCCGAGTACGCGGGCGCCGTTGACGGTGGCCCAGCGCACGACTTCCTCGACGGTCGTGGCGCTCGCGCCCTTCGCGGCGCGATGCGTATGCCACGCCGAGTTCATCTCGCTGATCATGTCGGCGGATTCGTTCGACGCCGCGCCGTCGACGGCGAGTGAGACGAGCCCGCCTCGCAGCGCCATCTTGTCAGCCGGCGCGATCCCCGAGCCAAGCCGGCAGTTGGATTGCGGACAGTGCGCCATCCCGGTGCCGGTCTCGACCAGAACCGCCAGTTCCTCATCGTCGACGTGGACGAGATGAGCGAACCACACGTCGGGTCCGAGCCAGTCGTGTTCGGCGATCCAGTGCACCGGCTTCTTGCCGAACGTGTCGAGGCAGAACTGCACGTAATCGTAGGTCTCGGAGAGATGGCTGTGCAGCTTGAGGCCGAGGCGGCGCGCGGCCGCGGCGATGACCTTCAGTTCTTCGGGCTTCACCGACCACGGCGGCGTCGTCGGCGCGAAGGCGACCCGGCGCATGCTGTCGGGCGACGGATCGTGAAAGCGCTGGGCGCAGGCCGCGATCGACTTGATCATGTCGTCGAGCGGCTCGACCGGGATCGGCACGGCTTCATGGCCGTCGACCGGTCGGGCCACAGTGCCGCCGCCGCGGCAGAAGACGAGACGCAGCCCGAGATCGCGCGCCACCTCGAAGATCACGTCCGCCGGATCAAAGCGATAGGTGTCGGAGAAGACGTAATGGTGGTCGGCCGCCGTTGTCGTGCCGGACAGCAGGAGCTCGACAAGCCCGATGCGGGCCGCAATGTAGAGCCCTTCCTCGTCGACCTTGCGCCAATAGCCGTGCGGCACCGAGCGCAGCCAACCCATCAGCGGCAGGTTGATGCCGGAGCGCACACCCTTCAGCACGCTCTGGAACAGGTGATGATGCGTCGAGACAAGCCCCGGATAGATGACGCAGCCGGTTGCATCGATGACGCGCTCGCCGGGAGCCGGCGACAGCGCGCCGATTTCGGCAATGCGGCCACCGGTGATGCGGATCGCGCCGGTCGCGCGCATGGCATCGCCCGGCAGGCCGGTGAAAATCCCGTCCGCGCCGCGGATCAACATCGAGGTCACGTTTCCGCTCCGACTTCGCTTTCGTGCCAGTGCCCGAGCGCGAGGCGGGACAGGCCGACCATGGCGACGAACATCCCAACTCCCGCGAGCGTGATCAGCAACAGGGCCGCGAACATCAGCGGGATGTCAAGCTGGAACCCGGCCTGCAGTATCTCGTAAGCGAGCCCGGAACTCCGGCCGCCGGTGCCGGCGACGAATTCCGCGACCACGGCCCCGATGAGGGAGAGTCCGCTCGAGATGCGCAGCCCCCCGAAGAAGTAGGGGGCCGCACTCGGAATGCGCAGGCGCACCAGCGTCTGCAGGCGGCCGGCGCGGTTCATGCGGAACAGGTTGATGAGGCCGGGATCGACGCTGCGCAGGCCGATGGTGGTGTTGGAAATGATGGGAAAGATCGCAACCACGGTTGCGCACACGGTGAGCGCGAAATGCGTATCCTTGACCAGGATGATGATCAGCGGCGCGATCGCGACGATCGGGGTGACCTGGAGCAACACCGCATAGGGGAAAAGGCTCTTCTCGATGATGCGGCTTTGCACGAACAGGAACGCGATCAATGTCCCGAGCACGATCGCGGCCGCAAATGCCTCCAGCGCCACGCCCAGGGTTCGACCCAAGGCACCCATGAGCGTCGGCCAGTTGGCGGCGAGCGAGCGTGCGATGTCGGTCGGTTTGGGCAGGAGAAAGATCGGCACGTCGAACGCGCGGCACGCAATCTCCCAGAACGCCAGCAGCGCAACGCCAACCACGAGCGGCGCGAATACCGACAACGCCGTTTCGGACTTCATCGTCATGCGGCGGCCCCAGCCCGTAGGGTGGGCAAAGCGAAGCGTGCCCACCGCTTAGTGCCTGAGCCGCGAATTACTGATAACGGTGTCTCACGATGTCCCGATATCGCCGTGCCAAAGTCGAAGGCGGTGTGTTCTTCTTCACAGTCACGCTCGCTGACCGAACGAGCGATCTGTTGGCAACGCACATCGATCGACTGCGCCGGATCTACCGAATGGTCCAAACGCGGTATCCTTTCGAGACGATCGCGGTTTGTATTTTGCCGGACCATCTGCATGCAATTTGGGCGATGCCAGCGGGTGATACCGACTACGCCTCGCGTTGGAGCGTTTTGAAGGCAGGTTTCACGCGAGGATTGTCCGAGCAGGCGAGCCGCACGGCGAGCAAGGCGGCGAAACGCGAACGCGGGCTGAGGCAGCGGCGCTATTGGGAGCATGCCATCCGCGACGACACCGATCTGGAACGCCACGTGGACTACATCCATTTCAACCCAGTGAAACATGGGCTCGTGCCGCAGGTGTGCGAGTGGCCACATAGCTCCTTCCATCACTACGTATCGCAAGGAATTCTCCCCGCGGATTGGGGCGGCGATGCGCGCAATATTCAGGGCGCGTTTGGCGAATAGTGCCACGGCGGCGTGCGGATAGCGTGGGCGCGTGGGCACGCTTCGCTTTGCCCACCCTATGGATCGTCGACAGGTTACCGCTGGTGTCATGCGGCGGA
>CAWEAS010000026.1:0-9425 GCA_963807015.1 uncultured Alphaproteobacteria bacterium | reverse complement strand
TTGCCGGGCGTAATCACTCGGCACGACGGAGGATCGCTGCCGTCCTGCTGGTGGCCGCCTTCGGCATAGTGGTCGAGCGAGTGCTGGTGCGTCCGCTCCGCAAGTCGATGCTGGCCGTTCTGCTGATCACGCTCGCGGTCGCGCTCATGGTCGAGCAGGTCCTGCTGCTGGTGTTCGGTTCGGAGGCGCGCAACGTGCCGTCGATCGTCGACGTGACCTACCACTTCCTCGGGGTCGACATCAGCGGTCAGCACCTGCTGGCGCTTGCAGGCGCCATCGTGATTCTCGTCGGCCTATGGCTTTTCCTGCAATTCACGCGGATCGGCAGCGCGATCCTTGCCGTCTCTCAGGACGCTGAAGCCGCGCAATACATCGCAATACATGGGCATCCCATCCGATCGCATCTATTCGATCGTAATGGGTTTATCGGCTGGCATTGCCGTCGCGGCCGGTGTGCTGGTCGCGCCGTTCCAGACCGTCATTCCCAGCATGGGCCTGCTGCCCCTGGTCGAGGCTTTTTGCCATCGTGAGTGGTCGCAGATCGTATCGGTCGCGGCCGGGCTGATCACGCTGGTGCTGCGCCCCGCCGGCTTCCTCGGCCGGCGCGCGGCCTTCTGATCCCATGAGCGAGATGACGCAAGTCTCGTCGACGCGGCTGAAAATCAGGATTCCGAACGTCGATTGGATCGCCGCCGCCGCCGGCGGTGGCGTCCTTGCCGCGGTCCCGCTCGATGGTCGCGTGACGTTCGACGGCCAATCGCTTACCGGACTAGCACCGCACCGGATCGTCAATCGCGGGCTCGCCCGCACTTTCCAGCTCGCGAGGCCGTTCGTCGACATGAGCGTCGCCGAGAATATCGAAGTGGCCTGCCTTGCACCCCGCGTGAGCCATTCGGGGCGGCCGCGCGAGCGGGCACACGCTCTCGCCGAACAGGTCGGGCTTGGCGACAAAGCGGAACCGGACGTCGAGGTCGAGATATTCCAGGGGATCCGCGCCGTCCAGCAGGCGGGGGTCGCCGTGCTGCTCGTCGAACAGGACGCGCGCTCCGCACTCGCCGTCGCCGAGCGCGTCTACGTGCTGGAGCACGGCCGCATCGCCGTGAAGGCGCTGCCCGGGAACTTTCCGCCGACGATGATATCCGGCGCGTCTATCTTGGGCTTTAGCCTTCTTGAGCCGTAGGCTTCCGAGACCGCGTCGTTCCGGAGTACAACTCTTCGTCATGGACGAAGGCAGCGGATGAACAGCAAGACTTTTCGGGCTCTCTCGGCCCCGGTTGGGCTCACGGTCATCGCCGTGTCGGCATCGCTCGCCGCGGCGCAGCCGATTACGGTCGGCGTCACCAACACCATGAGCGATGCGCCGATCTTCATCGCCGACCGCAAGGGCTTCTTTCGCGACGAAAGGCTCGACGTTACCGTGACGAGCTTCCGCTCCGCGTCCGACATGGTGGCACCGCTCGGTGCGGGGCACATCGCTGCCGGCGCCGGCTCGGCATCGGCCGGGCTCTACAACGCGGTCGCCCGCGGCATCAAGATCAAGATCGTGGCCGACAAGGCCTCCTCGCCGCCGGGCTACGGCGCGACCAAAATTCTGGTCCGCAAGGACCTCGTCGCAAGCGGACGTTACCGCGATCTCCCGGACCTCAAGGGCATGCGGTTTGCGATGAACGCCCCCGGCGTCAGCAACACCTCGACTCTCAACACGCTGCTCAAGTCGATCGGGCTTCGCTATGCCGATGTGCAGACTATCGACATGCCGCTGCCCGATCATGTCGCCGCGCTCAAGAACAAGTCGGTCGATGCGTCGGCCTCGGTCGAGCCTGCGGCAGCGATCACGGTGAAGAACGACGACGCCGTCGTTGTTCGCTCTGACGACGAAATTCTGCCCTACCATCAGATCGCGGTGCTGCTCTACGCGGAGGATTTTGCCGTCCGCCATCCCGATGGCGCCCGCCGCTTCATGCGCGCCTATATCCGCGCGGTCCGCTTTTACAATGGCGCGCTCAAGGACGGCCGCCTCGACGGGCCGAATGCCGACGAGGTCATCGCCATTCTCTCGGAAAGCACGCCCATCAAGGCGCGCGACATCTACAAGGCGGTGACGCCTACCGGTATCAATCCCGACGGGAAAGTGAACGCGCAGAGCCTCGCCTACGATCTCGCATTCTACACCGACCAAAAGCTGATCAACGGCAAGCTCGACCTCGGCGCCGTCATCGACATGACCTTCGTCGAAGCGGCATTGAAGGAGCTCGGGCCTTACAAGCCATAAGGCCATTGGCTCGGTAGGATGGGCAAAGCGCGGACGCATCCGCGCGTGCCCACGCGGAGGGATGCCGCTCTTACGAGCTTCTCGTCGGAAAGCACGTGGGCACGCTTCGCTTTGCCCACCCTCCCCTGCTGACCGTTACGCGCGTCCCCGCGTTGACGGCGGGTGGGCGCGATGGAACACTGCCTCACCCCACATGATGGAGGATTTCAGTGCAGGCCCGCGGCGCATCGATGCATGAGCGCATGCGCATGTATGGCGCGAATGCGCTGCAGATCGGACTGTTCGGCGCGAACTGCTCGTCCGGACGCTCGGCAACCATGGTGCCGGAGCGGTGGTCGGCAAGCTGGGCCGACTGCCGTAAACTTGCGCGCATTGCCGATGCGGCGGGCATCGATTTCATGCTGCCGATCGCGCGCTGGAAGGGCTACGGCGGCGACACCGATTTTCACGGCGCAACGCTCGAGACCATCACCTGGGCGTCAGGCCTCCTCGCCTCGACCGAGCGCATCACCGTCTTCGGCACCGTGCACGCGCCGCTGTTCAATCCGCTCATCGCCGCCAAGGAGCTTGTCACCGCCGATCATATCGGCAGCGGCCGGCTCGGCCTCAATCTTGTCGTCGGCTGGAACGAGGGCGAGTTCGAAATGTTCGGCGTCGCGCAGCGCGACCATGATGCCCGCTACGACTTCGCCCAGGAATGGCTCGATGCCGTCAAGCGCGCGTGGTCCGAGGACGGCGACTTCGATTTCGATGGCACGTTCCTCCACCTCAAGGGCGTGCGTGCCTATCCGAAGCCCTTTGGCGATACCCGGCCGATCATCATGAACGCCGGATCGTCAGCAATCGGCCGTGCCTTTGCGTTGCGCAACTGTGAGGCGTTCTTCACCGCGACCGCAGGTTCGCGCACCTCGCTCGCCGACAATGCGAGGAAAGTGCGCGAGATCAAGGACGAGGCAAAAAGCTACGGCCGCGAGATCGAGGTCTATACCGTCGGCCAAGTGATCTGTCGGCCGACCCAGCAGGAGGCGGACGACTATTACCGCCACGCCATCATCGACAACGCCGACTGGGGCGCCGTCGAGTCGATGATGACATTGCGCAACATCACGCGCGAGAACCATTCGGCCGAGGAGTATGAAGCGCGCCGGCGCTACTTCGCCGGGAACGCCATCGGCGGCTACCCGTTTGTCGGCTCACCCGACCGCGTGGCGCAGGAGCTGGCGGCGATCAGCGAAGCCGGCATCCGCGGGATTGCGCTGTCATTCGTGAATTATCTCGACGAGGTACCGTATTTTGCCGCCGAGGTGCTGCCGCGCCTCGCGCGGCTTGGGCTTCGCGCGCCGCACTGATCGCAGGTCACGGCAAGCACGAGGGAAAAGGAACAAACGCAATGCAGGTGATTTCGGGCGGACTGGTAGTGACGGCAGATGCCGCGCGAGGAGAAATGCGCGACATCGTGGTCGATGGCGATATCATTGCCGACATCGTCGCGCCCGGCACGGCGACGAACGCCAACGCCGAGGTATTGGACGCACGCCGCCGCCTCGTCATTCCCGGCCTCATCAATGCACATACCCACAGCCACGGAGGACTCTCCAAAGGCGTCGGAGACCTGATGGGGCTGGGGCAGCTCCTCAATGCCGCAGTCTGGATCGGCGGGTCCCGTACGACCGACGACAAGCGCCTCTCCGCCCTCATCAACGCCGTCGAATTGGTCGAGAAGGGTACCACTGCCTGCTATGACCTGATGTTCGAGTTTCCCGCGCCAACCGTCGACGGCATGGAGGCAGTGGCCAGCGCCTATGCCACCGTCGGAATGCGCGCGGTGATCGCGCCGATGGTCGCCGACCTCACCTTCTATCAAACGATCCCCGGCCTCCTCGACGCCCTGCCCGAAGATTCGCGCGCATGGGCGGGCGGACTGCGCATGGGCAGCACCGACAAAAACCTCGACGCGTTGCGGCATCTCGCAAAGACGTGGTCGCATCCCGCCGACCAACTGCGGCTCGCCATCGCCCCCACGATACCGCAGCACTGCACCCGCGACTTCATGATCGGCTGCCGCGACATCGCGCGCGAGCACGGCCTCGCCATGCAGACCCACGTGAGCGAGTCGAAATACCAGTCGGCGTCCTCGTTCCAGTTCACCGGGCTGTCGATGACCGAGACCATGGATGCCTGCGGCATCGTCGGCCCGTGGTTCTCGGCGGCCCACGCTGTGTGGCTCAACGAAAAGGACATGGCGCTCCTTGGCAGCAAGGGCGCCCAGGTGTCCCACAATGCCGGCGCTAACCTGCGGCTCGGGTCCGGCATCGCCGCAGTGCGCGACTATGTCCGCCACGGCATCACCGTCGGCATCGGCACCGACGGGTCGGCGTCGTCGGACAACCAGAATATGTTCGAGGCCATGCGCTTTGCGGCCTACGTGTCGCGCATCCGCGGCCTGCCGGCCGATGAATGGGTCTCGACGCGGGAAGTGTTCGGCATGGCGACCGAAGGCTCGGCGCGGGTCCTCGGCATGCAGGACCTCATTGGCCGCATTGCCAAGGGCTATAAGGCCGACCTCGTCCTCCTCGACCTCGACAACGTCAACTACATGCCGCTCAACGATGCCACGAACCAGATCGTGGCAACCGAGGACGCGACCGCTGTCGACAAGGTGCTGATCGGCGGCAAGCTCGTGGTCTCGGACGGGCGCGCGATCGGCGTCGATCGCCATGCGCTCGCTCATCAGGCACAGCAGGCGATGGAGCGCCTTGTCGGGCTTAATGCCAATGCGCGATGTTTTGCGGAGCGGATCGACCCGCTGATCGCGAACTTCTGCAGCGGATTAGCCGACGATGCCGCCATGCACGCGCTGCGTCGCGATTTCCCGCCGCCCGGCCGCTGCTCCTGCGGCAAGACGCATTGAAGGTTGCAATTCAAATTGGCGGAGGCACCCCGCATACATCATGGCCGGGCTTGTCGGTTCGACAAGCCCGGCCACCTCGATGAACAGAGCACTGACGCGTGGAGTGGCAAGAGCGCAAGCTGGTGCCCATTCTATCGAGATCGCCGGGACGAGCCCGGCGACGACGCGGTACGCCGCATCAGTGAGCGCGCGCTGTGCTCCCCTGAGTCTGGAGGTAGGTCCGAAATTTCACGAACAGGAGTTCCTGCTCGCTCGCTGAAATGGTGTGCAAGCCCTTGCTCGCCGCGTATTGGTCGACGAACTGGTCGAATGCGACCTTGAGGTCGACGCCGCCGTCGGACGTGCCTTTCGGGCGAGCCATCGCGACGCGCTGGCTGGCGAGCCAGTCCGCGGCGGGCTTGAAGCGCGTCCATCCCGGAATATCGGCAGCGATGTTGATCTCGTTCCACTTGGGATGGCGCGCGCCGTCGTGGAAGCGGTCGATCTTGCCGAAGAACTCGCGCACGAATTTCGCAATCCTGTTGTAGCGCGCTGAGTTCTCCTGCCAGCCGTAAGCCACCAGCAAGGCGCGGTTGGCGAAGGTCGGCACCGTCGCCCCTTGAGGTATCAGCGCCGGATATTGCTCATGGGTAAGTTCCGCCGGGATATAGTCGGACAGGATCTGTTGCGCCGCCGGACCGGAGACCGTGCGCTCGTCGAAGGCGAGGAAGTGCACGCCGTCTTCCTTCCGAAGCTTGGCAAGCGCAGCCTGGGGCGCGCCGGTGAGGATGATCATGGCGGCAAGATCGCCATCGATGAGCTTCTTGAGGGCGACATCGTTGTCGTAGTAGGCGCGCTCGACGTCGAGCTTGAGCGTGTTGAACACGATGTCTGCGGTTACCTCGGTCTGGCTGTCCTTGAGGTTGAAGTTCACCTTCTTGCCGCGCAAATCCTCGTACGTTCTGATGTTGTTGCGCGCAATCACCTGAAATTCGGAATTGTAGAGCTTGGTGATGTACTGCACGCGCTGCTCGATGTTCGCGTAAAGCGCCGGATCGCGTTTCTTGAGAAGCCGCAGGTTGTCCTCGTCGACGACGCCCATGTCGGCATTCTTGAGGAACAGCACGTCATTGAGGTTCTGCAGGCCCCCGACCCCTAGCATCGGCAGCACGCGGATGCCGTCGGGCCGCAGATCGTTCACGACGTTGCGAATGTCCTCGGCGAATCGCGCGCATGTGCACGACAGCCCCGAGACGACGATGGTGACGGCGATGTCGTTGGTCTCGCGCTTTTTCTCTTCGTAGCTCGATACCGCCGTCGCCGCGGCCTGGCGCGACGCCGCCGATTGGCGAGACGCGCTCTGCGCTCCCGCCAGTTGCAGCGAAGTCGCGAGGAAGAGGCAGATTGTCACGGAAAGCACCCGAATCGCCGAGCTGACGTTACGCATTACGCATCCCCACCCCCCATTTCTCACCCGCGTCTAAACTCGATGGCGAATGTGACCCAATTCTGAGTGCGGCTTGGTGTTTTGACGGCGCGTCGCACGCGATGCATTTCGTGAAGATTTTCGCGCGCCGACAAGTCGTTCGCTCGCATCACATAGGCGTTGCGTCAGCGCTGCAGCCGCGCTTTCGTGCCGACAGTCATCGCTTCGCCGCAAAGTGTGCGCGACGCGCTCACGCACATTGGTGCCCTGGTGCGGGGACGGCGCCGCAGATTATGCTTGGCCGATGTCGGACCATTCGCTGACGCGCTTATCGGCGGTCGAACTCGCGGCGTTGATCCGCGCGCGCAAAGTGAGTCCCGTCGACGTGCTCGACTTCCACCTTGCGGTAATTGCGCGGCTCAATCCGAGGCTCAATGCCGTTGTTACACTCGCGGAAGAGCGCGCCCGCGAGGAGGCGCATGCCGCCGAAGCGGCGGTCATGCGAGGCGCGCCGCTCGGCCCGCTGCATGGGCTTCCATTCGCCGTCAAGGATGTCACGCAAACGGCCGGCATCCGCACCACGTTCGGCTCACCGCTCTTTCGCGATCATGTGCCGCTCGAGGATGCGGAGGTCGTGCGACGCCTCAGGGCCGCCGGCGGTATCATGCTCGGCAAAACCAATACGCCGGAGTTTGCGACGGGCGCCGCGACGGTGAATGCGATATTTGGCGCGACCCGCAATCCGTGGAATCCGGCGCTCACCCCCGCAGGCTCTTCGGGCGGCTCGGCGGCCGCGGTCGCGACCGGCATGGTGCCGCTCGCCCAGGGCACCGACTTTGGCGCCTCTATCCGCGTACCGGCCGCGTTCTGCGGCATCGTCGGTATCAGGCCGACACCGGGCCTCATTCCCAATCACCCGATGCCGCTCGCCTGGGATCCTGGTCAGGTGCACGGGCCGCTCGCGCGCAGCGCCGAGGATGCGTCCCTGATGTTGGACGCCATGGTGGGCTTCAGCCGGCTATCGCCCATCTCGGTAGCGCCACCGTGGGACAGCGCTCACACGGTCGTCGCAGGCGCCACGAATGCGCGCGGGCTGCGCATTGCCTACGCGCCCGATATCGCCGGTATCGGGGTGGATAGCGAGGTCGAAGCGATCTGCCGCACAGCCGCGCTGAGGCTTGTCGATGCCGGCGCGCAGGTCGAAGTCGTGGCCTTCGACGCTTCCGATGGCCGAGCGCCTTACCATACGTGGCGCGGCACCTGGATGGTCGGCCAGCAATTCGAAAATCTCGCGCAGATCGAGGCGTTCGGCGAAAACCTCAGGAGCAACGTCAAGCAAGGACTCAAGGTAACCGCGCACGACCTCGCCGCGGCTGAGCAGGCGCGTTTGAGAGTGTTTCATCGGTTCCGCGAACTGTTCGAGCGCTTTGAGCTGTTGTTGACGCCGGCCGCGCCAGTGAAGCCATTCCCGATCGAGCAGAACTTTCCCGACGCGATCGGCAACAGGAAACTCGAAAGCTACATCGATTGGCTCGCGCCCGCCTTCCTCGTGACCCTCGTCAGTTTGCCGGCCGCGAGCGTCCCCGCCGGATTGACCAGCCACGGACTGCCGATCGGGTTGCAGATCGTCGCGCCACGCTTTGAGGAGCCGCGGATTCTGTTGGTGGCGAAACTCGTTCAGCAAGCGAATCCGATCGGTTGGCCACCGGCCTAACCGCGCTCCGCTAAGATTTTGAATGAGAGCCGAACGCAAGGAGATCGGCACACCTAGAGCAAATTCACGGTAACTGGCGATATCCTGCATTGGCGAAATAATTTGAGCATTCGTTTGCGGAGAAGGCAGAGAGGCTTTTGCCCATCGTAGTCCAAAGCGCCTCGACGGTGCGGGGCGCGGCAGTCCGCAGGAGCGTTTTGAGCTTGGCGAAGGCGTTCTCGATTGGGTTGAGGTCAGGCGAGTAGGGCGGCAGGTAGCTTAGGCTGGCGCCACTCGCTTCGATCGCTTCCTTGACGCCGGCGACTTTGTGGCTGGCGAGGTTGTCCATGACGACGACGTCGCCCGGTGCAAGTGTCGGAGCCAGGAATTGCTCGACATAGGCAAGAAAGACGGCGCCGTCCATAGCGCCGTCGATCACCAGCGGAGCGGTTATCTCGTTCTGACGCAGGGCGGCAACGAAGGTTGATGTCTTCCAGTGGCCGTGGGGAACGCTGGCGATGACACGCTCGCCGCGGCGTGCTCTGCCGTAGCGCCGTGTCATGTTGGTGGTCGCCCAGGTCTCGTCGATGAAGACGAGGCGGGCTGCATTCATAGCCGGCTGCTCTCGCCGCCACGTCGCGCGGGCTTCGGCAATGTCGGGGCGCGCCTGTTCGGCCGCGTGATGCGTCTTTTTTTGAGCGTCAACCCAAGCCGATGCAACGTATTCCACATGCCGCCTTGGCTCACCGAGATGCCGTGCTTCGTCAACACCCAGGCACGCAATTCATCAAGTGTCGCATCGGGCTGCGATGAGACCTGGTCGCGGATCGCCTGATGATGCGGCTCAAGTTTCCATGCCAGATGACACCGTTGCGGCCGAGCAGTGGTCTCGCCGGTGGCACGTCGCCGGCCCAAGGCTTTGTAGATGTACGACACGCTGACCCGAAACAACGGCGCGGCCTGGTAAACCGGCGTGCCAGCGTCGACCGCAGCCAGCACACGTTCGCGCAAATCCTGCGAATAAGACTGTCCCCTTCGCCAGCTCATCGAATTCCCCAGCCATCAAAAGCTGGAAGCCCATAAATCACAGAACCGCGGCCAGGGAAATCCCGTCCCAATTCCAGTCAACGTGAGGATGCTCTAG
>CAWEAS010000025.1:0-297613 GCA_963807015.1 uncultured Alphaproteobacteria bacterium | reverse complement strand
GGCACCGCCGGCACATCCGATTCCGAAGATCGGCGTGCGCTTTATATCCGGCCTCAACCTCATCCGATTGATTAATTTCGCGTCGAGCGACGGGCTGGCGATCCCCGTTATGGACACGATGAAAAGTGCGTTCAAATCCTCGCGTTCGAGGCGGGCCCGGCCGAGTGCTTCATCAATCGCACGCGAACCCAAGTCTTCCGCAGCGGCGAGCCACGCTGCGTCGGCCTCGCCCCACGAAGCGAACCGCGAATATTGATCGAAGGAATACGCGAGATAGCGATGATCGACCCCGAGGCGCGAATGAAATCGCTCGAGAAGTTCCGGGCTGCGGAGCTTGTCGCCCCAATAATCTTTCAACGCGGCTGTTATGTCCTGTTGAGCGAAGCGGTTTTCAGGCATCGCACTGGCGACAGCTGCGATCCTCACGGTATTCGCCTAGCTGTGCTGGGAAGGGCTGAGCTGATGCATTCTTGGCTCTTTCTGCTTCAAAAAAAGCGATTGGACCCCGATGGTGACGCAATGACCGATCTTGAGGTTCGCTAAATCGATGCGATGACCCTTTTCGCGATCCCGAGTGCGTCGGACCAGAAGCTTGGCGACGTATGAATGAGATCGACCGTCTGCACGACAGCGTCGATGAACCGTTCAAGTTGCTCGTCGCTAACGATGAGCGGCGGAGATATTTTCAGGGTCATCAGGTCGTTACCGCAGACCTGAGCTAGAATTTGATGGTCATTAAACATCCGCATCACGAGCATCTGCCCGAAGACGGCCGGATGAATTTTTCTGAAGGCCTCGAAAGCCAGGCGCAACTTAAAGGATCGTGGAGCTACAAAATTTATCGCGTTCAGCAGTCCAAGGCCGCGAATTGCACCCACCATCTCGTATTTCGACAGCCGATCGTTAAGGGCTTGGCGAAGATATTCACCCTTTACCGTTGCCGCGTCGCCCAGTCGCTCTTCTTCGAGAACGTCCAGGGTCGCGAGTGCAGCCCTCATGGCGAGGCTGTTCTCGCTGAAAGTTGACGTGTGGACGAACGCCCGCTTCAACGATCCATAGACCAGAATCGCAGATTTCCTCCGACATGAGGACGGCGCTGCAAGGAACCAAGCCGCCGCTTAGCGCTTTGGCGAGGACGATGATGTCCGGTTCAGCGCCAAAATGATGCGTCGCGCAGAAATGACCCGTGCGCCAAAGTCCCGTTTGGACCTCGTCGAGCACAAGCAATGTGCCGTATCTCCGGCACAGGGCCTGCGCGGCGGAGAGATAGCGTTCCGGTGGTAAAAGCACGCCGGCCTCACCTTGGATCGGTTCCACGATAAAGGCTGCGAAGCTCTCCGAGGATAGCATTCGCGCCAGGCCGTCCAGGTCACCAAATTCCACGAAGCCGGTGTGGGGCAGCAGATCACCAAAGCCTTCCTTCCAAAAGGCGTTGGACATGAGGGAGAGCGCGCCGCATGTAAGTCCATGGAAGCCGCCGGCAGCAGACACTATTCCGGTTCTTTTGGTATGTGCGCGCGCGAACTTGATCGCTGCTTCGATGCCTTCACTGCCGGAACACGCAAAGAACGCCCTGGAGACCCGGCCACCAGCAAGGTCGCACAGGCGGGCGGCAAGCGCTCCCGCGAGATCGGCCACGTGGCTTTGCAGCATGGCCGGTCCCTCGCAATCGAGTTCCCTCTTGAGCGCGGCGATTATCTTCGGATGGTTATGTCCGACGTTGTGAACGCAATATCCGGAATTGAAATCCAAAATAATGCGCCCGTCCGACGTGTGCAATTCGGCCCCGCGGCAGCGAATGTACTCCACGTTCATTTGCAGCACGTCCAACAGCCTCACCCACTGTGGATTGACATATTGCTCGTAATAACTCGTGCCGGATTCGCTTCGGACAGCTTGCAGCATGGAAGCCCCCAAGTGAGCCACCTGTTACCGATGGCCCGCGTTACAATTTTGCGACTGCTCTTGCTTAAACTAGCTAAGTCAACGGCCCGCCTGCTTTTGTATCTTTGCCAGCAGTTCTTGGATGACCAGCCGACGGGACTTATCCCAAATCGGACGGTCGGGATGTGCCGGCAGCGTCAATGCGCGCCGGAGAACCTGGCCGGCTTCGACGTATTCGCCCTGTTGAAACAAAAAATCGCCGTAGAAATAATTTGCATCCAGCCCATTCGGCGAGTTTTTTACCGCTTCCTGCAGATATTTTCTGGCCTTTGCCTTGTCGCCAAATCCTAACGGAAACCCAGGCACCCGGTAATAAAGCACACCGAGGCTGGTTGGAGCCCCTGCGTCGTCTGCCGCCGGATCAATCTTTTCGATTTCTTCAAGAATATCACGAGCGGCGCTTGCGAGCCGCAGCGCCTTGAAGGGGCTGCTGTTCTCATTCGCCATAGAGGCCTGTTCGCTCATAATGATCCCGACCCAGATGGCAACCTCGGGAGCATTTTGATATTTTTTGGCCATTGCGGAGGCTTGGTCAGCCAGCTTGGCCATTTCCTTCTCCTGCACATCGAGGCCCTCGACCTCGAACTTGATGTGCTCCCATTCGCGAGACAAGCGCAGGATATCGGCCTTCATAGCCGGCGAGCTTGCTGCAAAAAGATCGGCAGAAGCCGCGAAGCTCAGAACGGTCGCAAGGACTATCAGTCCACACTTTAATGCTGCAGGCATGAGGTGCTCCCCTGAGATTTGCGCGCGGGCAAGGCCGCTCGTGCTCTTTGGTCATTCTTTGCAACCGCGTGATCGATTAATCGCGGCGCTAGCGCGTTTAGTCGGACAAACATGGACTCCGGGAAATCCGATAAACAGCTCCTTGCGCTTCCGCTTGATGGCATCAACAATCGCCGCAGCGACAGGTTCGGCGTCATCGACGTTCATCTTGGTGAGTTCGATGTACTTCTCGATCTCAGGCGTCAAAAACGGAGTTTTGACCGCACGAGGAGACACGTGCGTCACCGCGATTTCGCTGCCCGCCAGTTCCCGGCGCAACGCCTCGCTGAATGCGCGTAGTCCGGACTTGGCGCTCGAGTAGCTTGCAAAATAGCGACCGGAATCGATCCATGATCGAACCGACATTGACAATGTGGCCGCTGCCACGTGCTTTCATCGCAGGGAGAGAGGCCTGGCAAAGCGATACCGGCGCAACGAGATTGATTAGGTAGTTTTTGTGAAGCTCCTGGATCGATTGATCTTCGAACAGGCCGAAACAAGGAGCACCCGCTAGATTGACGAGAATATCGGGCTTCTCTCTCGCGATCACTCCTTGTGCATGAGCGATCCCGTCGATTGTTGAGAGGTCAGCGCTAACGTGGACGGCCTGTGCTGGAACATTGCTTCGTCGCGAGAGAATCAGCACTGCGGCGCCCTCGTCGAGGAGTTGGGAAACTACGTAGCTCCCAATACCGCCCGAACCGCCGGTCATTACGACCTTGGTATTTTTGAATGAGTTTGCCATTTTCGACGGTCAGTGCGTCCTTTCGTGTACGTTCGGCTCGTCGGCAATGGATGCGTCGTCGCGCCGCGCATCGATGTCACGAAAGATATCGCCGTACAGCCGGTAGAAATCGCGGGCGGCATCGATGATGATTGGTAATCGGCTGGGAAGAAGCCCGGCGATCAGGCTTTCGAATAGCTTCGTGTGTTGCACGTCGAGGCCGCCGTGGGTCGTCAGGTATTTGAAGCCTGCGGCCGTATCGGTCTGCAGGCGCCTTTGAAGCGCAGCGACCGCCTTGTCAGCCAGCGCGACTGACATTCCCTCCAGGACGTGAACCATTCCCAGCATGGCGAACGGCGAGACATGATCGATCAAGTAATAGGCGTGACCGACCATCAGGCGGCACGGCGATCGCGGCGTCGCGGTGCGGACCTGCTCGGAATTGCCGCCGAGGGCGTAGATGTCGTCGAGGATCCATTCCTCGTGCCCGCGTTCTTCGACGATGTATTCGATGAGCGCATTTTGATACGATGGATCATCAGGACCGCAGCGTGCGAGGGCAAGCGCGAGAAGTGGCACCGTATGTTTGACGTGATGATAGGCTTGGCCAAGAAAATCGAGATAGAGGGCCTTTGGCGCGCCTTCTCGCATCGTGTCCTGAATGAGCGGGATCTCGATGAACTGCTGTCGAGCATCCGCTGTCGCTGCGAGCAACTGGCCAAACCGAGACATGGCGATCCTATTCACACGCGACCGCCAACGTGCGGCGCTGCGCTTTGACAAGCGAACGGATTTTGGCGCGCCGCGGCCGGCCGTTGGGCGTCAACAGTCCAAGCTGATGCAGGTCCGTTTCGCGCAGCGTCATATACTGACGGGGCTTGGCGTAGTCCGGTGCGGACCGACAGGCGTTGGTGAGAACTCGCCCGACTTGGCCGCGCATAGCGTCTATTGAACCGTGCGCGGGAATGACGACGGCGATCAGGTCGCCTTCATTTTCGACGATGATGCAGCGCAGAACGCTTTCGTCGGCTGCGATCAAATCTTCGATCCATTCCGGGCTAATATTTCGGCCTGCCCCGGTCACGATGAGATTGTCCTTGCGGCCTTTTATGATGAGCCGCCCGTTCGCGTCGAAAGCGCCGAGATCGCCCGTGGCCCAAGGTCCGGTTAGGGGCGCGCTATCGAGGTATCCGGTCATGGTCGTCGGACCGGCGACGACGACTTCTCCATCGCGAATGGATACGTCGAGACCCGTCAGGGGTGCGCCAGCCGTACCGATATCCTGGTCACCGGGGCGATTGACCGAAACGACGGAACAGCATTCCGTCAGACCGTAGCCCTCGTAAGCCGGAATACCGCGGTGCCGCGCTCTGGTGATCAAGACCGTCGGTACCGGAGCGCCGCCGACCGCTACAAAGCGCAGCGAGGTGGGCGCCGTGCGGTCAAGAATTTCCAGTTCATGGGTCCAAGCCTGCAGAAGCTCCGGAACGAGGATGGTTGCCGTCGGTTTGACGGCCTCGACTCGGGTGGCGATCGAAGCTCCTCGCTCGCCGTCGGGCGAAGGGAAGTGGATATTGGCCCCCGACAGCAGTGGCAGGTAAAGGCCTGCGATTTGCTCGAGCAACAGGGCGGTCGGAAGAATTGAGAGGTAACGATCCTGCGCCGTCGGGTTGGTAGCTTGAGCCAACGCGCGAACACTTGCGAGCATTTGGCGCGAGGCGAGCCGTACGCCTTTTGGTTCGGCGGTCGTGCCCGAGGTGAAAATAATCCGTCGCGAATTGACAGCGGGCGTGGCGGCGGTTGATGACACCGCGCCCAATTCGGTAACCGCAAGTCCCAGCGTCCTCGCACGCTCGCGGCAGGCTGCGTCAGTGACTGCAAGAGAAAGCTGGGCCGACTGGAGGATGGATTTGAGCTGTCCATCAGAAAAGAAGGCCGGCAACGGCACCAGCTCTTTCCCGGCGAAGGTAAGCGCGAGATCCGCCACAGCGTACTCGGCCGGATTGGCGAACAACAATCCGATCCTTTCCGGTAGGCATGTTGCCCATCCGGCCCCTGCACGGACCCGCTGCAGCAACGTGTCGTAGGTGAGGGAACCAGACGCCGAGACAAGCGCCGGCTGCTCGCCGGCAGTCGCTGCGCGACCCAGAAGCTCGGCGAAGAACTCACGCATGAGCGCAAGCCCTGACCGCTTCGCTCGCGGTGCGCCGACGATTTCCCAAAGCGGCGCCGCGATGTACAACCATGACTCGCGGGTCGTGCTCGTAGTAGCAGCCCCAATCCGGCGCCTGTGCGATGCGGGTGCGGTCGGCGCGCGCCAACTCGCTCATTTTCAGACCGCGGCGTTCAAGGATCGTCCGCAGCGGCCGTGTCGCCGTGAACACCGCCCAATCGGCATCGGCTAATTCGATAAATTCAATCAGATCAACCACAAACTGCAGCAGACAACCCGGCTGCTTTGCGATGAGATTGCAGATTTCTACGATGCGCCCGCGGTCGACCACGTGGCCCAGCCGGTGACGCAGAGCTCCTTCGACTGGGATGTCGAGGTAACATTCTGAAAAGAAGCTTTGGTCGGAAAAACGAAAGCCCGCCGCCGCCTCAACAGCTCCGGTTGAATTGATGCTGGCCGCAAGCGTCGGCGGAAACGCGCTGAGTCGCGCCTTGAAGTGCTTCCAGTAGCTCGCGCGGATGGCATTCTCGACCGGCCCACGCAGTGGCGCCGATCCCCCAACGATCCTGAAACTCACGGTGATGTTCCCCCATCGCCTGAGCCTCTTTATGGATCACGTGGCTGACGGGTGCCTGACGACCTAGGGGCGGTTCAAGGGTTTCTGCGACGCATCATGGCCGTTTCATGGCAACTTCACGCCTAATTCGCGTGCAGGGTATAATCATGCTGCCCTAATGTGGCTGCCTTGATCCTCGTACTCAGAAAACTGCAAGGCGAAGATTGCTCCTCCGCTTGGCGAGTTGGCGACGGATACAGAGCCACCGAGCGCAAGCATGATCTGGCGGACGATGGCGAGGCCGAGGCCTGCGCCTCTTTGACTGCGTTCGCCCTGCCAGAAGCGCTCGAAGATCTTGTCGCGCAAATCCGTTGGTACGCCAGGGCCAGAATCCAACACTTCAATCGAATGATCGGCCGTGACCCGAACCCTAACCGTTCCGCCGATCGGGCTGTGATGCAACGCATTCTCGATCAGATTCCGGATCGCAGCCATAATGACCGAACGACTTCCAGAAACAAACATTGGGCTATCCGGTTCTTCGACCTCCAACGATTTTCCAGTGGAAATTGCAACTGGTCCAGAGATTCTGTGCCGCCGCCTGAGCGCATGAACACAAATCGACCTTTTGATCCAGCCGGATGCTCAGCGATTCGAGCCGCGCGACCGTCAGCAACTGAGTGACGATACGAGTTATCAGATCCACGTCCGGCCGCAGCTTCGCGGCAATCGCTTTGTCCGACATCAAGTCGATGTTTACGGTCAGGACTGTCAGAGGCGTTCTGAGCTGGTGCGCCGCATTCGCTGTAAACTCGCGTTGCTTGCCGAGCGCCTCGTCGAGTTTGTCGAGGGCGCTGTTGACGGCCTGCACCAGCGGTCTGATCTCTTTTGGAACGTCCGTGTCAGGCAGGCGAACAGTGGAGTTGCCAGGATCAATGGTCTTGGCCCGCGCGGAAAGCTGGTCGAGCGGCGCGAGCGATTTTCTTACGGTGTAGGCACTGATGCAGAGAATTGCGAACACGAAGGGAATTCCGAGCCAGCCTCCATCGGTCACAAATTCATTGAATACCGCAGCATTCAAGGACGTCGCCCGCGACCTTGTTTGCTCGACCGCGGTCATAAAGGTATGCGCGCCCGTACTGGTGGGAAGGACTGTGAGAACCACCGCGACATCCATTTTTGGCCCACCAGAATGATCTGCGTCTGACACAGGCGAGGACAGGGCACCGACCCGACGCCCTGATGTTGCAACGATGCGGCCTACTTCGTCGCGAACGACGTAGCGATAGCGGCTGTTTGGGCTGTTGTAGGATTTATGAAGATCGGCAGGAAGCTTCAGTTCGACTTCGCCATTATCCTTCGTCGCCAGAAACTGGGAGATTTCCTGGGCCTGACGTGTAAGCGTGCGCTGGCGTAGATAGGTCTCGACGCGGGCCTGCTTGACATAGAGCCAACCGTAGGCCACGGCGGTAGCGATCACGCTAGTGATTGATAGCCTGACAATGATGCGCGATGACAAAGACATCGATCTATTCCGTCAGCAGATAGCCAATTCCGCGCAAAGTGTGGATCGTCACTCGCGCGCTCAAGCTTTCAAGTCTGCGCCGAAGACGCGACACGACGGCTTCGATCGTGTTCGTTGTTACGTTTCCGCTCAAACCATAGATTGCGTCTTCCAACAGTCGTTTCGGCACGACCTGATCAGCCCGACGCATAAGCAATTCGAGAGCATCGAGTTCTCGCGGGGATATGGCGACGACCCGCCCGTCGATCTTAACCTGACGCACTGCCGTGTCGAGCGATAGGTTGGCGATATTGATCATGGCCCCAAGGGGACCATGCGGACGTCGGAGCAATGCGCGCAGCCGGGCCGCAAGCTCCGTCATCGCGAACGGCTTCGATAAGTAATCATCGGCGCCTTTGTCCAATCCGCTCACCCGATCCTCGACGCCGACACGAGCGGTCAATACAAGGATCGGCATAGAGCTACCGGATGCCCTCAATTCCTCGACTACCTCGAGTTCATCGCGATCCGGAAGCCCGAGATCTAAAATCAGCGCGTCATAGCCAATGGTCTTCGCGGCCGCGACTTCGTCCTCAGCGGTCGAGAAATGATCGACGCCGAAGCCCGCCAGCCCTTCGATGATCGTGTCAGCCAGACGCTGATGGTCCTCGATAAGCAGGATGCGCATGACCAGCCTGATCCAACCAGGACTTCGCCCGGTTTGAGCGAACAGCGTTCCCAGTGTGTCGCCCAATCCTGACAAGAACCTGACGACTGTGGCCCCAAAGAAGGGACATCACGCGCGGTTGGCAGTAGCTTTGAGAAAAATCAATTGTGTTCGGTCCAGTAATATCGAGAGCCCCAGGCGCAAAGTCGATCTGATCAGAACCCTAAATGGGTCTCGTTCAGGTCGGCAGGTACTGTTGTACGTAAGCCTTATTGGCTCTATCGCTGTTCACCAATTCGAGACAATGGAAGACACCCAACAATTTTTCGCGCTCGGCTCGGATTGCACACTGCGATTCTGCGCGGCGGACGAGACTATCGCCCGTCGAGCCGCGACGGCCGCGATCAACGAAATCTCGCGGATCGAGGCGCGCTTCTCACGGTATCGGCCTGACAGTGAATTGTCGCGAATCAACGCGGTCGCAATGGCAGGGGGAACGGTCGTCGTCGACGAAGAAACCGGCGCGCTTCTCGATTATGCGTTCGCATGCTACCGCCTGAGCAGCGGCCTGAATCGCCCTTGGCGAGTGGCGCTTTGGTGCGCGGATTGCAGGCAACGACTGGCCATCCCATCGCTGCATACTGGAGCGCCGCGGTGAACATCATTGTGATGCTCATCCCGTGTCCGGGTCGCAGCGCGTCGGCGGCCGTCGAGGGCAATGATTTCCGCGCGGATACGCGCACCAATGACGCGCGGCGATTGTCGACCTACGCTCCGCCTTGACGAGCAAGCGCTCACTGCGCGCTTCCTTGTCAAGTCGACCGCTGAGCGTTGATTCGTCAGCGCTGATCCGCGAGTAGCGGTCGCCGCCGAAAGTCCGAAACACCGGGTGGCCACCGAACACTCGCAGCTTTGCCAGTGTTGATGCGCCTAGTCCAAGAAACTCGGCCGCTTCCTTCGATTTTAAGAAGCGATCCTGCATATTTGTCTCCAATGCTTCGAGGCAAGAGGACGTAGCCTTTGATCTGAGGCGTCTAGGCGATGTGCTCTCCGCGATCGGCAATCGACCCGAGTTTATCAGCCTACCGCGAGTTTATCGCGATCCGCCAAGCGTTGGTTGTGGCCGAGCCCGGCAATGTCGACCGACAGATGGCCCTTGCTTACGTTGACGAGCGCCTCGCCAAGGCGCTGGCGGCCGACGGCAATCACCCCGATGCAATTGCAGCTTACCGGCAAGCGGTCAGCCTGCGCCAAAAGATCGCGGAAGCCGAACCCAGCAATACTGACCGGCAGGATGATATCGCTTCGGATGAAGAGAAGCTCATCGAAGAGTTGGTGGCTGCTGGCCAGAATGATGAAGCCTTGAGGGTTGCGGAACCATGATCACGACCTGAGGGGCAAGTCGGTGGCTGTGATCGGCACCGGCGCGTCGGCGATTCAGATCGTGCCAGCCATTGCCGACAGCGTCGCGAAGCTGTGTGTCTTTCAGCGCTCACCGGCTTACGTGCGACCGAAACCTGACAAGATCTATGACCCGGTCGAACAAGCGCGCTACAAGCGCTTCCCCATCTTGCGGCGGCTTGAACGCGCGATGCTTTACTGCCGCAACGAGGCGAGGTTTCTGAATTTCGATCTGGTGCCCCTCAACCGGCGGGCGCAGCGGCTGTTTCGCACCGGCCTGGAGGCCAAAATTCCCGACGAGCGGTTGCGAGCAAAGCTCATCCCCGACTATTCGCTCGGCTGCAAACGCGGGCTCCAAAGCAGCGACTGGTTCGCGACACTCGCTCGCGACAACGTGGAACTCATCGTTTCGCCGATCACGAAAATTGCGCCCGACGGGATCGAGACCCGCGATGGCAGTCGCCATGCGGTGGATACGCTGATCTTTGCGACCGGCTTCAAGGCGACCCAGTTCCTTGCGCCGATGCGCATCCGCGGCACCGGCGGCCGCGATCTGCACGAGGTTTGGAAGGATGGCGCGGAGGCTTATCTCGGCGTCAGCGTCAATGGCTTCCCAAACTTGTTTCTGCTGTATGGTCCAAACACCAATCTCGCCCACACTTCCGTGGTCTACATGCTGGAGAGCCAGTTCCACTATGTGCTGCAGGCCGTCGCCGCCGTCATTGGCAGCGGCATTCAGCGCATGGAAGTGCGCCGCGAGGTTCAACAGCGCTTCAACGAAGGGCTGCGCGAGCGCCTACGGAAGTCCGTGCTTGTGCTGGGTGGATGCACCAGCTGGTACAAAACCGCATCGGGCAAAGTCACCAATAACTGGCCGACCTTCTCGTTCCTGTATCGTCTTCGCACACGTCGACTGAGGCTGCGCGACTTTGACGTCCGGACGAGCGCGACGGAAGCTGCAGCCGTGTCGCGTGTCGACGTCATGCCTCAGCGGGCGGCAGAATGACGTGCCGTGGCACCGACAAAACTGCCTACAGTTCTTGGGTCTTGCGAGATGCCCACTCAAGAACGACGGCAAAACTGGCAAAAGCTGCCGTGATCAGGCAAACAACAACAATCGTCTCCATTGGCATCGGAATCCTCCTTGAGGGTTCTCAAGATGGACAGCGCCATGGTCTTGTATTTGATGTAGATCAAAGCGCGGAAGCATCGGTCCCGTGCCGCAAATGCGCATCCGGCATCGGTTGGGTGCCGACATGATTCGAGCCGCCGCCGCGACGCACCGCCAGCGGGACCCTCCGGGCTCCCGCGATCGCTTAAAAATCCGGTTTGTTCGCCCGCGGGACATCCTCGTCCTTGTTGAAATAATACTGGCGGATATTTTCCGCGCAGACGATTTCCTGAAACTCTCGGCCGGGCCGATAGGTGATGGTCGCCGACCACGGCGTCGTGAACGTGCCCTCGTCCTCGACAGTGAAGTGGACCTGCAGGAATTTGCGCTTCGGGTCGAAGTTGAGGCTGCCGGGCGGCAGGAAATTTTCCTTCTTGTCGCGGTCTAGTCCCTCTTTCGCATCCTCGTAATCGAGCAGGCGATAGCGCTCCACCACGTGGAGAGTCCTGGTGAAGGGCGTGCCGTAAAGATCGATCATGGCAAAGGGCCGGTCGGTCTTCTGGCCCACCGTGTCGATCACCAGCGTGTCGCCCTCGTAGCGGCCGATGGAATCACCGTGCCATGACGGCGTCACTTGCGCCGGGTGCTGCTGGTCGAGGCGCACCTGACGGAACTCCTGCGCCTCGTCATAGATAATCGTGACCTTGTCCTTCTGCTGCAGCATCTGCATGCCGAAGTTCTTGTAGATGTAGGGCAACGGTTCCGGCCAACATTGGTTGGCGGGGCTCGGGAAGTTCGCACCGCTCAGCGAAATATCGCCGAGCTTCTTCACCTGGTCCGCGGCCCACGGCTTCAAGATCGGGTTCTTGTAATCGCCGACCAGCTGGCCGTAATTGCTGTGGCCATCCTGCCGCGAGAGATTGGTCACCGGACGCGGTCCCGTCGGCAATGGCTCAAAGCCGGGGAGCGACATATGCCGCCATACGCCGCCAAAATTCGGGATCGATGCAGTGCCGGCCGTCGCGCCTGTCGCGTCCGTTGTGGGTTTTACTGTTTGCGCGAACGCCGGCGTCGTCGTCAGCAACGCGAACAATAAAAGGAAGTCCCGCCGCTGAGCAGTCATACAAACCTCCCCAATGTCGGCCCATTGTCGTATGCCGGGCTCTAAGGCAAGCTTATCGCAAAACGAGCGATGTCACACGCATAAATTGATGAAGATGCAAATTCGAAAATGCCCCGCGCCGTGCTAACGCGAATAGTCCAGATGGAAATTTGAGATAGAGGCAAGATGACTGACGAGTTCGCACGATGGGAGGCGCGCTATAGCGCGCCCGAGTACATCTTCGGCGAAGCGCCGAACTATTTTCTTGCCGCTTGCCGCCCACTCCTGCCGGCGCGCGGAAAAGCGCTTGCCGTTGCCGACGGCGAGGGCCGCAACAGCGTGTGGCTCGCGGAGCAGGGCCTCGACGTGGTGTCGATCGATTTCTCGCCCACGGCACAGACGAAAGCCCGCGCCTTGGCCAAGAAGCGAGGGGTTTCCGTCACATTCGAATTGGCAGATGTCCACAGCTGGGCCTATCCGGAATCAGCATTCGACGCGGTATGCGAGATTTTCACGCAGTTCTCGACGCCTGCCGAGCGCGCGCAGAAATGGGCCGGCATGCGCAAGGCGCTCAAGCCCGGCGGCCTGCTGATCATCCAGGGCTACACCCCGAAGCAGTTGGAATATGGAACCGGCGGCCCGAAGCAGCTCGAAAACCTCTATACGAGAGCCCTGCTCGAGGAGGCGTTTCCGGATTTTCGCGACAAAGTCTTCACCGAGGAAGAACTCGAGATGCACGAAGGCACTTCGCACGGCGGCATGTCGGCAGTCATCGGACTGACCTGCCGCAAGGCTTGAGTTGCCAGCTCGTAGGGTGCGCAACGCGAAGCGTGCGCACCATCGAATCGAGCTCCGCGTGGGCACGCGCGGACTGGTCCGCGCTTTGCCCACCCTACCGATGGCGATGAGATCGATTCAGCTCATCACAGCGACAGATACGGGTCGTTCAGCCGCTTATCGTTGCGTCGCCGCTGCTTAATGACTTCGCCCGTCGTCCAATACTCGCTGCGCGTCGCGCGGTCCGCCTCGAGCTGAAATTCCTCGGGCCACTGGCCGAGCGAATAACCGTACCATGGCATCTCCGGCTTGAGTGGCGGCAAGCCGAGTTCCTCCCAGATCACCTTGGCTTTTTCCATGTACTCTCTCGCGGGGAGCGAAATCGGCGGGTACGGCCGCTTGATCATGGCATTGATCAGCATCGCGGAGTCCGTCGCCTCGTAGTGATTGTCATCCTGCCCGGTACGCGGTCCGTGACCCATGTCCTTATGATCGAGGACACGCAGGTCCTGGTGCGGACGCATGCGGTAGGACATGGCCCAGAACAGCATGTCGAGGTTTTCGGGCTCGATGTCCTCGTTGACCGCAATCACCATCTTGCCGACCGCCGACGAGTAGGACGACGCGCCATAGAGCGCGCGCCACACCTCCGCTTCCAGCGTATCGGAGCTGAGCTGGATCACGATCAGCTTGCGCAGATTGGTCAGCGGTTCATGCATGAAAACGCGCTTCACGCCGCTGATGTTCAGATGGTGACGGAGGTGATGCAGGAAGGCCGGCTCGTAGGCGACGCGCTTGATGAGGCTGCTCTCGCTCGGCGTCACCTGGCTGATGATGGACACGAGCACGGCGTCCTTGCGGCGCGTGATCGCCGTCACGTCCATGAAGGCGTTGTACTCCTTTAAATTCATATAGCCGTGGGATTCGCCGAAGCTACCTTCCGGCTCCAGCCATTCGGTGTCGATAAAGCCCTCGACGACGATCTCCGCCTCGGCCGGCACGATCAGGTCCACAGTCTTGGCCTTGCACACGCGGATCGGCGCGCGGACCAGTCCGCCGGCGACCGCAAGCTCATCAAGATGCTTCGGCAGTTTGTGGACCGAGGCGAAAGTAATCGCAGGCGGCGCGCCAAGCAGGAGCGCCGCGGGCATCTTCTCGCCGCGCGCTTTGTATTTCAGCCAGTGTTCGTGAATGCCCTGGTTGAGCTCGATCTCCGGGTTCATTCCCATTCTGGTCGGGCTTTTGACCATGGCCCGGTAGTTACCGATGTTCTGACGCCCCGTATCCGGGTCCTTGGTGATGAACATCGAGCACGATGCGTAGGGCGCGTTATCAAAGCCGGGCGTCGAAATCGGAATCGGCAGCCCGTCAACGCCTTTTCCTGCCTCGTTGAGCCCTTCGCCCTGGATCACGATTTCCTGACATGGCGCATTTTCGATCAGCTGCGGCTCGATCTGATTTTGCTCGGCGTAGTCCCACTTCTTTTTGATGTCTTCGACGCTGCATCCAATGCCGACGCTGTAGATCTCGCGATTGGAGGCCAGGATCCCGACCGCGACCGGAATGTCATAGCGACGTCCTTTGCTGTCGACGACGTTCTCGAACAGGAAGCCCTTGCGCTGTGATTCCGGGATGCCGCCGCGGAACTGCCACCGCACCAAGGCGTGCATCTCGGTGTCCTTGTTGATCGGCCGCTGCACGCGGAAGAGAAGACCGTTGCTCTCCAAAGCGGCAATATGAGCGTGCAAATCCGGATATTTCAGCTGCGCCATGCTTCCCCCGACCGACTCAACATCGGCTTTGATTGACAAGACTGTTCTATGGTAACGACCAAAGCCCTTCCCACTTCATCAACGTAGATGGGCCGAATACGGCAATCAACACCGGCAATCAACACCGTTGATGGCGCCGCCTTGGACCGTTGCGCGACAGGCATACGTCCGCCCGAGGAAATGCAATGCTGTTCATCCACAACGACGTCGTCGCCAAGCTCCTGACCATGCGCGAATGCATCGATGCGCAGGAGCACGCCTTCCGGCAAATCCCGACCGGCGGCGCGGTACAGCGGCCGCGCACGGACATCTACGTGCCCTGCGAACGCGAGGACGGCTACTACCGTTGGGGCACCATGGAGGGCGCAAACGACGGCATCCTGGCGATCCGCATGAAGTCAGACGTGGTGACCTGGCCGGTCGACAAGGATGGCTTCTGGCGAGAGAGCAAATACTGCATGAAGCCGGGCACATTCCTCGGCCTCATCTTTCTCTTGAGCACACGCAACGGCGAGCCGCTCGCGCTAATCAACGACGGTGTGCTGCAGCACATGCGAGTCGGCGGCGGCGCCGGCATCGGGGCAAGGCACCTGGCGCGCAAGAATGCCAGCAGCGTCGGGATCCTCGGGTCCGGCGGCATGGCGAGAACCTATCTCGAAGCCTTTCACGTCGTGCGGCCAATCAAGCGCACCAAGGTCTTCAGTCCAACGGCTGACAACCGCAATCGCTTCGCCGCCGAAATGAGCGCGAAGCTCGGTATTCCCGTTGAACCGGTGGCGACAGCACGCGAAGCGGTGCATGGCGTCGACATCCTTGCCACCTGCACCGACAGCATGGATCCGACGTTTTCCGCTGAGTGGCTGGAGCCGGGCATGCATGTGACGATGCTGGGGCCGCGCGAACTCAGCCAGGACGTCCTCGACCGTTGCGATGTGAAGATCCGGCAAGGCAGCGGCGGGGCTAAAATGGCTGAATCCGACCGTGTCAAAGCCGAACTCGGGCACAGTCCCACGGCCTATGTCGCCGGCACCGCGGAAGAGATGAAAAGGCTCCCGCCCAAGACAGAGGAAGGCGGTTTCGGCGGCGACTATCCCGATTATTGCGCGCTCGTTAACGGCAAAGCGCCAGGCCGGACCAGCGACGAACAGATAACCTTCTATCATAATCTCGGGAACCAGGGCCTCCAGTTCTCCGCGGTCGGCGGGCTCGTGTATCACAAGGCCAAAGCAGCCGGCCTTGGCAGAGAGATTCCAACCGAGTGGTTCCTGCAGGACGTTCGAAACTGACGACGAGCCGATGGCACCGGCCGCCGCGGTGCCAAATTTCCGAATAACCTTCCGCAGCGCACCGTGACACGGCGAGCCGGCTCAGCTATCGGAGAAGCATGAGTCATGCCGTCAAGCTTGGGTCCCCCGGCGAGGCCGTGATGGTGGAGGCCGACCGCCTGGTCGAGGGACTGTGCGCTCTCGCAAAATCGGACTTGGTCCACGACCGCACGCTGCGCAGCGCCATGGCGCAATATCTCAAGGCCGAGCTGGCCAAGGGCCGCAAGGAGGCCGAGCGCCTCCTTCTCAAGGACCGTCATGGCGGGCAGTGCGCGACCCGGCTCTGCCGGATGCAGGACGAGATCATCAACGCCATCTACACCTTCGCGGCCGAGCAACTCTATCCGTCCCAAATTCCGTCCGACGCCGAGCGGATGGCAATCGTCGCCACCGGCGGTTACGGCCGCGGCCTGTTGGCGCCAGGGTCCGACATCGATCTTCTGTTTCTGCTGCCCTACAAGCAGACCGCATGGGGCGAACAAGTCGCCGAGGCGATGTTGTATTGCCTGTGGGACATGGGGCTGAAGGTCGGACACGCGACGCGCTCGATCGATGATTGCATCCGCTTGTCGAAGGCGGACATGACCATCCGCACGGCGATCCTGGAAGCGCGTTATCTGATCGGAGATCGCGCCCTCTACGACGAGCTCGTCGCCCGCTTCGATCGACAAGTCATCCAGGGAAGCGCCGCGGAGTTTGTCGCCGCCAAGCTCGCCGAGCGCGAGGAACGCCATCGCCGCAGCGGCCAGTCGCGTTATCTCGTCGAACCGAACGTGAAGGATGGCAAGGGCGGGCTGCGCGACCTGCATACGCTGTTCTGGATTGCCAAATACGTCTACCGGGTGCGCAGCACCGAGGAGCTGGTCGAAGCCGACGTGTTCGATCGCTCCGAATTGCGCCTGTTCCGCCGCTGCGAAGATTTTCTGTGGGCGGTCCGCTGCAACATGCATTTTGTCACCGGGCATGCCGAGGAACGCCTGTCGTTTGACATCCAGCGCGTGATCGCGCAGCGGCTCGGCTACACGGATCGCTTGGCGTTGCGTGCGGTCGAGCGTTTCATGAAGCACTACTTCCTGATTGCAAAGGACGTGGGCGACTTGACAGCCATCCTGTGCGCGGCGCTGGAGAGCCGCCAAGCCAAACCCGTCCCGATGCTCAATCGCATGGTTGCACGGCTTCGCCCACGCCGGCAGCGCACATTGCGCGAAAGCCCCGATTTCATCGTCGACAACAATCGGATCAACATCGCCGATCCGGACGTGTTCGCCCGCGATCCGGTCAATCTCATCCGTATGTTCCGACTTGCCCAGCGGCATGTCCTCGCATTCCATCCGGATGCGCTTCGCCGCGCGACGCAGTCGCTCAAGCTGATCGACCGATCGCTGCGCGAGAACGAGGAAGCGAATACCCTCTTCCGCGAAATTCTTACCGCCAAAGACAACGCCGAGATTGTGCTGCGGCGCATGAACGAATGCGGCGTGCTCGGGCGTTTCGTGCCCGATTTCGGCCAAGTGGTGTCGATGATGCAGTTCAACATGTATCATCACTACACGGTCGACGAGCATCTCCTGCGCTGCATTGGGGTGCTCGGCGAGATCGAGCGCGGGACCAATCCGGAATACGGCCTCGCCAACGACGTGATCCGCACCATCCATCCGAACCACCGCGACGTGCTGTGCGTGACATTGTTCCTGCACGACATCGCCAAGGGACGGGTGGAGGACCATTCCATTGCCGGCGCCCGCATCGCGCGGCATTTCTGTCCGCGGCTCGGCTTCACGCCGGCCGAAACCGAGACTGCGGCGTGGCTGGTCGAACATCATCTGGTGATGTCCACCATCGCCCAGTCGCGCGATTTGTCGGACCGCAAAACTATCGAGAACTTCGCCTCGATCATGCAGTCCCTGGAGCGCATGAAGCTCCTCGCCATTCTCACCACGGCTGACATTCGCGCGGTCGGCCCCGGCGTATGGAACGGCTGGAAGGCGCAGCTCCTGCGCGCGCTCTACTATGAGACCGAGCCTGCCCTTACCGGCGGCTTCTCCGAGGTGAACCGGGCCAAGCGGGTCGCCATGGCCCAGGCAGAGTTCAAGGCGGAGCTCGCGGACTGGCCGGTGGAGGACGTCGAGCGCTATGTCGCGCGCCACTATCCGGCCTATTGGCTCAAGGTCGATCTGCCGCACAAGCTCGCGCACGCCCGGTTCGTGCGCGAGGCCGAGCAGGAGGGTCGCACGCTCGCGACCACCGCCGGTTTTGATGCGACGCGGGGCGTCACCGAGCTGACCGTGCTCGCACCTGACCACCCGTGGTTGTTGTCCTACATCGCGGGCGCTTGCGCGACCGCCGGCGCCAATATCGTCGACGCCCAGATCTACACCACGACCGACGGCATGGCGCTCGATACGATCGCCATCACCCGCGAATTCGACCTCGATGATGACGAGCAGCGCCGCGCCGATCGGGTCGTGGCGGCGATCGAGAAGGCGTTGAACGGCGACCTGCGGCTGCCCGAAATGGTGGCCAAGCGGGCAACACCGAAGGGACGCATCCGGGCCTTCGCCATCGAGCCCGAAGTGACCATCAACAATCAATGGTCGAACCGCTATACTGTCGTCGAGATCGGCGGCCTCGACCGGCCCGGACTGCTTTACGAGCTGACGGCGACATTGTCGAAGCTCAATCTCAACATCGCATCGGCCCACGTCGCGACGTTCGGCGAGCGCGCTGTCGACGTTTTCTACGTCACCGATTTGATGGGCGCAAAAATCTCGTCGCCGACTCGCAATGCCGCCGTGAAGCGAGCGCTGATCGGGCTGTTCACGACGACGCACGAAAGCGCCGGCCGTCGTGTGGCCGGCGCATGAGCACAGTCAGAGCGCGCGTGCCGTTACATCGGCTTGATCTCGACCTTGCGGAACTTGACCACGCCCGCGGCATATTGGAGCGCGATCTTTCCGCTCGGATGCTTTGAGTTTTCGACGCCATCCACGGTCTTGGTACCGTTGAGGATCACGGTGAATTTCGGGCCCTGGGCCGTGATCTCATAGTTGTTCCACTTGTCGCCGGCCTTGAGGAACACCAAGGGCTTGGCGACATTGACGATCGCGCCAGTGCCGTAGCTCGGGTCGGGCCGCTTGTCGAAGATGTTCACCTCGTAAGCGTTCTCCGCCGTTACCTTGGCGGGATCGGTGGCGCGGATGAAGATGCCGCTGTTGGCATCGGGGTTGACCCAGAATTCGGCGCGAATCTGGAAGTTGGTGTAGGTGTTTTTCGAGACCAGAAAGCCGTTGCCTTTGTCCGCCTCGACGACGCCGTCAGCGAGCCGCCAGTTAGCATCGCCGATCTGATTCCAATTATCGAGATTCTTTCCGTCGAACAGCGTGACCCAGCCGTCCGACTGTCCGGACGCTTGCTGCGAATACGCGACTGCCGCAAGCGCGGCGAAGGCGAGGCCAAAGCTGATGGCAAGGTTGCGTTTCATCGGTTCCTCCTGTTGCCTCTATGGGTGGGCAAAGCGAAGCGTGCCCACCGTTGTGTTTGACGTGGGGCACGCTTCGCTTTGCCCACCTTGGCGCGCGTTTGTTCGCGATCACTTTCGCGACGACGCGGCGATCGTGCGGGATTCACTCCCCGAAATGTGCGGCGAGGTAGCTTGTGATCGCCTGCGCCTCATCCGGAGTGGCGACGGCGCCGCGCCCCACCATGTTGGCGACGAGCGTCGGCCATTCGGCCTTGTGCCGCTTGGCGATGGTGATCCGTTCGAGATCGTGGCACGCGCTGCAGCGCGCTTCGACGAGTTCCTTGCCCGGCCCCGCCGGCAGTGCCGCCGCGGCGGCGGCCGATGACGACCCGGGACCGAAATTCGTCGCGAGATAGGCTACGACCGTATCCGCCTCGCGGGGGGTCAACTGGGCGCCGCGCATCACCATGTTGGTGACGTGACGGCGCCATCCCGTGGGTCCTTCGCGCATCGACATGATGACGTTGAGGGCGTGGCATTGCGAGCACGCCGTTGCCGCGATGTCCCGGCCCTCGCCCGCCGGAAGCGCGCGGGGCGGGCCCTCCTGCGCGCGCACAGGCTCGGCACTTACGAACGCGACGAGCGCAAGCGCAACGAGCGTGGACAGAATGGGAATGCCGGATGAAAGTCGCATCATACCCTCCGGCTCCGGTTCTCGGCAATCGAGTAGGCCGGGTACCAGGTCGAGGCGGTGCCGATGCCGTCGCGCAATGTGTGAACATCGAGGAGGTACGGGCGCCCGTCGGCAACGACGCGCTGAGCACGGCCGATCGCCGCTTTGACGTCGCCCGGCTCCGTGACCACCTCGCCCTCGACGCCGAACGCGCCTGCCGCCTTGACGAAGTCAACGTCGGGGCTGCCGTTATAGCAGGTCATGTCGCGGCCGGTTTTGAACTGGCGTCCGCCGTAGTGCCAAATGCGGTTGCGCTCGTTGTTGTAGCTCTTGTTGTTGAGCACGATGTTGATGATCGGCGCCTGGTAGCGCGCCTGGCTCCACAGCGGCTGCGGCCCCGAGAAGCAGAAGCTGCCGTCGCCGACCACAGAGACCACCGGCCGGTCGGGACGCGCAAGCTTGACGCCGAACGCGGCCGCCATGCCCCACCCGAGGATGTTCGGGCTCGTCGCGAAATAGCTCTTGTCGTCGCCGCCGAACGACATCAGCGGATCCATGGCCTTGCCGGAGTCGACATCGCAGACATAGCAGGTGTCGGCGGCGAGCGTGCTTTCGAGTTCGAGCCCGAGCCGCGACAGCGAAACCGGTACGCTGTCGGCATTCTCGCGGGCGATCTTCAAGCGGAATTCGGCCATCTCGCGCGAATAAGCCGCGGTCCGCGCGGTCCGCTCCGCAGCGATCTCCTTGAGCCGCGCCGGGGTCGCGAGGCTCTTCACCGCCGCGATCAGGTCCGCAGCGGCGAGACGGAGATCCGCCACCACGACAACGTCGACCGGCGTGGTGCGGGCAAGGCTCGCTGGATCGAGCCGCACCGAGATCAGCGTCGTGCCGGGCGATGCGCGTTCGCCATAGCGGTTGCCGAAATTGAGGAGCACGTCAGGCTTGCCTGGGAAGCGCATGTCGCGAAGTTGCGCACCGATATAGAGCGGGTGCCGGGTTGGGAACGGCTTCGACCAGAAGCCGAGCGCGCCAGGTTGCGAGGCGACCGGCAGGCCGAGCAGTTCGGCGAGCGCCAGCGTTTCCTTTTCTCCGTGGCTCCAGGTGATTTCGTCGCCGACGCTCATCAGCGGGTTTCTGGCTTCGATGAGGAGCCGCGCCGCCTTCTCGACCGACTCCTGATCGGGGCGGATGCGCATCGGCACGTCGAACTTGGCCTGATCCCAAATTGCGGCCTTGCCCTCGTCGCGCAGGATGTTGTTCGGCAGCGACAGGAACACCGGTCCGCTCGGCGGCGTCGCCGCGAACTTGAGGCCGCGCCGCAACGTCTCGGGGATACCGTTGGTCGTCTTGGCGACCCAGGTCCACTTGGTGATCGGGTTCGTCATGTTCTCGTGGAATTCGGCCTCCTGGAGCTGATCGCGGCCGAGAAGATCCTGCTCGACCGAGGCGACGGCGACGAGCAGCGGGCTCTGATCCTTCCAGCTGTTGATCATCTGCGTCATCGCATTGGTGAGGCCGACGTTCGCGACGATCACCACTGCCGGCTTGCCGGTCGCCTTGGCATAGCCGTCGGCCATTGCGACTACGGCGCCTTCGTGGATGCCCTTGATGACCTGAATGCTTGGTTCGTCGACGAGCGCGTCGAAGATTGGGTAATCGCCGGTCGACGGGTTGAAGAATACGTACTTGACGCCCGCAGCCTTAAGCTGCGCGACGAACAGTGCGCCGCCGGTGCCCTGCGCTTCGCGCATCGCTGATGCCGGCACGGCAGCAGGCGCCGATACCGATTGGGCGACCGCGTTCGCGGCAACGCTCGTGAGCCCGAGCGCGCTTAATCCGGTCATGAGCTGCCGACGCGACATCCCGTCATCAAGATATTGCTTGATCAGCTCCTTCATCGTTTCCTCCTCGCGAACGTTGCGCGGGACTATAGCCTGCAGCGCGCGCGAAGCGAAGTAGGCCGCGCGACCTGTTGTCGGCTCTGCACCAAGGCCGGCTTATTCGGTCTTCTTCGGCGAAGGAACGCCCGTAATGCGGATGCCGGCACCCGTGCTCTTGTAGCGCATGTTGATTGCGATCAGGACCGAGGTCAGCGCTTCCGCCGCTGCGGAGTTGCAGATCGGCCCGGCGTGCCAGGCCGCAAGCCCGATGTCGGCGGCAAGGCCAATCGCAACCTCACGCGCCGCGACGTCGTCCCCGCAAACGAGCACATCGCACGCGACGTCGTGATCAACATCCTTGAGCGCGTGCGCGCCAACGTTTTGGAACGCCGACACGACCCGCACTCCGTCGCCGAGCATTGCCTGGATTGCCGCAACCGCCGACCCCTCCGGCGGTAGCTGCACCCGCGCGACCTTCGGCGGCTTCAACGGCACCGTGGCGTCGATCAGAATTTTGCCAGTGAGGGCTTCGCGCACTTCTTCGACGGTCGCGCGTTGCGCTGCGTAGGGCACGGTGAGGAGCACGATCTCCGCCTCGCTGGCGGCCGCCTTGTTGGCGGCGCCGGTCGCGATATTACGGCCAAGCTCGGTGTTGATCTCCTTGGCCGTCGCCGCAGCCCGCGCCGCGTCGCGCGAACCTATGATGACCCGATGGCCGGCGCGCGCGAACCGCAGCGCCAACGCGCTGCCTTCGGCACCGGTGCCGCCCAGCACGGCGATGGTGCAGTACTTCGTGCTCATCCTTCACCTGTCCCGAACGGAGAGACCGGGTCGCGCGCATCCTCGATTCGGTGAATGGCCGCCGCTTCTCGCGGATGTGCTCGTTCCCCCTCGCCCGACGTGCCTCGCGCTTCGACGCGGCGACGGGAGGTGAAGGGATGTCTTTTCACCGGCGTCTGCACAACGGGCATAAGGTCGGCCGCATGGCGGGCGGCCGCATCCCGCTCGGCCGATGCCGGCGTGTAGAGCGTCGTGCGCTGCACAGCCGGACGGCCGATCGCGGCGGCGATCGCCACCATCCCGGCGGGCGGCAATTCCTGGCCATGCGCGGCACCGGCGGCTCGCGAAATGCTCTCGTTCATCAGTGTCCCGCCGAGGTCATTGCATCCGGCCCGCAGACAGGCGATCGCGCCGTCGTGCCCCATCTTCACCCACGACGTCTGGACGTGGGTGATGAGGGGATGAAGCGCGAGCCGCGCCACCGCATGCATCAGGATGGCTTCGCGCAAAGTCGGGCCGCGGCGGGCCGCTCCTTTGAAATAAAGCGGCGCCTCCATGTGGACGAAAGGAAGCGGCACGAACTCAGTGAACCCACCGGTCCGCGCCTGGAGGTCGCGCAACGCAGCGAGATGGCGCGCCCAATGCTCCGGACCCTCGACATGGCCGAACATGATCGTCGAGGTGGTCTTGAGCCCCACCTTGTGGGCCGCCTCGATGGTGTCGAGCCATTCGGAGGTCGTGAGCTTGTCGGGGCAAATCACGGCGCGCACGTCATCGTCGAGAATTTCCGCGGCGGTGCCGGGTAACGTGCCGAGACCGGCGTCGCGTAATCTCTCGAGAAAGCGCGTTACCGGGATGCCGAGCGTCGATGCGCCGTGACGCACTTCAAGCGGCGAGAACGCGTGAACGTGGATTCCGGGCGCCGCCGCTCTCGCCGTGCGCAGGATCGCAAGATAGGTATCGCCGGTGTAGGCCGGATGGATGCCGCCTTGCAGACAGACTTCGGTGGCGCCGCGCGCCCACGCCTCGGTTACGCGCCGCGCGAGTTCGTCGTGATCAAGGTCGTAGGCGGCGCCGCGCAGATGCTCGGCCGACTTGCCCTTGGAGAACGCGCAAAAGCCGCAGCGGTAACTGCAAACATTGGTGTAGTTGATGTTACGGTTCACGACGTAGGTGACGGTGTCACCGACGGCGCGCGCGCGCAGCCGATCTGCTGCTGCACAGACGTGATCGAAGGCTCCGCCACGCGCGGCGAACAACCGAACGATGTCGGTCTCGCCGAGCCCCTCGCCGCTCTCCGCGCGCGCGAGGATTTGCTCGAGCGAGGGAGCAGCGGCGCCATTCGGGCGCCGCGGTATCGCGGTCGCCGGCACATCGCCCTGCCCCGGCGACCAAGCATCGCTGCGTGCAAAGCCTTCCGCATCGCTCGCGCGCAGCGCCGCGGTGCCGATCGCCGGATCGAGCCACGCTCGTATACCCGCCCCTGGCTCACCCTCCGCTGGAGGGGGAGGGTCGGACTGCCGCAGGCGGTCCGGGGTGGGGTGACGGCGATTCAACGAATCCGGCGTGGGACCTATTGCGGCGCTGTCACCCCCTCCCGCCGCGCTGACGCGCGGCGACCTCCCCCCTCCAGGGGGAGGTAAAGGAAGTGCCTCGCCCCGCAGCAACCGCGGGTAGACCGGCAGGCGCTGCACTAGGGTCCGTCCGCGCAGCGCGAGTCTTTCCGCCAGCGTCTCGACCTCGGGCCAGGGCGCCTCCGGATTGACGAAGTCCGGCGTCACCGGGGAAATGCCGCCCCAGTCGTCAATGCCGGCATCGATCGCGGCGTCGAGCAGATGCGGCGCGAGGTTCGGCGGCGTCTGCAAGCTGATGGTGACCGGCAATACAATTCGCGCCACGGCGAGCGTCCACAACAATTCGTCGTCGGAAGCATCTGCAGATTTGGCCATGCGCGTACCGGGCTTCGCGCGAAATGGCTGAATGATGACTTCCTGGATATGGCCGTAGGTAGCGTAAAGATCGCGCACCGCCAGCAGCGCTTCGATGCGTTCGCGGCGCGTCTCGCCGATTCCGATCAAGAGGCCGGTGGTGAACGGGATTGCCAGTTCGCCGGCCGTCGCGATGGTGGCGAGGCGCACCGCCGGCACTTTGTCGGGCGACCCGAAATGGACGTGCCCCTTCTCCGACAGGCGATCAGCTGCCGTTTCAAGCATCAGGCCCATCGACGCGGAGGCCTTGCGCAGCCTCGTCATGTCCTCGCGGCCCATGACACCGGGATTGAGATGCGGCAACAGGCCGGTTTCCTTGAGCACGCGCGCGGCCATGGCGGCGAGATAGTCGAGCGTCGCCGCGTAGCCGAGACCGGCGAGTGCATCGCGCGCCGCGGCGTAGCGCAACTCGGGTTTGTCGCCGAGCGTGAACAGTGCCTCGGTCGCGCCCGCGCGTGCGCCCGCGCGCGCCACCGCGAGCACACCCTCCGGCGTCATGTATGCCGCCTGGCCGCGGCGCGGCGGCTGCGCGAACGTGCAGTAATGGCAGCTGTCGCGGCACAGGTGAGTCAGCGGAATAAACACCTTGCGCGAATAGGTCATCACGCTGCCAAACCGCGCGTCGCGCAGCTGCGCGGCGTCTCGCATCAGGGCGGCGGTGTCGCGCACACCGGCAAGCGCGAGCGGGTCACGTACTGAGATTGGTGTGTCAGAAGCAGCAACGTTAATCATGCGAATATTCTGTCTGCTTTCCCTTGGCATTTGAACCCGCGCAGGCGTTGCGCAGCCATGCAGCGTGCCGAAGATGTCGCGACGCAACGCGTCTGGCCACTGCGGAACAAAGTCAATACAGTCGATCGCATGAAATCAACGCCTGTACTGATCGTGGGTGGCGGGCCGGTGGGGCTCGCCATGGCGGGGGATCTTGGCTGGCGGGGCGTCCCCTGCACGCTCGTCGAAAAGACGGACGGCCGCATAACGCAGCCGCGGATGGACATTGTCCACATTCGCACGATGGAGTTCTGCCGGCGCTGGGGCATTGTGCCGTGGGTCGAGACTGGGGGCTACAACCGCGACTACCCGCAGGATTGTGCCTGGGTCACGGCGCTCGCCAACGGCTACGAGCTTGGGCGCGAACCGTTCCCGACGCCACGCGAAGAAAAGCCGCCGCCGCAAAGCCCGCAGAAGCGCGAGCGCTGTCCGCAGAACTTCTTCGACCCGGTGCTGGCGCGCTTTGCCGGTTCGTTTCCGCATGTAACACGACGCTACCGCGCCGAGCTTGTGGATTTCGTCGAGCACGCGCACGGCGTCACAGCGACGCTGCGTGATCACGCGAGCGGGCGCGACGAAACCATCGACGCCGAGTACATGATCGCCTGCGATGGGGCTGGCGGCTCGATCCGCGAGCGCCTCGGCATCGCCATGGCCGGCGAGCCCTTGCTCACCTACACCACCAACGTGATCTTCCGGTGCAACGGTCTTGAAAAGCTGCACCGCCATCGGCCGGCGTATCGCTTCATCTTCATCGGGCCGGAAGGCACTTTCGCCACAATCGTCGCGATCGACGGCCGCGACCACTGGCGGTTTTCGCTCGTTGGCGGCCGCGAATATCGCAAGCTCGAAGAAGCCGATTTGCGTGCCGCGATAGAGCGCGCGGTCGGCTGCCCGTTCGATTTCGAAATCGAATCGATGATGCCCTGGACCCGGCGCGAGCTCGTCGCCGACCACTACGGCAGCGCGCGCGTGTTCCTGTGCGGCGACAGCGCGCACCAGCTCTCGCCGACCGGCGGCTTCGGGATGAATACCGGCATCCAGGAGGCCGTCGATCTTGCCTGGAAGCTCGAAGCGCGGCTGGCCGGCTGGGGCGGCGCGAACCTGCTCGCATCCTACGAGACCGAACGGCGGCCAGTGGCGGTGCGCAACGTTCGCGAAGCTGGCGGCAATCTCGCGCGCATGCTGTCTCCGCGCGACAACCGGCCGCCGCTGGAGATTTTCACAGCCGGAGCAGACGGTGACGCGGCACGGCGCATCTTCGGCGCCAAGTTCACCGAGACCATGCGACGGGAATGGTTCACCCTCGGCATCCAGCTCGGCTATCGCTATGAGGGCTCCCCGATCGTGGTGCCCGACGGCAGCCCGGCGCCACCCGACGAGACCGCGACTTATGCCCAGACCGCGCGGCCCGGTCATCGGGCGCCTCACGTCTTTCTCGCGCCCGGGAAATCGACCATCGATCTCTTCGGTCGCGGCTTTGTGCTGCTGCGATCCGGCGATGCACCATCGGCGGACCCCGCGCCGATCATCACGGCTGCAGCCGCGCGCGGCGTTCCGTTCACCGTCCATCACATAAACGATGTAGCAGCAGCGGCGCTCTATCAACGCCGTCTCGTTCTGGTTCGCCCTGACGGGCACGTCGCTTGGCGCGGCGACAAGGCCCCGGCCAATTCAGAAGCCATGATCGATACGGTTCGCGGAGCGTAGTCGCCGCGTTCGCGACGGCTTGAGCTACGGCGCTGGCACGCCAAGCGATGCCGCGGTTGCGGCGAGGCGCGTCCAGGTGCCGCGTGAGACCGGAATGCCGGTCTTTTCGCGCTCGGCTTTGACGCTATCGCCGCGTTCGCCCGGCAGCAGGATGCGATCGACGCCGGCGGCGCGCGGCAGCGCCGCGATGGCATCGTGCAGCTTGTCGATTTCGGCGGTGAAATTTCCGAAATCACCGAGCACCGCAAGATCGACGGCGATGGCGATGCCATTGAGCACCGGACTATCGCCGCGCTCAGCGTCCGCGAGCGCTGTTGCGATCAGGGGATTGCCGACCGCAAGGCTTGCGAGGCATTCGATCATCAGCGACAGGCCCGAACCCTTGGCACCGCCAAGCGGCAATAAAGTCGCAACCCGACTAGGATCGGTCGTGTCACGGCCCGATGCGTCCATCGCCCAGCCGAGTGGGATCGGCGCGCCGCGGTCGCGCGCCGCCATCACCTTGCCGAACGCAGCCGTCGACGTCGACATGTCGAGCATGAACGGCGCGCGTCCGCGACCAGCCGGCACTGCGATCGCAATCGGATTGGTGGAGACGCCCGCAACGCGGGCGCCGTAATAGGCCATCAGCGGGCTCGACGCACACATGGCAATGCCGGCCATCCCGGCTTCGGCCGCCTGAAGCGCGAACTGCCCGATGGCCCCCGCATGGGTGATGTTGCGCGCCCCGCACCAGCCGATATGCACCTCGCGGGCGCGCCCGAGCGCCTCGGTCATGGCGCGCGTCATCGCGATGGCACCAGGCGCATGGTCCGCCTCAAGGACCGCGATCGCGCCGGAGCTTCGTTCGACGCGCATCGCAGGTTTGGCGTGGATGAACTTGCGCCTGATCAGATCGACGTAGCGCGGGACGCGGATCACCCCATGGGAATCGACGCCGCGCAGATCGGCCCACACGACCATGCGCGCCCAATCTGCCGCCATGACCGGCGCGACGCCCGCGGCCGCGAAGATCGCGGCGACGAAATTTTCGAGCTCGGTCTTGCCGATGGTTCGTCCTTCGTTGGCCATGCTGACGGCCTATTTCGCCGGTACAAGGCGCAGAAGACGCGCTGCATTGTTGCGGCAGATGTCGGCGCGCACGTCCTCGGCAACGGCTACACTGTCGATGAAGTGGCTCCCTTCGTCCGGCGGCTCGAAGGGATAGTCGGTCGCGAACATGATGCGCGACTGTCCGACTGCCGCGAGCGCGCAGTTCAACGGCTCAGCCGAAAACATGCCGGAGATCGTCAGCACGATGTTGTCGCGGATATAGTCCGAGGGCTGCCGCGCGAGCTTGACGCCATAGAACTTCGCCCGGCTGTCAAAGCGCCACAACAGATAGGGCAGCATCTCGCCGAGATGGCCGAGCATGAGCGTGGCGCGCGGGAAGCGATCGAAATGGCCGCCGAAGATGAGGCGCAGCGCATGCGAGCCGGTCTCGACGCCCCATTCCCAGGTGGCACGCTTGAGACCATAGGTGCCGGCGAGGACCGGCATGGCGGCGGGCGGATCGGCCGGATGGAGATAGATCACGGCGCCGAGCGCCTCGGCCCGCTCCCAGAACGGATGCAGCGTCGGGTGATCGAGATATTGGCCGTCGGTGTGCCCGTTGATCATGGCGCCGACGAAGCCGAGGTCTCGCATGGTCCGTTCGAGCTCATCGGCCGCCGCCTTGGCATCCTGCATGGCGAGATGTGCGAAGCCCGAATAGCGATCGGCGCGCTTCTGAATTTCTGCGGCCAGGAAATCATTCGATTCACGGGCGCGGCGGATCGCGATCGCGGTGTCGCGCTCGATCTGCACGCCTGGTCCCGCGATCGCGAGCACTGCGCGGGAAATGCCGCCGCGATCCATGACGGCAAGGCGCTGCTCGCCGAATTCGGAAAGCCGCTTAACAGCCTGCCAATAAATTTCGCGGTCAATCTCGCCGGTCGTGGTCTGCCAATAGTCCTCGAACCCAGGGGATAGGAAGTGCTCTTCCAACGCGATCTTATTGTTCATGGGCTCTCCGTGATGCGGCCTCTTGGTGTGCATCCTATGGCCTTGCAGGCGCACGAATATCAAGGCTATTGATTTTCCCGATACCCATAAACCGGCTTTGCCGTCGGACAAAAGACGCAAGGCGCGCCTGCTGGGAGGTTGATTTGGTGAAGACGATCCGTGGCGTGCAGTTCGAAGACGATCTCGACAACGCGATGGGGCTTGAGTTCTACAACTTGTCGCACCGGTTCGGATACCAATCGCCGAACTGGCCGTATTTCGAGGATGTGAAGATCGAGCGCATCCACTACATGGCAAAATCGGGCGTGCTGTCGCAACGCATCACCACCTCGATGCACAACACGACGCATATCGACGCACCTGCCCATGTGGTGCATGGGACGCCGTTCATCGACGAAGTGCCGCTGCCACATTTCTTTGGCTCGGGCATCGTGGTGTCGATCCCGAAGAAGAAATGGGAGCCGATTACCTATGACGATCTCGAAGCCGCGGCGGGCAAGCATGTGCGGCCGCGCGACGTCGTCATCGTCAACACCGGCTGGCACAAGCTCTATGACGACAGCGAGGATTACTTCTGTTATGCGCCGGGGTTCGTGCCGTCCGCCGGCAAGTGGTTCGTGGAGAAGCAGGTCAAGGTCGTCGGTCACGACACGCAGGCGAACGACCATCCGCTTGCGACCGCGATCGGCCCGCAACGCAACGGCCCGCTGCATCCCCATCTTGCCGAGGAGTACCGCAAATGGTCGGGTGGGCGCGACTGGAAGGAAGATTTCCCCGAATGGGAGCCGGTGCACCGCATCCTGTTCAAGGCTGGCATCCTCGGCATCGAAAATGTCGGCGGCGACCTCGATAAGGTTACGGGACGGCGCTGCACGTTTGCCTTCTTTCCGTGGAACTGGGAACGCGGCGACGGCTGCATCATCCGCCTTGTCGCAATCGCCGATCCAACCGGCTCTTACCGCATCGAACGAGGGAGTAAGTTCTGATGGACGTCAAACGTTTCGCCGACGCGAAGGCCTACGAGGCCCCGAATCACCGCGCCTATTCGTCACTTCGTCTGTTTGGGCTCGATGCGGGCGGGCCGAAACAGTTCGTGGTCGGTCTGTCGCATTTCCTGCCGGGCGGCGGTGCCGGCGCCGACGCCTCGCCGACCGAGAAGGTCTACGTCGTGCTCGCCGGCGAGTTGACCGTCATCGCCGGCGGCAAGGAAGTCGTGCTCAAGGCGAACGACAGCTGCTTCATCGGCCCGAACGAAGCGCGGGAGATCATCAACCGCGGCAATGACGTGGTGACGATGCTCGTCGCGATGTCAGCGCCGAAGTGATGCTTTTGTAGCCCTGATGGAGCGCCGCGAAGTCCGGGTACGGCCTATCGGAATGATTGCAATGCCGGCCCCGGATTTCGCTTCGCTCCATCCGGGCTACTACTGCTGCGAGGTTTTCCCATGTCCGAAGACTTTCTGAAAAATCCCGCATCGCTGTTCGACATTCGCGGCCAGACCGCAATCGTGACCGGCGCATCGGGCGCATTCGGTGCGCTGGCCGCGAAGACGCTTGGCGGCGCCGGTGCCAACGTTGTGCTTGCCGCGAGTAAAGAAGATGAGCTGAAAAAAGTCGCCGCGGCCTGCGAAGCACTCGGCTGCGAGACCGCGATCGTCGCCAGGCGGCCGTCCTCCGAGGCCAATTGCGATACGATCGTCGCCGCCGCGATCGAGAAATTCGGCGCTGTCGATATTCTCGTGGTCGCCTCCGGCCTCAACAAGGTTTCGAAGATCGTCGACCAGAAGCCCGATGATTTCCTCGACGTGATGGACGCGAATGTCACGCAGTCGTGGCTGATGGCGCGCGCCGCCACGCGCCAAATGCTCAAGCAGGGTCGCGGCGGCAAGATCGTGCTGACGTCCTCGGCGCGCGGGCTTCTGGGCCATCCCGCCGGCTACACCGCCTATTGCGCCTCGAAATCGGCGGTTGACGGCATCACCAAGGCGCTCGGTTGCGAGCTTGGCGAGACTGGCATCACCGTGAATGCGCTCGGACCAACCGTGTTCCGCTCGCCGCTCACGGCGTGGATGTACGAGGACACCGATCGCGCGCGCGATGTGCGCAAGGGCTTTCTCGGCCGCGTGCCCAAGGGACGGCTCGGCGAACCCGCCGACCTCGCCGGCCCGCTGCTCTTCCTGGCCTCGCGTGCGTCCGATTTCTACACCGGCCACATCCTCTATGCCGACGGCGGCTATACCGCCGGATAGTCCCGGATAGTCAATGTCAAAACCAAGGATTGCCGTTATCGGCGCCGGGCTGATGGGCCACGGCATTGCGCAGGTTTTCGCGCTTGCGGGTCATGACGTCGCGCTCACCGATGCGCACGCGCCGACGCTTGCGAGTGCCAAGGTGCGCATGCTCGCGAATCTGCGCGACCTCGGCGATGATACCTCGGCGCTTGCGCGTGTGCGTGTCGCGTCAGATCTCGCTGAGTGCGTGCGCGATGCCGATTTCATCGTCGAAGCCGTGCGCGAGGATTTGACCGTCAAGCAGGAACTGTTTGCCGCCATCGAAAAGGCCGCGCGCGCGAATGCGATACTTGCCAGCAACACATCGGTGATCCCGATCACGGCAATCATGGGGAAGCTCGCGCGGAGCGAGCGCGCTCTCGGCACTCACTGGTGGAACCCGCCTTACCTCGTGCCGCTGGTCGAGGTCATCGCCACGCAATGGACATCGCCGGCAGCGATCGAGTTCACGATGCGGCTGCACGCCGACATCGGCAAGACACCGGTACATGTGAAGAAGGACGTGCCGGGTTTCGTCGGCAATCGCCTTCAGCACGCCTTGTGGCGGGAGGCGATCTCGCTTGTCGAGAACGGCATCTGCGACGCCGAAACCGTCGATACCGTCGTCAAGTCCGCGTTCGGACTTCGTCTTGCGGTCCTCGGTCCTCTGGAGAACGCCGATCTCGTCGGGACGGATCTGACGCTCGCCATCCACCAAACCGTGTTGCCGGCAATCGAAAGCCGGCCTGGGCCGTCGCCCTATCTCGAAAAGCTCGTGGCAGAGCGCAAGCTCGGCATGAAATCCGGCCAGGGCTTTCGAACCTGGACGGCGGAGCAGCAGGCGGCGCTGCGCACCCGTTTGCTGGCACGCCTCAAGGCAGCACGGGTCAAGGGCTAATCACTCCGAACATCCGGCGCACGCGTCATAATGGCCTGCGCCGACAGGCAGACGGGGCCTCGTCCCACTTGCTATAGTGCGTCCATAAAATTCAAACGAACTCCACGGAGGAAATCATGCCGGCATTCGACGACAAATTCCCGGCCGGCGGCGTTTCGCGCCGGCGGGTGGTGGCCACCGGCCTCGGCGCGCTCGCGGCGCCGGCCGTGCTGCACGTCATTCCGGCCAACGCCCAGAGCCGCGCCATCAAGATCGGCCATGTCAGCCCGCGCACCGGCCCGCTCGCAGGTTTCGGCGAGGCGGACACTTTCATCCTCGAACAAGTGCGCGGCATCCTCGCCAAGGGACTTGCGAGCGGCGGCAAGACCTATCCGGTGCAGATCATCTCCAAGGACAGCCAGTCGAGCGGCAATCGCGCCGCGGAGGTGGCTTCCGAGCTGATCACCGGCGACAAGGTCGACCTTATCGTTGCATCGGCAACACCCGACACCACCAATCCGGTCGCCGACCAGGCCGAGGTCAACGAAGTCCCGTGCATCACCACCAACTGCCCGTGGCAGCCCTATTTCTTCGGGCGCAACGGTGATCCCAAGAAGGGCTTTACCTGGACCTATCATTTCTTCTGGGGCCTTGAGGACGTGATCGCCGCCTTCTTGGCGATGTGGGACACCGCGCCCACCAACAAAGTTGTCGGCGGGCTATTCCCGAACGACGCCGACGGCAACGCCTGGGGCGACGCCAAGCTCGGTCTCCCGCCGGCACTCGCGGCAGCCGGTTACAAGCTCACCGATCCCGGCCGCTATCAGCTCATGAACAACGACTTCACCTCGCAGATCTCGGCGTTCAAGGCGGTCGGCGCCGAGATCGTGACCGGCAACATGATCCCGCCGGACTTTGCGACGTTCTGGTCACAGGCGGCGCAACAGGGCTTCCGCCCGAAGATCGTCACCATCGGCAAGGCTCTGCTGTTCCCCTCGGTGATCGATTCGCTCGGCGCCCGCGGCAACGGTCTAACGAGCGAGATCTGGTGGACGCCGCACCACCCGTTCAAATCGGGCCTCACCGGCCAGAGCGCAAAGCAGCTTACGGATGCGTACACCGCGGCCACCAAGCGGCCGTGGACCCAGCCGATCGGCTTCCAGCATGCTTTGTTCGAGGTGGCGATCGATGTGATGAAGCGCTCGAAAGCGCTTGAGCCCAAGGCCATTCTCGATGCGGTTGTGGCGACCGACTATCGTTCGATCGTGGGCCCGATCAAATGGAGCGGCCAGCCGGTGAAGAACGTCACGAAGACGCCGCTCGTCGCCGGGCAATGGCAGCGCAAGGGCAACGAATTCGAACTCGTCATCACCGAGAATAAGACCGCGCCCGAGATTCCTGTCGGCGGGAAACTGAACCTGCTGTCGTAGCGTAGCTCGCCATCGAGCCGGTCATCGCCCAAGCGGGCGATGACCGCAAGCGCTCAAGCTTTCAGGACGCGCGGCAACCGCTGCCGAGCAGATCAGGCTTTGCGGTAGACCCACACGCGCGCTGGCGGCAGGTTGAGCCAGATGCGCTCGCTCGATTGCGCGCGCACGCCGGCATAGGACCCCGGGATCGGCGGCACCAGCGCGTAAGTGAACTGCACGAACGGTGAGCCGGGCTGAAGCAGCGCGAAGGCGTCGGTCAGCAGTCGCAGCCGCAGCCGCAGCGGCTTGGTAAAGAGCGGCAGGCCGGAAACCACCGCCGATGCGGGTTGGCGCAGCAGGCTGCCGAGCAGACGCTTCAGCCCATAGGCATCGCCCTGCACCACCGTTGCCTCGGGATAGCGTGTGCGCAGCAGACGGCAAAAGGTCGGATTGAATTCGACGAGCACCATGCGCGACGGATCGATGCCATGCTCGACCAGCGCCGCCGTCACTGCGCCCGTTCCTGGCCCAAGCTCGATGATCGGTCCTGCGGTGTCGGGGTCGACGAATTTCGCCATGGCTCGCGCCAACGGCTTGCCGGACGGCATGACGGCGCCAGTCGCCAGCGGCTTTTCCATCCACGAGCGGATGAAACGCACCTCGTCATCAAGACGTAGTGTTCTTTTGGTATTGGTGACGGGAGAGTGGAAGATCATGCGCGGGAACAACTGCTTTCGTGGCTGCCCAAACTTCAGCCACAAGATCGTCACGAGTATAGGGCGTCAGCCCCAGGGTCAAGTCACGCTGAACCGGCCCGAGTTCCGAAGAACTCCTTGACCCGCCCGAAGAACCCCGCGGATTCCGGATTGGTTTCATTCGACGACAGTTTGTGAAACTCACTTAGCAACTCACGCTGACGTTTGGTGAGATTCTGCGGCGTCTCGACGACCACCTGGACATACATGTCGCCAACCTGTTTCGAGCGTAGCACCGGCATGCCTTTGCTTTGCAGGCGGAAGCGTTTGCCCGATTGCGTCCCCTCGGGGATCTTTACCCGCGTCTTGCCGCCGTCGATGGTCGGCGCCTCGAATTCGCCGCCGAGCGCGGCGGTGATCATCGAGATGGGCGCCCGACAGTGAAGGTCAGCGCCGTCGCGCTGGAAGAACGCGTGCGCTCCGATGGCTACAAAGATGTAGAGGTCACCGGATGGGCCGCCGCGCAGCCCCGCTTCGCCCTCGCCTGACAGACGAATCCGCGTGCCGTCCTCGACGCCCGGCGGAATGGTGACCGACAGCGCGCGCTCCCGCGTCGTACGGCCGAGGCCACCGCAGGCTCCGCAAGGACTCTCGATCACCTGGCCACGGCCATGGCAGGCGGGGCAGGTGCGCTCGAGCGTGAAGAATCCCTGCGCGTGTCTTATCTTGCCCTGGCCACCGCAGGTGCTGCAGGCCTTGGGCTTGGTGCCGGCTTTGGCACCGCTGCCCGAGCAGGTCTCGCAGATAACGGACGTTGGAATCCTGATCTGGGCGGTCTTACCACCGTATGCTTCTTCGAGCGTCAACTCCATGTTGTAGCGCAAATCGGCGCCGCGCTCGCGGCCCGAGCTACGGCTGCGTCGGCCCCCGCCCATGCCGAAGAAATCGTCGAAGATGTCCGCAAACGAGGTGGCGAAATCGGCGCCGAAGCCTGGGCCGCCGCTACCGGGATGCTCGAAGGCCGCATGACCAAAGCGATCGTAAGCCGAGCGCTTATCCCCGTCCCGCAGGATCTCATAGGCCTCGTTGACTTCTTTGAAGCGATGCTCGGCGTCCCGATCGCTCTGATTGCGATCAGGATGAAATTTCATCGCGAGCTTGCGGTAGGCGGTCTTGAGGTCGGCATCGCTCGCGGTGCGCTCGACGCCCAATACCTCGTAAAAACAGCGCTTGGACATTGCGCGGCGCTCTTTAGAAAACGACGAACACCCTCTCCCGGGGCGGGAAAGGGTGTTGGTCGAACGATTTGGGCTGGAAAACGATCGCTGACATTTCTCAGCCGAAGTTCACGGTTCGAAGACCTTTTCTCGGCCGCGCTGGCGTATGGCCGACGCGGCGACGAGAATGAGGATCAGGCGGATTTCTTGTTCTTCTTGTCGTCGTCGACTTCGGTGAATTCGGCATCGACGACATCGTCCTTCTTGGTGCCGGCACCCGGACCTGCACCGCCGTCGGCACCTGGCGCACCTTGCGCTTCGGTCGAGGCCTTGTACATCGCCTCGCCGAGCTTCTGTGACGCCTGCCGCAACACAGTCGCCTTGGACGTGATCGCGTCGGTGTCCTCGCCTTTCAGCGCCTCCTTGAGATCGGCAAGCGCCGTCTCAATCGTGCGCCGGTCAGCGTCAGCAAGCTTCGATCCGTACTCGGCGAGCGCCTTCTCGGTCGAATGCACATCGACCTCGGCGTGATTCTTCGCCTCGACCGCGGCCTTGCGCTTCTTGTCTTCCTCGGCGTGCGCCTCGGCGTCCTTGACCATCTTCTGGATCTCGGCCTCGGATAATCCGCCCGATGCCTGAATACGGATCTGCTGCTCCTTGCCGGTCGCCTTGTCCTTGGCCTGGACGTTGACGATGCCGTTGGCGTCGATGTCGAACGACACCTCGATCTGCGGCACGCCACGCGGCGCCGGCGGGATACCGACGAGATCGAACTGGCCGAGCATCTTGTTGTCGGCCGCCATCTCGCGCTCGCCCTGGAAGACCCGAATGGTGACGGCGTTCTGATTGTCTTCGGCCGTCGAGAACACCTGGCTCTTCTTGGTCGGGATCGTAGTGTTGCGATCGATGATCCGGGTGAACACGCCGCCCAAGGTCTCGATTCCGAGCGACAGCGGCGTCACGTCGAGCAGCAGCACATCCTTGACGTCGCCTTGCAGCACGCCGGCCTGGATCGCAGCGCCGACCGCGACGACTTCGTCGGGGTTAACACCCTTGTGGGGCTCCTTGCCGAAGAACTGCCGCACGATTTCCTGGACTTTGGGCATGCGCGTCATGCCGCCGACCAGAACCACCTCGTTGATCTCACCCGCGGTGAGGCCCGCATCCTTGAGGGCGAGCCGGCACGGCTCAACCGTCTTCTGGATGAGGTCATCAACCAACGCCTCGAACTTGGCGCGGGTGAGCTTCATGGTGAGGTGCTTGGGACCGGTCTGGTCCGCCGTGATGTAGGGCAGATTGATTTCGGTCTGAGTCGTGGACGATAGCTCGATCTTCGCCGCTTCCGCAGCCTCCTTGAGGCGCTGCAGCGCGAGCTTGTCGCGGCGCAGGTCGATGCCCTGCTCCTTCTGGAACTCGTCGGCGAGATAACTGACGAGACGCATGTCGAAGTCTTCGCCGCCCAGGAAGGTGTCGCCGTTGGTCGACTTCACTTCGAACACGCCGTCGCCGATCTCGAGGATCGACACGTCGAAGGTGCCACCGCCGAGGTCGTAGACCGCGATCGTCCCGGTCTTCTGCTTGTCGAGCCCGTAGGCGAGCGCCGCCGCGGTCGGCTCATTGATGATGCGCAACACTTCAAGACCGGCGATCTTGCCGGCGTCCTTGGTGGCTTGGCGCTGGGCGTCGTTGAAGTAGGCCGGAACGGTGATGACGGCCTGCGTGACCTTCTGACCGAGATTGGCCTCGGCGGTCTCCTTCATCTTTTGCAGCACGAAGGCGGAAATCTGCGACGGCGAATAGGTCTTCCCTTCGATCTCAACCCAGGCATCGCCGTTGCTGGCGCGCACGATCTTATAGGGGACGAGCTTCTTGTCCTTCTCCACCATCGGGTCGTCATAGCGACGTCCGATCAGGCGCTTGACGGCGAAGATGGTGCGCTCGGGATTGGTAACTGCCTGGCGCTTGGCCGGCTGGCCGACAAGGCGTTCGCCGTCGTCGGTGAACGCTACGATGGACGGGGTCGTATTCCGTCCTTCCGAATTTTCAATGACCTTGGGGGTTTTGCCCTCCATCACGGCGACGCAGGAATTGGTCGTGCCGAGGTCGATGCCGATGACCTTGCCCATGTCTATTCAGTCCTCTCTGTCAGCAGGTCGGCCGGGCCCATGCGGCACCCGGATAGAAGCGTTTGAGCGGGCATCGCGCCCGCTCTAGACCGCCCCTCGTCCGACCCCTCGATCTCGCCCGCCTCCCCGGCGGACGTCCAAAGCGTCATATAGGAGGCCCCCTTATGGCCGCAAGGCAGGAACGCGCGAAATTGGCTGCATTAACAAGCCCGATACGGTCCCTCGCCGGCCCCGCGCTTCAGCCCTCCACATGACGCTTAGGGGTGTTGCCCGTCGGCGCTGCTCACGACCTGACGCGGTAGATGCGGAGCGGTCCGGTTTCCGGAACAGGCTCAAGCCAGTTGGGGATTTCGCCGGCTTCAAGGCGGCCCCACAGGCTGGCGTCTCGCTCGGCGGCGCCGATTCCTCCCAATGTGTGCCGTCCGCAGACCATCAGATACAGGGACTTGGCATGCGTTTCGGCTTCGACCCGTTCTGCGACGGCTTGGGCCCCGTCAGGCGGAAGCGCGAAAATCCGGTCGGCGTCGATGATCGGCGCAACCAGCCGATGATAGGGCGCCGAGAGGACCGCATGGGGCGTCAGCGCCAGCACGAAGGGTCCATAATCGATGTCGGTGACGACAAGGCCCGGCGACAGCGCCGCCAGTCCGGCGTAATTTTCTGTCTGCAAGCATCCCGCGCTGACCCGCGAATTTTCCTCCACCCCTTTGTTCCGGTCGATCGCATCCACTGCTGCGAATGCAACGGCCGAAGTTACCAGCGGGGTCAGCAAGAGAGCGACCAGCACACGGGCCACCAGCGAGGCGAGCTTGAGGCGCGCGCACAGCCGCAAGGCTCCTGCGGCGACAAGAGGCATCGCGAGCCACATGGCATAGCTGAACGCCCTGACCATAACGGCCATCACGACAACCGCTACCACAAGGGCGGCGGCTGCGACCAAAAAGCCGAAGTCGCGCCGCAGATCGGGGTCGCGCGCGAGCGCCAGGGTACAGAGCACTGCGACGACTGGAAACGCCGCGACCGCTGCCCCCATCGCGGGCGACGTTTTCGCAACGGTCCAGAGCGGCTGCATTTCAGATACGTGCGAAAACCAGATCGTGCGCACCATCGGGTCCATCATGGCAAACGGCCCGGCGATGCACTGAGGCTCGATGGCGATGAAGAGCGCTGCCGCAACGGCGCCAAGAACGAGAACGCCGCCGAGCCGGACTTGCCACGAGGATCGCGCGAACCTTGCAGCACAAAAAGCGAGGCCGAGTGTCGCGGCAACGACTGCAACGGCCGAGTTGATCGCGATCGCGTCGCATGCGGTCATTGCCCAATGGGCCGGTCCGATACTGACCAAGAAGGCCGCAAGCACCGAGGCAGCGCCAGCCAAGCCGTAGCGCAACAGGGCGCCTGCACCCGCCGGATCGGTGACGAAGCGCAGCGCCATCACAACGCCGCCGAGCAAAATGTAAGGCAGGCCCTCGAACCCGATCGCCATCGCAGCGCCCGTCAGGACCCCAGCCGCCGTCGCCGCCCAACGGACGCGGTCGGACCACGCCGCGGCTGCGACCAGAAGAACTGAGAGTGCGATCTGAACGTTGTGGTGGTCGATCCTCCCAGGAATGAAATGCTGGAAGGCTGGCAGACCGACGACCGTCAGCAGCAGGGTGGTCAGGGCCGCGGGACGACCGGCGATGCGCCAGGCAATCGCCGCAGCTCCGGCCATCGTGGGGATCAGCCACAGCATGGGCCACAGCGCGCGTGTCAATCGCTCGGCGAAAGCGGCATCCGTGAACTGGCCAAAGAGCCAAAACAGCCCGACGAGGCCAGCGTCGATCAATCGCGACCAATGAGTGTCATAACCTTCGGGGGGTCCGAGACGGATTTCGTGGAGATCGAACCAGCCGCGTCCCGCAAAAAACGCGCGCGCCTGGACGAGACGCATGGCGTCGTCCATGTCCGACAGCGTATGCGTCGTTTCGGTCCAGTGATCGGCAAGAAGCTGTACCACGATGACGAGCCACGCGAGCCCCAGCAGGAGGGCGAAACTCGGCGATCGCTGGCGGCTTGAATTCGAGGGGACGGAGTTCGGGCGATGCATCGAAACCTCGCCCCAAACCGATAACTGTGCTTACTTGCATTTCCCTTAATGAAATGTGCGATGCAAGGTACGTGGCGCGTTCAGCATGCCGGAGCGCGAAATTCGCGACCATGTCGATTTGCACGGCAACGCGCGCCGCAGTATGTCGCGGCGATGACTGCGCGTCTTCAGCCCGCAACGATGGCCGGATTCGGGATCTTTTCCGGCTACTTCGATCGTCGCCAGCAGGAAGAGCTTCTCGCCGCTATACAACGGGTCTTGCGGCAGGCGCCGTTGTTCACGCCGACCATGCCCGGTACAGCCAAGCCATTCTCGGTGAAGATGACGAACTGCGGGTCGCTCGGGTGGGTGTCTGACGGGCACGGATATCGCTACCAGCCCCTTCATCCCGAGACCGGAGAACCTTGGCCGCCGATGCCGGAGATGCTGCTCCAGGCTTGGCGCGAACTCTCGAATTATGCCGATCCGCCGGAGGCCTGTCTCGTCAACTACTACGAGCCGGCAGCCAGAATGGGTCTTCACCAGGACCGCGATGAAAAGGATTTTGAAGCGCCGGTGATTTCGATTTCGCTCGGCGCGACCTGCCGATTTCGCCTCGGCGGCAACGCGCGGACGTCTCCGACGCGATCGATGCTGCTCGCTTCCGGCGATATTGTAGCGCTTGGCGGGGAGGCGCGGCTCGCCTTCCATGGCGTCGACCGCATCCTACCTGGCACCTCCACGCTTTTGCCCGATGGTGGCCGTATCAACCTGACATTACGGCGAGTCAACTGGCCGCGGCGAGCCCAACCGACCCCCTTGCCGCAATAATGCTATAAGCTTGAGTCGGGGGCCGCGAGGAGCGCTTTATGATGCTGCGAGCATTGGTATTTCTTGGACTGCTGACAGCCACTGCGACGCCAGGATTTGCTGCCGATGCACAGTTTCCGCTGGGGTCGCGCATCGGATTGGTGCCGCCGCCGGGGTTCGCGCTCAGCAAGAAATTTCCCGGATTCGAAAGCGCCGACTCCGAAGCGTCAATGGTCCTGATGACGCTGCCCCCTCAGGCCTATGCCAATATTGAGGGAAGTCTTTCCGCAGATGCGGTTCGCAATCAGGGCGTGACCGAGGACAAGAGGGAGGAGGTGACGTTGCATAGCGGCCGTGGCCTTCTGGTCGCCGGCAGTGAAGAGGAGAAAGGGCAGAAGTTCCGGAAATGGATGTTCCTCGCCGCCGTTCCCGAAGGCACGGTCATGGTCGCGATCCGGGTTCCGGAAGTGAACACAAAATCTTTGCCCGACGACGCGGTCCGCACCTCGCTCGCTTCGCTCACCGTACGGCCAACCGTACCGGTCGAGGAGGTGCTCCAACTTTTGCCGTTCAAGATCAAGGACTTCTCGGGCCTGCGTCCGGTCCGCGCCATGGCGGGAAGCGGTGTGTACCTGACCGACGGTCCGAATGACACGCCCGAACCCCTCGAACAGCCGTTGTTCGTCGTCACGGCCGGTCAAGGTGGCCCCGAACAGAACTCTGATCGGGCGAATTTCGCCCGCAACATGTTCAGCGGCTTTGCCGACTACAAGGACGTGCGCGTCGTCAGTGGTGACATGCTGCGACTCGGCGGAGGCATCGCGCCGACCCACGAGCTACAGATCGAAGCCAAGGACGCCAGGACCGGAATCGCGATCAAGGTCGTCCAGTGGGTTCGTTTTGCGCCCGGAGCGTTCATTCGGATGATCGGAGTTGCCCGCACCGACCAGTGGGCCACGGCTTTTCCGCGTTTCCGCGCCGTGCGCGACGGAGTCTCCTGGCGCGAGTAGCTGCGGAAGCGCATCGGCCGTCGCGCCGATCTTCGGCGCTTCCGATTACCGGGCGATCTTCCTGCCCTCGACCGGCGCCGTGCGCGGACCGCCTTTGGACACGCCGACCTGGGCGGGACGCAGCACACGGTCGCCGATGGTGTAGCCGGGCTGGATCACGGTCGCGACCATACCTGAGGGAACGTTCGGATCCGGCACCTCGAACATGGCCTCGTGGAGATTGGGATCGAACTTGGCGCCCTGTGGGTCGAACTTCTTGACGCCGTGCTTCTCCAGGACTTTGAGCAACTCGCGCTCGGTCAACTCCACGCCCTCGAGGAACGTCTTGGCGGCGCCATCGCTGCCGGCACGGCTCGCAGCCGCCGCTTCGAGCGTACGACGAAGGTTGTCAGCGACTTTGATCATGTCCTGAGCAAACCCGGTGACCGAGTACGCGCGCGTATCAGCGACTTCGCGCTCGGTGCGCCGGCGCAAATTTTCCATCTCGGCCAGACTGCGCAGCAGCTTGTCCTTCAAATCGGCCGCTTCCTTGGCTAGCGCCGCGCTATCGGCAACGGCCTCGGCCGAGACACCCGTCGGATTTTCCACGGCATTGTTATTGGCGGCATTTGCTTCCGTCATGTGCGGTTCTCGCGATTTTCTTGCTAAGCCCGCCCGGCATATCGATATTTTGTCGCAAAAATCAAGCGCGGACAGCGGGTGCCGTGTTACGTGGGATGATCCCGGGGCGAATTAGACCATGGGAGTCACGATGTTAGGACGTATCAGGGGGGTGCGAGCAGTTTGCTCACGATCTTGGCGGTGTAATCAACCATGGGAACAATACGAGCGTAGTTGAGCCGGGTGGGGCCGATAACCCCGATCACGCCGACGATCCCGCCGGTCGCATCGCGATAGGGCGCGATGATGGTCGAAGAGCCCGACAATGAGAACAGCTTGTTCTCCGAGCCGATAAAAATCCTGACCCCCTCGGCGCGCTCGGCACGGCCCAGCAAGTCGGCGATCCCGCGCTTGGTTTCAAGCTCGTCGAACAGGCGGCGGACCCGCTCGAGATCCTCCACCGCCTTGAGGTCCTCAAGGAGATTGGCGTGACCGCGAACGATGAGCTTGCGCTCGTCCTTCTCGCCGCCGGACCAGCTGGCAAGACCGTCAGCGACGATCTTCTGAGTCAAAGCGTCAAGTTCGGCACGGGCGGCCTCGAGCGCCGTTTCGAGCTCGCCCTTCGCCTCGGCGAGGGTCTTGCCGCGGATGTGGACGTTGAGAAAATTCGCGGCCTCCGTCAGCGCCGACGTCGGCAGCCCGATCGGGAGGTTTAGCACGCGGTTCTCAACCTGGCCGTCCTCAGCAACCAGGATGACGAGCGCCCGCTCCGGTTCAAGCCGCACAAACTCGATATGCTTAAGGCGTACATTGGCCTTCGCCGTCAGAACGACGCCCGCCGCCCGCGTCAGGCCCGAAAGCATCGCGGACGCCTCGGTCAGCACGCTCTCGACGGTTTTCCCGGCGCCCGCGACCTGGCCTTGGATGGCGATGCGGTCGCGATCCGAGAGATCCCCGACCTGCATCAGTGCGTCGACAAAAAACCGCAAGCCCAGCTCGGTTGGAAGCCGTCCCGCCGAGGTGTGGGGCGCATAGATAAGGCCGAGCTGCTCCAGATCCTGCATGACGTTGCGCACCGAAGCGGGCGACAGCGTCATCGGAATGATGCGCGACAGGTTGCGCGAGCCGACCGGTTCACCGGTCGCGAGATAACTCTCGACGATCTGGCGAAAAATCTCGCGCGAACGTTCGTTGAGCTGGGCGAGACTGACCTCGCTCGAGCCAATCGGAACGTCCTGGGATATGGCGCGCATCGTCAATTGTATGCCCTCCAGGCGGACATTTGACCATCCTGGCCGGCCAATTCAAGTCTGTGCACGCTCGCCCCACCAGACGATCCAAATCGCGCGAGCCGGTCTGAAATGACTGCACCTTTTCGGGATCATGCGCTACAAGCGGGCGTGAGCGGCGGGTGACGCAACGATCGCCGCCGGGAGAGTGAGCCCATGCGACCAAGCCGCCGACAGCCCGACGAACTTCGCGCCGTTTCATTGGAACGCGGCGTTGTGAAGTATGCGGAGGGCTCGTGTTTCGTAAAGTTCGGCGACACCCATGTGCTCGTCACCGCAACGCTCGAAGATCGCCTGCCGCCCTGGCTCAAGGGCCAGGCGCGCGGCTGGGTCACCGCGGAATACGGGATGCTGCCGCGCGCAACACTGGAGCGGACAAGGCGGGAGGCGTCCGCCGGCAAGCAGGGCGGCCGCACTGTGGAGATCCAGCGTCTGATCGGACGAAGCCTTCGCGCCGTGGTCGACCTCGAAGCGCTTGGCGAGCGCCAGATCACCATCGACTGCGATGTCATCCAGGCCGATGGCGGCACCCGCACGGCCTCCATTACCGGTGCCTGGGTCGCACTCCACGATTGCATCACCTGGATGAAGTCGCGCGACATGCTGCGCACTGAGCCGCTGCGCGAACACGTGGCCGCGATCTCCTGCGGCATCTGCTCCGGCACCGCGGTGCTTGATCTCGACTATGCGGAGGATTCCGAGGCCGACACCGATGCCAATTTCGTCCTGACTAGCAGCGGCGGGATCGTCGAGATTCAAGGCACCGCAGAGAAGACACCATTCACCGAAGTGCAATTGCTCGCGCTTCTCGCGCTCGCACGCAAAGGTGTCGGCAAGCTTATTGACTTGCAGAAGCTTGCGGTTACGTGAGGGCGATGCCAGCAAGTTCTCCTGTCTCCACCGGCCATCGCCGACTCTTCGGCCGTTTGGTGATCGCGACCCACAATCCGGGCAAACTCGCAGAAATGCGAGAGCTGTTGTCGCCTTATGGCATCGAAGCGGTCTCAGCCCGCGACCTCGGACTTGCCGAACCGGAAGAGACGGGATCGGCCTTTCGCGAGAACGCCCGCATCAAAGCTGTCACCGCCGCGATGACGGCGCAGGCACCGGCTTTTTCGGATGATTCCGGGCTTGTCGTCGACGCACTCGGCGGGGAACCCGGCATTCACTCGGCGCGCTGGGCCGGTCCCGCCAAGGATTTCGCGGCGGCGATGGCCGAAGTCGAGCGCCGCCTTGGCGAGCGTGGAGCAACCGCTGCAGCAGACCACAAGGCCCACTTCGTCTCAGCGCTATGCGTTGCCTGGCCGGATGGCCATCTCGAGGAATTTGAAGGGCGCGTCGATGGCATGCTGGTGTGGCCGCCGCGCGGCACCAAGGGCTTCGGCTACGATCCGATGTTTCAGCCGGATGGCTACGACCGCACTTTTGGAGAGATGACGAGCGAGGAAAAGCACGGGTTGCCGCCGTGCGGGCTTGGCCTGTCGCATCGGGCACGCGCATTTCGCAAGCTCGCGGAGGCCTGTCTTGGCGGGCGCTGAAAAAATGGCTCCGATCGCGGCGGACGCGGCCTTTGGCGTTTACGTCCATTGGCCGTTCTGCCTATCCAAATGCCCGTACTGCGATTTCAACAGCCATGTGCGTCGGAGCGGCATCGACCAGGAGCGCTATGTGCGCGCGTTTGCGGCCGAGGTCGCATCAACCGCGGCACGGGTGCCCGGCCGCACCGTATCGACGATCTTCTTCGGCGGCGGCACGCCATCGCTGATGGAACCGGCGACCGTGGGCGCGATCCTCGACGCCATCGCAAGGCATTGGACGATCGCGCCGGATATGGAGGTGACGCTCGAGGCCAATCCGACAAGCGTTGAGGCGTCCCGTTTCACCGGCTATCGAACCGCCGGCGTCAATCGCGTTTCGCTTGGCGTGCAGTCGCTCGACGACGCATCGCTGGCGTCGTTGGGACGCCTGCACAGCGCGCGCGAGGCGCTCGATGCGGTCGCGATCGCGCGACGCATTTTCCCCCGCTATTCCTTCGATCTCATCTATGCACGTCCGGGGCAGACGCCCACCTCCTGGCAAACCGAGCTTAAGGATGCCATCGCGGAGGCGGGCGAGCATTTGTCCCTCTATCAGCTCACCATCGAGCCCGATACGCCGTTCGAAGGTCTTCATGCCGCCGGCAAACTCGCCATTCCTGACGCCGACCTCGCCCGCGCGCTCTACGACGTGACCCAGGAAATTTGCGGCGCGGCTGGCTTGCCCGCCTACGAAATTTCCAATCATGCTCGCGCCGGAGCCGAGTGCCGGCACAACCTCGTCTATTGGCGCTATCACGAATATGCCGGCATCGGTCCGGGGGCTCACGGCCGGCTCGATATCGGCGGCCGCCGCCACGCCACGGCGACGGAGAAGCGCCCGGAGGCTTGGCTCGAACGCGTCGAGCGTGATGGCCACGGTGTCGTCGTCGATGAGCCGCTGTCGAACAGCGAAGCGGCCGACGAATTCCTGCTCATGGGCCTGCGGCTTGCCGAAGGCATCGATCTCAAGCGGTTCGCAGCGTTTGCGGGCGCGCCGCTCGCGCCAGAGCAAATCACCGATCTCGTCAGCCACGGCTTCATCGAGACGACGGTGGACGGCCGCCTGCGCGTCACCCCAGCCGGATTTCCCGTGCTCGATGCGATCGTCGCCGATCTTGCGGCGTAGACGCCTTTAGATGCCCGAGCCCGTGAAATTGCGCGACGCCGGCGCGATGACCGTGCCGCCATTCGGTGTGACGCGCATCACCGCAAGCCCACGCTGATTAGTGCCGTCGGAACGGAAACGAAACACACCATCGATGCCCGCAAAACCCGAAGGGTTGGTCAGCACCTCGTTGGAAAATTTGTTCGTACCCTGCTGCGTCTTCACCAGCGCAGCCACGAGGGACACAGCATCATAAGAGAGCGCCGCCGGCCGCGGCGGGTCCTGCCGATAGCGGGCGCGATAGCGCTCCGTAAAGGAGCGAAAGCCGGCCGGATCCGGGGCCGGATACCATGCGCCATCAAGCGTTGGGTTGGAAAAAATTTTCGGATCGTCCCAGAGCTGTGTGCCGAGGACCACGAACTGGCGCAAGTTGAGGCCGGCACCGCTGAGCGCCGTCAGCACGTCGGCGACGGCCTCGCCGCCGTCGGGGATGAAGAGTGCGTCGGCACGCCCTGCGGCTGCCGCCTGCGCGACAAGGCGAGCGGAGTCGCCGATGCGGCTGCGGTCATCGGGATAATGCTCCAGCGCCATCACCCGTCCGCCCTTGCGTGCCACCGCCTGCTTGAATTCGGCCTCGACGACCGAGCCATAGGCATTGGACGGCACCATGGCGACAAACGATCGTTTGTTTTGGGAGACGGCGTAGCTGACGATCCGGTCGACGTCGGACTCCGGCAGGTAACTCAACAAATACACGCCCTGAGAAGCGACGTTGGTGTCGGTTGAGAACGCAATGATCGGAATGCCGCGGGTGCGCGCCACCTGGCGTGCCGCGGTGACCGAATGATTGAACAGCGGCCCGAGAATGATCTCGGCGCCTTCGTCGATCGCCTGTTGAGCCGCTTGCTGCGCGCCCTGTGCGGTGCCGCTGTCGTCCTTGGTCAAAAGCTGGATGTTGGGATTGGTGAATTCGGTCAAGGCGAGGTCAGCCGAATTGCGCATCGCCTGGCCTGCCGCGCCTGCATTGCCGGTCGCAGTTAGTGGCAGGATCAATCCAACCTTGACGCCACCGGCGACTGTCGGCGCATCAGCAGGCGCGGGGGTCGGCGTGCTCGAGGAGCTGTCGCCACTGGTGTTCAAAATGCCCGCGCACCCGGCGAGCCATGCCGCTGCCGTTACAATGCCTATCCACCGCAGCCAGCGGAGGCACATCGGCTGCGCGGATCGGCCCGTTGCGGGCATCGAACACCTCTCCGTGAAACACAAAATAAGGCGGCCCACCTATCGGGCGCATCCCCGGCAATCGAGCGGTCCCGAACGGCGGAAAAGTATGCCGCAAATACGCCTCTGATTACAAATCGACGGTACTCCTGCATACTTGTGGCGCCATGACGCGATCCGACCATGCCGTCCCGCGCGCCGAAAAGCCCAGGAATTTCCGTGTCTTCGGGCACGAGATCGCGGTCGAGCGGCCGCCGGGTGGCCTTTACCTTGTGGCAACGCCCATCGGGAACATGGGCGACGTGACGCTGCGTGCATTGGAAGCGCTTGCAGGAGTTGATGCGGTTGCCTGCGAAGACAGCCGCGTCACGCGTCGCCTGTTCGAACGTTACGGCATCGCGACGCCGCTCATCTCCTACCATGATCACAATGCGGAAACTGCGCGGCCGAAGATCCTCGCGCGCCTTGATGCCGGCGAGGCGATCGCGTTGGTCTCGGATGCCGGAACGCCGCTTATTTCCGATCCCGGGTTCAAGCTCGTACGTGCCGCGCGCGAGGGTGGACATGCCGTGACGGCGCTCCCTGGCCCGTCTGCCGTGCTCGCCGCGCTCGCTGTCGCGAGCCTCCCCACCGATCGATTTCTATTTGTCGGATTTCTGCCGCCTCGCGAGGCGGCGCGGCGCGCCCGCATCGAAGAGCTCGCCGTCATCCGCGCTACTCTCGTGCTGTTCGAAACCGGGCCTCGCATCGCCGCAACGTTGGCGGACCTCGCCGCGGGGCTCGGCACGCGGCCGGCCGCCGTCTGCCGTGAACTGACCAAGCTCCACGAAGAGGTGCGCCGCGGAGAACTCGCCGACCTTGCCCGGCACTACGCGGGCGGGGCTGAAATCCGCGGCGAGTTCGTGGTCGCGGTGGGTCCCCCGGCGGAGATCGACATCGTCGCGCCGGCCGATCTTGATGCGCTGCTGCGGGATGCGCTCGCAACTTCGTCGCTCAAAGGTGCGGTCGAGGCCGTCGCAGCGACCACGGGACAGAAGCGGCGGTTGGTTTATCAGCGAGCGCTGGCATTGACGAACGCGGCCGCGGAAAAGTCCGATGACGATGAAGCCGACTGAGCCGAGGCCCCGCGGCACGCGACGCGCGCAACCCGCGACGATCGATCAGTCCGAATCTGCCCGCCAGATTGCGTTCCGATTTGGTCTGTCCGCGGAAAGTCGTGCCGCGGCGCTTCTCGTCGCGAAAGGCTACCGCATCGTGGCGCGGCGGTTCCGCACGCCGGTCGGCGAGATCGACATCATCGCGCGGCGGCGGAGCGTGTTGATCTTCGTCGAGGTGAAAGCGCGCGACAATTTCGATCATGCCGCCGAGGCGGTCGGCAAGCGCCAGCAGGCCCGCATCATCGCGGCCGCCGGATATTGGCTCGCGGCCCACCCCGAGGACGCGGAAAGCGACATGCGTTTCGATGTGATGCTGGTCGTGCCCGGCCGTCTGCCGCGGCATCTCATGGCCGCGTTCGACGCTTCCGAGTAGCGCCCGCTTTACGCGGCGACCCGTTTGCGGCGTTCGGGTCCAGCGTAGTCCGGATCGGGAGGACCGCGGCGATTGGCCGGACCGTCACGCAAATCTCTGAAAAATTGCTCGAACATTTCGTTGAGCCGAGCCGCTTCCGATTGGATATGCGTTGAGGCCTCCATCACCTCCTCAGCCGAGCGACTGGTGTCGCCGGTGCGGCCCGCCATCGTCGCGATGTTGTCGGCGAGCGCCCGAGTGCCAGCCGCTGCTGAGCGCAGGCTTTGGTTCATCTCACGCGTGGTTGCTTCCTGCTCCTCGATGGCGCTTGCGATTGCCGCCGTGGCCTTGTCGATCTGCTCCATCGAACCGCCGATCACTTCGACCGAGCCCACCGCATCGTCAGTGGAGGTGCGGATCGCGATGATCTGCTGGCCAATCTCTTCGGTGGCTTTTGCGGTCTGGTTGGCGAGCGCCTTCACCTCCTGAGCCACGACCGCGAATCCCTTGCCGGCCTCGCCAGCACGCGCCGCCTCGATCGTGGCGTTGAGAGCAAGCAGATTGGTCTGCTCGGCGATCGCCTGGATCATTCCGACGACCACGCCGATCCGCTGGACAGTCGCACTGAGCTTTTCGATCTGAGTGGCCGATGCCTTGGTGTTCGCCCCGGCATCCCGCACGACCTTGGTGGCTGCGCCCACCTGACGCGCGATGATCTCAATTGAACCGGCAAGCCCTTCGGCAGCAGCAGCGACCGATCTGACATTCGCTGATGTCTGATCGGAAGTTCCGGTCGCCGCCTCGGCGCTGTTGCGAACCTCCCCGGCGATGCCGCGCAGAGCCTCTGCGGTATGGCTCAACGCCATCGTCTCGGTGCTGAAGCTGTCGAGCACCCTTTCAACCGATGTCCGGAAGCCCTCGATCAGTTTTTCCGCATACTCGGCTTGCTCGCGGATAGCGAGCGCCTGTTCGGCTTCGGCGGCGCTGCGTTCTTCGGCTTCCTCGCGCTCGCGCCGGGAACGCGCTTCGGTGTCGGCCAGCGCCGCCTGATTAAGTTCATGATTGCGCCGCATGGCATTCTCGAAGACCTCGATCGAGCGCGCCAACGCGCCGATCTCATCCTCGCGCAGGAGATAGGGAATATCGACATCGGCGTCGCCGGCAGCGACCGCTTGCGTCACGCGGGTGATGTCGGAGAGGGGCCGGGCGACGGCGCGGCGAATGATGGCAATGCCGGCAAGCGCCAAGAGCACCGACGCGGCGACGAGGCCAATGAGGATCCAATTGCTCTCGGCCACCAGCGATTGCATGCGGACAAACTGGCGGTTCGAGCGCATCTCATAGGTCTGGGCAAGCCCGTCGATGTCCTTGTTCAGCGCGCTGCGGACCGCGCGGTTGGCGTCGTTGTCGCCCCACTCGCGCCCGGCCGCGGGGCTGAACTCAACGCCTCGGTGCGCAAGTTCGCGGCGAAATTCGATGAACTGGCGGATCCGCCCGTCGAACGCTTCGAATTGCGACGCTTCCTCCGGGGCAACCACTTTTTTCCACTGCTCGATCACGCCAATAATCTCGTCATTGAGCTTAAGAATAGCGTCGGCGTAGCGCTTCGCGGCGGCGGTATCAGGCGACATGTAGACGCCGCGCGACTCCATTACGACGGCGTAGATCAGCCCGTTGACCTGTTCGACAAATCGCGAAGCTTTGTAGGCGCGCTCGAACTCGCCGTTCAGGACCGCGATTTCACGCGATTTCTCAATGGCAAGCAGGCTGCCGAGCGTGACGAGGACGGCGAGAATCGAGAAGGTCAGATAGAGTTTGGCGGCAACCGATATCCGGGGCATGATCCGACCCGACGCGCAAGGTGGCAGCCGAACTTAGATGCAATCCGTTTACCAATCCCTTACCAAAGGTAGCGCGCAGCGGAGCTCGCCACTCAATGTTAGTGCCGACGGCGGCGGACGGTACTTCGATGCCTGATCGCAGACGTCTCGCCGTTGCGGTCCAGATGGACCCGATCGAACGGATCAACATCGCTGGCGACTCCACCTTTGCGTTGCTGCTGGAGGCCCAGGATCGGCAGCACACGTTATCCTACTATACGCCGGACCAGATGGCGCTTCTCGACGGCGAGGCATTCGCGACGGTGCGGCCGCTCGAGGTGCGCGATCGCGCCGGCGATCATTTCACGCTGGGCGAGCCGCGCCGCACCGGTCTTGCCGCCTTCGACGTGATCTTGATGCGGCAGGACCCGCCGTTCGATCTTGCCTACATCACCGCAACACATGTTCTCGAGCGGGTTCACCCCAAGACCCTCGTCATCAATGATCCGGCATCGGTGCGCAATGCGCCTGAAAAAATCTTCGTCACCGAGTTTTCCGATCTGATGCCGCCGACGCTGATTTCCCGCGACCTCGGCGAGATCAAGGCCTTTCGCGAACGCCATGGCGAAGTAGTAATGAAGCCGCTGCACGGCCACGGCGGCGCAGCTGTATTCGCCCTTAAGACCGGCGACGTGAATTTCGGCTCGCTCTACGATCTCTTCGCGACGACCTTCCGCGAGCCGTGGGTCGTGCAAAAATTTCTGCCCGCCGTGAAACACGGCGACAAGCGGATCATCCTCATCGACGGTGAGTTCGCCGGTGCCGTCAACCGTGTGCCGCAAACCGACGACCTGCGCTCCAACATGGTGCGCGGCGGCGTGGCCCAGGCCACCGACCTTTCGCCGCGTGAGCGCATGATCTGCGAACGACTGGGCCCGGCGCTGCGGGCGCGGGGCCTGTTGTTCACCGGCATCGACGTGATCGACGGCTACCTGACGGAGATCAACGTCACGTCGCCGACCGGCATCCGCATCATCAAGCGATTGGGCGGCCCGGACATTGCCGCCGTGATCTGGGACTGCATCGAAGCCAAGCGTGCGACGTAGAAGCGCCGCGCCAGCGCCAGCCTTTGGTAGGCCAGATTGGCTTCGCGGATCTCGTCCGTCAGCTCCTCAATGTCGCTACAGGCGAGTTCGGCATTGATGCGCGCGTGTCGAGCGTAGCCGAGTTCGCGCTCAAGGTCGTTGTGGTCAATCATGCGTTAACCTTCCCTAACGAAGCCTTAACAACATAACCCGACTCGTTTTGTTCTGCAATTGTTCTTGTGCAGGGAAGGCGATTATGTACTTGACGTACTGTGCAGTGCGTTATATGCTGCGTTTCAGGCTAGAGAACGTTTCGAGACTGCTAACCTGGAACATTTACGAACAATGTCCATTCCCGCGATCTACACCGACCCGAATGCCGCCAGAGAACACCTGGAGGGGCTGTTGTGGCCCGATGGGCCGGTTTGCCCGCACTGTGGCGTCGTCAATCAAGCGACCCTGATGAAGGGCAAGAGCACCCGCCCGGGCGTCTACAAGTGCCGGGAGTGCGAGAAGCCGTTCAGCGTCATCGTCGGAACGGTATTCGAGGATTCCAAGATGCCGCTGCACAAGTGGGTGTATGCGGTGCATCTCTATACGGCGAGCAAGAAGGGCTTTTCAGCCCATCAGCTGCACCGCACGATTGGCGTCACCTACAAGACGGCGTGGTTCATGGCCCACCGCATTCGTGAAGCGATGCGGCCGAAGGACTTCACGCCCGATGGGCGGCGATGGGCAGACCGTTGAGGCAGACGAGACGTTCATTGGCACCATCGAAGGCGAAGGTGGCAAGAAGGCAAAGCGTGCCCGCAATCATAGCACCGGCTGGGCACACAAGAACGTCGTGCTGACCTTGGTTGAGCGCGGCGGATCGGCCCGCAGTTTCCATGTTGATAGCAACAGCGTGGCGCAGATCGTGCCGATCCTGCGGACCAACATCAAACGCGAGAGCAAACTAATGACTGACGAGGGACGCGAGTTCGTGCGCGTCGGCGAGGAATTTGCGAGCCACGAAACGGTTGAGCACCGGGCCGACGAATACGTGCGCGGTCATGTCCATACCAACACGGTCGAAGGCTACTATTCGATCTTCAAGCGCGGGATGAAGGGCATCTACCAGCATTGCAGCGAGAAGCATTTGCATCGCTATTTGAGCGAGTATGACTTCCGCTACTCACACCGCATCGCGCTTGGCATTGACGATAGCATGCGGCGCGACGCCGCGTTGGAAGGCGTCAAAGGCAAGCGACTGTACTATCGTTGGCATAACGGAACCGACCACGATTAAACAGAAAGCGAGGCGCTTTCTGCGTTGGCGTCGACGCCAGAAACGGCAGTTATGATTTGTCGGGCTCGCCTTGTGGTTCGTCGACGCGCCGTCGCTTGACCTTATCGCGGTGGTCGACCGCTTTGGTTCGGCCGACCTTCATTTCAGAGTGTTGTTTGGGTGGAGTTTTCAACATCCGAAGCAGCACTTCATCGCGCCGTTCATCATCCGTCGACGTTGGCATTTTTATTCCCGCAAGAATTATCTGTTGGTTGTCCCCATTTTTCTCGCGTCCAATATCGACAGTGGAGCGGCAGTGCGGCAGATTCCGTTCCCGCTGGAAATTGACAGGGGGAGACCGGGGCGCCCATCACAGCTTCCCGGTCCCGTATCAGTACCTAGCTGGCGCGCCTCTCGCTGCCTATGGACGGCAGTTACGAGCGCACGGGGCCGACCCTGTCCGGCTCCGGTCCTTTTGATTCCCGTCCAGAACGGACGGGAGGTAGAGCCGCCCATCTTCTATGGGCGGGCAGAGGTCGTAAAGACCTCGGTCTAGGGCCTGTCTTCGTTTCCAGCGGGGGCAGGCCCATTCTTTTTACTCCGCTGTCACCGCTTCGGTGACATCGATGTCGCCTTTGGGGCGACAATCGAATCTCAATACATGAGACTTTGATGCTTTGCCATCAGCAAAGTCCACGGATTGTGGAAACGGCCGAACGACGCATCGCAACATTTCGCACTCAGATTAAACCAATCACGCTCACTCCACTTAGCGTTGCCCTGTCAGCGACTTGATACCCTGATTCGCTGATTTCCGGTACGCTTTGTACATAATCGCCGCAGGGAACATTAATCGGATAAATTTACCGCGACTTGGGGAACAAGATGGTCCAGCGCGTTTCGACGGTGGCATTTGAGGGCATCGAGGCCCGCGCGGTCGATGTCCAGGTGCAGGTTGCGCCGGGCTTGCCGGCCTTCAACGTGGTCGGCCTGCCGGACAAGGCGGTATCAGAGGCCCGCGAACGGGTCCGCAGCGCGCTGATTGCGTCAGGCCTCGCGCTGCCGGCGCGCCGGATTACCGTCAATCTCGCCCCCGCCGATATCCCGAAGGAAGGGAGCCACTACGACCTGCCGATTGCGCTCGGCCTGATGGCCGCCATCGGCGCCATCCCCCACGACGCGGTCACGGGTTACACGGTGTTGGGCGAACTCGGCCTCGACGGGTCGCTGGCGGCGGTTGCCGGAGTGCTGCCGGCGGCGATCGGTGCGAATGCCCGCGGCGAGGGTTTGATCTGCCCGGCCGCCTGTGGACCGGAGGCCGCGTGGGCGAGCCCCGAGATGGACATCATCGCAGCCAGCTCGCTCATTCAGCTCGCCAACCATTTCAAGGGCACCCAGGTGCTGTCGCGACCGCAGCCGAAAGTGCGGGAGCCCGATGGCGCGACGCTCGACCTCGCCGACATCAAGGGCCAGGAAAGCGCCAAGCGCGCCCTCGAAATTGCGGCCGCCGGTGGACACAACCTGCTGCTGGTCGGCCCGCCAGGTGCAGGCAAATCGATGCTCGCGGCCCGCCTGCCCTCGATCCTGCCGCCGCTGTCGCCCGCCGAATTGTTGGAGGTGTCAATGATCGCCTCCGTTGCCGGCGCGATCGACGGCGGCGCCCTCACCAACCGGCGGCCGTTCCGGGCACCGCATCATTCGGCGAGCATGCCGGCGCTCGTCGGCGGCGGGCTCCGCGCCAAGCCGGGCGAGATTTCGCTCGCCCACAATGGCGTGCTGTTCCTTGACGAATTGCCGGAGTTCGATGCCCGCGTGCTCGATTCGCTCCGGCAGCCCCTCGAAACCGGCGAGGTCGCGATCTCGCGCGCAAACCACCGCGTCACCTACCCGGCGCGCTTCATGCTGGTGGCGGCCATGAATCCGTGCCGCTGCGGACGCGCCAACGAACCGGACTACACCTGCAAGCGCGGCGCCAACGCGCGTTGTGCCGCCGATTATCAGGCCCGCCTATCGGGCCCCTTCCTCGACCGCATCGACCTTCACATCGAGGTGCCGGCCGTCACGGCCGCGGACCTCATCCTGCCGCCGCCGACTGAGGGTTCGGCACAGGTGCGCGACCGCGTCGCGCGCGCCCGCGACATGCAGACGGTGCGCTACGCGGCGCTCGGGCTTGCCGTGCGGACCAATGCGCAGGCAGCCGGCCCGGTGCTGGAGACGATTGCGAAGCCCGACGCCGGCGGCCTCACGCTGCTGCGCGAAGCCTCCGAGGCCATGCGCCTCTCCGCGCGTGGCTATCACCGGGTACTGCGGGTCGCGCGCACACTCGCCGATCTCGACGGCGATGAGGTAGTGCGCCGCGTCCACTTTGCCGAGGCGCTCGCCTACCGCGCACTGACCGACGAGATGCGACGGGCGGCGTAAGGCGAATAGGGCGGGATGGCGGCGGCGGGATCGGCAGTGGCATTAACCCGATGTCAACCTTTATCGCGACAAACGTCACTGATTCGGCCGCCGGTCGACGGAATGGTAAGCGTTGGCGGCGTAAATGCGCGCCATGTTTGCGATCTCGTCTCCCGTCCGGCACTTCAGCCGGATTTGCGTAAGGCTTGCCCCGCAATGGCGGGTCACGCCGCGCGCCGCCCTCCATACCGTCATAGCCATCGCTGCGATGGTCTTCGCGGCACTCGCGACCTTGGCCGTTGCCGCGAGGTTGAACGACCTCGCCGGCGTGGTGAATTCGACGTCGGTCGGCCTTGCGGCGCTCCTCGTTGCCGCCGGCGGCGTCGCGGCCTCCCTCTATCACGCCAATCGCCGGCTGCGACGCCGCTGCGATGCGCTCCACCGTCACATCGAATCCCTGTCGGACTGGGAATGGGAGCAACAAGAAGCGATCGCAGAAAATCGCGCCAAGGGTCGCTTCCTCGCCATGGTCTCCCACGAGATCCGCACGCCGCTCAACGGCATCCTCGGCATGGCCGACCTGCTGCTCGACACCAAGCTGACGCCCGAGCAGACGACCTACGCGCGGGCGGTGAAGTCCTCGGGCGGCTCGCTGCTCTCCCTGATCGAGGAGATTCTCGATTTTTCGAAGATCGAGGCGGGGCGGGCCGATCTTGACCAGAAGCCCTTCCTGCTGCGGTCCTTGGTCGAAGACACGATCGAACTGCTCGCGCCTCGCGCGCAGGCCAAAGGCATCGAGATCGCGACATTCATCGACCATAGCCTGCCGCGGGCATTTGTCGGCGACGCGGCACGATTGCGACAAGTGCTCCTTAACCTCGCCGGCAATGCGATCAAATTCACCGAAAGCGGCGGCGTGTCGGTGGTCGTCGAACCCGTGCCTGGCGATGTTGCGACCGGTCGCGCACCTGCGCTCGCTTTTCACGTCGGCGACACCGGCATCGGCATAGCGCCTGAAGCGCAGGGGCGCATTTTCGAAGAATTCGAACAGGCCGAGGGCGGCGCTGACCGCCATTTCGGCGGTACGGGCCTCGGGCTCGCGATTTCAAAGCGCCTCATCCAGGCGATGGGTGGCTCGATCGCAGTCAAGAGCACGCCCGACCAAGGCTCGACCTTCATCTGTACAGTCCCGCTGCCGGCGGCCGGTCTGGACGAGGCCGCCGACCTCCTCCGCAATGCAGTCGACCCAGCACCCGACCTTGCTTCAACATCGGTCCTGATCGTCGCGCCCAACGCGATTGGGCCGGACCTCGTGGCGCGGCAGCTTCGCGCGTGGGGCGCGCGCGCAATGATCGCCGCGACCGAGGCGGAGGCGGAAGCTGCTTTCGCCAACGATCGATGGGACACAGTGATCGTGGACGCCGCGCTCGGCCGGCCTGCGGTCGAACGCATCGGCGCGCTGATCGGACCGCCGGCACTTCAGAGGATCGTGCTGGTGGCGCCTGCCGACCGTGCCGATCTCCCTGCACTGCGGAACACGGGCTTCAACGGCTATCTGGTCAAACCAGTGCGAACCGCCTCGCTCGCCGCGCGCTTTGCTGCTCCCAATTTGGTGACGGCAGATCGGATAGGTGCATCAGCTCCCGGTGCCGCTGCGCCCGGTGCCGGTCTCGCCGTCCTCGTGGCTGACGATAACGACATCAACGCGCTCCTCGCCCGCAATCTGCTGGCGCGGCTCGGCCATCGTCCGGTCGTGGCTGAGAACGGCGGCGATGCGGTGACTGCCTATGTCACCGCGCAGGCGTTCGGTACGCCATTCGACCTCGTACTCATGGACCTGCACATGCCGGGCATGAACGGGAACGATGCCGCAGCACGTATCCGTGCTGCCGAACGCATGACGGGCGCGCAGCGAACGCCGATCTTCGCGCTCACCGCCGATTCTGTTGCCGAAAACCGCGAGGCCTGCCATGCCGCCGGCATGGATGGCTTCCTGACGAAGCCGCTCGACCGCGAACAGCTTCTCGCGGCACTCGCCGAACAGAGCGTCCTGCGCGCTGCCTGATTGTGCGGATGCTCGCCGTCAGAGCTTGCGCAGCGCGACTTCTTCGACGGAGTGGCTTTCGAGCTTCTTGAGGATGAGGTCGGCGCGCGGACGGGTCGGCAGAATGTTTTCGTGGAGATTGACGAGATTGATCCGGTTCCAGATCGAGGTCGCCGTCGCCACCGCTTCCTGATCGCTGAGCCGGGAATAGCGATGGAAATATGATTTCGGATCGCGGAACGATGTTTCGCGCAAGGCCAGAAATCGATCGACGTACCAACGCATCAGCACATCTTCGTCGGCGTCGAGATAGACCGAGAAATCGAAGAAGTCGGACACGAACGGGATCGCCTTGCCGTCCTTGGGCAGGCGCCCGGTCTGCAGCACGTTCAGTCCCTCGACGATGAGAATGTCCGGCCGGTCGATCTCGATCCAGTGGTTCGGCACGACGTCGTAGACGAGATGGGAGTAGACCGGCGCCCGCGCCGGCCGGCGCCCGGCCTTGATATCCGAGAGGAAGCGCAGCAGCGCCGGCAGGTCGTAGCTTTCCGGAAAGCCTTTGCGCTCCATCAGGCCTTCGCGCTCGAGCACAGCATTGGGAAACAGAAACCCATCGGTGGTGACGAGATCCACCTTGGGCACATGGGTCCATCGAGCGAGCAGAGCCTGCAGAACACGCGCGGTGGTCGACTTGCCGACCGCGACCGAGCCGGCGACGCCGATGACGTAGGGCATCTTGCCGTCCTCGATCGCGAGGAACCGCTGCTGGGCGCGGAACAGCCTTTGGGTCGCGGCGACGTAGAGTGACAGCAATCGCGACAGCGGCAGGTAGATGTGTTCGATCTCCGCCATATCCAGCCGGTCGTGCAGCGAACGCAGCCGCATCACCTCGTCCGCCGTCAGCGTCATCGGGGTGTCGGCGCGCAATGCCGCCCATTCGGCGCGCGGAAATACGTGATAGGGCGACAGCCGGTTATCGATCCGCTGTTCCATCGCGACGATCCGGTTCAGCCGCCCTTGCGAGACGCTTTTTCCGTAAGGCCGGACTGGTTCGCTCGGGCGCCGAGCACTTCCTCGACTTCGGTGAGCTTAATGTCGCGCGATTTGAGCACCACCAGCAGATGGTAGAGGAGGTCAGCCGCCTCCTCGACCAGCCGCTCGCGGCTTTCGGAGACCGATGCGAGCGCAAGCTCTACCGCCTCCTCCCCGAGTTTCTTCGCGCATTGCGACACGCCGCGGTCAAGAAGCTTGCGGGTATAGGAAACGTCGGGGCTTTCGGTGGAACGTTCCTCGATGCGGCGTTCCAGGTCGTAGACCGAGAAGGTGTCCATGATGTTTTCCATTACCACCAATGCCCGCCGCCCGATAGGTGAACCGCTGAGCGTGAAGCTGCCGCCGATTTATGCATCGAGCCGCATGGCGAGCCCCGCCGCCGCCATATGAAGCTTGGCGTCGCGGATCGAATATTCGCCGAAATGGAATATGGATGCCGCGAGCACCGCAGCTGCATGACCGTCGCGCACGCCTGCGACCAAATGATCGAGCGTGCCGACGCCGCCCGAGGCGATCACCGGCACCGAGACGGCATCGGCAACGGCGCGCGTCAGCGCGATGTCGAAGCCTTGCTTGGTGCCGTCGCGATCCATCGACGTGAGTAGTATCTCGCCGGCCCCGAGCGAAACGACTTCCCGCGCATAGTCGATCGCATCAAGACCCGTCGGATTGCGGCCGCCATGGGTGAAAATCTCCCACCGCCCCGGCGCCACCTGCTTGGCATCGATCGCAACAACGATGCATTGATCACCGAATTTCTCGGCCGACTCTTTGACGAAGGCGCGCCGATTGACCGCCGCAGTGTTGATGGAGACCTTGTCAGCGCCAGAGGTGAGAAGTGCGCGGATGTCCGCAATGGTCCGCACGCCGCCCCCGACCGTCAGCGGCATGAAGCAAGCCTCGGCGGTGCGCTGAATCACGTCGAAAATGATGCCGCGGTCCTCGTGGCTCGCGGTGATGTCGAGAAAAGTGAGTTCATCGGCGCCCGCCGCATCGTAGGCCATGGCCGCCTCGACCGGATCGCCGGCGTCGCGCAGATCGACGAAGTTCACCCCTTTGACGACGCGGCCATCCTTGACGTCGAGGCAGGGGATGACGCGGACCTTCAGCATGCGATCCTCACCTGCGCTCACGCGGCTCGGGCTTCGCGGATGAACCGCAGCGCCTCGGAAGCGTTGAGGCGCCCATCGTAGAGGGCGCGGCCCGCAATCGCTCCGGCGAGCTTTTTTGCGCGCGGGTCCAGCAGGCGTCGGATATCGTCCATGGAGGCAAGTCCACCGGACGCAATCACCGGGATTTCGACCTCCTCGGCAAGCGCAATGGTCGCGTCGAGGTTCAAGCCCTTGAGTAATCCGTCGCGCGAGATGTCGGTGTAGATGATCGCGGCGACGCCTGCGTCCTCGAACCGCCGGGCGATGTCGAGAACGGACAACTCCGAGGTCTCGGCCCAGCCTTCGACGGCGACCCGGCCGTCGCGCGCATCGAGCCCGACAGCGATGCGGTTCGGCCAGTCGCGGGCGGCCGTTTTGACGAGGGCCGGATCGCGCACGGCGGCGGTGCCGATGATGACGCGGTCGACGCCTTTTTCGAGCCAGCCGGCAATGGCCGTCATGTCGCGGATGCCGCCGCCCAGTTGAACGGGAAGCGGCACGCTTTCCAGGATACGCTCGATCGCGATCGCATTGACGGAGTGCCCAGCAAATGCACCATCAAGATCGACGAGGTGCAGGTACTCGAACCCTTCGGCTTCGAAGGCCATCGCCTGGGCGGCGGCGTCGCGGTTGAACACGGTCGCACGCGCCATGTCGCCCTGCTCCAGGCGCACGCACACCCCTTCCTTAAGGTCGATCGCAGGAAACAGGATCAAGTCATCAAGCTCGCAAAACGCCAGTTGCCACGGATGTGGCCCTATTCACGGTTTCCACTTGAGGAAATTCGCGATCAAAGCAAGCCCTAGTTTCTGGCTCTTTTCCGGGTGGAATTGGGTCCCGGCATAATTGTCCCGCGCAACCACCGCGGTGACCGGACCGCCATAGTCGGATTCCGCGACGAGATCGCCGCTATCCGCCGCCGCCAGATGATAGCTGTGCACGAAATAGGCGTGGAGGCCGTCTTTCCCGAGCGCAAGGTCCGCGAACAGCGGATGCGGTCGGCGCGCGTCGAGCGTGTTCCAGCCCATGTGGGGAATTTTCAGCTCCGGATCGCGCGGTGTGATCCGGCACACTTCACCCGCAATCCAGCCAAGCCCTTCGGTGACGGCATATTCGCGGCCGCGCTCGGCCATGAGCTGCATGCCGACGCAAATGCCAAGAAACGGACGGCCGCGTTGATGCACCGCTTCGGTCATGGCCTCGACCATGCCCGGCACCTCGTCGAGGCCGCGGCGGCAATCCGCGAAGGCGCCGACGCCTGGCAGCACCACCCGGTCGGCTGTTCGTACGATGTCCGGATCGCCCGTGACGACGATCGACTGGCCGGTACCGCCATCGCGAGAGGCGCGTTCGAACGCCTTCACCGCCGAATGAAGATTGCCCGATCCGTAATCGATGATCGCAACGGTCACCCGCCGCCTCCCGGCTCCGGAAAAAGTCCGATCACGCCTTCGCCAGTGGGCGGATGGGCCACCGGCGACGGAGACGTCGGCGCCGCAGACGGCCGGGCAACCACCATGCGAGCCGATCTGCGATCGAAGAAGCGCCGCTCCGCCATTTCAAGATCATCGGCGATGACGATGCCCCATTCGCGCCAGCCGCGGCGTACAAATGTCCAGCGCCGGAACGTCGCCGCCTCCATGCCGACGAGGAAGTGGATGAGCACGGTCACGAGCGTGCGGCCCGCCGTCGAGATGCCGAGGCGCAACAAGCCGAACTGCAGCAAGCCGACGACCACCACATAGATGATCAGCACGAGCCAGAGACGACGCCACAGGATCCACAGCACGCCGAACAGGAAGGCCCAGAAGTTGAAGCCTTCGCGCACGAAGACAAATCGGTCGGCATGATCGGCCGTACTGCGACCGCGCATCGGAGGCTCAAAAACCGCATAGGCTGCCATGACTTTCAATCCTACGATGTGACCGATCGAGCGTCGCCCTGTTTGAATCTACCACGCCATTTGACGCGGCTCGGGGCTTACCCGCCGAGCGAGCCTTTGGTCGACGGAATTTCGTCCTTGGTCCGGGGGTCGATCGCGACCGCCGCTCGCAGCGCTCGCGCCAGCCCTTTGAAACAAGACTCCGAGATATGATGGTCGTTCTGCCCGTAAAGGGTTTCGACATGCACCGTCATCCCAGCGTTCATCGCGAACGCCTGGAACCATTCATTGACCAATTCGGTATCGAAGGTCCCGACCTTGTCGCGACTGAAATTAACCCTGAACACGAGAAAAGGCCGGCCCGAGATGTCGATCGCAACTCGCGTCAGGGCCTCGTCCATGGGCAGGTGAACGTCCGCGTATCTCGTAATGCCCTTCATGTCGCCGAGCGCCTGCTTTACAGCCTGCCCGAGCGCGATGCCCACGTCCTCCGTGGTATGATGATGGTCGATATGCAAGTCGCCGGTCGCTTTCACCGTCACATCGATGCGGGAATGACGGGCCAAGAGATCGAGCATATGGTCGAGAAAGCCGATCCCGGTCGAGATCGACGCAGCGCCGCTGCCGTCGAGATCGATGGCGACAGCGACGTCGGTTTCCTTCGTGGTGCGCTTGATCGTTGCCTTGCGCATGCAGGCCTCTCCAACCCGATCCGCGAATCCCGCGCGCGAAATCTGCGCGCGTTGTATCAGGGGTTTGCGGCCACCGCCACCGCGGGAGCATGGGGAACAGCCCGTCACATAGTCCGTCAACCCACGTGATCCCGCCGGATTTGCGTTGCCGCCCGCGAGTCCCTAAATCAAGGCTCGGTATCCAATCATGACCCTACAGTCTCCCGCCCCGGATGTTTGGCATGGAACGACGATCCTCACGGTCCGCAAAGGCGGGATCGTGGCGATCGGCGGCGACGGTCAAGTCTCGATCGGTCAGACCATCGTCAAGGCCAACGCCAAGAAGGTGCGGCGCCTCGCCAAGGGCGACGTGATCGGTGGGTTTGCGGGAGCAACCGCCGATGCTTTCACCTTGTTCGAACGACTGGAGGGCAAACTCGAACAGTATCCAGGCCAACTCATGCGGGCGGCCGTCGAGCTTGCCAAGGACTGGCGCACCGACCGCTATCTGCGTCGCCTGGAAGCCATGATGATCGTTGCCGATCCGCAGGTCTCGCTGGTACTCACCGGGACCGGCGATGTCCTCGAGCCGGAGAATGGCGTGATGGGCATCGGCTCCGGCGGCAATTATGCCCTCGCCGCCGCCCGCGCACTCATCGACACTGATTTCGACGCCGAAGCCATCGTCCGCAAGGCGATGGCGATCGCTTCCGACATCTGCGTCTACACCAATCGCAGCGTCACCATCGAAACGCTGAAGACGTAAGCGTCGCGATGGTCGGCAGCAGCCTATCGCTCAGCTCAATCGCTTTTCCTTATGGTCCATACCCATGAATGAATTCTCACCGCGCGAGATCGTTTCCGAACTCGACCGCTACATCATTGGGCAGGGTGACGCGAAGCGGGCGGTGGCAATCGCGTTGCGCAATCGCTGGCGCCGCCTTCAGCTCGACGAGAGGCTGCGCGAAGAGGTGACGCCGAAGAACATCCTGATGATTGGCCCGACCGGCGTCGGCAAGACCGAGATTTCGCGCCGGTTGGCGAAGCTCGCGGGCGCGCCGTTCATCAAGGTCGAAGCAACGAAGTTCACCGAGGTCGGGTACGTCGGTCGCGACGTCGAGCAGATCGTGCGCGATCTCGTCGAAATCTCGATCGGCATTGTCCGCGAGCGCAAGCGCAAGGACGTGAGTGCCCGCGCTCACCTCTCCGCAGAAGATCGCGTGGTCGACGCGCTGGTCGGCGCAACCTCCTCGACCTCGACCAAAGAAACCTTCCGCAAGAAGCTGCGGGCCGGCGAACTCGACGACAAGGAAATCGAGATCGAGGTGCAGGCCGGTAGCGGTGGTGGTCTGCCGCTGTTCGAAATCCCCGGAATGCCGGGTGCGCAGATGGGCGCGATCTCGATCGGCGATATTTTTGGCAAGCTTGGCGGCGGCCGCACCAAGGCGCGACGCTGCACGGTCAAGGAATCCTACGAAATCCTCATCAACGAAGAGTCCGACAAGCTGCTCGACCAGGACCAATTGGTCCAGGAAGCCCTCAAGACGGTCGAGAACAATGGCATCGTGTTTCTCGACGAGATCGACAAGATCTGCGCCCGCGAGGGCCGCATGGGCGGCGACGTGTCGCGCGAAGGCGTGCAGCGCGATCTGTTGCCGCTGATCGAAGGAACCACGGTCTCGACCAAGCACGGCACGGTGAAGACCGACCATATCCTGTTCATCGCATCGGGCGCTTTCCACCTCTCCAAGCCGTCGGACCTGCTGCCGGAGCTGCAAGGCCGCCTGCCGATCCGAGTCGAGCTCAAGCCGCTGACGCGGGAGGATTTCAGGCGCATTCTCACCGAGCCCGAGGCATCGCTGATCAAGCAGTATGTCGCGCTGATCGGGACCGAGGGCGTTACGCTCGACTTCACCAACGATGCCATCGACGCCATTGCCGACGTGGCAGTGTCGGTCAATTCGACGGTTGAGAATATCGGCGCGCGACGCCTGCAGACCGTCATGGAGCGGGTCCTCGACGAAATATCGTTCGGCGCGGCCGACCGCTCCGGCGACGTCATTAAGATCGACGGCGATTATGTGAAAAGCCGCGTCGCCGACCTCGCCAAGAACGCCGACCTGAGCCGCTTCATTTTGTAAGAGCGGTAGGGCGGGCGCGGCGCAGGCGCGCATGCCCACAGATGCGGCCTTGGGTCACGCCCTATGAGACGGCGAGATCGCTGGATTGGATCCGCTTCACACCGACCTTTGTCATGTTCGCCCAAGCTGCCGCGAGTGAACCGTTGAGGTCGATGCCGCGGGCAGCGTCTTCGATCACGTAGACGTTGAAGCCTGCCTTGCGGGCATCCATGGCGGTCCAGGCGACACAGAAATCGGTCGCAAGACCGGTGATGAACAAGGTGTCGATGCCGCGCTGCTTGAGATAGCCGGCAAGGCCGGTCGGCGTCTTGTGATCCGCCTCGAACAAGGCGGAATAGCTGTCCATGTCCTTATGGAAGCCCTTGCGGATCACGAGCTCAGCCTGCGGAATATCGATGTCCTTTGAGACTGCGGCGCCCTCGGTACCTTGCACGCAGTGATCCGGCCATAGCACCTGATCACCGTAGCCGAGCTTGATCGTCTCGAACGGCTTTTTGCCCGGATGCGCGGAGGCGAACGAAACGTGGTCCGCCGTATGCCAGTCCTGCGTCAGCACCACATTGGAAAATTGCTTGGCGATCCGGTTGATCACGGGAATGACCTGCTCGCCGTCCTTCACCGCGAGGCTGCCGCCCGGCAGAAAACAATTCTGCACGTCCACCACGATGAGGGCGCTCTTGTCGGTGATCTTGACGGTGCCGGCGGCACCTGCCGATCGCATCTGGGACATTGCGGCGGCGGCACACATGCTGCCCACTCCCAAAATCATCCCGCGTCGAGTCAAAACGTTCATACCATCCTCCAATAATACCCGGCGGCAGACCATTAGAACAGCATTTCAGAATTTGGCCATCGGCTTTTAGCAGCGTTGTGGTCGGGCGATCGAACACAGCGTCGCGAACGGACATGCGACGAACGTTGGGGGTCTGTCGAGACGATTCCAAATCCGCTAAGTTCCGCAGTCACACGCGCAATAACGGCCGGGGAGAGAAGGCAATGGCAGGTTTCTTCATGCGTCAAGCACTCGGGCCCGTCATCGGCGGCGTTGTACTTGTTGGGATGGTGGGCGTTGCACTCACGCAGACGACAGCGCTTGGAATTTGGACGATGAGAGCGCCTATGCCGACCGCCCGCGCCGAGATGGCCGCTGCTGCGGTCCGCGGCAAACTTTATGCGATCGGCGGCAACATCGGCGGCACCGCGGTCCCTCACAACACGGAATACGATCCGGCAACCGACATGTGGCGCCAGCGCAATCCGATGCCGGTGGCGCGCGACCACATCGGCATCGCTGTCGTCAACCACAAGATCTACACCTTCGGGGGTTTCACCCACACCGTGCATCAGGGCGCGAGCACCGACGTGCTCGAATACGATCCCGCGACCGACACTTGGCGCCGCCGCGCTCCGCTGAAGATGCCGCTCGGCGGGGTCGGTGCCGCCACCGTGGCCGGCAAGATTCACGTGATTGCGGGACGCGGACCGGACGGCAAGACGGTCAACATGCATATGGTCTACGATCCGGAGACCGACAGCTGGAGCGAGGCGGCGCCGCTGCCGCTCGCGCGCGACCACCTCGCCATCGTGGCGGCGCGCGGAAAGATTCACGCGATCGGCGGACGGTTAGGAGCGACGGTCGACAAGACAGGTCAGCACGACGTCTACGATCCTGCCACCAATTCCTGGAGCACGGCGGCGCCGATGCTGACACCCCGCAGCGCGCCTGCGGGCCTGTTCTATCACGGCAAGATCCTTGTGCTGGGCGGCGAGCTTGCCCCCAACACTTACGCCGAGAACGAGGCCTACGATCTCGCGACGGAAAAGTGGGAAACGCTCACCCCAATGCCCGCCGGGCGGCACAATTTCGGCGCTGCCGTCATTACACCCAATGCGTATTTCGTTGGCGGCTCGCTCAAGCCCGGCGTTGGCGAACCGACCGGCCAGCTGCTCGTGTTCACCCTGCCCTGATAGACAGGCACCACCATCCACGTCAGCGGCTCGCCCTTCGAAGCCGCACATAGAGCGCGCCGGCGCCGCCGTGGGTTGCGTCGGCCATATCGAAGCCGAGAACGCAGGCGCGGAATTGCGGAAGCGCCAGCCACAATGGCACTTGGCGCCGTAGGACGCCGCGCTCCTCCACGCCTGCGAACGGTGAGCCCTTGCCGGTGATCACCAGGACGACTTTGGCGCCGCTCGCTTGGGAACGATGGAGGAAGTGCAGCAAGGCGGAGTAGGCATCAGCCTGCGTCATTCCGTGCAGATCGATGCGGGCCTCGATCGCAGCGCGGCCGCGCGCAATCCGCTGTCGTTCGCGCCGCGCGAGCGGGATTTGCGCAGGCGCTGCAGCTCGAGGGCGCGGGACCGATGGCGAAGGTCCGATGTTTTTCTTCGAGGAGCCTGTCGGGGGCTTTGCTGCTTCGGTCTTCGCGGGGCGCTTAGATGGCACGGCGCGCGCCGCGCGCCGAAGCGGCTTGATGCTGCGCGCCACGATCGACCAGAGATGTTCCTCTTCCGCCGTCAACGAGCGCCGACCGCCGCCATCGCTCCGCTCGCCGGCACTCATCGGTAGGGCCGGCGCCATCCGGAATTTTGCGGCGCTTTCATCTTTGGATCGGTCTTATCGCCAGAGGCGACCCTATCCGGAGGCCTCGGCGGCGGCAGGATCGGCTCGGGCGGCCGCGCGATCGGCAGCGGGACGCGAACAGTGGAGAAATCCAGTTCGCGCGGCAGCAGCATGGCGAAGCGACCCGACTGGCGAATGCGCCCAGCAATCTGGCCCGCCTCGTCGCCCGCGCCGAAGAAAAGATCGGCGCGCGCCGGCCCGACGATGGCGGAGCCAGTGTCCTGGGCGATCATGGTGCGGCGGAACGGGGTTTTCGCAGTGGCATTTTCGATTGGAAGATCCGCCTCGATGAAGAACGGCGTGCCGTAGACATGGAGAGCTTTGTCGACAGCAATCGACCGCCCTGGCGACAACGGAATTCCTTGAGCGCCCAGCGCCTCGTGCTCGTCGTTCAAGCCGACGATGCGAAAGAAAACCATCAGGCGGTTTTGTCGGCGAACATCGTTCGCCTCTTCGGGATGGCTCTGCATCCATTCTCGGATGCGCTGCATCGACATCTGTTCGCGCGGAATTTCGTTGCGCTCAATCAGAACGCGGCCCACCGGCACATAGCTGTAGCCGTTGTGGGCGGAATAATTGATGCGCAGCAAAGTGCCGTCCTCGAGCCTGACGCGGGCCGAGCCTTGAATTTCGATGAAAAGCGCTTCGGTCCTGCTGCGCAGCCAGCAGATCTCGAGGCGCTGTCCATCGAGCGCGCCATCCTCGATCTCGCCGCGGTCGTAATAGGGCACGAGCGAGCCGTCGGGCAGCTTGCGGTAGGCCTTCCCCGAGTTGGGGAATGGCGCGCCAGGCTTGGTTGCAATCGCCGACACCAAGTCAGGCGGCCGGCGGTAGATCGGGACGGTAAACTCGCGCGTCGGGAAACGTGAGCCATCGACGATCGGCTCGTAGTAGCCAGTGAGAAAGCCGGCGCTGTCGGTCAGCCTGCGAATACGGATGGGCCTAAAGTTGGCTTCGAAAAAGCGCCGTGCCGCGTCCTGGCCCAAATTACCCGCGGCGAGCGCGCGCAGGCAGATGGCGTGAAGCGCGACGCGGACCGGCCGCGTATCCGTACCTGCCGGCGCGTGGGCCAGCGGATGACAACTCGCCAGGAAGGTTGCAAACGCGCTCGCGTGATCGTCACGGTCCCAGCCGTCCAGTTGAGCCCAATCGACCGGTTCGAGAGCGGTGTCGACCGTGTTTACCGGCGGAGCGATATCCGCTCCCGTCCCGCGCGTGAGAAAACCGGGGCGACCCCGCCCGAACATCGATTGGGGCTCGAGCTTCGATCTTTCGCGAATTGCCGAGGGGCGCGCGGGAGCCTGCTCGAAATGTCGCGCGGCGACGGTGTTCACCGCGCCAGCAAGCGCGAAACCGATAACGGCAACGAGGAGCAGAGGAGCAAGGAGCGGGCGAAGCGGAGTGCGCATCACTCGTCCACCCTCATCCACCGGCCTCGGTGGCGACGAGCTTCCAATTCGGATCGCGAGAACTTACGTCGCGCGCAAACGTCCAAACGTCGGTGACGCTGGTGACCTTGTCGGCGCTGCCATCGATGACCTTGCCGGTGCGGTCGCGCGTTGCCGAGATAAGCTGAGAAACGAACCGGAGGGTCACCTGCGCCGTCTTGCCGCGCAGGTCGGCGGCTGCAATGTCGGTACTGTCGATCGACACGAAACGCGTCTCGGCAGTTTCGCCCCGCGTCTCCCGCTCTCGAATCACGCCTTCGAAGCCATCATAGACCTCGCGGCCGAGGAGATTCTTCAAGGTCCGCCGATCTCCTTCGGCATACGCCAGGACGATCATCTCGTAGGCCGAACGCGCGCCGGTGACGAAGTGCTTCACGTCAAAGCTCTTGTCCACCGCCATGATGGCGTCGAGGCCCTTGGCGGCCGGCGACCCGGCACTGACGGCGCCGCCATAGCGATCGACCGGCTCGCTGGTCTCCGGCGCCTTTGCCGGCTCGCTCGTCCGCTGCGGCAACGGAATGACCTTGTCGGGAGCGGAATTGCGCACGGGATCGGGCCGCGAATAGGGGTCGTAAGGCGGCCGCTCGCGCCCAGTCCGCTGACCAAGCACGCTGCGCAACCGCCAGAAAATGACCGCGGCGAGCACCAGGAATATGATTGTGTAAATGTCCACGTCTCGCTTGCTTTCGCAGGCCACCGCACCTCATGACGCTGGTGCGAATTAAACTTTGGTCGGCGCCTCGTGCCGGCCGCCGCCCGGTATATGTAGGGAACCGGCGGGTTGGTTCCAGAACCGGTAGACTGTCATGGCAACCGGGCTTTTCTGTGTACGCTAAGATTAGACTAATGTGGACGGCCGCGCCAACATATTGTCCCGGACGGTACCCGATAGTTGGAGCCAAGACCTTACAGCGCGACCCCAACGAAGCCATATTAAGAAAATATAGAGGTCGGAGCGTTGATCGATGCGTGCCATCAAGATGGCAGCCCTCGGATTGCTGCTGCTACCGGTTGCCGAGTTCGTAGCGTTCGTGCTGGTCGCCCACGCGATCGGGTTCGTGGCGGCACTCCTGTTGCTGATCCTGATGTCGCTGAGCGGGATTCACGTGCTGCGGCAGGCCGGCGGGGGCGCGGTGAGTGAACTGCGCACGGCCACCGGTTATGCCCGCATTTCGACTGTTAACCTTGACGGCGGCGGCGGCGCGCGGGCGCTGGGTGGGATTTTGATGGTAATACCGGGATTTATAACCGGCGTGGTGGGGCTCATGATGGTCTTCCGCCCGAGCCGGCAATGGCTTTTGGCCGCAGCCGCGCACCTCCTACCGTCCGGGCCGCGCCGGACAGAACCGCAGACGATCGACCTTGATCCCGATGAGTGGGAGCGCCTGCCCAGTCCGCGGCCGCCGCGTCGATCCCGCCGTAGCGCCTGAACTGTCGCATCTCGTCGCGCGAGCAATCCGGCGTCTCGGCCGTTACCCACGCGCCCAAAGGCGTCGGTTTCGGCTAAACGGCTGTCCTTGTTCGGGCCTAGCGCCTGTGTTAGCCACACCCGCGAATGGCGCTCGGCGGAGGAAAGCTGATGACAAGCACGAATGGCGGCGGGGAGATTCCCGGAGGCGACAGCTCGAACCCCAATCTCGGCGTCATCACGCAATACACCAAGGATTTCTCATTCGAGAATCCGAACGCGCCGGGTTCGCTGATGCAACAGCAGCAACAGCCGCAAATCGGCATTCAGATCAATGTCAATCCGCGCCAGCTTTCGCCCACTGATTACGAAGTCGAGCTCAAGCTCGAGGGCAAGGCGGAGCTGAATGGCAACGTCCTCTTTGCGTTTGATCTCAACTATGCGGGCGTATTCCGCTTGGTCAACATTCCGCAAGACAATATCGGGCCGTTGCTGATGATCGAATGTCCGCGGCTTCTGTTCCCGTTTGCCCGCGAGATCGTCGCAACCGCCATCTCCAACGGCGGCTACCCGCCGTTGTGGCTGCATCCGATCGATTTTGTCAGCCTCTATCAGCGCCGGCTTGGCGAGATGCAAGGCGGTCAGCAGCCGACGCAGGTCGGGTGATACCTTTTTGCATCTTGAGTGGAGTTCCGAGGCGGCCGGCTCGCTTTCGCGGGCCTTTACGGGATGCTATCGTTTTGCGTTCGATCGGGTTTGACGATCGGACCGCCGCGCTTGCTTGACCGAACGGGTTCGTGGATGAAACCGGCGCTCGTCATCAAATCGGTGCGCAATCTCCGGAACGCCGTCGCGATCAACGTCAATTTTTCGCGCGGCCGCGAGTTCATTCCGAAGGCCGCCCATGCGCTCGGCATCGAGACTTCGAGCGTCTGCAATCTTGAGTGCCGGTTCTGCGCCTACGTGAAGAAGCAGAGCCCCAAGGTCACCATGAAGGATGCGTTCTTCAAGGACTGCATCGCGCAGGCGCTCGACATGGGCTACCGCGTATTCGACCTGACGCCTTGCACCGGCGACGTCTTCATGGATCGCGGCATCTTCAACAAGCTCGAGCACATGGACAACGAGTCCGGGGTCGAGAGCTACAGCTTCTTCACCAACTTCACGATCCCCAAGGCCCAGGACGTGAAGCGCCTGTTCAACCTTCGCAAGCTCACCCACATCGGGATCAGCGTCTACGGCTACGACCCCAAGACATTTGTCGAGATCACGCAGTCGACCGAAAAGGTCTACCGGCGGCTCGTCTACAATCTCGAAACGTTCCTCGGGGAGATTGACCGGCGCAAATTCACGGCTCACTTTTCGGTGCATCCTGGGGTGGCCTCGCTGCGTGGCCGCAGCAGCGACATAACGCGGCTGATGGAGCGGATGCGCCGGGCCGGGATTCCGGTCAAGGTCTCTAAGGGCATCTACAATAATTGGGGCGGTTACATCACCAACGCCGATGTCCGCGGCCTGCCGATGAACGTGGTCGGCACCGATCTCATCTACAAGAAGGGCGCCTGCGTACGACTGTTCACGACGGTCCAGGTCATGGCGACCGGCATCGTCAACGGCTGCGCCTGCCGCGATGTCGATGCGACGCTCAGGCTCGGCGATCTCAACGAAACGCCGTTGCGCGACCTCATCACCAGCCGCAATCCGCGCTATATGGCGCTGATCGACCAGCAGCAGCGCGGCGACTTCCAGCCGATCTGCCGCAGCTGCGACATGTATGCCAGCATTTATCACCGCAGCTCCGGCTACCGGAAACAGAACGTCGCGCTTGAAACGCTCGACGAGTTCAAGAAGCGGATCGGCTGACATCGCTGCCCTTCGCGATCGGCCTTGATCCGACCACGCCTGATGTGCATGTTCCGCCGCCGGCCGCTTACGTGGCCGTGAAACCCCTCAGCCCAAACTGCCGAAGGATGCGCTCCATGCCGTATTCGATGTCCCAAGCCTCGCTGCCGGTATTTGAGATCGGACTTAACGCTCTATTGAAGGTCCTCGACAAGGCCGCCGCATTTGCCGAGGCAAAGAAGATTGCGCCGACGGTCCTCCCCAACATGCGGCTCGCGCCGGACATGTTTCCGTTATCGCGCCAGGTGCAGATCGTAACGGACCAGGCAAAGAACGGCGGCGCCCGGCTCGCCGGCCTCGAAGCCCCTCGTTTCGAGGACAACGAAACGACAATCGAACAGCTCAAGGAGCGCGTCACCAAAGCGCTCAATTATGTGAAGACCCTTGATGCGAAGGCGATTGATGGGGCCGCGAACCGGGAGATCACCTTTCCGCTCGGGCCGAACAATAAGGGGCACATGAAGGGCGACGACTACCTCAACCACTTCGTGCTGCCGAATTTTTATTTCCACCTTACCGCCGCATACGCGATTCTGCGCCACGCCGGTGTCGACATCGGCAAGCAGGATTATCTCGGCGCGATTCCGATGAAGATCACCTGACGAGGTTTCAATGGCGGTGCTGCCCCGGATGTCGCTTCGCTCATCCGAGCTACCCGCGTCCTACCCTGCCATTTCCAACGCGAGATAGTCGTTCCATATGGCCTTGGCGCCGAGTTCGGCGACCAAAGCCATATGGGCGGCGAGTTCCGCGTCACTGAGCCGCGGGAGCAGCGGCATCGGCCGCGGCTTCGCCTGCCCACCGCCATCCCGGGCAACCGCGGGGCCGGTCGAGACGACGATGAGCCCGAGCTGAGCCTGCCGGCCGCCGACCAGCTCGATGTAGACCTCCGCCAGCAGTTCCGCGTCGAGGAGCGCGCCGTGCTTCGTCCTGGCGCTGTTGTCGATCCCGAAGCGCGCGCACAGATCGTCGAGCCGGTTTGAAACGCCTGGATATTTGCGCCGCGCCAGCAGCAGGGTGTCCACCAGGCGGTCTCGGGCGATGGTCGGCTGCTTCGCTCGTTCAAGTTCGGCGTTGAGGAAACCGAGATCGAAGGCTGCGTTATGCGCGACCAGCGGCGCATCACCGAGGAAGACCAGGAGATCGGTGGCGATATCGGGAAACACCGGCTTGTCCTTGAGAAACTCGTAGGACAAGCCGTGAACGTTGTACGCCTCCCGAGGGACGTCGCGCTCGGGGTTGATGTAATGGTGAAAGGTCTGACCGGTCGGGAAACCGTTGACCACCTCGATGCAGCCGACTTCGATCAGTCGGTGCCCCTGATAAGGGTCAAGACCGGTTGTTTCGGTGTCGAATACGATCTCGCGAGTCACGTCGGCATGCTACGGGTGCCGCTCATCTCATCTCATTTCTGCGGTCGCGCCGAATCGGCAATTTCGGCGCTTGGCGCAAGATGGCATGAACCTGCGCGCGAGCGGAATCCAGTCCCTGCGACGAATCCACGACAAAATCGGCGCGGCGTCGCTTTTCCTCGTCGGGCATTTGCTTCGCTAGCAGCGCCTGGAATTTTGCCTCCGTCATTTCCGGCCGCTCGAAGGCGCGGATGCGTTGCACGTCAGCGGACGCCGATACCACCACGACCGCGTCGACCCGGCGGTCGGCGCCGGTCTCGAACAGCAACGGGATATCGAGAACGACCACGGGCGCACGGTCCTTCTCAGCCTTCTCAACGAAAAGCAGCTCCTCGCGTCGGACCAGCGGATGCACGATGGCCTCGAGGCGGTGGAGTGCTTCCGCATTACCGAGGACTCGTTCGGCCAGACGCGTGCGGTTGACCCCTACGGCATCGGTGGTGCCCGGAAAGGCCCGTTCGATTAGCGACGCCGCTTCCCCGGAATAAAGCCGATGCACCGTCGCGTCCGCATCATGAACCGGCACTCCGGCCTCCGCGAACAGGCGCGCCGTCGTGGACTTGCCCATCCCAAGAGAGCCGGTGAGCCCGATCACCACCGTCATGCCGCGAGGCTGCCTTCGCGCCGCAGGAATTCGAGGAGTTTCAACAGCGGTAGACCGAGGATCGTGAAATGGTCGCCGTCGACCCGCGCGAAGAGATGAATGCCGATGGCCTCCAGTTGATAGGCTCCGACGCTGTCGAGGACGGCGGCGCCGGCCATATCGAGATAGGCGTCAAGGAATGTGTCGGACAAATTCCGCATGGTCAGGCTGGCAGTATCCGTGGCTGCGAACAAGAGTTCCCCGTCTCGCGCGACCGCAACTGCCGAATGAAGCTGATGGGTCTGCCCCGAAAGTACTCTCAGCTGGTAGCGGGCGGCCGCACGGTCCTTGGGCTTATCGAAACGGCGAGTGCCAAGCGCAAGCGTCTGATCCGCACCGACGACGAGGCGATGGGCGATCGCCACGGCTTTCGCCTTTTCGCCGGCAAGGAGCAGGGCCGTCTCGGCCGGTTCGCGTGGCCCCGCCGCTGCCTCGATGGTGCGCTCATCGAGATCGGAAACGCGCACCTCGATCGGAATGCCCGCGGCTTCCAGCATCGCGCGGCGCGGGGTACTGCGGGAAGCGAGCACGAGGGGCTCGGCGGCGCGCCACAACGGCATCGCTCACTCCACCGGAGCGCGGCGCCGCTCGGTGAGCAAAGTCATGATCGCCGACGCTGTTTCCTCGATGGACCGTCGGGTCACGTCGATCAGCGGCCAGTTGTGCTTGGTGCAAAGCCGGCGTGAGAACGCGACTTCCTCGGCCACCGCCTGGCGATCGATATATTGATCGTCTTCACGTTGCACGTTGAGGCCAAGCAGGCGGTTCTGCCGGATTTGAACGATCCGCTCGGGGCTCGCAAACAAGCCAACAACGAGAGGATTGCGGACTGATTCGAGCTGGGTCGGCACAGGTACCCCGGGGACCAGGGGAATATTGGCGGTCTTCACGCCGCGATTCGCAAGATAGATGGACGTCGGCGTCTTCGAGGTCCGCGATACACCCAGCAAAACGACCTCGGCATTTTCGAGGTCCTCGGTCAGTTGTCCGTCGTCATGCATCATCGTGTAATTGAGGGCATCGATGCGCTTGAAATATTCGGCGTTGAGCATGTGCTGGGCGCCGACCTTGTGGGTGGATTCCGCGCCGAGATAGGCCTGAAACAGGCTCAGCACCGGACCGAGGATCGACAGGCAAGGCAATCCGAGCTCGCGGCTTTTGCCCTCTAGTCGATCGATCAGGACCTGATCGAGCAACGTATAGAGAATGACGCCTGGCGCTTCTTCGATTTCCGCCAGCACGCGATCAAGCTGCCGGTTGGTTCGGACCGCCGGATAGACATGCTCGACCGGCGTTGCATTGACATATTGGGCGCTGGCGGCACGCGCGACAGTGATCAAGGTCTCGCCCGTCGAATCGGAGACCAGGTGCAGGTGGAAGAAGCTCGGGTTGCGGTGCGGCATCAACCGGATCGTGGGATTGCTGTGGACCGCTGGGGAGAAAGCCACGGCGCGCGGGCGAGGGCAAGCGCCTGAGGACTAAGAGAGTGCACCGGCATCCACATTATCCTCGGCGAGGATAAAATCACCGCAGCAAACGAACGATGTGGAAATCAGGGCGCGCGACCACACCAGAGATCGTGGTAGAACCAGCAACTTATTGCAGATACAAGAGAAAGAAGAAGGGCCGGATGTGGTGCCGAATAGATCGTCAGATCGCCATCGGTGGGTAAATCGCGAACTGATTGTGGATCACGAGTCATGAGTCATATCCAACGCCCAAAAGAAAAATCAAAGAGTCTTAGACTCTTTTCTTATTGGTAGACTTGCTCGATGAGTTCCCCGTGTTCACAGTCTTCAATCCTTCGCGTACTGCATGGTCAGACGCTTGATCGTTCACCCGTCTGGTTGATGCGCCAGGCCGGACGGTATCTGCCGGAGTATCGTGAGGTGCGGGCGAGTGTCGGCTCGTTCCTGGACTTATGCTTCACGCCCAAGCTCGCAGCCGAAGTAACGCTCCAACCCATCAGGAGGTTCGGGTTCGATGCAGCGATTCTGTTTTCCGATATTCTGGTTGTGCCCCACGCGCTAGGACAGAATGTCACCTTTGAGGCAGGGGAAGGCCCGCGTCTGACGCCCACAATCGAAGTCACTGGACTTGCCGGTATTCGTGAGACAGTCGATCTCAATCTTCTGGCACCGGTGTTCGAGACTATCGGTCTCGTGCGAGCTCAGTTGCCTGCTGGAACAGCGCTGTTAGGCTTTTGTGGTGCGCCCTGGACAGTGGCCACTTACATGGTGGCTGGTCGTGGCACGGCGGATCAAGGTCCGGCGCGCCTGTTGGCATATCGCGACCCTGGCGTGTTTGGGAAATTGATCGATCGGCTGATTGATGCCTCGATCGATTACCTGGTGGCGCAGTTTCGTGCTGGCGTGGATGCCGTCCAGATTTTCGACACATGGGCTGGAGTTCTCGGGCCCGCCGAATTTATGCGTTGGTGCGTGATGCCGGTGGTGCGCATCGTTGAAGGGGTGCGCAGCAAGATCCGCGACGCACGGATCATCGCGTTTCCACGCGGGGCCGGGACTTTGCTTCCGATCTATGCGGACAAGGTCATGGCCAATGCGATCGGTCTTGATTGGATGATTGATCGCGGATTTGCCCGCAGCTCGGTGCCGGCGCCACGCGCGGTGCAGGGCAACGTCGACCCGCTCGCCTTGCTGGCCGGCGGCGCGGCGCTCGACCGCGAGGTCGATGAGGTGCTGGCGGCTTTCTCAAGTGGGCCGTTCATCTTCAACCTTGGCCACGGCATCCTTCCCGAGACGCCGATCGCGAATGTGGAGCGAATGCTGGCGCGCATCAGAAAGTCAGGCTCGTGACGGCGGTGCCAAGCGTAGCTCCATCCGCGGTGCACTGGACCCGCGTCATCGTCGGGGTCTTGGCCGTAGCGACCATTTTTGGCGGCCTCGCCCTTTGGCATCCACCGGGACTCTACCTGTGGATCAAGGCAATCCACGTAATGGCGGTGATTTCGTGGATGGCCGGCATGCTCTATCTGCCGCGGCTGTTCGTTTACCATTGTGAGGCCGAAGTCGGGTCAAAGCAGTCCGAGACCTTCAAGGTCATGGAACGGCGACTGCTGCGGGGAATCATTAATCCGTCGATGGTGGTCAGCTGGGCTCTCGGCCTGTGGCTCGCCTACGATAGCGGTCTTTGGACGGACCATTGGCTTCAGCTCAAGGTGGTGTTCGTCGCTATCCTCTCGGGAATCCATGGGATGCTGGTGCGCTGGACCCGCGATTTTGCCGCTGACCAAAACCGGCACACCCAGCGGTTCTACCGGATTATCAACGAGATTCCGGCATTGCTCATGGTCGGGATCGTTATCCTGGTGGTCGTCAAACCGTTTTAACTGCGTAAAAAATCGTCTCGAGGCAGGAACTCTTGCGCTGGCGACGAACATTTCCTATGTTCGGGTCATCTCACCTAACGCAGGCGATACTTGCGAGGACGGCCCGAAGTAAGGGGTCCTACCCGCTGTATCAGACCAAAGGCGTTTAGCTGCGCCGAAAACCTGCGATCCCTCCCTTCATTATCGCGACCGCGTTTTTGCGCCGGCCGCACAAGGATAACCCGCATGCGGGAAATGAAACTCCAAGAACTCAAGTCCAAATCGCCGGTCGAATTGCTGCGATTTGCCGAGGAGCACACTGTCGAGAACGCCTCGACGATGCGCAAGCAAGAGCTGATGTTTGCGATCCTCAAGCAGTTGGCCGGCAAGGAAGTCGACATCATCGGCGAAGGCGTGGTCGAGGTGCTGCAGGACGGCTTCGGCTTCCTGCGCGCGCCCGAGGCTAACTATCTGCCCGGTCCTGACGATATCTATGTCTCGCCATCCCAGATCAGGCGGTTCGGTCTGCGCACCGGTGACACCGTCGAGGGCGAAATCAGGAGCCCGAAAGAGGGCGAGCGCTATTTCGCGCTGCTCAAGGTGAACACGATCAACTTCGAAGAGCCCGAGAAGGCTCGCCATAAGATCAACTTCGACAACCTCACGCCGCTCTATCCCGATGAACGGCTGCGCATGGAGCACGAGGATCCGACCAAGAAGGACCTCTCCGCGCGCGTCATCGATATCGTGGCGCCAATCGGCAAGGGGCAGCGCGCTCTGATCGTGTCGCCGCCACGCACCGGCAAGACGGTGCTCCTGCAGAACATCGCCCACTCGATCACGTCGAATCACCCCGAGTGCTATCTGATCGTACTATTGATTGACGAGCGGCCGGAAGAAGTCACCGACATGCAGCGCTCGGTCAAAGGCGAGGTCATTTCTTCGACCTTCGATGAACCCGCGCAACGCCACGTCCAGGTGGCCGAGATGGTGATCGAAAAGGCGAAGCGCCTAGTCGAACACGGCCGCGATGTGGTGATCCTCCTCGATTCCATCACCCGGCTCGGCCGCGCTTACAACACCGTGGTGCCGTCATCGGGCAAAGTGTTGACCGGCGGCGTCGACGCGAACGCGCTGCAGCGGCCGAAGCGGTTCTTCGGCGCGGCGCGCAACATCGAGGAGGGCGGCTCGCTGACCATCATCGCGACGGCGCTGATCGATACCGGCAGCCGCATGGACGAAGTGATCTTCGAGGAATTCAAGGGCACCGGCAACTCGGAACTCATCCTCGATCGCAAGGTGTCCGACAAGCGCACCTACCCGGCAATCGATATCACCCGCTCCGGTACCCGTAAGGATGAGCTGCTGACGCCGCCCGACGTGCTGAAGAAGATGTTCGTGCTACGCCGGATCCTGACCCCGATGGGCACCACCGATGCGATCGACTTCCTGCTTGACAAGCTGCGTAACACCAAGAGCAACGCCGAGTTCTTCGAGTTGATGAATACGTAAGGGCCGGCAAATTCCGGCAGTTTCAGATTGCTCTCGTGAGAACGCCCGCCTTTATCGAAGGCGGGCGTTTTTTGTTGTCCGCTGCTGATAAGTGTAAGTTTATTGCTTGATCCACTTGGTCCCGTTCGACCATTCGATCGAGCGGTCGGGCATGATGCGGCCGAGTGCGTTGAACGGCGGTCCGGCACTTACGGAGATCGGGCTCGTGATCTTTCCGTTGGCGACTTCATTCGGATTGAGGTTCAGAGTAACGGTGTTGCCGGTTTGCGTGATCGTCAGCGACTGTCCCACCCATTTGCAGGAATCGGGCTCAGGCACGCAGCGGTAGGTGCCGGCCAGGTTCGGTTCCTGGGCTTGCGCAAGTGCCGGCACGGCCGATGCGGCCGCCGCGACCAATGCAAGGGACATCAGATTTTTGAGCATCAAACTTCCTCCCGGTTGGCATGCGCTTGCCGGGTTTGCCGGTCCCGGCGTTCGCCGATTTAGAGAAAAGTCGCGCGATTTCCAAGGCAGGATTCAGCGCTGCGGCAATTGGGCTCCGCAGACGAAAATGCTCAAGCGGAGGCGGTCTCGCTCGGGCGTGCCGCCGCAACGGCTGCTGCGAGTTCCGCGGGATCGGTGACGGGAAGCGAACATCGTTCGCCGGCGCAGATGAGGGCGGCCGTTTGGTCGTCGCCAAGCGCGACGGCGCGCGCCGGATGAGTGGGGGGCAGGTCGCCGGGCTGTGCGGCCCGCGCCACGATGCGATCGAGGAAGGGGAGGGCAAGGGCCGCATCCGCGAACCGTTTGGCCTGAGGTCCGATGGCGACGATCTCGACCCCGCGCAAACGCAAGTCGAGGGCGTTGATGAGGCTCGCGTGGAGATACATGCTCTCCGCTGCGACCGGCAGCAGACCGTCGAATAAGATGTCCGCGCGCTCGCGCCAGATGTGCTCACCGGTCAGCACCGCGAGCCGCAGCAAATTTTGCGCCGTAACGCCGTTGGGATTGGGCGTCGCCTCGTCGATGGTCGAACCGGGGCGGACCACGAGGCCTTCAGCATCATCCGCGGTGAGGAAATAGCCGCCGGAGCCTTTGTCGACATAGTGCCGGTCGAGCGCCATCTGCCATTGCAGAGCGTACCGGAGGCACTCGCGGGCGCCGGTGGCTTCATGGAGCGCCAGCGCGGCCTTGATCATGGCGGCGTAATCCGATGCCAGTCCGGGGACGAGGAGCTTGCCGTCGCGCCATGAATGGCCGAGGCGCCCGTCGCGCGTCATGTATTGGGCGATAAAGGCGAAGGCCCGCGCCGCGGTCTCGATCCATTGCGGCTCGCGCAGCATCACGCCGGCATTGGCAAGCGCTGCGATCATCAGGCCGTTCCAATCGGCCAGCACTTTGTCGTCGAGGCCGGGGCGGACCCGCTTACCACGCGCTTCGAGGAGCTTGTGGCGAAGGGCAGCGAGGCGCGCCTCCTCGGCGGCCTGCGGATCGAGAGTATGGAAATCCTCCGGGTAGGCGGCGTGACCATTGATCGGACCGCCGCCCCCGTTCATGCTGCGCTTTTTCTGCAGCATAGAAGGGGCCTCGGCGGGCTTCGGCGCCGGTGCGGGCGGTTGACCTAACTGCCTGAGTCGGTTGATGATATTGTGCCCTTCGAAATTTCCCTCTGCGGTTACGTCGTAATGCTGCGCAAAAAAATCGGCGTCCGCCTTGCCCAGGATCGCGGTGATCTCGGCAAGTGACCAGACGTAGAATTTGCCTTCCTCACCTTCGGAATCCGCATCGAGGGAAGCCGAGAACCCGCCGAGCGGCGTCACCATTTCACGTTGCAGCCAGGCGACGGTTTCCTGCGCGCGCTGTCGGTAGAGCGACTGTCCGGTTCGCGCGTAGGCGAGGGCGAGCAGTTCGAGGATCTCCGCATTGTCGTACAGCATCTTCTCGAAATGCGGCACGAGCCACTTCTCATCGACCGAATATCGCGAGAAGCCGCCGCCGAGATGGTCGTAGATGCCGCCTTCGCACATGTGCATCAGCGTCAGTTCGACCCCTTCGAAGAACCGGACGTCGCCGGTGCGCATTCCGGCGCGCCACAGCACTTCGAGCATCGAGCATTGCGGGAATTTCGGCGCGCGGCCGAGCCCGCCGTTGACCTCGTCGATCGCGCGGGCAATTGCGGTCGCGCTCGAATCAAGCTCGCGTGCGCCGATGATGACCTTATTTGTGGGCCGCGCTTTCTTGGCGAGCGCGGCCATCAGCGCGGCGCGGTTATGCTCAATGCGCTGAGGCTCGTCGCGAAACAGGCGGGAGACCTCGTGCATGATGTCGACGAATCCCGGTCGCCCGTAGCGCGCGGTCTTGGGAAAATAGGTTCCCCCCCAGACCGGCTCGCCGTTGGGAGTGAGGAACATGGTCAAAGGCCAGCCGCCCTGCTCGCCGAGATGATGAAGCGCGGCCATGTAGATCTGGTCGATGTCTGGCCGTTCCTCGCGGTCGACCTTGATGTTCACAAACAGACGATTCATGACCGCGGCGATGGCTTCGTCCTCGAAGCTTTCGTGGGCCATCACATGGCACCAGTGGCACGCCGCATAACCGATTGAGAGCAGGATCGGCTTGTTGCTGCGCTTGGCCTCGGCAAGCGCATTAGGTCCCCACGGCCACCAATCGACCGGATTGTTCTTGTGCTGGAGCAGATACGGGCTCGTCTCGCGAGCGAGACGGTTTTGGTGCGCCGTCGGAGCGTGGTCGGTCATTGGGGCTTTCGTTAATAAGTCCGGTGCATCGGAGCAGAAATCGCCACTACGATCCAGTGCGGGCCGCCGCCGGAAAACGATGGCGTGGCATGAATGCGCGTGTCACATGAACCCTTGTCGGCGATCATTACCGCCGACCCGGCCCAATTCATGACGGTACAAACCGATACCATTTTTGCCCTGTCGTCCGGTCGCCCGCCGGCCGCGATCGCCGTCGTTCGGGTCAGTGGCCCACGCGCCAGCGACGCAGTGATGGCTCTAGTTGGCCGCATGCCGGCCCCACGTCAGGCAATGTTTGCGCGGCTATGTGATCGCGCAAATGTTGCCGACGTCATCGATGAGGGCCTTGTGCTGTGGTTTCCGGGGCCCCGAAGTGAAACCGGCGAGGATACCGCCGAGTTCCAGCTTCACGGCGGCCGGGCCGTCATTACCGCAACGCTTGCGGCGCTGGCAAAGCTGCCAGGCTTGCGGCCTGCCGAAGCAGGCGAGTTCACCAAGCGCGCATTCGCCAATGGCAAGCTTGACCTCACGCGGGTCGAAGGGCTTGCGGACTTGATCGCCGCTGAGACCGAGGCACAGCGGCGCCAGGCGCTGCGTCAGCTCCAGGGCCTTCTTGGCGAAAAGGCCGAGCGGTGGAGGTCACGGCTGATTGAAGCGCTGGCACTCCTCGAGGCTTTGATCGATTTCCCCGACGAAGGCGACGTGCCGCAGGATTTGTTGGCGCCGGCACTTAAGATCGCGGCAGCGCTTGAGCGCGAGATCCGCGAGCTCCTCGCCGGCGAGCGGCACGGCGAGCGTCTGCGAGATGGGCTCGTGGTCGCCGTCGCAGGTCCGGTGAACGTTGGCAAATCGACGATCGTCAATCGCCTGGCCAAACGGCCGGCGGCAATCGTGTCGCCCTATGCGGGTACCACGCGCGACGTGATCGAGGTGCATCTCGATCTCGACGGGTATCCGGTCACGGTCCTCGACACTGCGGGGCTGCGCGAGAGTGACGATCCGGTGGAGCAGGAAGGCGTGCGGCGCGCCGGGGAGCGGGCGGCCGATGCCGATCTCGTGTTGTGGGTGGTCGACGCAACTGCGGCGAACCCGGAATTGCCTCCGGCAACGTTGAGCGGTCCGGGAGCACCCGACGTGTGGATGCTGACGAACAAGTGTGATCTGGCACAGTCCTTTTCTCCGAAAGGGATTGTGGAAAAGAGCGGGGACGAAGGGCAAACGCACTTTCGGATTTCTGGGCAAACCGGACAGGGCTTCGACGATCTGGTCGCGGCCCTGGCGAGGTACTCAGGTCAGTTCTTTGGATCAAGTGAATCCTCGTTCATTGCGCGGCGCCGGCACCGCCAATCGCTGACTTCATGCGCGGAGGCGCTTCATCGCGCGATTGCCGAGGGACGCATGGGACGCGAGGACCTGGTGGCCGAAGAACTGCGGCTGGCGTCACGCGCGCTTGGCCGGTTGACGGGACGAGTCGAAGTGGAAGACTTGCTCGATGTGATTTTCCGTGACTTCTGTATTGGTAAATGAATGTTTCACGTGAAACATCGATATTTGTTCGCGCAGTTTTTGACCTCGCTGCCGAGGTTCGATAGAGAAAAGTCCTTCAGGATTTTCGTTGCATGGATGCGCGCTACGACGTGATCGTGATCGGCGGGGGACACGCCGGCTGCGAGGCCGTAGCCGCAGCCGCGCGCATGGGCGCGAGCACGGCGCTTGTCACGCATCGGTTCGATACCGTCGGAGCGATGTCCTGCAATCCAGCGATCGGAGGCTTGGGGAAGGGCCACCTCGTTCGTGAGATCGACGCACTCGACGGATTGATGGGTCGCGTTGCCGACCGCGGCGGGATTCAGTTTCGCGTCCTCAACCGGCGAAAGGGGCCCGCGGTCCGTGGTCCTCGCGCCCAGGCCGACCGCAAGCTTTACGCGGCCGCGATGCAGCAAGCGATCCGCGCTTATCCGAACATCGCAGTGGTTGCGGGCGAGGCGGACGATCTCGCGATCGAGTATGGCCAGATCGCCGGCATTCGGCTGGCCGACGGACGCGAGTTCCGTGCCGGCGCGGTGGTGCTGACGACCGGCACCTTTCTGCGCGGCCTCATTCACATCGGCGATGAGCGGACGCCCGCCGGCCGGGTCGGGGAGGCCCCGGCACTTGGATTATCAGCGACCCTTGAACGTGTCGGCTTTGCCCTGGGGCGTCTCAAGACTGGCACGCCGCCGCGGCTCGATGGGCGAACGATCGATTGGGCAGGCTTGGAGATGCAGGCCGGCGATGAGCCGCCGGAGCCGTTCTCCGCGCTGACGACGACGATCGAGAATCCCCAGGTCCAGTGCGGAATCACCCGTACGACCGACGCGACCCACGCCATCATCCGTGCCAACGTCCACCGCTCGCCGATGTACTCGGGGCAAATTCAAAGTCGCGGACCGCGCTATTGTCCGTCAGTCGAAGATAAGATCGTGCGCTTTGGTGAGCGCGACGGGCATCAGATTTTCCTGGAGCCCGAGGGGCTCGATGATCCGATCGTCTACCCGAACGGTATCTCGACGTCCCTGCCGGCCGAGGTTCAGCGAGCGTTCGTGGCGACAATCCCCGGACTGGAGCGGGCTACAATCACCCGACCCGGCTACGCCATTGAGTACGATCATGCGGACCCCCGCGAGCTAGAGCCGACGCTTGAGGCCAAGAGATTGCCGGGCCTGTTCCTAGCCGGTCAGATCAACGGAACCACGGGTTATGAGGAGGCGGCCGGGCAGGGGGTCGTCGCTGGCCTCAATGCCGCGGCTTGCGCCGGCGGCTCATCGGCGATCATGTTCGATCGCTCCGAGTCCTATCTCGGCGTGATGATCGACGATCTCGTGACCCGCGGGGTCACGGAGCCGTACCGCATGTTCACCTCGCGCGCCGAATTCCGGCTGACGCTGCGGGCTGACAATGCCGACCAGCGTTTGACCAATCGGGGCATCGAGATCGGCTGTGTGGGTACGGCAAGGCGCGAGCACCACCGGATGAAAATGGCGGCACTGGCCGCAGCACGCGCCCGGGCGCGCGACGTCTCGGTCACACCGTCCGAAGCCGCGCATTTTGGCTTCTCGCTCAATCGTGACGGCCAGCGGCGAACGGCGTTTGATCTCCTCGCCTACCCGGACATCGCGATCGCGGATATCGCGCGCATTTGGCCGGAGTTCGGTGAACTGCCCGATACGATCGCCGCACAATTGGAGACCGATGCCAAATACGCGGTCTACCTAGACCGACAGGCCGCCGACGTAGCCGCGTTCCGACGGGACGAAAAGTTCGAGCTCCCGGCGGAATTGGACTACGCCTCCGTCCCGGGACTTTCGAACGAGGTCCGCCAGAAGCTCGCGGCTTCTCGGCCGCGTACGCTCGGCCACGCCGGTCGCCTCGACGGCATGACCCCCGCCGCGCTGGTTCTGCTCGCCTCGTATGTGAGACGCGGCCAATTCAAACAGACGGGACGCGCGAAATGACGCTAACCGCGATCAAAACGACTGCAGATGAACGCGCCGAAGTGCTCGCAATGTTCAATGTTTCACGTGAAACAGCGACGCGACTCGATCGGTTTGTCGACGTGCTGTTAACCTGGCAGCGACACACCAATTTGATCGCGAGTTCCACGATCCCGAATCTTTGGATGCGCCATATTGCCGATTCGCTGCAATTGCTTGGCCTCGCGCCAAAGGCCTGCAAGGCAGCAGGTCCGGTATGGGTCGATATTGGGACCGGGGGTGGATTCCCCGGCCTCGTACTTGCGTGTGCACTTGCCGATGTTCCGGGTGCATGCGTGCATTTGATCGAAAGCAGCACGAAGAAGGGCACGTTTCTCAGGGAAGCCGTGGACGCAACCGGCACTCCCGGCATCGTCCATGCGGGTCGCGCCGAAGATCTCGGCCCCTCGCTGGCCCCGATCACCGACGTCGTGACGGCGAGAGCCGTTGCACCGCTCAAAGATTTGCTAGGCCTCGTTGCCCCCTTCATAAAAAAAGGTGCACAAGCGTTGCTGCTGAAAGGTCAAGATGTAGACACCGAATTGACCGAGGCTACTAAATATTGGAATATCATGGCCGAACGTGTGGCCAGCAAAACCAATCCCGCGGCCCGAATTATGATCGTTCGCGATCTCGCGCCACGCCAGACGCCACGCACGAAGGGCTAATCCGATGTCCGACCTCGACACTCCATCCGTGATCCCCGAACAGCGTCCGATCCCGCAGGCGCCACGGATCCTTGCGATCGCGAATCAGAAGGGCGGCGTCGGCAAGACGACGACGGCCATCAATCTCGGCACCGCGCTCGCGGCCGTCGGCGAAACAGTGCTGATCGTCGATCTCGATCCGCAAGGCAATGCGTCGACCGGGCTCGGCATCGATCGCGCCAGCCGTCGTTCATCGACTTATGACGTGCTGGTCCGCGGCACGTCGCTGCGGGCGACCGCATTGCCGACGTCGGTGCCGCACCTCCATATCGCGCCGTCGACGCTCGACTTGTCGGGCTTCGAGCTCGAAGTCGGTCAATCGCGCGACCGCGCCTTCCGCCTGCGCAACGCGCTCGCCGGACTCAAGTCACCCGGCCCGGATGAAGTCGGATTTAACTACGTCCTGGTCGATTGCCCGCCGTCGCTCAACCTGCTTACCGTCAATGCGATGGCAGCGGCGAATGCGATCCTCGTGCCACTCCAATGCGAGTTCTTCGCGTTGGAGGGGCTCTCGCAGCTGCTGAAGACTGTCGAACAGGTCAAGCAGACGCTGAACCCGAACCTTTCGATCCATGGCATCGTGCTGACGATGTATGATACGCGCAACAACCTCTCGAGCCAGGTCGTCGCCGACGTGCGCGAATTCATGGGCAAGAAGGTCTACGACACCATCATTCCCCGCAACGTCCGTATCTCGGAAGCGCCGTCTTACGGCAAGCCAGTACTCGTCTACGATCTCAAGTGTGTCGGCAGCGAAGCCTATCTGCGGCTCGCCACCGAAGTCATCCAACGCGAACGCGAGTTGATGGGGCAAGCCATGTAGCGGCGGCCGCGATCGCCGTGGTCCGCAATTTCCGTCTGCTTGGATGAGGTGAGGTCGTGAACGACTTTTCGGGAGAATCCGGGATGGCGGAAGAATCCACGCGTTCGCGATTGGGGCGAGGTCTCGCCTCCCTGATTGGCGATATCGGAGTCGAGTCCGAACTCGACACCGGAACGCCCCCGCAGCCAGCGTCGGCTCCCCATCGAGATGCTGCGGCCCAATCCCCGCAATCCTCGTCGCACCTTTCCGACCGCCGAGCTCGACGAACTCTCCGCCTCCATCAAGGAGCGCGGCATCATCCAACCGATCGCGGTGCGGCCGCTGCGAGGCGCCTCGGAGTCCTACGAGATCATCGCGGGCGAGCGCCGCTGGCAGGCCGCGCAGCGCGCCGGACTGAATGAAGTGCCGGTGGTCGTGCTCGAGGTCAGCGATGCCGAAGCGCTTGAACTCGCGATCATCGAAAATGTCCAGCGCGAGGACCTCAATCCGATGGAGGAGGCCGCCGGCTACCAAGCGCTGATGGATGAATTCAAATATCATCAGGAGGATATTGCGAAGACGGTAGGCAAGAGCCGTAGCCACGTCGCCAACATGCTTCGCCTGCTCAAGTTGCCGGAATCGGTAAAAGCCGGAATTCGCTCTGGCCAATTCACCGCCGGCCACGCGCGAGCTCTCATCGGCTACGCCGAACCGGAGCGATTGGCACAACAGATCATCGAGCGCGGGCTCAACGTTCGCCAAGTCGAAGCGCTGGTACGCGCACATGCCAAGTCGGGCATGCGGAAGCCACCGGCGAAAGCTGCCGATACGATCGCGCTGGAAAAGCAAGTCTCCGACGCGCTCGGCCTCGCCGTTACGATCGATCACCGCGGCAACGGCGGCGCGGTCCACATCAAATATCGCAACCTCGACCAGCTGCGCGACGTCATGCGCCGCCTGGAGCGCGCACCATAGTCAGCTCCCTATGATCATTCGGCTACTTGCAGCGAGCGACCGCGTCGGGTGGGAGCCGTTATGGCAAGGCTATCTCGAATTCTATAAGGCCAAGATCGCACCCGAGGTCACTGACCTCACGTTCGAGCGGCTCACCAATGGCGCTGAGCCGATGGGCGGGTTCATCGCGGTCGAGCGGTCCGGAGAACTGGTCGGGATCGTTCACTGGATCACGCACCGATCGTGCTGGACCGCCGGCGATTATTGTTACCTGCAAGACCTGTTTGTCGCCGCGTCGCTGCGAGGCGCCGGCGTTGGCCGCAAGCTCATCGAAGCCGTCTATCAAAAGGCGCAGAGCATGGGGTGCTCGCGCGTTCATTGGCTTACCCACGAGACCAACGCCGACGCCATGCTGCTTTATGACCGCATCGGCGATCGCTCCGGCTTCATACAATATCGCAAGATTTTTTGACGTCTCTGCACGGCCTCCGCAACAGCGACTTGCCATAAGATGGCGCCGTCGCGTCAACCGATGGAAGGCCTATCATGACCCCTGATCGCACATTGCTCGCATCATCAATTTGCGTCGCCGGCGCACTCATCGCTCCCGCCGCCGCGCAAGCGCAAAGCGCAACCCCGAACGTCACCTACAATAATCCTTCGACGATGCCGAAGCCGCCCGGCTACACGCAGGTCGTCGAGGTCAATACACCAGGCCGCATTCTCTTCATCGCCGGACAGCTTGGTTACGATGCCGCCGGCAAGCAAGGTGCGGACTTCCGCACCCAGACGACGTTGGTGTTCGAAAATCTCAAAGCCGCGGTCGAGAGCGCCGGCGGCACCATGAGCAACATCGTCAAGATCAACATGTTCGTCACCGATATGCAGACCGCACTTCCGATCATTCGTGAAATCCGAGACAAATACGTAAACACAGCGGCCCCGCCCGCGAGCACCTTGCTGCAAATATCGAAGCTTGCGCGCGAGGGTGCTTTGATCGAAATCGAGGCGATCGCGATTCTGCCGGCGAAATAGCCGGAAGCAATTTGGCGGCGAACGCTACTCTTTGCGCTTCGCCGCGACCGCGATCGCCACCAGCGCACGCTGCACCACCGTGTAGGTGAGCTTGTTGTATTTTCGGGCGTCGAGCGCGGTCTCGCCGAGCTGCACAATCAGCCGCTCGAGCCGCTTTGAGGTCCAGGCGCCGAGCGCCGCCTGGACCATGTCGCGACGGCTGAAGTGAAACACCGGGAACGTGCCCTCGATCGCGGCTCGGATTGATGTGCCGGCTTCGACCGTGAGGCGAAGCCGGTGCAATGTCGAAGCTTGGCGCGACGTCGCCATCGCGATCGTGCTGGCGGCAACGCCGCTGGCGCGCGCCTTGGCGAAGTTCGTTTCAAGGTCAGCCGGCCGCCCCGCAAAGGCCGCATCCACCAGCGCATCGACAGCGGCGGTCGTGGCATCGGCGACGACGGCTGTCACGTCTTCGCATTCGATTTGCGATTTGCCGTGGGCGTAGAGCACGAGCTTGCGGATTTCCGAACGCGAGGCGCTGCGGTCGCCGCCGATAAGCGAGGCCAACACGGCGCGCGCGTCAGGTGCGATGGCAAGCTCGGCGCTGCGCATCTCTTCGTCGATCAGCCGATCGAGGTCGCGCGCGGAATCCGCATAGCATGGCAATGCAGCAGCATTCGACGCGCGCTCGCAAGCGCTGCGCAGCGGAGCGCCACGTTTCAGGTCGCCAGCCTCGATGACGATACGGCAGTCGGCGGCCGGCGGCGCCGCCAGTACCTGCTCCACTGCCGTGACAAAGTTCCGTCCGCCGGCCCTGACCCACACGGCGCGGCGCCCGCCAAACAGCGGCACGGTGTGCGCTTCCTCCACCAGCCGCTCCGGTTCGTCGGCAAGGAGGTCGCCGTCGATGCGGGCGAGCGAAAAGGGATCGCGTGGATCCTCGACGGAGGATTTGATCAACGCCTCCGCGCGTTCGTGCACCAGGCCTGCATCAGGCCCGAACACAAGGACAACAGGTTTGCTAGCGTCTGGCCGCGTGAGAAAACGATCGACGTCCGCGGCCTTGAGCGCGACCATTGGTGTCCGCTGCTCAGGTCCCGGCGACGAAATAGGACGCGAGGCGCGCCCTGATGTTGTCGGCGATCTCTTTGGCGGCGCGGTTTTCTGCATCGCGCAGTCCGCGCGCGCGGGCGAAGCGTTGCTCCTGTCCCGGGATATCGTAGGACACCCGCGCAAAAGCTTGGCTGTTGACCACGACCTTGCCGGACTTAGCGTCGATCAGGTCGTAGGTGGCGGTGATCCCGTAATTCTCGACGTCAGGCAAACCAGTGGTGACATCGACGATGACCGACGTGCGGCTCGTCGACATGCGCACGGTCAACCGATAGGCCGGAGGCGCTCCCCCTGAGCCGCCTGTCAGGTTGAACAGCAGTTGGTTGCGCAGCTCGACCGCGACGCGCGATTCAGGCGTACCGCTCGGGGCCGCGATCTGATTGACGTCGACGCTCGCCATCGCGGCTGCGACCGACGAGTTGCCAGCTAATGAGTAGTTGCCATAGAGAGGCTGAAAGCAGCCGGATACCAATGCACCGGCAGCCACGATACTGGCAACGCGCACCACGATACCGCGGAGTCCCGCTGCCTTACGCCACGACATTGACGATCCTCTGCGGAACAATGATGACCTTTTTCGGCCGCTTGCCATCGAGCGCACGCTTGACGGCATCGAGCGCGAGAACCGCCGCCTCGATGTCGGCGTTGCCGGCATCGCGGGCAACCGTCACGTCAGCACGCCTCTTGCCGTTGATCTGGATTGGCAAGGTGATCGTGTCTTCGACAAGAAGAGCAGGTTCGACCTCCGGCCAGGATTGCATTGCCAGCAGTGTATCATGGCCGAGTGCCGTCCAGCATTCTTCGGCGAGATGAGGCATCATCGGGTGGAACAGCTGCACGAGAATATCCCCTGCCTCGCGGACGGCGAACGCAAAGTCAGGCGCCACCTTGCCCCCATTCGCGAGGGCCGCCTGCAAAGCATTCGCAAATTCATAGATATGCGCGATGCTTCGATTGAAGCGCAGCTTTTCCACATCCTCGGATACCTTCGCCAACGCCCCATGTGCGGCTTTGCGGACCGCGACCGCAGATTCTGAGAACGCGTCCGGCCGACTTGCGGGCGCGGTGCGCGCAATCTCGGCGGCCTCATTGACGAGCCGCCATAGTCTCTGAACGAAGCGCCAAGCCCCCTGGACGCCCTCTTCGGTCCAGATGACATCGCGTTCGGGCGGCGAGTCCGACAGCATGAACCAGCGCGCCGTATCGGCCCCGAAAGTCCCGATGATGTCATCCGGGTCTACGGTGTTGCGCTTGGATTTCGACATTTTTTCGATCGGACCGATCTCGATCGGCCCACCGGTCGCGATCAGCGACGCGCTACGGGCGTCGCCAACCCCCTCGATTTTGACCTCGGTTGGAGCAGCGAACGTGCCGTCGGCGGCGCGATAGGTTTCGTGCACCACCATGCCCTGGGTGAACAGCCCGGCAAACGGCTCCTCAACGCCGGCATGACCGGTCATCTTCATGGCGCGCGTGAAGAAACGGCTGTAGAGAAGATGCAGTATGGCGTGCTCGATGCCGCCGATATACTGGTCGACCGGCAGCCATTCATCGACCGCGCGCAGGTCGGTCGGCGCCGTCGCGATCCACGGATCCGTAAAGCGCGCGAAATACCACGACGAGTCCACGAACGTGTCCATGGTGTCGGTCTCGCGCCGCGCCGCGCGGCCGCATTGCGGACAAGAGACGTGTTTCCAGGTCGGGTGGCGATCGAGCGGGTTGCCTGGACGGTCGAAATCGACATCTTCCGGCAACTTCACCGGCAGGTCGGCAGCCGGCACCGGCACGACGCCGCAGACGTCGCAGTGGATGATTGGGATCGGGCAGCCCCAATAGCGCTGGCGCGAGATGCCCCAATCGCGGAGGCGAAAGTTCACCTGGCGCTGTGCCGCCGGACGATTGCCGTCCGACTGCCGCTCAAGTCGCCGCGCCACCTCTTCCTGAGCCTGTTCCAAGGTCATGCCGTCGAGGAAGCGTGAATTGATCATTCGCCCATCGCCGTCATAGGCGACGTCGGTGATCACGAAGGTGCTCGGGTCCTGGCCCACCGGACACACCACGGGGGTATTGCCGAGACCGTATTTATTCGCGAAGTCGAGGTCGCGCTGGTCATGGGCGGGGGTGCCGTAGATCGCGCCGGTGCCGTACTCCATCAAAATGAAGTTCGCGACGTAAACCGGGATCTTCCACGTCGGATCGAACGGATGGATCGCCTTGATGCCGGTGTCGAATCCGAGCTTCTCGGCCTTGTCGATCAATTCCTGCGCCGTTCCGGTGTGCCGGCACTCTTCGATGAACTTCGCGAGCGTCGGATTGCGCGCCGCGGCTGCCGCAGCCAGCGGATGGTCCGGCGACAGTGCCATGAATTTCACACCGAAGATGGTGTCATGGCGGGTGGTGAAGATTTCGAGTTCGACCTCGCCATTAGGCGCGGTCGCAGGATCGAGCGCAAAACGGACGAGAAGGCCTTCGGAACGGCCGATCCAGTTGCGCTGCATCAGGCGCACCTTATCGGGCCACCGATCGAGGCCATCGATAGCCGTCAGCAGTACTTCCGAGAAGTCGGTGATCTTGAAAAACCACTGCGTCAGCTCGCGCTGCTCGACCGGCGCGCCGGAGCGCCAGCCGCGGCCATCGATCACCTGCTCGTTGGCGAGCACCGTCTGGTCGACCGGGTCCCAGTTCACCTTGGACTGCTTGCGCTCGACAAGCCCGGCCACGAGGAAGTCCAGGAACATCTTCTGCTGATGCTTGTAATAGGCCGGATCGCATGTCGCGATTTCGCGGCTCCAGTCGAGCGACAGGCCCATCGATTTGAGCTGCCGCTTCATCGCGGCGATGTTTTCGTAGGTCCAGGTGCGGGGATGCACCTTGTTGGCCATGGCGGCGTTCTCGGCCGGCATGCCAAACGCGTCCCATCCCATGGGGTGAAGCACGTTGAACCCGCGGGCGCGCTTGTAGCGCGCCACCACATCGCCCATGGCATAGTTGCGCACGTGGCCCATGTGGATTCGGCCCGATGGATACGGGAACATTTCCAGCACGTAGTATTTCGGACGCGGATCGTCGTTGCGGGTCGCGAACACCTCCCGCTCGTCCCAAATCCCTTGCCAGCGCGCCTCGGCCGCGCGCGCGTTGTATCGCTCAGTGCTCATGATCGTGGGTGCTTAGACATCGCTCGATAATGACCGATCAACCTTAGCGCGGCATTTCGGCCGGATCAGGTCGTACGGCTAGCGCATGATCCCTAAAAGATGAAGACTTTTTGGTTCTGAGGGCCACCCCGGGCGGAGGTTTTGTCCGCGTGGCAAAGGAGCGGATCGCGGGCGCCCCGTGCTGATTGTGCGGGTCAGCTGGCCTTGGCGAGGAGTGGTGGCGTCCAGACCGCGACCACGTTGCGGCCGCGTCTTTTGGCTTGATAGAGCGCGGCATCGGCAGCTTCTACGAGCGCCTGTTCGCCGTCCGCTTCGGCGGGCGCGAGGATTGCGACCCCGATGCTGATGCTGACAATGCCGGTGGTCGTCGCCGGATGGACGATTTCCAGTGCGGCGACCGCCAGGCGCGCCCGCTCCGCGATTTCGCTTGCCTCGGCGGTGGGCACGCCCGGCATCAGCATCACGAACTCCTCGCCGCCATAGCGGGCGACGAAATCGCCGTCTCGCACCACGGACCCGAGCGCCTTGCCGATCACGCGCAGGCAGTTGTCGCCTTCCAGGTGCCCTTGGGTATCGTTGTAGAGCTTGAAATGGTCGACATCGATCATCATGAGACCGATCGGCTCTTTCGGATCGGCGGCAAGCCAAGTGGACGAGAGGTGGACATCAAGACTGCGGCGGTTCGGCAGCCCGGTCAAACCGTCGAACAGAGCGAGCTCTTCAAGATGCCGGTTGGCAGCACGCAACTCGCGGTCACGTGCGGCGAGCTTGGCCGCCATGTCCGTGAGCGCGGCTGCGAGGGGGGCGAACTCCGTTGTCCATTTGCCCGGCTGCGGACGCGCATCCAATTCGCCGCGACCGATGCTCGCGGCGGTCCGGGCGAGTGAGCGAATTGGCTCGATGATGAAGCGCTCGCCGACAAACCAGGCGAGCAGCATCGCGAGCAAGCCGAACAGGGCCAGCTGAAGGTAGCTGATCGAAATATCGCGATCGATACGGCCCAGTGCTTCCTTCTCATCGATGCCGACCACGATTTGCGTGTCGGTGCCGGGCAACGTGTTGAACGCGTAAATGCGGCGAACGCCATCGAGGCCCGTGGCCAGCATGGTGCCCTGCTTTTCCGATGTGGCCGCCTCGATCAGCGGCAGGGCGGGCTTGGCATCCTCGCCGCCTTTGCCGCGGCTGGGCAATTGGGCGAGCAAAACGCCCCGGCCGTCGAGCAGGAAGGCCGATGCACCCTTGCGCTGGTCGATCATGCGGGCAAACCGCTCCACCCACGCAAGATCAACGGCCGCAACAATGATCGCCTGGATCTGCCGGTCTGGACCCATGATCGGATAGGCCGCCATGATCGCGGGGTCGTCCTTGAGGCGCTCCACGAGATATCCGCTCAACGCGAATTGGGCGGTCTCGCGGGCCTTGTGAATGTACTCGCGGTCGGATAGGTCGAGCCCCACAGCGGACGGTCGCGTCGAACAGGCGATCCGTTCGTTGCTGCCGACGATCGAGAGGCTGGTGATCCCGCGAAGGTCGTTTCCGAGGTCGGCGAGGAATGCCGCGCAGCTCTGTCCACGATCGGAAAGTGCCACGTATGCCCGAGCCATTACTTGCAGGAGCGTGCGGGTCGCGTTGATGTTTTGCGATTGTGCGAGCGCGCTGCGCCGGGCGAGGTCAGCGACCTCGTCGAAAGCGCGTGCAATGCGGTCGCTGCGGGTGTGCTCAAGGAGACGAACCCGCTCGGCCATTGGCGGCATGATCAACAGCAGCGCCAGGATCATGATGCGGGTGCGTATGCTGACCCGCGGTTTCGCGGCGCCGCTCCTCGGTCCGTTTTTTTTGTCGGTCAGCATCGCGATCCCAACCCTGCCCGCTGCTATAGCGAACAAGCATGAAAACTCGCTGGGACGGATCGATAAAATTTGAGCTATTTGAGCGTTAAATTCAGGTTGCACATATGACCGCGCCCTCCGAGCCCCATGATCCGGTAGCCGCGCTTGCCGCGGTGAACCACGAAATCGCGGTCGCCTGCCATGACTGCGGCCGCTGCCGCGACGAGGTCACTCTCGTGGCGGTGTCGAAGACGTTTGCGGCTGACGCAATTGCGCCGGTGATCGAGGCGGGGCACCGTGTTTTCGGCGAGAACCGGGTGCAGGAGGCGCAGGCGAAATGGCCGATGCTCCATGAGCGCTTTCCCGGCCTCGAACTCCATATGATCGGCCCGCTGCAGTCCAACAAGGCAAGGGACGCCATCGCTCTATTTGACGCGATTCACGTGGTCGATCGCGCCAGCTTGTGCGCAGCCTTGGCGAAGGAGATCGAGCGCCACGGCCGTTCGCCGCGGCTGTTCGTCGAGATCAACACCGGTGCCGAGCCCCAAAAGGCCGGGGTCCTGCCCGAGCAGGCCGATGCCTTTATCAATGCATGCCGGGCGACCTATGGCCTCGATATTGCGGGACTGATGTGCATTCCCCCTGCGGACGAGGCACCCGCTCCCCATTTCGCCCTGACCGCGAAAATCGCGGAACGCAACGGCCTGAAGCTGCTGTCCATGGGCATGAGCGCCGATTTCGCCATCGCGATTTGATTCGGTGCCACCCACGTGCGCGTCGGCAGCGCGATTTTCGGGGCTCGAACCTGAAAAAGCAGCTGAAAAAATTAACGATGAATATAGATTTCCGTGCGCGGCCCAAGCCGCCGTACCAGCCGCCTCAGTACGCCCGCGGGCATCGCAACGCAGCCAGCGGTGGGCGCCAGCCCGGGCCGGGCGACATGAATGAAGACCGCACTGCCGCGTCCCGCGATCCGTGGGCGGACGTTGTGGTCGATCTCGATCACCAGGTCATAGAGCGCATCGGCTCGGCGCAACCGATCGCCCGGTTCGCCGACGTGCAGCCGAATAGATCGATTATAGCGGCGGTCCGTTGGGTTCTCGCACCACGCATCCCACGGAGTAATCGAGCGAACCGGCAGTTGTGTCCGCGGTCGTGGCAAACGATCGCCGCGCCACCACAGCCTGACGGGGTGGTACCGCCCGGCTGGCGTTGCGCCGTCGCCCTCCCGCTTGTTCGCGGCGATGCCGGAACGGCCGAGCGCGACCGGTATGTGCCACACTCCGGCAGCCAGCCACCCCTGGCGACGGTTGGAGGGCCGCGCACGAATGTCTATTCTCGTGAGCGTCAGGTGATTCATAATCGTTAATAAGCCGACTCGGCCTCCGTCCGCTACCGTTCGCCTGGCGGGGCCAAGCTTGCGCTTTTCTCTGTGATTGCTCTATTTGCCGGAGGCTTACGGCAACAACCCCCTGAGGCTTTTTATGGCAACCGCGCGCCGTATCCTGATTGTCGATGACGACACTGATTTGCGCGATGCTTTGGTCGAACAGCTGTCACTGCACGAAGAGTTCGAGCCGATCGCTGTGGATAGCGGGGCCAAGGGAGTGCAGGCTGCCAAGGGCGGGCAGATCGACCTCGTCCTCATGGATGTCGGGCTTCCGGACATCGACGGTCGCGAGGCGGTGCGGATCCTGCGCAAGAACGCCTTCAAGGCGCCGATCATCATGCTGACCGGTCATGATACCGACTCGGATACCATCCTGGGTCTGGAGTCCGGTGCCAACGACTACGTCACCAAGCCGTTCCGATTCGCTGTCCTGCTGGCCCGCATTCGCGCCCAATTGCGTCAGCACGAAGCCAGCGAGGATGCGGTTTTCACCATTGGCCCCTATTCGTTCCAACCGAGCTCCAAACTCCTGGTCGGGGGCAAGGGCAACAAGATTCGTTTGACCGAGAAGGAGACTGCCATCCTCCGATTCCTGTTCCGCGCGGGCCAGCGCCCAATCTCGCGCGAAGTGCTGTTGCAGGAGGTGTGGGGATACAATTCCGGTGTGACGACCCACACGCTCGAAACCCACATTTACCGGTTGCGCCAGAAAATCGAGAAGGACGCTGCCGCTCCGGAAATCCTGGTGACCGAGGCCGGCGGCTATAAGCTCGTTCCGTAACTGACGCCGTACAGTCGATGGCACTTGAAGACGATATTGCGTTTCTGGAGCGGGTTCCGACCTTCGCGCAACTGGGCTTTGCGGCGCTGCAGATCATCGCCATCGGTTCGGAGACGCGGAAACTCGCCGATGGCGAAGTCTTGTTTCGCGCGGGCGAAACGGCGGACGCAGGCTATGTCATCCAGGAAGGCTCGTTGAAGCTGACGCAGCATGATCCCAAGCGATCCGATCCGAGTTTGACGCTGGGACCGGGCACGCTGGTCGGCGAACTCGCGCTGCTCACCGAAACAATACGGCCGGCGACCGCCGTCGCGGCCGAGCCGACCACGGTCATTCGCATTTCGCGCAGCCTGTTCCACAAGGTGCTGGAGGGGTTTCCTGACGCGGCGCGATTGATGCGTGATCGCCTCGCTGAGCGCGTCAATCTCGCGACCGAGGAAATCACCGCGGTGCGGAGTACGCTCGATCGTCCGGATCGCCAACGATAAGCTCGATCTCGCCAGTGCCTGTTCGTATCGCTCGGGAGCGCGCTCAAGGCCGTTGACGCCACAAAAGAGCAATCAGCGCTGGGAAACCGCAAAAGCTTGCGCAGCGGCCTCTCCCATATGGGGACACATTCTAGCCGCCAAGCTGCAGGCCGTCTCCATCCGGTATGACAGTTGACATAATAGGAATAGTCCTATAATATAGTCATCCAAATAGCGTCAATTGATTGAAAGAATGTTTCAATGGATCGTCACAACCGCTTCCCTCACATTCGCTGTTTCCTGCCGCCGCATCGCAGCTACGACACAGCTCATGTCTCGGGCACGATTATCAAAATCGCCGAGCCATGCGTCGGCGGAAGGCCGATTTATGGGTTTCCCTGATGTTTTCCCTGTTCTCAGGGAAAGTTTCCCTGTTTTGCGTCTCACCACAGGGTGTACTCCACCGGGGGTTTTTGGCGCGCAACGTCCTTGCGCAGCAAAGCCGCTGTCCCTCGATCGTCGCCCCGACGGTGACGCGTTCGGTCACGGCGGCTGCCGCAATCTCGGTTTTCGTAGCCCGGGTGGAGCGAAGCGCACGAGCGCGGGCCCAATCCGGGGCGGCGGTGCGACGCGATGAGAGGCCTGCCCTGGATTTCGCGGGGACGATGTCCGCGCTCCGCCCGGGCTATTGTTCGGTTTATAGTTTTATATAAGCGCCTTACAATTCGAGCGTCGCCGTGACCGGGACGTGATCCGATGGCCTCGTCCAGCCGCGCACCGGCTTCGCCACCGTCATGCCCGCCACCCGGTCTGCAACCGCCGGGCTCACCCAAATATGATCGAGCCGGCGCCCCCGATCGGCCGCTTCCCAATCCTGGGCCCGATAGCTCCACCATGTGTAGAGCTTGGTGGGTTCCGGCACGAGGCCGCGCATGACGTCGTGCCATTCGCCGGCCCGCTGAACCGCGTTGAGCTTGTCGCATTCGATGGGCGTGTGCGAAACGACTTTCAGGAGCTGTTTGTGGCTCCAGACGTCGTGCTCGAGCGGCGCCACGTTGAGATCGCCCACAAGAATTGCTCGGCCTTTGCCGGGGCGGAGATCAGGCGCCGCGATCATCTCGTCGAGAAACGCGAGCTTGTGGGCGAACTTCTCGTTCACCGCCGTGTCCGGTTCGTCGCCGCCGGCCGGAACATAGAAGTTATGCAGCGTGGCGGGATCTTTCAGCCCGGCCCGCTCGCCGAACGTCACGGCGACGTGGCGCGAATCGCTCTTGCCGCAATAGCTGCGCGCATCAATCGATTCGATCGGCAGCCGGGACAGGATGGCGACCCCGTGATACCCCTTTTGCCCGTTGAGCGCCGCGTGGATGTAGCCGAGCTTGGCAAAGCGTTTGCGCGGAAACTTGTCGTCAGGACACTTGGTTTCCTGAAGACAGATCACGTCCGGCTGCGCGGCGCGAAGGAATCGCGTCACGAGATTGATGCGCAGCCGAACCGAGTTGACATTCCAGGTGGTGACGACGAGCCGCATACGGATTGAGGCGGGACCGCCGCCTATTGCATGTTCCGCTCGTAGCTGATGTTGAACATGTTCGGATCGGGCCGGTGCACCGTGTCGAGATTGTAGACCGCGACGGTCGTCTGATAGCCCTGCGGATCCGTCACGGTCCATTGCCGCAGCGTCGTGTCCTTGACGGAGAACATCATCACGAGGCGGTGCGTGCCAACGAGGAGATGGCGCTCCTCGATCGTGATCGTGATGTAAGTGCCGTCTTGGGAGGCAGCAATCACATTGGTGTCATTCAACAGATCAAGGTGATCAGCCAACAGGAATCGCAACGGAGTCTGGGACAGAGGATAGAGGTCCTGCGTCGCGAGCTTGCGGTCTCGCACCACAACCGATGATCCGTCGGCAATCACGTCGATCGGGCTCGGCGGGTCATATTCGAAGCGAACGCGGCCCGGCTTCTGCAGATAGAACCGGCCGACCGTGCGGCTGCCGTCAGGCCCGATTTGCACGAAATCGCCGCTCAGCACCTGGATGCTCGACAGATATTTGCTGGCGCGGTCCACCAGCCCGCGCTGGGAGCCGTCATAGGCCGCGGAATCGCTCGGCGGCATCACCGGAACGCCGCGCGCGGCGTTGTCGGGCTGAATCGCCAGCGGTGGCCGGGGAGCCGTCGTCGTCGCCGGCTTTTTCGGCGCAGATGGCGGCAATGGAACGCCCTGGGCTGCGGCAATCTCCGCGTTTAGGACTGTCCCGACGAGTGGGCCGCCAAACAAAATTGCACCGACAAGTGCGGCCAGACCCGCCCGTCCCATGATGACCCCTCCGCATCCCTGTGAAGCTGTCGAACCGAGCCATGCCGACATGGCGTTTTCGCGGCTCGAATCGAAATCCCGCCCTAATCAGTAGCGTTCGTCGTCTTCGCCGCCAACCAGGATTTCACGCTTTCCGGCATGATTCGGCTGGCCGATGATGCCGTCCTTCTCCATCCGCTCCATGAGCGATGCGGCACGGTTGTAGCCGATCTGCAGGCGGCGCTGGATATAGCTTGTCGACGCCTTGCGATCGCGTGTCACCACCTGGACGGCTTGTTGGTAAAGGTCGGCCCCGTCCTCGGCGCCCATCGCGGTCGCGTCGAACACCGCCCCGTCTTCGCCCTCTGCCAGGCCGTCCTCCGCTGTCACCGCCTCGAGATATTGCGGCTGACCCTGTGACTTGAGGTGGCGCACGATCTTTTCGACTTCGTCATCGGACACGAATGGTCCGTGCACGCGGCTGATGCGGCCGCCGCCCGCCATGTAGAGCATGTCGCCCTGACCCAAGAGCTGCTCGGCGCCCTGCTCGCCCAAAATGGTGCGGCTGTCGATCTTGGACGTGACCTGGAAGGAGATGCGGGTCGGGAAATTGGCTTTGATCGTGCCGGTGATGACGTCGACCGACGGCCGCTGGGTCGCCAGCACCACGTGAATGCCGGCCGCCCGCGCCATCTGGGCGAGGCGCTGAATCGCCCCTTCAATGTCCTTACCGGCCACCATCATGAGGTCGGCCATTTCGTCGACGATCACGACGAGATAGGGCAGTAGATCCTGCTCGAACTCCTCCTTCTCGTAGAGTGCGTCGCCGCTCTCCTTGTCGTAGCCGACATGGACCGTGCGCGAGAGCACTTCGCCGCGGCTCTTTGCTTCGGCGAGCCGCGTGTTGTAGCCGTCGATGTTGCGCACGCCGAGCTTCGCCATCTTCTTGTAGCGGTCCTCCATCTCGCGGACCGCCCACTTCAGCGCCACCACGGCTTTCTTCGGATCGGTCACGACCGGCGTCAGCAGATGCGGGATACCATCATAGACCGAAAGTTCGAGCATTTTCGGGTCGACCATGATGAGCCGGCACTGCTCGGGCTTGAGCCGGTACAAGAGGCTCAAGATCATGGTGTTGATGGCGACCGATTTGCCGGAGCCCGTGGTGCCGGCAATCAGCAGGTGGGGCATGCGGGCGAGGTCGACGATCACCGGCTCGCCGCCGATGGTCTTGCCGAGACACAGCGGCAGCTTGGCACTTGAGTCGGCGGACTCTTCGGCGGCCAAAAGTTCGCGCAGCAGCACCTTCTCGCGGGTCTGATTGGGGAGCTCGATGCCGATGACGTTGCGGCCGGAAACGACGGCGACGCGCGCCGAGAGCGCGCTCATCGATCGCGCGATATCGTCGGCAAGCCCGATCACCCGCGACGACTTGATGCCCGGCGCCGGCTCGAGCTCGTAGAGCGTCACAACCGGTCCGGGGCGCGCATTGATGATTTCGCCCCTCACGCCGAAATCGGACAACACGTGTTCGAGGGCCGTAGCGCACTCGCGGATTGCGTCCATGCTCGGGGCCGAACGGTCCGATGCCTTCGGCGCGGCAAGGAGGTTGAGCGCCGGCAATTCGTAGCCGTCGGTCGACTTTCGCGATGGGCGTTGCGCTTGGCGCGGCTTGCGGGCCTGGCGCGGCTTGGCCTCGCCCTCGGGCTCATCCTCCTCGACGTCTTCCTGCTCGTCCGCATCGGGCGCCGGCTCGAATGCATCACGAGTGTCGCCATCGAGCTGCGGCGCGGCGTGGCGCAAGCTTTGCGGCTGCCGCTCGCGCCGAAACAGCATGAGTCCGCTGAGCATCCGTTCGCCCATCCGCGCGACGCGTGCCTTGAGGCTCATGAACGTATGCACGAACCAGCCGATCGAGACTGAGCCGCCGCCCTCCTCGGCCTCCTCCTCGTCGGCGTCGGCGTCGCGGCGGTGGATGCCCACGCCTGAGGCGATCAAGATCGATGCAAAGCCGAGAACGCCGAGAACCGATTGGAAGACGAGGAGAGGGGTCCCTTGCAGGGGGCCGCCGGTGGCGCTCGCGACCACACGCAGCAGGGCGTCGCCGATGACGCCGCCCAGTCCGCTCGGCAGCGGCCAATGGGCAGCGCGCGGCAAACAGGATGCGAAGGCCGCCGCCAACACGAGACCGATGACCCATGCGAGGAAGCGCCAGCGCAGGCGATCCAAAATGCGGTGGCTGGTGAGGCGCCAGCCCCACAATGCCGGCGGCAGGATGATCGCGAGCGCAGCAAGACCGAACAGCTGCATCGCGAGGTCGGCGGTGATGGCGCCGTAGGCGCCGAGGAGATTGCGCACCGGCGCGCTGGTGGCGTGGCTGAAGCTCGGATCGCTGACCGACCAGCTGGCGAGCGCCGCTGCGGCGGCGCCGGTCGCGATGACCAGTGCGAGTCCGCCGATCTCGCGCAGCCGCCGATGGATCGCGTCGCGGAAGTCGTCCGACAGGAAGGATCCGTAGTGGTTCCGCTCGGCGGTCGACATCGCCACGTCACTTCGCTCCGATCAACCCAGCACGGCGACGATGCGATGAAGCGCCTCGGCCGTGGTCTCCTTGTCGTGCACCATGGCAACGCGGATATGGTCCGCGCCGGGATTGGTGCCGTCGTCCTGTTCGCGCGCCGCATAACGGCCCGGCAAGACGCGCACGCCAGCCTCTCGCCACAGCCGTGCCGCCGCGGCTTCACTGCCGCCGAACGCGCCCACGTCGAGCCAGAGGAAGAAGCCGCCGGGCGGCCGGCTATAACCGTAACGATCGCCGATGATCTGGTCGGCGAGATCGAATTTCTGCCGGTAGAGATCGCGGTTGCGCTCCACGTGAGCCTCATCCTGGTAGGCCGCGATCGCGACCTCCTGGGCCGGGATCGGCACCTGCGGCGCGGCAACGCTGCGAAGTTCGAGGAAATTCGCCATGAATTTGCGGTCACCCATGACAAAACCGACGCGCAAGCCCGGCAGGTTGGAGCGCTTGGAGAGCGACTGGAACAGCACGACGTTCTCGAACCCGTCTCCCGACACCTCGAGGATGCCGGTCGGCGGCGTGCGGGTGTAGATCTCCGAATAGCATTCATCGCAAAAAAGCATGAAGCCGTAACGCCGCGCCATCGCCACCGCACGGCGCAGATACGCAATATCCGCGACTGCCCCCTGCGGGTTCGACGGCGTGCCGAGGAACATCGCGACGGTGCGCGCCAGCAGCGCCGGATCGAGCGCCTCAAGGTCCGGCAGAAAGCCCGTTTCGCGGGTCGCCGGCATATAGACCGAATCGCAATCGGCGAGCATGGCGCCGGCCCAATAGGCGGCGTAGAACGGATTGGGGATCAGGACCGCCGGGCGGCCCGCGCGCGCTTCCACATGACGCTGCGCCGCGAAGATGCCGAGGAACAGGCCTTCGCGCGAGCCGTTGAGCACCAGCACCTCGCGATCGGGATCGGGCACGCGGGACAGCTTGTAGCGGCGTGCCGCCCATTCGGCAGCGGCGCGCCGAAACTGCGGCAGTCCTTCGTTGCGCGGATAGCGGCCAAAGTCCGCAATGTGCGCGGCCATCACCGGGCCGACGAATTCGGGCACGCCATGTTTCGGCTCACCGACGCCGAGATCGATCGGAGGCTTGCCGGGCTTGATATCGCCGATCAGTTCGGCAAGCCGCGCGAACGGCGAGCGCGCGTCGGCGCTCCGACCGTTCGAGAGCGAAACCCTGCGTTCGGCGCTGTTGATCGACATTCACATACCCGGCCGGAGATCATCCGCCGCCTCCTCGGACTCTAGGGCGGTCAGGTTAAGGGCAATTTAACCATGGCGGTCAAGGAAGACCGGGATCGGCGGAAAGTCGCGGAATTGAGCGTCTGGCCTGACATCGATCTATCTGCGGCCAAGCCTGACGAAAAAGGCCCCGGCGAAACGCCGGGGCCTCTCCAAACGGGCAGGGCACTTGCCGGGAATTCGCCCCGCCCGTATTCGCAACGATGCGGAGCTACTGCACCACCTCGCCGTGCAGGGTGAGGTCGAGGCCTTCGACCTCCACCTCTTTCGTAACCCGCAGTCCAATCGTCCAATCGATGAGCTTGAGGATGATGAACGACACGATCACGTCGTAGACGAACACGATGCCGACACCGGCGAGCTGATTGAGAACCTGCTGCGTGTTGCCCTCGATCAGTCCCTTGGTCTGGCCGAACTGCTCGACGGCAAACACGCCGGTCAGGATCGCGCCCACCGCGCCACCGACGCCATGAACGCCGAAGGCATCGAGCGCGTCGTCATAGCCGAACATGTGCTTGAGCCCGCTGACGCCCCAATAGCAGACGATTCCGGCGGCGATCCCGATCGCGATCGCGCCGCTCGGACCGACGAAGCCAGACGCCGGCGTGATGGCAACGAGACCAGCCACGGCGCCGGAACAGATGCCGATCACGGTCGGCTTGCCGCGGATCGCCCACTCGACAAACATCCACGTCAGCGCGGCAACGGCGGTGGCGATCTGGGTCACTGTCATTGCCATGCCGGCCTGCACGCCGGCGGTGACGGCAGAGCCCGCGTTGAAGCCGAACCAACCGACCCACAGCAGCGACGCGCCAATGAACGTGAGCACCATGTTATGGCCCGGTGCCGTATCCTGGCGTTTGCCGAGACAGAGCGCGCAAACGAGGCCAGCGGTGCCGGAATTGACGTGCACCACGGTGCCGCCTGCGAAGTCGAGCACCTTGAACCACGCCTTGTCGTTGGTGCTGTTGAAGAGACCGTCGGGACCCCACACCCAGTGCGCAACCGGCGCATAGACGAAGATCGCCCACAGGCCGATGAACCACAGCATCGCCGAGAACTTCATGCGCTCCGCGAAGGCGCCGGCGATGAGCGCCGGGGTGATGATCGCGAACGTCATCTGAAAGCAGATATAGACGGTCTCGGGGATCGTCGGCGCCAGCGAACTCGCATTACCGACCCCGGTCTTGCTGTTGCTGACGATGTTTTGCAGGAACGCCCGCGAGAAGCCACCAATGTAGGGGTTACCCTCCGTGAAGGCGAGGCTGTAGGTGACACAGGCGAACAACACCGTCACGAGACAGGTGATGGCGAAGCTCGTCATTACGGTGTCGCCGACGTTCTTCTTGCGCACCATGCCGCCATAGAACAGGCCGAGGCCTGGCACCGTCATCATCAGCACCAGTGCGACCGACGTCAGCATCCAGGCCGTGTCGCCCGAATTGGGCGTGCAGTTCACGAGGACGTCGGCACTGCAGGCAGGCGGCGCAGCCGCAGCGGCAGGAGCGGCGGGCGCAGCCGCCGGCGTCTCCTGGGCGAACCCGATATCGAGCGTCGGCACGCTCAAGGCAGCGCCCAGCAGCATCGCCAACAGCAAGGCGAACAGCGCGGCGCAATGAGGAAATCTCCGTGTCATCGTTTTCTCCTGATTCGGAAGCGGTTATGCCCGACGCTCACAGCGCCGCTGCGTCGGTTTCGCCGGTACGAATGCGCACGGCTTGTTCGAGATCGAACACGAAAATCTTGCCGTCGCCGATCTGCCCGGTCTTCGCCGCCGTCGAAATGGCGTCGATGACTTTGTCGGCCTGAGACGCCGCGACCGCGACTTCGATTTTCAGTTTCGGCAGGAAGCTCACGGCATATTCGGTGCCGCGATAGATCTCGGTATGGCCCTTCTGGCGCCCGTACCCCTTGACCTCGGTGACAGTCATTCCGTGCACGCCAATCGCGGTCAATGCGTCGCGCACCTCGTCAAGCTTGAACGGCTTGATGATGGCCATGACAATTTTCATGGAGTTCTTCCCCTCGTCGCATGAGTCCGAAGATCACTCGTCGAACTGGATCATGCGCCAGCAAGACACCGCCGGCTTGTTCCGGCGCACCCGCAGGGAATCAAGGGCCGTGCCAGTTTTCACAGGCGCGGACCTGCCTTGCCTCCCAAGCAGTTGCGCCTGTGATTAATCACAGGGCATCGCTGTCGGTCTCACCGGTGCGGATGCGCACCGCGTGATCGAGCGCGGTGACGAAAATCTTGCCGTCGCCGATTTGACCCGTGCGCGCCGCTGCCGCAATCGCCGCGACCGCCTTGTCCACACGCTCCGTCGGGACCGCCACCTCGACCCGGATCTTCGGCAGGAAATTCACGGTGTATTCGGAGCCACGGTAGATTTCGGTGTGCCCCTTCTGCCGGCCGTAACCTCTGACCTCGGTGACCGTCATTCCGCTAATACCAAGATCACCGATCGCCTCGCGGACATCGTTGAGCTTGAACGGCTTAATGATCGCAATGACGAGCTTCACCGCAGCCCCCTTCCGCCGGCATTCAAGCGCGCCTAAGCCCCTTGGCTCGGTTGGCGACCGCCCGGCAACGCCCACGGAACCTTATCGGCAGGCCCTATTTCGAGCAATCGCCGCCAATTACCGCCATTTTGCTGTCAACAAGGGGCGCGGCTGCCGTCCTGCCTATTATTTGGACTGATTTTTGTCCATCGTTTGGGCAATGATAATGGCCTCCCGCTTTTCCCGTATCAAGCCTTCCTGCGCCACGGACGCAACCAGTGTGCCGTCCCGTGCAAAGATCAGACCCCGGGCAAAGCCTCGGGCGCCCGACGCGTTCGGGCTTTCCTGGGCGTAAAGCAGCCAATCGTCGGCGCGAAACGGCCTGTGAAACCACAGAGCATGGTCGAGGCTCGCGGCCATGATGCCTTTCTCGAAAACCGTCCGCCCATGGGGAACGAGGGCGGCGTCGAGCAGCGTCAGGTCCGATGCATAGGCGAGCACGCATTGATGGATCGCCGCCGCATCCGGGAGCGGCCCGGTTGCCCGGATCCAGACGTTGAACCGGCCGTTCGGAAATTTCTTGCCGAGGTAGCGTTCGAACTCGACTGGCCGCAATTCGATCGGACGCTCGCGCTCATAGTAGCGGCGCACCGGATCGGGCATGATCGGCAGCACCCGCGATTTGATTTCATTGTCGCTCGGCAGCGATTCCGGGTCCGGCACATCCGGCATCTCGGCCATATGGCTCAGGCCCTCTTCGACGATCTGAAAGGATACCGACATCGAGAAGATCGCGTGCCCGTGTTGGATTGCCACCACGCGCCGGGTCACGAAGCTGCGGCCATCGCGAATGCGGTCGACCTCGTAGATGATCGGAACCTTGGGATCGCCCGGCAGCAGAAAATAGGCGTGCAGCGAATGAGGCGGCCGCTCCGCGACATCGTCGACGGTGCGACAAGCTGCAACCAGTGCCTGGCCGATCACCTGGCCGCCGAAGACGCGCTGCCAACCCTGCTGCGGCGAGCGGCCGCGAAACAGGTTCACCTCAAGCTGCTCGAGATCGAGAAGGGCGAGCAAATCCTGGACGGCAGTCGGCATCGACAGACTCCAAGCGATTGATCGCAACTCACGCTCGCAGCCGATGCCGAAGTCAAGCGCATAAAAAGACTTGGATGACGGCCGCAGGTCCGGCCATAACGACGCCGCAAAAGGGCGAGCCACGGGAGACAGGCGATGCAGATCAAGGCGAATGGCATCACGTTCAACTACGCGATCGAGGGCAGCGACAACGCGCCCGTCATCGTGTTCAGCAATTCGCTCGCCACCAATCTTGCTATGTGGGACCCGCAGGCGGCCGATCTAGCGCGCTCTTTCCGCGTGTTGCGCTACGACCAGCGCGGCCATGGCGGGACCGATGCGCCAGCGGGCCGCTATAGCTTTGCGCTCCTCATTGCCGACGCGGTAGCGCTGCTCGATGCGCTCGGCATTTCACGGGCGCACTTTGGCGGCCTTTCCATGGGCGGCGCGACTGCGCTTGGCATGGCGCAGCTTCATCCCGATCGTGTCGATCGCGTCATCGTCGCCGACTCGCCATGCAAGTCGACGCCGGCCACCACCCAGCAATGGGAGGAGCGCATCGTGCTCGCGCAGAAGATCGGCATGGATGCGCTGGTTGAGCCCACCGTCGGACGTTGGTTCCCGCCCGAACTTCACGCGGCAAAAGCCGCGCAAATCGACAAGGTGCGCGCGATGATCCGCACGACGCCCGTGAACGGCTTCATCGGTTGCGCCGCGGCGCTCGCTGATCACGATTACAACAGCAAGGTTGCGACCGTGACACGGCCGGTGCTGTTCATCGCCGGCGGCAAGGACGGTGTGACACCGGCGGCCATGAAGGACATGAACGCGCGGCTGCCCGGCTCGCGTTATGTCGAGCTCGAAGGCGCTGGCCACATTTCGAACCTCGATCGACCCGCCGAGTTCACCCGCGCCGTGCGCGAGTTCCTGGGCGCTGCGTAGGCGCTCAGCCGGCCGTTTCCCGGCGCACGACGGGAGCGACCTCAGTCGCGAACAGCTCGGTGACTTCCGCGACCTTGTCGTAAGGCAATCCGCCGATGTCGATCTGCGCAATGAAGCGCTGATGGCGGAACATGCGGTATTCGTAGAGGATCTTGTCGATAATCTGCTGCGGACTGCCGATGAACAGCGCGCCTTCCGGGCTCGCCAGCTGTTCGTAATCACTCGGAGAGATCATGCGCGCGGGAAACCGATCGGGTGTGTGAGTGCGGAAATAGCTCGCGTAATGCGGATAGAACGTCGCCATGGCGTCCTGCGAATTCTTCGCAATGTACATGTGGCTCGCGATGCTGACCTTGAGGTTCGCCGCCGGATGCCCGGCGTCCGCACCGCTCTGGCGGTAGGTCTCGATCAACGATGCAAATCGCGCCGGCGGCACGCTGATGTTCGCAAGCGCTAGCGGCAGCCCGAGCGTGCCCGCGCGCGCGACGCTATTCGGCGTCCCGCCGGTGCCGATCCAGATCGGCAGTTGCGGCTGGACGGGCCTGGGCGGGATCGGCGCATCTTGCAGCGGCGGACGAAAGCGGCCCTTCCACGTCACGCGTTCGGCGGCGTTGAGCCGCAACAGCAGGTCGAGGTTCTCGGCAAACAATTCGTCCTGGTCGGCGAGATCGTATCCGAACAACGGAAACGACTCGGTGAAAACGCCGCGGCCCGCGATGATCTCGGCGCGTCCGTCCGACAACAGATCGACCGTTGCGAAATCCTCGAAGACGCGAACCGGGTCGGCGGTACTCAGGATCGTCACTGCACTCGCGAGGCGGACCTTCCTCGTCACCTGCGCCACCGCCGCCAGTACGACGGGCGTTGCAGAAATAGAAAAGTCGAGCCGATGGTGCTCGCCGAGGGCGAAGACATCGAGACCGGCGGCATCGGTGAGTTTCGCAGCGGCCAGTATCTCTTGCAGCCGCCGCGCTGCGCGCACCGGCTTGCCGTCCGGTCCCGCCGGATCCAAATCACCGAAAGTGTAAAGTCCAAGCTCCATCACGACCGCGACGTCATTCCGGCTTGAGGCCTATGTCGCGCGTGAGCTTGCGCCACATGTCATATTGCGCAGCGACGAATGTTCGCACCGCATGCGGTGGTTCGCTTGGGTAGGCGAAGAAGCCGAGTTCGGCGAGCCGGTTTGCGATCGCCGGGTCGGCGAGGACCTTGGCGAGCTCGCGGTTGACGCGCTCGACGATCGTATCGGGCGTGCCGGCGGGCGCCGCCATCATGAACCAGCCGGCGTATTCGATGCCCGGGAAAGTCTCCGCGATGGTCGGAACCTGCAGAAGGTTCACGAGCCGCGTGCGCGAACTCACCGCGAGCCCCTTGAGCGCGCCGCTCGCGATCTGCGGTGCCGCGGAAGGTACCGCCAGGACGGTGAGCTGCAGGCGTCCGGCGATCGTGTCCTGCACGCCCTGCGGCATGGTCGCGTAGGGCACTTGCAGGATGTTGCTGCCGCCGAGCTTATTGAGCCACGCCGCCAGCATGCCGGACAGGTTGCGCGGCCCGTCGGTCGCGAATGCGAGCTTGCCGGGATTGGCTTTGTCATAGGCGAACAGCTCGGGGAGCGATTTCGCCGGCACGCTCGGATGCGCGAGCACGACGAACGGGCCTTGCGCGATCATGGCGATTGGCACGAAATCGTTGAGAGGATCGTAAGGCAGCGTCTTGAAAGTGAAGGGATTGGTGACGATGGTTGCGGCCGTCGCGAAGAATAGCGTGTAGCCGTCCGGTGCGGCGCGGGCGGCAATCTGCGCGCCGATGACGTTGGCGCCGCCCGGATGATTTTCAACGACGATCTGCTGACCGAGGGCGGTCGCGAGGCGCTCGCTGACGATGCGACAGATGATGTCCGGCGTGCCGCCGGCGGCAAGCGATACGATGATGCGGATCGGCTTGGTCGGCCACGTTTCGGCGAACGCGGGCCGCAACGGCGAAACCGCAGCCATGAGAGCTAAGGCCGCGACCAATAACAATCTCATGCGATGCATTTCGGACCTCGCGTAGCGCGGATAAGCCAAGCGCAATCCGTCATTGAGCTTTGATCCTTCCATGGCCGTGGATTAGGCCTTCGGCCAATCCGCCCTGCGTGACAACGTATTCTACGCCAGGCCGAACAGCCTTGCGGCATTTTCGCTGATGATCTTGCATTTGTCGTCCGCCGATAAGTTGCAGCTTTCGACGAAAGCGATCGGCTTCGGCTCGCCGACCGGGTAATCCGAACCCAGCACCACGCGATCGGCGCCGACGCGTTTGACGAGCGCTTCAACTACCTCGGTCTCGTAGACGCAGCTGTCGTAATAGAGCATGCGCAGGTATTCGGCCGGGCTCTTCTTCATGTTCACGCGGGTGGCGGGCTTATCGAGGTAATTCCGGGCGACGCGGCCCATGTTATAGGGCATGTAGCCGCCGCCGTGAGAGATGCAGATCTTGAGGCCGGGAAACGCTTCGAGGATGCCTTCGTACATCAGCGAGGCGATCGCCATCGCTTCTTCGTAGGCTTGGCCGATGCTGTTCCAGAGGTACCATTTGGCGAAGCGCGCGCCGGTATTGCCGGCCGGGTGAATGTAGACGACGGCGCCAAGTTCCTCGGCCTTCTCCCAGAACGGGCGCAATTGCGGATCGCCGATTTCCATGTCGCCCGCTGTCGTCGAAATGCCGACGCCGGCGAGCTTAAGTTCGGTCATGCAGCGCGTCAGCTCCTCCACCGCAAGCGCAGGCGCGGCGAGCGGCACGCCGCCGAGCCCGATCAGGCGCTGCGGATTGGTGGCGACGGCTGCGGCCATGCGGTCGTTGAGCAGGCGTTCGAGCCGCAGGCTTTCCCGCGGCTCCGCCCAATAGGTGAGCTGTTGGACGAGGCTCGACGACAGCACCTGAATGCCCACCCCCATGGCATCCATGCGGTCAATGCGGTCCCTCACGTCCGACATGCGCTCGACGATAAAAATATCGCGCTGGCGCACGACCTTCTTCGATTCCTCGTCCATGTTGGGATCGGTGTTCGATTTGACGAACATGGTATGGGGTCCGGTGATGGCGTAGATTTCCGGCACCATCAGATGCGCATGCACGTCGATCGCAGGGCTGGCACTCATTGTTTTTCTCCCGAGATGGCGCCAGCGAGAAGGCGACGGCGCAGCGGAAAGATTTGCAGGCCGAGTTGGTCGGCGATCAGTCCCCACAAGCCCTTTGGGGCCGCCAACATGATAACGATCGCGACCGCGCCAAGCATCATCAGGTAGATGACTCCGTAGTCCGCGAGGAACTGGCGCAACACGAAAAAGACGATGGTCCCGATGATCGGTCCCTCGATTCGGCCGATCCCCCCGATCACCGCAATGAAGATTACGAATGCCGTCCAGTCATTGATGCTGAAGGCGGCGTCCGGGGAGATGCGAAGCTTCTGCAGGAAGATGACGGCACCGACCGTGGCGGTGAAGAACGCCGTCATCACATAGACGACGCGCTTCACCGGCGCGACGCCGACGCCGTTCGATTGCGCAGCGATCTCGTTGTCGCGGATTGCAGTGAGCGCAAGGCCGTAGCGTGAGCGCAGCAACACGACGATCAGGGCCAGCACCAGCACGGCAATCGCCAGCGCCGCCCAGTAGATCGCATTGTCGCGGCCGGCCCGGCTTGATGCAATCGACAGCACGATGTTGACCGGAAGGCTTGTGCCCGAGCCGCCGCCAAGCACCGACACCTGCGAGGCGAGAAGCCGGAATACTTCCGCCACCACCCAGGTGCCGATCGCGAAATAGTGCCCGCGCAATCGGAAGACCAGCGCCGACACCGGCAGCGAGACGACCGCCGCTATGAGCCCGACGAGCGGGATCGCCCATAACGGCGAAACGCCGGCGAACATGGTGAGCGCGAACAGGAGGTAGCCGCCGAGGCCGACATAGGCATGCTGGCCGACCGACACTAGGCCGGCATATCCCGCGAGCAGGTTCCATGCGCTCGCCAGCGCGATATAAGCGTAGATCTGGACGAGAAGCTGCAGGTTCTCGCGGCTTGCCCAGAACGGCGCGAGCGCGAGCGCCGCCAGCATGGCGAGAAAAGCGGTGAGGCCGATCCGGCTGGAGCGGTCCATGAAGACGACGTCGACGGCACGCACGCTCATCAGCGGATCTTTTAGTGAATCCTGGGAAATAGGCCTTGCGGCCGCACCGCGAGGACAGCGAGGAAGGTGATGTGGCCGGCGAGTATCTGCCAGCCTGGGTCGATTTGCGCGCCGATCCCCTGGGCGACACCAAGCAGGATGCCGCCGACCAGCGTGCCCCACAAACTGCCGAGCCCGCCGATGATCACCGCCTCGAAGCCGAAGATCAGCCGCGCCGGGCCGATGGTTGGATCGAAATTGGTACGGATCGCGAGTAGCACGCCCGCGATGGCAACGACCGCAAGCGACAGCGCCATGCCGAGCGCAAAGACGTGGCTGTTGTTGAGCCCCATGAGTTGCGCGACGGCGGGATCATCGGAGGTCGCACGAAAAGCGCGGCCCAGCGCCGTGCGATAGAACACGAACTGCAATCCGCCGATGACGGCGACCGCCAACGCGAATTGCAGGAGCGGCAGCACGCCGATGGAAATGCCTTGCATCACCGGGATGGTTTCGACTTCGATCGCGCCGGCACGCAGGCGCAGACTGTCGGCGGTGAAGATCTCCAGTAGCGCGTTCTGGATGATGACGGATAATCCGAAGGTCACAAGCAGCGGCGGCAGCAGGTCGTCGCCCAAGGCGAAGTTGAGAAGCCCACGCTGCAGCACGTAGCCGATCCCCGCCATCACCGGGACGACGATCACAAGCGCAACAAGCGGATTGATGCCGAGTGTCGTTGTGGTGACGAGCGCGATGTAGGCGGCCAGCACGATCAGGTCGCCATGGGCGATATTGACGAGCCGCATGATCCCGAAGATCAGCGAGAGCCCGGCCGCGAACATGGCATAGAGCCCGCCGATGAGCACGCCCTGCACGATGACATTGAGCCACTCCGTCATCGGTCACACCCCGAAATACGCGGCTGAAATGGCTTCGCGGGTGAGCGAGCCAGCGGCGCCCGCCAATGCGACGCGGCCTTCCTGGAGGCAATAGACGTGGCTGCTCGCCGCGAGGGCCTGGACGATGTCCTGCTCGACAATGACGACCGCCGCGCCTTCGCCAACGATCGAGGGCAGGCAGGCGTAGATGTCGCGCACCACGACCGGCGCAAGACCAAGGCTGATCTCGTCGCACAGCAACAGCTTCGGGTTTGACATCAGTGCACGACCGATCGCGACCATTTGCTGCTGGCCGCCGGAGAGCGCTGTCGAGGGCAGCAGGCGGCGCTCGGCGAGCACGGGAAACAGCGCGTAGATGCGCTCGAGCGTCCACGGTCCGGGACGATTGAGCTGGCCGCCGATCAGGAGATTCTCCTCGACGGAGAGCGACGGAAAGAGCCGGCGCCCTTCCGGCACCAGCGCAATGCCGCGGGCGACAGTCGCATAGGCGGGGCCGCCGCCGATCGGCACGCCATCAAAGCGGATCGCTTCGGGCCGCGCGGACATGAGACCGGCGATGGTTTTGAGGAGCGTGCTCTTGCCGGCGCCATTGGCCCCGATCACCGCGACGACGGCGCCGGCCGCGACTCGCAGCGAGATGCCGAACAGCGCCTGGAAATCGCCGTAGAAGGCATCGAGCGCCTCGACTTCGAGAAGCGCCGGTGAGGGCCTAACCGCGTCAGGCATCGGCCGCGATCCCGAGATAGATTTCCCTGACGGCCGGGCTTCTGATGACCGCGTGCGGCTCGCCCGTCGCGATGAATGCGCCGGCGTGAAGGACCGCGAGGCGGTCGACGACGGCCGTCAGCGCGTGCACCACGTGCTCGATCCAGATGATCGAAACCCCGGTCGCGCGTACCTCCTTGATGAGGGCGACGAGGCTCAGGCATTCGTGCTCGGTGAGGCCGCCTGCGACCTCGTCCAGCAGCAGCACGCGCGGCTTTGTCGCGAGCGCCCGCGCGAGTTCGAGCCGCTTGCGGTCGAGCAGCGTCAGCGAGCCAGCCAGCCGGTTGGCCTTATCGAGGAGGCCGCAGCGGTCGAGAATCGCGGCACAGCCGGCATAGACGTCGTGCTCGCGCCGCCCCTGACCGAATGCCGCCGCGACGACGGTGTTCTCGAACACGGTCATGCCGCCGAACGGCTGCGGAACCTGGAACGAACGCGCGATCCCGAGGCGGCAGCGACGCTGCGGCGGCAGGGTCGTGATGTCGCGGCCATCGAGCAGTACGCGGCCCGCGTCCGGCGTGACGGTTCCGGTCACCATGCCGAAGAGTGTGGTCTTGCCGGCGCCGTTCGGCCCAATGATGCCGAGCGCCTCGCCCTCGACAAGCGCGAGATCGATGTCGCTCGCAACCACCACAGCACCAAAGCGCTTGGAGATTTTGTCGAGAGCGAGGATAGGGGACACGTCGGAAGACATGGAATGCGGATGTGCCTACGATAGCCTCGAGCAACGTGCGGGAAAACCAACAGTGACGATTGTTCAGCCGGTGTATAGAGATGTGCGAGCGCGAAGGCCGAAGATCCTGGTCCTCGCCGGCTCAACCCGCATGGCCTCTTTCAATGCCCGGCTGGCCGCACTTGCGGTCAAGGAACTCGCAGCGTTCGATGTCGATGTAACCCACATTTCGCTACTCGATTATCCGCTGCCGATCTATCACGGCGATCTCGAAGAGGAGCAAGGGGCACCCTCGAATGCCATCAGGCTCAAGCGGATGGTCGGCATTCATCATGGGGTCTTTATCGCGAGTCCCGAATACAATGCTTCGATCACGCCGCTCCTGAAGAACGCGCTTGATTGGATTTCGCGGGTGCACGAACGGCACGAGCCGCCGCTTACCGTCTACCGCCGCCGCGTATTCGCCATCGGCGCGGCGTCCGACGGCGCCTTGGGCGGATATCGCTCCCTCATGGCGCTGCGCCAGGTGCTGGAACTCGGCTGCGGCGCGCTGGTGCTTCCCGAACAGGTCGCAGTGAGTGAGGCAGCGAAGGCTTTTGACGAGATGGACAACCTGCGCGATGAACGCCATGCCACGCGCCTGCGATCCGTGCTCGGGCGGCTTGTCGAATCGGCCAGGCAGTTCGTATGAGGGTGAGCCATGCTCGATGCCCGTGACCGACTGATCCTCGCGCTCGACGTTCCCTCAATCGCGGCCGCCGAGAATTTGGTGGAGTGCCTCGGTGACGAGGTGCGGTTCTACAAGATCGGATATCAGCTTGCTTACGCCGGGGGCCTGCCGTTTGCGGAAAACCTGATTCGCGCCGGCAAGAAGGTCTTTCTCGACCTCAAGCTGCACGACATTGGCAATACCGTCGCTCAGGGCGTCGAGAGCGTTGCCCGCCTCGGCGCCACGTTTCTCACCGTCCATGCCTATCCGCAGACCATGAAGGCCGCGGTAAAAGCCCGTAGCGGCGGCTTGCGCATCCTCGCCGTGACGGTGCTCACGTCCTATGACGATGCCGATCTCGCTGCGGCGGGTTACGATTTCACCGTGAGCGAATTGGTGGCTGAGCGTGCCGCCCAGGCGCGCGATGTCGGCGTCGACGGGCTCGTGTGTGCCGCCACCGAAGTTCATGACCTGCGGCCCATCGTCGGCGCGGGCATGGTGCTGGTGACGCCGGGCATCCGTCCCGCGGAAGCCGACAAGGGCGACCAGAAACGGGTCATGACGCCCGCCCAGGCGATCGCCTCGGGCGCCGACTATCTCGTGGTTGGGCGGCCGATCGTGGCCGCCCACGATCCGAAGGCGGCTGCGGCTGCCATCGTCGCCGAGATCGCCGCCGCGTCGGGCGGCTAGAGGGAGCGAAAATGGCAAAGGGATATTGGCTGGCCCAGGTCGATGTCAGCGATCCGGACGGCTACAAGCAGTACGTCGCCGCCAATCAGATTGCTTTCCATAAATACGGCGCCCGCTATGTCGTGCGCGCCGGCCGCCATCAAGTGATGGAGGGCAACAGCCGGTCACGCCTGGTCGTGATCGAATTTCCCGACTACGACACCGCACTCGCCTGCTACCGGTCGGACGAATACCAGCACGCCATTGCGGTGCGGCACGGCACGGCCGTTGTCGACATCGTGGCGGTCGAAGGCTACGACGGCGCCCAGCCGTAACGCCCGCCCCACGGTCCGCCCTATGGGCCGTTTCCTTCTTTCCGGCGAATGCTCTATATCGGGCCCCGATCCGGGAGAAGACCATGTCCGACATGCGTTTGATCGTGGCCGGCGCCGGCGGGCGGATGGGCCGCACGCTCGTCAAGGCGATCGCCGAGAGCAAAGGCGCGGTGCTCGTCGGTGCGATCGAGGCGCCGGGTGCCGCGGTGATCGGGCAAGACGCCGGCGAACTTGCCGGACTTCCTCGCAATGGCATCGCGGTGACGGCCGATGCGCCGGCACTGCTCGCCAGCGCTGACGGCATCATCGATTTCACCATTCCCGCGGCGACAGTCGCTCTCGCCAAAGAGACCGGCAACCTCGTCCACGTCATCGGCACCACCGGGCTCACGCCGGAAGACGAGAAGAACATCGTCACTGCGGCGGGGCACGCCCGCATCGTCAAATCCGGCAATATGAGCCTCGGCGTCAACTTGCTCGCGGCGCTGGTCGCGCGCGTCGCCAAGACCCTCGATGACGAGTTCGACATCGAGATTTTCGAGATGCACCACAACAAGAAGATCGACGCGCCGTCCGGCACCGCGCTGATTTTCGGCGAAGCTGCCGCGCGAGGCCGCGGCATTGAGCTGAAATCGCATTCGGAACGCGGCCGCGACGGCGTGACCGGCGCGCGCAAGCGCGGCGACATCGGTTTTGCGAGCCTGCGCGGCGGCACGGTCGTTGGCGAGCACAGCGTGATCTTCGCCGGCCCCCACGAGCGCGTCGAACTCGTGCACCGCGCCGAGGACCGCATGATCTTCGCGAGCGGCGCGGTCAAGGCTGCGCTGTGGGCACGCGACCAGAAGCCGGGCCTCTATTCGATGGCGGACGTGCTGGGCCTAGCCGATATCTAACGAGGGCGAAAGGAAGTTCGGATGGATCGTCTGCTGGTGCTCGTGCGTCACGGCCAGAGCGAATGGAATTTGAAGAACCTATTTACCGGCTGGAAAGACATTGGCCTGACGGACGTGGGGATCGCGGAAGCGCGCACGGCCGGGCGACGCCTCAAGGCGCAGGGAATAAGCTTCGATATCGGCTTCACGTCGGCGCTCAAGCGTGCCCAGGACACCATGACGCTGATGCTGGAGGAAATGAACCTGTCCAGCATCCCAGTCGTCAGGAATCTCGCGCTCAACGAACGCGACTACGGCGATCTTGCCGGGCTCAACAAGGATGATGCCCGCAAGCGCTGGGGCGAGGAGCAGGTGCATACGTGGCGCCGCTCCTACGACGTGTCGCCGCCGGGTGGCGAAAGCTTGCGCGACACCGCTGCACGCGTACTGCCCTATTACATCACGGATATCCTGCCCCACGTGCTTCGTGGCGAGCGTGTGCTGGTAACCGCGCACGGCAATTCGCTGCGCGCACTTTTGATGGTGCTCGATCGTCTCGGGCCGAAGGAGATCGTCGCGCGCGAACTCGCGACCGGCGTGCCTCTGATCTATCGGATCAATGCCGACGCCACGGTCGCGAACCGCGCCGAACTCGCGGCATAGCCACGACGTGTAGGGCGCAATAGCGCAGCGTATTGCGCCGCTCGGGGCGTTCAACGGCGCAATACGCTGCGCTATTGCGCCCTACCGGTGCCGATTATACCGGCCGATCACGACGCAACCTGTCCGGCCTCCCAGCCCAACATGGCGCGCTTGCGGGTGAGACCCCAGTGATAGCCGGTGAGGTCGCCGTTCTTGCCGAAGACGCGATGGCACGGCACCACGAACGACATCGGGTTCTTGCCGACGGCGGCACCGACGGCGCGGGCGGCCTTTGGGGAGCGCAGCTTGGCAGCGATGTCTGAATAGGTGGTGGCGCAGCCCATCGGCACTTTCAGCAACGTCTCCCAGACCCTGACTTCGAAATCGGTGCCGATCATCACGATGCGGAGCGGCCGGTCGCGTCGCCAGAGCCCGGAGTCGAAGATGCGCCGCGCAATCGGTGCCGTGCTGGCCGCATCCTCGCGCAACTGTGCCCGCGGCCAGCGCCGGTGCATGTCGGCGAGCGCTGCCGCCTCTTCGCCCGGATCGGCAAACGCAAGCCCGGCGAGGCCGCGCGGTGTCGCGATGACGAGAGCTGTGCCGAACGGCGAGGGATGGAAGCCGTAGGTGAGCGTGAGCCCTTCGCCGCCGGCTTTCCATTCGCCGGGCGACATCGCCTCGTGGGTGACGAAGAGGTCGTGCAGGCGCCCTGGCCCCGACAGGCCGACCTCGTAGCTTGCTTCGAGCACGCTCGCGGACTCCCGCAGCAGGCGCCGCGCGCTGTCGAGCGTGAGCGCCGCCAGGAAAGCCTTCGGGGTCAGTCCGGCCCAGCGGCGAAATAGGTGGTGCAATTCGTCAGGGGTGACGCCGCAGGCGTGGGCGATCGCTTCGACCTCGGGCTGGCTGCGCCAGTGCTCCGAGATGAATGCGATGGCGCGACGCACGACGGCATAGTCATCGAAGGCGGCGGCGCAGAATGGTTGCGGATCGGTTGACATCAGGGGTCTGAGTGACATGTTCATGGAGGCTAACTAGCGAGCCCCCGGCGCTGCAACCACCCGATTTCCGCAAAAGCCGAGTTGGTAGCCCGGATCGAGCGCCCGCTAGTCCAGCACCGTCCGGGTCGGCCCGCGCTTCGCTTCATTGATGGCCGCGCCGAGCGCCGCCGCGAAACTTTCCTTCTCGCGTGGGCCGAGAAAGCTCGCGATGGGGAAGCGGCGTCCCCGCGAGACCAGGAACAGCCGCTCAATGCCGAATTCCTCATGGCTCTCGCGGTCGAGCCTCACCCACACGGGATTGAGCGTCCATTGGGAAACTTTGCCGCGATGGCTGACCTGGCGCACCGTGAGTTCGGACGCCGTCACGGTCACCTCCTCGTAGGCCGCGGCGGCGCGGTAATTGGCGCGAAACGCCCAATAGATCAGCAGCGCGTCGAGGCCGAAAAAGCCAAACACCGGCCAGGCACCGATCGCCAAGAAGAAGATCCCAGCGATGAAGCTGACCGTCCCGATTGCCGTCATCAGGACCACGAACCCGACGGTCCCGAGCGACCGATGCGGCGTTACGATCGCTGAAAACAACATCGGTTCGGATGGCGGGGCGGACTCGGATCCGAGGGCGTTGCTGTAGGTCATGGGGATTCATTATAGAGGAAACATGGGGCTGAAAACCAAGCGCGAAACCAAACGCCGAAGCGAGCGAACACGTTCCAAGCCGCGCGCAAATCCGGGCGTTGGGACACCCGATAGTTCAAAAAAATCACGAGCTATTGCCCCGTCTAAGCGTTCCGCGAAGCCTCGACCGGTGTCGCGGACCCGCTCAAAGCCCGAGCTTTGGTCTGAGGCCGAGGTCGAGGAAGCGTTTCGCCGCTTTCGCGCCGCCAATCCCGAGCCGCGCGGTGAACTCGTCTATACTGATCCATTTACGCTCCTCGTCGCGGTGGTGCTGTCGGCGCAGGCGACCGATGCCGGCGTCAACAAGGCGACGCCCGCGCTGTTCGCCCTCGCGGATACGCCGCAAAAGATGGTCGCGCTGGGCGAAGACAAGGTGCGGCAGCTGATCAAGACCATCGGGCTCTTCCGCACCAAGGCGAAAAATCTCATCGCGCTCTCGGCAAAGCTCGTCGCCGAGCATGGTGGCACGGTCCCCGCCGCGCGCGAGGCCCTCGAAGCGCTTCCCGGCGTCGGGCGCAAGACCGCGAACGTAGTCATGAACAACGCCTTCGGCGCGGAAACGATCGCCGTCGACACCCATATCTTCCGCGTCGGCAATCGCACCGGCCTTGCGCCCGGAAAGACCCCGCTCGAGGTCGAGATGCAGTTGGAAGTGCGGGTGCCGCCGGCCTATCGGCTCCACGCCCATCACTGGCTGATCCTGCACGGCCGCTATACCTGCAAGGCGCAACGCCCGCTGTGCGAGACCTGCCTCATCAACGACCTTTGCCGCTGGCCGGAAAAACCGACGTTCATGGCGTCCGCTCCTCCCGAAGGGAAAGGTCGGTAGGGTGGGCAAAGGCGGCCACTTGTCGGGGATTCATGGCACGATAGCGCGGCCGCCGAGCCCACGCGGACTTAAGCCCTGTCTGCGGGACACCTCGATGGTGGGCACGCACGGACAGGTCCGCACTTTGCCCACCCTACGCTGGTTTGTCGTGGTGAGGGTTACCAGCGCTGCTGGTCGATTCGTGGTCGCGTCGCCAGGCGCTGCGAACCGATCAGCGGGCGACGCTCGTCGCCGACGATGCGCTTATGGAGATGCACCATCAGCGCAGTCCCAAAGAGCGGCGTTGCGAGATTGAGGATCGGGATCGTGACGAAGCCGGCAATGAACAGGCCGCCGACGTAAATGATACCCTGGTTGTCGCGGCGCATCGCTCGGACCCGCGGCACAGGATGGAAGCGCAAGGCGGCAAGATCGAAATAGATGCGGCCCAGCAGCCACGCGTTGGCGAGGAAGAAGAGCACCGCGCCGGCGCCGGCGAACAAAAGCAAGGGCACCGCGCAGATGTAGACGGCGATCGCGAGGAGCGCCGTGGTCGCGCCTTCCATGATGGCGAGCCATAGCGGCAGCGCGGTGCCCGGCGGGTCCGTCGGGTAATGAGCTTCCTCGACCAGCGCAGCGATCTCGTCGGCAAAGAAGCTCGCGACCAAGGCCGTCACCGCCGGCATCAGCATGACCGCGCCGGTGAAGAGCCCGATACCGAGGACGATAGCCACGACCCAGGCAAGAACGGCCAGCGGGCCGTGAGCCATTGGCCCGATCGTCACCTCGAGCCAATTCATGCCGACGCCCGAAAGCCACTCCAACAGCCGAAACAGCACGACGACGATCGCGATCAGAAACGCCACCGCGAGCCCGACGGCCTTAAGCAGCACCTTGTGGAACGGCCGCGTGAACATCTGGCCGAGCGCCCGCAAAACTGCGTCAACCATCAGCCATGTCTCACTTCAGGCGACATGCCTATGCCCTTGCCGACTTCGTGGGGGCTCGATAGATGTTAGCCGCTCCACCGCGCGCGGAACCGCCAACATGGTCAAGCTGTTACTTTTCATCGACTACTTGCTCAACATCTACATAATCGTTCTGTTTGCGGCTGCGATCCTCAGCTGGCTCATCGTTTTCAATGTGGTCAACACCCGCCACCCGGCGGTGTCGATGATCGGGGAATTCCTCTACCGCGTGACCGAGCCGGTTTTGCGGCCGATTCGCAATCGTTTGCCGAATTTCGGCGGCATCGACGTTTCCTTCATCGTGCTTATTTTGATCATCTACTTCATTCAACTGGTTGTTATCGGCAATCTCATCGATGTCTTCAGGTAGCGGTCTGCCGTGGGCGGCTGCCGCCGACGGGGTCACGCTGACAGTACGCCTCACGCCGAAGGGCGGACGCGACGCTGTCGACGGCATCGAATGCCTCGCTGACGGACGAGCCGTTCTCAAGGTGCGGGTGCGGGCCGCGCCGAGCGAGGGTGAGGCCAACAGCGCGTTGCAGCGGTTGCTCGCGCGCGCTCTCGGCGTGCCGTCGCGCGATGTGGTGCTCCTGTCCGGCGAAACGTCTCGAATCAAGCGGCTGCTGATTCGAAGCGATACCGGTGCCCTTACGGCGGCTTTGGCGCGTATATCGCGGAGTGATTCGTAGCGGGGCTGGTTCGTAGGGTCCGACGCCTAACCCATCTAGTCACGCCGGTAGGGCCGCCGTGCGCACCGTGGCGCGGCAATGGTGCGCACGCGGAGCCTGTTATCGGGCCGGCCAAGGGCCGGACGCGGTGGCTTTGTGCACCCTACAGCGAGGGGCGCTCACGCCTGCCAAGCGTAGGCGACCTTGTCGAGGGTCTTGTCGCCGAATTTTTCGCAGGAGCGCGCGACCGGACGGCCACCCAGCGCGCGATAGAACTCCACGGCTGATTCGTTCTCCGACAGCGCCCACACCACGAGGCTCTTGATGCCGCTCTGGGCGAGATCGCGCCGCGTCGCCGTGAATAGCCGTCGCCCGAAGCCGAGGCCCTGGAATTCCGGCCGCAGGTAAAGCTCGTAGATCTCGCCGTCGTAGGTCAGGCTACGGGCGCGGTTGCGGCCATAGTTCGCATAACCGGCAATGGTCTCACCGAACGCCAGGATAGAGATGCGGCTGCCCTTGCGAATCGCCCCTTCCCACCACTGACCGCCGCGCCGGTTGATCAGCTTGTCCAGCTCCGGACCCGGGATGATGCCCTGGTAGGCGGTTCGCCACGCTTCGTCATGGGTGGCCGCGAGCGCGCCGGCGTCGGACGATTTGGCGCGGCGAATTTCGATGAGTGCGGTATTCATCTGAGACGTTTGGCCGAAATGGCCGCCCCCGTTCAAGTCCTGGCGTTAACATTGGGTTAACACCGCGGATTATCGGCGGAACGTCACCAAAATCAACTCCCCCAATTCGCGCACCGCAAACGCACCGGCGAACGTGGCGCTTTCGCAACAGTGCATGTCCCGAAAGGGTACAGATCGGACGGCAGATGGGTCCTCATCGGCAAGCGGCGATCCAATTACCGCTGTCCGAGCGCTAAACGCTCTCCGCTTCCTTGCGGCGCTCGTCGCGCTTGCGGTCGTTGGGATCGAGCAGCTTCTTGCGCAGCCGAATCGATTTCGGCGTGACCTCAACCAGCTCGTCGTCCTCGATATAGGCGAGCGCCTTTTCGAGCGTCATTCGAATCGGCGGCGTGAGGCGCACCGCTTCGTCCTTCGCGGTGGTGCGGATGTTGGTGAGCTTCTTGCCCTTGAGCACGTTGATTTCCAGATCGTTGCCGCGGGTGTGCTCGCCGACGATCATGCCACGATAGACCTTCGCGCCGGGGTCGATCATCATCGGCCCACGATCCTCGAGATTCCACAGCGCATAGGCCACCGCTTCGCCGGCATCGGTCGAGATCAGCACCCCGTTGCGCCGTCCGGGGATCGCGCCCTTATAGGGCGCGTACCCGTGGAATAGCCGGTTCATGATGGCGGTGCCGCGGGTGTCGGTCAGGAGTTCACCCTGGTAGCCGATCAGGCCGCGGGTTGGCGCGTGGAAGACCAGGCGCAGCCGGCCGCCGCCCGAGGGCTTCATCTCGACGAGTTCGGCCTTGCGCTCGGAGAGCTTCTGCACGACGATACCGGAATGCTCCTCGTCGAGGTCGATGACGACCTCCTCGATCGGCTCGGTCATTTCGCCGGTGGCGGGATCGAATTCGATCAGCACCCGCGGCCGCGACACGCTGAGCTCAAAGCCTTCGCGCCGCATGGTCTCGATCAGAATGCCGAGTTGCAATTCCCCGCGCCCGGCCACCTCCATGGCATCGCGCTCGTCGGATTCGCTGATCCGCAGCGCCACGTTGCCCTCGGCTTCGCGTAGGAGACGGTCGCGAATCATGCGGCCCGTCACCTTGTCACCCTCGGTGCCGGCGAGCGGCGAATCATTGACGCGGAACATCATGGACAGCGTCGGCGGATCGATCGGCTGCGCCGGCAGCGGCTCGGTCACCTCGGGCGCGCACAACGTGTGGGCGACGGTCGCCTGCGGAAGCCCGGCAATCGAGACGATGTCGCCGGCGACGCCTTCTTCGATGGCCTGGCGCTCCAGGCCACGGAACGCCAGCACCTTGGATACGCGGCCTTGCTCGATGAGACTGCCGTGTCGGTCGATCACCTTGATCGGCTGATTGGGCTTGATCGAACCGGAGCGGATGCGCCCCGTGACGACGCGGCCGAGATAGGGATTCGCCTCCAGGATCGTGCCGAGCATGCGGAACGGGCCGTCCTCGACGACTGGCGGTGCCACGTGGGATAGGATGAGATCGAACAGGGGCGCCATGGAGGTCTTCGGCCCGTCGACTGACGGTGCCATCCAGCCCTGTTTGGCCGAGCCGTAGAGGACCGGAAAGTCGAGCTGCTCTTCGGTCGCGTCCAGCGCCGCGAACAGGTCGAAGACCTCGCCTGCGACCACGTTCGGGCGGGCGTCCTGACGGTCGACCTTGTTGATGGCGACGATCGGCCGAAGCCCGACCTTGAGCGCCTTCGAGACCACGAACTTGGTCTGCGGCAGCGGCCCTTCGGCGGCATCGACGAGGACGATCGCGCCGTCCACCATGTTGAGGATGCGCTCGACCTCGCCGCCGAAATCCGCATGGCCGGGCGTGTCGACGATATTGATGCGGGTGTCCTTCCAGACGATCGAGGTCGCCTTGGCGAGGATGGTGATGCCCCGCTCGCGCTCCAGGTCATTGCTGTCCATGGCCCGTTCGGCAACGCGCTGGTTCTCCCGGAACGAGCCCGATTGCTGCAGCAGCCGGTCGACCAGGGTGGTCTTGCCATGGTCGACATGGGCGATGATCGCGACATTGCGCAGGTTCATAGGGAGACTCAGGGTTAGGCTATGGGCTCAGCGGCTCGAACAAGCGCGCGCCGCAGAGAAGCGCCGTTATCGGGGATGCGAATTCGCGCGGAATATAGTCGTTCGCCGCCATTGTGCAATGCGGAATCGACGGTTCTCGAGCTCGATTCAGCGTCGCGCTGACACCGTCATTCCGGGTGGTGCCGTCATTCCGGCGCGCCGACCAAAGCGAGGCGAGCCCGGAATCCGGACCCCTCGCACGTCGTTAACGATTTCAGCCTTGCCTCGCTGTTCTCCTTGCCCTGAACGGCGCCCGTCTTGCCGGCGCAGACGCACGCGGGCATTGTTCGGCCGGAAATTCTTCGCGCGACCATCGAGCCGCAAAATGGGGAGGACAAACATGACAAGCCGCCGGACTTTTCTCGCTTCCTTCGCGGCAGCGGCCATTGCGGCCGGTGCGCACGCCCACGCGGCACAATCCGATCCCGCGTGCCAAAGTCTCGTGCCGGCGGCTATGGGCGGCCCGGTGCTCGACGCCGAGAACATGATCGCGTTGCGCTGGCTCGCGACTTCGAATTACGAGCTCGTCTACCGCGGTCAGGTGTTCCTGCTCGATGCCTATTTCGACCGCGGTCCGCGCAACCGGCCGACCGGCATCATCCCGGACGAGGTCAAAAGGACTGACGCCATTTTCATCGGCCACGCCCATTTCGACCACATCTCGGATGTCGGGCCGATCGCGCAGCGCACCAAGGCGAAGGTCATCGGCGCGCCCATCTCGGTGGAGACCGCCTACAAGCTTGGCGTTCCGGCGGGGCAGGGGACCGCCGTCGCGGGCGGCGAGACACTGAAATTCGGCAGCGTCATGGTGGACGCGGCCCTGGCGCAGCACTCGACGCTTAAGTCCGAGGTGCTGGAGATCCTGGGCAAGCTCTACGATGCCGATGCGGGGCCCGCGACCGACGCCGAAGCCGCAGCCGAAAAGGCGATCCGCGCCAAGGGCACGTTCGCGCCAGAGGTGATCACCAAGGGTACCATCGCCTTCGGCTTCACATTCCCGACCGGCTTCAAGCTCGTCTGGCTCGACAGCGCCGGCCCGATCACCGACGGCGATCGTGAACTGGCACGCAAGCTCGGGCCGGTCGACATCGCCATCGTCGCCTACCAAGGTCATCCGGTGGCGCAGATACAAGTTCCGGTGACGCTCGAACTCGTTAAGCTCTTCAGGCCGCGCATCTTCATGCCGGCGCATCACGACCAGATTTACGGGACGTTCGTCGACCTCGGCGTCGAGCCGCTGTTCGAGGCAATCCAGGCCGCGCTGCCCGGCACCGAGACGATCGCGCCGCTGCACCAGCGTCCGATGTGTTTCGATATTTCAAAGCCGGCGAAATAGGCCGAATCTACGCTCCCGCGATTCGGTTCCACGGACCGAGCTTCGCACCTTCGGGCAAAGCCCGCTTCACCATCAGCATCTCGCCGATGGTTCCGGCCGTCACGAGCCCAACCAGGCGGCCTGCGGCGTCAACGACGCCGACGGCCGGAGCGCCTTTCTCCTGGAGAATGCGGAACGCCTCCTCAAGCCGGCGGCCGCGATCGATGGTCGGGATTTCCGTTGCCATCGCGCCGCTGACCGGCGCCGTCGGGCCGAACTGGCGCAACGCGCGGACAATATCACTGCGCCCCAACAGGCCAACCAGGCGGTTGTCGGCATCGACGACGGGGAACTCGCTCTGGTTTCGGTGCATCATGGTCTCGACGGCGGAATCGATGTGCTCGTCGGGCGTGAGCGTTGCGAAGTCCGTCATCATGGCGGCGGCGACCGGAACGTCGCGGGACATCGCCTGCAATGACACCACCTGCGCTTCGGAGGCCGCGGCGAGATAGACGAAGATCGCAATGAAGATGAGCAGCGGATTGTAGAACAGCCCGAGGAAGCCGAAGCCGAAGGCCGTCCACTGGCCGATGGTGGCGGCAACCTCAGTCGCCCGCACATGGCCGAGGCGAATGGCAAGGAGGGCGCGAAGCACGCGGCCACCGTCCATCGGAAACGCCGGGATCATGTTGAAGATGGCGAGGAAAAAATTGACCTCCGCCAGGCGGTCGATCATCGACACCTTGGTGCTTTCCACCATGGCAAGATGCTCGGTGCTCAAGGGCATCGGCGCAATCAGCATCAAAGCCAGCCCGATCACCACATTGACGAGTGGGCCTGCGATGGCGACGAGGAATTCCTCGCTCGGTTTTTCCGGTATGCGCTCGAGGCGCGCGACGCCGCCGATCGGCAGCAGCGTTACGTCGGGCGTCGCGACCCCGAACGCGCGTGCGGTGAAGATGTGACCGAATTCGTGGGCGAGCACGCAGGCAAACAGCAGCACCATGAAGATGAGGCTGTTCCACGCATCCGCCGCGCCGCCCGAAGCCCAGCCGGCAGCGAAGATCCAGATCAAGAACAACAGGAAGGTGATGTGGATGCGAATAGCGGTGCCGGCGATCGAGCCGATGTTTACCGACCACGACATGAATGAGCCTCCGGAACCGCTTCGCCAGCGTAGCCGAGAGATATATTGCTACTGTCGAAATCGCCAGGGCTGCCGCCGGTGGTGCGTCGCCGCTAGGTTATTTCGCCATCTTGCTTTTGGCCGACGCGTGCCCACCTTGGTGTCGCGCCAAAACAGCCGGCGCGGAGGCTAATATGGTTGAGCAGACCATTGGATTGAACGGCATCGAGGGCTTCGGCGAAGCCGACGCTGCCCGCGAAGAAGCGCGGGTGCGGCGCGAATTCTGGCCGAAATTTAGACGTTTTGCCGCACGGCTCCCGTTCGCCGAGGACTTGGTTGCGGCGTACTACTGCGCGTTCGACCGCAATACGCCGCGGCGCGTCCAGGTGATGCTTATCGGCGCGCTCGCCTACTTCATTCTGCCGTTCGATTTCATTCCGGACATGATGCCAATCATCGGCTTCACCGATGACGCCGCGGTGCTGGCGACCGTGATCCGGTTGGTCGCCGTCCATATCCGGCCGGAGCATCGCGACGCGGCGAGCCGGGCCCTGGCGCGGGTCGCCAGTGGTAATCAGGGATAGTCGCGCCTGCAATTTTGCGGTGCTGCTTTTTGGCTACATCCGAACTGAAAATACCTTATTAGTGGCCTGTCGGGTTGGCGGCATTGCCGAGTGCCTTTACAATGCCATTTTGCTGACGAATCGCGTGGAATAATATTGGTCTTTGTCGATCTCGGGTGCAGTACCATGATCAACTGTCGAAACACGTTAAATCGTCACCGCATTACATGGGCCTTGCCCATCGCGCTCGCTGCGATTGCGATGTGCGGTCCGGCGCAAGCCCAGCAGCACAGATCATCCGACGGGGTCATCAGGCTCGCGGCCCAGTCGAAATCCACCGCGGCTGCGACGCCTGCCGCGCCGGCGCCGGCGGCGGTGCAGCCGACCCTCCTTGGCCAGTATGGCGACTGGGGCGCCTATACCGCCACTCCGAACGGCAAGAAGGTGTGCTTTGCCATCGCCAAACCGGCGAGCTCGAAGACATCGCCCAATCGGCCGCGTGACCAGGCGTTCCTGTTCGTCTCGTCTCGTCCGACTGAAAAGGTCAGAGACGAAGTTTCGATCGTCTTCGGCTACGGTCTCAAGAACAACGCCGAGGCGAGCATCGAGATTGCCGGCTCGAACTACGCCATGTACACGCAATCCGATGGCGCATGGATCAAGAACGCCGCCGAGGAAAAAGGCCTGGTCGATGCCATGCGCAAGAACCCGGACCTGGTCGTCAAAGGCACTTCGAACCGCGGCACGTCGAGCTCCGATACCTATTCGCTCAAGGGTCTTACTCAGGCGCTCGACCGCGTCGGCCAGGAGTGCCACTAAGGCATTCCTGAGACGCGCCCGCGCCCCTGTGCGTCGGCGCGCGATGGCAATCCGCCTTGCATCTGCTTACCTTGGCCGCAATCGCACACGGCGGCGCAGGACAACATGACTAATCCCGATACGGCCATTCGCGACACCGGCATTCCCGGTTTCGTGGAGAAATCTCCCCTTGCGCGCTATGTGCGCCCGGACAAGCCGTCGCTTGTCGGGATGTCGCGCGCGGAGCTCGCCGACGCGCTCGGGGAGCTTGGCGTTCCGCCAGGACAGCGCAAGATGCGCGCACAGCAACTCTGGCACTGGCTCTATGTGCGCGGCGCCGTGACGTTCGACGTGATGACCAATGTGTCGAAGGAGCTGCGTACCGCGCTCGACCAGCGCTTCACACTCGCCCGCCCCGAAATCGTGACCGAGCAGGTTTCGATCGACGGCACGCGGAAGTGGCTGCTGCGGCTGCCGTCGGAAAATCCCGACGAGCGGCCGCACGACATCGAGTGCGTGTACATCCCCGAGACCGGGCGCGGCACGTTGTGCATTTCGAGCCAGGTCGGCTGCACCCTCAACTGCACGTTCTGCCACACCGGCACCCAGCGCCTCGTGCGCAATCTCACCGCCGGCGAGATCGTCGGCCAAGTCATGGTCGCCCGCGACCGCCTGGGCGATTGGCCGGACCGCACCGCGCCAGCCGATGCGACCGTTCCGACCGACGGCGGGCGCTTCGTCACCAACATCGTGATGATGGGAATGGGCGAGCCGCTCTACAATTTCGAGGCTGTGCGCGATGCCTTGCTGGTGGTTGCCGACAACGAAGGCATCGCGATTTCGAAACGCAAGATCACGGTCTCGACCTCCGGCGTGGTGCCGAACATCAGCCGGATCGGCGATGAAATCGGCGTGATGCTCGCGGTGTCGCTCCATGCCGTGCGCGACGACCTGCGCGATGAGCTGGTGCCGCTCAACCGCAAATATCCGATCGCCGCACTGCTCGACGCCTGCCGCTCCTATCCGGGCCTCACCAATGCCAAGCGGATCACGTTCGAATACGTGATGCTCAAGGATGTGAATGACACGCTCGCCGACGCGCGCGCCCTTGTGAAGCTCCTCAAGGGCATTCCGGCCAAGATCAATCTCATCCCGTTCAATCCCTGGCCGGGTACGCGCTATGAATGCTCGGACTGGGACAAGATCGAGAAGTTCTCCGAGGTGGTGTTCAACGCCGGTTACTCCGCGCCGGTGCGCACCCCGCGGGGCCGCGACATTCTTGCCGCTTGCGGCCAGCTCAAGAGTGCGACGGAGAAGCTCAGCGTCCGCGAGCGCATGGCGCTGCGCGCCATGGCGATGACGGAGTAGCCGCGTCGACCGTTGCACGGCATCGGCGTCGCCGTGCGCTTCGCGCATTTACCATGCAGTCTCGGCGTTTCGCTTGCACGTGCGGCCGTATAGGATCGCGGCGCGCCGGGTCCCTTCGACCTGGGACCGACAGGGCAAGATGGGAGGATCCATGCCGACCGAGACCGTTCAAGCCGCAAGCCGCCGCAAGTTCCTGCAATTCCTGGCCGCCTCCAGCGCGCTGACCTATTCCGATGCCGTCGCTTTCGCGGAGACTTTGCTGCCCAAGAACAAACTGCCGGATCCGATGACATGGGCGCCGCTCGATGCCAACAATCTCATCAAGTCGCCCAAGGACGCGATCAACGTCTTCGATTTCGAGCCGGTGATGCGGCAGAACGTGCCGCCGGCGCACTTCGGCTACATGGCGTCAGGCATCGATGACGAAGTCACTTTGCGCGCCAATCGCGCCGACTTCCTCAAATTCCAGTTGCGGCCGCGGCGGCTGATCGACGTCAGCAAGGTCGACATGAGCGTCGACATCCTCGGCACCCGCTACGCCTCGCCGATCATGGTCGCGCCGACCGGCGGCCATAAGGCCTATAGCGCCGACGGCGAAGAGGGCGTCGCCAAGGCGGCCAAGGCCGGCGATCATCTCATGATCCTGTCGACCCAGACCTCGACCAGCGTCGAAGACGTGATCAAGGCGCGCGGCGCCCCGGTGTGGATGCAGCTCTACGCCACCAACAAGTTCGAGGTCGCGGCACACCACGTGAAGCGGGCGGAAAATGCCGGCTGCACCGGGCTTGCGGTCACCGTCGACCGTTCCGGCGGCCGCAACCAGGAGACCTTGTTCCGGCTCCGCCGCACCGACACGCGGCAATGCGACTCGTGCCACGACAATTCGAGCCTCGCCGCCGCGCAGGCGGACAAGCCGATGTACGAGGGCGTCGACCTCTCCGGCCTGCGCAACATCCAGTCCTCGGCGATGACCTGGGACTATCTCAAGCGCCTGCGCGACATGACGAAGATGAAGGTCGTGGTCAAAGGACTGTTGGCTTGGGAGGATGCCAAGCTCGCCGCCGACTACGGCTATGACGCCATCATCGTGTCGAACCACGGCGCACGCTCCGAGGACTCCGGGCGCTCGACCATCGATGCGTTGCCGGAGATCGTCGATGCCGTCAACGGACGGATGCCGATCCTGATCGATTCCGGCTTCCGTCGCGGCACGGACGTCTGCAAGGCGTTGTGCATGGGCGCGACCGCGGTTGCCATCGGCCGCCCCTACCTGTGGGGCCTCGGCGCATTCGGCCAGCCCGGCGTCGAGCGGGTGCTTGAACTCATGCGCATCGAGCTCTTCGCCATCATGCAGCAGGTGGGCGCGACCTCGGTCAAACATCTTACGCCGGCCATGGTGCGCCGGGTTTGACGCGTGGCGCACGGCTTGCTTATCCCGCGTCGGAAGCAGGCAACGATTTGGCGAAGGATGGGTATCGGTTTCGGATTCCCCTCCTTCAAGTCGTGAGGAGTGTCCGCGATGACCTTTCGTCCGCGCCGCAGCGTACTCTACATGCCGGGCGCCAATGCGCGCGCGATGGAAAAGGCCACGACGCTGCCGTGCGACGCCGTCATCCTCGATCTTGAGGATGCTGTCGCGCCGGACGCGAAGCCCGCCGCCCGCGCGCAGGTCGCGGCCGCCGTCACCGCGAGAGGCTTCGGTGCCCGGGAGGTGGTCGTGCGTATCAACGGCCTCGACACGGCCTGGTGGATCGATGACGTCGCGGCCATCGCGCCGGCCGTGCCCGATGCAATGCTGATCCCCAAGGTGTCGAACCCGCAGCAGCTCGCGGACGTCGCAAAACACCTCGTCGGCATCGCGGCCGATCAGGCGATCCGGCTCTGGGCGATGATCGAGACGCCGCTCGGCATCATCAACGCCGCCGAGATCGCGGCGACGGCGCCAAGCGCAGAAACGCGCCTCGCCTGTTTTGTGATGGGAACCAACGACCTCGCCAAGGAAACGCGGGCGAAGCTTCTGCCCGGCCGCGCGCCCATGCTGTCATGGCTTGCCGACAGCGTGCTCGCCGCCCATGCTTTCGGCGTCGACATTCTCGACGGCGTTCACAACGACATCTCCGACGAAGAAGGCTTTCGGCGCGAATGTGCACAGGGCCGCGACATGGGGTTCGACGGCAAGACCCTAATCCATCCGAACCAGATCGCGCCATGCAATGCGGCGTTTTCACCGAGCGATGCCGAAATCGATCAGGCACGGAAGACCATCGCGGCGTTCGAGCTGCCGGAAAACCACAACAAGGGCGTGGTGCAGATCGAAGGCCGCATGGTCGAGCGCATGCATGCCGAGATTGCGCGGCGAACCGTCGCCATCGCCGACGCCATCGCCAGCAGCGTCATCGCGTGACGCGCGTCCCGTTCAGCCGCTCGTCAATTCGGCTTGGTCGGCGCGTAGAACGTGCCTTCGACCTCTAGGATGTCGTCCTGGTTCAGGCGGTGGACCTCGACGATAGTGCGGGGCGGATAAGGTCCCTTACCCCACAACTCCTCCTGCACCTTGTTGGCGATCGGACGGAACCGGTACATGTCGGTCGTATAGACCACGATGCGCACGCAATCGAGCAGGCTCGCGCCTTCCGATTCCGCGATTAGCTTCATGTTCAGGAAAGCCTGGCGAATGCGCGCCTCGTCGCCTTGCACCAGCGCGTTAGAGCATCCTCACGTTGACTGGAATCGGGACGGGATTCCCCTGGCCGCGGTTCTGTGATTCATGGGCTTCCAGCTTTTGATGGCTGGGGGATTCGATGAGCTGGCGAAGGGGACAGTCTTATTCGCAGGATTTGCGCGAACGTGTGCTGGCTGCGGTCGACGCTGGCACGCCGGTTTACCAGGCCGCGCCGTTGTTTCGGGTCAGCGTGTCGTACATCTACAAAGCCTTGGGCCGGCGACGTGCCACCGGCGAGACCACTGCTCGGCCGCAACGGTGTCATCTGGCATGGAAACTTGAGCCGCATCATCAGGCGATCCGCGACCAGGTCTCATCGCAGCCCGATGCGACACTTGATGAATTGCGTGCCTGGGTGTTGACGAAGCACGGCATCTCGGTGAGCCAAGGCGGCATGTGGAATACGTTGCATCGGCTTGGGTTGACGCTCAAAAAAAGACGCATCACGCGGCCGAACAGGCGCGCCCCGACATTGCCGAAGCCCGCGCGACGTGGCGGCGAGAGCAGCCGGCTATGAATGCAGCCCGCCTCGTCTTCATCGACGAGACCTGGGCGACCACCAACATGACACGGCGCTACGGCAGAGCACGCCGCGGCGAGCGTGTCATCGCCAGCGTTCCCCACGGCCACTGGAAGACATCAACCTTCGTTGCCGCCCTGCGTCAGAACGAGATAACCGCTCCGCTGGTGATCGACGGCGCTATGGACGGCGCCGTCTTTCTTGCCTATGTCGAGCAATTCCTGGCTCCGACACTTGCACCGGGCGACGTCGTCGTCATGGACAACCTCGCCAGCCACAAAGTCGCCGGCGTCAAGGAAGCGATCGAAGCGAGTGGCGCCAGCCTAAGCTACCTGCCGCCCTACTCGCCTGACCTCAACCCAATCGAGAACGCCTTCGCCAAGCTCAAAACGCTCCTGCGGACTGCCGCGCCCCGCACCGTCGAGGCGCTTTGGACTACGATGGGCAAAAGCCTCTCTGCCTTCTCCGCAAACGAATGCTCAAATTATTTCGCCAATGCAGGATATCGCCAGTTACCGTGAATCTGCTCTAGTCTTAGGGTCGATGCCGCGCATGCCGGCGACATAGATGAAATCGCCGGCGCGCGCGGCGAGGTTCCACGGGCCGGTTGGCTGGATCGCGCCCGGCGGCGACAGCGTCTTGACGCCATGAGGCGAGACCTGCTGGGCGACGGCCGCGCTCGCAATCGCAAGGAGAGCCGCCACGGCAACGATGAGAGGCCTCATGTCGCTCTCCCGAAACCTCGTGGCCTGATCAGGCCCACGGTCGCGCGGCCTTGGCCTTATCCTCGAAGGTCGAAATCTTCTCCTTCTTGACGAGCGTGAGGCCGATATCATCGAGGCCGTTGAGCAGGCAGTGCTTGCGGTGCGGATCGACGTCGAACTTGATCACGCCGCCGTCGGGGCCGCGGATCTCCTGCTTTTCGAGGTCAATGGTGAGCCGCGCATTGGCGCCGCGCTCGGCATCGTCGAACAGCTTCTCCAGATCCTCGGGGCTCACCTTGATCGGCAGCAGGCCGTTCTTGAAGCAGTTGTTGTAGAAGATGTCGCCGAACGAGGTCGAGATCACGCAGGTGATCCCGAAATCCTTGAGCGCCCAGGGGGCGTGCTCGCGCGACGAGCCGCAGCCGAAATTGTCGCCGGCAACGAGAATCTTGGCGCTGCGATAGGCCGGCTTGTTGAGCACGAAATCCGGGTTCTCGCTGCCGTCGTCACGAAAGCGCTTTTCGAAGAACAGGCCCTTGGCAAGCCCGGTGCGCTTGATGGTCTTGAGATACTGCTTGGGAATGATCGCGTCGGTATCGACATTGATCATCCGCAGCGGCGCGGCCACGCCCTCGACAACCGTGAACTTCTCCATGGACTTCTCCAACGCCCGTCGCCGGGGCATGCTGCTTAAAGCGATTTGCGCTGGTCATGAACGGTTAGGTCCGCGGGGTCAAGACCGCGCGGAAAAGCCCCTCGAACACACCCGCGTGCGAGCGCCGCTGACGATATCCGCGGCAAGGACGTGTATCATCCCTCCACGCTACGACGGAGGCGTTTTGTGTCATCGCGGAATTGAGCCATGAATGCTGCAATGATTTCGGGCTATAACGCCCTGGGGCTCACGCTGTTTCGAGCGCTGGCGCAAGCCGACCGCAATGTCGTGATGTCGCCGCTGTCGATCGGGATGACGTTGGCGATGGGATTTGCCGGTGCCGCGGGCGAGACCGCGGACGAAATGGCGCGCACCCTCGCCTTTGACGGCGCCCGGCCTGATCTCTTCGCGGCCAATGCCGAACTCCTGCGCCACTATGCCGAAACGAGCGCGCCGGATGCGGCCCGCGTGCGCCTCGCCAATGCGTTGGTCCTGACGCAGCACGGCGAGGCCGTCGCCAAGGCCTACCGGGACCTGCTTGTGGAGATTTTCGCGGCGGAAATTTTTCCCGGCGACGTCGCGCGCATCAATCAATGGGTCGCGCAGAAGACGGAGGGCAAGATCGAGCGCGCGCTCGACAGCCTGCCGCAGGACGATATCGCCGTGCTGCTCAACGCCATCTATTTCAAGGCGCCGTGGGCAAAGCCCTTCAATCCGGCCTCGACTCGCACCACAGGCTTCCTGCGCGGATATGACGACGATCTCGAGAAGATCGAGATCGAGGTCAAAATGATGGATGGGAGCGGAGACCACGTCATCGTCGGCGGGCCGGGATACCGGGCGGCGCGCCTCCCCTACAAGACCACCTCGCTCGGCATGATCGTCGTGCTACCGGACGAAGAGTCGTGGCCGGAGGCGGTGCTGGAGTCCCTCGACGTCGCCGAGCTCGCGCGGCTGCGTGCCGAATTGGCGCGCGCGGAGCCTTCGCACATCACGCTGATGCTGCCGCGCTTTCGCGCCCGCACGCTATCGTCCCTGAGGCCGACCCTGGAGAAGGCCGGAATGACGCTCGCCTTCGACTGGACGCGCGCCGATTTCAGCCGCATGACCGAGCGGCCGCCGGCGGAGATCCCCGTTGCCGTCACCGACGTCGTGCATTGCGCGATGATCGACGTCGCGGAGGAGGGCACCGAGGCAGCCGGCGTGACGCTGAAGTACTTCCACATCGGTGGTGTACCGCCGAGCTTCATCGTCGACCGTCCGTTCCTGTTCTTCGTCGTCGACGACGCGACCGGTGCGATCCTGTTTCAGGGCAAGATCGTCGATCCGACGGCATGATCGCGCAGAGCAAGACACGTCGCGCCTTTGGCGCGTGGACTTGATCCACATCAAAGTGCGCCTTCACCGTTGAGTTAGCCTCTCGTTTGGAAGATAGCGGAGGCTCACATGAGATTCGCATCTATTACTTCGGGTCTATTGCTTGTCGCTCTCGCCGTTTGCATTTTCGTTGTTGTGTTGGTTCTGCTTAGTCCTCCGGTGCCGACGCGTGCGGCCGGCAGTCAAAGCTTCGGGTCGAACAGCTTCACATTCCAGCGCCGCTGACGAGATCCAGATATCGCGCCTCACATGAGCGCCAGTCGGGGACTACCGCCTCTCCAACTGGAGAGAGTGACGTTTTCGGCTCGTCATAGCAATCTTCACCGAGAGATTGTCGATTGCTCATCGGCTTGACTGATTGGACCGTGTTTCCCGCGGGCAAGTGGGAAAATTGCTCACGTGCCGCGCTCACACGCGAGACGAGAGAGAAAGGCGAACGACAATGACGCCAAAGATGAAATTTCTGCTGTCGGCAATCGCTGTCGTGGGCGCGGTGATGTGCGATGCCACTGCGGCGTCAGCCCAAGCTGCAGCAACGCGCCACAATTATCAATCCCACCACTATAGCATCCCGAGGTACCCCGCACCGTACTCTCCAAACTACGACTACAGCGGGCGGGACCCGGCGAGTGTGCCTTACGATTACCGCGGCTACGCCGATCAAGGGTACGCTCCGCCGGAGCACGGCGGGCAAGCGGGCTGGTGAATATTGGCTGCGCCGATGGAAGGACCGATACGGTCTGCACCCCGGAGAGGACCGTCATTTTCGACGGTCCCCAAGGAGAAAAGCTTTTATTGGTTTTGGAGTGCGCGGGCGTTCGCCGATTTCGATTCAGCGCCCGCGGGCGATGAAATCAAGTATCTCCCGCCCGAGATACTCGTCGGGAGTATTGAAGGCGAGTACCTCCGAGAGATGATTGTGACCCTTCAGGCGCACGAAGCGCGGGCATGTGCCATCGCGCTCGCACAGCGCGGAAAACAATTCGGCGCCACGCACATCCAAGCCCGGATTGTCGTATTCGGTCACGACGACAAACACCGGAACTCGGGCTCCATCGCGAATGTGATTGATGGGCGAGCGATTAGCATACTGTGATGCATCATCGCCGAAGTAAGCCTGCATGTTGCGCCCATTGGGGTCGGTCGGATCGTAGTCGACCCGATAGCGGCCGCTGATGAGGACCGCGCCTGCGATGCCTGACCCACCGGGTGGTTGCAACGATTTCTCGAAGGCGTAACCTGCGACATGGGTAGCGCCCGCCGAATGCCCGATCAAAATAATCCGATTGGGATCGCCGCCGAATTGGATCGCGTTGGCCTTGGCCCACGCGACCATGCCGCCGACGTTCTTGGCGCCGGCCGGCCATTTTGCAGCTGGCGCCAGCGGGTAGGTCGCGTTGATGCCAAGCATACCCTGGCGCGCAAACCAGGTCGCGATGTTGCCGTAAGCCTCGCCGGCGCCGTCCTTATCGCCGCGCACATAAGCGCCACCGTGCACGAAGATGACTACGGGTGCGCCCGATCGCGCCGTTGGCCGATAAACATCGAGAACCTGACGCGGGTCTTCACCGTAGGCCTGACCTCGGATGATCGTCACTCCATCTTTTGGCGCCGCCTTGAGCAGGGGCTGGAACGCCTCGATGGTAGCTGGAATGGTCTTGCCGATGTCCTTCTGAAACACCGGGCCGATCTGTGCGAGCGTTTCCTGGAGATAAGGCGGGAGCTTTTCGACTTGCGCACGTGCGGGAAGGACCGCGAACATGCATGCTGCCACGCACGTGATATTCCGAACCATGGTCTGGCGCATTTCGCATCACTCCTGGCGATAGATTGAAATGTATCTGATGGCGCTCGTGCTGACGTTGCCGAATCTTCCCGACTATCAGGCCTCGCCGTCAAGTGTGGCGTGCGTGTATTGAGCTTCAATTGCGCGGCCAAGATCACCTAGGCATCTATCGACGACGAGTTGCCGGCTAGGCCGGTGATGCGGCCTATGCTAGTTTGAAGTTATTCCACAGGCGGTTGGGTTTGCGCCAGCCGGCCGCCGTGAAGGCGGGCGCGCGGAACTTGCATCATGATCACAATCAAGGTGAATGGGGCCTCGCATCAACTTGATGTCGAGGATGACACGCCGCTCCTTTGGGTGTTGCGCGAGGAGATCGGGCTCACGGGCACGAAATTCGGATGTGGCATCGCGGCTTGCGGCGCCTGCACCGTGCACATCAACGGCGAGGCCATGCGCTCCTGCTCGGTGCCGATCGGCAGTGTCGATGGCGCCGAAATTACCACCATCGAGGGCCTTTCGCCGGACAGCCGGCACCCGGTGCAGCAGTCGTGGCTGACGGAGCAGGTGCCGCAATGCGGCTACTGCCAGTCCGGCCAGATCATGGCGACGGCGGCCTTCCTCAAGACCAATCCGAACCCGAGTGACGCCGACATCGATTCGAACCTCACCAACATCTGCCGTTGCGGCACCTACGAGCGGCTCCGCCGCGCGGTGCATCGCGCTGCAGCCCTGATGCGCGCATGAGGCGGGAGGACATCACGATGACCACGCTCTCCCGTCGCACCTTCATCACCACCGCGCTGACCGCTACCGGCGGCTTCGCGCTCGGCGTCGGCATCGGGGGCCCCGCTGACGCGGCGAGCCTCAGCGTCCGTCCGTGGGGCGATGAGGCCAAACGCTACCCGGGCGAAATCAATGCCTGGGTCGTGATCGAGCCCGATGACACGGTCATCATCCGCTACGGCCGCGCCGAGATGGGGCAGGGCAGTTTTACCGCCCTGCCGCAAGATTCTGACTGAAGAGCTCGAATGCGATTGGGCTTTCGTCAAACCGGAATATGCCTCTGCCAATCGCAATTTCCGGGAGAACAAGGTCTACGGCAGTCTCTCGACCGGCGGCAGCCGGGCGGTGCGCGAGACCGGCGAAGTCGTCCAGCAGGCGGGCGCAAGCGCGCGCGAACGGCTGATCGCGGCGGCTGCGAAGCGATGGGACGTGCCCGCCTCCGAGTGCTCGGCCGCCATGAGCAAGGTCACGCACAAGTCGACCGGCCGCACGTTCCGCTTTGGAGAACTCGCGGTCGATGCAGCCGCGATCAAACTCGACAAGGAGCCGGCGCTCAAGAAGCCGGATCAGTACAAGTTCATCGGCCGGCGGCTGGCGCGTCTCGATGTGCCGCTCAAGATCAATGGCTCGGCGAAGTATGGCATCGATCTCGAGGTGCCGGGCATGGTCCGGGCCGCGATCATCAAATGCCCCGTGTTCGGCGGCACGGTGAAATCGGTCGACGAGGGCAAGATCGCCGGGCGCCGCGGCGTTCTCCAGGTGGTCAAGCTCAGGGACGCCGTCGCGGTCGTGGCCGATCGCTTTTATCGCGCGCAAACTGCGCTCAATGACCTGCCGATCGAGTGGGATGTCGGCGCCGCTGGCGCGACCAACAGCGCGCAGTTCCGCAAGGAGTACCTCGAGGCCCTCGATCAGAAGGGCGTCGAAGCCCGGCACGATGGCAACATCGATGCTGCGATGCCGACGGCCGCCAAGGTGATCGAGGCGACGTACGAGGTGCCGATCATCGCGCACGCGCCGATGGAGCCGCTCAACGCGATCGCGCATGTGCAGGCCGATCGCGTCGACGTCTGGGTCGGCACACAGAACGCCGACCTCGCGCTGACATTTGCGGCCCAGGCCTCCGGGGTGAAACCCGCGAATGTGTTCATCCACAACACGTTCTCAGGCGGAGGCTTCGGCCGGCGCCTCGGGCCCGACGAGGTTGCGCAAGCAGTTGCGGTTGCCAAGGCTGCGGGCAAACCGGTGAAGCTCCTGTGGACGCGCGAGGAGGAAATCCGCCAGGGTCGCTACCGCACGCAGGCCGCAATCCGCTTCAAGGCGGGATTCGCCGCCGACGGAACCGCGATTGCGCTCGATATGCGCAATTCGGCCGGCAGCTCAAACCCGGCCAACGTGCGCAACGGCCTCGACCCGCAGACGATGCAGGGGTTGGTCAACACCGCTTACAAGCTGCCTAACTTCCGGCTTGTCTCGATCCTGAAGAACACACATGTGCCGCTCGGCCCATGGCGCGCGCCCGGCCATTCCCAGAACGTGTTCTTCATGGAGAGCTTCATCGACGAAATGGCGCATGCCGTCGCCACGGATCCCGTGGCATTGCGGCGGGAACTCCTCGCCCATCGTCCCGACTTCCAGCAGGTCCTCGATCTGCTGGTCGAAAAGGGCGATTGGGGTAAGCCGATGCCGCGCGGCAAAGGACGCGGCATCGCCATCCACGAAAGCTATGATTCGATCGTTGGCATGATTGCCGAGGTTGCGGTTACGAACGGCGATGTAAAGGTCGAGCGCGTGGTCATCGTCTGCGACTGCGGCGTCGTCGTGAATCCGCGCGGGGTCGAAACGCAGCTCGAAGGCGGTATGATCTACGGGCTGTCGGCGGCGCTGTTCGGCGAGATCACGGTCAAGAACGGCCGCGTCGAGCAGGGCAACTTCGATACCTATCCGGTGGTTCGCTACAAAGAGGCTCCGAAGACCGAGGTCTACATCTCGCCCACACCGGGCAAGCGATGGGGCGGCGTCGGCGAGCCCGGCGCGACGATGATCCAGCCCGCAGTGACGAACGCGATCTTCGCCGCGACCGGGAAACGCCTGCGCTCGCTGCCGATCCGCAAGCAGGATCTGAGCGGCGCGGCGTAGACGACATTCGTATGGTACAGCGGCCGGATTTCATCCGGCCGCCGTCGCCCTGAGCGGGTCGACCTCCTGCCGGCTATCGGTACGTGGCTGCGGTGCTCCTGCTCACGCCCGAACGAGACCACATCGACGAAGGACCTGCCGCGTGAATCCGGCGGGCCTCTGACTTTGCATAACAGCTTTCTCGCGCGCACAACGATCGAGCGCGGCCAGGCTGAAATCCGGTCTGCGTTGGCTCTTGCAGTAAGAACCGAACTCTTCGGGTGAGATTTCAACCTCAACGAGGCTAACGCCGCGCCCATCCGCCCTGAGCTTTCCGCGCTCTCTCACCCGCAGCCACATGCCGTAATCTTGAGGTAGCTCGGTGGTCACCAAGATCCTGAACGCACGATAGTCATCCTCTGCTATCGCGGCGACGTATTCGATGCTCATGACAGTCCCCCGACGCGAGACACCCGGATCAAGTTCGCTCCCATTCCTAATCTCACGCGGGTTTTTCGGCTCTTATATGTCGCAACGGTGGAGCCGCGATGATCGTGACGTCAGATCGGTGCAAAAGCGGATGGAACTCGGATCAATATATGTGATCGTCGCCCTCCTCACTCCTTCCGCGGCAGGTCGATACCTCTAGCGAGAAACCTTGCGATGCGATTCGAAAACGAATCGATTGGAACCGAGTTGTTGGAACCCGGCTTTCAATGTCGGGTATCGTGCCTCACGAGTGAGGCACGTCGTGATCGACGGAAAATAGTGGTATTCGCTCTGGTGATTTTCGAAGCCTATCGCTTCGACTGTTCAACTCGACCGCTCTTCGCATCAACAACCTTCCGCGCGATTATCGCGGATAATTGGACCACAAGCTCTCGGAGTTCCCTATTTTCCTTCCGAAGCGTGTCCAGCTCTTCTGTTGTTGATTGGAACTTCGTGCTTGCGTTGATGCCATCAAGCAGATCGTGCAGCGGATGGACGCTTGCCATCGCCGATCCCCCTCCGTTGGCCCCATAGGCCACCAACCCGGCGAAATCGAATCTGTTCCAACACTGAGTTGAAAATATGAAATTGCGGGACAAGAAAAGTAATCGTCTACTCCTGAATTAAAAAATGTTTGCCGCCATCGCGTTTGTACCGCAATAACAACGATGGTATTTAAATTTATCGACCGGTGAGTTTTCGCAAAACCAACTCCTCTCTTGGAACTCGACGTTTTTGCATTGTTAGTTATCCGACCTCCCACGCTAACCGGTGAGAAACGAGTGTATCTCACCGAGCGTATCGAAGTAGCAGAGGTGGTTGGTCGGCGTTTCGGTCGGCTCAGGCGCACGAAGCCGAATCACGGAGGTATCCTCAAGCGGCCGGAGGTAGAGCCTGCGGCCGCGCGGTTCGATGCGATACCCATGCTTGGCTGCAACGCTTTCGACCGCTTCGAGATACGTCCTCGGGAGATCATCTTCGAGAAAGACATGACGCTGTTCGGCCGCCTCGACGTGTTCGCTCATAAGCGCTCCTTCAGAGATGTCGGCGCTATGATCAAATCGTCGATGACGAAAATGAGATCACATTGCGATCATGTGCAACTTCGACTTTGGATGCTTAACCGTTCGCCATCCGATCTTGATCGAGGCAAGTTAGTACCCGTGTGCGACGGACGCGTTGAATGCGAATCACGCCGAGATTGAAATCATCGATGCGGACAGCTTTTTGGCTGGCCTCTCTGAGCCTGCTGGTATCGTGGCGCTGATCTGATTCGCCGCGATACCGCACAGTTCTGCCGGCGAGCCGCCACCTATCCTGGTTCTGCAATTGCACTTGCGCCTTCGTGCAACGTGCTCACTCGGGACAGGGCGAAGGCGAGCACGAACCCTCGCCGCTGATGTAGAAGGCGCCGCAGCTCGTGCCCCAGATGGTCCGGGAGTTGTGCGTTCCATGGTCGACGCAAATTCGCCGCTGATGCAGGGTCACGTTGCGGCCGAACCGCTCCAACAGATGCTGCCAGTAGTTTTGGGAACGGGCGAAGCGCTCGGCACCCTGCAACTCGGCGGCGCAGCGCGTGTCCAGCAATGGGTGATCCTCGTCGTCATCATCGTTCCCGATGAAATAGACCACGGTCCTGCGCAGGAGCCGGGCGCTGATGTCTGCTATGCTCGACCGGCTCGCATAGGGATTGGGGTTTTCGAGACCGTAGCCGTAGGTGTTGTATTTCGAACAAGAATTGACAACGGACGAAGCTGGGACCTCGAGCCTTCCGGACGGCGACACGCGTTTGTTATCGAAATACAAATAGCTCGATGGGTTCGACGCGAGGTAGCGGAATGCAATACGCCTACCCTTTGAATTGATGATGTCTTCGGCCGGGCTCAAGGCTGCATAGCGTTGGGTGAACTGTCCGCCGGCGGAGTTTCCCATGATGACAACTTCGCGGATCGACGGGTAGCGTGCCGAGAGGTCGAAGATGATCTGATCGAGGACTTCGAAAGAGCCGATCCGCTTTGCGCCTGATGACGGGTCGCCCCATTTCCAGCTGTCTCGCCAGAACAGCATGTCGTCGGGCAGCTTGTGCGCTGCATGATCGCGATCATTGAGGAATTGAGGAATAAATAGCAGCGTGTCCGGCCGGTTGACGACCCCCAGAGCGTCTTGAACGCCGCGCGCGAGCGTCACCTTGCGGTGCATACCATGAATGAGGACGACCAGCCTTGTGAAGTTAGCGGGGTGATCCACCGCGTGGTTCGAACTCGTAGGGCAGCAGCATCTGGCTTCCGCCGACGTTCACCGGCCACATATTCGAGCCGATGTGCCTGACGACGTCGTCAGACCGCTGTCGCTCGCTTCGGCCAAAGCGGTCTGGCCCCGTGGCGCGGCCCCAGGCTTTCGCGGAAGGAGGAGGCAGCCCGGTCGCCACGAGTGTCGCCAGCGCTGCAACGGCGACGATCGACTTTTGCGCATTCATGACGGTATCTCCTGACTGCAAGCGCTGGTTTTGGCGAGGACCTGACTTTGCGGCTCCACTCCTTAGTCACAGGGGGTTTGACCGGCTTTTGAGCGTCCCCTCATGCTTCGTCTGCTCTTGAACACAGATAAATGTGCTGGAAGGCGGTCAGAAAACGGAGGCGATCGCCCGGAAAATCGGCGATCGGTGCCTTTTTAACGAGTGTTTCAGTCAGTCGATCAAGCTCGCGGATGAGTTCGACGATCGGCGCGGCACCCGCCTGCAGGCCGGCGAGGATCTCAGGCTCGGCGCGATCCTCCCGGCGGAAGCCGCCGCGGCTGACCTTCCGCGCAGCCACGGCTGCCTGAACGAGGACGCTGCCGGCGGCCTCTGATGATACCGCAGTCGGTTCCGACAGGGCCGTCGACAACGACTGCCGGATGATCCGGCGCAGCTGATCGGTAATCGGCTCACCATCACCGGGGGACATTAGTTCGCGCGCATGAGGTCCGGCGATCGCCGTTGCGACCTCGGCGCCTGCAAGATGGGCGAGAAGGATGAGGGCCTCGGCCGCTCCCGTGTCCATCAGCGTGGCCAACGCCGCGAGACACTCAAGATTGAGTTGATTGCGAACGTCGACGTAAGCCATCGCACAGTTGGTGTAAGCCGCATCGTCGAGCTGCGCCATTGCTTGAGCAATGGCATCGCGGGCGGCAACTCGTTTGCGCAATCGCGCGACGAGCGAGGCTTGCACGGCGCCAAACACGTCGGCGCGCAACAAGGTCAGCCAAAACGCAACGTCGAAGCGCTCATCGCCGGAAAGTCCTCCTTTCCAACCGGTGCCTCCATTGTCCTCACTGTCCGCTTCGGCCGGAACGTCGTCCTCGTCTCGGCCACCCAGATAGTTGAACAGCCATTGCAGCTCTTTGCGCGTGAGCCACTTCACGCGATTCGCCGGGGCCGAGGTCAACGAGGCGAGGGGGGATCGCCATAATTCGATGGTGGCATCCCGGCCTTCAGTGCGATCGCTGAGGAATGCATCAGCTTCCGTTGCCAATCCCTGACTGATGGCGTTTTCCAGATGTCTTGCGGCGGCTGTATCGCGCAAAGCGTGCCGGTAACGCAGCATGGCGCACGCCAAGGAACGATAAAGCCGAAAGCCATCGATCCTCTCGTCTTCCGTGGATTCCGCGGTGGCGATCCAGAACGCCAGGATGGACTCATCGTCGATCGCGTCCGGTGCAACGCTCCCCCTCTTCGCAAGGAAAGCCCGGATTCGCTGGGCCTGAAGGAGATGGTTCGCGCTCTCGAGCCTTTCGCCGAGCCAAGCGTTCAAGGCCGCGTGCAGCGATCTTGCGATGTCGTTAGCAGAGCTTGCTGGAACTTCCTGACCCAGCACCGGTGCGAGCAGGTCAGCGACGGCGGCGAAGCCCAATGCGTTGTGAAGTAAATCCAGCAACGCCGCTAGTCGCGGCATCTGGCCGTAATCGATTTCAAACGCGCCGCCGTCAGGCGCCGCCAGCTCCGCCTCGGAGAAACGCACACCGTTTTCCGATAGCTTGGCAATGCCGCTAGGCAACCTTCCCTCCGCGGCGGCCCTCTCGAGCAGTTGTCGAAACTGTCGCGCGCGCAAGACGGTCAAGCGGACGTAAAGGAACCGGATGTAGTCGCGCCCGTCCGCAATCGTCATCAGCCGCGCCAAACGTACGACACGGCGAATGCCACCGCCGAGCTGCGCGCTACGGTCGGTGACCCAGCGCCGCAATGCGACGCCGTCGGCGGGAGGACACCAAGGGGCGCCGGCGGCGTCCTCTCGCTCCAGCGTCATCGCCAATGCATCTGCAACGTCTTGAGCACTCGGCGGACCGGCCGTCATCATCCCTCAATTCCGTGAATTGCAATGAGGGGACATTCGTTTTGCCTTCGGCCAATCTGGCATATTCTGTGTGGCGTCAAAACCGGCGGTCGGCGACCTCATGGGCAAAAGTGCTTCAAAGCCGATGTGGAGAGAGGATGGTTAAGACTGTTGCCGGGAATCGGCGCAACCCTCAGTCGCAGGTTATCGGATGTTACACCGCGGCAGTCGGATGATGGCTGTAAGGGATCTTCGGTCGGCAGCCACAGGGGCACAACGACGATGACGGATTTTGATAACGATGTTGTAGCGCGGGCCGACAGGCTCTATGCAGCGCGATCGGCTCTTGCCGAGGTGTCGCCCCCTCAGCGCCGCCTGGGAATTGCGGACATCGTACAGTTCCTCAATGATCCCGGGCGTTCCCTGTCGATTGAAGAGCAGCGGGCGCTGTTTGCCGATCCGCGGCTGCGGGCAGACTATCGCCGCCTCAAGACGCAGGCTGGTGTGGCGCAGATTCCCATGCTGGCGGCCGCGAGCGCGGGCGAGGTCACGTCCCGACGTTTCGAAGGGGGTTCTCTCTCCATCCATCCGTCCCGGGTTCCGGGCCAAGTTTACGTTAGACTGCAGTTCAGCGGGCCAGCAGGTTCGCCGCGTTCGCTGCTGATCGAGAGCAGCAGTGGCGAAATTGTTAAGCGCTCGCTTCCTTCCGCCGACCCTCAGGGCGAGGTCATGATCGTATTGGATGAAAAAATCCCTTCGGATGCGGGCTTCCTGCGTTTAATCTCCGATCCGACTTCGACCGGCACATTTCTGCTTTAAGTGAACCTTCGTCATGGCAATACGGCACTTCGCCGTATTTCCGGCTTTTTAACATCGCATGCCCGTTGATGCAGAGAAGCTGCGCGTTCTGATCCCGACAACGAGCGGTATCGTCGAGGTGCTGCTGTTGACGGAGGAGGATCCGTCGATTCGCCGCTCGGTGGCGTGTATCGGCGGGACAACGGAAACCTCCGATATCGCGGCGGCCTATAACGCCTTCGTCGCCCGTCCGACCGGCATCATCGAAGAACTTTTCGGTCACCCCTGTTATCGCCTGGATATATCGGGGCCGATAGATGCCGGTTCCAGCTGGCAGCTTGGGATTCTCATCGCCCATGCCCTGCACGCCGTCGACCGGCTCGCGCAGGAGAAGGAGACGCACGCCGGCGTGATTTGGGTGACCGGCAGCGTGCGACCGGTCGATCTCACCGTCGGCCCGGTAAGCCATATCCCCGAAAAGATCGCCAACTCGATCGATCGTCTCAAGCTGGAGGCTGCGGCGGGCCGGCGCGTGGTGATGGCGATCCCAAATCAGAACGCGCCAAATATCACTGCGGATCAGCGAAATGATCTTGCTGCGGCCGGCGTCGACATCGTCGAGGTCCCGCACGCGCAATCTCTGCTTCAAAGACTTGGAATTGCGTTGCCGAACGAGCCGCGCAGGGGTGCCGCGGACCCGGCTTCTGCGCCGAGTAGAAGCCTCCATATCTGGGGGGCAGCAAGCGCCGCTGCACTTGCGTTGTTCGGGCTGACGGCGGCAGCCACGTGGTTCATGGATCGTCTTCCGTCCAAGACAACTCCTGATCAGGCTTCGGCCCGGCTGGCGGCGCCAAACGAACGATTAGCGCTCGTGCCGGAGATGGTACCTTTTATCTCTGATCGCGACCGAGCCACGATACGCGCCACCTATATGTCGGCGGCGGACCACAAGGCGATTGCGGTCAGTTCGCGACGGATGGGTTTCGCGACCGCGCAGCCTAACGATCAACTGGCCAAAAGCGCCGCCTTGGCGGCCTGTCAGACCGCGACGGATCGCGGGCGGACGAAGCGGCCCAGCCAATGCGAACTCTATGCAATGGGCACTGATGTCGTGTTCGGTCGAGGTCGGCCGCCGATGCCGCCGCAACCTTGGTTTGTTCGCGACCCATCGATCGAGCGACCCTTTGTGGTCGCCGACGTTCCTCTCATTCGTAGTCAATACAAGAGAACCATCAAGCGTTACGAATGGAGCCCCGTGTTCAAGGCGATCGCGTTATCACCGACGGGAGCTTCGAGTATTTACACGAATATGGAGAGCGCGGAGGACGCGACTCGCAGCGCGCTGGAACGCTGCGGATATCACGCCGGCGTCGCCTGCATGGTCATTGCCCTCGATGATAATTTCATCGTTCCGATCCCCAAGTCAGTCAGAGTCGTCGGCTTCTATCATCCCGATGCGCTCGGCGCCGTCGCGCCGGAATTGCGGGAGGATGTTGCGCGGCGCCTCGGGAATGCCCCTCAAGGCTGGAACGCGCTCGCGATCGGCGCCGGCGGACAGGTCGGGATCAAGCTCAATGCAACGTCGGAGCAATCGGCAATCGACGAGGCCGTCCAGCAGTGCAGCAAGCGTGACCGCCAGTGCCGAGTGGCCGTTCTTGGACCATTCCTGGTCGAACGCCAACCGTCGAAAGCTTCGAGTCCGCTTGCAGCGCCGGCCCCCGCAGCGAGCGAGACCCAAACGTCGGACGATGCCGACGACGAGACACCTTGATTGAGGCGCCTGAAATCGTCGTAGCGTCTCGCGTCTCGCATCAGAGTAAAAAAAGCCGGGCCTCGCGGCCCGGCAGTCGTCACGCGCTAATTCAAGGACGGCGCCGCGCCGGGCGCCATCCGCTGTTCTCGCTTCAGCTGCCGCGTCCGCGCCATGGCACGGGCGAAGGGGGCTGCTGCTCCTGCTCCTCGTTGCAGCCGCAATCCGGAGCCGGCGGCGGTGCGTAACTCGGAGGCGCCGGCTGGCGAGCCGGGTAGTACGACGGTTGCGGCACCGGCTGCGGGACCGGGTAATAAGCCGGCCGAGGGACCGGATAGTACGTGGTCTGCGGGACCGGCCGCGGATAGTAGATCGGCCGCGGCGCCGGAAAGTACGTACGCTCGTTCGACACCGTCGAATAATTGGTGTCCCAGCGCCGATGCCATCGCCAGTAGTGCGGCCGGTCGTAGTTATAGTAGGGCCGATAGTCGCTGTAGCAATTCCACTGGTGCCAGTAATGTCCGAAGTGCCTCCAGTGATGGCCCCAATGGTAGGCATAGCGATGCCCCCAGTGGCGGCCATTGTGAAGGTAGTGGTGGCCCCAATGATAACCGCCCCAGCGGTGCTCGCCGTGATGGGCAAAGTGATGCCCCCAGTGGTGCCCGCCGTGAAGAAAGTGGTGGCCGCCATGATGGCCGAAGCCGTGATGGCCGAAGTGATGGCCCCCACCGTGGTGGCCGCCGCCATGATGACCACCACCACCGTGATGGCCACCACCGCCGCCGTGCGCAGCAGCGGAGATTGGCGAGATCGCCGCCAGACCGGCGACGGCGAGCGCGAACAGGAAGGGAGATCGAAGCGATCTGCCCGGTGTGCAATTGATACGGGTCATGGTGTGCTCCAAGGGTGTGTTGCCTGACTGGAGAGCGGATCGTTCCGTCTCCTCACCCGAAGACCACACGAGGTTTGACGCCTTTTTCGACGCACTCGCGTTCTGGGATTGAATCTTGCGATTCAGCCATCACCTGACACGCAGTTTTTCAGAACAAAGCGCAAGCTTATCGACGGTCTAGTCCCACCAGGTGGCGTGAAGGCCGCTCACCACGCGGACGGCTCAAGAGAGCAATCCGAAAAAGCCGTCAAATCCCCTGTGGTCTCTCAGTGTGAGGATGGTCCCTCACCATCTTTTGTCAGCCAATCAGGATCCAGGAGAACACCATGACCAACCGTCTTCTCAAAGTTGCCGGCGCGGCACTCGCATGCGTCATTCTCGCCGGTCCAGCGTCGGCGAAGTGCAAACAAGAGATTTGCACGAAAGTCGGCAACGATGGTTCGACCGCCACAGTGCGGCTGACCACCGATTGGCCGGGCGCGACTCACTTCAATGTCATCGCTCCGGGACAACAAGAGATCGAGAGCACCACAGACAAGTTCTCGTTCGCTGTTTCATTGGGTGAAAAATACACCTACACGGTCCAGGCCTGCCGCCAGACTGATCCCTCGGCACAGCCTTCCTGTACGCCATGGGCAAAATTTCGTTACAAAGCGAAAGAGCCCAAGAATCGTGTGACACAATCCGAGACCTGATCCGAGCCGGCGCGATGCTCGCCCCGTGAGGGGGTTCGGCAAGCGAGCGGATCGTTATTCAAAGATACACTTTGAGGCCGCCTCAGCATGCGGCCTCAATAATTTTGGAACGCTTTTTTTAAGGCGCGAAAGCAACGCCGCAAACCAAAAGGATGGGAGCTTTTTGACGTAGGAGACGTCGCGTCACGCCGCCTTGTGAGAACTGCCGCTCGCGGCCCACGCCGCGTTGATCGCCTGAACCGAGCGTTCGATGGCTGACCACAGCGTGCCGATCTCGGCGGTACAGTTGGGATCGGTGCTGACCTCGCCTGCACTCGCGCCGACCGCAAGCGAGGTCAGGAAGGCGGCGCGTTGCGCGATTTGGCCTGACCACACCGGTATCGAGAGGCGCTCCAATTCGGTGCGCGATACCGCGACGGCGAGCGCCTCGCGTTGCTCGCGTTTGACCGGCGCGGAATTGATGACGACCGCATAGGGCTTGTGCTGCTCGCGGCAGGTCTTGACGGTTTCTTGAACCGCGGCGATGTCGAAGAAGCCGGGCCGCACCGGCACGAGCACCAGCGTGGCGAGACGGATCGCCTCCTGCACCACGACCCATGTCGTCGGCGCCGTATCGATGAAGACCCAGTCGACGCCCGCCGCGAGCGCCGAGCCGATCGGCCGATCGAGCCCGCGGGAAGCACTTTCGAGCATGAGGTCGTGCTTGTTGCGCCGCGAATGCCACAGCGACAGCGAACCTTGCGGGTCGGCGTCCACGATCATGCAGCGGGAGCCTGAGAGCGAGGCGAAGGCCGCGATATGCGCGGTCAGCGTGCTCTTACCGACGCCACCCTTACGCGATGCGAATGCAATGACGTTCATCGGCCGCTCCCGTCCCGGTGGGGCTTTGGCGACCGTAGGACCGTTATGGTTAACGAATGGTTACCGCGGAACCTTGCGGACTCAGGCGCGCGCGTAGAGGCCTGCGATCTTCTGCGCACGGTAATTGCCGGCAGTAATCGGGGGATGGCGCGGCGACGCGCCGGTCGCAAGGCAACTCGGCAGGCATTCGATCAACGCATCGTAGTTCGGCTGCACGAAGAACGGGACGGAATACCGTCCGACATTCTCCGATTCCTCCTTCGGGTTGATGACGCGATGGACGTTCGACTGCCATTCGTCGTTGGTCCAGGTCATCATCATATCGCCGATGTTGATCAGGAACGAATCGTCGTGCGGCTCGACGTCGATCCAGTTTCCCTGCTTGCTGCGCACCTGGAAACCGCGCGCGCCCGGTGCTTTCTTCACCTTCAGAATCGTGAACGCGCCATAGTCCGCATGCGCGCCGATGCGAATCTGGCCAGGCTGCGGCGCGACGATCTGCTTAGGGTAATGATGGACGCGCAGGATGCTCGCGTGCTCGGAAAAGAGCGGCGTGAAGTAGCCGCCAGGCAGGTGCAACCCCACCTCGAAGAAATGGAGGAGTCGGGACGTCAGCGCCTCCATTTCGCGGTAATACGCTTCGAACGCCGCTTTGAATGCCGGAGGATTGGCCGGCCAGATATTGGGCTCGAATTTGCGTGCGGCATCCTTGGTCTTGCTGTTGTTCGGCAGCGGCGTCAGGCGGCCGATCGCGTAAGATTCCTTGAGATCGGGCTTGGCGTCCGCGGCCTCGATCCCTTCGGCGATGTAGCCGCGATTGCCTCTTTCCACCGAACTGCGCGCGAGCAATTTTTCCGCGACGGGTCGCTCGAAAAACTGCTTCACCACCTCGTCCACGTCGGCAATCGCCTTGCGCGGCACGCCATGGCCGACGATCGTCATGAATCCGATTTCGCGAAACGCGCGATCGATCTGGCGCGCGATCCGTTCCACGTCGCTCGCGCTTTCTCCGGAGATATCGATGACGGGAACTTCGACTTGGCTCATGGAGCGCTCCAGCACTTCAAGGGATGTCCGGCGATCTCAGATAGTAAACGAAGCGGCTCGAAAAGCGCAGCACGCGGAGGCTGCCACGTTGAGTACGGGCCATCCGCGGTTGCTTGAAAAGCAACCGCAGCATGATGGACCTGCGAATATCGCGCAGCGTAAGCTTCGCTGGCGCCGGCGTCGTTCGATATGAGGAGAAGCAGATGGGCCAATGCTTGAGGAGCGGAGCAAAGCGCTGCCGCGCGCGGCTTCAGTCTTTCACCGGCGCCGCCGCTGCGATTGCAATATTCGCCGCCCTCGCCTGCGCACCTGCGTCGGCGCAGTCGCTGACCCCGCTCAAGGTCGGCACCATGAAGTCGACGTCGCAGACCCCCGACTATTTCGCGAAGAAGCACGGCATCTTCGAAAAGAACGGATTGGCGGTGACGCTCACGGAATTCACGAACGGCAGCAACGCCATTGCCGCCGGACAATCGGGCGCCGTCGACATCATGGTGGCGATCCCGGGCATCGCGATGGTGGCGAAGCAAAACGGACTCGATCTCGTCGCCGTACTGCAAATCGAAACCGCTCATGATGGGCCTCCGGATACCGGCTCGCTCCAGGTGCTCGCCACCTCGCCACTCAAGACTCTGAAAGACCTCGCCGGCAAGAAGGTTGCGGTGGCAAGCCTGTCCAGCCAGAACACCATCAGCACGCAGACCGTGCTCCAGGCGGCCGGCGTCGATATCAAAACCGTGCGATTCGTCGAGATGCCGTTCCCGGCGATGATCAACGCGCTCAAGGCCGGCCATGTGGACGCTGTTTCCTTGATCGATCCGTTCAGCACGGAGGTGCAGTCTTCAGGGGTGGGGCGGGTCCTGGCGTGGACTTACGTCGACGCCATCCCCGGTCAGCCGACGTCGGTGTGGTGGGCGAAGACGAACTTCACGCAGCGTAATCCCGACACGGTCGAGCGCTTCAACAAGTCGATCAAGGAGGCGATCGACGCCCTCAATGCCGACCCGGCGTTGGCGCGCGCGGAGCTCGGCGCCTATACGGGCATTCCCTCCGAACTCCTGCAACACCTGCCGATGCCAAACTGGAACTATCGCGTCAGCGAGAAGACCTGGGAGAAAGTCATCAAGATGATGACCGATAGCGGCGTGCTGCAGCATCCGCTCCCCGTTACCGATTACCTGTCGGAACAGATGAAGCCGTATGTCGTGAAAAATTGAGTCAGACTTCCGACGCCTGTCGGAACCGTGCTGCCCAAGAAATGATCAAGAGATTTGCACCATCATACCGCTTGGCCCACAGCATCATTGAACCGCCGCAAATTCGATTGCTACCTCTGGCCAAGCAGCGCTAAAAATGACAATCTTGCAGTGCAGCGGGGTGATGCATCGCGAGGGTGGGCGCGATCATTATGATCGAATTGAAGCGGTTCTCCCGCGGGATGAACGGCTCAGCGCCGTTCTTTCGCAGGATGATCGAATTTGCGCGGTTGTCGGGCGGGGAGAATGGGCTAGCGCCGTTCCTCCGCAGGATGATCGAATTGAAGCGGTTCTGGCGCGGGGGAGTCGTTTTCTCCGCGGCGCTTCACGGCTGCCTGCTGCTGGGCTTCCTGCTTATCAACGCGAGAGCTGATCGCCCTCCGCCACCTGAAGCGATGGCGATCGAAATCGTGCCAGCGAGCGAAGCGCCGCAGCCGCAGGACGACACCACCGGCATCAACGGCACTCCGTTGGAGTCAACGTCGAACGGCTCGGAAGTATCGTCCGACGCCGAGAAGGGCAGTGCCAACGCAGCGCCTCCAAAACCAAAAACAAAATTGCCGTCACTGCAGCAGGCGCAAGCCCAGCCGAACCCGGAGCACAAGGACGGCGCGGCGGCCGCGCAGGCACAAACGTCAGCCCCCGAACAGCCCGAGACGCAGCCCGAGGCCTCTGAGCCGATACTGCTGCCTAACGCGCCGACAATCGATCCGCAGCCCCGGCCCAAGCAGGCGGCGAGTCAGGCGAAGCCCGATGAAATGTTTGCGATGCCGCTCGCGCTCCCGGGCGGAAAGCTCGGGGGCGGCTTTGATGCCCCTGCACCCACTCAGGCCATGCTTCCGCATGACGACACCGCGGCCTTCCGTGCGCGGCTGAGTTCGTGCTCGCACCTGCCCGCAGGTTTCAATATCGAAGAAGACATCGCAATCCTCGTGCAGCTCAACTTCAAGCGCGACGGCACACTGGCCACCGCGCCGAAGTTGCTCAGGGCATCGCTCTCACCGGATGCCGGCATCCTCCTCGACGCCGCAGTGCGCGCGCTCGAACAATGCCAGCCATTTACCGAGCTGAAGCCCGACAAATACAAGATCTGGAAGACGATGAATCTCGTCGTGACGCCGCTCGGTCTCTCGGGCGGCTGACGACGCCGAGGCCGCAGCGCCACACGCTCACGACATCCGCAGCAGAATATCCGCAAGCCATTCCGGAGCATCGACCATCACGTCGTGGCCGGCCGTCGTGGTCTCGAAGGTGCGCCACGTCTTGTCGGCCTTGCACTCCGCGAGTGCCCGGTCGAACGACCGGCTCGCAAAGATCGATGCGCGGATATAGGTCTTCTTCGCCACCTTCTCGCGCGCACCGGTGAGGATGACTGGGCGAACCTGCAATCCGGTGGGCTGCGGCGTGAGCTTTGAATCAACCCAAGCCTGATCGCGTTCGTTGACCTTGAACACCGCCGACTTCGGCGGCGGCCGCCCGTTATCGCGTTCGACCGCGGACAAGGCGGTGTCGCGCATCGCCGAGGGTGAGCGTTCGTCGAGTTGGTGCTCGCCGTTTTCCGGCTTGAAGGCATCAAGCCACACGATCGAGGACACCCGGTGGCCGATCTGCTCCAGCGCGACCGAGCCGGGCCAGCCGGCGTAGGAATGGACGCACAGACACGCGTCCTTGATGTCCTCCCATTTGAACACGTTGACGATGTCGACGATGTGGGTGTGGAGATTGACCGACTTGCTCAAGAGGTGCGAGCGCTCGCCAAGTCCGGTGAGCGTCGGCGCAAACACTTTGTGGCCTTTTTGCTCCAGGATGTCCGCCACGCGCCGCCAACACCAGCCGCCGTGCCAGGCGCCGTGGATGAGCACGAATGTCTTCGGCCTCGATTGCGCGTGCGCGGCGATGTCGCCTGAAGCGGCCGCCGTCGCGATGCCGCCGATCATGCCGCGCCGGGTAACGGTCGACTCGGTCATCAGGAATTCTCCCTGACAGAGTTGCGCTCACTCTCCGCGATGGGACTCGCTTTCCGGCACCGTCAAATTATCACGAGGTCCCGCGGGCGCCCACTGATTACGTACTTTCCCTTATGGGCAAGAGCGTAAGCACAATATCTGAATTTTTCGACCACCTCGATCGGCCTATTTGTACGTGATCAAGCACGTAGGGGGTCGGTCATGCTGACAAAGCAAGTTTCGGTCGCACTCGCAGCCGCCATCAGCATCTTGATCGGTTCGACCATGGCTTGGTCGTACCGCGCGGATTGGGCGGGCACACCGGGCTATGAAACGAAGATCGATTTCGATCAGGTATTCGCCCACGCGGCATGGCGTGGGACATTCGAGCCGTCGATGCACGAGAGGCTTCGCGCGGCGGGCTTGAATTTCATTCGAGCGACCGCGGCGAGCCAGTTTGGTGGCGACGTCGCCGTCAACCGCGTGCGGAAAAGCGATCGCCTGCAGATGTTCAAGGCCGAGCCTGTTCTCCACGCCTGCGAGCCGGTAGCCTCTCCGTACGTCGATCCGGCTCTGGGCCAAATCGCCGGCCGTTGCATCGCCTGACGTGGCCGTGCGCCGCCCCGCCTAGCAGGAGTGTGAAACGCAGCACTGCTGAAGGCTGCGGCGTCCCCCACAACTCCCAGATCGCAAAATCGGCTATTCTTCGAACGAATATTTCCGACGAGGACGGCGAGACGAGTCGCCGGGCAGGAAGGCCATGCTGATCGCGCTCACGGGAGCCACCGGCTTCATCGGGCGGTACCTGATGCAGGAGTTGCCGAAGCGCGGCTACCGCCTTCGTGTGCTGCTGCGCCGGCCAGCGTCGATGCCGATGCTGACCGGAAGCGCCGTCATCGGTGATCTCGCCCGGCCGCAAAACATGTCGGCCGCGCTCGAGGGCGTCGACGCAGTCATTCATTCCGCCGGCATCGCGCACGCGATGTCGGGCGTTCCTGAGGACGACTACCGGATACTCAACACCGACGCGACCATCGGCCTTGCCCGCGCCGCTAAACGCGCCGGTGCGAAGCGCTTCGTCTTCCTCTCCTCGATCCGTGCCCAATGCGGGCCGGCAGCCGAAACGGTCCAGAGTGAGACCGACGAACCTCAGCCAACCGACGCGTATGGAAAATCCAAGCTCGCCGCCGAGCATGGTCTCGCCGAGCTCGATCTCGATTGGGTCGCGCTGCGGGCGGTGCTGATTTACGGGCCCGGCGTCAAGGGCAACATGGCGCAACTGGTGCGGCTCGCGCGATCGCCGCTGCCGTTGCCGCTCGCAAGCCTCACGGCGCGCCGCTCGCTGCTTGCGCTGGAGAATTTGTCGGCTGCAGTCGAGACCGTGCTTGCCGCGCCGGGAACATTGCGGCGCGCGCTCATCGCCGCCGATCCGCAGGCCCTGACGGTTGCGCAAATGATCGCTGCTATGCGGAGCGGACTCGGGCGCCGAGCGAACGTGTTTCCGCTTCCTGCGGCCCTCCTCGAACTCCTCCTTCACACCGCCCGCCGGGACGAAATCTACGAACGGCTCTCAGGCTCGCTGGTCGCGGAGCCCACGGGACTGGTGAGCCTCGGCTGGAAACCGCCGCTTGCCACGTCCGAAGGCTTGGCAAAGCTGATGCAAGTGGCCGCGCCGGCGGGTGAGCCAGCAGCCACATCGTAACAACGCAATTCGCTTGAGAACGTCCGCGAGCGAGAGTATCGGATGACCGGTGCCCGCGCGGCTCATTCGCGATTGCGGGAACTAGCGACCGCACCTCCGAGTGCTTAAGTCCCGGTGGCGAACCCTTTCGAACGCGGCGCCATCGTGCGCCGGTGATCCGTGCGCGGGAGAAAACCGATGTCCGCTATGTCCTTCCTGCTCAACGTGCTGTGGATTCTGTTCGGCGGCTTCTGGATGGCGGCCGGCTGGGTCATCGCCGGCATTATCATGGCGATCACCATCATCGGCCTGCCGTGGGCGCGGGCTGCGTTTAATATCGCCGGCTATACGTTGCTGCCGTTCGGCCAGAAGGCTGTATCGCGCGCCGATTACACCGGCGTCGACGATGTCGGCACCGGCGTGTTCGGTGTGATCGGCAACCTGATCTGGTTCGTGCTTGCCGGCTGGTGGCTGGCGCTGGGGCACCTGCTGACGGCGATCGCGCTCGCCATCACCATCATCGGCATCCCCTTTGCGTGGGCGCACCTCAAACTCGCGGGGCTAGCGCTGTGGCCTGTCGGCAAGATGATCGTGCCATCCGACCAAATCCCGGCTCGCTACTGGCGCTGACGCGGCCGGGGCAGCTTGCACCATGCGCGCCTTCGCCGCGCCGGACGGCTGAAACGGCAGACGACCGGCGGCGTTTCGTTCGATCGAGTCGCGTATTTTTCGTGATCGGACATGAGGAGATGACGATGAAAGCCAGAGTTTTGCTTTTCACGCTCGCGGTGGGCGTCGTTGCTTTGTCGACGCCGAGCTTTGCCGCCTCCCCGGGCAATTACGTGATGATGCCGCAAATGCAGGGCGATGCGCAGAGGGAGATGGAGCGGAGCTACGCCTATCCGAGCTACCGCTACGTCGCTCCGGGGTACGCATACCGCTATGGGCATCCGATCCATCGGTATCCGCGGCGGTATTCCTGGCGACGCTGATCCGTACGATCGATCGGCGCAGGCACCGCAGGCGTCGCATCCGGACAGAAGCGAGGCCGCCATCGGTCGTGGCTTGCAGGGCTGCTGTCCGCGGACCACTTGAAGGGATGCAATCGACAATCCCGTCATGGTGACTGTTGGAGGTGTCTGGTATGGCCAAGGTGTTCAACGTTGCGGTTCTCGTTGGCAGCCTGCGCAAGGACTCCATCAATCGAAAAGTTGCAAACGCCCTCGTCGAGCTCGCCCCGCCGTCACTGAAACCTGCATTCGTCGAAATCGCCGGGCTGCCGATCTATAATCAGGACGAAGAAGCGAATTCGCCTGCGGCCTGGACCGCGTTCCGGGCGGCAATCAAAGGCGCCGACGCGGTCTTGTTCGTTACGCCGGAGCACAATCGATCGGTACCGGCGGCGCTGAAGAATGCGCTTGACGTCGGCTCGCGGCCGTATGGCCAAAACGTCTGGAGCGGCAAGCCGGCGGCCATCGCGAGTGCTTCACCCGGTGCGATCGGAGGCTTTGGAGCAAACCATCATCTGCGCCAATCCCTCGTGTTCCTGAACGTGCCCGCCATGCCGCAGCCCGAGGCTTACATCGGCGGCGCCGACAAATTATTTGACGCGAGCGGCAAGCTCGCCAACGACGGCACCCGCAAGTTTCTGCAGCAGTTCATGGCGGCATTCGGCGATTGGGTCGCGGCGAACGCCACATCCTGATGGACGGTCCGTAGGAACAGCTACGGGACTTCATTGATAGTGAATCGCTAGCCAGACGGTCGGCACAGTCGGGTCCGTCCACGCCACCCGATGGCGCACGTGCTTGTCGATGCGGACGTAGCTGCCCGGCGCAAACACACGCGGCGTGGTCTCGCCTTCGAACAGCAGGCCAGCGGACCCCGCCAGCAGGATCACCCATTCGGCTGAATTTTGATCGTACCAAAAATCCGGCGGACTCGCCTGACCGGTCGAGACGATCCGCTCGATCCGAACATGCGGCGTCAAGAGAAGTTCGACGGTTTGCTCGTCCTGCAATGTTTGCGGGACATTGGCGAATAAATTGCCCATGATCATGGGATCAGCTTGGGTTAAGGAGCAAATCGAGGAAACATCAGCATCGCATTGCCCCGTTCCATCGCGGCGAATTTTTCAGCGGCGAAATGCGGCATGCTGACGAGCGCCTCATTCTGTTCGATGACGAAGGCGCGCTCGACGTACGGCCAATCGCTGCCGTAAAAAATTCGCTGTACGGGAGCGAGCGCGGTGAGCGCCGCCATCGGAGCGGTGCCGCCGGACAACGCGGTGTCGTAATAGAACTTGTCGAGATAGGGGCCGACGCCTTCGGGCACGCGCTCGTGAAACGGCTTGCCGAATCCGGACGCCCCAAACGGCGGGATGCGGCCATTAGTTTCCAGTTCTTCCATCAGCCGTACGCGCGTCGACAGGAACGGAAACGCGCCGCCGGCGTGGGCAAGAACCCATCGGATGTTCGGGTAATTACGCAGCACTTCGAGATAGATGAGATTCGCGGCGACCCGCGTCGTATCGAAGGCATATTCGATATAGGCCGGCCACAGCTTGAGATCGAGATGATCCGGCACGTAGGGCGGGATCGTCGGATGGATGAAAACGATGGCGCGGCGCTGGTCGAGCTCGGCGTAAAGCGGATCAAGCCGACGGTCGCCGACATACACACTGTTCTGATTGGATAGCAGGATGATCCCGTCAGCGCCGAGCGTATCGAGGGCGTGCGTCATCTCGTCGAGCGCACCATCCACGTCGGGAAACGGCAAGGTCGCAAAGAAGCCAAGCTTCTTGGGCGCCGCGGCGACGAACGACGCGAGCGCTTCGTTGACGGAGCGCGTCAGATAGCGCGCGTTGGCGTCATCGCCGTGATGCACGCCGGCAACTGAGAGCGGATTGAGCACGGCGGCATCGACGCCGATCTCTGCCAGCTTTTCGCATACCACCGAGGCGGGATCGTTCCGGCGGAACGGCCGGGATGGATCGGCGGCACCGGAGCGGACCAGCGCCGCCTGGTATTCCGGAAGCACCACATGGTGGTGAACGTCGATGAACCGGAGATCGGCAGCGCTGCGGCCAGTCATGTCGCCGGACAACCCCTCGCGCGCTACGCTGCGCGGTTCAAATGCACGACGAGGCCGGCGAAAAGGCCACGGCCGTCGGTGCAGCCGATGGCGGCTTCGACGTGGTTTTCCGGATGCGGCATCATCCCGAGCACGTTGCCGCCGCCGTTGACGATGCCGGCGATCGCGTTGGTGGCACCGTTGATATTGTATTCGCGCGCGAGCGTGCCGGCGGGCGAAGTGTAGCGGAACAGCACCCTGCCCTCGCCCTCGATGCGCGCGAGCGTGTCGGTGTCGGCGATGAAATTGCCCTCGCCGTGGGCGACTGGCACGCGGATCACCTGGCCCGCGTTGTAGCCTTGTGTGAACGGCGTGTCGGACCGTTCGACGCGCAGATAGACATCGCGGCAGATGAACTTGAGGGCGGCGTTGCGCATCAGCACTCCCGGCAAGAGGCCCGCCTCGCACAGAATCTGGAACCCGTTGCAGACGCCGAGCACGAGGCCGCCTTTCGCCGCAAAGGTCCGCACCGCGTCCATGATGGGCGCGCGGGCCGCGATCGCGCCGCAGCGTAGATAATCGCCGTAGGAAAAGCCGCCCGGCACCACCGCGAGATCGGTACCCGGGGGCAATGCAGTCTCGGCGTGCCACACCATGACCGGATCACGCCCGGACACCAGGCGCAACGTGCGCGCCATGTCGCGCTCGCGATTGATGCCCGGAAAGACGATGACGGCGGCCTTCATGCTGTTCGACAGTCTCCAGATGCGGTTCGCATGCGCCTCACAACTGCCGCGCCAGCTACAACACCTCGATACGATAATTCTCGATCACCGTGTTCGCCAGGAGCTTCTCGGCCGCAGCCTTGAGGCGCGCCTCGACGCCGGCCTGGTCGCCGTCTGCGATTTCGATGTCGAACACCTTGCCCTGGCGCACGCTCGCGACGCCGGCGATGCCGAGCGATTTGAGCGCTCCCTCGATCGCCTTGCCTTGCGGGTCGAGGATCCCGGATTTGAGTGTGACCGTGACGCGCGCTTTCATGATGCTGCGGGTGAACCCTGCGCAAAGTCGATGTCGCGGTAAATCTCGGCCAGCGGGAAGGCGGCCCCGAGTTCGGGAAGCGTCATCGTATCCATCGGACCTGTATCGATGACGGGGATGCCCATCACCGTGCTCCGCGGGTCAGCCCTTCACCAGGACCGGGCCGGTGCCCTGGGGGCGCTCGCCTTCGCTCATGATGCCGAGGCGTTTGGCGACCTCGGTGTAGGCTTCGAGGAGGCCGCCGAGATCGCGGCGGAAACGGTCCTTGTCGAGCTTCTCGTTCGACTTGATGTCCCACAGCCTGCATGAGTCCGGGGAAATCTCGTCGGCAACGACAATGCGCATCATGTCGTTTTCCCACAGCCGCCCGCATTCCATCTTGAAGTCGACCAGGCGGATGCCGACGCCGAGGAACAGGCCGGACAGGAAGTCGTTGACGCGGATCGCGAGCGCCATGATGTCGTCGATTTCCTGGGGCGTCGCCCAGCCGAACGCGGTCACGTGCTCTTCCGACACCATCGGATCGCCGAGTGCGTCGTTCTTGTAATAGAACTCGATGATCGAGCGCGGCAGTTGCGTGCCCTCTTCGATGCCGAGCCGCTGCGACAGGGAGCCCGCCGCCACGTTACGCACCACGACCTCAAGCGGGATGATCTCGACCTCGCGAATCAACTGCTCGCGCATATTGAGCCGGCGGATGAAATGGGTCGGCACGCCGATGTCGTTGAGATGCTGGAAAACGTATTCGGAGATGCGGTTGTTCAATACGCCCTTGCCCTCGATGATCTGATGCTTCTTCGCATTGAAGGCGGTAGCGTCATCCTTGAAGTGCTGAATCAGAGTTCCCGGCTCTGGTCCTTCATAAAGAACCTTCGCCTTGCCTTCATAAATGCGGCGACGTCGGCTCATCGGAGTGTACCGTGGCTTGAGGAAATCCATAATTGTGCCGTGGCTCCATGTAGTGATCGAGGTCCGCGGCGGCGAATGCTTGGCGCGACGCGACGTACTGTGCGCCTAACTCTCCGCGTCGCCAAGCTAGCCCAACCCCGCGCGGAGCACAATTGAGATAAGCGTGCCGCCACAGGCGTGCAACCACGTTGTTCGAGACCGACCGAGTTGCCTTGACGCATGCCACCCATTATGCAAGGCGACGCATGGAAACCATACGATTTTTTATTCGCAGCCACGGGGCACAAACATGAGCAGCTTCGATAAGCGCGAGGAGGGCTTCGAAAAGAAGTTCGCGCACGACGAGGAGGTGCGGTTCAAGGCACACGCGCGGCGCAACCGCATGGTCGGCCAGTGGGCCGCTGAGAAGCTAGGCCTCACCGGAGCGGCCGCTGAGGCCTACGCCAAGGACATCGTGACGATCGACGTGAACACGCCCGGCGGCGACGAGGCCTTTCGCAAGATTCGCCAGGACTTCGATGCCAAGGGCGTGGTGCAGTCGGATCATCAGATCCGCCGCACCATGGAAGAGATGATGACCAAGGCCATGGCCGAAATCAGCGCCGGCCGCTGACGGCGTCGAATCGGCGCCGCACCTGTGCTCCTTCAAGGTGACGGCACGGCCTCGGGCGGATCGTCGCCTGCCGCCGGAGCGATGCTTCCGGTTGCCCCGCCCTCGATGCGCGCCCCGCGAAGCTGCGCGCTCGAGAGGGGTGCGCCGGGCGCCGGCGCCGGCGGCTGACCGGACGACCCGACCTCCGGATAGCGCGCATACACTTCCCGCAGGAAGCCATCGAGCGTGTCGACGGAGGCGATCTGCCGCACCACGTCGCGAAACTCGGCGCCGCTCGCCGCCAGCGGTGAGGTCGCCACTTCGAATGCGCGGCGGTCCGGACCATCGGCCATCTTCGGCGCGTATCTCTCGCGGAACCGACCGAGCCCCAGGGTGTCGTCAGCAATCGCGTAGCCGATCGCGGCCCGCAGGATGTCGGCGCGCTCGACATCGGTCAGCGGGACGAAATCCTTCCAGCGGTCGCCGTAGAGCAGCTCGATCTGCTCGGCAGATTCGCGCCAGCGCTTGGCAGCCCAGTAGGCGTCGGAGCGCATGCGAATGGCTTCGCGGCCATTCATATTGGCGAGAACTTCGATGGCGACATCGTGGCGCCCGACGTCCGACAGTGCGCGCGCTTCAATGAGCAGGCGTTCGCTGCGCAATTCGTTGGCGGCGTCTGCAGTCCGTGTCGAGCGCAGCACCGCGAGCGCCTTGTCGGGCTTGCGGTTCATCAAATAGACGACGGCCAATCGCGCCGCGACGTGGGCGCGCGCGGCCCCCTGCAAGCGGTGGTCGACTTGGTGCTGCAACAACTCTGACGCCTGATCGAGGAGGTCGACCGAGACCAGCCGGTCGGCGAGACGGCGGATCATCTCGTCGCCGCGCCGTCCGATCGGCGTCAGCTCGCGAAAATCATAGAACAGCGCAAGCGCATCGATCGCCGGCATGGCATCGCCCTTGCCGGCGAGGAACAGCGAATCGAATGTCCCCGCCGCTTCATCCTGGATGCGGCGTGTCAGGTCCATATTGGGATGGGTCGCGAACGCGATCCGCATGACCTGGAAGGCGTCGCGATAGCGACCCTCCTCGGTGTAAAGGTGGGCCAGGAGCTGCAGCGCCTCGATCTCGGTTTCATCCCCACGCCAGGAGGTGGTTAGGGTTTCGAGTTCGTCGATCGCCGCCGGCCGCTTCATGTCGCCGATCCGAAACCGCAACGCGATGTCGTGCAATCTGCCGCGCGCAGACGATGCGCGGTCACCCGAATTCAGCGGCGGTCCGATAGGCGGCGAGCGCATCCTCGCCGTGACCCAGGCCCTCGGCGAGCCTGCCCTGCAGCACGGCAATGCGCGGCGCGAGATCTGCAGGCACGCCAAGCGTATCGAACTCGTTGAGCTGTTGGGCTGCATAGGCGAAATCGCGAGTCTCGATCGCGGCACGCACGACCTGCAACATCACCTGGCGCTGAAACTCGACCGGCAACGTCGTGATCGCCGTTTCCATCTTCTTGAAGTTGTCGGCGGCATCAGCCCATTTGGCCTGCTTGGCATAGCCGAGGGCCCGCCAGAGCGGAGCGTCATTGCTGTTGCCGACGAGGGGGCTCGCGAGATCAGCCAGACCATCATCGACGCGATCCATCATGATGTTGGCGATGGCGCGCATGACGAGGCCGGTCGAGTCCTCGTTCGTCGGGTGGTCCTCGGCGAGCGCCACGCCGAGCACGCCCTTGGCCTCGGCGTACATCTGGCGCGCGAGATAGAACCGCGCCAACTCGAACCGTAGCGGCAGGCGCTTATGTTCGGGCGCGGACGCAGCGGCGGTAATCAGCGTGTTCTGCCGGTCGTTGAAATCAGCTTCGCGGTCGAAGCCCCAGGTCTGGGCATCGAGCACCATCGGACGATAGCCGCGGCGTACGGCCTGCCCCACGGATGAGAGCACGAGACCGGCAGGCCGCGAAATCATGATTTTGTCGCTGGCGATTTCGACGTCGAGGTCATCGGCGAGCGGCTCGACAACGACACCGTGAGCCGTCGCCGGCACGCGAAACTCGACGAAATCCTGTTCCTTGAGAAGGCCGCGCGTGGGAACGAACCCGGTGACCACAGACAGTGCGCCGCCGGTTTCGGGATCGGTGATGCGATGGAGCGCGTGCGGCCGCTCGAACAATACCGTCGCGGTCTGGCGCATCGCGCCGGCGGCGTTGCGCGTAATGGTGAATGGCTGGGGCGGGTCAAGCACCGTGTCGCCGATTGCAATGACCCAGTTGTTTTCGACGGTACTAAGGGACGTGAGGCGTGGGCGCTCCAGCCGGATGCGCACGACTTGATAGTCGGACTCGTGCGCGACGGTCACCGCGCCAATGGTGCGGCTCGTGTCCGTCTGCAAAGTTTCCACATCGATTGCGGCCGCGGAGTTCGAATACGATCCACAGCGTGTCGGCGCGCCTGAAAACCGCTCCCGCCGTCGATTGCGAAAACGGGAACACCAGCTTGAGGTTACCACCCTGACGCTCAAGTTCAGCCTTAATGGACTTGTCAGGGTCACGCGGTTCCTTCGTGACGGACCCGGGGGGATTGGATGGGGCTGCGTCGACCGGTTGAGCGGCGGCCACTAGCGTCTGTTCCGAAGACGTAGACTTGCGCACTGCCTCCCCGGCAGGCGATGGCTGTTCGACCTGGGCGTCCGGCATCGTCCCCGGCATCGTTGCGGGGCGGCTCGCCTTGGGCGTGGACTTGGTGACTGGTTCAGGGTCGGCGATGTCCGCGGACGGACCGACAGCCGGCAGTTCTCCCGTGCCGGGCCATGTTAGCGACGGGATCACGTCGGTTCTCAGCGGCACCATCGGCGCTGCCCCGACCGGTGACGAACCGAATGCCCGATTGGCGGCCGCAATCTCCTTGGCCGGATCGAATTGCATTTCTGGCGGCGCGACACCCGGCTCCAACGCGGCGCGCGGCGATGCGGGCGCGGCCTCCGGAGCCGGCTTCTTGGCCTCGCTTCCGCTGCTTCGCGCGTTGGTCAGCGCCTCCACGCCGCGCGCCGGCATGGTTTGCGGCGCCTCGAATTTCCCCGGCGGCCCCTTCGGGTTGTCCGCTAGGTCTCCGCCGCTGCGAACGTCTCCCCCAGCGCCACGCTTGTAGGGTGTGGCGACAGCGGCGACGTCGACGACGTAGCTGCTGTCCTCGCGGAAGGTCCGAATGTCGACCTTGCCGAGGAACGTGAATTTGACGGTGGTCTGCTGCTCGCCCATGGCGGCGTCGATGTGCTCGATCACGGGTGGCAGCGATGCCTTGGCCTCGGCGAGATCGAACTTGAGGGGAGCATCCAGCTGGAGGTTCAATTTGTCGCCATTGCGTTCGGCGACCACCGTCACGAGGTCCGGCAGATCGAAGACATAACGGGTGAAATTTGGCTGATAGGCGACGCGCACGCGCGTCTCGATCATCTGCTTCTGCTGCGCGAGCAACCGGATTTGGCGCTGGCGCCGCTCCGCCTCTTTGACGCGACGCGCAAGCTCCTCCACCACATCCTGCGGCAATGGCGGCGGCGGCCCCTTCCACGTCTCGGGCAGGAGGTCGACGAACAATCGGTCGTTCGCCTGCATGGAATGCAGGGTGACCCGCTGCGTCAGCGCAATGCGCAAGCCTCTGCCGTCCGGATCACGGCGTGCCGCGCTTACATAGCCGGCGGCCGCCGGGTTCAACCGTTCGGTCGATAGCTCGACGGGCACGCTGAAGCTGATGAGCAGGATGCCATTCGCCAAACGGACGGTGGATTCGACTTCGCCGTCGAAGCGATAGACGATACGGGCGTAACCGCCGCTCGTGTCGACCGAGATTTCCGCCGAAACGCGTTGCGCCTGCGCCCCGATGGCGCCGACGCAAAGCAGCAAAGCAGCGAGCGTCGCCTGCATGGCGAGCCGGCGACCCGCGCCGACCGCGACTGCCGCCGTCCTCCGACCAATTCGGACCGCCGCTTGCGCGCTCCTAACAAACACGGGTCATACGCTCCCCACCGCCGCGCGACCCGCTCTGCGGCACGCGTGCGGAAAGACTAGAACGGTAAGTCTAAGGAGCAGTTAAAGGTGCGGAATAAAAACCCACGTACTTTCAATGCGCTGTTCATCTCGAAAGAAAATTTTGAGGCTGTCGGAACCGCGGCCGCTTGGGTAGCTTAGCCGTCCGTCGCCAGGCTTGTTGGCGTCTCGCGGGCGCAGTCCCGACTCATTGACGAGGCGGTTCAAGTTAACGACACTTAACCGTGCGGCCGATCGAATCGCCGATCGAATGCAACCCGTTCGGGGGGTCCCCGGACGGCGGCCGCCAGCGCGAGACGGGTGGGATCGCTGAAACCGTACCGAATCTTCTGCGAATGCCGGCGATCGCAGAGGGTGAACGCGGAGATGTGATCATGCCGTTCTCCATTCCGATGGCCCTGCCAATCGCCTTGTTGAGCTCGCAGGTACTCGTTGCTGCTGCCGACCGCATTCCCAACCTCAACTTTGCGCCGACCTGCCGCAATCAAACCGATCCGTCAGCGGACAACATAAAACAGTGCATGGAAAACGAGCGAATTGCTCGCAAGATGCTCGGCGACGAGTGGTCGAAATATTCGCGACAGGTCAAGGCGGACTGTTTCTGGGAAACCAAATTGGATAAAAGCCCGAGTTATATAAACCTGCTAACGTGCCTTTCGATTGACGAAAATGCGCGCAAGTCACCGAAAATGTACAAGTGACACCGAAGTTTTGGCTTCGGCATAAAATAAAAAGCCAGCATGCAGCCTCGGTGCCGTACTCGCGCGCTGCTTCACGTCATGTCGCGAGCGCCGGCCGTACGCTTGGGATTGGTGATTAGGCGCAATGTCGAACGGAGATCATTGCGCACGCGCCGAATTGCGAGATAAACACCGGTACCGCTCAAGGCGAGACCGCCCAGCATCAGAATGAGAACCAGAATATCCCAGGTCGGACGCGCTCGCATCCAGGCCATAAAATCGATCCGGTGCAGTCCCCCGAATAGCCATCGATACCACCGTCTATTGCCGTCGACGTATTCCAAAACCTCGCCGCTCGTGGGATCGAGATAATACTGCGTGCGCTCATCGTCATCGAGAATGACGCGATAGGCCGGCAAGCCCAACCGTTCCCGACGCCGTACATAATAGGCGTCCTCTTCAGTGACGACGGCTTGTTCTGCGACCGGGACCGCACCCGCAATGCGGCGCGCCACCTCGGCAAGACCGGCTTCGCCGAGCGGACTGACATTGCCCGCGGCATCGAGGCGGACCACCCGTCCATCGGGCGGCGTCGCAAGCCAATAAAGATTTCCGCCCAGAGGCGATGAAACGAGGCTCAATACGCCCGCGGATTCCTTTCGTTTGCGAAGGGTCTCGATCGACTGTCGTATTTCTCGCCAGGACAGTGGCGCCCCCTGAATGCGGGCTTGCTCATCGCCGCCGCCTTGCCCTTCAAGAAAACCCCATGGGTTCATGGATACGAGACCGCTCCCGACCCAGGTGAGCGTCACCACGCCAAAGATGAGGCCAGTTAAATGATGCCAGTAGAACCAGCCGCGATAAGGCGAGAAGCTCCGAGCCGGTCCGCTCCTCCACTGGGCAATTCCGATGTAAAGCCCAACCGCGGTCAGAAAGGTGCCGAGCAGCGAGGTCCAGATCACGATCTCGCTCCACAACGCGGTATTGGTGCGGAGATCAAGGAAATAGAGCCAGTGCGGGATCGTGCCGAGCCAGCTCCAGAATTGTTGCCGCGCCGTCGTCCAGTGGGCGACCCGCCCGGTCGTTCCCGATACATAGATGTTGGTCGTGCGCGGATCATCGAAGGCGAACCGAAACAGCGGACGGTCGCGGAACAGGCGTCCGATCGTCCACTGATCGAGTTCGACTTTCTGCACTGAGATTGGATTGGCTGCCTCTCCCATGATGCGTGGCGCGGCGTCGATGACGATTGCGCGCGCCTTGTCGTCGTCGATGCGAATGAATGCGCCGTGTGCAAGATCAAGCGCGGTATCTCGCTTGCCGATGCGTCGCAGCCTGACGATCGGATCACCGGCAAGGTTTTCGACCTCGGCGCGAAGCACCCGGTCTTCGTCCGCGAGCAGGTCTTGGCCGAAGTGACAGCATGCCTCCCATGACACCGGCATGAGAGTACGCACCCGCTCGTCCTCGGCGACGCGCGGGTAAGGCACGTACATCATCACGATGCCGGAGATGAACCACATCACCATCAACAATCCGATGGCGATGCCGCAATAGCGATGCGTAACGATCAAAGCCCGCCAGACGATCGCCTTCCAACGGCTCCCTCGGACGCGTGCAATCATCTGCATGCGCGCGCTACCGCGGGACTCGGAGTTTGACCTCTTCCACGCTTGGCTGCGGAGCGATGATCAAACCGCGCCGCTGCCAGCGATAAAGCGCCATCGACACCAGCCATGTGCCCATGAATATGCCGATGATAACGAAACCAAATGCGGTGAGGTCGTTCGCGAACTCTGCGATCGCTTCCCACATCGGACCGTGCAGCACGAGCCTCTCGACCAGCAAATTCACGATTTGCACCGTGGCGATAAACAGCGCAACGGCGACTGACGAAAAGGTCATCGCGAAATTATACCAAAGCTTGCGCCGGCCATTCACCAGTGCCCAACCGTAGGCGCGCACCATCAGCACGCCATCAGCGGTGTCGATCAGTGTCATGGCGGCCGCGAACAGCGCCGGAAACACCAGGATCGACCACATTGCGTGATCGCGCCCGGCTTCGCCGGCGGACAACCCGAGCAACCCCACTTCCGACGCGGTCTCGAAACTCAGGCCGAACAGGATGCCCAGCGGGACCATGTGCCAGGACCGCGAGATGGCGCGGAACAGCGGCTCGCAGATGCGGGCGAGTACACCGTGAGGCGGGCCGAGCAGGTTCACGGCATCGGCGTTGAATTCGGATTCGGACGCACCCAACATCGCCTTCCACAGGCGGCCGAGCACAGCGAGGTTGGCGCAGCCAATGGTGAGGAGAAGCAGTGCCGCGATCGCTTTTCCGGCGACGCCGGCCGCCGCGCGGATACTCTCGAACCGGTCGTCAAGCGCGTTTGCCGAGGCCGCGATCAAAATGACCGCCACCAACACGACGAGCGAGTGGCCGAGCGAAAAGAAGAAGCCGGTTGCTTCGGGCTTTTGGCCGGTCTGGACCAGCCGCCTGACGACGTTATCGATCGCCGCGATATGATCGGCGTCGACCGCGTGTCTCAGTCCCAGGATGTAGGCAAGCACTGCGGCGCTGAAGAGCGTCGGCGTTCCTGAAAACAAGGTCCAGGCCCAAAACCAAGAGGCCGCGTTGGCGATGACTATCAAGATGCAGATCAGGCCGATGCGACCCTGAGCGGTGGCGGCGCCACGCCAGCCCTGCAATGGCAAGGGAAATCGCATTGTGAGCCCCCTGACGATCCCTCTCTGGGATCGCTTAATCAGTTCGACTTAGTCGGCCTTCAAATAGGCCGCGTGGCAAGCGTTGCAGTCTGTACGCAACTGCATGATCGCGGCTTTGAAATCGGCATCGTTTTGGGCGCGGCTCGCGGTAAAGGCCGCCTTAGACGCCGCCGTCCCCTGCTGATAGAAGTCGGCGAACTTGGTCCATACGTCGGGCGATGAGAATGTATCGGCGATCGGATCGTGCGTGACATTCGGCTTCCACTGATTGGTCGCCGCGGGAAACAGCAGCGGAAACGCCATCAGATAAACCGAGATGTCATTGGCGCCGTCCTGTCCGGTCTTGAGATCGATTTTGTTGGACGAGATCATCAGCTCGATCGCGTCCATCTTGTCGCTCAGCGTATCCATGACCGTTTTGCGCGCCATGATCGTATCGGCCGGCGTCGCAACAGTCTGCTCCTGACCGCGGATGGGTGCACTCATGAGGATCGACCCTGCGGTCGCAATCGCTGCGGCCAGAAAGAACAAACGCGGCTGGCCAACCACAACACTAGAAGACATTCCCCCCATGGAAAGCGCTCGCGGTTATCGGCGATGACGTGCCGAGGTTGAGTTAGCTGAGGCCCCGCCCAGAGGCTACTATCGTGGCGCTACGGCCGAATGAGTCAAATTAAAAACGCTCTTGCCGTGCTGGCAGGAAAAATCGACATGGGTAGATTTGCACAAAATGATCCGAGAATGCTCTTTTGATCTCGATAATAGTATAGGGGGGTATATGTGAGCCTCGCGGTGACGCACTTTTTCGGAACTTTTTTGCTTTCGCCGGCCTTTTCTTTTCTGTTAAGTTTTTTGCGTCGCCCAACTATCGGGGAGCTGGCTAGGCGACGGGGGAAGGCGCCGGGACGGAAGCCGTTTCGTCTCCGGTCGGACGGGGGATGGAGTGCGTAAGGGGGTTCTGCTTGGCAGCTCCGCGCTCGCGGTGATTGCTGTCAACGTCGTCAGTGATCTTGCGCGCGCGGGGGACCTTGAACGGTGGCGCCCGGCGGAGACGACTGGGCAGGCACCCGCATCTCCAACGGCGCCGGCGACGCCAGCACCCGAGAGCAGTCCACCCGCAACACCGGCTACTCCGGCTACTCCCGCACCGCCTGCTGGCGAAACGCCGCCGGCATCCTCCGAGCCGGCGACCTCGCTACCGCCCATCGCCGTCGAAGCCAGTCGGCCGAAGCCAAACGCCGGCCCGGGGCGGCCGGCGCCGGCAAGAACGGCCGCAACGCCGAACGCGCGCACACCGACCGCAACAACGCCAGCTCCCAACCCGACGCCGTCGCCTTACCAGACGGGCGCGCCTAACGTGGCCGGCGGAGCGCCAGTAGTACCCGGATTGGCAAGCCAGATGACAGTCTCCGGCGCGGACATCAACGCGCGCCCCATAACGCGGCCCGGCGAAGTGGTCGAAGCGGCGCCCGGACTGACGGCGGTCGTGCATGCGGATGGAGGCAAGGCCAACCAATATTACCTGCGCGGCTGGAATCTCGACCACGGCACCGATCTTGCGATCTTTGTCGATGACGTGCCGATCAACCTGCCAACCAATGTCCATGGACAAGGTTACGCGGACCTCAACTGGCTCATTCCGGAAACCATCAGCGGTGTCGACATCCGCAAGGGCCCGTTCTTCGCCGACGTCGGCGATTTCGCCAATGCCGGCAACCTGCACATTTCGCTACGCGACGGCGTCGAAAAGAACATCGCCTCGGTCACGATCGGAAGCTTCGGCGCTCAGCGATACCTGGGACTGGGATCGGGCAAGGTCGGCGACGGCTCGCTGCTCTATGCCGGCGAATTTACGACCTACAATGGTCCCTGGACCACACCTGACGACGTGCGCAAATTCAGCGGCCTTGTGCGCTACAGCCAAGGCACTGCAACGGACGGTGTGTCGCTTACTGCTGCCGCCTACACCAACAATTGGAACTCGGCCGATCAAATACCGCTGCGCGCCGTCACGACCAACCAGATCCCTCTCATCGGCGAGCTTGATCCGACCGACGGCGGCGACACCAGCCGCTTTTCGCTCTCGGGCCGGCTGACCAAATCTGAAGACGACGGCCTGTGGAAGGCCAACGCCTACTTCGTCAAATACACACTCGACCTGTTCAACAATTTCAGTTGGGAGACGACCGATCCCGTCAATGGCGACCAGTTCCGTCAGCACGATGGTCGCATCTATGCCGGCGGTGGCGTCTCGCGCACGCTCAAGGGGACGATGTTCAGTCTGCCGACCGAGACCGAGGTCGGCGTGCAGACCCGCTACGACGACATCACGCTAAGCCTCAGCAACACCAATCAGCGGCTGTTCCTATCGAACACCCTCGTCGACCATGTCGGCGAGGGCAACGTCGGCATCTACATCCAGAACACGATGCATTGGACCGACTGGTTCAAGACGACCACCGGCTGGCGCGGCGACGCTTTTGCAGCGTCAGTCGATTCGATGCTGCAGCCGGCGAACTCGGGCCATTCCCAGATGGCATTCGGCAGCCCGAAGTTCACGGCGACGCTCGGCCCGCTCTACAAGACCGAGCTGTTCGTCGGGCTCGGCATGGGCTACCACAGCAACGACGCGCGCGGCACCGTCATCACCGAACTCCCGGGCACGACGACGCCGCAGGGCAACACACCGTTGTTGGTGCGCTCGCGCGGCGGGGAAATCGGCCTGCGGACCAAGGCAATCCCCAATCTCGATAGCTCGATCAGCTTCTTCTACATCCATCAGGACTCCGAGCTGTTCTTCGACGGCGACACCGGCACCACGGTGGCGGGTCTGCCGAGCCAGCGCACCGGCATCGAGCTCACCAACGATTATCGCCTCGCCTCCTGGCTTCACGTCGATGCCAACATGGCGCTGTCGCGCGCGCGCTTTCTCGGCTTCGATTCGTCACAAGAGGCGACCTACCAGTCGCTGATCGGGTTTCCGCAGGCCATGATCGGCAACGCTCCCGGCAACTTCGTGTACAACGCACCATGGATGGTGGGCTCGGCGGGGGTGACGCTTGGTGAGCGGCAAGGCTGGTTTAGCGCGTTGCGCTGGCGCTATATCAGCTCGCGGCCGCTCACCGAGGATGGCGCCTTCCAGTCGCCGCCGTTCAGCACGATCAACGGTCAGGTGGGGTATCGTTTCGACAACGGCTGGCGCCTTCAGCTCGATGCGCTCAACTTGCTGAACTCGCGAAGCGACCAGGCCACCTATGCCTACGGTTCGCTCATCACGAGCGACTCCATGTTCGCGATGTGCTTTCCAGTCCAGAAGATTCCCGCCGCGGTCTGTCAGAACGGCGTGATGGATTACGTGCTGCATCCCGTCGAGCCGATCGCGTTTCGGGTGACCCTCGCGGGGCCGATCGACACGCTCGACGTGCCGGTGATGGCGAACGAATTCACCCATTCGCTGCCGGCCTATCAGGCGCCGACTGCGCACTACGATTGGACCGGCTTCTATATCGGCGCGCACATCGATGATGTCTGGTCCCGGTCGAGCGCCAGCACCGTCGACATGGTGTCGGGTGCGAGCATCGCGCCGCTCACCGTCAACCTGTCGGAATGGCGCGGCGGGCTTCAGTTCGGCTTCGACTACATGCTGCCATCGCGCGTGGTCGTCGGTGCGTCCGCCGACCTCACCTCCGGCGGGAAACGGCAGATCAACATCGCGGACGCAAACGGCGTCGCGGCGTTTCAGAGCAACGTCTTCGACACCGAATCCGTCCGCGGCCGGCTCGGATTGGCGATCGAGAATCTGCTGCTGTACGGGACCGGGGGATGGGGCTGGTCGAACAACCAGTCCGTTCGCACCCAATTGAGCGGGACGTTCAATCTTGCAACCGCGGGCACCGACGAAGCGGTGAACCGCTACCTCAGCGGATGGACGGTGGGCGGCGGTGCCGCGTATGCGTTTGCCCAGAATTGGAATACGTTCGTCGAGTATCGCTCTACGAGCTATGGCGCGTCTAATATCCAGCTGCCGTTTTCGCAGGTTTCGACCACATCGAAAACCACCGTCAGCGAGATCGATGTCGGGGTGAACTACAAATTCAACCTGTTTGGTCCGGAACCGTTTGCAGCTGTCAATCCGGCGCGGTCGATCGCGCGCCGCACGCCGAGTGACCGCTACGCCTATAATTGGAGCGGCGTCTACGTCGGCGGCGACGGCGGCTATGGATTTGAAACGTCGAGCGGTACGTTGGATACGGCGACGGGCTCGCTGATAACGCCTTACGGCTATCGTGCGAACGGTCCGTTCGCCGGCGTCTACACGGGCGCCAACTATCAGATCGGCCGCTTCGTGCTCGGCGCCGAGGCCGATTGGCAAGGCGCAAACATATTCGGCGACAGCCAGAAGATGGCGCCGATCGGCACGGTCGGGACGCTGCCGACCGGCCCCTTCACGATTTCGACGACCATCAAGCACTACGACTCGGCCCGCGGCCGGCTTGGCTATGCATTCGATCGCTTCCTGCTGTTCGCGACCTTCGGCTGGGCGTGGGGGAATCCGTCGGTGGCCTACGCCGTCACCGGGTCGGCTCCGTTCTTCACCAACAACGCGAGTTCCGCCGACGGATGGACCACCGGCGCCGGCATCGAGTACGCCTTCAATGACTACGTCCTCGGGCGCGTGGAATACCGCTTCACCGACCTTGCGATGCCGGGCTTTGTGAACGTCGCGACCAACGCGGCTGACCCTGGGAGCAAGGTGCCGATCAGCGATGTGCGCGCCGGCCTCGCCTACAAGTTCGACGGCATCCCGGGCTTTCCGAGAAATTAAGCCGGATCGCCGGTCGCCCGCGGGGTGATTCCTTATCGTCGCAGTATCAGAGGATATGGCTCGCCCCGAAACCGTATCGGCGGCTTCCACCGAACCGCGACATGCTCTAGCGTCGTGGCATGGATGACTCCACGCATCGCCAACCAAGTGACACACGGTCGTCGCCCGCGGGCGAGGACAACCGCGTCACCCCGCTGATGGAGCAGTACATCGAGATCAAGGCCGCCAATCCGGATTGCCTGCTGTTCTATCGCATGGGGGATTTCTATGAATTGTTCTTCGATGATGCGGAGACGGCAAGCCGGGCGCTCGGCATCGTGCTTACCAAGCGCGGCAAGCATCGCGGCCGCGACATCCCGATGTGCGGCGTGCCGATCCATCGCGCCGACGAATACCTGCATCGCCTGATCGCGCTCGGCCATCGGGTCGCAGTTTGCGAGCAGACCGAGGATCCGGCCGAGGCCAAGAAGCGCGGCGCGAAGAGCATCGTCCAGCGCGACGTGATCCGGCTCGTCACCGCCGGCACGTTGACGGAAGATTCGCTCCTTGATGCGCGTCGCAACAACTATCTGCTCGCGGTCGCGCGCGCCAAGGTCTCGTCGGCGCAAGGCGACAGCCGCTTTGCCGTCGCCTATCTCGACATTTCAACCGGCGAATTCCGCATCGCCGAGTGTGACCGAGCTGGGCTCTCGGCCGAGATCGCACGGCTCGAGCCAGGCGAAATCATCGTCTCGGACGCGCTTTACGCGGACGTGGAACTCGCGCCGCTGTGGCGCTCGCTGCCGGCGGTCACGCCGCTCGCGCGCGACGTGTTCGACGGCGCGACCGCTGAGCGCCGCCTCGCGGCCTATTTTGCTGTGGCGACGGCAGACGCTTTCGGCTCGCTGTCCCGGCTCGAACTAACCGCGGCCGCTGCCTGCATCACTTACGTGGAACGCACGCAGATCGGCAAGCGTCCGCCGTTGTCGCCGCCGTTGCGAGAGGCGGCTGGCGCGACGCTCGCCATCGATGCCGCGACGCGGGCCAATCTCGAGTTGATGCGCACCCAGTCGGGCGAGCGGCGCGGCGCGCTGATCGGCGCCATTGATCGCACCGTCACCGTCGCCGGCGCACGACTGCTCGCGCAGCGCCTCGCGGCGCCGCTTACGAATCCGGAAGCGATCGCCCGCCGGCTCGATGCTGTAGGACTTCTCGTCAGCGAAGTTGATCTGCGCGCCAAGCTGCGCACACGTCTTGCGGCGGCGCCCGACCTCGCTCGGGCGCTCTCCCGGCTCGTCGTCGGCCGTGGCGGCCCGCGCGATCTCGCCGCCGTGCGCGACGGTCTGTGCGCAGCGACGGAAGTTGCCGACCGCCTCGCTGCTGCTCCGCGGGTCGCAGAGTTTGCCGACGCGATCGCGGCATTGGGGCGACCAGATCCCGCGATTGCCGCCGAACTTGCCGCGGCGCTCGCCGACGAGCTGCCGCTGCTGCGCCGCGATGGCGGCTTCGTCGCCGCGCATTATGACAAGACGCTCGACGAGACGCGGGCGCTGCGCGACGAATCGCGCCGGGTCGTTGCCGCGCTGCAGGCACGCTACGCCGAGGACACCCAGATCAAGTCGTTGAAAATCCGGCACAACAATGTGCTGGGCTATTTCGTCGAGGTCACCGCCCAGCATGGCGACAAGCTCACGAGCCCGCCATGGAACGCGATTTTCATCCACCGCCAGACGCTCGCGGGCCAGGTTCGCTTCACGTCGACTGAGTTGGGCGAGCTCGAAGCCAAGATCGCGAACGCGGCCGACCGCGCGCTCGGACTGGAACTGGAAATCTTCGATCGGCTTGCGGCCCAAGCCGTCGCCGCCGCCGAGGACATCAAGGCGGCCGCTGGCGCGTTGGCGGCTGCTGATGTCGCCGCGGCGCTCGCGACGCTTGCGGTCGAGCGCAGCTATGTGCGACCCGAGGTCGATGCGAGCCACGATTTTGTCGTGCTTGGCGGCCGTCATCCGGTGGTCGAGCAGGCGCTTGCACGTGACGGCAGCGCGTCTTTCGTCGCGAACGATTGCGATCTGTCGCCGCCGGCCGGTTCCGCGGCCGGCCGCGTCTATCTCATCACCGGCCCCAACATGGCCGGCAAGTCGACGTATCTGCGCCAGAACGCCCTCATCGCGGTGCTCGCCCAGATGGGGAGCTTCGTGCCGGCAAAGCAAGCGCGCATCGGTGTTGTCGATCGTCTGTTCTCGCGCGTCGGTGCCGCCGATGATCTCGCGCGCGGTCGCTCGACCTTCATGGTCGAGATGGTGGAAACGGCCGCCATCCTCAATCAGGCAAACGACCGTTCGCTCGTCATCCTGGACGAGATCGGGCGCGGCACCGCGACGTTCGATGGCCTCTCCATCGCCTGGGCCGCCATCGAACATTTGCACGAGGCCAACCGCTGCCGCGCCCTGTTTGCCACGCATTTCCACGAGCTGACGGCGCTTTCCGCAAAACTGCCGCGGCTCTTCAATGCAACGGTGCGCGTCAAAGAATGGCACGGCGACGTGGTGTTCCTCCACGAGGTGGTCGCCGGTGCGGCGGATCGCTCCTACGGGATCCAAGTGGCGCGGCTCGCAGGGCTCCCGGCCGCAGTGATCGAACGCGCCAAGGTGGTGCTCGCCGAACTTGAGGCCGAGGATCGGACCTCGCCGGCGCGCGCTCTCGTCGACGATCTACCGCTGTTTTCGATTCGTCCTACCGCGACTCCCGCCGAGTGGGTCGATCCGGCGGCCGCTGACCTTACCAAGGCTCTGGCTGCGCTCAATCCCGACGAGATGTCGCCGCGCGAAGCGCTTGAGGCACTCTACTCGCTTAAGCTTTTGGCGCGGCCTCGCGCTTGAGGGCCGCGGTCGCGGCGGCATGCCCGCGTCGCCGGACCATGAAGATCGCGATGTTCGCGCCAAAGGACACGGCGAGTGCGACGGCAAGGCCGGCCGGTGCGCCGAGCGGCACGACAGCGAGGTGGAGTGCGAGGATCGCGCTCGCAAACCCGACGAGCCCCCACATTGTGTTGGCGATGATCGCGGCAGTCGCCGGTCCGCCGATGCGTGGATGAAGAATCAGCATCAGGCTCAGCATCACGATCGGAAAGATTGCAAAGATGCCGGTGAGCTTCGGCCCGGCATTGGCGCCGAGCAGCACGACGGTGCCGACCAGCGATGCCACGAGCAACGCCCGCAACGGGATATCGAGCCAGCGCGACGCAAACGGCGGGACGGCGACATGCAGGAAACGTCCAACCAGCACGATGCATATGGCGTAGCTCGCGGCGCAAACGAGAATCGCGGCCGGCAGCGACCATTCGACGGACCGGATGAGGAACGCGCAGGCGAACCACACTCCGAGCGCAACGGGCACCGCTACGAACACTGGATGTCGTTGCGCAGCGAAGACGTAGGTCGTGCCGAAGACTCCCGTCGCGGCGTGGGCCGCAAGGCTTGCGACCGTACTGTCAGCAATGAATTGCGCGTCGTGATCGAGGGAAAGAAGGATGTAGGCCGGGCCGGCCGCGATCGGGAGCGTCGCCACCATGGCGCCGACCAGCGCGCCGACCCGTTCGGCGATCAACGCCGCCGTGACGACGAACGCGGCCGTCACCGCCATTTTCACGGCGAGCGAGAGAAGAAACGGGTCGGCAGGCATGTGTCCCAATACCGCTGGCCACACAGACGGCTTTTTCCCGACGCGCGGACCAGTTGTGATCGACGCTTCGAAGCGCCAGCGTGATTTTCGGCTCAGGATTAGCCGCTCGTCGCCTGTTGCAACAGCCCGCTTTTTCGCGGGGCAAACTGGCCTCAGCCGCGGAGCTTGGCAGACCCACCCACGGAACTCTCGGCGTCGACCGCTTTCAGGCCGACTCGGCTATGGCGCGCGCCATAGCCGAAATAAATGACGAGGCCGACGGCGAGCCAGACAACGAGCCGTATCCAGGTATCTATTGGCAAACTGACCATCAGAAAGACTGCGGACACTATGCCCAAAGGGGCCATGACCCAGACGGCGGGCGCGCGAAACGGTCGCGGCAGATCGGGCTCGGTGACCCGCAGGAACATCACGCCGGCGCACACGATCGCAAACGCGAACAGGGTGCCGATGCTCACGAGTTCGCCGACGAGGCCGATCGGCAACAGTCCGGCCAGGATCGTGACGACCGCGCCCGTCACCATGGTGGTGATGTGCGGCGTGCGGAAGCGCGGATGCACGCGCGCGACCATCGGCGGCAGCAGGCCGTCGTGCGCCATCGTGAACAGAATGCGGGACTGGCCGAGCAGGCTCACCAGGATGACCGAGCTGAGGCCAAGGATGGCACCGACTTTGATCAAGGGCGCGAACCAGCCGAGGCCGATGGCATCGACGCCAATGGCGATCGGGGCCGGATCGTCGAGCTTGTCGTAAGGCACAATGCCGGTGATCACGAAGCCCACCAGCACATAGAGTACGGTGCAGATCGCGAGCGATCCGAGGATGCCGATCGGCATGTCGCGCTGAGGGCTGCGCGCTTCTTGAGCCGTCGTTGATACGGCATCGAAGCCGATATAGGCGAAGAAGACCACGGCGGCGCCGCGAACGATGCCGCTCCATCCGAATTCGCCGACGCCGCGATTTGGCGGGATGAAGGCACCGGCCGGATTGGTCGACGTCACCCAGTTTGCCGGATCGACGAACGGGATTGCGATCGCAATGAACAACACCACGATCGCGACCTTGATGAGTACGATAAGGTTGTTGACGCGCGAGGACTCGTGGATGCCGACCACCAGCACGGCCGAGGCCAGCGCCGTGATCGCCATGGCCGGAACGTTGATGACGGCGCCGGTGAGATGCCAGACGCTGTCCGACGGATCGAACGAAAGCGGCGCGGTGCCGTAGGCATCCGGCACCACAATGCCGAGATCCTTGAGGAAGCTCACCACGTAACCCGACCAGCCGATCGCGACGGTCGTGGCGCCGAGCGCATATTCAAGCAGCAGATCCCAGCCGATGATCCAGGCGATCAACTCGCCCATCGTCGCGTAGGCATAGGTGTAGGCGCTGCCTGAGATCGGCACGCTCGATGCCATTTCGGCGTAGCACATGCCGGCGAAGGCGCAGACGATGCCGCTGAGGAGAAAGCACAGCGCGACGGCAGGCCCAGCGTTCTCCGCCGCAGCATGGCCCGTCAGCACGAAGATGCCGGCGCCGATGACATTGCCGATGCCGAGTGCCATCAGGCTCGTCGCGGTGAGCGTTCGCTTCAAAGGAACGCCGCTGTGAGCAGGCTGATGCTCGCTGTGGTTCGCTTCCGCCTGCAGGACCGCGATCGATTTTCGGGACCATAACCTCGTCATGTTCAGCCTCGAGTCCCGCGCCGGACGGCGCACCGGCACAATAACCCAGGATGCGCCATTTTCGTCGCACATCCGCTTTGCTGGCGAGGAGCCGATTTGTGCTGGAACGATTGCATCACCGTCGGCATTGTTTTAAGCCGCCGTGATGTGACTTTCACGGACGTCGCCATGACCAAGCCTCACGACGTTGGCGGATCGCGTTCGTTCTCCCGTCCGCTGTTTCCGTCGTTTGCGTCCTATAGCCTCGCGTTCGTGGCGCGCGATCTCGTCGCGGGCCTGACGTTGGCCGCGATCGCTATCCCCGAGCAGATGGCGACCGCACGCCTCGGCGGGTTCGAGCCGCAGATCGGCTTCTTTGCGTTCATCGCGGGGTCGCTCGCCTTCGCCGCATTCGGCGCGAGCCGATATTTGTCGAGCGGTGCCGACTCGACCATCACGCCGATCTTTGCCGGATCGCTGGGTCTCGTCGCGTCTGCCGGCTCGCCCAATTATTTGGGGCTTGCGGCAACGCTTGCGCTTATGGTCGGTGTGATCCTGGTGATCGGCGGACTGTGCCGGCTCGGGTGGATCGCCAATCTGCTGTCGATGCCGATTACCGTGGGATTTCTCGCCGGCATCGCGGCGCACATCGTCATTTCGCAATTGCCCCCGGTGCTCGGGGTCGCGGAACCCGCTGGACCGATGCTGGAGCGTCTCGCAACGCTTGCCCGCGGGCTCGGCGATACAAATCCCTACACGGTCGCGCTGGGAATTGGCGTGCTGGCAATCATCCTTATTTCCGAACGGATCGACGCCCGCATTCCGGGGGCCTTGATTGGCCTCGTTGCCGCAACCCTCGTGGTTGTGCTCGGGGGGCTCGAACGCCACGGGGTCGCGGTGCTGGGTGTGGTGCCGGCGTCGATGCCGACGCCGCAGATGCCGGACATCAGCTACACGCAGTTCCTCGGTCTCGTGCCGCTCGCGGCAATCATCACGGTCGTCATCATGGTGCAGACCGCAGCGACGACGCGGTCGTTTCAAGCCGATCCCGACGATTTGCCGGACGTCAACCGCGACTTCGTCGGGGTCGGCGCCGGCAGCATTCTCGCTGCATTTGTCGGTGCATTTCCGGTAGATGCGAGTCCGCCGCGCACGGCGATCGTCGCCCAGACCGGCGGCCGATCCCAGCTTTCCGGCTTGGTGGCGGCTGCGATCGTGCTGGCGCTCATCGTCGCCGGCGCAGCGCTGCTCCGCCACGTGCCCCAGGCTGCACTTGCGGGCGTTCTGTTTTTTGTCGCCTACCGTATCGTTCGCGTGCGCCAAGCCACGACCGTCTATGGGCAGTCGATCAGCGAGTTCTTCCTAATCGTCGCAACCGCGGCGGCAATCGTCGTGCTGCCGATCGAACAGGGTGTTGGTCTTGGCATTGCGTTGTCACTATTGCACGGCATATGGACCGCGACCCGCGCCCGCGTGACGCGCTTGGAGCGCGTTCCGGGCACCTCGATCTGGTGGCCGCCGAGCGACAAGATCAAAGGGGAGCAGGTGCCCGGCGTTGTCGTGGTCGGGTTTTCCGCGCCGCTGTCGTTCCTCAACGCGTACGATTTTCGCGCCGGCATCAGGGATGCCATAGGCACTTCGGCCGGCGAGGCGCGCCTGCTTGTCCTTGAAGCGACCGGGATCGTCGAACTCGACGTCACCGCGGGCGCGGTGTTGATCGCCTGCATCCGCGAATGCCACGACAACGGCGTCGACTTCGCCATCGCCCGTATGGAATTGTTACGCGCCGTGGAGGCAATGACGCGGCTCGGCGTCGATCCGGTCCTCGGCCCCGATCGGCTGTTCCACAGTGTTGCTGAAGCCGTCCGCGCGCTCGGCGGGGCGTCGGACGGCAAAGACGCGTCCGTAGGCACGACGGAGGCCGCGTCGGGTAGTCACAACTGAGGCCCCTCCCCCATCAGGGGAGGGTGGTTGTCACACTACGCGCGACACGGTGAGCAAGCCGGGTTGCTCCGCGTTTGCAGCGGCGATCGCCTGATCGGAGCCGAGCACTGCGACCCGGCCTTTTGCAGCCATTTCGGCCAGCGCATCGGCGAAGTTGCGGAAGTCCGCCTTGGTCGTCGCGAGCACTTCCTCGCGCAGACGCTGGCGCGCCTCGTCGGTATCGCCGATCAAGTAGCGCTGCATCGACGTGTATCCCTTGGCATCGGGGAGCTGATAGAAATCCAGGTCGCCGACGGTGCCGATGATGGCGCGCGTCAATTCGGTGTCGTCGAGCTTCGCCGATTTCAGGAACTCGGTGGTGCGATCGTAAATGTCGAGCGTCGCCAAGAGATTTGGATCGCGATACGACAGATAGGTGAAGACGCCGCTGTAACGGTCGAGCCGGCACATGCCGCCGTAGGCGCCGCCCTGCACGCGAACCTTGTCCCAGAGCCACGATGTGCCGAGATAGCGCTGCACCACGCTGTTGGCGCCGGACGGCTTCAGGCCGAAGGCATAGAGATCGGCACCTTTGCCGACATAATTGACCTGGGACGGCACGACGAGGCCCTCGCCGCGCGGCCAGTCGGCAATCTGCCACGGTGAAGGCGTCGACGTCCCGCGCGGCAGCGCGGCGAGAAATTCAGCGAGCTGAGGCTTGAGGGACTGCCAGTGGGCCGGCTCGGCGGTGACGTTTGCGAGCATAGCCGCGCGGTCGACCAGTGTCTTGCGAATGCGCTCAAGCGCTGTGACGACGCTCCCCCAATCCTCCTCGACCTGGTCGGCAAGCCGGCGCAAAAAGAATAGGTAGCTGACGCCGCCCATCTGGTCGTCGGCCCAGCCCGACTCGTTGAAGCAGGAGCGCAGCCGGCGATCGACATAGCTCGACCCGGCGGGCACCAGATTCGATTCGAGCGCGGCCTTCTCCTCCAGCACGAGCTGCTGGAAGCGTTCCTGATTGTCGAGCCGCGCGCCCGTCAGAACATCGCGCAGGATCGCTACGAGTTCGCCCGTCTGGCCGGGCAACGCCTTGCCGCGCAGAACAAACCACGCGGTTGCGCCCTTGCGATCCGCGGTCGCGGAATTGAAGCGCGTCGGCCGGATGCCGCCGGTCGATCGGCCGATGCGCTGCGACAGCCGCACGAAATCCTCGTTGCCGACGCCGGTTTCGAGGAGCGCGCGGCCGAACAGGCCCGCATAGGGCAGGAGGTCCGCCGGCAAGGTATGGAGATCGAAGGCGAGATCGAGATAGACGACGCCATTGGTGAAGAGGTCGTGGTAGAGCACGCGCGTGTCGCTGACCTGCGTCACCTCGATCGGAACGAGCTTGTTCCGGCGCGGCATGTCCGCGAGCTTCAGCGTCGGAATGGTGGCGAGCGCCTCGGGCGAATCCGGCGTCTCCTGCAGCCGCTTGAGCAGCCGGGTTTCCTCGGCGAACGCGGTAAGATCATTGGACGTCATCGCCGCGCGCGCCTTGGCGAGACGGGTCTCCTCTTCCTTTGCTTCGCGCTCACCCTGTTCGCGGTCGGGCCGCAGCAGCAGGATGGTGCGGTGAGGATTGCGGATAAAGTACTGGTCGAGCAGATTCTCGAAATAGCGGCCTTGCGCAATGCGCGCCTTGACCCCGGCGAGCGGCGCCTCATAGGCGAGCGGCGCGAGCGGATCGCGATTGCGCATCCAGTCACGCAACGACCTCAGCATGAACGCGATACCGCGCGGGAAAGAGCCGGTGTTATTTTCGCGCAGCCGGAATTCGACGGTGTTGACCGCGGCCTCGACGGTCGCCGGATCGATACCCTCGGCGGCAAGCTTGCCGATGGTGTCGTCGATCAGCAGTTCGATCTTGTCGGCATCGGCGGCATCGATGCCCTTGAGGCCGACCGAGAACATCGGCTGGCGCAGATCGTCATCCAAACCGCCGCCGGTCAAGCCCTCGCCAAGTCCGGAATCGATCAGTGCCTTGTAGAGCGGCGAGGCCGGCGTACCGAGCAGGATGTAGTCGAGGATATTGAGCGCGAGCACGGTCTCGACGTCGACGATCTCGTCGAGCATCCAGTTGACCTTGATCATCGACTCGCGGGCGGGCTCTCCCGGCGCGCCATCCTCGCCGGTCTCCTGCGGTCCTGCCGCGTAGGTGCGGGTCAGCTTCTTGGGCGCCGGAAAATGCGGCTGAAGCGGAACGGTGAAGTCGACGTCGATGTGCGAGAACTCGTTAAGCCGATCGTTGAGCAGCCGCAGCCGTTCTTCGGGATCGTCATCGCCATAGAAGAAGAGCTTCGCGTTTGACGGATGGTAATGGCGTTCGTGGAAGGTCTTGAAGTGCTCGTAGGTGAGGTCGGGGATGTGCTTCGGATCGCCGCCGGAATCGAGGCCATAGGTGATGTCGGGATAGAGCGAGCGGAACGCTAAGCTTTCGAGCACATTATCGGGCGATGAGTAGACCCCCTTCATCTCGTTGAAGACGACGCCCTTGAACGCGAGCGGCTCCTTGGGGTCGTCAAGCTCGTAGTGCCAGCCCTCCTGCTGAAAGATGTGCTCCGTCAGTCGCGGATGAAATACCGCATCGAGATAGACGTCGATCAGGTTATAGAAATCCTGCACGTTCTGGCTCGCGACCGGGTAGCAGGTCTTGTCGGCGAACGTCATGGCATTGAGGAAGGTGTTGACCGAGCTTTTCATCAGCTCGACGAACGGTTCCTTGACCGGATATTTGCGCGATCCGCACAGCACCGAATGTTCAAGGATGTGAGCGACGCCGGTCGAATCCGACGGCGGCGTCGCGAACGTCACGCCGAACACCTTGTTTTCGTCGTTGGCGAGCAGCGACAGCAACTGGGCGCCGGTTTTGACGTGCCGATAATGGCGCGCGGTGGAGTTGATTTCCGGCAATTTCTTTTCCTGCAGCAACTCGAAGCCGTGGGTCGCAGACATCAATTCCTCGCCGACAAAATGGGAAGTAACCGGAAGATAATGGCTTGGTGTGAATTTGAAAGGGCCGGGAGTTCCCGCACCTCTCCCGCCTCGCGGGAGAGTTGGTCCGCGCGGGCGGGTCATTGGCATGCCACAAAAGGGCGCCGCGATGCGGCCGCCCCTCACCTCGACCTCTCCCGCGCGGGGAGAGGGAGAAGAGCGCAGTTACCGTCGCCCGCGACCCTCAGCGAATGGCGTCACTGCCACAATGGCGCGAACTGGGTCGCAACGACCTGGTCGTAGGGTACGTCGTCCTTGAGGATGCCGAGGTTGCGCGCAAATGCGTTGATGCCCGCAACCGTCTCCGGCGTGATCTTGGCATCGTAAAAGGGCAGGTCGCGACGGATCAACTCCGCAATCAGCTCGGCCTCCTCCGGTGGGAACAGTTTCCGCCCGACTTTGGTTGCGAGTGATACGTCGCGCTTCAAGGCGGCATGGGTCTTGGCGATCGCGCGCACGGCGGCAGCGACGGTCGCTGGCTCGGAGGCGATCAGGCGATCGGTCGTCGCAATCGAGGCCATGGTGTAGTGGAAGGCGGGCTTCGGCCCGTCGCCGCGCCGCACGTCGAGGACGACGGTGCCGATGCCGCGTCGGACCGCAACCTCGGTGCCCATACCGTTCGCCCAGAATCCATCGATCTTGCGGTCCTCAAGGGCCTTGGCGGCGGTGACGCCGAAGTTCACGTTCACCCCGATCGATCCCGGCACCGGTGCGATCTTGACCTGGTCGCGCTCGATATCGATGCCGCCTTCCTTCAGAAGTCCCCGCAGCCCCATCTCGACCCACGGCGCCGCGCCGATGCTGCGCCCCTTGACGCAGGAAAGATCGCCGCGCCGCGCGCCGATGTCCTTATGCATCACCAGGAACCAGTACATGCCCTGACCCTGGGCGCAGACGAGCTTCGCGCCCTGCCATTCGGGAAATGCGGCCAGCGTCGAATGCGCCGAGCCGCCGACGAATTGCACCGCGCCGTCGCGTAGCGCTGCATTGGCCTTGTCGACGGGAAAGATGAGCTCGACGGTCATGTCGAGCCCTTCCTCCTTGAAGAATCCGAGCTCCGCCGCCGTGACCGCCGGGAAGTAGGAATTGGAAATCATGTCGGGGATGGCGAGCTTCACTTCAGCACCTCCAGCACCGCAGCCGCGGTCGCAAACAAGTCGGCGTCGCGGTCGGCAAAGCCCAGGAGTTGCAGCCCGAGCGGCAAGCCCTCGTCCGCCAACACGGGCAGCGACAGCGCCGGCACGCCCAGCATCGAGCCCGGCACCACGAAGACCGGGTCGCCGGTCCAGCCGAGCCCGACGGGCGCAGCGCCCGGCGAAGTCAAGGTGATGCAGGCGTCGACTTCCGCGGCGAGCGCGTGATAGGCGGCGCGCCGCTTGTCACGCTCGGCGAGGTCGCGGCGATAGTCATGGAGGGTCATCGCCTCAGCCTGGACGCCGCGGTCAAGCATGGATTTGCTGAGCTTCCTCGCGTCGCGGGCGCGGTACGTGTTGATGGGCCAGCGCGACTCCCAGGCGTTGATCTCCATGGAGAGTTCGCGGGCGCCGTGGATCGCCGTTTCGGCAGCGGCGACAGTCTTGTTGTCGTGCCGCGTTGCGATAGCAACACCCGCCGACTTGAGCTTCGCGAGCGTTTCGGTCAGGGCCTGCGTCGCGCCTTTGGTCGCCACGCTCCAACCATCGGTCTCAAGGAGGGCAAGCTTCTTCGGCGTGACCGCAGCGGGCGGCTTCGCCGGCCCATAGAGCCCCGGGAACCCCGGATCGCCGCCGGCGCGCTGCGCAATCTCGTAAGCGACCTGCCACGCCTCCGGCAGGCTTGCAGCGAGCGTTCCGTGCGCGCTCTGCGACAGGCCGTCATAACTGCCGCCGCGATTGAGTGCTCCGACCGTCGGCTTGAATCCGTAGCAGCCGCAAAAGCCCGACGGCCGCAGGATCGAGCCGATCACCTGCGTGCCAAGCCCGACCGTGATGGCGCCGACGCCGACCGCCGCGGCCGAACCGCTGCTGGAGCCGCCGGGCGTCCGCGCCGGGTCCCACGGATTGCGGGTGCCGCGCGGCTCGGTTGCGGCAAATTCGGTGGTGACGGTCTTGCCGACGATCAGGGCGCCGGCTTCGCGCAGCGCGGCGACGCTGGCGGCGTCGCGTTCGCTGCGATAACCGACAAACAACGGCGAGCCGTTCTCGGTCGGCATGTCGATGGTTTCGATGATGTCTTTGATGCCGATCGGCATGCCGTCGATGGGCGAGAGCGGCGTGCCGGCACGCCAGCGCGCCGTCGAGCGATCGGCGTCCGCCCGTGCGCCGGCGAGGTTGAGGGTTACGAACGCGCCGATCTTCGGCTCCCACGCTTCAAGCGTCGCAATCGCCCGCTCAAGAAACTCGCGCGGCGAGTCTTTGCCAGCTGCGAAGTTCGCCGTTGCCGGCAGATAGGGCCGCAAAGTCGGAATGTTGGTCTCGGGCGCGTTCATGGGTCCTCACACTGCATTCTTGCTGCATCTTGTCACCTCGCCCTGGAGGGGTGAGAGAGATCTTTTCACCTCCTCTGGAGGGGGAGGTCGGCCGCGGAGCGGCCTGGTGGGGGGTGGCAGCGCATCCTTGAACTCGGCGCTCGATTAGCCGCACGGCTGTCACCCCACCCCGGACTGCCTCCGGCAGTCCGACCCTCCCCCTTCAGGGGAGGGTGGACGATTACTTCTTGCTCTCGTCGTAGTAGTGCATCTCGAACAGCATGCAGCCCTTCTCGGACTTGAACGGCCCGTGGACGGCGCCCGGCGGGCGGCACGCGTAGGTTGGAGCATGAAAGGGCTCGCCGCCCTTGCCCTTGTCGTCGTTGCCGACAATGAGGTCGCCGTTGAGGAGATAGACCTCTTCCCAATGGTCGTGGACGAACGGCGCGGTGGTGTAGACGCCGGGATCGAATTTCAACAGCCGCGATCGGCTACCCATCTTCTTGGTTTCGTCGAGGTCGCTCGCCAGGATCTTCTGCTTGATGCCGGACGGATAGCCAGGCGGCGTGTGCCACCCCTCGTTCATGTTGACGGGATGGAACTCAAGATGCGGTTTGTTCATCGGCATGGCTTCATTGATCCCCTACACCTTTTGCGTGTTGCCAACGCAGCTACCAACATTTCAGCCTAGAACCAACGCAGCTACCAACATTTCAGCCTAGAACAACCAGCTACCAACATTTCAGCCTAGAACATGCTGAGCTCTGGCGGGCCAGCGGTGGAAAGTAGATTGGCGTTTATCCGACGAAGCCGCCCCGCCAATCAAGGGGCTCAAGGACGCATAGGCCATCCTCACGGGAGGCCACGCTATACATGCATGCAAAGTATCAGATGATGGATTAGTTGCTGATCTGCTGGTCGACCGCGAGAGCAGCGGTCAGCGAATCGCCCCAATGAGCGTCGGCGCCGTGAGTGCCGTGGCACGTGCTTCACTGACTAAGGTGCGCCGTTCAGGTCGGCAGCTACTCGGCGAGGACGACATTCGGCGCCTCGACGAGGTCTGTCACCACAACGAGGCGTCGCGCTTGGTTCCAAGGTTTAAAATTTACCACGACGGCAGCAACTTCAATTTTATCGAGGCCGTTTACTTTATTCCGCCGGCGGTCCGTGCGACGCCTTGTAGCGGCCCGGTGGCGGAGCGGCGACGCGGGGACTGTGCAAGGTCTCACAGCTTGGTTCAAATCCAAGGCGGGCCTCCAATACTCCCGACCTCGTGAGCGGGGTCCGTGCGGGGGCTGTGAACGTCTCGCCGGCCGGCCCTGCCGCGCCCTTCCATCCTCTTTGATAATGGGTTAAGGCTCCGCCCGCCGCGACATTCGCGGGGAACGGGCGGCGTAAAGACGACGCCCTTTTTTGTGCCTCTGCCCTGACACTTCTCCCACCGGGAGGGCAGGCGGACGTGCGGCGGACAGGATGCCGAAGCGAACCGATATTTCCTCGATCCTGATCATCGGCGCAGGACCGATCGTCATCGGCCAGGCGTGCGAGTTCGATTATTCCGGCACCCAGGCCTGCAAGGCGCTCAGGGCCGAGGGTTACCGGATCGTGCTCGTCAATTCCAATCCGGCCACCATCATGACGGACCCGGATGTCGCCGACGCGACCTATGTCGAGCCAATCACGCCCGACATCGTCGCCAAGATCATCGAGAAGGAGCGGCCTGACGCACTGCTGCCAACCATGGGCGGACAGACGGCACTCAACTGCGCCCTGTCGCTGCGACGAATGGGCGTACTCGACAAGTTCGGCGTCGCCATGATCGGCGCCAGCGCCGAAGCGATCGACATGGCCGAGGATCGCGAACTCTTCCGCGAGGCGATGAAGCGCATCGGTCTCGAAACGCCAAAGTCCTCGCTCGCAAACGCTTCCGATCTGAAGAAGGCGGATCGCGTTCTGCAGCAGAACGAGATCGCCACGATCAAAGCGCGCAAGCTCGCAGCCGAGGAGGAGCGCCGTGCGATTGCGGCGTTCGAGGTCGCCTGGGCCGCCGGCGAGGCCGAGCGCAAGCGGCGCTATATCGCCAAGGCGCTGATCGAAGCGCTCGAAGCCCTCGAATACATCGGCATACCCGCAATCATTCGGCCGTCTTTTACGCTTGCCGGCACCGGTGGCGGCATCGCTTTCAACAAGGAGGAGTTCCTGGAGATCGTCGAGCGCGGCCTCGACGCTTCGCCGACCACCGAGGTGCTGATCGAGGAGAGCGTGCTCGGCTGGAAAGAATACGAGATGGAGGTCGTTCGTGACAAACGCGACAACTGCATCATCGTCTGTTCCATCGAGAACCTCGATCCGATGGGGGTGCACACCGGCGATTCCATCACCGTCGCGCCGGCACTGACGCTGACCGACAAGGAATACCAGATCATGCGCGACGCCTCGATCGCGGTGCTGCGCGAGATCGGGGTGGAGACCGGCGGCTCGAACGTGCAGTTCGCCGTCAATCCGGCTGACGGCCGCCTCGTGGTCATCGAGATGAACCCGCGGGTATCGCGCTCCTCAGCGCTCGCCTCAAAGGCGACCGGATTCCCGATCGCCAAGGTCGCCGCCAAGCTCGCCGTGGGCTACACACTCGACGAGATCGAAAACGACATCACCGGCGGCGCGACGCCGGCATCGTTCGAGCCCACCATCGATTACGTGGTGACGAAAGTACCGCGTTTCGCGTTCGAAAAATTTCCCGGTGCCGAGCCAGTGCTCACCACGTCGATGAAGTCGGTTGGCGAAGCGATGGCGATCGGCCGCACCTTCCAGGAGTCGCTGCAGAAAGCGTTGCGATCGCTCGAGACCGGCCTCACCGGTCTCGACGAGATCGCAATCAAGGGACTGGGCGAGGGCGACGACAAGAACGCCGTCCGTGCCGCGCTCGGCGTGCCGACGCCCGACCGGCTCCTGGTGGTGGCCCAGGCCATGCGGCTTGGCATGTCGAACGAGGCAATCCACGACGCCTGCAAGATCGATCCTTGGTTCCTCGACGAGATCCGCGGCATCGTCGATGCTGAAGCGGAGATCAAAGCGAAGGGGCTGCCGACGACGGCGGCAACCTTGCGACGGCTCAAGTCCATGGGCTTTGCCGACGCGCGCCTTGCACGATTGACCGGGCTCTCCGCAGCGCAGGTGACGGCGCATCGCCACAAGCTCGGTGTCCGTCCGGTTTTCAAGCGGATCGATACCTGCGCCGCCGAATTCGCTTCGCCCACGGCCTACATGTATTCGACCTACGAGACGCCGTTTGCTGGCGTTGCGGCGGACGAGGCTTCGCCGAGCGCCCGCCGCAAGGTGATCATTCTCGGCGGCGGTCCGAACCGCATCGGTCAAGGCATCGAGTTCGACTATTGCTGTTGCCATGCCTGTTTTGCGCTTCGCGAAACCGGCTACGAGACCATCATGGTCAACTGCAATCCCGAGACGGTGTCGACCGATTACGATACGTCGGACCGGCTCTATTTCGAGCCGCTGACCGAGGAGGACGTGCTCGAAATCGTCGCGACCGAAGAGCGCAACGGCACGCTTGCGGGCGTCATCGTTCAGTTCGGCGGCCAGACCCCGCTCAAGCTCGCGCAGGCGCTGGAGCAGGCCAACGTGCCGATCCTCGGCACGTCGCCTGACGCCATCGATCTTGCCGAGGACCGCGACCGTTTCAAGAAGCTCCTCGATACCCTCGGCATCCGCCAGCCGAAGAGCGGCATCGCCACGAGTCCGCAAGCCGCGCGCGCGATCGCCGACGCGGTCGGATATCCGATCATGATCCGGCCGTCCTACGTGCTGGGCGGACGTGCCATGGAGATCGTCTACGATGCGGCGCAGATCGATCGTTACGTCGCGCGCCTCGCCGTCGTTCTCGATCGGCCGTCGGAGCTTGCCGTATCGGACCGGCGGCCGCTCCTGATCGATCGCTATCTCTCCGATGCCATCGAGGTCGACGTCGACTGCCTTGCCGACGGGCGCGACACCTACGTCGCGGGCATCATGGAACACATCGAAGAGGCTGGTGTTCATTCGGGCGATTCGGCGTGCGCGCTGCCGCCCCATTCGCTCGATCCGGCGATCGTTGCAGAACTGGAGCGCCAGACCCGCGCGCTCGCGCTCGCCCTCAATGTCGTCGGCCTCATGAATGCGCAATACGCCATCAAGGACGGCGACATTTATGTTCTGGAGGTCAACCCGCGCGCGTCGCGCACGGTGCCCTTCGTCGCCAAAGTGATTGGCCTGCCGATTGCCAAGATCGCCGCGCGCATCATGACCGGGGAGGCGCTCAAGAGCTTCAATCTCGCCGCGCCCGCGCCTCATCACGTGGGGGTCAAGGAAGCGGTGTTCCCGTTCGCGCGGTTTCCGGGCGTCGACACCGTTCTGGGCCCGGAAATGCGCTCGACCGGCGAGGTGATGGGTATCGACCTTTCCTTCGAGCTCGCTTTTGCCAAGAGCCAGATCGGGGGCGGCGCGCGGCTGCCCCGATCGGGAACATTGTTCGTCTCGGTGCGCGATGCGGACAAGGAACGCGTTCTGCCGCCGGTTCGGCTACTCGCCCAGCTCGGCTTCAAGATTTTGGCAACGTCGGGTACTCAACGGTATCTGAGTGAGCACGGGGTCAACGCCATCAAGATTAACAAACAGCTCGAAGGGCGGCCGCATATCGTCGACGCCATCAAAAACGGCGAGGTTCAGCTGGTTTTCAATACCACGGAAGGGGCTCAAGCCTTGGCGGATTCCCGCTCGCTGCGGCGAGCAGCCCTCTTGCATAAAGTCCCATATTACACCACTCTTTCAGGGGCTGTCGCGGCGGCGCTGGGCATCAAAGCCTATCTCGGAGGCGAGTTTGAGGTCCGAGCCCTGCAAAGCTATTTCGCCAGCTGAGCCGGAGTTGAGGCGCGGGCAAGCCGCGAATCGGCAAGGCAGCGAGTAGGCAGAGAATGCGAGCTGGATCGCGTCTCCGGGTGAGAATCCGGCCCGCGGTCGGCGCTTTTTTGTCAAGGGATAGAGAAGCGATGGACAAAATTCCGATGACCACGGCCGGCCACGCCGTCCTGGAAAATGAACTCAAGCACCGCCAGCAGGTCGAGCGGCCGCGCATCATTCTACAGATCACCGAAGCGCGTGCGCATGGCGATCTATCGGAGAACGCTGAGTATCACGCCGCCAAAGAGATGCAGTCCCACAACGAGGGCCGCATCGCGGAACTTGAGGACAAGCTCGCGCGCGCCGAGGTCATCGACGTATCCAAACTCTCCGGCGATACCGTCAAATTTGGTGCGACGGTCACGGTCATCGATGAGGATACCGACAAGAAGACGGTATGGCAGATCGTCGGCGAGCCCGAGGCCGATGCCAAGGCCGGCAAGATCTCGATCGCGTCGCCGCTCGCACGCGCGCTTGTCGGCAAGAAGAAGGGCGCGAACGTGGAGGTCGTCACTCCTGGCGGCGCCAAGGCCTATGAGGTCGTGAAAGTCGAGTGGCGCTGACGCTGCTCTTTCGGCGGCGGGACTCGTTGCAATGGTGAAGACCCCTCCAACGAGCGATGGCGCAAATCGCCGCTCTTCCTGATGCCGATCAGGAAGAAATCGGGCAGCAATTGTTGTTGCACGTCGAGCAAATCCGGAGTCTTCGTGCGGAACTCGACAAGGGCATCCGGTCACTTGATGCCGGGCAGGGCACGACGTTCAGCGTCGAGGAATTGTCCGATAAAACACCCAAATAGACGCGTCTGAGCGCAGCTACACATCATCCTCTCCTTTTCGTAAAATTCGAGCCAATCAATCAGTCATTCCGGGGCCCGAGCGCAGCTTGGCAGCCCGGAATCCATGCTCCGCAGTCCGTGTTCATGGATTCCGGGCTTGCCTCCGCTTCGCTTATGCGGCCCGGAGTGACTGATAACGCCGGTACGACGCTGGCAATTTCCGCGGCGCTGGGCGATGGTGTGTCGCTGATTCGTGTCGCGTGTGACTGCGTCCGAACCATCGAAAATTTCCATCACGACATGCCCGCGTCCCTGAAGTCAGTCGATGTCGAGCACCTGCTCGCCAAGGCATTGGAATGCCATCAGGCCGGCAATCTCGCGTCCGCACAGCTGCTTTACGGGCAGATTCTTCTCGACAATCCGCAGCACTTCGATGCCCTGCATCTGCTTGGCGTCTTGCGCCACCAGCAGGGTCGCAACGCTGAGGCTCATGAACTCATCGACAAGGCCTGCCGCATCAATCCGAATATGGTCGAGGCGCAGTCCAATCTCGGCATCGTGCTACAGGAACTTGGCCACCACGAGGACGCGATTGCCGCCTATGATCGGGCGCTCGCGCTCAAGCCGCGTTATGCCGAGGCGCTGAACAACCGCGGCACGGCGCTGCGCGCGCTCAACCGCCCGGCCGGTGCGGTGATGAGTTTCGATCGCGCGATCGCGATTCGGCCTGATTACGCCGACGCCTTCTACAATCGAGCCCTGCTGATGGCCGATCTCGGCCATCGCGAGGAGGCGGCCGAGAACTTTGCGCGCGCCATCGCGCTTCGCCCGGACCACGGCCCTTCGCACCTCGGACTCGGTCGCCTCCAGCACGGGCTGCGCAATCTCGACGCCGCCCTCGCAAGCCTCAACCGCGCCATCGAACTCGCGCCTGAAGACCTTGATGCACGCCTCCTGCGCGGCGTCGTGCTGAGCGAACTCAAGCGCCACCGCGACGCGCTCGACGACTACGATAAAGTGCTCGTGAAGCTGCCCGATCAGGTCATGGCGCTCAACAATCGCGGCGCTGCGCTCCAGGAGCTCAATCGCAACGAGGAAGCCGAGGCCTGCTTTGCGCGGGCGATCGCGCTGTCGCCCAACGACCCGAAGGTCCATGGCAATCGCGGGGCCGCGCTGCTCCGGGTCAATCGCTTCGAGGAGGCGCTTGCTTGTCTTGATCGCGCGATTGCCATGCCACCAAACGATGCCGCCGTGCTCAACAATCGCGGCAATGCGTTGCTCGCGCTTGGGCGCCATGGCGAGGCGCTTGAAAGCTATGACCTCGCGCTCACCCTTTCCCCTGACAATCTTCAGGCCCTCAACAATCGCGGGGCGGCGCTCAACGAGATCAAGCGTTTCGAGGAGGCGCTCGACTACCTCGACAAGGCCATCGCGCTGTCGCCCGACTACGCCGAGGCCTGGTACAATCGCGGCAATTCCCTCAAAGGGTTGAAGCGCATCGTTCCGGCCCTCGAGAGCTATGAGAAAGCGCTCGCGATCGGAACGCCGCTGCCGCATGCCTTCAGCGGCTATGCCGAATGCGCCGCAAAGATTTGCGACTTCGACCGCGTCGCCGCGATCGAGGCTGAAATCGGCAAGCACGTTATCGAGGGCAAGTCGATCGTCTCGCCCTTCACGCTGCTCGGGCATATCTCGACGCCGGCGGTGCAGCTCGCCTGTGCGCGCCGCTACGCCGCCTATAAGTTTCCGGTACTGCCGGCGCCGATGCATGGTGCCACCGTTCGCACCCATGAGCGGCTGCGCGTCGCTTATCTTTCGGCGAACTGCAATCGCCACGCCATGGCGTACCTCATGGTGAACCTGTTCGAGCGCCACGACCGCTCACGGTTCGAGGTGTTCGGCATTTCGTTCGGCCATGACGACGGCAGCGACATCCGCGCGCGAGTCGCCTCCTCCTTCGACCGCTTTCTCGACGTGCGCGGTATCGGCGACCGCGACGTTGCGCGTCTCATGGCGGAGCATGAGATCGATATCGCAATCGACATCATGGGTTACACCCAGGACGCCCGGCCGGGCATCCTGAGCTACCGCGGCGCACCGATCCAGGTGAACTATCTCGGCTATCCGGGCACGATGGGCGCCGATTTCATGGATTACATCCTCGTCGATGGCGTCGTGGTGCCGCCGGGCGAAGAGGCCTTCTACGCCGAGAAAGTGGTACGGCTGCCGGACTGCTATCAGGTCAACGATTCCAAGCGACTGGTCGCCGAAGCGACGCCGACCCGTGCAGAGGCAGGCCTGCCGGAAACAGGATTCGTCTTCTGCAGCTTCAACAACAACTACAAGATCACGGCCTCCGTATTCGATATCTGGATGGGCCTCCTCAACGCAATCGATGGCAGCGTGCTGTGGCTCCTGCGCGACAACGAAACTGCGGAGCAGAATTTGCGGCGACAGGCGCAGGCGCGCGGCATTGACCCTGCGCGCGTCGTGTTTGCACCCCGCCTCGATCAGGCGGAGCATTTGGCGCGTCATCGCCTCGCCGACCTCTTTCTCGATACGCTTCCCTACAACGCCCACACGACCTGCAGCGACGCGCTGTGGGCCGGGTTGCCGGTGCTGACGTGCCGCGGCGAGTCGTTCGCCGGGCGCGTGGCCGCGAGCCTGCTGCAGGCGATCGGCCTCCCGGAACTCGTGACCACCAATCTCAATGATTATGCGGCGCTTGCGCGCTGGCTTGCCGAGGACCGGGATCTGCTGCGGGAAATCCGAAAGCGCCTTGCCGAGAACCGGCTCACCTGCGCGCTGTTCGACACCGACCTCATCCGGCGCAATATCGAGATTGCTTATCGGCGGATGTGGCGGCAGTTGCAGAAGGGCGAGCGTCCGAAAGGCTTCACGGTCGATTCAAGCGATGACGACATCACCCGCCAGCGCAGCCTCGCCCGCTGAGGCTAGCCTGCAGCACGCGCTGGCGCTGCATCGCGGCGGTATGCTCGCTGAGGCCGCCGCCTTCTATGCGCGCATTCTCGCGGCGGCGCCGCACCACGTCGATGCGCTGCATCTGCTCGGGGTCGTGCGCCACCAGCAAGGCCGCAATGAGGAGGCGCTTCCGCTCATCGGCGCCGCGCTCGAATTTGCGCCGCGCAATGTTGCGATCCTTTCGAACTATGGGCTTGTACTGTCTGCGCTTGGCCGTCGCGACGAGGCGGTCGCCGTCTTCGGCCGCGCGCTCGCGCTCGACCCCAATCATGCGGCCGCGCTCAACAATCGCGCCGCCGATCTTAAAGAACTTGAACGATATGACGAGGCGCTCGCGAGCTGCGAGAGGGCGCTCGCCATCGCCCCGGATTTTGCCGATGCCCACTGCAATCGCGGCATCGTGCTGCTCAAGCTCGAACGCCTCGAGGAAGCGCTTGCAAGCTTCGATGAGGCAATCGCAATCGATCCCGCGGACGCACGCGCGCACAGCAATCGCGGAGCCGCTTTGCAGGCGCTCGAGCGGTTCGAGGATGCGGTCGCAAGCTGCGTTCGCGCCATTGCGTTGCGCCCCAACTATGCCGGTGCGTTTCATAACCGCGCCTTGGCGCTGATCGAGCTGGGTCGCCACGACGAGGCGCTTGCTGCCTTCCACGAGGTCTTTGCCGTCGATGCCGGCCATTCCGCGGCGCGCTGGCACGAGGCGCTGCTGCGGCTGTTGCGCGGCCAGTATGCAGCCGGCTGGGACGGCTACGAATGGCGATTCAAGCACAAGGAAATTGGCCTGCGACCCCGGGATTTTGCCGTGCCGCAATGGCGCGGCGAACCTCTTGCGGGACGCACCATCCTCCTGCACGCTGAGCAAGGATTCGGCGACACCATCCAGTTCGCGCGCTATGCGCCAATGGTCACGGCACAGGGCGCGCGAGTAATTCTCGAAGTCCAGCCGGCGCTGGTGAGCTTCATGGCGAACCTCCCTGGGATTGCGATGATCGTTGATCGCGGGGCTACGCTGCCTGCGTTCGACGTGCACTGCCCGATGCCGAGCCTGCCGCTCGCATTCGCGACGACACTCGAAACCGTACCGGTGCAAACTCCCTATCTCGAGGCGCCGGCCGACAGCATCGCGCAGTGGCGTGCGCGGCTGCCGGCAGGAGTGCCCCGCGTCGGCCTCGTGTGGTCCGGCAACCCGCGCCATAAGAACGACCGCACCCGTTCGTTGCCGTTCGACATGCTGGCGCCGCTCATCGCCGTGGCCGGCATCGATTTCATCAGCTTGCAGAAGGAACCGCGCCCGGCGGACGCAGAGGCGGTGGCGCGCTCCGGCAACGTCCTCGATCTCGGACCGGGGCTGCAGGATTTTGCCGACACCGCAGCCGTGATCTCCGTCCTCGATCTCGTGATTACGGTCGACACCTCGATCGCCCATGTCGCCGGCGCGCTCGGCAAACCGGTCTGGATCATGTTGCCCACCAGGGTCGACTGGCGTTGGCTTCTCGATTGCGAAGATTCGCCGTGGTATCCGACCGCCCGCTTGTTCCGGCAGCGCCGCGCCGGCGATTGGTCCGACGTCATCGCGCGCGTGCGGCAAGAACTCGTCGCTCGGTTTGCGGTTTGATTTGCAAGAATGAGGTTTCCCCTGCCCCGCGTGCGCAGGGGTGTCCGGGGAATGATTCATTGTGACGCGGTGCATGCTCGGCAGAATCGGTGCAACCCGATCCTTGCTGGTTGTCGAGACTCAGAAAGGGCCAAGCATGCGCTACCTCGATAGCATCATGGGGACACTGCTTAAACCGATCGATCGTCGCTGGTTCCAATCTGTTGTGGATCGGCACGGCGCCGACGCCTACGACAAGTCGTTCAAGAGTTGGGATCATCTGGTCGCGCTGATTTTCGCGCAGTTGAGCCAGATCGACGGCTTGCGTGGGCTTGAGACCGCCTTCAATGCTAACGCCCATCACCACTATCATCTGCATGTCGGTCCGCTTGCGCGCTCGACGTTGTCGGACGCCAACGGGCGCCGCCCGACCGCGGTCTTTGCCGAAGTCTTTACGATGCTGTCGCAGTCGGCCGATCGGTCGACCCGGCGGGACGGCGCCGAGATGGTGCGCGTGATTGACGCCAGCCCTGTTCCGTTGGGCAAGGTGTGCAAATGGGCCAAGTGGAACGGACGTATCCGCGGCATGAAAATGCACGTCGTCTATGATCCGCAGGCCGATTGCCCGCGCTGTATCGAGGTCACGGCGGCAACCGTCAACGACGTCGAGGTCGGCCGTAAATTCGCGATCGAGACCGGCGCGACTTACGTGTTCGACAAGGGCTATTGCCACTTTGGCTGGTGGCAGCGGATCAATGACAGCGGGGCTTTCTTCGTCACCCGGGCCAAGGTCAACACTCGCTTGCGGATGACCCGGCGCCGGCCGTTGCGAAAGCGGCGCGGCGACGGCTTTAGGATTATCGATGACGCCGAGGTCAGGCTCGTCAGCAAAGGCGATTCGCGGCTGCCGATGGCGCTGCGCCGCATCAGGCTCAAGCGCGACAATGGCGGCAGCCTGACACTGATCACCAACGACCTCGTGCGCAGCGCGACCGAAATCGGCCAGTTGTACAAGGCCCGTTGGCAGATTGAGCTGCTGTTTCGCTGGATCAAGCAACATCTCGATATCCGCAAGTTCCTCGGCACGAGCGAAAATGCAATCCGCCTGCAGATTCTGGCTGCGATGATCGCCTATCTCCTGCTGCGCATCGCCGCGCGCCTGCATCGCCTCACCATCCCCGTCCTTCGCCTCATCGAACTCATTCGCCAGCGCCTGTTCATGCGAAGGCCGATCGCCGAAATCGACAAGCCCCCTCCCGTCAACCCATCTCGAAACGCTCCAAAATCATCCGATGCCCAACTCGAATTCCGCTATGTCTAAAACTTCCCCGGACAGCCCTGCCGCGTGCGGGGGAGGTGAAAGAAGAGGCTAGACTAAACCGGTAGCGCGCAGCAACACGCAGGCAGCAGTAAGAGGGAATAGAAAAACTCACCCTGGTGGTGCGCGTAGCAATTCGACGGGCACGATCGGCGCGTCCTTGGAGTTGCGGAGCGTCAGCGATGTCTTGACGTTGAGGACGTGTGGCGCCGCGGTGAGCTTCGTCACGAAGTTTTGGAAATCCGAGAGGTTCGGCGCTACGCATTTGAGGATGAAGTCGACCTCGCCCGACAGCATCCAGCATTCGCGCACCAGCGGTTCGCGGCGCACGAACGATTCGAACGCCTGAAGGTCGGCCTCCGCCTGACTCGACAGGTGCACCATGGCAAACGCCATCACTTCGCAGCCGAGCGCTTTCTCATCAAGGCGGGCGCGATAGCCCTTGATGAGGCCAGCCTCTTCCAGGCTGCGGACTCGCCGCAGGCAGGGGGGGGCCGAGATGCCCACCCGCCGCGCGAGTTCCACGTTGGTCATCCGGCCGTTATCCTGGAGTTCGCGCAGGATGTTGCGGTCGATGGCGTCGAGGCGTCGAAGAGGAATAGCCATTCTTTTTTGTACAACAGAACGCGGCTTGGCGAAACATTATTGCGCAATAGAGCCTTGCCGCGGTCCGGAAGGGGCGAGGGCCGGCAGCCCGGTACCTATCCATGCAAGGCAGTGAATCATTCACAGTCTTGAGAGCAGCACCCTAAGCTGGCGAATTCAGGATTGCGTTTCTTGCATAGCTCTGGCAAAGCCCTATATGGGGGCTGGGGAGGCGCCGGCAATGGCTCTTTTGGGGGCATTGCTGTGGTGCCAGAGAAGCATCGATGTCCGAATCCATTCATGCGAAGACCGTTATTCTAGGCTCGGGACCGGCCGGCTATACCGCGGCGATCTATGCCGCCCGCGCCATGCTCAAGCCCATTCTGATCCAGGGCTTTCAGCCCGGCGGCCAGCTCACCATCACCACCGATGTCGAGAACTACCCCGGATACGCCGACGTCATCCAGGGTCCCTGGCTGATGGAGCAGATGGAAAAGCAGGCGGCTCACGTCGGTACCAAGCTTGTGTCCGATCACGCCAACGCCGTCGACCTGTCCCGGCGGCCGTTCCGTATCATGTGTGATTTGGGCGACGTCTATTTTGCCGAAACGCTGGTGATCTCGACCGGCGCCCAGGCGCGCTGGCTCGATCTGCAGTCTGAGCAGAGGTTCCGCGGCCATGGCGTGTCCGCCTGCGCGACCTGCGACGGCTTCTTCTTCAGGGACAAGCGGGTCTTCGTCATCGGTGGCGGCAATACCGCCGTCGAGGAAGCCTTGTTCCTCACCAATTTTGCCGCCTCCGTCACCGTCGTGCATCGCCGCAACGCGTTTCGCGCCGAGCGCATTCTGCAGGAACGCCTGTTCCGCAACCCGAAGATCATCGTGATCTGGGACAGCGTGCTGGAGGAGGTGTCCGGCAGCGACGATCCCCACAGAGTCACCGGCGTCACGCTGCGCGACATCAATACGGGCGCATTGAGCCATCACCCCGCCGACGGCGTCTTCATTGCCATTGGGCATTCGCCGGCGACGGAACTGTTCGTCGGTCAGGTCGAGCTGAAGTCCAGCGGCTACATCAAGACCGCGCCGTTCTCGACCGCGACGTCGGTCCCCGGCGTATTCGCTGCCGGCGACGTGACCGACGACGTCTACCGGCAAGCGGTGACGGCTGCGGGCATGGGCTGCATGGCGGCGCTCGAAGCCGAACGATTTTTAGCTGCGCATGAAGCTGCCGCAGCCGGCCGCGTCGCGGCGGAATAGCAGCATCGGAAACGGTTGATCATGGATTGGGACAAGCTCAAAGTCTTTCACGCTGCTGCGGAAGCCGGCAGTTTCACTCACGCCGGCGAACAACTCGGTCTGTCGCAGTCGGCGGTGTCGCGCCAGGTGAGCGCGCTCGAACAGGAACTCTCTGTCTCGCTGTTCCATCGCCATGCGCGTGGTCTGATTCTCACCGAACAGGGCGAATTGCTTTATCGCACCGCCCACGACGTGTTCATGAAGCTCGAGTCGGCCCGCGCCAAGCTGACCGACAGCCGCGAGCGGCCGCACGGCGATCTTCGGATCACCACCACCGTCGGTATCGGCGTGCACTGGTTGACGCCGCGCCTTGGCGAATTCGGCGACCTTTATCCCGACATTCGTATCACTCTCCTTACGACCGACGAGGAACTCGATCTCGCAATGCGCGAGGCCGACGTCGCGATCCGCTTGCGCCAACCGACCCAGCCGGACCTGATTCAGCGCAAGCTGTTCTCGGTGCATTTCCACGTCTACGCTTCGCCGGAGTATCTCAAGCGGCTCGGCACGCCGCGCTCGCACGAAGATCTCGACAAGCATCATCTCCTAGTACTCGGCGGCCAGGTGCCTAGTTACCTGCAAAACACGCGCTGGCTCGTTGACGTCGGCCGCAACGGCAAGGGGCCGCGAACGCCGCACCTCACCATCAACAACATCATCGGCATTCTGCGCGCCTGCCAGGCCGGGCTCGGCATCGCCATGCTGCCGGACTACATCGTCGAAGAGGACGGCGGGCTGGTGCAACTCCTGGGCGATTCCGAGACGATCGCGCTCGACGCCTATTTCGTCTATCCGGAGGAACTCAAGTCGGTTGCACGGGTGCAGGCGTTCCGCGACTTTCTGGTCAGCAAGGCGCAGCGCTGGAATTATTGACGGCCGCGGCCGGTCTTGAAGCCGCGCAGGGAGCAGGGGCGAGATGACCAAGCACGTGGAAGCCGGCGCGGCGACAGTGCATTGGGGCTATCTCGACGCATCGCTCCCGCCGGTTGCGACCATCGACAGCGGCGAGGTCGTGACCATGTCGACGGTGTCGGGGCCGCCCGACGCGCTACCGCCGCCACCCGCGTTCATCCCGCCCGCGCTCTACGAAATCCACAACGCGAAAACGCGGCGCATGCTGCCGGGCCACATGTGCACCGGACCGGTGGCCGTGCGCGGCGCGCGGCCCGGCCAGGTGCTCCAGGTCGAAATCCAGGATATCGCGCTGCATTACGACTGGGGCTACACCGCGATCCGCCCGCTGAAGGGCGCGCTGCCTTACGATTTTCCCGAGGCCAAGCTCATTCACGCCTCCCTTGAGCGCAATCGCATGGTCGGCCGGCTCCCCTGGGGCACCGAAATTCCACTGCGGCCGTTCTTCGGGGTGATGGGGAATGCGCCGCCGCCCGCCTGGGGCTCGGTGTCGAGCATTCAGCCGCGGCAGTTCGGCGGCAACATGGATAACAAGGAACTCGTCGCCGGCACCACGCTCTATTTGCCGGTGTTCGTTGAAAATGCACTGTTTTCGGTGGGCGACGGCCATGCCGCCCAGGGCGACGGCGAAGTCTGCATCAATGCCATCGAGACCGGCCTGATCGGCCGCTTCCGCCTGACAGTGCGGGACGACATGAAACTTGCCTGGCCGATGGCGGAAACGCCCAGTCACGTCATCACCATGGCGTTCGACCCGGACCTCGACGACTGCGTCGTCGTAGCATTGCGTGCAATGCTCGATCTCATCGAGGAGCGAACCACGCTGAAGCGCTACGAGGCCTATATGCTCGCGAGTCTCGCCGCCGACCTGCGCATTACGCAGGTCGTCAACGAGCACAAGGGCGTGCACGTCATGCTGGAGAAGCAATACCTCCAGCCGGCGCGATAACGCACCGTACCACGCCTTGCGACACCCGATCACACGTCCGTCCCGCAAGTGTGACTTGCCCAAAAAATTCGCTCGCAGCTAAACTGGCTGCGACTCACAAAACGCCGAGGAGCACCCCATGCACATCAGGCGACGCCGCGGATGGGAATTGCCGGAGCACGAGGCAACCCCCGAGCATGTGTTCTTCAACCGCCGGACTTTGCTCAAGACGGCCGCCGGCGTAGGCGCGATCGGCGCTGCCGGTGCCGCGGCGATCATGCTTGCGCCCGACGACAGCGTCGCCCAGCGCGTTGCGGACATTCCCGATCCGACCGCGGATCTTTATCCCGCCAAGCGCAACGAGAAGTACAAGCTCGATCGGCCGGTGACCGAGGAATCCATCAACACCACCTACAATAACTTCTACGAGTTCGGCTCGTCGAAATCGATTTCGCGCGCCGCCGAGGCGCTGCGAGTGAGGCCGTGGACCGTCAAGATCGATGGCATGGTGGAAAAGCCGCAGGAAATCGGGATCGACGATCTGATCCGCAAGATGCCGCTGGAGGAGCGCCTCTATCGGCACCGCTGCGTCGAAGCCTGGGGCATGGCGATCCCGTGGACCGGCTTTCCGCTCGCAAAGCTCGTCGAGTTCGCCAAGCCCACCTCGGGGGCGAAATATGTGCGGATGGAGACTTTCCTCGATAAGCAGATGGCGAGCGGCCAGCGTGCGAGCTGGTATCCATGGCCTTATGTCGAAGGCGTCACCATGGCTGAGGCCATGAACGATCTCGCCTTCGTGGTCACTGGCGCCTACGGCAAGCCGGTGTCGAAGGCGCAAGGCGCGCCGCTGCGCCTCGCATTGCCCTGGAAATATGGGTTCAAGTCGGTCAAGTCGATCGTAAGGGTGAACTTCACCGACCAGCGGCCGAAGACATTCTGGGAAGCGCTTCAGGCTTCCGAATACGGCTTCTGGGCCAACGTCAATCCGGAGGTCTCCCATCCGCGCTGGAGCCAGGCCACCGAGCAGGTGATCGGGAGCAACAATCGTGTCCCGACCTTGCTGTTCAACGGCTACGGCGAATACGTCGCCGACCTCTACAAGGATATAAAGGGCGAGCGCCTCTGGGCTTAAGAGACGCTGCCGCGCCTTTTTCAATCCGTGATCATGCGATGCCAGTGGGCGCGATCGATCCACTGGCGTTGCGCGCCGTCGTTTGATCCTACAAAGACTGTAGCCCGGATGAGCGCAGCGACATCCGGGACCCCGTCCCACCGCGACGCCCGTCCCTAAATCCTCCTCGCGCCTGCGACTTGCGGGATAAGCGCCCGGCAGAGTAGGCAGAGGCGCCCCGGTGTGCATGAGTGAGGGCGAGGAACGCTGGATGATGGTGGCGGAAAGGTGCGGGGCGGCGGTTACGATCGCGAACTTGCGCAAGGAGTACTCGAGCGGTCCCGGCCGGGTGGTCGCGCTTGACGGAATCGATCTTGCGATTGCGCCCGGCGAGTTCGTTTGCATCGTCGGTCCCTCCGGTTGCGGCAAGTCGACACTGCTGCGCATTCTCGCGGGCCTCGACACAGCGAGCGGCGGCCGCATCGATATCGCTGCCGGGGCCTGGCCGGTTGTAAATGCCATGGTGTTCCAGGAGAGCGGCCTCTTTCCCTGGATGAATGTCGAGGACAATGTCGGCTTCGGCCTAATGACGCGCGGCGTTGCGCGCGCCGAGTCGCGGGATCGCGTTGACGCGGCGCTGCGCCTTGTCGGCCTCACCAAGTTCCGCCGCCATTATCCGCACCAGCTCTCCGGTGGCATGCGCCAGCGCGGCGCCATCGCGCGCGCCTTCGTCACCGATCCCGGCATGCTGCTGATGGATGAGCCGTTCGCGGCACTCGACGCGCAGAACCGCACCATTCTCCAAGGCGAGCTGGTGCGCATCTGGGAAGAGACCGGCAAGACCGTGGTCTACATCACCCATTCGATCGACGAGGCGCTGCTGCTCGGCGACCGCACGGTGGTGATGACGGCGCAGCCCGGTCGCATCAAGAAGATCATCGACATTCCGTTCCGCCATCCGCGCGACGTGATGGAGCTGTCGGCGAGCGCGGAGTTCGGCGCCCTCAAGCTCGCGATCTGGCGCATTCTGGAAGACGAAGTAACCCGCGCCCGGGAGGAGATGGAACGATGAGCGACACGGCGTCGAAATGGCAGGAGCGGGCGCTCTACCTGATCTCGCCGCTCGGGTTGCTCGTGGTGTGGCAGCTCCTCCTCGAACTCGGGTTCGGCGACCGGCGCTTCGTGCCGGCGCCGACCGACATCGCGGTGCGGTTCTGGGAGCTCATGCTGAACGGCGACCTCGAGCTGCACACCGCCGCGACGCTGTGGCGGGTGTTTGCCGGCTTCGTCATCGGCGCGGTGCCTGCGATCGCGATCGGGCTTCTGATGGCGATGTTCCGGCCGGTGCGCATCTTCTTTGATCCGCTGATCGCGGCGCTGATGCCGATCCCCAAGGTCGCGCTGATGCCGCTGCTACTGCTCGCGTTTGGGTTCGGCGATGCGTCGAAGATTGCGCTGGTGGCGACCGCGGTGTTCTTTCCGGTGATCGTCAACACTTACGCCGGCGCCGCCAACATCGAGCCCATCTACTGGGATGTGGCGAAGAATTTCGGTGCCTCGAGTTATGTCATGTTCAGCCGCGTGGTGTTTTTCGGGGCGCTGCCGCTGATCTTCGCCGGCCTCAAGATCGCGCTTGCGGTATCCTTCGTAGTGTTGGTCGCGGCGGAGTTCGTCGCCTCCAAGACCGGCATCGGTTACCTGATCTGGAACTCGTGGGAGCTACTCCAGGTCGACTACATGTTCGTCGGTATCGTCGTGATCGGCATTCTGGGCCTGATCACCGCCGTGCTGTTCCAGGAGGTCGAACGGGTGGTCATTCCGTGGAAGACCGATGCGCGTTAGTTTAGTGGCCGTGCGACCTCGTGCCGGGGCCTGAGCGCAGCGACACACCGATTGGGGAGAAGCATCGTGATCACAATCGAAACGATCACCTCGGATATCCCGCGACCGCTCGCCAATTATTCGGAAGCCATGCGTGGCGGCCCGCTCGTGTTCGCAGCCGGCCAGCTTGCGAGCGACTTCAAGACCGGCGTGCCGGCCGAAGCGCGCAAGCATCCGGATTTTCCGTTCTACGGTTCCGACATCAAGCTCCAGAGCCATTTCATTCTCAAGAATTTGGCGCGCACCTTCGCGGCGGCCGGCTCCTCGCTCGATCACGTGGTGAAGGCGCAGGTGTTTCTCACCGACCTCAACAACTTCGCGGCCTTCGACGAAGTCTGGCGCGAGTACTTCAAGGTGCCCCCGCCGCGTACGACGGTCGGCACCACCGGCCTTCTCGTCAAGGACACGCTGATCGAGATCGATCTCATCGGTCACGTGCCCGGCGCCGACGTCACGCATCGCGTGATCGTGTCCGACAATCCGAAGCCGCTCGCCAACTATTCCGAAGCAGTCCGCGTCGGCGACCTCATCTACGCGGCCGGCCAGCTCGCGAGCGACTTCAAGACGGGAGTTCCGCCGGAAGCTCGCAAGCACGCGAACTTCCCGTTTTACGGCTCCGATATCGCGCTCCAGACCGAATTCATCCTCAAGAACCTGCAGCGAACCTTTGCTGCGGCGGGCTCATCGCTTGATCACGTGGTGAAGGCGCAGGTGTTTCTCACCGACCTCAATGATTTTGCTGCTTTCGACGAGGTGTGGAGGCGTTATTTCAAGGTGCCGCCGCCGCGCACGACCGTCGGCACCACCGGGCTTCTCGTCAAGGATACGCTGGTCGAGATCGATCTCGTCGCCTATGTGCCGCGCGCGGGCCTCGCCCACCAAGTCGTGACCTCAGCGGGGCCGAAGCCGATCGCCAATTATTCGGAGGCTTACGTTCTCGGCGATTATGTCTTCCCGGCCGGCCAGATCGCGTCCGACTACCACACCGGCGTGCCGACCGAAGCGCGCAAGCATCCGAACTTCCCGTTCTATGGCTCGGACATCAAGCTGCAGGCGGCGTACATCCTGAAGAATCTCGCCGGAACGCTGAAAGCCGCCGGCAGCAGCCTTGATAAGGTGGTGAAGGCGCAGGTCTTCCTCACCGACCTCAACAATTTCGCTGCCATGGACGAGGTCTGGAAAGCGCATTTCCGCACGCCGCCGCCGCGCACCACGGTCGGCACCAGCGGCCTCCTCGTCAAGGATGCGCTGGTCGAGATCGATCTCATCGCCGTGCGCTGACCCTCCGGCGCTTTACCTCTTGACGCCTTCAGCCGATCACTCCTGCACCGGCAGGTCGCGCGCGTTGGTTTCCTTGCCGTCGACGATCTTGACGACGTGGGTGACGAGCAGCGGATCGCCCTTGTCGTCGAACCTGAACGGACCGCGCACGCTTTCGATCGATGATTTGGACAGCGCATCGCGGATCGCGCCGCGATCCTCGTTGCCGGCCTTTTCGATCGCCAGCATGGCGAGCACCGCGGCGTCATAGCCTTCCGCGGCATAGGCGTCCGGCACCTTGCCGAACATCTTCTTGTACTTTTCGGTGAAGGCGCGGGCGGCGGGAATGTTCTCGCTGGTCGCGACGCTGAAGTGCGAGGTGTAGTAGACGCCGTTCACCGCCGGGCCGCCGAGTTCGATATATTTCGGCGAGGCGAAACCGTCCGAGCCGAAGCGCGTGAGGTTCATGCCGGTCTGCGCATATTGCTTGGCGATCAGCGCGCCTTCGGCGTAGCGCGACCATTCGACGACCGCCTGGGCCGGGCTCGCCTTGATCCGGCCGAGCTGCGCGGTGAAATCGATGTCGCCCCGCGTATAGCGCTCGTCGGCCACGATTTCGAAGCCGTACTTCTGGCCGGCCCCCTTGAATGCCTCGATGCCGCCGCGGCCAAAATCGTCGTTGACGTAGAGGAACGCGAATTTCTTCAGCTTCGGAAATTTCTCGTGGATAAAGTCGACGAGATCACCGACGAGCTTGGTGTCAGGCACGCACGACCGGAACACCCATTTGTTGCCCTGCGTTGTGATGCGCTGGGCGGTGCCCGAGATAACGATCTGCGGCACTTCGGACTGGCGGCTCACCTGCGCCGCGGCAAGGCTCGCAGGGCTCGTGATGCTGCCGATGGTGATCAGGGCCTCGTCCCGCGAGATCAGCCGCTTGGCGACATTGACCGCTTCCTCGGGCTTGCCGCCATCGTCGGCATAGATGCCCTCGATCTTCTTGCCGCGAATGCCGCCGGCCTCGTTCTTGTCCTTGATAGCAAGCTCGACTCCGTCCTTGCCGCTCTGGCCGGTCGCGGCGGCGTCGCCGCTAAGCGGCGAGAAAAATCCGATCTTGAGGGTCTGGGCGGAGGCCGGCGCAAGGCCGCCGGCGAGCACCACGGCTGCCGTCAGCGTCGCCGCGTAGAGGCTTGGGGGAATACGCATGGGTCAGGTCTCCTGGTGGGGATTAAGTGATCATGGAGCGGTACCGGCCTGAACTTCGTCGGCGGGATGCGAGCCTTCGAATTCCCATTCTTCCTGGCCGAGATAGCTTGCCCATACCTGCGGATTATCGAGGAGGCTCGCACTCGTGCCCGACAATACGATCCGCCCACTCTCCATGACATAGCCGCGCGCGGCAAGCTGGAGCGCCAATTCGGCATTCTGCTCGACCAGCAGGATCGTCACACCCGACGTCTGGAAATGGCGGATCGCCTTTGCCACTTCCTCGACCAGAATGGGGGCGAGCCCGAGTGACGGTTCATCGAGAAGGAGCAGCAGCGGGTTCGCCATCATCGCGCGCCCGAACGCCAGCATCTGCTGCTCGCCGCCGCTGAGCGAGCCTCCAGCCTGGCGACGCCGCTCATAGAGCCGCGGAAACAGCGCGTAGACTTCCTCGCGGATGATCTTTTCCCTGCCATGGGCGCGCGGCGAGTGTGCGCCGACGCGCAAATTCTGTTCGACGGTCAGCCGCGGAAAGATACGACGTCCTTCCGGCACCTGGACGATGCCGCGCGCGACGATCTCTTCCGGGCGGAGGCCGGTGATTGGTTGATCGAGGAACGCGATGTCGCCTTCGGTCGGTTGGATCAGCCCCGATATCGCCTTGAGCGTGGTCGACTTGCCGGCACCATTCGAGCCGATCAGCGCGACCACTTCGCCGGCGGCGATATCGAGGTCGATGCCGCGCAGTGCGGCCACGGGACCATAAGCTGCGCAGACGCCGTTAAGACGCAGCACGGGCAGCCTCCTGTGGCGCGTCTCGCCGTTTCGTCGAACGCTCGAAGCCCTTGCCGAGATAAGCGCGCACGACTTCCGGGCGACGCTTGATATCGGCCGGCGCGCCGTCGGCGAGCTTGCGGCCGTAATCAAGGACCGTGATGTAGTCGCAGGTCGGCATCACCACGTCCATGTGATGCTCCACCAGGATGATCGTGATGCCGGTCGCCTTGATGCGGCGGATGACGTCGACGAGACGCCGGCTCTCCGTGCCGTTGAGGCCCGCGGCCGGCTCATCGAGCAGCACCAGCTTCGGCTTCGCGACGCAGGCGCGGGCGATCTCCAGCAGACGCTGATGACCATAGGGCAGGCTGCCGGCGGGCTGGTCCGCAATCGCGAGCAGGCCGACGAAGTCGAGCGCCTCGCGGGCGCGCGCGACGATCGAGGCTTCCTCGCGCCGTTGAAACGAAGTGCGCAGCAGCGCATGGAAAACGTCGGCGCAGGTTTCGGTATGCAGGCCGACCATCGCGTTTTCGAGCGCCGTCATCTCGCGAAACAGCTTGAGATTCTGGAACGTGCGCCGAATGCCGAGCGCGGCACGATGCTCCGGCGCGGCGCGGGTGATGTCGCAGCCTTCGAAGGCGATGCTGCTGCCGGACGAGGAGGAAAGATGACCGGAGATGAGATTGAGAAGGGTGGTCTTGCCCGCGCCGTTCGGGCCGATCAGCCCGTGTACCGTACCGGGCATAACCGAGAGATCGACACCGTCGATGGCAATGAGGCCGCCGAACCGACGCGACAGGGCAGTGGTTTCGAGGAGGGCCGTCATTTCAATGCTCCTCGGCCGGTAGTGGAGCAGCGGGCGCGTGCGGAGCGCGACGAATGGTGCCGAGCTTCGCCGCGACCGCCGAGATCAGCCCAACGAGACCGCGATTGCCGAGGCCCGCGAGGACGATGACGAGGAGACCGAACAGGATAAGCCGCAGCTCGCCGGACGAGCGCAAAAATTCCGGGGTCAGCACCACGATGGCCGCGCCGAGCGCCGCGCCGGGCAGGCTGCCGAGCCCGCCGACCACCACCATGATGAGGATATCGATCGAGCGCTGAAAGGTGAAATCGTTCGGGCTCAGGTAGCGGGTGTGATAGGCGAACAGCGCGCCTGCCATGCCGGCCGTGAACGCTGCGACGAGAAAGCATTTGCTCTTGTAAAGCGTCACCGGGATGCCGCTCGCGCGCGCTGCCTCTTCGTCCTGCGACATCGCCATCAGCGCACGTCCGAACCGCGACGTCGTCAGCCGCTCCATCACCCAATAGATGAGGCCGGCGAACACGAGGCAAACGTAGTAGTAGGCGAACTCGGAGCCGACGTTGAACCCGAACAGCGACGGTTTCGGAATATCCATCATGCCGATGCTGCCGCCGGTGAGCGAATCCTCGTTGAGGATGACGAGGTGCACGATGATGCTGAATCCGAGGGTCGCGACCGCAAGGCTCGGGCCCTTCAGCCGGACGATCGGCACCAGCAGGAGGCTCGCGGCCGCGGCAACCACGCCGCCGGCCGCAACCGCAAGCAGGAAGGGCAGTCCATAGGATGCTGCAAGGATGGCGGCGGCATACGCTCCGATGCCAAAGAACGCGCCCTGTCCGAGCGAGAGCAGCCCGGCCATGCCGAGCAGCAACTGCAATCCGAGCGCAAGGATGACGCTGATCAGCGCGATGCTGAAGACGTGCAGCCAATATTGATTGCTTTGGACGGCCGGCACCAGCGCAAGGATGACGAGCAAACCGAGGCGCAGGACGAGCGGATTCGTCATCTCGCGTCTCATACTTGCCGGCCGGCGCGGCCGAACAGACCCATGGGCATGAACAGCAGAATGGCGATCAGCACCACCATGCCGATCGCATCCTTGTACGAGGTCGAGATCACCATGCCGGCGAAAGTCTCGATCAAGCCGTACAGCAGGCCGCCGACCATCGCGCCAATGACGCTGCCGAGCCCGCCGAGGGTTGCGGCAACGAACGCCTTGATCCCGGTGGTGAAGCCCATGTTGAACGACGCGAAGAACAGCGAGCCGAGCAGCACGCCGGCGGCGCCCGCCATCATGCCGGATACGGTGAAGGTGAGCGTGGTTGCGCGTTCGACGCTGATGCCCATCAGCCGCGCTGCATCGGGGTCCTGCGCCGCCGCCTGCATCGCAAGACCGGTCCGCGTGAAGCGGAAGAACAGCATCAGCGCACCCATGATCAAAACGCTGAGCACCACGATCCACAACAGCTGCGGCGAGACGACGAAGTCGCCGAGCTTGATGCCGGTAGACGAGAACAGTGGCGGATAGCCGAGCGGCTCCGAGCCCCAGATGGCACGGACCCCGTTCTGCATGGTGATGGAAACGCCAAGTGTCGCGATGATGATGTTGAGGAGCGGAACGCCGCGCCGGCGCATGGTGCGGTAGGCCACGAGTTCGATCAGCGCCGAGATAACGCCGCCGCCGATCATCCCGAACAGCAGCACGAGCGCGAACGGCATAGCGTAGAGCCAGTAGGCCGTGAGCCCGGCCATCGCGCCGATCATCATCATTTCGCCCTGGGCGAAATTGAGGATGTCGGTCGCGCGGATGATCATCGAGATGCCGAGAGCGATGAGGCTGTAGATGCAGCCGATCGCAAGGCCGCCGAGCACGGTGTGGACCAGTTGGTCATACGTCACGGCGCGAACTGGGCTCCATCGATGTTCGAGGCAGACCAAAAAACGTAACGGCCGGACAGAGGGGGAGCAAGGCGAATTTGCATGCGCCGTCGGCGACGATTTGACAGGGCTTTGTGCATCGCCGGCCACCGGATAAGCCGGCGGCTTTTAGGGCGATTCCGAATTTCTTAAGCAGGCCTGCCTAGAGTCCGCGCCGTCCGGCATCCCTGGGGAGCCGCCTTGCCGGGCATGCCGGGCATCAAGGGGAGCACGCGTGGGGAAACGCCGCGACACGTCATCGCAAGGTGCGTCCGCGCTCAATGTCCGGCTCACCCCCGATGACCGTACGGCGGGGCCTGCCTCGACGCGGCGGCGCAAGCCCAAGGAAGCGGCCGAAGAAGCGCTTGTCGATGAGCCGCCGGAACCGCCGCGTCGCGCCACCGTGAAACCCGCCAGCAAGCGCAGCGGCCGACGCAGTGCGAGCCGCAAGGGCTCCGGCCTCGGCCGCCTCATCTATTGGGGCGCGGTACTGAGCGTCTGGGGGGTCATCGGACTGATTGGGCTGTTCGGCTGGGTCGCGCTCCACTTGCCGCCGATCCAGTCGCTCGAGATCCCCAAGCGCCCGCCGGCCGTTCAGATCGATGCCGCGGACGGCCGCATCTTCGCGACCCGCGGCGAGATGGGCGGCGCGGCGATCCCCCTCAAGGAGATGCCGGCGCACCTGCCGAATGCCTTCATCGCCGTCGAGGATCGGCGGTTCTACTCCCATCACGGCATCGACCCGGTTGGTCTGATCCGCGCGGTGCTCGCAAACGTGCTCCATCGCGGCATTTCACAGGGCGGATCGACCATTACCCAGCAGCTTGCGAAGAACCTGTTCCTGACGCCCGAGCGCCATCTGATGCGCAAGTTGGAAGAGGTGGTGCTGGCAGTGTGGCTGGAACACAAATTCACCAAGAACGAGATTCTCGAGCTCTACCTCAATCGCGTCTATTTCGGCGCGGGCGCCTACGGCGTCGAGGCGGCGGCGCAGCGCTATTTCGGCAAGTCGGCTCGCCACGTCACGCTCGCCGAGGCGGCGCTGCTCGCGGGTCTCGTCAAATCTCCCTCGAAGCTGTCGCCGACGCGCAACTACGAGGCGGCCGAACGCCGCTCACAGATCGTGCTCGCCACCATGTCGGACGCAGGTCTCATTTCCGACGCGGCCGCCAAGACCGCGATGACAGCAGCGCCGGCGGTGATCAAGCCGAGCGCCGGCGGCTCGTCCAACTACGTCGCCGATTGGGTGATGGATGTGCTCAACGAGCTGATCGGGCGGGTCGATGAGGACATCATCGTCTCCACCACGATCGATGCGTCGCTGCAGGCCGCCGCCGAAAAGGCGCTGATCGACCAGTTGACGCAAAAGGGCGAGAAGGCCGGTGTCACGCAGGGCGCTCTCGTCGCGATGACGCCCGATGGTGCGGTGCGCGCGCTCGTCGGTGGTCGCAACTACGCGGAGAACCAGTTCAACCGCGCCGTGGTGGCGAAACGTCAGCCGGGCTCGGCGTTCAAGCCGTTCGTGTACCTGACTGCGCTGGAGCACGGGCTCACGCCTGACTCCGTGAGGGACGACAAGCCCGTCGAGATGAAGGGCTGGCGGCCGGAGAACTTCAATCACGAATACCAGGGTCCGGTGACCCTGACGCGCGCGCTCTCAAATTCGCTCAATTCGGTGTCGGTGCGGCTCGCTCTCGAGTTCGGGCCGACCGCCGTCGTACGCACCGCTCACAGGCTCGGCATTTCGTCGAAGCTCGAGACCAACGCGTCGATCGCGCTCGGCACTTCCGAGGTGTCGGTCCTGGAACTCGTCTCTGCGTATACGCCGTTCGCGAACGGCGGCATCGCGGTGATCCCGCGGGTGGTCGAACGGGTGCGCGTTGCCCATGGCGGCAAGGTGCTGTTTGCGCGCAATGAGACCACGCTCGGCCGCGTCATCGACCTGCGCTACGTCGGCATGATGAACACCATGATGCACGAGACGGTCGCATCGGGCACCGCCCACAAAGCGGATCTGCCCGGCTGGACGGCGGCGGGCAAGACCGGCACGAGCCAGGATTTCCGCGATGCATGGTTCATCGGCTACACGAGCCAGTTCGTCACCGGTGTCTGGCTCGGCAATGATGACAATACGCCGACGCGCAAAACCACCGGGGGGAGCCTGCCGGTCGACATCTGGAGCCAGTTCATGAAGGCGGCCCATCGTGGCAAGACGCCGAGCGACCTGCCCGGAGGAGGCATGGCGGTCGCCAGTTCCGGCATTGCGGCGCTGATACAAGCCGGCGGTTTGTTACCAGCACCGATGCAGCCGGTCGCCTCATCAGCGCCAACGCAGCCGGTCGCCTCATCGGCTCCAACGCCGCCGGCCAATATCGGCGGCGGCCGCGGTCGCGAGCCGGTACGGCCCGAAGCGGGCACCATCGACGGCTGGTTCCTCGATCGCCTGTTCTCGCGGCGATAAGCCCGCATCGAGCCCGGGTCAAATCGACGATTGCAAACAATAAAAGGCCCCGGCGATCGAATGGATCGTCGCCGGGGCGGGGCAGCAATGGCGGGTTTGTGGCCCATCTGGCAGGAGAGTTAACCGCGGTGGCCGAAACCGTGGTGGCCGAAGCCGTGGCCGAACCGGTTGAAGCCGAAGCGATGGCCGAAGTGGTGGTAGCCGAAGTGGCGATAGCCGTAGCTGTTGTAGCCGTAGCTGTCGCAGTCGTTGTAGTCGCAGTCGTTGTAGCTGTAGGTGTTGTAGCCGTAGCCGTAGCGGGGCCACCAACGGTACCGCCAGCTGTAGCTCGGGTATCGGTGCCAGCCGTAGCCGAAGTGGTGGCCGAAACCGTAACGGTGCCCGAAGTGATGGCCGAAGCCATGGTGAAAGCCACCGTGTCCACCATGGAAGCCACCGTGGCCGCCATGCCCAAACGCCGAAGCGCTGGTCGGAACGAGGGCTGCCGTGGCGAGGCTCGCGAGCGTCGCAGCGGCGAAGATAGCTTTGCGCGTGACCTTGGTGTTCATGATCGTGATCCTTTTTCAAAAGGAAGAGGCGAATGCCACTTCGCTCAATTGGTCGAAGGATGCGCGCTCGGGGAACGTGTTGGCCGTCACATGAAATGTGGTTCGGGCCGCGGCTGATATTTGTCACAGCAAAGAAGCGGCGACGATTGCGGCTTATCAATCGAGTGCGATCATAGGGGCCTGATATGAACGAATCATCAGCCTTTGCGCCGCGTGTCGCGGCTGAGCCACCACACCGCGAGCGTCAGCCAGCCGGCGACGGCGATCGGAATGACCAGCGGCCAAGCGGACGCGCCGAGCATGTGACCAACGAAGATGCCGGTCGCCGCGGCCGCCGTCTGCTGCGTGACGCCGCCGAGCGATGAGGCGACGCCGGCGCGCTCCGGGAAGGGTTGCAACGACGCCGCAAAGGCCTGCGGCATCACCATGCCCATGCCGGCGAGATAGAGCGCGACCGGCAGCACCAGGCTCAGTCCGATCCGAGGCAATGCCGCAGCCGCGAGGACGAGCAGCAGTCCGGCGATGGCGAGGAGCGTGGCGCCAATGCCCATGGTGCGGTCGAGCCCGACACGCTCGACGATGCGGACCGCGATCGACGTGCCGGTGATGAAGCCGCAAGCCGACAGCGCGAATGATCCGCTGTAGGCCAAAGGCGATTGGCCATAGAGATGCTGCAACACGAACGGCGAGCCGGAGATCCAGGCGAAGAGACCGGCGAAGCTGAGCGAGGCCAACGCAATGTTGACGAAGAAGACGCGGTGGCGGGCGACGGTCGCGAAACTTGCCAACACGTCGGCCGGTCGGTGCGGCGCTGCGGAGTCACGGCGTCGGGTTTCCGGCAGCAGCAGAAAGGCCATTGCGGCGGCGATGGTTCCTGCGACGAGGATGAAAACGAAATCGGCGCGCCACCCGAACACGCTCTGCAAGCCGCCGCCGATGAGCGGTCCTACAATGGGAGCCAAGCCCATGATCATGGCCATCAGCGAAAGCTCGCGTGCGGCCCGCGACCCATCGTAAAGGTCGCGGATCACGGCGCGAGAGAGGGTGATTGCTCCCGAAGCGCCGAAACCTTGGACGAAGCGCGCCGCAATCAAGATGCCGATCGAGGGCGCCACGGTGCAGATGAGAGCCCCGAGGCAGAAGATGGCGAGCGCCACCATCAGCACGGGCCTGCGTCCGAACCGATCCGATGCCGGGCCATGGACAAGCTGGCCGCTGGCAAATCCGATGAGAAACATCGAGATCGTGAGCTGAACGGCGGCGTCGGATGCGTTGAGCGCGAGACCAACCTCGGGCAGGGCAGGGACGTAGAGGTCGATCGATACCGGACCGATGGCGGTAAAGAGCGCGAGCAGCGCAGTGAGCGCCAAGGACCCGGGACGTACCATCACGAAGGCGAGTTTGCCATTACGCCGGGTCGGCGAAGAACGACTGCCGTCCACGTTTCATGATGCCGAAACCGTCCGGCTCGACGCCGTAGCGATGCAGATCAGTGCCGTGGACATCGAGCCAAATCTTGGCGCGCTCCATGTCCGGACAAATCCGGTGAAGCAGGCGCCAGAACCGCGGCGAGTGGTTCATCTCGATGAGGTGGGCGACCTCGTGGGCCGCGAGATAGTCGAGCACATAACGCGGCGCCAGCACGAGCCGCCACGAAAACGACAGCACGCCCGTTGTCGAACATGAGCCCCAGCGGCTTGCCTGGTCGCGCACCGAAATGCGCCGTACGGTCACGTCGAGGCGCTCAGCGTAACGAGCGACTGCGTTCTCAAGATCGCGCCGCGCCTCGCGCTTGAGGAAATCGGAGACCCGCCGCGCAACGTGCTCCGTGCCGCCGGCGACGCTCAGGAGTCGCGTGCCGTCACGGTCGCTCTCGGTCCATACGGTGCCGCGGACGCTGCGACGGTGAACGATCCGGTGGGAGAAGCCCCGCAGTGGAAACTCGGTGCCGTGGACGAACGGGGCCGCTTTGGGAAGTCTGCCGAGGCGCGCCGCGATCCATGCGCCATGTTTCTCGGCAAATTCGCGCGCCTCGCGGAGGCTGCCTCGCGGAGGAATGGTGAGGACCGCTTCGCGCGTCACGGCGATCACGCGCAAGGTATATCGGCGCGCCTGCCGATGCCGTCGCAGTCGCACGAGATGAATCGCGCCATCGCAGATGACTTCCAGCGCCTGCGGTTCGGCGGGACGGCGATACAGCAGCGCGCGAGACGACATCACGAGTCCGAAGGCATGCGAGGGAGCCGGTCGATCCGATAGTGACATATCTGCCGGGATCGCAACGGACATTCTTTTTGCAGCCGAAAACCGCAAAGAATTGCGAGGTAACTACCGCCAAGCGCTAGATGTAGCGGCGATTCGCGATGAAATCAGATTCACTTTATCGCGCGCGAATCAATCTGCGCCGGAGAGAAATTAGATGAATGCGATCAGATATTTAGAGGCGACAAAGTGAATCGAATGAGGAAACCGCGAATTCCATTGGGTTTTCTAATCTGAATCCGGAATCACACCAATGCCGACTGGTTCGACAGCCAATTCCGGACCAACGGCAACCCCGGACCCCGCTGGAACGGCCGGTGACTTCCGCGCGGTGTTGTAGCCGGTGTGGCGAAAGTCGTGGGACAGGATGAAATCGCCGATTCGCGGCGCGATCTCCGCGCGAAACCGCGAGCCGTTGAAGACGCCGTAGTGCCCGACGCCTGGCTGCAGCCAGTGGGTCTTTAGTTCATCGGGAAGATTGACAACGAGTCGTTGCGCCGCCTCGGTCTGGCCGACGCCGGAAATGTCGTCGTGCTCCCCCTCCACGGTCATCAGCGCGACGCGCCGGATCTTTCCCGGATCGACACGCTCATCGCGATGGTGCATCTCGCCTTTCGGCAAGGCATGCCGCACGAACACCGTTTCGACGGTCTGCAAATAATACTCCGCAGCTAAATCCATCACAGCAAGGTATTCATCATAGAACTCGCGGTGCTTCTGCGCCGAATCGCCATCCCCCTGGACGAGGTGATGGAACAGATTGCGATGCGCCTCGATGTGACGATCGAGATTCATGCTGACGAAGCCGTGCAATTGCAGGAAGCCCGGATAGACGTCGCGCATCACGCCGGGGTGCGGAAACGGCACCTTGGTGATGACGTTGCGCCGGAACCAGTTCACCCCACGCATTTCCGCAAGGGCATTCACTCCCGTCGGATTGACGCGGGTATCGATCGGGCCGCCCATCAACACCATGGAGCGTGGCACGTAAGGATCATCGACGGCTTCCATGCGCGCGACCGCAGCGATCACCGGAACCGAAGGCTGGCAGACAGCGACCACATGCACGTCGCCGCCGAGGAAATGCAGCATCGAAATGACGTAGTCGATGTAGTCGTCGAGGTCGAACGTCCCCTCGGTGAGCGGGACCATGCGAGCATCGGCCCAATCCGTGATGTAGACGTCGTGATTGGGTAGGAACGCCTCGACCGTGCCGCGAAGGAGAGTGGCGTAGTGTCCCGACAACGGCGCCACGATGAGCATGCGCGGCTGCGGCCGCAGCGGCGGGTGCTCGAAGGCGCGCTCGAAATGCAGCAGGCGACCGAAAGGGCGCGTCCAGACGGTGTTGACATGCACAGGAACGCGCACGCCGCCGACCAGCGTCGACGTAATGCGCCATTCCGGCTTGCTGTAGCGCCGGGTCGAGCGCTCGAACACTTCGCATGCCGCCGCCACCGATTTGCCGAAGGTGGTCATGGACAGCGGGTTGAGCGGATTCTTGAAGAAGAGACGGGTTGCGTCGGCAACGGCGCGCGACGGATTGAGCGCGGCGTGGTTTATCTCGTAGAGCCAATACATCGGCGCCGCGGACAACAGTCCACCCGCTCCCGGGAGCTTAGGTGCGCCGCCGAATTCGCCGATTGCCATTTCGCGTTACCCCTATGATCTTCGCGGTCTTTTGCACTGCAACAGATGGGTATTTTTCACATTCCCGTCAACGCGAAGGTTCGCCACATCCCCGCGCGGTTGTGGCGGCAGATTGCGCAAGAAAGCAAGGGTCGCGACGGAACAATCTACTGGATTCGATGCTGAAGCCCTGCAGGGTGTTTTCGACCGAAAACGGCTGATTGCACGCGGCGCCGGCTCATATCATTCGCCGGTCTGCATCAGCGATCCGTTGCGGCGCGAGGATCGCAGAAGCAATGAAAAGCCGATGACGCCGGCGGTAAAGGCGATGACATTCATTCCTAGCGACTGCAGCATCAAATCGGCACGAAATACATGGTCGATCAGAAGCGCTCGCATGCCTTCGAAAACGTAGGTCGGCGGCAGCAACCACGCGATGACCTGAAGCCACTGCGGCAACACGGCCACCGGATAGTAGACGCAGGTCAACGGCATCAACAGAAACATGATCGTCCAGGCGAGATTTTCCGCGCCAAGGCCGTTGCGCATCACGACCCCCGATACGAGGATGCCGACGGCCCAGCTCGTCAGCAGAAGATTGGCAAAGAAGGCCGCGAGCGCCAGACCAAGGCCGTAAAGGTTAAAGCCGAAGAATCCGATCGCAAGGAGCGACACCGGCACCATGCCGATGGCGAGCCGCACGAGGCTCATCACCATCATGGCGGCGACGAACTCGATTGGCTTGAGCGGGCTCATCATCAGGTTCGCGAGATTGCGCGACCACATCTCCTCCAAAAACGACACCGAAAAGCCGAGCTGACCGCGGAACAGGATGTCCCACAGGAGCACCGCGCCGATGAAAGTGCCAGTGGCCCGCGCGAAGTAGCCGGCATTCTGGCCGATATACATTTGCAGGAAGCCCCACATCAGCATCTGCACGGCCGGCCAATAGATGAGTTCGAGAAGTCGCGGCCACGACGACCGCAACAGGTACCAGTAGCGCGCGACCATTGCGGCGATGCGGCGCCACGAAATGCCATATTCGACGCGCTGACCGATGCTGCGCTCGGGCACGAGATCGCCGCGGACCGTCATTGCGCGGCCTCGCGAAGGCGGCCGCGCGCCACGTCGAGAAACACCTCTTCGAGTGTTTCGCGGCCGTAGCGGGAGAGCAGATCGGCCGGCGCACCGTCATCCTCGATCCGGCCCTTTTTCAGGATGATCACACGTTCGCACAGGCGCTCCACCTCGCCCATGTTGTGCGAGGCAAGCAGGATCGTGGCTTGGTGCGCGGCGCGGTAGCGCTCGAGACACGACCGCACCCAATCGGCAGTGTCGGGATCAAGCGACGCGGTCGGTTCATCGAGCAGCAGCACGTCGGGACTGTTGATTAGCGCTTTGGCGAGCGAGACCCGCGTCTTTTGTCCGGACGACAGCTTGCCGGTCGGACGGTCGAGCAGTTCCTCGAGATCAAGTTGTTGCGCGAGGTCGGCGATGCGCCCGGCGAGATCGAGCACGCCATAGAGGCGGCCGAAGACCGTGAGGTTCTGGCGCACCGTCAAGCGCATCGGCATTTCGACGTACGGGCTTTCGAAGTTCATGCGATGCAGCACGTGGTAGCGCTGGCGCGGCATCTCCGCGCCGAGCACCCGCACGGTACCGGAGGTCGGCGTCAGCAGCCCCATGATCATGGCGATCGTCGTCGTTTTGCCGGCGCCGTTGCCGCCGAGTAGCGCGGTGACCGAGCCGCGCGCGAGCGAGAAACTGATGCCGTCGACCGCCGGGCCGCGCTGGTAAATCTTAACCAGGCGATCCACAGCAATCGCAGGAACATCGGTGGGTGCGGCAATGGGGTTCAAACGTTGAGCGTCCTAGACGTTGCGGATTGTGCGGACGGGCGGCAGGTTTGGCCCGGGCAGGGCCACGAAGCAAGGCCGGGTCCACAGGGCGCGACCGGTATCAATCTCTCTAAAGTGACGCCATATAGGACAAATGAAACGTATGAACGGTCCCGGAACAACGCCATGACCGATGTGTTCGCCGAGTCGACACCACCCTCGCTGCGGCATGTCCGCCTGGACACGCTGGTGCGGCTGCGTTGGCTCGCGGTCCTCGGGCAAACCGCGGCGGTCCTCGTCGTCTACGACGGCTTCGATTTCGAAGTGCCGTTCTGGGCCTGTCTCGGGGTTATTGCGACCTACGCCGCCACGAACATCGCGCTGCGGATGCGGTTCAGGCTAAACCAGCGCCTGGAGCCGCACCAGGCTGCGTGGCTTCTGGCGCTCGATATTATCGAGCTTGCGGGTCTCCTGTACCTGACCGGGGGACTGCAGAATCCGTTCTCGTTCCTGCTGGCGACGCCGGTGCTGATCTCGGCTGCGGCGCTCCCGAAACGTATGACGCTGATCCTCGGCGCGCTGGTGTTCATCTGCGCGACGGTGCTGGTGCGCTACTACTATCCGCTGCCCTGGCCGGAGGAAGAGCAGCTGGAATTGCCGCCGCTCTACATGATCGGGGTCTGGCTCTCGCTGATGCTCGCGATCGCCTACACCAGCATCTATGCATGGCAAATCATCGAGGAATCGCGCCAGCTCACTGATGCGTTGGCCGCGACCGAACTCGTGCTCACCCGGGAGCATTATCTGTCTCAGCTCGATGGGCTCGCCGCTGCGGCCGCTCACGAGCTCGGCACGCCGCTGTCGACGATTCTCGTCGTCGCCCGCGAGATCGAGAAGGAGCTCGAGCGTACTCGCGGGACCGAGCCGATGTCGCGATTTGCCGACGACATCCGTCTGTTGCGCGAACAGGCCCAGCGCTGCGGCGGGATCCTCGGCAAGCTGACCGAGTTGCCCGCGCCGGGCGAGCCGTTCGAGCGGATGAAGCTATCCGCCCTGATCGAGGAAGTGGTGGCGCCGAACCGCGATGCCGGCGTCGCGATCGACGTCACCATCGCCAAAGACGATCCGAGCGAGCCGGTCGGGGCGCGCAATCCGGCGGTCCTCTATGGGCTGGGCAATATTCTGGAGAATGCCGTCGATTTCGCGCGTGAGCGGGTCGAGGTCGAGGCGAGGTGGACCAACGATCAGGTCATTGTCGTCGTGCGCGACGATGGCTCGGGCTTTCCGCCGGAAATCATCGACCGCATGGGCGAGCCTTATGTCACGAGCTCCCGCGGCCGCCGCATGCGCGGCACGGAAATGCCGGGCTTGGGTTTGGGATTCTTTATCGCCAAAACCTTACTCGCTCGGGCTGGGGCTAAAATCTCCTTGGAAAACAAACAGTTCCCGCAGCGCGGTGCAATCGTTAAAGTGCGTTGGAAACGGGCTGATTTCGAGCGCCAGCGCATTTGGGAAAAGCAGATGGAGGCGCCGCTTGCGCTGCCGGCCGCGGAGAAAATGCCCGCCGAGCCTCTTGCCTAAGAATCAGGACGCCATACCTATAATTACCAAGAGGGCGGCCTGGCGTACTGAAGCGGTCACTGTTCGAGACGGCTTCAGGTTTAGATTGAGGCTCGTAAAAACATGACGGAAATGCTCGCGGCGATTCCGGGTGAACGCACCCTGCTCATCGTCGAAGACGACAAGTCGTTCTTGCAGCGGCTGGCGCGCGCAATGGAAGGGCGCGGTTTTACCGTAACGACTGCAGAGACCGTTGCCGACGGGTTAACGCAGGTCGAGAAGGCGGCGCCGGCGTATGCCGTCGTCGACATGCGACTTGGCGATGGTAGCGGCCTCGACGTGATTTCAGCCCTCAAGCAGCGGCGGCCCGAGGCGCGCGGTATCGTGCTTACGGGCTACGGCAATATCGCGACGGCTGTCACCGCCGTGAAGCTCGGCGCCGTCGACTACATGTCAAAGCCCGCCGATGCCGACGATGTGGCCGCGGCCCTGTTGGCGATTGATGGTCACAAGGCAGAGCCCCCCGCCAATCCGATGTCGGCCGATCGCGTGCGCTGGGAGCACATCCAGCGGATTTACGAATTGTGCGGGCGGAATGTCTCGGAGACGGCACGGCGTCTCAACATGCATCGCCGCACACTGCAACGCATCCTCGCCAAGCGTGCCCCGAAATAGGGCGCGCGCCTGCCGAAATTATTCGGATCAACTGACCCGTTTCCAAACGATGGAAACGGGTCCTTTGCTGCCGGTCGGCGAGATCGTGTTCTGGATCATCTGATCGCCATTGAACGATAGGATACGCTTGTGATCGGCGCCGCTGGCATTCGCCGCCGTGGTGCCGAGCACATGAAGCGTCATCGAACGGTCAGCTTCGTTGATCGTGTAGGTCCCGAAGAAGGCAATGTTCTTTGCCTTGCCTTCGCTGATCACAATCACCGAAAAGCGCCCGTCGGCTCCGACGTACATCATGCCGTTCGGATTGGTGCCATAAGGCTGCATCTCGGCGATGCCGATCGACACCAGTTGCCAATCGCCGACCACCTGATCCTTGATGGATTTCGCCGTCGTCTGAGCAGAGGCCGGAGCCGCGAAAAACGCCAAAGCAATGAGCGCGGCAATGCACGCCTTCATCCTCATGTGCGGCTCCTAAGAATCCACGATCCGTTTCGGTAGCTTCAACGAAGCTACCGGCTAGCTGACAATATAGCTGCCACAGCTTTGCGTCACCACACCAAGCCAGTCATGCGTCGAAGGTTGCACCTGTCGCGGGTATCCTCGCGAGACAACCGCCAGCACGCGCGGTCACGGACTCAACAGAGATTTTGCACCTTCATCGCCCCGAAACTCCCTGCTATCGTCGCACCAACGTTCTTTCATCTGTTGATACCTAGTCGACCATGAACAGGGGGCTATGAATGCGCGGAAGTTATTTCGCCATTGCAGGTCTTGCGGCTGTTGCGGCGCTGGTCGCGCTACGGGCAAATGCGATCGATGTCGGCACGCCGACCGCAGGCATCGGTCCACCGGGCGGCATCATTCCCAAGAGCGTCTTCTCAAACGGTCTGCAGGGTAAGACCGTGCTGTCCGGCAAGCCATTCGGCAAAACCTCCGATCCATCTGCGCCGCCAATGCTGCGCCTTGCCCAGGCGAACAGCACACGCAGCACCGGAAATCCGAGCCTCGCTCCGCTCAAATGGGTTGGAATGGTGGTCAATCTGACCCCGACGCAGAAGGATCCCAATGCCGACGTCCAATGCACCGGTCAGTTCATTACCCCGAACGTCGTTCTCACGGCCGGTCATTGCCTCAAGGACCTCCCCGACGATCCGACCGGCCAGGGCTATGACCTGACCAAGCAATACTTTGTCCTTCAGTATCAGAACGGCGAAGGCTCCCACACCTACAAAACGAAATGTGCGCTCGCCAGTCCGGGATGGGTCTTCCCCTCGAACTACTCGAGCATGACTCCGGCGCAGAAGGATGCCGCCCTCAGGAACGCCGCTCAGCATGACTTTGCGATGATCCTGGTCGACGGCAATAGCCAGACCGGGGTGATGCATTACGATCTCGACTGGAAGGGCAAGTGGGTTGCAGCCACCAGGGTGGGCTACGCGGGCGACATTCTCAACGGCCAGATCGTTCAGCAATCGCACGGCATCGTGTTCTTCGCCGATTCGATCCCGATGTTTCCGAGCGAGTCGCTGTCGAACCTCGTGGCGCACTGGCAGCCGATCACCGACCTTACGTCCGGCACCAGTGGCGGGGCCTGGATCGTGAATTTTGACGCGACCGAGTCGGCTACCAACAATCTGCTGATCGCGGTGACGTCGTTTCAGAACACCGCCTATCCTGGCGTCGAGTTCGGCGCGTACCTGACCGCGGTGGAATTCAACCCGCTGCTGGCCAAGGTGCAGAACGGCTGCAAATAGGCTGCGTCTCACCGTAGGGTGGGCAAAGCGCGGACACACGTCCGCGCGTGCCCACCTCAACACCGTCATTCCGGGGCGCCGTCGCGCAGCGAAGGCGAGCCCGGAATCTATACTCCCCGGCCGTGGTTATGGATTCCAGGCTCGCCGCTGCGCGGCGCCCCGGAATGACGCTGTCGGTGGCCTACGAAGTGGACGCGGATGGCACGCGCTACTGCTTGCGCGGCTTGAAATACCTGAGGTCGGGTGGCGGCTGGTCCTTGCGCGCCGGCATCAGCAAGCCGTCGGCGCTGAGAAAGTAGTTGTCCGAGCCGATCACCACGTGCGGGTTGTTTTCGCCGCAAATCCATTCCTGCCATACCGCCTTCGGATATGGATTGCGCCGATAGTTCCTCGTGACCGTCCATGGCCGCGTCAGCGCGTGGTCGATGGTGGTGATCTCCTCGTGCAGGATGTCGGGGTTGGCATCGTCGAGGTAGATGCGCTCCTTGAAGATGCTGGCGTTGTCCTCATGAAGCGGCAAGCCGCTCGCATCATAAGCGCGCGGACCCTTGAAGCCGCGGCTCTCGATTTCGAGCATGTCGTAACGGCCATCGCCGTCGCGATCGACCCATCTTCCGATCGAATAGCCGACCCAGCTCGGCTCGATCATGTCCGGCCAATCGCGTCCGTCGGTGTAGACGCGGCGGCTGTGCTCGATATGGTCGAGCAGGATGTAGGTGATGTCCGGGGTGACCACGAACTCGATCGGCTCGTAGGCGATCATGACGCGCGGCATGCCGTTGGGCAGGCACGCAAAGGTCGCCGAGGTGCCCTGCCCGCCGGCGGCTTGGTCGGCGAGGTTGACCTCGAACTTCGCCTGATATTCGGCAGTCAGCGGCGCCTGTTGGCCGCGGCCGGGCGGCTTCGAGGGATCGTGCGGCGGCTGGCCGACCGCGCCCGGAACGCGCGTGCGGATCCACTGGCCTTTCCAGTCGGGATATTTTCGATCATCCGAGGCTGCGGTGATGCCGAGGGCCACGCAAAACAACGCAATCGCCGTAAATCCGGCAACCGAGAGTCGGATGGGCAGTTTCAGTCTCATGTACGATCCCAATGACGTGCAGCTCTGTGGCTGCGGAAGGCGTGGAACAATTTACGCTACCTGCAAAAAATGCGCCTCGAAAAGCACAGAGCGGGTTCCGGAAGCTTGCGGAAATTAGTCCCACGTGTTGTTGCCGTCACTGTCCTAGCTTATGTCTGAGTGAGCGGGGTTTGGAGGAATTGCGATGAACGACAGCGCGGCGCCGTTGCTGAGACATAAGACCGTGCCGGTCCAGGTCGGCAATGTCACGGTCGGAGGCGGGGCGCCGGTGGTGGTCCAATCCATGACCAACACCGATACCGCCGATGTCGATTCGACCGTTCGCCAGGTGGCCGCGCTGGCACGCGCCGGCTCTGAACTGGTGCGCATCACCGTCGACCGCGATGAGGCCGCCGCTGCCGTGCCCCATATCAAGGAGCGCCTGCTCAAGATGGGCGTGACGGCGCCGATCGTCGGCGACTTCCACTACATCGGCCACAAGCTTCTCGCCGACCATCCAGCCTGCGCCGAGGCGCTCGATAAGTACCGCATCAATCCCGGTAACGTCGGCTTCAAGGAGAAGAAGGACCGCCAGTTCGGCGCCATCATCGAAATGGCGCTCAAGCACGAAAAGCCGGTGCGCATTGGCGCCAACTGGGGCTCGCTCGATCAGGAGTTGCTCACCCATTTGATGGACGAGAACGCTACGCTGCCGCAGCCCGCCGACGTGCGGGCGGTGACGCGCGAGGCGATGGTGCAGTCGGCCTTGCTGTCGGCAGCGCGCGCCGAGCAAATGGGCATGCCGCGCTCGCGCATCATCCTGTCCGCCAAAGTGTCCGCGGTGCAGGACCTGATCGCGGTCTACATCGACCTTGCGCGGCGTTCTGACTACGCCATCCATCTCGGCCTCACCGAGGCCGGCATGGGCTCGAAAGGCATCGTGGCGTCGTCTGCCGCCATGGGCATCCTGCTCCAGCAGGGCATCGGCGACACAGTACGCGTTTCGCTCACGCCTGAGCCTGGCGGCGACCGCACGCTCGAGGTCAAGGTCGCGCAGGAACTCCTGCAGACCATGGGCTTCCGGGTGTTCGTGCCGCTGGTTGCCGCCTGCCCGGGCTGCGGGCGTACCACCTCGACCACGTTCCAGGAACTCGCCCGCGAGATCCAGGACTTCATCCAGGTGTCGATGCCGGAATGGAAGACGCGCTACCCCGGGGTCGAGAGCCTCAACGTCGCGGTGATGGGCTGCATCGTCAACGGCCCCGGCGAGTTGAAGCACGCGGACATCGGCATCTCGCTCCCCGGCACCGGCGAGCAGCCGGCGGCGCCGGTCTTCATCGACGGCAAGAAGGCAATGACGTTGCGCGGCGCGACCGTCGCCGCCGACTTCAAGAACATCGTGATCGATTACATCGAACGCCGCTACGGCACCGGCCGCCAGACCGCGGCCGAGTAAGCAGGACCAGCGCGCCCCTACCTAGGGCGGTGACGAAAGGTCACCGGCGGGTGAGGGCAATCCGGATCGTGTCGTTGTCGGGAAGGCGCTGATCGGCGCCTGGCATCCAGGTCGGTGCCTTGGCATATTCCGGCGGCTGCATTTCGACCGAAGCGATCTGCCGCGCGAGGATGGCGACGGCCTCGATCGGCACCGCCACCGGGCGGCCGAACCATCCGAACCATCGGCTGTAGGAGACGATGAGCTTCGTCTTGCCCTCGGGATCGCGAACGACCTCCTGGACATGGCCGAGCGTCACGTCGTCATCATCGAGCACCGGCAGGCCGATCAAGTCGCCGACGCGGACATTTTGCGGAAACCGCTTCTCGAACCTCGCTTCGTTGGACTCTTCCTGCGCGGTCGCATCGGCGACCTTGGGCGCATCGGCCGGCCGCACCGCCGTATCAGCTTGGGCGAATTGAACCGATGCGGCGGTTATCGGTGGAGCGCCGTCGCAGCCCCACAAGGGAACCGCGGCGCTCTCCAAAACGGCCGCCAACGAAAAGGCGACGAACAAGTTCATCGATGGTCCCTTTGCCAGTGCTCGTTATCAGCTCGAATTTCATAATCCGAGTTTCATTGCCGACGTTCGGCAGCTCGCAGTTTGACACGAAAATCGTGTGCTTGAGTCCTCGACACGCCAATTTGACGAAACTGCCGCAAACCAAACACGGGAAGTTTACCCGCCCGAAGGCAACAGCACACGGCAAGTTTACGCGGCTGGCGTCATGCAAGATTGATTCGATGCGGTGACGCTCGTAACGTCGCGCCATCACAGCGGTCGGAAAGGCCGAAACCGCGGGGAGAATCCTAGATGGCATCCACGGACGCGGTCTCTCCCGATCACGCCGGGCTTAACCTCACACCAAGCCAAACGCCACAGCACGCCACGCAAGGGCGGCGGCGCCTGCATCCGCTGCCGTTGCGCATCATGCATTGGACCAATGCCGTCGCGATGATCATCATGATCGGCAGCGGCTGGAAGATCTACAACGACGAGGTCTTGTTCGGGTGGCTGCATTTTCCCGAATGGATGGTCATCGGCAAATGGGCGCAGCACGGGCTGCAGTGGCATTTCTTCGGCATGTGGATCATCGTCCTTAACGGCCTCGCTTATCTGGGCTACGGTCTTGCGACCGGCCGCTTTCGCCGCATGCTGCTGCCGATCCGCGTGGGCGACGTCGTCGCGGCCATCAAGGACGCGCTGCATTTCCGCCTCGCCCATGACGATCCGACCAAATACAACGCGGTGCAGAAGCTGCTTTATGTCGGCGTGATCTGCGCCGGCATCCTCATCGTCATCTCGGGGCTCGCGATCTGGAAGCCGATCCAGTTTTCGGAGCTCGTCGCGCTGTTCGGCAGCTTCCAGAATGCGCGGCTCGTGCATTTCTTCTGCATGGCGGCGATCGTCGGATTCATGGTCGTGCACATCGCGCTGGCGCTGCTCGTGCCGCATACGCTCGTCGCGATGGTCACCGGCGGCCCGGTCGTTGCCGACGCGGACCGATCTTCAGCACCTCCGCAACTGCAGCCGACTCATTGAGGAGGCCGCTATGGCCGTTCGACCCCTGACGCGATCGTTGTTCCGGCCAAAGCACGGCGTCGATCAAAGCGTCATGCAAGAGCACCGCAAGCTCATCGAGACGATCGACCGCCGCAACGTGCTGCGGGGATCGCTGAGCCTTGGCGCCCTCACTTTGCTCACCGGATGCGATCCATCGGAGAACCCGCAGCTGCAGACGTTCCTCCGCGGCGTTTCCGGTTGGAACGACCGGGCGCAGGCCTTCATCTTCCGCCCCAATCACCTGGCGCCGACTTATCCCGAGTCGATGGTGGTCAAGCCGCCGCGCTTCAACGCCTACTACGAGATCGAGGACGTGAAGCCGGTCGACGGCAAGACATGGAAGCTCGAACTGTCGGGCCTGATTTCCGACAAGCGGCCGTTGTCGATCGAGGACATCTACCGGATGCCCGAGCAGGAGATCATCATCAAGCACATCTGCGTCGAAGGCTGGGACTATATCGGACAGTGGTCGGGCGTGAACCTGCGCACGTTCTTCGAAAGGGTCGGTGCCGACACGACTGCCAAGTACGTCGCGTTCCGCTGCGCCGATGGTTATACCGAGAGCCTCGACATGGCATCAGCTCTGCATCCGCAGACGATGCTGGCGACGAAGTACGCGCGGGAGCCGATCGGCGATCCGTTCGGCTTTCCGATGCGGCTGCGCACCTCAACCAAGCTTGGCTTCAAGAACGCGAAGTGGGTGACCGCGATCGAGGTCACCAACGATTTTCCCGACACCTATTATCGCAAGCAAGGCTTTAATTGGTTTGCGGGAATTTGAGTCACTGCGCCCGCACGCTTGATTGAGCCCCCGCTCTACGGCAAGTCTTTCGCGCGGTAGATGCGCCAGCGCTCCGGCACGTCCTCGACCATTCGATAGCGCGGGCTCGCTGCGAATGGATCGCTACGCCAAGCGCCGTCTCCGGGAGAGAGCACGATGACGCGACAATTGTACGTGGTCGCGAGGGCATCGACGTCGCCCGGCGCAGGATGTCCGTCGAAGACTCGCGCAAACTGCGCATCGATAGTCTCGCGCGCCGCCGCCGACAGCGAGCTGTAGACCAGCACCAGTTCGCGACCGGCGTAGCAGGAGCGGCGGTTTGCCAGCAGCGCCCACGAAATGTTGACCGGCCAGACCGTCATGTCATGCAGAAACAGCGGATTGTCGGCGACGCGCTCGTCGGCCTCAGCGTGACGGCGGACCGCCGCCCACAGATCGGCGCTCGCCGCGAACTGCCGGTCCGCGGCTCTCGGCTCGCCCAGGAAGTTATCGCGAACGAGGTCGATCGCGAATGGCAGGCCAAGAAGCGCCGCCCCGAGCGCCGCGCCGACTGCGAGGTGCGCTCGCGCCGCAAATGCGCGCGCTATTCCGGCAGCAGCGAAAACCGTGAGTACCATCACGGCGGGGAGCTGCGCGCGCCAGCCGAGATCGTTGTTGCCGCCAAGTGTGCTGGCGAGAAGCCAGGACACAACGAGACAGGTGGTTGCAAGGGCCGCGAGCGCGGCAGCGAGCTGCCGGGTCGATGACGCAACTCCAGGTTCGCGCCAAAACCATACAAGTGCGACCACACCGGTGAAGTAGATGGCCGGCAGCTCGATCGGAAGCAGCACTAGCCAGAACGCTGCCGGATTGAGCCAAGCGCGAAGCGCAGCTGGTATTTCCTCGGCCAATACCGGATAGAACTGCAAGGTAATGGGGGCACCACCGCCTCGCGCCGCCGCCATCGTCAGCTGCTCGCGCAGCAGCGGCATGACAAGCAGACCCGCGAACAGCGCCGCCACCGCGAGCGCCGCAAAGAAGCCCGGGCGCCTGCCCCCGCGCAGAACGAGGACGAGCGCAACCATCGGCGCGGCTGCCGCAAACGCTACACCGCCGATCCAGGTCGAACTCTCGAATGCGGCGGCAACAAGCAGCGCGAGTACCCCGGTCGCCAATATTCCGCCGGCTTCGGCCAAACGACTCATGAGCACGGCCGCGGCGACGACGCATGACGCCGACATGATGTGCTGCGGCACCCAGGCCGCCTGGAATAGCCAGCCGGCAAATCCTTCGGCCGGCTCGATCACGGCATCGACGCGATTGGCGCCGAAAATCCATTCCAGCACGGTGCGCGCCGATGCCGAGGCCGACAGCAGCACGGTGAGAACCGCGGCGCTCCGTCCGCCGAGCCAGGCGGCAAGGCCCATCATCATGGCGAGCGACGCTGCGGCCGCGAACCAAGTCATGGCCGCGTCGGCCTCCCAGCCGCTGACGCCGATCGTGACGGCAAGCTCTGCTGCGCTGAAGTGCCAAAGGTAATAGTAGGCAAGATGCGGCTCGGCGAAGAACGGATTGCCCGCCGGCAGGCCGAACTTCATCAGATCATCGACGAGGGCGACCTTGGCGTGGTCGAAGATCCGATAGTCGAGACTGACGCCGTCACCCGTCCATTTCGGCAGGACGGCCGCCGCGGGCGCCATCGCGAGCAGAGTGGCTGCCCCGTAGGTCCAAAATGGAACTGAACGAGTATACCGCTCGTCGTTTGTGCTCTCGTCATGGCCGGGCTTGTCGCGACCACCAACGCCTTCCTTCGCGAATTCAGACGTGGATGGCCGGGACGAGCCCGGCCATGACGAGGGAAGGAAAGCGGCACCGCGCAATTGTGCCGTCAGATGAGACGTGGCAGCTGCACCCAGAACAACGGTGAGCGCGACGGTGGCCACGGTCATCGCCGAGAACGGTATCGCCAGAAACACCAGCAAGGCGACGGCACCGTGGATGGCCCACCCCACCGTCGGCGCCATCGGCAACGCGAGCGCCTGCGGCACGAGGCGACGCGTCACGACATAGCCGAGCGCGGTCCACCACAACATCGCGACCGCGGCCCCGATGGCGACATTAATCGTCGATGCCATTGAGCCGCGTTTATCCGTTTCGGGTTGATTTTCCTTGCATCGCTCTCGGCAGAATAGCACGCTCGACGACGCCGTTTCCTAGTGCCGCCGTCCAACAGAATCGGCGGTGATGAGGGCTGTCCCATGCGTCATCCCGTGCCGTGCATCGGGTCGCGCGCTTCGGCGAGAACATGCCTGGTGACGCTTCTGTTGGCGGCGCTGTTAAGCGGCCCAGCTGGCGCGCAGACGGTTGCCGGCAAGACCGTGAATGTAATCATCGGATTCGGTCCCGGCGGCGGCTACGACCTGTGGGGACGCACGGTGGCGCGCCATATTGGTCGCCATCTGCCTGGCAATCCGAATGTCGTGCCGCAGAACATGGAAGGTGCCGGCAGCTTCCGGGCTGCCAATTTCATCTACAACGTCGCGCCGAAGGACGGCACCGCAATTGCGCTGATCGCGCGTGATGCAGTCCTCGGCCCGCTCATCGGCACGCCAGGCGCCCAGTTCGACGCAACCAAGTTGTCGTGGCTCGGCACACCGGCGATCGAGACCAATGTCTGTATCGCCTCGGCGACATCGCCGGTGAAGACCGTTCAGGATCTTCTTGAGAGACCGCTGGTGGTCGGCGAGACCGGGCCGGGCACCGGCGCCCGCGTCTATCCGAAGGCGCTCAACGATATTCTCGGGATGAAGTTCAAGATCGTCGGCGTTTATCCCTCATCGGCAGACGTCTTTCTCGCCATGGAACGCAGCGAAGTTCAGGGTATCTGCGAGAGCCTGGACAGCATCAAGGTGCGCAGGCCGGACTGGATTTCGAGCGGCGCCGTCGCAGTATTGTTCCAAGGCGGAGCCATGCCCAATCCGGAATTGAAGGATGTGCCGTTCGTCCTCGATCTCGCCCGCAACGACGTCGATCGCGAAGCGATCGACTTCCTCTACGTCGGCCAGGGCATCGGACGGCCGTTCGTCGCGCCGCCGAACCTGCCGCCGGATCGACTCAAGCTGTTGCGCGATGCCTTCACGGCGACGATGCGGGATAGCGAGTTCATCGCCGAGACGCAGCAACGCAAGCTCGCGCTTGATCCCGAGAGCGGCGAAGCCCTCGAAGCGTTGATCAAAAAGGCCTACGCGACGCCGAAACCGATCATCGAGCGGGTTGCCCATCTGATCAAATAGCGCCGGTCTATTTCCCGGTGTTTTTACGGATGAACGTCTCGAATCCGGCGAGTTGCTGCTTGATGAGATCGATTGCTCCCTGATCCTTGATCTCCAATGTCTTCTCGTCGAATTTCTGCGCGGCGAACGTCACCAGGACTTCCGGCTTGCCGAACAGCAGTGCGTCAATCGATGTGAGTGACTGACGCAAGTGGTACTGGCCACGCGATCCACCCAGGAGCCCGGTTGCCGCCGATTGCAGTGCCACCGGCTTGCCGGTGAAGGGCTGGTCCTTCAGCCGTGACAGCCAGTCGATCGTGTTCTTGAGGACACCCGAAATGGACCAATTGTATTCGGGCGAGCAGATCAAAACTCCGTCAGCGGCCCGGATCGCGGCGCCAAGCTCGATGACGGAGGCCGGGATACCCGTGCTGCTCTGAACGTCGAAATTGTAGATGGGGATGTCACCAAGGGAGGGCGACGGCGAAACCGACATTCCCGGCGGTGCAAGCTTGATTGCGGTACGGGCGAGCGACGCATTGTAGGAGGCTTTGCGAAGCGAGCCGCATATTGTGATGACCTTCACCGTCTCGGGCATATCAATCTCCCTCCGTGCCCTGCGGCGCCGCGCTGGGCATGTCCAAATCAGCCGCGTCGCATAGCAGAGCGTGGCGCCGGTGGCGAGTAATGCCGGCGCATGATGTGCATGAGCCCGCCGAGACTACCTCCAATCCCCTGCCGGGGGCTCCCAGTTAATGATTGATCTTGCTCGCTTTCCTCAATTTAATCCGGCCTTGGTGAAGGGGCCGGTCGGCCGGACTGGACAGGCGGCCGAGGCATAAAGCCCGCCGGCGATGGGCATTTGGGAGCATGACGCGCGCATCGTTGCAAACCGGAACGAAAGTCGGGCTCGTCGCACTGTTTGCCGTTGCGGCTTGCGCCTGCTCGAGCACCGGCGACAAGGACCCCAAGCTCGAGGAAAACATCTATCCGGCGAGCTACAAGACCCAGATCGCGAGTCTCGTGAGCCGCCAGCTCCAAGATCCGGCGAATATTCGCGATGCATATGTTGCCGAACCGGTCCTGAAAACCTCCAGCCTGACGATGCGCTATGTCGCCTGTTTTCGCATGAACGCCAAAGAAGATGGCAATTATTCAGGCGTGAAAGAGAAGGCGGCATTCTTCTTCAACGGTCAGATTACGCAGATCGTGGACGCGACCCCTGCGCTCTGCGGCGGCGCGCTCTACCAGCCCTTCCCGGAATTGCAGAAGCTTTGAGCCGTCAAATGGTCGTCGGCCTGCCGCGGGCTGGCGATCGTGCTCCCGCCCGTATCCCCGGTTGATCCGCGCCGACGGCCTCGCTCACAGCCCCGAAGCCATCGCGGCGCAACAGTGCCGCGAGATCACGTTTGATGCGACCGACGAGCCCCGGTCCGTGAAAAACCAGCGCCGAATAAAGCTGCACGAGCGAAGCGCCGGCGCGAATCTTGGCATAGGCGTCGGCGCCGCTGGCAATGCCGCCGCAGCCGATAATGGGAATTTGCCCCTTCGTATCGCGATAGGCAGCAGCAAGGCATGCGGTCGACGGACCGAATAGCGGCCGGCCCGACAAGCCGCCGGGGGCGTCGCGGTCAGGGCTCTTGAGCGTCGGCGGGCGCGCAACCGTGGTGTTGCCGATAATGAGGCCATCAACCTTCGCAGCAAGCGCGACATCGGCGATGTCGGCAAGTTCATCATCGCTAAGATCGGGCGCCAACTTCACCAATACGGGCGGTTGATGCGTGCCGTTGGGCCGCGCCGCGAGCACGCGGCTGAGCAGGTCCTCGATCTGCGCGCGCGCCTGCAGCGCCCGCAGCCCGGGCGTGTTCGGTGAAGAAACATTGACGACGAGATAGTCGGCGAGGCTCGCCAGCGCTTCGATGCACGCAATGTAATCCGCGGCGCCGTCGACGGTGTCACGATTCTTGCCGACGTTGGCGCCGACGATGCCGCCGCGGTTGCGGCGCCGCGCGAGATTTGCGGCGAAAGGCGCGATGCCGTGACTGTTGAAGCCGAACCGGTTGATCACCGCCTCGTCGGCACCGAGCCGAAACAATCGCTGGCCGGAATTGCCGGGCTGGGGTCGTGGGGTCACCGTGCCGGCCTCGACGAAGCCGAACCCGAGCGAGAGTGCCGCGTCGCAGACCTCGGCGCCCTTGTCGAACCCGGCCGCAAGCCCAACCGGGTTCGGGAAGGACAGGCCCCAGACCTTCGTCGCCAGGATCGGATCGTCGGCCTCGCGGGGCAGCAGCCGTGCAAGGCCAAGTTTGAGCGCGCGCACCGTCAGCCCGTGCGCCCGTTCCGGATCGAGAAAATTCAGCGCCGGCTTCGCCAGGCTGTAGAGGAAATCGGCCATCGTCAGGTTTTGGCGACCCATGGCGACAGGACAGCCTCGATGGCAGCCGCGATCGCGAACAGCTTTCGATCGCCGCCATGTTCACCGAAAAGCATCAGCCCGACCGGCGCCTCGCCGGCGTGGTGGCACGGGATCGAGATCGCGCAACGGTCGAGCAGGTTGCCCACCGATGTGTTGCGCAGCACCAACAAATTCGTCGTATGGAAGGCGTCCTCGGCTTCGAGCGAGGCAAGCGCCGGCGCGACAATGGGGACGGTGGGCATCACGAGCGCATCGTAGTCTCGCGACACCGCCGCGACGCGGCGGATCAGGTCGGCGCGGGCGCCCGCAAGATTGATGTAGTCGGCGGCATCCTGGTCCTTGCCGCGCATCATGCGCACCAGCACGCGGGGGTCGTACTGCGCCCCTTTGCGCTCGATCAGGTCGCGATGCCAGGCATAAGCCTCGGCCGATGAGAAGCCGCCGCGCCGATTGATGGCGGCGATGTCCTTGAGCTCGGTCAACGGGATGTCGACGATCTTGACGCCGGCTTTGCTGAGCCGCGTGAGGGCAGCGCCGTAGGTTGAGGCGACGGTCGCGTCCATGCCGTCGAGCATGATGGTTTGCGGCGCGCCGAGCCGCAGGCCGTCGAGACGCGACGGCGTGGTCTCCTCGGGCGTCTCTCCCGCCATGATCGCATCGAGCGTCGCGCAGCACGCGACGGTCGCCGCAAGCGGCCCGACCGAATCGAGCGTGAACGAGAGCGGCAGCACGCCATCGGTCGGAATGCGCTTGGCGGTCGGCTTGTAGCCGACGATGCCGCACACTGCCGCCGGGATGCGGCAAGAGCCGCCGGTGTCGGTGCCGAGCGCCCCGATTGCCATGCCGTCGGTGACCGATACTGCCGCGCCCGACGACGAACCTCCCGGCATCCGGCCGGTCTTGCGATCGTAGGGGTTATGCGGCGTATCGTAATGAGGGTTGATGCCGATGCCCGAGAACGCGAATTCGGTCATGTTGGTGCGGCCGATCGGAATGAAGCCCATGGCACGCAGGCGGGCCACGGCGGGCGCATCGCGCACGGCGGCCGGGGCGTCACGCAGCGCCGTCGATCCCGCGGTGGTCACATCACCGGCAAGATCGAACAGATCTTTTACCGAGATCGGAATGCCCGCGAACGGCGACGGCGCGGCACCCTGCGCGCGCAGGGCGTCGACATAATCCGCCGCCGCCCGCGTCATTCCGGCATGCACTTTGAGAAACACGCGCCGGCCTTCGCCCGCCTTGTCCTCGATGCGCGCCAAGCACTCCTCGACCAGCGACCGGCTTGATGTTCCAGCGGCCATGGCGCGGGCCGTTTGCGCAATCGTTCGCATGACGAGGTCTCTCCGATCGAAGTTGCGAGAGGATGTGGCATAGCGTGGCCGCGACCGGCAACCGGATTTGTGGGGGGCGTCCGGATCGAGGCTCTTCGAGTGCCTTGGCTGGTCATTCCGGGGGCCGAGCGGAGCTCGGCAGCCCGAAATCCATAACCCCCGCCGAGTAATATGGATTCCGGGCTCGCCGCCGCTTCGCTCTGGCGCCCCGGAATGACGCCCATCTCGGTTGATCGCACTTAGCCTTCGGATTTTCACGGCTTTGCTATTGGCACTGCCAAGCATGTGCCCGGCGCATGGGTTGATGAGGGGAGTTCTTGTGCGGGCCGTCCGGCTCTGTAAAGTCCGGCACCCATCCTGAGACTTGAGGTTGCCGTGGCTCGCCAGACCCTTTCGCTTACGCTGCTCGCTGCCGGCTCGTCGGAGCAGCGCGATGTTGGCATTGACGACGCAATCGTGGCGGGCTGGACCGGACGCGATGCCGCGGCGGTCGAAAAGCACATCCGCGAGCTTGAGGCGCTCGGGGTCAAGCGGCCGGCGACAACGCCGATCTTCTACCGGGTCTCGGCGGCGCGGCTCACCACCGGATCGGAAATCGAGGTGGTGGGCACCGGCTCCGGCGGCGAGGTCGAGTTCGTGCTGCTCCAGTATGACGGCCGCCTGTGGGTCGGCACCGGCTCAGATCACACCGATCGCACCGTCGAGACCTACGGCGTCACTGTCTCGAAGCAGATGTGCGACAAGCCGCTGGCGCCGGTGTTCTGGGCGTTCGACGAGGTCGCCGCCCACTGGGACAAGCTGATGCTGCGCTCCCATGTGGTCGAGAACGGCGAGCGCAAGCTCTATCAGGAAGGCCCGGTGACGGCGATGCTCGCTCCCCTTGACCTCATCGGTCGTTATCTCAAAGGCGCCTCGCAACTCCCCGACAGCACCATGATGTACTGCGGCACGCTCGCCGCTCGCGGCGGGGTGCGGCCGACCGAACGCTTCGAATATGAGATCGAAGACCCGGTGCTAGGCCGCAGGATTGCCCACGCCTACACGGTCCGCATTCTTCCCATTTTAGGCTGAGCCAGAACGGGGACATCCTAGCTGAGGATTGCGGGGTGTCGCAGCCGCTGTGCCTGCATTGATTCAATGACTTTGTAACCAGATTTTTGAACTCAACTTTACCATCTTCTTACAGAACCGGTTCCATTGATAGCGTTCCAACGTCGATAGCCACGGGTGGAACATGCTGACTTTCTTGCGGCCTCTGCGCGAGCGGATGAACACCTTCCTTACGGCGACAGAGGGCAATGTTGCCGTCACTTTTGCGCTGATCCTGGTGCCGACCACGATGCTGATTGGCGCGACGGTCGATTACACACTCTCATCGAACCGCAGGGTGCAACTCGACGCGATCCTGGATTCCGCAGCGCTCGCGGCTTTGACCCCATCCATCATGGCCCAGGGACAGGCGGCAATGACCACGGCCGCCACGAACTTCTTCAATACCCAGATAGGCCAGGTGAAGGGCATCAATGCCGTCACCCTGAGCGTGACACCTGCCATCAGCGGCAACAATTACGGCATCACCTTATCGTATCAAACCAGCACGAATCTCTTGTTCGGAGGGGTGATCGGAAAGCCATTGATTCCATTGAGCGGGTCCTCGACCGCGGCCGCATCCATTCCACCCAATATCGATTTCTACCTCTTGCTCGACAATTCTCCGTCCATGGCCATCGCAGCCACGACCGCCGGCATCAATACGATGGTCGCCAACACCTCCGCCCAAGGCGGCTGTGCGTTCGCGTGCCATGAAACAAACCCGGCAGCGGACAATCTGGGCAACTCCGGGGGCGTCGACAACTACACGCTTGCGAAACAGTTAGGCGTGGTGACGCGAGTTCAAAACATGGCCACCGCCACCCAGTCGCTGATGACAACGGCGACGACCACCGCGGCCGCGAACAAGACGACCTATCGCATGGCCATCTATACGTTCGACAGTTCGGGCACCAACACGATCCAAGCGCTGACGTCCAGTTTGTCGACCGCCAAAACGGCCGCGGCCGGAATCGACGTGGTGCAGGTGTACTCCAACAATTGGCTCACGAGTTCGAATAACAACAGCGACACCGACACCAACTTCGAATCGGCCATGTCGCAAATCAACACCTACATGCCGGCGCCGGGAACAGGCGCTTCCAACAGCACGCCCCAAGAGGTGCTGTTTTTGGTTTCTGACGGCGTCGATGACGAAATTTCGGCGTCGTGCTCGCAGCCTCTCGATGGAACGCGCTGCCAGCAGCCGTTCAACACGGCGTGGTGCACGACCGTGAAGAATCGCGGCATCCGGATCGCTGTTCTCTACACCGTGTATCTGCCGCTCCCGACGAACTCCTGGTACAATCAGTGGATTTCACCGTTCCAGAGTCAGATCGGCCCCAACCTGCAGAGCTGCGCCTCGCCGGGCCTGTTTTTCTCGGTAACGACGGATGGCGATATTACCGCCGCCATGGCGCAGTTGTTCAATGCGGCAGTCGCAACGGCGCACCTTACGCAGTAAGGCACGCTGATCTGCCGCTGATGCTCGCGGACTAGCGGACTAGCGGAGCGAACGGCGAAAGCGGTCGCGCTACGGCGTGAACTCATCAGCGACATTCGGCCTCATGGCTTTCGCGGCCGCGATATCCGCATTTCCACCGTCGCTGTCGCCTTTCCGAAGCTTCGCTGTTCCGCGCCCGAACAACGAGCTCGCAAGCTTGGGCTCGATCTTCAGCGCCGCATTGAAATCGGAGAGTGCACCGTCAGCCTGATCGAGCTTGAGGCGAGCCCGTCCGCGGCCGTCATAGGCATACGGATCGTCGGATCGCAGCGTTACCGATCGGTCGCAATTCGCAAGCGCGGACTTCGCATCATCCGCGACAAGCTGCATCCAACACTGCGCGCTGTATGCGCCCGCATCTTTCGGATCGAGCTTGATCGCAGCAGCATAGTCCGCCGCGGCCTTCGTCGCATTACCGGTGGCCCGATATACGCTCCCGCGATGATACAACGGGCGACCGATTTTTGGATCGATCTCGATCGCGCGGCTAAGATCGGCGATGGCGCGGTCGTATTCGTTCTTTGCACGATAGGCAACGCCACGGTTGACGTAGGCAATGAAATACCTGGGATTGATGGCGACGGCGCGATCATAATCCGCAATCGCGCGGTCGCCTTGTTGCATCCTGAAAAAGGAAAAAGCGCGCCAGAAATATGCGGTCGCATTGTCGGGACCGCGCCTGATCGCTTCGTCGCAGTCCGTGATGGCGCGAATGTATTCACCCTTGTTGAAAAGCGCCATGCCCCGATTGAGGTACCAGATAGCGACTGCGGGATTTTGTGGATTACTCTCGATCGCAGCGGCGTAGTCAGAAATTGCGTGATCGTAGTCTCTCATCGCATAATAGGCATTTCCCCGATTGTTGTACGCGTTTGCATATTTTGGATTGAGTTTGACGGCCTCGGAATAATCGGCCACCGCCTCGTCGTACTCGCGCTTGTTGAAATGCGCGTAGCCCCTGTCATTATAGGCATCAGCATATTTCGGATTGAGCTTGATAGCTGCCGTGTAGTCGGCAATTGCGTTGTCATGGTCGCGTTTGTTGAAAAAGGCATTGCCGCGATTGACGAGCGCGAAGAGAAATTTCGGGTCTAATTTGATAGCCTGGTTATAGTCGACGATGGCCAGATCATATTCCGATTTTGTGGCATAGGTATATCCGCGACTGTTGTACGCAAATGCGTAATGTGGATTGATCTCTATGGCCTTAGTGAAATCAGCAATGGCCGCGTCGTAGTTTTTCGCTTCGAATTGACTGTTGCCGCGAAAGAAATAGGAAAAAGCAAAGGTTGGATGCAATCTCACTGCCATTGTGTAGTTTGTAGCTGCATCACTGTAATTTCTTTTCGCGAAATAGGCATGGCCTCTGTTGAGGTAAGCGATCGTATATTTCGGATCAAGCCTTACGGCTTCGGTATAATCGGCTATGGCCTGATCAAAGTTCAATTTCTCTGCATAGAACATGCCACGCGCGTTGTAGGCGAGCGCCGAAGTCGGCATAATTCTGATTGCGTCATCTATACTTCGGGTGGCGTTCGGATCGTTCATTGCACCGCGGGCACGAGCCAGCCCAATAAGGCTCTCGGTGACCCGAAACTGCCGCACGAAATTGTCGGGTCCGAGGACGAGCAATTTCTTATTGATATCGGCGGCTTCGCGATAATGCGCCACCGCGTCATCCGTATTTTGAAGTCTGCGCTCGGCCTCACCCAGCCAGGAAAGCGTGAATCCAAGCTCCGACTGCCAGAAAACATTTTCAGGATCGAGCTTTACAAGGTCGCGCTTGATATCGAGAGCCTTTTGCAACAGAGCGAGCGCTTCGTTGTCGCGACCGACAGCCATAAGGGCGCTCGCGGCATTGCCGAGGAGATTAGAGTAGAAACGCCGCAACGTGGCGTTCCCCTGGTCCTTGGCAAAAAGGTCGGCAGCCACGTCGCGCGATTGCTCGAATGCGGTCAACGCTTCATCCTGCAGACCAAATGATTGAGCGACTTGGGCTTTGAAATTCAGGCTTTCGACGTGTTCTCGCTGAGATAAGGCGTCGGCGGGATCCTTGACGATGAGCCCGCTCGTGATCGCTAGGCTCTCCTTTACCATCGGGGCGGCTTCTTCCGGATTCGACGCCCGATCGTAGGATACCGCACCGTAGTTGAGGACGTGTGCAAGAGAGCGTCTCGCCTTCGTCGACTCAGGATTTGCCGCGACGATACGCCGACGAAGGGTGATGCTTTTCCGATAAGTCTCCGCCGCGTCGGCGTAATCGCCTCGCCAGAATTGCGAGTAGGCCAAGCGCTCCAGGCAAAACCCCAAGCCTTCGATCATTTCGGGATCGCGGGAATCGTCGGGGGCGAGCGGGCGCATAATGTCGACGCACTCCTCGGCGCGCCGCCTGGCCTCGGGGAGTTCGCCGAGCTCGACGAATACGTCAACGAAGGCGCTCAACATCTTGGCCCGACTCAATTGCAGTCGCGGCGCGCCGGCGCTCGCCTTTGTCATGTCGTCGAATTGACTTTCGATGACGGTCAGAATGGCGCGAATGCCGTTGCGCGAAATGCCGACGAGATCGATGAGCTGCGTCGATATCTTCGTGACGATGCCGTCGGTCTCGTTGATCGCGAGGCGAAGAATCTGTTCCGCCCGATCGCGCTGGATCTTCTCTTCCCGCGCCGCGCGGTCGGCGGCAAACCACTGCCAGCCGGCAAGAGCCGCGAGGACCAAGGCGATCGCAAGCCCGATGCCGGTGCGCTGGGCTGCCCGGCGGTTTGCAGCCGCGAGGGTTTGGGCATCGCGCAACCGCCGCTCCTGCTCCTCGCGTTCGCGTTCGAGTCGCTCCACGCGGGCGCGCTGCGCGCTGTTTTCCTGCTCACGGCACTCACGCAGGTAGTCGCGGGCATCGCTCGACAAATCGCCGGCGAGGTCTTCGCGCGCGGCGACCTTCTCGGCATCTTCGAGCCGTGTGCCGGAATGGTTGAGCCAGTCGCCATGCCGCGCGTTTGCCGCCCAGTCACGCGCGGCGCGTTTGACGGCCTCGAGCGTGGTCAGCGCGGCAAAATCTTCCTCCAGCCACCCGTGCAGCAGGCTCCATTGGCGCAGCAGCGCCTCGTGCGCCGGCTCGATCGTGACCTCGCTGCGCTCGCGGTCGACGTCGCGCACGATCACGCGATCGGTCGAGAGCAGCCGCTGCTCGACCAGAAGCTGGATGAGCGGGAGGGCTTCCGCCGGGATATCGGCAAGCCGCGCGATGCGTCGGCGCGGGCTCCCGGTTTCCGGGTCAATGCCGGCGAGCCACGGCACAAGGCCCCGATGCAGCAGCGCGAGGCGAACGTCATGGTCGCGCGGAATGCGGGAATCATTGTCGGCCGCCGCGAGGGCTCGCTTGACGGCGGCCTCGATGGCGCCCCGGACGCCGCCGAACGCCTCGTAGTCCGCCAGCCGGAGCGTGCCGCTGCCACCGTAATCGAGGTAGAGCTGTTCTAGCGTGAAGGCGAGGAGCGGGAGTGCGTCACTGCCGCCGCCCGTCTCGATATCTTCGAGCAGGCGCTGCGTAAGGCGCGGCTCGATCGAAAGCGGATGATCGGTCTCCCGCAGCCGCGCCGCCGGTCCCTCGATCACCGTCTGGTAGGCGCCGCGCGGCATCGGCAGCAACGGCAATGTCTGCTGCCGCATGCCCTCAAGCGGCTTCGCAGTCTCCAGTCGATCGTAGGAATCCGAACGGATCGCAAACAGGGCGATCAGCGGCGTATGGTCCTCTGCGACGAGATCGCGGACCAACGTCAGCAGCGCTTGTCCTTCTTGCGCGCCCTCACCCTGGAACAGTTCTTCTGCCTGGTCGATTGCGAGCACGATCGCCGGCTTTCGACTCTCGTCCGCCACAAGCTGCGCATGGACCTTGTCGATGAGCTGCGCAAGGAGCTCTCGCAGACCCTCGGCACCCGCGTTGACGGCATCCCGCACAGCGACCCGTGACTTTGCGATGCCGTATGCGGCGAGTGCGGAGACCACGATATTCACGAGCCCATTCTCGCCGCTGATGGCTGCGCGCTCCGGGCGCAGGACCGGAAGCGGCAGGAAGTTGCGCTCGTCGCGGCCGAGCCGCGGCAGCAGGCCGGCCCGCAGAAACGACGATTTGCCGGCACCGGACGCACCGATGATCACCAGCAGGCGCGGCGCAGCGCCTTCCTGGAGGCCGCGCAGCGTGTCGAGCGCCTCGACGATGGGCGCATCGCGGCCAAAGAAGATGCCGGCATCTTCGGCTTCAAGCGGCTTGAGGCCGCGATAGGGCGGGCGATGCGGATCGTGCTCCGGTGGCCAGGCAAAGAACTTTGCATCGAGCCCGGCCCTCGCCAGGCCGTTCTTGAGCCTGGTCAAGCCTTCCCGCGAAAAGGTGACGTGCGTCTCCTCGTGGGTGCGCGGGAGCACGACATTCAACATGATGTGGTCGTGGCCGGACGCGAGGTCGACCACCTGCCAGGCTCCGGTCAGGTCTTGTGGAAGGTCAGCGAGCGGAATGTCCTCGACGAGGACTCCGAAAAGACGCTTATTGAGCTTGTGGGCGAGGTTGAATTCCTTCAGGCACCAGCGCGATTTCAGCCAGTCACGCGAAATCACGAACAGCACCGCCTCGCAACGCGAAGCGGCCGCCGTCAGTGCGCGTTCCCACCGCTCGCCCGCGGTGATGCCGCGGTCCGGATCGAGATCAAGAAAGACGTCGTCCCAGCCTTCGGCCGCAAGCCAGTCGCGCAGCGCGACGGCTTCGACATTGTTGGCGCTGGAATGGCTGAGAAACAGCCGTGACATGACCTCGCCTTCCGGCAGAAAAATTGCCGCGCTTTAGGGCCTCGCCGACAGCACGCATAACGACGCGGCTCGGGCGCGGCCAGTCATCCTGTCGTCCATTCTAACACTACTGAATTCTTTAGCTTTTGGGCAACCGCAGGCTAAGGTTAATCGGCTTATCCTGGTGAGCGCCGCGATGATGCGCCCACAAGAGTTCAGCGATCGAGTGCGTCTACGACAGCGTGGCCGACGGCTGCGAGCGTCGCATTGCGTCGCTCAGGCGGGGCCGACGTGCCGGTCAGATAGATCGACAGGATGAGCGGCGCGCGGTTCGGTGGCCACACGATGCCGACATCGTTGGTCGTACCGTGTTCGCCGGAACCGGTCTTGTCCCCCACGCGCCAGTCTTTCGGCAATCCGGCCCGCAAGCGCGCATCGCCGGTCTTGTTGCCGATGAGCCAAGCGGTCAATCGATCGCGCGACGTCGTCGACAAGGCTTTGCCGAGAACGAGCGTGCGGAGGTTCGACAGCATCGCCGCCGGCGAGGTGGTGTCGCGCGGATCGCCGGGGATGGCTTCGTTGAGATCAGGCTCGGTCCGATCGAGCCTTGTGATCGTGTCGCCGAGCAAGCGAGCGTAAGCGGTCAATCCAGCGGGGCCGCCAAGACTGTCGATCAGCAGGTTTCCGGCCGTGTTATCGCTCCATGTCATTGCGGCTTCGCATAGCTCCGCCAACGACATTCCGGAACCGCCGGTGCGATCCTTGGTGATTGCGGAATTCACCACGATATCCCGCGATTCGAAGCGAATTCGTCGGTCGAGATTTTCGGTGCCCGCATCGACACGCGAAAGGATCGCGCCTGCCGCGACCAGCTTGAACGTGCTGCACATGGGAAAGCGCTCGTCGGCGCGATGATTGATCTGGCCGCCATAAAGCGTATCGAACGCCGCGATGCCGAGGCGCCCGCCGCTGTCTCTTTCGATGCGGGCGAACGCATTGTGCAAGCTCTCCGGCAGACCAACCGCCGCGCCCACGGTAGGAATGACGCCGATGCCCGCTCCTGCGAGGACCGTGCTCGCCCCGGTCACAAATCGACGCCTTGTAATCATCGTGTGTTCTCGTTGGCTGGTGGGACATCGCCGGCTGAGCACAGCGACAAATGTGGGAAACGGCCTCAACTGCAAGAACGCTTTGCTCTTTCAGAGTACATACCGGTGCCTTGCAACCGCCATGTGGCGGCAATACTTGTGAATGCGGCTGAATTTCAACAGGAGGCCGACATGGGTTTGATGGACGTTCTGAAGGGAATGGAGAATGGGCCCCATGGTCAGCGTACTCCGAGCCCTCCCGGTAGCGGCGGTGGCGGCATGTCGCCGCTTACCATGGCCCTGATCGCCCTGCTCGGCTATAAGGCATTGAAAAGCTTAGGCGGTTCATCCGGTGCGAGTTCGGCCCCGGCGAATCCTCCGCGTCCAACCTCCGCGCCGGGCGGCGGCTCGAGCACAACGCCGACTGCGGGAGGATTGGGCGGAGCCCCCGCCGGCCCCTTTGGCGGCCTTGGCGATTTGTTCAAGGGTGGGTTAGGCGGGCTGCTGGCTGGGGGTAGCGCTGGTGCCGTACTGAGCGGTGGCCTCAGTGACGTCCTCAAGAAGCTTCAGGAGAGCGGGCATGGTAATGCTGCCAACTCCTGGGTCGGCACGGGACCGAACCAGTCGATCTCGCCGAATGATATCGGAAACGTGCTCGGACCTGAGATGATCAACACGTTAACATCGGTTTCGGGGATGTCGCGCGAGCAACTTCTTGCTGCGTTGAGCCAGCATCTGCCGGAGGTCGTCGATCATTTGACTCCGAGCGGCCGTGTGCCGTCGGCAGAGGAAGCCGCCCGCCTGCTGTAAGCTGGTGAGGTACGTTCGCGGAAGGCAGCGGCGGATCTACTATCGCCGCTGTGGGATCGGGCTGTCGTGATGCATTGTGTGCAAGCATCAAACGAAAGAGGGGTCGGACATGGGCATTCTCTGGATCGTCGTGATTGGATTTATCGCCGGTATCATCGCGCGAATGTTGTCTCCTGGGCCGAACAATCCCACAGGATTTATCCTAACCACGCTTCTCGGCATTGCCGGTGCGTTTCTCGCGACCTTTATTGGACAGGCCATCGGTTGGTATCGCCCCGATCAGGGCGCGGGATTCATCGCCGCAACCATTGGGGCATTGCTGGTTCTGTTTATCTGGAACCGGCTCGTGGTGCGGCACGTGATTTCCGACCCTGGCGTCAACCGCCGGTGGTTGTGAGACGCGGCCACATTTGCTTGGGCCGCGGGGCGGATTTTATGGCTTCTTGAGAACAGCCACGGTCCGGCGCACCGCCAAAATTTTGCGCAGCATCTTCGCTCCGTTTTCACGATGATGCTGATTTCATCTTTTGAGAAAGGCGGTCTGAACCGCGTTATCGAATAACGTGTTCATGGCAGCCGAGATATCCTGGTTGGTGTTGACCTCGAAATAGAGTCCCGGCGAGGCACAGCTTTGCAATGTCGCGCCGATCTGGGACTGGAACGGTGCGATATAGGTGTTGTACCAGGAGTTGGTCGGCAACGGCAGGTAGGTCGTGTAGAGAACCGCGATACGGATGCCGCGATTTTTGATGATCGTGCACCAGCCCGGGTCCATCAGCGATTGCTGACGCTTGCCGCTGACATTTTCATCCTCGACACCGTCGGTGACGAAGAACAGCACCTCCTGCGGCTTGTCGGTGCCCGTTCCTGATCCCGGATTGGGCATGACCGCATTGATGCTGGACATCGCGTTGTCGTAGTTCGTGATCTCGTCGCTGTTCCAGTTCTGGTAGGGCACTTCGTAGATCGCGATGTTGCCGGCGAGCGTTTTTGCGTTGGTGAGGTTCGATGTCAGCGAAGCAACCGTGTCGAAACCATAATTGAAGGTGTAGATCGCCATCCGATACGTGGCATTGGTCGACGTCTCAGTCGCTTGCGCCGTGGTCATGAGGTTTTTCACCGCGGCCGCCAGATTATCGATCCGCAACGTCACGCCGAGCTTGCGGGCCAGGCCATAATAGTCGTTGGGCGACGTATCGGACTCATGACACGCGAAGGCACATTTGTCTGGAGTATTCGCCACCATCGTATTGATGCCGGCCGTTGTCGCTGCCACTGCCATCGACGGCGAATTGTCGAGGAGCAGGTAGAAATCGATGTTGGGCGGAGTCATCGTCGTTGACTGCGCCATGCCGGCGATCGGGATCGAGGACTGCCCCAGCAAGCCCGAGAATAAGGTCTGAGACGCCGCCGAATAGCTCACCGCGACAGTGCGCGAGAGCCCGGAATCCGTCACGGTTACCGAGAGATTAGCCGGGTCATAGACGATTCCGGGGATCGTTGCGGCTTGCGCATTGAACATGTTCTGCGCCGCCGCGATCGACTGAGCGTCGCCTTGGGCCATGATGGAAGGCGTCACCGCCGCGAGCGCCGCGGAGTCCGCGAGTGAATTGAGCTGCTGGCGTCGCTGCGCCGATCTGGTGTAGTCGACGCCGATACCGACCAGGTAAACGACTGGAATGAGCGACAATGCAAACGTTGCCGCGACGGTCCCCGAACGATCCTGCAGGAAAAATCGGCAGGCGTTCGTTGCCAAGGTCGGAAGTCTTCCTGTCATCGTCGTGAGGCCCCGCCAGCAAAAGTTTTTTGCAGTTAAGCGGTGCGAAGACTGCCAACCAGATTTTAAATCCCTCTTGCGGGAACCCCGACAATGTTATGAAGCGTTTCTGAATAAGCCGGCGCAGTTTCGAGCGGATGGCTGCAACTCTTCCGTAGATATTGGGCTGGGTGTCGGATCGATTGCTCGCATAACGCGAAGCAGCTTATCGCGCTGATGCGCGAGCCCCGGTCCGCTTGGCGAAATCAAGCTCGACCCGGCCCGCACTGTCGCGCTCGGCCAATCCGATGCGACGCTGCCGTTCCTGCGCGCGTTATCTGATGCGCTCGAGGATGCTGACATAGTTCGCGACCGCGGCGCCACCCATGTTGAACAGGCCACCGAGCTTCACGTTGGGTAATTGCATCGTGCCGGCCGTGCCGGTGAGCTGCATTGCGGTGAGCGCGTGCATCGACACCCCGGTCGCACCGATCGGATGACCCTTGGCTTTGAGCCCGCCCGACGGATTGATCGGCAGCGTGCCGTCCTTTTGCGTCAGTCCGTCACGGATCGCCCGTGCGCCTTCCCCTTCGGGCACGAGCCCCATCGCCTCGTACTCGATCAACTCGGCGATGGTGAAGCAGTCGTGGGTCTCGACGAATGACAGGTCCTTGAGCGTGATACCGGCGGCGGTGAGCGCCCGTGCCCAGGCTTCCGCGCATCCTTCGAATTTCAGGATGTCGCGCTTGCTCATCGGCAGATAATCCTGCACGTGCGCCGTCGAGCGGAAAATCACCGCCTTCTTCATGGCGAGCGCGGTCTCAATGTCCGTCAGCACCAGCGCGGCGGCGCCATCTGAGACAAGCGAGCAGTCGGTGCGTTTGAGCGGCCCGGCGACATAAGGATTCTTTTCGCTCTCGGTGCGGCAGAATGCAAAACCCAAATCCTTGCGCATCTGCGCATAAGGATTGGCGACCCCGTTCTTGTGGTTCTTGGCCGCGATCATGGCGAGCGCGTCGGACTGGTCGCCGTATTTCTGGAAATAGCGGCTCGCGATCTGGCCGAAGATGCCGGCGAAACCGCCGTCGATATCCGCCTCCTCACGCACATAGGAAGCCTTGAGGAGGTTGCGGCCGATCTCGGCCGCAGGGGTCGTCGTCATCTGCTCGACGCCGACCACAAGCACGAACCGGGCGTGCCCCCCTTCGATCGCCCGCACCCCTTGATGGACTGCCGCCGATCCGGTGGCGCAGGCATTCTCCACGCGCGTGGCTCGCTTGAAGCGCAGGTCCGGCGAGGCCTGCAGAACCAGTGCGGCGGTAAAATCTTGCGCCGAAAAGCCGGCGTTGAAGTGGCCAAGCAGGATTTCATCGATATCGCGGGGGGCAACGCCGGCGTCATGAAGAGCGCCCTGGGCTGCCCGAACGATAAGGCTTTCTACCGTCTCGCCTTCGAGACGTCCGAACGGCGAATGGGCCCAGCCGACGATGCATGCAGTCATGACGGTCTCCTTGCCGAATTTTAGGCGTTTTCCTGGGGCTGAAGTGCTTCCGGCATGGCCTTAAGTCCGGTCCTTGGCGCCCGTCGGGCGCTTTGTGATTTGCCATCGACCCCGGTATGGTCGATGGTACGGTCTGCGGCCGGTTGCCGGGGGTAAGCCGCAAGTAGCCTTTGCTGCACGGGGGTTGGGGAGCAAAGCGTCAGCCCGTGCACGTTCCGATCATATAAGCCGAGAGACTGGATCGCGCATCGTGCCGTTTCCACGGAAGTCGCTATTGTCATTGGTGTGCGTGCTCGCATCGACGGCGGGCACGGCATTGGCGGTTGAACTCGCAGACGTCCGCTCGGCACGTGCCGAAGCGGCGCTTCTGGTCGATGTCGAAACCGGCAAGGTGCTGGAGGGGGAGAACGCCACTTATCCGTGGTATCCGGCCTCTGTGACCAAGCTGATGACGAGCTATGTCACGTTCACGGCCGTGCGCGAGCACCGCCTCGCGTTTGATACGCTCGTTACGGTTTCGGCGAACGCGGTTGCCCAGCAGCCCTCGAAAATGGGTTTCAAGCTTGGCTCTCAACTGACCGTCGACAATGCCCTGAAGATGATGCTGGTGCATTCGGCGAACGACATGGCCGTGGTGCTGGCGGAGGGCGTTTCCGGTTCCATCGATAAATTCGCCGATGAGATGAACGCGTCGGCAAAGCGTCTCGGCATGACCCAGACGCATTATGTCAATCCGAACGGCCTGCCGGACGATGGGCAGGTGACGTCGGCGCGCGACCTCGCGATTCTCGCCCGCGCGCTGATTCGCGAATTCCCGGAATACGATTCCTATTGGCATATTTCGTCGATTCGGTTCGGCAAGAAGATTTACAATAATACCAATCACATGGTCGATAATTACCCGGGCACCGACGGGATGAAGACGGGCTTCATCTGTGCCTCGGGATACAACATCGTGGCGACCGCCTCCCGCGGCGGCAAGCGGCTGATCGCGGTGGTGCTGGGCGCTCCGTCGGGGACCGCGCGTTCCAACAAGGCCGCACACATGTTTGAGCGCGGGTTCGCCTTCAATCCCAATCCGCTGAACTGGCTGGCACCGTCGCGCGGGACGGTGGAGGACCTGGTGCCGATCGCCGCACAACCGCCGAATCTGCGCGACGACATTTGCGGCAGGAATCCCAGGCGCGCGCCCAACGACGAAGACGAGGCAACCGAAGTCGCCGTCACCGGCCCGACGTCCGGGTTCTTTTTGTCGAGCGTATCGAACACGCCACCTAAAGCCTTGACCTCCGGCATAGCGCCCGTCGAGGTCTATCTCGGACCAAAGCGTGTGCCAGGCGCGCCAGCGACGGCAATCGCCAAGAGAAAGAAGTCGGACGAGACAGAGATCGCCGCGAAACCGCCGGCTAAGAACAAGCCGACGACGAAATCGGACGAGGCTTCGAGCGAGACGACGGCAACAACAGCAAAACCGCCAGCAAAGAAGAAGGTAGCAAAGCCGGAAGGACTGCCGACCGAGACGACTGCGGTCGCCGCCAAGCCGCCAAAGACCAAGTCGGCTCAAAAATCGGATCCGGCCTCAGCGGCCAAGAAAGCGGAAGGGTCCACCACCGAGACCGCTAATGGGCTGAAACCCTGGCCGGGCGAGGCCGAAGCGAGCGCCCCCGCACCCGAAAAGAAGACCAAGTCGGCCGCGGTGAAGCCGAAGCCCAAGAGCGAGGCCGCGGTCCATGACGGAAACGGCGAGACCCGGTGACGCTCGCGCCGAGGCCCGCGAGCGGAAACCCGCGCCGCCCCTGCCGCTTACGGTCCTGACCGGCTTCCTCGGCGCCGGCAAAACCACTCTCCTCAACCGCCTGCTCAAGGATGAAGCGCTTGCCGACACGGCAGTGCTGATCAACGAGTTTGGCGACATCGGCCTCGACCACCTCATGGTCGAGCGCGTCGATGACGGCATCGTCGCGCTGACGACGGGCTGCCTGTGCTGCACGATGCGCGGCGATCTCATCGACGCGCTGGAGCGTCTGTTGCGCAATCTCGATAACGGCCGGGCGAAATTCTCCCGCGTGGTCATCGAGACAACGGGCCTCGCTGATCCGGCGCCGGTGCTGCACACATTGATGGTGCATCCGTATCTCGTGATGCGCTATCGCCTCGACGGCATCGTTACCGTGGTCGACGCCATAAATGGCGCGGCGACGCTCGAAGCTCATCCCGAGGCGGTGAAACAGGCGGCCGTTGCCGACCGGTTCGCGCTCACCAAGACCGATCTCGTGGAGAGCCGGCCCGATGGCCGGCGCAATGTTGACATCCTCCGGCTACGGCTCTCCTCGTTGAACCCGGCTGCGCCAATCCTTGATGCCGCCGCCGGCGAGGCAACCGCGGCCCGTCTCCTCGACTGCGGCCTTTACGATCCCGCCGGCAAGTCATCGGATGTGAGGCGCTGGCTCGCGGCGGAGGCTTATGCTGACGCTCACGCGCAGTCGCACGAGGGTCATCGTCATGATGCCAATCGGCATGACGACCACATCCGTGCCTTCACGTTGGCGACGCGCGACGCGATCCCGGTCGCGGCGTTCGAAATGTTCATGGAGCTTGTGCGCTCGCTGCACGGGCCGAATTTGCTGCGCATGAAAGGCGTGGTGAAACTTGCCGAGCACCCGGAGACGCCGGTTGTCGTGCACGCGGTCCAGCACTTGATGCATCCGATCGCGCGGCTGGCGCGCTGGCCCGACGGCGATGACACCACGCGCATGGTGTTCATCGTCCGCGACATCGAGCCGCGCACGATCAGCGATCTGTTCGACGCCTTCCGCGGTGCAGTCTCGCCCGATCGTCCCGACCGCGCCGCGGTCGTCGACAATCCGCTGATCCCCTTCGGGGGTGCGGATCGCTGAATACCAGGACTTCGCCGGCGACGGCACTTACCCGTTCTGGTGATCGCGGATGACCTCCAGAAACTGCGCGCCGTAGCGTGCAAGCTTGGTCTCGCCGACGCCGTGAATACCCGCCAACTCGGCGAGCGTCGCGGGCTTACGCCGCGCCATGTCGAGCAGGCTGCGGTCGGGCAGAATGACGTAGGCCGGCACCGCCTGCGCCCGCGCAAGTGCGGAGCGGCGGGCACGCAACGCATGAAACAGCGCCTGATCCGATTCGCCGCCTTCGGCAAGTGTCGCGGCTGCGGCGGCCTTGCGCGCGGCTTTCTTGCCGACCGTCACCGGGTCGCTGCGCAGTTCGATCTTCGCCTGGCCCCGAAGCACGGCGCGTCCTGCCGGCGGCACCGTCCAGCGCCCGTAGTGGGTGATGTCCATCGCCAGAATGCCGGCAGCGTAAAGCTGGCGGAAGATCGAACGCCATTCGTTCCGGCTATGCTCCTTGCCGACACCGAAGGTCGGCAAGACATCATGGCCGAATTTCTTGATCGCTTCGGTCTCCTCGCCCAGCAGCAGATTGACGAGGTGTTCGGTGCCGAACCGCTCGCCGGTCCGGAGAATCGCGGACATCGCCTTCTGCGCAGCGATGGTGCGGTCGACCACGACGACATTGCCGCCGCACACGTCGCAATTCCCGCACGGCGGCGCGGTCTCGCCGAAATAACCGAGTAAGGTCTGGCGCCGGCAGCGTGGCGACTCGCAGAGCGCGACGAGCGCGTTGAGGCGCAGCCGGTCGATGTGCTTCTGCTCATCGGAAGCGGCGCTTTCCTCGATCTGGCGGCGGCGCAAGGTGATGTCGCCGGTGCTGTAGAGCGTGAGCGTATCGGCGGGCAGTCCGTCGCGGCCGGCGCGGCCGATCTCCTGGTAATAGCTCTCGATGTTGTTCGGCATATTGGCGTGGCAGACGAACCGCACGTCGGGCTTGTCGATCCCCATGCCGAACGCGATCGTCGCCACCATGACGACGCCGTCATCCTGCAGGAATGTATCCTGGTGGCGCGAGCGGTCAGCGCCCTCCATCCCGGCGTGATAGGCCAATGTCTTGACGCCTTCATCGCGCAGGAATTGAGCGAGTTCCTCGGTCGACCGGCGCGAGGAGCAATAAATGATGCCGCTGTCGTCGCGGTGGCTCGCGAGGAACTGCAGGATTTGCCCGCGGCCGTTGCTGCGGGCGCTCATGGCGAGGCGCAGGTTCGGCCGGTCGAAGCCGTGGACAAAAATTTGCGGCGGCTCGCGAAAGAGCTGCGCCACAATGTCGGTGCGCGTCGCGGCGTCGGCTGTTGCGGTGAATGCTACGACCTGCGGGCCGCCGAGTTCGCCGTGCAGGCCTGCCAGGCTTCTGTATTCCGGGCGGAAGTCATGGCCCCACTGCGATATGCAGTGAGCCTCGTCGACCGCTATCATGCCGACCTTGGCGTTGCGCAGGAGGGCTGTCGTGTCGGCCCTCGCAAGCCGCTCCGGGGCGATATAGACTAGGCGCAATTCTCCTCGCGCGATGTCCTGCTCGATCTGGCGGTTCTGATCGAAATCGTTGCTGGAGTTCAGGCTCGCCGCGGCGATGCCATAACTTCGCAGCTGCGCCACTTGGTTGCGCATCAGCGCGATCAGCGGCGACACCACAATGGTGAGCCCGTCGCGCATCAGCGCCGGCAACTGGTAGCACAGCGACTTCCCGCTGCCGGTGGGCATCACCGCGAGTACGTCGCGGCCCGCAAGGATGGTCTCAATGATCTCGGCCTGACCCGCGCGAAAATCGGCAAAGCCGAACACGCTGTGCAGCAAGCGATTGGCGGCGGCAAGGTCGGCCATCTTCACACGGCGAGCGAATAGGAGGGGCGCGGCGCCTAGAGCAGATTCACGGTAACTGGCGATATCCTGCATTGGCGAAATAATTTGAGCATTCGTTTGCGGAGAAGGCAGAGAGGCTTTTGCCCATCGTAGTCCAAAGCGCCTCGACGGTGCGGGGCGCGGCAGTCCGCAGGAGCGTTTTGAGCTTGGCGAAGGCGTTCTCGATTGGGTTGAGGTCAGGCGAGTAGGGCGGCAGGTAGCTTAGGCTGGCGCCACTCGCTTCGATCGCTTCCTTGACGCCGGCGACTTTGTGGCTGGCGAGGTTGTCCATGACGACGACGTCGCCCGGTGCAAGTGTCGGAGCCAGGAATTGCTCGACATAGGCAAGAAAGACGGCGCCGTCCATAGCGCCGTCGATCACCAGCGGAGCGGTTATCTCGTTCTGACGCAGGGCGGCAACGAAGGTTGATGTCTTCCAGTGGCCGTGGGGAACGCTGGCGATGACACGCTCGCCGCGGCGTGCTCTGCCGTAGCGCCGTGTCATGTTGGTGGTCGCCCAGGTCTCGTCGATGAAGACGAGGCGGGCTGCATTCATAGCCGGCTGCTCTCGCCGCCACGTCGCGCGGGCTTCGGCAATGTCGGGGCGCGCCTGTTCGGCCGCGTGATGCGTCTTTTTTTGAGCGTCAACCCAAGCCGATGCAACGTATTCCACATGCCGCCTTGGCTCACCGAGATGCCGTGCTTCGTCAACACCCAGGCACGCAATTCATCAAGTGTCGCATCGGGCTGCGATGAGACCTGGTCGCGGATCGCCTGATGATGCGGCTCAAGTTTCCATGCCAGATGACACCGTTGCGGCCGAGCAGTGGTCTCGCCGGTGGCACGTCGCCGGCCCAAGGCTTTGTAGATGTACGACACGCTGACCCGAAACAACGGCGCGGCCTGGTAAACCGGCGTGCCAGCGTCGACCGCAGCCAGCACACGTTCGCGCAAATCCTGCGAATAAGACTGTCCCCTTCGCCAGCTCATCGAATCCCCCAGCCATCAAAAGCTGGAAGCCCATGAATCACAGAACCGCGGCCAGGGGAATCCCGTCCCGATTCCAGTCAACGTGAGGATGCTCTAGGCGCGCTTGCGGTTCTCGACCGGCGCGAGCCGTGCGATCGCCTCGTCCGACGTCATCACGTCGCCGAAGAACAGCATGAAGCTGTCGAGGGTCTTGGCGTGCTCTTCGTCGGTCCACGTGGCATTGCCGTCGGAGAGCATGATGACGCGATAATCGAGCATCATGGCGTCGCGCGCGGTTGACTCGCAGCAGACGTTGGTGGCGGTACCGGTGATCAGCAGCGTTTCGATGCCGCGGCTCTTGAGCTGCGCGTCGATGTCGGAGGAGCCGGCAATGAACGCAGAATACTTGATCTTCTTCACCCGCAGATCGGAGGCGGCGGGCTCGAGTGCCGGATAGAGCTTGAAGCCTTCGGCGGCCTCGTCGAGGCTCGCGAGGCGCTTCGCCACCCGCTCGGGCGTGAGCATGTACTTGTGATGATTGCCCCAGTGGGCGAGCGCGCCGGTTGCCGTGGTCTGGATCCACACGACTTCGCCGCCGGCATTGCGCACCGCTTTGGCGAGCCGATTGATTGTCGGGACGATCTCGCGCGACAGCGGCACTTCCGCCGGAAAACCTTCGGCAACGAAATGGTTCTGCATGTCGACCACGACCAGCGCCGTGCGCGTCGCATCGATGGTGTCGTGGCTCAAGAGCTTGCCTTGGCGTTGGAGCAGCCGCTGTTTGACGGAATCGGACACGGTGTAGCGATGCATGAGCGGGCCTCCGCACGAGTGAACCGGCAGAGCCGAGGCTACGGACGCAGCCCGGCCGCGTCAATCGCGACGCATCTGATCAGGGCGCGCGAAGGCCTAGTTGCCCGGCGGCGGCTGGCCGAAACGCTTTGCGCCGAACGACGAGGTCGGCGGCGGTCCTTCGGGTCCGCTGTCCGGCGGCCCTGCATTCGCGCCGGGAGCTGGCCCCGAAGGACCGCCCGGACCGATCGGTCCACTGCGCGGTCCCGGACCGCCGCCGCCGCCGCGGGCGCTCGCCATGCCGAAGCTCGGATTGGCCGCCTTGCAAGCGGCGATGATCTGCGGATCGATCGGCGGCAACGGCCTCACCGAGCGCGGCCGCTGCGCCATGTCGATCATGATCGGGCGAATGCAATCCAATTGCAGCCCTTCGCCGGCCTTCGCCGCGCCCGGCATGAAGCCCGCCTGACGACACGCTGTAGTGATCTGGCGGCAGGGATTCGCCGGCTGAGCCTCAGCAAACGCAACAGCAGCGAGAACCGCCGCCATGTGACATGTCGCTGCAATCGAGATGCGATGGTAACGCATGTTGATTCTCCTGACAGACGACGGTGATTGCCACCCCGCCGCCACGCCGGGCGACGGAACTAGCAGACTGCACGTGTCGGTGCGGTGACAGACATCACATTTGGCTGCTTTGCGCTCTGCCCAATCCTCGCTACGATTAACCCGACGTCACCATGAACGTCGCGGCAGGCCCGCCAAGAACTCTTCTCGCGCAAGGAAACCCCATGCCGGAACCAATGCCGGAACCCGCACTCCCCCAAAAGAGCTCCGGCCGATGGTACATCCTGAGCCTGATCTCGCTCATGTACCTCATCACGTATCTCGATCGCGTCAATATTTCGGCGGCGGCGCCGGTCATCAGCGAAGAGTTCGGCTTCGACAAGATCACCATGGGAGCGATCTTCAGCGCCTTCGTCTGGGCCTATGCCCTGTTTCAGGTTCCCGGCGGCTGGTTGAGCGATCGGTTCGGTCCGCGCACCGTGCTCGCCGGGATCGTCGCCTATTGGTCGGTGATGACGGCGGTGACCGCGGCCGCCACCGGGGCCATCTCCTTCATCGTCGTGCGTTTCATGTTCGGCGTCGGCGAAGCCGGTGCGTTCCCTGGCGCGACGCGCGCGATGCAGCTGTGGTTTCCGCGCGAGGAACGCGGCTTCGTGCAAGGGATCACCCACAGCGCGAGCCGGCTCGGCGCTGCGATTGCGCCGCCGCTCGTGGTCTCGGTCATGAGCATCTTCGGCTGGCGAGCGGTGTTCTATATCTGCGGTTCGATTGGTCTCACCTGGGCGGTGTGGTGGTTTGTGAGCTACCGCAACCTGCCGGAAGAGCATGATCTCGTGAATCCGGCGGAGCTGCGCCACATCCGCGGCGTCGACGAAAAGGGCGATGCGCGTGCCGCCGACGTGCAGACCAGGGCGGCCGACGTGCCGTGGGGGACGCTGCTGCGGTCACCCAACATGTGGGCGATCATGTGCGCCTACTTCACCTACGTCTATTGCCTCTGGATTTTCCTGAGCTGGCTGCCGTCCTATCTCGTCGAGTTCCGCCATTTCACGCTCATCAAGATCGGCATCTTCGCATCGCTGCCGCTGTTCGCCGGCGTCATCGGCGATACCGTCGGCGGGCTTGCGACCGACTGGCTCCTGAAGAAGACCGGCAACGCGCGGCTCGCACGGCGGTCGGTCGCGATCGTCGGTCTGTTGGGTTGCGCGGTGTGCATCGTCCCCGCGGCGCTGACGGCGGACGCCTATGTCGCCGTCTATTGCCTCACCGGCGCGATGTTCTTCCTCGAATGCACCATCGGTCCATCCTGGGCAGTGCCGATGGACGCCGGCGGCAAGTTCTCCGGCAGTGTATCCGGCATGATGAACATGGCCGGCAACATCGGCGGGGCGCTGTCGCCGCTGGTGTTTGGCGCCCTCGCCCAGTACGGCAACTGGGAGGCGCCCTTCATCGTCGCCGCGGTCCTGCTCGTCCTCGGCGCCGCCGTGTGGGCCTTCTGGCTCGATCCCCTCCGCTCGGTCGTGGAGGAAGAGCACGGGGAAGCGACTGATTTGCCGGCCGCAAAAATCATAGGGCGAGCAAGCGAAGCGTAGTCCGAACCGCACCCTGCGATTGGCATTCAGCGCATCACGGCATGCACACCGCCTTGAAGCGTTCGATTGCCGTCGCCAGCACTTCGTCGCCCGGGCGGCTCCACCAATCCTCGGAAAAAATCTCGACCTCTTGGATGCCGCGATAGCCGGCGGCCTCGATCATGCGGCGGATAGCGCGGAAGTCGATGATGCCGTCGCCCATCATGCCGCGATCGTTGAGCATGTGTTTCGTCGGCACCAGCCAGTCGCAGATATGGTGGGCGACGATGCGCGTGCCGGCGCGCGCAAGCTGCGCCGCCAACTCCGGGTCCCACCACACATGATAGGTGTCGACCGCGATGCCGAGGCCTTCGTTGCCGAGCGCGTCGGCAATGTCGAGCATTTCCTTCAGAGTTGTGACGCAGCCGCGGTCCGCCGCATACATCGGATGCATCGGCTCGAGCGCCAGCATGACGTTGCACGCGCGCGCGTGTGGCAGCACGGCCGCGAGCCCATCGCGGAACAGCTTGCGCGCACCCGGCAAATCGCGCGAGCCCGGCGCGAGACCGCCGCCGATGACGACGATCGATTCCGCGCCGATTGCGGCGGCTTCATCGATCATCCGATTGTTGTCGTCGACGGCGTCCCGGAATTTATCGGGGCCGGCGGCCCCGAACAGGCCGCCGCGGCAGTAGCCGGTGACGCGCATGCCGTTCGCGCGAAAAACGCGCGCGCATTCGGCAACGCCGATCTCCTGCACCATCTCGCGCCACGGCGCGACGCCGGCAAAACCATGGCGCGCGGCTGCCTCCACCGCTTCCGGCAGCGTCCACTGCCGCCGCACCGTCGCGAGGTTGAGTGAGAGATCAAGCGGCATCGAAGTTCGCGCTCGTGGAAGCGTCAGCCAGCGAGGAAATCGAAGTCGCAGCCTTTGTCGGCCTGGGTCACGCGCTCGACATAGAGGCGGGTGTAGCCGCGCGCCGGCGGTTGGGGCGGCGTCCATTGCGCGCGGCGGCGGGCAAGTTCGGCGGCCTCGACCTTGAGATCGATGCGGCGCTTCGCAGCATCGAGCGCGATGATGTCGCCGTCGCGCACTAGCGCCAGCGGTCCGCCGGCCGAGGCTTCGGGCGCAATGTGCAGCACCACGGTGCCGAACGCGGTGCCGCTCATGCGCGCATCGGAAATCCGCACCATGTCGGTCACGCCCTTCGCGCCGAGTTTCTTCGGGATCGGCAGCGCGCCGGCTTCCGGCATCCCCGGCGCGCCGATCGGCCCGGCGTTGCGCAGCACCATGACGTGCTGTGGCGTCACCGGGAGGTCGGGATGATCGATACGCTCGGACAAGTCCTGGAGCGAATCGAACACGAGCGCCGGGCCTTCATGGCTGCAGAGGCTGGGCGTCGCTGCGGCAAGTTTGATGGCGGCGCCCGACGGCGCAAGGTTGCCGGAAAGGATCGCGATCGCTTCGCTCGGACAGAGCGGGCGTTCGCGCGGTCGCACCACCTCGTCGTCGACCCAGGCCGGCCACCGGGCGACGATGTCGCCGATAGTCTCGCCGCTCACCGTCGGCGCGGAGAGGTCGAGCCGATCCTTGAGCCGCCGCCACAGCGCCGGCAGTCCGCCGCCCGCATGGAAATCCTCCATGAAGAAGATCCCGCCGGCTTGAGATTGAGGAGCACCGGCGTCTCACGGCCAACCGCGTCGAACTCCGCCAAATCAAAGGCGAGACCGGCGCGCCCGGCGATGGCGGCGAGATGAACGAGCGCGTTGGTGGACCCGCTCGTCGTCTGCAGGATCACCGACGCATTGCGCAGCGCCGCACGACTGATGATCGCGCGCGGGGTCGGGCCGCCGGTGACAGCCATCTCGGCGGCACGCTTGCCGGTTGCCTCTGCGATGCGGATGCGGTCGGAAGAAACGGCCGGCGCGGTCGCGGCACCTGGCAAGGTGAATCCAAGCGTCTCGGCAATGCAGGCCATGGTGGACGCGGTGCCCATGACCATGCAGGTGCCAGCGGTCGGCATCAGCTGGTCATGGGCGCGGTCGAGCTCGGCGCCATCGAGCTTGCCGGCACGAAAAGCCGCCCACAGGCGGCGGCAATCGGTGCAAGCGCCGAGCCGCACGCCCTCATGGCGCCCCGCCAGCATCGAGCCGACCGGCAGCACGATGGCCGGCATGTCGGCGCTGATCGCGCCCATCAGCTCGGCGGGAATAGTCTTGTCGCAGCCGCCGATCAGCACCACGGCGTCGAGCGGCAGCGCCCGCAACATTTCCTCCACGTCCATCGCCATCAGGTTGCGCAGCAGCATGGAGGTCGGGAACGAAAACGCTTCGTGCAGCGAGATGGTCGGGAATACGAACGGCAGCGCACCGGCGAGCCGGACGCCCCGGGATACCGCCTCGGCGAGGCGGCCGGCGGTGGCGTGGCACGGATTGAAATCGGACGCCGTCGACAGGATGCCGACGATCGGACGATCAAGCGCCTCGTCGGTAAAGCCCGCGCCCTTGAGAAAGCCGCGCCGCAGGAACAGCGCAAACTCCTCATCGCCATACTGCGCGAGACGCGACCGCAGTCCCTTCCTCATCGCGGATCTCCCTTTTCCGCGATGCCCTTCGAGTTGCCGCCAAGGAGGGACCTGCGAAGGAGGGACCTGCGGAAGCCGCAGGGCGGAAATTCGCCGCCACATTGCGCGATCCAGCGGGCCTACTCAACGGCGAAATGTGTCACCCATGTTCCCGAACGGGTGCCTGGTCTCCGAACAGCGTCGGCGATGTCCCCGAACGGGAACAGAGCCGTCATTCCGGGGCGACGCGAAGCGTCGAGCCCGGAATCCATACTCATCGGTCAGTGGATAGGGATTCCGGGCTCGACGCTTGGCGTCGCCCTGGAATGACTGACTTGGAGTGAATGGTTGCGGTCGCACAGCGCACTCGCCTCAACGCAACGGGCGGCATCACGGTGAGCTGGATGAAAGCAGACCCCCAAAAATGTGCCCGCCCGGGCGGGGGGGCCCGGGCGGGTCTATCAGATCGATGCAGGGTGGATGGGGGGGCGCAGCATCGATCGGATATCAAGAAGGCCATTCAGCGGGGGGAGGCTTCATTGGCCCTCATGCTCATTGGTTGCTGTACCCCCTGGATCGGTTCAAACATTTTTCGAAAATATTGACCGGGCCCCCGGCCTGGAGCATTTTCCCCCGACCTTCGAATAAGTTAGCCGCGAATTTTTTTTCGAACCGATCTCTCTGGGCAACGCCGGCCGGCTGGCGTATCCCCAAAAAAGCAGTCACCAGATACCGGCCCGGAGGACACTCATGGCGACATCCAACAAGGTCATCATCACCTGCGCGATTACCGGCGCGATTCACACGCCGACAATGTCGCCTTACCTCCCGATCACCCCGCAGCAGATCGCCGACCAGGCCATCGAGGCGGCCGAGGCGGGCGCCGCGATCGTCCATCTCCATGCCCGCGATCCGCAGACCGGCAAGCCTGACCAGCGGCCCGAGGCGTTCGCGCCGTTCCTGCCGATCATCAAGCAGCGCTGCAACGCGGTCATCAACCTGACGTCGGGCGGCTCGCCGACGATGCGGGTGGATGAGCGGGTGAAGCCGGCGGCGACCTTCAAGCCGGAAGTGGCGAGCCTCAACATGGGCTCGCTCAACTTCGCGCTGTTTCCGATGCTCGCCCGCTACAAGACGTTCAAGTTCGACTGGGAGAAGCCGTATCTCGAATTGACCCGCGACCTCATCTTCCGCAATACCTTTGCGGACATCGAATTCGTCCTCAAGACCTGCCAGGACAACCAGACGCGGTTCGAGTTCGAGTGCTACGACATCGGTCATCTTTACAATCTCGCGCATTTCCTCGAGCGCGGCCTCGTCAAGCCGCCGCTCTTCGTGCAGTCGGTGTTCGGCATCCTCGGCGGCATCGGCACTCATCCCGAGGACGTGATGCACATGCGCCGTACCGCCGACCGGCTGCTCGGCCGGGAGAACTATCGCTGGTCAGTGCTCGGCGCCGGCCGAAGCCAGATGCCGATCGCCGCCATGGCCGCCGCCATGGGCGGCAATGTGCGGGTCGGGCTTGAAGATTCGCTGTGGATCGGCCCCGGCAAGCTCGCCGAGTTCGAACGCCCAACAAGTGCGCAAGGTGCGCCAGATCGTCGAGGGCCTCGGCCTCGCGATCGCAAGCCCTGACGAAGCGCGCGAAATCCTCTCCCTCAAAGGCGGCGACAAGGTCGCGTTCTGAGGCGCGTGCCGGTCATTCCGGGTCGCCGCCACCGGGTCCGGCCTTCGGCCGGCCCGATGACAGGCTCCGCAGCGAGCCCGGACCCCATACTCCCCGGCGTGGCGCTGCGCGATCAGCGCACGGCGGCCGGCGCGACCGTCGAGCCGGTGGCGCCCTGCAGCTTCATCGGCTGCATGACGAAGGCGAATTCGGACACGCCTTTCGCGGCCAGTTCGTCGAGCTTGAGATTCTCGAGGAGATGGACGCCGTTCACCACCAGCGCGAGCTGGTGGACCGGGATTCCGAGCTGCGGGTCGGGATTGGGCCTGACTTCCACCGGCGTATTGTCGGAGCCAAGCAGCAGCGGATCCTTGGCGATGAGGAATTCCGCCGCCTTGATGCCGATGCCGGGATTGCTCTTGCCGTAGCGGGCATTGTCCTTGCCCCACAGCTTGCCCCAGCCGGTGTTGATGATGATCGCGTCGCCCGGCTGGAACGTCAGGTTCTGCTTCTTGATCGCGCCGTCGAGGTCCTCGACCGTGATCTCGTAAGTGTCGCCCAGCATCTCGACGCCCTTGTAGCCGGCGACGTCGATGAGCACGCCGCGCGTCATCAGCATGCCGACCTTGTCGATGCCGAACTTGGTGAAGCCGGTGCGGGTCGCGATGTCTTCGGTCTTGACGCAATTGTAATGCGAATTGTTGTGGGTGATGTGGGCGAACCCGTCGAACTGGGTCCCGACCTGGCCCATCTCGGCGATGATCAGTTCCTCGTTCACATTGACCTTGTTCGCGGTCGTACCGATGGCGGTGCGCTTCACCTGCATGTCGTAGACGCGGCCGGGTACCAGCGGCATCGTCGCGTTGAGCGGGTGGGCAAGTTCGATCACCTCGCCGGTCTTGATGAGCTTTGCGGCATTGAGCACAGCCTGCGGCTTCATGTGATTGCCGGCGCCCCGCTCATCGTTTGCGCCCCATTTCGAAGGACAGCGCGCACTGTCGGGCGGCGGCAGCCACGACGGCGTCTGGGCCGCGGCCGCGCCTGCGATCAGCAAAGCGCCGAGTGCCGTGCAAAACGAAGCCGCTGGTGCGGTTTTCATGGTGGTCCCTCCCTGGTGCTATTTGATGCGCGCCTTATGCGATGACGGCGCCGGTAGGGAGTTTATCACGCGGACCGAATGCGGCCCGGGAAAAAGGCGCGAGAGTTACGGTGAGGGGGATCGGTGCGGTGAGCGTTCGAAGGCCCCGCGTCGTCAGGCTCTGACCTCGGCTTCACGCGGCGAGAATTTCGAGCGTGAGCGGCTTCAGGCGGAAATTGTTGCACGCGTTGAACAGGATCGGGCAGTTGGAAATGGCGACGATCTGCGGCATCAGCGCGCGCATCGTGATGTAGTCGGCGGGCTTTCCCTTGGGCGCGCGGATTTCCCACACGCCGTTTCCGTCATAGGCGACGGTCATGAAAATATTGAAGCAGGCGTCGACGTTGAAACTCCAGCGGTCCATGCCGTAGCCGCGCACGGCGGCCTCGAGGTTCGACTGGCAGTTCGGCGCGCCGATGCCCTTATCGCCGTAGCGCGTCACGTTGAGGTGCTCGCTGCAATAGCCGCCGCCGCAATAATTCTCGGCCGTCAGATCCTCCTCGATCTTCCACATCTCGCGGGTGCGGTTGCTGTAGAGCACGTGCGGCGCGGTGAGCCTCCAGTTCAGGTTGACGGCGCGGCTCGAATGCATCGACAGGAGTTCCCGCGGATCGTCGCGGTTGAACGAGACGAAGTCGGCGACCTGCTCGCCTTCGGGCTGGGTGATGCGCAAGCGCTGGCCGGCCTCGATCTCGAAGCTGATGTTGCCGGCGGTCGGCAGCGTCACCGGAACTCCGGGATTGAGGACGGCAGTAGCGCGAGACATGCGATGCTTCCCTTGTCGTTTGCGGCCTCGATATACTCGAACGCGGCGACCGGAAGAAGTCGCTTTGCCCGCACGACCAGACAGGATCGGCTCATGGCATTGCTCATTCGCGGTGGCACCGTCGTCAATCACGACCATACCCGGCGCGCCGATGTGCTCGTCGTAGACGGTACCATCGCCGCGGTCGGTCCGAACCTCGCGGCGCCGACCGGCACGCAAGTGATCGATGCCGGCGGTTGCTGCGTGCTGCCGGGCGGCGTCGATCCGCACACTCACCTCGAACTGTCCTTCATGGGCACGGTGTCGGCGGACGATTTCGAGTGGGGCACCAAGGCCGCGCTCTCCGGCGGCACCACCATGGTGGTGGATTTCTGCATCCCCAATCCCGGCCAGTCGATGCTCGCCGCCTATCAGGACTGGCGCCGCAAGGCCGAGGGCGCCGCCTGCGACTACGGCTTCCACATGGCGGTGACGTGGTGGGACCGGCAGGTGCACGACGAGATGGAGACCTGCGTCAAGACTTACGGCATCAACACCTTCAAGCATTTCATGGCCTACAAGGGCGCGCTGATGGTGAACGACGACGAACTTTACCACTCGTTCACGCGCTGCGCCGGCCTCGGCGCGATGCCGCTCGTTCACGCGGAGAACGGCGACGTCGTGTTCCGACTTCAGGAGCAGTATCTCGCCGCCGGCACCACCGGTCCGGAAGGCCACGCCTATTCGCGGCCGCCGGCGGTCGAGGGCGAGGCGACGAACCGGGCCATCATGATCGCCGACATGGCGGGCTGCCCGCTTTACGTGGTGCACACCTCCTGCCGCGACGCGCACGAGGCGATCGCGCGGGCGCGAGCTGCCGGCAAGCGCGTCTACGGCGAGCCGCTGATCCAGCATCTCGTCCTCGACGAGGACGATTACCGCAATCGCGACTGGGACCACGCCGCCCGCCGCGTGATGTCGCCGCCATTCCGACCAAAGGACCACCAAGCGAGCCTGTGGGCCGGCTTGCAGTCGGGCTCGCTCCAGGTGGTGGCAACCGATCACTGCGCCTTCACGACTGAACAGAAGCGGCTGGGGCGCAGCGACTTCACCAAGATTCCGAACGGGATCGGCGGGCTTGAAGATCGCATGGCGGTGCTGTGGACGGCGGGCGTCAACACCGGCCGGCTGACGGCCGAGGAATTCGTCGCCGTCACGTCGGCCAATGCCGCCCGCATCCTCAATGTCTATCCGAAGAAGGGCGCAGTTGCGGTGGGCTCCGACGCCGATCTGGTCATCTGGGACCCGCAAGCGACGAAGACCATCTCCGCCAAGTCGCAGATCAGCCGCATCGATTACAACGTGTTTGAGGGCTTTGCCTGCAAGGGCCTCGCGCGAGCGACGATCGCGGGCGGCAAAGTGGCGTGGCTCGATGGCGACTTGCGCGCCAAAGCCGGCGGGGGCACTTACGTGGCGCGTCCGCCGTTCCCCCCCGTCCATGTTGCCAATGCAACATGGCGCGAGATGACCGCGCCGCGCCGCGTCGATCGCGTCGAGGTAACGCCGTGATGCAGAACCTGCAGATCAACGGCGCGCGGTTGTGGGACACGCTGATGGAGACGGCGCAGATCGGTGCGACCGCAAAGGGCGGCATCAAGCGGCTGACGTTGACGGACGAGGACCGGCGCGTGCGCGACTGGTTTCGCGCTGCCGCCGAAGCGGTCGGTTGCACCGTCGCGGTCGATGAAGTGGGCAACATGTTTGCGCGGCGGCCGGGGCGGAACGCCGCGCTCGCGCCGGTATGCATGGGAAGCCATCTCGACACCCAGCCGACCGGCGGCAAGTTCGACGGCGCGCTCGGCGTGCTTGGCGCGCTCGAAGTGATGCGGACCCTGCACGAGACCGGCTACGAGACCAATGCCCCGGTCGAGATCGTCAACTGGACCAACGAAGAGGGCTCGCGCTTTGCGCCGGCGATGCTGGCGTCGGGCGTCTTTGCCGGAGTCTTCACGCCGGATTTCGCCTATGGCCGCGAGGACCGCGACGGCAAGATGTTTGGTGCGGAACTCGATCGCATCGGCTATCGCGGTCCCGAAAAGGCTGGTGGCCACAAGCTCGGCGCCATGTTCGAGCTTCACATCGAACAGGGCCCGATCCTCGAAAACGAAGGCAAGACCATCGGCGTCGTCACCGGCGTGCAGGGCATGCGCTGGTACGAGGTGACGGTCACCGGCCAGGATGCGCATACCGGTTCGACGCCGATGCATCTCCGCCGCAACGCACTCCTCGGCGCCGCGCGCATGATCGACGCGATCGATGGCATCGCGCAGGCTGACGCGCCCGACGCGGTCGCGACTGTCGGACTGATCGACAGCCGGCCGAACAGCCGCAACGTCATTCCGGGCGAGGTGTTCTTCACGGTCGACCTGCGCCATCCTGACGACGCCGTGATCGACGCGATGGAGGGGCGCCTACGCGAATTGCTCCCGCAGATCCTGATGCCGCTCAAACTCGCGTTCGCGGAAAAGCGCATCTGGATGGCGCCGGCCGTGCGGTTCGACCCCGAACTGATCCGTTGCGTGCGCACCGGCGCCGAACGCGCCGGCTTCGCGACGCGCGATATCGTCTCGGGCGCCGGCCACGACGCGGCCTACATCGCCCGCGTCGCGCCCACGACCATGATCTTCGTGCCGTGCGCGGGCGGCATCAGCCACAACGAAGCGGAGTCGACCACGTTCGACGAATGCGCCGCCGGCGCCCAGGTGCTGCTCAACGCTGTGCTCGAATACGATCGCACCCTCGGATGAGTTGGCACCCTACGATGCGTGCGAGGCCGCGAAAGCGCCATTACGCCGCGCAGGACGAGTGCTGATCTCACCCGCTCGGTACTGCTATGGTGTCGGTTGGGGCAAACGTATCCAAGGAGATGACATGCGTCGCCTTATGGCGGGATTGGCCTTAGCTGTGGCGGTGCTGACGCCGGCGGCAGCGGAGGAATGGCCGACCCGCACCATCACGCTCGTGGTGCCGTTCTCGCCGGGCGGGGGCGTTGATATTTCGGCGCGGCTGCAGGCGCAGGCGATCGGCGAGATTCTCGGTGTATCTGTGATCGTCGAAAACATCGGCGGCGGCGCCGGCATGACAGCGGGCGCGCGCGTCGCCCATGCGCCGCCTGACGGCTACATGTTCATGATCGGCAACAGCGGCACCCACGCCTACAATCAATCGCTCTACAAGAAGCCGCTCTACAATTCGGTGACCGACTTCACGCCCGTCGGCCTCGTCTCCGAATTGCCGCGCATTCTCAATGCCCGCAAGGACCTGCCGGTCGAGGGCCTTCAGCAGTTCATCGCCTGGCTCAAAGCGAACGAGCGCAAGGCCCAATTCGGTTCGGCGGGTGTCGGCACCGGCACGCATCTGCCGTGCGTGCTGTTCAATCTTGCGGCGGGCGTCGACATCACGCACGTGCCCTACCGTGGCGCGGGCCCCGTGATCCAGGATCTAATCGGCGGCCGCATCGATTACATGTGCGACACGATTCAGACCGGCGCGCCGCTCGCGCGCCAGGGGCTCGCCAAGCCGATCGCGGTATTGGCGGCGCAGCGGGTCGCGATCATTCCGGAAGTGCCGACTTCCGGCGAGCAGGGCCTGCCCGGCGTCGAATTGAGCGTATGGAATGCGTTCTTCCTGCCGAAAGGCACGCCGGACACAATCGTTCGGAAGCTCAACGCCGCCGTCAACACGTCGCTCGAAAACCCGGCGCTTCGCCGTCGACTTGAAGAACTCGGCCTCGAAATCGTGCCGCCTGAAAGACGCACGCCGGAGTATCTTGCCAAGTTCCTGCCTGAGGATATCGAGCGCTGGGCAAAGCCTATCCGCGCAGCCGGCATCTCGGGAGATTGACCGGCAGGACGTGTGCTCGCCGTCGACTGCGCGACGTCGCAGCCGCGAATCGGGCACACGTCCGCCCCATGCAGGAGCGGCGAGCAGGCGAGTCCTAACGGTGCAGAGGAAGATGCGGCGTCGTCAGCCGGTCACGACAAGATTGACCGCTTTGGGACCTTTGCCCTTCTTGTCGGGTTCGACATCGAAGCTGATGCGCTGACCTTCGTTCAGTGCCTTCAGTCCCGCGCGCTCGACCGCGGTTATGTGGACGAAGACGTCGCGCCCGCCGTCATCCGGTTTGATGAATCCGTATCCGCGTTCACCGTTGAAAAACTTGACCGTGCCGGCCATTGCCATCGGGAAACTCCTAATCCCCATGGTTGCCGCCGGCCCCCACGGCTCGGCAGCCGGGACAGGATGTTCGCGCGTGGGAAGAGATCAGCGTCAGCCGAAAACGGCCTTCGTCACTCCACAGGAGCGGAACCTCCGAACCCCGGACCAAGCTACCACACGTTGTGCCATGGAAAAGAGGGGAATTGCCAAGAAGTGCAAATCCTCACCGTGGGGTGCATTGCACCAATCGGCGGCAGGCGAACGGCTGCGCTTACTCGATCAGCTGTTCCGGATCGATCAGCCGCCCCGCACGGGGGGCATCGCCAGCTTCTCCCGCTTGCAGGAGCGGGCGCTGATCTCCTCGCAATCGCGGAACTGGAGATCGCGCGTCAGACAAATCCTGACCTCATCGAGCCGGTTTCGGCCGCATGATATCGACATGCCGGCCCGTGCAAGACCGGGATTTGCCTTCACAAAGGCTTCCTCGACTTCACCGGGTGACACCATCAGGGTGGATTGCAGATCGAGATATTCCGGCGGGATCTTCACGACGGCACGCGCTTTGCGAATGGTGTCGAAATAGGTGCCTGCAGGGACGCCCGAGCATGTGCCGTGGCGGTCCCACTCATGATAAATCAGGGCCGGCGCAGGCATCACGTCGAGCATAGCGCCGACGATATTGCGGTTAAGTCGCGGCGCCGGTACCTGGCAAAATTCCGGAAACCCTCGGTCGTATTGCGGCCAGAGCCCGTGCACCACGAATGAATAAGGCCGGGGTCCGCATTGTGGGTTCGGTCGTCCGCGATAGCGCTCGGCATTCTCGGCGCAAAACGACGGCGACCACGACAGTACCAGCATGTAGAAGTCGAATTTGCCCGGCTCGTTCTGGCGACGGTCCTGAGCGGTGGTGCCGGTGATGACCCCGGCTGCGAGCATGAGCGAGAGCACTGCGCTGGCGATACACCGGGTGAATACGTGCGACATGAAAACACCCCACGAAAAATCTGGGTGAGGGTGACATAGGTTTCGGAACATATCAAGAACAATTGCGCGACACGTTACCGGCTGCTTGGCCGGTCAGTCCGACGCTCAATGTCGATCGTGTCGGCGCGGCGCTTAAGGCCGGGCCAGCCGGCACCTGGGGTTGTAGCTCCAATCGCGGTCGAAGTCCTTGACGCACCACTCGACGCCCCAGCCGAAGCCGGTGACGCCGGTATCCTCGGCGATAGAGTAGATGATCTTGTGGTACGTGCCGTCGGACACCAGGGCAGACGCCTCGCAATAGCGTCGCGGAATGGTGCCCGATTCCCAAGGCTGCCAGGCGATTTCGTGGATCTCTTCGAACCCCACGATTGCAATTCGCGAGGCCCAGAACTTGTGCTCCTTGTCCTCGAATCGGGACTGTATCCGCTTCAGCGGACCATGCTCCTGGCAGAGCGGTACGAAATGATCGTAGCGCGGCCCGGACATCCAGAAATTGAGCTCCCACCAGGCGGCTGACCTGGCGGGTCCCGACCACACGCCGACCGCGCTCGCAAAAACGATAGCAATAGCGGATTGTAGGATGCCGCGACGCATCACCTGTCCCCCAGTCCCCCTGTGGCGAACAGGGTGCCGCGACCTGAGGTCGCGGTCAAGTAGAGATTGCTAACCGTGCTTATCGTGCTCTTGCCGCCAGTCGCCGATTGCGGCCTGGACGATCGCAAGCGCGGCGACCGCTGCGGTGTCGGCGCGCAGGATGCGCGGCCCGAGCGCGATGCGCGACAGCTTCGGCCGCTTGAGCAGCACCGCGCGCTCCTCGTCGGCAAAGCCGCCTTCGGGGCCGATCAAGACGGCGATGCCTTCGCCGCCGTTCGCGGCCACCCCGGCCCGTAGCGCGGCGATCGGATCGGTACAGGGGGCCTCCTCATCGCAAAACACGAGATGGCGCGCGGGCGAGATTGCAGCGATTGCGGCGGCAAAATCGAGGGGCGGCATGATCTCCGGGAGCGCCAGGATACCGCACTGCTCGGCGGCTTCGATGGCGTTGGCAGTCATCCGGTCGAGGTTCACTCGCTCGGCCTGGGTGTGGCGCATCATCACCGGCTGGAGTCGGGACGCGCCCATCTCAACCGCCTTTTGCACCACGTAGTCGAGCCGCGCTCGTTTCAGCGGGGAGAACAGATAGTGCACGTTGGCGGGCACCGTCTGGGGCCGGGTCAAAGTCTCGGCGATGAGTTCGGCCGCCCGCCGTCGGGCTGAACCAAGAGTTGCTTTCCATTCCCCGTCAATACCGTTAAAAATAAGCACCGGGTCGCCGGTGGTGAGGCGCAGAACATCGACGAGATAGTGCGTCTGCGCCGCATCGAGGGGTACGGCGGAGCCGCTGGCGAGCCGGGCTGTGACGTAAAGGCGGGGGGTACGGAAATCGTAGCGCGCCATGATGGCTCCGAGCGGGGCTGAACAAACAGCGCCGTTTTGTTGCGGCGATATAGCGCGTTCGTGTTCGAAAAGCCGGCTTTGCCGCCGAATTTGTTGCCGCCGTGTTGCCGGATTTGAAGGCATGATGCGCCATGATAACGAATTGGTTACCGAATCCCCTTCATCACGGCGATATAGGTCGCGGAGATTCCGATCATGAGGGCTAGTCATCGCCTTTCCCTCATCGTTGCGCTGACCGTTGGGCCGGCGTGCCAAGCCTTGGCTCAGGCGCCATGGCCAGGCGAGGGCGCAAAAACCGGCCAGTCGTCGGCTTGGCCGGGCGCAGGAGGATCTGCCCCCGCTCCGATGATGGGTGCGCCGGTCGGTCCATCGCCGAGCGGCTTCGGCGGCGGCCCGCCGCCGGGCATGGGCGGACCTCCTCCGGGCGCTGGCCCGACAGCCGCCCAGCAGGCATGCTTTGCCGAATTCACCAAGCTGCGCGAGGACGTCGAGAAAAAAGGCAAGGCCGCGCGGGCCGGTGGCGAGCACAAGATAAGCCGCGAGGAGATGTGCAAGCTGATCACCGCGTTCACGACGGCTGAAATGAAATGGATCAAATTCAGCGAGGCCGGCGTGAACACCTGTGGCATTCCGGCCCAGATCATCGCGCAGCTCAAGACCGCGCACCACAACTCCGACCAGACCCGCGAAAAGATTTGCGCCGCGCCTGCGGCCCCTCCGGCGCCGAGCCTCAGTGATGCGCTCGGAACCACGCGATTGCCGACACCCGAGACCACGCGGACCGGTAGCGGCACGCTCGACACCCTGACCGGAAACGCCATTCAACGATGAGCGACGCTGCCGGGCGCGTCGCGGACGCGATCGGCAATTGGGTCGATCGGTGGGCGCCCGGGTGGACCCGGCCCTATCTGCGTCTGGCGCGGCTAGATCGGCCGATCGGGTCGTGGCTTCTCCTTCTGCCTTGCTGGTGGTCGAGCGGTCTCGCGTCGATTGCGGCCCATCAACGGGCGCCGTCAGTTGCGCACATCGCGCTATTCTTCATCGGCGCATTCGCGATGCGCGGCGCCGGCTGCACCTGGAACGATATCGTCGATCGTGACCTCGACGGCAGCGTCGAGCGGACGCGCTCGCGGCCGATCCCGTCGGGCCAGGTGAGCGTCGCCCAGGCCGCGCTGTTCCTCGCGCTCCAGGCGCTGATCGGGCTCGCCGTGCTGCTGCAGTTCAACGGATTTACGATCGCGACCGGCGTCGCCTCGCTCGCGGTCGTCGTGGTCTATCCGTTCATGAAGCGGATCACGTACTGGCCGCAGATCGTGCTCGGCCTTGCCTTCTCGTGGGGCGCCTTGATGGGCTGGCCTGCCGTATTCGGCCGCCTCGATGCGCCGGCGCTTGTGCTCTATGCGGGGTCGATCGCCTGGGTGATCGGGTACGACACCATCTATGCCCACCAGGACCGCGAAGACGATGCGCTGATCGGCATCAAATCGACCGCGCTGCTGTTCGGTGACCGCACCAAGCCGATGCTCTCGATCTTCTATGGTCTCGCCGTCGCGCTCATCGGCGTTGCGGGCGCGCTCGCCGGCGGCGGCGCGTTGTTTTGGATCGGGCTCGCCGCCTTTGCGGCGCATCTCGTATGGCAGATCGTGCGCCTCGACATCGGCGATTCGGCGCAATGCCTCGCGGTTTTCAAATCGAACCGCGATGCCGGCCTGATTCTCTTCGCCGGTATGTTGCTCGACGCGTTTTTCGCGCGAGCGTGAACGGACGATCGCCTTAAAAAAACGCGAGCGCGCGGATCTCGATGCTTTCCCGCGGCCGCGCATCGGGCGGCGAGGTCGGATCGTGGAACGCCGTGTGCGCGGTCCAGCGAGCGCGCCCGTCGGTCAGCGACTCATAAGTCTTGAAGACAAGCGCCTCGTCGCGCCGCATGCGCGGGAACCAGTACCAAAGCTGACCGGGATCATACGTGATGGCGTAGGTCTGGCCGACGCGATGCGGATAACGCCGCTCGGAGATGACGAGATTCTTGGCCGACAGCGTGCGGGCATCGCAGATCGCCAGCGGAAAGGTCTCGACCGGATGGCGGATCGGCCGCCACACCTGGATGATCGCGAACCGGCGCTGCAACAACTCGTCCGCCTCGTCGGGCAACAGGTCGCGCACGCGCTGCCGCCCCGACCATTCGGTGTAGTCATTGTGGACGCGCGGCACGACCTCGCGAATCTTGCGCGCTTCGCGCTGCGCATCGTCAGCGGTGCGCAGCGTGTGATCGAACATCACGACGCGCTTCGCACCGCTTTCGCCTTTTATCAGCGCTTCCATTTCCGGGTAATAGACACGCCGGATTTCGGCCTCGTCGTAGAAATCGCGCACGTGCGTGTCGTGGTCGATGAAACGAAAGCCCTCAATTTCGAGCTTGAATGCGTCGGTGCGGTGGCGGCCGTTGTAAATTGCGACGAGGTGCGGATCGAGCTTGCCGCCGGTGCGCACGTCGCTGCCGCCGGGGGACGCGGTCTCGGTGAAGATCTTGCTGCCGTCGTTGACGATGTAATTGAGCGTCGCCTCGATGGAGTCGATGTCGGTGCCTGCGCCGATGCGGCCAGCGGCCGCGCTGGTGGCCTGGTCAGTGACTTCTCCCATGACAACTCCTCTGCGCTGTTCGCACGTTTGGTTTGGGCGCATTCATGCGGCCGCTCCCGACACGACATAGTGCCTCGCCGCGATCATGAAAGACGGACAATGAGGAGAATGAACGGCAACGCAGCCATGCGGGCGCGTCGCATCGGGCTGCTCTTGCGACGGTCGAGCGGCGCCGGAGCTTAATTTCTGGCGATGATTTCGCGTTCGCGATGAATCACAGGCGCATCGATCGGCCGCCCGGGCTTGCGGCGCATCAATCTCGCAGGCCGGCGCTTCTTCACGGTGCCACGGCGGCGCGCGCGGTCGCACGGCTGGCCGACGCGGACCGCGCCGAGCCGCGCGAACGGCTCGTGCAGCGCGCCGTCATCGCCGGCGACGAGCAGCGGCATTCCGAACGTGTTGGCCCATCGATGCCATTCGGCGAGGAGGTCCGTTGAATCGGGAGCCGTAAACAGGGGGACCGAGAGCGCAGGGTCGCGGTGCTCGAGTGTCACCGCGACGGTTCCCTCGTTATCAGCGCCGAGCGGTGCGATTCGCATGGCGACGCCGAGAAAGGCGCGCAGCGGCAGCGCAAGCGCCATCCGAACACCGCGCACCGAGCGGCGCAGAACGACGCCGTCGCGTGAAAGCTCGACGAGCCGCATGCGCTCGTCGGCGGCCGCGTCCGCCGTGCGAAACCGCAACGGCAGCGCGAGCGGGTCGAGCCGCAAAGCGCGGCCCGACCCGGCAGGCATGGTCCCGCCGGCACCCATTTAACGCCTCGCTAATCCCTGTCGCCTGTGAGCTTGGTCCGACCGTCCCGATCGGCACGCGCTCTTATTTGTTGGGTGCAACGTAGCGCAGCGAACTCCCGATCCGCTTAAGAAGGCTGGTTAATCAGGCGTGTTCGGCGACGATGATTGACAACAGGTTGCTGAAATCGCTCAAATCCTGTTGCACCCGCCGGTCATCGGGTCCATCTCCGTGCCATGGGTGCCCTCATCACACAGATCGAGCCATGACGAGCCCGTTCGACCAGTCAATCCTTGCCGATGCCGCCGAACGCCTGGTTGCCGCCGCGCAGCGCGCCGGCGCCGACGCTGCCGACGCGGTCGCCGTACGCGGCGTGTCGCAGTCGGTGACGGTACGCGAAGGGAGTGTTGAGGAATCGGAACGGTCAGAGGGTGACAACATCGGCCTGCGCGCTTTCGTCGGCCGCCGCCAGGCGGTGGTTTCGACCAACGATCTCGGCGGTGCGGCATTCGACGCATTGGCGGAGCGCGCCGTCGCGATGGCGCGCGCCGCGCCGGAGGATAGCTTCGCGGGACTTGCGGAAGCCGAGCTTCTTGTTCGTGACCCGCCCGACCTTGATCTCCTCGACAGCACGCTGCCCTCGGTCGACGCGCTCGAAGCGTTGGCGCGGACCGCCGAGGAAGCGGCGCTTGCCGTCCCCGGCGTTACCAAATCGGGCGGCGCCTCGGCCTCGTACGGGATGTCCGGCATGGTGCTGTCGACGAGCACCGGATTCCGCGGCGCCTATCTCGGCTCCTCGCATGGCGTTTCCATCGAAGCAATCGCCGGCAGCGGCACCGCCATGGAAGCCGATCATGATTTCACCTCGGCGCGCCATGTCGGCGATCTTGAGTCTGCGGCTAAGATCGGCCGGAGCGCCGGTGAGCGCGCCGCGAAGCGGCTCAATCCGCGCAAGGTCGCAACCAGTCGCGTCCCCGTCATCTACGAAGCGCGCGCCGCCGCCTCGCTGATCGGCCACCTTGCCTCCGCCATCAACGGCAGCGCGCTTGCGCGCAAGGCGAGTTTCCTCAAGGATCGGCGTGGTGAGCGCATCTTCGCTCCCGGCATTGCCATCATCGATGACCCGTTGCGTCGACGCGGTTTGCGGTCGCGGCCATTCGATGCCGAGGGCGTGGCCACGGCGCGGCGCGCGCTCGTCGAGGACGGGGTGCTCATGTCGTGGATCCTCGATTGTGCGACGGCGCGCGAACTCGGCCTCGCGACGACCGGCAGCGCCCAGCGCGGCGTCTCGTCGGTGCCGTCGCCCGGGGCCAGCAACTTGCACCTCGAACCGGGCAACGTGACGCCGCGCGAGTTGATCGCAGGCGTCGGGCAAGGGCTCTACGTCACCGACCTCATCGGCATGGGCGCCAACATCGTGACCGGCGACTACAGCCGCGGCGCGGCCGGGTTCTGGATCGAGAACGGCGAACTCGCGTATCCGGTGAGCGAGGTGACGATCGCCGGTCGCTTGGCTGATATCTTCCGCACGCTGCGGCCTGCGAACGACCTCGAGTTCCGCCGCAGCGTCAACGCGCCGACGGTCCTGGTGGAGGAGTTGACCGTTGCCGGCGTCTGATCGCGCAGGCGGTCCCGACCCGGCGCACCTTGCCCTGGCGCAAGACATCGCTGCGGTGGTGCGGGAGGCGGGCGCGATGGCGCTGGCCGCCTTCGGCAAGCCGCTCAAAACATGGCTCAAGGACAAGTCCTCGCCCGTGTCCGAAGCCGACATCGCCGTCAATTCCTTCCTCCAGAAAGAACTCACCGCATTGGCGCCGGCGGCCGGATGGCTGTCGGAGGAATCCGTGGACGATCCGGCGCGACTCTCGGCGCGACAGGTTTTCATCGTCGATCCGATCGATGGCACCCGCGCCTTCATTGCGGGCATTCCGGAATGGACGATCTCCGTCGCGCTCGTCGAAGGCGGACGGCCCGTCATCGGAACAGTCTATGCGCCTTCCACTGAGGAGTTCTTCCTGGCGGTCGTCGGTCGCGGCACCACCCGTAACGGAACGCCGGTGTCGACAACGCCCGGAGCCGAGCTGGCGGGAGCCCGGATCGCCGGTCCCAAGCTTGCCCTGCAAGGGATTGAGGCGGTCGAGCCGGGCATCGTGGCGGCGGCGCGGGTGCATTCGCTGGCGTTGCGCCTGGCACGCGTTGCCGACGGCAGTCTCGATGCGGCGATTGCCGGCGGCAACAGCCATGACTGGGACCTTGCGGCTGCCGATCTTTTGGTGCACGAAGCTGGCGGCGCGCTGACCACGACCGGGGGGCACCGGCCCGCCTACAACGGCGCCACGACGGTGCACGGCGTTTTGGTCGCGGCAGGAAATGCCCGCCACGCCAGGCTCGTCGCATTGCTCGATGCATAGCTCCGGCTGCGACGGCGCCGGCGTAGCCGAGAACCTCAGGGGGATTGTGGATGACTGGCAAGACGAAGCCCAGGCAACTGCTGCATCTTGTGCTCGGTGGCGAACTCGAACGTATCGAAGATATCGAATTCAAAGACCTCAATAAGGTCGACATCGTCGGCGTGTTTCCGAATTACGCGACAGCCTATGCCGCCTGGCGGGCGAAAGCGCAGCAGACGGTCGACAACGCCCAGATGCGCTATTTCATCGTCCACCTGCACCGCCTGCTTGATCCGGACGCGACCCCGCAGAGCGCGCACTGACACCAACGCATGCTGTCGTCACGAAGTATCGCGCGGTCGCCCGCCGTTCAAAAGGCGATGGGTTTCCTGGTGGCGCAGTACCTGCGGCTGGTGTGGTGGACGTGCCACCTCACCCTCGATCCCGCCGACCTTTACGAGAGCATCGCAGCCGATCAGCCGATCATCGTCGCGATGTGGCATGGGCAGCATTTCATGGTGCCGTTCCTGCGGCGCGGCCACCGGGTCAAGGTGCTGATCTCGCGTCACCGTGACGGCGAGATCAACGCCCACGCGGCGGAACGGCTCGGCCTTTTCACCATACGAGGATCGGGCGACCATGGCCGCCGGTTCGACCTCAAAGGCGGGGTCGCGGCGTTCAAGTCTCTCTTAACGGCCCTTCAGGAGGGGTACATCGTGGCGCTCACCGCCGACGTGCCGAAAGTCGCGCGCGTCGCCGGTTCTGGTATAGTGACGTTGGGGCGAATGTCCGGCCGGCCGATCTATGCGACGGCCGTGGCGACCAGTAGGCGTATCGTGCTCGACAACTGGGACCGTTCGGCGGCGAATCTACCGTTTGGCCGGATCGCGATCGTGCTTCGCGGTCCCGTCAGGGTACCGGCGGATGCCGACGAGGCGACAATGGAGGAGTGCCGCCTCGCGGTCGAACGATATCTCAACGAAGCAACGGCCCGCGCCTACGAAATCGTTGATCGCGAGGGCCGCCATGACAAAACTGGCTGAGCGCGTGCCGCTGACGCTCGGCGCCTATCGGATGGTGACGGCCGCTGGGGTGGCGCTCGTGCCGCACCTCCTCGAGGCTCGGCTCAAGCGCGGCAAGGAACATCCGGACCGCATTGGCGAACGACGGGGAGAGCCGAGCGCGCCGCGCCCGCCCGGCCCGATGGTGTGGGTGCATGGGGCGAGCGTCGGCGAGTTCATCGCGGTGTTGCCGTTGGTCGAGCGCATCCGCGCGCGCGGGTTCACCGTTCTGATGACGACCGGCACCGTCACGTCGGCGACGCTCGCTGAGAAGCGGCTGCCGCCCGGCGCCTTCCATCAATTCATCCCGCTCGACCTTCCGCCCTTCATTTCGCGGTTTCTCGATTATTGGCGGCCCGACCTCGGCCTGTTCGTTGAATCCGACCTGTGGCCGAACCTGATCGTGATGGCGGCGGATCGAAAGATTCCGCTTATTCTCGTCAACGGGCGCATGTCGGACCGGTCCTATCGGCGGTGGCGACGGTTGCCGCGCACGATCGAGGCGCTGCTGCGGCGCTTCGACCTCTGCCTCGCGCGCACCGCCGACGATGCGGAACGGTTTGGTGCGCTTGGCGCGCCGCGTGTCACCGTCACCGGCAATCTCAAGCTCGACGTCCCAGTCCCGCCGAGAGACCCGCGCAAGCTCCAGGCATTGACCGCGGCCACGCGGGGTAGGACCGTCGTCGTCGCCGCCTCTACCCACGCCGGCGAGGAGAGCGTCATCGCCGACGTTCACCGCCGCCTCAAGATCACCTTCCCCGCGCTTTTGACAATCATTGCGCCGCGCCATCCCCAGCGCGGCGATGCCGTCGAAGCGACAGTATCGGCAGCAGGGTTGCGATCGGCGCTGCGGTCGCGCGACGAACTGCCGGACGCCGATACGGACATCTACATTTTCGACACGCTTGGCGAGATGGGACTGATCTATCAGCTGGCGCCCATCGTCTTCATGGGCGGCTCGCTGGTGCGGCATGGCGGGCAGAATCCGATCGAGCCGGTCAAGCTTGGCGCCGCGATCCTTCACGGGCCTCACGTTTCGAACTTCAGCGAAATTTACGGCGAACTCGATCAGGAAGGCGGCGCCGAACTCGTGACGGACGCCAGCTCGCTCACGACGGGCATCGGGGCCTGGCTCAAGGACAGCGCGGAGCGCGACCGCATCGCGGCAGCGGCGAAGCGCAGCATCGACGAGCTCGGCGGCGCCCTCGACCGCACCATTGCAGCGCTCGAACCCTATTTCATGCAACTGCGGATCCAGAGCCGCCCGGCTGATGCGTGATCCCGCCTTCTGGTGGGAGAAGCCGGCCACGGCTGCATATCTCCTCGCGCCAGTGGCGGCGATTTACGGTGCGGTCGCAGCCCGCCGCATGACGCGGCAGGGCCGCAAGGTGCCGGTCCCCGTGGTCTGCATCGGCAATTTTACGCTCGGCGGCGCGGGCAAGACCCCGACCGCGATTGCCGTTGCCAAGAGTTTGGCGGCGGCCGGGCGGCGCCCGTTCTTTCTCACCCGCGGCTATGGCGGGAAGCTGGCCGGCCCAGTCCGGGTCGAGGGCCAGCGGGCGGGCCTTGTCGGCGACGAACCGCTGCTGCTCGCGCGCATCGCACCGACCATCGTGGCGCGTGACCGGCCGGCAGGTGCAGCGGCAGCCGCGGATGCGGGCGCCGATGTCATCGTCATGGATGACGGGCTGCAGAACCCTTCGTTGACCAAGGATTTCGCCATTGCCGTCATCGACGGCCGGCGCGGCATCGGCAACGGGCGCGTCTTTCCGGCGGGTCCGCTGCGCGCCCCGCTCGACACCCAGCTCGGCTGCGTCGATGCCGTCATTGTCGTCGGTGAGGCGAACACGGCCGCCGGTGCAGCGATGACGGCGGCGGCAGCGCGCGGCCTCTCCGTTCTGCGCGGCGAGCTGCAGCCGGATCGCGCCGCAGCGGCAGCGCTTGCCGGCCGTCCCGTACTCGCGTTCGCCGGCATCGCGGACCCCGACAAGTTCTTTGCGACTCTCGAAGTCCTGCGGCATCCCGGCTGCGGTCCGCGCGCGCTTTCCGGACCATCATCGCTACACGGCGGCTGAGCTTGCGACGATACTCGCGCGCGCCGAGCGCGAGCAGCTCACGCCGGTAACGACCGAAAAGGATATGGTGCGCATGAGCGGCGACCCCGCGGCAGCGAAGCTGTTGGCGCGGACTGCGGTCCTGCCTGTCACCCTGGTGTTCGCTGACGGCGACCCCTTAGGCCCGGCGATCCTCTCGGCGATTGCGTCGCGCTCGTGAACGACGCGGGTCGTATGCGAAGCGCCTATTCGCGCCCGGCCCGAGAGGGATAGAGGCGCTGCATCACCGCCTCAGGATTGGCATAGGCCTCCTGGCGCTCGACGCTCCAGTATTTCAGTTCATCGAGGGGAATCGGGGTTCCGGTGACGGCGCAGCGAACGTAAGCGCCCGGCCGCATGACCCGAAAATCTCCATCGAGATATTTAACTTCCGCTTCACCTGCCGACGGCGAATGGTGGTCGAAGCGATTGAGCACCGGTGTTCTCCTCGACGTAACAGTCCCGACAAAATCCTGAGATAGTGTCGCCTAATCCTGTCCCCATGCGCCGCACCTGCGACGCGCGAACCCTCCCAAAGATAGTGCGTCCGGCGCCGTCGTCAAAGCGGCTTATCGTACCGGCCACAAGCGCTTGGAGCGGGAGCACGGCGGCGCCGTGGCCCGTCAGTCCTGCATATCGAGGCGCCGGAATCGTTGGATACGCTCGCCGGTCTGGACTTCCGCCGTATAGAGATTGCCCTGGTGATCGACAGCTACATTGTGCAATGCCGTGAATTGGCCGGCCTGCCGACCCGGTCGCCCGAATCGCGACAACACTTCGCTCATCGCCCGATCGACGATCCGCACTTCGCCGTTCATGCCGTCGATCATGTAGATGAACTTCTGCTCACGGTCGGGCGAGAAGGCGAGCTCGTAGACCGAGCCGGTGCCGCGGGTGTTCGGTTCATAGAAATGCTCGGCCACGAACGTGCCGTCCTTGCGGAAAATCTGCACGCGGTCGTTGGTGCGATCGCACACATAGACAAGTCCGTCCCTGGCAATGCGCACGCAATGCACCGGTGTGCCAAACTGTTGCGATGGCGCTTTGGCCGGATCGTAGGGCGGCGTCTTGGCGTCGCTCGGCTTATTGCCGTAGGCGCCCCAATGGCGCTTGTAGGCGCCGGTCTCCGAATCGAAAACCACGATACGCCGGTTGGCATAGCCGTCCGCCGCGTACACTTCCCTGGCCGCGGTATCGACAGCAATGTCGGCCGGCGATCCGAGCCGCGCCGTGGAATTGCTGTCGTTGCCTTGTCCCGACTTGCCGATCTGAAGGACGAACTTGCCGTCCATCGTGAACTTCAGGAGCTGGCCGTCGTTCTTGCCATTGCCCGCGAACCATACGAACTCGTTGTCGTCGATGTAGATGCCATGCTCGCTCTCCGGCCATTCGTAGCCGGCGCCGGGACCACCCCATGCCTTCAACAGGTTGCCCGACTGGTCGAACACGAGGATGGGCGGAGCTGCGATGCAGCACTTGGCTTCCGGCGGATTTTGCTCGGCGGCGCGCTCGCGCGGCGTCAGCGATCCCGGCCGGTGGACGATCCAGATGCGATCCTGCTTATCGACGGCGATCCCCGAGACCTGGCCGATGATCAAGTTGTGGGGCAGTGGCTTCGGCCACAGCGCATCGACCTGGAACTGAGGGATCGCTGCGGTCTTGCCGTCTTCGGCCCGCGCCGGCGCATTCGCGACAAGGGCACCGGTGACCAGGCCGGCGACAAGGATCGATGGGACAGATTTCATCGGCGTACTCCGTTTCCGTTCGGACAACAGCGTTATTTGGTTTCGAGGCAATCGGGATGCAGCCCGGGGCGGAACCCGCGCCGCTCTTGTTACTCGGCGGCCCGCTTTTTACATAAAAGATTAACCGGCGGCATTCTCTCCTGTCGTCCTGGCAGCCTTGCGGAGCGGGGAAAAACGTGCCGGCTCGGTTTTGAGAGGACTTGTGCCGCGGCGCGGGGATGGCGCGCGCCGCAATTTTCAACGCCATCGTTCGTGATATACAACTTTACCGACAAGAACAGGTCGCCAAGGATGCAATTGGGTCCAGCCGTGCTCGCCTCGATGGTCGTGGTGATGCTCGTCGCGATGAGCCCGGTTGGGTACGCGGGCGGGCCTGAACCGGTCGAGTTTCGCGAGGGCGATACCACACTCAAAGGCCTGCTCTATCGCCCGGAAGGACCTGGCCCCTTTCCGGCGGTCATCGGCATGCATGATTGCGCCGGTCTCATGAACGCGACGGGCGCGGTTGCCGCCAAATATCGCGAATGGGGTCAGCACCTCGCCAAGGAAGGGTTCATCGTCCTGTTTCCGGAAAGCTACAGTTCACGCGGGCTCGGCGACCAATGCGCGACGCGAGTCCGGCCCGTGCGTATCGATCGCGAGCGCGTTGCCGATGCCAATGCGGCACGGCGCTGGCTGATCCAGCAACGCGATGTCCGTGCCGAGCGCATATCGCTGATGGGCTGGTCCAACGGCGGCAGCAGCGTGTTATGGACCATACGTCCGCACCACCGGCGTGACGACAAGCCGGACTTCCGCTCGGCGGTCGCGCTTTATCCCGGCTGCCGCCGCCTCGAGTCCACAGCCTGGAGTTCGCGGGTGCCGACGTTAATTCTGGTGGGTGGTGCAGACGACGCCTCCTCGCCTCAGGAGTGCGAGCGCATGGTGTCGGGCGCAAAAGGTCGCAGCGCTCGGGTCAACCTCGTCGTTTATCCTGGTGCAGTGCATGACTTCGACCATCCCAATCGGCAGCCGCAGCTGCGCACGGGCTACGCCTTCTCCGCCGACGGGTCGGGGCGGGTCCATAGCGGAACCAACCCGACCGCCCGCACGGATTCGCTGAAGCGCGTCCCGCAATGGTTCGCGCGCTGATTGCCTCGAACCGGTTTTTTATCCAAGCCCTTTGGAGTTGATATGTCATTGGCGTTCAAGCTCGCGCAGCGCAATCTGTTTCACGATCGGCTGCGATTTATTGCGACCGTGGTCGGCATCGTCTTCTCCATCGTCCTCGTTACGGTGCAGATGGGTTTGTTTCTCAGCTTCGATCGCATGGTGACGACAATGTTCGATCATGCGGGCGCCGACCTCTGGATCACCGCACGCGGGACGAAATGCTTCGAGGACGCAACCGTCATCGACGAACGCGAGCGGTTCCGGGCGTTGTCGGTCAACGGGGTTGCCTCGGCGACGCCGGTGGTCACGGGTTTCGCCCCGTGGCGGCTACCGGGGGGTGGGACGACGCCGGTCTTCATGATCGGGTCGGAAATCCGGGCGCCAGGGCTCCATCCGTGGAATGTCATCCAGGGGAGTTTGGACGCGCTGTCGGTGCCGGGAGCCGTCGCCGTCGATCGCTCGTATTTCGACCGGCTCGGCACCAAGGGTCTTGGCGGTGACGCCGAAATTCGCGACCAGCGGGTTCAGGTGGCCGCGGTCACCGACGGAATTCGCTCGTTCACGACGACGCCTTACGTTTTCAGCACGCTGGACCGCGCCCGCTCCTTTACCGGCACGTCGGCGGCGAAGGCGACCTATTTTCTGGTGCGTCTTACGCCGGGCGCCGATCGCGACGAGGTCCGTGATCGCTTGCGGGCCGTCCTCCCTGATCTCGAAGTCATGACGACGAACGAGTTTCGCGCGCGCAGCCGCTCGTTCTGGCTATTCGGGACCGGGGCCGGCGCCGCCCTCTTCGCGGGCGCACTGCTCGGTCTTATCGTCGGCACCGTCATCGTTGCCCAGACGCTTTATTCAAGCACCAAGGACCACATCAACGAGTTCGCGACATTGCGCGCCATCGGGTCATCGGGCAAATACATTCACCGCGTCATCATCTATCAGGCGCTTCTCAATGCGGTTATCGGCTTTGTCTTCGCCTACGCCATCGGCCTCATAATCGTCCGGGGGACCTCCGCGACGGCGCTGCCCATCATCATTACGCCGACCTTGAGCATCGGCCTCTTCCTCTTGACCGTTGTCATGTGCGTGCTGTCCGCCGTTGCGGCCATCGTTCAGGTCATTCGGATCGATCCCGCGATGGTCTTCACGCGATGATTGAGCCGATCCTCCAGGCCGTAGGCATCGTCAAATTCCTCGGCCACGGCGCCGGCCGTGTGCAAGCGCTCAAGAGCGTCGATCTCAATCTGCGCGGCGGCGAATTGACTCTACTGATGGGGCCTTCGGGCAGCGGCAAGACAACGCTGCTCTCGATCCTCGGCTGCATGCTGTCGCCGACCAGTGGATCAGTGCACGTGCGCGGCCACTCGATCGAGAACAAGGGACCGGAAGATCTCGCCAAGCTGCGGCGCGAGCATATCGGCTTCGTCTTCCAGTCTTTCCATCTGTTTCCGACATTGAACGCGCTCGACAACGTCCGGCTCGCACTCGATGTGCGCGGGTTCGATTCACGCCGCGCCAAGCTCAAGTCCGCGGAGGCGCTGAAGGCGGTCGGGCTCGCCCACAAGATCCGCTCCTACCCGCAGGAATTGAGCGGCGGCGAGCAGCAGCGTGTCGCGATTGCCCGGGCGATTGTGGGCGATCCCGCAGCAATTCTCGCCGACGAGCCGACCGCGGCGCTCGACAGCGAAAACGGCCGGGCGATCATGACGCTGCTGGCCGAGATTGCGCGGGACCCGACGCGGGGAGTATTGGTGGTGACCCACGATCCGCGGACCGTTGCCTATGCCAAGCGGATCATACGTATCGAGGATGGCCGCATTGTCGGCGAAGAGCCTGGCGGCGCCGCGATCACCGAAAGCCATTATGAGGTTCGTGCAAGTGCCGGAACATAGCCGAGGTATTTTCAATGCGGCGCGTCTCCTCACGCTCGTTGCGGCGCTTGTCGCAGGGGTCGCGGCGCTCGCGGCGCAGGAAAATCAGCCGGCGGGCGAATCCCCCGAGGTCCGGGGCTATCGTGCCGTTGCTCCCGGCGAGGTCGAGCCGTGGTCGGGACAGATCAAGATCGGAGCGCCGGCGCCGGGCCTGATCAGCAAAGTGCTGGTCGGTGTCAACGACAAGGTGTTCGTCGGCGAACCGCTGATTCGCCTCGACGACACCGATGCGAAGGCGCGGGTCGCCGTCGCGAAAGCAACGGTCGCCATGCGCAAGCGCGCACGCAACGACCAGGGCGCGGTCAATCGCGCCCGCGACCGCCGCCAGGCGGAGGACGCGGTCGCCGACGAGGAGTTTTCAGTCTACGAGGCGCAGACTGCGCTCGACGCTGCCGCGGCGGCACGGCGCGGCGGCACTGGATCTGATGCCGACGTGGAGAAGGCACGCGTGGCACTGACTCGTGCCGACGAGCGGCTGACGCTGCGCCGCACCGAGTTGCGCAGGTTGATCGACGACAAGAACGTGCCGCTGCCGACGCAAAACGAGGGCGCGCTCAATGTCGCCCGCGCCGAATATGCGGTGGCCCTGGCGGCGCTTGAAAATCTCACCATCCGCACGCCGATTGCCGGCACGATATTGCAGGTCAACGCCAAGAGCGGCGAGGTCGCGAGTCCGGGCTCACCCCAGCCGTTGCTGCTGGTGGGCGACGTTTCAGCGCTCCGGGTGCGTGCCGAACTCGATGAGCGCGACTACGGCGATATCGAAGCCGGTCAAACCGTTTTGGTGCGCGCGCCGCGTTCGCGCGGCCGCGAATTGGTCGGACGGGTGTCGTCGGTCGCACCGATGGTCGATGCGGCGCGCATCAACGCGCGCGACCAGCGCGGCCTCTCCGATGTGCGCGTGATCGAGGTCATCATCGACCTCGGCAGCGACAATTCGCTGCCGGTCGGCATGAAGGTCGACGTCTACTTCCGCCAGGATGGCCACGCGCTGAAATAGCCGCGCAGCTAGGGCATGGGTTTTTGGGGGCAATCGGACATGTCCGCTCAAACGGCGCTTCGCCGTTCGTTGCCCGGAGCAGACGTCGGCGTTCCGAGTCTCATGCGCTTGCAAACCAATCCTTTAATATTGGCTGATGCTGCACAGGGTCAAATTCGGTAATTTTGCGGAAGCGCATGACCTTCGCCTTGCAGAAAGGCTCATCGGCTAAAAACTCATTCAATTCTTCAAGCGATTGCGCGCGGGCGATCAGGATGCCGCCGCTGGGTGGAATTGAAGGGCCGGACATTAAGAAACGGCCCTTGTCGTAGCCTTGCTGCAAGAACCGGCGATGCGCGGCGATAAGCTCCGGCGCGCGTTCCTCGAATGGAACCAGATGCTGTCCTTCGAGCAGAAAGTGTTTCATCGCGCGACCCCTCAAGTGGCCGTCCGCCACGTTGATCTCCGGCGATGCCAGTGATACGAACCGGTCGGTAACATGTCAATCTGGGTTTAGACCGATGCAGCCGAAGAACAGCTATGCAAAGCGAAGCCCAAAAGGGGCGGCGCGCACCAAGGGTAAAAGGCGTGCGGGTGAAAGAGTCTTCGAGATAGCTGCCGACTTGTTTTACCGGGAAAGCATTCGATCGGTCGGTGTCGAAACGATAGTCAAACAGGCAGGCGTTTCCAAGATCAGCCTCTACCGCAATTTTGCGTCGAAAGATGATTTGATTGTCGCTTATCTTGAGAAGAGAAGCACCAACTATTGGGGAAATATCGACCGCATGGTCGTAAAGCGGGATAATCCACGCGACCAGCTGCGCGGATTGATCGAATATATCGCGCGTCGAACCACCACGCCCGGCTATCGCGGTTGCCCATTCATCAATTACGTCGCCGAATTTCCTGACGCGGCCCATCCCGGCCATCAGATCGTGGAAGAGAACAAGCAAGAAATGCGGCGGCGATTAGTGGATTTGACAAAGGCGATTGGCGTTGATCGTCCCGCACAATTGGCGGACGCCCTCTTCCTGCTCATTGAAGGCGCCTACGCAAGCAGTCAGACTTTGGGCGGGCGTAACGGGCCGGCGGCGAACTTGCCTTGGGCAGCCGAGGCGCTCCTCCAGGCACACGCGAGAGCACGACAAAACCGGTGAGGGCTGCCGGGATCACGAAAATGTGTTCTCAAGCGTGCAACCCAGACGACGAAAGGACGTTGAAGCGTTGGGGCGAACTGCCGTTCAACGAGACCCGCGTTAACGGAGACGCAGATGACCATCAGGCCGTTCAAGATCCTGGCTATTGCGGCCGCTCTCCTCGCAGGTTCTGTCGAATTGGTTGTTGCTCAGGGCGCTACCGGGACTACCGGAAGCGGTCCGGGTTCGGTCTCGGGCGAATCTCGCGCCGGGAAAGCGAATGGCGGCGGAGGTTGAAAGAGCGCGACCTCACGCGTCGCGGCATTGATCCGGCTCTCCAATCCTTCTCTCGTTCCAGCGCCACTGACGAAGGCGAGCTTGTCATGAGCATTCAGCGTATTCTCGATCGTAAAGGTGCCGAGGTGATCAAGATCTCCGCCTCGGCGACTGTAAAGAATGCTGCGGAAAGGATGCGCCTTCACCGTATTGCCGCTCTCGTTGTCGAAGGCGGAGATCCAATTGGCGGCATCATAACGGAACGCGATATTGTCCGCGCTCTCGCCGAATACGGCGAGCAGGCGCTCTTGATGGCTGTTCGGCAGGTGATGACCCACGCAATAATTACTATTGCCGCCGAGGACAGCGTCACACGCGCAATGGGACTGATGACGCGGCACCGTATTCGACATTTGCCCGTTATTGCCGATGGCCGACTGGCCGGCATCATCAGCATCGGCGATGTCGTCAAACATCGACTTGAAGACCTGGAACTTGAATCAAATATTTTGCGCGATGCCTATATTGCCGCGCATTAAGGCCGGTTAGGGCAGTTTATTTGGGCGAGCGTTGGGATCGAGCCGAATCAAGATCGGCTACGGGGACCACGTCCGTCAGAACAAGCTGCCCTGCTCCGGCGCGACCGTGCGCCGCCGGCGCGGCTTGTTGGCTTCGGCAATTCGGCTCGGCCGCCCGCCGTCAACGCCGCCCGCGGTTGCCGCGACATGTCCGTCCTCGAATTCGATGTCGAGCCGCATGCCCGGCGTGACCGCGGCCGCGGCGTGCAGCGGCCGGCCGGTCTCGCCGCGAACGAGCGCAAAGCCGCGCGCGAGCACGCCGTGATACGACAATGCCGCGAGGAGCTTGCCGGCCTGATCAAGCCGCACGTCGCGGCGATCGAGCACGGCGAGAATGGCGCGCTCAGCCCGTGCCGCCAGCGTCTCCACCCGCTCGCGGGCGCGGGCGACGCGCACGCGCTGCGCCTCGGCATTTGCGCGCAGGCTTGCGGCAAGCCGTCCGGAGACTGCGGCGAAGCGATCGCGGCGGCGTTCGCGCGCCACCTGCATGCAGCGCTCCGCCCGCGCCGCGAAGGCGATGACGCGCTCGCGGCCGCGCGTGATCGGCACCCGCAAGAGCGGCGGCGCGAGCCGGCCGGCGACGCGCGCGTAGTCGGCGCGGTGCAGCTGGGCATTGGCGATCAGCGCGCGCGGCAGCCGATCGGCCGAGGCGTCGAGGCGTTGGCGCGGCGAGGCCAGCAGCGTATCGGCGGTCGGCAACGCGCGGGTCGCGGCGCGCAGTTCGGTGCGGCGATTCTCCTGGGCCCGGGCGAAGCAGGCCGGCAGCCGGCGCGCGAGGCCGTCGATGCGGGCGATCAGCTCGCCTTTGACGGGCACCGCCATCTCCGCCGCCGCGGTCGGAGTCGGCGCGCGGCGATCGGCGGCGAAATCGATCAGCGTGACGTCGGTCTCGTGGCCGACGGCGGAGATCAGCGGGATCATGCTGTCCGCCGCGGCGCGCACGACGATCTCCTCGTTGAACGACCACAGGTCCTCGATCGAGCCGCCGCCGCGCGCGACGATCAGGAGATCAGGACGTGGGATCGCGCCGTCGACCGGCAAAGCATTGAAGCCGTGAATGGCGGCGGCGATCTCCTCGGCGGCGCCCTCGCCCTGCACGCGCACCGGCCACACCAGGACCCGCCGCGGAAAGCGGTCGGCGAGGCGATGGAGGATGTCGCGAATCACGGCGCCGGTCGGCGAGGTGACGACCCCGATGATGTCGGGAAGATACGGCAAGAGCTGTTTGCGCGCCTCGTCGAACAGGCCTTCGGCGGTAAGCTTGCGCTTGCGCTGTTCGAGGAGCGCCATCAGCGCACCGACGCCGGCGGGCTCCAGCGCCTCGATCACGATCTGGTAGGTGGAGCGCCCCGGATAGGTGGTGAGACGGCCGGTGGCGATGACCTCAAGGCCGTCCTCGGGCCTGATGCGCATGCGGCCGAACGTCTTCTTCCAGATTATCGCATCGATGCGGGCGTTTTCGTCCTTCAGGGCAAAATAGGCATGGCCTGAGGAATGCGGCCCGCGGTAGCCAGAGATTTCGCCGCGCAGGCGCACGAATCCGTAAGCGTCCTCGACGGTGCGCTTGAGCGCCGCCGCGAGTTCCGACACGGTCCATTCCGGAATATTGAGCCGCGTTTCCTGCGGCGGGACGTCGATATCGGTCATGGCCGGCGTTGTGGTTGATATTGGGGACGGCTGCAAGGCGTCACGCGATCACGCCGCGGCGCGCGGCTTGCGACGGACCGGCGCCATGCTACACCATTTGCTAACCCTTTCGCTGCGGCGGAGCTCATGAACATTCTCCTGATCGGCTCGGGCGGCCGCGAGCACGCGCTCGCCTGGAAACTCGCCGCGAGCCCGCTGGTGGATCGGCTCTATTGCGCGCCCGGGAACGCCGGGATCGCCCGGGAGGCCGAATGCGTCGCCCTTGATTTGTCGGACCATGCCGCAGTCGTTGCATTCTGCAAGGGGAATGCCGTCGAGTTCGTGGTGGTCGGTCCGGAAGTGCCGCTGGTCGCTGGCATCGTCGATGATCTCGAGGCGGCCGGCATCAAGGCGTTCGGGCCTACCCGTGCCGCGGCGCGCCTCGAAGGTTCGAAGGGGTTCACCAAAGACCTCTGCCGCGCCAACGATATTCCGACTGCCGCGTATGAACGCTTCAGCGCGCTCGCTCCCGCCAAGGACTACGTCCGGCGCAAGGGCGCGCCGATCGTCGTCAAAGCGGATGGGCTGGCGGCCGGCAAGGGTGTTGTCGTCGCGGCAACGATCGCCGAGGCGGAAGCCGCGCTCGATATGATTTTCGGCGACGCCTCCGGCAAGGCCGACGGCCAGACGCAGGTCGTCATCGAGGAATTCCTCGACGGCGAGGAGGCGTCGTTCTTCGTCCTCACCGACGGCGAGAATGCCGTGCCGCTCGCGACCGCCCAGGACCACAAGCGCGCCTTCGACGGCGATCAAGGTCCGAACACCGGCGGCATGGGCGCTTATTCGCCGGCACCCGTGATGACGCCGGCGCTGGAACAGCGCGCGCTTGACGAGATCGTGATGCCGACGCTCCGCGCCATGAAGGCCATGGGCTCGCCCTACAAGGGCGTGCTCTATGCCGGCCTGATGATCACGGACGCCGGGCCGAAACTCATCGAATACAACGTCCGCTTCGGCGACCCCGAATGCCAGGTGCTGATGCTGCGCCTGATGTCGGATCTCTTGCCGGCGCTGCTTGCCGCGCACGACGGCGTGCTCAAGAACTTCGCGCTGCGTTGGTATCCGCAGGCGGCGCTCGCGGTGGTGATGGCCGCCAAGGGCTATCCCGGAAGCTACGTTCGGGGAACGCCGATCGGCGGGCTCGACGAAGCGGGGGCCGTCGAGGACGTCGAAATCTTCCACGCCGGAACGCGCGCCGACGGTCGCCGCATCCTTGCCGACGGCGGTCGCGTCCTCAACGTCTGTGCACTCGGCGACACCGCGGCTGCGGCACAGGCGCGTGCCTATCGAGCGGTCGATCGCATCGTTTGGCCCGAAGGTTTCTGCCGTCGCGACATCGGGCGCCGCGCCATCGAGCGCGAGCAAAATGCAGCGGCAGGCCGCTGAGGTCTACGCGACGCTGCCGTCTGCGTTTCGCCGCAACACTTTGCCGGGCAGCGCTCCAGTGTGGACCGCGTCTTCGACTACGAGTGCACCGTTGATGATGACCGTCGTTCGCTTGCCGCTTGGATAGCGGTGCGGATCGGCATAAGTCGCGAGGTCCTTGAAGTCCGCCGGATCGAAGATCGCGATGTCGGCGCAAAAGCCGGGGCGGATGAGTTCGCGATCCTTGAGATTCAAGGCACGCGCGGTCGCGCCGGTCATCTTATGGATGGCGCATTCGAGGGGCAAAGCCGCGAGCTTGCCGACGTAGTGATCGATCACCCGGGGGAAGGTACCGTAGAAGCGCGGATGCGGCATGCCCTGGCTCACGGTGCCGTAGGTCGCGACGCAGTTCCCGTCGGAGCCGACGAGGGCAAGCTCGGAGGCGACGATCGCGGTCACGTCATCTTCCGAGATCGAGGTGACGAGAACGCGCGTCGCGGCCTTGTCCTCGATGAGATAATCGCACACGCAATCGATCGAGTCCTGCCCGCGCTCGGCGGCAAGCGCTGCGAACGTGCGGCCGGCATGCTGCGGCAGATTGGGCGAGACCGAGATACGCACGTTCTCCCACGACGGAATGCGGCCCCAATTGTTGAGACCGTCGCGGGCAATGTCGGCGCGAAGGCGCTCGCGCGCTTCGGCAAGCTTCAGCCGCTCCAGCATCGCAGGCACGCCGCCCTCGTGCGCCCATTGCGGCAATAGGTTCTTCAGCGGATTGCTGCCGGCCGTGTAGGGATAAGCATCGCAATCAACGTCGAGGCCGCGCGCGCGTGCCGCCGCGATCATGGCAAGGCCTTGCGCGGCCTTGCCCCAGTTGTTAACGCCGGAGCACTTGAAGTGCACGATCTCGACATGCACGCCGCACGTCTCGGCGATAGCGATCGCTTCCGCCAGTGATTCAAGGACACGATCGGATTCATCGCGCAGATGGGTGAAATATGCGGCGTTGTGCTGTTTGAGCACGTGGCCGAACGCGATCATCTCGTCAGGCTGTGCGTAAGAGCCAGGCGCGGTGAAAAGACCGGAGCTCATGCCGAGGGCGCCGGCATCGAGCCCCTCGGTCAACAGTGCAATCATGCGGTCGAGCTCGGCCGCGCTCGGCGCGCGCGCCTCCATGCCCAGCGCCATCAGCCGCAGCGTGTTGTGGCCGACCAGCATGCCGGCATTCACGGACGTCGGCGGAAACGTTGCGAGATATTCGGCGAAGCCCATCTCGCGGAACGGCAGCCACGGCGCGCTCGGGCTCAGATAGTCCCGCAACAGCTCCACTTTTCCCGGCAGCGCCGGCGCGACCGAAAAACCGCAATGGCCGATGATCTCGGTGGTGACGCCCTGGCGCACCTTGCTTTCGGCCTTGGGATTGATCGGCAGCGTAAAGTCCGAATGGGTCTTGATGTCGATGAAGCCGGGCGCAACCGCAAGGCCCGACGCGTCGACGATCCTGCGCGCATCGCGGGGCAAGTCGGGTGCGACGGCGACGATGCGGCCATCGGTGATTGCCACATCGGATGCGACGCCGGGGCTACCGCTGCCGTCGAACACACGGCCGCCGCGGATCAGGATATCGTTGGTCATGAGGATTTATGGGGCCGCGGCGCGTGCATGCCTGCAACGCGGAACGACAGTCGGTAGCTCGGTTGCAAGTGCGGAGAATTCATCCGATATCACCCAGCGTGGACGATTGAAAATCGGGGCCATGCCCTATCGAGGAGTTCGAGCATGATCGACGTGCATTATTGGACCACGCCCAATGGCCACAAGGTGACGATTTTTCTCGAAGAGGCTGGTTTGCCGTACAAGATTTTCCCCGTGAATATTGGCAAAGGAGAACAATTCGATCGCAAGTTTCTGGAGGTTTCGCCGAACAATCGCATTCCCGCCATTGTCGATCACGAACCGGCGGGCGGCGGCAAGCCGATCTCCGTATTCGAATCGGGCGCGATCCTGCTCTACCTCGCCGAAAAGACCAAGAAGTTCATTTCGAACGACCTGCGCGTCCGCGTGCAGACGCTCGAATGGCTGTTCTGGCAGATGGGCAATCTCGGTCCCATGTCCGGACAGAACAATCATTTCAGCCATTACGCGGTGGACAAGCTGCCCTATGCGATGGACCGCTATCGCAACGAGGTGAACCGGCTCTATGGCGTGCTCGACCGGCGTCTCGCCGACCGGCCTTATCTCGCGGGCGATTACTCGATCGCCGACATGGCGAGCTATCCATGGATCGTTCCCCATGAGCGCCAGGGCCAGAAGATCGCCGACTTCCCGCACGTCAAGCGCTGGCTCGATGCCATCGCGGCGCGGCCGGCGGTGGTGCGCGCTTACGCTCTGGTGAAGGACGTCAACCCGGGCCAGGGCGGCGTGCGAACGGCGGAGGAACGCGCGATCCTGTTCGGCCAGACCGCCGCGTCGGTGAAGGCTGCCGCCCGCTGACGTCGATCACGGGCAGCGAAGGCGAAACGAGAAAGGCCCCGGAGAGCAATCTCCGGGGCCTCTTTGTTGATACGAGCAATTGCGCGCGCTGCGCAATTAGTCCTTCTTCTCGGTGGCGCGCTTGAGCGCTGTGCCGAGAATGTCGCCGAGCGTCGCGCCCGAGTTCGAGGAGCCGTACTGGGCGATCGCCTCTTTCTCCTCGGCGACTTCGAGCGCCTTGATCGACACCGTCACCTTGTGGGCGCGACGGTCGAACTGGGTGACGCGGGCGTCGACCTTCTCGCCGACCGCGAAACGCTCGGTGCGCTGTTCGGAGCGATCGCGCGCGAGTTCCGAGCGCTTGATGAAGGCGGCGAGGTCGGTGCCGACGATCTTCACTTCGAGGCCGGACTCCTTCACCTCGACGATCTCGCAGGTCACGACCGCGCCCTTCTTGACGTCGCCCGCTTCCGCGAACGGATCGCCTTCGAGCTGCTTGATGCCGAGCGAGATGCGCTCCTTCTCGACGTCGACGTCGAGCACCTGGGCACGCACCTTATCGCCCTTCTTGAACTCGTCGATCATCTGCTCGCCGGGGCGCTTCCAGTCGAGATCGGAGAGATGGACCATGCCGTCCACATCGCCGTCGAGGCCGAGGAACAGGCCGAACTCGGTCTTGTTCTTGACCTCGCCTTCGACCAAGCTGCCCGGCGGATATTTTTCGACGAACACCTCCCACGGATTGCGCATGGTCTGCTTGAGGCCGAGCGAGATGCGGCGCTTGACCGGATCGACCTCCAGCACTTGCACCTCGACCTCCTGCGACGTCGATACGATCTTGCCGGGATGAACGTTCTTCTTGGTCCACGACATTTCGGAGACGTGGATCAGGCCTTCGATGCCGGGCTCCAGCTCCACGAACGCACCGTAATCGGTGATGTTGGTGACGCGGCCGGTGAAGCGCGCGCCGACCGGGAACTTGCCCTCGATGCCCTGCCACGGATCAGCCTGAAGCTGCTTCATGCCGAGCGAGATGCGGTGGGTCTCGTGGTTGATCTTGACGATCTTGACCTTCACTTGCTGGCCGATATTGAGCACCTCGGACGGATGGTTGACCCGTCGCCAGGCGATGTCGGTGACGTGAAGGAGGCCGTCGATGCCCCCGAGGTCGACGAACGCGCCGTAGTCGGTGATGTTCTTGACCACCCCGTCGATGACCTGGCCCTCCTCGAGGTTCTGGACCAGCTCCTGGCGCTGCTCGGCGCGGGTCTCTTCCAGAACCGTGCGGCGCGATACGACGATGTTGCCGCGGCGGCGATCCATCTTGAGAATCTGGAACGGCTGCTGAACGTTCATCAGCGGGGTGACGTCGCGGATCGGGCGAATGTCGACCTGGCTGCGCGGCAGGAAGGCCACCGCGCCGTCGAGATCGACGGTGAAGCCGCCCTTGACCTGGTTGAAGATGACGCCGTGGACCTTCTCGTTGCCCTGGAACGCCTTCTCGAGCTTGCCCCAGCTTTCCTCGCGCCGCGCCTTGTCGCGCGACAGCACCGCCTCGCCGAGCGCATTCTCGACGCGCTCCAGGTAGACCTCGACGGTGTCGCCGATCTTCAGTTCGTTGCCGCGGCCGGGCCCGGTGAATTCCCGCATCGGCACGCGGCCTTCGGTCTTCAATCCCACATCGATGACGGCGAGGTCCTTTTCGATCCCCACCACGGTCCCCTTGATGACAGACCCTTCCTGCAGGTTGCCGTGGGTGAATGAATCTTCCAGCAGGGCGGCAAAATCTTCGCGCGACGGCGCGGTAGCGGTAGCGAGAGCCATGAAATCTCCTGTGCGGCAGGCCGGCGGTTGGATTGAGGGCGTATCAAAAGCTTGACGCCGGAGGCCCCGCATGACCTCCGGCGGCTGCCGGATGAACCCGGCAGGCCGGCACGAAACCAAAGCCATCAATACGATTTGCTAAAGTCGGCCGTCGCGACGCAGCCTGGGGCGGGCGTTCCTCCAGATGCGAAGGCGAATTTGGTTGCGCCTTCGGCCCGCCCGGGCGGCTCCGCCTTCAAGGCGGCGGCCCGAACTCGGCACGCATATAGCGAATAGGCCCGCGTCTCGCAAGGCATTCGGCGCGGTCGCGCCGCCACCAGGCGCCCGATCGAGCGCTCCGATGAGCCATTCAGCGCTACCCCTTCCGGCGTCGCTCGGCCTCGACGATCGCGACGGCCGCGCGAAAGGCGGCCTCGATGTCGAGGTCGGAGGTGTCGAGCATGACCGCATCAGCCGCCGGCTTGAGCGGCGCAACGCCCCGCGCGCTGTCGCGCTCGTCGCGCCGGCGAATGTCAGCGAGGACCTCGGCCTCGTCGGCCACAGCGCCGCTCCGACGCATTTCAAGAACGCGACGCCTGGCCCGCACCTCTGGCGTCGCGGTGACGAAAATCTTCGCGTCGGCGTTGGGGCAGATGACGGTGCCGATATCGCGCCCGTCGAGCACGGCGCCAGGCGGGGTCGCGGCGAAATCCTGCTGAAACCGCAGCAGTGCCGCGCGCACCTCCGGGATCGCCGACACGACCGAGGCTGCTTCACCGGCCGCGTGGCTTTTGAGCGCCGCCTCGTCGAACCGGGTCGGGTCGAGCGCGCGGGCGGCCGCCGCCGCCCGGCCCGGATCATCGAGCCGGTAGCCGGCATCGAGCACCGCCTTGGCGACGGCACGATAGAGCAGCCCGGTATCGAGATGGCGCAGCCCGTAATGAGCTGCGAGCCGCTTCGCCAGCGTGCCTTTACCGGATGCCGCCGGTCCGTCGATAGCGATGATCATGGCGGATCGGATGTCCCACCAAGCCCGAGAGCTTCGCGTATGGCGGCAGGTGCCGTCGGGTCGATATAGACGGTCCCCTGGTGTTTCCAGCCTACGCGCCCCGGCTTGGAGCCGGAGTTATCATAAATCGCTGCTTGATCCGCCCGGTCAAGAAACCACGGCAATTGCCGAAGCGACTTGCCCCATCGCTCTCTTATCTTGGTTTCATCGACATCGTGGCCGCCCTTCATGACGCGCTGGCGCACGCGTGCGACATTCAAATCAGGCGATTCGAGCACGATATAGAGGAGCCGAAATTCGAATTGCTTCTGCTTTGCCGCCAGCACCAGCCGTCGATATTTGTCGGTGGACAAAACCGTTTCGACCCCCACTGTCTGATGCGCATTGATCGAGGCTTCCAACCAGGCTTCGATGCGCACAACGGCCGCGATGTTGGCCTCGTGCAATGTCAGATTTTCAACGTGCTGGATGCGTGTCGTAAGAAGATCCGGGTTGATGATCCAGACCGAACCATCCAGCGCTTCGATGTCCACGTCCGTATAGAGGCTGCTTTTATCGGAGCCGTTCGGCCCGCCAATAACCCAGAAGATCGGGCGCTCATTTTTTGGCTTGAGGGCCATCGGCCGATCCGAAAAGCCTCTTGTTTTCACGCCGCGCTCTGGCGACATTTTTCTCGAACACGTACGTCAGATCGTCGGCAAAGGTCGGACTGTTGGCATCGAGCGACAGCACGCGCGCAACCGATCCGTCGGCACGGTGGACCCGCTTTTCGCGAACGGATGTCCTGTTTTTTCTCCGCGATTTTGCCTTCGTCAGGTCAGCGAGGATGACCTTCAACATGGCGGGTCCGCTCATCTCCGTGAGTACGTTATCTAAATAACGGACATAATCCTTAAAGCTCCACGATGCCATTGCGGCGCTGACTACGTTTGCATCGTAATCAGGTCACCAGATCGCCGCCGAGGCTGCGCATCAGGTCGGCAAAACCCGGAAAGCTCGTCGCGATGAAGGCGGCGTCGTCGACGGTGACCGGCTTTTCCGTGGCAAGGCCGAGCACCAGGGCCGACATCGCAATGCGATGGTCCATGTGGGTTGCGACGAGCCCGCCGCCGGCGGGCCGGCCGCGGCCCGTGACGGCAAGATCGTCGCCGGAAATCTCCACCGCGATATCATTCGCGCGCAGCATGTCCGCCGTCGCGGCAAGGCGGTCGGATTCTTTGACCCGCAGCTCCTTGAGCCCGCGCATCACCGTGGTGCCCTCGGCGAACGCCGCCGCCACGGCAAGGATCGGATATTCGTCGATCATGGCGGGGGCGCGCTCCGCCGGCACCTCTACCGCGCGCAAGCCGGAGTGGCGGATCCGCAAGGCGGCCATGGCCTCGCCGCCGTCGTTGCGCTCGTCTTCCGTCGTGATCGCGGCGCCCATGTCGCGGAGCGTCGTGATCAACCCGGTGCGTAGCGGGTTGGTCATGACGTCGGTCAACACCACGTCGGAGCCCGGAACGATCAGCGCGGCGACGATGGGGAACGCGGCCGAAGACGGGTCGGCGGGGACGGCAACCGTCGCCGGCACGAGCTCCGGCTGGCCAGTGAGCGTGACCCGCCGGCCGTGGGGTCCCTCGGGCTCGCTCCGCACCGCGGCGCCGAAATGCGCCAGCATCAGCTCGGTGTGGTCGCGGCTCGCCTCGGTCTCGATGACCGTGGTCGTGCCTGGCGCCGCGAGGCCCGCGAGCAGCACCGCCGACTTGATCTGCGCCGACGGCACGGGCGTCCGGTAGATGATCGGGAGGGGATCGCGGGCGCCGGCGAGCGTGAGCGGCAGCCGGCCGCCTTCGGCTTCGAAGACGACGCGGGCGCCCATCTGGGTGATGGGGTCGATGATGCGACGCATCGGCCGCTTGCGCAGCGAGCCATCGCCATCGAAGGTCGCGGTGATCGGACAGCCGGCGGCGGCCCCCATCACCAGCCGGCAGCCGGTGCCGGAATTGCCGAAATCGAGCGGTGCCGCCGGTGCGGCAAAGCCGGCGACGCCGACGCCGTCGACCGTCCAGGTGCCCTCGCCGACGCGGGTCACCACCGCGCCGAGCGCGCGCATCGCCTGGGCGGTATTGAGCACGTCCTCGCCCTCCAGCAGCCCGCAAATACGGGTCTTGCCGACGGCGAGCGCGCCCAGGATCAGGGCGCGATGCGAAATCGATTTGTCGCCCGGCACCCGCGCGCGGCCGGCGAGCGGGCGGCTCCGCCGCGCTGTCAATGGGGCAAGGGACGAGGGTGACTGCACGGGTCGTGTCCGGGTGGCTGACGGCCGCGTCCTAACACGGGGAACCAAGCCGGTCACGCCACGTTGGCGAGGGGCGAGGTCCTCTTGCCCAGGTCAGGCGCGGAAAGAGCTCACAGGTCTATTGACAGAGCCGCCGCGAACCGCCAAGGGGAGAACCGTTCTCAACGACCCTTGAAGGATTGCGCAGCCGTGGCAAAGCCAGAGCTCGGTACGAAACGCCTATGTGCCCATTGCGGCGCCAAGTTCTATGACCTCAGCCATACCCCGATCACCTGCCCGAAATGCGGCACCATTTTCGAGGCGGTCGTCGCGCCGACGCGCGGCGGCCGGCCCGATGCCCGTGCTGCGCCGCGGGAAGTCGAGGCCGTGCTGCCGGAGACCCAGGAGGCCGAGTTCGTGTCGCTCGAAGACGCCGACGCCGAGGCGCAGGGCAAGAAGAAGCCTGCCACGGTGGGGGCGGAGGGCGACGAGGATGTCGAGCTCGAGGACGATGAGGGCATGGATGACGCTACCTTCATCGAGGAGACCGAGGAGGAGGATACCGACGTCACCGAGATCATCGGCGGCGACATCGAGAACGAGGAGGAGAGCTGAGGCGCTGCCGAGGCACTTGCTCCACATCCTGGGGCTTTGGCCCTCGTTTCGCCGCGGGCACGGCGAACCACTTGAGGTCTTGGTCAAGATGTGATTTCACGGGGGCGCGGCGGCAGGCCGGACGGCCTCACCGTTGCGAGCCGACCGGCGCGGCCTTCCCGACACCGCGCAAAAAGGGGCCATAGCTCAGTTGGGAGAGCGCTTGAATGGCATTCAAGAGGTCGGGGGTTCGACTCCCCCTGGCTCCACC
>CAWEAS010000024.1:0-216350 GCA_963807015.1 uncultured Alphaproteobacteria bacterium | reverse complement strand
CCCTGGTGCGAGCGGCAAATTCCCTGATCCGGGGCCGCAATTCCCTGTTCTGACGAGCGCAATTCGCTGTTCTCGCGATAGCCGTCAAATCCCCGTAAGTATTTGTTTTTAATGATGGATATACACCGAAGCTAGGCGAAATGGCGGGGCATTTCGATGCAATCCCTGCAGAATTCCCTGTTACCAGGAAATCTGATAAGATTTTGGGATCATGGGGGGTGAAGACCATGCGAACATTGTGGATGTTGCTGACGGTGCTCGGGCTGACGTTCGTTACGATCTCAGCATCGACTCACGTGAGCTATTCATGCGATCCGAGCCCGTGCCCAGGCCCGAGGCCGCCCTGAGCAAAAGCGGAACGTCGAGCTAGCGACGCAGACCGCATCCCGGCATGCTCTACGACGCGTTCATCAGCTATAGCCACACCGCCGACCGGGAGTTGGCGCCGGCGGTGCAGCGCGCGCTGCATGGCTTCGCCAAGCCGTGGTGGAAGTTGCGGGCGGCGCGGGTGTTTCGCGACGACACCAACCTTGTCGCTGCGCACGACCTGACGGACTCGATTACGCAGGCGATCGAGGCATCGCATTTTTTCATTCTGCTGGCCTCGCCGGGTGCCGCGCAATCGAAATGGGTCGAGCGGGAGGTGCGCTTGTGGCTCGCCGGCAAAGCGACCGAGAACATCCTGATCGTGCTCACCCAGGGGACGATCGCGTGGAACGACGCTTCGGACTTCGACTGGGCGGCAACCGATGCATTGCCGCCGGCGCTTGCAGGCGTGTTCAAGTCCGAGCCGCTGTGGGTCGATCTCTCCTTCGCGCGCAACGGCGACCAATTGTCGATGCGCGATCCCCGCTTCCAGCAAGCGATTGCCCGGCTCGCCGCCCGCCTGCACGGCAAGAGCCTCGATGACATCGCGGGCGAGGAGGTCCGTCAACATCGCAAGACCCGCAGGATTGCCCAGGCGGCATTTCTTGCGATCGGCTCGCTCGCCATCGCCGCCGTTGCAGGCGGTTGGCTGGCGCGCGAAGGACAGCGCCGTGCCGAGCACAATCTTGCCGAGGCCCTGGTCGCAGTCGACAACGTCGAGACGGCCGTCGCCAAGGACCTGCAGGACCTCACCGGCGTCCCGGTAGCGCTGAAGGTGAAGATGCTGAAAGGGGTCGAGACGATCCTCACGGACCTCGAGGCGGCCGGCGAGGCCGCGGCCGTGCGCGGAACGCGGGCGGTGGTGTTGTCGGAATTCGCCGCAGCCTATGGGGTGCTTGGTCAGTACGAGGAAGCCACATCGCGCATCGGCGACGCGATCGAGATTCTGTCCGATCAGGCGAAGGCTCGTCCGACCGACATCACCATGCTCGCCGCATTGGCGAAGAGCCGCAAGGTCCACGGCGACCTGCTGTGGTGGCAGCGCAAGGATTTGCCGCTCGCGATCGGCGAACTTCAGCGGAGCACCGATGCCTACATCACGCTCGCACAGCTCCATCCCGCTCATCGCGACGCGGACGACTGGAGGCTCTCCGAGCTGCGCGCGTTGATCGGCCTCGGCGACATTTATTTCGACCGCGCCGGCAATCCAGATGCGATCTGCTCGCCTCGCGCCGCCTGCCTTGCAAACGCCAAGAGCTATTTCGAGCGCGCTCAAGCGCTCGCGCTTTTGGTCCAGAACCAGGACGACAGCGATTTTCGTTGGAAGAACGGCGCTTTGGTAAGTCGCGAGAGAGTGGCGAAGGTCTATGCCGCGCTTGACGACTTCACGCGCGCGGGCGCCGTCTATGCCGAGCTCGTGCAGGAATATCAGCGTATCGCCGACCAACAGCCGAACAATACGAAATGGCAGCAAAACGTGCTGGCGCTCTATGCGCGCGTGGGCGGCATCGATCTCAAAACCTGCCGCGCCGATGCGGCGCTCGAAAATTACGGCAAGGCGCTAGGTCTTGCGCGCAAGATGCATCAACTCGACCCGGAGCGGATCGACTGGTCACACGAATTGTCGTCGAGCCTGAAACATACGGCGGAGGCTCACCAAGCGTTGGGGCAGTTCGCCGCCGCCGAATCAGATTATCGCGCCAGCCTCGACATCACCCGAGACCTCGTGGGCAAGCAGCCCGCCAACGAGGATCTCAAGGCCGACCAGCAGCAGATCGAGACGGCGCTTGGCGAGCTTGGCGTCACCCGTTCGCTGTGCGTCGCCGCATCGAATCAGTGAATTGATAACGGCGCCCAAACGGGCCAGGCGCGGGCGCCGCGCGCAACCGGCACACACCTGCGCTTGCGCAGGCGTGCGGCAATGCCAGAGATAGTGATGTGTCGGACGTGGAGGGAATACAGGACGCCAGCTGCTGCGCGGCGCCCTGCGGTTACCGATCATAGCCCGTTGGTCGATGCCACCCGGCTGAGAGGCGCAGGCGAATCGCCTTGGCCACGTGCCAGCACCACCACCGGCGACCCCATCTTGACGCGGCTATAGAGGTCGATCACGTCCTCGTTGGTGAGCCGGATGCAGCCCGACGAAACGGCGCTGCCGATATATTGCGGCTGATTGGTGCCGTGGATGCGGAACAGGGTGTCCTTGCCGTTGGCATAGAGGTAGAGCGCACGCGCGCCCATCGGATTTGCCGGTCCGCCCGGCATGTGCGTGGGCAGCGGGCCCAGACGCTGGTGCTCGCCAGCGGTCGGCGTCCACGACGGCCACTCGGTCATGCTGCCGACCGTGGCGACGCCGGACCAGCCTTGTGCCTCTTCGCCCACCACAACGCCGTAGCGCAGAGCCTTTCCTTTAGTCTGGACGAGATAGAGAAACTTGTTGTCGCTATCGATGACGATGGTGCCGGGCAGTTCCTTGCGGTGATAGTCGACCATTTGGCGCCGATATTGTTCAGGGATGGACGCCTGCGCGTACGGCGCCTGCGCCAACAGCGTCTGATCGTGGGGCTTCATCCCCAATGGCGGCGGACCCTGGTCCAGCGTCGCCTGGACACATCCGCCCAGCATCAGCCCGAGGCCGACGAAACCCAACTTCCACGACCGCATATTCCCCTCACCCCGTGGTTTGCCTACCAGCAACCTCGACCCCACCTTCGAACCCAATTACCAGTGTAGATCAATAACCGAATCCCGCTTCGTATTCCAGTTTGGCCCCTTGATGTCCCCATGCAATCCGCAAATCTGTTGCAGGATTGCCGCACTTTTACTAACCAACGGTAAGGACTTTACTTTCCGCGACCGACCGCCGCCCTTTCGGATACCTCGGCGGTGGCATGATGACGACGACTTAGCGTCGCCTACCCAAATCTTAACCATTCGTTCACGATGTTATTCATGCGTGCGGCGGATTTGCGGCAGGAGAGACAACGGACGGACATTGATCGCAACAGGCAACATGGCGCGCCGCTGCAGGAAGTGCTTGCCGCGCCAACCGGATCAAGGCATCACTGCACCGCAGCGACGCGCGCCCCTCGGGTGCGGCACCGTGTGAGGGGGGTGTGATGCTCGCCGTCAATGTGCCCCGCGGCACAACGCTCGAACGCATCAATATTGGCGATTTCGACGTCAATGGCGAAGTGCCGGACCGCGCCGTCTGGCTCGATCTCTTCAGTCCGACCCTCGTGGAAGACAAGCTCGTCGAGCGCGCGCTCGGCATCGCGGTACCCACGCGCGAGGAGATGCAGGAGATCGAGCCGACCAGCCGGCTCTACGTCGAGAATGGCGCTCGTTACATGACGGCAACGCTGATGTGCCACTCGGATAGCGGCGTACCGCGCACCACTCCGGTCACCTTCATTCTGTCGGGCCATCGCCTCATCACCGTGCGGTACGATGAGCCCAAGCCATTCGCCATCGTCGGCGCAAAGCTCGCCCGAATGTGCCCGACGACGGTCACCGGCGAGACTGTGCTGATGGATCTGCTCGATGCCGTCATCGACCGCGCCGCCGATATCCTCGAAAAGATCGGGAGCGACGTCGACGGCATCTCCCACGACATTCTCGAATCCGAAGGCAGCATGAGCCGCGGCCACAACTTCAAGGAAATCCTCAAATCCATCAGCCGCCGCGGCGACCACACCTCCAAGGCCCGCGAAAGCCTGGTCTCGATCGGGCGGCTTCTGCTCTATCTCGCCAACGAAGCCGATACGATGAAATGGGCGAAGGACCAGCGCGCCACCCTCAAAGGCATGCAGCGCGACGTGCAATCCTTGTCCGACCACGCGACCTATCTGTCGCAGAAGATCAACTTTCTGCTTGACGCCATGCTCGGCGTCGTGAGCCTCGAACAAAACAACATCATCAAGATTTTCTCAGTCGCCGCGGTCGTGTTCATGCCGCCGACGCTGATTGCCTCGATCTACGGCATGAACTTCAAGCATATGGCCGAACTCGACTGGGAATGGGGTTATCCCATGGCGGTCGTGCTGATGCTGCTGGCGGCGGCCGGGCCGTACTACTTCTTCAAATGGATGAAGTGGCTGTAGCGGCCCCCCGCCTCTTAGGCGCGAAGCTTCGACTACGTCCCGAGCTTGTCGGCGAGGTCGACAAAGCTCTTTGCCGCGATGTCGATGGTGGTCTTGGGTCCTGTTTCGCCGGCGCGTTTGGGGCCATATTCGCCGGGACGCGCGACGTGCGCGGTGCGCAAACCAAGCGCTGCCGCAGCCGCAAGGTCGCCGCTGTGAGCTGCGACCATCATGCAGTTGGCCGGCTTGAGATCGAGCGCCTCGACCGAATCGAGATAGACGCGCGGCTTCGGCTTGAAATCGCGCGCGATCTCCGAGCCGAGAATCGCATACCAGCGAAAATCGTTGCGGCGGCCGATGTCCGCCATGATGGCGATGTTGCCGTTCGAACAAGGGCAGAGGCCGAAGCGCGAGCGCAGCCGGGCAAAGCCCGGACCGGCGTCCGGCCAGCCGTCGAGCCGGTGCCAGGCGAGGTTGAGTTCGGCTTGGGTCGGCTCGTCCAGCTTCTCGAGGCCGAAACGCGGTTTGATCTTGTCGAGCATCCGCCGGTGAATGATGTCGAGCTTCACGAATGGCGTGCGGCCGAAACGCACCTCGTCCATCGCGGGCTGGTATTCGTCGCGCCAGGCGTCCGCGAAATCGAACCAGTCGAGCGAATAGCCGAGGGGCTTGAGGATGCGTTCCAACTCGCGCGCGACACCGGTGCGCCAGTCGACCACGGTGCCGAACACGTCAAAGAACAGCGCCTGCACATCGGGCAGCGGATTGGCCGGCGCCTGCGCACGGGTTGGCGAAACTTTCAGGAGAGCGGGCGCGGATATCGCGAAAATCGCGGCGCCGCGCACGATGGCGCGGCGATTGAACGTGGTCATTGAACGAGCCCTCCCTTGCGATCGATGATTTTAGCGCTAGACGTACTGGCCGCCGTTGATCTGGATCTCCGCCCCGTTCACGTAGGACGCCGTGTCGGTGCACAGTACGTAGATGATCTTCGCCACTTCGTCGGTGGTGCCGAGCCGGCGCAGCGGAATTTGCGCCACAATCTTATCGGTGCCGGGCGAGAGGATCGCCGTGTCGATCTCGCCGGGCGCAATCGCGTTGACGCGGATGCCGCGCGGACCGAAGTCCGACGCCATTTCGCGCGTGAGCGATGCGAGCGCCGCCTTGGAGGTGGCGTAGGCCGAGCCCGCAAACGGGTGCACGTGGGAGCCGGCGATCGACGTCACATTGACCACCGAGCCTTTGGCTGCTTCCAGTTCCTCGACGAGACCGCGCGCCAACATGATCGGCGCAAAGAAGTTCACCTGAAAGACCTGCTGCCACACCGCATAGGTCGTATCCATCGTCCCCATGCGGCCGCCGCCGTCACCCTTGGGCGAAATCCCGGCGTTGTTGACAAGCGCGTGCAGTTCGCCGCTAAGGCGCCGCTTGATCTCCTGGATAGCCGCGAGCGCGTCTTCCGGATCGGCGAGATCGACCTGGATGTGATCTTCCGGTCCCATCGCCCAAGGACAGTTCTCGGGGAAGGCATGGCGCGAGCAGGTGATCACGCGCCATCCCGCGGCGGAGAAGCGCTTGACGGTGGCGTGGCCGATGCCGCGACTTGCCCCGGTCAGGAGCAGGGTGCGGTTCGGCTGGTTGGTTCCGGACGTGGGCATGGGCGCGTTTCGAAAGACCTCAAGGGAATACGCTCACTATATATGTATTGTGCAGCGCCGTCGTGATCGCGATGCGGGCGGCAGTGGATGATCAGTGAACATCGGAGAGGCATCCGTAACCCACCCCTGCCGAGGCGGCCGGTGGTGTTACCGGTTACCTCATTGCTTCGTCACGGATAGAGCCTGGTCTTGGTCCAGGGCGACGCAGGGTCGGGCCGACGAAATTCAATGCGGTCGTGCAGGCGGTAGGGTCGGTCGTGCCAAAACTCCAAGGCCGTCGGCGTAACGCGATACCCAACCCAGAACGGCGGGCGCGGCACCGTGCCGACCCCAAAGCGCGCCGTCTGGACCGCGATCGCCTTCTCAAAGGCAAGACGGCTCTCCAGCGGGCTCGATTGCCGGCTCGCCCAGGCGCCGATCTGGGCCGAGCGCGGGCGGGTCGCGAAATAAGCGTCGGCCTCGGCGCCATCTACGGCTGAGACCGTACCGCGCAACCGCACCTGCCGACGCAGCGACTTCCAGTGAAAGACGAGGCCGGCCTTGGCGTTAGCAGCAAGCTCGCGCCCCTTCTGGCTGCCGTCATTGCTGTAGAACACGAAGCCGCGCTCATCGAACCCCTTCAGGAGCACCATCCGCACATTGGGCAGGCCGTCATTGTCGACGGTCGCAAGCGCCATCGCCTCGGGATCGGAAGGCTCGGCGGCGCGGGCCTCCTCAAACCAGGCGGCAAACAGGCGCAACGGCTCGTCGGCTTGGGTGAAATCACCACTCTTTAACCACCCGTCCTGTTCTATGGCTGCCGTGTTGGACATTGTTGAGTGCGTTTCCCTGGCCGGGGCGGACGGGGTGGGGTCTGGGCGTCGCCGTGGTTATAGGCGAAACGGCGCGCCGCGCCTATGCGGCCTGACACCATGGCGCCGCGCGGCCAGCGCAATTCTCCTGGTCGTTCCCTGGATTGCGGGCTGTACAAGCTCTTCCGGGCTTTTGGCGGCTCGGAGCAATTCTGCCGATGTCACCGGCTCAATCCGCATCGGAAACGCGGGCCTTCCGATCAGCAACACCAGCTTTTATCTCGACGATGATCTCGCCACCGCCCGCGCCTCCGCCGAGGCGATGCTGGACAGCGACGGGGAGACGAGCGCATCGTGGAATAACCCCGTCACCGGTGCGCACGGCACGATCACGCGGGTCGCCGCGGCCTATACGGTCGGCGGCACCGAATGCCGCGATTTCCTCTTGAGCTACATGCGTGAGAAGTCGGAAGCATGGCTGCAAGGCCAGGCCTGCCGCAACGCCTTCGGCCGCTGGGGCGTGCGCGAATTGCAGCCGTGGCGCCGCCACGGCTGATCGCTCGCGCTGTCCGCGCGTGATGGCCATGGTGGTTGATTTCTCTCCGCCGCGAGCCATTTCGCGTTGCGAAACAGCAGCTTTGCCCCCACATTGATCCCGAATGCCGGGGCTGGGCACCGGCGCATGGGCATGACCGGAGACCTTTGAATATGCGCGACCCCTACGAAGTCTTGGGGGTTGGTAAGAATGCGGACGCGGCGGCGATCAAGAGTGCTTTTCGCAAGCTCGCCAAAAAGCTGCATCCCGACGCCAACAAAAACGATCCCAAGGCGGCGCAACGCTTTTCCGAAGTGAATTCGGCTTATGAAATCCTCGGCGAAGAGGACAAGCGCAAGGCTTTCGACCGCGGCGAGATTGACGCCGAGGGTAAGCCGCGCTTCCAAGGATTCCAGGGCGGCCAGCGCGGCGCCGGCGGACCTGGGCCCGACTTCAACTTCGAGCATTTCTCGTACGGACCGGAAGGTTTCCGGCGGTCGGGCGGTGCCGACGTCGGCGGGGGCAGTTTCGAGGACGTGCTGTCGAGCATGCTCGGCGGTCTTGGGCGCCGCGGCCGCGCGCGCACGCACGCAGGCTTCGAGCCGGAAGAATTCGCGGAGCCGAGCGGCAGCGATGTCGGCGCGACCGTCACCATTTCGCTTGCGGAAGCGGCCTCCGGCGGAATGCGGCGCGTGCACCTGCCGACCGGCAAGGAAGTCGACGTCAAGATTCCCGCGGGGCTGGCCGAAGGTCGGCAGATCCGCCTCAAGGGCCAGGGTTTGGCGGGCCCCGGCGGGATGGGCGATGCCATCATCACGATCAAGGTTGCGCCGCATCCGTACTTCACCGTCGACGGCAACAACTTGCGCATCGAATTGCCGATCACGCTCTACGAGGCGGTGCTCGGCGGCAAGGTACGGGTGCCGACGCTCGATGGCGCCGTCAACATCACGGTGCCCGCCAACACCAGCAGCGGCCGCACCTTCCGCATCCAGGGCAAGGGCATGCCGCATCAAAAGCAGCGCGGCGACCTCCTCGCCACCGTGCGCATCATGCTGCCCGAGGGGTCACATCACGACCTCGACGAGCTGATGCAGAAGTGGCGCGATGACAAGCCCTACGACCCGCGCAAGGATTTGAAGTAAATCCAGTCAGCGTGGTCATTCCGGGGCGCCGTAGCGAAGTGAAGGCGAGCCCGGAATCCATACTCCTCGGCCCGTGATCATGGATTCCGGGCTCGCCGCTTTGCGGCGCCCCGGAATGGCCAGCTTTTGTTGGCTGGCGCGGCACAGACGCGCCCCCCCCGCGGAACGTCTTGTAGGGGGTCGCGCGGCCGCCTGTGCGAGCGGCCCGCAGACGGCCGCTACGCGAAGCGGCCGTGGCAGTGTTTGAATTTTTTGCCGGAGCCGCAGGGGCAGACTTCGTTGCGGCCGACCTTGCCCCACGTCGAAGGATCGTTGGGGTTGCGCGCCACCTGCGCGCCGGCATTGCGGGCGAGCGTCGCGACGGTCGCGTCCGACATCGCCAACTCGTCTTCACCGGTCGCGGGATTGATATGGTGCGCCTCCATGTAGGGCAGGCTTTCGCGCGGCGGCTCCGGCGGCGGCGCCTGCATGATCTCGACGCGCATGAGCTGCGCGGTGACGTTTTCGCGCAGGTGCTGCACCAGCGCCTCGAACAGCTGGAACGCTTCCGCCTTGTATTCGTTTAGCGGATCGCGCTGACCATAGCCGCGCAAGCCGATCACCTGGCGCAGATGCTCCAGCATGACGAGATGCTCGCGCCACAGATGATCGAGCGTCTGCAGGAGGATCGACTTCTCCACGTAGCGGATGACGTCGGGACCCCACTGCGCGACCTTCGCCGCCATGTGCTCGTCGGCACGCCGTTCGACGCGCGCGATAAGTTCTTCTTCGGCGATGCCCTCTTCCTTCGCCCACTCGTCGACAGGGAGGTCGAGCGATAGCACGCGCTTGAGCTCTTCCTTGAGCCCCTTGGTGTCCCACTGCTCGGGATAGGCATTCTGCGGAACGAACTTCTTGACGAGGGCGTCCACCACCTCCTTGCGCATGTCGGGGATGGTCTCGGCGACGGTTTCGTCCTTCATCAGTTCGATGCGCTGGTCGAAGATGACCTTGCGCTGGTCGTTCATCACGTTGTCGAACTTGAGGACGTTCTTGCGGATGTCGAAGTTGCGCGCTTCGACCTTCTGCTGTGCCTTTTCCAGCGCCTTGTTGATCCACGGGTGGAAGATCGCCTCATTCTCCTTGAGGCCGAGCTTCTGGAGCATGCCGTCGAGCTTGTCGGACCCGAAGATGCGCATCAGGTCGTCTTGCAGCGACAGGAAGAACTTGGAACGGCCAGGGTCGCCCTGGCGGCCGGAGCGGCCGCGAAGCTGATTGTCGATGCGCCGCGATTCATGGCGCTCGGTGCCGAGCACGAACAGGCCGCCGCCTTCGAGGGCGCGGCGGCGCGTGGTCAGGATGTCGTCGAGGGCCTTGGCGCATTCCTTGGCAAGCTCGTTAAGCCGGCGCAGCAAGAGCTCGACGTTCTTGCCGACATCCTCCTGCGTGAGGCGGCCGGCCTCGATCGCCTGACTCCACTCGCGCAAGCGGCCCTCGAACAACGGACCGAGAAACTCGCTGACCCCGGAGAGATCGCGGATAACGGCTTCGCTGTCCGCAAGCGTTGCGCTGCCGGCGCCCAACCGCAGCAGGCGTTCGAAGACATCGAACGGCGGCGCATTGTTTGTCGCCACCGCGGCACGGAGCTGCTCGACCTTCGCCGCGACCTCCGCCGGCGCAGGTTTGCGGCCGGCGTTGATCTCGGCCGTCAGCCACTTGAAATAGGGATCGGTGATCTTGTCGGTTGCGATGATGCGCTCGTCGACCCACTGCTTGATGAAATCGTCGACATCGTCCCGGCCCGGCTGAATCAGAATGCCGTAGCCTTCCCGGTTGGCCTTGGCCCGATCCTTGATCCAGGTCATCAAGCGAAAGCGCGCGTTGCCGCCGAGCTGAATGTCGGTGCCGCGGCCCGCCATGTTGGTGGCGATGGTGATCGCGCCCGGCATGCCGGCCTGGGCGATGATCATGGCCTCTTGCTCGTGATAACGGGCATTGAGCACTGCGAAGACCTTGGCCTTGTCGGCCGACTGGTCACCTGCATAAAGCGCCGAGAACGCGTTCGGATCGCTGAAGTCGTGCTGCTCCCAGCGCTCCTTGCGCAACAGCTCGGCCAACAGCTCGGATTTCTCGATCGACGTGGTGCCGACCAGCACCGGCTGGCCGCGCTGCTTGCAATCGTCGATCAGCGCGATGATGGCGCGGTATTTCTCGGTCGCCGTGCGATAGACCTCGTCGTCCTCGTCATTACGGACGAGCGGCATGTTGGTCGGGATCTCCAGCACTTCGAGATTGTAGATGTCGATGAATTCGTCCGCCTCGGTGAGCGCCGTGCCGGTCATGCCGGCGAGCTTCTCGTACATGCGGAAATAATTCTGGAACGTGATCGAGGCGAGCGTCTGGTTTTCCGGCTGGACGTTCTGGTGCTCCTTGGCCTCGAGCGCCTGGTGCAGGCCTTCCGAATAGCGCCGCCCCGGCATCATGCGGCCGGTGAACTCGTCGATGATCACGACCTCGCCGTTGCGCACGATGTAGTCCTTGTCGCGCTGGAACAGCTTGTGCGCGCGTAGCGCCTGGTTGACGTGGTGGACGGTGGAGACGTTCTCGACGTCGTAGAGCGATTCCGACTTCAGGAGGTCCGCCCCCTTCAGCATCTGCTCCAGATTCTCCATGCCGTCTTCCGTGAGGTTGACGGTGCGCTGTTTCTCGTCGACTTCGTAGTCGGTTTTGTCGAGCTTCGGGATGAAGGTGTCGATGGTGTTGTAGAAATCAGAACGGTCGTCGAGCGGGCCGGAGATGATGAGCGGCGTCCGCGCCTCGTCGATCAAAATCGAGTCGACCTCGTCGACGATCGCGTAGATATGCCCGCGCTGGACCATGTCCTCGAGGCGGTATTTCATGTTGTCGCGCAGATAGTCGAAGCCGAGCTCGTTGTTGGTGCCGTAGGTCACATCGCAGTCGTAAGCCGCCTTGCGCTGCGCGTCGTCCATGCCATGGACGATGACGCCGACGGTGAGCCCAAGGAACTTGTAGATCTGGCCCATCCATTCGGAGTCGCGGCGGGCGAGATAGTCGTTCACTGTGACGACGTGGATGCCGCGGCCGGCGAGCGCGTTGAGATAGACCGGCGCGGTCGCAACGAGCGTCTTGCCTTCGCCGGTCTTCATCTCGGCGATGCGGCCCTCGTGCAGCACCATGCCGCCGATCAGCTGAACGTCGAAATGGCGTTGGCCGAGGGTGCGCTTGGCAGCCTCGCGCACGGTCGCGAAGGCGGGGACGAGGATGTCGTCGAGCTCCTTGCCCTCGGCAAGCTCCTTGCGGAACGCTGCGGTGCGGGCGCGCAGTTCCTCGTCGGAGAGCTTCTCGAGTTCCGGCTCCAGTTCGTTGATTTCTTCGACGCGGGGACGATAGGCGCGGATGCGCCGTTCATTGGCACTACCAAACAACTTGCGGGCTACGGCGCCGAACATGCCGGGGTTTCCTTTCTCGTCCGCTCCTTATAGGGCCGGCGGACCGTTGCGTCGCACTGCCGGCATTGATCCCCCCGATCCCCAACACATTCACATTGCGGTGCTTTTCGGGCCTGGCGAGGCGTAGCAGCGAATGCCCCGGTGAGCGGACCGTCAGGTGAGCGAGAGATAGGAGGGGGTAGGACTCTTGTCAATCGGCCCCGGTCAAACGACCGCCGCAATCACGCCGTCGTTGGCGCCGATAAGGGTGGTGTCGGTTGCCAATCGGGACCGTTTGCGCGAGTGTCCCCCAAATCTTCCCCGCGGCCGCTGTTTGCGGCGCTCCAACCTCCAAGGATTCTCCAATGATCTCCTCTCTCCGTTCAGCCGCGTCGTATCGTGCCGATGGCGGCACGTCAGGGTCGCGGCGCGGCCGCGGCTCCGTAGTCGCGGCTGGTGTCGCCTTCGGCATTGCCGCCGCGGTGGCGGCGTCAGGCTTTGCCTACGCTCAGGCCCCCGCCGACCCGGTGATCGCCAAGGTGGAGGGCGTCGAGATCCATCAGAGCGACCTCATGATCGCGGACGAGGACGTGAGGGGCGACAATCCCGGAACCGACGAGGCCAGCAAGCGCGAGTACCTCATCAATTATCTCACCGACTTGATCCTGATCGGCAAGGCGGCGGAGGCCAAGAAGATTCCTGACAGCTCCGACTTCAAGGCGCGGATGGCCTTCGCCCGCAACAAGACCCTGATGGAGATCATGCTGGTCGAAGAGACGAAGGCCGCGGTCACCGACGATGCGCTGCACAAGATCTACGAAGAGGCGATGAAGCAGCAGGGCAGCCAGCAACAGGTCCACGCGCGCCATATCCTGTTCCGCGTCGCCGATCCCAATGACAAGGCCGCGAGCAAGGCCGCCGAGGACAAGGTGAAGGCCGTCATCGTGCGCATCAAGAAGGGCGAAGACTTCGTCACCCTCGCGAACAGCATGACCGAGGATCCGTCCGGCAAGCAGAACGGCGGCGACCTCGGCTATTTCACCCGCGAAACCATGGTGCCGGAATTTGCCGAGGTGGCGTTCAAGCTGCAGACGGGCCAGGTCTCCGACCCGGTCAAGACCCAGTTTGGCTGGCACGTGATCAAGGTCGAGGACAAGCGCGACGGACCGCCGTTCGACCAGGTGCGTGAGGAAATCGAGACTTACGCTTCGCGCAAAGCCCAGGTCGACTACGTCAACAAGCTGCGCCAGACCGCCAAGATCGAGCGGATGGACACCCCGGCAGTGCCGGCCGCTGCACCGGCGCCCGCCGCGCCGAAGAAGTAAAGCGACCGACGGATTTCGTCTTCGTCGCTGGTTTTAACTCTCGTGATGGCCGGGCTCGTCCCGGCCATTTTCGTTTTGATGTGATTCCGCTCGCGCGGTGTTGCGATGCTGTGCTTAACCTCCGTCAGGAGGCAGCGCAGAACCGAAGAAGGCTCAGACGAAATTGCTGAAGCCTCGAACGCCCGAAGGCAACGACGCCGCGGAGGCGGCCCGTCTCGCCGCGTTTGCAGCGACGCTTGCGCGCACCGAACGGACGCAGCAGGCGGCGCGGTGGGCGCTTGTCGCCATGGCAGCCATTGTCGCCGCGGGCCTCGCGCTGGTGCTGTGGCAAATCGAGCGCAATCGCGAAGCCCAAAAGATCATCGACCGGGCACGGGTAAGCCTCCTCGCGCAGCTCGCCGACGGCGAAGCCGCGCGCGGAAATCTCGACGGCGCGCTGCGTCTTGCCGTGCATGCCGCGGCGTTCGAGAGCAAGCTCGATCCGCACGACGTCGCGCCGCAGGCCGCGGCGACGGCGCTGGCGTCAGCGCTGGGGCAGGTCGGCTGGGTGGTAAGCCTCGCAGGCCATGAGAATGGCGTCCTCGCTGCAGCCTTCAGTCCGGACGGTGCGCGCGTCGTCACCGCTTCGGTCGACAAGACCGCGCGCGTCTTCGATGCCGAGACCGGCAAGCCGATCCTGGTCCTGCGCGGCCATGATGGCGCGGTCCGCGGCGCTGCGTTCAGCCCCGATGGCGCGCGCATCGTCACCGCCTCGGCGGACCACACCGCGCGGCTGTGGGACGCTGCGAGCGGGAAGCCGCTCGCGATCTTGCGCGGCCACGATGACGACGTGCGCTCCGCAGTCTTCAGCCCTGACGGCGCGCGCGTCGTCACCGCGTCGCTCGACGGCACGGCGCGCATCTTCGATGCCGCGACGGCGGCGGAGATCGCGGTCCTGCGCGGACATGAGAAAGGCGTGGCGTCGGCAGCCTTCAGTCCCGACGGCCTCAGCATCGTCACCGCTTCGTTCGATGCCACCGCGCGCATCTTCGATGCCGCTTCGGGCGCGGAGATCATGGTGTTGCGCGGGCACGGCAATGATGTGGTCGCGGCCGCCTTTAGCCCGGACGGCGCGCGCGTCGTTACCGCCGGCTGGGACCATACCGCGCGGGTGTGGGACGCCGCGACAGGCAAGGAACTCATGGTGCTGCGCCACGACGATGACCTCGGCGGCGCCGCGTTCAGTCCCGACGGCAAGCGCATCGTGACTGCGGCGTTCGACAACACCGCCCGCATTTTTGACGCTGCGACCGGCAAGGAGATCGGCGCGCTGCGCGGCCACGAAAACTACGTACTCGCCGCCGGCTTCGATCCGAGCGGCACGCGCATCGTCACCGCCTCCGCGGACCATTCGGCTCGCATCTGGCGCGCGGGGCCCGTCAATGAAATCGCCGTGCTTCGTCACGGCAGCAGCGTCGCCCAGGCAGCGCTCAGCCGTGACGGGACGCGCGTCGTCACGGCCTCCGCCGACCACACCGCCCGCATCTTCGATGCCGCGAGCGGAGCCGAGATCGCCGTGCTGCGTGGCCACGACGGCGAGGTCACCGGCGCGACCTTCAGTCCCGACGGCCGGCGGATTGCGACGGCATCGGCGGATCGCACCGCGCGGATCTGGGACGCGGGGAGTGGGGCTGAGATCGCGGTGTTACGCGGCCACGATGCCGACGTGTCGTCGGTCGCCTTCGGTCGCGACGGTGCGCGTCTCGTCACCGCCTCGGCTGACAAGACCGCGCGCGTCTTCGATATTGCGACCGGCAAGGCGCTCACGACGTTGCGCGGACACGACGCCGAGGTGACGAGCGCGGCGTTCGCGCCCGAAGGCGCGCGCATCGTCACGGCGTCCGCGGACGGCACGGCGCGCATCTGGGACGCTGCGACCGCGCAAGCGTTACGGGTGCTGCGCGGCCATGAGCACAGCGTCACGTCGGCGGCCTTCAGCCCCGACGGCACGCGGATCATCACCGCGTCGACCGACCTCACCGCCCGCATCTGGGACGCCGCGACCGGCAACGAGATTGCGGTGCTGCGCGGCCATGAGCACTATCTGTCGTCGGCCGCCTTCAGCCCCGACGGCACGCGCGCCCTCACCTCATCGTGGGACCGCACCGCGCGCATCTGGGACCTCGCATCCGCGAAATCGATCGCAGTGCTGCGCGGCCACGCCAGTCTCGTCAATTCCGCGGCCTTCAGCCGCGACGGCGCCCGCGTCGTCACCGCCTCCTCTGACGACACCGCCCGCATCTGGGACACGCGCTTTGCCGCGCTCACCCCCCGGGACCTCATCGCCGAGGCCTGCACGCACCGCCTCGCCGGCCTTGCCAAGCTCCCCCGCCCCGAAATGCGCCTCGCCGGCTACGCCGACGCCACCCCGGAGATCGATGTGTGCGCTGGGCAGGGGGAGTAGGGCACGTAAGCGCGGCGTCGCAGGGCGGAATAGCGAAGCGTACTCCGCCGCTCGGACACACGGCGCAAATCTACGAGCGCAGCCTCAATCTTTCCCCTCTCCCGCTTGCGGGGGAGGGTCAGAGAGGGGGCCTGTCCGCAGCACAGCGGCGCAATACGCTGCGCTACCGCGCCCTACTCCGCTGCTTCACGGCTGAGTTCGCCAGCCGCTTCCATGCGGTCATGAAGCGGCAATCGGATCAAGATCAAATCCGTTGGGCCAAGTTAGCGCGCCAAGCTCGACGAAGACGCGCGCAAAGAATGCGGGGTCCTTCAGGGGCCGCACCATCTCGCCCTCCCGCGCCGCCGTCGACGAAAAATCATGCACCCCCGCCGAGCCATCCGAAAAGGCGACTCGCAACTTGAAGCCGCCGGTCGGTTTCACGGAAACAACGTCAATCATGGGCCCCCGATCCGAAAGCGGCCACCGGATCGATACTGGGAGTTTCAATCGCGCGCTTCGCGACCATGCCAAATCCGGGGTGACAAAGATCGCGTCGTTCGGTGGCAGCACGCGATAACGGACGACGTAGCCATGCCGGCCGAACTGAACAATGATCTGCCGAATGCCCTGATCCCTCGTCGGCTGACCAAGGTAGGGCGCAGATTTAACGCGACCTAGCGCCGTCCAGATGGCCCTCATGGCACGCACGGCCGCGTCAGGATTTCTGACATTGAGAAAACTGCGAACGCGATCGATGTCCGAAAGAGCATCCGATGAAAAAGAATCATCGGACCTTGCGTGGCTGGGGTCGAGGAAGCTCATTGGCCGAACCCCACGACTTCAACCTCCTCGAACGGCACCGCCTCGCCTGTACGTTCGAACTCGCGAAAACGTCGCAAGTCCTCCTCGACATCTGGACCTTCAATATCAAGGATCGAATTGAGCAGGATCAGCGCATCTGTCACCACCGTCGCAGCATCCTGGCCCTTCTCGGCTGCGAGCGCGCTGAGGCGAGCATCCGTGTCGGGATCAAGGTCAAGAGTGCGGCGAACTGTCGTCATGCACGACTCTTCAAAAAGGCGAAGGGCCTTTAGTTATCCAAGAAACTCCGCAGCTTCCGGCTCCGCGACGGGTGCTTGAGCTTGCGCAGCGCCTTGGCCTCGATCTGGCGGATGCGCTCGCGGGTCACGGAGAACTGCTGGCCGACCTCTTCGAGGGTGTGGTCGGTGTTCATGCCGATGCCGAAGCGCATGCGCAGCACGCGCTCTTCGCGCGGGGTGAGCGAGGCAAGCACGCGCGTCGTCGTCTCCCGCAGGTTCGACTGGATCGCGGCGTCGATCGGCAGGATCGCGTTCTTGTCCTCGATGAAATCACCGAGATGCGAATCCTCCTCGTCGCCGATCGGCGTTTCGAGCGAGATCGGCTCCTTGGCGATCTTGAGCACCTTGCGCACCTTCTCGAGCGGCATGCCGAGCTTCTCGGCAAGCTCCTCGGGCGTCGGCTCGCGGCCGATCTCGTGGAGCATCTGGCGGCTTGTGCGCACGATCTTGTTGATGGTCTCGATCATGTGCACCGGGATGCGGATGGTGCGCGCCTGGTCGGCGATCGAGCGGGTGATGGCCTGGCGGATCCACCATGTGGCGTAGGTCGAGAACTTGTAGCCGCGGCGGTACTCGAACTTGTCGACCGCCTTCATCAGGCCGATGTTGCCTTCCTGGATGAGGTCGAGGAACTGCAGGCCGCGGTTGGTGTATTTCTTGGCAATCGAGATGACGAGGCGCAGGTTCGCCTCCACCATCTCCTTCTTGGCCTGGCGCGCCTCGCGCTCGCCCTTCTGCACCATCTGGACGATCTTGCGGAACTCGAGAATCTCGAGCCCGGTCTCGCCAGCGAGCGTGTGGATGTGCGAGCGCATATCCTTGATGCGGTCCTTGTCGCGGGCGACGAGGTTCTTCCAGCCCCTGGCGGAGAGCTTGGAGACGCGGTTGAGCCAGCGCGGATCGAGCTCCGAGCCGACGTAGTTCCGCAGGAAGTCCTCGCGCGCGACGCCGTGGCTCTCGGCAAGCCGCATCATGCGGCCCTCGTAGCCGACGAGGCGCTTGTTGATGTCGTAGAGCTGCTCGACCAGGGAATCGATGCGCGCCTGGTTGAGCCGCAGCGACTTCACCTCGGCGATGATCTCGTCCTTGAGCTTCTTGTACTTACGCTCCTGGGCCGGCGTCAGCGACTGGTTCTTGAGCTTGTTCTCGATGTCCTGGTCCTGGAGCCGGCGCAGCCGCTTGTAGCTGTCGGCGACCTTGTCGAAGGTCTCCAGCACCTTGGGCTTGAGCTCGGCTTCGATCGCCGCAAGCGACATGGAATTCTCCATGTCGTCATCGTCGAGTTCGCCCTCCGGCGGCTCGGTCGGCTCCTCGCCCTCGGCACCGATCTCGGGCTTGGGCCGGAACGGCGTCGGCGCCGCCGGCGCGGTTGCGGGCGCCACGGTCTGCGGCGGCTGCGCGCCGTCCGCCGCCACTTGGCCATCACCGTTCGGCAGCACCGGCACGCCCTTGGCGTCGGGCCCGGCATAGGTCGCTTCGAGATCGATGATGTCGCGCAGGAAAACCTTGCCGTCGTTCAACTCATCGCGCCAGATGATAATGGCCTGGAAGGTCAGCGGGCTTTCGCAGAGGCCTGCGATCATGGCTTCGCGGCCGGCCTCGATGCGCTTCGCGATCGCGATTTCGCCCTCGCGCGACAACAGCTCGACCGAACCCATCTCGCGCAGATACATGCGGACCGGATCGTCGGTGCGCTCGCCCGGCTCGGACTTCTTGGTCTCAGCCGGCGTCTGGCTGCGCACCTCGACGAGTTCGCCCTCGGCCTCTTCCTCCTCGGCTTCCTCGCGGGCTTCCTCCGCAGTTTCCTCGGCTTCGGTCTCCTCGGTCTCGACGACGTTGATGCCCATCTCGTTGAGCATGGCGAAGACATCCTCGATCTGGTCGGAGGTGACTTCCTCGGACGGAAGCACCGCGTTGACCTGATCGTGGGTGACGTAGCCGCGCTTCTTCGCGGCCTTGATCATCTTGCGGACGGCGGCGTCGGAAAGATCGAGCAATGGCAGTGCGGCGTCAGGTGCCTCGGGGGCGTCTTTCTCGGGAGCCGTTTCTTCTTTCTTTTCCTTGACCGCGACCTTGACCTTGCTCGCCATTCTCGTGAACTCCGGGCTTCTGCCCTTTACTTGTGGTTGCGCTAGTGCGTTTTGAGGAAGCCGACGCTCGAATCGGTCGAACGAAGTGTTGCCGAGACCCTTTAAGTCCCGCTTAACCCTCGCTCCGCCTCCTCGTTATGTCGTCCTATCAAACGTTTGAAAAGGCCGGAGTTTCCCTTGACGGAACCCTCCGGCCACTGGCCATCCCGATCCTAAAGCCCGCGCACCGGCCGCCCCGACAGGGCCCCGAAGCCGTCAATCGTCGCTTCAGTCCCTTCGAGCGCCGAAAGCTGCCCTCGAACGTCCTGGAGCCGGGCAAAATTCTGCTCGCTCAGTTCTTCCCCCAAGGCACGTTCGGCCTCCTTCAGCGCCTTATTTAACGTACGGTTCTTGCGATGCAAGGTGAGAACATGGTTCCACCATTGGAGCACGTCCTCGGGCGCGGCGCCTTCCCGCGCGGGCCAGTCGGCGAGATGGGTCACGGCGGCCTCGATGCGAGCGAGGATCGGGCCACAATCGCGCGCCGTCAGCGCCTCGCGCAAGCTCTCGCGGGAATGATGATGCTCGGCCGAGAGGTCGAGCATGATCCGGCGCAGCGTGTCGGCATCGCCATTGTGGAACTCGAGATCAGCGAGATGCTCGGCCTCGGTATCGAGGAGCCACGGGTGATTGCAGGCCGAGAGCAGGATGAGCGCTTCGCGCGTCGGCACGGCGCTGCGTGAGCCGCGCACGATCGAGGAGACCTGCAGCCGCGGGGAAAGCGGTGCGATCCGCGCGGGCGTCATCGCCGCCGGTGGCGCGCCGCGGCCACGCCACGGCCGCCGCGGCTCCTTGTCCGGACCGCGCCCAGGTCCGCGGACCGCGGGCGCCGTCAGATCGCGCAGGCGCTGCCGCAAATCCTCGCGATAATAACGGCGAACCGTCTCGTCGCCGATCGCAGTTGCAAGCTCGTTGATGCGCGCTTCGAGGCCGGCGCGACGCTCCGGCGTATCGAACCGCCCAGCCTCCACTTCCCGCGCCCACAGCACGTCTGCGAGCGGACGGGCACCGGCGAGGACGTCGGCGATCGCACCGGGGCCGCCGGAGCGGACAAGATCGTCCGGATCATGTCCATCCGGAAGCGACGCGAACCGCAAACTCCTGCCGGGCTTGATATGGGGCAGCGCGAGGTCGACCGCGCGATACGCAGCGCGGCGCCCGGCGGCGTCGCCGTCGAAGCACAGGATCGGTTCGTCGGCCATCTTCCATAAGAGCGCGAGCTGGTTTTCGGTGAGCGCGGTGCCGAGCGGCGCGACAGTCGCCGCGTAGCCCGCCGTCACCATCGCGATCACGTCGACATAGCCTTCCACCGCGATGAGCGGTGCGCCTTGGTGGGCGGCCTTGCGCGCCGCCGCGCCGTTGTAGAGGAGCCCGCCTTTGTGAAAGAGCGGCGTCTCGGGCGAATTGAGGTATTTCGCTGGGGCATCCTTATCGAGTGCGCGGCCGCCAAACGCGACGACGCGGCCCGCGAGGTCGGCGATCGGAAACATGACCCGGTTCCGGAACCGATCGTAGGGCACCGGTATCTCGTCGCCCGCGGCGAGGAGCCCGGCCTCGATCATCGCTTCGACCGGCACACCCTGGCTGCCCAGATGCTCCTTGAGAGCGAAGCGCTCGGACGGGGCGAAGCCGATGCGGAAGCGTAATTGGGTCGCCGGATCGAGCCCGCGGTCGGCGAGGTAGCCGCGCGCCGCAGCGCCCGCCCGGCTCGCCAGCGTCGCCTCGAAGAACTTGGCGGCAAGTTCAATCACCTCGTGCAGGGTGCGGTGGTGTTTCGCCTCCGCCTCGGCCTCCTCGGTGAGCTTGGGGACCGCAAGTCCGGCAAGGCCCGCCAGCCGCTCCACCGCTTCGGGGAAGGTGACGCCTTCCGTGTCCATCACGAAGCTGAAGATGTCGCCGTGCTTGCCGGACGAGAAATCGTGGTAGAAACCCTTGTGATCATTGACGAAAAACGACGGGCTCCGCTCCTTGTTGAAGGGCGACAGCCCTTTCCATTCACGTCCCGCCTTCTTGAGCCGCACGCGCTTGCCCACGACTTCCGACACCGGAAGCCGCGCGCGCAGCTCATCGAGGAATTGAGGCGGAAACCGCATCGTTATGGTCGTCTCGGCTCAGAGCCGGGGACCCGGGAATCGGGTCCCCCTATTATATGGGGAGTGCCCACGTTCGCCCGTGGATCGCCCCTTGTCCCGGTAATCCACAGCTCAGCACCCTATTACTTCATCTCCCCCTGGAGGGGGGAGGTCGGCCGCGCAAGCGGCCGGGTGGGGGTGGCCGCGCTCCAACGAACTCGGTACCGAACGTGTGGAAGCGCTTTCTCCCCACCCCGGACTGCCTTCGGCAGCCCGATCCCTCCCCTCCAGGAGAGGGTGGTTGAAAAAAATCCGCTTTCGCTGCCCCTACCCTATATGGAGAGTTCTCGATTCGGGGGCGAGCGCCGCGGCCGCCGCGGCTCCTTAGGGTTGCAGGAACCGACGAAATCTACAATGTCACAACCAAAAGTCGAAAGATCGCTGAGTGCGCCGCTCGATGCCATCATGGCGCGGCTGCTGACGCTCCATCCCAAGCGCATCGACCTGTCGCTCGATCGCCTGCTGCCGGTGCTCGCCGCGCTCGGGCATCCCGAGAAGCGGCTGCCGCCCGTCATCCACGTTGCCGGCACCAACGGCAAGGGATCGACCATCGCATTCATGCGCGCCATCCTCGAGGCGGCCGGCGCCCGGGTGCACGTCTATACCTCGCCCAACCTCGTGCGCATCAACGAACGGTTCCGGCTCGGGCGGCCGGGCGGCGGCGTGCTGGTGGCGGACGCCGACCTGATCGAGGCGCTCGCCGCGTGCGAACAGGCGAACGGCAATGCACCCATCACCGTGTTCGAGATCGAGACCGCCGCGGCGTTCCTGCTATTTGCCAACCATCCGGCGGATGCGCTGCTGCTCGAAGTCGGGCTTGGCGGCCGTTACGACGCGACCAATGCAGTCCCCTACCCGCTCGCGAGCGTCATCACCTCGATTTCCATGGATCATATGGATTTTCTCGGCGACACGCTGGAGAAGATCGCGGGCGAGAAGGCGGCGATCATGCGGCGCGACACGCCGGCCATCATCGCCCGCCAGACCGAGGGACCGCTTTCGGTGATCATGGACCGCGCCGCCGAGATCGGCGCGCCGCTTCATGTCGCCGGCCAGGATTGGGTGGCCGGCGAGGAGCGCGGCCGCCTCGTCTATCAGGACGAGCATGGCTTGCTGGACTTGCCGCCGCCGCGGCTGTTCGGCCGTCACCAGATCGACAATGCCGGCACCGCGATCGCGACGTTGCGCGTCTGCGGCTTCAAGCTGCCGGCGGGCGCCTTCGAGCAGGGCCTCGTCAAGGTGGACTGGCCGGCCCGCATGCAGCGCCTCGCGGCCGGCGACCTCGTGGCACAGGCGCCGGCGGGCAGCGAACTCTGGCTCGATGGCGGCCATAACCCGGATGGCGGACGCATGGTCGCGGCCGCGCTTGCCGATCTGGAGGAGCGGGTCTCGCGTCCGCTGGTGCTCATCATGGGCATGCTGGCGACCAAGGACACGGAAGGGTTCCTGCGCAATTTCGCCGGGCTCGCGCGCTGCCTCATCGCGGTGCCGATCAGCCAAAGCAACGGCGTGCCCGCGGAGACGCTCGCGGCAACCGCGCGCGTCATCGGGATCGCGGCCGATGCAAGCAACAGTGTCGCCGGAGCACTGGCAGCGGTGAGATCGCTCGCGCTCAATCCGCCGCCGCGCATTCTCATCACCGGCTCGCTCTATCTCGCCGGTGAGGTGCTCGCGGCAAACGGCACCGTGCCGGAATAACTCTGCCCTATCGCGCGAACGCTCCACAAAAGAAACGGCCGGCTTTCGCCGGCCGCAAAGCAATTCCGATGTCAGCGGCAGCTCAGACCGCCGCGGTGATCCACTGCTCGAGGCGCGCCTTCGGGGCCGCGCCCTGCTGCATCGAGGCCATCTGGCCGTTCTTGAACAGCATCAGCGTCGGGATCGATTGGATCCGATATTTCTGCGCGGTCTGCGGATTCTCATCCACGTTGAGCTTGACGATCTTGACCTTGCTGCCGAGTGCACCGTTCGCGATCTCTTCGAGCGCCGGCGCAATCGCACGGCACGGTCCGCACCACTCGGCCCAGAAATCGACGACCACCGGTTCGGTCGATTTCAGCACCTTGACATCGAAATCGGCATCGGAAACCTTGCCTACACCCATGGGACCCCTCGTTGTCCGGCATTCGGGCGCATCCGGCGCCCCCGGGTTTGATGAGTCGGAACCTAGGGAGGCGGCCTAAAACCGTCAAGGCGCGGTCACGTGGAGGTGACGCGCGCGAAAGCTTCATCCAGTGCAGCCGCCGGAATTTCCATCACGGCCGGGATTTCGGTCCAGATCAGCGCCGCGCGAATCCGTCGATCCGGGTAGAGGTGGGAGAGCACCGCCCGATAGAGCGCAAGCTGCTGCACGTACGAGGGCGGCGGCGCCTCGCCGGCTTGGGGCGGCACGCAATTCGTCTTGTAGTCGGCAATCACTACGGCCTCAGCAGTGACCGCAAGGCGATCGATCTGGCCGGATACGATGATGTCCGGGCGACCGGCGCGGCGAAGCCTTCCCACGACCGGCACCTCGGCCCGGCTGCCGGCTGCAAAGAGCAACGCGAACTGCGGATCAGCGAGGAGCGCCAGCACACGCTCGGCAATGCGCTCGCGCTCGGCGACGTCGAGTGGGGCCGCGTTGCGTTCGAGGAAGGCGCGCGCTGCGCTCTCGCGCCGCTCCAGCGCGATCTCGGGCAGCGCTTGCATCAGCCGATGCAGCAGCGTGCCGCGCAGCATTGCCTTGGCGCGCGCCTCGCGTGCTTCACTTCCCCCTGGAGGGGGGAGAGCTTGCCCCGGGCTTGATCCCCGGTCGGCCGCGCCAGCGAGAATCTTCTCTCCTCCCCCTTGTGGGGAGGGGTCGGGGGCGGGGGTCGACGGGTGGGGCACCGCTGAGCCGTAACCTCCCGACCCCCCACCCCGACCCTCCCCCACAAGGGGGGAGGGAGATGGTGCCGCGCGGCTATCTTCTAAATGCAGCGTTGAACGTGCGGCGCTGCTGTCACCCCACCCCGGACCGCCTTTGGCGGTCCGACCCTCCCCCTTCAGGGGAGGGTGCTCGTCGTCGTAGGCCTGCGAAGGCGAGAGCAGCACCGCCGCGGCGGGCTGCGCTGCCACCGGCGCCGTGAGCCACACCGGCACCTCTAGCGGCGGCGTCCCGCTAGACAACGCAAACGTCAGTTGTTCGGCCGGCGGCATCCGCTTGACGTAGCGCCAAATCCTGGCGTCGCCGTCGCCGATCTCCTCGCATTCCGGTTTGCCGACGAGAGCGTCGCGGACGAGATCGTACCAGCAGCCGTTCGGGCGCTTTTTCTTGCCTTCATAGCCGCACACGATCAGCCGCTCGGCGGCGCGCGTCATCGCCACATAAAGCAGGCGGCGGTGCTCGTGCTCGAACTCCTCGAGAGCCGCGGTGCGCGCCGCCGCGACGGCCGCCACATCATCTGCGCTGCGCCCGACCCAGACGATGCACGGCGCCGCGCCGGGCTTCGCTGTCGGCCGCGGCGCCATGAGGAGGCGCGGCGGATGGGTGCCGCGCGGCGGGGTCGTCGTATCGGCGAGGATCACGACCGCCGCCTCCAGGCCTTTCGCGCCATGCACCGTCATTACCCGGACCTCGTCGCGCGCAACCTCCATGTCGCGCTTGACGAGTGTGTCGGCCGCCCGCAGCCAAGCGAGAAACCCTTGCAGTGAAGGCGTTTCTTGCCGCTCGTAGGCGAGCGCCATTTCGAGGAATTCGTCGAGCGCGTCCGCCGCTTCGAGGCCGAGCCGCGCATAGATTTTCCGCCGCCCGTGCTCGGGCCCGAGCAGCCAGGCAAAGAACGCGAACGGCGTGTCGTGGCGCGCGCGCGCTGCACAGCGCTTGAGCAGCGCGTCCGCTTGCGCACAAGCCGCGTCGGTCGCAGCGTGCACTGCGAGCGCAGCGCGCAAGTTCGCGCGCCGGCCATGGGCGAGTTTGAATAACTGGTCGTCATCAAGCCCGAACAGCGGGCTCTTGAGCGCGATCGCGAGCGCTAGATCGTCGTCCGGCAGCAGCAGCGCATCGGCGAGCGACATCAGATCGATCACCGCGATGTGCTCGGTCAGCGTCAGCCGGTCGGCGCCGGCGACGGCAACGCCCGCGTTCTTCAGTGCGCGGATCAACGCCGTGAACAGCGTGCCGCGCTGGCGCACGAGCACCAGTACGTCGCCCGCCGAGACGCGGCGGCGGTCAGCCCCGATCGGCGTGCCGCCGCTGATCATCTGGCGCACCGTCTTTGCAACTTTCTGCGCGAGCTTGACGGGCGCGCTCGTTTCCAGGACCGCATCGAACGGCGCGTCCCAGGCTTCCATGTCGGGCGAAGGATCAGGCTCGATCAACGGCCAGATCTCGACATGTCCCGGCACCGCATGGGGCAGCGCCTGATGGGCAAGCATGCCGCCCGGATCGGAGGTGATGCTGCGATAGACCGTAGCGGGCCGGAACACTTCGTCGACGGCGCCGAGCACGTTCTCGCCGGAGCGGAACGAATGATCGAACCGCACCACGCGCCATGCGACTTCGGACAGCTCGTATTGCTTCTTGAAGTGGCGCAGCGCCGCATCGTATTCGCGCGGCGCCGCACCCTGGAACGAGAAGATCGACTGCTTCTCGTCGCCGACCGCAAACACGGTGCGCTTGATGAGGCCGCGCGCGCCGGCGCCGGCCGCAAACTCCGCCGTCAGCCGCTTGATGATCTCCCATTGCTTTTCGCTGGTGTCCTGCGCCTCGTCGATCAGCACGTGATCAAGGCCGAGATCGAGCTTGTAATGTACCCAGCCCGGTGGGGCCGCGGACAACAGCCGCAACGTCTTGTCGATGAGATCGTCATAGTCGACGAGGCCGCGGCGATCCTTCTCGTCGCGATAGCGCGCGATAACCTCGACCGCGATGGTGACAAGCGCGGCCGTGCGGTCGCGGCAGATAATGGCCTTGCGCCTCGCAGCAAGGCCGACGATCCGCGCCTGCTCATCGGCAAGACGCTCCGCGAGCTCCGGACGCCGCGCGGCGAGACCATTGGTGAGCAGATTTTTGCGCGGCCCGTTGCTGCCGGTGAAGAAAACGCTCAGATAGCTTTCGACCTGTTCGCGCCCAACCTGCTCAAGGGCTCGCCACAACCGCTCGCCTTGGTCCTTGTCGTTCCTCGACGGGCTTCCGCAGAGGAGCGTTGCCACCTCCGCCCATTGCGATGACGACAGCAACGGGCCGTCGACGATGTCTCGCTCGCACGCCGCGAGCGTGTCGTCAGCCGCAATGCCGAGCGTCGCCGAGAGCTGGGCAAGCGCGTCCTTGATGCTGCCGGCTCCTTCGATCCAGCCGCTGAAATCGTGGCGTTTGGCCGTCGCCTCGCGAACGATCTCGCGGAAAGTCGAATCGGCAGCAGCGGCGACCGCGATCTTCAGGGCCTGACCAACTTCGCTTCCCGGCGCGGCGGCGCCCCGCAGCAGGACATCGAGGGTCGCACGTTCGAGCATCTCGCTCTGCGCGCGTTCTTCCAGCACGGTGAATCGCGCGGCGACGTCCGCCTCGAACGGAAACTGCTGGAGGATGCGGGTGCAGAACGCGTGGATCGTCTGCACCTTGAGCCCGCCCGGCACTTCGAGCGCCGCGGCAAACAGCGTGCGGGCGCGCGTGCGCGTTGCGGCATCGATTGTCGTAACGCCAATGTCGCGCATGGCGGCATCAAGCGCTGAATCATCGAGCGCGATCCAGCTCCGCAGCGTATCGAACACGCGTACCGCCATGTTGGCGGCCGCCGCCTTGGTGAAGGTGATGCAGAGGATCTTCGACGGATCGACCCCGCCGGCGCCGCCCTGCAGCATCAGCCGGATGACCCGTTGCGCCAGCACGTGGGTCTTGCCCGATCCGGCATTGGCGGCGACGAACGCGGCCGCGCCCGGGTCGGACGCCGCCGCCTGCCGGCGCCGCACTTCGTCGGGAATGATGCGGCGCGCGCTCAAAACTCTTCGCCTTCGAAGTTGCCGGCCAGCGCCCATTCCTTGACGCGGGCAAGCTCATCATAGGTGCCGTAGCGCTTCGCCCACATTGAGAGGATGAGCGGGCGATACGGCATGTCATCGTCATCGAACCGCGCGACGAGCTCCGAGAGCTTGGCCAACGCGGCGTCGGCTGCGCCGTCAACGGTCACCCCGTCTAATTTGATCGGCTGCTCCTTTCCCGCGGGATCGCCGCCGTGCAGCCGGACGTAAATGAGCTCCGCCACCGAGCCGCCGGGCGCGATTGCGCCGAACGCGCCGGCGCGCAGCATCGCGGCTTCGAGCGTCAATTGCGGCGAGACCCCGATCTGCACTTGCCTCGACGTGGGCGGCGCGCCGGTCTTGAAATCGAGGATGGCGTAGCCGCCGTCGACCAGCTGCTCGATGCGGTCGGCGCGTCCGGTCAGTCGGAAGAAACTGCCATTGACCGGAATCTGCACCGCGCCCTGCACTTCGACAAGCGCGCCGGCGACCTTGTCGCGGCGCTTGCGCTCATACTCCGCAAACCAGCCGGCGATCCGCTCGAACCGCGGCCACCAGAACGCGCGCGCCTCGGGAAAGTCGTCGAGCGCCGCGAAATGCGCGCGGCCGATGCGCAGCAATTCGGCATAGGGATTCTCCGGCAATTCGCTGGCGTAAGTCTTCGCGAATTCCCCGATCGTCGCATGAATGACGCTGCCGCGCTCGGCGGCGCCGGGCGGCTGGTCGACCTGTTCGAGCGGCGCGAGCTTGAGGATGTGGCGCGCGTAGATCGTATAAGGATCGCGCAGCCAGTGCTCGATCTCGGTGACCGACAAGGCTTTCGGGCGCACGGCGCGGGGCGGGCGCGGCTCCGGCCGCATCACCGGACGCGCGAGACCTTCCGGCTCGTCGAGCCGCCGTGCAAGAGCGCGGTAGCGCTCGCCGCGGGCAATGGCCGCTTCCCACGAGGCGGAGCCCGCGACTGCGGCGAGCCGCTGGAGAAAGCGCGAGGCCACCGCTGGCGCGCCGGCGAGCTTGGCCGCCCGAGTGACGAACACCTCGCGTGCGCCGAGAAGCTGGGCGAAGTCGTGCGCCGCAAGTCCGATGCGCCGTTCCGGCAGGTCGAGCCCCAGGTCCTGCCGCATGGGGCGGCTCAGCCACGGATCGCTGCGCGGATCGGGCGGCCACACGCCTTCAACGAGCCCGCCAATGATGACGCGGTCGGCGGTGGTAAGACGCGCTTCGAGCGGACCGAGGATGCGCACGCGGCTTGCCTGTACGCCCGGCCGTCGCACCGCACGATCCCCAACGGCAAGGCGAAAGAGTTCGCCATAGTCTTCCGTCGCGATCGGGAAAGGAGCATTGCCGACTTGAATTGCAATATCGTCGAACGCTTGTGCCAGCGCGCCACCGTCCAGACCCGCGAAGGCTGCCGGGGTTCCCGCCGCGCCGCTGCTCGCGAGCCGCACCGCTTCGTAATGGCGCGCCGCGAGCGCCGCGAAATCAACCTCGCCCGCGCCCAGCAATTCGAGCGAGGCGAGCGCGGCCGCAATGCGACTAACCAGCCGCTCCGCCGCCGCGATCTCGGCATCGTCGAGCGATGCGCGTGGATCGCTGCGATGGATCGTGGAGGGCTCGCCGCGCCGCAGCCTGGCAAGCTCGGCGCGAACGTCGGCAAGCGCTTGCGCGAGCCCCGCCGAGCCGGGCCGCGGACGCGGCCCGCGCAGCACCGCCCGCTCCAGCGCGGCAATCGCGGCAGCATTGTCGTCGGCGCCGAACCGCGCCAGCTTGTGCTTGAGCAGCGCGAGCAGCGGGACGGGCGCGAGGCGTGACAGCGCCGCTTCGGCGACCGCCCGCGCAAACGCGCCGGCGGCGGTCTCAGCAAGCGGATCGCCGCCGGAATCGTCCGCCGTGATATTCCAGCGCTTGAGCAGCACGGTGACCCGGCGCGCGAGGGCGCGGTCGGGCGTGACGAGAAGCGCCGTGCGGGTCTCCTCCGTCAATGCCTCGCGCAGCGCGACGGCAATCACGAGCGCTTCTTCCTCCGCATTGGCCGCCTCGATGACGGTCAAGCCGGCAATCGCGCGCTCGATGGCGTGGCGCGAATCCTCCGCGGCGAGCCGCCCGCGCCAGGCGGCGGTCGCGGGCGCCGGCCGCAGCGTTTCGCTCGCCAGCATTTCGCGGCCGTGCGGCGCTGGCGGGACGAGTGTCGCGACTTCACGCCGCACGATGCCGATGCGCGCGAGAAGTGCGTGCATCGCAAATTGCGGATGGCTGGGCGCCCCGCCGACGTCACGCCACGCCTCGTCGTCGAGGTCGGTGTCGAGGCCGGGCAGCACCACGGCCCCGCGGGGGAGCGCTGCAATCGTCGCAAGCAGTTTCGCGGTCGCAGGCATGGAGCCGGTCGAGCCGGCCGCGATTACCGGCGGGTTGGTCGCCGCGAGTCTGCGCGCCTCCGCGGCGATCAAACGGTCGCGGCGTGCTGCCGGTTCGATCGCGCCCTGCGCCGCAAGGATTTGCGGCCATTGCTCGCGGGCAACTTTGAGAAAATTCAGCGTGAGCTGCCAGTATTCGTCGAACTCATCGGGCACCAGCTCGTCGAGGCGATCCCACGGCACCTCCCGCGTCGTCATGTCGTCCATGAGGCGCGCGAGATCGTCGGCCAGTCCGAGCGCGGCGGCCGGATGGCGCACCACGAGCGGCGGCTCGCCGGTCAGCGGCGCAAGTTGCTCGGCCCATTTGAGGACGAGGCGCGCCAGCAGGAAGCGCCGTTCAAGGCCCTCGATCGCGGGCGGCAGGTCGAGCGCATCGCCGGCAATGCCGCCGGTCGCGGCGTCGGCGAACACCAGCTCGTCCTCGTCGATATCCCCGATCGGCACGATGCGCGGCAGCACCGCGGCATCGACCCCCGGGAGATCGAGAAAGACATCGCGGGCAAGGCGGCAGGCGCGCCGCGTCGGCAGGAAGATCGTGGCGTCGGCGAAGGCAAGCGGCCCCGTTGCCACGCCATCGACGAGTTTACCCTCGGCAAACGCCCCGATCAGCGCCGGCAGAAACGGCGCCGACGGCGGTATGGTGAAGACGCGCGCGGTCATCGAATTGTCGGCTGTCGGCTCGCGGCATCGGCGGCCGCGATTCGCGCCGGCAGTCTATCACGCGGCGCTGGCGAGGATCGCAGCTTCGGCGACGGGGACCGCTTCCGGCGTCCCGACATGCAACCACACGCCATCGAGCCGAAGGCCGTAAAGGCGGCCGGCATCGATGGCGCGATCGAACAGCAGGTTGAGGGAGAAGGCGCCGGAGGGAGCCCCCGCAAAGAATGCGGGCGAAAGGATCGCGACACCGGCATAGACGAACGGCGCCACTTCGCGCTCGGCACGTCGGCTCAAGCGGCCGTCGGTTGCCATGGCGAAATCGCCGCGCCCGGCGTAGCCGACGCTCACGGCGGTCGCAGCGAGCAGCAGCAGGGCATCCATGCGAGCCGGATCGAACGATTCGGCCAGCCGAACAAGGTTCGGTTTGACGCCATCGATCCACAGCGTATCGGAGTTGAGGTGGAAGAACGGCGCGGCGCCGAGAAGCGGCAGCGCCTTGACCACGCCGCCACCGGTATCGAGCAGTACGCCACGCTCGTCGGAAATCACGACCTTCGGCCTGCGGCGCCCCGCCAGGTGGCGTTCGATCTGGTCGGCGAAGTGGTGGACGTTGACCACAACCGTGTCGACGCCCCCGGCCGCCAGCCGGTCAAGCACATGATCAAGGAGCGGCTTCCCACCGACCTCGACCAGCGCCTTGGGCTTGGCGTTGGTCAGGGGACGCATACGCGTGCCTAGACCGGCCGCCAGCACCATGGCGCGTTTAGGCATCGAGGCAGGGGAATGGCTTGTCATGGCAGCGAATCAATTCGGCAAGTTTCTACCGCAAACAGCACGGTAATGTGACGCCAGAACAGTTGCCAGCCGCTTAAGCCGCCAAACTGACCACGTCAGCCAAGGGCCCGGTGACCTTCCCGGCCGTCAGCGGCAGGCATGCGGGCGAGAAATCCTGGCGAATGCGCCAGCCGCGATCCTTTACCTCCGTCAGAAACCGGTCGAGGTGGTGCATCGCCCCGGTGGGCATGTCATGCAGCACCATGAGGGTCCAGGGCTGGAGCGGGATCTGCGCGAGCGCCGTCTCCACCCACGCATCCGGCTCCTTCCAGTCCCGCGGAATCGCGTTCCACAGCACGCAGGTATAGCCGCCCGCTTGCAACGCCGCGACGGCTTGCGGGCTCAGCAGCCGGCGGTCGATGTTGCCGCCGCCGCCGTTGGGGCGAAACAGCGGAGGATCGCGCGCCAGCGCCCCGATCTCGGCCTGCGTGCGTTCGATCTCGAGCCTCACCGCCTCCTCGCCGGGGCGCTCGCCCAGCGGCTGGGTGTGGGTCCAGGTGTGATTGCCGATCCAGTGGCCTTCGGCATGCGCCCGCGCGGCGCAGGCGCGGGCACCAGGAGCGGCCAGCTTGCTGCCGATGACGAAAAACGTGGTCAACACGCGGTGGTGCGCCAGTACGTCCAGAACCATCGGGGTCACCGACGGCTCCGGTCCGTTGTCGAAAGTCAGGGTGAGTTCAAACATATCAAAGCGGGTCCGGTTCAACTGCTGCAGTTGGGCAGCGATCCCCCCTTTGATGTCGTCGGATCGAGTCCGATCTTCAATAACTGACGCTTCTTGATCTCATCGCAAGCGCCCGAAAGCAACGGCTTTCCGCGGCACGGGGGCGCCCACCAGACGAACCAACCGCTGGCGCGATCGGGTACCGTAAACTAGCATCGCGTGCCAGTCTCCAGACGGTGCCGGGAACATGAAACACAGCACGGATCGCATTCTCACCACCCATGCCGGGAGCTTGTCGCGGCCGGCGAACCTCATCGCCATCGGCAAGGCCCGCGCCGCGGGCGAAAGCAAGGATGACGCCGCCTTCGCGCAAGTTCTCGCGGCCGCGGTTGCCGACGTCGTGCGCAAGCAGCGCGACCTCGGCGTCGACATTCCCGATGATGGCGAGTTCGGCAAGCCGGTTGCCGGAAGCTATGACTATGGTGCGTGGTGGAACTACGCCTTCGCGCGGATGTCGGGGTTTTCTCCAGCGGGCGGCGGGACGCAATCGCAGCACACGAAGTCGAGCGTCGCCGAAGTCGCGCTGACCTCGTTTGCCAATCGCCGCGACTGGCAGAAGTTCGGCGAGTTCTACCAGGACCCGGAATTGAGCGGGAGCCTCCTGGGCAGTGCCGCGCGACGGCCGGTGGGCCGCCCGGTTTGTACCGGACCGATCACCTATACCGGGCAGGCCGCGCTCGCCGCCGATATCGCCAACCTGAAAAAAGCAATGGCGGCGACCGGAACCGAAGAAGGCTTCATGTGTTCGATCGGACCCGGCAGTTTCGCGCGCGGCGAGGACCTCTACTACAAGACCGAAGAGGAGTTCCTGTTCGCCTCGGCCGACGCGATGCGCGAGGAGTACAAGGCGATCGTCGACGCCGGGATCGTGCTGCAGATCGATGATCCGAGCCTGCCGGACAACTGGGACATGATCAACCCGGAGCCGCCGCTCAATGAATTCAAGAAATTCGAGAAGGTGCGCATGGAGGCATTGAACCATGCGCTGCGTGGCCTGCCCGCCGACCGCATCCGTTTCCACATCTGCTGGGGCAGTTGGCACGGCCCGCACACGACCGACATTCCGCTCAAGGACATTGTCGATCTCGTCTTGAGCGTCAACGCCGGCGCCTATTCGGTAGAAGCCGGCAACGTTCGCCACGAGCACGAATGGCGGGTGTGGCAGGACGTGAAGCTGCCGGACGGCAAAATGCTGATCCCCGGCGTCGTGAGCCACGCCACCAACATCGTCGAACATCCGCAGGTGGTTGCTGACCGCATCGCCCGCTACGCCAAGGTCGTCGGGCGCGAAAACGTGATCGCCGGGACCGATTGCGGGCTCGGCGGCCGCATTCATCCGCAGATCGCATGGGCCAAGCTCCAGGCGTTGTCTGACGGCGCAGCACTCGCGAGCAAGGAATTGTGGCGCTGACTTCAGCCGGCACGGACGGATTTGCTGCGAGTGGACTACCGGAGGCGCGGCGGCGCTGTCACAAAACTTATAAATTAGGCCGATAGTCGTTATCTCGCAGCGACGATGCGGGACACGCTCAAGCCAAATGCTTCGGATCGAGGGCGCTTCCGTCGTCTATCAGAATGGCGTTTGCGCACTTGATGACGTCAGCCTCGATCTCGATCACGGCCGCTTCATTGCCCTGCTAGGTCCGTCGGGAGCCGGCAAGTCGACCCTGCTGCGATGCCTCAACGGACTAGTGAGGCCGTCGCGCGGCGACGTCGTCACCGGCGATGGCGGATCGATTTTCGCGAGCCGCGCGGCGCTGCGCCGTCATCGCCAACGCACTGCGATGATCTTCCAACAGCACCATCTGATCGGACGCCAGACGGCGCTGCAAAACGTTCTGCTCGGCCGGCTCGCGTTCCGCTCCTCCTTGCGATCGGTGTTTCCGCCCAATCGCGCGCAGCGTTGCCTCGGCCTCGATGTGCTTCAACGCGTCGGGTTGTTGGATTGCGCGCTGAGCCGCGCCGATCAATTGTCCGGCGGTCAGCAGCAGCGCGTCGGCGTCGCGCGGGCGCTGATCCAGCGTCCATGGACGATCCTTGCCGACGAACCGGTTGCGAGCCTCGATCCGGCAACGGCCCTGCGCATCCTCGAGCTGGTCGATCGGGTGTGCCGCGAAGACGGCATCAAAGCCATCGTCAGCCTGCACCAGATCGAACTGGCGCGCCGCTTCGCCGATCGCATCATCGGCCTGTCGGGCGGCCGGGTGGTCTTCGATGGATCGGCTGCCGCGCTTGATCGCAATGTCATGCAGCGCATCTACGCTGCGCCGTCGCCAGATCGCATTCCCCATCCGCAATTCGAAGAGGAGCCGATACATGAATTGCCGATATTTCCTGTCCCTCATGGCGGGCACCACGCTGACCATGACCAGCCGGTCCGCGTTCGCTCAGGATAATCCGGCGAAGCTCCGCGTCGCGCTGCTGCCCGACGAAAACGCCGGGACCATCATCCAGAGCGCCGAGCCGCTCAAGAAATATCTTGAATTGCAACTGCACAAAGACATCGAACTCGTGGTGACGACGGATTATTCCTCGATGATCGAGGCGATGCGATTTAGCCGCATCGAAGTCGCCTATTTTGGTCCGCTCTCGTACGTCCTCGCCAAATCGAAGGCCCCCGGGATCGAGCCGTTCGCGGTGGGCGTGTCCAAAGGATCGCCGACCTATCGCAGCGTCATCATCACCCAGGCGGAGAGCCCGGTCCGAGCCATCGACGACATCAAGGGCAAATTGGTCGGCTTTGGCGATCCCGCGTCGACATCGAGCCATCTCATTCCGCGCGCGATGCTGGCCAGGCGTGAATTGATCGGCGGCAAGGACTACAAGTTCGTCCATCTCGGCGCCCACGATGCGGTCGCGCGCGCGGTGCAATCCGGGCAAATCGTGGTCGGCGCCCTGTCGGAGGATATCTTCAACAACCTGATCGCCAAGAATTCGATCGATCCCGCCAAGCTGCGGGTGATTGCCTTCAGCGATCCCATCCCGAACTATCCGATGGTGATGCAGGGCAAGCTCGATCCGCAGCTCAAGGCATCGATCCGCGAATCTTTCCTCGAATTGAAGGATCAGTCGATCCTCAAGCCGTTCCGCGCCGAGGGCTTTGTGGCCACGGACGACCACGCCTACGATATCCTCCGCGAGACGGCGAAGGTGCTTGACCTCGATCTCACCAAATTCAAGGGATGAGTGACCGCGCGATCCCCGACTATGACGCGATCCTGCGGCGCGACGATGCCGCCCGCGGGAAGCGGAGCCTTGTCGGACTCGGCGTCATTGCCATCGTCCTCGTGGCTTGCTGGGCGACCGGGCTTTTCGACGTCGCGCGCTTCGCGGATTCTTGGCCCGCGATCAAGCAGATCGCTCAGGATATGTTTCCCCCCGATTTTGGCCGGTGGCGGAACTGGGTGCAGCCCGTGCTGGACACGGCGGCGATGTCGATCGCGGGGACGGCGATTGCGGCGACGCTTTCGCTTCCGATCGCTTTGCTGGCGGCGCGCAATACCTCGCCCAATGCGGCGGTGTACGGCTTCGCCCGGCTTGTGCTCAACCTGCTGCGTTCGGTCCCCGAACTCATCATGGGCATCATCTTCGTCGCCATGGTGGGGTTCGGTGCACTTCCCGGCGTGCTGGCGCTCGGCCTGCATTCGGTGGGCATGATGGGAAAGTTCTTTGCCGAGGGCATCGAGCACGTCGACGGCAAGCCGATCGAGGCGGCGCGTGCGGCGGGCGCGACGCCGCTGCAAGTCATCTGGCACGCGATCCTGCCGCAGGTGATGCCGCAGCTTGCCGACACCACGATCTATCGCTGGGAATATAATTTCCGCGCCTCGACCGTGCTCGGCGCGGTCGGCGCCGGCGGAATTGGCTTCGAGCTCATCGCGGCGCTGCGGATTCTCGAATACGCGCAGGTCTCGGCGATCCTCATTTGCATCCTCGCCTGCGTCACGATCGTCGACGGACTCGGCGCCGTGCTGCGGAGATTTCTCCGGTAGCGGTCATGGCCAAGATCGTTGTTACCCATCCGATCTTTCCGGAGGTCGAACAGCGGCTCCGCGATCTGGGACAGGTCGTCATCAATGGGGGCGACGCGACCTGGAGCCGGGCTGAGCTCGCCGCGCATGTCCGCGATGCCGATGCGATGCTCGCGTTCATGACCGACCAGGTCGACGAAGACCTGCTGAGCCGCAGCCGGCGGCTCAAAGTCATCGCGTGCGCCCTCAAGGGATATGACAATTTCGACGTCGACGCCTGCACCCGCGCAGGCGTCTGGCTGACCGTCGCCCCCGACCTCCTCACCATTCCGACGGCCGAGCTTGCGGTCGCGCTGACGCTTGGGCTCAATCGGCATCTTCTCGCCGGCGATGCCTGGGTGCGATCGGGCCGCTTCGAGGGGTGGCGCCCGGAGCTTTATGGCTACGGCCTGCAGGATGCGAACATCGGCATCGCGGGACTGGGTCGCGTCGGACTTGCCATCGCGAAGCGACTCCAAGGTTTTGGCGCGCGGCTCAGCGGCTTCGATGAGCGTGCGGTCGCCGACGCCGCGGGTCATGGCGTTTCGCAAATCGGCTGGAACGAACTGATTGAGCAGAGCGACGTCATCATTCTGGCTTTGCCGTTGAATGAGCGGACGTTTCACACCATCAACGCCGGAAGTTTGGGCCGGATGCGGCGCGGCGCGCGCCTCGTGAATATCGGGCGCGGCTCGGTCGTCGACGAGGCGGCCGTCGCGCAATCGCTCGAGAACGATCATCTCGCCGGTTACGCTGCGGACGTTTTCGAAATGGAGGATTGGGCGCGCGCCGACCGGCCGCGTTCCATCTCGGCGCGGCTTCTGGCGCTCCGCGACCGCACGCTGTTCACGCCCCACCTCGGTTCCGCGGTCCGCACAACGCGCCTTGCCATCGAACAGGCGGCCGCCGACGCGATCATTGCGGTTCTCAGCGGACGCAAGCCCGAGAATGCGGTCAACGTCATCGCCCCATCGGACCGCGAGACGAATGCCGCAGTCGACAAGGAATGACGCCTCGAGGATACGCGCTGATCGCGCCCCGTCATCGCGCCGGTTCGCGCCGACGCCAGCCGCCGAACAGCCATGCCACGTAGACGCCGACCAGCACGATCGCGAGCCCGAACCAGGTGACGACGTATTGCAAATGATTGTTGGGGAGGTTCGGCTTGAGGTGCCCCACATGGGGAAGTCCGCCCGGCGGCGCGGGACTTTCAAGCTCCACATAGAACGGCGCCGCGGTGATGCCTTTGGCCGCCGCGATCGCGGTGGAATTGCGGGAGAACCACAGATTGAGCCGCAGTTCTTCCGCCGGCGTGAACAGGCCGGGCTTCTCCGGCCAGCGCAACACCCCGACCAGGGTGACGGGGCCGGCGATCTGTCCGTCCGGACGCTTCGCCGGGTTCTGCTGCCCTTCCGGCACGAAGCCGCGGTTCACCATCACGAAGTTGCCGTCGGCGAGGCGCGCCGGCGTGAACACCCAATAGCCGGGGCCACCGGCATCGTCTCGCAGGCTTGAGCCGATGGTGTAGACGAGGCCTTCTTTGTCGTTCTCGAATTTCGCCGGGAACGTGACGCGAAGAAATTCGTCATCGTCGGGGGTAAGGCGCAGCCAATCCTTGGGCGGCGGCAGCGCCACCGGAGCTGCCGCGAGCCGCGCCTCGAGATTGGCGATCAACCCTTCCTTCCAGGCCTTGCGTTCGACCTGCCAGAGACCGAGCGAAAGGAGGATCGCGAACGCCACCAGCGCGGCAAGGGTCGGCACCAGCACGCCACGATGCGTATCAGCGCTGTCGGGCGCCATCACGATTCCGGCTTGCCGGCAAGCCGTCCCTCGGCGGCCTTATGGTGGTATTGGAGCGCAATCATCAGGCCCTTCATCGGGCGCAGCGGTCCGATCGTGGTGAGGAGAATGAGCGGTCCCCACAGCAGGGCGTGGAGCCAGAACGGCGGCTGATAGAGCGTTTCGACGATGAGCGCGCCGCCGACCACCACGAAGCCGGCAAAGAGGATGACGAACACCGCAGGCCCGTCACCGGCGTCCGCGAACGAGTAGTCGAGCCCGCAGTTCTCGCAGCGCGGCGACAGCGCGAGAAACCCGCGGAACAGACGGCCCTTGCCGCAGCGCGGGCATCGGCACATCAGGCCGGTCAGCAAGGGCGATGGGGATGATCTGACGCCGGGAGAGGGATGATCGGTCATGACGGTCGAGGGAGCGTTGTGCTGGCACTGCCTAGATAATGCGCCCGCCCGCCTCCGCCATCCATGCCCGTCATTTTTCGCCTGTATTGGCCGCCCCGTGCATCACGGAGCGACGTCATTCGCCCTTGTGAGGCAAAACCGGCGGGCGGATGACCGCGTCGGTCAATCCGCCCGGTCCTGCGACGCGAAGATCGGCCTCGCTTTAGTGACCGGCGGCGCCCGCAACGGGAGGTCCGTGGCCCCACACATAGATGCAGGCAAACAGGAACAGCCACACCACGTCGACGAAGTGCCAATACCAAGCGGCGAATTCAAAGCCGAGATGTTGGGTCGGCGTGAACTGGCCGGCCAAAGCGCGGATCAGGCAGACGATCAGGAAAATCGATCCGATGATGACATGCGCGCCATGGAAACCTGTCGCCATGAAGAACGTCGCGCCGTAGATGTTGCCGGCATAATGGAACGGCGCGTGATAGTACTCGAAGCCTTGTACGCAGGTGAACGACAGCCCGAGGATGATCGTGAGAATGAGGCCCCATTTGAGCCCCTCGCGATCATTGTGAAGCAGCGCGTGATGGGCCCAGGTGACGGTGGTGCCCGAGGTCAACAGGATCAGCGTATTCACGAGCGGCAGATGCCACGGGTTGAACGTCTCGATTCCCTTCGGCGGCCACACATGGCCGACGAAATCCGCCCGCATATATTGCTGCATGTCCGCCGGGAACAGCGCGGTCGAGAAATAGGCCCAGAACCAAGCCACGAAGAACATCACCTCGGAGGCGATGAACAGGATCATGCCGTAGCGATGCGAAATCTGCACCACGCGGCTGTGGAAGCCGCCATGCTCGGCCTCGTCCACGACGTCACGCCACCATGACAGCATCGTGTAGAGGATGCCGATGGTGCCAGCGAAGAACACGTAAGGTGCCGCCGCGAACGAGTGATGCATCCAGCCGATGGCGCCGATCGCGGCGATGAACGCCGAAGCGGAGCCGACGGCCGGCCACGGGCTGGGCTCGACTAGGTGATAGTCATGGTGTTTGGCGTGGGCGTCAGCCATCGTGTTCGTCTCCGTTACTCTTGTAATGGCGCCCAAAAGGCGCCACCCCCTCTTTTAGCTCTTGCGCCCGGCAGCAGCCGGGACGGCACTTCCCGTTACGCCCGTCGTGCGCGGACGCAGCGGATAGAACGTGTATGACAACGTGATGGTGTCGAGGTCGTCCTGGTCGGAATCCTTGACGAGCTCCGGATCGACGTAGAACACCACGGCCATCTCGCGGGTCTCGCCGGGCCCGAGATGCTGTTCGGTGAAGCAGAAGCAGTTAATCTTGTCGAAGTAGCTGCCGACGGTCGTCGGTGTCACGTTGTAGACCGCCTGCGCGTCCGTCTCGTGAGCCGAGAGATTGGTCGCCGTGTAGTAGACCGTCACGACCTCGCCGAGGCGCACGTCGATCGTTTTGCGCTCGGGCTCGAACCGCCACGGAAGACCAGCTCCGACATTGGAGTCGAATCGCACCGTCACGTGGCGATCGGAGACGACGCCGGGCGCCGCTTCAACGACCTGCGGCACGCCGCCGAACCCGGTGGCACGGCAGAACCACGTATAGAGCGGCACCGATGCGTAGGCGGCACCTACCATCAGCGCAACAAACACGCCGCAGGCCGCGGCGACCACATAATCGGACGACGACCGGCGGCGGGCGGTTGCAGGATGGAGGGCGGACGACGAATCGGTCGGACCGCCGTTCGGCTGCCCTCCGATCTCCTCCACCTGACCTCTGTTCTCAGTCATCTGACCCGTGAACCTTACATCGGCCGCGTTACCACGCCGGAGCGCAGCTTGACGAGGGTGACCGCAAACACCAGCACCGCGAATGCCGCGAGTGCAAGCGCAATCGCAATCGAGCGTGCGCGGCGACGCCGCTTCTGCTCCTCGGTGAGCACGATGCCGTTGTCGTCGTCGTTTCCAGCCATGCCATCATCTCGCCGCCCACAACAGGCCGGGCGCCCCCAGCCGGTCGTCGACGAGCAGAACCGCAAACAACACGAAGAGGTAGAGGATCGAAACGCCGAACAGGCGCTTGCAGGCGCGATCGCCGTCCGCGCCGTCGCCGAGCATTTTGATCTTGAGGGCAAGCCAGATCATCGCGACACCGCCCACGATCGCGGTTATGCCATAGATCGCGCCGCTATAACCCATCAGCCACGGTGCTACGCCGAGCGGCGCCAGCACCAGCGAGTAGATCAGAATCTGCCGTCGCGTCTCGGCGCGACCGGCGACGACAGGCAACATCGGGATGCCGGCGCGCGCGTAATCCTGGGTGCGCCACAGCGACAGCGCCCAGAAATGGGGCGGCGTCCAGAAGAAGATGATCAGGAACATCAGGACGGATTCGAGCCCGACCGTCCCGGTCGCTGCGGCCCAGCCGATCATCGGCGGAAACGCGCCGGCGGCGCCGCCGATGACGATGTTCTGCGGCGTCATGCGCTTGAGACGCATCGTGTAGATCACGATGTAGAAGAAGATCGTGAACGCGAGAAGCCCCGCGGCGAGCCAGTTGGCAACGAGCCCGAGATAGGTGACCGCGCCGACCGCGAGCGTCATGCCGAACCCGAGCGCCTCCTGCGGCAACACCCTTCCGGCGGGGATCGGCCGGCCGGCGGTGCGCGACATGAGGGCGTCGATATCGGCGTCGAACCACATGTTGAGCGCGCCGGCGGCCCCGGCGCCGACCGCGATGCAGACCAGCGCCGCAAAGCCCAGCACCGGATGGAGTTGGCCTGGCGCCACCATCAGGCCGACGAGCGCCGTGAAGACCACGAGCGACATCACTCGCGGCTTCATCAGCGCCAGATAGTCGTCAACGCGGGCTTCGCTGACCGCAAGTGCGTCGCGGGTGCGGTCGGCGGCGGTGAGGTCTGTCATTGGCCGTGTGTCACTTCCTGCGCACCCTTAACCCTTAGTGGATGCGCGGCAGCACCTCGAATTGGTGGAACGGCGGCGGCGACGGCAACGTCCATTCAAGCGTCGTCGCTCCCGGTCCCCACGGATTGGCGGCCGCCCGCTCCTTGCGCGCGAACGCCTGGATCATGCCGTAGAAGAAGATCAGCAGACCGATGCCGGAGATGTAGGAACCGATCGAGGAGACCAAGTTCCAGCCGGCGAACGCATCGGGATAGTCGACATAGCGGCGCGGCATCCCGTTAAGGCCGAGGAAGTGCTGCGGGAAGAACACCATGTTGACGCCGACGAACGTGAACCAGAAGTGCAGCTTGCCGATCGTTTCGTTGTACATGTAGCCGGTGATCTTCGGGAACCAGTAGTACCAGCCGGCGAAAATCGTGAAGACGGCGCCGAGCGACAGCACGTAGTGGAAGTGCGCCACCACGTAGTAGGTGTCCTGCAGCACCCGGTCGACTGCCGCGTTGGCGAGGACGACGCCGGTGACGCCGCCGACGGTGAACAGGAAGATGAACCCGATCGCCCACAGCATCGGCGTCTTGAACTCGATCGAGCCGCCCCACATGGTGGCGATCCACGAGAAGATCTTCACGCCCGTCGGCACCGCGATCACCATCGTTGCGGCGACGAAGTAGGCCTGCACGCTCGACGACATGCCGACCGTGTACATGTGGTGCGCCCACACGACGAAGCCGATCACGCCGATGGCGACCATGGCGTAAGCCATGCCGAGATAGCCGAACACCGGCTTGCGGGCGAAGGTCGAGACGATCTGGCTCACCATGCCAAATCCCGGCAGGATCAGGATGTAGACCTCCGGATGCCCGAAGAACCAGAACAGGTGCTGGAACAGCAGCGGGTCGCCGCCGCCATTCGGATCGAAGAAGGCGGTCCCGAAGTTGCGGTCGGTGAGCAGCATGGTGATGGCGCCGGCGAGCACCGGCAGCGCCAGCAGCAGCAGGAACACCGTTACCAGAATCGCCCATACGAACAGCGGCATCTTGTGCAGCGTCATGCCGGGCGCGCGCATGTTGAAGATCGTGGTGATGAAGTTGATGGCACCGAGGATCGATGAGGCGCCGGCAAGGTGCAGCGACAGAATGGCGAAATCGACCGACGGACCGGGATGACCGACGGTCGAGGACAGCGGCGCATACATCGTCCAGCCGGCGCCGACGCCGTGGGAGCCCGACGGTCCTTCGACAAAGGACGACGTCAGCAGGAGCGCGAACGAGGCCGGCAGCAGCCAGAACGAGATGTTGTTCATGCGCGGGAACGCCATGTCGGGCGCGCCGATCATGAGCGGAACGATCCAATTGCCGAAGCCGCCGATCATCGCCGGCATCACCATGAAGAAGATCATGATCAAGCCGTGGGCGGTGACGAACACATTGTAGGCATTGGTGTCGTGGAAGAACTGGATGCCCGGATATTGCAACTCCATGCGGATCGCGATCGACAGGGCGGCACCGATAACGCCGGCGAGCATCGCGAACACGAGGTACATCGTCCCGATGTCCTTGTGATTCGTCGAATACACGAACCGTTTCCAGCCAGTCGGATGGCCATGTTCGCCTTCGTGACCGACGTGAGTGGCGTGAGCGTCCATCTTGCTTGTTCCTTCAGCTTCCATTGCGGCCCAGCCGCGGCAGCGGCCTTCCGGGCGAGCGGAGTTTGCGATCGCCGAATTCTACTCGGCGGAAATGTTCGCGGCTGTGACGGTTGCGGGCGCGCCGGTCGCGGCGAACTTCTTCTTCGCGGCCTCGACCCAGGTATTGAAGTCCGCTTCGCTCACCACGTGGATCGCGATCGGCATGAACGCGTGGTCCTTGCCGCAGAGTTCGGAGCACTGGCCGTAGTACCAGCCTTCCTTGGTGGCCTTGAACCACGTTTCGTTGAGCCGGCCCGGAACGGCGTCGATCTTGATTCCGAACGACGGCACGGCGAACGAGTGGATCACGTCGAAGCCCGTGACCAACATCCGGACGGTCTTGTTGACCGGGACCACCATCTCATTGTCGACCGTCAGCAGGCGCGGCTGGCCCGGCTTGAGCTCCTTCTCCGGGGTCATCAGCGAATCGAATTCGAAATCGCCATTGTCCGGATAATCGTATTTCCAGTTCCAGGTCACCCCGGTCGCCTTCACGGTCAGATCGGCTGGCGGAATGTTGAGCTGGAAGAAAAGAATGCGGAAGGACGGCAGCGCGATCACCACCAGGATCACGACCGGAAGCACGGTCCAGAGGACCTCGATCAGCGTGTTGTGGGTCGTGCGCGACGGGGTCGGATTGGCGCTGGCGTTGAACTTCACCATCACGATCACCAGCAGCGCGAGCACGAACAGCGTGATCGCGATGATGATGTAGAGGAGGAAATTATGAAACCCGGTGACCTGATCCATCACCGGCGTCCCCGACTCCTGAAGACCGATCTCCCAGGGAGAAGGCTGACCAAGACCCGCGAGTGCCGCCCCTACTGGCATCAACAGCGCCGCTGCGAACGCCGCAACGGCTGTCGTTCGTGACAAGACCGGCATTGCCTCTTCATCTCCTTATGATGACGGCCGGTTAGGGCCGACCCGCACCTTGGACCCACGAATAGTGGTGCGATTTTGACAACGGGCTGCGGCAGAAACCGCAGCGGCTGAATTCCGCTCAGGGGGGGGCGATAGCCGGAATTCCGGGGCCTCATGAACCACAATTCCGCCGTACTCGCAATGTGCCTGAAGGCGGAGCCATGCGCTTTCTTGCGCCGGGCGCGGGGCGCCGCGGCTTCTTGAGTTGTGGAATCGGAATGGTTCTGCTCCTTGACTTGGTGGAGGACCAGGCTAGGCCAGTCGCAGGGCTGATTCGCCATCGCGATTCTCAGGACCGGCTGCGCGCCGGAGATCGGGGAACGGCACCATGATGAAGCAGGGCCAGGGGTGGCTGGCCGGACGCGCGGTGGCTGCGTTTGGCGCGGTTTTCGGGCGGAAAATGACGCGAATAGCATGCACACTCCTATCGGCCGCCTGTGTCATCGGGGTGACCGTCGCCACCGGTCCGGCCGCATTGGCGCAGGGCGCCGTCAAATCGGTCCACGGCGACTGGCAGATCCGCTGTGAAACGCCGGCCGGCGCCCAGGGGGAACAATGCGCCCTGTTCCAGAGCGTCGTCGCCGAAGACCGCAATAACGTCGGCATCACGGTCCTGGTCATCAAAACCGCGGACCAGAAGGCGCGGCTGATGCGCGTGCAGGCGCCGCTCGGCGTGCTGCTGCCGGCCGGACTCGGGCTCAAGATCGACCAGGTCGACGTCGGCCGCGCCGGCTTCGTTCGGTGCCTGCCGCGTGGCTGCTATGCCGAGGTGCAGATGGACGATGCCCTCGTCAGCAAGCTGCGCACCGGGCAGACCGCGACGTTCTTCATTTTCCAGACCCCTGAGGAGGGCATCGGCTTTCCCATGGGTCTGAAGGGCTTCGGTGAAGGCTACGACAAGCTGCCGTAAAATCACTGGTCGGTAGGGTGGGCAAAGCGCGGACTCGTCCGCGCGTGCCCACGCACGAATCTGCGCGACGGTGGGCACGCTTCGCTTTGCCCACCCTACAAGCTGCAAGCCGCGAGGGGCGCGCCGCAGCCATCACTCGTCCGTCTTCGCAATCATGTCGCGCATCAGGCGGACGGCGGCGTCGCCCTTGTGGGCGCGGCGCCACAGGTCGCTCGCCATTTTCTCATGCAGCGAAAGTGCTTCCGGCGCCGACGTGATCATGGCGACGCCGACCCGGATGTTGGGTTCCTCGCCGAGCCGGAACGGCGACAAGACGAGAATCTGACGATCCGGCTGGCGAAAGATCTGGAAGCTTGCGTGGGGCAGCGTGTCCGGCACGATGCCGATCTGCACGCCGATCGGTTCGTCGGCCATTAATGCCGCGAAGTGCTCCGCCTCGGCGCGCGCCAACGTCCGGCGCTCGCGCCGCACTTTGTCGCCAAGGTCGAGCCGTCCGACGAGGCCATTGCGCAGGAAGTTCGCCATCTCGACGGCGGAGATCAAATTCACGATGCCGGGCTTGCGACGCCGGTAGGTCTCCTTGCGCTGGTGCAGCACCGCCATGACCTCGTCCACCTCCGCAAGCGCGCGCTTGCGCCTGTCGGCGCTGTCCGGAATGCTTTCGCGCAGGACATCGGCGAGCGCCCGGTCGAAGCCATCGGATGCGAGAAGGTAGGAGATCGGCCCGGCGAGCACGATGATGTGCTCGGAGGTTTCTTCGATCTGGCGCATGCGCTCGAAATAGGCGACGGCGGACGCGATGTACTCGACGCCGACGCCGAGCAGCGTCGGCACCGACACGCCGAGCAGGTCGGCGAGCTTCTCCAGCGTCTCGATCTTGGCGAGTTCGCCCTTCTCGAAGCGGTAGAGCGCGGTGCGCGAGATATCGAGGCGGCTTGCGATCTCGTCGGCGCTGAGCCCGGAAGCAAGGCGGAATGCCTTGAGCCGGTTGCCGATATCGTCGAAGCGGATCGCCATCAGCCTTGCGGCTGTGCCGCCGTAATCTGGGCAACGATGTCGGCAGGCGTTACCGGCACGCTGGTGAAGCGCGAGCCATAGGGTGAGAGCGCATCCTCGATGGCCGAGATGAGGGCAGCCGTGGTCGGCAGCGTGCCGCTCTCGCCGACGCCCTTGATGCCGAGCGGATTGAGCGCCGTCGGCGCTTCGTGGTCCAGCACCTTGATGTGCGGCATCTCGGTCGCGGTCATCAGGAGGTAATCGGCAAGCGTTGTCGTCAGCGGCTGGCCGTCGACGCCGAATTGCATCTTCTCGAATAGCGTATTGCCGATCGCATGCGCCACGCCGCCCACCACCTGGCCTTCAACGATCATCGGATGGATGGCGCGCCCGCAATCATGCACGAACACAAAGTTCGTGATGGCGACAGCACCCGTTTCGATATCGACGTCGACCTCAACGACCGCGCAGCCGTTGGCATAGGTCATGTCGTCGATGATGACGCTTTCGCTCGCCTCCATTCCGGCCTCCCCGCCCGGGATGTAATAGCCGGGCATCCCCATGGTCGCGCGCGCAACCTCGGCGAACGTGACCTTGAGGCTCGGCGCGCCTTTGACGCGGATGTCGCGGCCGACGATCTCGAGGTCGCTTGCCGCGCATTCCAGCAGGTGCCCGGCGACCGCCAGCGCCTTGTGGCGCACCTTGACGGCGGCGGCGTGAGCCGAAGATCCGGCCAGCACCGTTTGCCGGCTGTTGAAGCCGCCAAGGCCGAGCGAAGTCGCAGCGCTGTCGCCGGTGGTGACCGTCAGCGTACCCATGTCGCCGCCGAGCTGCTCGGCAACGATTTGCGCCAACATGGTTCTGGTGCTCTGCCCCATGGCGGCGGCGCCACAATAGACGTGGATTTTGCCCGACGGCGCTATGCGCACCGTCACCGGCTCGAACGGCCCGCGGCCGGTGCCCTCGACATAGTTCGCGATGCCGATGCCGATGTGGCGCCCATCGCGGAGCGCCACGGCCTGTCGCGACCTGAATCCGGTCCAGTCCGCGTCCGCGAGCGCCATCGCTTGGCAGGCGGGATAGTCGCCGCTGTCGAGCACGACCTGCATGCCGCCACGCGTCTTGAGCTGCGTGCGATACGGCATCTTGTCCGCCGGAATGAGATTGCGCTCGCGGATGGCGGCGCGGTCTATTCCCAATGCCTGCGCGGCGCGGTCCATGAGACGTTCGATCGCGAGCACACCCTGCGGCTGGCCGGCGCCGCGCACCGGCGTCACCGGAACCTTGTTGGTGAGTGCGAGCTTGATATCGAGTCGGAACGTCGGCACTTCGTAGCCGAGCGTAAGCGCGGCTCCCGATCCGTAAGGCACATTGACGCCGCGCGCCGTATAGGCGCCGTGCTCGTGGATGAGCGTGCCGCGAACGCCGCGGATTTTGCCGCCCGCATCGAGCGCCATTTCCACGTCCCAGATCTGGTCGCGTTCCTGAGTGGTGGAGATGAAGTGCTCGCGGCGGTCCTCGATCCATTTCACCGGCCGGCGAAGTAGCAGCGCGGCGAGCGCAACCACCGCCTCCTCCTGATAGAATACGAGCTTCGGTCCAAAACCGCCGCCGACGTCAGGCGTCACGACCCGCACGCGGTTCTCGTCGCGCCCCAAAAGTTCGGCGAGCATGCGCATGCAGACGTGCGGCGTCTGTGTCGAACTGAACACCGTCAGCCGGTCTTCGTTCTCATCGTAGTTCGCCACGAGGCCTCGGCACTCGATGGAATGGCTGCCGCCGCGATCGATGCGAAACTTTTCCCGGACAACATGCGCTGCACCGGCGAAGGCCGCGGCAATATCGCCGTAACCAAGCGCGAATTCGCCAACAAGATTATGAGGTGCGCCGTGATGGACGGTGGGCGCACCGGGCGCGAGCGCGGCCTCGGCATCGACGGCGCACGGCAGCGGCTCGTAGTCGACCACGACCAGAGCGGCGGCATCCTCCGCGACTTGTCGGCTCGCCGCGATCACGGCCGCGACCGGCTCGCCGACATGCACGACCTCGCGCGATGCGAGCACCGGCCGATGGACCTCCTGACGAAAGGCGGGCGAGGGCAATGCCACGACCAGGCGATCGGCGGTCAAGTGGGGCGTCAAGTCGGCTGCGGCGTAGACGGCGTCGACGCCAGGATGGGCGCGCGCCGCCTCCAGATCGATCCCGCGTATGAGGGCATGTGCGTGCGGACTGCGCACGAATGCGGCGTGCCGCAGCCCAGGAAAACGGATGTCGTCGACGAAACGGCCTCGGCCGGTCAAAAGGTCGCGATCTTCGAGGCGAGCGACGTTTTTCCCGAACGGACCTCCGTTCAAGCCTTCTGCCCCGCTTCGCCCTTGAGGCGCTTGGCCGCATCGAGCGCCGAGATCACGATGTTCTGGTAGCCGGTGCAGCGGCACAGATTGCCGGAGATGGCGATGCGCACCTCCTGCTCGGTCGGATCGGGATTGTCGCGCAGGAATTCGAGCAGCGTTGTCAGCATGCCCGGCGTGCAGAAGCCGCATTGCAGGCCATGGTTCTCGTGGAAGGCCTGCTGCAGCGGATGGAGCTTGTCCGGGCTCGGCGCAATGCCTTCGACGGTGAGAATCTCGTGGCCGTCGGCTTGCACCGCGAGCATCAGGCAGGAACGCGCCGACAGTCCGTCGAGGAGGATCGTGCACGCGCCGCACACACCATGCTCGCAGCCGAGATGGGTGCCGGTGAGGCCGAGCTGATGGCGGATGAAGTCGGCAAGCGTGACCCGGACTTCGACTTCTTCTTCGTAGCGTTTGCCGTTGACGGTGACGGCGATCTTGCGCGAAGGACCCATTTTCAAGCTTTCCCGGTGGCGCGCGCGTAAGCCTTCTCAAGCGCGCGGCGCGACATGACTGTGGCGAGGTGCTGGCGGTAGGAGGCCGGCGCGTGCACGTCGTCGAGCGCATCGAACTTCCGGCAGCTTTCGCAGGCCTGGCGCAGGAACTCGACGTCCGGGGCCTGGCCGATCAAAGCGGCTTCGAGTTCGCTCGCCCGCACCGGGCCGGTACCCATGCCGCCAAGCGTCACCGCGGCGCGGGTGATCTTGCCGGCGCCGTCGACGAGCAAGAGCGTCGCGGCCGACACGATGGCAAAGTCGCCGTGGCGCCGCGAGAATTCGATGAAGGCATAGCCGTGCTTCGCCGGCCACGCGGTGAAGCGGATCGCGGTCAACACCTCGGTCGGCTCGACCGCCGAGGTGAGATAGCCCACGGGGAAATCCTTGAACTGGATCTCGCGCTGGCCGTTCGGGCCGGAGACCACCACGACCGCGTCATAGGTCATTCCGCAGGACACAAGCTCGGCCGACGGATCGAGGTGGCACAGCGAGCCACCGATGGTGCCGCGGTTGCGGGTCTGGCGATGGCCGATGTTCTTGATCGCCTCGTGCATCAGGGGGAAGCGCTTCTCGATCAGCGGCGAAAATTCGAGATCGCGCTGGCGCGTCATCGCGCCGACCTCCATGCCGTCTGCCGTCTCGCGGATGTAGGCGAGCCCTTCGACGCGGTTGAGGTCGATGATGTGGTCCGGCTGGACGTAGCGGAAGTTGAGCATCGGCATCAGCGACTGTCCGCCGGCCAGCAGCTTGGCGTTTTCAAGCGTCGTCAGCAGCCCGACGACCTCGGAGACCGTCTTCGGATCGTGATAGTTGAAGGGAGGTGGCTTCATCGCTCGTGACTTGTCCGCTCGTGCCCCGGTGAAAGCAGTAACCGTAGCCCGGATGAGCGCAGCGATATCCGGGGATCAACGTGCGTCCCGCATGTCGCTGCGCTCATGCGGGCCGCCGGCATCGCCGGCCAAGCGAGACGCAAAGCGGCCGATGCCGACCGGGCCTTATAGCAATTCTCTTGTATCAAGCCAAAAAAAACGCATGATCCCGAAAATGAAACGCGCGCGCCAATGAAGCCTGCCTCCTTCCGCTATCACGCACCAAAGACGATCGAGGAGGCGGTGGCGATGCTCGCCGAGTACGCGCCGGACGACGGACGCGTGCTCGCCGGCGGCCAGAGCCTGGTTCCGACCATGGCGTTCCGCCTCGCGCGGCCCCATCACCTTGTCGACATCAATGGCATCGAGGCGCTGCGGCGGCTCGCGGTCGAGAACGGCAAGCTCGCGATCGGCGCCGGCATCCGCCATCAGGCGTTCCGCCATCCGGTGGTGGACGGCCCGCTCGGCACGCTCCTCGCGATGGTGATGCGCCACATCGCCCACTATCCGATTCGCACCCGCGGCACGTTCTGCGGCAGCGTCGCCCACGCCGATCCGGCGTCCGAATGGTGCCTCGTTGCCGCGACCCTGGGGGCGGAAATGGTGGCGCAGAGCGCGCGCGGCACGCGTGCCATCGCGGCGGCGGACTATTTCCAGGGCATCATGACGACGGCGCTCGAACCCGACGACTTGCTCGTGGAAGTGCGCCTGCCGGTGCTCCCAGCGGGTACCCGCACGGGCTTCTACGAGTTCAACCGCCGCGCCGGCGACTTCGCCATGGGGATGGCGCTCGTGACCTACGAGGTGACGAACGGCATGATCGCTGCGCCGCGCGTCGGCATCGGCGGCGCCGAGACCTATCCGCGCCGGATCAATGCGGCAGAGAAGGTGCTCGAGGGGCAGGCGCCGGAGCTCGCGGTATTCCGCCGCGCGGCCGAAGCTGCCGCCGCGGCGATCGACCCCCTGACCGATGCGCAGACCAACGCCGAGTATCGCCGCGACCTCGTCCTCGCCGTCACCCGCCGCGCCTTGGAGCAGGCGCAATCTGAGCCCCTCCGGTAGGGATCGGTTGACCGCACCTCGGCGGGCGAAGGTTCGGCACGCGATTACGACTTTGGGCACTCGAACCGCCGCGGTCGCAGCCGCAAATCGGCAACGCTGGCCCGGGCTTAGCGGGAACGTTCGTCACACTTCACGGTTGCCGAAATGGTAAGCTGCTGCGGCCCAATTCTTGACCCGCGGATGATCTGTCTTCATGTCCGAGCCCCGATTGAAAGACGACGAGCTGCCCCCTGACGAGGCGGCGCCCGCGGATCGCGACGATGCCCGCGAAGCGGGCGAGCGGCCCGTCGACCGCAAGGAAGCGCCGCCGGATGCAGGCAAACGCAGCGAGCACAAAGAACCACTGCAGGAGAAGAGCTTTCTCCGTCGCCGCGCCTTCACGCTCATGGTGGTCGCGATTTTCGTCGTGATCGCGGTCGCCGGCGGATTGCTGTGGTGGGAACACGCGCGCCATTTCGAATTGACCGACGACGCCTTCATCGATACGCGCATCGTCAGCATCAGCTCGCAGGTCGCGGGCATGATCGTGGGCGTGCCGGTAACCGACAATCAGAAAGTCGCGGCCGGCGCGACGCTGGTGCTGATCGATCCCCGCGACTACCAGGCGGCGGTCGACCAGGCCAAGGCGCAAGTCGATCAGGCGAAGGCGATGATCACAAACCTAGACGCGCAGATCGAGGCGCAGCAGGCCCGCATCGACCAGGCGCAGAAGCAGGTGGAGCAGACCGAGGCGGCGCTGACCTTCGCCTCCCAGGAAAATCAGCGCAATCAGGATCTGTTGCGCCGCAATGCCGGCACCCCGCAGGCGGCGCAGCAGGCATCATCGAACCTGATCCAGGCGCAGGCCAATGTGGCGAGTGCCAAGGCCAATGCGGAGGCGACGAAGAAGCAGATTCCGGTGTTGCAAGCCCAGCGGAAAAACAACGAAGGCCAGCTCGAGCAAGTGCAGGCCACGCTCGAACTTGCGCAGGTCAACCTGCTGCGCACGCGCATCCTCGCGCCCCAAGCCGGCCGCGCCACCAAGATCACCGCCGCGGTCGGCGCCTATGCCCAGGCCGGGCAGGTGCTGATGCTGTTTGTCCCGGAAAACAAATGGGTGACGGCGAACTTCAAGGAAACGCAGCTCACCCTGATGCGTCCCGGCCAGCCCGTCGACATTTCGATCGACGCTTATCCGGGGCACATCTTCCGCGGCCGCGTCGACTCGATCCAGGCGGGCAGTGGTGCAGCCTACAGCCTGCTGCCGCCGGAGAACGCTACCGGGAATTACGTCAAGGTGGTCCAGCGCGTGCCGGTCAAGATCGTGTTCGACGAGCCGCCTGACGTCTACATCGGGCCTGGCATGTCGGTCGTGCCGACGGTGCGGGTGCGATGAGTAACGGCGCGCCGCGCGGGGGCGACGACCTCAGCCGCTCGGCCGCCGGCGACCGCAATCCCTGGCTCGTCGCGGTGGTCATCTCGATCGCGACCTTCATGCAGGTGCTCGACACCTCGATCGCCAACGTCGCCCTTCAGCACATTGCCGGCAGCATGGCGTCGAGCATCGACGAGAGCACGTGGGTCCTTACGAGCTATCTCGTCGCGAGCGCGGTGATATTGCCGATCAGCGGCTGGCTGTCCGGCGTCATCGGCCGCAAGCGCTTCTACATGTTGTGCGTCGGGATGTTCACGGTCAGCTCGATTCTGTGCGCGTTCGCGCCAAGTCTCGAGATGCTGATCTTCTTTCGCGTGCTGCAAGGTCTCGGCGGCGGCGGCATGGCGCCGAGCGAGCAGGCGATGCTCGCCGATACCTTCCCGGTGCGGAAACGTTCGCAGGCCTTCGCGCTCTACGGCATCGCGGTGATCGTCGCGCCGACCATCGGGCCTACGCTCGGCGGCTGGCTCACCGACAATTTCTCCTGGCACTGGATCTTCCTCATCAACGGCCCGATCGGCGTGGCATCGCTCATTCTGGTGCAGATCATGGTGACCGAGCCGCCGACGTTGATCCGCGAACGGAAGGAACGCCTCGCCGGGGGACTCAAGATCGATTGGATCGGCTTCTTTCTGGTGGCGACCGCGCTCGGCTGCCTCGAGGTCGTGCTCGACAAGGGCCAGCGCGAGGACTGGTTCTCCTCGGACTTCATCATCTTCTTTTCCATCGTGTCGGCCATCGCATTCGTGCTGTTCGTGCCGTGGGAATTGAAGCAATCGGATCCGATCGTCGAAATCCGCCTGTTCGGCTATCGTCAGTTCGCGACCTCTTGCGCGATGATGATGGGGGTCGGCGGACTACTGTACAGCACGACCCAGCTCATCCCCCAGCTCTTGCAGACGAGCTTCGGCTACACGGCGACGCTGTCGGGCCTCGCGTTGATGCCGGGCGGCCTCGCGATGCTGATGATGATGCCGATCGCGGGAGGGCTCGGAAATATCGTTCCGCCGAAATACCTGATGGCCGCGGGCATGCTGGTTTGCGGCATCGGCATGTGGCACTCGACCGCGCTCGCGGGCACCGCGGATTTCGCCTTCTTCGGCTGGGCGCGCGCCTTGCAGACCGTGGCGCTGCCGTTCCTGTTCGTACCGATCACCGCCGTCTCCTACAGTGGCCTGCCGCCCAAAATGACCGACAAGGCGTCGTCCCTCATCAACGTGGCGCGCAACCTCGGCGGCAGCATCGGCATTTCCGCGGCCACGACTCTGCTGGCGCGCGATTCACAAGTGCATCAAGACTACCTGGTCGCTCATCTCTATCCGTCGTCGCTGCAATATCAGGACGCGATCGCCGCGGCGACGCACGCGCTCATCCAACAAGGCATGTCGGCCGTGGCCGCCCAATCGACTGCAATGGCATTGATCGCCCAGAGGGTCGCTCAGCAGGCGAGTCTCCTCGCCTATATCGATGTGTTCCGGCTGTTCGCGATCATCGCGTTCATACTGTCGCCACTCGCCCTTGTGTTGCTCAGCGCGCAAGCCGGCCGCGGCCCGCGCGTCGCCGCCCATTGACGCCGCAGAGGCAGCGCAAGAGGATGACACGAACGCGAGGACGAGGACACAAGGACGGACCATGAGATTTGCCGCAGCGCTGCTCGCGCCTCTCCTCGCGCTCGCCGCGACGACTGTAGACGGCCGCGCATTCGCCCAAGGGGCATCGGCGCAGGATTATCCGACCCGGACCGTTACTTATGTCGTGCCGTTTCCCCCTGGCGGCGCCACCGACCTGTTGTCGAGGCTCGTCGCGCAGAATTTGGAAAAGCGCCTCGGCAAACCCTTCGTCGTCGAGAACCGTCCGGGCGGCGGCACGGTGATCGCGACCAGCGCGGCCGCGAAGGCAACGCCCGACGGCTACACCCTGCTCTCGGCCTCGGTAACGTCGCTCGCCGTCAACCCGACGCTGTTCAAGGCGCTGCCTTATGATCCCGTGAGGGACTTTGCCCCGATCGCGCTCATCGCCGGCACGCCGTTCGCGCTCGTCGTCAATCCGTCGCTGCCGGTCCATTCGGTCGCCGATCTGATCAAGCTCGCGCGGGACATGCCGGGCCAGCTGTCCTACGGCTCCGCCGGCGTCGGCACGCCGCACCATCTCTACATCGAGATGATCAAAAGCATGACCGGCATCGAGATGGCGCATATACCCTATCGCGGCAGTCTCGCGGCGCTGACTGATGTCGTCGCCGGCCATATCCCGCTGATGATCTGCGATCTCGCCCCGGCGATGGAGATGATCCAGAGCGGCAAGGTGCGCGCGATCGGCATTTCGACCGCCATGCGCCTTCCCGAACTGCCCGACGTGCCGCCGATCGGCGACACCATTCCAGGCTTCGACGCGGTCGGCTGGCAAGTGGTGGTCGCCCCGGCCGCGACGCCGGCTGCGGTGGTCGAGCGGCTGCATGATGCGGTCGGATCGATCATGGCGCAGCCCGCGATCAAGGCCGAACTCATCCGCCTCGGCATGACGCCTTATCAAACGCCGCCGACCGCGGAGCTGCGCGCCTTCATCAAATCGGAAGGCGCGCGCTGGGCGACTATCGTGCAAAATGCCGGCGTCGCCGGATTGGAATGAAGCCACGGGGAGGCGACACCATGCCGACGTCAAGCCGCGCAGTCTGTGTCGCCGCGCTCGTCGCCTTCATGCTTGCGATCATCGCGGCAGCGCCCTCGCGCGCGCAGACGCCGGCGCAGCAATGGCCGCAGCGGACCGTGAAGTTCATCGTGCCGTTCGGCGCCGGCAGCGCCACCGATATCGATGCGCGGCTGTTCGCCGATCGGCTGACGACGAAGTGGGGCAAGCCGGTGGTGGTCGAAAATCGCCCCGGCGGCGACGGCCTCGTCGCCATCATGGCCTTCGTCGGCGCCGCCGACGATCACATCCTGCTGTTCGCTTCGGCCGGCACCTTCACGGTCCATCCTTATGAGCACGACAAGCTGCCCTATGATGCGCGGCACGACTTGTTGCCGATCGCGAGCGTCTCGGCCGTGGTCCTTGCGATCTCGGTGACGGATGGTCTGCCGGTGCATTCGCTCGCCGAGCTTGCGGCCTTCGCGCGTGCACGCCCCGGCTCGCTCAATGCTGCGGCCGCCCAGGGATTGAGCGACTTCCTGATGTCCGGATTCATCACGCGCACGGGCATCGAGGTCGCGCGGATTCCCTATCGCGATATCCTGCAGGCGCCGAACGACCTCGCCGAGGGACGCATCCAGCTGCTCATGACCTCGCTCGCGGCCGTCATGCCGATGTTGCAGACCGGCCGCATTCGTGTCCTCGCGATCAACAGCCGCAGTCGCGCGCCGGCGGCGCCGGACGTGCCGACCGCGATCGAGGCGGGCTTTCCGGCGTTGACGCTCGAAGGTCTGAACGGGGTCTTCGGTCCGCGCGGCATGTCGGACGAATTGCGCGAACGCATCGCCGCCGACGTGCTGGCCGCCGCCGCCGATCCCATCATTCCGGCGCGGCTGTCGTCGATCGGCCAGATCATGCATCTCGGCGGCCCGGCCAAGTTCGCCGCCGGCATCGAGGAACAGCGGGTCATTCTTGCCGACATTGCCAAGACGCTCGGGCGTAGGCCGGCGCCGTGAGGTACGCTCTCGACCGGCCGCGAGGCTGCTAGCAGATCCGCTGGCGCGGCGGTAAGATGCGAGCGGTGATATTTCTACCAAAAGACTTGATCACCATCATCGGAGGGAGAACACCAGCATGAGAGTTTCACTGCAATCGTTGGTCCTGACAGCTGCCGCGCTGATCGCACTCGGCGCTGCCGCGAACGCGCAGCCGGCGCCGCCGTCCGCCGCCAACGCGACGTTCTTCGTGACCAGCGCCGGTCCCGGCAAGGGCGCCGATCTCGGCGGGCTCGCGGGCGCCGACGCGCACTGCCAGGCGCTCGCGGGAGCGGTGGGCGCCGGCAACAAGACGTGGCACGCCTATCTCAGCACCAACCAGGCGGCGCCGGGCGGTGCCGTCAACGCGCGCGACCGGATCGGCAAAGGTCCGTGGATCAATTCCAAGGGCGTCGAGATCGCCAAGGATGTGGACGACCTCCATAGCGCCAACAACAAACTGACCCACGAGACGGCACTCACCGAGAAGGGCGCGATGGTGTCGGGCGTCGGCATGACGCCGAACTGGCATGACGCCATGACCGGCTCCCAGGCGGACGGCCGCGCGTGGCCCGCGAACCTCAACCTCACCTGCAACAACTGGACGAGCGGCACGTTCGGCTCGACCATGCTGGGCCACATCGACCGCACGCCGAAGACGCCCGCGAACCTGGAGTCCTGGAACGCCGCGCACATGTCGCGCAGCTGCAGCCAGCCCGACCTGATCGCAACCGGCGGCAACGGTTTGTTCTACTGCTTCGCCGTGCAATAAGTCCGGCGCCAGATACGTTACCTAGGGAAGGGGCGCACCGCGATGGCAGTGCGCCCCTTCGCGTTCTTGCAGCATCGAGTCCGCGTGTGGCGCGACCCCGGCTTCCGGCGGATGCCGCGCAACGCGGTGTCGTGGGCGATGGGATCGTTGTGACGGCGGCCGCCGTCAGTCCAGATTGAGCGCTGCCTGCGATCCGCGATAGGCGCGCTCCGCGGAGTGCGCGATGTGCGTCAACACCCGCGTGTTGTTCAAATGCACGATGTAGCGCGCCAACGGCAACCAATAGAACACCGGATTGAGCTTGAGCTCGTGGGCGGTGCGCTCGACGATTTGCGTGCGGCCGTCCGCGAGGGGTGACAGCTCGAAGCTGGTCGTGGTGGTGACGAAATAGCCGACCACGTGCGGTGAGTGCACGTGTTCGTAGGGGCTCAACTCGCGCATTCCAGGCACGTCCTGCTCAACCGCGAAGGCGAGCTTGTGTTCGGGCTGCCATTCAGTGACGTGTTCGATCGCCGTGCCGGTCGAGAACTCGCCGCCGACCCCTTCGCCCACGACTTCGCCGCGCAGCGGATAGGCGACGCGAGCCGGAACGACAGCGCTGGTGGTTCGTCGATCGTGTCCATGTGGATGATCGATTGCCAGACCCACGGCGACGGCGCGTCGACCGTCATCGTCTCGGTGGTGTCGAAGCTTGAATCAGACGCTTCCTCGGATCGAGCGCCATCGCAAATAGTCGAACGCGCGCCATCTCGCGCGTCAAATAGTGCGAACGCCCACCGAGTCATGCCTCAAGGTGGCGGCGCGGGAGGAAGCGGCGCAGCAGGCCCCCGGCTGGGCCTAGCAGCAGCGAGGCGCAATAGATGACGCCGGCCACCAGGATAATGGCGGGACCTGCCGGCAGGCCGGAGTGAAACGAGAGCGTCAGGCCGCAGTAGCCCGAGAGCACGCCGGCCGCGACCGCGAGCGCCGTCATGGCGGTGAGGTCGCGACTCCAGAACCGGCTGATGACGGCCGGGAAAATCATGATGCCGACGGCGAGCAGCGTACCCAGCGCCTGGAAGCCGCCGACCATGTTGAGCGCGACCAGCGCCAGGAACACGATGTGCACCGGCCCGCCGGCGCCGCTCACCGAGCGCACGAATCCCGGATCGACCAATTCGAGCACGAGCGGTCGCCAGATCATGGCGAGCGTGCCGAGCGACACCGTCGCGATCGCCGCGATCAGCACTAACGCATCATTGTCGAGCGCCAGCACGCTGCCGAACAAGAAATGCAGGAGGTCGACATTGTTGCCGCGCAGCGACACGATGACGACGCCGAGCGCGAGCGACAGCAGGAACAGTGCCGCGAGCGACGCATCCTCCTTGAGGTCCGTCGAACGCGCGATGCCGCCGGCCGCCAGCGCGACGATGAGCCCCGCCGCGAGCCCGCCGATGGTCATGGCCACGAGGTTGAGGCCGGACACGAGATAACCGACCGCCGCCCCCGGCAGGATCGCATGGGCCATGGCGTCACCCATCAGGCTCATCCGCCGCAGCATCAGGAATACGCCGATAGGTCCGGCGCCGACCGCGAGCGCGACCACGCCGACGAGGGCGCGGCGCATGAACTCGAACTCGACATAGGGCGCAAGGAGGAGATCGTAGGGCGACATGCCGGTCAGGCGGCCGCGTTGTGGCAGAGCGCGGCATCCTCGTCGAACGCCTCGCACATGTGCCGCGCCGCGGCGAGGTTCTCGGCCGTCAACACGCTCGTCGAAGAACCCCACGCCACCGGTTCGCGCGCCAGCAGCAGCGTCTCGGGAAATTGCCGGCGCACGAGCTCGATGTCGTGCAGCGCCGCGAGCACGGTGCGTCCGTCGTCATGCCAGCGGTGCACAAGCGCCATGAGATCGCCGACGGTCTTCTCGTCGATGGCGTTGAAAGGCTCGTCGAGCAGGATCACGCGCGAATCCTGCAGCAGCAGGCGGGCAAACAGCATGCGCTGCATCTGTCCGCCCGACAGGGTCGCGATCGGGCGCCGCTCGAATCCGGTGAGCCCGAGCGCCGCAATCGCGGCGTGAATTTTCTCCCGCTCGACCCGACCGACGGCACCGAACGCGCCGATGCGCCGCCACAGGCCCATGGCGACGAGGTCATAAACATGGATCGGGAACGAGCGGTCGATCTCGGCGACCTGAGGCAGATAGGCAATGTCGCGCGGCGCAACGCCGTGGCGATCGATCGTGCCGGCGAGCGGCGCGAGATGCCCGGCGATGCCTTTGAACAAGGTCGACTTGCCGGCGCCGTTCGGCCCGACCGCGGCAAGAAGGGCACCTTGCGCCACGATGCCGCTCAGATGATGAACCGCCGGATGCCGGTCATAGCCGAGCGTCAGATCGCGGAATTCGAGTTGCGCGCCAGCCATCGCGTCCTCACCCTGTCGCCCACCACACCACAAGCCACAGCGCCGCTGCGACCGCGCCCGCCGCGATGAGCCGCGTCGCAGCCGACATGCGCAGCAATGATAGCGCCGGCACCGGCGACGGGTGGGCCTCCTCCGGCGCGTGATGATGATGGGTCATGGCAGCGCTTATATGGGAGCGCTTGCGCAGTGTCGATGACGCGGACGCCGGCCCTTGCAGGACCTCCAATGGATCGCCTGAACCGGGCGAAGCTTGTCGGTGGCTGCTCCGTCTGGATCAGCTATAATGTCTTGATCGGACGGCGGAGCGTCATTTGTCCTTAGGGGACTGGGCGCAACTTTAAAAAGGAACCGCGCCATGAAGATCAAGGCAAGTTTGATCTCGGCATTCGTTGCGGCCATGGTTGCTCTTGCGTTGCCTGCTGCGTTGGCGCGCGCGCAAACGACCGCGCAGTCGATCAAGGACAAGGCTGTCGGCGAGTGGCAGCTCGTTTCGGTGGTTGCCGGAGATATGGAGCCTTACGGCAACCGTCCGAAGGGCATGCTGTATCTCGGCAACGACGACCGCTTCTCGGTTATCGTCATTGGCGATTCCAAACACATCGCCTTCTTCGGGACCTACACCGTGGATGAGCGCGACAGCTCGCTGAACCTGCACATCGAAGACACCACGTCCAATGCCGGACCCGAGAGCAACCATAAATGGCTCATCACATTCGCCGGCAATGAGATGACGCACAATCGCGCGACGCCGTCGGGCGCCAGAGGCCCGGTGACGGCCGTCTGGAAGCGCGTCGATTAGATCAAGCTGCCGCTAAACCTCTGGGCCGATGGCGCTGTCGTGCCAATGGCGTAGCAGGAGGCGTGTCAGCAGGGAGAGCGCGGCAAAGATCACGATGCCCGTCAGCGAGATCAACACCAGCGCCGCAAACACCCGCGGGATCCGCAGGCGATAGGCCGATTCGAGGATGCGGTAGGCCAAGCCCGATTGGGTCCCGCCCGTGCCGGCGACGAACTCCGCCACCACCGCGCCGATCAAAGCAAGCCCGCCGGAGATGCGCAGCCCGGCCAGATAATACGGCAGCGCGCTTGGCAGCTTGAGCCACAGCATCGTCTGGCTGCGGGACGCGCCGTACAGGCGGAACAGGTCGCGCAGATGCGCGTCGGCGCTGTTGAGCCCGGTCACGGTATTGGCGAGCACGGGAAAGAAGGCGACGAGCCATGCGCAGATGAACAAGGCAATGGTCGTGTCTTTGACCCAAATGATAATGAGCGGCGCGATCGCCACGATCGGCGTCACCTGCAGGATGACCGCATACGGAAACAGGCTGCGCTCGAGCCAGCGCGACGACGCGAGCAGCATGCCGAGCACGAGACCGCCCAGCGCTGCCCCGAGGAAGGCGAGAAGCGTGATCTTGAGCGTGATCAGGAGGCTCGGGGAGAGCGTCGCGAAATCGTCGATGAGCGTTCGCCCGATCACCAACGGAGACGGCAGGATATAGACCGCGACGCCGCTCGCATCGACGGAGATCTGCCAGACGGCGAGCAGCAGCACGCCGACGAGAAACGGCGCCGCATGGTCGAGAACGCGCCTCATCCTTCCTCCGCAATGCCCTGCGACAGGGCTGCTGAAACATCCTTGCAATAGCCGGCGTAGGTTGGCGACAGGCGGAATGCATCGGCGCGCGGATAGGGCTCATCGATCCGGAAATCCGCAATGATGCGGCCGGGACGCGCACTCATCACGACGATGCGGTCGGCAAGAAACACCGACTCGAATACGCTGTGGGTGACGAAGATCACCGTGAGGTGGTAGGCCTGCCACAAGGCCAGGAGATCGCGGTTAAGCTTGAGACGCGTGATTTCGTCGAGCGCCGCGAACGGTTCATCCATCAACAGGACGCGCGGCCGGGTGACGAGCGCGCGCGCCACCGAAACGCGCATGCGCATGCCGCCGGATAGTTGGCGCGGATGGGCGTTGGCAAAATCCTGCAGGCCGACCTGGCGCAGCGCGTCCATCACCTGCTGCCTCGCCGCGCGGTGGCCCTTTCCCTTGATCCGCAGCGGCAGGTAGATGTTGTCGAACACTGTTGCCCACGGCATCAGCGTCGCGTCCTGGAACACGAAGCTGAGCTCCGGCAACGGCCGCCCGAACGCATCGTGGACCGTCGTCGGCCACTCGAGGCGGCCCGATGTCGGGGTGTCGAGCCCTGCGATGATGCGCAACAGGGTGCTCTTGCCGCAGCCCGACGGCCCCAACAGTGCGAGAAACTGCGCCTCGCCCGGAATGGTCAGATCGATGCCGTCGAGCGCCGTGGTGCCGTTGGCGAATTTCTTGTGGAGTCCTTCGATCACCATCAGCGGGCGGCCGGAGGCCCCGGCAGCCGCAGCGATCGGCAGCGGCAGCGGCGCGGTCATGCGGCCGAGACGGGAAGGTCCATCGATCGTTCGATCTTGGCGCGGATGTAATCGCCGGCCTTCACCGGCGGCCATCGCGCCGGATTGGCGCTCGTCGCGCAGGTGGGCAGGCAGGCGATTTCGCTCTGCTCGTTTGGACTGAAGAACGCCACCATCGAGAGCCGCTGGGTCGATCCGGTGAGTTCGCGTCCGGGATTGACGACGCGGTGCAAGGTCGACCGCCACCGGCCGTTCGTCCATCGCGACAGCAGATCGCCGACATTGATGACGAAGCCGCCCGGGCTCGGCGGCACCGCGTGCCAGGTGCCGTCCGCCGCGCATACTTCAAGGCCGCCCGGCGCTTCGTCCTGCCGCAGGATGGTGAGGCCGCCATAATCGTGATGAGCACCGTAGCGCAGTTGTCCCGGCAGCGGCGGCACCGGCTGATCGGGATAATTGACGAAGCGCAACGTCAACGAGGGATCGGCAAAGGGCGCGTCGAGATGGGTCTCGTCGAGATCGAGGGCGAGCGCAGTGAGGCGCGCGAGATATTTGCCCAAAGCCTCGACCTCGCGATTGTAGCGCAGCACGAGATCGCGGAGTTCGACCGGCCGGTCCGGCCAGATGTTCGGCTGGCGAAGCGTCGATGGCACCCGCGACAGGTTCGCGAACACCAGCGCTTCGCAGAGGTCGGGGGGCGTATCGGCATCGAGGGTCGCCGCGACGCTTTCGATGCCGACCGGCAAGTAGCCGCGCGCCTTCGCCTTCTCCGGCGGCGACGCGTGCATCTTTTCGGCGAGCGGCAGCGCGAAAAACGCGCGGACCGCGTCGTAAGTTGCGGCGATGAACGCCTCGTCGATGCCGTGCCCGACGGTGGTAACGAAGCCGACGTTCTCCAACGCCTCGCCGAACAACCGCGCGACGCGAAGGCGATCGCTGCGATCGCCCTCGCGCGTGGGCGCGATGTCGATGACCGGGATGTGGAATGTCATTTCTTGAGGAAGTTTAGTGTGTAGGCCGCCTTGTAGTCGAGCTTCGCGGGATAGACGCCGGCCGCACTCATGGTATCGAAGAACTCCTTCCACCGCGCATCGGTCATGGCGCCGACACCCAACGTCTTGGCATCGCCGCCGTCGACCATGCCCCGCTCCTTCATCTCCTTGAGCTTGAAATGGAACAGCGGCTCGCCGTGTTCCGGGTTCATGACCATCATGAGTTTCATTCCGGCGGTGTAGTCGCCGGCCATGCACGCTTCGAACCCCTTGCGGGTCGCATCGACGAACGCCTGCACCGTCTTGGCATTCTTCTCGATGTAAGGCTTGAGCCCGAAAATGCTGGTCGCATAGTTGGTATAGCCGTAGTCGGCGAGCAGCAGCACCACCGGCGGCTTCGGCATCTGCGCGCCGAGCAGGAACGCGTCTTCGGTGACGTAGCCTTGCTGGATGGCGTTCGGATCGGCGAGGAACGGCGCCGCGGAATAGGTGTAGGGCCGCAGCTGGTCGTCGGTGAAGCCGAACTTCTGCTTGAGGAACTGCCAGAACTCCTGCTGCGAGAACTTGCCGACCATCACCGGCTTGCCCTTCACGTCGGCAAGGGTGGCGATGCCCTTGTCGGGGTGCGCCACAAGCGTCTGCGGGTCCTTCTGGAAGAACGCGGCGACCGTCACGCCGGGAATCCCCTGGTCGACCATGTTCAGTGTCGTGAAACTCGACCCCATGCCGAGATCGACGGTGCCGTTGCTGACGAGCAACGGCACATTGATGTCCGGGCCTCCGCCCTTGAGTTCCACATCAAGCCCGGCCTGCTCGTAAATCCCGGCCGCCTTCGCTTGGAAAAATCCGCAGTGTTCGCCCTCGGGCAGCCAGTTCAGGCTGAACCTGACCTTCTCGGCCCCGAACGCCACAGTCGTAGCGAGCAAGGTCGCCGCTGCCACACCGCAAAGCTGCGCTGAAATCGCACGCCTGTTCATGATCGCTCCTGATCGCTTCTGCAAAAACATGAGTGATCAAAAATGAAGCAAGAAGTGCGCCAACGATCAGGCCTGACAGTGCAGGTGCGCCCTACTCCCGCGTGCGATCGAAGAAGCGCAAATCCGGCGGCGACTGGCCCTTCTTCGACGGCATCAGGTAGCCGTCGGCGCTCAGGTAATAGTTCTCCTTCCCGATGAAGACCTGGGCGTTGTATTCGGGGCAGATCGACTCCGGCCATTCGGACTGCGGGTCGGCGTTGCGGACATATCGCTTGTTGACGATCCACGGGTGCGTCAGGGCGTGGTCGATCACCGTGATCTCATCGTGCAGAATTTTGGGATCGGTTGTGTCGAGATAGATGCGCTCCCTGAAGATCGACTGGTTGTCGGCGTGCAGCGGAATGCCGGTCGCATCATAGATGCGCGGCCCCTTGAAGCCGCGGGTCTCGACCTCGAGCACGTCGTAGCGGCCGTCGCCGTCTTCATCGATCCAGCGGCCGATGGAATAACCCTGGAAGGTCGGCTCGACCACCTTCGGCCAATCGCGGCCGTCGGTGAAGACGCGGCGGAGCGGGTCGTAGTCGGCGATCAGGATGTAGGTCGTGTTCGGCGTGATAACGAATTCGAGCGGCCGGAACGCGACCATCATGAACGGCATGCCGGCGGCAACGCAGCGCGCGTGGTCGACGGCCGCGCCCTGCCCGCCCGAGTCCTGGTCCGCCAGGCTCGCCTCGAAGATCTTCTGATATTCCGGCGTGAGCGGCGCCTCTTGCCCGCGTCCCCACGACTTGGTCTGGTCGAACGACGGCTGTCCCCTCACGCCCGCAACCGGGAAACGATCCCATTGACCGTGCAGGTCGGGATACTTGCTGTCGTCGAACGCCCGGGCGCCGCTGATCGTCAGCAGCAGCACCGCAGCCTGCGCCGCCACACGCAGCGTACTTCGGTAAAACATTTAGTCCCTCGCGGCCGTCCCACCGGCTTGAGAACGACCATAGAGGCATCGGCGCATTGCTGGAAGCGAGCGCGCCTTATTTGCGCTAAGCACAACCGAGGTTTGAGGAACCTTTGGTTTCTCCCGCCCTGGGAGCACGAAGTAAGGTACGTGAACGACCCGAGCCGGTTCTTCGAATTGCACGAATTGGCAGCCTATACTTTGAGAACTCTCGTAAAGTCCGATTGAGCTATGAAGTAGCTTTGTGCTCTTGTAAGTCCCCGCCCCAAATCACAAAGCAGATCTCCTTTTCCAAGCAGAACTCTCGCCGCCGGGCTCGCCTAAGACGATCTGGGAGTTTGTCGCGTTCGCGACGCGCAAGCATACCTTCATCGGCAGATTCGATTTGATGAGGCCGGTCACTACGGTCCGATCTGGGCGCTGCGTAGCGAGCACGAGATGAACACCAGCAGCACGTCCTTTTCCTGCCAATCGCGCGACCATTTCCTCGAATCTCTTTTTTTCGTCGCGCCCGGTCAGGATCAAATCCGCGAACTCATCGAAGACAAGAACCACGAACGGTAAATCGACACGACCAGCCTGGATGCGGTCGGAAATGCTGACGAAGCCCTCCTTCGCCAATGTTTGGTATCGATTTTCCATTTCCGACACCGCAGACTCGAGCACTGCAAGGGCCGAATCGATATCAGTCGCAAGTGGACGCCAAAGATACGGGCTCGACTCGACGCTGCTGAACGTCAATATTTTCGGATCCACCAGTGCTAGACGAACGCGCTCCGGCGAGTTGCGAAATGCAAGGCTGGCGACTAGTGATTTTAGCCACTCGCTCTTGCCACTGCCGGACGTGCCTGCCACCAAGACATGGCAGGTGTTCGAGTTCGAAAAAATCCGAGACGATGGTCCCACCATCGATCCCGACACCAACTGGAAAGGCTGTTGCTCTCTTGTCCTTGCTGCCTGCTCCTTTGAGATAGCTAAGCAGTTGCACCGTTTGTCGGTCCGGGCGCGGGACATCGACTGCGACAAATCCTTTGCCGGGGCTGATCAGGGGAGGTTGATCCAACGCTAGGGCGACCTGCAGGTCCTCGGCACGATTAGCCAATGACGAAACCTTGACGCCAGACGCCGGCCTCAGCCTGATGCGTGTCACCTGCGGCGCCTCGATCGTTCCGACAGCTTCAACGCCGAGGCCAAACGAGCCAAATGCGCTTACGATGTCTTGCTCGATCTTCGAAGGTGTCCCGGCAGTTGCCTCGACCGTCGGAGCAGACGACTTCGCGGGAACACCTTTCGCTTCCCGATCGAACATTTCGTGCAATACCGGAACAACAAGGCCAGTATAAATGTCGGCGAGTGCCTCGCGCGATATACTTACCTCCATGAACTCCGGGAGGTAATATTCTAGCGTCCCGCAGAACTGGCACCCCGGGCGCCAGAGTGGCAGCAAGTGCGCATAGATTGCCAGTTGAACCAGATCGGACTTTTGCTGCGCGCCCTGACTCAACTTGTAGTCGACGACTTCCAGGTGGTACCGCGGATGAAATCGGATTGCGTCCACGCGGGCGCCAATCTCGATGCTAGTACCGCCAACTGGCAGGTGAATGCCTTTGATTTCGGCTTCCGAAAACACAAAGACATCCTGCCAATTCTCAAACTTCTTGCGTCGCCTCTTCAGGTCAATTAACCGCCTGCAATAACTGCGTAGTCGCTCGGTGAAAGCGACCGCTTCAGCCCCTTTTCCCTTTTCCAAGAGCTTATCGGTAAAATCTTGCAGCGATGAACGCCAAAGGAATTGCATGAGATCGTCGGGCGACTGGATCGCTGCTGCTGCCACAAGCTGAGAGTCGCTCGTTAGCCACTTCGCCAGCCGATCGGTTTCCTGGTGGAATCTCGTGCCATAAACCGCGCCGATACCTTCTACCCCCGCTGCATTGCCCGCCGGTGGGAAGACGAAGGTGCTCGGGTTTTCGCCCGCGAGCCATTTCTTTCGCCACGCCGGATCAAGCACCGCGCACTTGAGTTGCGTCACCGTTATGCGATGCGCCATTGGAGATAAATCGTCTGCGGTCCAGGGTGGGCCTTCAGGTTGGGGTGTCTCTCGACGTCTGCCAGGAGAGCTTCTCTGAGCGAATCCGAGCCGAGCGCCTTGAGCACCTCATTGATGTCAGCCAGCAGCCGCTCCTGCATGTGGTCAAGCACGCGCTTTAGCTGGGTGTCGGAAAGCCGCGCCGGCGGCGCCGCGGGAACATCCGGTGGGGAAACGTTGGCCGCCGGCGTTTGACCCGAAGACATTATCGCCAACCGCCGCGGGGTCGGCGGCGGCTTTTGCGGTGGCTCATTATCGGCGGCGTCGACCGAATTGCGCGCGTTCACCGATGAGTATTGCTCGAACCACGGCCGGAAACGCGCCTTGAGCCAAGCCAGCACATTCGCCGGAGTGAACTCCACGTTGCCCTGAAGCGCGTTCGAGTAGAACTCGCGTGCGGCGTGTAACTCGCAGACCTGGTCCAAGTTCAATCGCTCAATGCGCAGGCCATTTCGACATGCCTCATCGATAACTTCGCGAGCCGCAGCCCACCGCAAGCCGGGCACGGGCTTGAGGTCCGGTGTGCGAAATACGACCGCGCGCCCACTGCCACCTTTAGCTAATTGAACCGCTTCTCTGGCTAGCGCTCGCCATCGGCCATTATGATCGCCGCCCTCAAAGGCGAAGTGGACAGATCGGTCCTTCCAACCCCATTGAGTCGAGAAATATCTGTTGGCCGCCTTTGTCACTTTGACGCCGTCGAAACCCTCGATCAGAACCTGCGTGAACCACATGAGGCAGTCCTGATTGTATTGGTGCAACGCGGGGCTGGCACGAACTTTGTTAATTTCAGTCGCGAATGCCTCATCGATTGGCGGCTTTGGCGCAGGCTGCGGGCCTCCCAGTTCTCGGAAGTGGCGCGCGGCTCGCGCCAAGAGATGACGGACGCCGATAAATGGTTGCGCCTTGAATTGCGTTTGAAGCCAATCCGCCTCAACAAACTTATTGATGACTGCATCGCCCAACCTGAAGTCCTGCAACCGTTTAGCAATGAGCCGCCGTGATTGGTTTTGATCAATGCCTTCGAGAAGGATTTCGTTCGAAAAGCGACCTTGATCGGCCGACTTCATATTGGGACGAATATCGACCGTCCAGTTGGTTGCGTTTGTCGTTACAATTGTAAGCTGGTTAGGCAGATCGGCGTGAAGGCGCGAGATGCAATTACCTAGGGACTCTGCCAGGGCCTTCGCACTCCCATAGACCTCCGTTTGATCAAAGCAAAACAAGAATGGTCTGTAATAGGATGATAAAGCACACAGGCCATGGAGTCGGCGAAAGCACAATTCGTTGATTTCCAAGGCTGTTGTGTCAGCCGCCCCATCATTGTCGCCCGCGCTCAACCCCAACGCAGCCGCTTCGTCACCGTCCAATGGATCGCTCCGAATCCACGTGAGCGCCGCGTCTCGCTCCACGCTGCCCCTTTCGGAAAAAGCGTAGGCAGCGAGCACCTGCAGCCATGCCTTCTCGCGGCCGTGAAGGTCGAGACCCCGCTGCCTCAAAAGATCTGCCAACTTTGTCAAATCTCGGCGTGTGTTGATGCGGGCTTTCAGCCAGTCAACCAATCCGCTGTTCCGCTGGTCGCCGCCAAGAAAGCTCAAGGGATGATTCCGCAGATACTCGATTTCCCGCTTCAGCTGATCGTGGTCATTCACTCCGCCCTGGACCATGAAGTCGGCGGCGATGTGGGCCAGGACTCCCATCGCGAATGCATCAAGCTGGGTTTCCTCGCGCTGCTCATGTTGGCTGCGGCGGTCCAACTCTTGAACGGTGGCCAACAGAATTGATTGCCAGGCCCTTTCAGGAGATTGGAAAGGAAGAAGGTAAATCTGAGTGGCCTTCGGTCCGAGAGCTTGAAACAGCCTTCCGAGCAAGTGGGACTTGCCATAGCCTGCCTCAGGAGAGACAACGAGTTGAGCTTTTGGCGAGCGAATAGCTGCCCTCGGCAATGCGCCAGCGGTCAGTTCCTCAAATTTAGCAATCAGGTATTTCAAAGGGGCGTCGTTGAGACCTTCCACCGAATAGGTCACTTCACGTGGCTCTCTGATGACATCGGCCTCAAAGGGGTTGATCGGCAAAGAGGTGAACACGTCGCTCATGGCTCAGTCACGCAAAACAAAAGTCACGTACGGTTGGGATTCGCCGTCCACCCTGATCCCGGCTTCCATCACCTCCCGGGGGAAGTTTACGGTGGATGCTGCATGCAAGCTCACGCGTCCGCGTTGAGCCTCGCGCAACAGCACGGCGTGCAGTTCTTCCTTGGAGACTTTGAGTTTATTCCAGACGTCGTAAATCTTGACAGCGCTGATGCCGCCTTGTTCCGCCTTAACCGTGAGATAGACGGGACGCACGTCTTCAAGCGTTATGGACGCGGGTCGAGGCATCCCTGTTGGCGGTTGAGGCTTGCGATCATCCTCATTCCCGTCTGCCGGCCGCAACTGGTCTAAAACTGCGTCGCGGTGGACGTATAGGGGGCTGCGTCTTGCATTACGTAGTTCCAGGACTCGGCCTTCGCTCTTGAGGGCGCTCAGTGCGTCCTTGAAGAGCGACTTCGGAGCGCCTCTCATCCCCTGTTCTAAGGTGGACTTGGTGGTGACTCGCGTTCCGGCACGCCGGAGCAAATCCTCGATACGGGATTCCATTTGCTCTCGCGTGGGAGCTGCCTTCGCGTCGAAGTAGAGATCAGACCGTCCCATGCGGAACGGGCCGCGAATTGCTCCCCGTGCTTTCAGCTTGGTCAACGCAGAAGCGAGCGCCTTGCTCTCAGATACGGCCGAGAGGCTTTTTGCCAAACTGGTCCTGGATAACCCGCTCGTGCCTGCCTTTGCCAAAGCGTTGACGAGATCAGCATCACTCAAAGCCATCGCTACCCCAAAACGCATTTTCAAGTTACAACTATAGCATGCAATCATAAAGGTTCGGAATCCGAACCTGCCGCGCCCAAGCGTGATCGGCACTATTTTGTCACAATAGGATTAGTCGGCGTGCCCCACGCGGCCGCGCCGCATGCGCTCGCTCAACCATCGCGCGAGCGCCGCAGGAACTCGTCGGGATTACTCGGCGGCGACTTGCAGGTCGTCGAGGAAGGGCACGACTTCGACGGGGTGGCCGCTGCGCGCGATGACGACGCGGCCCGGCGGGACCGGCGTCCAGCGTTTGCGGTCGTGGTCGAGCGGCTCGGAGACGATCACCGCGTCGCCGCCGGACGCGTGGTAATAGAGCGTGTTGGCTTTCTCATTCACCGAATAGCGGAACGCGTAGAGGTTGCGGCCGTCGGCGAGTGCTGCGGTGAAGCGCAGCGGCTCGCGCTCTTCGTTGACGATCGCGGTCAGCTCCGCGACCACGCGCGTTGTCGCCCCGACCGGATCGCGATCGAGACCGGCGCCGACGAGCGCGAGGAACACCGCCTCGGAATCGGTGGTGCCGACGCGCGAAGCGTAAAGCTCGTCCGGGATCAAGGCTTCGACCCGGCGCCGCACCCGCGACCATTGGCCGACCACGCCGTTGTGCATGAACATCCAGTTGCCGGAGGCGAACGGGTGGCAGTTCGGCCGCGTCACCGGCGTGCCGGTCGAGGCGCGCACGTGGGCGAAGAACAGGTGCGAATGGATGTGCCGGCAGAGATAGCGCAGGTTCTCGTCCGACCAGGCCGGCCGCACCTCGCGGTAGAGCCCCGGCTCGGGATGCTCGCCATACCAGCCGAGGCCGAAGCCGTCGCCGTTGGTGCTCGCGGTCGATTCCAGCGCCTTGATGCTCTGCGCCACCAGCGAGTGCGCGGGCGAGGTGACGTAATGCTCCAGCGCGATGTTCTCGCCGCGATAGGCGATCCAGCGGCACATGCGGCTCACCTTTGGCTGCGGCCGCCGCTACCGGACGGCCCGACGGAGAACACCATTTCACAAAATGCGCGCGCGCCAAACAGGGCGCGACACGTCATCAACTGAATCCGTGAATGCGCCGGTTTTCGGGCAAGCTAACCGCTCAGCGGGCGCGCCAGACGAACGCGGCGCTGACGACATAGTTCCAGACCGCGCCCATCAGCGCGCCGCCGAGGCCCGCGAGCCACCAGCTGGTGTGGAAGCCGTAGATCCAGCTTGCCGCCCCGATGTTGGAAATGGCGCCGACCGCGCAGACGAGCTGGAACCGAATCAGGCCGGTGACGAACCGCCAGCCGGCGAGTCGCTGGTCGCGGTAGGTCACGAGGTTGTTGACGGTGAAATTCCAGGTGATGGCGATGATGGTGGCGACCGTCTGGGCAACGGCGAAGCGCAGGGCGAACCCCAGGATCGCGATTTCGAGCGCGGCCATATGGACGACGACGCCGGTGAGGCCGACGAAGCAGAACATCAGGAAGCGGAACGACACCGCGTCATTGGTGAGCTTCGCGATCAAGAGGGCGGCGAAGTCGAGCAGGATCTGGGCGTCGAGCTTGCTCTCGCCGTGCTGGCGCGCGCGGAAGACATAAGGAAGCTCGACGATCTTGAGCTTGTTGTCGGTCACGACGATGTCGAGAAGGATCTTGAAGCCCTGGCTCGACAGCGAGGGGGCGATCTCCTCGACCACGTCCCGGCGCAGCATGAAGAAGCCGCTCATCGGATCGGTGAGCGTCACCTGCAGCAGGCGCCGCGCCAGTGCGCTGCCGAACCGGCTGATGCGCGAGCGCAGCCCCGACAGCCCTTCGTCGGAGCCCTTGTCGACGTGGCGGCTCGCCACCACGAGATCGGCGCGGCCGTCGCGCAGGTTCTGCAGCATCGCCGGCAGCAGCGTCTCGTCGTGCTGGAGGTCGGCGTCGAGCACCCCGACATAGCGCGCCTGGCTCGCCAGCATGCCCTCGAGACAGGCGCCGGCAAGGCCGCGCCGGCCGACGCGGCGGATGCAGCGCACGCGCCGGTCCTGTTCGCCGATGGCGCGGACTGCGGCGGCGGTGCCGTCCGGCGAATTGTCATCGACGAAGATGACCTCCCAGTTCACGCCGGCGAGCGTGCGCCGCAGGAGGTCGACCATGAGCGGAATGTTGGGGCGCTCGTTATAGGTCGGCACGACCACGCTCAGCTCCGGCGCCGCCTCGGTGGCGGCCGAAACGGAGGACTGCGGCAAGGTCTCGACGGCGGCGGTCAACTGGTCCATGCGAACTTAAAAAAGTGATCCTGAGCGCGATCTAAACGCCGGCGCCGCCCGCGGTCTGCGCCGGCCCTACCCTCGCGAAGGTCTTACCATAGCCGGCGGACGGGTGGTCATCACGAGTGTGCGGTTCCACGCCGCCGAGGCCGAACCAATCGGCCCAGGTGGAGATCGCCGCGCCGAGGCGGACGAGCCGCGGATTGCGGTCCCAGGCCGCGGCGAGGCCGGGTAAACCGCGGCGGAGCAGCGTCACGCCCTCGCCTTGCAGCCATGCCGCGGCGACCGTCGCGGTCAGGAACCAAGTTCCGAGATTGTAGCGCGCGTAATTGACGTAGGTCGCGCCGATGGCGTGCTGAAGCGAGGTCGCGAGCGCGAGGAGGCGGAGCCAGGGATCGAAGCGGCGGCCGAACACGCCGACGCGCACGAGGAGCGCCACCGCAAAGGCGTGGAGCGGGATCATCACGGCGAGTTCCTGCGGGCCGGAGAGCCAACGGTCGAGCTGCGCCAGCGCGCCGCGCACGTGTTCGCCGCCGAACTGGAGCGTCGCGATTTCATAGGCCGCCTTGGCGTAGTCGAGCGGCGACATCAACAACGTCTGCGGCTGGTTCACGTTGTCGCTGAACAGCACCAGGACGTGGCCGAACACGTAATTGTGGAGCGGCGACACCACGAGCGCCGCAAACCCTGCGACGAGCGCCGCGGCGTCGCGCCACTGCCGCCGCGCGAGAAAGATCGCGGCGCCGCCCGCGACCATCGCGCCGGCGGCGAGCACGAGGTTCGGCCGGCAGAACGCCGCCGCCGCGAACAGGAGGCCGGCCGCGAAGATGCGCGACGACGCGGGTGCGTCAAGGCTTGGCCGCAGCGGGATCAGCAGCAGTACGGCGGCGAGCAGCAGCGCGAACGCGAACGGATCGGCAAAGCCGCGCGAGGCCCACAGCACGTATTCGAACAGGCTCGATCCGAACAGCGCGCCGACCGGCGTCGCGGTGAAGCCGAGCACCATCACCAGCGCCCAGGCCGGCGAGAGAAACCGCCGGAACAGCGCGAGTGCCATCAGCGGCAGCGCCAGCATCATCGAAAGGTAGAGCAGGAACGTGTCGCCGAAGACCAGCATTTCCAGCGCCCGGACGTAGCGAAATCCCGGCGTGAAGTAATAGACCGGCTCGACGCCCTTGAGCGCCGTAACGACGTCGCCGGCGACGAGGCTGCGCACCATGGCGCGGCCGAAGCCTTCGTACGCGATGCCGTCATCGCCGCCGTCGAGCGGACGCAGGCCGCCGATGAAGAGCGCATCGATGAACACGGTGGTGAGCAGCGCCAAGCCGACGAGAAGCACCGGCAGCGCCAGCCGGCACGGTTCGACACGCACCAGCAGCATCATGAGGCCGAGCATCCCGACGATGGTGAATCCCCACTCGACGACGTGACGCAGCCGGATCGTCGAGCTCGGCTCAAGCGTGACGCCGAGCCGGACATCGCGCTTGATCGAGACGGCGTAGATGCGCCGCCCCGCATCCTCGGGCGCGATGACGCGGCAGCGCCGCTCGGCGTTGGTCATCGTCTCGAAATGCTCGCCGGCCCCCTCCCACAGCAAAGTGCCGCGCCAGCACAGCGTGCTGCCGGCGAAGTCCGCGGGGAACCGGTACATCACGAACAGCGGGAAGACGACGCGATAGCGGTCGAACAGGTTGAGCGAATGGCGGTCGCGCACGAAGCGATTGATGTCGCTGATGTCGTCCGACCAGCCGTAGATGTAGTCGTTGAGGAAGCCGAGCCGCAGGAAGGCGGGATCGGAAAACTCGATGCCGGCGACGCGGCGAGAATAGGCCGGATGCTGATAGATGCCGTCCGCGGCGAAGGCGAAGCCGTCCTCAGCGGCGGTGCGATCCGGCCGCCAGCATCCGCGCCGCGGCTCGGCGCAGCGCTTTTCCGGCGGATACTCGGCATCGAATTGCGCCGACATCACCGCCAGCACATCGGCGGGCAGGCCCGATGTTTCGGCGATGCGCGGACCGGGCCCGAAGGCGTTGTCGCCTTCCTCGATGCGCGGCGATGGCCACAGGAGATGCGCCGCAACGACGGCTGCCGCGAGGACTCCCGCCGCAATCCACCGCAGCGGCCGCGTCGCCATCGATCCGGTGAAGATCGCAAGCGCCGCTGCGACCGCGAGGCCATAGCTCGCAAGATCATCGATCGGAAGGCCGAGGATTGAAACGACGAGAATCATCGCCGCAAGACGCAACGCCAGCCGCTTCGACCCCATCACCGTCCTCGTACCCCTGCCCTGCCGCTCACTCTCCATCTCGGCGCCGAGGACGCAATCACTCCAGCTTGATGCCGACGAACTTGACGACCTTCGCCCACTTCTCGGTCTCGTCGGCGACGAGGCGGCCGAGGTCGGCGGGCGAGCCTGCGAGCGGCTCGCCGGCGATCTCGGTGAAGCGCGCCGACATCTTCGCGTCGGCGAACGCGGCGTTGACCGCCCGGTTGAGCGCATCGATGGCGTCGGGCGGCGTTCGCTTCGGCGCGACGAGGCCGTACCACTGGCTCGCCTCGTAGCCCGGCAGGAAACTCCCGACCGTCGGCAGCTCGCGCAGCACGTCGGCACGCGAGGCGGTCGTCACCGCGAGCGCGCGCAGCTTGCCGGTCCTGATGTAGTCCGCGGTGCCGGGCGCGGTTGCGAACGAGATCTGCACCTGGCCGCCGAGGAGATCGGTCAGCGCCGGACCCTGACCGCGATAGGGCACGTGAACGAGGTCGACATCGGCCATGGTCTTGAACAACTCGCCCGCCATGTGCGGCGCGCTGCCCGTGCCGGCCGACGCCATGTTGATCCTGCCCGGATTGGCCTTGGCGTAGGTGATGAATTCGGGGATGGTCTTCGCCGGCACCGACGGATGGATGAGCACCACCATCGGCACGCGGATGACGCCCGCGACCGGCGCCGTGTCGCGCATGAAATTGAAATTGAGCTTCGGATAGAGCGTCGCGTTGACCGCGTTGGGCACGGTCGCGAGAAGAAGCGTGTAGCCGTCGGGCGGCGCGTTGATCACCGCCTCGGTGCCGAGGTTGCCGTCGGCGCCCGGCCGGTTCTCGACGACGAAGGATTGCCCCAACCGCTCCGAGAGCCACTGCCCGATGAGCCGCGCGGTGATGTCGACCCCGCCGCCCGCCGCAAACCCGACCACGATCCGAACCATCCGCGTCGGATAGGCTTGCGCCGCGGCGAGGCGCGGCAGCGCCGGCACCGCCGCAGCCGCGGCGGCAAGCCGAACAAACTCTCGCCGGGGAAGTCTCGCCATCGGCCGCCCTCGTTTCACCCTCGCCTTACCCTCGCACGCGCCCGACCCTACATCAGTCAAGCGCCGCATTCTCCCTTAGACTTGGCCGCGCTTTCTCCCTCACAGGCGTCGCATTCTCCCTCGACGGGGCCGAAGGGTTAACCGAATCGTACCTATAGACAGTCAGACGAGACGAAGCCGGGGGGCCCTCCATCGATGACCTCCCGGATCAGTATCGACACCGCAGTCCGTTACCTCTCTTGCGGCTGTAAAAACAGCTAGCGTGTGGACGACGCGCCTTGGACGACGGGGAACATGGTTTAGCGTGGTATAGCGTTCTTTAGGGATCGTGCCGCGGGACTGGGGACGATGAAAGCCTTGCAGGCCATCTGCATCGTGGGTGCCCTGACGTTCACGGGGATCCATCAGGTTGGCGCAGCCGAGAGTGAAGGCGCGCCGGCTGTCTCGGCGCCCAGTGCGGCGCCGGCGACGCAGGATTTCCGGTATCTCATCTATTACGCCTGGTCCGAACTGCCGCCCACCGAGAAGCCGGCAGATATTGTCTTGAATTCACTCAAGGACATCCCGCCCGGAACGCCGGTCGAGGAGATCAAGCGCGCTGCCGACGCTTTCGGCCTCGATTTCAATTTCATGAAAGCGGTTGCCAAGATCGAGTTGGGTTTCAACCCCAAGCAGCGCACCGGGTCGTATATCGGCCTGTTCCAACTGAGCCAATCCGAGTTCGATAAATTCGGCTCCGGGCGGATTCGCAATCCCCGCGATAATGCCGTTGCGGCCGCCTACAAGCTCATCACCGAAGGCATTCTGTTCGAGTGGGTGACGCACAGGAAGCCGACCTTGAGCGATCTTTACTTGATCCATCAACAAGGCTGGGAAGGCGCCGCCGAGCACTTCAGCCAACCGGATCGCATCGCCTGGAAATCCATGTGCGCCACCGACGAAGGCGTGGAGAAAGGCGAAAAGTGGTGCAAACGCGCGATCTGGCGCAACACCCTTCCGGCCGTCAAACACGCGTCGAAGTCGGTGGAAAAGCTGACATCGGCGGCGTTCGTCGGAATGTGGCGCGAGCGGTTCGCTTATTTCTATTCGAAATACATGGCCACCGCCGCCGTCGAACCGGCCAACCAGTAAATTTCCGTCGAGTGTCGGCGAGAGTTGCGGCATCACGCAGACCGAGCGGGATGTCTTTGCTTGGCCCTGTACGTCGGTTCGGTCCGCTTTCGCGAGCGCACGTCCGTCGCATTCTCCCTCCCCCCTTGTGGGGGAGGGTCGGGGTGGGGGGTCGCGAGGTTGGGGTACCGACGTGCCACATCGCCCGACCCCCACCCCCGACCCCTCTCCACAAGCGGGAGGGGAGCGCGCGCCCCGCCGCAAGGGGGAGCACGCGCCCGAGGCGCCGCGCCTTATGCGGACAGCACTGCTCATCGGCGTGCCTTGCCGCGGGGGTAGTCTTCGCAGCACTTCGTGCGACCTATAACTTATTGTAATAGCTTCAGTTTTTGCCAAAACCGCCCTCCTCCGGTGGGCCGGTTTTCCCTGAGAACAGGGAAAATAACAGGGAAAGTCCATTTTTTGGCCCTTCCGGGCGATCCCCGCGCCGATTTGCCGAACCGCATCAAAGACCTGCCGCCCCTTCCCTGCCCGGCCGAACAGCGAACGGACGCGCGCGATCAGCGAAAGCGCGGGCGAGACCCGAAGTTTGCGCGTGGTCAGCAGCCATGATGTTCGCCTCCATTCCATCAATAGGAAGAGGCCTCTTTGATATCATTATTTTCCTATCGACGCAATGGACGTCGTCGAATGGCTTCAGGCCAGGGAGCCAGCGAATGGCCGACTTTCGCGAGGTCCGCATGGCGAAGCCCAAATTGCCCGACGCCCGGTCGGGCTAGTAATGCCTTTCCCATACGCTTCCGTCATCGTCCGGCTTGACCGGACGATCCAGTAACCACCGCGATTTCCCGTTTGGCACAGCCAGTTTTCTTAACATTGTCTGGGGGTTACTGGATTCTCCGCTTTCGCGGAGCATGACAAATCGAAAAAGGACGAGCCGTTAGCGTGCAACATTCTGGGCCTCAAGCCTCTTGACATTTGTTCTATCTTTGTTCTATTTTGTTTTTCTCGGACCAGCACCCCCCACCCCCAACCCAGCTGGTCTCAGTTGGCTCCGATCTTCGGGTCGGAGCCATTTTTTTTGAGGGGTACAACCATGTGGGGCAAGACCGAAACGCTTCGCTTCGATGTTATGATGGGCCTCCGCAAGGGCTTGGCGCTGATTCGCGGCATGCGACGCTCGCTCACCGAAGACGAGCAACAACGCGTCGCCGGCGCGATCGTCGAGCACCTTGGACAAAGCAACTGGAAGATCGAGCAAGGACCGCCGGCCGACGGCGGAAGGGCGATCATGGGCAAGACGCAGAACTAACTCCACCCCCCAACCCAACTGCTCTAAGTGGCTGCGACCTTCTCAGATCGGAGCCGATTTTTTAGAGGCACAACCTTGCGAGGCATATTCGAAACAATTCGCGCAAATGCTACAATCAATCGCGGGCTGTTGTCGATGACGGCACACGCCATGCTCCGCCTAGCTGGGGAGATCGCCATGGAAATCCAACCTCAGTTGTTCAAGTTGGATAGCTTTTTACACGGACGCCTGTTTCGCGTTCCCGAATATCAGCGGGCGTATGCATGGCGAACAAAACAAAGAACCGATCTTTTCGGAGATATAAAAAGGGTTAAGAAGTCTGATGAAGACCATTTCATGGCGACATTTGTTGGTCTGTCTAGAAAGGCGGAGAAGCAGCAGATTGTCGCCGACCAATTTTCGGTTATTGAAATTGTCGATGGTCAACAGCGACTTACGACCATTATCATTCTGCTGAAGGCAATTCAAAAGGCTCTTGATGTCAATAATAAGCAGGAGAAGGGCCTATTTGATGAACTTGGAAAATTGTTGGTCAAAGATGATGAGCATACTTTATTGCTTCTCCAAACGAACCACGACAGCAGTCATTTTTTTGCCGACTACGTCCGCGACGGAGCCGTACCTACCGTAGTGGCCGCAACTACCGCAGATCAGAACATCGTAGACGCAATTACTGAGTGTCAAAATTTTTTGAATAGTTGGAAACTATGTGGTAATTCTCTGATCGAGTTAATTAGGATCATTAGACATCGCTTGTGGATAATTTTCCATACGGTTGATGACGAAGGCCTCGTATATCGGGTATTTGAAGTACTCAACAGTCGCGGGCTAGATGTTGCATCGATTGATAAGCTCAAGAGCCAGCTTATGGGCTTGGTCTTCGAACACGGCGCAAACGCGGGACGGGAAGAAGCTGTCAAAGAACTCCACCGTATATGGCAAGAAATTTATAGAACGATCGGAAAACAGCGGCTCACCAGCGAAACGCTGCGATTTGCTGCGACATTAAAAGCGAGCAAGGATGCCTCGCATCGTCGCCCACTTGACGAGCAAAAATCATTGGAAACCCTTGTAGGGGTTGCGGGCACGAAGCCAAAGCAAATCATCGATTGTGCGAAGTGGCTCCAGGCTGTCGTTTCCGCGGAAGGTCGGCTGCTTGCAAACCATCGCTATCGCGCGGTAACGCAGATTCTGCAGGCAAGGCTGGTCGCGATTGCGGTGTTACTCCGGAATTTCTCAGCGCCAGAAGAAGCCGAAATTCTTGGGCGGTGGGAGCGGGTTTCATTTCGAATTTACGGTTTGACCTGGGAGGACGCACGAACCAAAGTTGGCGACTACACCGAACTCGCGTGGAGTATTGCTAACGAACGATTGTCTGTTTCAGAAATCATGAAACGGCTCACTCAGATAGGTAAAGATTATCCAATTGCGACGGTCGTCGACGAATGGTTCAATAAGGCAAACGCATACGAAGGTTGGACCGAAGAATTGAGGTATTTCTTTTACCGCTATGATGAATACTTGGCACAGAAGGCTGGTCACAAGCTGAATGAAAACCAGTGGAATAAGATTTGGGAAGTTGAGCCCTCAAGGTCTGTAGAGCATATCAGACCGCAAAGCTCAGAAGTGAGTTACATGCACAATCTTGGCAACCTAATGATGCTCCCTCCAGGAGTGAACTCCAAACTTAAGGACCTTGACCCAGCAAAAAAAGCGGAGGCATATAATTCGTGTGGCCTATTATCTTCCATCGAAGTGGCCAAGCTCATCAAGAATCGGCGGTGGGATAAAGCTGCGGTTGGTGACCGAACGGCGAAGCTATTGGGCTGGGCAAAAATCCAATGGAAGGATTAAGCCGTCACAAAAGTCCGCCGCTCCGTTGATGACCCTTACGGACACGCAATCGGAGCCCCGTTATATTTCTCCAACGAGAGTGATCACTGCTCGTTGACTCGACAAACGTTCTGACGTCGCGGCTTCGATCCTTCGCTGTTCCGGGACTATTCGGCCGTTTGTTATGCGATATATCCCACCCTCACGAAAACGCCTGTAGCCCCGTCTGTGCGCGCCCCAGGATCAGCGCGTGGATGTCGTGCGTGCCCTCGTACGTGTTCACGGTCTCCAGGTTCATCAGGTGGCGCATCACGTGGTACTCGATCTGGATGCCGTTGCCGCCGTGCATGTCGCGGGCGGCGCGGGCGATGTCGAGGGCCTTGCCGGTGTTGTTGCGCTTGATGAGCGAGATCATCTCCGGCGTCGCGGTGCCCTCGTCCATGAGGCGGCCGACGCGGAGCGCGGCCTGCAGGCCGAGCGCGATCTCGGTCTGCATGTCGGCGAGCTTCTTCTGCACGAGCTGGGTGGCCGCAAGCGGGCGGCCGAACTGCTTGCGGTCGAGGGTGTATTGCCGGGCGCGATACCAGCAGTCTTCCGCGGCGCCCATGACGCCGAGCGCGATGCCGTAGCGCGCGCGGGTGAGGCAGCCGAACGGGCCGCGCAGGCCGGTGACGTTGGGGAGCAGCGCCGATTCCGGCACCACGACGCCGTCCATGACGACTTCGCCGGTGGTCGAGGCGCGCAATGACAGCTTGCCGCCGATCTTCGGCGCCGAGAGGCCCTTCATGCCTTTTTCCAGGATGAAGCCGCGGATGTCGTCGCCGTGGGCGCCGGACTTCGCCCAGATGACGAAGACGTCGGCGAGCGGCGCGTTGGAGATCCAGGTCTTGGTGCCGGTGAGGCGATAGCCGTCGGAAACCTTTTCGGCGCGCGTCTTCATGCCGGCGGGGTCTGAGCCGGCGTCGGGCTCGGTGAGGCCGAAGCAGCCGACGAGCTCGCCGGTCGCGAGCCGCGGCAGATAGGTCTTGCGCTGGGTCTCGTCGCCATAGGTGTAGATCGGATACATCACGAGCGAGGACTGCACGCTCATCATGGAGCGGTAGCCGGAATCGACGCGCTCGACCTCGCGCGCGACGAGGCCGTAGGAGACGTAGCCCGCCTCGGCGCCGCCATAGGCCTCTGGGAGCGTGACGGCGAGGAGGCCGAGCGCGCCCATCTCGCGAAAGATCTCGCGGTCGCTCTTTTCCTGCAGGAAGGCATCGATGACGCGCGGCGCGAGCTTGTCCTGGGCGAAGCCGCGCGCGGTGTCGCGGATCAGCCGCTCGTCCTCGGTGAGGAGATCGTCGAAGCGCAGCGGATCGTCCCACTGGAAGGCGGCCTTCGCGGACTTTGCAGCGGGCTTAGCGGCTTTGGCGGGCGTTGATCCGGACTTCTGCTCGGCCATGGTCATCGAACGCTCCTCTATCGGTCCTGCATCGGTTCTGCATCGGTTCTGCGTCATGCTATATGCCGCCTGAACCGGGATGGGAGCAAGGCGGCCGAACGGCCTGTCAGGCTGGTCAAGCAATGGCCGCAGTTCCTGCGCCGGGCTGAAAGTTTCGAGTCTCGCGAACGATGTGGTCATGACCGCCGGCAACAACAAATACATCGGCCAGTCCGTGCTGCGCCTCGAGGACCCGCCGCTGGTGCGCGGGCGCGGGCGGTTTGCCGGCGATATCTCGTTTCCCCACCAGCTTCACATGCGCATAGCGCGTTCACCGATCGCACATGGGCGGATCATGTCGATCGATTCGCGCGCGGCGCTGGCGATCCCCGGCGTGCATGCAGTGTGGACCGCGGCCGACATCGCCGACATTCCGCCAATCGATTTCCGCGAAGGCCGCATCGAGAAGCTCGAGCCCTATCGCCAGCCGGTGCTGGCGCGCGAGCGCGTGCGCTATGTCGGCGAGCCGGTCGCGGCGGTGTTCGCAGCCGATCCCTACATCGCCGAGGATGCCGCCGATCTCGTCGCGATCGAGATCGAGGAATTGCCGGTGCTGCTCGATGCCGATGCGGAGCCGGCCGAATTCTCAACCGGGCACGGGACCGAAGCGGCGATCGTGCGCCAAGGCTACGGCGATATCGACGCCATGATGGCGCGCGCCCATCGCATCGTCGACGTCGATCTCGTGGTCGGCCGCCATTCCGGCGTGCCGATCGAGACGCGCGGCGCCATCGGCCGCCACGACAAGTCCCGCGACATCGTCGAGCTGTTCGGCGCGGCGAAAGTCCCTCACCGCATTCGCGAGCTGCTGTCGCTCTTGCTGCGGCGGCCACCGTCGTCGATCCACATCCATGAATTGCACGTCGGCGGCGGGTTCGGCGTGCGCGGCGAGCTTTATCCCGAGGACGTGCTGGTGTGCGCGGCCGCGATGCGGCTCGGCCGCCCGGTGAAATGGATCGAGGATCGCCGCGAGCATCTGTTCGCGGCCAATCATTCGCGCCAGCAGCGCCACAAGGTTCGCGCCGGCGTCGACGCGAACGGCGTCATCCTCGCGCTTGACGACGAGTTCTGGCACGACCAGGGCGCCTATGTCCGCACCCACGCGACCCGCGTCGCCATGATGGCGAGCGGCATTCTTCCCGGTCCTTATCGCATCCCGGCCTATCGCTCGGTCGGCCACTTCCGCCTCACCAACAAGACGCCGGCGGCGACCTACCGTGCGCCCGGCCGCTACGAGACGACGTTCGTGCGCGAACGCCTCGTCGAGGCGATCGCGCACGAGCTCGATCTCGATTCGGTCGAGGTGCGCCGGCGCAACACCATCGCGCCCGCCGAAATGCCCTATCCGCGTCCGCTCGAAGTTCTGGGCGAAGAGCTCGAGCACGATACCGGCGACTACATCGGCCTCCTCGACAAGGTTTTGGCGCAAGTCTCGTGGAACGAGCTCAAGGCCGATCTGCGCGCGCGCCGCGCCAAGGGCGAACTCGTCGGCGCCGGCGTCGCCATGTTCGTGGAGAAGAGCGGGCTTGGCCCCTCCGACGGCGTCCGCATCTCGGTCGACACCTCCGGCCGGGTCGAAGTGGTGACGGGCGGCGCGTCGATCGGCCAGGGGTTCGAGACGGTGGTGGCCCAGGTCGCGGCGGAGATGATCGGCGTCGACTACCGCCACGTGCGCGTCATCCATGGGCAGACCGACAAGATCGAGTTCGGCCTCGGCGCGCATGCGTCGCGCGCCACGGTGATGACCGCCTCGGCGACGCGGGTCGCCGCCCTCAATGTGCGCGCGAAGGCGCTCGACATGGCGGGGCAGCTCATGCAGGCCGCGCCCGGCGATCTCGACATCGTCGACGGCATCGTGATGCGGCGCGACGGCGGCGCCTCGATGCCGCTGGCCGAGGTGGCGACCGCGCTCGCGCCGTCCTCTCCGGCGCGCAATGGTCGCACGCCGGGCCTCTCCGCCGAAGGCTGGCACCACACCGACCACCAAGTCTACCCCTACGGCAGCCATGTCGCGGTGGTGAAGGTCGACCGCGACACCGGCGGCGTCGAGGTGCTGCGTTACGTCATTGGTTACGACGTCGGGCGCGCGATCAACCCGATGCTGGTAAAGGGACAGGTCGCCGGCGGTTTCATGCAGGGGCTTGGCGGCGCGCTCTACGAGGAGTTCCGCTACAGCGAGCGCGGCGACCCGCTCAACCTGACGCTCGCGGACTATCTGATGCCGACCGCGCAGGAGGCGCCGCCGATGGAGATCGTCCTCACCGAGGATTTTCCGGCCAACCGCAATGCGCTCGGCATCAAGGGCGCGGGCGAGAGCGGCATCACCGCCGTCGGCGCGGCGATCGCCAATGCGGTCGAAGATGCGATCGGCATGCCGGGCGCCATCACCGAACTGCCGATCACGCCGCAGCGGCTGAAGGCCATCCTCGCCTCGCGAGAATAAGTAAGATCAAGACGGAATCACTGACTCGTCATGCCCGCGCTTGTCGCGGGCATCCACGTCTTGGCTTCGGCATTTGCGCAAGTAAGGCGTGGATGGCCGGGACAAGCCCGGCCATGACGAAGCGAAGGGTCAGTTTGGCGTAAGTCGGGCGCTCGACTGTCGGCAGGCGGACTTACGGGAACTTGCGTCGACAAGTTCCATTCTGACTGGTCTGCGCCGAGCGTCAGGAACGGTTCCATTGCCACAATTGTTTCCTCGGCATGAACCCGACCCGATATCGTGAATTCGCCCACGACTGCGAGCGCCTTGCAGGCCGTGCCAAATCCGAGGAAGAGCGCCAGATCCTGAGCGTGATGGCAAAGACGTGGCGCCAGCTTGCCGACGAAGTCGACAGGCGATCAGCCAAACCGGAGCTGCCGGCCCGTAAGGTGGCGGACGGTGGAACGAGCGAGGGCACAAGCGGGGATTAGACGTTGCCATTCTGAACGGCGTCGTCCGCGCCTTCTTTATGTTCTTCTGCAAGACGGAACCAAACCTGCGCCATCTGCATAAAGAGGGCGCGGGTTTGCTGGTCTTGCGTCGTGTTCGCCATCGTCAGGCATGATTCGGCGAAGCGCCGATACTGTTCTGATTTCCCCATTACACGCACGCGTCCCTCGCCTTCCGCAGCGCAAACGCGGATCGGGCGATCTCGTTCCACTTCCCGTGGGCGATGCGGGCGAGTTGACGAGCGCCGGTCAGTTCCATTAATTGAAAAAATTCCTTATCGACGACGGCCGGCACGGTGAGGCCTCACGGGCTGCCGCCGTGGTCGTCCCTCGTTCGTACGTCGTTCGCCTTTGGAGCTGCGCATGCAAACCACCCTCGAGTCGCGTCCCCGCGCAGCATCACGCAACGCTTCGAAGCAGGATTTGCGCGCCTGGCTCGCCGCCATGCAGGAGGCCGGCGAGCTCGTGACCGTGACCGGCGCGGGTCACGAGGAAGAGATCGGCGGCATCGTCGATATCTACCAACGCACCATGGGCGCGCCGGCGGTGATGTTCGAGGACATTCCCGGCTTCCCGCCGCGCCATCGCGTCGTCGCCAACATCCTCACCTCGGTGCGGCGCATCAATCTCACGCTCGGCATGCCGGCGGAGACGAGCGAGATGGACCTCGTGCGCTACTGGCGCAATTACATGAAGGACCCGCAGACCATTCCGCCGGTCACGGTGAGCGGCGGGCCGCTGATGGAGAACGTCGCCACCGGGAGCGACATCGACATCCTGAAGATCCCGACGCCGAAGTGGCACGAGCACGACGGCGGCCGCTACATCGGCACCGGCTGCATGGTCATCATGCAGCATCCCGACACGGGATGGATCAACTACGGCGCCTACCGCGTGCAGGCGCAGGGCAGGAACGTCGCTTCGATCATGACGTCGAAGGGCAAGCACGGCAATCTGATCATGCGGCGCTGGCACGAGCTCGGAAAGCCGTGCCCGATCGCGGTGGTGTGCGGCATGCATCCGGCGCTGTTCATGGTGGCGGGCATCGAGATCCCCTACGGCAAGAACGAATACGATGCCGCCGGCCGGCTGCTCGGCGAGCCGGTCGAGGTGTTTGCCGGCCCGAAGACCGGCCTGCCGATCCCGGCGCATGCCGAGATCGCGTTCGAGGGCTTCGTCTATCCCGACGACCTCGTCGACGAAGGCCCGCTCGGCGAGTGGACCGGCTATTACGCCGGCGGCAAGAAGCGCGAACCGGCGATCCGCATCGAGACGTTCTGGCATCGCGACGATCCGGTGCTGCTCGGCGCGGTGCCCGGCATGCCGCCGAACGACGACACCTTCTACCGCGGCACCTATCGCTGCGGCGCCGTCTGGAATCAGCTCGAAGCGGCGGGCATTCCCGAGGTGAAGGGCGTGTGGTCGCATGAAGCCGGCGGCAGCCGGCTGTGGCTCACGGTCGCGATCAAGCAGATGTACGGCGGGCACTCCAAGCAGGCGGGCCTGATCGCCTCGCAATGCCATGCCGGCGCCTACGCCAACCGCTGGGTGATCGTGGTCGACGACGACATCGATCCGGCCGACATGAACGAAGTGATTTGGGCGATGTGCACGCGGTTCGATCCGCGCGAGGACATCGACGTGCTGCGCGGCTGCTGGAGCACGACGCTCGACCCCATGGCCTACAGCCATGAAGACCCGCGCAACGCCCGCGTCGTCATCGATGCGTGCAAGCCGTGGTCGCGCCGCGACACCTTCCCGATCGAAGCGCGCTCCAGCAAGGAGCTCGACGCCCGCATCCGCGCGAAGTTCGCGAAGTTCCTGCCGAAGGGCGCGTGATGCGGTTTTCCCTTCCAGTCATTCCGGGGCGGCCTGAAAGGCCGAACCCGGAATCCATAATCACTGCCCGGGGGTATGGATTCCGGGCTCGCGACTGCGTCGCGCCCCGGAATGACGGTGCGGAGGTCGACAGTCACCCATGACCGAAAAAGTCGACATCACCCTCAACATCAACGGCCGCGATTATCCGATCCGGGTCGAGCCGCGGCGCACGCTCGTCGACGCGATCCGCGATGATTGCGGCCAGACCGGCACCCACATCGGCTGCGAGCACGGCATCTGCGGCGCCTGCACGGTCATCATCGACGACGAGGCCATGCGCTCCTGCCTGATGTTCGCGATCCAGGCGAACGGGCGAAAGATTCGCACCGTCGAAGGGCTCGCGAAGGGCGATGTGCTGCATCCGATCCAGCAGGCCTTCATCGATCACCACGGCTTACAATGCGGCTTCTGCACGCCGGGCTTCCTGATGCTCGCGGTCAACGTGCTGGAACGCGAGCCCGACATCGGCGATGAGGACCTGCTCGACGTGCTGGCGTCGAACTTGTGCCGCTGTACCGGCTACCAGAACATCATCAAGGCCGTGCGCGCCGCCGCCATCGAGATGCGCAAGGCGCGGTCGTCCGCTGTGTAGTGGGACGCGCTTAGCCCTTCACAATCAGCGGCAGGCCGGCGACCACCAGCACGACACGATCGGCGCGCGCGGCGAGGCGCTGGTTGAGGCGGCCCTGCTCGTCGCGAAATTGTCGCGCCAGCGCGTTGTCAGGCACGATGCCGGAACCGACTTCGTTGGTGACCAGCACCGTCGCGTCGCTGCGGCGGGAAAGCACATCATCGAGCCGCGCGAATTCCTGCTCGAGATCGGCGCCGGCGAGCATGCGATTGCTGAGCCACAGCGTCATGCAGTCGACGAGTGCTGTGCCCGTTGCCGCATCGAGCGCCGCAGCGAGGTCGTGCGGCGCCTCGATCGTTTGCCATGGCGTCCCGCGCCGCGCGCGATGCGCGACGATGCGCTCCGTCATTTCATCATCGCCGGCCTCGGCCGTCGCCACATAGACCCACGGCGGCGGCAGTTCCGAGATCAAGCTTTCGGCATAGCGGCTCTTGCCCGACCGCGCGCCACCGATGACGAGCGTGAGTTTTGAATACGACATGCGACCCGACACTTCCGCAGGCGAATCATATGCGGGGCATTCCAAGGCGGGAGCGCGGCGCGCAAGCCCCGAAAGGACGCCGCAAACAAGTTTCGACCCTGACTACATTGACAACAGGCGCCCGGCGACCGTTAAGTGAGGGCGACCGACGGTCTTTCGCAAGAAAGCCAAAAGGGAATGCGGTGCGGACTTTGTGTCCAATGCCGCGGCTGCCCCCGCAACTGTAAGCGGCGAGCCCCCACCAGGCCACTGGGTTGATCCCGGGAAGGCGGTGACGGGCAAGGACCCGCGAGCCAGGAGACCTGCCGTCGATCCGCGCGTTGGCCGGCGGGGTGCCTCGGCCGTAGCGATGGGCGGTCGCGCTTGCGGCCGCCGAGGCACCCGAGGACCTTTTTGGGCGGACGGGTGACCGTGACGGACATCATTTCGGATAGTCGATGCGACGCCGCGACCGCGCCTGAGCGTGCGGTCACGATCTACGTCTGCATCACCTGCCGTGGCGGGCGGCCGCTCGATCTCGTGCCGGTGCCCGGCGCGGTGCTGGCCGATGCGACCGCGCGCGCGGCCGACGGCACCGGCATCGCCGTGCGGCGCGTGCGCTGCCTTGCGAACTGCAATCGCGGGCTCAGCGCTGCGATGCGGCGCAACGGCGCCTGGACTTATGTGTTCGGCGACCTCGATCCCGACACCGCTGCGCCCGCGCTCATCGACGGCGCAAGACTCTTTGCCCGGTCTCCCGACGGCCTGATGCCGTGGCGCGGCCGCCCTGAACCCTTGAAGCGCGGCCTTGTCGCGCGCACCCCGCCCTTCGACTTTGCCGGAGAGACCGATGACCGCATCGCTTGACCGCGTCCCGTGCACGATCGTCACCGGCTTTCTCGGCGCCGGCAAGACGACGCTCATCCGTCATGTGCTGGCGAACGCACAGGGCCGGCGGCTCGCCGTCATCGTCAACGAGTTCGGCGACGTCGGCATCGACGGCGAGATTCTCAAGGGCTGCGGCGACGACGCGTGCCCGGAAGAGAACATCGTCGAACTTGCCAACGGTTGCCTCTGCTGCACGGTCGCCGACGAGTTCGTGCCGGCGCTCGATCAGATTTTGGCGCGGCAGCCGGCGGTCGAGCACATCGTGATCGAGACCTCGGGCCTCGCGCTGCCGAAGCCGCTGGTGCAAGCGTTCCACTGGCCGGCGATCCGCAGCCGCGTCACGGTCGATGGCGTCGTCGCGGTGGTGGATGGCGCGGCGCTCGCCGACGGCCGCGTTGCCGCCGATCTCGCGGCGCTCGCGGAGCAGCGCGCCGCCGACCAATCGCTCGACCATGACGATCCGGTGGAGGAGGTGTTCGAGGACCAGATCGCCTGTGCCGATCTCGTCGTGCTCAACAAGCGCGACCTCGTCGACAATGTCGAGCTTGAGCGGGCGCTGGCGGCGGTGAAAGGCGCGCTGCCCCGTGCCGTGAAGATCGTCACCGTCGCGGGCGGCAAAGTCGATCCGGCCGCGCTGCTCGGTCTTGGCGTCGGCACCGAGGCCGATATCGAAAACCGGCGCACGCATCACGACGACGAGCTCGATCACGATCACGACGACTTCGACAGTTTTGTCGTGCCGCTGCCGGAGATCGCCGAGCCGGCAGCGCTCGCCTCGCGCATTGCGGAGGTAGCCGATCGGCATAACGTGCTGCGGGTGAAGGGCTTCGTTGCCGTGGCCGGCAAACAGATGCGGCTCTTGGTCCAGGCGGTCGGCGCGCGCGTCACTCATCATTATGATCGTCCGTGGGGCGTGACCGATCCGCGGCAGGGCCAGCTCGTCGTCATCGGGCTCAAGGGGCTCGATCGCGACGGCGTCGCCCGCGGTCTGCTTGGCTAAGCGATGCATCTCCTCGCCACCACCGGCACGTCGCTCGACGAGATCGTCACGCCGGTCGATCTCAATCAGCCCGCCGGCGATATCGCGGTGCTGTCGTTTGCCGACAGCGATCTCGCCGCGCTCGCCGCGGCGTGGGCGGTCGAGCGCGAGGCGCTGCCGAGCGTGCGGTTCGCGCACCTGCGCGATTTGCGCCATCCGATGTCGGTCGATCTCTGGATCGACCGCGTCGGCCGCCATGCCAAGGTGATCGTGGTGCGCCTCATCGGTGGGCTCGATTGGTGGCGCTATGGCATCGATGAGCTTTCCGCCTGCGCGCGCGCCAATGGCATCCAGCTCGCGCTGCTGCCGGGCGAAGACCGCGACGATCCGCGGCTCGCCGACGCCTCGACGTTGCCGGCGGACGAGCTTGCGGCGTTGCTCACGTACTTCCGCGAGGGCGGCCGCGAGAATCTGCGCAAGCTGCTGCGCCGCCTCGCCGGCCATGCCGGCGCGCCTCTCGACGTGCCTGCGCCGCAGCCGGTGCCACGCTGCGCCGGTTATCTGCCGGGCGAGGGCGCGGTCGATGTCGAGCGACTCGTGAGCGTCGCCGCCGATCGGCCGATCATTCCGATCGTGTTCTACCGGGCGCTCCTGCTCGCCGCCGATACTGCCGCGATCGATGAGTTATGCAATGCTTTGACCGCGCGCGGGCTCGCGCCGGCGCCGCTCGTCGTCACGAGCCTGAAGGATGCCGACGCTGCCGCGTTCGTGCGCGACGCGCTCGCCCGCCTCAACCCGGCAGCGGTCGTCACGACGACCGCGTTCGCCGCGGCCGGCGAGCCGGGCGAAGCGACGCCGCTCGACGGGCCGGACGTGCCGGTGCTGCAGGCGGTGATCGCCACGACGCGGCGCGCCGCTTGGCAGGACAATGCGCGCGGGCTCGGTGCCGCCGATCTCGCCATGCATGTGGTGTTGCCGGAACTCGACGGACGCGTCCTCGGCGGCGCGATTGCGTTCAAAGACCCGTTGCCGGCGCATGACGGGCTTGCGTTCACCGCGCTCACCAACCGCCCGGAGCCCGATTGCATCGCGGCTGTTGCCGATCGCGTTGCGGCGCTCGTGCGGTTGCGAACGACGCCGCGCGCGCGGCGCCGCGTCGCGGTGCTGATGCCCGATTATCCGGCCGCCCCGGGCCGCGCCGGCTACGCGGTCGGCCTCGACGTGCCGACGAGCGTGCTTGCCCTGCTCACCGATCTCGCGGCGGCGGGCTACGGCATCAACGAAGTGCCGCAGACATCGCGGGCGCTTCTTGATGCGCTCGCAGCGGGCGTGGAAGCGGCGCGTTTGCCGCTCGACGTCTATGGGCGGCTGTTGTCCGATCTTCCGCGCGAGGTCGCCACGAAGATCAACGACGCCTGGGGCGATCCGACCGGCGATCCCGACGCGCGCGACGGCGCGTTCCATTTTCGCGCGATCGAATGCGGCAACGCCATCGTCGCGCTGCCGCCGGATCGCGGTCGTGCCGCTGCGCGCCGCGCCGAGTATCACGATCCGGCGTTGCCGCCGCGCCACGCGCTGGTCGCGTTCGCGCTTTGGCTGCGTCAGGTGGCGAAGGTCGATGCCATCGTCCACATGGGCGCGCACGGCACGCTCGAATGGCTGCCGGGCAAGGCAGTGGCGCTGACGGCGGCATGTTTTCCGCAGGCGCTGCTGGGCCCGCTGCCCGTCGTCTATCCCTTCATCGTCAGCAATCCGGGCGAGGCGGCGCAGGCCAAGCGCCGCATTGCCGCGGTCACCATCGGCCACCTGCCGCCGCCGCTCGCGACGCCCGGTCTCGCCGGCGACGCGCTCGCGCTGGAGCGACTGGTGGACGAATATGCGCAAGCCGACGGCCTTGATCGACGCCGCCGCGAGCGCCTCGCCGGCCTCATCGTCGAGACCGCGCAAAGCAGCGGCCTCGCCCGCGAAGCCGGCGTCGACGCCAGCGCCGCGCCCGACGAAGCGCTCCGCCGCATCGACGCATGGCTGTGCGATCTCAAAGACCTCGCCCTCAAGGACGGCCTGCATGTGTATGGCCGCGCGATCCTGCACCCTTCCCTGGAGGGGGAGGGTCGGACCGTCGAAGGCGGTTCGGGGTGGGGTGAAAGCCATGCCTCAACCTTTGACCCTGAGTTTTCTGCAACGCTGTCACCCCCTCCCGCCCGCGCTGTCGCGCGGGCGACCTCCCCCCTCCAGGGGGAGGTGGTCGAACGGTGCGCCGCTGCGGAGCGCGGGGCCGTCATCGCGGCGCTCGACGGGCGTCGCCTGGCGCCGGGACCGGCGGGCGCACCGGCGCGCGGGCGGCGCGACGTGCTGCCGACCGGGCGCAATCTCTACACGGCCGATCCGCGCATGTTGCCGACGGCGACGGCCATGGACCTCGGTCGTCTTGCGGCCGACGAAGTGATCCGCGGCTATCTGCAGGAGCACGGCGAGATGCCGCGCGCACTCGTCATCGATCTGTGGGGCAGCGCCACGTTGCGCACCGGCGGCGAAGAGATCGCGCAAGGTCTCGCGCTGATGGGCGGCCGGCCGACCTGGGACGCCGCGACCGGCCGGGTGACGGGCATCGAGGTGCTGCCGCCGGCCGCAATCGGTCGGCCGCGCGTCGACGTGACTTGGCGCATCTCCGGCTTGTTTCGCGATCTCTTCCCGGCACAGATCGCGCTCCTCGATGCCGCGGCGCGCGCCATCGCCGACCGCGACGAGACCGATGACGAAAACCCGCTTGCTGCCGCCCGGCGCTCCGAAGCGGACGGCGCGGTGCTCGCACGCATCTTCGGCACGGCGCCCGGCAGCTACGGCGCCGGCATCGAGGACATGCTCGGCCGCGACACCGATCGCGCCGCGCTCGGCGCGCGGTATCTCGCGGCGACATCGCACGCCTATGGCGGCGCCGAGGGCGATGCGACATCCGCGCCCGACGCCTACGCGGCGCGCGTCGCGAGCGCCGACCTGCTCGTTCATCCGGGCGATGATCCCGGCCGCGATCTCCTCGAAGGCGCAGAGGACGCGGCATTCGTCGGCGGATTCGCGGCAGCCGCGGCCGCGCTCGGCCGCGCCCCCGACCTCATCATGCTTGACGTGACCGACCCGCGTCGTCCCCGCGCGCGTCCGCTTGCCCTGGCCCTCGCGCGCCTCGTGCGCGGGCGGGTCCATCCGCATTTCATCGCCGGTCAGATGCGCCACGGCCCGCGCGGCGCCGCCGAATTTGCCGAGACCGTCGACCGGCTCATTGCGTTTGCGCAGACGACGGGCGCGGTCGCGAGCGAATTGATCGATCTCGTTCACGACGCCTACGTCGCCGATCCCGCGGTGCGCGACTTCATGCAGCGCGAAAATCCAACGGCGGCCCGCGCCATCGCCGAGCGCCTCGATGCCGCGCGCCGCAACGGCTGGTGGCATCCGCGCCGCAACGACATCGATCTTGCCGCAATGGTCCTGCCGGTCGCCGGGGGCGCGCCATGACCATGCGCCGCGGGGCCTGCCCGGGCCTGTCGACCCCGATGCCGACCGGAGACGGGTTGCTGGTGCGGCTGCTGCCGACCGCGCCGATCGCGCTCGACGCTTTCGCGGCGTTCTGCACAGCCGCGCGCCGGCACGGCAACGGCACGATCGAAATCTCCGCCCGCGGCAGTTTTCAGGTGCGCGGTCTGACGGCGGAACTCGGCGCCGGCGTTCGCCGCCGAAGTTGCGGCGCTCGGCATCGCCGCGTCGGATGGCGTGCCGGTGTTGGCGAATGCGCTCGACGACGATTCCGACGCGCTGATTGATGCCGCGGCGCTGGCGGCAGAGTTGCGCCGCGCCATCGCGGATGCCGGATTGGTGCTGGCGCCGAAAGTCTCGGTCGTCGTCGACGGCGGCGGAAAGCTGCACCTCGATGATGTGCCGGCCGATGTGCGCCTGCGCGCCATCGATGGACGGACGGCGTGGGGCTGGCTTTCTTCTCCCTCCCCCCCTGTGGGGGAGGGTCGGGGTGGGGGGTCGGGAGGTTACGGCGCTGAGGTGCCTCATCCCGCGACCCCCACCCCCGACCCCTCCCCACAAGGGGTAGGGGAGAAGGTAAGCGCGATTGCCTCGCGCGCGCGTGCTGAAGACGGCAGGACGGCCGGACCGAGTCTTCTCCTTGCAATCGCAGGCGATGGTTCGTCGGCGACTGCGCTCGGGACACTCGCTCTCGGCGAAGCCGTCCCGACGGTGCTCTCGCTGTTGCAAGCAATCGCCGCCCGCGGTCCATCCGCCCGCGCCGGCGATCTTCTTTCCCCTTCCCCGCTTGCGGGGGAGGGTCAGGGAGGGGGCCCTTGCCACGAGTCAGTGCCGTGGAGCGAGCCCCCTCCCCGACCCTCCCCCGCAAGCGGGGGAGGGGAAGATATCTGCGTTGCGCGACGACCTACGTCGGAGCCGATCGATCGTCATGCGCTGCGTGACGGCAGCTTTGCGGTCGGCATCGGCTTTCCCTTCGGCCACGCCGACGCGGAAACGCTCGCCGACCTTGCGCGTCACGCCGCGTCGCTCGGCGCACGCGCGGTGCGGCCAGCGCCAGGACGCGCGCTGCTGCTGACTGGCATTGCGCCAGAGCACGTTGCCAAGCTGACAGCCATCGCGGCACGCGCAGGGTTCATCGTCGATCCGGCCGATCCGCGGCGGCGCGTTGTCGCTTGCCCCGGTTCTCCAGAATGCGCATCGGGGCTCATCGGAGCCCGCACACTAGCGGCGCAGCTTGCACCACTGCTCACCCACGCGTACCGCCCCGACACCCTGCACATCTCCGGCTGTGCCAAGGGATGCGCCCATCCCGCGCCGGCGGCATTCACGATCGTCGGCACCGCGCGCGGCTGCGGCCTCATCCGCGACGGCACGGCGCAGGCCTCACCCCATCGCTTCGTTGATCCGCCCGATCTCGCGGCCGAGATCGCGCACGCAATGTTGCCGGCCCGCGAGGTTGCCCATGGCTGAAGCCTACCTGCGCGACGGCGCGGCGATCTATGCGCGCTCCTTCGCCATCATCCGTGAGGAGGCCGACCTTGCACGTTTCTCGGACGCGGAGGCACAGGTCGTGGTCCGCATGATCCACGCCTGCGGCATCGTCGAGGCGGCGCGGAACATTGCATTCGGCCATGGCCTGGTCGAGGCGGCGCGCGCGGCACTCGCGGCCGGCGCGCCGATCCTGTGCGACGCCGAGATGGTTGCCCACGGCATCACCCGCGCGCGCCTGCCGGCGAAGAACGAGGTGATCTGCGCACTCAACGATCCGCGCGTACCGGCGCTTGCGGTGAAGCTTGCCACCACTCGCTCCGCCGCCGCGCTCGATCTCTGGGGCGACAAGCTCGGCGGCGCCGTTGTTGCGATCGGCAATGCGCCAACCGCGCTCTATCGCCTTCTCGAACTCATCGCGTCCGGCGCGCCGCGGCCCGCCGCGATCCTCGGCATTCCCGTCGGCTTCGTCGGCGCCGCCGAATCCAAGGAAGCGCTTGCCGCCGATCCGCACCGCATTCCGTTCCTGATCGTGCGCGGCCGCATGGGCGGTAGCGCCATGACGGCCGCTGCCGTCAATGCCCTGGCGAAGGCCGAGCCATGAGCGCCGCGCGCCTGATCGGCATCGGCGTCGGCCCCGGTGACCCCGAGCTGATGACGCTCAAGGCGATCCGCGCGCTGCGCGAGGCCGATGTGGTCGCGCACTTCGCCAAGGCCGGCAAGGCGAGCCACGCCCGCACCATCGCCGCGGCGCATTTGAAGCCGGGCGTCGTCGAACTGCCCATGCTCTATCCAGTCACGACCGAGTTGCCGAAGCACACGCCGGCCTATTGCGACAAGATCGATGCCTTCTATGCCGCTTGCGCCGGCGCGATCGCCGCGCACCTCGACGCCGGGCGCTCGGTCGCCGTGATTTCCGAGGGCGACCCGCTGTTCTACGGCTCGTATATGCACCTGCATGTGCGGCTTGCGCCGCGCTTTCCGACCGAGATCGTCCCGGGCGTGACCGGCATGTCGGGATGCTGGTCGGCAATCGGTGCGCCGATCGCCCAGGGCGATGATATCTTCATGGTGCTGCCGGGCACGCTTGCCGAGGAGGAACTGGCGCGACGCCTTCGCGACGCCGACGCCGCCGTGGTGATGAAGCTCGGCCGCAATCTGCCGAAGGTGCGCCGCGCGCTGGCGTGCGCCGACCGGCTCGATCGCGCCATTTATGTGGAGCGCGGTACCATGGCGAGCGCCCTGATCGCGCCGCTCAACGACAAAGCCGACGACGACGCGCCCTATTTCGCCATGGTGCTGGTGCCGGGCTGGAGGCGCAAATGAGCGGGCGCCTCGCGGTAATCGGCCTCGGCCCCGGCGACGCGCGCTGGCTCACGCCGGAGGCAGACGCCGCGCTCGCCGACGCCGCAGCGCTTTACGGCTACGGGCCTTATCTCGATCGCGTGCCGGCACGGGCGGGGCAGACGCGCCATCCGTCCGATAACCGCGAAGAGCGTGCGCGCGCCGCGGCGGCGCTCGCGCACGCCGCCGAAGGCGCACGCGTCGCCATGGTGTCGGGCGGCGACCCCGGCGTATTCGCCATGGCAGCCGCAGTCTGCGCCGAGATCGAGAGCGGGCCGCCGGCCTGGCGCGCGCTCGACTTCGAGGTCATCCCCGGGATCACCGCGATGCTGGCGGTCGCGGCGCGGGCCGGTGCGCCGCTCGGCCACGATTTCTGCGCGCTGTCGCTCTCCGACAACCTCAAGCCGTGGAGTACGGTCGAACGGCGGCTCGATGCCGCCGCCGGCGCGGGCTTCGTCATCGCACTCTACAATCCGGTGTCGCGGGCGCGGCCGTGGCAGCTCGGCACCGCGTTCGTGCGCCTCGCGCAGCACTTGCCGCCGGCAACGGCCGTGGTGTTCGGCCGCGCCATCGGCCGCGCCGACGAGCGGATAGAGATTGTAACGCTCGCCGATGCGGCGCGTGTGGCCGCCGACATCGCCGACATGGCAACGCTCGTCATCGTCGGCTCGGCCGAGACGCGCATCGTCGCGCGCGCCGGCCGCGCGCCGCTCGTCTACACGCCCCGCTCTTCGCCCTCCCCCCTTGTGGGGGAGGGTCGGGGTGGGGGGTCGGGAAGTTACGGCAATGAAGTGCCACATTTCACGACCCCCACCCCCGACCCCTCCCCAGAAGGGGGAGGGGAGCAGGTGCACGGCGAACACGCGCCTCAGGTCGACGCGCGGGCGGAGGCGAATTCATGATCGAGCCACGCCACCGCCGCGTCCACGGTCTCGACGGCCGGCACATCCGGCAGCGGCGGGCGGCGCAGCATGATGACGCCGATGCCGAACGCCCGCGCCGCTGCGATCTTGCCGTAGGTCGCGGCGCCGCCGCTGTTCTTGGCGACGATCGTGTCGATGCGATGCTGCGCGAGCAGCGCGCGCTCGTCGTCTTCATCAAACGGACCGCGCGCCGTAATGTAATCAGCATGCGGCACGGCAAGCGGCGGGACGATCGGCTCGACGCTGCGAACGAGATAACGATGCTGCGGGGCCTGCGCGAAGGCGCCGATCTCCTGGCGGCCGAGCGCGAGAAACACGCGGCGCGGCGCAGGACCAAGCGCCGCCACGGCAGCGGCGGCATCCGCCACTTCGGTCCACCGGTCGCCGGCCGCGGCAATCCACGCCGGGCGTCGCAGCGCCAGCAACGGCACGTCAGCGCGGGCAGCGGCGCGCCTGGCGTTCGTCGAGATCACGACGGCATAGGGGTGGGTCGCGTCGATCAGCGTGTCGATGCGCTCGCTCGCGAGATGGCGCGCGAGTCCTTCTTCGCCGCCGAAGCCGCCGACGCGCACGGGAACGGGCTGCATCGCCGGCGCCGCGGTGCGGCCGGCGAGCGACAACGTCACGGCAAGATCGCGGCGCAGGGCAAGACGCCCCGCGAGTTGCCGCGCTTCCGTGGTTCCGCCGAGAATGAGGACGCGTTTCATGTCTGATGCGGCCATGGCCCACACTGCCGCACCGCGGCGCTGGCTGTCCATCGTCGGCATCGGCGAGGATGGGATCGACGGTCTCACGCCAATAGCACGCGGGCTCGTCAGTGCCGCCGACATCGTGTTCGGCGGCCGGCGTCACCTTGCGCTCGCGGCACCGCTGATCCGCGGTGCATCGCGGCCGTGGCCCTCGCCGTTCGATCGCGCGGTCGACGAAGTCGTCGCCCAGCGCGGCCGGCAGGTGTGCGTGCTCGCATCGGGCGATCCGTTCATCCACGGCGTCGGTGCGCTGCTCGCCCGCCGCGTCGCGCCGGACGAGACCGTGGCGGTGCCGGCGCCGTCCGCATTCAGCCTCGCCGCCGCACGCCTCGGCTGGGCGCTTGCGGATACGGTGCTGATCTCGCTCCATGCCCGGGCGCTCGATCTGGTGCGACCGCATCTGCAGCCAGGCGCGCGCGTCCTGGCGCTGACGTCTGATGGCAAGGCGCCGGCTGAGCTTGCGCGGCTCATCACGAAGATCGGCTTCGGCGCCTCGCGCTTTGTCGTGCTCGAAGCGTTGGGCGGCGCGCGCGAGCGGGTGCGCGCGGTGGCGGCAGAACGCTTCGATCTCGCTGCGGTCGATGACCTCAACGTGGTCGCGATCGAAGTTGCGGCGGGACCTGGTGCACGCGTCATCCCGCGTGCGGCCGGATTGCCGGACGCGATGTTCGAGCACGACGGGCAGCTCACCAAACGCGAGGTTCGCGCGGTGACCTTGTCGTCGCTGGCGCCGCGGCGCGGCGAACTGTTGTGGGATATCGGCGCCGGCGGGGGCTCGATCGCGATCGAGTGGATGCTGGCCGATCCGTCGCTGCGCGCCATTGCGATCGAGTTGCGCGCCGACCGCGCCGCGCGCATCCGCCGCAACGCCGCCACCTTCGGCGTGCCGGCGCTTGAAATCATTGAAGGCGAGGCGCCGGCCGCACTCGAAGGGCTGCCGCAACCCGATGCGGTCTTCGTCGGCGGCGGTGCGACGCCCGATGTGCTCGAACGGGCCACGGCCGCGCTGCGCACCGGCGGCCGGCTCGTGGTCAATGCCGTGACGCTTGAAACCGAGGCGCTGCTCATTTCGCGGCATGCAGCGATGGGAGGGGAGCTGATCCGCATTGCGATCAGCCGCGCCGAGCCGGTCGCCGTTTCTTCTTCTCCCTCCCCCCTTGTGGGGGAGGGTCGGGGTGGGAGGTCGGGAGGCTATGGCACCGAAGTGCCCCATCTCGCGACCCCCACCCCCGACCCCTCCCCACAAGGGGGAGGGGAGAAGATCGGCGGCGATCGCCTCACCAACATGACAAGCGCAAAGATGAGAGGCGAGGAAACTACCCCCCTCGTCTGGCGGCCGGCGCTGCCGGTGACGCAATTCGTGTGGGTGAAGCCGTGATCGTCGCCGGCGTCGGATGCCGCAAGGGCGCGCAGGCAGCCGATATCGCTGCGGCGATTGCGGCAGCGCTGGCGCGAGCCGGACTCCGCGAGACCGCCGTGCGCCTCATCGCAACGTCGACCCGCAAACAGGGCGAGCCCGGCATCGCAGCGGTAGCGTCTGCCATGGGCGTGCGGCTTGTGCTCGTGCCGCAGGACGATCTCGCAGCGGCGGCCGATCGCACCGCGACCAAATCGGCGCGCGTCGCCGCCATCGCCGGCGTACCGTCGGTCGCGGAAGCAGCCGCGCTTGCGGCCAGCGGGCCCGGCGCGCGCCTCGTCGCCGCGCGCGTCGTCGTAGGGCAAGCGACCTGCGCGCTTGCCGAGAGCGCGCCATGACCGTGCATTTCATCGGCGCCGGGCCTGGCGCGGCCGACCTCATCACGGTGCGCGGCCGCGACCTGATCGCGCGCGCGCCGGTGTGCCTTTACGCGGGCTCGATCGTCCCGCGCGAGCTTATGACCTATTGTCCGGCGGGCGCGCGCATCGTCGACACTGCGCCGATGACGCTCGACGAGATCGAGGCGGAATTCGTGGCGGCGCATGCGGCCGGCTACGACGTGGCGCGGCTGCAGTCCGGCGATCTTTCGATCTACAGCGCGCTCGCCGAACAGCTGCGCCAACTCGAACGCCGCGGCATTCCGTTCACTCTCACGCCGGGCGTGCCTGCCTTCGCGGCGGCGGCTGCCGCCCTTCATTGCGAGTTGACCGTGCCGGAGGTGGCGCAGAGCGTCGTCATCACCCGCATGCCGGGGCGCGCGTCGGCGATGCCGCCCGGCGAACAGCTCGCCGCATTTGCCGCGACCGGTGCGACGCTTGCAATTCATCTCGCGATCACGTCGCTTGACCGGATCGTCGCCGAGTTGATGCCGATCTACGGTGCCGACTGCCCGGCGGCGATCGTGGCGTGGGCAAGCTGGCCGCAGGAGCGCGTCGTGCGCGGTACCCTCGGCGATATCGTAGCGCGGGTCGCGGCCGCCCCGATCGAGCGCACGGCGCTGGTCATGGTCGGCCGGGCGCTCGCCGCAAGAGATTTCCGCGACAGCGCGCTTTACGATCCCGACTACCGTCGTCGCTTCCGCGGCGGGGAGCCGGCGTGATGCAGTCAGAACGGTGCGCGACCGACGAGCTTGCCGTCGCGGTCGAACACCGCGACCTCGATGGCGACGCCGCTGCCCTCGACCACCTGGCGCGCCGTCTCGCGCGCGGCCTGCGCTACCGCATCACCGAGTGCGACGCCTTCCGCCGCCGCATGCGCGAAGGCTTCCGCCGCCGTGTTCGATCCCACGATGCGCTCGCGCAATGCGTGCGAGCCGCCAGCCGCAGTGGCGAGCGCAGCGAGAGCGGCAAGATCGACCGCGCCGCGCCGCGAATGGAGATCGAGCAGACCCTGCGCAAGTTTCGTGAGCTTGCCGACGCCGCCGGCGATGGTCACCCGCGCAACGGGATGGCGGCGGAGATATTTGAGCATGCCGCCGACGAAATCGCCCATGTCGATGAGCGCGATCTCGGGCAGGCCATAGAGCGCCTGCACCGCGGCTTCGGAGGTCGAACCGGTCGCGCCCGCGATGTGATCGAGGCCCGCCGCGCGCGCCACATCGATGCCGCTATGGATGGCGTGGATCCAGGCCGAGCACGAATAGGGCACGACGATTCCGGTGGTGCCGAGGATCGACAGGCCGCCGACAATGCCGAGCCGGCCGTTGAGCGTTCTCTCCGCCAGACGCTCGCCGTCCGCGACGCCGATCTCGACCACGACATCGCGCAACCCCGCGGCAGCGGCTTCGTGCGCCGCGGCGACCTCGGCAATTGCGGCGACGATCATGCGGCGCGGCACCGGATTGATGGCAGGTTCGCCCGGCGGCACCGGCAGGCCGGGCCGCGTCACGGTGCCGACGCCCGCGCCCGCGCGAAAGGTGATGCCGCTCCCCGGCACGCCCGCGCACACCGTTGCGAGAACGAGGGCGCCGTGGGTCACGTCGGGGTCATCGCCCGCATCCTTGATAACGCCGGCGGTCGCGGCGCCATCGTCGCGCCGCGTGACCGCGAGCGCAAAGCTCGGGCGCTCGCCACGCGGCAGCGTCACCTCGACCGGATCGGGAAATTCGCCGACGAGCAGCGCCGTGTACGCGGCCTTTGCGGCCGCGGTGGCGCAGGCGCCGGTGGTCCAGCCGCGCCGCAGCGGGCGATCCGGAGGGGGACCTTCGTCGTGGAACATGACGCTGGCTATAGTGCGCCGGCCGCCGCGCGTCACGATGCGTTTCGGGGGCGAGGCCGGGGATGACCGCGCGGGGCCTCGTGATTGCGGCGCCGCGGTCCGGATCGGGCAAGACCACGGTGACGCTTGGCCTCCTCGCCGCGTTGAAGCGACGCGGCATTGCGGTCGGCGCCGCGAAAGCGGGTCCCGATTATATCGACGCAGCGTTCCATGCGGCAGCGACCGGGAGCCATTGCATCAATCTCGACAGCTGGGCGATGCCGCTCCCGCTACTCGATGCGCTCGCCGCCGAAGCGTCGCAACCTTCCGGGACTGCCGGCGACGAGCCTTTGTTGGTCATCGAAGGCGTCATGGGCCTGTTCGATGGCGTCGCCGGTCCGCCGGGCCGTTGCGGCACGACGGCCGATCTCGCGGCGCGCTTCCGCCTGCCGGTGCTGCTGGTAATCGATGTCGCCGGCCAGTCGCAGACGGCGGCCGCCGTGGTGCGCGGGCTTGCCACGCATGATCCGGCGGTGCGCATCGCGGGCGTGGTGCTCAATCGTGTCGGCAGCGAACGCCATCGTGATTTGGTTTCGGACGCGATCGCGGCGATCGGCATTCCGGTGTGCGGCGCGATTCCGCGCGATGCGACGCTCGCCCTGCCGGAACGGCATCTCGGCCTCGTCCAAGCGGGCGAACACGGCGACCTCGCCGACCGGCTCGACGCGCTCGCGACGGCCGCAGAACGTCATCTCGATCTCGATGCCATCACGGCTGCGGCCGCGCCGCTAACAATCGCGGCGCCATCGGCCGCCGCGATGTTGCCGCCGCCGGGACAGCGCATTGCCCTCGCGGCCGACGCGGCCTTCAGCTTCATCTATCCCCACGTGCTCAACGGCTGGCGGCGCGCCGACGCCGAGATCGTGACATTCTCGCCGCTCGCCGACGAGCCGCCCCCCGCGGGCTGTGACGCCTGCTGGCTGCCCGGCGGCTACCCCGAGCTTCATGCCGGCGCACTCGCCGCCGCGCAGCGCTTCCAGCACGGCGTGCGCGATTTTGCGGAGACGCGCCCGGTGCATGGCGAGTGCGGCGGCTACATGGTGCTCGGCGAAGGTCTCGAAGACGCAAACGGCGTGCGCCATCAGATGGCCGGCCTCCTCGGCCACGCGACGAGCTTCGCGCAACGCAAGCTTCATCTCGGCTATCGCAGCGCGCGGCTTTGCGGCAATGGCCCGCTTGGGCTGGCCGGACGTGTGCTGCGCGGCCATGAGTTTCACTATGCGGCGCTGATCGCGCCGGGATGCGACGCCAGCTTCGCCGAGCTTGCCGATGCGCAGAATAAATCGCTCGGCCCCGCCGGCAGCCGCCGCGGCCACGTCAGCGGTTCGTTCTTTCACGCGATCGCAGTCGAGACGGAACGATCCTGCTCCCCTCCCCCTTGTGGGGAGGGGTCGGGGGTGGGGGTCGGCGAATGAGGCACCACTGTGCCGCTTCCTCTAGACCCCCCACCCCGACCCTCCCCCACAAGGGGGGAGGGAGGACAAGATGCTGCGTCGACCTCCCCCCTCCAGGGGGAGGTGAATGTATTGAGTCATTCTTTCGTGCATCACGGTCGAGGATGAAACAACCTTCCCCTCCAGGGGGAGGTGCAGGTCTCTACAATTTGCCCGAAACGCCGGCGTCGGCGAAGGTGGCCATGCCGGTGTGGCAGGCGAGCGCGGCGCGCAGCACCTGGGCCGCGATCACGGCGCCCGAGGCTTCGCCGAGCCGCATGTTGAGATCGAGCAGCGGCTTCATGCCCAGTTCATCAAGCAGCGCGCGGTGGCCGGCCTCAGCCGACACATGGCCGGCAACGGCGTGCGCGAGACCATCGGGCTTGAGCTTGGCGAGCGGCGCGACCGCTGCAGTGCAGACGAAGCCGTCGACTACGACGGGGATGCGCTGCCGCCGCGCCGCAAGCGCGGCGCCAAGGATCGCGGCAAGTTCACGCCCGCCAAGCGCCGCGGCGATACGCAGCGGATCACCGGCGAGGTCCGCATGACGGGCAAGCCCGGCATCGATGGCTGCGCGCTTGCGGGCGAGGCCGTCGTCATCGACGCCGGTGCCGCGTCCGGCCCAGCGCGCGCCGCCGCCGCCGAACAGCGCCGCAGCGATCGCAGCGGCTGCCGTGGTATTGCCGATTCCCATTTCGCCGAGGCAGACGAGATCGGTCCCCGGCGCGACAGCGACGTAGCCGCTCGCGACCGCCGACAGGAACGCAGCCTCGTCCATTGCCGGGGCCAACGTAAAATCGGCCGTCGGCTCATCGAGCGCGAGCGGAATGACGCGCAGGCTTGCGCCCGTGACCCGGCTGAGCTGATTGATCGCGGCGCCGCCGGCGGCGAAATTCGCCACCATCTGCTCGGTCACCGCGGGCGGAAAGGCCGACACGCCCTGCGCGGTCACGCCATGGTTGCCGGCGAACACAAGCACCTCGACGGTGTCGAGGCGTGGCGGATTGCGGCCTTGCCAGCGCGCGAGCCAGAACACCAACTCCTCAAGCCGGCCGAGACTGCGCGGCGGCTTGGTGAGCTGGGCGTCACGGTTGGTGGCTGCGGTCGCCGCGTTCTCATCGGCGTCAGGCAGATCGATGCAGGCCGATCTCAAATCGGCAAAAGAAGAAAAGCTGGTCATGGATATCCGCGGTGGCCGGCGAGAGCACTGTCTAGCAAATTCCGAGGGCTTAAGCCTACAAGCATCGATCGGAATAGCAGATGACGGCGCCCGGCACGGGACAGCATGACAGCGGGCCGGCCCACTGGCTTGACATCGGGACGCGTCTACTCGCTGATCTCAAGATCGGCATCATGTTCTCGACGCGCCTGCCGCTTGGACAGGCGGCACCGATCACGAGTGGCGATCTCGCCCGCGCAAGCTGGACATTTCCGATTGCGGGCGCCCTCGTCGGCGCCGCTGCCGCGCTCGTTTATTGGGCATCGTTCATCATCGGGCTGCCGAGCGGACCTTGCGCGGCGCTCACGCTCGCGTCGGGGATGATCCTGACCGGCTGCCTGCACGAGGACGGACTTGCCGACACTGCCGACGGATTTGGCGGCGGCGCCGATCGCGCGAAAAAGCTCGACATCATGCGCGACAGCCGGCTCGGCACTTACGGCGCCTGCGCGCTCGCGCTGTCGCTGCTGCTGCGGTGGAGCGCGCTCGCCGCCATCGCGCGCCCGGCGGCAGTTGCGCTTGCGCTCGTCGCGGCCCACGCAGCCGCGCGCGCGGCGATGCCGGCGTTCATGCATCTCGTGCCGCCGGCGCGCCCGGATGGGCTCTCGGCCGGCGCCGGCCGACCATCATCGCAAGCCGCGATTGCCGCTGCCGTGCTGGGCGCGGTCGCGCTTGCTCTCGCCCTCGGTCCGGCGGCAGGCATCGCGGCGCTTGTGCTCATGGCGATCGCGAGTGGTGTGATGGCACTGCTCGCGTTGCGCCAGATCGGCGGACAGACCGGCGACGTGCTCGGCGCGCTCGAACAGGTGAACGAAGTCCTGGTCCTGCTGACCGCTGCCGCGCTGCCGAGGGCGCTGTCATGACGGCGCGGCGATCGTTGGCCCGCGATGACGATGGCCTGCCATGACCGCACCTCCCTTCGATGACGCTTTTCGCGATCGCCTGCGCGAACTCTTCGCCTGGCGCCGCGACGTGCGGCGTTTTCGCATCGATCCGCTACCGACCGGCACGCTGGAACGACTCTTCGACGTCGCGCGGCTTGCGCCGTCGGTGGGGTTAAGTCAGCCGTGGCGGTTCGTGATCGTCGATGATCCTGCCCGGCGCGACGCAGTGCGGGCGGAGTTCAAAGCTTGCAATGCCGACGCGCTCAATTCTTATGCGGGCGAACGGGCCGCCAAATACGCGACGCTGAAATTAGCGGGCCTCGAAGAGGCGCCGTGCCAGTTCGGCGTGTTTGCCGACCGCGCTACGACGGTGGGGCACGGCCTCGGACGCCGCACCATGCCGGAGATGGCGGAATATTCGGTCGTGACGGCGATTGCGATGATGTGGCTCGCGGCGCGCGCCGACGGCATCGGCATGGGCTGGGTCTCGATCCTCGACCCCGAGCGGATGAACGGACTACTCGACGTGCCGGACGCGTGGCGGTTTATCGGCTACTTCTGTCTCGGCTATCCGCAGACGGAGAGCACGGAGCCCGAACTCGAACGCGCCGGCTGGGAAGAGCGGCGCGACTGCGGGGATTGGATCTTGCGACGCTGACGCGCATGCAAACTGCACTGTTCGGAGCGTGCGGGGTCGGCAGAAAATGCCGTCTGCGGGCAAGATTTACATATCGAAATATTCCCGCAGCGATTTCTTAACCAACCAACCCTCTGGGATTGCTCGACAGGGCCCGTGGCACATCGCCTGCATCGTCTACGGCATGCGCCGCCGCGTTCGGCGGCAGGCATGTGCAAGGTTTTCGCGTATGAGATGGTTTTGCCGGCGTCGGTTTTTTAATGAGGAATGGCCGCAGACCGCCGTGTGGCACGGCCTTTTGCTCGCCTATTATTGTGTCGGCCTGGCACCGACGGTTTTCGATCTGCTGGTCGGCTGAAGCCCGCTCCGAGACCGAGCCATCGATGCAGCAAGATTTTCAAGAACACGGGGCATCCGCGTTGTGCCGGGTATCGTCTGAGCGCCCGGCTCGAACGGCCTCGGCCGGCACGAACATCCACGTCGTGCTGCCGAGGCCGTTCAAATCTGCTGAATAAATTCGATAGCAGATATAGCAGCGCCCGGCGCCCGCATCCCGCGGCCATCGTCCGCGGGTTGCAGCACGCACGGCACTTTTGCTGACGTTCGATCGCGTGTAATTTGCAGCGATTGAACATTTCATTTTTGCGAAATGGAATTTCTCATGCTCCACGATTTGACCCGTGCACACTGGATCGCGATTGCTTTTGCGGCGTTGTGGTTCGCCGGATCCGCCTCTTATTTTGCCCGCGAGCACGCAAATAGCGTGAGACGCGAGGCTCGGATGTGCCTGCGCATGCAAGCCGAGGCGCGCGCCAATCCGGTCTGCGCCCAGAGCGGCGCGGTGCCGACGAACCTGTTGTGCGTCTACAAGGACCTCGATTGCGAGCACCTGTCGCGCGACAACGCGGCGCTCGCCGTGAAGATCGTCAAGTTTTCGCTGACGCCGATCCTGATCGCGTGGATCTGCTGGTACGTCGTGACGTTCTTCGCCGCACGCCGCCGCAGCGCGTCGTGAGGCAGCGGCGGCGCGCCCGGTGACCACCCTCCCCTGGAGGGGGAGGGTCGGACCGCAAGGCGGTCCGGGGTGGGGTGACAGCGCTGCAACGAACTCGGCGCCGAGTGTATGGAAGCGCTGTCACCCCCTCCCGCACCCGCCTTACGGCGGGCGCGACCTCCCCCCTCCAGGGGGAGGTGAATTCGGCGCTACGGCGCGCGCAGGTCGTTGCGCACCACGCGGCCGCCCTTCATGACGAATTTCACGCGCTCCATCTCGGACACATCGTTGAGCGGATTTCCCGCGACCGCGATGATGTCGGCGAACTTGCCTTTCTCGATGCTGCCGATCTCGTTTTCCCAGTGGTAGTTGAGCATCGCGGCGGCCGGCAGGTAGGCGGTCTGCAGCGACTGCAGCGGGGTCATGCCCCATTTCACGAAATAGCCGAACTGGTTCCCCTGCTTGCCGTGGGGGATCGCGACCGACGTCGCGCCGCTGCCGAAGACGATGGGGATGCCGGCCGCGAACGCCCGCTTGAAGGCGCCTTCGAGCAGCTTCAGGCGTGAATTGCGGCCGCCGGTATCGCGCAGATCGGGCGCTTCGAGCGCGATGAGATCATCGACCGTCGGCACGTAGGGCAGCTTCTTCTCCAGCAGGACCTTGATGCCCTTGTCGTCGAGTTCGAGCAGGTGATTGTTGGCATCGACGCCGGCGTTGATGCAGCTGTCCATGCCCTCGCCGCCATAGGCGTGGCACGCGACCTTGAGCCCGAGCCGGTGCGCCTCGTCGACAATCGCCTGCACTTCCTCGTAGGTGAGCGAGGGACTGTTGACCAGGGTCGCGTCCGGCTTCCACATGTGCATGGTGCCGGCGAAATCCTGCGTCGTGTAAATCTTGATGTAATCGACGCCGTGCAGCTTGTTTTCGCGCACCGCGGCGCGCGCGAGCCACGGCGAATTGACGTTCTTGTTCTCGGTGAAGCCCTCGTAGAACCGCACCGACTGGGTGTCCGGATAATAGTTGGTGGCGCGCTGATTGATCGATTGGCCGACCACCTGCATGCGCGGCCCTTGGATGTAGCCGGCATTGATCGCGTCGCGTAGGTCGACGGTGTTGAAGCCGCCGCGCGAATCCATGTCGAGCACGGTCGTGAAGCCGGCGTCGAGGTCGATCTGGGCGTTGGCGACCGCGATCAAGGTGCGTTGCGCGAGCGTCGCTCCGCCGGTGTTGACGTGGACGTGGGCGTCGATCATGCCCGGCAGCACGGTGGCGCTCCCGAGATCGATGACGCTCGCGCCGGCGGGAATCTGCACCGACGCACCGACATCGGTGATCTTGTCGCCGCGGATCAGCACCACCTGATTGTTCAACATGGTGCCGGAGCGCGAGTCGAAAAGCCGCGCCGCGCGGATCGCGGTCACCTGATCCGTGGGCGCGAGGTACTTGCGCTCCTGGGCGGTGAGCGGCGTGCTCGCGAGCGTCGCCATGGCGGCCGCTGCGGCGGCGACACCCGAGACGAATAGCATTCGATCTTTGACACGCATTGCGACACCTCCCTCGCGCATATTCGCCGAAGTTTGTCATTCCGGGGGCCGAGCGTAGCGAGGCAGCCCGGAATCCATACTCCGCAGTCCGTGTTCATGGATTCCGGGTTCGCCTCCGCTTCGCTGCGGCGCCCCGGAATGACCAACGCATATTCTATTTCGGCGGCTCGAAGCCGTTGGCGCGCCAGCGCGCGGCCATGGCCGGCGACGCGAGCGCCGCGACGAAAGCGCGCGCGGCGGCGGGGTCTGCGCTGTTCGCCGGGATCGCAGCGGCGTACGCCGAATAATCCTGCATCGACTCCGGCAGGGCGCCGGCGAGCTTGATGCCCTTCACGGCCATGCCCTCGCTCATGAACACAATCGCCATGTCGGCGCGGCCCTCGGCGACTTCGATCGCTGCTTCACGTCCGCCGCGGGTGAGCACCGCCTTCTGCTTGATGGCATCGCCGATGCCGAGGCGGTCGACGAGGCCGGCAAAGAAAATCCCCGAAGTGCCGCCCTCGGCCGGATTGGTATAGGCGACCGAATGCGCGGCGATGAGCGCGTTCTTGAATGCATCGGGCGTCGAGACATCGGGCGCGGGCGCGCCGTCGCGGACTGCGACACCGATGCCGACGCGGCCGAGATCGGTGCGGCTGCCGGCGACAAGCTTGCCGGTCTTCTCCAGTTCTCCCATCAGCGGCGCCGACACGATGACAAGATCCGCCGGTTGCCCCGACGCGATGATATTGCGCAGCTGTCCGGTCGTGCCGATGGTGAAGTTGAACTTCTGGCCGGTCTTCTGCGAATAGTCGTCGATGATCTGCGCGATCAGGCCGCGCACAGCGCCGGCGGAGATGACCTTCAAGTCGGCTGCGTAGGCAGATGTTGCGGCGAGAACCGCTACCGCGGCGAGGAGCGGCGCAAAGCGGGCCGGCAAGGTCGCAAGATTGCGGATCATGTTTCCCCCGGGGTTCAGCCGCGATTGAGGTTGAGGCTCGCTGACGGCAAGCCATTATGATGCGGCACGCCGACAGTATAGCCGGTTGGCGCCGGCTTTCCATCGGTGTGCGGGAGGCACACGCAGAGCCGGCGGATTGACCGGCTCGCGGCAACAAGGCAACATCCGCGCGCCCAAAGCCAAAGCCCAAAGCCAATTCAATTTTGCTTCAACTCACGTTTAGGGAGGAAACCATGCAGCGAACCCTGTCGTTGTTGGCCGTCGGCGCCTGCGCAAATGCCTTGGTAAGTCTGTCCGCGTTCGCGCAATCGCCGCCCGAAGTCACTCTGACGCGGCTTGATTGCGGGACACCGGCCGCGCCGACCGATGTCGGCCTGCGCTTCACCGACACCTACGCCTATAGCGGCACCAATGCGCTCAAGCTTCAGCTCGTTTACAGCTGCTACCTCGTCAGGCACGGCGAGGACTTCATGGTGTGGGATACCGGCCACTCCATGAGCGCCGGAGCCGTTGCGCCCAAGGTGAGCCTTGTCGATCTGCTGGCGAAGCTCGAACTCAAGCCTGACCAGATCAAATATGTCGGCATCAGCCACTATCACGGCGACCATATCGGCCAGGTGGCTTCTTTTCCAAAGTCGACGCTCTTGATCGGCAAGGGCGATTGGGAGGTGTTGAACGATCCCAAATTGAGCGCGGCCTCCAATCCCGCAAATTTTGCGAATTGGATCAGCGGCGGCGGCAAGGTCGAGGCCGTGCCGCTGGACAAGGACGTGTTCGGCGACGGCACCGTGGTGATGATCAACACGCCGGGACATACGCCCGGCCATCACAGCCTGCTCGTCAAGCTGAAGGACAAGGGTTACGTGCTGCTCAGCGGCGACCTCGCGCACTTCCGTGAAAATTACGCGAGCGACGGCGTGCCGTCATTCAACACCGACCGCGCCGCGACGATCGCGTCGCTCGACCGCTTCAAGAAGATCGCCGCGAACCTCAAGGCGACCGTCATCATTCAGCATGACGAGCGCGACATCAGCAAATTGCCGGCGTTCCCCGCCGCAGCCAAGTAGGATCGTTCGAGACCTGCGAATGCCTTTCGGTCGTCATGGCCGCGCGACAAGCGCGGCCATGACGACGAGAGGCGCTTCAAGACGAACGGAACCCGCTCTCGCGGCTGCCATTCCGAGACCGGCTACTCGGCCGGCTCGGAGTGGCTGCTCATTTTGTCCGGCGCCGCCGTGACCTTGTCTCGCTGTCGATCTGGGCTTGCGCCTTGATGCACCAGAGGTCCCAGGTGCGCTTCCAGGTGCCGGCGGAGGCCTGGCGGCCGCTGGTCGCGGCGACTTCGTTTTCATCGAGGTAGACGATCTTGCCGTTCGGCCCGGCGATCAGCATCGCCTGCATCTGCAGCTTCGCCGACAGTTCGAGATAGACGCTGCGCACCACCGCCAGCATCAGACTTTCGCCGACCACGACCGCGCCGTGCCCGCGCATCAGCGCGGCGGGCTTAGTCCCGAGCGTGCCGGCGAGCGAGGAGCCGAGATAAGGCGTCTTGACGATGAGGTCGCCGCTCTCCTGGAAGTCGCGAATTTCGAAGGTGGGCACGCCTTCACCGATGAACGCGCCGGTGTTGAACAGCGGTCGCAACGGGACGGTAGTGACGCCGAACGGAATCACCGACGGCGAATGGTTGTGCACCACCGCATTCACCTCTGGCCTGCGCTTGAAGATTTCGCCGTGAATGTAGCGTTCGAGATAGAGCGGAGCGCCCGGATCCTTGATCGGATTGCTGTCGAGATCGAACTCGATGATGTCGTCGGCGGTCACAAGCTCCGGCGCCATCGCGCGGGCGAGGAGATACCGGTGGGGGTCGCGCGCGGTGCGCAGACTCACGTGCCCGTACGCATCGACGACGCCATGCGCCGCCAGAATCCGATACGCCAGCACAAGTTCGTCGCGCTCGCCCATCAATCCCCCCTCTGGATGTCCGCCTATAGCAAAGCAAAGTAGGGTGGGCAAAGGCGGCCACGAAACTCAATGACGAGGCAAGGGCCGTGATCCGCCGTGCCCACCAGCTTGCGCCTGCAAGCCGCGTGGGCACGGCGGACCGACGGCCGTGCAGATTTTCGTTCGCTCCGGGCCGCCTTTGCCCACCCTACGCATCATGCAAAGCATGCCCTCGCGCATGGCGGTTCCGCGATGTTATGACTCCAATCTCGGAAAGGTCACGTCCATGTCGACAGGTTCGCGCGCGTTTCTTGTTGTCGCCGTCGCCGCAGCGCTCGGCGTCCCGGCGTCCGCCGCGCCCTATCCCACCCGGCCGGTGGAAATCGTGGTGCCGTACGGGCCGGGCGGGTCGACCGACCAGACGGCGCGCATCCTGGCGCAGCGGCTGCAGGAGCGGCTGGGCCAATCCTTCGTCATCATGAACCGGCCTGGCGCGGGCGGCACCATCGGCGTCACCTCGGTCGCGCGCGCCGAGCCCGACGGCTACACGCTGCTGCTCAGCTATCCGACCGAGATCGTGGCGATGCCGCAAATGTCGAAGAGCGTGAAATATTCGATCGCGGATTTCGAACCGATCGCCGTCACCGGCTGGCTGCCGCTCGTGCTTGTGACGGCGAAGCAGTTCCCGGCGAACACCCTCGCCGAGCTCATCGCGGAGGTCCACCGCTCGCCCGGCAAGTACACCTATGGCGGCAGCGTCGGCAGCCCGCCGGTGTTCGCCGGCGCGTGGCTCGCCAAGCTCATGAACCTCGACATCCGCCACATCCCGTACAAAGGCGGCGCCCAGGCGATGGGCGACGTCGCGGGCGGCCACCTCGACTTGTTCTTCGCCGGCCTTGCCGCGGGCAAGCCCGCTTATGATGCGGGCATCGTCAAGGCGATGGCGCAGACCGGGGCGCAGCGCTCGGTTGCGTTTCCAACCGTGCCGACGTTCACCGAGTTGGGTGTCGCCGACTTCGAGCTGTCGAGCTGGACCATGCTGCTCGCGCCGCGCGGCACGCCGGGCGAAGCGGTCGCCGTGCTGAAACAGGAAGTGACGCGGGCGCTCGATGATCCGAAGCTGCGCGATCTCCTCGCCGAGGAAGGCATCGAGCCGCCGCCGCTGCTCGACGTGCACGATTTCCTCGCCCGCGAAAACGAAAAATTCCGCCGCGTCATTCGCGAGACCGGCACCACGATGCCCTAGCGTCAACGCATGCGCCGCAGCGCCTCGTCGGTTTCCTTGGCGAGGCGGGCGACGAGAGCGGCCGCACTCTGCCGGCGTGCCATGCGCACGCCCTGCCCGGCCCAGAGCGAGAGAAATTCGGCGCGGCCCTGCTGGCCGGCGGCCGTGCGCAGCGGGCGGGTCAGCGCATTCTGTAATGGGAACGGCAGGATCGCGCCGGGCGCGGCGTCGGTCGATCGCATGAAGCGGTTGACGATGCCGCGCGCCGCACGGCCGGAAAATGCGCGGGTGACCGCGGTTTCATTTTCGCGCGCCGCAAGGACCGCCTCCTTGTAGGCGGCGGGAATTCCCGCCTCCTCGCAGGTGAGAAACGCCGTGCCAAGCTGCACCGCCTGCGCCCCAAGGGTGAGCGCGGCCGCGATGCCGCGCCCGTCCATGATGCCGCCCGAGGCGACGACCGGCACTTTCACCGCATCGCAGATTTGCGGCACGAGCGACATGGTGCCGATCATGCCGGCGGCGAAGTCGACATCGAAGGTGCCGCGATGCCCGCCGGCTTCGCTGCCTTGGGCCACGATCGCATCGGCGCCGGCTCGTTCGAGCGCGATCGCCTCATCGACCGTGGTCGCGGTCGCGGCAACGAACATGCCGCGCGCGCGCGCCGCCGCCATATCGGCAGCAGGCAACTTCCCGAAGGTGAAACTGAAGGCCGCCGCGCCAGTGTCGAGCACGGCCGCGAACTGCTCGGGATAAGGGCTTGAGCTCGGCTGCGGCATCGTTGGCTCCGCAAGACCAAGCTCGGCAAAAAACGGCGCCGCGTGCGCGGTCGCCGCGGCCGCATCCGCCGGCACCTTCGGCGTCGGCAGCGGCGCAAACAGATTGATGCCGAAGGGGCGCGACGTCTTGGCGCGCACGACCGCGGCGGTTTCGCGAATCTGCGCCGGCGTGAGATAGGCCGCGCCGATGAAGCCGATGCCGCCGGCCTCGCTCACCGCCGCAACCAGTTCCGGCGTGTCGCCGCCGCCGGCGAGCGGCGCCTGAATCACCGGCTGCGTAAGCGCCAGCCGCTCCATCAATTTGGTTCGAATTGCCATGGTTCGCCTCAATTGCCCGCTCCCCACAGATAGGATGCGCAAGCGCGGGCAAAAGCGAATTGTTGTGATGGGGGCAATCGCTCGCCGAGATACCTATTCGGCGGCAGCGCTCATGGCCGCCGGCCGGATCAGGTCGAGGAACGCGGCGAGTGCGCGCGACTCATAGGCATCGCGGCGCCGGATGAACACGGTGGCGACGTTGGCTTCGTTTGGCGGCAGAGAGTGGATCGCGACGCCGCGGTCGCGCCACACGGTTTCGACGAGCCGGCGCGGCAACAGCGTGATGCCGAGCCCGGCGCGCACGCAGCCGTAGATCGCCTCGAGCGTGCCGAATTCGAGTTGCCGCGGGGCGGGCGCGCCGCGCCGGGCGAGGATCGCTTCGAGCCGCTCGCGGTAGGAGCAGCCGGCGCGCAGCACCACGATCTTGAGATCGCGCGCCGCGATCAGCTCGTCGAGGTTGCCATGGCGGCGGCCGGCGAGGATCACGAGCTCTTCGCTGTAAACCGGGACTTGCGTGAGGTCCTTGTGATCGACGGGCCCGCACACCAGCGCGCCTTCGAGGCGATGCTCCAGCACTTCGGCGAGGAGCTCGCAGGTGGTGCCGGTGCGCAGCGACAGGTCGACTTCGGGATACTGCGCCGCGTAGGCCGAAAGGATGGGCGGCAGGTGCAGGGCCGCGGTCGATTCCAGGGCGCCGATCGCAAGTGCGCCAGCCGGCGTGCCGCCATCGGCGACCGCGCGGCGCGCATCCGCGGTCAGGCGGACGATTTCGCGTGCGAACGGCAGCAGACGCCGGCCGGCATCGGTCAGCGTCACGCCGCGCGGCGTGCGATGGAACAGCGCGGCCCCAAGCTCGGCCTCGAGCTGGCGCATGCGCGCCGTGACGTTCGACTGCACGGTGTGCAGTTCTTCCGCGGCGCGGCTCATGGCGCCAAGCCGCGCCACCGCTTCGAACATTTTGAGGTCGGCGATGTCCATTGCCGCGCACTGCTCTCCGCTGCGCACTGCTGCGCCGCGCACTCCGTGGTCAGGCTCGCATCTTCGAAGGGAATAGCGACGGATACAAGGGCGTGAGGCCGCCGCAGATCACCCTCCCCTGGAGGGGGAGGGTCGGACTGCCGAACGGCAGTCCGGGGTGGGGTGGCAGCGGTCCAACAAATTCGGCGCTGAATATAAGGAAGCGCTGCCACCCCCTCCCGGCCGCTGACGCGGCAGACCTCCCCCCTCCAGGGGGGAGGTGAAGGCGCGCCCCTCCAGGGGGAGGTGAATTACGGCTCGTTGAGGACGGTGCGGCAGGCGGCCGGCAGGCCCGCCATGGTCGTCGCCTTAGGTGCGGGGACTGCGGAGGGCTTGGGGTGGAGCACCTCGTCGGTGAACCACCAGTCGAGGTCCTTGCCGCAACCGTCGCCGGCCGGTGGCGGCGTCTGCGGTTTGCACTCCGGACTGTCGTGCGGACAGGTCAGGCGGACGTGGAAATGATAGTCGTGGCCCCAATAGGCGCGCACCTTCGACATCCACGAGCGATCGTGGCCGGTGTCGCGGCACAGCGCCCTTTTGATCGCGGCGTTGACGAAAATCCGTTCGACCCGCGGATTCTCGGCGGCCATCTTGATGATGCCGAGGTGCCCCGGCGTCCAAACCGCCGGGTCGACGTCGCGGCGACTGTCGGCGACGACCATGGTCGCCGAGATCTCCTCGCGCTCGGCACGGCTCAATTCGCGCTCCGGCATCGGCGTCAGCCAGATATCCGCGTCGAGCCCGACCTGATGGCTCGCATGGCCGGTCATCATCGGCCCGCCGCGCGGCTGCGACATGTCGCCGACCAGAAGGCCGTTCCACACGTGGGCCTTGCGCGCCTTCACCGCGAGATTCTCGAGGAACTGGACGAGGTCCGGGTGGCCCCAATTGCGGTTGCGCGACAACCGCATCACCTGCCACGCAGGCCCGTTGATGGGCAACTCGGCGGCGCCGGCGAGGCAGCCCGCCGAGTAGAAGCCGACCACATGCGACTTCTCCGACGTCGGCCCGGTGGCGCGGCCGAAGAGTTCCCGCGCCGGAGTCTTCGGATCGCCGGGGTGAGCGAGCGGCGGCAGCGGATGGGGGTTGAGCGTCCCCAGGTCTTGCGCCGCCGCAGCGGTGGTCGCTGCGGCGACGACGGCGAGGCACAGGACGTGACGGCGCAGAGGGCGGCGCAAAGAACGGCTCTGATGCGGTCTCATCGATTCGCCTTTTATCCGATCCGCCCGGTGGACGGGAGAGCATTTCGTGCGCAATGCACGCTGCGGTTCCATTACAGAAATGCGGAAAGGAGATGGCAGAGCGGGACGCGCATGCCGTCGATGCGTTCGGCGTCATTCCGGGGCGCCCGCGGGGCGAGCCCGGAATCCATACTCATGGTCCGTGGCTATGGATTCCGGGCTTCGCCGCCGCTGCGCTCCGGCGCCCCCGGAATGACCGGTTACATGATACTGGCCGCGTACCGTCGATCGGCTATGTTCCCTCTGCTCGTTGCAACAGAGGGAGCGATCGATGCGTATCAACTCACGTTTTGCTTTGGCGTTTGCCGTGGTTCTTGGCCTTGCGACGCAGGCCGGCTCGGCCGAGTATGTGCAGGGTAACGACCGGCAAAAGGCGCGCGCCTATTCGCCGGCGGTGATCACCGAAGGCGGGAAGATCGTGTGGCTCGCCGGACAGGCTGCGGCGGTCGACGGCGAGGGCAAGAGCCTTGCCGGAAATTTCGATGCGCAGGCCCGCGAAGTGTTTCGCCAGATCGACCTGACGCTCAAGCGCGCCGGCGGCAGCCTGAAGGACCTGGTCACGATGACGGTGTTCATCAACGATCCGCGCCACGGCGACCGCCTGACCGAAATGCGTCGCGAGCTGTTCCCCGACGGCCACTATCCGGGCAGCGCGCTGATCACCGTGTCGGGCTTCGCCGTGCCCGCTATCATGATCGAGGTCCAGGGCGTTGCCGTCATCGGCGATCGCTGCTCGAACGCCAATCCCTGCTCGCCGCACTGACGATGTGCTAATCCTCGCACGCAAGAAATCACGTGCGAGAAATCGCGTGCGAGAAATCGGGAAGGCGCCATGGCCACGACAGTCGAAGTGCTCACGACCGCGTTCAAGGACGCGGGCACGCCGTTCATCGTCGGCCATCCCGGCGGCGAATCCGTCGAACTGATGGAGGCGGCGCGCCAGCGCCAGATGCGCTTCCTGCTGATGAAGCAGGAAGTCGCCGGCGCGATGCTCGCCGCCACCTGGGGCGACATCACCGGCAGTCCTGGCATCTGCATGTCGACGCGTGGGCCCGGCGCGACCAACATGGTCAACGGCGTTGCCCACGCGTTCCTCGACCGCTCGCCGCTCATCGCCATCACCGATTCCTATTCGCGGCCGACCTACGAGATCGGCCTGCGCCAGCGCCTCAACCAGCTCGCGATCTACGAGCCGATCGTCAAATGGGGCACGACCGTCGACGCCAAGGTGGTGCGCCAGCAGGTGCGCCGCGCCATGCGCACCGCGACCGGCGCGCCGCCCGGGCCGGTGCATTTCGAAATGCCGCAGAGCGAGACCGTGCGCGAGGCCGGCGACTACGTCGCCGAGCCGCCGCTCAACGCGAACCTCATATTCCCGGCGCCGGACCGCGCCGACCTCAAGCCGGCGCTGGACATGCTGGCACGAGCGCGCAGGCCCGTGGTGCTGGTAGGGCTCGGCGTCTACTGGTGCAGGGCGGCCGCGGAGTTCGTGAAGTTCGTCGAACGGCTCGGCGCGCCGGTGCTGACCACGACCAAGTGCAAGGGCGCAATCCCCGAGGATCATCCGCTGCGCGCCGGCTGCATCATCGGCGGACTGATCGAGCGCGAACTTGTCAGCGCCGGTGATCTCATCATCACGGTCGGCCTCGACGCGGTCGAACTGCAGCCCAAGCCGTGGCCCTACACGCTGCCCGTGCTGTCGCTCGCTTCGGTGCCGAGCCTCGATGCGTTCGTGCCGGCCGATCCCGAGATGGTCGGCGATCTCAAGCCGCTGCTGGCGCGCCTTGCCGAACTGGCGCCGGAGGGCGGCGACTGGGGCGCCAAAGCCGCAAAGAAATTTCGCGAGCAGGTAGCGGACGCGCTCAACACGCCGTCGACCGGCTTGTCGCCGCAGCGCGCGGTCGAGGTCGCGCGCGCCGTGATGCCGCGCACGACGATCGCGACTTGCGATGCCGGCGCGAGCCGGCTTCTCGTCGTGCAGAAATGGGAGGCTTACGGTCCGCGCGAGTTCCTGACGTCGAACGGCCTTGCCTCCATGGGCTATGCGGTGCCGGGCGCGATGGGCGCGCGGCTCGCATTCCCGGACCGGCCGATCCTCGCCTTCACCGGCGACGGCGGGCTGATGATGGCGATTGCCGATCTGCAGACGGCGTGGCGCGAGAATCTGCCGATCATCGTGCTGGTGTTCGACGACCAGGAGATCGGCCTCATTCGCGTGAAGCAGGAGATCAAGGGCGTGCCGGCCCACGGCGTCCATCTCGGCGGCGTCGACTGGGAGAAGCTCGGCCAGGCATTCGGCGCCGACGCCGCCGTCGTCGAGACCGAGCAGCAGTTGAGTGCGGCGCTGTCGACAGCGCTAAAGTCGGGCCGCACCACGATCATCGCCGCCCGCATCGACGCCTCGGGTTACGTCGCCCAGTTCAACGCGCTGCGCGAGTTGTGATGCAGATCGCGTCGCGCTACCACGCTTCGCGCAATGGGGCTCATTAAGCGGGCTCAACGGAGAAACGGATGGGAGCGAAATGGTTCGGGGCCGCGGTCAAGCGCAAAGAGGACCCGGCGCTGCTTGCCGGGCACGGCCGCTTCATTGACGACGTGCGGCTGGCCGGCACGTTGCATGCGGCGTTCGTGCGCAGCCCCCACCCGCATGCGCGCATTCGCAGCATCAACACGGCGGCGGCAAAGGCCGCGAATGGGGTGCATCTCGTCCTGACCTTCGCCGAGCTGCCGGAACCGATCCGCAACAATTCGCTGCCGCTGTTCGTGCCGAGTCCCGCGATCACCCAGCTCTACATGCCCTATGCGCTCGCAGACCGCGAGGCGGTCTATGCCGGCGAGCCGATCGCGATGGTTATCGCCGACAGTCGCTATCTCGCGGAGGACGGCGCCTCGCTCGTCGAGGTCGATTACGAGCCGCTGCCGGCGGTGTCGGACTGTGCCGCGGCGATTATGCCCGGCAGTCCCCTCGCCCACGCGGATGGCAAATCCAACATTGCGGCGCGGGTGCCGATCACGGTCGGCGATGCCGATGCCGCGTTCGCCAAGGCGGCGCATGTGGTCGCCGAGCGTATCTTCATCCATCGCGGCGGCCCGTTCTTCATGGAATGCCGCGGGCTCGTCGCGAGCTATGACGCGATTGCGGATTCCTACACGGTCTACATCTCGTCCCAGGGCTCGCATCGCATCAAGCGCGGCCTCCTCGACGTGCTCGATCTCAACGACAACCAGATGCACGTGATCACGCCCGACGTCGGCGGCGGCTTCGGGCCGAAGGGCGCCGTTTATCCGGAATATCCATGCGTTGCCGCCGCGACAAAGCTGCTCGGCCGTCCAGTCAAATGGATCGAGGACCGGCGTGAGAATTTTCTCTGCACGCACCAGGAGCGCGACCAGTTCTGGGACCTCGAGCTCGCGGTCGACGCCGATGCGAAAATCCTCGGCCTGCGCGGCCGGCTGGTGCACGACACCGGTGCGTTCGTGCCGTGGGGGCTGGTGCTGCCGTGGATCGCCGCCACCACCGTGCCGGGCCCTTATGTCGTGCCGAACTTCAAGATCGAACTGAACGCGGTCTACACCAACAAGATCTCGACCACACCGGTGCGCGGCGCCGGGCGGCCGCAAGGCGTGTTCGTGATGGAACGGATGATGGACCGCCTCGCCGCGGCCGTCGGGCTCGACCGCGCCGAAGTGCGGCGGCGAAACTTCATCCAGCCCAACCAGATGCCCTACAAGGTGGGCATCATCTTCCGCGATGGCCGGCCGGTCACCTACGACAGCGGCGATTATCCGGGCTCGCAGGCGGCGGCGCTCGCGGGCGCCGACTACGCCGGCTTCGCGGCGCGCCAGGAAGCCGCGCGAAAGGCCGGCCGCTACATCGGCTTCGGCATGAGCAATGCGGTGGAGGGCACCGGCCTCGGCCCTTACGAAGGGGCGACGGTGCGCATCGCCACGACCGGCAAGATCGTGCTCTACACCGGTGCAACGCCGCAGGGACAGTCCCACAAGACGACGCTCGCGCAGATCGCCGCCGATCAGCTCGGCGTGTCCTACGAGGATGTGACGGTGGCGACCGCCGACACCAAGGAGATCGCGTTCGGCGTCGGCACCTTTGCGGCGCGCACGGCCGTCAACGCCGGGTCCTCGGCGCATATCGCGGCGGTCGAGGTGGCAAAGAAGATCAAGCAGATCGCCGCCGACATGATGGAGGTCTCGCCCGACGATCTCGAACTGCGCAACGGCTTTGCCGAAGTGCGCGGCGTGCCCGGCATGAAGAAGAGCTTTCGCGAGATCGCGGTGAAATCGATCGGCATGCCGGGTTTCTCGATGGCCGGCGGCCTGTCGCCGGGGCTGGAAAACACCGCCTACTTCCAGCCCGACCAGTCGACCTATTCCAACGGCACCCACATCGCCGAAGTCGAGGTCGACATCGATACCGGCGCGGTGAAGATCCTGCGCTACACCGTGCTGCACGACTGCGGCACCGTCATCAATCCGATGGTGGTCGAGGGCCAGGTGGTCGGCGGCGTCGCGCACGGCATCGGCAATGCGCTGTTCGAGCGGCTGTGCCACGACAACGACGCCCAGCCGCAGACGACGACGTTCGCAGATTATCTGCTGCCCGGCGCGACCGACATGCCGCCGATCCAGATCCTCCACACCGAAACCGCCTCCCCTCTCAACCCGCTCGGCATGAAGGGCGCCGGCGAAGGCGGCACCATCGCCTCGATCGCCGCCATCATCGGCGCGGTGGAGAACGCGCTCGCCCCGTTCGGCGTGAAGGTCAACGAGGCACCGATCAGCCCGGAGCGCATCGTCGCGCTGATCAACGAGAGCCGCGCGGCGGGCGCCGGGGGCTAACGGACGGGGTCAACCCGGTCCTGCCAACGCCCGTAGCCCGGATGGAGCGCAGCGAAATCCGGGACCAGCTTGCCATATTGAATGAACCTACCCCGGATTTCGCTGCGCTCCATCCGGGCTACGAGATCGGCTGCGGGCAACGTCCTTCGCCCGATCAGAAATCCGGCTTGTCGGTTTGCGGGACGGGGAAGAGGCCCTGGTGGAAATAGTCCTCGTGGTCCTCGGCGCAGATGGTTTCCTTCATCCGGCCGGCGGTCTTGACCCAGCGCTGCTGCATCGCCAGCGGCGCGTTGAAGGTGTCGGGATCGTCGACCGTCGCGATTGCGGTCAGGTGCTTGCCGTCCGGATCGAGGGTGAAGCGCTCGACGACGTGCAGTTTTTCGGTGTGCGGCGTACGGAAATTGTCGATGTAGCTGTTCTTGGTGGACAGGCCGATGGTGTCGATCAAAAGCGTGTCGCCGTTCTCGTAATGACCGATCGATTCGCCGAACCATGACGGCGTTACGTGCTCGGAGTGCTGGTCGGTGAGAAAGACGCGGCGCACCATGTGATCGCGCTGCCAGATCATCCAGACCTCGGTCGGGGTCTGGACGAAATAGAACGGCTCGAACGGAAACAGGAGCTGGCCCGGCACGCCGCCCGGATAGCACCGCGCCTGGGCCGCGAACGGGATCCCCATTTCGTTGCGCAGCGCCGCGTCGTTCGAGGCCTGCATCTGCGCTGCCGCCCATGGCTTCAAGACCGGATCCTTCGCGTCCACAATCCGCTTGGTCGGCTGAGTGCCGGTGAGTCCGCCTTGATAATTGCTCGTATAGGGATGGGCAGGATCGTTCTTGATCGGGCCATGACCGTGCCCCGGCGGCGGCGCCTGCCAGTCGCCGACGTTCGACTGCCAGCCGAAATCGGCCGACGCGAAAGGCGGCACGGCACTGTTCGGTTCTGCCAGCGCCGTCGACAGAAGCACAAACGACGCCGCCGCGGCGAGCGCGGCCTGCCGCGCAAGGCGGGCAGCCATATGGCTTGCCGCGGACGGGCTGGTCGCCGCCGATATCGGGCTTTTTGGAACCGATTTCATCATTGCGCTCTCCGCCAACGCTGCCGCCCGCGCGTTTTGTCGCATCATAAGCCGGCGACGGCAGCGTTGAACAGATGCGCATCTCGCCGCGCGCTCCACACGCGGCAGCGCGGGCCTTGAGCCGAATCGAACGCGCTCAAACAAAAAACGACGCGGGGGACCGCGTCGCTTTCGAGCCAATCGATCGATCACGCCAATCGATTGATCACAAAGTGTGGCGCTGGCTGCTGTGGTCCATCACTCGTCGACGGTGCGCACCACGCTGTCCGCCGACTTGTTGCCCGCCAAGGTCGGCAGCTTGTTCTCCTTCAGCACCGCCTGGTCATATTCAGGCAAGGTCTGCAGCGTGCCCTTCGGGATGAGGTGCACGACCTTGAAGCCGTTCTGCTGGAGCTGGGCGAGGATTTGCGGCAGCGCGAGCGAGGTCGACTTCTGGAAGTCATGCATCAGGATGATGCCCTTGCCCGCCTTCTGCACCTTGGCGATCAGCGTGCGGGTCAATTCCTCCGGCTTCTTGATCTTGAAGTCCCACGAGTTGATGTCCGTCGAGAAGCTCGCGATGTTCCGCTCGCCGAGATAGGTCACCATTTCGGGCGGATGGCGCAGGTCCGGGAAGCGGAAGAACGGCGCGATCGGCGCGCCCGCCATCAAGCGCACGCCGCTGATGCCTTTTTCGATTTCCTCTTTCGCGGCGTCGGGGCCGCTCTTTTTCATCACCGCCTGCAGGTCGGCATGCGACCAGGTGTGGCTGCCGACGGTGTGACCGGCAGCGACCACCATCTTCAGGATTTCCGGGTGATAGGTCGCGTGCTTGCCGATGGAAAAGAACGTCGCCCGCAGACATTGGTCGGCAAGCGCCTTGAGCACGGCCGGGGTGTGGCCGGGCCACGGGCCATCGTCGAAGGTCAGCACGACTTCATGGTCGCGCAGGAAGTCATAGTCCTTGAAGTGCTGTGAGCCGAAACCCGGACCGTTGGTGGTGTCGATCTCGACCGTGCGGGTCACGCCCATGGCGTGCGGATTGGTGCAGGCGGGGGGCGCCGTTCGCGCCGCCATGACGGCGCGCGGCATGGGAGCCGTCGCAGGCGCAGGGGCCGCGGCATAGACCGGTGCGACCGGTGCCGCCGCGCGCACCGAACCGGTGGCGTCGGCGAAGACATCGCGCGGCAGCGCGGGCGGTGCCGCGACCGGCGGAGGTGCCGGCAAGCTTGGGGGCGCCGCTGCCATCCGGACCGGCTGCTCATCCGGCGCCGGCGCCATTAACGAAGTTGAAAGACTTTTTCCGGCTTCGACGAGGCCATAGGCCGCAAGCAAAAGAATGGCGGCCGCCCCACCGGCCAAAGCTACGCGTGTCATAACAACTCCGTCCTACGCATTACGCTACACGCCGCTCCGCCCGCGTCGGCCGTGCCAACGGCGGAACGTCGATACTGACGATGTTGTATGATTGTTTCCGTTAACAGCGCCTTATTCGCCGGCCGCAGATAACGCTGGTGCCCGCGGATAACGGCCCGTCAGTCCGCGGTTGGAGCGTGGAGGGGAATTGTTATGCGGATGGTTGTGCCCTTTCCCGGCGCGGATATAAGCGCGAGGGTTCCGCCGAATTGCTGCGTGACGAGGTTATGGACAATGTAGAGGCCGAGTCCCGTACTTCCCTCCGCCCGCCTGGTGGTGAAGAAAGGATCGAACACTTTGTGGCGAATCTCTTGATGGATGCCGCTGCCGTTATCCGAAAAGGTGATTTCGACCTGCTCCGCGCCGTGAAGGCGAGCCTTGATCAACATCTGTCCGTCGACCGCGTCGGCAAGGCCGTGAGTGCTGGCGTTAAAGATGAGGTTCGTCAGCACCTGTCCGTAAGCGCCCGGATAGCTGTTCAAGCTGATGTCGAGGGGTATATCGAGCACAACGGTTTCGCGGTGCACGCGCGGCAGGCCAGGGCGCACGCTCGCCACGACTTGTTCGGTTACGAGTTTCAGGTCAAAGGTACGGCGAACGGCGTGGCTGCGATCGACCGCGACCTGCTTGAACGATTGAATAAGTTCGGCAGCGCGCTGAAGATTTGTGACGAGCTGGCTCGTAGCCTCCCGGCTGCTGTCGGCAAACTCGGTCAGCACAGAGCGGCGCACCGAATCCGAGGCGATCTGAACGGTAAAATTCGCACAGCGGTGCGCAAGCGTGGAGGCCACGGTAAGGCTGGTGCCCACCGGCGTGTTGATTTCGTGCGCAACGCTGGCGACGAGGCTGCCGAGGGCGGCCAGCCTCTCGGTTTCAATGAGGTATCGTTGGGCCTCACTTGCCTGCAGGGCTGCCTCGATCGCCCGCCGTTTGTCCCGAATTTCGGCAAACAGCGCGGCGAGAACCAGGGCGCTGATCGTCACCAGCAGAATGCTGATTTGCGCGGCGACGACACGGTCACCCATCGATGGCCCGGGGTTACCGAAATAGCCGATGCCGAAGGTCGTCGTCCATACGATGGAGAGGCTCACGATGAACGCCGCAGCCGATGCAAAAACGGGCTGGCAGCGCGCCGCCAGCCACACCAGAGGTGCAAGCAGCAATGTGACTAGCCCAATGGTGGCCAGCATTTCCCAGCGTTGAAATATGGCAAACCCACACACGAGAGCGAGCGCCACGACCGCGAGGATGCCTTCGATGAGCTCGCTCCGCGACCTCTGGAACCGCGAGTATCGCGTAATCTCGATCAAGAGCGGCGCAACCGTGATGATCCCGAGTCCATCCGACGCGACCCACTGCTGCCAGGTCGTGAATAACGGGGTGTCCGGGCTGTAAAACAATCTGAACCCGGCGACGCCGCCAATTCCCGAGATCGACGTTCCGATAATCGCCGCCGCCACCAATCCCAGGACGTTGCGGATCGTGCCCAGGTGGAAATCACCGCCGCAGAAATATTCGATGAACCATGCCGTCAGCACCGCCTCCCCGGCGTTGCACACGGCGAAAGTGATCGCGCTCGGGAGGGTTCGGTCGCCGGACAAATTCGCCACGATCGTTGCCGCCATCGTGCCGGCAACGATCGGCCAGCGCGCCCACGGCCCCAGAGCGATCAGCGCGCCAGCCGCGATGCCGGCGGCAGGCCAGAAAACGGCGACACCTTCCGGCTTGGTCAAAAGCGCAAGACTAAGGCGCGCGGCGAGGAAATATGCGACGCCGATCCCAACGGCCAAGCCGACCAACCCTACCGACCGTCGAAGATCGATCTGGGAAGGCCAAGCAACAAACGGGACCAGCTTTTCCACGCGCTGGCGCATGATCGGTTACCCCGGGCGATCTTAGGACAGAATAACAGGGCGCGCGAGCCGTCTATCTAGGCCGAGAGGATGTCTGCCGCGCCGATGCTGACCTACCGGTACGCCAATGAGGAGGCGGGCGACGCGCTGCGTCGCCATTGGATTGGAAGAGCGTTCACACCCCCAGCAGCCGCTTGGCGTTGCCACCGGCGATGGCGGCGCGGGCGGCGGCATCGAGGCTCGTGGTCGCGACGAGGTGTTCGAGCGGATCGTACTCCGCCATGTCGTAGGGATAGTCGGTGCCGAGAAGGATGCGGTCGGCGCCGAAGGTGTCGACCAGGGCGGCAAGCTGCGCCGGCGTGAAGACGACGGTGTCGACATAGATCTTCTTGAGATAGCTCGTCGGCGGTTTCGGCAGGCCAGCATGTGCGTCCCCGCGTGCACCCCAGACGTGGTCGATGCGGCCCGAGTAGGCGCCAAGGAAGCCGCCGCCGTGGACCGCGATGATCTTCAGGTTCGGATGGCGCTCCAGCACGCCGTCGAAGATGAGGTAATGGAGCGCGATCGATGTCTCCAGCGGATTGCCGATGACGTTGTTGAAATAGAACCGGGTGAAACGCTGCGCCTCGGTGAAGCCGTTGGGGTGGATGAGGACGACGGCGCCAAGTTCTTCCGCCTTCTTCCAGAACGGCGCGAAGGCCGGGTCGGACAATTCCTTGCCGGCCACGTTGGTCAGGATTTGCACGCCCTTGAACTTGAGCGACGTCATGCAGCGCTCGAGTTCGCGCGCCGCCTCGTTGCCGTCCGGCATCGGCACGGTGCCGAGCGCGACGAAGCGGTCGGGCTTCTTCGCAATGTACTCGGCGATGCCGTCATTGACGATCCGCGCCGCCTTGACCGCGACGTCGAGTGGCACCGTGTAGTAGCACTGCGGCGGCGGGCACATGACAAGCTGAAGGTCGATGCCCATGGCGTCGAGATCGGCAAGGCGCGCGTCGTGGCTCGTCATGACGGTGCGGCGGTCGGCGTCCTGCCGCGCGTTCAGCGCCTTGGTCTCGGGCGTCGCGAAATGGGCGAGCGGAATGGTCGCAAGGTCGAGGTGCGGTTTGACGAGCTCGGCCGCCTGCGGGATCGCGATATGGGAATGGATATCGATGGTGATGCTCTGCGGCCGCACCTCGCGCCCGGGCTTCGCCCCTTTCGGACGCGCCGCGGTGGGGCCGTAACGATTCCAGTCGTTGTTGGTCATTGCGAATGGTCCTCTAAAAGCGCGTTCGTCTGAACCCTGTAGCCCGGATGGAGCGCAGCGAAATCCGGGAGCGGCTTGCCATATTGGGTGAGCCTGCCCCGGATTTCGCTGCGCTCCATCCGGGCTACATCCGGCGTTTCTTTGCCTTGGCCGGCGGCTTGCTCTTCCCCTTCGCCGCCTCCGCCTTCGGCGGGATGATCGGCAGCAGGACGTAATTCGCCATGCCGCGGCCGAAGTGCAGGGTGGTGACGCCGCCGAAAATGTCGGTCGGGCGGTCCTGCGGATCGTCGTGCAGGAACGGGCCGCAGCCGGTCAGCTCGTTCTTGAAGTTCGACAGCCGCCCGCCGCTCGGGCCGCCATAGACGTAATCCTTGCCGCGGACGGTGAGCGCGATGCGATGGTCCGGCGGCACCACGATGCAGGTCGGCCAGACCTCGATGTCGAGTTCGACCACATCGCCCTTCTTCAGCGGTTGCTTGCGGTCGTGGCTATGATAGGGCCGATAGGGCAGCGAGCGCTTGCGATCGAGCTTGCGGTGCGACGCCCGCAGCCAGCCCTGCGCGACCGGCGTGTGCGGATCGATCGCGCCCTGGAATACGACTTCCTTGAGGTCCGGCGAGAACACCCGCAGCACCAGGAAGAGATCGGCGTCGCTGGTCGATGACGACACGAAAAGCTTCGCGGCGATCGGCCCGGTGATTTCCGTCGCTTCCGTCATCGGCGCGGAGAGGAAGGTAAGGCCGTCGCCCATCGCCTCGAACGAGAGTTCGGCCTTGCCGGCGGCGGCGCGCGGCTTGAGGCCGCCGTCGGCCGGATCGAGATAGAATTTCGTCCACTTCGTGCGGGCAAGCGGCCATTCGTTCTCGCTTCGCGGCACGAACTTTTCGCCGGGATGGCGGACCTGGAGCTGCACCTTCGGCTGTTCCTCCCAGCCGCTGTTCTTGCCGTGGAGGAAGTGGTCGAAGAACTTCAGCTGCAGCTCGCGTCCGTAGTCGGTGTAGAAGTGGGTCCAGTGCTCGATGCCGTGCACCTCGAGCCATTTCTCCTTCGACGCCGCCTGCACGAAGCCCTCGAAGTTGCCGCGCGGATGGAGCGGCTGGCCGCCCCAATTGGCGGCCGACAACAGGGGCACCTTGACTTTCGACCATACCGGCGACCGCGCGCGGTGATAGTCGTCATCAAGCGGATGGGCGAGGATGGCGCCGCCGAGATCGGCGCGGTTCGCGGCGAGTTCCTGCTCGCTCAAGGTCTCCGGCCCGCACACGAGTTCGCCGTGGATCGGCGAGCGGCGGCCGCGTTCGCCGGCGCCGTACTGCACGGTCTTGACCTGCATGTCGTACCAGTTCTTCCAGAACGTGCACAAAATGCCGCCGTGCCGCGTCATGTCGCGATACCAATCGGCCGCGCCTTCCCAAATGCAGATCGCCGCGAGATGCGGCGGCTCGAGCGAGGCGACGTGCCATTGGTTGATGCCGTAATAGGAAATGCCGTCGAGCCCGACCTTGCCGCTCGACCACGGCTGCACGCCTGCCCATTCGATGCAGTCGTGGAAATCCTTGGTCTCGCGCGGCGAGAAATGCTCGATGATCCCCGGCGAGCAGCCGCAGCCGCGTGAATCGACGCGCACGCAGGCATAATCGTGCGGGACCCACTTCTCCGGATCGACCACCTCCCAGTTCTGATATTTGTTCGACGAGCCCGCGACGACGTCGGGATGCTTCTCGGCCATGCGCTGCCACGCGCTCGGATAGCCCTCCTGAAAGCTGAGGCCCTTGGCATAGGGACCGTAGCTCAGGATCACCGGATATTTGCCGGCCTTCACCGGGCGAAACACGTCCGCCTTGAGCACCAGCCCGTCGTCCATGACGATCGGCACATCCCAATCGATGTGCATGTCGTCGCGCACTTCGCTGCGAGGCTGATGGCTCTTATGGGAGCCGGCTTGATGGTGTGTCGCGCTTTGGGCCGCCGTCATGGGTCGATCACTCCCTGGATATTCTTAATCGTGCGCTTGATCGCATATCGCGCGCACGAGATCACCCCCGGAACGGCGATCAGCGCGCGCGGGCGCGCCGCTGCCGCTTGCTGCGCTTCACGCCGGCCATGGTTTCGAGCACGGCGCAGACCGAGGCGGTATCCTGCCCGCCGTAGCCCAACGACATCGCCGAGGCATAGATCGGCAGGCTGGCGTCGAACAGCGGCGTCGGCACGCCAAGCTTGGTCGCGTGGTCGCCGATCACCGAAATGTCCTTATGATAGAGTTTCACGCTCATGCTGACGTTCTTGTAGTCGTTCTTCACCATCATCGGACCGCGCACCTCGAAGACGCGCGACTTGCCGACGCCGGCGCTGATGAGATCGTAGACCATCTGCGGATCGAGGCCCGATTTCATCCCGAGCACGATCGCCTCGGCGGACGCGACGTTGTGAATGGTGACGAGGAGGTTTGCGACGTACTTCATCCGGCTGCCGTTGCCGAACGGGCCGACGTCGAAGGCAACGCGGGAGAAGTCCGCGAACAGCGGGCGCAGCTTGCCGATCGAGCGCGTATCGCCGCTCGCATAGACGGCGATGTCCTTGACCACGGCCTGCGAGCCAGTGCCGCTCACCGGACAATCGAGCACCACGTGGCCGGCCTTGCTCAACGCGCGTTCGGCTCGCTCCTTGTCGTCGAGCGTGAAGGTCGAGGTCTCGATGATGACGCGCGGCGGCAGCTTCGCCGCCGTCAGCGCCGCGACCGTCGCGTCGAGCGCGGCGGGGCTCGGCAGGCTTGTGATGATGGTTGGTACGCTGGCTGCGAGCGTCGCCACGTCAGCCGCGATTTCCACGCCGGCGCGCGTGGCAGCGCGCTTGGCCAGGGCGCTGATGTCGTAACCTTTGACTTGCCAGCCGGCTGCGGCGAGATTTTTGGCGTAGGCGCCTCCCATCGTACCAAGCCCTACGACGCCTACATTACCCTTGTTTCGCCGCGCCATTCTTTGTGTTCCCTTCCCCACCGATTCGATGCGGGGCGGACGCTAACACGGCTTTCCCGGGCTTCCTACCGTTTGACCGATCGCCTATCGTGCGGCGCTTTCACGCGAGGAGAGTTGCATGCGTGTTGGAGTGGCCGGCCTCGGCAAGATGGGCGCCGCGATCGCCGCGCGGCTGATCGAGACCGGCAACGAGGTCACGGTCTGGAACAGGTCGCTCGACAAATGCGCGCCGCTCGTCGCAGCCGGGGCGCGCGACGCCGCCTCGCCGTCGGCACTTGCCGATGCAGTCGAGACGATCATCACCATCCTGACCGATGCCGCGGCGATCGATGCCGTCTATCACGCGCCGTCCGGGCTGCTCGCCGGCGCGGTGCAGGGCAAATTGTTCATCGAGATGAGCACGGTTCCGCCTGACGTGCACACGACGCTGGCGCCGCGGGTGCGTGCGAAGGGCGCGGCTTTCGTCGAATGTCCGGTGGGCGGCACCGTCGGACCTGCGCGCCAGGGCAAGCTCATCGGCCTGATGGGGGCTGAGCCAGCCGACGCTGCGCGTGCGCGCCCTCTCCTCGAACAATTGTGCGCGCGCCTCGAACATTGCGGCCCGGTCGGCGCCGGTGCCGTCATGAAGCTCGCGATCAATTTGCCGCTGATGGTCTATTGGCAGGCGCTGGGCGAGGCGCTGGCGCTGGCGCGGCCGCTCGGAATCGACCCGGCGCGCGTCGTCGATCTGATGTCCGAGACATCGGGCGGTGCCAATGTGCTCAAGGTTCGCGGCAATGCCCTCGCCATCATGCTCAAGGGCCAGGATGCGGGCGGCACCGCTTTCGCGCTCAACGACTGCGTGAAGGACATCCGCATCATGCTCGCCGCGGGGCGCGCGCGGGGGCTCGACATGCCGATGGTGGCCGATGCGCTTGCGACCTACGAAGAAGCCGTCGGCCACGGCCTTGGCGGCGCCGACGCCGCGGCCATGGCGGTTTACTGGTCGGCACGTCCCGCGAAATCTTGAGCCAACCCTGGAGCCATCATGTCCGTGACCCTTGCCCAAGCCGATACCATCATCGATACCGCGCTCAAGAAGGCGCACGAGATGAAGCTCGTGCCGATGACCGTCGCCGTCTTGGACGCAGGCGGTCATCTCGTCGCGTTCAAGCGCGAGGACAAATCCGGCATCCTTCGCTACGACATCGCCTACGGCAAAGCCTGGGGCGCGCTCGGCATGGGATTCGGCTCGCGCACGCTGTTCGAGCGCGCCGCCAACACGCCGCAGTTCTTCAACGCGCTCTACGCCGCGAGCAACGGCCGCGTCGTCACCAATCCCGGCGGCGTGCTGATCCGCAACGCGGCGGGCGATATCATCGGCGCGGTCGGCATTTCCGGCGACACGTCCGATAATGACGAGGCCTGCGCCGTCGCCGGCATCGCGGCGGCCGGCCTCACCGCCGATCCCGGCGGCAAGAAGGGATAACTAATCTAAGGCTTAGGAGCGTCGCACATGATCAAGCTGTTTTCGTTCTGGCGTTCGCTTGCGACCTATCGCGTGCGCATCGCCCTCAATCTCAAGGGCGTCGTCCCCGACGAGGTAATCATCGTCGATCTGATGAAGGGCCATCAGCGCGATCCCGCCTATCGCGACGTCAATCCCATGATGGCGTTGCCGGCGCTGGTCGAGGGTCCCGGGCCGGCGATGTTCGAATCGCTTGCGATCATCGAATATCTCGACGAGACGCGCCCCGATCCGCCGCTGCTGCCGAAGGATCCGCGCGGGCGGGCGCGGGTACGCGGGCTTGCCCAGATCGTCGCGTGCGACTCTCATCCGCTGATCGTGCCGCGGGTGCGCGAATATCTCGAGCACGAGTTCAAGCTCGACGAGGCGACGCGCACCGCCTGGTGCCGCCACTGGCACAAGGAAGCCCTGACCGGGCTCGAAACGCACCTGCGCAGTCCCGAGACCGGCAAGTTCTGCCATGGCGACCAAGTCACCATCGCGGACATTGCGCTCGCGAGCCAGGCTGCCGGCGCAAAATTCTTCGGCGTCGATCTCGCGCCGTTCCCGACCGTCGCCCGCATCGTCGAGACCTGCGCGCAGATCGATGCGTTCGCCCGTGCCCATCCGCTCAAGCAGCCCGGCGCGCCCGCGGCAGCGTGAGGATTTTGCACCGCGCGTAGGGTGGATTAGCCCCTAAAGGGCGTAATCCGCCGCGTGGTGCGGATGTTGGCGAAGACGGCGGATTATGCTGCGCTGATCCGTCATACGGCGCGGCGCGAAACGCGTCGCCGGCGTGGCGGCACATGGGCTGTCGCGATCGCCTCCTCCCAGATCGCGTGGATGTGGGCGACTTCGGCCTCGAAGCGCTCCAGGAACAGGCGCGCCTGTGCGGTCAGAGTGCGGCGTGCGGGCTGAATGAGAACGAACTCGTCAAAGAGCGGCGGATCGTCGATCGGGTTGACCACGAACTCGCGGCCCTTGATGTCGTTCACGGAAATCAGGCTCGGCAGCACCGTCACCCAATCGGACCGGGCGACAAGCTCTAGCGTGCCGATCATCGCATCCATTTCGAGCAGCGCATCGATCGTCACGCTGTGCGTCAGGAAATAGGTGTCGAGATTGCGCCGGCGCACGTTGTCGGGTCCCGGCAGTACGATCTTCAGCGGCCGGCATTCGGCAAGCCGTACCGGCGCGAGCGGCGTGAGGCCCCGCCGGCGCCCGGAGACCAGCATTTCGCGGTCGCGCACCAGAAGCCGCGCCTTGAGGCCGATCTTGCCTTCGAACGCCGGCACCACCGCAAAGTCGAGCGCATCTTGCCGCACCATCTCGGTCAGCACCGGGCTGTAGCCCTCGACGATGTGCAGCCGCACGTCCGGGTAGCGGGTCACGAAATCGTCAAGCGTCGGTGCGAGCACCGCGCGGGTGAACGTCGGCATCAGGCCGATGCGCAGTTCGCCGCTGACGAACCCCGCGCTTTCGCGCGCCTCCTCGCTCGCGGTCGCGAGCATCCCGACCGCCTCGACGCAGCGGCGATAAAACCGCAAGCCGGCCTCGGTCGGCGTAACGCCGGCGGTCGAGCGTTCGAACAGCTTGACGCCGAGCATGCGCTCGGCCGTCGCCACGTGCTGGGAAATGCCCGACTGGGTCGCGTGTTCGCGCGCGGCGGCGCGGGTGAACGAGCCCTCCTCGCAGACCGCAATGACGGCGCGCACCTGGCGCAGCGCTAACAGGTCCATTAGAAATCCTGATGCTGTTTGCCAGATTATATTATTTCTTCTGGATCGAACGCAAAGCTAGAAACGAGTTGGCAAAAGGGGCGGCGTGAGCGTGATCGCCCTGCGTCCCAGATCCGCGGGGCATGATCGCGCCACGAGTACTTCCCCTCCCCGCACGCGGCAGGGCTGTCCGGGGAAGTTTTAGACATAGCGGAATTCGAGTTGGGCATCGGATGATTTTGGAGCGTTTCGAGATGGGTTGACGGGAGGGGGCTTGTCGATTTCGGCGATCGGCCTTCGCATGAACAGGCGCTGGCGAATGAGTTCGATGAGGCGAAGGACGGGGATGGTGAGGCGATGCAGGCGCGCGGCGATGCGCAGCAGGAGATAGGCGATCATCGCAGCCAGAATTTGCAGGCGGATTGCATTTTCGCTCGTGCCGAGGAACTTGCGGATATCGAGATGTTGCTTGATCCAGCGAAACAGCAGCTCAATCTGCCAACGGGCCTTGTACAACTGGCCGATTTCGGTCGCGCTGCGCACGAGGTCGTTGGTGATCAGTGTCAGGCTGCCGCCATTGTCGCGCTTGAGCCTGATGCGGCGCAGCGCCATCGGCAGCCGCGAATTGCCTTTGCTGACGAGCCTGACCTCGGCGTCATCGATAATCCTAAAGCCGTCGCCGCGCCGCTTTCGCAACGGCCGGCGCCGGGTCATCCGCAAGCGAGTGTTGACCTTGGCCCGGGTGACGAAGAAAGCCCCGCTGTCATTGATCCGCTGCCACCAGCCAAAGTGGCAATAGCCCTTGTCGAACACGTAAGTCGCGCCGGTCTCGATCGCGAATTTACGGCCGACCTCGACGTCGTTGACGGTTGCCGCCGTGACCTCGATACAGCGCGGGCAATCGGCCTGCGGATCATAGACGACGTGCATTTTCATGCCGCGGATACGTCCGTTCCACTTGGCCCATTTGCACACCTTGCCCAACGGAACAGGGCTGGCGTCAATCACGCGCACCATCTCGGCGCCGTCCCGCCGGGTCGACCGATCGGCCGACTGCGACAGCATCGTAAAGACTTCGGCAAAGACCGCGGTCGGGCGGCGCCCGTTGGCGTCCGACAACGTCGAGCGCGCAAGCGGACCGACATGCAGATGATAGTGGTGATGGGCGTTAGCATTGAAGGCGGTCTCAAGCCCACGCAAGCCGTCGATCTGGCTCAACTGCGCGAAAATCAGCGCGACCAGATGATCCCAACTCTTGAACGACTTGTCGTAGGCGTCGGCGCCGTGCCGATCCACAACAGATTGGAACCAGCGACGATCGATCGGTTTAAGCAGTGTCCCCATGATGCTATCGAGGTAGCGCATGCTCGGCCCTTTCTGAGTCTCGACAACCAGCAAGGATCGGGTTGCACCGATTCTGCCGAGCATGCACCGCGTCACAATGAATCATTCCCCGGACACCCCTGCGCTCGCGGGGAGGGGATTTTTCAATCGCGCGTCGCGCCTTGCGCCCCATACCAGTGCGAATGATCTGACGGGAGGATTGCATGGGAGCGAATTTCGGCATCGCCGGCATGGACTGGCAGCAGCGTGTCAATTGGGACCGGCTGCGCACCTATCGCACCGAGCGCGCCCGCGCGATGATGAAGCAGCACGGCCTCGGCGCCATGCTGTGCATGTACGATGAGAACGTGCGCTATCTCACCGGCACGCTGACGCCGGGCTGGAACCGGCTCAAGCCGGGCCTGCGCTACGCCATGCTGTGCGGCGACGGCGCGCCGATCCTGTTCGAACAGGGCGATCTCGGCTTCCAGATCGAGCGCCACTCGCCGTGGCTGCCCAAGGAAAACGTGCGCCACTCGTTCGCCTGGATCAAAGGCGCAGCGGGGCCTGCATCGAAGCAACAGGTCACCAAGTTCGCCAACGCAATCATCGAGGAGATGGCGCGTCACGGCGTTGCAGGCCAGAAGCTCGGTGTCGACTTCGTCGACATCAACATGATCGAGATTTTCAAAGACAAGAACATCACCTGGACTGACGGCATGAGCGCCATGATGGAGGCGCGCGCCGTCAAGAGCGAGGACGAACAGGAATGCTTCCGCATTGTCGGCGCGATCGGCGACGCGACCCACTGGGAGTGCATGAAGTTTCTGCGCCCCGGCGTCACCGAGAACCAGGTGACCGCGCACTTGATGGAATATCTCTATCGCATTCCCGGCATGGAGGACGTCGAGGACGTCATTGTCTCATCGGGACCGAACACCTGGCCGAACTGGCGCAACTTTTCCGATCGCATCATCCAGCCGGGCGACATCGTGTTCATGGATTTGGCCGCACTCACCTGGAATGGCTACAAGTCCTGCTACTATCGCACCTATTGCGTCGGCAAGGAGCCGAGCCAGGAGCAGAAAGATACCTACGAGATTGCGCTGAAGTGGCTCTATGACTCGATCGGCGCGGTAAAGGCCGGCGCCACCACACGCGACATCGCGCTCAAGTGGCCCTCCGCCATGGAGACCTGGGGCTACGAGGACGAGGATCAGGCCGCCGCCAACCTCTGGGGCCATGGCCTCGGCCTCGCGCAATACGATCCGCCGGTGATTTCCCGCATCTGGTCGCTCGATCATCCGATCGAGATCAAGGAGGGCATGACCTTTGCCCTCGAGACTCAGCACGGAAAGAAGTTCCGCTACGGCGTGCGCATCGAAGAGATGCTGATCGTCCATAAGAATGACATCGAGATCGTCTCCAATTTCCCGGTCAAGCAGATCACTGTCGTCGATCCGCTGCCGGGCTACGGCGATCACGTGAAATAATGTGGGCGGACCGCGCGCGTCTCGCGCGCACCTTTAACGCGGGCGGGACGCCCGCGCTCCGGTTGAGAACGAAATGACTGCAGCAGCCGTTTCGCGCCCCGCGCAGGTCGAGGAGCGCTTCGTTGTTCCGCTCGAATCTGCGCCTGAGGCCGCCGATGTCGGGCCGAAGGCTGCCAACCTCGCGACGCTCGCCCGCGCGGGACTGCCGACGCCCGGCGGCTTCTGCCTGACGGCGGCGGCCTATCGCGCCCAGATCGCGGTGCTCGGTCTCGACACCATGGTCGCGGAATTTGCCGATGCGGACGTGCGGCGGCAGCGCCGATTGTCGGTCGACATCAGGCTCGCGGTCTACCAGCAGCCGATTGCGCCGGAAATCCTCACCCCCCTGCTCGCCGCTTGGCGCGCCCAGCGTGCCAGCAGCGGCAAGCCCGGCGCGGTGCGATCCTCGGCGCTGATCGAAGACCGCAAGGGTGCCAACTTCGCCGGCCAGTTCGAGAGCTTTCTCGGCATCGATGACGAGACCGAGTTCCTGACCGCGGTCCGGGCCTGCTGGGCGGCGCTGTGGACCACCAATGCGCGGCGCTACATGGAAAATCACGGCTTGAGCCCCGCCGGCACCGCAATGGCAGTGCTGATCCAGCCGCTCGTCGATGCCCGCGCGTCGGGCGGCGGCCTCAGCGAGAATGCAGAAGGCAACATGCTGCTGAGCGCCACCTGGGGCCTCGGCTCGGCGATCGCGCAAGGCGAGGTCGTGCCGGATCGCATCATGCTGAGCCGCTCCGGGTTCCTGCGCAGCAACACGGCCGGCCGCAAGCACCACCGCGATGCCTGCACGCATGCGTCCGGTGACGGCGCAAAGGGGGTGGGTCCGCAGGCAGTCGCGCCGGAGCTTGTCGAAACGCCGTGCCTGTCGGCAGGCGAAGCGGTCGCGCTCGGCCGGTTCCTGCGCAAGGCCGAGACCACGCTCGGCATGCCGGTCGAAATCGAATGGGCGCTCGACGATCACGGCTTCAAGCTGCTGCAGGCGCGCCCGCTCTCGGTCGAACCTGCGGTGGTGCCCGATGAGATCTGGCTGAGGCACCCTGGCCTCAACGGTCATCCCGCCGGGATCGGGTGGGGCAGCGGCCGCGCCGTCGTGGTCAACTGCGAATGCGAACTCTCGCGCGTCGCGCCAGGCGACGTGCTCGTGACGCGGGTCGCGGGGCCGGCGCTCGTCCACGTGCTGCCGCAGGTCGCCGGCGTCGTCGCCGAGCTTGGCGGCTCGACCTCGCATCTGGCTTCGCTCGCACGCGAGCGCGGTATTCCGATGGTGCTCGGGGTGCTCGACGCGACGCAGCGCATTCCGGATGGCGTGCCTTGTGCGGTCGACGGCGTCGCCGGCATCGTGCGGTGGGTCGCCTGATGGCACGCGTCTTCGTTACCCAGCCGATCAACGAGAGCGCGCTCGAACGCCTGCGCGGGATCGCCGATGTCGCGGTCAACTCCGACGCGCGCCAGGTCATGAGCAAGGACGCGCTGATCGCCGCGGCGCGCTCCTGCGATATCCTGTTCAGCCTCCTGCACGACCGCATCGACCGCGACGTGATCGCCGCCAACGCGGGCTTGCTGGCGGTCACCTCGATGGCGATCACGCCCGACAACATCGATGTCGCGGCAGCAACCGACAGGCGCATTCCGGTGACGGTCGTGCCGGCGCTCGCCGTCGAATTGACCGCCGACACGCATCTCGCCCTGCTGCTGGCGGTGGCGCGCCGCGTGGTCGAAGGCGACGGTTTGGTGCGGTCCGGGGTCTTTCCCGGTTCGCAATCGAACTATCTCCTCGGTGCCGGCATTCACGGCAAGACCATCGGGCTCGTCGGCGGCCGCGGCCGCATCGGTCGTGCAGTGGCGACTCGTGCGCGCGGATTTTCGATGCGCATTCTCTATTGCGGGCCGCGGCGGATGGACGAGGCCGACGAGACCCGGCTCGAAGCGAACTACGTGCCGCTCGACCAATTGCTTGCGGAATCCGACTTCGTCTCGCTGCATCCGCGGCTGACGACGGAGACCCATCATATGATCGGCGCGCGCGAGATCGCGCTCATGAAGCCGACGGCCTTCCTCATCAATACCTCCCGCGGCGCCGTGGTTGACGAAGCGGCGCTGCTGGCGGCGCTATCGGAGAAACGCATCGCCGGCGCCGGCCTCGACGTGTTCGAGAATGAGCCCAAAATCGATCCGGCGTTCGTGCGCCTTGCCAATGTGACAATGACGCCGCATGTCGGCAGCGCCGTTCCTGAGGTGCGCGAGGCCATGGCCAATGCCGTGGTGGATAACATCATCGCCATCATGGCGGGCCGGACCCCGCCCAACATCGTCAATCCGGAGGTGCTGTCGTGACCGCGGTGATTGCCGTCACCGACAGCCCCTTCCCGTCTCTCGATCCGGCCCGCGCGGCGCTCAAGCGAGTTGATCCGGAATTGCTGATGGCGAAGTCGCCGTCCGCCGACGATATCCTCGCGGTCGCGCGCGACGCCGATGCGATCCTCGTCACCTACGCGAAGCTGCCGGGCGAACTCCTCCAGCAATTGAAGCGCTGCAAGGTCATCGGCCGGTTCGGGCTAGGCGTCGACAACATCGATATTCCGGCCGCCGCGCGCCTCGGGATCGTGGTCACCTACGTCCCGGATTACTGCCTGCGCGAAGTCTCCGACCATGCGATAGCACTGCTGTTGGCCCTCGCCCGCAAGGTTCCGTTTTCCAACCGGCTGGTGCAGTCGGGCCGCTGGGAGGTTCCACCGATCGTGCCGCTGCGCCGGCTCGAAGGCCAGGTGCTAGGGCTCGTCGGCTTCGGCAATATTCCGCGAGCGCTGGTGCCGAAGGCGAAGGCCTTCGGACTCAAGGTCATCACCCACGACCCTTATGTCGCCCCCGACGTGACGAAGGCGCTCGATGTCGAGAACACGAGCTTCGACGACCTGCTCGCCCAGGCCGATTTCATTTCCGTCCACGCGCCGCTAATGCCGGCGACGCGCGGCATCATCGGCGCGACGGCGTTCGCGCGCATGAAGAAGGGTGCGCTGCTCATCAACACCGCGCGCGGGCCGCTGGTCGACGAAGCCGCCCTCGTCGCGGCGCTCGACAGCGGCCATCTCGGCGGCGCGGCGCTCGACGTGGTTACGACCGAGCCGCCGGCAAAGGATTCCCCGCTCCTTGGGCGGGACAACGTCATCCTGACGCCGCACACCGCCTTCTATTCCGTCGAAGCGCTCGAAGAACTCCAGACGAAATGCGCGAGCGACGTCGCCCGTGTCCTCTCCGGCGAGCCGCCGGTGTACCCCGTGAAGATGGGGTGACCATCACCCTGCAAAGCAGTCACGTCAGGACGATCGCGTTGATGTGACGGCCGTAGTCAGGCTCGCCGCGGTGCGTCATCCGCCGGTAGCTGAAGAACGTTTCGGGCGCGGCGTAGGTGCAGGCGTCGATGTCCTCGATGGTACCGACGCCGGCAGCGGCGAGGCGCGCGGCAACGTAGCCCGCAAGATCGAACATGAAATGGTCCGCGCGGTCGGACGGCCGGAAGAAGCGGCTGTTGGCGGCACCCTCGGCGAGAAAGCGCTCCTGGAGATCGGGGCCGGTCTCGTAATTCGGCTGCCGGATCATCGGGCCGATCGCGGCGCGGATGCGGCCGCGCACGGCGCCGAGCCGTTCCATCGCTGCAATCGTCTGGTCGGTGACGCCGGCGAGCGCGCCTCGCCAGCCGGCATGGGCCGCGCCGATCACGCCCGCATCCGCGTCGGCAAACAGCACCGGGCCGCAGTCCGCGGTCGACACGCCGATCGCAAGGCCCGGCGTCGCGGTCACGATGGCGTCTGCGCGCGGGCGCGCATCGGCGCTCCACGGTTCTGTCGCGACCACGACGTTGGGCGAATGAATCTGGTAGCAGGTGAGGAAACGCTCCGGCGGTACGCCCAGCGCCGCAGCCATGCGCCCCCGGTTGGCCGCGACATTCTCCGGCGCATCATTGGAGCCGACCCCGGCGTTGAGGCTGCCGTAGACCCCGCTCGAAACCCCGCCCTCGCGGGTGAAGAACGCGTGGCGGATGCCCTCGATCTGCGCGAGCGTATGTGCCTGCATTCCCGTCGTCATTCGAGCCCCGGCAGTTGGGTCAGTCGTGGTTCGGAAAAGCCGATGACCTTGAAGAGTTCGCCCATCCCGCCGGGCGACGGCCCGATGAGGCGGGCGAGCGCAGCCGCGATGCCGCCGCGCTGATCTTCGGCGGCATAGGCCGAAAGCGCCGCGGACCGCGCCTCGATGCCGAGGCGCTTGAGGAACGCGCCCTGGTCGATCGGCCCGTGAACGCGGGCCCCGGCCTCGCGCGCCGCCTTGCCCAGCGCTTCGAAATCGACATGCGCGGTGAGATCGGTAAGGCCCGGGAGTGCCAGCGGGCTTGCATAACGGTGCGAGCGCACCGCCTGGAAGGTATCGCCGAATGCGCTGCGCACGTGGCCGTAATCGATGATCAAGGCGGCGCCGCCGTCCTTGACGCGGCGCGCGATCTCGGTCGCGTAACGATCGGGCCGCCACTCGAACACCGCACCTTCACTGGCGCGATCCGCCGCGAACGGGAGCGCCGGAGGCTTTGCCAGCGCATGGGCCGCAGTCGTGAAGGCGAGTTCATCGCCGGCGTTCACCGTGATGACCCGTTCATGCCAGCCGTCTTTCATGTGCTCGGCCTGATGGACCGGCAGCGCATCGAAGAACTCGTTGGCAAAAATGATGGCCGGTCCGGGGGGCACCTCGTCAAGTGTGCCGTGCCAGCGCAGCATTACGTGATCGACGTTAGCAAGGGTCTGGCGCTGATGGAGCTGCAACTCGGCGCTTCGCTCGATGAGGTGCGCCCGCGCCGCGTCGCGGAAGGCGGGAACGGCCTTCATGGCGCGCAGCACATCTCCCATCATCGTGCCGCGACCCGGCCCGATCTCGATCAGCATGACGGGATCCGGCGCATCCATCGCCCGCCACACCGTCGCCGCCCACAGCCCGAGCAATTCGCCGAACATCTGGCTGATCTCGGGGGCGGTCACGAAATCGCCGGCGAGGCCGAACGGCGTGCGTCGCGAATAGTAACCGTGCTGCGGATCGTAGAGGCAGATCTCCATGAAGTCGCTGACCGGGATCGGCCCCATCCGCGCGATCTGCTCGCGGATGTGGACGTCGAGCGGGGTGCGCTCCTCGATCCGCTGGGCGGCCGTCATGGATGCACCGGCTGGCGGCGCAGCGCCCAGGCGATGAGCCAGACGCCGGCGATGAACAGCGGCACGCACAGCAGCATGCCCATGGTCAATTGGCCCCACAGGAAGCCGAGCTGCGGATCGGGCTCCCGGAACAGCTCGCAGAACGTTCGCAGCACCGCATAGAACGCGGCGAACGAGCCGAGGATGAGGCCGGGACGCTTGAGCGCGCCGGCGCGGATCATGACGGCGAGAATGATGAGAAGGAGGAGCCCTTCAAGGCCGGCTTCGTAGAGCTGGCTCGGGTGGCGCGGCACCGGGCCGCCGCCCGGAAAGATCATTGCCCACGGTACATCGGTAGCGCGGCCCCACAGTTCGCCGTTGATGAAATTCGCGAGCCGCCCGAGCAAGAGCCCGATCGGCGCGACCGCGCAGGTGAGGTCGCCGAGCGAAGCAATCGACAGCCCGCGCTTGACGGCAAAGGCCATCACCGCAACGACGCAGCCCAGGAAGCCGCCGTGGAAGGACATGCCGCCCTTCCAGATTTCGATGATCTCGACGGGATGCGAGATGAAATGGGGCAGGTTGTAGAACAGCACGTAGCCGGTGCGCCCACCGACGATGATCCCGAGCGTCACCCACAGCACGAAATCGTCGAAGTCGGTGACCGTCAGCGGGGCCGGCCCGCCCCATAGCCGCTCGTTGCGGATCAGGGCGCGGGCGTAGAGCCAGCCCAGCAGAATGCCGCAGATGTAGGCGAGCGCATACCAGCGGATCGCGAACGGTCCGATCGAAACGATGACCGGATCGATGTTGGGGAACGGGATGACCAGGAAAGGCATGAACGGACCCGTGCGCCGATTGCGCCGCTAGCGCTCTAGCCGCCCCGGACCTTGCACACAAGCGGACGGATCGCCATTGTTTAGCCGCGGAAGCACCGCGGAGGCGCACGATGGCCCAAACGACGGGACGGCTTTACGACGAATTTGCGAAACTGATGAACGACGCCGCCGGCGTGGCTCAAGGCGTGCGGCGCGAAGTTGATTCCGTCGTCAAGAGTCAGGCGGAGCGAATTTTGCGCGACATGGACCTCGTCCACCGCGAGGAGTTCGAGGCGGTCAAGGAGATGGCCCGCCTGGCGCGCGAGGAAAACGAAGCCCTGAAGGCGCGCATCGCCGCGCTCGAAGCCAAGCTCAGCGCGACTACCCCGTAGCTCTCCTCCGTCATTCCGGGGCGCCGCAGCGAAGCGGAGGCGAGCCCGGAATCCATGAACACGGACCGCGGCGTATGGATTCCGGGCTGCCGAGCTGCGCTCGGCCCCCGGAATGACGGCCTTGATTGGACTGCTGCCCGCGCGGTTAGCCCGCCTTCTCCTCGTAACGCAGGTTCGCCTTGTCCTTGTGATTCGGCGGGAGCCCCGCTATAAGCCCGCGTCTGCGGCTCCAGACACCCCTGGAGGTTGGCCGCAAAGCTGGCTGCCCGAGGGCGGCCGATCTGCATGAACTCCGGATGCGTTCGCCGCTTGCGCGGCCCGTTTCCGATTGCGACACGAGGACAACTATGGCGACCGTCAAAGAAATGAAGGCGACGGCGAGGCCGCGGGCCGGCAAGGGGGCCGCCCGGGCAGTGCGTCGCGAAGGCCGGGTACCCGGCGTCATTTATGGTAACAACGAGCCCCCGCTCAATATTTCGCTCGACCATGCCGAGCTGAGCCAGCGCATCTTCGCCGGCAAGTTCCTGACCAGCATCTACAATATCGACATCGACGGCACCAAGCATCGCGTGATCCCGCGCGACTTCCAGCTTGATACCGTGCGTGATATGCCGGTTCATGTGGACTTCATGCGGCTTGGCGAAGGCGCGACCATCCGCGTGCGGGTGCCGATCCACATCACCAATGTCGACCAGTCCCCCGGCGTCAAGCGCGGCGGCGCGGTCAACATCGTGACCCACGCCCTCGACGTGCGCTGTCCGGCCGACGCGATCCCCGAAGCCTTCGAGGTGGACGTGTCGGGGCTCGAGATCAACCACTCCAGGCACCTGAGCGACATCAAGCTGCCGCCCGATGTGCGTCCGTTCGTCAGGGGCGACGCGACGCTCGTCACCATCGTGCCGCCGTCAGGCTACGCGGAAGAAATGAAGGCTGCCGCCGAGGCTGCGGCCGCTGCTGTGGCTGCCGCGGCTGCTGCAGCCGCTGCGCCAGCGGGAGGCGCCGCTCCGGGTGCAGCGCCGGGCGCGCCGGCTGCCGCGGCTCCGGCCGCGGGCGGCGGAGGGGAGAAGAAGTAAGCGACGCCGATGCGGCTCCTGGTTGGGCTCGGAAATCCGGGCGCAAACTATGCCCGCAACCGACACAATGTCGGCTTCATGGCCGTCGATGCGATTGCCCGCCGCCACGGCTTCCCGTCGTGGCGGCGGCGCTTTCAGGGGGTTGCCGCCGAGGGTCCGCTTGGCGGCGAGCGTGTCATCCTGCTGCTTCCGGGCACCTACATGAACGAGTTGGGCCTCGCGGTCGCGGAAGCATCCCACTTCTACAAGATCGCGGTCGGCGACATCGTCGTGTTTCACGACGAGATCGAACTGCCGCCGGCCAAGGTGAGGGTCAAGCTCGGCGGCGGCAATGCCGGCCATAACGGCTTGCGTTCGATTTCCGCGCATGTCGGCAACGACTACCGGCGGGTGCGCATCGGCGTTGGCCATCCCGGTGCGAAAGATCTGGTGATGCCCTATGTCTTGGGCGACTTCGCCGTCGCGGAGCGGCCTTGGGTCGAGGCGCTCTGCGAAATCATCGCCGACAACGCGGCCCTGATCGTGAAGGGCGAAGCCTCGACCTTTCAGAACAAGGTGCATCTTGCGATGCTGGCCAAGGGGTTTGGCGAGCCGGTTGCGGCAAAGCCGGCACAGCGGCCCGCGCCGGACGAATGATGCGCCGTTAGCAGGTACGACCGATGGGTTTCAAATGCGGCATCGTCGGATTGCCCAACGTGGGCAAATCGACGCTCTTCAACGCACTCACCGCGACGGCGGCGGCGCAGGCAGCGAACTATCCGTTCTGCACTATCGAGCCCAACATCGGCGAAGTGGCGGTGCCCGATCCGCGCCTTGACGAGTTGGCGAAGCTTGCCAAGTCGGCGCAAATCGTGCCGACCCGCCTTGCCTTCGTCGACATCGCCGGCCTCGTGCGCGGCGCCTCCAAAGGAGAAGGGCTCGGCAACCAGTTCCTCGGCAACATCCGCGAGGTCGATGCCATCGCCCACGTGGTGCGCTGCTTCGAGAACGGCGACATCACCCATGTGGAGGGTCGCATCGATCCGATCGCCGACATCGAGACGGTCGAGACCGAACTGATGCTCGCCGATCTCGACAGCCTGGAACGGCGCGCCGACGCGCTCGAGAAGAAGGCGAAGGGCGGCGACAAGGAAGCGAAGCTCACGCTCGACCTCGTCACCCGATCGCTGGCGTTATTGCGCGACGGCAAGCCGGCGCGCCAACTCGAGGTGAAGCCTGAGGAGGAGAAGACCTTTCGCGGCCTCGGTCTGTTGACCTCGAAACCGGTGCTCTATGTCTGCAACGTCGAGGAGACGGCCGCGGCCACCGGCAACGATTTTTCCCGTCGGGTCGAGGCGCGCGCCAAGGCCGAGGACGCCGGCGTCGTCGTGATCTCCGCGCAGATCGAGGCCGAGATCGCGGTGTTGCCGCCATCTGAGCGCGCCGAATATCTCGGGGCCATCGGGCTCGAGGAACCTGGGCTCGACCGCCTCATTCGCGCGGGCTACGAGCTTCTCCACCTCGTCACGTTCTTCACGGCGGGCCCGAAGGAGGCGCGCGCCTGGACCATTACGCGCGGCACCAAGGCGCCGCAGGCGGCGGGCGTCATCCACACCGATTTCGAGCGCGGCTTCATCCGCGCCGAGACCATCGCCTATGACGACTACGTGGCGCTTGGCGGCGAGGCCGGCGCCCGCGACGCCGGCCGACTGCGGCTTGAGGGCAAGGATTACGTGGTCGCCGACGGCGACGTCATGCATTTCCGCTTCGCGACCTGAGGCCTCGGAGACCCCCCTTGTCGCCGCGTTCGTTTGTAGGAGATAATTCTACGGCCAACGTGTCTTGCGGAAATACGCTGCTCAACCTAACTACCCGCAAGACGACAATTTCTCATTGGCCCAAGCCGATAATGCGACGGAGAAAAAAGGGATGGAACTCCTGAAACTCGTTGCGCTCGACGGGGACGATCTCGCGGTAGTCTCCACGCATCTTCAGGACGCGATTGGAAGCATTGGTGACGTTCACTGGCGACCCAAGGAGAAGCGCCTCGTCATTGCGCTGGCGCGGTTCGACTGGGAGGGCTCTCTCAACGACAATCCGCAATTCCAGCGTCGCAAGGCGGCGCTTCGCTTCGAGCGGGTCAATTCCATCAAGTGCCGCAACCTCGATTGCACCGACAAGGTCGCGAAGCTCAATCTCCTCGCCATCGAATTCGATGAAGTCGATCCGCCCGGCGGTGTCGTGACCCTTACCTTCTCGGGCGGCGGCGCGCTGCGGCTCGAAGTCGAATGCCTGGAATGCGAACTCGTTGATCTCGGGCCGGTGTGGGCGACGACATGCTGCCCGAAGCATGTCGATGGGGTCGCCGAGGAAGTGAAGATGGCCTGACGGCTTCGCTGTTAGTTTCCCTCTCGGTTTCTCAAATCGGTTTCCCTCTTGGTTTGCGTCTTGGGCATCGGATCGTAGGATAGGCTGACGCGGTTTTATCGGCACGCCATGAGCACGTGCCTGCCGCGCCGAAGGACCGTCAATGCCGATCCGCCTTGATGCCCGTGCCGTCGATTTCGACCGGCGCTTTGCCGATTTCCTCTCCACCAAACGCGAGACGTCGCAGGACGTCGAGCGCGCCGTGCGCGCGATCATCGACGATGTCGTCTCCCGCGGCGACGACGCCGTCGTCGAACTGACGCGCAAGTTCGACCGCAACGACGTCTCCGTATCCACGCTTCGCGTCACGCCGGCCGATATCGAGGCGGCGTGGTCGTCTTGCGATCCGACCGCCCGCGATGCCTTGGCGCTCGCGCGCGAGCGCATCGAGACCTATCACCGCCGCCAGTTGCCGAGCGAAGACCGCTTCACCGACGCGCTCGGCGTCGAACTCGGTTGGCGCTACACCGCGATCGCGGCCGTTGGCCTCTATGTCCCGGGCGGCACCGCTGCGTATCCGTCCTCGGTGCTGATGAACGCCGTGCCCGCCAAGGTCGCGGGCGTGCCGCGTGTCGTCATGGTGGTGCCCACGCCCGACGGCCGCCTTGCGCCGCTGGTGCTCGCCGCGGCAAGGCTCGCAGGCGTCGACGAGATCTACCGCATCGGCGGGGCGCAGGCGGTGGCGGCGCTCGCACATGGCACCGCGACCATCAGGCCGGTCGACAAGATCGTCGGCCCGGGCAACGCCTATGTGGCGGCGGCGAAGCGCCTCGTCTTCGGCAAGGTCGGCATCGACATGATCGCCGGCCCTTCCGAAGTGCTGATCCTGGCCGGCCGCGGGGCCAACCCGGATTGGATCGCCGCCGATCTTCTCGCGCAGGCCGAACACGACACGGCGGCCCAGTCCATCCTCATCACCGACGACGCCGAGCTTGCCGGCGCCGTCGAGCGTGCCGTCGAGGCCCAGCTCACGACCCTCCCCCGCGCCGACGTGGCGCGCGCGTCGTGGCGCGATTTCGGCGCCGTCATCCTGGTTGGCGATCTCGCCGCCGCGGTGCCGCTCGTCGACGCGGTCGCCCCCGAGCATCTTGAGATCGTGGCGGAGGACGCAGACGGCCTCGCCCGTCGTATCCGCAACACCGGCGCGATCTTCCTCGGCGCCTACACCCCCGAGGCCATCGGCGACTACGTGGCCGGTTCGAACCACGTGCTGCCGACGGCGCGTTCGGCGCGGTTCTCGTCCGGGCTCGGCGTGCTCGATTTCATGAAGCGCACCTCGATTTTGAAATGCGGGCCCGAGCAGCTTGCACAGCTTGGCCCGGCGGCGATTGCGCTTGGCGAAGCGGAAGGGCTTGCGGCGCACGCGCGCTCGGTCGCGATCAGGCTCAATCGTCGATGAATGAGCCGCCCCGTTCGGGTCATCACGGCGCGCACCAGCCCGAGGCGAGCAAACAACGTCTGGTGAAACTCACCCTCGATGAAGTTTCAATCGGCCCGGGCAACCGCGACGTCGAGCACGAGCGCGCGATCGCGATCTACGATCTGATCGAGGATAATTCGTTCGCGCCGGTTGGCCACGGCGGCGGCCCCTATTGCCTCAAGCTTGGCGCCACCGGCAACCGGCTCGTCTTCGACATCCGCACCGAGGACGACGAGCCGATCATCGCCCATCACCTGTCGCTCACGCCGTTCCGCCGCATCGTCAAAGATTATTTCCTGATGTGCGAGAGCTATTACGAGGCGATCCGCACGGCGCCGCCGAGCCGGATCGAGGCGATCGACATGGGCCGGCGCGGACTGCACAACGAAGGCTCCGAGCTCTTGATGGAGCGCCTCAAGAACAAGATCGCCGTCGATTTCGACACGGCGCGGCGGCTGTTCACCCTCATCACGGTGCTTCATTGGAAGGGATGAAGCATGGTCAGCCGTGAGCGTCCCCAGGCGGTGCTGTTCGCCTGCGGGCAGAACGCGGTGCGCTCACCGATGGCCGCGGCGCTGGCGCGGCACCTGTTCGGCCGCTCGGTCTATGTCGGCTCGGCCGGCGTTCGCAAAGGCGAGCTCGACCATTTCGCGGCGGCGGCCATGGAGGAGATCGGCCTCGATATCGGCAAGCACCGTCCGATGACGTTCGAGGAGCTGGAGGACTGGGAAGGCCTCAACTTCGATGTCATCATCACGCTCGCGCCCGAGGCCCATCACAAGGCCCTTGAGCTGACCCGCACGCTCGCGGCGGACGTCGAATATTGGCCGACCCCCGACCCCACGATCATCGAGGGCAGCCGCGAGCAGCGGCTCGATGCCTATCGCGCGGTGCGCGATGAACTGATGCTCCGCATCAAGGAACGCTTCGCCGGGATATCGGTCGGCAACGAATAGGGTTTCGCCGCCGGGCTCCGCTCCCCGTGTGCCGGCGATGAACGTGCTTGAAATGTGGAGCTGGATGCGTTCGCGGTTGAGTGTCGTTGGGGATTCCGCTAGCTTCCGCGCCCGTTTGCTGCGCGCCGCGGGCGCGTCCGGAGCCCAATTTCCATGATCGGCCGGCCCAAGCTTGTTCTCGCCTCCGGATCGCCCCGCCGCGTCAGCCTGATCAACCAGGCCGGCATCGAACCCGATGCGCTGCGGCCCGCGCAACTCGACGAGACGCCGAAGCGCGGCGAACTTCCGCGGGTGTGCGCGAACCGGCTCGCCCGCGCCAAGGCCGAGGCGGCGATCGCGGGCGTCGGTGTCGATGACGAGACCTACGGCGCCTATGTGCTTGCCGCCGACACCATCGTCGCGGTCGGCCGGCGCATCCTGCCGAAGGCCGAGCTGATCGACGAAGCCGCGCAATGCCTGCGTTTGCTGTCGGGACGCAATCACCGCGTCTACACGGCGCTTTGCCTAGTCACGCCCAAGGGCAAGTTCCGCCAGCGCGTGGTGCAGACGCGCGTGCGCTTCAAGCGGCTCTCAAGGGAAGATATCGAGGCCTATCTCGCCTCGGGCGAATGGCGCGGCAAGGCCGGGGGTTATGCCGCCCAGGGACTTGCCGGCAGCTTCATCGTCAAGCTGGTCGGCTCCTATACCAACGTAGTCGGCCTGCCGCTCTATGAGACCGTGGCGCTCCTCGCCGGCGAGGGCTTCCCGATCCACCTCGGCTGGATCAATACGGTCTAGCTACTCGTCGATCTCGCGGAATATGTCGAGCTCGACGGTGCCCGGAAACATCGCCCGCCAGGTTTGCAGAAACGCTTGTAGGCGAGGGTCGGCGGCGATCTGTTGGCGGCTTGTCTCAAGAGACTTGTCGACCTCGTAGTCCATGATCTGGATGAACTGCGCCGGCTGATCGACGTTCTGCAAGAGCCGGATCTGCTTTCCCCCGAACATCTCGTAATAAGGCTCGGTCGCCTTGATAAAGGCCGCGAATTTGGCGGGGTCGGTCGTGGGCAGCGTAAACCTGAGCTGCAGGATCCGGCTGACTTTCTTGCCGTTTTCTTTTGCCATCGTCAGTCCTTGCCCCCTGCGGGAACCGCCTCGGCGCACCCGTTTCTTCATGCAAGCATAGCCCAACTCTCACGTCCCGCCATCCGGACTAGGCCAGCGCGGTCCAAGATTGCACAAAAGCGGTAAAGCGCGGCGGGGGCTCTCGGCGATCCCCCTCGCAGGGCGACTAGCATGAGCCTACATTGGCAAGATGTCGCTGCAAAAGTCCACGCCCGCGCCAAAGCCCGCGTCTTCGTCAAAGGTCTGTGCCATCTGCGGTAAACCGCAGGAAGCGGCATTTCGCCCCTTCTGTTCCCGCCGTTGCGCCGACGTCGATCTGCATCGCTGGCTGGCCGACGCCTATGCGGTGCCCGCAACGGAGGATGACGACGAGGCTCGCCGCGATAGCGAGGCCGAGTAGCGCTTCCACGTCGCGGGACACGGCCTTACTCTTTTCCGCCTCCTGACGCGGGTGTATCGTGATGCCGGCGCGCGAGGATCAGCCGCCGCCTGATCTGCGCTACTTCAAGAAGTTGCAGAAATAACAGCAGGAGCACGCTGCGCCGAATGAAACTCGCGAGTTTTCTGGCCGGTGGTAAGCCGGCGTTCGGCGTGGTCGAAGGCGACGGCATCGTCGATATGACGCGCCGCCTCGGCAGGCGCTTCGCGAGCCTGCGCGAAGCGCTGGCCGCAGATGCCGTCGATGACATTCGTCGCGCGACCTCCGGCGCGCCGACCGATTACCGGCTTGCCGACGTGACCTTGCTGCCGGTCATTCCCGACCCGCAGCGCATCGTTTGCGTCGGCATCAATTACCGCTCCCACGCCGAGGAGACCGGCCGCGATATTTCGCCGGCGCCCAGCGTGTTTCTGCGCCTCGCCGATACCCTGATCGGGCACGGCGCCGCGCTGGTGCGGCCCAAGGTCTCGAAGATGTTCGACTTCGAGGGCGAGCTTGCGGTCGTGATCGGCCGCCCCGGCCGGCATGTGGCCGAAGCCGACGCCCTGAAATACGTCGCGGGCTATACCTGTTTCGTCGACGGCAGCGTGCGCGACTATCAGAAGTTCTCGGTGACCTCAGGCAAGAACTTTCCCGCAACCGGTCCGCTCGGTCCCGTCCTGGTGACGAGCGACGAAATTCCCGACCCGACGCGGCTCACCTTGGTGACGCGCCTCAACGGCGTCGAGATGCAGCGCTCCGGCACCGACATGCTCATCTACTCGATTCCGAGGGTGATCAAGTTTGTTTCCGATTTCACCTCGCTTGCGCCGGGCGATGTCATCGCCACCGGCACGCCCGCGGGCGTCGGCCATCGCCGCAATCCGCCGCTGTGGATGAAGCCGGGCGACGTGCTCGAGGTCGAGATTTCCGGGATCGGCACGCTGCGCAATCCGGTGATCGACGAAGCGTGATCGCGCGTCGGCGGTCGCTCATTCCGCCGGATGCGCCGACGCGGCTTGCGGTGGGCGGCGACGGCTGCCGAGGCCCGCGATCCATCGCGTAATCACGTAGAACACCGGCGTGAAGATCAGGCCGAAGACAGTGACGCCGATCATGCCGGCAAATACCGCGGTGCCGAGCGCCTGGCGCAGTTCAGCGCCGGCGCCCACCGCCCAGACCAGCGGCACCACGCCGAAGATGAACGCGAAGGACGTCATCAGGATCGGACGCAGCCGCAGCCGTGCGGCCTCGACCGCAGCCGCGAACCGATCGCGGCCGCGGTCCTCGAGCTGGCGCGCGAATTCCACGATCAGAATCGCGTTTTTCGCAGCGAGCCCGATCAGCACGACGAAACCGACCTGGGTCAGGATGTTGTTGTCCATGCCGCGCATGATCACGCCGGTGATCGAGGCGACGAGGCACATCGGCACGATCAGGACGACGGCAAGCGGTAGCGTGAGGCTCTCGTATTGCGCGGCCAGCACCAGAAACACGAACACCACGGCGAGCGCGAAGGCAAAGCCCGCGGTGTTGCCGGCCCTGATCTGCTGGAAGGCAAGATTGGTCCATTCGTAGCTGAAGCCGTCCGGCAGCACCTCGTTTGCGATCTGCTCCATCATCTCGATGGCCTGGCCCTGCGCGTAGCCGGGTGCGGCAGCGCCGTCGATCTCGGCGGCACGATAGAGGTTGTAGCGCGGGACGCGGTAGGGCCCGGAAATGCTGCGCATCGTCGTAAAGGAGCCGAGCGGCACGGTGTCGCCGTTCGAATTGCGCACGCGCAGCTTGAGAATGTCGCGCGGGCTCCCGCGCTCGGGGCCGTCGGCCTGGGCCATCACCCGGAAGGTGCGGCCGAACAGGTTGAAGTCGTTGACGTAGGACGAGCCGATGAAGACTTGCAGCGCGGTGAAGACGTCGTTGACGTTGACGCCGAGCAATTGCGCCTTGGCGCGGTCGATGTCGAGATAGAGCTGCGGCGTTGAGGTTTCGAACAGCGTGAAGACCTGCACCAGGCCCGGCGTCTGGTTGGCGCGGGCCATGACCGCGGCGGCGGCCTGTTGCAGGGCCTGCGGGCCGCGGCCGGCGCGGTCTTCGACGATCATGCGAAAGCCGCCGGCGTTGCCGATGCCCGATACCGGCGGCGGCGGCACCACGAAGACGAACGCCTCCTGGATCACGGAGAGCTTCTGGAACAACGCGCGGGTGATGGCCGCAGCCGATTTCTGCGGATCCTTGGCGCGCTCCTCCCACGGCTCGAGCGTGAGGAACATTGCGCCGGCATTGGGCGCATTGGTGAAGGTCGCACCGGAGAAGCCGACGATGTTGACGGCGTGGGCGACGCCCGGGACGGCCAGCGCGATGTCGACCGCGCGGCGATGGACCTCGTCGGTGCGCGCGAGCGACGCGCCGGGCGGCAGCTGCGTCACCATGATCAGGTAGCCGCGATCGACCGGCGGAATGAATCCCGACGGCGTCTTGCGGAATTCGTTCATGCCGTAGGCGATGATGGCGATGTAGGCGACGAGCATGACCGCCGCAATGCGCACCATCCGGGCGGCGAGCGCCCCATAACCCCACGCCAGCCGATCGAAGCCCCAGTTGAAGGCGCCGAAGAAACCGTGGATCGGCCGATCCCACCAATGCCGCGGCCCATCTGCGCTATGCGGCTTGAGGAGCAGCGCGCACATCGCGGGCGAAAGCGTCAGCGACACGATAAGCGAAATCACCGTGGTGCCGGCGATGGTGAGGGCAAACTGGCGATAGAACTGCCCCGAAATGCCGGTGATGAAGCCCGCCGGCACGAACACCGCGCAGAGCACGAGCGCAATCGCGATCAGCGCCGAGCCGACCTCGTCCATGCTCTTGATCGCCGCATCGCGCGGCGACAGGCCCATCCCGATGTTGCGCTCGACGTTTTCGACGACGACGATGGCGTCATCGACCACGATGCCGACGGCGAGCACGAGACCGAACAGCGACAGGTTGTTCAGCGTGAAGCCGAAGATCGCCATGAAGAAGAAGGTGCCGATCAGCGACACCGGGATCGCCACGATCGGGATGATCGCGGCGCGCCACGTCTGCAGGAACAGGATGACCACCAGCACCACGAGCACGATCGCCTCGAGGATCGTCTCGATGACGGCGTCGACCGATTGCTGGATGAACTCGGTCGGATTGTAGACGATCGTATACTTGATGCCGGGCGGGAAACGCTTCGCCACGGTGTCCATGGTGGCGACGACGCCCTTCGCGGTCGCGAGCGCGTTCGAGCCCGGCCGTTGAAAAACCGCGATGGCAACCGCGGGATCGCGGTCGAGGTAGGAGTTCGAGGTGTAGTCCTGCGCCGCAAGCTCGATGCGCGCCACGTCCTTGAGCCGCACCAGCGCGCCCGGCACTTGCTTGATGACGATGCCGGCGAACTCGTCGGGCTCGGCCAGTCGGCCGAGCGTTTGCACCGCGATCTCGAACGCGCCGGGTTTTGCGATCGGCTGCTGGTTGAGAACGCCCGAAGCGACTTGAATGTTCTGGGCCTGCAGCGCCGCCGTCACGTCGTTCGCAGTGAGGCCGAGCGACTGCATGCGATCCGGGTCGAGCCAGATCCGCATCGCGTAGTCGCGCACGCCGAACACCGTGAGCGAGCCGACGCCATCGACCCGCGACAATGCGTCCTTGATCTCGAGCGTCGCGTAATTGGAAATGAAGAGGGCGTCGCGCGATTTGTCCGGCGAATAGAGGTGCACGACCATCATCAGGTCGGGCGATGCCTTCGTCACCGTGACGCCGACATTGCGGACGTCGGACGGCAGCCGCGGCTGCGCGATGGCGGCGCGGTTCTGGACCTGGACCTGGGCGATGTCGAGGTTCGTTCCGATCTCGAACGACACCGAAATCGTGAAGCGGCCATCGGACGTCGAGTTCGAGGCCATGTAGATCATGTTCTCGACGCCGTTGATCTGATCCTCGATCGGACCGACGACGGTGAGCGCAACGGTTTCGGCGCTCGCGCCGGGATACTGGCCGGTGACGTTGATGACCGGCGGCGCGATCTCAGGATACTGGGCGACCGGAAGGCGGAAGAACGACACCGCGCCCAGGATGACGAAGACGATCGAGACGACCGCCGCGAAGATCGGCCGGTCGATGAAGAAATGCGAAATCCGCATCGACGCACTCAGCTCTTGGCTTGCGGCGTGGCGGCGACCGGCGGCGCCTCTTCCTCCTGCGGGTTCACCTTCAGGTTGGGCCGCGCCCGCATCAGGCCGTTGACGATGACCTTGTCATCGGCATCGAGGCCGGCCTTGATCACGCGCTTGCCGTCGGCCATTTCGCCGATGGTCACGTACTTCATTTTCACGATGTTGTCGGCGCCGACGGTGAGAACATATTTGCGCGCCTGCTCGGTGCCGATCGCGGCATCCGGCACCAGCATCGCGGTATAGGGCGGCGAACCCGGCAGCCGCACCCGGCCGAACATGCCGGGCGTGAAAACGAAATCCGGATTGGAGAAGACGGCGCGCCCGCGGATGGTGCCGGTCGAGCGATCGATGACATTGTCGACGAAATCCATGTGACCGCTGTGGGTAAACGCGGGTTCGTCGATCAGCTTGAGATCGACCGCGACGCCGCCCTCGTGGCCCGCCATTTCCTTGTCCTTGCTGCCGCGCGAGAGGCGCTGGTAGCGCAGGTACGACGCTTCATCGAACGTGAACTCGAAGCGGATGGGATCGAGCGATACGACCGTCGCCAGAAGCGACGTGTTGCCGGTCGTCGTTCCGGTCACGAGATTGCCGGGCGAGACACGACGGTCGCCGATGCGTCCGCCGACCGGCGCGCGCAGTTCGGTGAATTCGAGGTCGAGCTTCGCGCTCTTCACTGCCGCCTCGCGCGCGGCGACGGTCGCCTCGGCGACCTTTTTCGCCTGGGTGCGCTGATCGAAGATCTGCTCGGTGATGTTGCGCTCGCGCACGAGCGCAGCGGCACGGCCGAGATCGACTTCCGCAAAGGCGAGGGTCGCGCGCGCCTGTTCGAGATTGGCCTGCGCCTGGTCGAGTGCCGTCTGGAACGGGCGCTTGTCGAGGGTGAACAGAAGGTCACCCTGTTTGACCATCTGGCCGTCAGTGAAATCGATGCGGTCGAGATAACCCGAGACGCGCGCGCGGATTTCGACGGAGTCGATGGCGACGAACCGGCCGACATACTCGTCCTGGTCGACGACCGTGCGCGTCGCGGGCTTGGCGACGGTGACCGTCGGCGGCGGCGGCGTAAAACCCTGTTTCTGCGCCTCGCCGCAGCCCGCCAACAGCGCGAGCGCGCCAAGCAAACCGCACGCAGAATTAAACTTCGGCATGATGTCCCCGTCGAATCATTCGGATATTATTCGTACGGAAAGCAAGTTTTCGGCCATTGGCTACATGAAGATGACGGCTGAGCCAAAAACAAATCACGATTGAAACTATTGATCGATTCATGAGCGACCGCGCCCAAGAAATGTGATCATCAGCTTAAATTTTGCAATCCGCCCATCCGACTAAAGTCGAACCGGCGATTATTTGGGCAGTCACACGCTTCGGCGCAGTTTGAAGGCTCGAAACCATTGTGACCCAAACATGGCAGCGACCGCACCGCCATAGATCACGACGCCGATCCCCATGAGCAGCGCCAACGCGGCGACGAACCGGAGCGAACCAAACGATTCGCAAAACCCGACAACGGGCGCAGCCGACGCAAAGAGAGCCGCACCGAGGAGCGCGCCGGCAGCCGCAAGTTTTGCAAGTGACGACCGCAGCCGGTCGTCGATGCGCATCAGCTTCGCCCGCATGGCGAACCAGACGAGGAGGCCGAAATTGACCCACACGCCGACCGAGGTCGCAAACGCAAGACCGACCTGGGCGTAGCGATCCATCAGCAAAATCTTGAGCGCGACGTTGACGACGACGGAGATCAGCAGCGCCTTCACCGGCGTCGCGGTGTCGCCGCGCGCGAGAAAAGTAGTCGACACGCTGCGCAGCAGGACGAACGGCAGCAGTCCGACCGAATATGCCGCAAGCGTCGCGCCGGCAGCGGCAGCGTCGGCCGCGGTGAACGCCCCGCGGGAGAACAGCGCCAGCATGATGAGGTCCGGCACCGTGGCGAAAGCGGCGACCCAGGGGACCGCAAGCAGCAAGGTAAATTCGATGGCGCGGTCCTGCGCGCGGCGCGCGCCCTCTTCATCGCCCACCGCAAGCCGGTGCGACATCGCCGGCAGCAGCACCGTGCCGACGGCGATGCCGATGACGCCGATCGGCAGCTGATTGAGGCGGTCGGCGTAATAGAGCGCGGACACCGCACCGGCAGCGAGAAAGCTCGCGATGATGGTGTCGGCGAAGAGCGCGATCTGCGATCCGGCCGAGCCGATCACCGCCGGCCCGAGCGCCCTGAAGAAACGCCGCACATCTTCGTCGACGCGCAGCGCCGCAAAACGCGGCAGCCCGTCGCGATGTCCGAGATCGGCGGCGACAAGCGCCGCCTCGAGGCAGCCGGCAATGAATACACCCCACGCCGCCGCGTACCCCGCGCCCGGAAAGAACGCGGCGAGCGCGAGCGTCGCCATCATCGACAGATTGAGCAGGATCGGCGCGGCGGCGGGCGAAGCAAAGCGATGCAGCGCGTTGAGAATGCCGCCATAGAGCGTCACCAGCGACACGAACAGCAGATAGGGAAAGGTGATGCGGGTGAGCGAGACGGCGGTCGTGAAACGATTGGGATCGGCGTTGAAACCCGGGGCGAGAAGCGAGATGACGGCCGGGGTGAACAGCAGTGCGACCACCAGCAGCACCGCTTCGACGGCGAACAGCATCGTGAAGACACGGTCGGCAAAGAGCCGCGCCGGTTCCGCACCCCGCTCGTGGCGCACGCGCGAATAGGCCGGGATGAACGCCGCATTGAATGCGCCTTCGGCAAAGATCGCGCGGAAGTGATTGGGCAGCCGCAGCGCGACGAAGAAGGCGTCCGCGATCGGCCCGGCGCCGAGAATCGCCGCCAGCATGATGTCCCGCAGAAATCCGGTGACGCGCGAGACGAGCGTCAGGCCGCCGACGGTCAGGATGCCTTTGAGCATTGCCCGACCGCGCGCCGGACCGCATCGATGATGCGGTCCAGGGTCGCCTCGTCGAGATAGGCGTGCATCGGCAGGCTGATGACTTCTTCCGCCAGCATGTCGGTCACCGGCAATCCGCCCTCCGCGCAAGGGTAATGGCTGTAGGCGGTCTGGCGATGCACCGGCTTCGGATAATAGGCCGCTGTCGGGATGCCCTCGGCCTTCAGCGCTGCCGCGAAGGCGTCGCGTGTGCCGGGCTTGAGACGGATGGTGTACTGCGCCCACACGGAGGTGAGCCCCTTCGGCACCGTCGGCACCATGACGACATCGGCGAGCCCCGCGGCGTAGCGCTGCGCGATCCGGTTCCGCGCTTCGATCTCGTCCGAGAAGATCGCAAGCTTCTCGATCAGGATCGCGGCCTGGATCGTGTCGAGACGCGCCGTCAGTCCGATCCGCACATTGTCGTACTTGTCGGTGCCGTGACCGTGCACGCGCAGGCTGGTGAGGGTCGCGCGCATCTCGTCGTCATCGGTGAACACCGCGCCGCCGTCGCCGTAGCAGCCGAGCGGCTTGGCCGGAAAGAAGCTCGTCGCGGTCGCGTCGGCGAGCGTGCCGATGCGGCGATTGCCGACCACGCCGCCGAAGCCCTGGGCCGCATCGTCGAGCACGAACAAGCCTTCGGCCGCCGCAAGCGCATTGATCGCCTTGAAGTCGGCCGGCAGTCCGAAGATGTCGACCGGGATGATCATGCGCGGCGTAAGGCCGGCCTTGCGGGCGGCTTCAATCGCGCGCGCGGCGCTGTCCGGCGCGATGTTGAAGGTCACTTCATCGACGTCGGCGAACACCGGCGTCGCGCGGAGGAGCGCCACCACCTCAGCCGTCGCGCAGAAGGTGAAGCTCGGGCAGATGACGGCATCGCCGGGGCCGATTCCCTTGGCCATCAGCACCAGCAGCAGCGCATCGGTGCCGCTCGCGCAGGTGACCACATGGCGGGCGCCGCAGAATGCGGCAAGCGCCTCTTCAAGCGCGCGCACCTCCGGCCCGAGGATGAACTGGCAATGTTCGAGCACGCGCGCGACCGCAGTGTCGATGCGAGCCCCCAGCCGGCGACGCTGGGCGGCGACATCGATGAACGGGATCGGCGCGCTGTCGATTCGAGCGTGCTGATTCATGATTTGGCGAGTGCCGATCGGACGCGCCGCTCCGCCGGCTCGACCAGCCGGGGCGACGGCGGCGCAGGGACTGCGTCCGGGCGCCCATCGAGACACTGAATGGCGACAGCAAGGCTCGCAACGCCGTCCTCGCCGGTGACCGGCGGCGGCGTATCTTCCTTGATGGCCTTGATGAAGGCCATCAGCTCGGCGCGCAGCGGCTCCGCATGACCGACCGAGAGGTGGCGCATGGAATAGCTGCCGTCGGGCTGGAAGCCGTAGCACTCGGTGACCTGACGGGTGAGAAGATCGCCGATCACGTATTTGCGTTTGGTTGCGACGTGCACGGTGCGCGCCTTGAACGGCGTCAGCCAGTTGGTGTTGATGTGCGCGAGCACGCCCGAGGCGGTGCGGAACTGGAGCAGCGCGATGTCCTCGCGCTCGGCGACCGCGTTCGAGAGCTGCGGCTGCACCTCGACGATCTTCGAGCCGGTGAACCAGCAGATCAGGTCGATGTCGTGAACCGCGAGATCGATGACGACGCCGACGTTCGACATCCGCGGCGGAAACGGACCGACGCGCGTGATCGCGATCGAAAGAATCTCCTCCTTGCGGATCGCCTCGCCGATCGCCTGAACGGCCGGATTGAAGCGCTCGACATGGCCGATCATCAAGGTGACGCCGGCGCGGCGCGCCGCAGCGATGATCTCCTCGCCTTCGGCGACGGTCGACGCGATCGGCTTCTCCACCAGCACATGGACGCCGCGGGCGATGCAGGCGAGCGCAATGTCGCGATGGAAATGCGTCGGCGCCGCAATCGACACCGCGTCGACGCCGCGATCGAGCAACTCCTCGACCGAGGCCAACGCTGCGCAGCTGAGTGTAGAGCCAACGAAGTGGGCTTGTTTGCGGTCCGGGTCGACGACACCGGCGAGCGAGACGCCGGGAAGCTCGGCCAGCACGCGCGCATGATTTGCGCCCATGACGCCGACGCCGACGACCCCGACGCGCAATGCCGGGCGGCCATCGGCTTTCGCAGGTTGCAACATGGACTTTCGCCCCTCCACACTGAACACGAAACCTCGAACGAGCGGTTCGAAAGCTTGCGTTCAACTACCCCGATATTCTCCCCTAGCACGGCTCAACGCCGGTTGCGACCACGGCGTCAGCAATAATTCAAACACGTTTTGATTCAGATATTTACCGACATTGAGGTGCGCGGATAGTGGTCGTCAAACGCACCCATCCGCGCATCTTGCTCACCTCTCGGTCAGTTCGCCGCCGGGCGCACCGCGACCGGCAGGCTCGCAAGCCCGCGCAACGTATTGTTGAAACGGCGCTTGGGTTCGCCGACGATCTCGAAGGCAGCGACGCGTTTGGCGAGCGCCGCGAACACCAGTTCCGCTTCGAGCCGCGCCACCGCCTGCCCGACGCATTCGTGAATGCCGGCGCCGAAGCCCACATGCCCCGCGGCGCGGCGGGTGATGTCGAACGTGTCCGGATTCTCCCATCGCCGGGGATCACGATTGGCGGCGGCGAGAAACAGCAGGACCTTGTCGTTGTCGCCCAGGCGAACGCCGGCGACGTCGACCGGCCGCGTCGTCGTGCGGAAGAAAATCTGCACCGGGGATTCGAAGCGGATGACCTCCTCGAAGGCCGCGCGCGCCAGCGACGGCTTGTCGCGCAGCGCCTGCCACTGATCGGGAAAGCGCGCGAAGCAATGGATCGCGGCGCCAAGGGCGTTGACCGTGGTGTCGAGGCCTGCCGACAGGAACGAGCGCACCACGATGGGCGCCTCTTCCTCCGTCAATTCGCCGGCATCGACGGCGGCGTAGACCTGGGCGCCGAGACCGTCGGGCGCGAGCGCCTTGCGCGCGCACTGGGCCATGATCCACTCGCGCACAGGGTCGGCATTGGCCATGGCCTCGGCGAAAAGCGCGTTGCGGGGACCGAACGCGGTGAAGACCATGTTGCCGTAGGGAAGAAGGTTCTCGCGTCCCTCGGAGGAGAGGCCGAGCGCATCAGGGAAGACTTTGAGCGGATAGGCTTCGGCGAGGTCTTTGACGGCGTCGAAGCGGCCGCGAGCTACGAGGCGGTCCGCGAGCGCCTCCGCTTCGCGTTGGAACGGGTCGCGTTGCTTGCGAAGCGCGGCGGCCGACAGGACGCGGGTCAAGACGCCGCGGGTGCGGGTGTGCAACGGCGGATCGGTCTCGAGCAGAAGGCTCGGCGGACGCCACGGCGTTTCCTTGCGGAAGTTGCTAAGACCGGCGCCGGCCGATGAGCAGAAGGTTTGCCAGTCCGTCAGCGTCGCGTGCACTTCATCGTGACGCGCCATTGCCCAGCATTGATAGCGCTCGAGCCAGACCACGGGACCGGCTTCACGCAGTTGTTCATGAAAGGGATAAGGATCACTGAGGAACTCGGTCGAGAAGGGATCGAGGGTGAGCACCGGATAGCCATTCGCGGTGGCGGCTGCAGCGGTCATGGCCTTGTCCTTTCAACGTCGGCGCGGTCACGAGGCGGCAATTGGGTTACGCAACTTACGACATCGCGTCGCGCGTTGGGAAGCGAGCGGCGGTGCGGGAAATCGACGTGCGAGCGCGGCGCGCGCGTGTGGCCTGATGAAACGCGCTGGTGCGCCTAGTGAAAATTGCGCCCCTTCGGCATGACGGCACGGATTTTCGGGGCGATTTCTTCGGCGAGGTGCGGTTCTTCCTTCGCGAGCGTCGCAAGCGAGGTGACGGCGCGCGGCGGCAGCCGCCATTCCGGAATCGGATGCTTGACCTCATCGCAATTGGCGAGCGATTCAACGCAGCCGGTATCTTCCGCGAGGCGCTTGAGCAGGTCCGAGAGATCGTCGATGCGGTCGGCGACCACGTGGATGACGCCGTATTCGTTCTGCAGTTTGCCGGTGACGCTGATGAGGCGCGCGCCGAGCACCACGGGCCGAAAAATCTCGAAGATCTTCGGCCACACGATGGTGTTGGCGACCGCGGTCTCGTCTTCGAGGGTCATGAAGATGACGCCGTTGGCGCTGCCGGGGCGCTGTCGCACCAATACGAGGCCGGCGACGGTGACGCGGCGGCCGGACGGCATCGCGGCGAGGCGCTCGTGGCGCACGATGCCGCGGCGGTCGAGATCGCGGCGCAGGAACGAGACCGGGTGCGCCTTGAGCGAGAGATGGAGATGGCGATAGTCCTCGACCACGTGCTCGCCGATGCGCATCGGCGGCAGCGCGACATCGGGCTCGAGCACAGGCGACGCCGCGCGGGCAAACAACGGCAGGTCGTCCTTGTCGCCGGCGCGGCGCAGCGCCTTGACCGCCCACAGTGCCTGCCGACGGTCGAGGCCGAGGGAGCGGAAAGCGTCGGCCGCGGCGAGCCGTTCGAGCGCCGACGGTTTGAGGCCGCTGCGCAGCCAGAGGTCCCGCACGGAATCAAAGCCCGCGCCGCGGCAACGCTCGATCGCGAGCCCGTCATTCTCGGAAAAGCCGCTGATCTGGCGAAAGCCGAGCCGCATTGCATGGGTCGAGCGAATATCGCGCGCCATATCGCCATGGCGCAGATGAAGCCGCCGGATGACCGAGGACGAAAGGTGAAGGCACACTCCCCCGCTTGAGTTTCCTTCCCCTCCCCCGCTTGCGGGGGAGGGTGGGGAGGGGGCACTCCACGGCACAGCGTATCTTGAAGCGGCCCCCACCCTCCCCTCCCCCGCAAGCGGGGGAGGAAAAGCGTCAGGCCGTGACGAGGGTGGCTCGTCTGGCTCCAGCGTGTTGTCCCAGCACGAATGGTTGATGTCGACCGGGCGCACGTCGATGCCGTGCTCCTTGGCGTCGCGCACGATCTGGGCAGGCGCATAGAAGCCCATCGGCTGGCTGTTGAGCAGCGCCGCCGCGAACACGTCAGGATAGCGGCATTTCATCCACGAGGAGGCGTAAACGAGAAGCGCGAAGCTTGCAGCATGGCTTTCCGGAAAGCCGTACTCGCCGAACCCCTCGATCTGGCGGAAGCAGCGCTCGGCGAAGTCGCGCGGATACCCGCGTCCGGCCATGCCTTCGACGAGCTTGTCGCGGAAATATTTGATGGTGCCGACGCGGCGGAATGTTGCCATGGCGCGGCGCAGCTTATCGGCTTCGGCGGGCGTGAAGCCGGCGGCGACGATCGCGATGCGCATCGCCTGCTCCTGGAACAGCGGCACGCCCAGCGTCTTGCCGAGCACGCGTTCGAGTTCGTCCGCCGATCCATGGTGCGGAGACGGTGACGGGTAGCTCACCTGTTCGATCCCCTGCCGGCGCCTTAGATAGGGATGCACCATGTCGCCCTGGATCGGCCCGGGACGCACGATCGCGACCTCGATGACGAGATCGTAGAATTTCTTCGGCCGCAGTCGCGGCAGCATCGACATCTGGGCGCGGCTCTCGACCTGGAACACGCCGATCGAATCGGCGCGCGACAGCATGCGGTACACCGCCTCTTCCTCCGGCGGAATCGCAGCCAGCGAGAAGGGCTGCACCTCCGCCTGCACCTCCGCCTGCACCTCCGCCTGCACCTCCGCCTGCACCTCCGCCTGCACCTCCCCCTGCACCTCCCCCTGGAGGGGGGAGGTCGCGTCTGCCCGCAGGGCGGACGCGGGAGGGGGTGACAGCGCACCTCCCCCTGGAGGGGGGAGGTCGGCCGCGTCAGCGGCCGGGAGGGGGTGGCAGCGGTGCAACAATTGCTGCGCCGAATTCGTTGAAACGCTGTCACCCCACCCCGGACTGCCTTCGGCAGTCCGACCCTCCCCCTCCAGGGGAGGGTGGTCGGCGTAATGCTTGTTCAGGAGGTCGAAGCTGCGGCGCAGGCAGGTCAGCATGCCGAGCGCCAGCACGTCGATCTTGAGGATGCCGAGGGCATCGAGATCGTCCTTGTCCCATTCGACGCAGGTGCGCTCGGGCATGGCCGCGTTCTCGATCGGGACGACGTCATCGAGCCGATGGCGCGTGATGACAAAGCCGCCGACATGCTGGGAGAGATGGCGCGGAAAGCCGATCAGCGCGCGGGCGAGCGCCAGCACCTTGGCAAGCTGCGGGTCGGTGGGATCGAGGCCGACGCGGCGGGCATCGGTCTCCGTCACGCTCTGCACCGACCAGCCCCACAACATGCCGGCGAGCGCGCCGACGGTGTCGTCGGTGAGGCCGAATGCCTTGCCGACCTCGCGGATGGCGCTGCGGGCGCGATAGCAGATCACGGTCGCGGCAAGGCCGGCGCGGTGGCGGCCGTAGCGCGCATAGATGTACTGGATCACGTCCTCGCGCCGCTCGTGCTCGAAATCGACATCGATGTCGGGAGGTTCGCGGCGTTCCGCCGAGACGAAGCGTTCGAACAGAAGGTCGACGCGCTCGGGGTCGACCTCGGTGATGCCGAGGCAGAAGCAGATCACCGAATTGGCGGCCGAGCCGCGGCCCTGGCACAGAATGCCGCGCGAGCGGGCAAAGCGCACGATGTCGTGCACGGTGAGGAAGTACGGCGCGTAGTTGAGCTCGTCGACGAGGGCGAACTCGTGATCGAGCGCAGCGCGCACTTTGGCGGGGACGCCATTGGGATAGCGCTGCCGCGCGCCCTCTTCCGTCAGCGCGACGAGGGCGTGCTGGGGCGTGGCGAAACCTTCGCGCGTCTCGTCGGGATATTCGTAGCGCAGCTCTTCGAGCGAGAACCGGCAGCGTTCAAGAAAGCGCAAGGTTTCCGTGACGGCCTGCGGCGCGTCGCGGAACAGCCGCGCCATTTCGGCGGGAGGCTTGAGATGACGCTCGGCGTTGGCTTCGAGCAGGCGGCCCGCTGTCGCGAGCGTCGTGCGCTCGCGGACGCAGCTGAGGACATCCTGGAGCGCGCGCCGCTCGGGCGCGTGATAGAGCACGTCGCCGACGGCGATCAGCGGCACGCGCGCCTCGGCGGCGATCGCAGCGAGGCGCGCGAGGCTACGCGCATCGTCGCCGCGGTAGAGCATGCTGGCGCCGAGCCACACCGCGCGGGGCGCAGCCTCGCGCAGTATGAGGAGGAGATGCAGCAACTCGTTGCGGCGGCCGACGAGTGATTTGAGAAATTTGAGGGATTGTGTCGGGGGCCTTCCTTCGAGACGGCCGCTCTGCGGCCTCCTCAGGATGACGTCGTCGGGATGGCCGCTGCGCGGCTTGATGAGAACGAGGTTTTCGACACGCCGATCTTCGGTTGGCTCCGCCGTCTTTCGAAACCGCGCCTCTTCGTTATGGCCAGGCTTGTCCCGGCCATCTACGTCTTGCTTCCTGAACAGGGGCAAGGAAGGCGTGGATGGCCGGGACGAGCCCGGCCATGACGAGGCGATATCGATGGCCTCACTGTGAGGAGGCGTCGAAGGTGCCGTCTCGATGGCGTCATCCTGAGGAGGCCGCGTAGCGGCCGTCTCGAAGGATCGCTCGCGGGGGGCCGCTTCCTTCAAGCTTCCCGGCAGCACAATGAGGTTGAGCCCCTCAACATACGCCAGCAGATCGTCGCGCGTGATGAGACACTGGCCTTTGTCGGCGCGACGCTTGCCGAGGGTAAGAAGCTGCGTGAGCCGTCCCCAGGCGGCGCGGTCCTGCGGATAGGCGAGAATATCGGGCGTGCCGTCGGCAAAGACGAGCCGCACGCCCGGCGCGAATGCAAGGCCGGCCTCCTTGGCGGATTCGTACGCCCGCACGACGCCGGCAACCGAGTTGCGATCGGCGACGCCGAGGCCGGCGAGGCCAATCTCCTTGGCACGGCCCACCAGTTCCTCGCCATGCGACGCGCCGCGCAGGAACGAGAAGTTGGTGGTGACCGCAAGTTCGGCATAGCCAGCCATACGCGTTACTCCGACCGGGCACTTCAGGCTTCAGCCGAACAATCCGTGCAGGAACCAGCGCGGAGTCGCGGTTTCGCCGCCGTAAAGTCCCTCGCGGTAAAGCCAGGCCCGCAGCCCGTCGCGGCTTTCGACCCGGAAATAATCGCGCGTCAGCGCGCGCCCCGCCTCGTCGCGCCACCATTCCATGGCGATGCGCTCGGGGCCTTCGGCCGTCGCGACCTCGTGCAGCACGCGCCGCCAGCGAAAGCGCGCCGGCGGACCGTCGGGCACTTCCGCCACTGCGTCGACCGGCTCCGGCCGACCGAACAGGCGCACCGGACGGGCCGGACACAGCGTGTCTTGCTCTTCCTTTTCTTGCCGCTGCGCTTCTTCTCTTCGCTGCGCGTCCTCCTTTCCCCACGCGTCCGTCCCCCTCCCCCGTTTGCGGGAAAGGGTCGGGGCGGGGGCCTCCTCCAACGCAGAGCCTGTGGAAGCAGCCCCCACCCTCCCCTCTCCCGCAAGCGGAGGAGGGATAAGCGACGTTTGTTCTCCGCCATCAGCTCTCTGCCGTCCGTCCCTCGGGCGTGCGTCCCTCGGGCGGCCGTCCTCTATCCTCCGTTGTCTTTCGTCCGACGTCCGTCGCCTGTTCTCCGATTTTCGTCGTTCGCTCGCCGGCACGGCGGCGACAGCGAATTCCGGGATGTGGGTATCCTGTGCGACAAGGCGGGTAACGCGACGCAGGCCGAAGCGAGCGCCGAGGCGGTCGATGAGATGGGAGAGTTCGTCGTCGGTGCCGGCAGGATCGGCAAAGCCGGCGAGCCCGGCGGTCGCGAGCTGCACCGGTTCGCTGCGCTCGGCGACAAGCGCGGCAAGCCGCACCATATCGAAGCCGAAACCGGGATCGCAGGCGTCTCCGATCATCGCCAGCCGGTCGGCAAACAGGCGGACGATACGGTCGGCATCGCGCACCGGCGCGGCGGTGCCGACCTCGATGCGGTAGATCGTGTTGTCGGTGCGGAACAGCGCGACCTGCAACAGCCGCGCGCCGTCGAGGCGGCGTTCCATGGCGACGCCAAGCTGGCCGGCAAGTCGCGCAATGGTTCCGAGCACGTCGCGCTCGAGCCCGATCGGGTCGGGGAAACGCTGCTCGGCGACATAGGAGGGAACGGGCAGGCGCGGCGTGATCGGCTCGTCCTCGCGCCCGAGTGCCTGATCGAGGCGGCGCACCAACTCTTCGCCGAAGCGGGCGGCGAGCGGGGCGCGCGGCAGGTCAAGGAGATCATTGATGCGCTTGAGACCAAGCTGCTCGAGTGCTTCGACGATCTCGGGAGCAAGGCGCAACGCCGCTACCGGCAGCGGCGCCAAAGTCTGGCGCATCGCGCTGGGGGGCACGACCGACCATGCACCTAAAGTGACCGGACGATTGTATGTGGCACGGCTTAGATCACCTCCCCCTGGAGGGGGGAGGTCGGCCGCGATAGCGGCCGGGTGGGGGTGACAGCGCTTCAACATACTCTGCGCTGAATTCGTTGAAGCGCTGCCACCCCACCCCGGACCGCCTGCGGCGGTCCGACCCTCCCCCTCCAGGGGAGGGTGTGCGTCCAGGGGAGGGTGGGCGTAGCGCGCGACGGCGCAGGCGCAGCCGACCGTGTCGGCGACGGCGATCCGCGCGGCAAATCCTGCCGCGGCAAGGCGTGCCACGATATCGCGGCACATGGCGGCCTCGCCGCCGAACAGATGGGCGCAGCCGGCAATGTCGAGCACGAGTCCATCCGGCGCATCGAGACCGACGAGCGGCGTGTAGCGATCGCACCAGTCGGCGATCAATTCGTGCAGGCGGCGGTCGGCGGCCTCATCGCTCTCGGCGACCGCAAGTGCCGGATACATGGCGCGGGCATCGGCGAGCGGCAGGCCGGACCGCAGGCCGAGGCGTTGCGCCGCGTCGTTCATGGCGACGATGCGCAGCGCATTCTTGACCTGCTGGACGACGACCAGCGGCTCATCCCGTGCGTTCGGCGCGGCACTCGGTCCAGCTTCATCCTGCCCGGATTTATCCTGCGCGGATGTGCGCAGGCGATCCGTCGCGAGCCGCCTGAGCCACAGATAGAGATGACGCCGCGGCAACGAAAACGCGCTCATGATGATCCCACGACAGGCGCCACTGGCCGGTGCGCCCGCGGCGGTTCTTGACAAGCGACAGCACGAAGGTGGAGGGGCCTAACCCGCCGAAACGATCACGCTCGCCGCGGGCGGACGCGACCTCCCAGCGCGTCGTTGCGGTCGTCGGCTGAATGCGGGACGGAGGGTCGTAGTGGAGGATGACGCCAAGCCCGCAGCCTTCGCGGGCGGCAAGGGCCAGGCGGCGCGTCGCCGTGAGGTCGGTCTCGGCGCTGCCGATCTCGGCGACCACAGCCGCCACGGCACGGCACTTGAGCGCTTCCTCCATGGCCCACAGCGCATCGCGCGGACGCGGCACGCGCAGGATGACGAGACGCGTCATGGGAAGGCCAAGAAGATCGAGCCCGGGCCCGTAAAGGGCACCCAATTCGGCGGCGACGAAATCGGGCTGGATCCAGACCGCGTGCCTGCAATCGTCGAGTGCCAATGCCGTGAGCGCCGCCGCAAATCCTCCCGCCGCGCCGCCATGGAGCGCGGTCGCCGGCGCAATCTCATGCAAGGTCCCGCCCGGGAGCCCGCCTTCAAGCGCTCCATCGATGGCGGCGACGCCGAGAGGTATGAGCCGGCCGCCGGTATCCGCCGGGGGCGCCAAATCGGCTACGGCGCGCCGCAGGTCGTGGATGGTTTCGGGCGATTCGGCGAACATGGGTCCGGCTCGGCGTGCAGGCTTTCCAGGGCAACGACACTTGTTCATGTTTTGTTCTATAGTTCTCCAGACCCTCTGCGATGTCAAGGACTGAGTCTTGGAGAGCAAAACGTAGGGCGGAATAGCGCAGCGTATTCCGCCACCGGACCATTAAACTCGGCCCGACGGCGCAATACGCTTCGCTATTGCGCCCTACCGCGCGATGCGCCAATGCACACTGGAATAATAAGATTTTGGCGGGCGCGGTACGGTTTCCGTTGAATCCGAAACGTTAATGCGTTTTTAAGCGTGCTGCATCCTTGGCTTTGCGGTCCGCGGCACCTCCGCGCTCCTTGGAGAACAGTGTGATTCAATTCGAGAATGTCGGCCTGCGCTACGGACTGGGTCAGGAAATCCTGCGCGACCTCACGTTCCGCATTGCGCCGCATTCGTTCCAATTCCTCAGCGGTCCGTCGGGCGCCGGCAAATCCTCGCTGCTGCGTCTTCTGTTCCTGGCGCTCAAGCCGACCCGCGGCCTGATCACCGTGTTCGACCACGACACCGCGACGCTGAGCAAAGACTCCCTTGCCGTCCTACGGCGCCGGATCGGCGTCGTGTTCCAGGACTTCCGCCTGCTCGATCATCTGAGCACGTTCGACAATGTGGCCTTGCCGCTGCGCATCCTCGGCCGCACCGAGGAGAGCTACTACGACGAGGTGACCGAGCTTTTGGGCTGGGTCGGTCTTGGCGATCGCATGTGGGCGCTGCCGCCGGTGCTCTCCGGCGGCGAGAAGCAGCGTGCCGCCATTGCTCGCGCGGTGATCGCGCGGCCGCAGGTGCTGCTCGCCGACGAGCCGACCGGCAACGTCGATCCGCAGCTTGCGCAACGGCTGCTGCGCCTCTTCATCGAGCTCAACAAGTCCGGCACCTCGGTCGTCATCGCCACTCACGACATCGCCTTGATGGACCAGTACGACGCCCGCCGGCTCGTACTCCATGACGGTCGCATCCATGTCTATGACTAAGGCCGATCCCGCGACGCCGACCCCTACCTGGCGCGAGCACGTCACCGCGCGCCCCGCCGAACAGGCGCGCTCGGTCTCCATCGTTCCGAAGGATTCGATTGCGGCGAATGCGCTCGCGGCCGTGGTCGCGATCATGACGTTTCTCGCCGCGGTGACGAGCGGCGGCGTCGCGATGGTGATCGGCTCGGCAAGCGAGTGGCAGTCCGAAATCGCTCGCGAGATCACGATTCAGGTCCGTCCCATTTCGGGACACGACATCGAGGCGGAGGTGACGCGGGCCGCCGACATCGCGCGCGGCACCCGCGGCATCGAGGACGTGCGGGTCTATAGCCGCCGGGAATCCGAGCGCCTGCTGGAGCCGTGGCTCGGTCCCGGCCTGTCGCTCGACGATCTGCCGGTGCCGCGCATGATTGCCGTGCGCGTCGCGCCGGGCGCCGTTCCCGACGTCGCGGCCTTGCGCGAAACCCTCATGCGCGAGGTCACCGGCGCCAGCCTCGACGATCACCGCGGCTGGATCGACCGCATGCGGGGCATGGCGCGAACCGCTGTGGCGGGCGGGCTCATGGTGTTCGGGCTCGTGCTGGCGGCCACCATCCTGTCGGTCACCTTCGCGACCCGCGGCGCCATGGCGAGCAACCGCCCGATCGTCGAAGTGCTGCATTTCGTCGGCGCCAAGGACGCCTACATCGCCCGCCAATTCCAGCGCCATTTCCTGACGTTGGGTCTCAAGGGCGGGGCGCTCGGCGGCGGCGTGGCGATCGTCTTTCTGGCGCTCGCCGGGCGCATTGGCGACCTCTTTGTCGGCACTGCCGGGGGCGCGGAAGCCTCTGCGCTGTTCGGGTCGTTCTCGGTCGGCGCGCTCGGCTATTTCATTGTGGTGGCTGAGATTATTCTGATCGCGCTGATCACGGCGGTGACATCGCGGCAGGTCGTTATCCATACGCTGCGAGGAATGGATTGAACTGTTTTTGCCTTCCAAGTGACAAAATTTCACGTATGTTGAACACAGTTGGGGACAGCCATTTATGATTGGCGAGTACCAGCATGATGGCGCATCCGACGCGGGCATTCGTCCGCGACCTCGCTTTTTGCGCCGTCGTCTCTTTCAGCTCATGGTGATGTTGCCGGTCGCGGCTTTGGCCGCGCTCGCCGGTGGCTTCCTATGGTTCGCGTTCCAGGTTTCGCGCCATGAGATCGCACTCTCCGAATCAGCGGATGGGATCGTCGCGCTGACCGGCGGCGCGTCGCGAATCCCGGACGCGGTCGAACTCCTGGCCGCCGGCCGCGGACAGCGCCTGCTGATCACCGGCGTCGCCCCGACGACAACCACGGCCGATCTCGCCCGCCTCGTCCCCGAGCGTCAGCACTGGTTCGGCTGTTGCGTCGATCTCGGCTACAGCGCGGTGAACACCATCGGCAATGCGGTCGAAACGCGGCAGTGGGTGACCGATCGCGGTTTCCGCTCGCTCGTCGTCGTCACGTCGAGCTATCACATGCCGCGCGCCATGCTCGAGCTTAGTCACCGGCTGCCGGGCGTGACGTTGATCCCGTTTCCGGTCGTGAGCGAGCAGATTCGCACCGAACCGTGGTGGTCGAACCGCGGCACCGCAAAAATTCTTGTATCCGAGTATTTCAAATATATTGTGGCGGCGACCCGCATCGGGTTCGACCAACCGCCAGGCCTGACCGAGACGGCATATCGCGGTCGCGTGAAGATCTGACGCGATCCCATCTGACGCCGTCCGCGGCGCGGCCCTGCAGCGCTCTCGATCAAGGTTCCAGTGATCCTCGTCCGTTCGATCCTGTTCAACCTGCTTTTCTTTCTCAACCTCGCGGTGCTTCTCGTCATCGCGCTGCCGACCCTTGCGATGCCGCGATGGGGCATCATGGGCATGGCGCGGGTATGGGCGCGCACCACGTTGTGGCTGTTGCGCGTCGTGTGCCGGATCGACGTCGAGTGGCGCGGCCTCGAAAAAATCCCGCCCGGCGGAATTTTGGTCGCGGCCAAGCATCAGTCCACGTGGGAGACCTTCGCGCTCCTCACGGTGTTTGCGGACCCGACCTTCGTCGTCAAACGCGAGCTCCTGCAGATTCCGATATTCGGCTGGTGCACCCGCCGGGCCGGCATGATTCCGATCGATCGCAGTTCGGGGAAGGCGGCGCTCGATGTCATGACTGTGCACGCCCGCGCGGCGATCGCCGAAGGACGCCAGATCGTGATTTTCCCCGAAGGCACACGCCGCGCGCCCGGCGCGCCGCCGCGCTACAAGTACGGCGTTGCCCATCTCTATGACGGCTGCGGGGCGCCCTGTGTTCCGATCGCCCTCAACTCCGGCCTCTACTGGCCGCGTCGCCGGCTGTTGCGTCCGCCCGGCACGATTCGCGTCGAAGTGCTCGATCTGATCCCGCCCGGCCGCGACCGCGACGCCTTCTTCGCCGAACTCGAGCAGGTGATCGAGACCGCGACCGCGCGCCTCCTCGCCGAGGGCAGCCGCGACTTCGACGGCGCCGGCCGGGCCATCGCCTCCGCACGCCCTCCCGGAAGCGGGAGCGAAGCGCGGCCGACGCCGCGATGACTTACCCGCTGTTCGCTTCGCTCGGCGACCGCATGCGGCGCTCCGACATCGATTTCCGGCTGCTCGTTCCGCTGATGCTGAGCGCCGCCGCGGTGCAGGCGGTGGTGGCGATCGCGCGCGTCACCACGAGCTACCGCGTGGTCGAGTTCGGCCTGCCCGTCGTCTGGCTCGGCATCCTGTCGACAGCCTATGCGATCCTGCCGGCCTTCATCGCGTTGTGGCTCGGCCGCTTCATCGATCGCGGTCACGATGCGCTCGCGACGTGGATCGGCTCGGTGTTTCTGGTCATCGGCAGCGCCGGCCTGCTGATGTCGCGGGATTCGCTCGGCTGGCTGCTCGCCGGCACGGCCGTGCTCGGCATCGGCAACCTGTTCACCGTCGTCAGTCAGCAGATGCTGTGCGTGCGCTGCTCGGGCCTGCGCAGCCGCGAATTGGTGTTCGGCAACTACATGGTGGCCTGCGCGGCCGGCCAGGGAATCGGGCCGTTAATCGTCGGCTGGGCGGGCGGCGATGCGACGCTGCCGCCGACGCAGATGCTGTTCGCGATCGGTCTCGCGACATCCGTGATCGGACTTGTCTGCGCCCTCGGGATCCGGCCGAGCCGGGAAACCCGCGCCGAGGACGCCGGCAAGGGGATCATGTCGGTCGGCCAGCTTCTGCGAATACCGGGCCTCTGGGCGGTAATGCTCTCAAGCATCATCAGCGTCACCGCGGCCGACCTGATCGTCATCTATCTGCCGCTGATGGGCGCCGAGCGCAGCATCGACGTCAACGTCGTCGGCGGCCTGCTGACCGTGCGCGCGGTCGCTTCGCTTGCGGCACGTCTCATCTACGCGCGGCTGATCACCGGATTCGGGCGCAGCCCGCTGATGGTCGCGAGCCTTATCGGCGGTGGCGTCGCATTCGCGTGCGTCGCCATTCCGATGCCGATCCTGCCGCTCTACTTCGCGACCGCCGCCACGGGCTTCGCTCTTGGCATCGCAAATACCATCACGGTCACGAGCACGGTCGCAATGACGGCGGCGGGGACGCGCGCGACGGCGAACTCGCTGCGCGTTACCGGTAACCGCATAGCCCAGGTCGCTCTGCCGTTCGGCGCGAGCCTGGTTGCGACCGTTGCCGGCGCGGCCAGCATCTTCATAATTCTCGCCGCGAGCCTCGCGGCCTCCGGCGCGGCGGTATTTTGGAGCCGGCAGGCGGCTACCAAAAATCAACCTTTAAAATAAACCGCGTAAGTAAACGCCTGGGGCCGAAAGCAGGCGCAAAGTCATCAAAATTGCACGTCGCCGCCGTGCGCCCATCAAAAAATTGTCGGGGCGATCGTATTCGTTTGGGCTCGCTGGGCGCGCGCTGCGCTCTTGATGGGGACGGAGGGGACATGCGTCGCGTCATTGGTGTCTGCCTTCTTGCGGCTGGGCTGTTGGTGCCGGGTTTCGGCGCGAACGCCCGCGCAATCGAATTTTCGAGCACCGACCAGGTGCTCCGCTGGATCAACGCCTATCGTACCAAGCCGGATGTCTCCCAGGTGCCGAACGCGGTGCTTACCCTGAGCAAGCTCGACGCCTTTCACGAGACCGAGAATTCCGCCGTCTATGTCGGCTTCATCGCCGGCATCATCGGTTCCAATCCGCGCAAGGCCGATGATTTGATCGCCCGCATGTTTCAGATGAAGGCGGAGGACCACTGGGTCATCGTCCGCGCCATCGCCTATTCGGGATCACCGAGCTGGAAGGCCACGCTCAAGCGCTACGAGGAGCGGATGCCGACCCGGGCGCGGATGATCGAGAAGTTCGAAGAGGGCAAGCTGCCCAACCTCGACAACATCGTCTACGACAAGAGCCCCGGTGCGCTCGACAAGCTCGGCGAAATTCCGACGAAGTTCGGTAATTTCATCACCGGGAGCAAACCCAGCGATCCGGTGAAGCTCGACGCCAGTCCCGAGGTTCTCGACACGCTGTGGGGCTATTATTTCGCGACCGCCGAATATGGCCCGGTCCAGCGCATCGTGCGCATGCTGCCGTGGTCCAAGGACAAGGGCAGCGCCGACAAGCTCACCGTCGGCAGCATGGCGAAGTACACGCTCGCGAGCAACGCGGTCCACGATCATGCGCTGCTCGCGATGCTCAAGCGCGAGCAGCCGCACACCACCGATGAGGTGAAGCCGATCCTCACCGAGATCATCGACGCCGTGGATACGATGGAGGTCGCCCACATTCGCAAGGAGGCGCTCGCCGCCATCGACGATCTCAAGCGCAAGGGGCCGGACTACAAACGCGACCTCGGCACCTGGGGCCAGATCGGCCAGGGCGCGCTGGCGCTCGGCTGCATCGCCGCCGCCGCCACCGGTCAGGTCGAAATCGGACTGCCCTGCGTCGTCGGCGGCGCCGTCTCCGGCGCAGCCCTCAACTATTGGAACAAGGATTGAGGCGGCGCTTCAGCTCGCCCCGCACGACGGCGGCCTCCTCCATCCGGAAAGAGATGGAAGCTTACAGCGCGCCTTCGAGGAAGCGCAGGATCACCGGAGCGCTCGCCGCGCCGTAGGAGTTGCTTTCGCTCTCGAACGGGTCGCTCGCCCAGAAATGCCCGGCGCCGGGAATGACGAAGCGGCGGACATAGAGGCCGGCCTGGTTGAGGGCCTGCTGGAATGCCTCCGATTGCGTCGCGGGATCGACGACGTCGTCGGCGGTGCCGTGAATGAGCAGGAACCGCGCGCGGGTGCGATCGACGGTCGCGTAGCTGATCGGCGAGCCATCGAAGAAGACGCGCCGGTTCTGCATCGGCGATGCGCCGAGATATTTTTCGGCGATCTGGTCGCGCGGCCGCGAGATCTGGTCGTGCTTCCATTGCCCCAGCATGTCGTAGACGCCGTAGAAGCCGACCACCGCCTTCACGTTGGCGGGAACGGCTGCAGTCGCATCATTGCGATACTCGGAGGTGAACTGGTCGGCCGCGAGCCCGACCAGCGCGGCGAGGTGGGCGCCTGCGGAATCGCCCATCAGGCCGATGCGTTCGGGATCGACGTTGAGATCGGCGGCCTTGGCGCGGACGAATTGAATCGCGGCCTTCACGTCGTAGACGCTCGCCGGATAGGTGCCGGGCTTGGCCAGCCGGTAGTCGATCGAGAACAGCGCGAAGCCGTTGCGCGCAAGAAACGGGCCCCAGTGCTGGTAGCCGGCGCGATTGCCGGCCTGCCAGCCGCCGCCGTGGATGGCGATCACCACCGGCGCCTTGTCGCGTCCTTTCGGAAGATAGAGGTCGCCCTTGAGGCTGGTGCCGTCGTGCTGGGCAAACTCGATGCCGAGGCGGGTGACAGCTTGATAGTCGGTCGCCCACGCATGGGTGGCGCAGACCGCAAGAGCGAGGGATATGCAAAGGCTGCGTATCGTTGATGTCATCGGATGTCCTCCCTGCTGTTTTGTTATGTCCGACTCTAGAACCCGGTGAACAGAAGGTCGAGCGCCGCGACGATCTTGTCGCGCTCGTGGGCGAGGGAGCCGCGAGTCTCGCCGAGAACGCTCTTGCGCACGGTCACCAGTTCCTGGGCGATCAGAACGTATGGCGTGTGGTCGACGGTGACCGGCGGGTTGAGGCGATCGGCGAACTTGCCGCTGCCGGCAACCTCCAATGGCGCGACGACGACGGTATCGAGGGTCTTCGACAACAGATCGCTCTGGAGCGTGACGAGGAGCGGTTGACGCTCGCGGCTGCGCGGAAACGGATTGGCGTGAATGTCGAATTGTTTCATCGCCGTCACAGCAGGCTGGCGTCGTCGGACAGCAGACCGTGCTCGGCAACACGACGGTTGTACTGCGCAATCGCTTCCTGATTTTCCTCCAGCCACCGCCGTTCCTGCTCGGCACGGACGAGGCTGCGCAGCCGCTGCTCCAGGGTCTCGGAAATATTGATATTCAGACGGCGTGCTTCATCGAGCAGCTCAACCTCGACGAAGAGGTTGACGGCACGCTTCCTGGCCTGGCGTGTCGGCGGCATGGCACACCTCCATGCGCAAGATTAATGCGCATGGAGGATGCTGGCAAGTGGGGGAGCACGTAGCCCGGATGGAGCGGAGCGAAATCCGGGGTAAGCAGCGAAATCCGGGGAAGGACGTGCGGCGGACAGACCGGTCCCGGATTTCGCTCCGCTCCATCCGGGCTACGGCTATGTCGCATGCGCATCTCAAATGCGCACCATGGGTCGGGCTTTACCGCCCGGTCCCGCCGACCGTGATGCGCTCCATCCGCAGGGTGGGCTGGCCGACGCCGACCGGCACGCCCTGGCCGTTCTTGCCGCAGGTGCCGATGCCGCTGTCGAGCGCGAGGTCGTTGCCGACCATGGTGATGCGGTTGAGATCGGTCGGGCCGTTGCCGATAAGCATCGCGCCTTTCACTGGGCGCCCGATCTTGCCGTCCTCGATTCGATAGGCCTCGGTGCACTGAAACACGTATTTGCCCGACGTGATGTCGACCTGACCGCCGCCGAAATTCACGGCGTAGATACCGTTCTTCACCGAGGCGATGATCTCGGCCGGATCGTGCGGGCCGGCGAGCATGTAGGTGTTGGTCATGCGCGGCATCGGCACATGACCATAGCTTTCGCGGCGGCCGTTCCCGGTCGGGCGCATGTTCATCAGCCGTGCGTTCTGGCGGTCCTGCATGTAGCCGACGAGGATGCCGTCCTCGATCAGCACGGTGCGGTTCGTCGGCGTGCCTTCGTCATCGATGGAGAGCGAGCCGCGGCGCGCCGCCATCGTGCCGTCATCGACCACGGTGACGCCCTTGGCAGCGACCTGCTGGCCCATGAGGCCGGCGAACGCCGACGTCTTCTTGCGGTTGAAGTCGCCTTCGAGCCCGTGGCCGACCGCCTCGTGCAACATCACGCCCGGCCAGCCCGGACCGAGCACCACGTCCATCTCGCCCGCCGGCGCGGGCACCGCCTCGAGATTGACGAGCGCCTGGCGCACCGCATCGTCGACCGCGCTCCTCCACATGCCGGCCTCGACGAAACGCTGATAGGATTCGCGCCCGCCATAGCCGTGGCTGCCGGTCTCCTGGCGCTCGCCCTCGCCGCTCACGACCGACACATTGACGCGCACCAGCGGGCGCACGTCGCGATAGATTTCGCCGTCGGGGCGCAGGATTTCGATCGCCTGCCAGGTGGCGGCAACGCTTGCGGTAACCTGGCGCACCCGCGGATCCTTGGCGCGGGCATAGGCGTCGATCTCGGCCAGGAGCTTCACCTTGGCTTCGAAGTCGAGGCTCGCGAGCGGATTATCGTCGCCATAGAGGTGAACGTTGCTGCGCGGCGGCCCTTCGGCAAGCTGGCCGGAATAGCCGCCGCGCACGGCGCGGACGGAATCGGCGGCACGACGGATCGCCTCCTCGGACAGATCGGAGGAATGCGCATAGCCCACCGCATCGTCCTTGACGGCGCGAAGCCCGAAGCCCTGGCCGGTGTCGTACGTCGCTTGCTTGATGCGGCCATTGTCGAACACCGTCACTTCGGACTGGCGGTATTCGAGATAGAGTTCGCCGTCATCGGCGCCGTGCAGCGCATGGTCGAGAATGCCGGAAACGCGGCCGCGGTCGAGGCCGGCGCGATCGATCAACGAGGCGGGTGAGGTCATGATGGTGCCCTATGAGAGCCGGTGTCCGGGACGGATGAGCTTTACCGCTTAAGATGGGGCATCGCCGCGCAAGAAGCGAGGCCTTCGTGGGCTGCTCGACCGCAACGACACCACAGCCGCGCCGTGTGCAAATTTCCCGCCGACGGCCCCTTTCAAGGTGTGGCGGTGCACGATAATATCCATCGCGGTAGCATCGCGAAGATGCGCTCGCGGGCGGAAAGGGAATCTCATGAAAGCATTGATGTCGGCAGCGGTTCTGTCGGGTGCGGTGGTCGGCTTTGCTGGAGCAGCCAGCGCGGCGCCGCTCATCATTGAAGGCGATCTCGTGCGCGGCGCCCAGGCGGGCGCGCCCGGTCCGGCTTGCGTGCTCAACAGCCAGTTCAAGCATCTGGAAAAGGTTGTCTTCCGCTTCCGCGTTCGCGACCCGAACGGCACCGCTTTGGATGAGAAGGGCTTAAAGACCCTGGTCGTCGAGATGCCGGATGGCCAGAAGTTCGAAGCCAAGTACGGCGCGCATCCGCCGGCCGGCACGCCGGCCGATCATTTCTGGACCGCGGTCTGGATTGTCCCGACGAGCTATCCGAACGGCTCGCTCACCTACAAGGCGGTTGCGACCGGCAACGACGGCGCTGCGGTGACCTGGCAGCCGTTCCTCAGCAAGCCTTCCCAGCTGCAGGTTGTGGCCGGCGAGATCGAGATCAAGAAGCCCACGCCCTGATCGAGAGGTCGATTGAGATGACACGTGCCGTCCGTTGCGGACGGCCGGTGGCGCTTCTCTGCGCGCTGGCCGCTCTCATTTTTGCAATCCCCCAAGGGACGGCAGCGGCACCACGCGCCGCCGAAATGGGCCCCGAGGCGTCGCTGGCGACGCCGTCGGGCGGTTTCGTCGGTCGCCTCAAGGTCGAGCCGGCGCATGGTCCGGTCGGAACGCCGGTCACGGTCACCGGCGAAGGCTTTCCCGCCGGCCAGTCGATCGATCTTGTCTACTCGACCGTCACCGGGCACTGGAACGTCACCACGGCGGAATATTTCGGCCGTGAGTTCAAGCCGGTGGCTTACCGCTTCGCGGCGGTGACGAGCGATGCCAACGGACGGATCCAGGCGACGTTCACGGCGCCCGACGACTTCGGCTTCCAGCACGACATCAGGGCGCAGCAAGGCAGCCGGCTCCTGACCCAGGATGTGTTCGACATCGACATGACGGTGAAGCTCCTGACCGACAACGTGCCGGTCGGAGCGCCGCTGCCGATCGAGATCCACGGCATTGGCTGGCGCGAGCTCGAAGACAGCTGGGTGCTGCTCTACGACAACCGCTATACCGGCTGGATTTCGGTCACCACGACCTTCGGCAGCGCGCATTTCACGGTGCCGGCGACCGGACGGCCCGGACGGCACGTGCTCGAAGTGATCCACTCCGATTTCACCTTTCCCTACCGCAACAAGCAGCAATCGCCGTCGCCTGACCGCCCGCAGTTCAAGATCGGCTTCAACATCACGCCGGGGGCGCCGGTGTTGCCGAAGCCGGCGGCGGAGCAGTCGCAGACCCAGGTACGCCGCCTGCCCGCGCCGGGCGATCTCGTCGCGTCTCCGGCATTCGCCGGCGTCGGCCAGCCGATCGTCGTGCGCGGCTCCGGCTACGCGCCGGGCAAGCCGGTGGCGCTCAACTGGATGACCTATGTGGGCAACCGCATGACCGGTCGCGGCTGGGAAGAGAACTCCCGCAAGGTCGCGGAAGCGACGGCCGACAAGTCCGGCAACGTGGCGTTCTATCTGACGGCGCCGGATGATCTCGGCGGCGCGCACGTCATGTGGACCGATGCCGAAAGCTCCGGCGGGACCCGCAAGACCGGCAACTTCTGGATCGCGCCGACCGCCTTCTCGCTCGATGTGCCGCGCGGACCGGTCGAGACCACGTTCAGGGTCCATCTCAAGGGCGTCGGCTGGAGCGAGACCGCCAACATCTACACTATCGTCTACGACAATGGCCTGACCGGCTATGCCTGCGGCTTCAACAGCCAGGGCGACGTCGAGATCATCATGCAGGCGACCGGCGAGCCCGGTTGGCACTTCATCGATCTCTATCCGGCGATCTACAAGGGCCAGGAAAAGCGGCCGGTCAACTTCCGCCTGCCGGAGCTGACCGGCGATCAGGACCATCCCGGCGAGGACCTCCCGATCTTCCACTTCGCGTTCGAAGTGACGCCGGACGGCGTGCGCGTCGGCGGCTCGGAGTAGCCTCTCCGACGAGGCGTAGGGTGGGCAAAGGCGCGTGTTAACGCGCCGTGCCCACGCGGTGCCTCTGAATGGTGGGCACACGCGGACTTCGTCCGCGCTTTGCCCACCCTACGTCGACTCCGCGCGTGCGATTTGCTTACCCTGCGCCGCGTGCGATATGAGGCAGTGCCGCGGGTCTGACGCCGGGCGGCCTCAGCAAAGACCATCATCGGCCGATCGGGGGGTACATCATGGCACCAGCGGTATCGCCGCTCGCGCCTTCCAATTTTCCGGATATGCCGGCGATCGCCGGCGTGCGGCTTGCGACGGCGGCCGCCGGGATCCGCTACAAGGGACGCACCGACGTCCTGCTGGCGCTGTTCGACAAGGGAACGACCGTCGCCGGCGTGCTCACCCGATCGAAATGCCCTTCGGCACCAGTCGACTGGTGTCGCGCGCATCTCAAAGCCGGCACCGCTCGCGCGCTCGTCGTCAATTCCGGCAATGCCAACGCCTTTACCGGCCGCAGCGGCCGGCAGGCCGTCGCCTACACCGCGGCGAGCGCGGCTAAGGCGGCGCAGTGCAAAGCCTCCGAAGTGCTGCTGGCCTCGACGGGCGTCATCGGCGAGCCGCTCAATGCCCGCGCGTTCGACGGCGTGATGGCAAAGCTTGTCGCCGATGCGCAGCCGGGCGGCTTCGGCGACGCGGCGAAAGCGATCATGACGACCGACACCTTTCCCAAAGCCGCGGTGGAGACGGCGAAGCTTGGCGGCGCGACGGTCACGATCTGCGGCATCGCCAAAGGCGCCGGCATGATCGCGCCCGACATGGCGACCATGCTCTCCTTCGTCTTCACCGATGCGCCGATCGCGGCGCCGGCGCTCAAGGCGCTGCTCACGGAAGGCGTTGCCAACAGCTTCAATGCCGTCACCATCGACGGCGACACCTCGACCTCGGACACGCTCCTCGCCTTCGCAACGGGGGCCGCTGCAGCACACGGCGCGCCCAGAATTTCGCGCGCGTCCGACCCGCGGCTCAAGGGTTTCGCCAAGGCGTTCGCCACGGTGCTCAATACGCTGGCGGAACTCGTGGCGCGCGACGGCGAAGGCGCACGCAAACTCGTGGAAGTGATCGTCGAGGGGGCGGTGTCGAACACCTCGGCGCGCCGGGTCGCGATGTCGATCGCCAATTCGCCTCTCGTGAAGACCGCGATTGCCGGCGAAGACGCCAATTGGGGCCGCGTTGTCATGGCCGTGGGCAAGGCCGGCGAGCCTGCCGACCGTGATCGCCTATCGATCTGGTTCAACGGCATCCGCGTCGCCCACAAGGGCATGCGCGATCCGAGCTATAAGGAGGCGCAGGTCGCAGCCGAAATGAAAGAACAGGTCATCGTGCTCAAGGTGTCGCTCGGCCTTGGACGCGGCCGCGACCGGGTGCTCACCTGCGACCTCACCAAAGAGTATGTCGCCATCAATGGCGACTACCGCTCTTGATCGGGCTAATGGAATTATTCCGCGGCGGCGAAATTAACCAATCAGGTTGCAGGTCATGGCGGGCGAAAGCGGTGTCAGGCTGGTTCTGGTTGCCGCCTGCGCGCTGATCGACGCCGACGGACGCGTTCTCCTTGCGGAGCGCCCGGCCGGCCGTACCATGGCTGGATTATGGGAGTTTCCCGGCGGCAAGATCGAAGCCGGCGAGCGGCCGGAGCAGACCCTCATTCGCGAGCTCAACGAGGAGCTCGGGATTACCGTTGAGGAACCGTGCCTCGCACCTCTGACGTTTGCGAGCCATGGTTATCCAGATTTTCATCTTCTCATGGCTCTCTACGTCTGCCGACGCTGGCAGGGGACCGTGACCCCTCAGGAGGGGCAGAGGCTTGCATGGGTGAGATCGGGCCGATTGCGGGATTATCAGATGCCGCCCGCCGACGTGCCGCTCATCCCGCACCTCACGGCTCTGCTGTAGAAGCGTCCCGGAAAGGGAGTGCGAGCATGGGTATGCAGTTCGTCTCGAACACCCCCCGCCTCGTGGGGCTTGCCCGCTTTGCCGGAGACGAGCGCGGCGCAACCGCCATCGAATACGGGCTGATGGCAGCGCTGATCAGCCTCGCGATCATCGGTACGGTAGAAGCGCTCGGAAGCTCGATCAACTCGGTGCTGTTCGGCCAGATCGTCACCGACCTCGCGAACCTGAACAAGTAGCGCGATCGCGGCGCCTTCGCGCGTCGATTACGGCTTCTCGCCGCTTCCCATTTCAGTTGTCCCAAGCGCATCGGCAAGCCGCGTCTTGGCCGATCCGGGCCGCAGCGGCTGCTGCTGACTTTCATGGGGCGACCACCCTGACAACCAGATGATCTCGAAGCTCGCCCGCACCCGGCCGTCGGTGTCGGCAAATCGATCGGCATAGATTTCCATCGCCCGCATCAAAGTCGTGCGGCGCAGCGGCACGCGGCGGCGCTCGACCAGCGGGTTTGCTGCCCCCATGCGACGGAGGTCGTCGAGGAGCGCAAGCGGCGTCGCGTAACGCACGGTTACCCGATCGGAATCCGTCACCGGCAAGGCAAAGCCCGCGCGCTGCAACAGCGCGCCCATGTCGCGCACATCCGCGAACGGCGCGACCCGGGGCGATACGCCGCCCTCGACCTCGCTTTCGGCTGCGGCGAAGCTCTGTCGCAACTCGGTGAGCGCCTCGCCGCCAAGAAGCGCCGCGAGGAACAAGCCGTCCGGCCGCAGCATGCGGCGGATCTGGACAAGCACGCCCGGCAGATCGTTGACCGCTTGCAGCGCAAGGCCGGACACCACGAGATCGAGCGAGGCGGCAGCGAACGGCAGCGCCTCCTCATCGGCGACAACGCGTAGCGCCGACGGTGCAGCGTGATCGCCGGCAAGGCCGTGCGCAGCATCGAAGATCGGATCGACGGCGATCATGGTGCCGATGTTGCCGGAGCGGGCAAGCGCCGCGCGCACCGCGGCGGTCGGCGTGCCGATATCCGCTGCCACCTCGAACCGGCGCAGCACGACCGCGAGGCGCTCGGCGAAATCGCCGGCGATACGGTCGATCAGGAACGTCACCGGCCCGAGGCGAAGACCGCGTCGCCGGCGCGCGCGCAACAGCATTCGGTCGAAGATGAGCGGCGGTGCCATGCTCGCTGTTATCGCGCCCGCTGGTTTCGGGGTCAAAGCGGCGCTACGCTGCCGCTATGTCGCACATCGAAATGGGCGATGCCCCCGATGACGTCCGCCGGCGGCCGATGCTCGGCCGCCTTGCGAGCTGGGGACGCGCCACCGTCGGCATTCTGCTCGACACCGCCCTGCCGCCGCTGTGCGCGTCCTGCCGCGCTCCGCTCGCCGGCATGGGCGGGCTGTGTCCCGAGTGCTGGTCGCAGGTCTCGTTCATCGCGCCGCCCTATTGCGATCGGCTTGGGATTCCCTTCGCCTACGATCCGGGACCGGGCGTGCTCTCGACCGAAGCGATCGCCGATCCGCCGGCCTACGGACGGGCGCGCGCCGCCGTCCGGTTTGACGATGTCGCTCGCGATCTCGTCCACCGGTTCAAGTATGGCGACCGGCTGGATCTCGCCAGCATCATGGGCGGCTGGATGGCGCGGGCCGGACGCGATTTGATTGCCGATGCCGATGCGTTGGTGCCGGTGCCGCTGCATTGGCAACGATTGTGGGGGCGACGGTTCAACCAGGCGGCGCAATTGGCCAAGGTGGTGGCGGGCACGTCACGTCTGCCCGTGCTTGGCGCAGCGTTGAAGCGGGTCCGCGCGACCACACAGCAGGTCGGCCTGTCGCGGAGCGGGCGCGCCGACAATGTCCAGGGGGCCTTCGCGGTGACGGCGGAGGGCAAAGCGGCCATCGCCGGCAAGCGGCTGATCTTGATCGACGACGTCCTCACCTCGGGCGCGACGGTCGATGCCTGCGCCAGGACGCTGCTGCGGGCCGGCGCCGGCAACGTCGACGTCCTTGTATTCGCCCGGGTTGTCGCGCCTGCGCGCCCTCCCATATAGTGGGCGGACCGCTTCGGCGGCCACAAAGGTTAACGGAATGCCGCCGGTTGAGGTCTACACGACGCCTTTTTGCCCTTACTGCGTATCTGCCAAGGAACTGCTCCGCCGCAAAGGCGTACCCTTCACCGAAATCAATGTCGCAGGCGCACCCGACCGACGGGCCGAAATGGCGACGCGCGCGCACGGCCGCACGACCGTCCCGCAAATCTTCGTTGGCCCTCACCATGTCGGCGGCTGCGACGACCTTTATGACCTCGAGGACACCGGCAAGCTCGATCCGCTGTTGGCGGGCTGACCACGGAGAACGAAATGACCGCAGCCACGGGCAGCCCGTTCCGGGTAGGCCTCATCCAGATGCGCTCGGGCCGGACGCCTGCCGCGAACGTCGATGCAGCCGTCAAGCTCATCGGCGACGCCAAGGCAGCCGGCGCGGACTACGTGCAGACGCCGGAGATGACCAACATCCTGGAGGCAAAGCGCGACGCGCTGATGGCGGCGATCGTCCCCGAAGAGCAGGACGCGAGCCTTGCCGCCTTCCGCGACGTCGCGCGAGGTCATCGGCTGTGGCTGCACATCGGTTCGCTGGCGCTCAAGACGTCGCCGGACCGCGCCGTCAACCGCGGCTTCCTGATCGGGCCCGACGGCGCCATCGTCGCGCGCTATGACAAGATCCACATGTTCGACGTCGATCTGGCGAATGGCGAGAGCTACCGCGAATCGCGCAGCTACGTGCCGGGCGAGCATGCCGTGGTCGCCGATCTGCCCTGGGGTCGGCTCGGCGTTACCATCTGCTATGACCTGCGCTTTCCGTCGCTCTACCGTGCGCTCGCCGAAGCCGGCAGCGTCTTCCTCGCGATTCCGTCGTCGTTCACCAAGCAGACCGGCGAGGCGCACTGGCACATCCTCAACCGTGCCCGCGCGATCGAGAACGGCTGCTTCGTGCTGGCGGCAGCCCAGGGCGGCAGTCACGAGAACGGCCGCGATACGTACGGCCATTCGATCGCGATCGATCCATGGGGCCGCGTTCTCGCCGAAGGCGAGACCGAGCCCGGTGTCATCATGGCGGAGATCGATCCTGCGGCGGTCGCGACCGCGCGGGCGCGCATCCCGTCCCTTCAGCATGGCCGGCGCTTCGAAGTGATCGAGCCGATGGCGCTGCCGGCCCATCTCCGAGTGGTCTGAATGATTCGTTACACGTTGGTCTGCAACAAGCGGCACGAATTCGAAAGCTGGTTCCAGGACTCCGCGGCCTACGACAAGCAGGCGAAGCGCGGTCTTGTGGCTTGCCCGGTGTGCGGCTCCGTCAAGGTCGAGAAGGCGATCATGAAGCCGCAGCTCGCGCGCCGCGATAAGACGGGGGTGCCGATCGAGGCGCCGAAACCGATCGAGGCGCCGACGCCGACCGAAACATCAACCACTGCCAATCTGCCCGCGCCTCCCGAGCCCCCCGCCCCGGTCGCGATGATCTCGCCGCAGGAGCAGGAATTCCGCACGAAGCTCAAGGAGCTGCGCGATCACCTGGTGAAGAACGCGGAAAATGTCGGCCCGCGCTTCCCGGAAGAAGCGCGCAAGATGCATTACGGCGAAGCCGATCCGCGTTCGATCTACGGCATCGCGTCGCCGGAAGAAGCGCACGAGCTCAGCGAGGAGGGCATCGCATTCTCGCCCTTGCCGGTATTGCCGGACGAGCGGAATTAGCGGGAACTGATCGCGCTACTGCGCCCAGAGCAGCAGCACGACGCCGATCACGATCACGACGATGCCGATGGTCTCGCGGGGCGAGACCGGCTGCTTGAACACGAAGCGCGAGATCCCCTGCGCAAACAGAACTTCGACGAGAGCGAGCGTGCGCACGCTTGCCGCGGTCGCGAGCGCAAAGGCAAGAAACCAGAACTGCGAGGCGAGCGCGCCCATGAAACCGGCAAACAGCGACGGCCGCCAGGCCCGCGCGATCGCCACAAGCACCGCCCGGTCGACGACCGCGAGCCACGCCGACAGCAGCACCGACTGGAGCACGAGGCCTGCCGTCATCGTGAACGTCGCCGCCATGACGTAGTTCGGCTCCTGCAGGCTCAGGATGGCGCCGCGATATCCGACCGCGGACAGTGCGAAACAGGCGCCGGCGGAAAGGCCGAGCAGCGTCGCCCTTCCGGACAGGAACGGACGCAGCACCGACGACAGCCACGATGTGCCGCGCTGAGGCCCCTCCCCCGCTTTCTGCCCGCCGCCCTTGACCGACATCACGATGACGCCCGTGGTCCCGATCAGGACGGCGGCCGCCATCAACGGCGTTACCTTGTCGCCGAGGAACAGCATGCCGAACAGCGCGACCTGCACCGGCTCGGTCTTAATGTAGGCGATGGTGACGACGAAGGAGCGCTCCCCCATCGCCGCGAGCATCAGCGCCGTCGCCGCGATCTGGGCGAAGGCGCCGTCGAGGAGCCAGGGAACGAAGGCGAGGCCCGGCCGCGGCAGTGCTGCGCCGGTCGTGAGAATCGCCGCGAGAAAGACGAGCGCGAAGGGGCAGCCGAACAGAAAGCGGACGTGGGTTGCACCGACGGTGCCAAGCTTGCCTGTAAGCTCGCGCTGGGCCGCGTTGCGCACGGTCTGTGCGGCAGCGGCGATGACCGTGAAGACCGCCCACAGCCATCCGGTATCCGCCACGCTCAGTGCTGCCGCTCCGCCGTGATCATGTAGTTCACATCCGTATCGGACGACAATTGCCACTCGTCGTCGAGCGGATGATAGATGACTCCGGCCTCGCCACTGACGCGAAGGCCGGACTGGGTGAGCGCGATCTCGAGTTCATTCGGCGTGACGAAGCGATCCCACCGATGGGTGCCGCGCGGAAGCCAGCGCAACACATATTCGGCGCCGACGATCGCGAACGCGAAGCTCTTGAAGGTGCGGTTGATGGTGGCGGCGATCATCAGGCCGCCGGGCTTCACCATCTCCGCCGTCCGCTGCACAAACAGGGGGACGTCGGCCACGTGCTCGACGACCTCCATGGCGAGCACGACGTCGAAACGCTCGCCGGCATCGGCAAGTGATTCGGCGGTCGCAATCCGGTAGTCGATGGTCAGCGCCACGGCGGCGGCATGAAGCTTCGCAGCCTCGACGTTTTCCGCCGCGGGATCGGCCCCGACCAATTCGGCACCGAGCCGCGCCAGCGGCTCGCACAAGATGCCGCCGCCGCACCCGATGTCGAGGATGCGCAGCCCGTCGAGACAGGGCGGCTTCTTCGGGTCGCGACCGAACCGCCGGCACGCGGCATCGCGGATGTAGGCGATGCGAACCGGATTGAACTTGTGCAGCACCGCCATCTTGCCTTGGGGGTCCCACCACTCGCCCGCAAGAGCGGAAAAGCGGTAGACCTCGGCGGCATCGACGGTCGCGTCAGCTTTAAGGGCTCTGTAAACCATGCCGTCCTTTCGTTCGTGTCACGGTAGTCCTCTGGCCGCGGTTGCGGCAGCGGAGCCCCGTCGGTATATACGCGCGATTTTGCGTCGGCGCTTCGGCAATTTGGTGAACCGCCGTCGGCGGGAAGGAATCAGGTTTTGGCTCGCCTCGTGATGAAATTCGGCGGCACTTCGGTGGCCGACATCGAGCGCATCCGCAATGTGGCGCGGCATGTCAAGCGCGAGGTTGATGCCGGCCACGAGGTGGCGGTCGTCGTTTCGGCCATGTCGGGTGCTACCAACAAGCTGGTGGAGTGGTGTCGCGAAGCGTCGGTGCTGCATGATGCGCGGGAATATGACGCGGTAGTGGCATCCGGCGAGCAGGTGACCTCGGGTCTTCTTGCGATCGCACTTCAGGCGCTGGGCGTCACCGCACGTTCCTGGCAGGGCTGGCAGCTGCCGATCGCGACCTCGGATGCCCATGCCTCCGCCCGCATCCTCGAGATCAAGGGCGACGAACTCATCAAGCGCTTCCGCGAGCGCAAGGAAGTCGCGGTGATATCCGGTTTCCAGGGCATCCATCGCGAGACCGGCCGCATCACGACGCTGGGCCGCGGCGGCTCCGATACCTCGGCGGTCGCGATCGCCGCCGCGATCCATGCCGATCGCTGCGACATCTACACCGACGTCGACGGGGTCTATACGACCGATCCGCGGGTCGTGCCGCGGGCGCACCGGCTCGATCGCATAGCTTTCGAGGAAATGCTTGAACTCGCTTCGCTCGGCGCCAAGGTGCTGCAGGTTCGCTCGGTTGAACTTGGCATGTTGTACCGGGTTCCGATCTTCGTGCGCTCAAGCTTCGAGCGGCCTGAAGACATCGATCCGCATAGCCCGCCGCACGGCACCCTGATTTGCGACGAGGAGGACATCGTGGAACAGCAGGTGGTCACCGGGATCGCCTTCTCCAAGGACGAAGCGCAGATTTCGATTCGCAACGTCATGGACAAGCCCGGCATCGCGGCAGCGATCTTCGGTCCGCTGGCGGATGCCAACATCAATGTCGACATGATCGTGCAGAATGTCTCGGCCGATGGCGCGACCACGGATCTCACCTTCACGGTGCCGTCGGCCGATTTCGACCGCGCCAAGAACACAATTGCCAATGCCAAAGCGCAGATCGGCTATGCGCGGCTCGACGGTGCGACCGATGTGACCAAAGTCTCGGTGATCGGGGTCGGCATGCGCAGCCATGCCGGGGTCGCAGCAAAGGCTTTCCGTGCCCTCGCCGACCGCGGCATCAACATCCGCGCCATTACCACCTCGGAGATAAAGTTTTCCGTGCTGATCGACGCGGCTTATACGGAACTTGCGGTCCGCACGCTCCATTCGCTTTACGAACTGGATAAGGCTTGAATTTGGCGCAGCGCAGCATGGCGTTTCGCCTTGCAGCGCTCATATACCATTCGCTATAGCCTTGGTGGGTTCGACGCGGCTTAAGCCGGAGAGCGCGTCACTCCCCTTTCACTGAAGCCTGGTTACGGGCTAGCCCGGCTTGGACATATGGCCCAGGGACCTTACGCCATGCGCGGCGCGCTGGGCGGTCCGCGCGTATTGTTGCGACGGCTCCGCGAGGTGATGGCGGAGCCGGTCAGCGCGCAGGACCGCCTTGACAAGATCGTGGTGCTGATTGCCGCCAACATGGTGGCGGAGGTGTGCTCCGTCTACGTGTTGCGGGTCGATTCCACGCTCGAGCTTTACGCGACGGAGGGCCTCAACCGCGAGGCCGTGCACCAGACCGTGATGCGTTCGGATGAGGGCCTGGTCGGCCTCGTCTCGAGCGAGGCGAGCCCCATCAATCTCTCGGACGCACAGTCCCATCCGGCGTTCTCGTTCCGGCCGGAGACGGGCGAGGAGATCTACCGGTCGTTCCTCGGCGTGCCGATCCTGCGCGCCGGCAACACGCTCGGCGTTCTCGTCGTCCAGAACCGCGCCCAGCGCACTTATTCGGAAGAAGAGGTCGAGGCCCTTCAGACCACCGCCATGGTGATGGCGGAGATGATCGCGTCGGGCGAACTTTCGGTGCTCGCCCGGCCGGGCGCGGAGCCCGCGGTACGCCGCACGCTGCGTCTCGCCGGCAAGGTGCTCAACGAGGGCGTCGCGCTCGGCCACGTGGTGCTGCACGAGCCGCGCGTCGTCATCACCAACTTCATCGCCGACGACATCACCAAGGAGCGTACCCGGCTCGATGCCGCGCTGACGGCGCTGCGGGCCGATCTCGATGCCATGCTGGAGTACGGCGAAGTCGCCGAGGGCGGCGAGCATCGCGAAGTGCTCGAAGCCTACCGCATGTTCGCGCATGACCGCGGCTGGGTGCACAAGCTCGAAGAGGCGGTACTGACGGGCCTCACCGCCGAGGCGGCCGTCGAGCGCGTGCAGTCCGACACCCGCGCCCGCATGCTGCGCCAGACCGATCCTTATCTGCGCGAGCGCCTGCATGATCTCGACGACCTCGCCAACCGGCTGATGCGGCAGCTCCTCGGTCGCGACCATGCGCCGAGCCGCGAGCAGCTGCCGGAGAACGCCATCGTGGTGGCGCGCTCCATGGGTCCGGCAGCCCTTCTCGACTATGACCGCAAGCGCCTGCGCGGCCTCATCCTCGAAGAGGGCGGGCCGACCTCGCATGTGGCGATCGTTGCCCGCGCCCTCGGCATTCCCGCGGTTGGGGAAGTCGATAACGCCATCGGCCTCGTCGATCCGGGCGACGCGGTCATTGTCGATGGCGCAAGCGGGGAGGTCCACATCAGGCCCTCCCCCGATCTGGAGGCGGCCTATATCGAGCGTGTGCGCGTGCGGGCGCGGCGCCAGCTCCAGTATTTCGCTTTGCGCGACAAGCCGTCCGTGACGCGCGACGGCGCCGATATTTCGCTGTTCATCAATGCCGGCTTGCTGGTCGACCTGCCGCATCTTGTCGAGACCGGAGCCCGCGGCATCGGCCTCTTCCGCACCGAATTGCAGTTCATGGTGGCGGCGCAGTTTCCTCGCGCGAGCGAGCAGCAGGGTCTCTATCGCTCGGTGCTGGACGCCGCGGGCGGTCGGCCGGTGACGTTCCGCACGCTCGACATCGGCGGCGACAAGGTGTTGCCGTACATGCGCAACGTGACCGAGGAAAACCCGGCGCTCGGCTGGCGCGCGATCCGGCTCGGCCTCGACCGCCCGGCGCTGCTGCGCAGCCAGCTTCGCGCGCTGTTGCGCGCGGCGTCGGGACGCGAGCTCAAGGTCATGTTTCCCATGATCGCGACGGTCAAGGAATTCGAAGACGCCAAGGAACTGGTGGAGCGCGAGCTCACCTATCTGCGCCGCCACGGCCATAAGCTCCCGGAGCGGGTCGAGGTCGGCACCATGGTGGAAGTGCCGGCGCTGTTGTTTCAGCTCGACGAACTGCTTGAGCGAGTCGATTTCCTCTCGGTCGGCTCGAATGATCTCGCGCAGTTCCTGTTTGCCGCCGACCGCGGCAATCCGCATGTGAACGCGCGCTTCGATGAATTGTCGCTCCCGATGCTGCGGGCCTTGAAAATGATTGCCGACCGCGGCCGTGCTCACGGCAAGCCGGTCACGGTGTGCGGAGAGATGGCGTCGCGACCTCTCGCCGCGCTGACGCTGATCGCGATGGGCTTTCGCAACCTGTCGGTCATTCCCTCCGCCGTCGGACCGGTGAAGGCGGCCGTGCTCGAAGTCGACATCGCCAAGGCCGAGGGCCTGGTGAATACCCTGATCGCGCATAAGAATAGCGCCGGCTCGATTCGCGAGAAGATCCTCGCCTTCGCGGCGGGCGAGGGCATTCCTATCTAACGACTGCGATCCGGATTATTTGCCGTGAATATGCTTCCCGAAACCAAGCTTGACGCCATCCTGGCGCGGCATGCCGCGCTCCAGGCCGAGCTGTCGCGTCCGGTCGGGGCCGAAACCTATGTAAAGTTGAGCCGCGAACTCGCCGAGATCGATCCGGTCGCGGAAAAGGTGAAGGCCTATCGCGATGCCGTCGCGGAGATCGCCGACCTCGATGAGATCATTGCCGACCCGGCGACGGACGCTGAAATGCGTGCCGTCGCAACCGAGGAGAGGCCCGCCCTGGAGGAGAAGCGCACCGGCCTCGAGCACGACATCAGGCTCGCGCTGATCCCCAAGGACGCCATGGATGACCACAGCGTCATCCTCGAAATTCGCGCCGGCACCGGTGGCGACGAGGCGTCGCTATTTGCCGGCGACCTCTTCCGGATGTACGAGCGCCACGCCGCAAAGCACGGCTGGAAGACCGAAATTCTCTCCGCAAGCGAAGGAACCAAGGGCGGCTTCAAGGAAGTCGTCGCCGAGGTCACCGGGCACGGGGTCTTCGCGCGCTTGAAATTCGAATCCGGGGTGCATCGCGTCCAGCGTGTCCCCGATACCGAAACCTCGGGGCGCATCCACACCTCGGCCGCGACGGTTGCGGTGCTGCCGGTGGTCGAGGACGTTGATGTCGAGATCAATGACACCGACCTGCGCATCGATACCATGCGTTCCGGCGGCGCCGGCGGCCAGCACGTCAACAAGACCGAGTCGGCGGTGCGCATCACGCATATCCCGTCCGGGATCGTGGTGGTGATGCAGGAAGAACGCTCCCAGCACCGCAACCGCACCAAGGCGATGGCGGTGCTGCGCGCCAGGCTCTACGACGCCGCGCTCCAGCGCCGCGATGCCGAGCGCGCCGCCGATCGGCGCGGCCAGGTCGGCAGCGGCGATCGCTCCGAGCGCATTCGCACCTACAACTTTCCGCAGGCGCGGGTGACCGATCACCGCATCAACCTCACGCTCTACAAACTGCCGGAGGTGATCGAGGGGGAGTCCCTGGACGAGATCATCGACGCATTGGTTACCGAGCATCAGGCGACCTTGCTTGCCGCCGAGGACACGTCGCGGGTCGGAGCGCGGGCGTGAGCGTCGCGGTCGCAGTTAGTCTTCGCATCGGCGATGTCAGGCGCGACGTCGCGCGACGTCTGCGCGAGCGCGGCGTTGAAAGTCCTGATCTCGACGCCCGCCTCCTTGTCGGCCACGCGCTCGGGCTTGACCATGCCGGCCTTGCGCGGGCAGCCGAGCGGGCACTCGATGTGGACGAACTTGCCGCGGTCGAGGCGCTTGTTGCGCGGCGGCTCGACGGTGAGCCGGTTGCTCGCATCATCGGCACCAAGGAATTCTGGAGCTTGCAGATTGTGCTCTCACCGGCAGTCCTTGTGCCGCGCCCGGAAACCGAGACCGTCGTGGAACAGGCCCTCGCCGCCGTCGACCGCGGTGGCGCACGCACGCGTGCACTCCGCATCGCCGATCTCGGCGTCGGCTCGGGCGCGATCCTGCTCGCGCTTTTGTCCGAATTGCCGAACGCATTCGGGGTCGGCACCGACCGCGATCCGGCGGCGCTCGCGGTCGCGCGCGACAATGCGCGACGGCTTCGCCTCGATGGGCGCGCGGCCTTCGTCGCCTGCGACTTCGGCACGGCATTGAGCGCGGGCTTTGATCTCGTGGTGACGAACCCGCCCTACATCGCATCGGGCGACATCGCGGCGCTTCCGGCCGAGGTGCGAGATTTCGATCCGCCCCGCGCGCTCGATGGCGGACCGGATGGGCTTGCCGCGTACCGCGCCATCGCCGCCCATTCGCGCCGATTGCTTGCTCCAAATGCGCACTTGATCGCCGAATTGGGCAATGGCCAAAGCGAAGCCGTGACGGCGCTGCTTACCGCGCAAGGCTTCGGCAACTTTCGGATTGGCGTTGATCTCGCCGGGCTCTCGCGGACGATTACCGCGAGCCCTAACCCCAGCCCTAACCCCAGCCCTAACCCATGACCGCAACGCGGACTGGAGCCGCGAAAAAACAGCAAAAAATCTCTTGGATTATCGGTCGAGAACGACTACGTTCTTCTTACGGAATTGACCTGAGTTCAATTGCCGCCACCGATAAAGCCCGGAGCATAGCTCGGCGAGGCAGGTGGTGCAGATGAGACGGATACCGGAAATCGACAATGATTTGATCGCCGGTACCTCGGAATTGAGATGCTCGAGATCGGAATATTTGTGATCGGCGTACGTGGATCCGAGCGGATCGTGTCAGACTTGGGTTCGAGATGCTTCATCGGTTGAGCGCATTGGCGCTGACGCCCTGCGTCGCGACGATCGTTATGGAAGGTGGGCAAGCATTGCGGCGATGCCGCGCACATTAGAAACGTCACATCGGCAATAAGCCGGGCGCTCCTTGAGAGTGCTCGCGAGTATGCTCTTGCCTGGAAACCTAAAGCCGGGCCGAGGGCTTTTTGGGGTGGCCGCATCTCGTTCGGAGAACGGCCGGGTTTGTAAATGCAGGCGGCGAAGACCGCCTCTAATCGAGGGTTGCGAACACGCGAGCCATGAGAAACGGACAGAACAAGCGCATGCGGGGACGAAACCGCAAGAGCCACAATCCGCTGACCCGGGTTTTTGAATCCAACGGCCCGGACGTGAAAATCCGCGGCACTCCGTCCCACATAGCTGAGAAGTACGTCCAGCTGTCGCGCGATGCGCAATCGTCCGGCGACCCGGTGTCGGCGGAGAATTACCTCCAGCACGCCGAGCATTATTTCCGCCTCATCGCCAGCGCCCAGGAGCAGGTTCGCCCGAACCAGCAGTTCATGCGGCCTGAAGGCGGCGGCATGGACATGCGGGACGATGCGATGGATGAGGGCGACGAGGAGATGGCGCCCGGCGCCAGCGAGCAGCCCTCGTTCGGCACCCGCGAGCCGCAACCTTATCTGCCGCGCGACGCGCAGTTCTTTTCGCCGCGCGAGCAGCCGAATTTCGCTCCGCGCCATAACCAGGAGCAGTCGGACGATGACAGCCACGAGCGGCTGCCGTCCTTCATCACCGGCGGAGGCGGCGGGCAGCCGCAGCAGGCAGCGCCGCAAGCAGGCCCTCAGGGTCACGGCCAGAACGGCTACGACAATCAGGCCGATCGCTTTCCCCTGCACCGCCGACGGCGGCGGCATCGCGGGCCCCGTAACGACGTGGGTCAGGGCGGGCAAGCCGCGGGTGGTGGCGACGGCGATGATGTCCCGCAGGGCCCTCGCTCTAACGGCGACTGATCCGCAGGCCAACGAGCCGCAAAGAAACGCACGGCGCCTGAGGAACCGGCGCTCATTGCACTTTTCGATGCAAAGTGACGAATTGCGTTCCCTGATTGCAAGGGAATGTTAACCGCGCTTCGCCGAAGTATTTTAAGATCGCGCATGCGAAACGTGACGGGTTGATTTTCACCCGTCAGGCCGTCTGGTGCGCAGGTTAACAGGACTTCCAGCTCAGCTCGTCGCTGCTTTACCGACGGCGCTCGTCGCGACGAGACCGCGATGGCCCGCGCCACGTGAGCCATCTCGCGGATTGTTTTCGGCATCCGCTGGCACCGCGCACAATTCGGGCAACATCGGCAACTGCCTCTTCGTCGTCGCGGCCGCGTGTGCCTACTACGTTGCCATTGCGCCATTCCTTCTGGGGCACACCGATCTCGGCTGGCACCTTGCAGCGGGCGACCTCATCCGCAATCAAGGCAGCATCCCCGAACACGATCCATGGTCGTTCACCGCCGGCGACACGCGCTGGTACAATTTGTCCTGGCTATGGGATGTGATGGAAAGCCTCCTCTTCCAATACGGGGGCTTGGGCGCGCTGATACTCGCCGCGATTTTTCTCGGCGGCTTGATCGCCGGTGGACTTGCCGCGATTTGTCTCAACAAACACGCCACCCCGATCGCCACGTGCATCGCGGTGATCACGGCCTGCGTGCTATATCCGACCTTCGCGGTGCCGGATATTTTTCTCGCCGCCTCGCCGAATATCGCGACGCTGGTTTTTTGCGTGGTCTTTTACGGCGTATGCCTCGAGAAGCGCTACCTGTGGCTCGCGCCGGTCGCCATGCTGTTGTGGGTCAACATGCATGGCGGCTTCGTGCTCGGCATTTTTATTTTGGGCATATTCGGCGCGACCGCGTTGCTTAAGCGAAATGCGCGCGACTTCACGACTTATCTTCTCGTTGCCGCCGCATGCCTGATCGCGACGTTCGTGAATCCGCTCGGATGGCACGTGTACGAGGGCGTGTTCGGGACTCTCGGCCACTTCGTTCAACACTACATCACCGAATGGCAGCCGTATTACCGGATGCTGCGCGTGCCACAGTGCATCCCAGCCTGCGCCTACATCTTCCTGTTCGCCGTTCTCGAGATTGCCGATCGCCGCAACGGTCCCGTCGAGGCCCGCCTATTGTCATGGTGCTTCCTGCTGCTGGGATTCTGGCAGCTGCGATACCTCTCGATATTTTTTCTGTTTTCGACCGTTCCTGTCGCGGTACATCTGAGCAACCTCAATTCGCCCTTCATCAAGCGGAGCGTCGGCCAATATCGCATAGCGATGGCAGCGCTCCTCATTTTCTGTGCCTTGCCGTTTCTCTATTGGTCCGTCGTCCCGGCCAAGGCCGATCTGCCGCCGATCTATCCCGAAGCCGAGGTTGCATATCTGCAGCAGCATTTTCCTCACGCCCGCGTGCTGAACCACTGGAACTATGGCGGCTACATCATCTTCCGTGCTCGCGGCGAAGTGCCGGTCTTCGTCGACGGGCGCGCCGCGACGGCTTACCCGGATTTAGTGCTGCGCGATTATTTCGAACTGATCACGTGGGACGTAAATGAGGCCGCGTGGAAAGCCGTGCTGGAGAAATACCCCGTCGATGCGGTGCTGTGGCCCAAGGCGCATACTCCGCTCGCGGTATTTCTCGTCGGCAAGCTTGGCTGGACCGAGGCCTATTCCGGAAAGATCGCCAACATCTATGTCAGGCCGCACGCGCCACGCGAATGATCCCTCGGCAGCGGCCTGCAGCGATTACCGCGCGCGGGCAGCGCCGCCAGGTGATGGCGCAAGAACCGGTTCGAGCACCGGCTTGAGGTTGGGCACGAGCTTCTTCTTGCGCGCCGGGATCGCGCGGTAGACCTGCTTCGTCGCTTCGACGAGATGAACGCCCGCGAACGGCGCCGACACCGTCGCCCCGGTGCGCTCCCACACATAGGCCGAGCGCAGGAACCAGCGCCGATCGATCGGCGGCACGTAGAGGGCGTCGCCCCACGCCGTCGGCGTGAACCACGTTTCCCGCAACAGATAAGTGATCTGCGAGCGCGAATAGGGACGGCCATGGCCGAACGGCGTCGTATCCATGCGCGCCCACAGACCGCGCCGATTGGGCACGACAGCGAGGATGCGGCCGCCGGGCGCAAGCACGCGCCACGCTTCGCGCAGCAGCGCCGAGCCGTCGTGGCTCGACTCCAGCGCATGCACGAGGAGAATGCGGTCGACCGAGCCGTCGGAGAGCGGCAACTCGCAATCGTCGACGAGCGCCGTGAGCGACGGGCGCGCCGATGGCCATTTCACCACGCCTTGGCCTGCAGGCATGAAGGCGAGACAACGCTCCGCGTCCTCACGGAACAGCCCGAGATAAGGTGTCACATAGCCGACACCGAGGACGCGCTGGCCCGCGCTCGTCCTCCAGAGCCGGCGAATGCTGCGACCGATAAAGCGCCGCGCCACCGTCCCGAGCGGATGAGCATAGAAATTGCGCAGATCGACGACATCCATGACGTAATCTAACAAGCGACGAGGCTTGGCTCGACGGTGGCTCGCACGAGCGCATCCTCAAACCCACATCTGCAATGCTTGCGCGGTACCAGACTGCACGACCGGCAGCAAGCATGCTAGACGTTTTCCCTCAATAAATGGTGGCCCGATTCATGAATACCAACCCGAATGCCGCACCGCAGGGTGGTGCCGACGTAAAGCTCTTTCTCTGCCTCAAGGACAATTTCGGCGTGCTGGTGCACGATCAGGCGACCGGGGCAACCGCCGCAATCGATGCGCCCGAGGCGGCACCCGTCGAAGCGGCGCTCAAGGCCACGGGCTGGAAGCTCTCCGACATTCTCGTCACCCATCATCACGGCGACCACACCGCAGGCATTGCCGAATTGAAACGGCACCATCGCTGCCGCGTCGTCGCGCCGCGAAAAGAGGCGGACAAGATTCCGGACGTGGATGCGACCGTCGCGGAAGGCGAAACCGTCAAGGTCGGCAATCTCGAGGCGCGGGTAATCGAAACGCCCGGCCACACCCTCGGGCAGATCAACTATTTCTTCCCCACTGCCAAGCTGCTGTTCGCCGGCGACACGTTGTTCTCGATCGGATGCGGACGCGTCATCGAAGGCACGCCGGACGTGATGTGGCAGTCGCTTCTCAAATTGCGCGCGCTGCCCGATGACACGCGGCTCTATTGCGGCCACGAATATACCGACGCGAACATTCGCTTCGCCGAGACGATCGAGCCCGGCAACAAGGCGCTCGCCGCTCGCGCGGCCGAGGTGAAACGCCAGCTCGCGGCCGGCGCTCCGACCATTCCGACACTGATGGGCGAGGAGAAGCGCGCGAACGTTTTTCTGCGCGCCGACGATCCCGCAGTTGCCGCCGCCGTTGGCCTCTCGGGCAAGCCGGCTGCCCAGGTGTTCACGGAAGTGCGCGCGCGCAAGAATAAATTCTGACGCGCGACGCCGACGCATCAGGGGAGACGCGCTTGCGGGCCGCCGACATCATCCGTCTTCTCGATCTGAAGCCGCATCCGGAAGGCGGCCATTACCGCCAGACGTTCCGCGATGCCGCTCCCAACGGGTCGCGTCCGGCCTCGACCGCGATCTATTTCCTGCTGGCGCGCGGCGAGCGCTCACACTGGCACCGTGTCGATGCCGTCGAAGTCTGGCACCATTACGCCGGCGCGCCGCTCAAGCTTTCGCTCGCCGCGACCGAGGCCGGCCCGGTGACGCGCCTGCGTCTTGGGTCCGATCTTGGATCGGGAGAGCGGCCGCAGGCCGTAGTGCCGACGGGACACTGGCAAGCCGCCGAGAGCCTCGGCGACTGGACGCTCGTCGGCTGCACCGTGGCACCGGGCTTCGAATTTTCCGGCTTCGAATTGGCGCCGGCCGGCTGGGCGCCGGCCGGCGCGTAGTCAACGCTGCAGACTCAGAGCCCGAAGACGAACAGCATGGTCTGATTGCGCAGATCGCGCAGTTCCGGGGCGGTGACGTTGCGCGTCGCCGTGATGCGGCTGATGCCGGACAGGATGGCGACGTACTGCTTGCCGCCGGCCTCGAAAGTCATCGGCGGCGCGTTGAAGCCGGTGCCGACGTTGATCTTCCACACCGGCTCCATCGTCGTGTCGTCGTAGGCGACCATCGTTCCGTCGCCGTACGCCGTGAACACGAGTCCGCCCGCCGTCGAAACTGCGCCGCTCATGTTCTGATAGGGCATGTGCGCGCGCTTCTTGACCTCGCCGGTCAACGGATCGGCCATCACGATGTCCGATTCCGCACGCTCGTCGTTCTTGAACGTCGGGCTGAAATAGACGCCCTTCTTGATGGATTCCTGATCCATCGTCACTTCGTTGCACATCGAGCTCGACGGAATATAGAGGAGCCCGGTCTTCTTGCTGTAGGTCGGCGGGAAATAGTTGTTGCCGCCGCCCATCGACGGGCAAAGTTTCTTGGTCGGGTCCGCCACCGTGAAGTTCTGCTGACCGGAATAGACCTGGACGTCTTTATTGGGATCATAGTCGACCGGCTTCCCGGTCTTCTGGTCGATGCCCTTGGTCCATGTGACCTTCGAGACGTAGGGCTTCGCGAGGACTGTCTGGCCGTTGGCGCGTTCGAGCGAATAGAGGAAGCCGTTGCGCGCGGCGTGGGTGACAAGCTTGCGCGGCTGGCCGGCGACGCTGCCGTCGATCAAGATGTGGGAGCCTTCCTCGTCGTAATCCCACATGTCGCCGGGCGTGTACTGGTAGTACCAGTTCATCTTGCCGGAGTCGGGATCCCAGGAGATCAGGCTGTTGGTGTAGAGGTTGTCGCCCGGCCGATAATAGGGATCGGACCACGGCACCGGATTCCCGGTTCCCCACAGCACCTGGTTGGTCGCGGGATCATACGAACCCGTCACCCACATGGCGCCGCCGCCGGTCTTCCACGCGTTGTTCTTGTCCTTCCAGGTTTCGCTGCCGGGCTCGCCGGGCGCGGGAATCGTGTATTTGCGCCACGCGATCTTGCCGGTCGCGGCGTCGAGGCCGGCGATCCAATCGCGCACGCCGCGATCGCCGCCGGACGCCCCGACGATGATCTTGTCCTTGACGGCAAGCGGCGCCGCGGTGAGTTGAACGTCAACTTGGTCGTCCGCCATGTTGGTGTCCCACACCACCTTGCCGGTGTCCTTGTTGGTGGCGATGACGCGCGGCGGATAGCTGGCAACGGTGATCACCAAATTGCCCCACAGCGCGGCGCCGCGGTTCGTGAGCGGCGGTTTTTCCTGGCCCGGGTCCATGCGCCACACGATTCGCCCGACGTCACCGGAGCGCGCGTCGATCTTGTAGAGAACGCCCCACATATCGGTGACGTAGAGGAAGCCGTCCTCGGCGAGCGGCGTCGACTGGAGGTTCTCGTTGGTCGACGTGCCGCCGATCGCAACGGAATAAGCGAGCTTCAGATTCTTGATGTTCGTCTTGTTGATCTGGTCGAGCGGCGAATAGCGCTGAGCATCATAGGTGCGATGATTCATCAGCCAGTTGCCCGCCTCCGGACTGTTGAGGCGTTGCGGCGTGACGTCGGCCGCAATCGCCGGCGCGGCGATGAGGGCGGCACCGCCGAGCAAAAGCGCGCGCAAGGCACGAAGGTGATGTGGGTGCATGGCTTGCTCCATTTTGATGTTGTGAGTGCGGTCGGTTGGGGTGGATTTGGGCGAAGGCGCAGGCCGAATTCGCCGAAGGAGACAATGGTGACGGCAGAGGGCGGATCGCATTGCGCCGATCCGCCCTTGAGCCCGATGCCGGTTACAGCCCGAAGACGAACAGCATCGTCTGGTTGCGCTGCTCGCGCAGTTCCGGCGTCAGATTGTGACGTCCGGCGGTGATCTTGCTGATGCCCGAGATGATGGCGATGTATTGCTTGCCGCCGGCCTGGAACGTCATCGGCGGGGCATTGAAGCCGGTGCCGACATTGACCTTCCACACCTGGTCGAGGGTAGTGTCGTCGTAGGCGACGAGGCTGCCGTCGGTGAACGCGGTGAAGACGAGGCCGCCGCCGGTGGTGAGCACGCCGCTCACGTTCTGATAGATCGAATGCGCGCGCTTCTTGACCTCGCCGGTGACGGGGTCGGCCATCACGAGGTCGGACTCGGTGCGCTCCGGACTCTTGAACGTGCGGCTGAAGTAGATGCCCTTTTTGATGGACTCCTGGTCCATGGTCACTTCGTTACACATCGCCATGGTGGGGATGTACACGAAGCCTGTCTTCTTGCTGTAGGACGGCGGGAAGTAGTTGTTGCCGCCCGACATCGCCGGACACAGCGTCTTGGTAGGATCCGCGTTCGTGAAGTTCTGACGACCCGAATAGGCCTGGATATCGCGATTGGGATTGTAGTCGACCGGCAAGCCGGTTTTCTGATCGATGCCCGCCGTCCAGTTGACTTTGGGCACATAGGGCTTGGCCATCACGGTCTGGCCGTTGGCCCGCTCGAACGAATACAGAAAGCCGTTGCGCGCCGCGTGGGTGACGATCTTGCGCGGCTCACCGTTGATAACGGCGTCGATCAGAATGTGCGAGCCTTCTTCGTCGTAGTCCCACATGTCGCCGGGGGTGTACTGGTGATACCAGTTCATCTTGCCGGTGTCCGGATTCCACGAGATGAGGCTGTCGGTATAAAGGTTGTTGCCCGGCCGATAGTACGGATCGGACCATGGCACCGGATTGCCGGTGCCCCACAGCACCTGGTTGGTCGCGGGATCGTATGAGCCCGTCACCCACAAGGCGCCGCCGCCGGTGCGCCAGGCGTTGTTGGTGTCTTTCCAGGTTTCGGAGCCGGGCTCGCCGGGGGCCGGAATGACGTACTTGCGCCACAGCTCTTTGCCGGTCGCGGCATCGACCGCAAGAATGTAATCGCGCACGCCGTTGTCGCCACCGGATGCGCCGACAATGATCTTGTCCTTGACTGGCAGCGGCGCCGCGGTGAACTGCAGGCCGTTCTGGCCGTCGGAAATATTGGTCTCCCAAACGGTTTTGCCGGTGTCCTTGTTGGTGGCGACGAGCCGCGCCGGATGATTTGCGACCGAGATGACGAAATTGCCCCACAGCGCGACGCCGCGGTTCGCATCGGGCGCCTTCTCCTGGCCGGGATCCATGCGCCACACGATGCGGCCGACATCGCCGGAGCGGGCGTCGATCTTGTAGACCACGCCCCACAGGTCGACCACGTAGAGGAATCCATCCTCGGCGATCGGCGTCGATTCGTTGTTCTCGTTGACCGACGTGCCGCCGATCGCGACCGCGTAAGCGAGCTTCAACGACTTGATGTTGTTCTTGTTGATCTGCTCGAGCGGCGAATAGCGCTGCGAGTCATAGGTGCGGTGATTGGTGAGCCAATTGCCGGGCTCGGGATTGGCGAGCCGTTCCGGCGTGACCTCGGCGGCGATCGCCGGGACGGCGAGCGCAGCGGCGCCGGCGAGCAGAAGCGCGCGCAGGCAATGATAGTGACGAGATTCCATGATGGTTCCTCCCTTGATGATGGTTGTTGGCTTGAGTCTTATCACGCATCATCAGCAGATTGAAATGCGACAACAAGCGGATTGCGCCGCTGCAATCATTCACGGATAGCGAGTTTTACCGCGCAAGATTTGCGCGATCAGTGCCTGCCCGACATCATTCCTGATTGAACGAGCTGCACTTCGCGTTTTCCGCAAAGCGACGGTCGAAGCTGACCGTTCCGCCATCGATCGGCACCGAGGTTGGCGGCAATTGACGCGTGTATTGATTGACGATCACTGACTTCTTGTCGGCAGCGAGGCTGACGCGGACCGGTTCGAGCACCTTGCCCTTCTGCGCCCCGGTGAGATCGAGACCGTAAGCGCCGATCAGTTGCCCGCCGAACTTGACGTTGGCGAGCCCTCGCCCGGTGACCGCGGATTCGGGAATGTAGACTTCCATTTTCGCATCGCCGTTCTCGCAGGAGAACACCCGGCGCAGCGCGATATCCGCGCCGAACGCCGGACCGACGACGCCGGTCACCGTCACGGCAAGGGTCAAGGCCGCAAGCTTCATCTCAAACTCCTCCCTGGTGTGACGCGCAGACCTTTGCGGACAACGCTGCCGCCCGACTGCCGCGCGCCGCAATCTTCGCGAGAGTTAAAGCTTATGAAGGCGGCAACAGTTGGGAACGCGCCGCGTCGCAACTGCCGTCGATGCGCGCGCGAGACACATCACAACGCGCCTTTTGAGGAAAGCGCAGGGCTTAGCTTGACGGTCTCGACCGGCGGCTTCGGCTTTTGAGCCTGACCGAGGACGGTGATAGGCGGTGGGCCCGGGAATGGGGGGATGGGCGCACCGGGCGCGAGATCGGGAAGAGGAAGCACGCGATAGCGGAAGATCAGGTCCTGCAGCGCAATCAACGAACGATCGATCTCGGTCGCGGTCGGCATGGGCACGCCGATGGCGAGCCGCTCGAGGGCGACCCGATAGCAGGCGGCGCGCGCCATCAGCGACCACTGCACCCAGCTGACGACGAGCTTGTTCTCGGCGACGCGCGCCATCGCATTGGCCCGCTCCCAGTCCGAGACCGTCGAGACGGCGGCCATGTTGGCCTGGCGCACGCGATCCATTTCGAGGACGCGTCGCGCTAGCAGGAAGAATGGGGGGATGCGCGTGCGGTCGTTGCGGACATCGTCGCCCAGCTGCGCATAGCGTGCCGCTTCCGAACGATAGGTGGTCGCCAGCAGCCGGTGGACGTAAGCCTCCTGGTCGAAGCGCCACCAGTTCGGATGGAAGATGCGGCCGATGCCGTATTCGTTGAGGACGCTGTACCATTGCGCGCGGTCAAACGGCGACTCGATCAGCGGATAGGCAAGATCGCGAAGCAGCCGTTCGTCATCGGTGAGCGGATATTCGGAGACCGGGGCGCCGTTGCCCATCGCGGCCGTGGCGCCGACCCAGTCATGGATGCTGTCCGCCACCAGCCCCGGCTTGACGCGGTCGAAGTCTCCGTTGACGGCGCAGCCGCCGAGCAAAAGTCCGGCAGCGAGTGCAGCAAGGACCCCGACCGATGCGCCAGCGCGCTGCGAAGTGACGTTCATGTCCGCGATGCGCGCCGCCGACGTTTTCCGCCCGAAGGCGTCTTTGGCGTTTGGCTGGGCGATTGATTGGGCAACTGCTCGAGCGATTCGTCTTGCGTGTTGCTTGGCGCCGCTGCCGCGCGCTCGACGCGGACCACGGGCAGGATGATCACGGTGGCGTCGTAAGGCGGCGCCGGCGGTACTTCGCGCGCCATTCGTCGCACTTCCGGAAAGGTAATGACCGCACCCATATCGCCTCCTGGAGGATCGCGAATCGCCGGGCCCCCCACCGGGTGAGGCGATGGCAACGATTAGCGCCGGGCATGGTTAACGCTCCGCTAACGGCGCCGGGGTAGAAGGTGGCGGCGAATCCATTGGGCGGGCAAACAAGGTTAACGGCGTGGACCAACAGAATTCGACCCCGAATGAAGTCGTGATGGGGCTTGGCGCTCGGCCGGGCGCCGACATGACCGCGCGGCTCCTGCTTGCGCTCACGGCTCTTTATGCGCAGAAGGCCAACCACTCGCAGGAAGAACAGCGCCACTACGAAGAGCTGGCGCTGCGTCTCGTCGAGCGCGTCGACGCTGCGACCCGGACCACCGTCGCCGGTATCCTGCAGGGGTATGGCCACGCCCCCGTCGCGATTTTACAGCGGCTCGGGGTTGCACCGCCTGCGGCTGAGGAGCGTACGGCATCGGCCGAAAGCGCCGTTGCTGCAGTTTCCGCCGTTGCCCCAGTTTCTGAGCATCCGCCGGCTACCTCGCATCCGCCTGAGGAGGCTGCACAGCCGGTTGAACCGAGCGTGACCACATCGCTTCCAGCCGAGGACGCGCCGGGTCCTGCCGAACTCGGCGATGCCTTCTTTGCGGCCCCGTCGACGGAGCGGCGGCGGCTGCTTTCGCTGTTGCCGTCCGAGACAATGGATTCGAGCATGGATGAGTCCGGGCTCGAAAACGGCAAGCTGACCTTTGCGGCCCTCGATACGGCCGCGTTGGAGGGTAGGATCGGCCAGTTCTTCCGCGAATTCGAACGCTGTCTTGCGATTCCGCGAAGCCTGTGCGAGCGCATCGTCAACGATTCGTCGGGCGAGCCGATGGTGGTGGCGGCGCGGGCGAGCAATATGCCGATCGCGGTGCTGCAGCGCGTCCTGCTGCTCGTCAATGCAGCCGTCGGCCGTTCGGTGCAGCGCGTCTACGATCTCACCGAACTTTATCACGACCTCGACCGCGGCGCGGCAGTCAAGCTTATCGCGCTATGGCGCACGCAGGCGAAGCCTGATGTTGCGCCCGCCGAACCGATCGAAACCAAGGCTGGCCAGCGCGAATTGTCGGCCGCGGCGTTGCGCTCGCGGTTCGGCGCGCTCGCCGCGCGGGTCAAGGATCAAGCCGTCAACCCACGACCCGGTCAAGGAAGTTTCGCCCGTCGCGATCTTCGATCTCGATGATCCACACGTCGGGATCAAACCGAACCTGGCGATTTAAATAAGCTTCGGCATCGCTGTCGGCCACCGGCATGGCCTTGAGCGCCGGACTGAAGGCGCGATCGGTTGGAGATTGCTCCGTAAAAGCTGACTGCGGCGCCGGCGCGAAGACGTCGGCGGTGCCGTCAAGGCGATTGACCTTGATGAAGATGGCGCCGGCCTCGTCGGCGCCGCGCCGGCGCACCGCGGCGAATATCCCTTCGACGAAGCACCGCCGCACATAGGCCGCGACCCACAATCCGGATTTCAGGCGCATGTCGATGGGCTTTTCTCGTCGATGTCCGGTCTTCTTATATCAGCGCGGCGGTAGCTTCTCGATGCCGCTTGTGGACACCTGAGTTACCGCGTCGGCGACGCGGATGCCCCTGATTCTGAATTCGGGCGCGATCTCGGCGAGCGGCACCAGCACGAAGGCCCGTTCGAATGCGCGCGGATGGGGCAAATTGAGGCCCGGCTCGTCGATCGCGACCTCGTCATAGGCGATGATGTCGATGTCGAGCGTGCGCGGTCCCCAGCGCTGCTCGTGCGCACGGTCGCGGCCGAACGCTGTCTCGATGCGGAGTGCCCGTTCGAGGAGCGCGCGTGGCGCAAGCGCGGTCTCGATCACGAGCGCGAGGTTGGTGAAGGCCGGCTGCTCGGTCACGCCCCACGGCGGAGTCGTGTAATCCGATGAACGTGCGACGAGCCGCACCGCGTCTCCGTCGCACAATGCCGCCACGGCGTGGTCGAGCGTCGTACGCGCGTCGTGTCCGCCGTAGCCGACATTGCCGCCGATCGAGATCAGCGCTTGCGCCATGACATCCGCGGCGTCTCGAGGCGCCGAAGCCTGTTCACGACTGCTGCCCGATCGCGGTCATGATGCGCAGCGCCTGCACCGTCTCGGCAACGTCGTGGGCGCGGATGATCGCGGCGCCGCGCTCGACGGCGAGCACATGGGCGGCGATCGAGCCGCCGAGGCGGCGGTCGGGCGACGCCGGCATCACCGCGTTGATGAAGCGCTTGCGCGAGGCGCCGACGAGAAGCGGCAGTCCGAACCGGCGCAAGCGATCGAGCCGCGCGATCGCCATCATGCTCTGCTCCGGAGTCTTGCCGAAACCGATGCCGGGATCGAGCACGATGGCATCGCGGGCGATGCCGGCGCGGTCTGCGATCGCGAGCGAGCGCTCGAAAAAGGCTTCGATGTCCTTGATGATGTCGATCTTCGGGTCCGCCGCTTCGCGATTGTGCATGACGATCACGGGCACGCCGCGGCGCGCGATCAGTTCCGCCAAATCGGGATCGCGCTGCAAGCCCCAGACGTCGTTCGCCATCGCCGCACCCTGATCGAGCGCCCATTTCGCCACGGCGGCCTTCATCGTGTCGATCGAGACCGGCGTGCCAAAGCGCACCACGGCGGGCAGCACGGATGCGAGCCGACGCAACTCCTCCGCGGCTGAAACGGCTTCGGCCCCGCCATAGGGTCGCGTCGATTCCGCGCCGACGTCGATGACATCGGCGCCGTCCGCGATCATCTGCTGCGCGTGGGCAATCGCCACGTCAGGGTTGAGAAACGCGCCGCCGTCGGAAAACGAATCCGGCGTGACGTTCAAAACTCCCATCACGATCGGGCGCCGCAGTGCCAAGAGCTGCGTCAGGAACCCCGCGCCGTGCGTCGGAGCAGCCTGCCTCGCCGCCGAAAGGGATGCCGCTGTCATGACTTTGCATGTGTGCGGTTATGAAGATGCTGTCAACATGCGGCGTCCTTCCGGGCGCCGCAGCGAAGCGGAAGCCAGCCCGGAATCGATGAACACGGACCGAGGAGTAGGGATTCCGGGCTGCCGAGCTGCACTCAGCCTCTGGAATGACGGGATCAATCAGTATGAAATCTTGATCGGAAGCTTCTTCGCCTGCTCGATCCATTGCTCCACGGTCGGAATCGACGGCAGCAGACGGCAGAGTTTACGCTTGGCATTCGCCTCCGCCATTTTCTGCGCGAGTTTAGCGGGGCTGCGAAATTTCAGCTGGTTGACCGTCACCACGCCGGCCGCCTCCAACAGTTCGGCATAGTCCGGTCCGACGCCTTTGATCCGCATGCGGTCGATCAAGTTCGCGACCTGCAGCAGTTCCTTCGCGTCGATGTTGGCCCTTTCCGAGAGTTCCTGCCGTCCCTTCGCGCTCTTGGCGTGCTCCAGCAGCTTTTCCGCGGTGCGGATTCCGACTGCCTTGAGCTTGAGCTGCGTCGCTGCGGTGATTCTTCCGTTGAGATGAGAGATCGGAAAAGTCATAAGAGCGCCCCGAAGCTTCAGCAAAATTTCAAACGAACTGGCTGAGGCCCGGAATGGCCTCGACGATGGCATTGACATCGTCGTCACCGGCCTTCTCGCGCGCAAAGGCAATAAGTTCGCGGGTAACGCCCTGAATCTCGCCCATGCCCAGCCCAGCCGACATCAGCCGGCTGCCGACACCCATGACGCCACCCATGCTACCGAACAGTCCGCCGCCTTCGTTATGCGCGGCGGCGGCCGCCTCCGATGCACCCGGCAGACGCGCCATGAGTTCCTGCACTTTATCGGCAGGACCCTCGGTGCTCAAAAAATCGAGAATAATACCCACAGCCCGTTCCGCCACCGAGCGTTCGATGCCAACGTTAGACACGATCCGGGTGACGAGTTCGTCCATGGCCTCCCCCGTTCGCTTCCGCCGTTGGCAATCCGCAAATTCCATATTGCGCACCACCGCAGAATTAAAACAAGGGTCCGTCGCATTTTGGCCACGACGTGTTGCAAACTCACCACGCTTGCGATTGCGATGATGATGTATTGCGAAGATGACTTGGAGCAAGAGAGTCATTCGCGCTGCAGTGCTTCAGATCAAACGAACTGCAACACGCTAGTGACTTTGTTGCTCACGCGGCATTCGCGCGTGGCATTCGTGTGATGCTTTGATTCTGCAAACGATTTGCACGGTGCGCCGGCGGAGTGTCGATCGAAACCGCTCGCGCGCATTGGCTGCCGCCACTATAAATGAATCCGAGCGCGGCGCTTGCCGCCCCGGAATTTGAGGATGCCACCATGTCCAATCCCGACCAGGACGGAAAAATCTTTGTCGGCAAAGGCGAAAGGCCGGAATTTCTGGCTCTAGGCTTCGGCAATCGCCACGGTCTCGTCACGGGCGCGACCGGCACCGGAAAGACGGTGACGCTGCAAACCATGGCCGAAGGCTTCTCGCGCGCGGGCGTTCCGGTGTTCGCGGCCGACATCAAGGGCGATCTGTCGGGGGTCGCCGCGCCGGGCGATGCGAAGGAGGCATTCGTCAAGCGCGCCAAGGACATCGGCTTTGAATACGAGACCGATCAGTTTCCCGTGGTGTTCTGGGATTTGTTCGGCGAACAGGGGCATCCGATCCGCGCCACCGTGTTCGAACTCGGTCCGCTGCTGCTGTCGCGCGTCCTCGGCCTCAATGACATCCAGGAAGGCCTCACCAACATCGTCTTCCGCTATGCCGACGATGCATTCGGCAAGACCGACGCGGTGAACAAAGGGCTGATCGACATCAAGGATCTGCGCGAGGTGCTGTCCTATATCTCGACCTCCGACGAGGCGAAGGACATTGCGTCGCGCTACGGCAATATCGCGCCGGCGACCGTCGGCGCGATGCAGCGGCAGATCCTGATCCTCGAGAACCAGGGCGGCGGCAAGTTCTTCGGCGAGCCGGCGCTCGATATCCATGATTTCATGCGCAAGGATGCCCAGGGCCGCGGCACGATCAACATTCTCGCCGCCGACAAGCTGATGGAGAATCCGCAGCTCTACGCCACCTTCCTGCTGTGGCTCTTGTCGCAGATGTTCGAGCAGCTGCCCGAGGTCGGCGACCTCGATAAGCCGAAGCTCGTGTTCTTCTTCGACGAAGCGCATCTGTTGTTCAACGACGCGCCGAAGGCGCTGCTCGACAAGATCGAGCAGGTGGTGCGGCTCATCCGCTCCAAGGGCGTCGGCGTCTATTTCGTCACCCAGAACCCACTCGACATTCCCGACAAGGTGCTGGCCCAGCTTGGCAATCGCGTGCAGCACGCGCTGCGCGCGTTCACGCCGCGCGACCAGAAGGCGGTGAAGGCGGCGGCCGAGACCTTCCGCCCCAATCCGAAGCTCGACACCGCGAAGGTCATCATGGAGCTCGGCAAAGGCGAGGCGCTGGTGTCGTTCCTCGAAGGCAACGGGACGCCGTCGATGGTCGATCGTACATTGATCCGGCCACCGTCGGCCCGGGTCGGCCCGGTCACGGCGGACGAGCGCAAGGCGATCATTGCCAAGAGCCCGTTCAAGGGCCGCTACGATCAGGCGATCGATCCTGAATCCGCTTATGAGATCCTGCGCCGGCGGGTTGGCGGCGTCGTCGAGCATGACGGAGGGGCCGGAGCGCCCGCACCTGCCGGCACCCCCGGCGGATCGGGCGGGATCATGGACTGGCTCGGCAGCATCCTGGGCGGGCTATTCAATAGCCCATCGTCGGCGGGATCAAAGGGACGGAGTCGACGCATGTCCACCGGCGAGGTCATGGTGAAGCAGGTCGCGCGCACCGTCGGCTCCGAAGTGGGGCGAGCGGTCGTGCGCGGCGTGCTCGGCAGTCTTGGCGGAAAAAAATGACGGATGCGGAGGCAAGGCATGTCCGAGGTGAATAAGGCCCTTCCGAAGGTTTTGGCGCGCATCGACGCGGACCTCGACAACAGTCTCGAGCGGCTGTTCAAATTTCTCGCGATCAAATCGATCTCGACCGATCCTGCCTACGCGGACGAATGCCGCGTCGCCGCGACGAGCGTCGCCGCCGATCTCGCGACGCTTGGCGTCGCCGCCGAGGTCCATCCGACCGACGGCCATCCGGTGGTGCTCGGCAAGGCCAATTTCGCGCCGGGCGCGGAAGGCAGGCCGATGCCCAATCGCAAGCGGGTCGTGTTCTACGGGCATTATGACGTGCAGCCGGTCGATCCGCTCGATCTATGGCATACGCCGCCGTTCGAGCCGCGCATCGCGACGCTCGCGGACGGCCGCAAGGCCATCATCGCGCGCGGCGCCTGCGACGACAAAGGCCAGGTGATGACCTTCATCGAGGCGTGCCGCGCCTGGAGGGAAGTCACCGGCGGCGTGCCGCTCGACGTGACTTTCCTGATCGAGGGCGAGGAGGAATGCGGCTCGAAGCATCTGCCCGGCTGGATCGAGGCGCACAAGTCCGACCTTGCCGGCGACATCGCCCTCGTCTGCGACACCGGCATGTGGGATCCCAAGACGCCCGCCATCACGACGGCGCTGCGCGGCCTCGTCTACGAGGAGGTGAAGATCAAGGCCGCCGATCGCGACCTGCACTCCGGCTTGTTCGGCGGCGCCGCGCAAAATCCGATCCGCGTGCTGGCGAAGATCATTGCCGCACTGCACGACCACCACGGCCACGTGACGATCCCGGGCTTCTACGACGGCGTCAAGGAATTGCCCCCCGACGTGAAGAAGGAATGGGAAGGGCTTGGCCTCACGGCGGAGAAGTTTCTCGGCCAGGTGGGCTTGAGCGTGCCGGCGGGCGAGAAAGATCGGCTCGTCATCGAGCAGATCGCGTCGCGCCCGACCTGCGACGTAAACGGCATCTGGGGCGGCTACATCGGCGAAGGCGCGAAGACCGTGATCCCCGCCGAAGCCTCCGCCAAGATCTCGTTCCGCCTGGTGGGGAGCCAGGACCCGGTGAAGATACGCGCGGCGTTCCGCACTTTCGTGCACCAGCATCTGCCGCCGGACTGCAAGGCCGAGTTCAAGGGCAACTCCGCCTCCCCCGCGATCTCCCTCGACTGGGACCTGCCGCAACTCGCCGAAGCGCGCGCCGCGCTGACGGAGGAATGGGGCAAGGAGGCGCTGCTCATCGGGTCCGGCGGCTCGATCCCCGTCGTCGGCGATTTCAAGCGCCTCGTCGGCCTCGACACGCTCCTCATCGGCTTCGGCCTCGACGACGACCGCATTCATTCGCCGAACGAGAAGTACGATCTTACGAGCTTCCACAAAGGCACGCGCAGCTGGGCGCGCGTCCTCGCCGCCCTCGTGGCGTAAGCAGATTTACAGAGGTAGGGTGGGCAAAGCGTGGAGAATCCGCGCGTGCCCACAGTGCGCGCTGGCGGTGGGCACGCTTCGCTTTGCCCACCCTACGACGCTTTGCTTACGCGTTGATCATCCGCAGGTGAGCGAGCGGTCGATCAGCCGGCAATGATTGATCGGCCGCCCCTCGGTATTGAACAGCGTGCCCACCCAGACATTGCCGGTGCGATCCCACACCATGTAGGCAAAGCCCGCGTACGTCACGGAATTGACGACGGGCAACCCGTTGATGACTTCGCCGACCACGCTCATCGGCGGCACGCGTGAAAGCTCGTCGCCGCCGGTGCCGACCACGAGCTGCGGCGGGCGCCGCCCGCCAAAGTCCACGGCCTGGAAGAAATGGATGTGGCCTGCGAGCGCCATGCGCACGCCGGCCGGCATGATGGCGCCGAACGCGAGCTCCTGCACCTTGTTCTCGACTTCGTTCACGGGTTGCGGCCCGTAGCTGCTGCGCATCGCGTTGAAGGGACGATGCGCGACCATCCAGGATTCCGCCGGCACCTTCGCAATGACCTGCTCGAACTGACCGCGGAGCAGGTCCGCCATCGGGTTCATGTCGCCGTGCGGATCTTCCGCAGCCGCGCCATCGACGACGACGATCCCGAAGGCGCCGAGCCGCGCCACGAAAATGCCGGTGAAATCGCGGCATGCCGGTTCGACCGGATCGCGGTCGAGGAAGCGCATGAAGCCTTCGCCCGCACGGTTGCAGTCCTCGTGATTGCCGCGCACCATGATCCACGGCGCCGTCGCGAACAGCGGCGCTGCCGGATCGAAGAAATCGGCATTCCAGGCGTCGAAGCCGTAGCCCCACGGACTGTTGGCGCAGCCGGTGTTGGCGGCTGGGCAGGGGGTTTCGCGATAATGGTAGTCGCCCACGTGAATGACGAGATCGGGCCGCGCGGTCGCCGCCGCCGCGGTGATGCGCGGAAACGGCCACGCCGCCGGCTCGTTGCAGTCCTGCATCGTGCGGCGGTCGAGCCGGCAGCCGGTGTCGCCGAACACCATGATGCGTTGCGGGTCGCGCTTTGCGAGCGGCAGCACCTTGCCGTCGAGCACCGCGGCGATCGTGCCCGGCGGCACCTCGATCTCGCAGCCGCGCACCGGAAACTTCGCCGGCTTGACGTTGGCCATCGGTTGCTCGGGGTCGGAGCGCACGCGCATCGGCACCGGCGTTCCGTCAAACATCACCGCCGGGCAACTCTCGTCAGTGATGGCCCGCACGCTCGAGCTGCCATCCGGCCCGAGTTGGACCCATTGTGCGAAGATTTTTGCGTGGGCGCCTCCTCCCCAGAGAACGAGGGCAAGCGCGGCGAATGCGGCAATGGCGGCGCGACGGCAAGACACGGTCATCTCAATCCCTCAGGCGCAATCTCGACGGCCGCGATGGTTCGCGTTGGCCGCCCTATCGTTTATCCGCACACCCCGGCCGCGGGGAACCGGAAAAGCGCAGAGTGGTCAATAATTCCGCGCATGGTGACACCACGACGCCGCATGAGTGCAGTGCGTGCGTGCCCCACAATTTTAGGGCGGCTTGACCCCTCGCGCGCCTGCCACCTATAGCTTCGGCCATGTCCGAACTGCCCGCCCATATGCGCCCCGACCGATCGTTCCAGGGCCTGATCCTAACCCTGCAGCGATTCTGGGCGGATTACGGCTGCGTCATCCTGCAGCCGTACGACATGGAGATGGGCGCCGGCACCTTTCACCCGGCGTCGACCTTGCGCGCGCTCGGGCCAAGGCCGTGGAACGCCGCTTATGTGCAGCCGTCGCGCCGGCCGAAAGATGGCCGCTATGGCGAGAATCCGAACCGGCTGCAGCACTATTACCAATATCAGGTGATCCTGAAGCCCTCGCCGCCCGACCTCCAGGCGATCTACCTCGATTCGCTTGCGGCGATCGGCCTCGACGGCGCCGTCCACGACATCCGCTTTGTCGAGGACGACTGGGAGAGCCCGACGCTCGGCGCGTGGGGCCTCGGCTGGGAGTGCTGGTGCGATGGCATGGAAGTATCTCAATTCACCTATTTCCAGCAGGTCGCGGGCTACGAATGCGCGCCGGTCTCCGGCGAGCTGACCTACGGCCTCGAGCGGCTCGCCTGCTATCTGCAAGGCGTCGACCGCATCATGGAGGTTTCTCCCGGGAATTTGTTCGGGACCAGGTGGTATCCTACCTTCGATATTTTCGGCACTCTGCCCCTGATCCTCGGTTCGGCTTATGTGACGATAGCTGCAATCGTAATCGCGCTTCCCCTCGGAGTGACAACCGCTGTTTTTGTAAGGGAAGTCGCACCAAACTGGGCTCGGGAAATTCTCAAACCCCTCATTGAGGTCCTTGCCGGAATACCTTCCGTGGTCCTCGGCTTTTTCGGCATGCACGTCATAGCGCCTTTGGTACGGACCACGCTAAATGTTCCAACCGGCCTTTCGGCATTCACGGGCGCCGTGCTTCTGGCCTATATGTCTCTCCCAACGATAATCAGTGTCGCCGAGGACGCCCTTGACAGTGTGCCAAGGAGTTATCGGGATGCGGCGCTGGCGATGGGGGCCACCAACTGGCAAACCATCTGGCGGGTGGTTGTCCCGGCCGCGCGCTCGGGCATCGCTATGGCCGTAATGCTCGGAATGGGGCGGGCAATCGGAGAGACGATGGCGGTCATGATGGTTACCGGAAATGCGGCCCGGATGCCTCTGAGCCCGGGATCGATCTTCATGCCGGTGAGGACCATGACCGCTACGGTGGCGGCCGAAATGGGAGAGGTTGCAAACGGGAGCGTTCACTATCACGCTCTTTTCGGAATCGGCATCATCCTTTTCATTCTTACTTTTATCATCAACATTCTCGCCGCAGGCGCAATTTTTAAGAAGCGGAATCGCGGAGGTCTGCGCTGATGGACCGAAACCGGATGCAGCAGATAGGATTCGGTATACTGACCCTGTCGGCAATAGCCGTGGTTGCGCCCATTCTGATCGTGATCGGGATCATTTTCTTTGAAGGCGCAAGAGCCATTTCGTGGGAATTCATTTTTACGATGCCCTCGGAGGGGATGAAACAAGGGGGCATTTTCCCGGCCATAGTGGGAACGCTGATCCTGACGCTGGGCACTGCCCTGGCAGCCATACCGGTTGGTGTCGCCGGAATCATTTATCTTGCCGAATACGCAAGAGACACCTGGATGACGCGGGCTATCAGGCTTGCTATCGTAAACCTGGCCGGCATACCTTCCATTGTGTACGGGCTTTTCGGACTTGGCATGTTCGTTCTTTTTATGCATATGGGCACTTCAATCCTGGCGGGTGTCCTGACTCTGGCCATTATGACACTCCCGGTGATCATCAGCGCCTCCGAAGAAGCCTTGCGGGCCGTTCCTATGGAATTTCGAACCGTTAGCGCAAGTCTTGGCGGCACACGCTGGCAGGGAATCCGCTATATCGTACTTCCGCAGGCTCTGCCCGGCATCATAACCGGCATAATCCTGGGCCTTTTGCGGGCTGCCGGGGAGACCGCCCCGATTCTATTTACCGTTGCCGCATTCTACCTTCCCCGCCTGCCGAAGTCGCTGTTCGACCAGGTTATGGCGCTTCCCTATCACCTCTATGTTATCAGCACCCAGGTACCCTCGATGCCCCTGAGTGTCCAGTACGGAACGGCCCTGGTTTTGCTCATCCTCGTACTGTCCATGAATATTGCGGCAAGCCTTCTGAGAAGCTATTTCCGCAGGAGGCGTCAGTGGTAGAGCCTAAAATATTCATTGAGGACGTGAACTATTTTTACGGCGATTTTCAGTCCCTGCGAAACATCACACTGGATGTGCCATCCCGCTCGGTAACTGTTTTTTTCGGACCTGCGGGAGGCGGAAAGACGACCTTGCTGCGTCTGATTAACAGGCTCAACGATATGATCGAAAATACCCGCATGACGGGGCGGGTTTTGTTGGATGGCAAAAACATCTACGATTCCGATACCCATATCGCAATCCTGCGCCGCCGTGTCGGTATGGTGTTCGCGCTTCCGTTGCCTCTCCCCGGAACAATTCGGGAAAATGTAACCTACGGGCTGAAGCTGGCGGGATTGCGGGACCGCTACAGGATCGAGGAAAGCCTGCAGCGCAGTCTCATTCAGGCGGCTTTATGGGATGAGATAAAAGATCGGTTGGACAGTCCGGCAAACGCGCTTTCCGGAGGCCAGCAACAAAGGCTTTGCATAGCCAGAAGCCTGGCGCTGGAGCCCGAAGTGCTGCTGCTCGACGAACCAACGTCGGGTTTGGACCCCATTTCAACGAGAAAAGTCGAGGAATCTCTTCAGCAACTGAAACAGCATTATACGATCATTATAGTTCCGCATAGCATACAGCAGGCAGCCAGAGTGGCGGACCAGGCGGCTTTTATTCTCATGGGCGACCTGATCGAATACCGTCCCGGCACGGAGATATTCACGACCCCTCGGGACAGGCGGACGGAAGATTACATTACGGGGCGTTTCGGATAACTCAAAGCGAACAGATGGAAAAAGTCAGGGTAGAAAAACTTAACTTTTATTACGGCAAAAAAATTGCCCTCAGTAACATTTCGATGTCCATTCGGGATCGACGCATAACCGCGCTGATCGGGCCTTCGGGGTGTGGCAAATCGACTTTTCTGCGCTGTCTCAACCGGATGAACGACACAATTGGGGCACAGGGTAGAGGGACTCGTCGAATTCGACGGGCAGGACATTTATGCCCCCGGCACCGACGTGGTCGAACTGCGCAGGCGGATAGGCATGGTCTTTCAGCGTCCCAATCCCTTTCCGCAGTCCATTTTCGACAACATCGCGTTCGGCCCGCGAGTGCTTGGACTTCACAGGAACAGGGAGCACTTGTTCGAGATAGTCGAACAGAGTCTTCGAAGCGCGGTTCTGTGGGATGAGGTTAAAGACAGGCTCAAAGAGGATGCGCTGGGCCTATCGCTTGGCCAGCAGCAAAGGCTTTGCATTGCCCGGACTATCGCCGTCAAACCCGAAGTGATCCTGATGGATGAGCCCTGCTCGGCCCTGGACCCGATCGCTACCCTCCAGATTGAAGAACTGATACAGGCGCTCAAGAAAGAGTACTCAATCGTCATCGTTACCCACAACATGCAGCAGGCATCCCGCGCTTCGGATTTTACAGGCTTATTCTGGCTCGGCGAACTGGTAGAATTCGACGTAACCGAAAGCATCTTCACCCGGCCGAACCAGAAACTCACTGAAGACTACATTACCGGCAGGGCGGGATAAACCCGTTGCGGATATAGGAATTCATCGTTTGCCCGGCACCGGAAGTATTCACATCTTGCGGGGCGAGCTTTTCACGCAAATAAGGGATACAGTTCAACCAGAGGGAAAACCGATGCTGAGAAGCGCCTTGGAAAATGAACTGCATAGACTTCAAAATGAACTGCTCGAACTGGGCAATCTTGTGCACCAAAGTATCATCAAGTCGATTGAAGTCTTGAAAGAGGGGGATATCGATGCCGCAAAACGATTGATTGCCGCAGACAAAGACGTCAACCGGAGGCGGTTTGAGATCGAATCGGATGTCCTAGTCCTGATTGCCAGACAGCAGCCTCTGGCAAGGGACCTGCGCACCATGGCGGCCGTGCTGGGCATTGCAACCGAACTTGAAAGAATCGCGGATTATTCGAAAAGCAACGCAAGAAATACTATAAAACTTGGGACAAAACCTCCTGCAACCATCTTGATGGAAATTTCCCAAATGGCCGAGCAAGCATCGGATATGCTCCAGGGCGCGCTCAAATCGTTCATCGGGCGCGACGTGGAAATGGCAAGGCGGATTGCCTCGAAAGATCCGGAAGTAGACGATTTGTATGACCGGATTTACCGGGAATTGATGACCAATGTGGTCGCCGATCCGGCGGGCATCGAAGAGCGCAAGCGACCTCATGTGGGTTGCCCATAATCTCGAACGCACCGCCGACCGGGCGGTCAATATCTGCGAGCGGGTTATCTTTACCGTCACAGGAGAAATGAAAGAACTAGACGACTCGGAAAGGGGTTTGCTGGGAGTCCGGCCACAGGATTGATTTCCCCCACCCCCTCACATCGAGTGCTCATCTGCGCTAAAAATCTCACCGGCCGGTATTTTTGTTCCCATTACAAGGAACACATAGTAGTGAATGAAGAAGACCTTATCATCGCACGGGAACTGAAAAGACGACTCTCTCAATTGGCCCGCCTCGTGGATTTCCGCGTCTTCGGCTCAAGAGCGCGCGGAGACGCAGAAGAAGGTTCGGACATGGATATTTTCGTTGAGGTGGAAACCATTGACAAAAACCTCAAGGAACGTATTCGGGACGTCGCATGGGAAGTCGGTTTTGAGAACTCCATGGTGGTTTCTCCCCTCATCTTCACCCGTGATGAACTTGAGAATTCGCCGCTTCGGTCATCGCCCATCGTCAAAGCCATAACGCAGGAAGGATTGCGGATATGACCGACCGGGAGACCCTGTTTGCGTATCGCCTGAACGAGGCGAAAGAGACCCTGGCGGATGCCCGCAAGATGCTGGAGGACGATTACGGCCGATCAGGCAGCCTTGAGCACTTTCCAGAAATCTGCGTTCTTCCGGGCGAACTCTTTAAACGAAATAGGGGCCTTTCCCGTCACTTTGCGGACCGTATCGGTAATCTCACTCATCACACCCTTGCGCACCAGGCCGAAGAGCTGAAGCATGTACTGGATGGCGCTTTCGGGCATCCCCTGTTCCCGGGCCCCCTTCATCATTTCCATTTCGGAGATGGGAGTGTACATCACAGCCCTTCCGGAGACGCCGGATATGATTTTTGCTGCTTCCCCGTAACTCAGCGCCTCGGGTCCTGTCAGGTTGTACTCGGTTCCATAGCGCTTTTCCCGAAATATGGCGGCGGTTACCTTTGCTATGTCACTGACCGAGATGAAGCTGGTTTTGCTGTCGCCGGCCGGAATAAAGATTTTTCCACCTGCGATCATTGGAGCAAAGAACCCAGCGGTGAAATTCTCCATGAAGAAGTTGGGACGAAGGATTGTGTAGGCAAGCCCCGACTTCGCAAGGTGCTTCTCGACTATCCTGAGAGGATTCCGCTCATCTGAGTCCGCGTGCAGATATGAATTGAAAACGACATGCTCGACCCGCATCTCTTTGGCCTTGTCAATGAAAGGGATCAGCTTTGCCGGGGCCTCAAAGTCCAGGGGGGAGCGATGGAGAAAAAGGCCGGTTATGCCGTCAAGCGCCGCTTTGTGAAGCCCGGGGTCTTCATAGTCGAAGACCACAGGCTGGACCAGCTTTGTCCATTTGATCCCTGTCGTCTTACGCGTGGCGGCCCTCACATTGATCCCCCCCGACTACCAGGGCCTCTATGACTGCACTGCCCAATTTTCCGGTTGCACCGGTTACCAGAATTGTTCCCATTGATGCCTCCCTTTACAATTTGCGCATTTGGCGCATCCCGAAACAGCGATGCGTTCAAATGCTTCTTATGCAATAATTTCTCTCTCCTAATTATTATAGTTATCATTACCCTGATCCACAAATACCGGAAGTTGGCTCGATCCCTGTCAATTTTACTTTCCCGGGTTGACACAGGTTGGAGCCGATAAGAAATTAAAAGAAGACTCGGACAAACGTCGTGAGACGTTCAAAGGGCAGCTCCACTCTCATAGGGTGAGATCTTTGTTCGTGCGAAAGAGATGGCGCTGTCCTGTACAAGGAGAAACGGAGAGATGGAAAGGCTGGAAGAAACTGCAAAACAGGAAGTCAATGTGTACGTACTTCCCACATCTCCGGATACCGGCAAGATCAAGGAATTCCTTGCGAGCAAAGGGATTGATTTCAAAGGTCCATGATTTTCCGCTCTGATGTGAAGGCTCATAAACGCATGATTGAAGCCACCCGAGGAGCATGTGGGGCTCCGGTGATCGAGATCGGGCATCGGATTGTGTGCGGATTCGATACCGAGCGATTGGAAGAAACGATCGGTAAAGAACTTCACTGACTTATCATTCGCTGGTGGGATTCCCGGCGGGATTCCCACCAGCGTTCTCCGGCTGGTGTTTTTCCCGCCCGAGAAATGAAAGGAGAATAATCGGAGATCCTAGGAGTTACAGTCTTCTCCGAACTAGGACCAGTCAGAAGGTATTCAGTCTCATTTATCTCTTCGTTATTTTTCAATGCTTCAGGATCGTTTTTCTCTCGAACATGTTGCGGACAATTCTCATCGGACCCTCCTATTTCGACAATGTAGTAATCGTTACGGTTAAAGTATTATTTGCCAATCTGGGCTAAGTTAAGAACTGCGTACGCCTTGTCAATTTACGCGGCCGCAGGTTAAAGTGATCTGTATGAGAGGCGCCGGTTGATCCATCGGCTTCCCGGATGGTGCTGAGTCGTGGCGCAACATAGTGCGCAGAGCCCGTAAGATTGATGGAGCGAAGCGCAACGCATCGAATTTTTTCGAAGCAGCTCTTCATGTTTCTCTGGCACTTCTTCGCATCCTCGCGTGAGAGACTGCCTCTTGCGGAAACAGATTGCCGTGTACATCTTGGACGATGTTTGTTACTTTCGAGCCTAAGTTTGTGATGTCATGATACGAGCATGTCAAAGTGAGGAATGCCGGGAGAGTTAAGTGCGGCGCGATGAATAGAAAACTTAACTTAATCTTCCTTGTTTGTTTTTCCATCTCCATCCTGGTAGTGTGCATTCCATCACCACGATGATGGAGATTCCCACGATGATTGTCCTATCTGCTTTTGTGTCGCCCACAATTCAAATCTGGGTTTCCAGGATTTTCCTCAAATTTCACCACCGGTTTCCGACATTTTCTTTAGCGTTTTAGAAAATGCGGTCTATATTTCCTGTCCTTGTCGCTCTCCGTATTCAAATCGGGCCCCTCCCGCGTAACATCCAAACTCCGAAATCGCACTGACTAAAAAAAAGCTGGAAACATTTCATCAGAAGAAATGAA
>CAWEAS010000023.1:0-162355 GCA_963807015.1 uncultured Alphaproteobacteria bacterium | reverse complement strand
CGGTGAAGAGCCGGCGCGGCAATCCCTCCGTCGATCGACGACGCATCGCGATACGATCCGCATCGAGTTCGAGCCTACGGCTCGTCTCATTTTGCCGGAGCGGCGGACGCGTTGTTCTGCGGGATCACCATCACCGGCGAACCCGGACCGATTTTCTGCAGATTGCCGATGATGACGTGATCGGTTTCCACGAGCCCCTTGACGCTGACCGCGTCGCCATCGGTCGGACCGAGCGAGACCAGCTTCTGTTCAGCCTTGCTGTCCGCGCCGATGACATAGACGTATTTGCCAAGCTGGCTCGAACCCAACGCCGTCTGCGGCACCAGGAGGGCGTTCGGTTCGTCGCTCACATGCACGCGAATGCGCACATATTGGCCGGGAAGGAGCGAAAACCGAGGGTTCGCGACGGTCGCCCGCGCCGTGATTGTCCCTGTCATGCGATCCACGGTGTTGTCGATGAAGGTCAACTCGCCCTTGAAGCTCGCCTTCGGATCGTCCGGCAAGGTCACCACGGCCGCAACCGAGCGGACTTCGCGCGCGGCCTGAATGGCCCGCAGTTCGCGTTCGCTGGGATTGAAGGTCACGTAGATCGGGTCGAGTTGAACGAGCGTATTGAGCGTGAGCCCCGAACCGCCCACGAGCGTCCCGACCGGCGCGCGGTTGCGGCCGAGCCGGCCCGAAAACGGCGCCCGAATTTCGGTGTAGGCGAGATTGATTTCCGCGGTCCGCACTGTGGCCTTGTCTTGCGCGACGGTCGCTTCGTTCTGACCGAGCGTGGTTGCGCGCTGGTCGTAACTGTCCTTGGCGAGAAAGCCGTTTTTAACGAGTTCGTCGCCCCGGCGGAAATTCGAGCGGGCATAGTCGAGGGCCGCGAGGTTGCGCTGTGCCTGTGCCTTGGATTGATCGAGCGCCGCACGGTAGTCGCGCTCGTCGATCTTGTAGAGGAGCTCGCCCTCCTTGACGTCGGCGCCGTCGGCAGCCGGCTGCGACTCGATGTAGCCCGCCACTTTCGCCTGCAACGATACTTCGCGAATCGATTCGGCCCGCGCCGAATATTCGAGATAAACCGGCAGGCTGCGCTTCATGACGGCCGTCACCGGCACCGGCATCGCCGGCGGTCCCGATGGCGCTCCGGCCGATGCGTGGGTCGGAACGCCTTGGTGCGCAGCGAAGGTAGCGACGGCGGCTATGGCAAGGCCGGCTGAGCCGCCAAGCCAGAATTTCCAATGGCGCATGACTTCTTCCCCCGTTTTCACTCGGCCGGCGCGGAGTTGGCGAGCGGCGAATGATCAGACTGATACGCGGGCCCAGGCGCGCGCGTCTGGCGGCGCTCGCGCAGGCCTTCGATCGCGGCATAGAACACTGGAACGAACAAAAGCGTGAGGATTGTGGCCGCCAGCATACCCCCGAACACGGTCGTTCCGATCGATTGCCGGCTGGCCGCGCCGGCGCCGCTCGCAATCATCAACGGAACGACGCCGAGGATGAAGGCAAAGGCGGTCATCAGAATGGGTCGCAGCCGCAGTCGTGCGGCCTCCATCGCGGCCTCGACGATGCCGAGACCTTCCGATCGGCGACGTTTGGCGAACTCGATCATCAAAATCGCGTTCTTGGCCGACAACCCGATCAACATCACGAAGCCGATCTGCGAGTAGACGTCGGTCTGCATCCCGCGCAGGAACAGCGCCAGGAACGCGCCGAACAGCGCGAGCGGCACTGCCAACAGCACCATGAACGGCATCGACCAGCTCTCGTACTGCGCGGCAAGAATGAGAAAGACAAACACCAGCGCCAGGATGAAGACGATGGTGGCGATCGATCCCGCTTTCAGCTCCTGGAACGTGATGCCGGTCCATTCGAACGCGAAGTCGCGCGGGAGCGCGGTCGCCGCGGCGCGCTCCATGGCCGCAACCGCCTGGCCGGAGCTGAAGCCCGGCGCGGGACCGCCGTTGATCAGGGCGGACGCATAATTGTTGTAGTGGGGCACGGTCTCCGGGCCCACGATCGGCTGCAGCGAACCGAGCGTGCTGAGCGGCACCATGCCGCCGGTCGCGTTGCGCACGTAAAGGCGCGACAAATCGCTCGCTGCGGCGCGCGTATTGGTGTCGGCCTGCAGCGTCACGCGGAACGTGCGGCCGAACAGATTGAAGTCGTTGACGTAGAGCGAGCCGAGAAAGATCTGCAGCGTGTTGAAGACGTCGGGGATGCTCAGCCCGAGCAGCTTCGCCTTGGTGCGATCGAGGTCGTAGTTGAACTGCGGCGTCGAGGTCGAGAACGACGTGAACAGCTGCATCGGATTGAGTTCCGGCTGCTTGCGCGCCTCGCCGATCAGGGCCTGAGTCGCCTCGTTGAGCGCGAAACTGCCGCGTCCGGTCAGATCCTCGACCTGGAACTCAAATCCACCGGTCGCGCCGAGCCCCGGGATCGAGGGCGGGTCGAAGCTGAGCGCGAACGCTTCGGGGATCGCGAGCAGTTTCGACCGTGCGTTCGCGACGAGACGCATCGCGCTCTGCTCCGGCGGACGCTCGTCCCAGGGTTTGAGGATCGCGAACTCCACTGCCGAGTTCGATTGCGCGGCATTGGTCAGGAAGTTGAGGCCGGTGATCGATCCGACGATATCGACGCCCGGCGTGTCCTGAAGAATCCGGCGCACCTTGTCGGCGACTTCGTCGGTTCGCTGCAACGACGCGCCGTCGGGCAACTGGATCACGACAAAGAAGTAACCCTGGTCTTCGACGGGCAGAAAGCTCGAAGGGATGCGCTGCGACAGATAGTAGGTCGCACCCAGCACGATCGCGAACAGCGTGAGCATCGCCCACCGCAATCGGACGAGGCCGCGCACCTGGCCGGCATACGTATGCGACAGCCAGTCGAATCCCCGGTTGAACCAGCGGAACGGCGCAAATTTGGTCGCCGGCCGATGCCGCAGGAATGCGGCGCTCAAGGCCGGGCTCAAGGTGAGGGAGTTGAATGCGGAGATGCCGACCGAGATCGCAACCGTCAAGGCGAACTGGTTATAGAGGCGGCCGGCAACGCCCGGAATGAACGCGACCGGGACAAACACCGCCATCAGCACCGCGGTGGTCGCGATGATCGGCCCGGTCACTTCGACCATCGCCGCCTTGGCGGCTTGAAGGGGCGGCAAGCCGTTTTCAAGTTGCCGCTCGACGTTCTCGACGACGACGATGGCGTCGTCGACGACGAGACCGATCGCGAGCACCATGCCGAGCAGGCTCAGCATGTTGAGCGAAAAGCCCAGCATCTCCATCACCACGAGCGTCGCGATCAGCGAAACCGGGATCGCGATGGTCGGGATCAGCGTGGTTCGCCAGCTCTGGAGGAAAATGAAGACGACCAGCACCACGAGGATCAGCGCCTCGAGCAGCGTGATGATCACGTCCCGCTTGGCCGCCGACACGAAGCGCGTGGTGTCGTAGTGCATCCCGTAGGCAATTCCCTTCGGGAAGCGCTTGGACAACTCCTCCATCTTGTCTTTGACGTGCTGCTGCAGGTCGAGCGCGTTCGAGCCCGGCATCTGGAAGACCGCCAGAACCACGGTCGGATCGGTGCCGAACACGCCGGTGGACGAATATTGCAGCGCTCCGAGTTCGACGCGCGCGACGTCGCGCAGCCGGACGACCGCGCCGGTCACCGGGCTCGATCGGACGATGATGTCCTTGAATTGCTCGGGGTCCGCGAGTCTCCCGGTGGCATTGACCTGCATCTCGAACGGCGTGCCGGGCGGCGCCGGCGACTGGCCGATCTTGCCGGCGGCGACCTGGATGTTCTGCTCGGCCACCGCTTGCTGCACGTCGACAGCGGTGATGCCGAGATTGGAGAGCTTGTTGGGGTCAAGCCAGATTCGCATCGAATAGCGGCGCTCGCCGAAAATCTGGACGTCGCCTACCCCGGGGACGCGCTTCAACGGATCGACCACCTGCAAATAGGCGTAGTTGCTGAGCGCCACCGGATCGACGGAACGATCCGGCGAGATCAGATTCACGATCAGCACGAAATTCGGGTTTTGTTTTTTGATGACGACGCCGGCCTGGTTGACGATCGGCGGCAGCGCTGCCGCGGCCTGCGCCACGCGGTTCTGGACATCGACCGCGGCAATGCTCAACGGGTAGCCGACGTCGAAGGTGATGGTAATCGTCGAGGAGCCGTCGTTCGAACTCGCCGACGACATGTAGGTCATCCCCTGCACGCCGTTGATCTGCTGTTCGAGCGGCGTGGTTACGGTGTCGGCGACGACCTGCGCGCTCGCGCCGGGATAGATCGCGCTGACGACCACCTGCGGCGGCGTGATGTCCGGGAACTGCGCAACCGGGAGCAGGAAATAGCAGACGGCTCCCGCCAGCACCATGATGATGGCGATCGACGACGCAAAGATTGGCCGGTTAATGAAGAAGTTGACCATTCCATAGACCGAACTTGACGTCGATGAGTGAGTTCTTGACTTCGATGCGTGAGCGGCGTTACCAATCAGTAACGTCAGCTTTACCGACCGGTAACATCGAGGTCAAGGCGTGCGCGCCATTTCTGATCCCTCGCCGGTAATATGTGCCGCTTGCTAATGGCGGACCCGGCTTGGACCAAACGCTCCGCCCGTTCGGGGAACCGAATGCCCGAAGTGTTTAGCGCGGCCCCGCGTCCCCGGGAGCGAATTCTCGCCGCAGCGCGCGACCTCTTCCACAAGCACGGCATCAGGGGCGTCGGCGTGGAAACGATCGCAGAGGCCGCCGGCTCCAACAAGATGACGCTCTATCGCCATTTCGATTCGAAGGACGATTTGATCGTCGCCTATCTCCGCGGCGTCGCCGCCGAGGCGGATACGGCGTGGCGAGAAATCGAGAGTGAAAACCCGACAGATAAGCGCGCGCAACTCAAGTCGTGGCTGATCCGCGCCGGGCAGTACATTGCGGCCGATGGACGCGGTTGCGATCTCGCGAACGCGGCCGTCGAACTCACCGAGAACAATCATCCGGCCCGTCATCTGATCGAGCGGCTGAAGACCGAGCAGCGCGACCGCCTTGTCGCGCTGTGCCGAGATGCCGGCATCGTGGACCCCGAGATACTGGCCGACGCGCTTTTCCTGCTTTTCGAAGGCGCACGCGTCAGCCGGCAAGCCGCGGGCACCAACGGCCCAAGCGCAAAATTCATCGCCACGGCTGAAGCGATCGTCGAATCGTTTCGACGGAAACGCCGCCCCGTCCGCAATTCCGGCACGCGGCGCAAATAGCCCGAGAGCGTTTGCCGGATCGGGCGGATTCTCGCTTCAGCGGCTCGGCCGCGCGGATTTCCGTGCCGCCAGGATGGCCGCGAGCTGCTCATTCGCGTACCGGATCGCGGCTTCGCGATCTGCCAGCATCGCTTTGGTCCGCTGTGAAATCTTGCGGCGGCGCCTCATGGCGTTGAGCGCTCCGATCATTTCAGCGACCGTGCGACGCGCCTCTTCGCTGTAGCCGAGCTTTGCCATGCGATCGACGACGGGAATGTCAGGCCCAACCTCAAGGCCGGCGCGCTTTTCCGCTGCCCGAAGTTCACGATCGATTTCACCAAAATCCGCGACGGTGCGACGAAGCACGGCCGCCGCTCGTTCCCGATCGCTGAGGTTCAATTCGCGTTCAATATCTTCTCGTTTGACACGCATTTGGGGAATCTCCCCGCTATTCTTTGGTGACCGAATCATGGGGCATCGCAGCCGATACGGCAATTATACTTGTGGTTAGTCGCCTGAGTATTTCAGGTGTGCTGATGCCGAATTAAGTTGCTTTTTAGAAATGACGAATGGCGAGGACCGCGGTCCCGAGTCGCGCGAGGAAGCTGTCCGCGGCGTCGCGTAACCCATCGTCGCCGGCCTCTTGCGCGCCGGCGAGGATGGTCGGGCCTTCCGGATTATCCCATTCATGTCGCGCCAGGTGCTGCAGCAGCATGCTGAGCCCCGAGAGCGAGCGCGGAGGCGTCGTCAGCACACGGTAGAGCAGCGCATCCGCCCGGCGCATCGCATCGAGCATCTCGCGTTCGTTGCGCTCGGCTCTCAGACCCTCATCCACGGTGTCGAGCGCAGCGCGATGATCGGCGACAACGTCGATGATCGGATCGTCGTCGGCGGAAAGCGTTCCCAATTGCGCAGAGAGTCCACTCAGGGCGGCTTCGATCGCACCGGATCTTATCGCTTCGTCGGATGTCGAGTGTTGTGCCGCGTTTCCTGACGCAAGTGCCGGAGCCCGCGGTCCACCACTCATCATTGCCCCCTACGCACATTTCTCGCCGGCAGCGATAGTAGAAGTCGAGGCCGGGAACAGGAAGCCGCGGACAGCCACAAGATGTGGAGTCCTGATGACTTTTTGTGACTCCGTGTTGCGGCGGCCACGGTCTGCCCACTGCTAGGCGGAAGATGCAGGCCACCAAGCGGGGCCGCGCACACCTCGCAACATCACGTGAGCAGGCTGAACCTCGCGCAGCACGGTTGCGACCAATGCCCGGGCTTTCTCTGTTTTCGAGACCGAAGGTTCCGCCGCCTTGTTTGAGGCGATCTGCGGTCGCTTTGCGCGACCTTGCGGCCCATCGACTAGGACGGTTTCATGTTTCGCTGGTTTGAAAATCGCATCGATCCGTTTGCGCGCGGGGCCATTGCCATGCCGCCCGGCTCGCTCATCGCCTTCTATTGGTACTTCATCAAGCCGATCTGGGGAGCGTTCGCGCTCATCCTCCTGTTCGATCTCCTGGCGGCGGTGAGCGAGGTGCTGCTCGCGACCTTTGTCGCGCAGCTGATCGACGTGATGAAAGCGGCGGCGTCGGCCGCAAGTTTCTTTCGAGATCATGCCGGTCTGCTGCTGTGGATGGCGTTCGTCGTGCTCATCGCGCGGCCGGCGATCATTTTCGTGTATGAGCTTCTCAAGAGCCAGGTCCTGTCGCCGCCGTTCCAGACCCGCGTGCGATGGCAGACCCACGCTTACATGCTGCGGCAAAGCCTCGGCTTCTTCCAAAACGAATTCGCCGGCCGTATCGCCAACAAGCTGATGCAGACTGCGCCGGCGCTGCGCGACTCCTTCATGATGCTGAGCGACGCGGCGGTGTTTGTCGCCGTGCAATGGCTCAGCGCGATCGCGTTGTTCTGGGCCGCCGATCCGCGGCTCGTCATCCCGCTGCTCGCATGGCTCATCGCCTATGGCGCGGTGATCGCCGGTTTTGTCCCGCTCATTCGCAAGCGCTCGACCGAAGCGTCCGAGGCACGCTCGACGCTGCTCGGCCGCATCGTCGACAGCTACACCAACATCCAGACGGTGAAGCTCTTCGCCCACGCCGACAACGAGGATGCCTACGCCCGCGCGGCGCTCGAGGAGCAGACGGAAAAACACCGCTCATACGTTCGTCTGACGACACTCATGAACGTCACCCTCATTACGCTCAACGGCTTCCTCATCGCCAGCACGACGGCGCTTGCCTTGTGGCTGTGGACGGATGGCCGGGTGTCGCTCGGGGCGATCGCGCTTGTCACTGCGCTCGTCATGCGCATCACCCAGATGTCGGGTTGGGTGCTGAACCTCGTCACAAGCATCTTCGAGAACATCGGCGTCGTGCAGGACGGGATGGAAACGATCTCGCGGCCGCAGGCCGTGGTAGATCCGCCGCGGGCGAAATCGCTCGTGGTGCCGCGTGGCGAAATCCGCTTCGACGCCATCGGCTTCAACTACGGCAGCGCCAAGGGAACCCCGGGCGCGGACCCGACGCGGGTCATCGAGGGGCTGTCCTTGACCATCGGCGCCGGCGAGAAGATCGGGCTGATCGGCCGCTCGGGCGCCGGCAAGTCGACGCTCGTCAGCCTGCTGTTGCGTTTCTACAATATCGAGAAGGGCCGCATCCTCATCGACGGCCAGGACATCGCCGGTGTGACGCAGGAGAGTTTGCGCGCGTCGATCGGCATGGTGACGCAGGATACCTCGCTGCTGCACCGTTCCGTCCTCGACAACATCCTCTATGGCCGGCCGGATGCGGGGCTCAAAGGCGCGATCGAAGCGGCGCAGCGCGCCCATGCGCACGACTTTATCCTTGGCCTCGAGGACAAGGATGGACGCCGCGGCTATGCGGCGCGGGTCGGCGAGCGCGGCGTGAAGCTCTCAGGCGGCCAGCGTCAGCGCATCGCCATCGCCCGGGTGCTGTTGAAGGACGCGCCGATCCTGATCCTCGACGAGGCGACGAGCGCGCTCGACTCCGAATCCGAAGGCGCGATCCAGGAGCAGCTCATCAACCTGATGTCCGGCAAGACGGTGATCGCCATCGCTCATCGGCTTTCGACCATCGCCGCCATGGACCGGCTGATCGTTCTCGATCATGGCCGGATCATCGAAGAGGGCAGCCATCGCGACCTCTTGCGGCGCGGCGGCCTCTACGCCCAACTCTGGGCGCGCCAGTCAGGCGGCTTCGTGCAAGATGAAACCGCCGCCTAGCTTGCGGTCGAAACTGGTGGTCCTCAGCTGATCGCGGCGGCTCGTCGTCCGGATAAAAAAAGCCGCCGACCGAAATGCCCGGCCGGCGGAACGAGTCAAGGGAGGAACGCCCTCTGAAGGGCGGCGACAGTCAAGCTGCCGCCTATTCGTTAAATGGTGACGATCGAATTTCAGAAAAGGATCGGCGACTGCCGCGAGATGCCGCACTTGATTCTTTGCAACTCGTGGCGCGCGCCCGCCGCCGATCCGGCATCAGGTCGGCGCGTGGCGGAGGGGTGCCGACAAGAACGAAAAGCGGAAGTTTTGCGCTGGCTCAATGTTTTTGAAACCGAATCACCTCAACAGATGATGGTCACGACGCTGCCCGTGCAGCACGTTGTGGCGGGCCCCGACCCTCGGGGGCGATGATCTTGGGGGTCGGGGCAAAACATTGGATGGCGCTATCCAGCGGGTCGACCGGCACACGAGAGTGACCAGGCAGCGTCTTTTACTTTTGCGCGCCACGCGTTCGCGATGCTCGTAGATGCGACTTGTCTCAACCGCTTGAGAGGTCGCTGGCAAGCGGCCGGTCCTATCCTGACGACAGACGCGATCACCCGAACATAAAAAGCAAATGCCCGGCACGATGGCCGGGCACATGAATTCCGTAAAGTCCACCTAGTCGAAGCCGGCACTCGGCCGGCTTCGCGAGGCCAATTGCCGGATCAGCAATGGCACCAGTGGTGACGACGGTGCACGTAAACGACGCGCGCGACGACAGGGGCCGGAGCGACGACGGCTTCACGCACGAGAACCGTGCGGCTCTCGGCGACGAGGCGCGTGTTGTAGACGGTCCGGTCGACCATCACCGTGCGCGGCTCCCACACCGTCCTCGGGACCATGACCGTGCGGGCCTCAAGGACCGTGCGCGGCACCTGGACGATGGACGGCTCCAATACCCGGTGAGTAACGGTCACTGTCCTGGGAACCAGGACGGAGGCAACCGGCGCTGCCCAATGATGATAGTGCCGGCAGCAATAGGCATGATGCCGGGCGACGCCTTCATCGGCCTTTGCGGGCAACGCTGCCATCGACATCAACGCGATCGCGGCCGCCCCGAGAGCAGTCAAAATTCTAACCATGGTGTTCCCCTTTCCCAATCGCGCCCTAGGCGCGCGATTGTCCTCGTTAAATCGAATGTACCAGTACTGCTGTTCATCGCTCGGTGGCCGGGGAGATCAAACCGATGGTCCGATGACCCGTCCCCTCCCGACATTAACGTTAATACGTTAACTATTTGTGGGGGCGACGTCAAGATTTTGCCGCATGAATGCCTGTTTATGTGACTGATGAACATTGATTAATCACATAAATGCCACACATTTCTACCGCCGCCGCCGCGGCCCGTGTTCGTGTTCCCGTTAGCTGCGAAAGTGCTTGGAGAGCTTCAGCCCCTGGGCCTGGTAGTTCGAGCCAATGCCCTGGCCGTAAAGCGTTTCCGGCCGCGCCAGCATGCGCTCATAGACGAGGCGGCCGACGATCTGCCCGTGTTCCAGAATGAACGGGACCTCGCGCGAGCGCACCTCCAGCACCGCCCGCGCGCCGCTGCCGCCCGCCCCGGCATAGCCGAACCCGGGATCAAAAAATCCGGCGTAGTGCACACGAAATTCGCCGACCAACGGATCGAACGGCACCATCTCGGCCGCATAATCGGGCGGCACCTGCACTGCCTCCTTGGAAGCGAGAATGTAAAACTCGTCCGGATCGAGGATGAGGCTCATATCGCGGCGGGCGCGAATCGGCTCCCAGAAATCCGCCACATCGTAGCCGAGGCGGCGGTCAACATCGATCAAGCCGGTATGGCGCTTGGCGCGATAGCCGATGAACTTGTCGTCGCCGAAGCCGCCGAGGTCGACGCCGACCGGCACCCCGTCGGAAAGGTCCGGCGCATCGGCATCGACGAGGCGCTCGCGCGCATGAAGGGCCGCCAACGCCTCACCGCCGAGTATCGCGTGCCCGTGACGGAATCGGAGCTGTGACAGGCGCGAGCCTTCGCGTACCAGCACCGGAAAGGTGCGGGGGCTGATTTCGGCGTAGAGCGGACCGTGATAGCCGGACTCGACGCGATCGAACCCACGGGTCTCGTCAGCAATCACCCGGGTGAACACGTCAAGCCGGCCGGTCGAGCTTTTCGGATTGGCGGCGGCCGCGATGTCCGGCATCAGAGCGAGACTTTCCATCAGCGGCACGATGTAAACGCAGCCGGTCTCCAGCACAGCGCCGTCGCCAAGTGCGATTTCGTGCAGTTTCAAATCGTCGATTCGCTTCGCGACGGTCGTGTCCGGGCCAGGCAAAAAGCTCGCCCGCACACGGTAGGCGACCTCGCCGAGCCGCAGGTCGATACTCGCCGGTTGGATCTGATCGGCATCGAGCGCTGCCGCCGGAATGATTGCGCCGGCGTCGATCAGCGACCCGATCATGCGATCCGGCAGAATGCCCTTATCTTCGGGGCGCAAGTTCAGCGACATGCGTAGACCAGTAGCCCGGATGGAGCGCAGCGAAATCCGGGACAGTGACGCAACAGGGATCCCGGATTGCGCTGAGCCTGTGATCGGGCCCGCCGGAGGCGGGACCCGTTGGCTTCATCCGGGCCACGCGTCCGCTCTATCCGAAGCCCCGCTTGACGGGAAGGCGTGTGCCGCCTAAGAGGAGCCTTATCCCGTGGTCATTTGAGCCGGCCGGCTTGCAAGCCACGTAAAACAACTTGCTAAAAGGCCGGGGACGCGTGTGCCCGGCCAATTTGGCCGGGTTTTTTGTTGATGGAGGATCGAAATGTCCGCGTCCCAAATCTCGCTCACCGCGCTGCATCCGGAAACGCGCCTGATCCACGCCGGCACCTTGCGCTCGCAGTTTGGCGAAACATCCGAGGCGCTGTTCCTGACGCAAGGGTTCGTCTACGACAGCGCCGAGCAATGCGAGGCCCGCTTCACCGGGGCCGAACCCGGCTACCTCTATTCGCGATTCTCCAACCCCACCGTCAGCATGTTCGAAGCGCGGATGGCGTCGTTCGAGGGCGCCGAGGCGGCGCGGGCGACGGCAACCGGGATGGCAGCAGTTCACAACGCGCTGATCGGCCAGGTCAAGGCCGGCGACCACGTGGTTGCAGCCAAGGCGCTGTTCGGTTCGTGCCGCTGGGTGGTCGAGGACTTCATGCCGCGGTTCGGCGTCGCCTCGACCCTCGTCAACGGGCTCGACCTCGACGAATGGCGCCGCGCGGTGCGGCCGAACACCAAGGTGTTCTTCCTGGAAAGCCCGACCAACCCGACGCTCGAAGTGCTCGACATCGCGGCAATTGCCAGCATCGCCCACGAGGCCGGTGCACGTCTCGTGGTCGACAACGTGTTCGCGACGCCGATCTACCAGTCGCCGCTCGCGCTCGGTGCTGACTGCGTCGTCTACTCGGCGACAAAGCATATCGACGGTCAGGGCCGCTGCCTCGGCGGCATCATCCTGTCGTCGGAGAAGTTCATCCAGGATCACATCCACAATCTGCTGCGCCAAACCGGGCCGGCGATGTCGCCGTTCAATGCCTGGGTGCTGCTCAAGGGCCTCGAAACTTTGCCGCTCCGGGTCGCGCAGCAGACCGAAAATGCGGCGAAGATTGCCGACCGCTTCGCCAGCCATCCGAAGATCACGCGGCTTATCTACCCGGGCCGCAAGGACCATCCGCAGGCCGCCACCATCCGCAAGCAGATGCGCGGCGGCTCGAACCTCATCGCCTTCGAGATCACGGGCGGCAAGGCCGGCGCGTTCCGCTTCCTGAACGCATTGAAGCTCGTGCGCATCACCAACAATCTCGGCGACGCGCGCAGCCTTATCACCCATCCGGCGACCACGACGCACCAGCGGTTGACGCCTGAGGCTCGTGCCGAACTCGGCATCAGCGACGGTCTCGTGCGGCTATCGGTCGGGCTCGAGCATCCCGACGACATCGCGGCCGACCTCGCCGCCGCGCTGGAGAAGGCGTAACACCGCGTCAGGCGCATGCGACACGGCGCTTCCCCGATCCAAGCCGGACTTACTCCGGCTTGATGTGCGCTTTCGCGATCACGTCCTTCCACATCGGAAGTTCGCGCAGGATGCGTTCGTGAAATGCGCGGGCGGGCTTGCCGGTCGAGCGGAAGCCTGCATGCAGGAGCTTGTCGCTAGTCTCCCGACGCTGCACGATCTCGATCAATGCAGCCTCAAGCTTTTCTCTGATGTCGGCGGGCGTCCCGGTGGGGACCATGATGCCTTGCCACGTGTCGGCGGTTGCGGCAGGAACGCCGGCCTCGGCGACCGTCGGCACCGAGGGCAACTCGGGCCAACGCTCGGGGCTCGACACCGCCAGCCCGCGCAGGATGCCGGATTCGATCAACGGCTCGGCGACCGCAACCGACATCGACGCGATCTCCACCGTGCGGGTGAGAATCGCCTGGGCGGCGGGCGCGGCACCCGGATAGGCGACGTGCTGCAGATCGATGTGCTGGTCGAGCTTGAGAAGCTCGGTGGCGAGATGCGGCACGGTGCCGATGCCCGGCGTCGAGTAATTGAGCGTGCCCGGCTTCGCCCGTGCGAGCGCGATCAGTTCCTGCAGGTTCGAGACGCCGAGATCCGGACGCACGGCGTAAACGATCGGAAACGTGCACAGCTCCGCGACTTCGTCGAAGTCGTGCAGCGGATCATAGGGCACCTTGGCATAGAGGCTCGGATTGACCGCAAATCCCGTCGCCGCCATCAGCAGGGTGTAGCCGTCGGGCCGCGCGTGGGCGACCACGCCGATGCCGATGCTGCCGCCCGCGCCGGCGCGGTTCTCGACAATGACCGGCTGGCCGAGCGCTTCCGCCAGCGGATTCTGAATGATCCGCACCACCACGTCATTCGCGCCGCCGGGCGCAAACGGCACGACGATGGTGACCGGCCGCTCCGGATAGGTCGCGGCGGAGGCGATGAACGGCAGGCCGGCGCAGCAAATCGAAAGAGACAGTGCCTCGACGTGCATCAGTGATCGAAATGAAGGCCAACGTTTCACCATGTCCGACCTGCGATCCCTTTCACCTCGTAGTCTTCAGCCAACCATCGACTTTGAGGGTGATCATTTGCTCCTGACGGAAAAATCCCGATGTCACCAAATGTCGTTCATGACTATCACACATGCCTCAACAGCAAGGTAGGCCAGCGTGAAGCAGACGCTGAGACCCGCGAATGCGGGTGGAGAGGCTTCGGCGGATCGCGCATTGCGCTTACGCGCTCTTAACCATTTCTCTCCGACAATCGCTGCGCCGGTTTCGATGATGTAGCGGTCGCAAGAATCATGTTCCGACTAGCCGCGGTCCTGGTTTTCTTGGCAACGCTGAACATTTCCGCGGCGGCCGATGACCGGGTTCTGTTCTTGCGCTGCAAGTCGGCCAATATTCCGAATACTGCCGTTTATACGACGATCGACTTTGCCCATGGCACCGCCAAGGTCTCCACAGAACCCGCCGACGAGCGCGAGTGGAATCGCGCCAGGATCACCGATGTGGTGGTCAAATGGGAGGAGCACTATCCGCGCTCGGAGGTCTCGGCGGTGTTTAACCGCTATAGCGGCAGCCTCGAATACGCAATGAAGCGGACCGACGGGCAACTCGAGGTCGTGAACATGGATTGCAGCCGTACGACGCCTCCCCGACGCATGTACTGACCATCCTCGCTGCACTCGACTGCGCAGAAAAGACCCATGCTCGCCGCCCTCCGATGGCTTGATCTTACGGCCCGCGGATCGGTGGGCAACCGGACATTGATTCGGAGATCGGTCTTGTTCTGGCTAGCCTAAAACCAGCGCTGTTCCTGTTTTGATCCGGCGCGGAGGTATGGGGCAATGGTTTGGAGGGCCCAAAGAAGCCTGCGGGCAAGGTGTGTCTCCTGTGCATCGCCGCGATGCAAAATGCCCCGGCATCTGATTTGCGGTACTATCGGCATTGTTCTTGGCGAGCCGACATGGGAAAATTGCCATGCCGGGTTTGTGCTGACATGGGGGACATCAACACAGGCCCGACCCGCGTCGCGTGCGTCTTGATCCGACCGCGACGGTCGGTGCATCGTCCCCGGAACTGACGCGATTGAGCGGCGGGTCTACGCCGTCGCGGTTGCGTCTGGAGCGGGCTTGGTTATGGGGGCGTTCAAGCACATTGGCATTGTCGCCTGGTGCGCCGGGATTGCGGTTGGCATCGGGGTCATGGCCTGGTCGGGTATCGATGACGTCGGCCGCGCGGTTGCAAGCGTCGGCTGGGGGATGCCGTTCGTTGTGCTGACTCGTTGCGCGACGGTTTCGATCGCCGGGTTGGGTTGGTTTTTTTTATTTTCCCCTAGCAATCAGTTGCCACTGCGCGTCGCCGTTCTTCTCAGATTCGTTCGCGAGTCGGTCAACACCCTTCTCCCGCTGACGCAGGTCGGCGGCGAGGTCATCGGTGTACGGCTGACGACATTCTGGGGCGTGCCCGGCCCGTTTGCGGGCGCAAGCGTCATCGTCGACGTGATGCTGCAAGCCGCGACCCAGTTCCTGTTCGCGGCACTCGGCGTCATCACGCTCGCGGCACTCGGCACCGATATGAGCCTTGCCCGAACCCTTGGGGCCGGTCTCGTCCTGGCGATCCCCGCCTTGGGCTTGTTCTACCTGACCCAGCGCAAGGCCGGCCACCGCGTGGTGGACTTCATTTTCAATCGCCTGAAGATCGACAGCAAATGGTCCGCCCGCGCCATCCTTGATCGGGTTTACCAATCCCTCTCGATGATTTACGCGCGCCCGTCCAACGTGGGCACAAGCCTCACGGTGCACATGGTCGGATGGCTTGTCGGGGTGAACGAAGTTCTGATCGTGCTGAGCTTCATGGGGCACCCTGTGACCATCGCCGAGGCGCTGGTCATCGAAAGCCTGCTGCAAGCCGTTCGCGGCGCCGCGTTTGTCATTCCAAGCGCATTCGGAGCCCAGGAGGCCGGCCTGGTCCTGCTATGCGGCCTGTTCCAGATTCCGCCCGATCAGGCGCTGGCCTTATCGCTGATCAAGCGGGCCGCCGATATTGTGGTCGGAGTGCCCGGCCTCGTGATGCTGCAAATCCTCGAAGGCCGGCGTCTGAAGGCAAGCCTTTCCGCCGCAGAACTTCCTTCCCCGATATCGTTCGATCTTCAATCCGAAACGCGCTGAGACAGGACATGATTTTCTCGCTATCGGTCGTTGCCGTCTTCGCCTCGTTCGTCGGGTGTGGCTATCTTTTCATCGCAACCCTTCTGAACGGTCGCTTTTCGCGCGGCACTCCGCCTCCCGCAGATGCGACGATGCCGAGCGTCACCATCCTCAAACCGCTCCATGGCGCAGAGCCGGGCCTGCTCGAAAACCTTATTTCCTTCTGCACTCAAAATTACTCCGGCGCCGTTCAGATCGTTCTTGGCGTCCAGGATCCGGCCGACGCGGCGATCGATGTGGTCGAGCAGCTTCGGGCTGAAGTGCCGATGGCACGAATTGATCTCGTCATCGACGAGACGATGCACGGGCTCAACCACAAGGTTTCGAACCTGATCAACATGTGGCGCCGCGCCGAACATGAGATCGTGGTGGTTGCGGACAGCGACATGCGCGCTGATGCCGACTATCTATCGCGCGTTGTCGCTGCGCTCGCCGAAGATGGCGTCGGTGCGGTGACCTGTCTCTACCACGGTCTTGCCGGTGCCGGTCGATGGGCCCGGCTCTCCGAACTGGGTATCAACGCGCATTTCCTCCCCAATGTGGTCGCCGGCGTCGGCCTTGGTCTTGCCGCCCCATGCTTCGGCTCGACCATCGCCTTGGAGCGCAAGACGCTCAATGAAATCGGGGGCTTTGCCGGCGTCGCCAATTGCCTCGCTGACGACTACGCAATCGGAGCTGCGCTCCGCGCTCGAGGCTACAAGATCTCGATTTCGCCGATGACCATCGGCCATGTTTGCGCCGAGATGACTGCGCGGGAACTCTGGCATCACGAGGTGAGGTGGGCGCGCACCATCCGGACGGTTGATCCGGTCGGCTACGCGGGATCGATCGTGACCCATGCCTTCCCGTTGGCGCTCATCGCGGCACTGGCTGGCGTCGCTGCGGATTTTATCGGGCCGGCGATTGCGCTGGGCCTTAGCCTTGCGTCGTTCGGGTGCCGCATGGCGCTGCTGCGGCAGGTGGAGCAAGCCTTTGGTCTGCCACCACAATCCTATTGGCTGCTGCCGTTGCGCGATCTGTTGTCCTTTGCCGTATTTGTAGCGAGTTTTTGTGGCCAAAGCGCGAGCTGGAAGGGCCGCCGCTACCGCTTCGTATCGGGTGGCATGCTGGTCGTTGCTGGGAGTTCGTCAGGGCCATGATGCGCACACTGTTTCTTCAAGCCCCGTCATATGACGGTTACGACGGAGGCGCCGGCGCGCGCTATCAGATGCGTCGCGAGGTCAAGTCGTTCTGGTATCCGACCTGGCTTGCCCAGCCGGCCGCGCTCGTCGAGGGATCGAAACTCATTGATGCGCCGCCGCACCGGCTGACCTTCGAGGACGTCGCGCCGGAAGCCGTCGCCCGCGACCTCGTCGTGCTGCACACATCCTCGCCATCGTTTGCGTCCGACGTGAAGACTGCCGAGGCGCTCAAGAATCGCAAGCCGAGCCTGAAGATCGGCATGATCGGCGCCAAGGTCGCCGTCGAGCCGGACCTAAGCCTGGCGGCGTCGACGGCCATCGACTTCGTCGCCCGCAATGAGTTCGACTTCACCATCAAGGAAGTTGCCGAAGGTCGCGACCTCGCGAGCATTGCCGGGCTCTCGTGGCGCAAGGCCGACGGCACCATCGTCCACAACGAGGATCGCGCGATCCTCGGAAACATGGACGATCTGCCCTTCGTCACGCCGGTCTACAAGCGCGACCTCGTCATCGAGAATTATTATGGCGGCTATCTCAAGCATCCCTACATCTCGTTCTATACCGGGCGAGGCTGCAAATCGCGCTGCTCATTCTGCCTGTGGCCGCAAACGATCGGCGGCCATCGCTATCGCACGCGCAGCGTCGGTCATGTGATCGAAGAGTTGTCGTGGGCCAAGAAGGCGTTCCCTCAGGTCAAGGAATTCTTCTTTGACGACGATACGCTGACGGACGATCTGCCGCGCGTCGAGGCGCTAGCCCGCGAAATCGGCAAGCTCGGTCTGACCTGGTCCTGCAATGCCAAGGCCAACGTTCCGCGAGCGACCTTGAAGGTGATGAAGGACAACGGCCTGCGACTTTTGCTCGTCGGATACGAATCCGGCAATCAAAAGATCCTTCACAACATCAAGAAGGGGATGCGGGTCGACGTTGCCAAGCGATTCACGAAAGACTGCCACGAACTCGGCATCGTGATCCACGGCACCTTTATCCTTGGGCTGCCCGGCGAGTCCAAGGAGACCATCGAAGAGACGATTCGTTTCGCCACTGAAATCAACCCGCAGACGATCCAGATTTCGCTGGCGGCGCCATATCCCGGCACGCTGCTTTACAGGCAGGCGCTCGAGAATGGCTGGCTGATCGATGAAACGCCGAAATTGCTGACCGCGCTCGGGACGCAGACGGCGGCCCTGAACTACCCGCATCTGAGCCACACTGAAATCTTCCAATCGGTCGAGGAATTCTATCGGCGATTTTATTTCCGCCTGCCGAAGATGGCGTCGATCTTCGGCGAAATGCTGCGAAGTCCCGACATGATGAAGCGGCGCCTTCGCGAGGGCATCGAATTTTTCCGGTTCTTGCGCGAACGCGAAGTTGCGCTCTGAGGCATCGAGATGGTCGGCGAGGCGGCTCGGTATCCAAATCAATGCATTTAAGCGTGAGCTGCCGCTAAGCGGGCTTTTGGTCGAGCAGGCGCGCGGTCGCGACCTGTCCGGCATCCCGGAACCAGGCAAGGGCGTCAGCAATGCCCTGCTGATAGGGCCGTGACACGTAACCGAGGTCGCGACGGGCCTTGGCGTCTTCAAAGAACATGTGATGGCGCGCCATCCGCAGTCCGTCACGCGTGAGGAAAGGTTCGCGGCCGCTCAGCTGTGACCATAGCTCGGTGGCGACGGCAAAAGGATAGACGGCTGCGATCGGCAGCCGCAGCAACGGGCGCCGGCGTCCGGCCAGTTTCGCGACCTCCGCCAACATGACATGCAAATGCACGTTCTGGCCGCCGAGAATGTAGCGTTCGCCGATAACGCCCCTGCGCAGGGCTGCAAGATGCCCGAGCGCCACATCATCTACATGAACAAGGTTGAGGCCGGTGTCGACGAATGCCGGCATGCGGCCGCGTGCGGCTTCGACGATGATGCGCCCCGTGGGCGTCGGTTTGATGTCGCGCGGACCGATCGGGGTTGAAGGGTTGACGATCACCGCCGGCAGCCCGACCTGCTTCACCATGTCTTCGACGAGCCGCTCGGCGATGACCTTGCTCTTCTTGTAGGTGCCGATGGCCTGATCTGGCGCGAGCGTTCGGCTTTCGTCAGCCGGCGCGTCATCGCGCAATCCAATGGTCGCGACGCTGCTCGTGTAGATGATGCGCTCGACGCCGGCGCGAAGCGCCTCCTCCATCACAATGCGGGTGCCTTCGACGTTGGCCTGAAACATCTCGGTCGGCGACCGGGTCCAAAGCCGGTAATCGGCCGCGGCGTGCACCACATAGCGAACGCCGCGGAGCGCCTCGGCCACCTTGCCCCGATCGCAAATGTCGCCTAGCGCGACCTGATCCGCACGGTTGATGTTGGTTGTCGGACTAGAGGAGCGAATGAGCACACGTACACGAAAGCCCGACTCGCGAAACACCTTCGCGATCGCCGAACCGACGAACCCGCTGGCGCCTGTGACCAGCGTCAGATTGCAATCATTCATGTCGAATACCCTAGCATCAACCTTTAGGCCTGATCGAAGGTTGATAACGTGTTTAGATGGTCGCCCGAATCTTTAGAAACGACTGCAGATCCCGCAGGTCAACACGATCGCAGCTCCACGAATTAAAGGACGGATCGTACGGACCCGATGTTTGCGGCTCACCGTGAAAGTGAAAAGCGCAGTCAGGGCGACCAATGGCCCTCCGGTCTTCGGTGCAATTGCACGACCGGTCCGGGAGGGATAAGAGACATCGCATGGGCGAACAAGCGAAAGTGCCTCGTGCAAAGCTTGTTGCGGACAAGCGCAGCATTCTTCGCGATCACTTTCTCTTCGGTCGTCTGAGCCCACAGCACATCGATCGACTTAGCTCCTGCATTACAACGAAATCATACCCGCGGTTTTCGACCATCTTCGCCAAAGGCGACCCCGGATCGAGCCTGTTCGCGATCGCCAACTGAAAGGTCAAGATTACGGCTTCAACCGTAGGTGGCCACGAGGCTGTGTTCAACCTCCTCGGCAAGGGTGATATTTTCGGTGAGATCGCGCTTCTCGACGGGCATCCTCGCACCGCCGATGCGATCGCCGTCACGGATTGCGATTTTTTCGTCATCGAGCGGCGCGATTTTCTGCCGCTTCTCCGCGAAGAACCTGACATTGCGCTGAAAATTGTCGAATTATTATGCGGGCGGCTGCGGCGGACAACAGATCAGGCTGAAAGCCTGATGTTTCTCAATCTGTCCAGCCGGTTGGCGAAGACATTGCTGCAATTATCGACCGGCAGCGCTGATGCCAAGGCCAGGAGGGTCGCAATAACCCAGCGAGATCTCGCCAATATTATTGGGATGTCGCGAGAAAGCACCAATAGACAACTGCGCGATTGGGAGCGGAATAAATGGGTCCGGCTCGAGCGCGGCGGTATTCTCTTGACGTCAATTGATGATTTGACCTGGATTGCCGAAGGCGATTCCGACGCCGCGTAGAGCGTACAGCAGGCTGTCCAAGCCGCAATTCGGTCGGCGTGATATCCGCCTAAAGCGTCACAATCGAGTTTTGGTATGCGGGTCGAACATCCGATTCCGCGCCCGCACCATGTGCCAGCTTGCGGTTTCTCTGGAGATTCTCAGGATGACGGCGACCTCGTCGAGGGATTTCCTGTAGAGGTAAACGAGCTCAACGATTGCGCGATCCTTTATTGAAGGGCGGTCGGGACATGGGGCGCGGTCCGCATGACCTGCCCGCATGTCGGCCGCATCAACCGGGGCAGTCCCGGTCTTAGCCGTCGCGGCACTCGATCCGTTCACATCACGAGGTCGGTTCAACGTGTGTGTTGAGGCCTTCTCATATGCAATTGCGAGAAGCCATGTGGAAACGGCTGAACGCCGGTCGAACCGCTCCCGCCGATTCCAGGCTTCAGCGAATACCTCGGTGGTCAGAAGTTCCGCGTCCGCACCATCGCCGAGAAGACACAACAGAAATCGGAAGATCGGTATGCCATGTCGCGCGTACAGAATTTGCAGTGCCCGGGCATCGCGCCGGGAAATCCGACGCACCAGGGCATCGTCGTCCAGAGTGAGAATGTCGCCCCAACGTTCGCTCTTTTGCTTGACCATTTGATGGGTCCAGAACGACGGGCGCATGACTCCCCTCCTCACTCCACAACTCATCGGGCAGTCGTTATTCGTGGCCCCTGCGGGGAGCGGGACGGTCACTGTCACTGGTCGGTCACTTGCGGATGGCAAAGGTGCGCCGGCAACGCTGGAGTTGACGGTCCAAGAAAGGCCGGCGTGGCCGGCCATTAGTCGTGCAAAGGCAATGAATGCGTTAGCGGTTGTCGGACGGGTCGCGTCCCATCTCCCACCGCACATTCAGATCCGGATCTGCCGGGATGTACGAATTGCGCGGCTCATATGCGTTTTCCCGCGGAGGATGGCTCATCGGCTGCTTGGTCTCGGCAAGAGCGCCGGCGGTTGGCCCGAGCGCGAGGGCCGCGGCAATGATGGTCCTCATAATCATGTTCGTACCTCTTGCTTCGGATAATGCTCGCACCCGATTTGGTGTGCGCTCGAAGCCTAGGCGCGGCGCGAGTGACCTCCTGTGACCCACCTCACACTCATGCTTCAATAATCTCCGAGGATGTGGCCGAGACATTGGTGCCGATCGGGCGACGGTGGGGTAGTTGTGTTGATTGGCTTCACGATCCAAATCATCGCGAGTTGGCCGATCTGCCGCGCGATAATCCGTTCGCTGAAACGAGGATGGCTTGGATGACCACACCGTTCCATGTCGGGATTTTCTGAGGATGCGGTACGCGCCGATCATGAGACTTGTGTGGGTTACAGCGCTCGCAGCACTGACTGTGCCGGCTTCCGAAGGGGCGGCTGCCGGGCGAGCGAAGCTCAACATCGTGCTCGTCCTCGATGGACTGCGGCCGGACGCCGTTACGGCGCAGGAGACCCCCAATCTATGGCGTCTCCGAACGGAGGGCGTCGATTTTCCGAACAGCCATTCGGTATTTCCGACCGTGACACGCGTCAACGCGACGGCGATCGCCACCGGAACCTATCCTGGGCACAACGGGATCGTCGGCAACACGCTCTACGTCCGCGCTGTCGACCCCAATCACGCCTTCGGCAACGACAACCATGTCAATCTGCTGCGACTCGATGCCGTCACGGGAGGCAGCATGGTGCTCGCAAAGACGCTCGGCGAGATCTTGCAAGAGCGCGGCAGGCAGCTCGCTGCCGTGAGCTCCGGCTCGTCGGGAAGCGCGCTGCTGACTAATCCGCGCGCGCCTCAGGGGATCGGCGTGCTCGTCAATGGCTACTGGGAGCCGGGAGTGCGCGTCGCCTTCCCGCCCGCGGTCAACGAAAATGTCTTGCGAAGATTTGGCGCTGCGCCGGCGAAAGGCGGCGCCAGTCAATCCCAAGACGATGCCGTTCGTTGGACCCAGCGCGTGCTGCGCGATTACGTTTTGCCCGATATCAAGCCCGACGTTGTCATCGACTGGTTGACCGAGCCCGACCACGTTCTTCACGCGACCGGTCCGGGGTCATCGCAAGCTCAGGCGAGCACTCGCGCCGATGACGCAGAGGTTGGCCTGCTGCTGTCGCGTCTTGACGAACTCGGGCTTACCGCCTCCACTAATATCATTGTGGTCTCGGACCACGGGTTCAGCCACAGCGCATTCGGCGTCAACGTCGCCGCGGAGCTCATCAAAGCCGGCCTCAAAGCGGGGACCGATTCCGATGAGGTTGTGATCGCAAGCAGCGGCCAGACGCTGCTGCTCCACGTCAAAGACCATGACCGCGAGCGAATTCACAAGCTCGCCGATTTCCTCAAGGCGCAAGATTGGGCGGGCGTGCTGTTCACGACCGGCACCGCACCCGCCGATGGAAGTGTGCCGATCGAGGGCGGCGAAGCTGGAACATTCTCAACCCAGCTCATCCACCTCGATCATCCGGAGCGTGGTCCGGATATCGTGCTCACGTTTCCATGGAGCTCCGCGCGAAACACCTTCGGCGTCGCAGGCACCGACTACACGGATTCGCGAGGCGCTACCGGGCCGCTGCAAGGGACCGCCGCCAACCATGGCAGCATGAGTCCGTGGACCGTGCACAACACCTTCATCGCCTGGGGCGTCGACTTCAAGCGGGGTGTGACGGTCCGCACGCCGGTGAGCAACGTCGACATTACACCGACCGTGATCGCCCTCCTCGGCTTCGACGGCGACCCTGCACTTCCGCGTTTCGACGGCCGGGCCATCGCCGAGGCCTTTGCCGATGGTCCCGACCAGGAGCAGGTGCCTATGCGCACCACGACCTACTTCGCCACGACACCGGATGGCTTCTATCGTGCCGCGATCCAGGTGAGCGAAGTCGGCACCCAGCGCTACATCGACAAGAGCTGGCGGATCCGGTGACCATTTTCACGCGATCAGGGATGCCATGCAGGATTGCAGCGCCATTCCGCTGTAGCCGAGACGCTCGCCTCGCTTACAGCAGCTCCTGCGTGAACACCGAGCGCGCGACCTCGCGACCGTCCTTGAACACGTGCAGGCGCGGCGGCTGTAGCCGCAACGCTTCGTGGACGGACGGCGCATCGATCACCACGAGGTCCGCCCGCATTCCAGGCGCGAGGCCATAGTCGGGAACACGGGCGGCGCGCGCCGAGTTGACGGTGATCATGTCGATCACCTGCTCGAGTTCGTGGGGCAAGGTGAGCTGCGCCGCGTGCGCCATCATCAGCGCGCATTCGAGAGGGTCGGGCTTGCCGAACGGATAATAAGGATCGTTCACGTCGTCTTGCGATGTGACGACGTTTGCGCCGCGCGCCAGCAGCTCCTTCACGCGGGCGATGCCGCGCCGCTTGGGCTCGCGATCGAGCCGCGCCGAGCAGACGAGATTGATGTGCGCGTTGACCGAAATCGTGACGCCTGCGGTCGCCACCATGTCCACGATCTTGGCGGCATAGACATCATTGTAGCCGGCCATCGCGCCGCAGTGACTTGCGGCCACGCGGCCGTTGAAGCCCTCGCGCATCGTCTTGAGCGCCAGGTATTCGAGGCTGCGCGAGTTCGCGTCATCGGTGTCGTCCACCAGCATGTGGATGTCGAGATCGTGCTTCTTCGCCATGTCAAAGCAGATGTCGATGTGCCGGCGGGCTTCATCGTCCGTGTATTCGTACCAGGGCAGGCCGCCGACCACGTCGCAGCCCTCCCTGACGGCTTCTTCCATCAGCTCTGCCGCGCCAGGGTCGCGCACAATGCCTTCCTGCGGGAAGGCAACCACCTGGATGCGGCAGTATCTCTTCATCTGCTCGCGGGCGAGCAACAGGCCACGGGCGGCCCTCAGTCCTCCGATAGTTCCGACGTCGCAGAAAAGCCGGAAAAATGTGGTTCCATTCTTGATGCCCTGCTCGATGGTTCTTGTCGCGCGCGCTGCGACCTCGGCGGGGTCGTATTTGCGCTTGAAGTCATTCGTGATTTCGATTGCCTCCGGCAGCGTGCCGGAAACGTTTGGACGCATGATGCCGCCGAGCAGACATTTATCGGCGTGATAGTGGAGGTTGAAGAAGCCCGGCAGAACGAGCTTGCCGCCGCCGTCGATTTCCTTCGGCGCGCGGCTCGGAAGATTTGGCGCCACGGCTGAGATCTTTTGGCCGTCGATGGCGATGTCGGCGTTGTGCTTCTCGCCGCGCAGGCGGGCGTTACGAATGATGAGGTCAGGGGTCATGTTCTTGCTCGATTCAGTCGCGATTGTCGCAGGGACGGCGCTGTCCTTAGTGTTCACCTGGGCGATGCTGTCAACTGCCGCTTTCGCACTGCAGCGTCCGGCGTGTACCGGTCGTGCAACCGATAATTGCTCGATGCGGGCCGAGCGGACGCAGCCACGTCCACGTTTCTCTGCGTCAATGGGCCGCCCCACCGGCGCGCGCCCGTGGAACTTATCTGAAGAGTCGCACCTTGGTTTGGTGCCGCGAACGTCAACAGCCGTCATCCGCGGTATCACTTCGTGGCGGTGTACTCTCGGGCTGATGGTTTAAAAATACCGAAAATGATCAAGGAACATCAGATTGCCACTAAAAGGCACAATCCTTGCAAAGAACAAACGGTAGTCGGGGACTGCACAATTTCATGCATTGCCGCGGGGGCTCAACAAGTATCCAATCGACGCAGGGCTTCTCAGTGATTCGCCGCCGTTATTTTGCGTCACTGTTGAGTGAGGGCATTCCTGCGACCGGAACAACAGCATGAACACGTAAAGAGGGACCATGTACAACGATTTGCTGTTCAACGCTTTCGCACGCTCCTTTGAGGCTCGACGCGAAACGGACATGCCGATCGCGGAATACCTGGACTCTTGTAGAAACGAACCATTGCACTACGCCAATGCGGCTGAGCGGATCCTCGCCGCCATCGGCGAACCGCAGATGATCGATACGGCCAAGGACTCCCGCCTCGGCCGGATTTTCATGAACCGGACAATCAGGGTCTATCCCGCCTTTTCAGGGTTTTACGGGATGGAGGAGACGATCGAGCGGATCGTCTCGTTTTTCCGTCACGCGGCGCAGGGGCTCGAAGAGCGCAAACAGATTCTCTACCTGCTCGGCCCGGTCGGCGGCGGAAAGTCATCGCTTGCCGAGCGGCTGAAGTCGCTCATGGAGATGCATCCGATCTATGTTCTCAAGGCCGACAATGAGATCAGCCCGGTCTTCGAAAGCCCGTTGAGCCTCTTCGATCCCGAAACCATGGGGCCGATCATCGAGGAGAGGTACGGCATTTCGCGGCGGCGATTGACCGGGATGATGAGCCCATGGTGCCTCAAGCGACTTGAGAAATTCGGCGGCGACATCTCGCGGTTCCGCGTTGCCAAGCTCCAGCCGTCCCGGCTGCGGCAAATCGCGGTCGCCAAGACCGAGCCGGGCGATGAAAACAACCAGGACATCTCCTCGCTCGTCGGCAAGGTCGACATCCGCAAGCTCGAGAGCTTGGCTCAGAACGATCCGGACGCCTACAGCTACTCCGGCGGCCTCAATCGCGCCAACCAGGGCATCCTCGAATTCGTGGAGATGTTCAAGGCGCCGATCAAGATGCTGCATCCGTTGCTGACGGCGACGCAGGAGGGCAATTACGTCGGCACGGAAAACATCGGCGTCATACCCTTCTCCGGCATCGTTCTCGCTCACTCCAACGAGGCCGAGTGGCAAAGCTTCAAGAGCAACAAGAACAACGAAGCGTTCATCGACCGCATCTGCGTGATCAAGGTTCCTTATTGTCTGCGGGTGACTGAAGAGCAGAAGATCTACGAGAAGCTGATCCAGGGCTCGGAACTTGCCAGCGCTCCGTGCGCACCGTCGACCCTGGAGACGCTGGCACGATTTGCCGTGCTCTCGCGGCTGCGCAAGCATGAGAACTCCACGCCGTTCGCCAAGATGCGCGTTTACGACGGGGAGAGCCTGAAGGAGACCGACCCCAAGGCGCGCAGCGTCCAGGAATACAAAGATTCAGCAGGTGTCGACGAAGGCATGGACGGCGTATCGACCCGCTTCGCCTTCAAGGTGCTGGCTTCGACGTTCAATTACGACACAACGGAAATCGGTGCCGATCCGGTTCATCTGATGTACGTGCTGGAGCAGGCGATTCGCCGCGAGCAACTGCCCGATGAAGTCGAGAAGCGCTATCTCGAGTTCATCAAAGCCGACCTTGCCGCGCGTTATGCGGAGTTCATCGGACACGAGATTCAGAAGGCTTATCTCGAATCCTACGCCGACTACGGGCAGAATCTGTTCGATCGCTACGTCGATTACGCCGATGCCTGGATCGAAGACGTGGACTTCAAGGACCCCGACACCGGGCAGTTGCTCAACCGTGATCTCCTGAACCAGGAGCTGACCAAGATCGAGAAGCCGGCGGGCATCGCCAATCCGAAAGACTTCCGCAACGAAATCGTCAAGTTCTCATTGCGAGCGCGAGCCAATAACGGCGGCAAGAACCCGTCGTGGACGAGCTACGAGAAGATCCGCGAAGTCATCGAGAAGCGCATGTTCTCGCAGGTCGAGGACTTGCTGCCGGTCATCTCGTTTGGTTCGAAGAAGGACACCGAGACCGAAAAGAAGCATGGGCAGTTCGTCGAGCGCATGGTGGCCCGCGGCTATACCGAACGTCAGGTCCGTCGGCTGACCGAATGGTATATGCGGGTTAAACAGGCTGGCTGATGCTCATCATTGACCGCCGTCTTAATCCGCGCGGAAAAAGTCTCGAGAACCGCCAGCGGTTTCTACGCCGGGCCAAGGCGCTGGTGCAGAAGGCGGTCAAGAAGTCCTCTCAGGATCGCAATATCGAGGATGTTCTCAACGGCGGCGAAGTTTCCATTCCGCTCGACGGCATGGACGAGCCTCGGTTGCGGCGAGGCTCGGGCGGAATGCGAGAGCAGGTCCTGCCGGGGAACAAGGAATTTATCGAAGGCGACATCATTCCGCGTCCGCCGAGCGGCGGCGGCAAATCGCGGGACGCGGGCGAGGGCGACGCGGAAGACTCCTTTCGCTTCGTCCTCAGCCGTGAAGAGTTTGTCGACCTCTTCCTCGATGATCTGGAGTTGCCCGATCTCGCAAAGCGGCGCCTTGCCGAAACCGACCATGAGGGACTTCGTCGCGCGGGCTATGCCGTCTCGGGATCGCCTGCCAATATCTCGGTGAGCCGTACGATGCGGCTTGCGATGGCGCGGCGCGTGGCCCTCGGTCGGCCGAAGCCGGAGGCGATCGAAGCGCTGGAGGCGGAGCTGGCGCAGTGCGAGAACGAAGAGGATCGCGCCCGCATTCAGGCCACCATCGAGTCGTTCGGGAAAAAGCTGAAGTGTATTCCCTATATCGACCCGATCGACATCCGCTATCGTCGCTTCGAGAACGTCCCGAAACCGGTCGCGCGCGCGGTGATGTTCTGCCTGATGGACGTTTCCGGCTCCATGTCGGAGCACATGAAGGACCTGGCGAAGCGTTTCTATATGCTTCTCTACATTTTCCTCACGCGGCAATACCGCCACGTGGAGATCGTGTTCATCCGGCACACCGATCGCGCCGAAGAAGTGGACGAAGAGACGTTCTTTCACAGTCCGGCCACCGGCGGCACCTTGGTCTCAAGCGCACTCGAGGCGATGCAACAGATCGTCGCGGCGCGCTATCGGATCGCTGACTGGAACATCTACGCGGCCCAGGCTTCCGATGGCGACAATGCCTATGGCGACGCGGAGGAGACGGAGCGGCTGCTGACGAGACATATCCTTCCGGTCTGTCAATATTTTGCCTACCTCGAGGTTGCCGATCAGGAGAGCAGTTCGAGATCAACCTCCTCCCTTTGGGACCAGTACGAACGGCTATGCTCCGAGGGGGCGCCGCTTTCGATGCGGCGGGTGAGCCGCCGCAGCGAGATCTTTCCGGTGTTTCATGATCTCTTCCAGCGGCGGCAACCGCGCAGCAGGGTCGGCTCATGACAACCGTGCAGCGGCTCTTTGACGGTGCTGACTGGAATTTCGACACGCTGCAGCGAATCCATGACGCGTGCGAATCGGTTGCTCTCAATGAGCTGGGGCTCGATGTCTACCCGAACCAAATCGAGGTCATCACGGCAGAGCAGATGCTCGATGCCTATTCCTCGATCGGGATGCCGCTGTTTTACAAGCATTGGTCGTTCGGCAAGCATTTCGCCCAGCACGAAGCGCTTTACCGCAAGGGCTTGAGGGGCCTTGCCTACGAGATCGTCATCAACAGTTCGCCGTGCATCTCCTACCTGATGGAGGAGAACACCGCGACCATGCAGACGCTCGTCATTGCTCATGCCGCCTTCGGCCATAATCACTTTTTCAAGAACAATTACCTGTTCAAAGTCTGGACCGATGCCAATGGAATTCTCGATTATCTGAACTTCGCCAAGGGCTACATCGCAAGCTGCGAGCATCGCTACGGAACGGCGGCCGTGGAGCGGACCCTCGATGCCGCCCATGCCCTCATGTCGCACGGCGTCCACCGTCACCAGGGCAAGAAGAGGCTCGATCTCGCTCAGGAGGAAAAGCGCGAACGGGAACGACGCGAGCATGAAGAGCGGATGTTCAACGATTTGTGGCGGACGGTGCCGACCAAGGCCTCCAAAAGCGCGTCGGAGCTAAACGTCGAACGGCGTCGCGCCTTGCTCGGACTGCCGCAAGACAACATTCTCTATTTTCTCGAGAAGTCGGCGCCGCGCCTGCAATCCTGGCAACGCGAGCTCTTGAGGATCGTCCGTCACGTTGCCCAATATTTCTACCCTCAGGGACAGACCAAGGTGATGAACGAAGGCACCGCGACCTACGTTCATTATCGGATTATGAACAGGCTCTACGAGCAAGGCGCCATCAGTGAAGGAAATTTCCTCGAATTCCTTCAGTCCCACACCAATGTCGTGTTTCAGCCGGGCTACGACGATCCGCGATTTTCCGGCTTCAATCCTTACGCGCTCGGCTTCGCGATGATGCAGGACCTGGAGAGGATCGTCAGCGAACCCGATGACGAGGATCGCGAATGGTTTCCGGCGATTGCCGGCCGCAACGACGCAATGGCGGTCTTGCGCGATGTCTGGGCGAACTATCGCGACGAGAGTTTCATCAGCCAATTCCTGAGCCCGCGTCTGATGCGGCAGCTGCGATTGTTCCAGCTGTGCGACGACCCGTCATACGAGGAAGGGATCAAGGTGGCGTCGATCCACAACGAGCGCGGCTATCATCGCATCCGTCGCCAGCTCGCCCGCCAATATGATGTCGGCTGGACCGAACCCAATATCGAAGTCGTCGATGTCGACCTGGAAGGCGATCGCCGCCTGATCCTGCGCCATGCGGTGGTCAACGGCTGCCGGCTCGAGGAGAAAGACGCGAAGCGGGTACTCCAGCATCTTGCAGATCTCTGGAGCTATGATGTCGTTCTGCGAGAGACTGACCCCTCGGATGTGATCGTCAACGAATACGTCACGAAGCCGCGGGCGATGAACCAGGCGGCGTAGCGCGAGGCGCTATCGCTCGCTCGCCCCGGCGCATTACAAGGCCAATTTTCCAAAACCGGACGGCGGTTACTTCGCAATCTGCTTGAAATATCGCAGATCAGGCGGCGCCTGGCCCTTTTTGGTCGGCATCAGATAGCCGTCGCCGCTCAGGAAATAGCCTTCCTTGCCTATTTCAATGTCGTGATTGCCTTCGCCGCAGACTTCCTCTTGCCATTCCGGCTGTTTGATCGGCAGGCGAGCATAGGTCTTGGTCGCGGTCCATGGCCGTGTCAGCGCATGATCGATCGTTGTTATCTCATCGTAGAGGATGTTCGGATCAGACTTGTCGGAGTAGATGCGCTCCTTGAAGATGCTCTGATTGTCGGCGTGAAGCGGGAGGCCCGCCGGGTCATAGGAACGGGGCCCCTTCAATCCGCGTGTCTCGACTTCAAGCACGTCGTAGCGGCCGTCGCCGTCGGTATCGATCCATCGACCGATCGAATAGCCGACGAATGAGGGCTCGATGTTCGCCGGCCACTCTCGTCCGTCGGTGAAGATTCGGCGGGAGTCGTGAATGTGCTGGATCAGGAAGTTCGTCATCTGCGGCGTCACCACGATCTCGAACGGGGCGAACGTGGTCATGACGCGCGGCATGCCCGGCGAGAGACAGATGTAGGTCGGGTCGGTGCCCTGTCCGCCGCCGGCTTGCTCTTTCACGTTGGCGGCAAAGACGGCCTGATATTCCGCCGTCAACGGCGCTTGCTGGGCGGCGCCTCCGCGCTTGGCCGGATCGTATGACGGCTGTCCGGTGATCCCCGGCACGGCCACGCGGCGCCACGCGCCCTTCCAATTCGGGAATTTGGAGTCATCGAATGCAAACGCCCCGCCGATTGTCGCGCACAGCGCCGCGGCCAGCGTGACGGCACCAATCGAGCTTCGAGCCACCATCGTCATCTCCCACCAAGCGCACCCCGCGCCGACATCTTCGCGTTATTTCTTCGGTTGGCTGAAATATCTCAGATCGGGCGGCTCCTGGGTTGGCGTCGTCGGCATCAGGAAGCCGTCCGGGCTGACTTTGTAGAACTGATCTCCGACCTGCACGAACGGATTGCGTTCGATGCAAATATATTCGGACCAATCGGGATGCGGATCGAGGCTGCGCCGGTAGCTCTTCGTCACCGTCCAAGGGCGCGTCAAGGCATGGTCGAAAACGGTGATCTCATCGTGGAGAAGATTGCGGTCGGCCCTGTCGAGATAGATGCGCTCCTTGATGACGCTCTCGTCGTCGTCGTGGAGCGGAATGCCGCTGCTGTCGAACACGCGCGGTCCCTTGAAATAACGGGTTTCCGCTTCGAGCACGTCGAACCGGCCGTCGCCGTTTTCGTCGACCCATCTTCCGATGGAATAGCCGGTGTAGGTCGCACGAACCGTCGGCGGCCACGCGCGCCCGTCGGTGAAGATCCTGCGATGACTTTCGTGGATGTGGTCGATGAGGATGTAGGTGGTCTCCGGCAGCACGATGATCTGCATCGGCTCGTAGGCCTGCATCATCATCGGCATTCCGGGCGCGACGCAGGTCGCCGACACGACATCGCCCACCCCGCTGGCGGCGTGCTCGGCGAGGTTGGCCTCGAATTTCGCCTGATATTCCGCCGTCAGCGGCGCCTGCTGCCCGCGGCCCGGCGGCTTGGCCGGATCGAAGGGCGGCGGTCCGACGCCCCCCGGAACGTCCGCCCTGGTCCACTGGCCGTCCAGCGGGGGATAGAGCGCGTCGTCGAATGCGCGCGTTGCCCCGCAGGGCATGAACGACATCGCGGCCGTCACCATGGCGGCTGCGATCAAGTTTCGCTCGTGCAACAACTTCCTCCCATCCTTGATCGCGTTACGCCGGCAGGCCGCGATTTTGACGCGCAGGATGCCCGTTTGAGCGGCGGCTGCCAAGGGCCAACCAGGCGCCAACCAGGCGCCAACCGCGCGCGCTGCCGTCGCCTTTCGCGGGTCGAAATGCCCGAGGTGGCGATCCGCATCCGCGGCGGCGCGGCGCGGCTGCGTCGGCAGGATGTGTCGCCGCCCTCGCGATGGTGACAGCCGCGATCGCGGCTCCCTTCACGGCCGGCGAAACTTTCCCTGAGAACAGGGAAAATAACAGGGAAAATCCTTTTTTTGGGGTCTTCGGTGCCCGGCCGGCCTCAATCGATCTTGCCGCTCAAATGGTTACGGCGCTTTCCCTGGCGGCGGAAGCAGGGAAGGGGAGGTTGCGGAACAGGGAAGCACGCGCGACCGCCGGACGATTAATACCAATAAATTCAATACTCTCGCGGCAACCGTCCTTCAGCTTCGCCATGCATCTCAAAATGCTCCTGGCAGGAGGCCAAATCTCCGGCTTCAATGCCTTCGGCCACATCTTGATAGGTCGACATGTACCAATGCTCATCAACAACAACCGCACCTGGGCGGCGGCCTTCGAAATAACCTTCCTCTACAAAATGATGCTTCGCGGATCTGAACGTTCCGTCCTTTATTGCTTGTTCGACATCCGGATAGGTTCGGCGATACCATGCCTCGTCGACGGATATGCCGCGCAGGAGGGACTTGATCAGCGTCGTAAGGTTGGCCTCCGAAAGCCGGACTTCCGGCGGCGGCGGGTTTAGTGTAACACCGATGCTCTCCATGACAACGCGAAACGGCACCACGTATGCTGACTTGCCTCGGTTAGCACCTTGCGAGTTCATGTAAGGTCCGCTCATCGGTTGTCCTCTGACGCAAAAACCGGTGATTTCTTACTTCGTTTGAGAATACCCTCGTCCTGCAAAATCTATGCCCCCGCCACGATGCCTCGGTCCAGTGCCAGAAATGTTTGGCAGATCGGCAACACGTCTGAGGCCGGCAATCCGGAAACGCAAGCTAAACCTCGATGGCAATCCTCCCGCCTCGCGAGATAGCAAGGCGCGCACGTCATCTCCCGCTTGACCGCGACGCCGATCTCCCCGAGTGGTCCCCACTCCCGGGGATCGACCACGCCGGAATGGATGCCGACCGTCGGAACGCCAACAGCCGCCGCGATGTGCTTGGGGCCGCTATTGTTACCCACGAATAGCGCGCAGGTCTCGATGAAGTAAGGCAGTTCCGCAAGCTTCAATCGGCCGACGAGAGAGATTACCCGCTCCTTGCCGGCGACCTTGGCGATAACTTTCTCGCTTAATGCCCGCTCGTCCGGGCCGCCGATCACCGCGACATTGATGTCTGCGGAGTCGATCAGCAGATCGATCAAGGCCGAAAAGTTCTCCGGAGGCCACTGGCGCATTTCGGTTCCCGAAGCGGGGTGGATACATACGACCGGCCGCTTATAAAGGCCTCCCTTGCGGAGATCGGCGATAACTTCGATTTGCTGCTTTTTCCACTCTGGCGTTTTGCGGATGATTTCTCGGTTAACGCGTCCCACGCTCGCGACCGCGTCGACGAGGTTTACCAGGTCATCCGACACATGGGTGCGCTTGGCGATGAAACCTTCATCCCCTTCCCAGTTGAGCGCGAGATTGAGCCAGGGAAATTGATTGCGCCACTCGAACCCAGCAGTAAATCCCGCGCCAGTATATTGGAGCAGCTTTCGCGTGTCGAAATGTTTGCGAAGATCGATCGCGATATCAAATTTCAGCGGAGCCAACTTTTCCTTGAGCGCGAGAAGGTCGCTCTCACTGACCTCTTTCTGACCGAGTCCCGAACGTGCATGAAAAAATTCGAATGGGATAAGCTCGTCGATCGCCGGCTCTAAGTTGGCGAGCTGGCGCGCAGCCGGTGACGCGAGCACGTACAATTGCGCCGCCGGAAAGTGCTCCTTCAGCCGCTGTAACGCCGGAAATGCCGTCAGGAAATCGCCAATGTGGTCGACCTTGACCGCAAGAATGCGCCGCACATCCTTGGCGATATACATCGGGTGGCCGCTGTGAACGATCTTCGTCGGTTCGGCCTCGATTTGATAAGCATCATGATTTTTCGATAAGATTCGGATGGAAAAAAGGATCGCCCGAAGCAGCAACGCTCGACCATCGGTTTTCGAAGCTTTCGACATCGTGGACGTCTTTAAGGCTATGACGGCTTGCCAGCTCATGATGGATCAGCGTCGCAAACGGCGAATAGATATTCCAGTAGCCTGCCGCTCCGGCTTTCAGACAAAAATCCAGATCGTTGTTGACGATGGCATGCGCTTCTTCAAACCCACCGACCTGCTGGAAAACTTCTTTTCTGACAAGGAGGCAGGCGCCAGTTACCGCGATGACATTCCGCTGGGTCAATGCCAGGCCGAAATAGCCGGGGTCATTTTCGTCGCAAAACCGAAAGGCATGGCGGGCGAGGCCGCCGCCGACCAGAAACTGGCCGGCATGCTGCACCTTCCGGTCCGGATAGAGCAGCTGCGGACCGACAACCCCAACCTCCGGCCGTGACGCCTGCTCCATCAGGACTTCGAGCCAAGCCGACTGGACGACCTCGATGTCGTCGTTGAGAAACAGCAGATACGATCCCGCCGCTTCCTCCGCCGCAATGTTATTGAAGCGCGACCAGTTGAACGGCTCGAGGATTTCGACGACCACGTCGCAATTTTCGCGCAGCCACGGCTTCCATTCGCTCTGTTCGTCGAGAATATTGTCGACGCAGATGATTTCGATGTCCTTGTAGGTTGACAGCGCGCGGATGCTTTCGAGGCAGGTCTTGATCAGGCCCCGCGCCGCGCAGGTCGGGATGATGATCGACACGAGCCCCTCGGGCGCGCGCTTGCGCTCGACGCGGTAGGTGTGCGCGATCCGGCCCGGCTTGACGGCGGCGTCGTACTTTCGCCGCTGGTTCGCGCGCGCCAGGGCCTGGACCTCGCTGCGCAACGGCTCGGCGACCGGTCCCCGCTCGCCCAGAACCTTGGGAATGCGCACGATACCCTTGCCGCGCTCGGTGCAGCGAAGCACGCTGTCGTACTGGCCGCGATATTGCGACCCTTCGATGGAAATCTTGGCGTTTCGCAGCACGCTGGCCTGGGCGCACCACGGCCGGCCGATGTAGTTCGTGGACATGAGCAGGTCCGGCGACCAGGCCGGCTTGAAGAATGCCTCCATGCGCTGCGACGCGGGGTTCGGGCGCCGCTCGTCGGCGTAGACGAAATTGGCCTCGCCATGCGTTGCCGCGTGAATTGCAAATTCCATGAGCGCATCGCAGGAGAGGAGGTCGCCGGCCTCGATGGGCATCACCCACAGGTCGGCCTCGCGCTTTGCGCCCTTTTGCTTAACCGTTTCCGATGTCAGGATTATTTGTTCGGCAAGCGACGCAAATTCGGCTTCGACCAGCGCGGTAACCTCCGCGCGTCCGGCGTCGTTGCCATGGATCCGCACCCGCCAATTGGGCCACACCTGCTGCTCAAGTGACTCCAGTGTCGCGCGTAGGCTCGCCGCCGCCGCGTCCGTGGCGTTGAGCCAAATCTCGAAGATAGTTGGCGGCAGCTTCTCGATCAGCTTGTCGGCGACCAGCCGCTCTGCCGCCGGCATCTTGCGGCGGAGCGACCATGGCCCCTCCTGCTCCTCTCCCCCGGCAACCGTGATGGTGAAGCCGATCCGGCGCTCGCTTCCGTTCCTGGTACGGAAGCGCAGCGCGACCGTCTGCGTGCCTTCGCTCATGGCGCGGCGCGGCAGCGAAAAGCCGAAGCCGCTGCGCAGCGCGCCGGGAATGTCGGGGAGCGCCTGGCTGACGTCCTTGCGCGGCATCCCATGGAAGGCCTTGCCGACGGCGGCGCCCTGCAACTCGACCTCGATATCCTCGATGCCGTCGCGCGAAACCGCCCACCCGCCGATTTGCAGGTTGCCCTTCACCACCTGCGCGACGGCGCCGTGCGCGATTTCGGGCTCGTCGATGTGAAACAGTACGTCCGGCGCTCCGGCCTCCGCCGCGGCCGACGGCTCCGTTTCGGCCGCGGTCGGCGCCACCGCGACGTTGAAGCGCTTTACGTCCCCCCCGGCCAGTTCCACATCGAGGCTCAGAACATGCTCGGCCCGGAGCCGGCCGGGCTCGACGGCGCCCGCGAACGCAAAGCCGGATTGCCGCGATTGGGGCAGTCGGGGAAACTTGTTGCCGACATCCGGGCGCTCCCGGCCATAGTCGGCGCGCCCGACCACCTCGCCTTCGAACACCACCCGGATTTCGGCGATGCCCGCGCTGGACACGGCCCATCCGGCTAAATGCAGCTTGCCGGCCGTCGTCAGCAACGCCTCGTCAAAGGTGAGCTCGTGCTGTTCCTTCACCGGCCGCGACTGCGCCGGCACCTTGCGCCGAACGGGAATCGTCGTTTCGCGAAAGATGCCGCCGAACGCCCGCGCCCGCACCGTGACCTCGATGGCGTCGGGGAAGCCGCTGCCGTCCGTGACCAGGCGGAACCCGGAATTGGCCGCGTTCCCGTAGCTCGGCCATGCCCGCGCGACATCCTCGCGCTCCAGCCCATATTGAGCAGTACCGATCAGCTCTTCGTTGACGCGAATTTCGACAGTCTCGACCGAAGAATGGGCAACCACCCAGCCGCCGATTCTCAGCAGCCCCGCCCGGTCGATGGTGGCTTGATCAACGTTAAGCTCCATGGCCGCGTGGGCGCTCCTCGGAGATTGAGGGACGCCACTGCCAAGCTCAGCTGGATCAGGCGTCGACTCAGTCGGAAGCGGGACTTCGGCCGTGTGTTCCTTCCCGCTACGAGTTTGCGCGGTCACCTCAATCATCGTCCCGGCGGCGCTGTCCTCGGCCTGAAACGTGCATATAAATCCCGAGCTCGCTACCTCCTTTCGCTCCGGAAACGCCACGGCCAAATCGTGACGATAAAGACCAAAATGCGCAAATTTCGTATTGCCACCAATCTTCACAATGATGTTTCGGATTGGCTCGGACGCCAGCGCCCAACCTGTGATAGCGACCTCTTGCTGCGGAAAGAGGCGCCTAGGTGTGTCAACCTTGAGCAAGATCTGCGACCCAGCAGAATTGGAAATCGCTTCAGCGGCCACGGACGGGCTCATAGAACTCTCTCTATCCGCACACTATCAGAGGTAGTACAGCCTTGCATAGATGGGGCCAGATTATGTAAGCCAATAGACAGCCGCCGACTTAACGGCTTGAAACGTTTGATCAACCCGTCCAAGAATCAGAAGCGCCAAGAATGCGTTTGACCGGAACTGTTCGAAGTCCCTGCGCAGCACCACTCCTGGCGAGCATTCGTTAACCCGGAAGCGCTTTGTCAGAAGGTTGCAGCGATGCTTATAGGTTATGTTGATCGGATCGGTCGTGACTTTGTCTCCGGATGGGCGGCCGACAACGAGTTCGATCAATTCGTTCGTAGAGGTCATAATATCCGTTGATGGGCGCAATTATGCGCGCGTTTCATGTGACATCATGCGAGAAGACCTTCAACAATTGGGCACTTTCGGAACTGGAGAACATGGATTTTTATATCGATTTTCCCCTCCGCTGGCACTCGAAAAGCCATTTCAAATATCGGTACGGTTCTCTCAAACGGGCACTTTACTACCCAACGGCGAATCAGCAATTCCTGCGCTCGATGAGACACGCAGATTAACGCCGATATTGGTGACTGCGCTTGGTCGATCGGGAACGACATTGCTTATGAACCGCCTTTTAGAAAGCGTTTTCATTGTCGGCGGCGAACTCTATCCTTTCGAATTACGAATGCTATCTTATTATGCCACTGTTTACAATGTGTTGACCGCGCCTGGAGATCATCAGCACTCTACGCACCCCGATGCTTTGGAAGGAACAGGAACTCTGGTTGGGTCAAATCCATTTTTTCACGACAGCTATCGTACCACCTTTCTGACCGTTGATGCTTTCGACCAATTCTTCAAAAATTTCGTTCCAAGCCACTTGGCATCCTTGCTGCGGAAGTTGACCAATGAGTTCTATCTCACTCTCTGCGAAGATCAGCGCAAATATGACGCTCTCTACTTTGCAGAAAAATCGAATAGCCTCCACTCCTGGCCTCGTGACTTCGCTCGATACGCCTTTGGCTCCGTCAAAGAGCTAATCTTGCTTCGAGACCCCCGCGACTTATATTGCTCGCATCGGCATTATTTTAAATCAGACCAGCAGACGGCATTAGACCAAGTGCGATCTGCATGCGAAGCGCTGATTTCATTATATAATCGAGATGCCACCGACATATTTTTTATCCATTACGAAAAGATGCTTTGTAAGGAAAGATCAACCTACGATGCTTTGTCTTCCTTTTTGGGTGTACCGATATCGTCTGAGGATCGGACCGGACGAGAGATGCATTTATTCACTGAGCATTCGACAAGCTTATCACCGTCGGCTTCGGTTGGCCGATGGAAATTCGAGTTATCGGCAGCCGAAGTAGCAACGGTTGAATTGAATTGTGCCGACTTTTTATCAATATTCAACTATCGGGATTTGCACTGACTCCTTCGCGGAGTGACGCGCATTCGATATGCTGGAGATCATCTTTATGCGACTTGCGTTAGGGTATAATTTTACTGGGATATGCAAACTTTGCGATGGGGCGTCCGAGAGTTTTGACGTAGTTGATGAGACCAAATTCTGCTCAGAGCTTGTCCCTTATTTCTTCGGGCTGTCGGGTATTCCTGTTTATTATCATCGTTGCATAAGATGTGGCTTCATCTTTACACGGCACTTCGACAATTGGTCAAAGGAAGAGTTTTCGAGAAGGATCTATAACGACGACTATATTAAAGTTGACGGCGAGTATAACAATATCCGTCCTAAGGCCATGGCTCAATCCTTCGCGAGAGCGTTTCCAGCCACCAAAAATATGCGCGTTCTAGATTATGGCTCAGGAACCGGAGAATTTGCAAGTCTACTGAGATCTCTTGGATTTGAGCATGTTGAGAGTTACGATCCGTTTTCACATCCACGACGGCCAGATGGTACGTTCGATATCATCACGAGCATTGAGGTGCTTGAACATAGCCCCGCACCGTTGAATACGATGGAAGAGATACTATCATTTGCCAATGATGACAGCATCATCGTTTTGACCACAGCACTACAGCCCGATAACATAAGCCAATCGAGGGGGTCATGGTGGTATATCGGTCCGAGAAATGGTCATGTCTCTATTCATTCGCACCGATCACTTGTCGCACTCGCTAAAAAGTTCGGCTTGGCGGTAAGTCCCGGAATAAATGATGAATTTCACGTGATGATGAGGGGACAGGCCGTCGGTTCCGCGGGCTTTAATTGTGACGAACGACCCTCTTTCGATGATGTCTGCCTCTATGCACCGGATGAACCTAATCCAGACTGGCATAGCGCAGAGGGCGATACTTACAGGTTCCGCTGGAGCGCGAAGCAAGAGATGTCTTGGCAGATAGCGGGTGAACCCTTGGTGCTGCGCCTGTCGGTACCTTTTATCATGGAAATACAATCTGGATATGCGGAGGCTTCGAAGATACTTGTTGACGGTCGCGAGGTGGCAAAAACGATTAGCATACAAGATCATGGACGCGCGATCTCCGCGGTCTCCGCGGGAACGGCGCCTATAAGAGAGGTGAGGCTTAGTTGCCCTGCACCTCAACGCAGCGCCACCGATGCGAGGCTCTTGGGAATTGCTGTATTGGCAAGGGCTTAATTTGTTATCCGAAGCGGTTTGCCAGCATCTTCGCGCTCTGCTAAAAATCAGCGCTGACCATTGGGAGCCAAGGCCATGATAAGCGCTGCGGACAATTTCGTCGAAGCAGACTACCTGGCGATGTATCCCGACATCGCCCAAGCCATAAAGAGTGGCAACTTATCAAACGCGCTAAGTCATTTCCTGGTTCACGGTCGCGACGAAGGTAGAAAGGGCTACATATTTGACGAGCCATGGTACGCACGCTCGTACCCGCTCGCCGTTCTCGAGGTTGAAAGCGGCAAGGCTCGAAGCCTTCAAGAGCATTACGAGACAGTGGGCCGTCATAGAGGCTATATTCCGCATCAGAATGCGCTTCGGCCGGACAATCCGGCCGCGATCCCCTCCCGCTTCGGCGGACTTTGGATTGATCAACCCAACGCCCAGGATATTGTAGCCGGCCGTGCAGACATTGGCCTTATCACCCAAAAGGATGCCGAAAGGCTTCGTTTCTTTATAGAAAATGGCTATCTTATCATCGAATTTGCGGTTGATGACGAATGCGTAGCGCGAGCACTTGGAGATTTCGATAAAGCCTATTCCGGCGGGTTCGAACAGTTAAAATTTGAATGCAACGATGTTACAAAGGATCATACGGCTTGGCGACCAGAATTTAACGACCTTCCCGCAAAGGCGCTTGACCTGCATTGGTTTTTGAGTGCCGTTAGGGACTTGATTTTTTCAAAGCAAGTGGCGGCTTTTCTGGGCCTGATTTTTGAATGCAAGCCCTTTGTGTCGCAGACCCTGGGGTTCTACAGGGGGTCAGCTCAGGAGGCCCACCAAGACTCGGCCTATGTCCCTTACACCCAGCAACGAGGGTTCGCTGCATCTTGGATCGCATTAGAAGACGCAAGCGCTGGGGCGGGAGAGCTTTTTTACTACCCTGGCAGTCATCGGTTTCCGGATTTCCTATATAATGGAAAGTTTAAGAACGTGAATGAGGCAACGCGTACGGGCCTCCCCCTCGCGGACGCGGGTGCGATGGTGCACGAACACGTCGCAAGCTTACCGAAGCGCGCGGATGAAATGGGGTTGCAAGAACGCGTTTTCATACCCAAACGTGGCGATGCCCTCATTTGGCATGCGGACCTTGCCCACGGCGGAAAACCTATTTCCGTTGCTAGGTCGCGCAAAAGCGTTGTGACCCACTATTGCTTGAAGTATTCATCACCCCTATTTTCAGAGCGGTTAGAGACCCGGTTCTGTGACCATAACCTCACGGGCTTTTACACTTCATCAATTTACAGCCACAGCCCCTGCTAAGCAGTGATATCAACCGATCGTCGTCGCCAGGAGCCCAGATAACTCTTCTAGTGGGGTAATTGAATAATGAGGGCCGCCGTAGTAACTTTTGTCTATAATGAGTTTATTAATTTGCCGATTTGGCTGCGTTATTATGCAGCCATCTTTGGAGAAAACAACTTATTCGTTATCGACCATAGCTCGAATGATAGCTCCACGTCAATATTAGGTGACGTCAATAAAATTGTCCTTCCACGCGCAGAACTTGACGAGCATAAACGCTGCGTATTCATGGCATCGTTTCAGTCTGCGCTTTTGCAGTATTTTGATACGGTGTATTACGGATTGTGACGAGATCATAGTTCCCGATTTGAGACTTTATAAAAGCTTATATGAATATTTGGAGACGATGCCACATACATATGTCGCTCCGGTCGGACTTAATATTATTCATATAATCAATAATCAGTTGCCGCTATCTTTAGATAAGCCGATTCTGGAACAGAGACGCATATGTCGATTTTCATCAAGTATGTGTAAACCGGTTATCGCGAAAGAACCTATGACGTGGACCACTGGATTTCACGCCTCAACCAAGCCTATCAATATCGATCAACATCTATTTTTATTTCATTTGAAATACATGGACTATTCGATCGCTTTTCATCGTCATAAGTTGACCAAAGAAATGCGTTGGGCTGAAAGCTCACTGGTAGCGCGTCACGGGGCTCATGCGAGATACGAATATCCGCAATTTGTCCGCGAGGCATTTCTTGATCCATTAAATTTATTAGCTTCGCGAGGTATTGTAGAATTCGCATTCTCTGACCTAGTTAAAACGTTTAGCGATACAGCTACCCAAAACAATGGCTTTTACTCTTCGCAACATTTCCAAGGCGACCTTATGGAGGTGCCGCTGGAAATAAGCGTCGCTTTTTAATTTGTGACAACTTCAGGGAAGAAGTGTTAAAATGAAATGGTGGCTATTTATTTCGATGATTGGAATCTTCACATTTTCTGCTGGGCCATGCAGCTCTCAGTCGATATGGTTTGCTCCGGCAGATAATCTGCCGCGGCAAGGCCGCATATACGTCAGTGATTTTATGGAAATGTTTGAAAGGGATGCACGGTGGCAAGAGGCGGCGTCGCGAGTAAATGTCTTCGTGATTGGAGAGCAATTTGCTGATCGGGGGCCGCCGGAGGAGTTGCGCAAAATATTTCAGTTCTTGCGCGAGCGGAAGATATCGCTTGCTCTAGGCCTCGGGGTGCTGCCCGGCATCGGCTGTGGTTATGGCATTGAGGGGATGATTTCGCCGGGAAATGCTACTCGGATTTCACAACGCATAAGGGGATTAGGTGGTGACGTTGCATACTTGGTAATGGACGAACCGCTTTATTATGGTCATTATTACGATAAGAGTACCGTAGCCTGCCGCTATGCGATCCGTGACGTGGCGAGAGGCGTCGCTGCAAGTATAAAGGAAATTAGGGCGATATTCCCGAGAATTCAGGTGGGTGACGCTGAGCCGCTATCGGCGTTGCCGGCCTCGAGTTGGTCTAACGACCTGAAGGAATGGCTGAGAGAGTATGAGGAAGCTTCCGCTAGGCCGTTGGATTTCTTTCAGGTGGAGCTTTTATGGCACCAATCGTGGGATCAACAGGTGCGGGATTTTCAGGAAATATTGTCAAAGCGGGCAGTCAAATTCGGCTTAATGATTAATGCGAATGAGCCGCAACTATCGGATGGCAGTTGGATAAAAGAGGCTGAAGGTAATATATCGGCGATGGAGTCAGTCCTTAAAGAGCGGCCGGATCAGCTGATTTTTATTAGCTGGATGATTCACCCCTCACATGTGCTCCCGGAGACATCTCCAGAAGCGCTATCATATCTTATCAATTGGTATTTTCGAAGAAGATGAAAAGAGTTATGTAAAGGGTCTCGGATCGTAAAGTTATTTTGGTTATTTCCACAGAGATGCTAGCCCCATTCTTCTAAATCTGAAACCAAAGCTTTTAATTTTGTCCGGAGTGTTTCGTGCGCATCGTTTGAGATTTGCGGGAAACGATCTTGATGCCACTCGCACATTAGACGCCTCACAAGATGAATCGAGCCATCGTTAATCATTTTGGATAAAATAGCATACTCGGCTCCTTCGATATCAATTTTAAGCACAATATTATCTGTCGGTTGAAATGATCTCAAAAGCCAACCACTAATATCAAAGCATGGAACAATGTGCGGCTTAGAATAATCAATTTGAGGCCAGTTGTTTATTTCTACTTTGCCAGGAACGACTGTAGAGGCGGCATCTGCCCCCGATTGGAAAAAGTCAATTGTACCGTCGTATGTCCAAGCCGCAGCCCATATTATGTTAAATGCTTTTTTCGCGGCGAGAGACGAGTTCATTATATGTGGGATCAACGTTGGATTAGGTTCAACGGAAAATATTTCGAAATTGGGATGTTGGATGGCGAAGTCTCTGGAAACCTGTCCCGAATTCGCTCCGAGATCAACGAAAACACTTCTCATGGTTTATATAACTCCCTTGTAAGACAGAAGCGAGGTTTCGAGGTTGTGGCGTATGGTTGTATCGAGGCGGGCCGCAGTGCGTGCAGAGGCGGCGCAAATCATTGCAACAAGCTGGCGGCGGCGGCGTTCCGCCCATCTCGACCGGAAGGCGTGGACGGTCTTGCTGGTTGGGTCATGACATGGCGGCTTTGGCGGCGGCAAGCTTAGTCGGTTTCTTTGTTCGACCTGGAAGCCGTTTCTTCGTCCCGACTTGCGCTGGTGATGAGGCAGCGAGCGCAGACCGGGTCAAGGGGGGCCGTTGCGCCGGCCTGTCGACGCGAGCGGCGCTATGAAGGCCATCCCTTGACGCGGTCGAGCACGCTGCCAGGCTCGATGCGGTCGGGGTGGAGAGCAGCGCGCCGTGGCAGTCGTAGCTCGCCAACCGGTGCGGGCCGAGGAACACGCTCACGCTGTTGTCGGGGTATTCGTGCACATGGACGCGGGCCTTGACGAAGTGTGGGCGTAGGCGGCTTTGCGGCAGCTGCAGCCGTCGCCCGGCCCAGGCGATGGTGTTGTCGTTGCCGACCGTGCGCTCCTCGAGGACACAGAGAATCTCGCGCCAGGCCTCGGCGCGATCGGGCACGAAGGCACTGCCCTCCTGCTCCGGCGCGATTGCAAAGGCCTTGTTGTATTCGCCGATGTAGTGCGCGCGCAGCCAGCGGTTGGCGGCCTCGACATCGTCGATGCCGACGAGCCGCAACTCCTTGGGCAAGCGATCCTGCAACGTGCGGAAGGCTCGCTCCGAGCGGCCTCTGGCCTGGGGCGAGTAGGAGGGGATGTGCTCGATGCCGAGGTGCGCCAGGGCGCGGCCGACCTGGGTCTTGTGCGTCCGCGACGCCTTCTCGCCGCCCTTGGGAGTGTGGAAATAATGGGCGCCGCGGTCCGTGTAGAGCGCGCAGAACAGGCCGTGCGCCGCAACCACCTCGCTCAACGCGCGCAACGTTGAAGCGGTGCCTTCCTCCTCAACCAGGATCATCGAATAGATCTCGCTCGTCGCATCATCGAGCGTCACGATCAGGTCCATCGGCGGCCGGCCTTCGATCCAGACGTGGCGCGAGCCGTCCTGATGCAGCATCATGCCCGGCAACGGACGCCGCTGCCGATAAAGGTGCTTCTGTCCAATCCTGTCTGGTGTACGCTTTGGCTTTAGCAGGTAAGCGATGGATAGGTGTCTCCGCAAGATGATCCCATCCGGAGTCAACGCTGCTGCAGACTGCTCACGGGTGCCTAAAAATGCGGCATCCTGGTTCGCCGCCGGCAAAGACGGGTCGCGTTCGCGCAGTGATCCTTGCCTGCAAGGAAGCGTCGCTCGTCACCGCTCAGCACGGCAGCGCATCCACGTCGCGCGTTCAACGTCGTTCGCGAGTTCATGATCGCGGCCCATGGCGATCGGCAGGTCCTGGCCTGTTACGCCGACGCATGGCGCGAACGTCCCGATCAGGACGGGCCGGGCGCCGGGTGCTCAAATCCCATCATGGCAGCCCGGAGCTTGATCGGCGGATCGAGGCCGCGGACTGCCCCGTGATGCCCAGCGTGCGCGATCCGCGCGGTTGGCGCGGCTCAGGCAATCAACCGATGCTTGACCCCGAGATCGCCCGCGAGACTCACGATATCGGACCAGAGCTCGGCGGGGATCTGCAGGCCGTGGTCGCGACTGTGCTTGCCGCGTTGGGCGCTGCCCTGCCCCGGGATCAGGATGGCGTCGGTGTCCGGCGCCGTCGGCCCGGAGGTGACTTCGTCGAGCAGGTTTTCGAGGCTTTGATAGTAGTCATCGAGCGACTGAAAGGCTTCGACACGGACGGCGCCGACGAGAATCGCCCCGCCGCTGGGCGGCCACATGCCGCTGAGCACGCCGCACAAAATCTCCACCGCAAGCGCGAGGGCGTAGCCCTTGTGGCCGCCGAGCGGAGCCAGCGTGCCATGCGGCGGCAAAGCCTTCGCCGGATCGCGGGTCGGACGTCCGGCGGCATCGAACGCCCATCCCTCCGGCAGCAATTTTCCGAGCTTGGCGGCCAGCAGGACGTGGCCGCGCGCGCCCTGGGTCGTTGACAGATCGACAACGACGGGAGGGCCGTTCTTGCGCGGAAAGCCGAACGCGAGCGGATTCGTGCCGAAGATGGGCTTGATTCCGCCCCACGGCGCGACCCACGCCGACGAGGGATGCCCCGAGCATGCGACGAGGCCGATCAGGCCGGCGTCGGCCGCCGCTTCCACATAGTAGCCGAGGCGACCGATGTGATTGGCATTGCGCAGCAGCGCCAGGCAGACGCCCAGCCGCTGCGCCCGCTCGACGCACATCGTCATCGCTTGCGTTGCGGCGACCTGACCCCAGCCGTTGCCGGCGTCGAGCAAGAGCGTCGCTCCGAATTCGCGCTCGAGTGTGAGCTTGGCGGGCGACACGATCTTTCCGTTTCGCAGCCAGCTGATGTAGGGGCGCAGCCGGATCAAACCCTGCCCACGGCTTTCGCGCGTCTCGGCATCGACAAGCTGCTTCGCGACCAGGCGCGCATCGTCGGAGTCGGCGCCCGCGGCACGAAGCAACGCGAACACGAGGTCATTGAGATCTTCGCTGTGGATTGGTCCGGCGAACGTCACGAGCGCATTCTCCCTAGTAGCCGAGATAGGCTTGGCGAACCTCTTCGTCGTCGAGCAGGTCGGCAGCCATTCCCTGTTTCACGATGGTCCCGGTCTCCAGCACGTAGCCGCGATCGGCGATCGACAGCGCCACATTGGCGTTCTGTTCGACCAGCATCAGCGTCGTGCCCTCTCGGTTCAACTCGATCAGCACGTCGAAGATGCCGTCGACCAGGGCGGGCGCCAGACCGAGCGATGGCTCGTCGAGCATCAGCAATCGGGGATTGGCCATCAGACCGCGCCCGATGGCGAGCATCTGCTGCTCGCCGCCGGAGAGCGTCCCGGCCATCTGATGGCGACGCGTCGAGAGGATGGGAAAGAGCCGCAGCACCCGATCAAGGCGGCGGTTCCGCTCCTGCGAGTCATGGCAGAAATAGGCGCCGAGATAGAGGTTCTCGCCGACCGACATCTGCGGAAAAACCTGCCGCCCCTCGGGCACATGGATGACGCCGAGCTGCACCAGCCGATGGGCTGCCAGCTTGTCGATCCGTTGGCCGTCGAAAATGATTTCGCCCTTCGAGCACGGCACCAGGGACGAAATGGCGCGCAGTGTCGTGCTCTTTCCCGCGCCGTTCGCGCCGACGAGCACGACCGTCTCGCCGGCGTCGACGCGTATGCTGACGCCGTGCAGCGCGTGCACCTCGCCGTAGTGAACCTCTACGCCCTTAAGCTCGAGCACGGACGCGGATTCCCTTCCCGAGGTAAGCCTCGATGACGCTGGGGTCGGTCCGAATCTCCGCCGGTACGCCCTCCGCAATCTTGGCGCCGTGGTCGAGAACCGCGATGCGGTCGCAAACACCCATGACCACGCGCATGTGATGCTCGACCAGTACGACCGTAAAGCTTCGGTCGCGGATGCGCTGGATCACGCCGAGCAGTTCGTTGCACTCCTGCGGGTTCATGCCCGCCGCGGGTTCATCAAGCAGCAGCAGCCGCGGTTCCGTGGCGAGCGCGCGCGCGATCTCCACCCGCCGGCGATCGCCATAAGGCAGATGCTTCACCGCCGTATTGATCTTCTTCTCCAGCCCGACGAACGCGACTTCTTCGAAAGCCCTTTCCCGGCACGCGCGCTCATCCTCTTGCGCGCGACGCGTGCCCAGCATTTGCGCGACCGGTCCGGAGGTGCGGCGGGCCTGGCGGCCGATCAGCACCGTCTGAAAGACCGTCATCTCGGGGAACAGCCGAAGGTTTTGGAACGTCCTGGCCAACCCCAATCTGACGCGCTTCCAGCTCGGCAGCTTCGTGATATCCCGGTTGGCAAACAGCACCCGTCCGGAGGTCGGCATGGTAAGACCGGTCAGGGCGTTGAAAAGCGTCGTCTTGCCGGCGCCGTTCGGTCCGATGATGCCGAGCACCTCCCCGGCGCGAACCTGCAGCGACACCGCATTGACGGCGACGAGACCGCCGAACGCCACCGTGAGCGCATCCGTCGTCAGCAGCGTGTGTTTGGATTGGCTTTCTTGCTCGGCTGAGTGCTCAACCACGACGCGGCACCTTCTGCCCGGTCCATGTCGGCGGGTTCTGTCCCCAGCGGAGATCGCCGAGGATGCCTTGCGGGCGCAAGGTCGCCATCAGCATCAGCAAGGCACCATAGGTCAGGATCCGGATCTCGGGCAGCGCTCGCAACGCCTCGGGAAGCACCACCAGAAGCGCCGCTCCGAAGAGTGATCCAACAACGTTGCCGCGGCCCCCAACGATAAGCATCGTCAGTGCCAGGATTGAAATGCTCGACGTGAAGTTTTCCGGATTGAGGTAGGTGATGTAGTGAGCAAAGAGGCTGCCGGCGATGCCGGCGAGGGCGGCCCCGAAGCCGAATGCCGCCACCTGGTAGCGCAACGTGGGAATCCCGACGGAGGACGCTGCCAGCTCGTCATCGCGAACCGCAATCAAGACTTGCCCCGGCATGGTGTTGGCGAGGCGCAGCACTAGGGTCATGACGATCAGCAGCACCGCGATGACGAGATAAGCATAGGGCTGTTGATCGATGAACTCGTAACCGAATATCACGGGCGCCGGGATCGCGCTCATGCCGAGCGATCCACCCGTCATGCCCTCCCAGTTACGAAAGATGAGAAAAGCGATCTCGCCGAATCCGAATGTCGCCATCCCGAGATAGACGCCGCGCAAGCGCAAGCGCATGAACGGAATGGCCAGAAGCAACCCGATGACCAAAGGGATCACGGCCGCGATCACGAGCGCGCCGAGATACGGCACCCCATATCGCGTCACGGCTATTGCACTGGCGTAGGCGCCGAAGCCGTAAAAGGCGGCCTGACCGAGTGCCAGCAGTCCGGAGAATCCGATGACGACGTTGAGGCCCAACGTCAGGATCGAATATATGCCCCACATAATGACGAGGTGCAGGTAATAACCGTCGCTTGTCGCGCTCGCCAATCCCGCGACGGCTATCGGTATCAGCCACGGCGTCAGCCCAAGCAGCGATGTCAGACTGAATTTGTTCGACCGGGGCGAAACAGCAGACTTTTTCGAAGGCTCGCCAACCGCGTCCGACGGCAACTCCGGTCGCTCGACCGTCGCCACCGGCTCAGACCTTCTCTTGAATCAACGTGCCCAGGATGCCCTGCGGCCGAACCAGAAAAATGACGATGAGAATGCCGAACGCGATTGCGTCCCGATATGCGAACGAGATGTAGCTGCCGCCGAAAACCTCCGCCATGCCGAGAATGATCCCGCCAAGACCGGCGCCGAGCACGCTGCCCATCCCACCGAGCACCGCCGCGATAAATCCTTTGATTCCCGGCGCAAATCCCATCGAAGGATGGGCATAGTTGTAATAGGCGCCCACAAGCATGCCGGCCACTGCCGCCAAGCCCGCCCCGATGGCAAAGACTTGGCGTACCGTTCGGTTGAGATCGATGCCCATCAAGGCCGCGGCCGTGGGATTCTGCGCGGTCGCGCGAATGGCCTTGCCCCAACGCGCGTAACGGATCAGCAGCTGCAAACCGATCATCAGAATCGCCGAAAGCGATACGATCGCCACTTCGGTGTAGGTCATGCGCGCCGACCCGATGGTGACGACGCCCTCGGGGAGCGACAGCGGATAAGGGCGCACGTCCGCGCCCCAGATCAGTTGGGCAATCGCCTCCAGCATGATGGCGGCTCCCAACGTGCTGACCAGAGCCAATGCTCGGTGGGCTCCCTTGCGGCGCAACGGCGCGACAGCCACGCGCTCTACCAGAACGCCGAGAATTGCGATGATCAGGACAGTAATGAGGGCAATGCCGAGGAAGCCGAGCCTTGGGACGGCGAGTCCCAGGGCAAGGCTGACGTATACGCCCATCATGACGAAGCTGCCGTGGCTGAAATTGATGATCTCCAAAATGTTGAAGACCAGCGAGAACCCCACGGCAATCAGGGCGTATACACTTCCGAGAGCGATTGCGTTTACGATCTGCTGTTCGAGCATCGCGCCTTAATCGCCCGCCGTCAGCGACCACTGACCATTCTTCACTTCCACCCAGAATATCTTCTTCTCGGGCAGCCTTTCGGCATTGAAGCTCACCTCGCCGACGATGCCGGGAAAGTCCTTGGTGTCCGCCACCGCGGTCGTGAGTTTATCGCGATCGCAACCGACCGTCTGGAGCGCCTTCCTCAGAATCATCACAGCGTCATAGGTGCTGATGTGGTACTGAAGCGGCTCCTTGCCGATGGCCTTTTTGAATTTCTCGTCCGCCTGAATGACGGTCTTGGATTCCAGGGTCGAAAGGAAGTCCGTCCAGCTCACGACGCCTGCCGCCGAGCTGCCGGCCAGCTCGATGAACTGAGGATAGACAGTCGTTCCCTGGGCAACGATCGGCCCGGTGAACCCGAGTTGTCTCGCCTGGCGGACGATGAGTGCGCCCTCCGTGTAGTGGGTATTGAGGATCAGCGCATCCGGCTTCTTCTCCAGCATGACCGTGAGCTGCGCTTTGAAGTCGCGGTCTCCCTGCGTGTAGACCGCGTCCGCGACGACCGGAATATTTTTGGCCGCAGCCCATTCCTTTTCAACTTTCGTGACGGCCTCGCCCCAGTCATCCTTGACATGGATGATTGCGAGATTGTGTGCGCCGAACCGGTCAACGGCATATTTCGGTACCAGCGGCCCATAGGCGCCGAGGTCCAGCGACATGATGTAGAAGTGCGTGTTTTTCGTCACCAGGGATGGCGTCGACGCGCTCGGTGAGATCGCTACAATCTTCGCGCGCCTCAACACCGGGATCACCGCCGACGAGGAGGCCGTGCTCGACGGGCCGATCACCGCGAAGACGTTGCTGCTCGATGCGAGGCGCTGGGCCGCGGCGACGGCCTCGTTCGGTTGGCCTTGATCGTCCAAAGCCTGCAGTTGCAACTTGCTGCCGTGGATGCCGCCGGCAGCGTTGATCTCGTCGACTGCGACCTTGGCACCTTCGGTGAATTGTTGGCCCTGCTCGGCCTTGCTTCCGGTCAGAGGCGCAATGACGCCAAGTCCGATTTCCGCCGGGCAAGCCTTCTGAGCGAGCGCGGAGACGGCAGAAAAGGGAACGCTCAGCGCGGCGGCGAGGGCGCAGCCCCGAAGCATAAGGTTCTTCGCAGTAACACGACTATCTCAATTCATAACCGCACTCCTTCCGAAGGAACTTCGTGTCTCCCGAGCAGATCATCGGCATGCGGCGCGTCGCATCGCCGAAGCACAGTGCTTCGCCGGCAGGCGAAGGATGTCAGCCTCTCGCAATTCGGGGTGCCGAAAGATCGGATTGTCATGCGGCAAGGCGCCCTCTTCACGCGCAGTCAAACACCTTTATAACCAAGCCGTCTTGAGACCCTGTCCGCGGCTTTCCGAACAGCCATCCCCAGCTCGGGAAACCGTTTGACTGCGATCTGCCCGGAATGGCCAGAAATGCTGACCGCGCCGATCACACGACCAGCCGAGTCAAAGACCGGCGCGGCGACACAGCGAACACCCTCGGTGTTCTCCTCATTGTCCGCAGCGTAACCACCGGCCCTGACTCGCAAGAACTGTGCCCGCAGAGCTTTGGCGACGTGAATGGAGTTCGAGGTGCGGCGGGGAAGCTCGCTCGCCAGCAGAGGCTTAGCCTCAATCTCCGGAAGAAAAGCCATGATCGCCTTGCCGGCCGCCGTGCAATTCCAGGGAAACCGCATGCCGATCGGAGTGTGCATGCGCAGGTGATGGCTGCTTTCCACGCGATCGATGTAAACGACTTCCCGTGTCGCCGCGTCGAGGACAACCAGGGAGACGCCCTGGTTGGTCTCCTGCTGCAGATCGATAAGGATCGACGCCGCCTCGCGCCGCAGGTCGAGATCTCGCGAATATGCGGCGCCTAGTTGAAATGCCTTTAGTCCGATCCGGTACCATCCGGATTCCGGATCCTGCTGCGCATATCCGAGCGCGACCAGCGTCGCCAACAAACGATGGGTCGTACTCTTATTCCAACCCAACTCCCTCGCGAGCTCGACAAGGCCGACGCCGTATCCGCCTTGTCGGTCGGCGACCAATTCGAGGAGCATCAGCCCCTTGGCCAGCGTTTGCGAACCCGCCGATCCCAAACCACCCGCAATCGATGGATGTCCATCCTGCTCGGCAGGGACTGGGATACGATCGGTCGAATCCAATTTGCTTATCCTCGCCGCCGCATCGTCAACGACACCACCGACGCCCGCCATCAAAGTTTCATATATTGAAACGCTGTTTAGAATAACGATGACAGTGGGGCGACGACCTGTCAATAATCGCGCGCAAGCCTCGAAGGGGATCAAAGATAACTCACGACGGAATATTGATCAGGGGAGGGATGGTCATCGACCCCGCCAATGACGTGCGCGGCAAGTACGACGTCAGACTTCGAGGGACGCGTGTCGATGCGGTTGGCGACAATCTTTCGTGCGGTCCAACCGATCTCATTGTCGACGCGACCGACTGTCTGGTAATTCCCGGCCTTGTTGATACGCACGTGCACCTCTCCGACCCCTTCGGCGGTCCCCAGGGTCATCGGATGCTTGCACGAGCTGGAGTGACGTGCGCCCTCGATATGGCGGGGGAGTCTCGATCATTGATTTCACAGCTCAAATCCGGAGGAGCCGGCATCACCGTCGGCTTCGTGTTTCCCTTGATTCCCGGCGAGAGCGTGTCAGGCCGTGATCCGAAAAAGGAGGAGATGAGGAGTGCCTGCAACACCTCCCTTGAGCAGGGCGCATTGGGAGTGAAGGTCCTCGGCGGCCATTATCCGCTCACTGCCGAGGCGACCGCGCTTGCAATACGAGCCGCTGCGGACGTCCGCTGCTGGTGCGCGGTCCATGCCGGCACCACTGAAACCGGGAGCGATATTACCGGGCTCGAGGAACTGCTCGAACTGGCCGATGGCTTGCCTGTCCACGTCGCTCACGTGAATTCGTACTGCCGCGGTCAGCATACCGGCGATCCGCTGGAAGAGGCGAGTCGAGCCGTCGCGGCGTTGGTGCGCGCGCCACGCGCCCGCTCCGAGTCATACCTCGCCACGATCAATGGCGCCAACGCGCTGATGGTTGGCGACGTGCCGAAGAGCAATGTTGTCAAAACCTGTCTGAAGCTCGGCGGCTTTCCGACGACCGCATCGGGCATGCGCGATGCCATTCTTGCCGGTTGGGCCATGATCCAGGGCACGCAGGACGGGGAGACCGTGCTCTTGCCGCCGGAGGCCGGACTTGCCCATTACACGTCGAACGAGACGAACGTCGGCGTCAGTTTCCCGGTCAATCCACCGGGTGCGGCGATCAGTATCGCGCTCGCGAGAAAGGATGACGAGTTCGTCGTGACCGCATTGAGCACCGACGGCGGCGCCATCCCGAGAAACAAGACCATCGAACAGGGCTTGGCTCTCGTCGAGTTCGGCGCCCTGACGCTTGATGATTTCGTGCGCAAGGCTTGCCTGAACGCCGCACGTATGTTCGGGCTCGAGAGCAAGGGCCATCTCGGGTCCAGTGCCGACGCTGATGTCGCCGTCATCGATCCGACACAGCGAAAACCGACATGGGTCTTCGCCAACGGCCAAGTCATCGTGCAGTCCGGAACCGTCGTCGGACGGGGTGGAAGGGTAGCCACGACCTCACGGGGTGTCCCCTTCCTCGAGAGCGAAGGGATCGAGTGCGTTGCCGCTGCTCCGGGCTGGATCTGACGGCCGCTTTCGCAGGTGGCGATCAATCGGCGAACCTCCGCGCGAGGTGATGCCGCAATACGCAGCGGTCGCCTCGTTCGGTGGGGCTTGTCGCTTGCACTAGAACGCTGGCGCGCGCGGAAGCCTCAGTAGCCCTTGCCGCGGGCCGAGATCGGCCACACGCACTCGACATTGCCGTTGCGCACGCCGACATACCAGTCGTGCACATTGCAGGTCGGATCGCAGTGGCCGGGCACCAGTCGGAGTTTGTCGCCGACCTTCAGAATACTTTTCGGGTCCTCGATCACGCCATGCTCGTCGGAACACTTGACGTATTTCACGTCGCTGCGGCCGTAAATGACGGGCAGGCCGGAGTCGACCGACTGTGCCTTGAGGCCGGCGTCGCAAATGGCTTTGTCGGCTTTGGCGTGGCTCATCACCGACGTGAGAATGAACAGCGCATTCTCCCATTCGCCCTCATCGACACGATTGCCTGCCTTATCGAGGATGCGGCCGTAATCGGCGTCCATGAAGGCGTAGGAGCCGCACTGCAACTCGTTGTATACGCTGGACGCACTCTCGAAGTAGTAGGAACCGGTGCCCCCGCCTGAGACGAGTTCGGGTGCAAGACCCGCAGCTTCGAGTGCGTTGACGGCCTCCTTCACCATGGAAATGGCGGCGTCGAGCTTGGCCTTGCGGTCGCTGTAACTGTTCAGGTGCTGCATGGCGCCCTGATAGGCCTGGATACCGGTAAAACTCAGGCCGGGGGCCGCGGCGATTGCTTTGGCGATGGCAACGACGTCAGCGGTCGTCGTCACGCCGCAGCGGCCGGCACCGCAGTCGATCTCGACCAAACATCCAAGTGTGGTGCCATGCTTCTGCGCCGCCGCCGACAGTTCGGCGACGTTGGCGATGTCGTCGATACAGACAATGGTGCGGGCGCCGAGCTTCGGGATCTGCGCGAGCCGGTCTATTTTTAAAGGATCGCGGACTTCATTGGAGACCAGGATGTCCTTGATGCCGCCGCGGGCAAACACCTCGGCCTCGCTCACTTTCTGGCAGCAGACGCCGATCGCTCCGCCGAGATGCTGCTGCAACTTCGCCACGTCGACCGACTTGTGCATCTTGGCGTGTGCACGATGGCGCATGCCATGCGCCTTGGCGTAGCCACCCATCTTCTTGATGTTGCGCTCCAAGGCATTGAGGTCGAGGATCAGGCAAGGCGTCTGAATGTCGGCTTCGCGCATGCCCGGCGCGGCCGGGATGTCGAATCCGACCTCGAGAGCGGCGCTCGTGTCGTTCATAGCGTTCATCGGTTGGTGCTCTAGTCTCAGGAAATTCCACAGCCAGATTTCAGGATGGATATCTGCCGGGCGGCGGTGGTGCGCCGATTGCAGGTAGGTCCCTGGTCCTGACAATGATCATCAGCGATATCGCCGAACTCTATCATGACCTCGACGCGCCTCGGACGCGCACATTGACAGCTATCCTTACCAATGTCACCGTTATTGTAAATGCAGTTTCAATATGTGAAACCGCATGTGCGCAGGCGCACATTGTCGTTGGCGAGAATGAGTGAACTGAATTGGATTGGCTCAGATGAAATCTCGACCGACGACCCTGTCCCACGGTTACCTCCGCCGGCGACGAAACGTCAGAGTCCGCGGAACGGGGCACGCTGCCGGAACCATCGACGTGATCAGCGAGGAATGGATGCGCCGCTCGTGAGTCCGGCGCGGCCGCACGGCCGGTACCTAACTTGCATGAGTTTCCCGAATATCGAGCAATGGCGCCGCGGTGCCATCCAGTAAGGAGAGGGTATATGGGTGCACGGAATCGTCCGGAGATGCCGTATGGCTGGGGGCGCGTGCCCTATTCGATCGAGGACCGTCTGCCGTGGATGAATCTTCCCTTCGACGTATCCGAGTATCATCGGCGGATCGAACGCCTGCGCGCCCACATGGCGCAGAACGGTTTGGACTTCGTCGTCGTGGTGGGCAATCGCGCGGACAACTCCAATATCCGCTACCTCAGCAATTTCGAGGACTTCTACGGAGGCGAAAGCATCATTGTCGTTCCGGCCGTGGGCAACCCGGGCTTCACGACGAATGCGATCATGCACGGCGAGCCGATGCATTCCGGCATCCAGGATTGCTGGATCGAAGACGTTCGATGTGCGGCTGCTCCGCGGACAGTGACCGGAAGCGTCGATCCGGTGACAATCTTCGATCACGTCGAGGATTTCATCAGCGCGAGCGGCGGCGGCAAGAGCAAAATCGGGCTCGTCGGCGAGTTCAACGTCGGCACGCTGGAAGAATTCCTGAAGCAGCGGTTTCCTGAGGCGAGCGTCAAGCACACGCCGGCGATCCTCACCACCATGCGCGCCATCAAGAGTCCCGCCGAGATCGCGGTGATGCGCAAGGCCTGTCATCTCGCCGATGTCGGCCTACAGGCGGCTTTGGAAGCCGTTCGACCGGGCGTGAGTGAGTTTGACCTGTCGGCGGAGGCAAACTACGCGATGTTCAAGGCGGGTTCGGAGCATCCCGCATTTGCCATTTCCGTCGCGGCGGGACCGCGTTCCGGTTTCAAACACCTCGCGCCGACCCAAAACAAAGTCAAAGAGGGCGACATCGTCTATCTCGACCTTGGTGGCCGCTACATGGGCTACTACAGCGATTGCTCGCGGCAGCGCGTTTGCGGCGACCCCACGCCCGAGCAGCTGCGCTTCATGGAGACCCAGATCCAGATCGTCGAGGAAGTGACGAAGGCTGCCCGGCCAGGGGCGATTATTGCCGATCTGGCCGAAATCGGTATCGAGATCGCCCGCGACGCCGGATACGAGCAGTACTTGTATTTCCGGGGACATGGTATCGGGTGCGCCACCCACGACCTGCCTTCGTTTGCGCCAGGCAACCCGAAAGCGCTCGAAGAAAACATGGTGTTCTGCTTCGAGCCGATGCTTGTCAAAAAGGAGTTCGGCACTGCCTGCTGGGAAGATATCTGGTGGGTGACCTCCGGTGGTGTCGAGCGGCTGAACGAATGCCCATTCCGGTGGTGGTGATTTGCCCCAAACTCTGGAGCAAGCCCCATCAAGCTGCGATTTTAAGCGGCAAGCGCCGCACCACCCTTTCGCTTAATGATGCTCGATCAAGCGATCGAGGGTGATCGGGAATTGACGGACCCGGATTCCGGTGGCGTGCCAAACGGCGTTGGCAACAGCACCCGCCGATCCGGTGACTCCAATTTCGCCCACGCCCTTGATCCCGAGCGCATTGACATGGGGATCGTCCTCTTCGACGAGGATCGCTTCGACCGACGGTACGTCGGCGTTCACCGGAATATGGTATTCGGCAAGGTTGGCGTTCATCACGCGACCCGACCGCAGATCCATGACCGCCTGTTCGTGCAGCGCAAACGACACGCCCCAAATCATTCCGCCGGACAGTTGGCTCTGCACCATGCGAGGATTGATGATGCGGCCGGCGGCAAAAGCGCCGATGACGCGGGTCGCACGGATCTGCCCAAGATCGGGATCAACCTTGACCTCGGCGAACACGGCACCGTGCGCGTGCATCGCGTAGGCCGATTGGGCGGCCGGATCGGCCGCTCCTGTGCCGTGACCTTCAATGTGGGCGAGGCCGGCACGGGCAAGGATGTCGGCGTAGCTCTCGCTCCGACTCTCGTCGTCGCGGCGGAATAAGCGGCCGCCACGCGCGATCACGCCAGCGTTGCCGGCGCCGAACAGGGCTGAGCGCTCATCCCTCGTTGCAAGATCGGCAAGCCGAGCGATCACATCGGCGCCGGCATTGTGGATCGATACGCCCGCGGTCGCCGTGTGGGCCGAGCCGCCGGCAATGCCGGCATCGGGCAAGTCGGAGGTGCCGGAGCGAAACTCGAGCCGATCCATGTCGAGGCCGAGAGCATCTGCCGCGATCTGCGCAAGCGCGGTCCAAGCGCCCTGTCCCATGTCATGCGCGCCGATTTCCACGATGCCGCTGCCGTCCTGACGCAACATGGCCTTGGCGTTGCCGGCGAACATCAGCGCCGGGAACGTTGCTGTGCCGACACCCCAGCCAACCAGAAATCCATCGCGGTCGCGCATCTGGCGCGGCGCGAGGGTGCGGCGCTCCCAGCCAAACCGCGCGGCGCCCTGGCGATAGCATTCGCGCAGCGCCTTCGATGAGAACGGCTTGCCGGACATCGGCTCGATCTCGGCATAGTTCTTGAGGCGAAACGCTAACGGATCCATGCTGCAGGCGTACGCCATTTCATCGATCGCACTTTCAAGCGCGACCGAACCTGTCGCCTCGCCGGGAGCGCGCATGAACATCGGCGTTCCGATGTCGGAGCGAACCGCCTCGTGCGAGGTCGCGATGGCGGCGCTCGCGTAGACCGTGTGCGAGACGTTGGAGGCCGGCTCGAAGAAATCGTCGTACGTGCTCGACATCGTCTTGGTGTGATGATCGATCGCTGTGAGCTTTCCCTCGTGATCGGTACCGAGGCGCAAGGTCTGCCGTGTCGGCGCCCGATGGCCGACCGGGCCGTACATCTGCTCGCGCCGTAACACGAGCTTGACCGGCTTTCCGACGACGCGGGCGGCGATAACGCCGAGAACCTGCGGCCCTGTGATCAGGCCTTTGCAGCCGAACCCGCCGCCAAGATATGGACTGCGGATGTGGATGTTGTCGGGCGATATTCCGAACAGGCCGGCAAGACGTCCTTGCGCAAGCGCGAGACCTTGGCTCGGCGTATCAATTGAGAGCTTATCGCCATCCCAAGCGGCGACGATCGCGTGCGGCTCCATCGGATTGTGATATTGAGCCGCTGTCTCGTAGGTCGACTCAACGCTCTTAATTGCCGCCGCAAGCCCGGCTCCGACGTCGCCGCGATGTTCGTCGGCTGGGAAGCCGGGGCCCACGTTAGTCGGCACGAAGGCTTCGCCTGCATCGAGGCCGACCCGTGCCGGCTGGTTTTCATAGCGTGGTGCCAGCAGCGCGGCGCCTTCGGTTGCGGCTTCCAGCGTTTCTGCAATGACAATGGCGATGGGCTGGTTGGCGTAACGGACCAGGTCGCTTTGCAGCAGATCGAGCCGGAACATGAAGAGATTTGCTCGCTCGTCCGGATCCTGCGCGAGCGGCGGCCGGTTGGCAGGCGTGATTACCTCGACGACCCCCGCATGAGCTTTGGCCGCCGCGACGTCGAGAAACGCAACCCGGCCACGGGCGATCGTGCTCACGGCCAGCACCGCATAGAGCATGCCCGGTGGATGCCGGTCTGCGGCATACTTGGCGGCACCGGTCACCTTGAGCACCCCCTCGCGACGGGTCAGCGGTTGCCCGATGTTTGAGCCATGGCGAACGTGGGCGGGCATTTGCGAAAGCGCGATATCAGGCATGAGCGAGAACTCCGGAAGCAGTGGCGAAGGGAGAACCTGGCAGCGCGGGCATGCGTTCGGGCGTGCCTGCTGCCGCGAGCGTGAGCGCCCGCACCACGACCCTTTTCGCCAGTTCGATTTTGAAGGCGTTGTTGCCGCTGGGTTTTGCATCGGCGAGCGCTGCCTCAGCAACACGACCGAAGACCGACACATCGGTCCGCATGCCGGCAAGAATTCGCTCTGCGTCGCGAGCCCGCCATGGCTTCAAGGCTACGCCGCCGAGTGCAAGTCGCGCCTCCGCAATCACATTCTGCTCGACGCGGAGGGCGGCCGCCGCAGAGACGACGGCGAATGCATATGAGGTTCGTTCACGAACCTTGAGGTAGCGGGCGTGAGCCGAGAAGCGGCCGGCCTCGGCCGGCAAACGTAAGGCAACGATCATCTCGCCGGGCTCGAGCATATTCTCGCGGTCGGGCGTGTTGCCGGGCAAGCGATGGAACGCTTCGAGTGGAATGTCGCGCCGCCCGGAGAGGCCCTCGATCTCGACAACAGCGTCGAGCGCGATCAGTGGGACGCAAAAATCGGACGGATGGGTCGCGATGCAGCTCTCGCTCCATCCCATTATGGCGTGCAGCCGGTTGTCGCCGCCGCGGGCATCACAGCCTGCGCCCGGACTGCGTTTGTTGCAGGCGCTGGCAACATCGTAGAAATACGCGCAGCGGGTCCGCTGCATGAGATTGCCGCCGACGGTCGCGGCATTGCGAAGCTGCGCGGAAGCACCCGACAGCAGCGCCTCCGCCACAGCCGGAAAGCGTCGCGCGAAATTCTGATCATGGGCGAGATCCGCGTTACGAACCAGTGCGCCAATACGCAGGCCCCCGCCGGGCAGATCCTCGATATCGTCGAGATTGGGCAGATGCGAGAGGTCAACGATGCGACTGGGGCGCGTGACACCGCCCTTCATGAGATCCAGCAGATTCGTGCCGGCGGCAAGATAAGCGGCACCGGGTTGTGCACCGGCCGTGACAGCTTCGCGCACCGTCGTCGGCCTGACATAGTCGAAGCTGTTCATGCGACCTCCTTTCGGCTCGCCGCAACGAGCGCCTTTTGTGCCTCGAGCACCGCGTCGGTTATTCCCTGGTACGCGCCGCAGCGGCAGAGATTGCCGCTCATGCCTTCGCGTATGCGCTCCGGGTCATCCCCCGCCTCACCCTCTTCGATCAGGCCGATGGCGCTCATGATTTGTCCCGGCGTGCAGTAGCCGCATTGCAGGCCGTCGTGAGCGATGAACGCCTCCTGTACCGGATGCAGTCTCTGACCCTGCGACACGCCCTCGATGGTGAGGATCGAGGCACCGTCGTGACTGACCGCAAGCGCCAGGCAAGAATTGATGCGGCGCCCGTCGACGATGACGGTGCAGGCACCGCACTGGCCGCGATCGCAGCCCTTTTTGGTCCCTGTCAGGTTGAGTTGTTCGCGAAGGAGATCGAGCAGCGTGACCCGCGGATCATCGAGCACGACGGTCCGCGTGGCACCGTTGATGGTGAGAGTGGTCGAAAAACCCATGCGAATGCTCCTTGAGAGCGGATGTGAGGCAGGTGGCGATGTCAGCGCGAAACAGAAAGCTTCCCGCCGCGCGGCGGTTCCCTCGATGCCGGGCGTCGTTGACCAGCCAGGTGCTTGGACAGCCGGGTGCTGGTGTCAGCGTCGCCGCCTCCCCAGATACGGAGGCTTCCTCCGGTTTTCAAGAGATGATACGGAGGGATTCTCCGCTTTTCTAAGGTGGACCTTGCCGGCCGGTCGCAAAGCATTGGAAACAAAGGCATCTCGCAAGCCGCGGGCTGACGCGGTTCGAAACCGTGGCCGGGTGCTCGAAGCCGCGAAAACCGTCTTCAGCGCCGGTGGCCCGGAGGCGAGCCTCGAAACCGTGGCGCGCACCGCAGGCGTCGGCATCGGCACGCTCTACCGTCATTTCCCGACGCGCGAGGCGCTGTTCGAGGCCGTGTATCGCCGCGAGGTGCAGCACCTCGCCGATCTCGCCGAACGCTTGAAGGATGAGGCGGAACCCGTCGAGGCGCTTCGTCAATGGATGCGTGCGAATGCCAGGTTCGTCGCCACAAAAAAGGGCATGTCTGAAGCGCTGGCGCTTGCCGCCTACAAGCCCTCAGACCTATTCTCCTATTCATTCGACCAGCTCACCAAGGCTGTCGGCAGCCTGTTGGACCGCGCGATCGCGGCGGGCGAGATTCGCGAGGACATCAGCCCCGAAGACCTCATCCGCGCCCTTGTCGGCATGTGCTACATGCACGACCAGCCTGGCTGGCAGAAGAGCGTGCTGCGGCTCATTGATGTTTTCATCGACGGACTGCGGAGCCAGCGAGGACGGCGATCGAAGCGATGAAATCGCTTTCACCGGATAGTTGGCCGAAGGCAAAGTCGAGCGGCGCTAGGATGATGAGCTCGGCAAGCTGGCGCCGCAAACCGTCCTTTGCACGGTTTTATCGTTAGCCGCGCCCAGGAGTTCTCGGCGGCGACAATGTCTGAAAGGATCGTCATGACTGTTGGCTCTTGGTCTGATGCGTTCAGCGCAAAACAAATGCCGGTGACTAGCGGCACTCAGTACGTTCGGATCGGCGGCAAAGGACCAGCCGTCCTACTTCTTCATGGCTTCGGCGACACCGGCGATATGTGGGTGCCTCTCGCGGATGCGCTCGTCAAAGACCACGCAGTCATCGTTCCCGACTTGCGCGGAATGGGCCTGTCGTCCCATCCCGAAGACGGGTACGAAAAGGTCGCCCAGGCTCGGGACCTCGCCACGATTCTGGATCAGCTTGGATTCCAAGACATCGACCTTGTGACTCACGACATCGGCAACATGGTTGGCTACGCTGTTGCAGCGCTGTTTCCGCAGCGCGTGTCGAGATGGGTCGTGATGGACGCGCCACTACCGGGGATCGGCCACTGGGACGATCAATTGAAAAGTCCTAAGGTTTGGCACTTCAACTTCCGTGGCCCCGACGTCGAGCGGCTGGTGGCGGGACGTGAGCGGATTCTGCTCGACCGCTTTTACAACGAGCTTTCAGCGAACCCGTCGAGGATCGACGAGCAGACACGCGATCACTACGCAGCTCTTTATGCGCGTCCGCACGCTATCCATAACGCGTTCAGCGGACAGTTCGCGGCTTTCGCCCAAGACGCCATCGACAATCGACAACTCGCAGCGGCGGGCAAACTGAAGATGCCGGTGCTGGCAATCGGTGGCGATCATTCTTATGGCTTAGGTCTCGCCACCGAAATCGGTTTCGCTGCTGCGGATGTGCGCGCCGCGGTGATCGAGGATTCTGGTCACTGGATTATGGAAGAGCAACCGGAGCGGGCAGTAACTTTGATCCTTTCATTCCTCAAGGGCAAATGATTGCGTGGTGAGCGAGCGCGTTGTGGAGGTCGTCCGCATCGCGGCCTTCGAGGAGAACCAGCGGCCCGCTCCCGCTTGGCGAGCGCCGATCGCCGCGTGGGCCGCGACCGGCCCACTTGGCATCCATGACGTTCGAGCGCGATCTCAGAGACCGAAAACGAACAGCATCGTTTGATTGCGCATGTCCCGCAGCTCCGGGGTCATCGAGTTGATGTTCAGTGCGTTGCGGTTGAGGCCCGTTTGGATGGCCAAATACTGCTTGTCGCCGACGGCGAAGGTCATTGGGGGCGCATTGATGCCGCTGCCGAGGTTAAAGCGCCACAGCAGATCGAGACTGACGTCGTCGTAGGCGGCCACGGTCCCATCGGTGTAGCCGGTTATGAGGAGACCGCCTGCCGTCGTCAGGGCCGCGCTGTTGTCGGGATAGGGGATATGAAGCTTGTTCTTCACCTCGCCCGTGAATGGATCGGCAACGACGATATCGGTCTCGTTGCGCGCGATGTACCGGCGCGAGGCTCCGTTGATGATGCCGTTGGCATTCTTGCGGATGTCCTGCGTCAACGTGATCTCATCGCAGGTCGCTCGTGTCGGAATGTACATGAGCTGAGTTCGGCGACTGTAGGACGCCGACCAGAAATTGCTGCCGCCATCATGCGACGGGCACAGCTTCTTGGTGCGATCCGATGGCGTCTGGTTCTGCAGGCCCGAGTAGACCTGGACGTCCTTGTTCGGGTCATAGTCGATCGGCAGCCCCGTCTTTTGATCGATGCCCTTGGTCCAGCTGATTGTGTCTTGATAGGGCTTTGCCAGCAGCGTCTGGCCGTTGGCTCGCTCGAAGCTGTAAAGAAAGCCATTGCGCTGCGAATGCGTGACGATCTTGTGCAACCCTCCATCGATCAGGATGTGGGTTCCGGCAGCATCGTAATCCCACATGTCGCCCGGAACATACTGATGGTACCAATTCATGTTGCCAGTGTCGGGATCCCAGGAGATGAGACTGTTGGTGAAGAGATTGTCGCCAGGCCGATAGTAGGGGTCGTACATCGGGACCGGGTTGCCCGTGCCCCAGAAGACCTGGTTCGACGCCGGATCGTAGGATCCCGTGACCCACATCGCCCCGCCGCCGGTCTGCCACGCGTTGTTGTGATCTTTCCAGGTCTCGGCTCCCCGCTCGCCGGGCGCCGGGACGACATATTTGCGCCAGATCAGCTTGCCGGTCGCCGCGTCGAGCGCGACGATGAAATCGCGCACGCCATGATCGCCGCCGGCCGCCCCCAAAATGATCTTGTCTTTCACGGCAAGCGGAGCAGCGGTGAGTTGCAAATCCGCCTGCCCGTCGGACAAATTCGTCTCCCAGGTGACCTTGCCGGTCTCCTTGTTCACGGCGATCACTCGTGGCGGATAGCTGGCGACCGTAACGACGAGTGTGCCCCACAGGGCGGCGCCTCGGTTTGCAAGCGGCAGCTTCTCTTGGCCGGGATCCATGCGCCACACGATACGGCCGACGTCGCCAGATCGTCCGTCGATCTTGTAGAGCACGCCCCATTGATCGACGACATAGAGAAAGCCGTCCTCGGCAAGAGGCGTCGACTCGAGGTTCGTGTTCGCGGCGGTGCCGCCAAGCGCCACGGCATATGCAAGCTTGAGATTCTTGACATTCCCTTTGTTGATCCGATCCAGCGGCGAATATCGCTGCGCGTCATAGGTGCGGTGGTTCATGAGCCAGTTCTGCGGCTCGCGATCGGCGTTGATCAGCCGATCAGAGGTCACGTCAGCGCAGTTGGCGGGACCAACCGCGGTTAACATCGAGCTCGCGAAAAGCGTAATGACCAGCGCTGCGTGCTTTGACATGACGTTCCTCCAAATTATTGCGGCCGACACCCCATCGATCCTGGCGGGGTTCCGGTCTTTTTGTCAAAGCCGGCTCTGCCGCGCGAACCGTCAGGGCGACTGGTTATCGGGTGAACTGCGGATGCGAGGCGATCTTGCTGTCGAGGGGCGGGTGACCCGAAGCGACTGCTTCGCGGAGTGTTGCGTAGCAGCTTGCCGGGACACACTTTTGGTCGAGGCTGGCGAGCGGGACACACTGACGAGCGGGGCATCGCGCGAATCTTCGCCGCTCTACGTCCCTTGACAGGAGGCGACGGAATAAGGACCATTTTTGCCGGCGCGAGCACGGTGGCCCGTTGCGCTCGCGCGCAATTGCTTGCGCAGCCAAGAGGGCCGAACGGGAGGAACATCCATGACCTGCACTGGTCGGCGCGTTGCGCCGCGGCTTTCTTGTCTTGCCGGCGCTTTCGGGCTTGCCTTGCTCGCCGCCGCGCCCGCCGCGCAGGCGCAGCAGCCGGCGCCACCGCCGGCCGGACCGATCTACTCCGTGACTTCGATCGACGTCGGAGCGGACGCCTCCGGCCAGGCCATCGCCCTTCTCAAGCAATACCGCGATGCGGCGCGCAAACAGCCCGGCAACCAGGGCGCCGATGTGCTTCAAGAGATCGGTGCGCCCTATCGGTTCGTGGTCTATGAGAGCTGGGCCGACCAGGCAGCCTTTGAGGCGAACGACAAGGGCGCGGCGTCGAAGGAGTTCGCCGATCAGCTCAAGGCGATCGCGCCGGCGCCTTACGATCGGCGCGGTTATCGCGGCGTCAGCGTCGCAGCCGCCAAAGCGCCGAAGGGGCCCGGCGCCGTCTACCTTCACGTGCATCTCGACGTGCTCCCGCCGGGGATCGCCCAGACCCAGGCGAGCGTGAAGCAACTCGCCGATGCCGCGCGCAAGGGCGACGGGAATCTGCGCTGGGATGTCACGCAATCAACGCGCGGCGCCGGCAATCACCACACCATTTATGCGGCCTGGGGAAGCCGCAAGGAGTTCGACGAATTTCTGTCGTCGCGCGCCGAGCTCAGCTTTCGCGACGCGATCGCGCCGCTATTGGGCTCGCCTTATGACGACCGCCTCTACACCCTTGTCGATTGACCGCCAAACCTAGCGGAAGGACACGTCCATGCGTCACGTTAAGCTTTTGTCGGTCGGTTTTGTCGTCGCCGCACTTCTCGTCGCCACCCTTGCCGGCCCGCCGGCACGCGCGCAATCGCCGAGCGAGCCCGTCCATGCGATCACCTATGTGGGGATTTCGACGGACTGGACCCTCCAGGGCGGCGGCCTGCTCAAGCAGTACCGCGATCTCAGTCTCAAGGAGCCGGGTGTCCTCGAGTTCGCGGTCATGCAGGAGGTCGGCCGGCCGGACCAGTTCATGATCGTGGAAGGCTGGAAGGATGAGGCCGCGTTGAAGGCGCATGAGAAGGGGCCGAACGCCTCGCTCTTCAACTTCACCCTCGAAGCGATCCGCACCTACCCGCCCAATCGCTTTGTGGTGCACCCGTTCGTGACCGCGGCGGCAAAGCCGGCGGCGGCCGGCGCCGTGCATATGATCGATCACATCGACATCATCCCGCCCCGCGCTGCGGAAACCCAACCGGCGCTGAAGGCGCTCGCGGAAGCCAGCCAAAAGGAGCCGGGCGCGCTGCGCTTTGATCTCTATCAGGTGTCCGCACCGCGCACGAACCACTTCGCGGTCATCAGCACGTGGACGGACGCCAAGGCCTTTGACGCCCACGAGATGTCGCCGCAAGTGAAAGCATTCCGCGCCGCGACCGTTGCGCCGGTGCGCGGCAATCTTAACGATCAGCGCCTCTATAAGGACATTCAGTAGATATAAGGACACTTGGTAGAAGAGTGCATCCGCGTCCGCGAGACTGAGATGCACGATCGATGGCGCCGCGTGGCGACCGGAAGGTCGCCACCGGCGGATACGCTGCGTCGCCGAAGCCGCCGATGGCCAATTACGTTCCCCTCGTCGCTCAGGCCGTTGCCGGCCTGCCCGCGAACACCGCCGCCGACCGGCTAGCTCTGTACGGACGCGCGCGGCAGGCCCTGGTCGCGCAATTGCGCGAGATGAAGCCGCCGCTGAGCAATCAGCAGATCATCAGCGAGCAAGCCGATCTTGAAGCGGCCATTCGCAAGATCGAGGCGGAGCAGGCGGTCACGGAGAAGCTCAAGCCTGCGGTGACGCCGATTGCGCCGATGCCGCGGATGTTCCCTAAGAAAGGCCGCTGACTGAGCGGCGGCGATGCCTCGCTGCCGAAGCGGCGTCGACCTCACTGCACAACGGGATGCAGCGTAAACTTGGTGTCTTCGGCGGTTGTTGTTACCCAGATCGACCATCTTCCGCTCGCGAGGTTGAACATTCTCCGTCCCACGCAATCTTGCCGCGTCACCTTGTCGGCCGCGGCGATCGTGCCGGAGGGCCACGGCGCTCCCCCCACATCGAGCACGCCGTCGCCGCATGCCGCCAAAAACAACGTCGTCTGCTTCCGGAACTCGACGACAAGCCGGTGACGCCAGGTGCCCTCGTGTTCGGGTAAGTTCTCGAACTCTTTGCTGACGACAACAAGCGCAACGGATCGCGAACCCGCGGCGCAGTTTTGACTGACGGCATTGTCGTGCGTGTCGCTGGCGATCACGCAGCTCTGCGCCACCGCCCCCGACAGAAGCCATAAAATAATGAATGCGGCCGCCGTCAGCACGCGCTCTGGCCTCGCGTCGCCCTGGTGCGGCTCGTTGATGATCATTCCGCCTCCCGTCATACGCTTCAGGATCGTCCGAGCCATCTCACGATCAACCACACCGGCCAACGCCGACCAGCCCGCACTCGCCGTTCCCTTAGGAAGACGACGGCCCAGGGCCGCCATTCGAGCACCCGTTTCAGGAGCGGAGTGCGGACAGGCTGACGCCTGACAATGGGATATAAGCCTGCAAGATCGAGGTGCAATCATCAGGCGAATAAACCGTTAACGCACAGATGACACCTCGCCGATTTCCGTCATTGTCGCACATGAAAAAGTGACTGGCCGCCGCGCCCGTCAAGGTCGGCGGGAAGCGCGCGGAATTAAAATTCGCGATTGGCTCGCGCGGGTCGGGTTCGTACGGATGTTCCTTCGCCACATTGCCCGCGACTCTCGTACCAAGCATAATCTCGAAACGCGGATCGAAGGCGAGGCATCCGTCAAGGGGAGATTGAAATTGTTACGAATCTTGGGACGGGAAGATTCGCTGAGCGTTCAGAAGGTGATGTGGTGCGTTCGCGAGCTTGGCATTCCCTTTGAGCAGATCAACGCGGGTCGGCATCACGGAATCATCAACGAGCCGTGGTATCTCCAGATGAATCCCAATGGCACGATCCCAACGATCGATGACGATGGCTTCGTGCTGTGGGAATCGAATGCGATTCTCAAATATTTATGCGCCAAGCACAGCGCGGGCGATTTGAGTCCGACTGACCCGCTTGAATATGCCGACGCCGATCGCTGGATTTCCTGGCAAGGCACGACGCTCTGGCCGCCAATGCGCGAAATCCTGCTTGGCCTGGTCAGAACCGATCCTGGAAAGCGCGACCAAAAGCGCCTTGCCGGGCTGATCAGCGCGGTGACCAAGCACTGGCAGGTACTCGATGCCCGCTTGCAGGGGCGCCGCTACATCATGGGCGATAGGTTCACTATGGCCGACATCGCCTTCGGCCCGCACGTCTATCGCTGGTTTACCTATCCGATCGATCGACCGGATCTGCCCCATCTCGCGAACTGGTACCAGAGATTGCTCGAGCGCCCGCATTACAATCCGCGTTTTACGGCGGGAGACGTTGTCATCGCATCCAAGCACGCATGATGACCGTCTGGACCCATAAATCACGATTGAAACGTATAACGCTTACCTACAGCCGTTGGCGCGATCACCCTGTCGCCGAACGCCGCAGCAAGCGCTGATATCGCCCGCCAACCCGTGCAGTGGCCGGCAGCTACCGTCGCGAGGTTAAATTCCCGCATCGCCTCGACCGTCTGTGAGATGATCTCCTCGTTGACGCCGGACAAATGAAGGCCTCCCATGACACCATGGAGAGGGACTCCGGGAAAAGTCGCGTGGGCGTGCCTGAGGACATTCACGATGCCAGCGTGTGAGCATGCGCTGAATACGATGACGCCCTTACCTGCCACTTGCACCGCAAGCCAGCGCTCATCAATCACGAGCTCATCAGGCTCCCAGCCCTTTCCATCTGCGGTCCGGCGAACCTGGCCCGGCAGGCCCCGTTCGAACGTGGTGACGCGCGGGATCTCGCCACTGACGAAAAACATATCGTCGAGCAAGACCTGTGGCTCGGTTGTGCAAATGACCCGCCCGCCCTGCGCTGCGAGTTCATCGATACCGGGGACATCGTCCATCAGCCGCACGCTACCGTTCGGAAGCTTCATCCCGCGCGAATGGAACATGGCGGGATGCGCATAGTACGGCACCTCACGACCGCCGTTGCGCGCCCGGATCGCGCCCAGCGCGAGAAACATCGCGCCGGCGTGATCCCAGTGCCCGTGCGAGAGGATGATGCTCTCGACGCTTCCGAGGTCCGCTCCAAGCCGGGTTGAATTGCGCTCAAACGCATAATCTTCGGGGCCGCTGTCAAAAAGTACTGAACGACGATGTTCGCCGCGGTAGGCGGTGATGAGGCAGGAAAATCCATGTACCGCACAACAGAGACAGCGGCCTGACGAGGCCCTCAAGCCTCGACGCGTCACCAAAGCGAATTCGGTTTCAACGTTGGGAGGAGTGCTGGAAAGTCCGTCGGTGGTATTGTCGACCAGAATCTGAATCTCAATTTTGTCGACCGGAGAGAGCGTGTTCATCGTGCTCATGTGTTCGAAATCCAACAAGGGATGGCATCGTTACTTTACCGTGCGCCGCCGACGAAAGTCAGCGATCTCTGCATCATCTCGACGAGGCTGAAGAGCAAGTCGACTGTTCGGTCGGCGCGTCAATGGATCAAAGGATCGCGAACCGAGGGAAAATCATGACCTTGTTGCGAACAGGAGCGCCGCCATTTTGGCGAAAGCCCGCCTAGTCCGTGGTGCTATGGGCCGGTGGTGTGGGAGCGGTGGCTGTGCTTGCCTATGGTGTTAATCTCGCTATGAGACACTGACTGCCTTTTGCACGCCTTATCGCATTTCTGGTTCGATCGCCCGGCGCGGTTTCTCAAATCTGATCCGCGCCCGATGAGAGGAGGCCAGGCGCGCCGGTGAACCGAGACAAACTTCCATCTCGCTCTGGTCCGGCAAGGCTCATTGCAGCTTGATATTTGCCGCCCGGATAATCTTGGTCCAGGTCACAACGTCGTTTTTGATCTGGGCGGCAAACGCTTCGGGTGTACTTGCCGTCGGATCGTATCCAAGGGTCACGAGACGATCCGTGATCTCCGGCAGATCGATCGCTGTCATGATCTGGCGATTGAGAAAGGCAACGATGTCATTGGGGGTGCCGGTCGGAGCAAGGAAGCCGACCCAACTGTCACCCTCGATGTCCGGATAGCCGGCCTCCGCCATGGTCGGGACTTGCGGCAGGGCGTGCGAGCGCTGTTTGCTGGTCACCGCGAGGCCACGCAACGTGCCATCTTAAATCTGCGGTACCGCAACCACCGGAGCCGCAAAGCCGACACCAGTATGCCCGGCGAGCACCGCGGCGATTGCCGGTGCTCCACCGGTGAACGGCACATGTACGATGTCCAGGCCGAACCGGAGGCGAAACTGCTCGCCTGCGAGGTGCGATTGTGTTCCGGTACCGGCTGACGAATAGCTGTACCTGCCAGGATTCGCCCGAATGAGCATGATCAATTCATCGATTGATTTGGCGGGCAAGGATGGATTGATCACCAGGATCGTCGTCGAAGTCGCCGCGAGCGAAATCGGCACGAAATCTTTTACGGGATCATAGGGGACGTTGCCGAACAACATCGGATTGATGGCAAGAGCGCTGAACGCGGCGAGCAGCGTGTAGCCATCTGGCGGCGACTTGGCAGCTTGGCCCATGCCGATGTTGCCGGAGCCGCCGGGAAGATTTTCGACGTAGAATTGCCGTCCGAGCCGTTCGCTCATCTTGCCGACGATGAGGCGAGTCAGGGTATCGGTCACGCCACCGGGCGAATAAGCGACGATGACGCGCACGGGACGTGTGGGATAGCCTTCCGCAAGCGCAAATCTCGACGAAACGGAAGAACCAAACGCTGCTCCTGCCAGCCGAAGGAGCGATCGGCGCGCCAGCCTCTCCATGTTCAACCCTCTTGTGATTTCCTCTTACCGGACGCGTCCGCGAAAGTTCCATTCCCGGCTTCGATCGGCCGTCCTGATTATTTCTGCTTCAACGCGATAGCACGCGATAGCTTTCCGAAAACATCGGCGATGTCGAGCAGTCCGTTCTCCCTTCCAGCCACGGCGGTATGAGGAGTAAGGATGACATTGTCGAACCTTAACAGGGGTTCGCCCGGCTTTGCCGGCTCGTCGTAACCTACATCGAGGCCGTAACCGCCAAGGCGACCGGACCGAAGCAAATCAAGAAGCGCCTCGCGATCGACAAGCTGCGCCCGCGCCACGTTTACGAGAATTGCGCCGGGCTTGACCAGTTGCAGCGCCGTTCGATCAAACATGCCCTCTGTGGTCGAATTGAGAGGCAGGTGAAGCGAGATGAAATCTGATCTCGCCAGCAAATCCTCCAGCGGCACGAATTGTGCGCTATGCTCCGCCTCCTCGGCCGCGGCCATACGATGACGTTGATGATAGAGCACCGTCATCCCGAAGGCCGAGGCACGGCGTGCTACGCTTCTACCGACTTCGCCCATTCCGATCGCACCGAACACCGATCCGTTCATGGTGTTTAGGCGAGGGACGCGCCCAAAATTCGAGTTTGTCGTGTAGCGGCGATCATAAGGCACCGGCGAGAAACCGACGTCTCGCAAGGCGGTCTCCTCGACAACGCCCGCCGTCTCGCAAAGGCGTTTCGCGAGCGCAATCATCAATGCAAAAGCATGCTCGGCGACAGCGATATTAACGCGGCGAGCTTGCGATGCGAATGGAATACCGCGTCGCGAACAGGCAGCCGTATCGATATTTGAAATGAGGGTGCCGAACTTGACAATTCCCGCCAGCCGCGGCGCCAGCGCCAGTTCGCTTTCACCGATCGCAAGTTTCTCGACGATGACGCCATCCGCAGCGGCAAGCTTGGCTCGAAAATCATCCTGACTGGAGGCGAACTCGACCTTCGCAGGAAAAATTGCTGGGGCCATTTGGCGCACGCGACAACACCATCCGGTGAAGTCGGGCATGTCATGGGACATGAAGTCCGCAATGGCTTTGCGGTGATCGTCCGAGACCTCGGGATCGAGGATTGCAGGGACCATTCTCAGGTAGGGATCGTCCTCGACCAGAATGCGAATCATCTCATCGTCCCGGCAAGCTTAGCCGCGCCGCGGTCGCTGACGACGGCAAGCCGCAGCCATTGTCCTCGCGTTTCGCCGCGGGGAGTCAGCCAATCTGCGCAACGGCAATGTTACGTATCGATCACCGCGGGATGGAATAGATCTTCCACCGCGAGGTTGCCGCCGGCTAGCTGCTGATCGCGCGAGTACTCGATGAAGCGCGCAAGAAAGGCTCTGTTGGCGCGAAGACCGCTCGGCCACGGATCTCCATTAAACGCAGCGAGCGTCGCTTCAAAGGCAAGGCGACCGAACGGCAGGTATAGCCATCCCGGATCGTCATAGGCCTTGCGGGACGCATCGAGTCCGGCCCGGTACCAGGCGACGAGAGCTGCCGGCAACGCCGGATAGGCGTCGGCGACATCCTGCCTCAATGCAAGCACGTGCATGATCGGATACCAACCGAACTCCCGATAATAGCGCAACGCTTCGCCCTCGGCGTTGCCAAAGAGGCGCCGGATCCGCTCCGGCGGCACGCGTGGCGAGCGGGGGAAGCGCGAATAGAACAACGCATCGACCTCGCCGTCGACCAGCAGCGAAGCGAAATCGGTCTTATCGGGCAGCTGCACCAGCTTGGCATCCATTCGACCTTCCAGAGGCAGCGCCTCCTCGTTCCTCGCGTGCCAGGTGACGGACCGCCAAGGTACGCGGTAAGCGAAAGCAAGATCGCCCTTGGCCAAAACCGCAAGCGTGGTTTGGAAGGACTGCAGCGCAACGCGTTTCCCCTCCAGCTGCTTAGGGCTTTCGATTGGTGAATCTGCACGGACAAACATTTGCGTCTGGCTAAACAGACGGCGGGGGAAAACAGGAACCGCCGTGAATTTGAGACCGCGGCTTTTCGCCAGCACATAGGACGACAGTGATACCTCGGCTATGTCGAACTCACTGTTACGGAGCATACGCTCATGACGATGGCGGCCGTGACGTTGTTCTCCTTCCTGACCGACCTCGAGCACGTTGAACCGGAAGCCGTGCGGCGGCTCGATGAGACCTTCGATCAACGGAATATGGCGCTCGTAGCGATCGACCGCGACGGTCAGAAGCGGTTCTGAAGTGGAACCAGCTTGCCGAGGTGCCGCCTCTCGATGTTGAGCCGCCGCACGAGCGGCTGCAGAGACGGTCGTGCCGGCCGCAATCACTCCTTTAACGAACTGTCGGCGGCTAGCGCCTGGACTCGCCAATGAATTCGCCGTTGCACCCGGTTTGCAGTTTGAGTTTGCAGCGCTATTGCAAGCCTCGTCAGGAAGCTGGCGCTTCATGTTGTCCCTCCAGTTGGCGCGACATCAGGCGATGCCCAGCAGCTTCAGGGTATTGCCGCCGGCGACCATCTGCTGCTGGGCCGCGTCGAGGCCCGCGATGGTGAGGGCCTTCTGCAAACGGGTGGGCACGTCCTTCTCGACTGCGATCGGCCAATCGGTCCCGGCCAGAACGTGGTCGGCGCCCAAGAGCTCAACCATGCTGCCGACGAGGGCCGGATGCAGTCCCATGGTGTCGACATAGACGTGGCGGCGCATGAGTTCCGGCGTATCGCGGCGAATGCGTTCGCCGTCGCCGAAGCCGCCGGCCATCAGGACCCCCCCGATTGCAAGCGTGGTCACCACCACACGCAGCTTGGGAAGCTCATCGAACACACCGCCATCGAGGAGGGACAGCAGCGCCAGAGAATTGATGGTCCCGCGCGCAAGTCGGACGCCCTGACGGCCGATCTGCTGGAAGCGCTTGTGCATCATCGGGTCCGTCATCGGATGAACGAACACCGGCACACCGAGTGCAGCGGCCGCGGCCAATGTCGGGCGCGCTTGCGGCGCGTTGGGCAGCAGCTCCTTCCTGGCACTTTCGATGAACACGCCGCGCAAGCCCAGCTCCCGCACCGCGCGGGTAAGTTCGCGTGCGCCTTCCTCGCCGCTGAAAACGTCGACCGTGGCCAATCCATGGAGCTTGCCGGGGTTCTTGCTGACCAACGTCGCGACTTCATCGTTGATGCGAGGAATGGTCCCCTTCGGCACCTCGCCGTCGGCGTCCTCAAGAAAGGCAGTGGGCGTGTTGACCACGCGCGCCACGACACCGGTCTGGTCGAGCGACTCGATGAGCGCACGCTGGTCGGCAAGCTGCGCATCGATCCTCGCCTGGTTCTGCCGCAGGGCTGGCGGTGTTCTGTTTTGTGTTGTCAGAGTGAACGATGGGCCGACGAAATGATTATGAAAGTCGACCACGTTCAAAGCCGGCAATGGCCGCTCTTGCGCCTCACCGGATTTCGCGAGTGCCGCGCTCGATGCGACGCCGGCACCCAAGGCGCCAAGGAATTGGCGACGGCCGATCGAAGATTGCTGTTTGGACGATCGCTCACGCGATGTCATCGCTGATCCTCCCTGTTACGGCCGGTTCCGGCTTGGCGCTATTGTTGAGCGGCATGCTGCCACTGCGGGAAATCTTGATGCAAGATCGCTGCGCCGCCCGGAGTGCCCGAAGACACGCGGTGATCGGCGCTTCATGATCATTCCGCCGTGGGCAGTTTGCAGTTTGAGTCAGTCCGAAGGAACGATCGATTGCCGGCGGGCGAGGGTGCGAAGCGCACCGTCGCTGTTCAAAAAAGGCGCCCCAACCAAGAACGGAAGAGCGGGGATAGTGCTGGATGAGCGGGCGAGTGTGGAGCTTTCGCGGTAGCAGGGGCGGCCTCCTAAGGCCCGGTCATCGTCGACGTTTCCGGCCTTGTTGACGCGCTTGGACACGGGCCACATCCGAAGTCGAATCATCCGCTGCCGGCTTGAGCAGTTCGGCGCCGGCCGTTCCGCCGAGGCGATCGATCCATCGGACCACCAGCGTATCGCTGCGCTCAACGGTCATCTGATCGTCGTTTGTCGTCCGCTGTGACCGGAACGTCACAGACGTCCAGCAGGCGCCTCGCGGGTAAATCTCAGCACCACGGTCGGACTGGCTTTGACTCGCCCGGTGCGATGCCGCCGAGATGTTGCTTGATCTCCTCATATTGGGGATTGCCTGGTGCGTATCGTAGCTCGCCCTCGGCGATCGGTCCTGGCGGTAGTGAGCGCAGCCGCAGCGTAATGACACCGTCAGCCGTCATGTTGGCGATGCCAATGCTCGCGACCGCTTCGCAGCGAGCTTTCTCGTCGCGCTCGGCGGCAAGCGAAATTGGCGAAATAGCCATGGCAAGAAGCAGGACGGCGCTGCCGGTGAGTGCATGCATGGACGGCAATCCGTGGTATCCCTCGCGGCTGGTTGAGCCGAGGCTACTGCGGCCGGAGACGCAAGGGAACTGTGCGATTCTGGCGGCGGGTGATCCCCAGCGTCAGGAATGCCCAAAATCGGCGGATAGAAAGCCCGCCGGTGCGCTATTTCGAGATTGGCATCGACCCGAAACCTGGCGCGGTAAAGGCCGAGCGCGCCGATATATGACGCCGCTATCGGATGAGAAGCGGACGAATGCGCTGTGCCGTCTGAGCGACGCGATTGACCCTCAACCGACATGAGCAGCTAATTTGCTGCAAGCGCAAATTTACGCAGTGCGTCAGTTTGACCTGTGGCGGAACTAGGCGGGCATATTGGCGTTTTGGGGCTGATGCGGATGGGGAGACCCGCATCAGGTGCCTTAAACTATGACCTTGCATCGCGCCCTGTGGGCCGGCCGGATGATGAGCGCGTTTGTCGTTATCGCTCTGGTGGCAGACGGCACTATTCAGCTTTTCGCGCCGGCGCAGATCGCGAGCATGTTGCAAGAAACCGGGTTCGCGATGGACCTGACCCGTGTCGTGGGTCCGATCATATTTGCCTGCGCCATCCTTTACGCCATCCCGGCCACCGCCGTCCTCGGCGCGATCCTAGTGACGGGCTTTTTGGGAGGTGCCATCTGCGCCCACATCCGCATTGGTGAGTTGGGGTCACCGCCGGAAATCATTTCCCTGCTTCCGGGCGCGATGACATGGGGCGGCCTTTACGCGCGCGATCCCCGAATCCGGGCCATTCTGCCGCTCATCCGTTGAACCAACAGGGCAGTGCTCTGTCCCTCAAGATCAGGAGAAAACGCATGTTTTTGGTAATGGGAATCACGGGAAAGGTTGGCGGCGCGACGGCAGAACATCTGTTGGCGCACGGCAAGGAATTACGCGCGCTAGTCCGCAATCGCGAGAAGGCGTCAAGCTGGGCAAATCAGGGCGTGGAACTGGTTGACGGTGATTGGAATGATTCGGCAGCCATCGAGCGGGCGCTCAAAGGCGTCGAAGGCGCGTTTGTCATGTTGCCGGCTGTCTGGGCCCCCTCGCGCGATTACAAAGAAGCCAAGGGCGTGATTGCGAACTATGTCGAGGCGCTCACCAAGGCAGCGCCGCCGCGGGTGGTAGCGCTTTCGTCGATGGGTGCGAACAGGACTAGCGGGCTTGGGATGATCACGGCCTTGTCGCTTCTGGAGCAAGCTTTTCGCGACCTGATATCGCCAATCGCATTTGTGCGCGCAGGTGGGTTCTTCGAAAACTTTCTCTACGGCTTGCAGGTCGCCCAGGGTGGAACGCTACCGGTTTACTACAATCCGACAAACCGGAAATCGACCATGGTCGCGACGAACGACATCGGCAAGGAGGTCGCAACCCTTTTGACCGGGTCAGCGTGGTCAGGGCAGCGCGTCGTCGAGCTTGGTTCGATGGTCACCGCGGATCAAGTCGCGGAGCAATTGGGTGAAGTCCTGAATCTCGACGTGAAAGCCTTTGCAGTCCCGCGTGCAGGGTGGGCGGAAGCGTTCGAGCAATTTGGCATCCCGAAGGGCCACACCGGACCCGCCGAAGAAATGTTTGAGGCCGTGAATGCAGGATGGATGGACCTCGGAGTCGGGGGTACGGAGCACGTAGCGGGTACGACGTCCGCACGCGATGTATTCAAGGCTGCACTGAACGCCGCCAAGGCGTAAGTCCGGGACGGATCAGGCATGAGACGGAGACTGCCCGCTTCTGGTCGGACGCGTCGCGGTAAGCGCTCAACGCGGCACCGGAATCCCCTCAAGCCCAAGCGCCGACGATGGGTTGACCATTATTATTGTCCGCGGCCCTCCCCGCAAGTCTCAAGCCCAATGACCCTCGATTGCCCCCTAACACGGCCACAAACACATACGGCGCGTGATCGGTCGGATTGTCGGCGCTCCCTGTTTTTCTGCGGCGCGGAATGTCGCCTTATGGCCCGAAGCGTCGAATGGCGCGGATTGGCGACACGACCGCTATCGGTAGAAGACCGGATGGGCCGGCGGCGGAGATGATCCGGTGAGGATGACCGGCATCGCAAAGCTTAGGGTTGCCCGATGACGAAAAAAGCTGGCAGCAACCTCGCCCATGCGTGTTGATCGTGGGCCGAGCCGGGCGCACGGCTCATCACGAATCTCGCGCCGGCGGGGTTGGCACTTGCCGTTTGGCAGCGACCAATGGTCGATAGACGATCGCGAGACCAATCCCGGCAGGACGCCGATCGCGCTTACTACAGGCCCAACAAGTCCGCCGGCGCAAACTGGACTTCGGGAATGTTGATGCTCAGTTCGACCGCGAACAGGGCCAACAGCACCGCACATAGCAGACCGAGGCTCATCCCCAACGAAGGCTCCTGATGGTCAACGCGAGACCGTCCGGACATGGTAAGCTCCCCGGATATCTAAGACGTGCCGACCGTAGCGCAGCCGATGAAAAACGAGCGTGACCCAGCTCACAATTGCGATCCGTTCGGCGAAGATCGATCCTGAATCGCGGCGACTTGGCCGGTTGCTTCACTTGGTCAGATAGAGCGCGAACGTCGGCGGACGGTCCCTGAATGAGTCCCGGGGTATGTTGGGACTCCATGGACACGAGATGGGACCCGTCGTCATTTTTTGGGGGTGGGGTGGGGATCGCCGTTCTCTGTTGACGGAGAAATTTTTGGCGCACCTTTAACGGATCGTTAGCGTCCGATAGTGCGGGCAATCACAGGACGGGATTGATGCTGGCGGAGACCGAAACGGCCTTCTTGATCGACTCCCGGAGCCTTCCAAGTTTAGTGCCGTGATTGCTAGCCCGTTTGGCCAGTGAAGCTTGGTTGATCTAACTATTTGATTTCCTTGGTGCCGGCTGAGGGACTTCGAACCCCCGACCCCCTGATTACAAATAGTGTGATACGTATGGTCAGGAGAAGCCGGGAAGCATTTCTAGTGCAAGAGAACGCAGTAAAATGGCCTATACCACTTGACTGTGCTACCACAAATTGTCACCGAGAGGCGTGAGCCTGCTTCCCATCTGCTTCCCAATTTTGGACGCGCTTTGAGGACAATCTGTGAAGCTGACACAGCCAAACATCGCTCGCCTGAGGCTACCGGCCGGCAGGTCCGATGCGATCTTTTTCGATGACGATTTGCCCGGCTTCGGGCTGCGGCTCCGCTCCGGCGGCAAGCGCACGTGGATCGTCCAATACCGGATCGGCTCGAAGCAACGCCGGCTCACGCTTGGCAACGTCGAGAAGCTGAGAGCCGAAAAGGCGCGGGAGGAAGCCAGGAACCGGCTCGCCCGCGTCGAACTTGGGGCCGACCCTCAACAGGAGAAAGTCGCCGTTAGAGCAGCCGCCCATCACACCGTCGGTAGGCTGGTCGATGACTATCTTGCTCGGCGTCATTACGAGACGGGAGCGGACCCATTACGCCGAAGGAGCTTCGAATTGACGGAACTCTATCTGACCAAGCACTGGAAGCCGTTGCATGGCTCGCAGGTAAATAAGGTCGACCGCTTCGCCGTCGCGAGCCGGCTCTCAGCAATCGAGGCAGATGTCAGTTCCACCACGGCCGCCCGCGCGCGCGTCGCTCTGTCGACGATGTTCGCATGGGCAATCGGGCAGGGCATCGTCGATAGCAATCCGGTAATCGGAACCAACAAGCCGCCAGAGCCCGAAGCGCGTGACCGCGTGTTGACCAATGCCGAGATAGCCGAGATTTGGCACGCCTGCCGTGATGACAGTTTCGGTCGCGTCGTCAAGCTGCTGTTACTTACCGGTCAACGGCGCAGTGAAGTTAGCGGAATACTTTGGAGCGAAATCGATTTCGACAAATCTTTGTGGACGATTCCACCGGAGCGTACCAAGAACGGCAGAGAGCATATTGTGCCGCTGGCACCGATGGTGGTGACGATTTTGCAGGTTGCTCCGCGTCTCCATCGACCGAACGGCGCAACAGACAGCGTGCTTGGCGAAGGGATGGGCGGCTTTTCCGGTTGGTCAAAGGCCAAAGCGGCGCTCGACAAACGCTTGCCGAAAATGCCGCGTTGGACTCTTCACGACTTGCGCCGCACATGCGCTACCGGGCTCGGCGACCTTGGTGTGCATCCGCATGTGGTCGAGGCTATTCTGAATCACATATCGAGCGACAAATCCGGAAAAGCCGGCGTGGCAGGCACCTATAATCGTGCGAAGTACCTGCCGGAAAAGAGTGCGGCACTGGCGCTGTGGGCCGCCCATCTTGCGATAATCACCACTCGATAGGCTGCCCATTTCGCTAAACGCGGTTCGACGTGCTGCGCCCGATGTCGCAATAGCCGCCGCTTTCGTTAGGGCTGTTTAAGCGACCGACTTCCTGCCGCTCGACGCGAACGCCAGCCGGCAACGGCTGATTGGGCTGCAAGCTTGGCGCCGCTGGCACTGCGATTTCGCGAACGGTCATGTTAGCGGTTGGTTTGAAGGTATCTGCTGACATAAGATTTCCTTGCTGTCGCGCGCCGCGTCGCACGATTTTAATTTGATAGTATCCGCACGCGGGCGGCTGAACGGTCAAGCCAACGCGCGCAGCCCATAGCTTGGCTTATGGGACACGCAGTTTTTCGCCAATAAATTCAAGGATTGGTCCCATAGCTTTTGCTATAATTTCTCTTATGATTTCAAATACTTGACAGAAAAGTTCCTTCCGATTTAAGTCTGTCGGCGCGGCCAAGCCGGCCGCTTTGGGGGTTCGGGGGAACCAACACATGGGCATGAATTGCGAGGTCATCAGCAACTTCAATGAAACGGATTTGCGTCGCGACCGAGTTGCTGCGGGAGTGGAGTTCCTACAGAAATATCCGAACGTGTACCGCGAAGGCGATGGCACGCGAGGTTTCGTCGTTATGAACTCCGAGATGGCACCCCGCTACGAAGTCGGCAACGTTGCCTATCTCGATTCGAATCTAACGCCACAGCCGGGCGACGATGTTTTGTTGACGCCAGCGGCCGGCACCGCAATCACTCGAAGGCTAGACCGGGAAACGAAATCCTCGTGGCACGTGACGCAGTTCAACCCCAAAGGTTGCTCGGTATTGAAAAAATCTCACTGGCCTATGTGTGAAGTCATCAGGCAGAAAAATTACCCGTAGAGAGGGCGGTCAAACGCGTGACAGCGACGGCCTCGACCAAGTGTCGGGGCCGTTTGCTTTAAAGCGCATAAGACGGGCGCCCATGCGCTCAACGACGGTGGGCACCTGCGTAGCGGCCGGGCCGGAATAACGCAGCAGCGGGCTTAGGCGATGGCATTGACGACGGGCGCGGATAGACGCGGGGGATGGTGCGCTTTGGTGACTGTCCTGCCGACGTGTGAGGTGACGGCACCGGAAAAGGAATTCAGCCGGCCCGGTGCCGCCTTAACGCCGCCCCACGGCGCCCGAAACCGCCGGCCAAAAGAATAGCTGCGCGGGTCGATGCAGTTTGCGGCTGAAATGGACGCGACCAAGCCCCCTCCGCACCACATCTATTTAATACTGGCGACGCCCGCGCTCGCCTCCAAGGACCGAAGGCTTGGTCCGAATGTTTACCGCTTCGCCCACTTGCGAAGCGCCGCAATGAGCTTGCAAATGTTTCGCTCGCGCTCGGCTTTCGTCGGAAACAAATCCGGCCGCAAGCTTTCGCGATGAATGATGCCGCCCGTCAGTTCGTGGATGCGGCGAGCTTGCGGACCCGACACGCGACCGCGACGCCACAGCCGAGTGAACGAACCGCGTGCAATGCCGAGCATCGCGGCGGTCTGCTTCGTGCCGCCGAAGTAGCAAATCGTTTCTTCCAGGGCGGCCCTTGAACGTTTTTCGTTCGTCATGCCGCCATCCTCGTCGGCGTCGGTTCGTCGACACCAACGATCCAGCGAACTTCGGACAGGTTAAGCCGCCTCTCCGCGCACAGCACTCGGGCGAGGCTTCGAATTTGATTCCAGCGCAATGACGTGAATTTACGCGCCTCTGCGGCAACGGCGAACAGCGCCGGTTGATTTGCGATTGGGGCCATGGCGGATTCCCATGCTTCATCCAGACCGCTGCGCGACTGCGCGATGGCGCCGACAAGCGTAGACAACGCAAGCGAACGCGCCGTGCGGCGAACTTCCGGCGAACCATTGAACGCGGCCAGGGCACCGGACACATCGCGTTTGGCCGACGCCAACACGTCAAGCGGCCTTTCGACGGACAGAGCCTCGACAGTGCCGGCAGTCGCGAGCGTGTAAACGGCGCGGCCGGCGATATAGAAGCTAGCTGGATTTCTCATGCTGCCTCCCTCACGCCACAGAGTTCAAGCACGCGCGAAACGAATACAAATCGGGAGTACAGGAGTTCAGCCGCGACCCGTTGAATGGCCGGCCATCTTTGGTCGACAAAGATTCTCGCGCTCGCGCGCAATCGGTCCGACCACGGCGAGGCAGCGACCTCGACGCACAGCGTCACCCAATTCGCCGGCAGGTCGCCGGCTCGGCGGCACGCTTCGGCACCGACGAGTAACGCCGTGGCTCGCGCTTGGTCGGTCGGCTGTTGCGCGATGGCGAGCACGGTTTCGCGGCGCGCTGACTCGAAGACGGTGGCCGGGTCGGTCAGCGCGAGTTCAACGATTGGCGCGCCAGTAAGGACGCGATGGGCTGCCCTACCGGACAGCCAAAAAGCGGAAGTGCAAGCTGCATCCATCACCGTCACGCCTTAGGCAGCAGCTTGCCGACTTCGGCACGCGGGTCCGACCGCAGAGCGCCCGCGATGTCGCGCCAGGAGTGGTGCCAACTGATGTCGCAGACTTCGGGATGCGACGGCCGGTCGTCGTAGTAAGAGCGCGGAAAATCGCGGTCGCAGTCTTTGATAATCAGATTCGAGCCTCGCGACCTCCGCGCGCCGACGTGCCAGGAGTTTCGCCACACCGGATGCTTCCAACAAATCCTGCATCAACGGGTTGAGGAACTCGCTTTCACGGCTCTGCAAAAGCTCCGCCTGCATTTGCTTGGCAGCGATTTGCGCCTCGACTTCGGGCAACGCCTGTCTTGCGGCTTCGGCGCGATGACGCTCGGCAGCGAGTTGGCGGTCAAGATTGAGCCTTTCATCGGCGTCAATGTCCGCAGAGGAATTGCCGATCAACAGCGATGCGGTGCGCTTGACTAACGCCGCGATGCCGCCGGCAGTCTTCGTTGGCGCCTCGATGATATCGTTGAGTTTCGAGCGCGTGCTTTCAAGCTCTGCAAGCTCGCCAGCGGTTCGTGAGAGCCACGCCTTGAACCGTGCAAATTCGAGACGGGCACCGCGAAGCCCGCGAACGTCGGCAACCACGTCGCCGGGAATTGGGCCGCGATAAAAATTCAAGATTTGGTCTTCGGCGGCCTCTCGTTTGCGCTGGCGTTCGCGCTCGGCAAAGTCGGCTCGGCTCATGCCATTTTTTTCACGGAAGGCCACTTCTTCAAGAACGGACGGCTCAACGTTTGGTCGACCGATCAGCGGCGCACCGCCGTCGCGGCCCATGCGTGCAAGGTCCGCGATTAAAATCGATTGCATTTGTCAATTCCTTTTTCGGTTTCGGTTTCAGGGTTTTGGTGTTAATCGATTAGTCCGACGCGACGGGCCTCATTTTTCCACAGCATACGCTTTTCGAAATCCCACCCTCGCAACTTCATAAACTTGTCCACGGCAGCGAGCGGGATTCGGCCGTTCGGCTGTTCGGGAACGCCGCTCGCCACGCAAATATCGCGGACGCTCAGCGTCCGGGGTTTCGGTGCAGTCGGTTTCGCGGCAGCGTGGAGTCGTTGGGGCGCTTTGCTATCGGCGATTGCCCGGATATTTGGGAATGAGGTTTTCATAAATCGTTGCCTTTGGTTTAGAAGAGTCCGGCTTCCCTGAGTTCGAACCTGATGAACTGCCGGCGACCGGGAACGACAGTTTCGAGAGCTTTGTGGATAGCTGCCGAGCGCAATCGCTTGCCCGGCGGTGGTGCTTCGAGGCCAAGCTGGTTGAGCAAATCGGCGATGTGTTTCGAGAGATATCTGCGGGTCATTTAGGTGCCCATTTTGGTGCGTGGAAAAAGAAAGCCGCCGCCGGCCGCTGTTAGGCAGCCCATGGCGGCGGCAGTTGGCGGCCCGGATAGCACATGCGGGCCGGGTGCTCGTGTGATAGTATCCGGCGATGCCGTTCGCCGAAGATCGCTACAGTTGGCAGGAAATGCAGCGCCGTAAGGCGCGGCGCGATAGTTCGCTGTGGCGCCGTCACGTCGCGTGGTTGATGCAACACCACTGGTCGACGCGGATTTGCATCGTCATCGCCGAAATGACGATTTCCTATCTCGCGTTGGTGTTTGGGATGGTTGTCGGTGTGGTGCTGCGGGTGCTCATATAGTGGAGGCCATTAGCGCCCGCCAACCAAAGCGGCCACGTAGGCATCGATTTCGCTTTCAACCCAAGCGATTGTGCGCGTGCTGAGCTTTACGCGCTTCGGAAATCGGCCGGCCTTTTCGAGAGTGTCGAGATGATTTCAAGTCCAACGGATTCCTTTGCCGCGAAGATCGTTATAACGAAGTAGGGTCATGGCTGCTTGCTCCATACGAAAAAACCCGCCGGGATGGCGGATTTGGTGAAGGGTAAACGCCCGCCGTAGCGGGCGCTTGTTGTTTGGCTCATTTCAGGAAAATGATTTATACGCCCTACTGACCCTTTCCCGTTCAAAACGTTAGGGGGCTTTCGGTTCAGTCGGCGCGGTGGTCTCGCCAGCCTTCGCTAGGTCTATGACGGACGCGCCGTAAAATGATTTTTCAAAAACGAGCGGTACAAAGGTACTTTAGAAATCCCAATTTATTCACGATGACAAATAATAGCATCTTGCTGCGGGGGTGACTACGGGACAAGTGGCCCGTACTTTGCCCCACACTTTTTCACGATGACAAACTTTAGCATTTTGCTTGACCGGCCACAACGCAACACCCGTTGCTACTTTGCGCAATCTTAGCGAAACTATAGCATTTGCTCCGGGGGTTGTCTGTTCTAACCCTTAACGATTTGGCCAAGAGTTCTGAATTTTGGCTATCCCGTGAGACAATTTCTGCACGTTAGCGAACAATAGCACTTTGCTGGACCTGCCACAACGTAACAGCCGTTACATACTAAAGCCGAAACCTTTCCGCCTGGCACCGCGCGCACCGGCCGCATGCCGTGCCAAGCGCGTAGGAGCCCCGGCAGACCACGCCCCGGAAGTAGGGCGCATAAGCGGGCTCGGTCACGGCCGGCGCACTGGCGGGCTCGGCAAGGCGGCTTTCGGCTCGGCCGAGCTTTCCAACAGGTGCCCATTGTTCTGTCGGGTGGCGTCCGTGGTGCTGCCCGGTCGGATGCCGCCGGATGCCGCTGCCGGCTTCGAGTTCGTGGCCGCCCATGCGACAGGTCGGAGCCGGGGCGCCGATGTGCCGGGCGGCGGACGAACGCACTGGCGGGCGCGGTAGGCGTCCGAAACGTTTCGGACATCCGGCACTACGTAGTGCCGACCGGCATAACGTTATGCCCGTCTCGGTCCTGATAGGACCGGTTTCCCTTAGACTCCACGGAAACCGCCGTAACGTGACGGCGATCCGCAACCCCCCCCTATTCCTCGTGCCGCGTCAACAGCGCCGGAAGCTTCGCAATGTTCGACGCCACGCGGCGCGCTTCGTCGTCAGTCAGCACCTTAGCCTGCAACGCTTCGCTTTCGTTCGCCCGGCTGTAGACATAGGCCATCGCCTGACCGTTGGCGTCGCGCACGATCCAACCGCCGGGGATTTTCTCGGCTCGCCAAGGCGGCGGAAATCGACGAGCGGGCATGGTGCGCGGGACTACTTTTTCGGCACACGCTTTGTGCGAACCGTAAGGCTGTTGGTGCGAATGGCGCGCTCCATTTGTTTGTATACCTTTGGGCCTGCTTTCCTTGCTTCCTCAAGCATTGGTCCGGCTTTGGCTATCCTATAGGCGTCATGAACCTTCCTTTGGTCGCTCCGGGAAAGGGTCTGAAAGTTTGCCTGAGGCAAATCGGGGCGGGTGCGTTGAAACGCTGCAATGTCACGAAATTCGTTTCGAATTTTTGCCAGCATTTCATCACATTCTGACTCGGCCGGCGCAGGCGTGACCTTCTTGACCATCGGAGTGGATTCCCTCGCTTCTTTTCTTCCAGTTTGGGCCGGCGCTCCTACACGCCGTTCCGATTTACAGATAGCGAAGCTGAGAACGCCGCACAAATTCGCTATTTCGGGAAAAAGGAATTGTAGCAAAGCAAATACTTCAGGCTGAAGGCTGTAGGAGGAGTCACCTTGCCGAATTGCTTCTCCCATCGCTCGCGTCCGTTTTTCCCATTTGCCACTTTTGTCCTGCTGTTCGAGAAGCGATTGGTTTTTAGCCAAGCGAACCGCGTGACCGAACGTTAATATCGTTGACGGAAAACATTGGGCGAGGTGGTGCGCCAGCTCGATCAATCTGTCAAAGTCGGAGCCTACGGGTCGGCCAGCTTGAGCGCTCAACACACCACAGACTAGGTTACGCAATTCCCAGTCTACGTATGAACTGTGCAGTCGATGACCGCGTAGTGCCAATCGCCGCGCGATGTCAGCCCAGCGCCCGCCCCAATCAGGACCGCGATGCAGTGGGTGTTCCGTCAGCGCTCTCAGTACCGCTACCTTGAGTTCTTCGCCCTCACTGTCGAACGCGAATATTGTCTGATTCACGAAATCGCATATCAGTTCGTCCCAGACTACGAGCCGAGATTCCCATACGGATTCCAATCCGCACTTGCTTGAGATTGTGCGCCCATACGTACATCGGAAGGTGAGTTTTCCAGTGGCTTCCGAGGCCTCAGTGGTCTCGCGATCCACAACGAGAATGTTTGAGTTATTGTTAAAGAGAATATCATCAACAGTCAGTTTCCGGTAGCCAGGATCAAAGTAGGGCAGCACCCACACCAGCAGCGCCCCTTCCGCGCGATAAAATATCTTGCGGCCTATGACCACATCCAGAAAAGTGGTCGATAGTTGTGCCTCGAAAGCAAATCGTTTGCCGGCAAACCAAGCTTGCACGTCAGGTCGTCTAAGTGCCGATAAATCAAAACTCGACCGCCAAGTGGCCTCGACCTTTACATCCGCGAACCGCTGGTCTGCATGAAGCGACCGTTTTATCAAATCTTTAAGTCGTCGGTGAGCGTCACTCTCCTGTGCGCCGCGATACTTCATCGCGCGTATGTCGGCTTCGGTCAAACCCGTTCGAGTCGATGCCGGACAGGAACCGTCTTCGGTTCGGTGCCGAAAATAGAAGCGTTTCTCGCGACTAGCCAATGCGTAAATCGGAATACCACAAATGGCGCAGACTACACGTGGCCGGTTACATTCCATTGCCTCTTTGATTTGGGTACGAAGCTGGACAAATCGGCCATATCTAATGCGCTCGATGAAACGCTTAGCGTTTAGAACTTGGCCTGACTTGCGGCTGCAGAATCTCTTCTATTTCTGGCGATTGGACTGCGGGCGTCCGCGCCAGGGGATCGATGGTGACATTCCTTCCCATCGGGGCTGTCCATTTTAAGGGGCGTTTCGAGTTTTACGAGATTGGCCACCGCCGAAGTGGCTCCTACTGCCAAGCAATTCGTCCGGCGCTGATGCCTAAACAATTCGCCCGCTGCTGTGCCGCAAGTCGGTGTGTGCATGCCCGCTATTCACAGCGACAGCCCTTCCGCTAAAGCCGGCCGCCACCTTCGGCGCGGGCTCGCCTGTGCGCTTGCATCATCAGGGCAGCCCATGAAGACGCTGCCGTGCGGCGCCGCTGCGCGGGGTTCTGGCGAGCTACGCGCCAGCCGTGCTAGGCTCGCGGCATTGCTCCCCGCTCGGTACGCGGGAGCACAAGACTTCGCCCCGGCGCGCTCCCCCCACGAGACGCCGGGGCTTTTTCGTCGGCGGGGCTCGGCTCTGGCGGTGCGAGACGCCTTCAACCCGGTGTGCTAGTCTAACCGCGTTGCTCCCGTTTCGGTACGCGGAGCGATGGGTTGCCCGACGGCTCACCGTACCTCTGCTTAGGGCGCCTTTTTCCGATTGACTTCGCCCCGGTCACACGTCGTGGTCGGGGCGTTTTCGTCAGCGCGACGTGCCTTCCTGTTTTTCTAGCTCTGCGGCGCGGCTCTCGTATTCGAACGCGAGCATGAGCAGGTTCGCCGCCACCGCGTCGTACCCCCTTCGCTCGGCTACGCCGCCAGCATGTTTCGCACGCTCATTGCCGGGTACGGCTCGCCGGACTTCCCGACATGCCCTTGCTCGGCGAGCTTCGCCGCGATCTCACGCAATGACAGCCGGGGCCGCTCCGTGCTCAACGCTTTCGCGGCGGCGACAAGCTCCGGGTCGCGCTCCAAGTATGTTTTGCGGCCACCGCACTTGAAGCCCGCTGCAATCTTGCGGTCGCGAGCGGCTTTCATCTTCGCAACCAGCGACGCCTTTTCGAATTGCGCGATGGCGCCGAGCACTTGACGCACAAGCACTGCGGTCGGCGTATCCTCGATAAAGAAATCCGGGGCCGTCGCCGGAATGAGCGTCACGCCGAGCTTTTTAAGACTGTCGTGGCCGGCGAGTTGCACGGCGAGGTCGCGGGCAAAGCGGTCGGGGCTCTCAATGATGATGGTGCGCACGCCGTTGCCGGCGATGCGCGCCAGCATGTCGGCGAAGCCTTCGCGTTCGGTGACAGGATCGGAGCCCTTCACCGCCGCATCATAGAACTCGCCGACGATCAAATAGCCGTTCGCCTTGGCGAACGCCTCGATTGCCACGCGCTGGCGCTTGTCGGAGTCCTTGTCGGCGCCAACGTTGGTCGCCGAGCTTGTCCGCATGTAAGCCAGGGCTTCAACCATTTTTCCCTTGCGCGCCATGACCTTAACCCCGGTTTGTATAATTACCTCAGGGAATTTATACAGAACCGAGCTATGCGTTGTCAACACCGGCCGCAGATTTTCATCATTCCGCGAAGATCAAATCCTCCGCAGTCGGCGCTTTATGCCCCATAGGTTGGGAGGGCCTGTATTTGCACAATTGCCGGATCGGCCCCGGCCGCCACCCTGCCGCGATCAAAAGCTCGACAAGCTGATGAACGATCTCCTCACAAACGAATAAATCTAAGATCACCGCGTCGCGCACCTCCTGCATCTCGAACGGACACGTCGGCGACACGGCCAGGTGCCGTTGCCACCATTTTTCCGGCTTGCGGTTCACGAACGCCCATAGCTTTTCGACACTCAGCCCGAGAGCGCGCGCGTAGCACTGCAACTCGCTCCGACCTTCTCGATATCGCCCGAAGGTGCTGGCGATGACGTAGAGCGACAAAGCAGGCGCAGGCGAACGCACCTCTCTGTACGTGTCCGGCTGCGGGATCAATTTGCTTTCTAACGCCGCGAGGCGTCGGGCTGCGGTAGTCATTGGCCTAGCACCGTCAGACGTTCAAGCTTGGCAAGTCGGGCTTCGATTTCGCTGTCCGCAAGCGCCTTGCCCAACCGCTCGACAATCGCGGCCAGTTCCGTCAACTCGGTCGGCGTCAGAAATCCCTGCGCCGTGGCTTCAAGCAGCCCTTGCAGCGCGTCGGCAACGTCGGCTTGGCTCGTGATCGGTCGCATCGGGAACGTCGTCAGCCTGCCTTTGCGCGGCGGACTGATGCGGTCCAATACGAGCTTGGCCGCAGCCATATCGCCGTTGGTCGCCAACTTCAAAACGGTTTCGGCGACGCCTTTGACACCCTTCGCCAACAGCTTTTCAGTGGCGGATATGGATTTGAGGCCGGTATTGGTCGCGTTTTTCTTGGGGCGGCCCATGGGATTGCCCGACTGACCGGGCTGGAAGCCGCCACGGCGTTGTTTTACAAGGGTTTTTCCGTTGTGAATATCGTTCATGTTATTCAACTTTCTGGTTTACTATCAATATAACCAAGCGCTTGAAGCGCTGTAGCGCTAAATAGCGCGCGCTTTTAAAGCGCTGAACGCGCGCATCGCTGACCTCGCCATCACTCTTTGGCGAACTCGCGCTCCGGCAACATCCAAAACGACCGCCGATTGATGCGCCGTGGCGTCAACCCGAGCTTGCGCCGAGCACGCTCCAACGTGCGCCTCGCGATCTTGTCGTCATCGGCCATACGCTCCAACACCGTTGCCGCAATCGGCCCATTTTTGAGCTTGTCGAGCAGCCACGCGGATGCGGCATCAAGCGCGCTAGTCGCGGCTTCCGCCTTGGCCCACAAAGCCACGGGCACCAAACTTAAAGCCGCGCTGCGCACGACATCAGCGACCTCCGCCGCGATCTCTTGAATGACAGTCGGCTTGCGCTGCTGTTCGTAGTGCTCGGCATTGCGCCGCAGCGCCGCTATCCTGCGGTTTTCCGCTTCCTCGTAATGACCGCCAACGACATTGCCCAGCGCGGTCGCAACCATGTTCCAATATAGCGCAGCGCCTGACATCTCCGCTCGGCTCGGTAGTTGGTTGAAATCGTCGTGGTTCTCAAAAAATGACATCGCTCAATCTCCTATTGAAAAAGATGAAGGGGCCGGCGCTAGCCGACCCCTATTGCCGACCAGAGTTCGCAACCCTGGCAGGCGGTGCCGCTACACCCGGCCAATGGCAAAACCGGCGTGGCGGAATCGAATTTCGTACCGCTTTTTGACCCCCTAGAGGATAGAAAGCCGGTACGAACGGTACGATCCCCCTAAAGAAGTAAGCCTTAAAGAGCTTACTTTTAGGGTTGGGCCGTACCGCGGTACAATTCAAAAAGTGCCTGTGGCAGTGATGTTTCTTTACTTTAGCATTGCAAACGTACCGCCCCCCTCGTACCGCGATACGATTCAGTAGAAAAGCGCCGGAAAACAGCCGGTACAAATCGGCCATTTCGTACCGGCCATTTCGTACCGTTTTTTAGGTTGATTCCTCGACTGCCTCGGCATCAGCCTCGGCGCTCTTGGCCGCCTTTTTTCCCGCAGGGGTGAGGGTGAAGCCCCGACCGTACTTTTTTATCAGCCTGGACTTTTCCAGCCGCTTCAACACGCGCTGAACGAGCGACTTATATGGCACCGTCTTATTGTTCGGCTGGAACCACTCGCACTCAATCGCCCAATCGGCCATCGAGCCCTCCGGGTTTCCAACCATCGCGGCAAGGAGTCGATTCTCCTGAACCTCTGCCGTTTCCGCGATTTCCTCAACCTCCGCATCGGTGATGACTTCGGCCATCACGGTCGGCATTTGCCAAATTCTTGGAGTCGACAAGTTTAGATGTACGGATTTCCCGCATGCGGAACTCAATCGGATCAAAGGTTGGACCGCGCAGCTTGCCAGCCCATGACATGGTGCTGAGATTGCCGTCGTGCGCCCATGCGGTGAAGTTGCCATCGACTTCGTTCAGGTATCCGCCGCCGCCGCGCGGTAGAAGCTGCTCGGGGGTCGGAACGACCTTTGTCGGGTGGTTGAGCGCAACGACGCAGGGCCGACCTGGAAGGCTGCACAGCTTCCGCTGCATCTTGGCGTGTTCAAGCATTTGTGGATTGCTGTTCTCGTCTTCGCCTTGGAACATGGCTGCCGACGTGTCGATAACGGCCAGCCCGACGTTGCCGCCGAATGCTTCCACCTCTTTGCTGATGCGGTCCATGTTCGATTTGAGATCGAAAACCTTATCTATCACCAGCAAGTCAAGGTCGGTGCGGTCAAACCCCATCGCGGCTTCCATGCCGATCAGGCGCTCGCGAACATCGTCAGCATTCTCACACGCGATATAGACGACGCGCACGTGCTCGACTTTGTGGTGTCCAAGTTGCCGCCGCCGTTTCCGGTTCGACGCGATCTCCGAGATCAGCAGCCATATCGCGGTTTTGCCCGCGCCGGTCATTGCGGTGAAGCTGTAGAGAAATCCCCGCTTGAACAAACCATCAATGACGTAATCTGGCGTCACGAAGGCGTCGAGGAATTGCGACACCGTAAGCACAAGCTGACCGGAGTCGGCCTTGGCGACGGCAAACTCGTTAGTCGCCTGTTTATTTACCACTTCGGTTTCGGGCTCGGCCTTGTGTTCCGGCTTTTTGAATGGAACCACAGTTCCGGTTTTAGGGTCGAAAATTATACCTAAACTAGCCATTGGTGCATTCCGTTTCTGATGTGTTGCGCCCTGCGAAGGCACGGGTTTGCGTAACTGTCGCGCTTGTTGGCGCGAGAAGATTTCCCTTCATGTCGGTTTCGGTTTCGGGTTGAAGACGAACTTCGGTCGCGGCGGGTCCGGGGGGAAAGGCAGCGGCCCGCGTGCGAGTCCGTCAACCCATCCGCTGCGGAACGAAGCTCGCGCAGCGGCGATGCCATCCGCCGCAACGAGTCCGTTCTGCCGGCAAGCATCAAGCAAGTCGGCGCACGCTTCGGCTTCATCAAATCCGCCCATCCAAGCGTAACCGGCGAGCGTGTAAGCCCGCTTGTTGAGCCAATAATTCCGGCCGCCCTCCGGCGTGCGCGCAAGCTCGGCTGAATATCGCTCTAAGGCCGCGCGAGCATACTTCGGCGGCCGGTCAGGACTAATGCCCTCCGGCAGCAAAACTGATGGGCTCCCTGCATGTGCGCCGGATAATTCTAGGTGCCCATGGTCGGGTTGTTCGCGGTGCGATTTGCCGGCCTCGATAATCTCGACTAGCCAACTCGAAATCGTCGCAACGGTGCCGGCCTTGAACAACTCGGCAAGGTCCGGCGTGCCGGCGACGGCCTCGTAAAAAGTGCCGTCATCTTTGACCGAGCCGACCGCGATGACGAAGCCACCATCGCCGCGAACGTCGATGCCGCGCGGCAGGTTTCCTGTGGAGTTGCCGAGCGGCGCCCTGCCCTCCGGCTGCTTGAAGTAGCCGTGAAAACCGCCGCTAGGCGTTTTCGACCACGGGGCGAGCGGCGGCATGCCGTGTTCGTCAACAAGCGCGTCGAACGCGGCGACGCCATCGGGACAGCCTTCGTGTCTGTCAAGATCGAGCACAAAGAGTCCGCTGCGGCCAAGGTGAATGCCGACCATGAAATCTTTGTAGCGCCAAATTGCTTCGACCCTTCGCGGATCATTGGTCGCGTACAGCTTCCACATAAAGCCGGGTGCTGGGCGCTTGTCATAGCCGCACGGAAAGACGTGCAAGCCAGTTTCCGCGAGCTTCATCGCGACTTCGAAGTTGTGGCGCTCGCTCATGCCGCGACCCGACGCGCTAGCCACCAATTCAGGTCACGCGGCGTCCACGTCCATTCGAAGTTTTCGGACAACAGCCCTTCCATGGACGCGATCTTGTCTTCGGCAAATTGGTCGGTGTCTTGCCAATCGTTGCCGGGTGCCAGAACAGTAACCGACGTTCATAGTCCATGAACGTGATTACCAAGCACTCGCGGCGCGGCTTGCCGTATAAAATCGCCGGTTCGTCGGCCGGGGGTCTTTCGACCCAATAATGTTCTCGGCTTGACTTTTTCGGCAAAAATGCCACCATACTCATGGTTCAGTGATCCTCTGCTTTTGGCGCTGCAACGCCATTGGTTTCAAACGGCTCCAATCTCGCAAATTGGGGCCGTTTCGATTCGTAGTTTGGATTTAGTTTCCGGTCGACCGGCGCCTTACCCATGCGCGATGGTCGCCGAGACGATACCGACCCGCCTTGCCGACAGTCTCACGAGAGGAGGGCCGCCACCGTCCGGCTTGGTGATTCGTCTGCCGGTCGCTTTCGATATGCCGGCCAGTTCGGTCCAATCGCCGAAGGGCAATACGCGGTCATCGTCGTCCCTGCGGACGGCGGCATCAGCCGTAGTCATTTGCAGTGTCCCTTGATCCAGAACTTGGAGCGCGTCCCCGCTCGCTCCCGATGACGTGTGATATCAAGAGAGTCTTAAACATCCCTAAAATTGGAACGCTTTGTTAACCCTGTTGTGAGTTAGTCGGCCGGCTGCTTCCCATACGCTTCCCAATCATGTTTTTTGGGAAGCATAGTCATCGTCTTAGTCCACTAAGTCATTGATTTCCTTGGTGCCGGCTGAGGGACTCGAACCCCCGACCCCCTGATTACAAATCAGGTGCTCTACCAACTGAGCTAAGCCGGCTCCAACAGCGCTGGTTTATCGGTCATTCCGATGGGCGTTTCCAGCGGCTTTTTTGGGCGTGGCCTACCGTCCTTTCGACCGGCCGGGCGACGCGCGGCGCCCCGACCGCGCCGACCAATTTGCCGATTTCGAGGCGACCCACGAGCCCTCCCCGTTAGCAAAAAATCAATCCTGGGTTGAAATCTTTGACGTCTCCAGGCCGTGGAATCTTTCGGCCTAACCAAATGTTTATGCCGTTCGAATAACGAGAACGGCGGACTGCTCGCGGAGGGCAACGGAGCGGAAGCTGCCGTTGCCCCAAAGCAGGCCGTCTGAAGCCGCGGTGGTCGCACCATTGCATCCCGCGGCAGGCAGACCAAAACCAATAAGAACAATCTTGATGGGATCGTTGCCACTGCGGGCGAATTCCACGCCCCGCGTTCAGGCGGCGATGTGCGGGGAGGTTGGACGTGCATAAGCTCGTCATTGAGCAAATCTCCAGGGCGCGGGACGGGCGCGGCGCCGTCGATATCGGCGTCCTGGCTCAGCTTGTGAGCAGCGCCTATGAGGAATTCGATCACGACCGCTGGCACACCCGGCGCTCGATCGCGATGATGATCGAGGAGGTCGAAGCCACCAAACGCAATCTGGAAAAGGTGGTTGTCGAGCGCACCCGGGAGCTGCAAGCGCGGGAAGCGGAACTGCACGCCCAGCACACGCGCATCGAAGCTGCCGTCGCCAACATGTCGCAAGGCCTCGTCATGTTCGATGGCGACGCCCGACTTGTCATGTGCAACCGGCGCTACATCGACATGTACGGGCTTGATCCCGACAGGGTGCAGATCGGGACGACGTTGCGCGATCTCCTGCATCTGCGCGTCGCGACCGGTACCTTCAACGGGGATCCCGACCAATATCTCGTCAATCTTCAGGAGGCGATCACGCAGGGCCGCGTCACCAGCCGGTTCGTCGAGCAGGGCGACGGTCGCACGATCGCGGTCGTCAACACGCCGATGGCGGGTGGCGGCTGGGTCGCTACCCACGAAGACATCACCGAGCGGCGCCGGGCGGAAATGAAGATCGCCCATATGGCGCGCCATGACGCGCTCACGGACCTGCCGAACCGCGTGCTGCTGCGGGAGCGCCTCGCCGAGGCACTGACCTACGTCGAACGCGGGCAGCGCCTGGCGGTGCTGTGCCTCGATCTCGATCAGTTCAAGGCCGTGAACGACACGCTCGGCCACCCGACCGGCGACGAACTCCTGCGCGCGGTGGCAGCGCGGCTGCGCGCCTGTACGCGCGAGATCGATACGGTTTCGCGGGTCGGGGGCGACGAATTCTCGATCATCCAGACCGGCATCAACGATGCCGCCGACGCCGAACGGCTGGCGCGACGGATCGCACACGAAATTGCCGCGCCGTTCGAGGTGCTCGGTCACACGCTCGTCGTCAACACCAGCATCGGCATCGCGCTCGCTCCCGCTGACGGCACCGATCCTAACGAATTGCTCAAGAATGCCGACATGGCACTCTACGGCGCGAAGGCGGATGGGCGCGGCGCCTATCGATTCTTCGAGCCGGAGATGGACGCGCGCATGAAGGCGCGCCGCTCCCTCGAGATCGCGCTGCGGCGCGCGCTGGAATACGGCGAGTTCGAGCTGTTCTACCAGCCGGTGGTCAATCTCAATGATGATCACGTGCGCTGTTGCGAGGCGCTGCTGCGCTGGCATCACCCCGAGCGCGGGACGGTCTCGCCGGTCGAGTTCGTGCCGGTGGCCGAGGAGATCGGGCTGATCGTGCCGCTCGGCGAATGGGTGATCCGGCGCGCCTGCATGGACGCGGCGCGATGGCCGGACGACATATGTGTCGCCGTCAATCTCTCCCCGACCCAACTCACCAGCAAGAGCCTGCTGCCGACGGTGCTCGGGGCGCTCGCGGCCTCGCAGTTGCCGGCGCGCCGGCTTGAGCTCGAGATCACCGAAGCCGTGCTGATGCAGAACACGGACGTCACGATCAAGACGCTGCACCGGCTGCGCTCGCTGGGCATCCGCATCTCGATGGACGATTTCGGCACTGGATATTCGTCGCTGAGCTATCTGCGCAGCTTCCCGTTCGACAAGATCAAGATCGATCGCTGCTTCATCAACAGCCTCGACGACAGCGCCGAATCCGCTGCGATCATTCGCGCGGTGGCGGGGCTTGCCGACAGTCTCAGCATGACGACGACTGCCGAGGGCGTCGAAACCCGCCAGCAGCTCGATCGCGTCCGCGCGCTCGGTTGTACCGACGTGCAGGGCTATTTCTACAGCCCGCCGATCAACGTCGAATCGCTGACGAAGCTCTTGGCCGCGCGAGCCGAGAAGACCATCGCAGCGGCATGATCAGGTTTCCGGCGCGCGGTCCTGCAAAAAAAAACGGAGCGCGATCCGAGGTCGAACCGCGCTCCGTGCGACTGCGTGACCGCTCAGGCCGTGATGTCGACGTCCTTCGTTTCAGGCAAGAACAGAAGCGCCACGACAAAGCTCATCGCCGCGATGGCGACCGGATACCATAGCCCGGAATAGATGTTGCCGGTGGCCGCCACGATCGCAAACGCTGTGGCCGGCAGGAACCCGCCGAACCAGCCGTTGCCGATGTGATAGGGCAGCGACATGCCGCTGTAACGGATGCGGGTCGGGAACATCTCGACGAGCCACGCGGCGATCGGCCCGTACACGAGCGTGACGTAGACGACGAGAATGGTCAGGAGCACGATCGTCATCGGGAAATTGATCTCGTCCGAATTGGCGCTCGCGGGATAGCCGTGCTTGGTGATCGCCTCGCTCAGCGCTTTGTTGAACTCTGCCGATTTCGCGGCAAAGTCCGCCGCCGCAAGATCGACACCGTTGAACGACGGGAGCGTCTGCTCGCCTATTTTGATGCTCGCGACCGTTCCCGCCGGGCCCGCCTGGTTGGCATAATTCACTGAGCGACTCACCAGCGCCGACTTCGCGATATCGCACGAGGTCCTGAACTGGGAGATGCCCACCGGATTGAACTGGAACGAGCATTCGCTCGGATCAGCAATCACGGTGACCGGAGCGTTCGCAAGTGCCGCCTCGAGCTTCGGATTGACGTAGTGCGTGAGGCCCTGGAAAATCCAGAAGTACGTGGTCGCGCCCAACAGGAAGCCGGCAAGCATGATCGGCTTGCGGCCGATCTTGTCAGAAAGCCAGCCGAACAGGATGAAGCACGGCGTGCCGATCGCGAGCGCGACCGCGATCAGGATGTTCGCAGTGGCGCCGCTGACCTTGAGGGTTTGCGTCAGGAAGAACAGCGCATAGAACTGTCCGCCATACCAGATCACGGCTTCGCCGGCGGTCGCGCCGAACAGCGCGAGAAGCGCGATCTTGGCGTATTTCGGGTTTCCGAAGGCTTCGGTCAGCGGTGCTTTGGATTGCTTGCCTTCCGCTTTCATCTTGGCAAACACGGGAGATTCCTCAAGCTGGAGCCGGATCCAGATTGAGACCGCCAGCAGAATTGCGGACAGCAGGAATGGAATGCGCCATCCCCACTCGCCGAATGTCTGTTCGCCCTGCCAAGTGCGGATTCCGAGAATGATGAGCAATGCCATGAACAGACCGACGGTCGCGGTCGTCTGAATCCACGACGTATAGTACCCGCGCTTGCCGTGGGGAGCGTGCTCCGCGACATAGGTCGCGGCGCCGCCATACTCGCCGCCCAACGCCAGACCTTGGACCAGCCGGAGGCCGATAAGGATGATCGGAGCGATCACCCCGGCGCTCGCATAGGACGGCAGCGCGCCAATGAGGAATGTGCCGAGGCCCATCAGCGTCATGGTAATGAGGAAGGTGTATTTGCGTCCGACGATGTCGCCGATGCGCCCGAACAGCAGCGCACCAAACGGGCGGACGGCGAAACCTGCTGCGAATGCCAGCAGCGTGAAGATGAATCCGGCCGTCGGGTTGACGCCCGAAAAGAATTGCCGCGCGAGAATAACTCCCAGCGTGCCGTAAATATAAAAATCATACCATTCGAATACGGTACCGAGGGAGGAGGCGAAAATGACTAGGCGCTCTTCGCTTGTCATTCCGCCGGTGCGCGCACCATTGACGGTGATCGTAGACATAGGCGTTCATCCCCAATTTCAAATTTAATTTTGCCGGCCGAACCGCACACCAAGGCGCACGTTCCGCTCCGTTAACTTACGCGCTTGAAAGGTCCGTGTCTTTGCCACGCAGGTCTTAGAACTAAAGTTGTAACTTCTCGCGATGCAGCGCGCGTTTGTGCGATGCAAGAAGCGAAGCCTGATCCCATCAGCACAGCGGCCGGCAGCGGGCAGTCGTCGCGTCGCAATCGATAGGTGGGGTCGCAACGGAAAAGAGCACGAGCACCGACGTCCTTTGGCTTGGTTACCTGGCCTTAGCCATTTCGCGCCATGATGATTCGCCTTCATCAAAGGCGCGTGTGTGGCGTATGCGTAGGATCGCGTTGATAGCGTGCGGTCTCGTGCTCGCGAGCCTGCCGGCCACGCCGGCAGCGCTTGCGGGTGCAGATACGGAGCCCGTGATCGTGGTGCCGGGCCGCCCCGGCGTGCCCATCATTGTCAACGGTGTCGATATCTCTGGCGCCGTGATCGATGGCGATTGGGGTCTGGCGCGTCCGCAGATCGGTCTCACCATCGTGCCGGGGCCGCCACTCGGCCCCTGCTGCGGCCCCGGCCGCCCGGCGCCCACACCACGGGTGGGTGGGTATTTCCCCGGCAACGGGCGGCCGCCGCCGATCGGCCGGCTGGAGGTTCTGCCGAAGCATCCGCCGGCGCCCGCGCAGCCTTACTATCGGCAATGGGAATCCGAGTCGGCGCCGCTGCCGGCCACCATCGATCCGCCGTATCCCGTTCCCCCCGTCGTCGTTTCGCCAACCTGGGGTGGCGGACCTGGCCCGTGGCCGGGGCCGGGGCCTGGACCTGGGCCGGGACCTGGACCCGGGCCGGGACCTGGGGCTGGACCTGGGGCTGGACCTGGGCCTGGCCCCGGACCCGGGCCTGGCCCCGGACCGCGGCCTGGACCTGGACCCTGGGCTGGGCCTGGACCCGGGCCTGGCCCTGGACCGGGACCACGGCCTGGACCCGGACCGCGGCCGCCGATGCGGCGTCGATAACGCCAGCCGCCGTCAACAGCTAGCGATCCTCATTCGGCGGCTCCGCCTGAGAAGGCGGCGATCACCTCGCTCAGCATCGTCTGCTCCTCGTCCGTGTAGGAAACGGCTCGACCCGGCGTGCGTTCGCCGCCCGAGCGATTGCGCCCGCGGCGGCGGTGGTCAGATGCGCGCGGTCGGCCGAGAGCTCCCGGTCTGCCTCCGCGAAGTGAGCCTCGATGAACAGCAGGTCGGCGTCTTTCGCGAGCCTGATGATCGCTGCCCGGTTGGCAGCGGTATCCGCGGCGTCAGTGACATAGGCGATCTTCTGGCCGAGTGTGACCGATAGAACATCGCGCAAGCTATCGAGCGGCACCTGCCGCGATTGCGATGATCGCGCTGAGCGTACCGAGATCAATTCATCGCCGGGCCGGTTCTCGATGATCGCGGTCTTGAGTTCGCGCAGCCACGGCCCGACCGGGAGATCAAGTTCCGCGAGCTTGTTCTTCCAGACATTGAGGTGGGCCGGTTCTTCGATCGCAAAGGCCAGGCACGGCGTGCCGTGATCGAGCATGGCCGCCGCGACCCGAAAGGTCGACGTGCTGCAGATGACGCCGTCGCCCGCTCGTCCGGTCGACACCGGCTCCGGGGTGAAGGCCGTGTTGAGGCGGAACCTCGTCGTGCGGGTGTCGAAGCGCTCATTGATCTCCGTCACGACGAAGACAAGGTCGCACGGGTATCGATCCGCGAGATTCCAGCAATAGGCCTGAAGCTTGTGATGCACGTTGTCGATGAAATCAGGCGGCCCATAAAGCTCGATCTTCTTGTCGCGGCCGACCAGGACCCTCAGCAGGCGATCGAAGCCGGCAAAATGATCAATATGGGTATGGGACACGAACACGTGTTCGAGTCGCTGAATTTTCCGCGGCGAGAGCGCGCCGATGTCGCCGAGATCGAACAGAATTGCCCGCTTCTCGAACATCGTCTCGACGTAAAGCGCCGGATCGCCGAAGCGGTCGTTCACGAGCGAGGCATGGATCAGCGGACGCACGACGGCCTCTCCTCGACCGAGCTCCGCTTGATTTCGATCAACACGGACTGCGGCCTGATTTGGCAAACACCATTGTTGCATATCGCGACGCAATTCGGATTCCGACCGAAGGATTATCGAATGCGATCGATCTACGCGCGAGGACAGCGGCCGTTGACTAACGATTTGGCTCGCCACGGCAACGCTTGCCGGAGCATGCCCGCGAGCGGGTGCTCTTAGCGGGCCGCACGGCCCGATGCAGAGACCGAGTATGGCTAAACGTCATCGCAACCTGACGCCGTTGATCCTCACGCTCGCATCCCGCAACCTGTTGCAGGATCGGCTTCGCTTCATCGCCACCATTATCGGAATCGTGTTTTCAATCGTTCTTGTGACTGTCCAGATGGGCCTTTTCCTGAGCTTCGATCGCATGGTCACCACGATGATCGAGCACTCGTCCGCTGACCTGTGGATCGTGCCAAGTGGAACGAAATGCTTCGAAGACCCATCTCTGATCGATGAGCAGCAGCGCTTTCGTGCGCTTGCCATCCGCGAGGTCACCGATGCCGCGCCGATCGTGATCGGCTTTGCGCAGTGGCGGCTGCCGAGCGCAGGAACAACCCCGGTTTTCATCATCGGCTCCGACAACGAGAGCGTCGGATTGCAGCCCTGGAACCTGGTCGAAGGCAGTTTGCGCGCCCTTGCACTGCCGGACGCGATCGCAGTCGACCAGTCCTATTTTGCGCGACTGGAAACGACAGGCTTGGGCGACAACGCTGAAATCAGCAACCGCAGAGCGCGGATCGCGGCCGTCACGAAAGGCATTCGCTCGTTCACGACCACGCCCTATGTCTTCACATCGCTTGATCGGGCGCGCAGCTATGTCGGGACACCTGCAAACAAGGCCTCCTATTTCGCCCTGCGTGTGTCCCCGACCGCCGACATAAAAGACGTGCGCCGCCGCCTGCGGGCGGTTGTGTCCGATGCCGAGGTCCTGACGTCCGAGGAGTTCCAGCGCCGCAGCGCCTCGTTCTGGCTGTTCGGAACCGGCGCCGGTGCCGCGCTGTTCGCCGGCGCTTTGCTCGGCGTCATCGTCGGGACGGTCATCGTGGCGCAAACGTTATATTCGAGCACAAAGGATCACCTCGACGAGTTTGCCACGCTGCGGGCGATGGGATCCTCCAGCGTCTATCTTCATTCGGTCATCGTCCTCCAAGCCGTGATCAACGCCGTGATCGGATTCTCCATTGCCGCCGGCATGGGACTTGTCATCGTGAAGGCGACCGCCCAGACGGCTTTGCCGGTTGTCATGACCCCCGAGTTGATGGCCGGCCTCTTTGTGCTCACCGTCATCATGTGCATCCTGTCGGCGATTGCCGCCATCATGCAGGTGATGCGCATCGATCCCGTCACGGTGTTCTCGCGATGACCGGCACCGTGCTCGAAGCCACCGACATCGTCAGGGTTCTGGGGAGCGGCGCCGGCGAGGTTCAGGCGTTGAAGGGCATCACGCTGTCGCTCAAGGGCGGTGAACTGGTCCTCCTGATGGGACCGTCCGGCAGTGGCAAGACGACGCTCTTGTCCGTGCTCGGGTGCATGCTGTCGCCGACCAAGGGCACCGTCGAAATCTGCGGACGTTTGACCGAGGGACTGAGTGCCGAAGAGCTGGCCAAACTCCGGCGTGAAAACGTCGGCTTCATCTTTCAGTCCTATCACCTGTTTCCCACCCTGACGGCGTACGACAACGTGCGGCTCGCTCTCGATGTGCGTGGCGAGCGCGGCGATGATGCTTCGGCCAAGGCTGACGAAGCCCTCGCGACAGTCGGGCTCGCTCACAAGACGGGCGCATTTCCGCGTGAACTCAGCGGCGGCGAACAGCAGCGGGTGGCAATCGCACGCGCCATCGTTGGAAAGCCGGCGGTGATCCTGGCCGACGAGCCGACCGGGGCGCTCGACAGCGCGAATGGCCAAGCCATCATGAAAGTGCTAGCTGAGATCGCCAAGGACCCGTCGCGAGGCGTATTGGTCGTGACACATGATCCGCGAATACTGCCGTTTGCCGACCGGATCGTGCGCATTGAGGACGGACGCATTGTCAGCGACGAACGGTCCCATTACAGAGATAAGCAATTGAGCGAACATGACAAACACCTTCATGCATTTGCGAGGGCATAACATCGCCATCGTTGCGGCGGTCTGCGTCATCGGCCTCGGTGTGGGAGCTGTGGTGGTGCCGACGCTGCGTGCCGCCCAAAGCAAGGCCGTCGCGGACGCGACAGAAGAGAAACGCTGGGTTGCAGTTGCGCCCGGCCGCGTCGAACCATTGTCGGGCCAGATCAAGATCACGGTGCCGGCGCCCGCGACGATCGGAGAAGTGCTCGTGAAGGCGAACGACAAGGTGTTCGCCGGCGAGGCCTTGGTCCGCCTGACCGATGATGAAGTGTCGGCCCGGTTCGCGACGGCAGAGGCCCAGATCGCGTTGCGCCGACGGGTGCGCGACGATGAATCGGCCTCGTTCACGGCAGGCACGAGGCGCAAGGCCGAGGATGGCGTTGCCGAGGCGGAGAGGGCCGTTCGGGAAGCCCAGGCTACGGTCGATCGCGTCGCCACCGACCGACGCGCGGGCCGGCGATCGGATGCCGATCTCGAAACGGCACGCACCGCCCTGTCACAGGCGCAGGACCGCGTGCAGCAGCAAAAGGCCGAACTTCGACGGATCGTTGCTGATCCCAAGACACCGCTGCCGAACAATGCGGAAGGTCAACTCAATATCGCCCGCAGCGAACTGCAGGGAGCGGCTGCGGCCCTGCAGAAGTTGACAATTCGCGCACCGCGCGCGGGCGAAGTGCTGCAGGTCAACGCCAAGGCCGGCGAACTGGCGTCGCCGTCGGCGCCGCAGCCATTGCTCATCCTTGGCGATGTGTCGGCATTGCGCGTGCACGCCGAGCTCGACGAACGCGACCTCGGGAACGTGAAGGTCGGCCAGGCGGTCATCGTTCGTGCCGACGCGTTTGGCAGCCGGGAGTTTGCCGGCAAGGTGTCGTTCATCGCCCCGCTGGTCGAGCGGGGCCGGCTCAGCGCGCGTGGTCAAAACAGCCAGACGGACATCGATGTCATTGAAGTCCAGGTGGACCTCACGGACCCCGGTCCCCTCACGGTCGGCATGAAGGTCGACGTGTACTTCCGTCCGGACCGCGGGCAATCGTGACCGGTTAGCCGGCTGAGCTAGTCAGCCCCCAGCGCCCTTGATCTTCGTCGCGGCGATATAGAGCGCCAGCGCGGTTGCATTCGATACGTTGAGGCTCTTGATCGCACCCGGCAGAGCGATGCGGGCGAGGACGTCGCAATGGGTGCGGGTGAGATGCCGCAGCCCCTTGCCCTCGGCGCCGATCACGAGCCCGAGCGGGGCACTGAGCGCGACCTCGGCAAGGTCGGCCTCGCCTTCGCTGTCGAGACCCACCAGCATCGTGCCGAAATCCTTGAGGTCGCCAAGCGCGCGGGCAAGATTGGGCACAGTGATGATCGGGACAACGTCGAGCGCCCCGGAAGCGGCCTTCGCAAGCACGCCTGAGACCTGCGGACTGTGGCGCGCGGTCGTCACCAGGGCCTTCACGCCGAACGCCGCCGCCGAGCGCATGATGGCGCCGACGTTGTGCGGATCGGTGATCTGGTCGAGGAGCAGCACGATGCCGTCGGTTGCCACCGTTTCGAGGTCCGGCTCCGGCAGCGGGTCGGCTTCCGCGTAAAGCCCCTGGTGCACCGCTTCGGCGCCGGCGAGGGCCGCGATCGCCTCGGGCCGCACGATTTCGGGCACGATGGTGATGCCGTCCTCGGCAAGGCGCCGCGCCACGTTCTCGGTCGCGAGCACGCGATGGAAATTGCGGGCCGGATTGGCGAGCGCGGCCCTCACCGTGTGCCAGCCGTAAAGCACCATCGTGCCGTCGCGCGGCGCGCCGTGCGAGGGCCGCCAGTGCCGCGGCGGCTTGCGCTCGCGCGCGAATTTCGGTCGGCGATCTGAGTTGCGGTCGCGCATCGTCTGCTTGTGTCACGTGGCCCGCGAGTTTGCAATTTCAGCAGACCCGTCGAACCGATCGTTCGCGCTTCAGCTTTTTCTGCGCGCGATGATGGCCTCAAGGAACGCCGCAAGATCGTCGGTCACGTGATCGACGTGGGCCGCGTCGCGACCCTCAAGCTCCCAACCCTCGCGAAACACCTCGCGGGTGCGCTCCGGCACCACCAGCACGGTTGTCATGCCGAGCCGATGCGGCACCTCGAGGTTGCGCGCGAGATCCTCGAACATCGCGGCCTTGAGCGGATCAACGCCATGGCGCCGCAGGAAGCGATCGTAGGTCTGCGGAAAGGGCTTGGGATCAAGCTCGCCGGCGACGATGTCGAATACGTCCTCGAAATGATGCGCGATGGCGAGCCGCGACATCACCGCGTCGGCATGGGCGCGCGTGCCGTTGGTGAGGATGAGCTTGCGCCCGGGCAGCTTTTCGAGGGCGGCGCCGAGGGTCGGATTGGGCGTCAGCGGCGAATGGTCGATCTGGTGCACGTAGTCGAGGAAATCGTCGGGCTCCATGCCGTGTTCGTTCATCATGCCCCGCATGGTGGTGCCGTAGCGGCGATAAAAATCCTTCTGCTTGCGCCAGGCGTCCTCGTGGGTCACCCCAAGGAAGTTGGCAATGTAGTCGCGGATGCGCTCGTCGACCTGATGCCACAGGTTGAGGTGATGGGGATAGAGCGTGTTGTCGAGGTCGAACACGAACGTGTCGACATGATCGAAGCCGCGGGCCGCGGCGCGAGTCGAGGGGGAGGTCGAGGTCATGCCGGCGCTTCTAAAGCATTTTGCGCCGAAATGCCTTATCGTTTGCGCCGAGAGTTCCAGATGTTGGGGAGGACCGGATGCGTCTCCGATTGGCACTGATGGCAGTGCTGGGCGTCGCAATGCTTGCGGGAGCTGCCGAGGCCGAGGCCCCCGATATCGCGCTCGTCAATGGCCGGGTCGTCACCCTCGACGACCGTTCGACGGTCGCGGAGGCACTTGCGGTCGGCGACGGCAAGATCATGGCCGTCGGGCGCTCTGCCGACATCAGGGCGCTGGCCGGACCATCGACGCGCATCATCGACCTTGAAGGCCGCACCGTCGTTCCGGGCCTCATCGATTTGCACATGCATGCGGTGCGTGCGGCGCTGTTCTACGCCACGGAAGTGAATTGGATCGGCACCCGCTCGATCCCCGAGGCGATGGCGCGCATCGCGACGGCGGCGCGCTCAGCCCGCCCCGGCCAATGGATCATCGTCGCCGGCGGCTGGACCGAGCAGCAATTCGCCGAGAAGCGGCGGCCGACACAGGCGGAGCTCGTTGCCGCCGCGACGGACCACCCGGTCTATATCCAGCTGTTCTATTCGGCGGCGTTGCTCAGTCCGGCAGGATTCAAGGCGCTTGGCATCACGACCGACGCCGACGTGCCGCCGCGCGGCAAGATCGAGCGCGATGGCGCGGGCAACCCGACCGGCTGGATCAACGGGGACAATCCGACCATTACGGCCCTGTTCGACAAGCTGCCGCTGCCGACGTTTGCCGATGGCGTCGCCGGCACGCGCGCGTTCTTCCGTGAATTGAATCGGCTCGGCCTCACCGGCGTCAGCGACCCCGGCGGCTTCAATCTCACGGCGGCAAGTTATCTGCCGTTGTTCCGCGTTTGGCAGGATCGCGCGCTGACCGTGCGGGTCGTCTTTAGCCTCTTCGCTCAGCGACCCGGGAAGGAACTCGACGATTTTCGCGATCTCACCCAGATGCTGCCGATGGGCTTCGGCGACGACATGCTGCGCTTCAACGGCATCGGCGAGAACGTCACCTGGGGCATGTACAACAATGATAACCCGACTGAGGCGCAGAAGGACCATTATTACGAGGTCGCCAAGTGGGCGGCGTCACGCGGCATGACGCTGACCCAGCATTGGAGCAACGACGTGTCGGTGCATCATCTGCTCGACGTCTTCGAGCGGGTGAATCGCGATATCCCGATTGCGCCGTTGCGCTGGTCGATCGCGCATCTCAATGACGGCTCGGTCGAGAATTTCGCCCGCATGAAGGCGCTCGGCGTCGGCTGGCTGATGCAGGACGCCATGTACTTCAACGGCGACGCTTTCATCAAAACGCGCGGGCTTGCGGCCGCGCGGCGGACGCCGCCCCTCAAGACGGCGATGAATTTGGGTGTCGAGGTCGGCGCCGGCACGGACGCCCATCGCGTCATGTCGTACAATCCGTTCGCGGCGCTGCAATGGATCGTCGACGGCAAAACCATCGCCGGCACACCGACGCGTGACGCCGACGAGCGCCCGAGCCGCGAAGAGGCGCTGCGTCTTTACACGCAGGACAGCGCCTGGTTCACCCACGACGAGACGAAGCGCGGCACGCTCGCGGCCGGGCGGCTTGCCGATCTCGCGGTCCTGTCCAAGGATTTCATGAGCGTGCCAACCGAGGATATCGGCACGATCGAATCACTGCTGACGATGGTCGGCGGAAAGATCGTCTATGCAGCAGGCCCGTTCGCCGCGATCGAGGAGCGGAAGCACTAGCGCGGAATTCGCCTCTCGGTCGTCATGCCCGCGCTTATCGTCGCTTGTCGCGGGCATCTACGTCTTTTTTCCACGTTCTGCAAAGGCGTGGATGGCCGGGAAAGCCCGGCCATGACTACGAAAGCGCTTAAAAGCAGATCGATTCCTATCAGATCGAAACACGCTCAGGCCCTGATTGATTGGGAAAAACGTCTGCCGCCAGTGGAATTGGCGGGCGGAACCTTTATAGGTGTAGCCCGTTTTCAACGACGCTGACGGAGCCTCACATGATTTCTGCGCACATCCAGCCGCTGGTCGCGCTCATCGCCGGCATTCTGATCCTCCTCGTCCCTCGGCTCCTCAACTACATCGTGGCCATCTACCTGATCATCGTCGGGATCATGGGCCTCGGATTCCATCTCTGAGCGCCACTTAAGTCCGGTTGCGACGCGACGGCGAGCATGCTTTGTGCCGGGTGAGTGGAGCGCGAGCGTCGATACGAGCAACGATCATGGCAAAATCCTCCAAGTCCCAACGCCGTCCACAACAACGCGGAACGTCGCGCAGTGCGAAGCCATCGCGCGCGAAGCCGCAAAGCCAAGCCAAGTCAGCTGCACGGAAATCGAAGCCGGCGCCGCGGACGACGGTGCGCGAAGCTGCTCAGGCTAGCCGGCGCGCCGCGAGGAAACCGACTGCAACGGGCGCGGGCGCCCCACGGCCTTCTGCTGCGAAAGCCGCCAAACCGAAATGGGTGTACCCGTTCGGCGGCGGCAAGGCGGCGGGCACCGCCGAGATGCGCGATCTTCTCGGTGGCAAGGGCGCGAACCTCGCCGAAATGGCGAACCTCGGCCTGCCGGTGCCGCCCGGCTTCACCATCACCACCGAGGTCTGCACCTACTTCTATGTCCACGACCGGAAGTATCCGCCGGATCTGAAAGCCGCCGTCGAGGCAGCGCTCGTCGAAATCGGTCGCATCGCCGGCAACAAGCGCTTCGGCGATCCCGACAATCCGCTGCTGGTGTCGGTGCGCTCCGGTGCGCGCGCGTCCATGCCCGGCATGATGGACACCGTGCTCAATCTCGGCCTCAACGATCAGACCGTCGAGGCGTTGGCGAGAATCTCGGGTGATCGCCGCTTCGCCTACGACTCCTATCGCCGCTTCATCACCATGTATTCCAACGTGGTGCTCGGGCTTGATTCCCACCTGTTCGAGGAGATTCTGGACGAGCACAAGGACAAGCACGGCTACATGCTCGACACCGATCTCACCGCCGACGACTGGGCGGAGATCGTTGCCCACTTCAAGATGCGCGTCGCCGAAGAGCATGACGAGCCGTTTCCCCAGGACCCGCACGCTCAGCTCTGGGGCGCCATCGGCGCGGTGTTCGGCTCGTGGATGAACCAGCGCGCCATCACCTACCGGCGCCTGCATTCGATCCCGGAAAGCTGGGGCACCGCGGTCAACGTCCAGGCCATGGTGTTCGGCAACATGGGTGACACCTCGGCGACCGGCGTCGCCTTCACCCGCAATCCGTCGACCGGCGAGAAGCGCCTCTACGGCGAATTCCTCATCAATGCCCAGGGCGAGGACGTGGTTGCCGGCATCCGCACGCCGCAGCCGATCACCGAAGCCGCGCGCCACGAATCGGGCTCGACCGAACGGTCCCTCGAGAACGCCATGCCGGCAGCCTATGCCGAGCTTGTCCGCATCTACGGCCTTCTCGAGAAGCACTACCGCGACATGCAGGACCTCGAGTTCACCGTCGAGAAGGGCACGCTGTGGATGCTGCAGACGCGCTCCGGCAAGCGCACGGCGCGCGCCGCGCTGCGCATTGCCGTCGAGTTCGCAAACGAAGGCCTGATTACCCGCAATGAAGCCGTGACCCGCGTCGACCCGATGGCGCTCGACCAACTCCTGCATCCGACCATCGATCCGTCGGCCGAGCGCAAGGTGATCGCGTCGGGCTTGCCGGCGTCGCCCGGTGCCGCGTCCGGCGAAATCGTCTTTTCCTCGGACGAAGCCGAGCTCGCCAAAACGCACGGCCGCAAGGTCATCCTGGTGCGGGTCGAGACGAGCCCCGAGGATATCCACGGCATGCATGCCGCCGAAGGCATCCTCACCACCCGCGGCGGCATGACCTCTCACGCCGCCGTCGTCGCGCGCGGCATGGGCAAGCCCTGCGTCTGCGGCGCCGGTTCGATCCGGGTCGATTATCGGACCGAGACACTCGCCGCTTCCGGCATGACGCTGCACAAGGGCGACATCATCACCATCGACGGCGCGACCGGCCAGGTGCTTTCCGGCAAGGTCGCGATGCAGGAGCCGACGCTGTCGGGCGAATTTGCCACCGTGATGACCTGGGCCGACAAGGCGCGCAAGCTCAAGGTGCGTGCCAACGCCGACACGCCCAACGACGCGCGCGTCGCCATTCGCTTCGGCGCCGAAGGCATCGGTCTCTGCCGCACCGAGCATATGTTCTTCGAGGCGGACCGCATCCGCGCGGTGCGTGAAATGATCCTGGCCGACGACGAGAAGAGCCGGCGCGCGGCGCTCGCCAAGCTTCTGCCGATGCAGCGCAACGACTTCGTCGAGCTGTTCAAGATCATGGGCGGGCTGCCGGTGACCATCCGCCTGCTCGATCCGCCGCTGCACGAATTCCTGCCCCACACCGAGGCTGAGATCGCCGACGTCGCGGCTGCCATGAATGCCGACCCGAAGAAGCTGGCGAACCGCGCCCGCGAGCTGCACGAGTTCAATCCGATGCTCGGCTTTCGCGGCTGCCGCCTCGCCATCGCCTATCCGGAGATCGCCGAGATGCAGGCGCGCGCGATCTTCGAGGCCGCGGTCGAAGCCGGGCGCAACGGCAAACCGGTGGTGCCCGAGGTGATGGTGCCGCTGATCGCGACGCGTCAGGAGTTCGACCTCGTCAAGGCCCGGATCGATGCCATGGCGAAGGCGGTCGAGGAGGAGACCGGGACGAAGCTCGATTACCAGGTCGGCACCATGATCGAGCTGCCGCGCGCGGCGCTCAAGGCCGGCGAAATCGCGCAGACCGCGGAGTTCTTCTCCTACGGCACCAACGATCTCACCCAGACCACGTTCGGCATCAGTCGCGACGACGCGGCAAGCTTCCTCGGTACCTACACGGCGAAAGGCATTCTGCCGGTCGATCCGTTCGTGTCGATCGACCGCGACGGCGTCGGCGAGCTGGTGCGGATTGCGACCGAACGCGGCCGCAAGGCGCGGCCGAAGCTCAAGCTCGGCATCTGCGGCGAACACGGTGGCGACCCGAGCTCGGTCGCTTTCTGCCACGAGATCGGCCTCGACTATGTGTCGTGCTCGCCGTTCCGCGTGCCGATCGCGCGCCTCGCCGCAGCCCAGGCCGCCATCGGCAAAGGCCCCGCCAGCACGGCGTAGGCGTAGCCTTGCCTGAGCACGCGTGAGGAAGTGCGGCTTGGTGGTGCGCGCCGATTTTGCCCGTGGTAGGTTGGATCCTGCAACGAGTTCGGGCGCATTATCGAACGATCCACCGTGTCAAACACCTCGTCAGCGCCCTCAGGGCCGTCCCCCGAGCGTCGATCTCCCGGCGATCCATCGCAGGACGGTCCGCCGCCGGTCCCGATCTCGCCTCACATCCTCACGTGGTGGTTCGGGATCATGGCGGTCGGCGGCGTGGGGTTCGGGTTCTATGCCGAGAGGCGGCCGTTCGGAAACGGCGTGCTCGCGTATCCGCTGGTCGTCTTTTTCGCCTGCGTTGCCGTGATTCTGCTGACGTTGCGTTTCCTCTATGCGCGGCCGGTCCCGGAATTCATTTCGAACCGTTCCCTTGTCGTCGGCATCCTGATCGGCGTTGCTTGTTTTCTTATTGGTAACTGGTTCGGCGTCACTCTCGCGCCGATGCCTTGAGTTTTTTGCCGCCGCATCAGCGGCCTGCTCGTCGCGCGCATTTCGGTTGATTGTTGTGATCGCGAGTCGACGCTCGAACGCGCCGCACAGGAGACAGGATCATGGAAGGCCTGATCGTGCTTGGCGTCCTGCTTCTGCTGGCTGTCCCGGTCATCGCCATCATCGCGCTGGTCACGAGCCTGAGCGCGGGGTCGCGGCTCACCGCGCTCGAGCGACGCGTCATAGCGCTGGCGGCAAACGATCGGGCGCTGCAACTCCTCACGACGCGGGTGAGCGCACTTGAGGGACGCACGGACGCCGCAGGTCCGGCGGGTGAAGCACCGTCCCCGGGCGCTCCCGCAGCGCCGGCTGGCCCCCTCGCTCCGACCGCACCCGCTGCGCCGGTAGAGCCGCCTCCATCGGAAGTGCCGGCCTCCACGACCGCGCCTGAGGCCGTCGCAACGCCGGCGATGCCGCCGCGCATCGCTCCGCAAGCCCCGCCATCGGCGCCCCCGCGGCCTGCGCGAGCCTCAAGCTCCAGCTTCGAGGAGCGCTTCGGCACCCGTTGGGTCGTCTGGATCGGCGGGGTCGCGCTCGCGCTGGGCGGCATTTTCCTGGTGCGCTATTCGATTCAGCAAGGCTGGATCGGCCCCGGCGTGCGCATCGCGCTGGGCGCACTTCTTGCGGCGCTCCTCATCGCGGCGGGCGAGTGGTTGCGGCGCAGGGAGAGCGGCGCTTCACCCGCGGTCGGCGGCATCCCCGCAGCACACATCCCGAGCATCCTGACGGCAGCAGGCACCACGGTCGCCTATGCCACGGTGTTTGCCGCCTACGCTCTCTATGACTTCGTCGGACCGGGGGCGGCGTTCGTGCTGCTCGGCATCGTTGCCCTCGCGACGCTGGCCGCGGCGCTGCTGCACGGACCGGCGCTCGCGGCGCTCGGCCTCGTGGGCGCCGAAGTCGTGCCGATGCTGGTGCAGTCGCCGACGCCGAACTACTGGGCGCTCTACATCTATCTCGCGGTGGTGACCGCTGCGGCCTTCGCGCTCGCGAGCACGCGGCTGTGGCGTTGGCTTGCCATCACCGCAGTGGCGTTCGGCCTTGTCTGGGCGATGGCCGGTGCCACGGGACCGGCCGACGTGCTCCTGCCGAGCCTCTTCCACGTCACCGCAGGCTTTGCCCTTGCCTCACTCCTCGTGGTCGCCGGGCTCTATTTCGGCCCCGCGGCGGCACCCGGGCGCATCGACGGGCTGTCCTCGGCTTCGCTCGCCGCGTACCTGCTCGCTGCCGCGATCATCGTCGTTCTGCAATCCCATCCATCCGCGGCGCTGATCGTGTTCGCGGCGCTGACCGCAGCGGCGGTCGCGATCGCCTGGCGCAGCGAGGCGGCGGTTGGCGCGCTGCCGGCAGCCGCGTTCCTCGCGGCACTCGTCATCATCTCCTGGGCGGTCCCTTATGAGTTCGCACATCTCGTTGCGCCGCCACTCGATACCCGACTTGCCCCGGAGCCATCGGCAACCGATATCGGACGCCACGTCGCGCTCGGTGCATTTTTCGCGTTGATGTTCGGCGCCGCGGGTTATCTCGCACAGGGGCGCTATGAGCGCGCCGCGCCACCGATCATCTGGGCCGCGACCGCGGTCGGCGCGCCGCTCGCGATCCTGATCGCGCTTTATTACCGCATCTATGGGCTCGAACGCTCCCTGCCGTTTGCCGGCCTTGCCCTGCTGCTCGCAGCCTGGTGCGCAGTCGCGACCGAACAACTGACGCGACGACCGCCGCGGGCCGGGCTTCCATCGGCGGCAGCACTCCACGCGGCCGGCAGCGCTGCGGCGCTTGCGCTGACGCTTTCGTTCGCTCTCGAGAAGGGCTGGCTCACGGTCGGCCTTGCCTTGATGGCGCCGGGCGTCGCTTGGGTCGCGGAGAAGCGCCCGCTCCCGATGCTGCGCTGGATCGCGGCAGCCGTTGCCGTGCTCGTGCTGGCGCGGATCGCCTGGGAGCCGCGCATCGTCGGCGCCGATGTCGGCTCGACGCCGTTTTTTAACTGGCTGCTCTACGGCTATGGCGTGCCGGCGCTGGCGTTCTGGACCGCCGGCTACCTGCTGCGGCGAAGACGCGACGACGTTCCGTCACGCATCATGGACGCCGCCGCGATCCTCTTCACCGTGCTGTTCGGCTTTCTCGAAGTCCGCCACGCCATGAACGGCGGCGACATCTATGCGTCACCCGGCGGGCTCGCCGAAACGGCGCTGCATGTCGCGGTCGGCCTTGCGATCGCCATCGGCCTTGAACGGCTGCGCGTGCGCACGCGCAATGTCGTTCACAATGTTGCCGCGCTCGTCATCGCCGCACTGACGCTGTTTGGCATCGTGTTCGGCCTGTTTGGCTTCGACCTGCCGCTGGTGACGGGAAAGCCTGTCGGCGGTGTCTTCCTCAACCTGCTGCTGCTTGGTTACGCGCTGCCGGCGGTGCTCGCGGTCACGCTCGCGCTGATGGCGAAGTCGACGCGCCCGATGCCGTATCGCGCGGCGGCGGCGGGGGTCGCCGTGCTGCTGGGGCTCGCCTATCTGACGCTTCAAGTGATGCGGCTCTACCACGGGCCAGTGCTCACCGACGGCCCCGTCGGCGACGCTGAGCAATATACGTTCTCGGCGGTATGGCTCGCCTACGGCGTCGTGCTGCTCGGTGTCGGCTTCCTTATCAACTCGAAGCCGGCGCGGCTCGCCGCGGCCGCGGTGATCCTGCTCACCATCGCCAAGGTATTCGTCATTGACCTCGCCGGGCTCGCCGGCATCTGGCGCGCCCTGTCGTTCATCGGCCTCGGCTTGGTGCTGGTCGGCATAGGCTACGTCTACCAGCGCTCAGGCATTGCGCGTGACGAGACCGAGGGGCAAGTGCCGGGAGATCGGATTCCGGCGTGAGCCCTCAGAATCGAGGGCCTGATCGCGAATTTGCGCGGCGGGCGCTGCTGGACCGCCATGGGCCGGCGGTGCGCACGCGCGGACAAGTCCGCGCTTTGCGCATCCTACGGGCCTTGTTTCATGCTATGGTGCCGTCATGATCAGACTCTTCACTTGGCAGGCGATTGGCTTTGCTTTTGCGGCCCTATCGCTGCCCGCAGTTCCCGCGGCGGCAGAAATGCCGTCGGATTGGGTGTTGTGCATCAATGAAGGCAACGCCTATCCGCCGAATATCGCGATCGATGGCTGCTCGGCGGTGATTCGTTCGGGGAGGAACTCGCCGAAGGAACTCGCCGTCGCTTACACCGACCGCGGTCTCGCTTACCGCGCGCTGGGCGATTTCCCCCGCGCCTTCGCCGATTACGGCACGGCCATCACGCTCGATCCAAATTACGCCATCGTCTACAACAACCGCGGCGCGGCGTTCCGCGATCGCGGCGATTTTGACCGCGCCATTGCCGACTACAGCGAGGCGATCCGGCTCGATCCGTCGAGCGCCATCGCCCGCGTCAATCGCGGCTCCGCCTATCGCGACAAGGGCGATCATGACCGCGCTATCGTGGATTTCGATGACGCGATCAGGATCGACCCGCGCTATTCCCCGGCCTTTACCGGCCGCGGCAACGCCTGGCGCGAGAAAGGCGACCTCGACCGTGCGGCCGACGATTATGCGGCGGCGATCGAAATCGATCCGACGAATGCGGTCGCCTTCAACAACCGCGGCGCGGCGTATCTCCTCAAGGGCGACCTCGACCACGCGCTCGTTTATTACTCGGAAGCCATTCGGCTCGATCCGAAATATGCGCTCGCCTACAATAATCGCGGCATCGCTTGGCGCGACAAGGGCGACCTCGACCGCGCCGTCGCCGACTACAGCGAGGCGATTCGGCTCAATCCGCGCTCGGTCGCTGCGATGGTCAACCGCGCCAACGCGTTCCGCGACAAGGGCGAGCTTGATCGCGCGCTCGAGGACTACGACGCCGCGATCATGGTCAATCCGCGCAATGCCGTGGCGCTGAGCAGCCGCGGCATGGTGCGCTTCAAACGCGGCGAATTCGATCGATCGATCCATGATTTTGATGCTGCCCTGCGGCTCAACCCGAAGCTCGCCGATTCTCTTTACGGCCGTGGCCTCGCGAAGGCGCGCACCGGCGATCCCGCCGGCGCCGACGCCGACATCGCGGCAGCCACGGCGATCCACCCCGACGTTGCAGCCGAATTCGCAAAGTAGCGGGTCGTCCTCGCCGAGCCCTTACAATCGCGTATCCGGCCGTCATTGCCATGAACGCGGTGGTACGCTTTCCGCCTCTGTGGTGGTTCAACTCATGTCAAACATATGAAATAGAGACCGCGGTCTTTCGCGCGGCGATCGGCTGCGATAATGGGATGACATCATCCTTTCGAGGGACGAACGCCATGTATGAAAATCTGCTCGCGCATGTTCCGACCGATTTGTGGATCGGGGGCAAGTGGCGCAAGGCGTCCGACAATGCGCGATTCGACGTGATCGATCCGGCGACCGAGAACGTCATCACGTCGGTTGCGAGCGCGAGCGTCGACGACGCCAAGGCCGCGATCGATGCCGCACAAGGCGCGTTCGAGGGCTGGGCCGGGTGCAAGCCGCGCGAACGCGCGGAGATTTTGCGCAAGGCCTACGAGACCATCATGGCGCAGGCGGAGCGCCTCGCGAAGCTGATTACGCTCGAGAACGGCAAGGCGCTATCGGATTCCCGCGGCGAGGTCGCCTACGCGGCGGAATTCTTCCGCTGGTACGCCGAGGAAGCGGTGCGCAACATCGGTGAGGTATCGCGCGCTCCCGCTTCGGGTGCCCGCATCTTCGTCCAGCACAAGCCGGCGGGAATTGCGGTGCTGGTGACGCCGTGGAATTTCCCGGCGGCGATGGCGACGCGCAAGATCGGGCCCGCGCTCGCCGCGGGCTGCCCGGTCGTGCTCAAGCCCGCCTCGGAGACCCCGCTCACCATGCTGGCGCTAATGCCGCTTCTCGAGGAGGCGGGCGTGCCGGCGGGCGTCGTCAACGTCATCCCGTCGCGTCGCTCGGGCGCCGTGGTCTCGGCGATGCTGCACGATCCGCGCGTGCGCGTCGTCTCGTTCACCGGCTCGACCGAAGTCGGCCGCAAGCTGTTGCATGAAGCCGCGGACAACGTGGTGAAGCCGGCGATGGAACTCGGCGGCAATGCGCCGTTCATCGTCTTCGAGGACGCCGACATCGACGCCGCGATCGAAGGCGCCATGATCGCCAAGATGCGCAACATGGGCGAGGCCTGCACCGCCGCGAACCGCTTTTACGTGCAGGAGAAGGTGCACGACGAGTTTGCCCAAAAGCTCACGGCCAAGATGGCGGGGCTGAAGATGGGCAACGGCCTGCAGGACGGCGTTGCGCTCGGTCCCCTCGTCAATGCCGAGGGACGCGAGAAGGTCAAGGCGCTGGTCGAGGACGCCGTGAAGAAGGGCGCCAAGGTGCTGACCGGCGGAGCGATGCCGGACGGCAAAGGCTATTTCTATCCGGCAACCGTTCTCACCAACGTGCCGGACGGCGCCGAGATGCTCAATGAGGAAATTTTCGGGCCGGTGGCCTCGATCCAGACGTTCCGCTCCGAAGACGAGGTGATCCGCCGCGCGAACGACACCGAATACGGGCTCGTCGCCTATCTCTACACCAAGGATTTGAGCCGGGGCATGAGGGTGTCGGAGAAGCTCGACTTCGGCATGATCGGACTTAATCGCGGTCTGGTGTCCGACCCGGCGGCACCGTTCGGCGGCACTAAACAGAGCGGCATCGGCCGCGAAGGGGCGCATGAAGGCATGATGGAGTTCATGGAGACTCAGTACGTTTCGATGAGCTGGTGAGACGGCCGGCTATGGACATCCTGATGCCGCAGCTCGGCGAGACCGTCGCCGAAGGCAAGATCACCACGTGGTTCAAAGCCGTCGGCGATTCGGTAAAGCCCGGCGACAACCTGTTCGAAATCGAGACCGACAAGGTGTCCATGGAGGTGCCGGCGACGGCGGCGGGCGTCGTTTCGGAAATCCGCGTCGCCGCCGGCGAAGTGGCGCCGGTCGGCGCGGTAGTGGCCGTGCTGGGCGGCACGGGTGAGGCCGTCACGGCAACCCGCGCAACCACGCCGGCGACCGCTGCGCAAGCGCCAGCCCCAAACAAACCCGCGACACTGAATGCCGCTGCGCCGGTTAGCGCAGCGCTCGCCGATCCACGCGCGCCGACGCCCGCGGTCGCCGTGCCGATCAAACTCGATCCCTTTCGCGAGGTCGCGACGCCCGACCGCAATTGGGGCCCGGCGCGGCTTGCAAGTGGCGTCGTCGTTACTCCGCTTGCCCGCCGCCTCGCCGGCGAGCACGCAATCGATCTTGGTCGCATCGCGCCGTCAGGGCCGCATGGACGCATCGTTGCCCGCGATGTCGAGAGCGCCATCGCCGCCCGCCCGGCTACACCGGGCGCGCCCGCGTCGACCGCGGATCGGGTCAAGGCGCTTTACGAACCCGGCAGCTACGAGGAGATCCCGCTCGATGCGATGCGGCGCACGATTGCGACGCGTCTCGTCGAGGCGACGCGAACGATCCCGCATTTCTATTTGACCGCAGACGTGACCATCGACCGGCTGATGGCCGTGCGCGAGGAGGCGAACACCGCAGCGCTGCCGGACGCGGACGGCAACCCCGCGTTCCGCCTGTCGCTCAATGATTTCATCATCAAGGCGCTGGCGCTCGCGCTGCAACGCGTGCCGGCCGCAAACGCCGTGTGGGCTGAGGACCGCATCCTCCGCTTTGCCCGCTCCGACATCGGCGTTGCGGTTGCGCTTGACGGTGGGCTGATCACGCCGGTGATCCGAAATGCCGACCGCAAATCGATCGGCGATATTTCGGCCGAGATGAAGGACTTTGCCGCGCGAGCGCGCACGCGCAAGCTCAAGCCCGCCGAATACCAGGGCGGATCGAGCGCCATCTCGAATCTCGGCATGCATGGTGTGCGCGAATTCGCCGCCATCATCAACCCGCCCCACGCGACCATTCTCGCGGTCGGAGCCGCCGCGCGCCGGCCGGTCGAGACTGCGGACGGCGGGGTGCGTTTCGAGCCCCAGATGACGGTGACGTTATCGTGCGACCACCGCGTGGTCGATGGCGCGCTCGGAGCCCAGCTTCTCGCCGCCTTCAAGCACTTCGCCGAGCACCCGGTCGGATTGATGATCTGACGCGTGCCGCCACGCATGGCATATTGTCAGCCGCCGGCTTTCCCGACTTTCCGAAGGAGTAACTGATGGTCAGCACAAACCCTGACATCCTGCTGATCGGGCCACCGAAGCCGGCGGTCGCACAAGGGCTCTCCGCTGCTTTCAACGTCCATCGTCTGATCGATGCGCCCGACCGCGAGGCGTTGATCGCCTCGGTCGCTGACCGCGTGCGCGGCTTCGCCGTCACTTACTCCAATCAGAAGATCGGCGCCGAGTTGATGCAGCGTTTCCCCAAGCTCGAAATCGTGTCGACCTTCGGCGTCGGCTACGATCATGTGGACGCGAAGTGGGCCGGCGCGCACGACATCATCGTCACGAACACTCCGGATGTGCTCAACGAGGAGGTCGCTGACACGACCCTCGGCCTCCTCCTGTGTACTGTGCGCGAATTCCCGCAGGCAGATCGCTATTTGCGCGCCGGAAAGTGGGAACAAGGGCCGTACCCCTTGACCAAGGGAACGCTGCGCGACCGCACCGTCGGAATGGTCGGCATGGGCCGGATCGGCCGCGCGATCGCGCGTCGGCTCGACGCTTTCCTCGTGCCCGTGGTCTATCACGCCCGGCGGCGGCAAGCGGACCTTGCCTACAAGCACTACCCCAGCCTCCTCGCCATGGCGCACGACGTCGATACGCTCATCATCATCGTGCCGGGCGGCGCCGAGACGAAGAATCTGATCAATGCCGAGGTGCTCAAGGCACTCGGGCCGCGCGGCATCTTGATCAACGTGGCGCGCGGCTCGGTGGTCGATGAGGAGGCGCTGATCGCAGCGCTGCGCGACAAGACGATTTTCGCGGCGGGGCTTGATGTGTTCGTCAACGAGCCCAAGGTGCCGCGGGCGCTGATGGAGATGGAGAACATCGTGCTGTTTCCTCATCTCGGCTCCGCATCGCTCCACACGCGGACTGCCATGGATCAGCTTGTCGTCGACAATCTGTTGTCCTGGGCAGCCGGCAAAGGTCCGCTCACGCCGGTGCCGGAGACACCGATCAAGAAATAGGCCGCTTGGCGGAGGGTACGCACCCTGCAGTCAGGGAACGGCATCGGCCTTGATTGCCCTTTTGAGGCCATCGGGGCGAGGTTATAAATGCGACGGAACCGCAGAAGCACGGAGAACGTTCCTATGCGCGATCATCGGGGAATGACGCACGCCCTGTTTGCGGCCTTGCTTGCAATGATTGTTGTCCCGGCTGCCGCGCAGAACCCGCCGCCGGTGACGAACAACGAGACGTTCAAGACCGTGATCGGCAAGTGGGAGATTTCCAACGCCGATCGCGATCGCACCTGCGCTCTGACGTTCAAGTCCGACCCGAACGGAAACCTGTTCAAGCTCGAGCTCGACAAGGGATGCCAGGCGCAGATGCCGGAAATGAAAGATGCCGTGGGCTGGACCATCGGCGGGCTCGACATCGTTCGGCTCGTCGACGCCAAGGGCAAGGCGCTGATGGAGTTCACGCCGGTCGAAGCCGGCATGTTTGAAGCGCAGCGGCCGGGCGAGGGCGTGTTCTTCATGCAGAGCGCCGCGGCTGCGGCAGTGCCGGCCGCGCTTGCCGCCGACCAGATGGCGGGTGACTGGGGCGTCGTGCGCAGCTCCGGCAAGAAGATCTGTACGATCACCTTGACCAACACCGCGGCCGGACAGGATGCCTTCGCCCTCAAGCTCAAGCCGGGCTGCGACGCCGCTGTGACCCGGTTCGGCCCGGCGGCCTGGTACATGGACCACGGCGAACTCGTGCTCCGCTCCGGCCGGGGCCAGTTCTGGCGGTTCGAAGAAAGCGACCCGACCAACTGGCAGCGGGTGCCCGAAGGCGCAGACCCGATCACCTTGGTGCGTCAGTAGTGGACCGCGCGAGCGCCGTCGTCGTCGCGGCGCTCTTCGCAGGGTGCAGCGGCGCGCGCAGCCAAAATCTCGATCTCGCCGTGAGCGGCTTTGCGGTCGCGCCGCCGGCCGGTTACGTGGCGGAGCCCGCGAAGCCCGTCTCGGCCTCGCGCTTCACGGTGCACCTCACCAAACCCGGGGAGTCCGGGACCGGGTGCGAGGCGTTCTTTGAAGCACTGCCCGGCTTTGAGATGTTCACCCAGGAGGCGCTCAATCGACAGACCGATCGGCCGGGGTGGGATGAATTCTATCGCGAGAACCTCAGCCCGTTCTACGAGGTGCGCAGTGTCGCCGTGTTCGAACACGCCGGCGTCCGCGGCGCGGTGGTGCATGGCATAGCGCGCTCCCGGCCGGCCATTGCCGGGTGGGTGGCGAACAGGCCCGCCCTCATTTTCATGCTGTATACCCGCAAGGGTCTGAGCGAGGTCACATGCTTTGCCGATGCGGCCGCATTCGACGCGCGCCGGGCCGAATTTGAAGCGGTGGCGCGCGGCATCACTCCGCCACAATGAAGTTGAGGCTGTTGTCCGGGAACGTGGCACGAGAACGCGGCAAAGCACCTGCCACGTCCTTGATCTTCGCGACGAATTCTTTTTTAACTGGGGGCAGGTGAACGGCTGAGGCACCATAGGGCCAACAGGTATTATGACGTTCGTCTCCGGTTTTAAGCACGATCTTTTCATCAGCTACGCGCATTTCGACAATGAAGAGGACACCCAGGACGTACGCTGGGTGAGCCGCTTCCAGGCCGATCTGCGCAATGCCTTGCGCCAGCGGCTTGGCGAAGAGGCGCAAGTCTTCTTTGATTCGCGCAGTTTCGAGGCGAGCGATCACGTCGATTTCCTGGTGGAGAACGCGCGGGATGCGGCCGTGTTCGTGGCCGTGCTGTCGCCGAGCTACGTCGCGCGCGAGTTCACCATCAAGGAACTGCAGGCCTTTTCAGCGCGGGCGCCGGACGTGAGCCGGGTAGTCACGGTCGAACTGCTGCCGGTCGAAGACGAGCGGCAGCCGCCGCAGATGCGCGGGCGCAAGCGCACGCCGTTCTGGTGGAAGGATCGCGCCGAGCAGGACATTCCGCTGCGGCTGACCCCGAGGTTCAATCCCGAACTCTATAACGAGCGCCTGCAGGTGCTGGCGCATCAGGTCAAGAAGCTCCTCGTTGAACTGCGCGATGGACCGCGTCGCGCGGGCAATCCCGAGGCGCGGGCCACGCAGTCGGTGACGTCAACTGCGGCGTCAAGCGCGGCACCCGAGCGGACAGCGGTCTTGCTGGCGCAGACTACCGACGATCTCTACGACGAATGCGAGCGCGTGCGCGCCTGCCTCGAGCAGTTCGGCATGAAAGTGCTGCCGGAAAACGACTACCCTCAAGGTGGCGCCGATTTCGCCGCGGCTTTCGAAACGGATCTCGCGCGGGCCAACTTGTTCGTCCAGCTTCTCGGCAATTTCGGCTCGCGAAAGCCGCCGGATCTCGCCCAGACCTACTCCCAATACCAGTACGAAACCGCGAAGGGACGCGGTCTCAAGGTCATGCAATGGCGCCGTCCCGATCTTGGTCTCGCGGCTGTCACCCATCGCGACAAGCCGCTGCTGGAAGGGCCGGATGTGCTCGCTGTCGGCCTTGAGGAATTCAAGAGCGAAATCCTGCGCTTCTGCGCGCAGGCGCAAGTGAAGCCGCCCGCCGAAGTTTCGCACGAAGGCTCCTGCCACATCTTCATCAACGCCGACAGCCGGGACAAGGAACTGGCGGATGCGTTGCTGAAGGTGTTCGAGGCGCGCAAGAACTGCACCGCGGCAAGGCCGCTCTTCGAGGGTTCCGCCAAGGACATCCTTGACGACCTTGAAGCCAACCTCCTGAACTGCGAGGCGTTGTTGCTGCTTTATGGCAGCGCGCCGCCGGCGTGGGTGCGCGCGCAGTTGCTACGCTATGGCAAGCTCGAAAAGCAGCGCGACACGCCGTTGCGGCTCAAGACCATTCTGTTCGGGCCGCCGGCGCCGAAACCCGAACTTGCCTGGTCCGGCGGTTTCGAAAGGCTTGACTGCCAGGACGGCGACGTCGAGCAACGCCTCCAGAGCATCCTTGCCGGATTGCGGCTTTGACGCCAGATCCCGCCACGTCGCGTCTGCCTTATCCGGGCCTGCGCTCGTTCCGCCGCGAGGAGAGTGATCTCTTCTTCGGCCGCGAGGACTGCATCAACACCATGGTCGACCGGCTGGCGGCGACGCGCTTTCTTGGGGTGCTCGGCTCCTCAGGGACCGGCAAATCCTCGGTGGTGAAAACCGGGCTCCTTGACGCTCTCGATCTCGGTCTCATGGCGCCGGCCGGCTCGACGTGGCGCGTCATCGACATGCGCCCGGGCGGCGCGCCGCTCACGAATTTGGCGCAGAAGCTTCTGGAGAGTGCCCATCCCGAAGGCGCAAATCCGGTCGGCGAGGCCGATGTAGCGCTGCTGCGTGCGTTCCTCCTGCGCGGACCCCGATCGATCGTCGAGTGGTGTGCCGACGGCCATCTGCCCGAACATACCAACCTGCTGCTCCTGGTGGACCAGTTCGAGGAGTTGTTCCGCTATCAGGACTATGCCGGGCGCGAAGAGGCGGAGGCCTTCGCGGCCCTGCTTATCGAAAGCGCGCGCCAGACCCGTTTCCCGATCTATGTCGCGCTGACGATGCGCTCCGAATATCTCGGCGCCTGCGCGCTGATTGACGGCCTCGCCGAGGCGATCAGCGCAGGCATGTTCCTCATCCCGCGCATGACGCGGGAACAATGCCGCGCCGCGATCGTCGGCCCTGCCACGGTCTGCGGTTTCAAGATCGAAGATGCGCTCGCGAACCGCGTGCTCAACGATCTCGCGGCCTTCGCGCCGTGGGACGATCGCAGTAGCCGCGATCAACTCGACCGCCTCGGCCGGCGCGCCGATCAGCTGCCGTTGTTGCAATACTGTCTCAACCGCATGTGGAGTTCTGCCTCTGCCGGGGTCGCCGGAGGGCCAATCACACTTACGATTGCCGACTACGAGCGGATCGGAGGTCTCAGCGGCGCGCTCGACGCGCATGCGAACGAGATTCTGTCATCGCTCGGCGCCGAGCGTCGGCCGATCGCGGAGCGCGTCTTTCGCGCACTCACCGACGGCGCGACCGTGACCGAGGCGGTACGCCGACCAACGCGATTTGGCGAACTGGCCGAGATTTGCGACGGTGATGAAGCCGGCGTCCGCGCCGTCGTCGACGCCTTCCGCGCATCGGGCTGCAACTTCCTTGCCCCAGAGCTCGATCCCAATCATCCGAAGCCGCTCGAAACCGGCACCATCGTCGATATCAGCCACGAAAGCCTCATCCGCCAATGGAAGCAGCTCTCGGAGTGGCTCGAAAAGGAGGCCCGCGCCGCACGACAATGGCGTCGGCTGCTGGACAGGCTTGAAGACAAGCAACCGATGCAGGGCGCGGAACTCTCCAACATGCAGGGGTGGCGCGACGAAGACAGACCGAACGCCGCATGGGCGCGACGTTATGGCGGGGATTTCCGCGGCGCGACTGCATTCATCGACTGGAGCCAGCTCCAACAGCGGAGAAACGCTCCCATAGTTTTACCGTTCGTCTGCCTGACTTCGTTCATCGTTGTTGCGTTGATCGTGCTCGGAGCGTTCAATCTTGCCTTCGATAGCTCTGACTTGCCTTGGTATGTATTACACGGTGTGTGGGCACTAACGATAGCGTTCACCTGTTCCTTTGCATTCTGGCAATATGCTGAATTTGCTCTGCGACGATCCATTTTTGCCGGATTGACTATAGTCGTCGTCTCTTTCGGTCTCGACGTTATATTTATGATTTTGCTCACGTCCCGCGGGTTTAATTTGGAAGACGCCTCCTTTCGGTGGAACGTAACTTTGGCCGCACCAACTCTCGTGACCACTTTGGCAGTTTTCGAGCCGACGCCTCGCAGATTGTCGATCTGGCTAATGATGGTTCTTACTTGGATATTCGAGGTCATCATAATCGCGGTCGTCGCACGTTTGCTGGGTCCCAACTCCTCTGGCTCCGTCTTTCTTATGACTTTGTTGGCCGTATGCATTTGGTTCGCGGTTTATGGCTTACGGTTGCGCCGGAGTCACGTTCCATCGGACGGCGGTGGATACAGTTGGTGGCGCGCCGCCTGCAGTCTAGCCGGATTGTTTTCTCTACTCGCAATTGTAGCCGCCGCAACAGAGGTCGCATTCTTTCCAAAGCTTGACGAACCGCCGTGGCGATGGTTGATCGATGCCGGCGTCTACGGGTCGGGTGTGCCGGCAATCACTCTCGCCTTTGGCCTTTGGAGTTATTGCGGCTTCGAGCCAAGACGTGCGGTGACGTCGGGCATTACGATCTTTGCGATTGTGCTAATTCCGAATATCGCCTGGCAGGCGTTCTTAATGGAGACCGGTGTTTCGCAGATCGAAGCTTCGTTTTGGGCGGGCTTATTATTTTACACACCCGCTATTCTAGAGCAGATTCACGGTAACTGGCGATATCCTGCATTGGCGAAATAATTTGAGCATTCGTTTGCGGAGAAGGCAGAGAGGCTTTTGCCCATCGTAGTCCAAAGCGCCTCGACGGTGCGGGGCGCGGCAGTCCGCAGGAGCGTTTTGAGCTTGGCGAAGGCGTTCTCGATTGGGTTGAGGTCAGGCGAGTAGGGCGGCAGGTAGCTTAGGCTGGCGCCACTCGCTTCGATCGCTTCCTTGACGCCGGCGACTTTGTGGCTGGCGAGGTTGTCCATGACGACGACGTCGCCCGGTGCAAGTGTCGGAGCCAGGAATTGCTCGACATAGGCAAGAAAGACGGCGCCGTCCATAGCGCCGTCGATCACCAGCGGAGCGGTTATCTCGTTCTGACGCAGGGCGGCAACGAAGGTTGATGTCTTCCAGTGGCCGTGGGGAACGCTGGCGATGACACGCTCGCCGCGGCGTGCTCTGCCGTAGCGCCGTGTCATGTTGGTGGTCGCCCAGGTCTCGTCGATGAAGACGAGGCGGGCTGCATTCATAGCCGGCTGCTCTCGCCGCCACGTCGCGCGGGCTTCGGCAATGTCGGGGCGCGCCTGTTCGGCCGCGTGATGCGTCTTTTTTTGAGCGTCAACCCAAGCCGATGCAACGTATTCCACATGCCGCCTTGGCTCACCGAGATGCCGTGCTTCGTCAACACCCAGGCACGCAATTCATCAAGTGTCGCATCGGGCTGCGATGAGACCTGGTCGCGGATCGCCTGATGATGCGGCTCAAGTTTCCATGCCAGATGACACCGTTGCGGCCGAGCAGTGGTCTCGCCGGTGGCACGTCGCCGGCCCAAGGCTTTGTAGATGTACGACACGCTGACCCGAAACAACGGCGCGGCCTGGTAAACCGGCGTGCCAGCGTCGACCGCAGCCAGCACACGTTCGCGCAAATCCTGCGAATAAGACTGTCCCCTTCGCCAGCTCATCGAATCCCCCAGCCATCAAAAGCTGGAAGCCCATGAATCACAGAACCGCGGCCAGGGGAATCCCGTCCCGATTCCAGTCAACGTGAGGATGCTCTAGTTGGCTTATCTATTTTTGAAGTGAGATTTCGAACCCGCGCCGCATGGCTGCCGCTGGCAGCACTGTCTGTTGGTCCATATATTGTTGTTTGGTTGTTGATCGACAATGTGCCGCTGTTCGCGATCGATAAATTAGGTCCGCTCTTGTTATTGATTATTGCCAGTGTTTGGTATGCTGCGATTGGATACCATCTTCAAAAAAAACCACATCAGCCGGGAGTGATTAAATGGCCTTCCGGCGAGAGCAAAGGTTCGACATTACGATAAGTTTGAGTATTATCTGACCAATCAAAGAATGGAGCGATTTACCCAGTCGTGGCAAAGCCCCGTTCTCACTTCCGTGCCGGCTGGAAATAGCGCAAGTCGGGCGGCGCTTGGTTCTTTTTCGCCGGCATCAGCAGCCCATCGCCGCTCAGGAAATAATTTTCGTCGCCGATGACGATCTGATTGTTGCCCTCGGTGCAGGACGCCAGCGCCCAGGCCGGGCGCGGATCGGCGCTGCGCCGGTACGTCTTGTCGACGCTCCACGGCCGCGTCAGGGCGTGGTCGATGACGGTGATTTCGTCGTGCAGCACGTTCGGGTCGGTCTTGTCGAGGTGGAGGCGCTCCTTGAAGATCGACTCGTTGTCGAAATGGAGCGGCAGCCCTGAGGCGTCGTAGGCGCGCGGCCCCTTGAACGGTCCGCGGGTTTCGACTTCGAGCAGGTCGTAACGGCCATCGCCGTCGACGTCGATCCATTTGCCGATCGAGTAGCCCTCATAGCTCGGCTCGCCCTCGGTCGGCCAATCGCGCCCGTCGGTGAAGATGCGGCGGATGTCGTGGCCAACCAGGATGTAGGTGGTTTCCGGCGTGATGACGTATTCCTGCACGGGCAGGGCCATGAGGCGCGGCATGCCGCTCGGCAGGCAGCGCGCGGTCGGATAGTTGCCCAAGCCGCCCTTGGCTTGGTCGGCCATGCTGTCGTCGTGGACCTTCTTGTATTCCGGCGTGAGCGGAGCCTGCTGCGCCACGCCCCACGCTTTGGTCGGATCGAATTTGATCGCCTGGCCGCCGAAGCGCGGATTGTTGGTGATCCACTGGCCTTTCCAGTTTGGATATTGTCCCTCCTCGGCCGCCTCGGAGCTGCTCATCGTCATCATCAACGCGGCGGCGAATACGAACGCCCCGCGCGAAATTCGGCATGGCATGGTCGTTCTCCCTGGCACGCCGGATCGCTTGTTTGAATGGGTGACGCAATCTTTGGCGCAGCAGAAATCAGGATACACCGGTTATCCGTCACGTGAAACGGCACAGATGCCGAGACTCGCAAACTGCGCCTCCAGTAACCATTGCTGCCTGCCGATTTTTATGAGCGGAATGCCAGTCGAGAAACACAAGGGAGGTCATGATGCCACGAATGTTCAGGCCAACGGTATCGGTCGCGGGTTTGATGCTGGCCGCATTTATGGCGGCGGCGCACGCGCAGACCGCCGAGCCCAAGGGACCGATGGCGAAGCCGCTTCTCAACCTCGACCTCGGGCCCGAGATGGACACCGTTCAAGGTCGGACGTTGCGCATGCAGCTCACGACCTACGAGCCCGGCTCATCGAACAAGCCGCACAGCCACAAGGATCGACCCGAGGTGGTCTACATCCTGTCGGGCCGGGTGATCGAGCATCGCGGCGACGCTGCCAAGGAATATGGCCCCGGCGATTCATTCACCGCCGATCACACCACGACGCATTGGATGGAAAACAAAGGCACCGTGCCGGCCGTGATGCTGGTGACCGGCATCGCCAAGAAGGAGTGACGCTCGCGTTCGGATCTAGCGGCCGGCGTCGGCTGCGGTTACGCCGAGCAGGCAGCGGCTCATGAACTCGCGTCGGTCGTACGGGCGCACCCGCTGGGCCACGACTTGGCGCGCACATGCAAGCCGCGCCTCGGAGACGCAAGAGGCGATGTACTCAAGCATGTCCGAACCGCGGACGCCTCTGTTGAAACCTTCGTTGCGGCAGGCGAGACGTTTTCTCACGATGATCGCCGCCAAATCTTCGGGCTCAGGTCCGGGTGCCATGCCGCGCGCTGGGTAGGGCGGGGCAACTGGTGCATTGGGGCCCATCGGCAATGCGGCGGGCGGCGCATATGGCGAACTCGGGGGCGCATAGGGGCCGCCTGGAGGCGCGTACGACGCACCCGGAGGCGGGTAAGCTGCAGCTGGAGGGGCATGCGGCGCGCTTTGAGGTGGCTGCGGCGGCGTCATGTTCGGCAGGTCACTCGAATCCAGCGGCCCGTCCGGATTGGCTGCGACTTTGGCGGGCGCGGGTTTGGAAGCGGACGCCGGCACGCGACGTTTCGGGGCACGCGGCGCCGGATCGGCGTGGGCCGTTTCGGGCGCCGCCGCCGTTTCGGTGGGCGCAGCCTGCGGTGGGGCAGGCGGCGAAGGCGCAGCTTCGGGCGCGGTTGCCTCTGAGGGCGGCGCCGCCTCTGTGGCGACTGAGGCCGGCGCCGGCGCCCGCCGCGGTGCGAACCGCGATTTGTCGGGAGCAGCGGTCGCGACGACCGGCATGACCGGACCGTCCGCGGCGCTAGGTTTAGGCGGAGCGGCGGTCGCTACTTTGAGGTCGGGCGCCTCTGCCGCTTCAAGCGCGCGATAAGGATCGACCAGGCCGTAGCCAAATTCGCTGTCGCGGCCGGGCGCACCTAAATCCTTTGCGGTCGAATAGAGCACGTTCTCGAGGGTCGCGACGTCGATCTTCGGATTGCGCTCGAGGATCAGCGCCGCGACACCGCTGACATGGGCCGACGCCACCGATGTGCCGGTGGTGAGATTGTAGGTACCGCGAGGACCGACCTCGATGACGTTCACGCCGGGCGCAGCAAGCGCGATGTGCGGGCCCTGGTTGGCGACCGACAGCAGCTTGTCGTGTTCGTCGACAGCGGTCACCGCAATCACGTTCTCGTCGGCGGCGGGATAGAGCGGCGGCGATTGCGGGCCGGCGTTGCCGGCGGCCGCGACCAGAACGATGCCGTGCTCGTGGGCCTTCTTGAGATAGACCTGGAGGATCGGGTCGTAGGGACCGGCAAAGCTCATGTTGATGACGCGCGCGCCCTTGCCGATCGCCCAATCGATGCCGGCGACGATCGCCTGGGAGGTCGCCTGCTGGCTCTGGGCATTGGTGCTGAAAGCATGGATCGCGAAGATGCGCGCGCGCGGCGCGACGCCGAGCAGCTTGCGGTGAGCGGCAATCGCGCCGGTCATACCGGTACCGTGCTCGTCGGGCTTGTCGGCGACGGTGACCGCGTCGAACTGGCCGACGATCGAACCGGCAAGATCGGGGTGGCTCGCGTCGACCATCGAGTTCGATCACGGCGACCTGGACGTTGGCGCCGGTTGCGATCTTGTGGGCCTCGTTGAGATGCAGCTTGGGAACGACATATTGCGACGGATCGCTCTTCTGCGGCAGCGACGGCGTGGCCGGATTCTGCGCGAACACGAAGACGTAGTTGGGCTGCGCGATGCCGATGTTCTCAGCTTCGAGCGCGCGCACCGCATCGGCGACATCGCGGCCGCCGGCAAGGCGGAAATGGACCAGCGTTCCGCCGGTCAGCGCGAGGTTCTGCGAGCCGATCGTCGTAAGGCCGAGCCGGCCTGCGGCGGCATTGAGTGCCTGCGGCGACACGCCGGGACCGATATGAACGATCATCTCACTCGAAACGAAACGGGTCTCGCCGACCGGCGGCACGCCGGTGAAGCCCACCTCACCGGGAAACGGACGGCGGGGCAGTCCGTTGCGGGCGATGCCGAGCGCGCCTGGCCGGCCGAAGCCGCCCGGGCGGCCAAACGGCCCACGGTTAAGGCCACCGGGGCGCCCAACCGATGCGGTGCGACCGAACGAGCCCGGGCCGCGGGAGCCGCCCGCGCGAGCAAACCCGCCTGAGCGGGCGAAACCACCGGGCGTGCTGGTTGCCGGCCGCGTAAAGCCGCGCTGGCCAAAGGTCGTCGAGGCCGGACGGGCTACGGTCCGCGCTGCCGGCGTAAACGTTCTTTGCCTGAATGGAGCGGCGTTGCTGGAAAAAGAAAAGCCGAGCGCCGCGATCGCTCCGGCAAGAAGGAAGAGCGTCGTTGCTCCTCGGCGAACACCGGAATGTGCCTTCACGTGCTGAAGCATGGATCCCACTCCACCCATCGGCACCGATAGGCGGGGAATGCGTCAGCTTTGCGTCGGAAACCGCCGCATATTTGGGCGCGCGGTGCGACCTTCAGTTCGCCATCAGCACCGGCAGCGACGCGTTCGCGAGGATATGGCGCGTGGCGCCGCCGAAGATCATCTGCCGCAGCCGGCTTTGGGTGTAAGCACCCTTGATCAGCAGATCACAGCCGAGCGTCTGGGCGGCAGCGAGGATCGCCTCGCCGGTGTTGCGGCCTTCGAGGCCGACCGTCATCGCGGCGGCGGGAATGCCATTGCGTTGCAGGCAACGGATCATTTGCGCCGCGCTTGGCCCGGGAACGGCGGCGCCGCCTTCAACATGCAGCACGGTCACCCGTTCGGCATGGCGCAGCAGCGGCATCGCGAAAGCGGTCGTGCGGGCCTGCTCGGTGCTGCAATTCCATGCCACCAGGACGTTGGTCGCGATCTGCCGCGGCAGCGCTGGCGATGCGATCAAGACCGGCCGCCCGCTGTCGAACAGTCCCGCTTCGATCGCCTTGTCGTGCAAGCCGATCGAGTTCGAATCCGATCGGCCCATCACGATGACATCGAACACACGGCCATAGCTGCCGACGAAGCTTTCCCCCTCCGGCGCCTCCTCGAACCATCCGTAGGATAGTCCGCTTGCAGCGCCTTCCGCCTGGGGCACGGCGTTTTCCCGCATGAAGTTCTCGAACAGAAGGCGCGCGCGCTTGGCCTCGTCGAGGCTCTCTTCGCGCAGCGTTTCGAGCGGGATTGCGCCCGCCATGTCGACCGCAATGAACTCGTTAACGCGAAAACGCAACGCGAAGCCCTCGATATAGCTGTCGAAGCGACGGGCGAGCGCGAGCGCGGTCGCGAGCGTCGATCGCATCGCGTCATGGGATTCGACCGGAACCAGGATCGTCTTCATGCTCATGATCGCCTCCCCACGGTGGCCGACACGCCGTTACGCGCGCTTCGCCATGTCGGCGATGCTGCGCGCCATCGCGACGAACTCGCTCGGCATCATCACGATCGTCATCGTGTTCTGCTCGGCGCCGACCTCGGTGATCATCTGCATGCGCCGCAGCTCGAGGCCCGCCGGATTCTGCATGATGATCTCGGAGGCGCGCCGCAACTGCTCGGCGGCCTCGAGTTCGGCCTGCGCCTTGATAATGCGGGCGCGCTTTTCCCGCAGCGCTTCGGCCTCCTGGGCGATGGCGCGCTGCATCGATTCCGGAATCTCGACGTTTTTCATCTCGACCCGCTCGACCTTGACGCCCCATGGCTCGGTGACTGCATCGATTTTCTGTCCGATGGTCTCCGAAACGTTTTCCTGCTCCTTGAGGACGTCATCGAGGGAGTACTGCCCGATGCCGGTACGGAGCGTCGTCAGCGCGACCTGGATCACCGCGTTGTCGACCGAACGCACCTCCAAGATCGCCTTCATCGGATCGAAGATGCGGTACCAGACGACCGCATTGATCTTCACCGGGACATTGTCCTTGGTGATGGTTTCCTGCTGCTCGACGGCGGCCGTCACGGTGCGCAGATCGACCTTGCGCTGCCATTCGAGGAGTGGAATGAGCCAATACGGTCCGGGGCCGCGCAGGCCGTGGTATCGCCCGAGACGAAAGATAACAGCGCGCTGATATTGGTTGGCAATTCGGATGCCCGCCAGCGCAATGATCACGATGATCGCAATGATCACAACTGTAAGATTCATGGTCAGCCTCCCGTTGGCTCACCTTAAGGACTGAGTGGAGCAACGACCTCGCCGCGGCGGATGTCCGGATATCGGTCTCCCCGCATTGCAATCGATAAAAGCTGAGCCGCCACGAGTGTTCTTATCAGAGCATGCCGATTCCGGCACTGCTGGCAAGACGGGAATATGCCTCAGGCGACCGACGCGGCCTCTAATTCCCACACCATTGCGAGGACGCCCGCGCCGCCCTCGCGCGTCTCCGCGGCAGTGTATTGGTTCTCCGGTGCAACCGGTACCACGTATTCGACGCGCGAATTGAGAAGATGCCGCGGCAGGGCGGCGCGCCCCGGATCGCCCACAAGCACGACGCTGCCGGCACTTCGGCATCGCCGCAAAAAGGCGGTCGCGCGGACGGCAAGATCGGCGTCGTAGAACACGTCGCCCGCCAGCACCACGTCGACGCTCGCGGCATCGAACGGACTGTCGTCGCGGATGATATCGATCGCGCTAGCATCGACGGCGACGCCATTGGCATCGGCGTTCATGGCGATTGCCACAACAGCAAGGGGGTCAATGTCCTGGGCAACGACACGAACAGCCCCGGCCTTCGCCGCTGCAATTGCGACGATGCCGGAGCCGGACGCAATATCGAGTACGCACTTGCCGGCGACGATGTCGGGGTGATCGAGGATATATCGCGCCACGGCCTGTCCGCCGGGCCACGCGAAGCCCCAATATGGCGGCGCTCGCCCCAACGCCGGTCCAAGCTCGCGGTTGATCTCGTCCCACAACGGAACGGCCTCGGTGCCGAGACCCAGCAGCACTTCCGGCACATGAGGGGTCGCCCCACGCGAGGTATGGGCCAGGAAGAATTCAACCTTGGCAAGGAGCCAGTCAGGCACGTCCGCGATCGGTGCGGAAGAGAGGAGCGCGTTGTGCACGGTCTGTCCCTGGGGCACGGCGGCGCCCGAAGTGATTCGCCTCGGCAATTGTGGCCGCGGGCGTGCGCCGACGCAAATCGCCCCGGCCCGTACGGCAGCGCGCCGCGGCGGGACTATACCGGGCCAAGGCGCTGCCTGATTGCTGGCCGCTATATCGGTGATTTGCCGCGCCGTTTTCTTGTCCGCACAGGCGAGCAACTCTTCGCCCTCCACCGACACAATCCAGGCGTTGTTCTTGCGAACGATCTTGATGGATTGCCGTTTCATCGCAGGTCTCCTCGCCGTGTAGTCAGGATCGGAGGAGAAAAGGTTCCGGCAAATCGGAGCCAAGCTTTATGAAAGGTTAGATCGATCGGCGAGCAATCGCTAATGCACCAGCAGCCGCAAATCGGCGCGGCCATGCGATCTCATATCAAGAGCGTTGATGGCTCAATGGGGACGCACCTGACGCCTGCCGGTCAGCGGTAGCGGCGTCGGTGGTATCGGTAATAACCGCGGCCGTCCGAGCGAAATCCATAAACTCCATATGAGTGCCGCCCGTACCGAGGACCATCAATTGGTGGACGGTCCTGGCGAAAGGAACGGTCCGATGCCATCGGTGAGCCAAAGCCCACACCCGCGTTGTTGCCCGAGCCATATGCGCCCTGTGCGCTGGCCGTGCTTAGCCAGTTGAGGCTGGCCGCGCCCAAGATACACAACGAGACTGCCCATCGGGCCGCTGGATGCATGATCATCTCCTGGGCCGGCTTGCCCCCCTGACGATGAGATAAAGGGAGTTTATCTCGATTTTGTTCCGGTGACGTGTCGTCTCTTGGACGACGGATTTCTGGTAAAACCGCGATAGTCAGGGAGCCGGCGATTTCAGCGGCGCGGCGGCAGAAGCACGATCTTTCCGATGGCGCGGCGATTCGCGATGGCTGCCGCCGCGCGGGGAAATTCGCGTAACGGGATCGTCTCGGTGATGAACGGGTCAAGCTTGCCGTCAGCAACGTCCTTATAGACCCGCTCCATTGCCCGACGCACCGCAGGCTCGTCCTTCTCCATTCCGATCGTGAGCGCTGAACCGATCACCGAGATGCCTTTGAGAAGGAGGTAATTGGTTTTTGCTTCCGCAATCCGCCCGGACGCAAAGCCGACGACGACCAATCGTCCACCTGGCCGCAGGCAGCGGATTGCGCCGTCGAATACGTCGCCGCTGACCATGTCGATGACGATGTCGACGCCATCGATGCCGATCCCGGCAAGCGCCTTGCGCAAGTCCTCTTTCGGATTGGCAAGCTGATCGAGACGAATGACATGCCGTGCGCCGGCCCGCGCCGCCGCGTGTTGCTTCGCCTCCGACGAAACCAACGCCACGACTTCAGACCCGATCTGTCGCGCATATTGAACGGACGCAATTCCGACGCCGCCGGCCGCACCGGTTATCAGTACGCGCTCGCCGGCCTGCAGATTTCCGCGGATCGACAGCGCAACGACGACGGTCAGGAAGACTGAGGTCGATGCGGCCGCCTTGGCGAAATCAAGGTTGTCGGGAATGGGAAAGCACGCGGCCGCTTGCGCAAGTGCTACGTCGGCGAAGGCGCCGAACGGCACCATCGCCGCGACCCTCTGGCCGATCGAGAGCCGATTTACTCCTGGGCCCATGGCGAGCACGCGACCCGCCACATCCCTGCCGGCGATGAACGGCAGACCAGGCTTGTGCTGATACTTGCCCTCGATCATGAGAAGATCTTGAAAATTCAGCGCGGCTGCCTCGCACGCGATCACAAGCTCTCCGGATCCCGGTTGGGCAAGCGGTAATGTGCCGATCTTCGCGTCGTGCCAATCGCCAAAGTGATCGATGACAAGGCCGGTGGCATGAGTGGGATGTGCGGGAGGCGTCATTTATTTTTCTCCGGCAGGTCGAAGCGTAGGGCTGGTTTGATGCCGGCTCACCCGCGCAATGGGCTCGGCACGATCTGCCCGCTTTCGATCCATTTCACGATTTCACGTTTCTGGATCTTGCCGTTCGACATCAGCGGTATTTCGGGACACTCGATGAAGAACTCAGGCATTTCATGCCGGGACAGACCAGCCGACCCCAGGTGATGGAGGATTTGTCCCGGGGCGAGCGATTGCCCGTGCCGAAACATCACCGCCAGGCAGACCTTCTCGCCAAGCCGCCCGTCCGCGACCGGGACCGCGGCGGCCCCGGCGACGGCTGCGTGCTGCATCACAAGCTCCTCGATGCGGGCCGGATTGATGTTCTCGCCGCCGCGGATAATGACGTCCTTCTTGCGGCCCGTGATGCGCAGATATCCATTCGCATCCAACCAGCCGAGATCGCCGGTCATGAACCAGCCGTGAGCATTGAACGAATTCTCGGTGCTCAGCTGGTCGTTGAAATAACCGAGCATGAGACTCGCGCCGCGTCCGCCGATCTCGCCGATCTCGCCGGGCTTTGCCTCCACGTCGCGATCGTCGACGTCCCAAATGCGAAGCTCGTACCCGGGACACGCGCGGCCGGAGGTTTCGATGATGAGCCTCCGATCGTCGGTCGGCAGCGTGTATTGGTGAGCGCAGGTTTCCGTCATCCCGTAGCCGCTTTGGGGGAGCACGTTGAAAGCGAGCAATTCAGCAACGACGGGGCCGGGAACGGCGGCGCCCGAGATTCGAAAGCCCTTGAGGCGCTCGAGCGGAGACGCGCTGCGGCTTCGCAACTCCTCGAGAAGATCGATCGCGTGGGTGGGAACGCCAACGAGATAAGTTGCCTTCGTCGCGACCAACCGATCGAGCAGGCTCGCGCCTTTCGGCAAGTCGTGGATCACGAACTCCGCCCCGGCAAGAAGCGCCGTGATCAGCGTCCCGACGCCGAGGTTGTGACTGAGGGGGCTCATTGAATAGACGATCGAAGCCGCATCGAGGTGCCAATCCTTGACGATGGCGCGCGCCGTCGCCAGCAGCGTATTGTCGCTGTGCATGACCCCCTTGGGCTCTCCCGTCGAGCCGGACGTGAAGGCAAGATAGCTGATGCAATTCGGATCGTCGTTCCGGATCACGTCATCGGATGCGTGATCGAGCGAGACGCCGGACTCGGCAAGCGATTGCCGGATCGGTGTCGTGTCCGGAGGAGCGAGCGGGATGATGCGTCGCAGTGAAGGAAGCTTGGTGATCGCGCTGGCGATGCCGGACCCGTCGGCATCAGCGCTGAAGCCCTCCCGATAAATCAAAGCCGCCGCACGAGTGCGCTCGATCAGCCTGACGACCTCCGCCACCGTATTCTTGCGATGCGGCGACGGACACCAGACGTAGCCGTTGCGCGAGCAGGCCAGCAGGGCAACAACGGATTCTATCCGCGTGGGCAGCCACAGCAGAACCCGCTGCCCGCCGTGGAGGCCATGTCGTTCGAATTCGTTCGCCAGCGCGTCGGCCGCCGCGAGCATTTCGGCGTACGTCAAGGATTGGAAGCGGTCGCGAACGGCGACCTTCTCGGGGGAGCGCAACGCATGTCGCCGCGCGACGGCATAGATGGTCTCGGTCCCCCAGAAGCCGGATTGGGTGTAACGGCGGATCGCGTCGGCGCTCAGCAGGGAGAGTACGGGAGATGTCATCGGCGACTCATGGCACCCAATTCGTCGCAAAAGCACGCGACTGGAATGCATAGCGTGACGACGACACTGCCTAAAATAACATGGTAGGACTTGGGAACAAGGAAGCTCCAAGTCCATCGAATGAGAAACAAGACGATGCCGCGGAAGATAATTGACCTTTCCGTCCCACTGGCGAACGGCGGATCGCCCGATCCCGCCGGCCGTCCAAAGATCGAATACTCGACCCATGCTCAGACGGCGCCCGATCTCGTCGGCTTTTTTCCGGGCCTGCGCGCCGAGGATTTGCCGGATCGCGAGGGTTGGGCCTTCGAGCGCGTGAGCCTGTCAACGCACAGCGGGACGCATCTCGACGCGCCTTATCACTTTGCTTCCACGATGGATCGCGGGAAACGGGCGATCGCCATCGACGAGGTGCCTCTTGAATGGTGCTTTCAGCCCGGCATCAAGCTCGATTTTCGCGGCTTGCCCGATGGCTATGTTGCGACCGCGCGCGATGTCGAGGCCGAGCTGAACCGTATCGAGCACCGGCTGTCGCCGCTGGAGATCGTACTCGTCAATACGCGCGCCGGATCGACCTATGGCGACGAGGACTATGTCAACACCGGCTGCGGCATGGGCCGGGAAGCGACTCTCTATCTCTTGAAGCAGGGCGTGCGCGTGACCGGCACCGACGGATGGAGCTGGGACGCGCCATTCGTTCACACCGCGAAGAAATTTGCGGAGACCGGCGATGCCGGCTTGATCTGGGAGGGCCACAAGGCGGGCCGCGAGATCGGCTACTGCCATCTCGAGAAGCTTCACAACCTCGAAGCCCTGCCCGCCAAGGGTTTCACGGTGTCGTGCTTTCCGGTGAAGATCCAGGGAGCATCCGCCGGATGGACCCGCGCAGTCGCTCTTATGGACTAGCAACAGGGCAAGCCGCGCAGCCCGAAGGCGCACGCGCCTGTTGTGTTCGAAAGTCCAGCACGATCGATGCAGCCCCGCCAATTCATTTGATCACACCACGAGACCTTGGATGAGCAGCCTCACCAATTCGCGCTACACGCCTGATCTCCGCGGCTTCATCGAGTTCCTTGAGGCCGAGCATCCCGAACAGGTCATCCGCATCACCAAGGAAGTGGATCCGAAGTTCGGTGTCTCCGGAATCCTCGAGCGCCTGGAAAGAGACGGCCGATTTCCACTGGTCATTTTCGAAAACGTGAAGGGCTCCAAGATTCCGCTGGTCGCCAACATGCATGCGAATTTCGAGCGCCTGCGCCTGGGGCTAGGCATGGAGCGTGGCGGAGTAAAGGAGTTCGTCGCCGAATGCGCGGCACGCGAGGCCCACCCGTTCGATCCGGTCATGGTGGAAACCGCGCCCGTGCAGGAAATCATTCGTACAGGCCAGGACGTCGATGTCGAAGAACTGCCGATCTGCACCTACCACGAGAAGGACGCCGGCAAATACATCACCGCCGGCCTCGCGGTCATGCGCGACCCCGACACTGGCATCAACAATGTCGGCATCTACCGGCTCATGGTGCATGAGAAAAACCTGCTCGGCGTCCAACTGTCCGAGACGGCCGACGGAAATATCATCTGGAAGAAGTACGAGAAGCGCGGACTTTCTTGCCCGGTCGCAGTTGTCATCGGCCATCATCCCGCGTTTTTCATCGGCTCTTTATGTTTCTCGACGCTCGACACGGACGAAATCCGCATCGCCGGAGGAATGCTGCAGCAGCCCGTGCCGCTCGCACGGTGCAAAACCATACCGCTCGATGTGCCGGCGAACGCTGAGATCGTCCTGGAATGCGAGATCCGTCCCGTCGAGCGGCGCGCGGAGGCGCCCTTCGGGGAATATCCCGGCACTTACGGTCCGCAGCGGATGAACCCGGTTCTCGAAATCAAGGCGATCACGCATCGGCGCAATCCGCTCTATCAAAACGCTTTCGTCGGCCATTCCGATAATCTTCTGCTGGCCGGGCTGATGCGGACGTCGTTCATCGAGAACACGGTGAAGATCGCATGCCCGACGGTGCGCGCAGTGACGGTGCCGCGGTCGGGGCGCTATCGCTTCATTTGCTATGTCGCCATCGAGAAGATGAGAGAAGGCGAGGCCAAGCTCGCCGCGATGGCGGCATTCGTCGCCGATCCATTCCTCAAGTTCGTCGTGGTGGTCGACGAGGATGTCGATGTCAACAACGACATCGAGGTCCTTCATGCCATCGCAACGCGCGTTCGCGCTGACCACGACGTTTTCATGGTGCCTTACGCCAAGGGCTCGCCGCTCGATCCCGCCTCGTACGATCCCGCCGCCGGCTCGAATCTCGTGACGAAGATGGGCATCGATGCGACGCGCAAGAGCAACTATCCGGACGAAATCTCCGTGCCCGGCGCAGATTCGATCAACATTTCCGAATACATTCCCGGCTACGACAAACGCGGCTAGTGTTCTCACTCTGACATTTCAATCCAGATCTCCATTGTCATGCCCCGCTTCAAGCGGGTCAAACCACCGAGCTATCAGCTTTGGGGAGATGCGGTACCCCACCGATCCGTGGTTACTGGATCGTCCGGTCAAGCCGGACGATGACAAGACTGGAGTGAGTTGAGTGTTGGAAACGCCCCGCACTAGCTTCGACAGTAGCCGTCCGCCCGAGGTCGTGGGCCCTCTGTGAGCTTTTTTTCAGGGTATCACCCTGGATCACCCCTTGAAGAGTTTGAATGGTCGCCGCAGAGATATGGACGCGGCATGATCCGACAAACTCGGTCACACAGCCATGATTGTTGCTCGCCCAATTGTGTTCTGGATCGCGATGCTCGCGGCGATGGTCGCGGTCGTCGTCTTGCTGCGCGAAATCCTGCTGCCGTTCGTCGCCGGCATGGTGCTCGCGTATCTGTTGGATCCCCTCGCGACCCGCATCGAGCGGCTGGGCGTCAACCGTCTGCTCGCAACGCTCATCATCATCGCTGTCGTCGTCGTGACGATCGCGCTGTTGCTGTTGCTGACGGTGCCGGTGATCGTGCGCGAGCTGTCGTCTTTCGTTGAAAGCTTCCCGTCCTACGTCCACCACCTGCACAGCCTCGCGACAGCTCCGGAACGTCCGTGGCTAAGCAAGATCGTAGGGGAGGGGTTGGAGCAGGCTCAGCACTCGTTCAGCGAACTGACGACCTTCGCCACCAGCTGGTTCAGCGAATTCCTGCGGTCGGTCTGGACGGGCGGCCGCGCGCTGATCTCGGTGCTTTCGCTCGGTGTCGTGGCGCCGATTGTTGCGTGCTATCTGCTGTACGACTGGGACCGGATGCTCGCGACCGTCGACAACTGGGTCCCGCCGGCGCACCGTGACACCGTGCGGGCGTTGGCGCGCGAAGTCGACGACACGATTGCCGGATTTGTTCGCGGGCAAAGCATGCTTTGCCTCGTGCTCGCGGTCTTCTATGGGGCGGCTCTTTGGCTGATGGGCCTCAAGCACGGCGTGCTCATCGGTTTTGCCGCCGGGCTCCTGAGCTTCATCCCCTACCTCGGCTCGCTTCTCGGCCTCGTCATTTCGCTGTGTGTCGCCGCGGCGCAATTCTGGCCGGACTGGACGTTTGTCCTGCTCGTGCCGGTCATCTTCCTGGTGGGGCAATCGGTGTCGGACTATGTGCTGTCACCTTATCTCGTCGGCCGGCGCGTCCATTTGAATCCCGTGTGGGTGATGTTCGCGTTGTTCGCGTTCGGCTATCTGTTCGGCTTCGTCGGCCTGTTGATCGCGGTCCCGGTCGCGGCCGCCATCGGCGTGCTCATGCGGTTCGCGCTGCAAAAATACTACGCGAGCCCGTTTTATGCGTCCGCGTCGGCGGCGGCTCCGCCGGACGCCGATCACGGAAAATAATACGCAAACTCAGTATGTATCGGAAACGTCGGCGAAAGGTATCGCCGTGGCATTAGCCATTTGCTGAGAGGGTGTGCGAGTAAGCGAGTAACGACGCGAGCGGCGCCGCTTCACGCATGGCGCCGATTTCACGACTTCGTGAACGCGGCCATGCGCATTCGTCGCACACGTCGTAACTTTCGGTGACAAAATCCATCGATCGCGCCGAGAGCCTGCGCATGTTGTGATCCGACACGCGGGCTGTTGGTAATTTCGGTAGCGCAACTGATCGCACAGCGCGGTGTGTGATCTTCAACCGTCAATCAAGCGGAATGCGGCGCAGGCACTGCCGGATTGTCAGCGCTAAGAGCGTTGGGGACTGGGAGGAGTTGCGCAGCTTTAAGAGCGGAGGATCTGGACCATGAAGATCGGTCAGCACAGATGGCTTAGTCTCCTGACGTGCATCGTAGGCCTAATAGCGGTGATCATGCCCGCGGCTGCACAGCAGCCGCAGAAGCCCAACATCCTCTTCATCATGGGAGACGACATCGGGTGGATGCAGCCAAGCATCTATCATCGTGGATTGATGGTCGGCGAGACGCCCAACATCGACCGCATCGGCAACGAAGGCGCGATCTTCATGGACTACGTCGCCATGCAGAGCTGCACCTCAGGACGCAATGCCTTCTTCACCGGCATGTATCCGCTGCGCACCGGAATGATCCCGCCGCAACTGCCGGGCAGTCCCTCCTATCTGCGGCCGGGCACGCCGGCGATCGCGAAATTCCTCCTCGATCTGGGCTACAACACCGGCGAGTTCGGCAAGAATCACTTGGGTGACCACACCGCGGCCCTGCCGACGGCACACGGCTTCCAGGAATACTGGGGCTACCTCTATCACCTGGACGCGATGCAACAGGTGAGCTTCCCCGACATCAACAAGACGCCGACCCAGCAGGCTATCGCGCCACCGTGCAAGAACACGCCGATCCCCGGTATCCCGGAAGTGCCCGGCGCCGTTGATCCGAAGACGACGATTTGTCTGACGCCTCCGCGCAATGTGCTCTCGTGCAAGTCTTCCGACGGCACGGAGGGCAATCAGATGTGCAACGATCAAGGCCCGCTGACGCTCGAACGTTCGAAGACCGTCGACGAAGAGATTTCGGCCAAGGTCGTCGACTTCCTCGATCGGAACGATCCGCGACGGACCAACAAGCCGTTCTTCGTCTGGTACAACCCGGCCCGGATGCACGTCACCACCGTGCTCTCCGACAAGTACTACGCGATGGTGGGCGAGGCCGGCGGCAAGGATTGGGGCGTCAACGAAGCCGGCATGAAGCAGCTCGACGATAACATCGGTGTCGTCCTCAAGAAGCTTGACGACATGGGACAGGCCAACAACACCATCGTCGTCTTCACGACCGACAACGGAGCCGAGGCAATTACCTTCCCGGATGGCGGCGTCACCCCGTTCAAGGGCCAGAAGGGCGAAGCCTGGGAGGGCGGTTACCGTGCTCCGATGGTCGTTCGCTGGCCGGGGCACATCCAGCCCGGCACGGTCAAGAACCAGCTGTTCGCGGCCCTCGATTGGCTGCCCACGCTTGTCGACATCGGCGGCGGGCAGACTGGCGACGGGCTTAAGCGGCAGATCGAAGCCGGTCAGTATCCCGGCATCGTCAAGACGACGCTCGATGGCTTCGACCAGCGCGATTACCTCGAAGGCAAATCGCCAAAATCGGCGCGCGACCACTTCTTCTATTTCTCTGGATCGACGCCGTCCGCGGTGCGCTACAAGAACTGGAAGATGTACTACACCATGTCGCAGCCCGGCCCTGCCGGCTGGATCATGCCGCTCGTTCCGTTCCACTTCACCCTGGTGCAGAACATCAAGCGCGACCCGTTCGAGCAGGCGGTTGGCATCGACGTGAAGACCGCGATGGGTGTAGGCGGCGCGCTCGGCGCGCCGGCAACGGCCTTCCAGTATGACTGGAACATGCTCCCCATCGGCCAGCAGCTCTGGCTTGAGCATCTGCTCTCATATGAGAAGTTCCCACCGCTGCAGGCGCCGGAGACCTACAACCTCAGCGGCATCATTGACATGGTGAAGAAGGCCAATGCTGCCCACGGCAGCGATTAGTAGCCGACCGTTGCCAGCACAGAAGGGACGGACGCCTCGGCAGCGGGGCGTCCGCACGTTTCACTGACAACCGGCGGCCTCCGGGAGGATGATCATGGTGAAGGCCGGGTGGAAAATCTGGCTTTCAAACGGGTAGCAATTAGTGAAGACGAAGCACGTCAAGTTAAGATCGTGCTAATTCAAATGTAATTGTCTAATGCGTTCTATGACCGCACGACCAGGAGATCTACAATGGCCATGGAGCGAGTATGGGTACTGAGCGCTGTGGCGCTCGTTCTATCGGTATCGAGCGTTTACGCAGGCCCTTGCTCAGGCGAGATCGACGCGACGCAAGCACGTGTCGATGCGAGGCTCGCGGCGATCGCCGGTGCAGGACGAACCGCGCGCGAGAGTACCGCGGCCACGATGCATCGTCAGCCGACGCCGGGGTCGATCGCACAAGCCGAAGAGGGCCTCGGTGAATTATCGGCGAAACTCGTCCAGAGCGTCGGGGCTGCGATGCAGCGGGCGCGTGACGCCGACGCCGCCGGCGACAAGCGCGCATGCGAGCAGGCGCTCGCCGAGGTGGAGAAAGTGCTCGGACCCTGATTGCAGCTTGACCGGCGAGCCTGCGCACAGCGTTCTGCGCGTGTATCGATGATGAAGTGATGCAGGCCATGGCCCGGGATCGAGGCAAATCTGGCGAGAAAGGCGCGGCGCAGGGAGCCCCGTCGGCGACGCCGAGCACGGCCCCACAGGCGCCGTTGATGGGCTCGCGCTCGGCGGCAAAACGCAAAAGCAAAATCTGGGCCGTTGCACTGTTGGTCGCGGCGGCGTCTGCCGTCATCGGACTGACGTACGCGCTCTTGAAGGATTCTTTCAACGATACGGCGCGAGTGACTGAACCCACCTTTGCCGGAAGCGAAACGTGCGCCGGGTGTCATCGATCGGAAGCAGATGCCTGGCGCGGCTCCCAGCATCAACTCGCTATGCAGCATGCGACCGACAAATCGGTTTTGGGCGATTTCGACAACGCAAGCTTTGACCATTACGGCGTCCACTCGCGGTTCTTTCGCCAGGACGGGAAGTACCTGGTCGAGACCGATGGGCCTGACGGCAAGCTCGCGACGTTCGAAGTGAAATACACTTTCGGCGTCGATCCGCTCCAACAATATCTCGTCGAATTTCCGGACGGCCGGCTGCAGGCATTGTCGCTCGCCTGGGACAGTCGGGCGAAGGACAAAGGTGGACAGCGCTGGTTTCACCTTTATCCAAGTGAAGAGATCAAGCACGACGATGTCCTGCATTGGACCAAGCTGAACCAGAACTGGAACTTCATGTGCGCCGAGTGCCATTCGACCGGCGTGCACAAGAACTACGATGCGGCGAACGACCGCTTCGCCACGACCTTCGCGGAGATCAGCGTCGGCTGCGAGGCCTGTCACGGACAAGGATCGCGGCATGTTGCTTGGGCACGCGACCAGCACAGCTGGTGGCCGTCCGCCAAGCAGAACGATCCGGCCAAAGGTCTCGTCGTTCGTTTCGACGAGCGTCAGAACGTGTCCTGGCGATCCGACCCGCGAACAGGGCAGCCGCTTCGCAATTTTCCGCCGGGCCAGCTGCGCAAAGAGGTGGAGACGTGCGGCCTCTGCCATGCACGGCGCGGCGAATTTTCCGAGGCCTGGCTGCCGGGTCGGTCGCTATCGGACACCCACGTCGTCGCGATGCTTGCACGAGGGCTCTACTATCCCGACGGGCAGATGCGCGACGAGGTCTACAATTACGGCTCGTTCAAGCAGAGCAAGATGTTCGCGGCCGGCGTGACGTGCAGCGACTGCCACGAGCCGCACGGCGCGAAACTTCGCGCTTCCGGCGACGGCGTCTGCCTGCAATGCCACCAGCCTGTGAGATACGCGACGACGTCCCACAATCACCACGACGGCGTCGACCCGGCGCCTGCCTGCGCGTCATGCCACATGCCGGCTCGCACCTACATGGTCGTCGATCGCCGCCACGATCACAGCTTCCGTGTCCCGCGGCCCGACCTTTCAGTAAAGCTCGGTACCCCTAACGCCTGCAATGATTGCCACGCCGACAAATCGCCGGAGTGGGCATCAGCGGCCATCGAGCAGTGGTATGGTCCCGAGCGGAAGGGATTCCAGAAATACGCTGCTGCATTTCATGCAGCGTGGGTCGGCCAGGCCGCCGCCGATAGCCAGCTCGTTGCAGTGGCTTCCGATTACGCCACGCCGGCGTTCGCGCGGGCCAGCGCGCTGGCCGAACTCGCACCTTACGTGTCGCAAGCCAACATCAACGTCGCGATCAACGGGCTTTCGGATCCCGATCCGATGGTGCGGATCGGCGCGCTCGAGATGCTTGATCACGTTCCGGTTTCGCAAACGTGGCCGTTGGCTTCGCCGTTGCTGTCGGACTCGAACCGCGGGGTCCGCATCAGGGCGGCTGCGTTGCTTGCTGCTGTTCCGGCGGCGAGCCAGTCGCAGGAGGATCGCCAGCGCTTCGAACGCGCCGCGGCCGAATTCATCGCGGCGCAGCGCCTCAATGCCGATCGGCCGGAAGCACGGGCCGCGCTCGCCAACTTTTATGCGCGGCGCGGCCTCACCGCCGATGCCAAAACCGAATTCAGAGCCGCGCTGCGGCTAAGTCCGCAATTCGCTCCTGCCGCCATCAACCTCGCCGATCTCTATCGCCAGACCGGGCGCGACAGCGAGGGCGAAAGCGTGTTGCGCGCAGCCATTGCTGCATCACCAACCGATGGCGGGCTGCATCATGCCCTCGGCCTGGCGCTGACCCGACTGAAACGGCGGGAGGACGCGCTTGAAGAATTGCGCCGCGCTGCCGAACTCGATCCCGAGCGGCCGCGGTATGCTTATGTCTACGCTGTCGGGCTACATTCCGCGGGTCGCAAAGGCGAGGCCCTGGCCGTTTTGAAGCAGATTTTGGCGAGCCATCCCGACGATCGCGAGAGCATCGAAGCGCTCATCAGCTTCAACCGTGACGCCGGGGATTTCACGGCAGCTCTCGAATACGCCGAGCGCTTGGCACGGATCGCCCCAAATGCCCCCGGCCTGACCGCGGTCATCGAGGGCTTGCGACGCCAGATCAAGCCGCTCGATCCATCGCCATAAGCCAACCAGATCAATGTTCCACAGCTGCGGCACGTGCCGGGCGGGAGTGCGCCGGACGTTTCAAAATTCGGCAATGCGGGACAATAGGGCGCAGGCGAAGGCGGCCGTTTGCCGCCGTTCTCAGGCCGTATGTCCCGGATCGTTGTCTTCAGGCGTCTTCTTGCGACGCTGCGGCGTCATTGGCGCAGGCTTGAGTTCGACGGCACCGCGCGGCCCACCCAGGTGTTCGCGCGCCATTTCGTCTTCGGTTTGCCGCTCCTCGGGTTGTTCGCCCGGCGAACGCCGTCGTTCTTTCTTATCCTGTTCCATCGCGATTGGCCTTGATTGCGCAACTTGCACAAATTCAAAGCCGCATCGCGGAATGAGTTCCTTCACACCAGCGGTTTTTCAGCGAAGCGAGGCAGCGCTCTCATTGGCGCAATGATGTGTTCGTCGGGCGGGATCGACGCCAGGGCGACGCACCGGAACCAATGTCCTTCCGCCAGAATTGAACTGCCGCGTATCGCAATAACAAGGAGCTTGCAAAAATGGCGATGGAGTCAGCCCTCGAAGCGAGGGAAACGCACTCTTTGATAGGCAGCGACAAGGTCGAGGGTACCGCTGTCTATCGGTCGAACGGTGACAAGGTCGGCACCATTGAACGGGTGATGATCGACAAGATCAGCGGCAAGGTAGCTTACCGCCAGAAGATATCCTTCCATCCTCTCCAGGGGATGTGCGCCGGGCTCGCGGCGTTGCGGCCGCGCCCAGATTTGCGCGCCCGCAGCAGATGCAATTTCAGCGGTTCACGAGAACGCGGCGCTTCATCTACCGGATCGGACGGTCGAGAAGCAGAGCGGTGGGTCAGTGCTCCGAGCGCTAGGAGGCCGGCAACGATACTCAGCGAGCCGAGCAAAGTCGGCCGTGCGCCCGCGTGCTGCGCTCCCGCATCGTGTGCGCCGTTCACCTGAAGGGCTCGTTTGAGCGCTTCATGCATTTTGGCCGAATTCACTGGATCAAATTCAGCGTGCGTACGTCTCCCTGCGCCTCTCCTCGTTGAGCTCGATGCGCCATAGCTGGGCAAGCTTGAGCCAGCTTGCCTTATCTCTCTCGTCTCGCGTGCGTTCCGCCATCCACTGACATTCCCTGGCGTAGACACGACACTCGTCTTCGTACCTCATTTCGACACTCCAATTGAATGCCTGGATGAGAACCTCACGAGCGAGGAGGAGGTTCAACGCGGGCTGGCGGATCTGCCCGTCTGTTGCCGTATAGCTGGCGCTCTCCGGCGGATACCTGCCCCCGCTCTCGCGAACAGCATCTCGTCCGAAACGAAGCTGCGGTTCATTTCTGCCACGCTCGATCGAGTTCGACCAGCCGGGATGCCACCCATACTTCAACGTTCTGTTCGCGCTCGCTGCTGCGAGCGTATTCGCCGGCCGCTTTATCATGTGCTGCTTCAAAGTATTCCGGAGGGCCGATAGCACGACCGGCTTCGTCCACCCGGTACTGGCGATAGGTACTCATAGCGAATGTCCCGCGGGGCAAACGACCGACAGAAGAAGCCTGATCTGAACGATCCGAGATCGACGTTTTGCCCAAGCAACAGGAGATGATCTCGCTTTTTGCAATGCGGGGGCGTGTTGAAGGTTCCTTACTTGGTTGAACGATGACCGATAACGGGTTCAACCAGCTGTGAAACAGGCTCTCGTGATCATTGCAGGTTCAATGGTTGGAACAAACAAGCCTTCTCTGCGTATTTTAAGGCATGGATCGCAAGATCATAAACCAACGTGTGACGTGATCCGGGGCGACCATAAGTTGGAGAGCACAATGAATGAAGATCGCGTCATTGGAACGGCCAGGAACGCAGCCGGAAAAGCCCAAGAGGGGCTTGGAAACGTCATTGGCGATGCCAAGACGCAGGCGTCCGGCATAGCAAATCAGGTTGCCGGCGCTGCCCAGGATCTTTATGGCCAGACGCGTGCGGCGGCCTCGGATATGGCCAACGCTGCGCAGAATTCGGCGTCCTCGTTCGAGAAGATAGTGCGCAATACTATCGAGACGCAGCCATATACTGCCGTCTTTGTTGCGCTCGGTATCGGCTGGCTCATCGGCAGGACGCACAAGCCGATCTAGCGGCTGCGATCTGGCGGCCGCGTTGATCGCCCCGTTTGAAATTGGCGCGGGCATTGCCGCGGCTGCCGCCAGGCGCGCCGGAGCTTGCATCCTGCGCAGTACCAGAAGCCTGGGAATTGAATGGGTACGCCCAAGAGGGGTTCGATGCATAAATTCGAGGTAGGACAGCCGGTTCAATTTCGACGCAATCTTCGACCCTGGCAGCAGGGGACCTTCACTGTCCTCAAAGTACTCGCCGGTGCTAGCGTCCCTGAATACAGGATCAAGAGCGCAGACGAGCCATATGAACGCAGTGCGTCGGAACACGAACTGCAGGACGTCCACACCGCGCGCATCCGGCCTGCCGCGTAGTCTCGCTGGGTTTGAGACGTTCTACGTCTTCTCCCGATCTTTAGCGATCGCAACAGTCGCAACATAAGTGTTTCGCGCAGCGGTACGCGCGAGCGCGAGGCGCGCACGTCAGAATTGGCAGTTTTCACGCGACGTGTGTGCTCAGCTTCCGCGACAAAACATGGCCTTCGTGATCGCGAACGAGCTGGCTCAACGATTCGTCGTCCAATTTGGCCAACACGTCGGACAGCGTTTGCCGATCTCCTGTTCCTTTGCCAAATCCAGGTCCGTAGATTTTGCGCAGCGTTCCGATGAGCGTGTTGCCGTGTTTGCGGCTGAGTTCGCCGTTCTTGTCGCGATGGCGTCGATGAATGCTCGAATGAATGCTTGGCCGCTCCATGGGTTTCCGGCTCTTTCGAGGCTTTAGCTTTCAAATTCGAGTTCTCGGATCCCGGTTCCTTTCGCATCTCACCGAGCAGCCAATTTAACGACCACGCTGTCTCACCCCACAAAAAAGCCCCGACCGCGAGATCGGGGCTCGGCATGGGCCCGCTCCCAGAGATGTGGGGGAAGGGCAGGAGCGGGTGCCACGCCTCCCGGCTAACGGGTGATCGCGTAATATTGTTCCACGCGCATCGCCGCTTTGTTCGCCTGATGCTTGGCGGTGCGAGTTAAGATTCCACGACCGTCGTATGATGATGACAATGAAGCAGCGCGGGCGTCGTGTCCGTTGGTAATGAAATCAGCTTACCCGGCTTGAGGCAGTATGGTCGTCGTCTGGTTCATCATGCCTGTGCCGCCGTCGCACCACCTCAATCGTTGCGTTCGATCAGCGCGTGGCGCGCCTTGCTCACGGTCGCCGCGTCGACCGGCGAGGCGCGATTGCTCCACGCGTTTCGGACATATGTTGCGACCGCGGCAACCTGTTCGTCGGTCAGGAGCCAGCCGAATGACGGCATCGCTGCTGCGGTCGGCGCCTGATCCGTTGCGGCGCCACGCGCACCGCGCAACACGACGCGCAATATCGAGGTCGGGTCGACGGACTGAACGGACGGCGAGCCGTTGAGGGTCGGAAACAGCCCCCCGATGCCGCGTCCATTCGCGGTATGACAGGCCGCGCACGCGTCGACATAGATTGCACCGCCCACCTTCATGACGCCGGCGTCCGGCGGGCTGCCATTGTCCTTGGAGTTGTCGCCACCCGGCTGATCCTTCAGATAGACCGCGATGGCCTTGAGGTCCGGGTCCGTGAACTTGGAGGTCGAATCCATGACCGCTTCCGCCATCGGTCCCGACGCCGCAGAAAATCGATTGTGCCCGGTCTTGAGGTAACTCACGATGTCCTCGAGCGACCAGCTTCCGAGCCCGCGCCGATTATCGTTGGTGATATTGGGCGCGAACCAGCCCTGAAGGGCGTAGCCCTGCAGGCGCCGCGAGGTCTCATCGCCCCCCGCGAGGCTTTTCGGCGTATGGCACAAACCGCAATGCGCCAGGCCTTCGACGATATAGGCGCCGCGATTCCATTCGGCGCTTTTGCCGGCAACGGGCTTGAACTCGCCGGGCGTGAAATTCAGCCTGTCCCAGGCGATCAAGCTGGTGCGTACGTCGAATGGAAACGGCAGCTGGTTTGCCTGCACGGAGTTGTGCACCGGCGGGATGGTGTTGAGATAGGCCCGGATCGCCAGCGCATCCTCGCGCGTCGCCTTGGTCATATAGGTGTACGGCATCGCCGGATAGAGATGGACGCCGTTCCGCCCCGTACCTTGCGTCAAGGCGTTGACAAATTCGTCATCAGTCCAGGCGCCGATGCCGGTTTCCGAGTCCGGCGTGATGTTCGTCGACAGCAACGTGCCGAACGGCGTTTCAAGCGGCCGCCCTCCGGCAAGTTTTTGGTTCGATCCAAGCTGCGTGTGGCAGGCAACGCAATCGCCGACGTCGGCGAGATACTTTCCCTTTTCGATCTGATCGAAATCCTGCGGATCGATGGCGCGCGCCGGCGGCAGGACCGCCATCAACGACAGCGCGCTCGCAACGATGATGATGGTGCCGCGATTACGCATGAACGAGAGGGCCCGGGTTTTTGAGGTATTGCGACCGGATCGCCGCAGCCGACCAATATGCGAGTGCCGCGACCGTGCCGGTCGGGTTATAGCCGGCATTTTGTGGAAATGCCGTCGCACCCTGGACGAACAGATTAGGCACGTCCCAACTCTGGAGATACATGTTCAGTGCGCTGTTGCTCGGATTCGTCCCCATGATGGCGCCGCCGCACAAATGCGAAGTCTGATACGCCGTAATATCGTACGGACCTTTCCGAGGCTGTTTGACGACCTGCTTCGCCCCCATGCGCTCGATGATTTCAGCGTAGCGATCGGTGAGGTAGGCGTTCATCTTCAATTCGTTGTCGTGGAAATCCATCGTCATACGCAGCAGCGGCCGCCCGAAACGGTCTTTGTAGGTCGGATCAAGATCGAGATACTTCGTCTTGTAGGCGTAGCAGGATGCATGCACGCCGGCGCCGGAATAGACCGTGCTGAGATAGTGTTCGCGAAGCGCTCGCTTCCATTGCGATCCCCATGCGGGGGTGCCCGGCGGCAGCGGCGTCGCCTCCATTGGCCGCCCGTTGGTCTGAACCTGGCCGAGATAGCCGCCGCCGACGAAGCCCAGCGGCCCGTGATCGAAATTGTCGCCGTTGAATTCGTCGATGCACATCCCGATCGAGCCCGACGCAATGAAGGGATTGAAGTTAAATTTCGTATTGTCGAAGAACCCGATCGCGCCGGAGACGGTCTGATGCGTGAAGTTGCGGCCGATCTGGCCTTGGCCGGTGTTCGGATCGTACGGTGTGCCGATTCCCGAGAGCAGCAGCAGCTGAACGTTGAAGAGCTGGAATGCGCATAGCAGGACCAGGTCGGCCGGCTGCTCCCATTCATCGCCTGACGTATCGACAAAGGTGACGCCCGTTGCACGTTTTCCGGAGCGATCGAGATTGATCCGCGTGACCTCGCATTCGCTCCGCGCCTCGAAGTTCGGCTTGCGAACGAGCACCGGCAGGATCGTCGTCTGCGGCGAGGCTTTGGAGTAATTCGCGCAACCGAACCATTCGCAAAACCCGCAATAGGTGCACGGGCCCAGCTTGACGCCTAGCGGATTGGTATAAGCCTGCGACAGATTGCCGGACGGCTGCGGAAAGGGCTTGTAGCCCATTTCGCGCGCCGCCTTGGCAAAAAGGGTGTGGCTGAACGGCTGCTTCTGCGCCGGTGTCGGATAGGGACGCGAGCGCGGACCTTCGAATGGATTGCCGCCGTCGTGGATCTCCCCCTTGATATTGCCCGCGGTGCCCGATGTGCCGCACAGATATTCGAAGCGATCGTAGTGCGGCTCGAGTTGATCGTAGGTGACGCCCCAATCCTGGATCGTCATGTCCTCCGGCAAGAAGCTCGCGCCGTATCGCTGCGTGAGATGCGATTTCAAAACGAAATCGCTCGGCATAAAACGCCAGGTCTCGGCGTTCCAATGCAAACCGCCGCCGCCGGCGCCATTGCCGAGCATGAACGCGCCCCAAGTGCGGACCGGCAGCGCGGTCTGATCGGACTTGTTGCGAAAGGTCAGCGTGGTTTGCGAGGGCCGCAGAAAGAGATCGTGCCGGATGCGGTAACGCAGTTCGTCCTGCGCCGACGACGGATTGAAATCCGATGCAGTGTCGCGCCACGGACCGCGCTCGATTGCAATGACGTCAAGACCCGCCTCGCATAGCTCCATCGCCAGGATCGAACCCGTCCACCCGAGGCCGATGATGACCGCGTCCTTCGGAGGCAGTTTTTTCGCCATGGAAAGCCTCCTCACCCTGACGGGGTCGATCGCGGATCAACGTGTCCAATTCGGATGATCTTTGATCGATGCGGGCGCGAGCGTGACCGGCTGGTTATGCCGCTCCACCCACTCGCGGTAATCGTAGTGAGCGCCCGGGAACCCGATCATTTTCCACGCGGCCATGTCCTTGTTGGCGCCGTAGACCGGGTCGGCGAAGAAACCCTGCTGCGTGTCGTTGAGAATCTGTTTGAAGAAATCCTTGCCGCTTTCTTCTCCAAGCTGGAGCTTGTCGTCCTCGAGGGACTTGATGACTTCATCCTTGCGGGCGTCCGACAGCTCGGCGAATGTCATATGAAAAGTAGTGCGGCAGTGATTGTCGAGGGCAGCGAGCGACTTGCGATAGTGGTCGGCCGGCGTGATGTCCGACTGCGGTCCCTGCTCCTTGGTGCCGTGCTTGAACGGCCCTTTCATGTAATACCCGCCGAAGCGGCCGTATGGCCCCGCAAGCTGGCGGTCGATATAGACGGCACATCCGAGGTCCTTGCCGCCCGCCGAAAGCTCGTCTGCCGGAATGAGACGATCGACAATCGCTTCAACCGTGGTCGCTTCGTCTGGGGTGAAGAACTGCCATGGACCCGGGCTCGCCTCCTGAGGCGGGTTTGCCGCGCCGGGATGAAACGGCAGCCCTCCCTTGATGACGGCGGCGTGCGCAACAGTGGAGTCCGCGACCAGCGCCGAAGCCGTGGCGACAATGACCTCGCGGCGATTGAGGGGTGGCGACAATGCTGCCTCGCTGAATTGCGCCACCGGAACGCGTGAACTCGGCGATAGTTCCAAACCAACTAAATCGAATTTCGCCCGGGCCAGCGACCCAGCGACGCGCGTTTTGTCGGATTCCGGTCTTTGCGACCCCGCTGTATTATTTTTAAGCCCGCTGTTTTTCGGTCTTCGTACGATTCGCTTGATCGATAATTTTTGCGTTGTTTGAGGAATTTCTTTCGTAGCGGGCCGATTGCCGCCAATTAGTGCCGTTGATGACAATGGTTTGCTGAAAATGTGGGCGTGACGGCTGGGTGTTCTTTTACTACGGTCGTCCGGTTATTGAAGCTTGCTATCGCCCGGATCGAGCTTCCCGAACTGCCCTAATCGATCCGGGTCCTTTTTTCGCCAATCAATTTCGCAGCACGTCGCAGTACCAACCAACCGCGCGCATGTTTGAGCACAGTTTGTTTGCTTCGGCGCGCGTATCGGCGTCGACTTCGAACCCGCGCCGCGCCCATTTCGCCGATGACGCCACGTATCACGATATGCGTCTCCTGCCCGGTGAGGATCGTCGCGTATTTCAATTCCAGTTCATGATAGCGGGCCAGGGCCTTTATCGGGGTTGGACCGCCGACCAATTCCACGCCCCATGGCTTGACCGTTTTGATTTTTGGCGACGGCGAGCTCGGTGGAATTGAAGCGCCAACAACGCCGCCGCAAGGCACCCCGTTCTCAACAGGAGTCTCGACGAGATTCTTCTGACCTGCTGCCCATTCTTCCGCGGGACGGCCGGTCACGATATTCACGTACGCCCGCGTTTCGTTTGGAAGCGATCGGCGACCGCCAAGCCAGTCTCGGACCCGCCTTGGCCCGGCGTTGTACGCGGCCGCGGCGAGACCGAGGTTTCCGAAATCCCGATTAAGATCGCGCAGCAGCTCGGCGGATTTGGCAATCGCTTCGGTCGGGTTGAAGGGATCTTCGAGGCCACGCATCTTTGCGGTGCCCGGCATGAATTGGGCGACGCCCTGTGCCCCCGCACGACTTATCGCCGCGGGATCAAAACGGCTCTCCTGCCAAATCAGGCGAACGAAAAACCTGACGGGCAAATCATTGGCCGCGGCCGCCGTGGCAAGCGCTTCGCAGACGGTATCCTTCGGCGATGAGCCGCTCGGTTCGGGTTGACCGTCGTTCTCCTCGGCGCAAGCCGCTGCGTCGGTCAGGATCGTGGCGACCAGCAGCGCGATCCGGAGAGCCCCCGAAAGAGCAACCATTTTCGAACCCCAAAGTGAGCACCAAGAGCGATTAACCTGATAAGCCGTCGCTAACCACTGGGAACTCGTCACGTCACGGTCGAGTTCCAACCGGCGCGGCACATTGGCCGCCCTGCAGCTTGGGCAAAGCCGCAGGCTGGACTCACCGGCGGGCTCGACCTCCAGTCTTCCGTTGCACCTTGGCACGAAGACAATGTAAAAAAATGCCATCTTCAGCATCGAACATTAAGAGCAAACCGCAACGAGCGGTCGGGGCGACGTCCAAGGTTAGGAAGGTCAGGAAGCGCATGCTCCCGGCTCGCAAACACTATCGATTTGCAATCCTCCTCGGCGGGCTTTTTGCTGTCGCGGCAGCCAGTTGGTGGGGATTGGGACGCAACGGGGTCGCGCAGCCGGCCAGTCCTTTGCCCTCCGCGCAAGGACGGATCGAGGGTGCAGGCGATGTGCTGTCCCTTGGGACGTCCGCAACGGGAACAGTCGCCGAACTGCTTGTCGCCGAGGGCGCCCACGTCAAGGCCGGCCAGCACCTCATTCGCATCGAATGCAGCGCGGTCGAACGCGAACTGGAGGCGCGCAAGTCCGAGTTGCAGGCTGCCGAAGCCGTGCTTACGCGGGTCGTCAAAGGGCCTCGTCCGGAAGAGATAGCGATCGGCATCGCAAACGTGAACCTGGCGATTGCGCGATCGGAAGAGGCGGACAAAACCGTGGACCGCGCCCACCGACTGCGCGCCGGCTTCACCGTCACCCAGGTTCAGATCGATCAGGCGGAACGGGATTCAAGAATAGCCGCAGCTCAGCTCGATGAAGTGCGCGCCAAGCTCGATTTGCTCCGGGCCGGATCTCGCCAGGAAGACATTGACGAGGCTCATGCGCGCCGCGACGCCGCCGATAAGCGCGTTGCAGAAAGTGCGACACGCCTCGGCTATTGCTCGGTGGATGCCCCAATCGACGGTGTGGTTCTCAATATCAAGGTGAGCCCCGGCCAGTTCATCAGCGCGATGGTGCCGGCTACCCTGGTCACCATGGTCGACGACGCTCGACGGCGCGTACGCACCTTCGTTGATGAGCGTGAAGCCGCGAAGCTATGTCTGCGCCAACGCGCGCGTATTGTTGCGGATTCATCTCCCGGAGCGCAAATGGAAGGGACGATCGAAAATATCGGGTTCGATATTGTCGACAATCCGATCGCAGGTAATCCATCGCGTCCAGTCCGCCAAGTCACGCTGGCTTTGACCGGCAGCGTCCGCACCGTGCCGATTGGCTTGCGAGTCTCGGTCCAATTTCTAGCTTGTTCGGACCAAAATCGACCGTAGCGCCGATTTGCAGCGTTCTTTCGCGACTTGAGCCGGGTCGCGAAGCGTCTTTCTCGCGGTTTGGTTTTTAAGTCGCGTTGCCGGCGTGTCGGGTGGCGCGGACGTCTATCAAGGCGACTGGGCCATCTCCTTCGCCACCTTCTCCGCGATAGGTTTCCAGGTCCTTTGCTGACCCGTGGCGAACTGTGTGACTTCGTCAGGTGTCATCGCGTGCGGGTAGGCACCAAGCTGGGCGAGCTTCTGCTTTACCTCAGCATCGTCCATCGCCACGCGAAGATCGGCGCTGGCTTTCTGGATGATCGCCCCCGGCGTGCCGACGGGTGCCAACAGCACGTTCCAGCCGCCGGCGACGAAGTCCGGCAGTGTTTCCGCGACGGTCGGCAGGTCCGGGAAATCGGGAAGCCGCTCGAGCGAGGCAACAGCAATGCTTTTGATCAGGCCGCTGGTGATGCCGCCGGCCAATCCGGAGTAGCCCTCGGTGACAATGGCGACACGGCCAGTCCCGACGTCGCTCATCGCTGCGGTCGGTCCCCCCGTGTACGGAATCATCTGCAGTTTGATCCCGGCGCGTTCCTGCAGGAGCTCCATGGTCAGGTGGGTCATGCGACCGCGCCCTGTCGTGGCGTAGCTCAACTGATCGGGCTTGTTCTTCGCAAGCGCAATCAACTCGGGCAATGACTTTACGCCGAGCTGCGGCGCCACCGCAATGAACATTGGCTGAAGAGTAATGAAACCGATTGGCGTGAAATCACGCGGCAGCTCGATCGGCAAGTTGGTCGCGACGCCCGGCGCGCCCTTGACCGCGATGAACGTTGAAGCTGCGCCGACGTAGAAGGTGTAGCCGTCCGGTGTTGCCGCTTGGCCGGCGCGAGCAGCCATCGACCCACCACCGCCGGGGCGATTGTCGACGACCACCTGGTGTTTCCAAATCGCGGACAGCCGTTCCGCCATCAGACGCACCGACACATCGGTGGAACTTCCCGGTGCCGAGTTCGATGATGATCCGCACGGGCTTCTCGGGATAGGTGCCCTGCGCCTCGACGCCTGCGGTCAGGGTCAGCGCCGCGGCGATTGCAAATATGAGTACCCTCATGTCGGTGCGCCTACGCCTGGGCTATTTTGCCGGACTCCGATCCGGGCGGGGCATGGCGGAAACTTGTTTCGGCCATCCATCTCTCTTCTTACCGCGAAAGAGACTGATACGGAACGATCCAAAGGCGGGTGCCTTTCGGAGTGGGCCGCCGATTGATAGCCTGATCCCGGCGCGACGCGATCGCGCCAGGGAGGATTCGATGGGCAGCAGAGAATGGCTGGCGGCAACGGCCGCCGCGATGGCGCTCATGGTGCAGGCTTTCAGCACTGCCGCGCAGACCCGTACGACTCTCGATATCTACGTGGTCGACGTCGAGGGCGGCAACGCTACGCTGTTCGTGGCGCCGTCAGGACAGTCGCTTCTCATCGACACCGGCAATGTCGGGCCGCAAGCGTCGGTACGCGATGCCGAACGGATCATGGATGCGGCGCGTGACGCTCACCTCACCCAGATCGACCATCTGATCACCACGCATTGGCACGGCGACCATTACGGCGGACTCGCGGAGCTCGCCAAACGCATCCCAATTCGCGACTTCATCGATCACGGCCAGAACGTCCAGCCCAATCCAGCCGTCGACGAATTCCTGGCCAAGGTTTATCCGACGCTCTACGCCGGCGCGAAGCACACTGTCGCAAAGGCGGGCGACAAGATCGCGATTGCGGGGCTCGATATCGACGTCGTGACGTCGGCGGGAGAGATTATCAAAACCGCACTGCCGGGCGCCGGCGCACCCAATCCGTACTGCGCGAGCTTTAAGCCCGGCACGAACAACGCTGAAGACCCGATGTCGGTCGCCATCGCGGTGGCGTTCGGAAAATTCCGCACCATCCATCTCGGCGATCTCACCAAGAACAAGGAATTCGAGCTGATGTGCCCGACGAACCGCATCGGCGCCGTCGATGCGTTCCTCGGACTGCACCACGGCGTCGATTCGTCGAATTCAGAGGTGATGATTCACGCGACCCATCCACGCGTCGCCATCATGAACAATGGCACTCGGAAAGGCGGTCCGCCGGAAGTGATGAAAGTCATTCACACGTCGCCGGGGCTCGAGGACTTGTGGCAGATTCACTTCTCCCAGCTCAGCGGGCAAGAGTACACGGTGCCAGGCATGTTCATCGCCAATCTGCTCGACGAACCTTCCGCGGCCATGCCCGTCGCACCGATCGCAGCTCCGACCCCCGGCCCCAGCACTCCGCCACCGCCTGCTCATAATGGGCAGGCGTTCTGGATCAAGGTCGCGGCCCAGCCCGATGGAACTTTCACGGTGACTAACGCCCGCAACGGCTTTTCCAAGACCTACACCGCAGGCAAGGCCGGGACGAATTAGTTGATTGTTACGCTGGTTGGACTGGATTGCCGGAAGGCTTCGTCAAGAGGGAGCGCATCATGAACTCGTTACACAAAATGATCGTAAGTGCTGCCAAGTTCGCGAGCACTTCCTCCTCGCCCCTCGATGGCGACTGCTCCGTCAAGAACGTGGTCCGTGACCGCCGCACGTTATGCGGCGGTCGAGTTGCTGCGGCGATCGTGTCGGTCCTCTTATTCGCGTGTCATCCGGCCGGCGCCCAGGTCGCGAGTTGGATCGGCAGCTGGACTGCCAGTCCGCAGGCGCCGCGCGGCATCATTCCAACGAGTTTTTCCGATCGCACCATTCGTCAAATCGTGCATCTCAGCGTCGGCGGCAACAAGGTCCGGCTCCGCCTGTCGAACGAATTCGGCCAGCGACCCGTCTTGATCGGCGCCGCCAGCGTCGCGCTCGCGGGCGAGGGGGCGGGAATAGCGGCGGGGAGTTCGCGCGTTGTGACCTTTGGAGGAGCCAAGTCGGTCATTATCCCGCCCGGCGCACCGGCGCTCAGCGATCCGGTCGAGCTTGCGGTTGCGCCGCTCTCTGACCTTGCCGTGAGCCTTTATTTGCCGGCCGCCACCGATTTGACGACCGTGCATGCGACCGGGCTGCAAACTGCCTATGTGTCGGCGTCCGGCGACCATACCGCCAGTACGGAATTCCCGGTTGCCGACCACTTCGCCAATCGTTTTTTCCTCACCGGCATCATGGTCGACTCCGCAACACCTGTCCGCGCCATCGTGGCCTTCGGCGATTGATCACCGATGGTTCGGCCTCGACCGTGAATGCCAATCACCGCTGGCCCGATGTGCTTGCCCGGCGCTTGAAGGACGCGGGCATCGCGTCGGCGGTTTTGAACCAGGGCATTGCCGGCAATCGCGTGTTGAGCGACGGCGCCGGCATCAGCGCCCTTGCTCGTTTCGAGCGCGATGTCTTGAGCCAGCCGGCGGTGTCGCACATCATCGTGCTCGTTGGGATCAACGATATCGGCTGGCCGGGCACGCCGATCGAGCCGAACGGCATCGTGCGCACGGCCGACGAAATCATCGCCGGCTACAAGCAATTGATCGAACGGGCGCACCTGCGAGGCCTCAAAGTCATCGGCAGTCCGCTCACGCCGTTCGAACACGCCCTCGCGAACGGCCCTAATGTCGGTTATTTCTCGCCCGACAAGGAAGCAAAGCGTCAAGCCGTCAACAACTGGATCAGGAAAAGTGGGGCCTTCGACGCGATCATCGATTTCGATGCTGTTGTCGCCGATCCAACCCACCCGGCGGCGATTGCATCCGCGTTCGACAGCGGAGATCACCTTCATCCCAATGATGCCGGCTACAAGGCAATGGCGGAGGCGATCGACTTGAAGTTGTTGCAGTGAGGTCGGCGCCAAGATTTACGAAAGAGCGACGAGCGGCACTGCCAACAGAGTGTGCGCACGGAGGGGTGTCGCTTGCACGACTGGCGACGCCAGTCCAACCGACGTTCAGCGAGACCCGCGGAGGACTGCCATGATTGATCGAGGGGTGTTGTGCCTGGGAGCTTTCATCGCGATGTCGGTCGCGATGATGTCGGCAGCCGTGGCGTTCGATGAAACCAAGTATCCCGACTGGTCAGGCCAGTGGCTCAGGCCGCCTGGCGTCGGCTTTATGTGGGATCCGGCCAAGCCGCCCGGGCTCGGCCAGCAGGCGCCGCTGACGCTCGAATATCAGGCGGTATTGGCTGCGAGCCTTGCCGACCAGGCCGCCGGTGGACAAGGTGGCGACAGGCTTGTTACGTGCATCAGCAATGGCATGCCGCGCATGATGACGGTCGCTTGGCCGATCGAGTTCGTCATCATGCCGAACATCACTTATGTGAACTTCCATCCGTTCCTGCCGCGCCGCATCTACACCGACGGCCGTACTTGGCCGGCCGAGATCGAACCGTCGTTTGCCGGTTATTCGATCGGCCGCTGGCTCGATACCGACGGCGATGGCCGCTTCGACACACTCGAAGTCGAGACCCGGAATTTCAAGGGCCCACGTGTCTTCGAGCCTAGCGGCATTCCGCTTCACGCCGACAACCAGTCGATCGTTCTGGAGCGAATCTATCTCGACAAGGCCGACTCTGACGTCTTGCACAACGACATCACGACCATCGACCATGCGCTGACGCGGCCGTGGAGCGTGAACAAGCGCTATCGCCGCGATCGCAATGTCATCTGGTTCGAGGACAATTGCACCGAGAACAATCGGCACGTCATCGTCGGCGATGAGGACTACTTCGTCGGTGCTGATGGTCGTCTGATGCCGACCCGCAAGGATCAACCGCCGCCGGATTTGCGCCACTTCAACGCGGCGCGGAAGTGAGGGAGGCGAGACAGCGGTTAACCGGGCGAGAGCGACGCGCTATTGTCGCTTAAAGCTCGAATTTTAGCGAAAGATTACCCGAAGAGTTCGAACGGACTTGAGTTTCTAAATATCGGTTCCGCCGCACAATTTACATCACGACGCGGACGCCTGATTTCGATATGAGAGGCAATGCCGTTTGCGAGCGCATCGCTCCGCGAGCGCCGGCTGGACAACTGTAAGCGCAATCTTATCTGAGAAATCGCGCTTACCGATCACTACCGTTCAACAAGCAACCTAATGCGATCCCCTCGATAGGAGTTGAGAATGAGCGATAGCCGACATATGGATTCCCGCTCCTCGAACCAGCCAACGCGCCGTGAGGTTGTCGTCGCCGGGGCGACGGTTCCAGTTGCCCTGGGATTGCGATCAAGTGAGGCAGCTCAATCGCCCACGACTTTGACAGCGCCGCAAACGGTATCAGCGAGCATGACCGTCAACGGCGCGCGTCATGACTTCGAGCTAGATCCCCGCACAACGCTGCTCGATTTGCTGCGCGAGCATCTCGACCTGACCGGCACGAAGAAGGGCTGCGATCAGGGTCAGTGCGGCGCTTGCACCGTCCTGATGGACGGCCGGCGCATCAACTCGTGCCTGACGTTCGCCGTTATGTGCGATGGCGCACAGATCACCACGATCGAAGGCCTGGCGGCCGACGGCGCGCTGCATCCGCTGCAGCAGGCGTTCATCGATCATGACGCGTTCCAATGCGGCTACTGCACGCCCGGGCAAATCTGCTCGGCGGCCGGATTGATCGCAGAGGGCAGGGCGAAGAGCACGGACGACATCCGCGAACTCATGAGCGGCAACATATGCCGCTGCGGCGCCTACCCGAATATCGTCGCGGCAATCCAGCAAGCGATGGGGCGGTCATGATCAACTTTCAGTATGCGCGCGCCACCGACGTCGCGGACGCGGTCCGCCAGATCGCCGGCGACCCCAATGTGAAGTTTGTGGCCGGCGGCACCAATCTGATCGATTTGATGAAAATGGATGTCGAACGACCAACGAAGGTCATCGACATCACGCGCCTGCCGCTGAAGCAGGTCGAAAACACGCCGGGCGGCGGTCTGCGCATCGGGGCGCTCGTACGCAATACCGATCTTGCTTATCACCCGCTGGTGGAGACACGCTATCCGGTTCTCGCCAGCGCGATCATGGCGGGTGCCTCGCAACAATTGCGGAACATGGCATCGACCGGCGGCAACTTGTTGCAGCGTACGCGCTGCCACTACTTCTACGACGTAGCGACGCCCTGCAACAAACGCGAGCCGGGCAGCGGCTGCACTGCCATTGACGGTCATAATCGCATGCATGCGATCCTCGGCGCGAGCGACGCCTGTATCGCGGTTCACCCATCCGACATGTGCGTGGCGCTCGCGATGTTGGAGGCCAATGTCCATGTCACCGGCGCGTCGGGTGATCGCATCATCAAATTCGCGGACTTCCACCGTCTGCCGGGCGATACACCGCAACGCGACACCAACCTCAACACCGGCGAGATCATCACCGCGGTGGAAGTGCCGCCGCAGGGTTTTGCGAGGAACTACACGTATCTGAAGATTCGCGACCGGCTTTCGTATGCGTTCGCCCTTGTGTCCGTCGCGGTCGGGCTCGAGCTTGATGGCGATATCATCAAGGAAGGACGCTTCGCGCTTGGCGGCGTCGCGCACAAGCCGTGGCGCGATCCGCAGGCGGAAGCAGCGCTGCGCGGGCAGCCCGCCAATGCCGCGACGTTCGCTCGCGCGGCGGATGTACTGCTGCGCGACGCCAGGGGCTACGGGCGCAACACCTTCAAGATCGATCTCGCGCGTCGCTGCATTAGGCGCGCGCTCACGCAAGCCGCGCGCGGTACGCCGCAGTCGCAATCGTCCAAGAAAATCGTCTGAGGATCGTCATGGCACCTTACATCGGCACTGCCACATCCCGTATCGACGGCGTCGCGAAGGTTACCGGCTCGGCAAAATATGCCGCCGAGTTCAATGCACCCGGTCTCCTCCACGGCAGCCTCGTCACCTCGACGATCACGAAAGGTCGCATCACGCGCATCGACACCAGCGAGGCGAAGCGCGTGAAGGGCGTGGTCGACGTGCTTACGCACGCCCATCGCCCGCAGATGGCCGACAACGACAAGGCCTACAAGGATGACGTGGCCCCGTTGGGATCGCCGTTCCGGCCGCTCTACGACAACAGGATCATGTTCAACGGCCAGCCGATTGCGCTCGTTGTCGCGGAGACCTCGGAGGTCGCCCGCTTCGCCGCCTCGCTGGTTCGGGTGGAGTATGAGCAGGAGGCCCATGTCACCGACGTATTTCGTCAACGCGATGCGGCCGCTCCCGTCCCGCCGCCGACGAACCCGTTAGAGGCCGTGTTCGCGCCGCCGAGGCCTCGTGGGAATTCCAAGCAGGGTCTTGCCGCTGCCGCGGTGCGCCATGAGGCCGAATACTACACGCCGATCGAGCATCACAATCCAATGGAGCTCTTTGCATCGACGGTAGTCTACGAGGCGAACGGCAAGCTTACTGTCTACGACAAGACCCAAGGCGTGCAGAACGTCCAGCGCTATCTCTGCAGTGTGTTCAGCCTGAAGCCTGACGACGTGCGCGTTGTGTCGCCATTCGTCGGCGGCGCATTCGGCGTCGGGTTGCGTCCGCAATTCGAGGCCGTGCTGGCGATGCTCGCGGCGCTTGCGCTGCGGCGCTCCGTACGCGTGGTGCTGACTCGGCCGCAGATGTACGCGCTCGGCTATCGGCCGGCGATGATTCAGCGCATTGCGCTCGGCGCCAACGCGGGAGGAGCGCTTGAGGCGATCACCCACGACGCGGTCACCGTGACATCGCAATACGAAGATTACTTCCGGCAGGAGACCGGTTGGTCGGGACCGCTCTATGCGTGCGCCAACGCAAGTTACGCACATAAGACCGCCAAGCTCGACCTTCCCACGTCGTGCGACATGCGCTGTCCAAGCGCCGCCACCGGCGTCTACGCACTTGAATGTGCGATGGACGAGCTTGCGGCTGCGCTCAAACTCGATCCGCTCGAACTTCGCCTGCGCTGCTATTCCGATCGCGATCAAAACACCGATCAGCCATTCAGCAGCAAGGCACTGCGTGAATGCTATCGCCAGGGCGCCGCGGCGTTCGGCTGGGACAAGCGCAATCCGGAACCGCGCTCGATGCGGGACGGCAGCGACTTGGTCGGCTGGGGCATGGCCACAGGCGTCTGGGATGCGTTCCAGGCACCGATCGCTGTGCGGATCATTGTCAGCGCCAACGGCCATGCGGAAGTCGCGTGCGCGACCTCGGATATCGGCACCGGCACCTACACCATCATGGCGCAGGTAGCGGCCGACAAGCTCGGCCTGCCGCTCGAGAATATCAGCATCAAGCTCGGCGACTCGAGCCTGCCGCAATCGCCGGTCGAGGGCGGCTCATGGATTGCGGTCTCGGTGTCGAATGGGATAGCGACGACCGCCGCCGCCATCGGCGAGGAGTTGTTGCGGCTGGCCAAGCGGATTCCCAATTCGCCGCTCGCTAACGCAGCTTCGAGCGACGTCGCGCTTGTCGACGGCGCACTGGTGAGCAAAAGCGATCCGTCGCGTTCGGTGTCGATCGCGGATGCCATGCGCTACGGCGCGGTCGATCGCATCGAGCGGGAGCTGACGACCAATCCCGGTCAGGACCCGCGCGCTCACAACACACATTCGGCGATCTTCGCCGAGGTGAAGGTGGACGAGCAGCTCGGCGTGATCCGTGTCACGCGCGTCGTCAGCGCGGTCGCCGCCGGGCGCATCCTGAACACCAAGACCGCGAGCAGTCAGATCCTGGGCAGCGTGGTCTGGGGCATCGGCATGGCGCTGCGCGAGGAGACGTTGATCGATCACAGGGACGGTCGCATCGTCAACGCCAACATCGCCGAATATCTCGTGCCGGTGAACGCGGACGTCGAGGACATAAAAGTCATCTTCGTCGACGAGCCGGACGATAGCAATCCGCTCGGCGTCAAAGGGGTCGGCGAGATCGGCATCGTCGGCGTTCCGGCTGCGATCGCCAACGCGGTCTACCACGCGACCGGAAAGCGCGTCCGCGACCTGCCGATTACCCTCGATAAGCTGATGTAGCACGCCGCGTTTTCGCAGTGGTTGAACCATCCAAGGAGGCTCACGACGATCCCCCGAAACGCAGCTCAAGTCGAACGTCCATGTACCCCGGCTGACAGACCGGTACGTCGTGCCACGCGCTCTGTTCCTACTCGGAAGCCTAGCCATCAGCCCCTTGGTGATGCGCGCATTCGCGCCGTGTTGTGGGCGCGCGTCCCCGCCCTTGCGTCCCGCGCGGATTTTCGGAATCCGCGCCCAATCTCTCTTGACAATTCGCGGTGCTTTGCCAGCGCCGATTGAGATCGGCATTGGCCCCGTGCTGGAACGGTCCTCGGTACGCTGGCGGCGACCCTTGGCGTAATCATCGCTGGCATCGAAGGGCATGACATTGCGCCCGAGGAAAAAACCCTTCCCGGCGGGCGCGAGCTTTGTCGCCAGCCAATGCTTTCAACAAGCTAGTGATGAATGAGCACTGAGATGGTTGTTGGAGCGGGCGATCGGGATCGAACCGACGACATACAGCTTGGGAAGCTGTCGTTCTACCACTGAACTACGCCCG
>CAWEAS010000022.1:0-334362 GCA_963807015.1 uncultured Alphaproteobacteria bacterium | reverse complement strand
CTTCACCAATCTCACTAATCGGCACGCGGTCGCGATAAACACGATCGCAATTGCAGCGCCGAGCCCGAGCGCGGACAGGATCATCACGATCCGAAAGCAGAAGATCAGGGAGTCGATGTTGCTCATGGCGTGAGCCCAGCGTCATCATCGTCGAGTTCATGCTTGTCGTGCGTGCGCGCCATATCCTCAGCTTCTGTGATCACCGGCGCAGTAGCGACATCAGTGGGATCAATTCCATAATCGGATTCGATAAATCCATTGTGGTCGACTGCATTAGGATCAGGCTGCGCCTTGGCGACATCGTGCGGATCATCGGGCTTGTCGCGCTTGTCGTCTTTGTCGCCATGCACGAGGCGCAACTGAACGACCTTGCGCTCATCATCGGCGTCGCTCTCGTACGTTTTGCCGGTCAGCTTCTCGATCAGCTTGAAGTCGAGCGGCAGCATGAGCGTATCGATCGGCGGCAAGGAATTGAGAAACTCGATGGCCGATGGCGACGACATGCCGTTCGACAAAATCTCGGTCTGCGCTTGGATCGAGACCATTTCGATCTTCGACCTTGGCACCTTGTTCGATGCTCGATCTGCGTCTTCGCCATGCGCCGCAGTTCGATGCGCCGGCTTTGCACAGCGCTCTCGTTGCGGCCGTACCACGAGGCTGAGATGTGCGGCTGAAACGCTTTCGGGATCCGAGTTCTTGGCAGCGCTTGGCGATTTGCCGATTGGCATCGGCGAGCGCTTCGCCAGCTTTATTCGCGATCTCGCGCCAGACTTTGTCCTTATCCCAATCATAGATCGCGCCGATCTGTTGCTCGAAGTCGGCGAGCAATTCGTTTTCTTAGGTGGTGGATTCGGGCGGCGTCAGCAGCGCGCGCAAGGAGGCGAAATCGATCAGCGTCCGCTTGCCGATCTTGGCCGTTCGCAGCTTCTTTGTGACCGCCAGTCGATGCAGCGTTGTCCGGCTCAAACCACTGAGCCGCTGCGCTTCTCGGATCGTGACGGTGAGAGGATCGCGCGTGGCGCCGCCGCCCGTGGCACCTGACCGACGCTCTGCGTCGGAAAGGTCTGTCATCATGATGCTCATGGTAGCCGCCGGCTGTTTCTAACTGACAACGACGGCGATCTATAAATACCCCGAGATTTCCAAAGTCACGCGCCAGGATTGGCGCCGATTGGCGCCAAATCCGTGCTCACTTGCGGCGTCCGAGAGCGCGTCGGACAAGGCTAAAGTCGAGCACCCTGTTGCTTGCCTTTGCCACGGCCGCGATAATGGTCGTTGTGCCTTTGTGCGGCCAGTCAGGCACATGATGACAAATCAGTTCTTGGGCGTCGCGCTGAGCCTCTGTTTTCGGCTCTGGCATATGTTCCTCTGCAGGAGCCGGCAAATTCGGCAACAAGCCCGGCCAAATCCGAGCGACATCGGTGCGCCTTACGTAGCGGAACAGCCACCCGCGCGGCGTTACCACCCTAGGGCGATCAGGCTCGGGCAAGAGAACTGCGCGCGGGACGTAAATGTGATCCGGCCCATACAGCGCTTCCTCGGAACGCAACATCTCGGGGGACGTGATGGTCTCGACGGTATCGACGATCTTGCCGGTGTCGAAAGCGGACGCAGCGGCGCTGTCGGAAAACACCAACCATCGCTCGATCACCGGCAGCACTGGTGGCGCGCTGCTCGATATCAAGCGCTCGCGCATCGCCTGCCATCCCGGCAATGCCGTAAGCCGGTCGCCCAAAAGCCGCCGCAGTTCATCGAGCCGCAGCAACTCCATGTCGGGCGTCAATGCCGGCCGCGCTTGCGCGGCAGCCTCGCGGCTCTTACGCTGTGTCATGCCGCTGGCTCTACTCCAGTGGGCCGATTTCCCCTGAAGGGCCGGATGGCGTCACCCATCCGGCCTTTTCAATGGTGACGCGTTACGACGCGTTGCGCAACGGCACTACCGCGGCAGTCATCGACGACCGATCGCAAAAGTCAGCCCACGCCTGCATCAGCTTGCGCCGCTTCTCAAACAGGTCGCCGCGGCGGTAAGCCGCTTCGACCCGGTCCTCGATCGTGTCGGCCAACGCCATCTCGGCGACTTCGCTCGGAAACGACGTACACTCGGCCGCCCAATCGCGGAAACAGCTTCGGAATCCGTGCACGGTGTAGCGGCCAAAACCCATGAGATCGAGCACCACGAGCATCGCGGAATTGCTCAACGGCTCCCCGGCGCGCATGCCCGCAAATACGACATCGCTGCTGCGGATCGCCTGCATCGCCTCAACCACAGCGATCGCCTGCCGCGATAGCGGCACTCGTAATTCGCTGCCGGTCTTGGTGCGCGGAATCGTCCACACCCGCGATGCAAGATCGACGTGCTGCCAGATCATCGGCGGCGCATCGGCGCGCTTCTGGCCGATCACGTCGCCAGTGCGACACGCATTGAGGATCACGAATTCGAGCGCTCGCGCCGCTATGCCGCCTTGTGCGCGAAGCTTGACCATGAAGTCGCCGATCTCGGGATAGGGCAGCGCCGCGTGATGCTTCATCGGCTTCGCGGCACGCGCAGGGAAGATGTTGGCAATGTGGCCGCGCCAGCGGGCCGGATTATCGCCCTGCCGCAACCCGAGGGCCTTGGCGAAATCCAAGATGCTCTCGATTTGCTGGCGCACGCGCTTAGCCGTCTCGCGTTTCGTCTGCCACAGCGGTTGCAGAATTGCCCGCACGTGCTCGGTGTCGACCGCGTCGACCGCGACCTCGCCGATCACCGGGAAGACGTAGGCCTTCAGCGTCGAATGCCATTGGTTCCGGTGCTTCGCGTTGACCCACGTGTGTTCGTGGTTCGCGATGTAATCCTGAGCGCACGCTTTGAAGGTCTTGCGTGGCCCAACGCTCTGCCCAGCCCGCGCGCGCTTGCGTTCGTCGACGGGGTCGAGGCCCTTGCGGATTTGCGTTTGCTCATCGTCGCGCTTCTGCCGGGCGGCAGCGAGGCTAACATAGGGATAGGAGCCGAGGCCGGACCATCGTGCTTTGCCATTGAGCGTGAAACGATGAATCCATGAGCGCACGTGGGCGTCGACGATTTGCAGATAGAGATGGTCGTCAACCCAATGCCTGCCCGGCGTGGTGAGATGCTCGATCTCTTTCGCGGTAAGTCGCTTTGCCATTTCATCCGCCTAAACTACAAGGAAACCTACAAGTAGGCTGCGGCATAGAGAGGCACAAGGTGTTACCGTCGGAAACACCAAAGTTCCCGTGGATAGGGCATTTCTGGCGGATATTGATACAACGTGAAACACTGAGAAACAGCGTCTTGACGGAGAGCCCGGAATCCATAGCCACAGGCTGCGGCGTATGGATTCCGGGCTGCCTCGCTTCGCTCGGCCCCCGGAATGACCGGCACCACTTGAACTTGACTATAGGCGAAATAGGAATATAGTCAAGACAGGATCGGACGATAAGGATGAACGCTCTTCTGGAAAAAAGCATGAACGCTCTTCTGGAAAAAGCTTTAGCCGCGGTTTCTCAGCTCCCCGAAACCCAGCAGGAAGCGATCGCGAGCCTTATCCTCGATAAGATCGCCGCCGAACGTGGCTGGGAAGAGCGCTTCGCTAAGACGCAGGATCAATTGGGCGAACTCGTGCGTGCAGCAAGTGCCGAGGTGGAACGTGGCGAGATATTGCCATTCGATCCGTCGAAGTGATCTCGCGAGCTAACGCAAGTTTTGTGATCGCCCCGGATGTCGCGAACGTGCGTTCGCTCATCCGGGCTACGTCATTGCATCAAGCCGCGCAGGCCCGGATCACGGCGTCCCGCCTCCGGGGCCGCTGAAGAGCGGCAGCAGGAACTCCGACTCGATGCGGCCGGTGGCGAAGGCGTTGAAGCCGCGCGGGGCGCCGCCGACGGCGTCGCGGATGACTTGGCGGATCTGCGCGTTCGACAGGAAGAGGTCGTGGTTGATGATGCCCCAGCCTTCCTTCGAGGCATCGATGACGCGCAGGCCCTTCTGTTCGAGGCGCGCTTTTTCGGCGGCGCCGACGCGGGCGACACCGCCGTTGATCCAGCGCGACACCGCGAGCGCGCGGTCGTTGGTTGCGGTGATGACCGTGATCTTTGCGGCGAGCGGGCCGATGCGTTCGACCGATGACATGAATACGTCGATGTCGATATCGGGCGAGGCAAAGATCACCGCGCCGATGCGGTCGGCGGCGGTGTCGCCGCGCTTGGCGTAGAGTTGGCGCAGCGCCTCCATGGTCAGCATGGTGCCGATCGAATGGGCGACGATGTTGATGCGGCCGATGGTCGGGCTCGCCATCAGGTCCTCGATCACCTGGGTGAGCGCGTCGCGCGACCACATGGCGCTCTCGCGGTCATAGCCATAGTCGAACAGCTTGCCCTTCGACGGCCAGGAAAACACCATGGTCTCGCCGGGGAACTTGATGGCGTCGGAGAGGCGCGCCGCGTCGAGCGCGGCCGTCTCGAACGTGGTGTTGAAGCCGTGGACGTATATCAGCACGTCGCGCCCGCTCGTCGCCTGCACGAGGTCGCCAATCTGCGCTCCGGTGTCGATCCCCTTGATGGTCCAGTCGACAAGCCCGATCGAGGCCAGGGTGAAGCGGCCGTCGTCCGGCGGGATGAGCTTGACGCGGCCAACCGTCATCTTCGCCGCGCGCTCCGTGCCGAACCAGGGGCTTGCGCGCGCGCCGCTCGCCGGCTTGCGTGTGGTTGCAACGAGGAGGGTCGGCTGCTGGGAGATTTCCGAGGCGTCGAACCGCGGTGCGTTCGCGGCCAAGCCGGCGCATCCCGCGACCGTGAAGGCCGCGCCGGCGGACGCGAGGCCGCGCAGCGCCGCGCGGCGTGACACCTTGCGCGGGCCGCTTTGCGCGAGCCATCGATTGTCGGACATCCACCACCCCGTACTTGTCACCCCACCGTCTTAACCCTGAACACGGCAATAGAACGGCGAAGGGCGGAACCCGTGTTCTGCGGCCAAAGTCTTAAGGAGAACTTGCGCTTCCGCGCGGCCTCCCTGCCATTTTGTTGCGCAATCGTTCCGGTCTTTGCACGGTCGTTGCGAGGCACTTTCGCGCATTGATGTACCGGTCAAAGCGTGGTTCGCTTTGCCCAAGGAATAAAATCGGGAGGATTTGCATGGCACGCTGGTATGTCGCCTTGCTGTCGCTATGCGCGTTCAGCGTGACAGCCGCCGCGCAGAACGCGGCGCCGGACAAGACCTTCGTCATGAAGCTCGCAACCGCGACGCTCAATGACGGGCAGCATGAATGGATGAAGCGCTTCGGGGCCGCGATCGAGCAGAAGTCGGGCGGCCGCATCAAGGCGGAACTTTATCCGGCGAGCCAGCTCGGCTCGATCCCGCGCATGATCGAGGGCACCCAGCTCGGCTCGATTCAGATTTTCGTGAGCCCGCCGGAGTTCCTCGTCGGCGTCGATCAGCGCTTCGAACTGATGAGCGCCGCTGGTTTGTTCGAGAACGAACACCACGCGGTCAAGGTCGTGAGCGATCCGGAATTCTCAAAGGCCTTCCTCGCGGTCGGCGCCAACAAGGGGCTGATCGGTGTCGGCCTCTTCATCGGCGGGCCGACAGCGTTCGCGACGCGCACGCCATTCCGCACGCTCTCTTATGTCCAGGGCAAGAAGATCAGGGTGTTCGCCTCGCCGTTCCAGATCGACCAAATCACGCGGCTCGGCGGCACCGGCGTGCCGATGTCGCTCGGCGACGTGCTGCCGGCGCTGCAGCAGGGCACGATCGACGGGGCGCTCGGCGCGCTGCAAGTGTTCACCGCCTTCGCCTATTACGACACCGCCAAATACATGAACGAGGCCGGCCAGTCGTTCGTGTTCAGCCTCGCGGTCATGAGCAAGCGCTGGTTCGACACACTGCCGGCCGATCTCCAGGCGCTGGTGCTCGCGACCGCCAAGGAGACGGACGTCAATTCGTGGGAGGTCGATTTCCTCGCCCGTCAGCGCAAGACCTGGGTCGAGAAGGGCGGTGAGCTTATTGCGTTGTCGGCGGCCGATCACGCCGAGCTGATGGCCAAGACCGGCACCATCGGCGACGACATCGTCAAGACCAAGCCGGAGCTGCAGCCGCTGTGGCAGGAGCTGCGCGCCACCGTGAAGCGGACGCAGTAGGAGAACGCGGCAGCGCCGTAGGGTGGGCAAAGGCGGGCACAGTGCTGCAATTTTTGCACCGCGCTTGATCCGCCGTGCCCACCGCGGCGCCGATGGTGGGCACGGCGGATCGAACGCCGTGGAAGATTGCACAGTCTTCGGCCGCCTTTGCCCACCCTACGCCACTGCGCGCTACCGTGAAGCGAACGCGGGCGAGAATGGTAGGGTGTGCAATGCGCGGACGTGTCCGCGCGTGCGCACCAGTTGCGCGGCCTGTAAGATAGATCAGCCGCCGGCGTTCGCCGGCCCACATGGAGGAGATATGCCGGCTCGGGAAACGACCCACGCGGTGCGCGGTGTCAAGGTGCGCATGTTCACCGGCGGCGAGGGGCCGCCGCTGATCTTTCTGCATGGCGCCGGGGGCGTCGAGCGCTGGCTGCCGTTCTTCGACCTTCTTGCTGCGCATCGCGCCGTGATGGTGCCGGAGCATCCGGGCTTCGGCGGCTCGGACAATCCGGCGTTCATTCGCAACGTCGGCGACGTCGCCATGTACTACCTCGATTTTCTCGACGGGCTCGGCGGCGGCAAGGTCGATCTCGTCGGCAATTCGCTCGGCGGCTGGATTGCGGCGGAGCTTGCGACGCGCAACTGCGCGCATCTCAAGACGCTGACGCTGCTTTCGCCCGCGGGCGTGCGGGTCAAGGGCGTGCCGTCGGGCGACAACTTCATCTGGGGTCCCGAGGAGGCGATGCGCAACCTCGTCCACGACCAGGCGGTCGCCGAGCGCATGATCGCCGTGGTGCCGACGGACGCCGAGGCGGATCGCGCGCTCACGAACCGCTTCATGGCGGCAAGGCTCGGCTGGGAGCCGCGCTGGTTCAACCCGGCGCTGGCGCGCTGGCTGCACCGCATCTCGGTGCCGACGCTTGTGCTGTGGGGCGACGACGACAAGCTCTTACCGGCGCGCTACGCCGAGGTCTGGAAACAGGAAGTGCCGGGCGCCGAGGTCGACATCATCCCGAACTGCGGCCATCTGTTGCACATCGAAAAGGCGGAGCTGGTGGCGAACAAGGTCCTCGCCTTCGTGAACGGCAAAGCGCGAGGTACGCCATGAAATTCGTCTGCTTCCACCTGATGCCCTACCGGCCGCTCGATTTCGAGGAGCGCGCCAAGTATCGCGCCGCCTGGGTCGTGATGCCGAACACGCTCTACGATCCAAAGAAGGGCGCCGACGAATATGCCTCCTACATCGATCAGTTGGTGTCGGCGGAGGCGCTGGGCTTCGACGTCATCGGCGTCAACGAGCATCACCAGACCGCCTACGGGCTGATGCCGGCGCCGAACATCATCGCGAGCGCGCTCGTTGCCCGCACCAAGAAGGTCAAGGTCGCGATCCTCGGCCGCGCGCTGCCGCTCGTGAACAATCCGCTCAACATCGCCGAAGAGTTTGCCATGCTCGACAATCTGTCGCGCGGGCGCATCATCACCGGCTTCGTGCGCGGCATCGGTACCGAGTATCACGCGACCGGCATCTCGCCGAGCTTCTCCCACGAGCGCTTCCATGAGGCCCATGATCTCATCGTCGGCGCGTGGACGAAGCCAGGCCCGTTCGATTTCGAGGGCGAGCATTTCAATTTCCGCTACGTCAACATCTGGCCGCGCCCGTACCAGCAGCCGCACCCGCCGATCTGGATTCCGTCGATGGGTTCATCGGAGACGATCCAGTGGGCGGCGGACCCCTCGCGCAAATATCCGTTCCTCGTCACTTTCAGCGCCGAGGATCTCGTGGTGCGCTATCTCAACATGTACCGCGACCAGGCGCACAAGTTCGGCTACGAGGCCGAGGGCGGGCAACTCGGCTGGGCGTGCCCGATCTACGTCGCCGACACCGACGAGCGTGCCATCGCGGAGGCGCGGGCCGGGGTGGAGACGCTGTTCAACCAGTATCTCGCCAATCCGTGGGAGATGCTGCTGCCGCCGGGCTACACCTCGCTCGAGTTGATGAAGCGCACCATGTCGCTGCGCAAGGCGCTGGGGTCGGGGGCGCGCAACTTGACGATCGAGGACTTGTCGGCGAACGGCACGGTCGTCGTGGGCAGCGTGAAGACCGTGCGCGAGCGCATCGCGCGCATGCGCGAACGCACCGGCTTCGACATTCTGGTGGCGCTGTTGCAGTTCGGCGTGATGAACGACGAACTCACCAAGCGCAACATGGAGATGTTCGCCGCCGAGGTGATGCCGCACTTCCGGAAGTGACCGCAGATGCACCTCCCCCTGGAGGGGGGAGGTCACCCGCGCCGCAGGCGCGGGTGGGAGGGGGTGGCAGCGCTGCAGCAAACGCGGCGGCGCAGATTATGTTGCACCAGGTGTCACCCCACCCCGGACCGCCTGCGGCGGTCCGACCCTCCCCCTTCAGGGGAGGGTGCTCCAAAATCAGCTCTTCAGCATTGGCGCGATGATCTTGTCGATCTGCTCGATCGTGAGCTCGCCGCCGTGGCGCTCGCCGTTGATGAAGAACGTCGGGGTCGAGTCGACCTTGAACTTGCGCGAGCCGATGTCGCGCATTTGCTGGACCTTGTTGAGAAGCGCCGTGTCGTTGATGCAGGACTGGAAGCTCTCCTCGGTGAAGCCTGCCTGCTTGGCGATGGCGAGGAGCGGTGGGATCGCGTCGCGCACTGCCCACTTCTGCTGCTGGGCGAACAGCGTCTCGATCAGCGGATTGTATTTTTCCGGCCCGGCGCAGCGCGCGAGCATGAATGCCGCCGCAGCCAGGCGATCGAGCGGGAACTCGCGCATGATGTAGCGTACCTTGCCGGTGTCGATGTACTTCTCCTTCAGCGCCGGGAAGGTCTCGGCCTCGAACCGCGCGCAGTGCGGGCACGTCATCGAGGCGTACTCGATGATGGTGACCGGCGCGTCCTTGGCGCCGAGCGGAATGTCGTCAAGCGGACCCTTGGCTTCGAGTTCGAGCATCGAGATGGTGTCGGCCTGGGCGGTGCCGCCAAGCCGCCAGAGCCATTCGAACGTGCCCATGGACGCGAAGGCGGCGAGCGCCAGCGTGGTGGTCGTAACGAACGTGCGGCGGGTGATCATGTAGCCTCCGTTGGTCCCCTTCACATAGCGCGATTTTCGCAATAGGGAGCGGTTTGCGCAACAGGGGGCGGTTTGCAATTTGGTAATGGTTGCGGGGTGCGTCACCGAGAACGATTGTCGTGCGGGAGCGCAGCCGTACCGCGTCCTTCGGTCACGCGGGCTTGATTGCCGCGGCAAGGCGGCCGAGCGCCGCACGCAGGCGATCGTCCGTTATGCCGGTCATCTCTGCCGCCAGCGCTGCCGCGCGGGCGTCGTCGATCTTGGGGCGGCGCGGCTTGCGGTTGCGGCGGGCGAGCGGCGCCTGGCGGAGCGCGATGCCCGAAATTGCCTGCCAGCCGAAATAGCGGTTCACGCGCTCGACGATCAGCCCCGACAGGTGCTGGATCTCGATCGCCGCGGGACCTTCGACGCGCAGCACCAGAGTGGCGGGCTGCATGTCATCCGGGTCCGAGGTGCGGACCCAGTTCATCCGCAGCGGCTCGGCGTGAGCCGCCACCTCGGCGCCGACGATCTCGTCCCAGTGCGTCACGATTTCCCGCGATGCAAAGCCCTGCCGCTCGAAGACATGGCCGACGCATGCGCCGATGAGGTCGGCCAGCGGCTTCGGCCCGGACGGCTTCTTCATGGGCGCGGGTTTCATGGTCGCGATTCCGCGGTTGTTAGCAGATGGGCGTCGCGGCTTGTTCGCGGCGCACCGCTCTGCCAGAGCTTGCCCATGACCGTAGCAGGCAGGCCAACAAAGCAGAAGCGGGCACGTTCGAAGCGCGTCGGCTCGTCACCAAAAAAGGCGGCCGGCAAGGTTGGTTCGCGCGGCACGGCGGTGCCTTCTCCCTCCCCCCTTGTGGGGGAGGGTCGGGGTGGGGGGTCGGGAGGCTTCGGCGAGGATGTGCCACATCTCCCGACCCCCACCCCCGACCCCTCCCCACAAGGGGAAGGGGAGAAGAAGCGACGCCGTCCGGCCCCGGCCAACTTGTCCCCTCGTCGGGCTGGTGAACCCAGCGCCGCCGATCTGCTCGCGTGGTACGACCGGCATCGCCGCCGGCTGCCGTGGCGCGCGCTCCCCGGCGAGACGCCCGATCCTTATCGCGTGTGGCTCTCCGAGATCATGCTGCAGCAGACGACCGTGACCGCAGTGATGCCGTACTACCTCAAATTCCTGGCGCGGTTTCCTTCAGTTGCGGCGCTCGCGGCGGCCGACATCGAGGACGTGCTCGGCCTCTGGGCGGGCCTCGGCTATTACGCACGCGCGCGCAATCTTCATGCCTGCGCCCGCGCGGTCGCGGCGCGCGGCGGTTTCCCGGATACCGAAGATGAGCTTGCGACCCTGCCGGGGATCGGCCCTTACACCGCGGCGGCGATTGCGGCGATTGCGTTCGATCGCAAGGCGGCTGCCGTCGACGGCAATGTCGAGCGCGTGGTGACGCGGCTGTTTGCTATCGAGGCGCCGTTGCCCGACGCTAAGCCTGCGATCCGCGCATTCGCGGCGCGCCTCGTGCCCGACCGCCGTGCCGGGGATTTTGCGCAGGCGATGATGGACCTCGGCGCCACGATCTGCACGCCGAAGGCCCCGGCCTGCGTGCTCTGTCCGTTCCTCACCGCGTGCGCGGCTTCAGCGCGTGGGGATGCCGAAAGCTTTCCGCGCCGCGCGAAAAAGCGCGAAGGGCAGTTGCGGCGCGGCGCCGCGTATGTGGCCATCCGCGCGGACGGCCACGTGCTGGTGCGCCGGCGCGCGGCGCGGGGCCTTCTCGGCGGCATGACGGAGGTGCCGACCACCGAATGGCATCCCGATTTCGACGTGACGGGCGCGCTTACCGACGCGCCGCGCTTCGATGTTGCGGGAGAGGTCGCGTGGCGGCGCATCGCCGGCGTGGTTAATCACGTGTTCACCCATTTCCCGCTGGAACTCGAGGTCTTCACCGCGTGCGTGCCTCATGGAACGGACGCGCCCGAGGGAATGTGGTGGCTTGCGCCTGACGAGATCGCTGACGCTGCCTTCCCGAGCCTGGTGCGCAAGGTGCTCGCCCATGCGCGCCTGACGCCGACGCGACCGAAGCGGCAGCCGAAGCGGGCGGGATAAAGGCGTCACACCGCTGCCTTCGATTTAAGATAATTGCGGAACCGAAATTTATCTCAAGTTTGCGTTCGGCTTTGCCGGACGATGCGCGCTGCGCTATCGCCATTACGGCCACCGGGAGCAACACCATGGTCCACGGCTTATTGCGTTCCACTGCACTGTGGTTTGCTGCGAGCGTGGTCGCGAGTGCGGCGCTCGCGCAGCCGGCACCAAATCAAAATAACGCGACGCCGCCGCCGAGAGTTTCGGCAATCATCGCTCCGCCGGCGCAAGCCACGAGCGATCCGACCACGCAGATATTCCTGCCAAGGCTCTCTGCTGGAATGACTCTTGGCCGCTATCTCGAAAACCTGCGCCAGGAATTTCGTCGGTTAGACGCCGATGGCGACAATGAATTGACGGCGGCCGACGCGGAATTGCACGAGAGCGTTGCGCGGGGGATCGTCCGTGCAGCGATCGCGATGACGATCCTGCGGGCCGATCTCGATGGCGATGGCTTTGTGACGCAGGCCGAACTGCGCAAAGCGCTGCGCTACGATCAGCGAATGAATACCACCCCGCAATCGCTCGACACCATCGAAGCGGAGGTGCGGCAGTCGATGGCAGCCGACACTGACGGTGACGGACGGATCAGTGTTGCTGAGGCTTTTGCCTTTGCTGCGGGTCCCAAAGACTCCACGCCGAGGGCGGCCAATGCGGTCCCCGGAATAGGCCAGTTCGCCAACCTCCTCAATGTCGTAATGAATCAGCGCGGCAATCCGATGGCCGATGAGGTCAGGCGCCTGCTCCCCGTCGGTCACGACGGCAAGGTGACGATGGCGGACTTCGAGGCCGCCGCGACCGGAGTCTTCCGCGCCGTCGATACCGACGGCAACGGCACCATCTCGCAGGACGAACTCAACGGCTACCGCAAGCGCGAGGCCGACGCGGCGCGGGAACGGCAGGAGGCTGCGACGCGCGCCGAATGCACGATGCCGAAGGCATCGGATGCCGCCACCGTCGCCGTGCTCAGCGCTTACAAGAGCGAGGCAATCTCGACGGTTGGTCTCGGCTCGCAGGATGTTGGGACCGGTACCGGCGAGATCAGGATCGAGGCCGGGGAGGGGCCGCTCTACATCGTCGCCATCTCCCATGAGCCGACCATCTGGCGCGTCACCGGTGCGACCGATCGCGTCGAGCGACTGGTGGCGTTCGGGGTGACGGCGCAGTCAAATCACATCACCATCGCTTCGAACGCTGTGCCCGGCGTCGCCATAAGTTCGCCGCCTGCGAGCCAGGCGAATGCCACGCCGCGCCCGGTGACGCCGCAGCAACCCATTGCGCTCGCTGGCATCAGCGGATTGCCGGCCGACCGCGTGAGTTTCCTCGCGCGGTCAAACTGCCTGCGGTCATTCACCGAAGCGAAATCGACCGATGGTGCGTTCGCGCTCGCGGCGGTGCGCCGCGATACCGGCAAGGAGCCCGCTATGGTCGCCGCACGCCAGAATGCGGCGGCGTTCTCGGTGCCGTCGGGGCAAATCCGCTCGGCCTATGAGGACAAGAAACAGCCGCGGCTCACCATCGTGAAGGAAGCGGGCGTGCTGACGCTCAAGGGAGATTCGAGCGGTGTCGTCGTGCGCACCGGGCCGACCGACCTTGAGTCCGATCTCGAGCAATTCAGCCCCGGCGGTGTCGTCGATATCGACCCGCGGACGGTGGTCGCAAACGCGCCGGCCGTCCGCTACGAGGTGCTGCCGGGCGCGGCAGGATTGCTGCAGCTGGAAAATGCCGGCGCGCTCACCCGCAATCAGCGCGGCGAATTTCTCATTCACCGCAAGATTCGTTTCCCCGCCGGCCTTGCCCCCTTGTCCCCGACGTTCCTTTTGCTCCGCGGCGTCGAGACGCCCGAAGGCCATCCGGATGGCGCGAAGGTGATCTCGGAAGAGACGGGTCAGCAGATCAAGTTTTAACGATAGCAAATCGTAGGGTGGGCAAAGGCGGCCGAGGTTTCGCAATTTTTGCGACGTAAATACTTCCGCCGTGCCCACGTTCGGCATTGCCGCGAGTGGCAGCGTCGCGGTGGGCACGCTTCGCTTTGCCCACCCTACATCACTACGGCTCGGTGCGCGCACTCGCGCCTTGCCTCGCGGACATTTGTCACGCCCACGACAAAACGCTATTCGTCGTGGCCCGCGAGCCGGCAATCAGGAGACGACATGAAGATCGAACGCATCGAGACGGGCGCCCGCATGAGCAAGGCCGTGATCCACGGCGACACCGTCTATCTTGCCGGGTTCACCGCCGTTAAGACGGTCGATCGCGGCGTTGGCGAGCAGACCGCCGAAATCCTCGCGATCATCGACGGCTACCTGGCGAAAGCCGGCACCGACAAGTCGAAGCTCCTCAAGGCGACCATCTGGCTCTCGGACATCCGCACCGTCGAAGAGATGAACAAGGTGTGGGACGCGTGGGTGCCTGCGGGCGCTGCGCCGGCGCGCGCGTGCATCGAGGCGCTGTTGCAAGGCCCCGAGAAAAAGGTCGAGATTCAGGTGACCGCCGCGCGGTAGCGCGCCGATCGATCGGTCACGGACGACGTCCTAGGGTTTCTGCCGTTCCTTCCACAGCAGGAACTCGTGGAACAACGTCGAGCGCTCCGCTTCGGTGAGGCGGCTTGCGACATGTTTGTTCGCCGATTTCGCCGGCGGCGGAATGCGTAGACAATTCGCTGGCAGCGGAATGGCTAGCCGATTGCCGATTCTGCGGAGCGCGTGCTCCATCGGCTTCCGGCGCTGCTGCCGGACCTGATTGCGAGAGGTACCAGCACTTGCGGTTGGTCGCATGATCAATGCGATAATACCAATGGCCGTTTGCGGCGGCCTGGCCCGGTCCCGGCAGACAATCCGCGCGCGTGCCGGTCGAGCCGAGCGCAAGTGATGCAGCTATCAAGCTCACGGTTGTTGCTGCCCGTGAGACGAGCCGTTCTGGCATAACGTTCTCCTGAATGGATTCGAGCGCACGCCTGTCGTCGCGCAGAGATGCGGCACCAATAGGATGCAAAATGGGCGGAGACGTGAGTCCCGCGCCGCAAATTCGACGAAGCTTGGTCCGCGGCTATTCGGCGGGCGCAGCTTTTGCGGATGCGTCGGGCTCCATGGCGGACGCGAGAACAATCAGGAAGAACAGGAACAACGCGCCGATGAAGCACGGTATCGCCGCGACATAAAAGATGCCGCCGACTTTCCAGCCGAGCGCTACCAGGAGACCGGTGAGGAACGGTCCGAAAAATTGTCCGACGCGGCCCATGCCCATGGCCCAGCCGATGCCGGTGGAGCGGACCGAGGTCGGATACATTCCCGCTGCCAGCGCGATGAGACCGGTTCCAGTTCCGCCGACAAAGAAGCCGGCGAGCAGGGACGCGATGCTCAAAGCAAACACCGACGACGTCGCCTGCCCGAACCAGGCGAGGCACAAGCCGCCGATAATGAAGCCGGGTATCAGCATCCGGTAGGCGCCGAATCGGTGCACCAGCCAGCCCGACATGGCGCTCGCGCACACGCTGCCGAAATTGTTGAGGCCGACGATCAATGCCGCGGCCGACAGCGAGAAGCCGACGGAATTGAGTACCGACGGCGTCCAGAACGTCACGGTCAGCAGCACCATGAACGCCATGAAGAACGGCACCCACAGCAGGACTGTTGGTATCGCGCGACCTTCCGTGAACAGGTGAAGCACAGGCATTCCCTGCCGTGCCGGGTCGGGCGTCGTGATGAGTTCGGCGCCGGGCGGAATTTGACCCGGCATGATGCGCGACAGCGTGCGGCGCACTTCGTCCTGGCGAATGTTGCGCGCGAGCAGGAAGCGAACGGATTCGGGCAGCCAGATTGCAAGGATGACCGCGACGATGAGCGGCGCGACCGCGCCGATGTAGAACACCGCTTGCCAGCCGAACGTCGGGATCACCCACGCGCTCGTCAGTGAACCGATGAGGCCGCCGGCGGGAAAAGACGAAAACAACACGGTGACGAACACGTCGCGCAGGCGCTTCGGAGCAAGTTCGGCGCCCATGGCGAGAAATGCGGGCGTCGCGCCGCCGAGGCCGAGGCCGGCGAGGAAACGATAGCCCAACAGTTGCTCGAACGACGCCGAGTGCGCCGTCAGCAGGCTGAAGACCGCAAAGACGACGATGGCGACAATCATGAACCACTTGCGGCCGAACACATCGGCGAAGGGACCGAATGACAGCGCGCCGAGCGCCGCACCGAGAAGACCGATCGAGCCGACCTGTCCGAACTGCGACATCGGAAATTTCAGCACGCCGCGATCGCGGGCGCGGTGTAGCCGATCGCCTGGGTGTCGAAGCCGTCGAGCGCCGCCACCAGCATGCAGAGGATCAGCACGCCGATCTGAAAGCCGGTGACCGGATGTCGATCGATCAGCTCGATGACATCAACCTTGGTCGAGGACATGGCGCGCTTCTCCCGATTTTCTTTCTGCGTGAGCCGACGCCGATGTGTAGCATTATTCCGCGCGTCGGATCATGTGGCGTTTAGATCAACGTCATCCTTCGAGGGCGTCGTTGGATGAACACCACATGGGATCATCATCGCCGCGCTTGTCGCGGCCATCCACGCCTTTCTCTGTGTTAGTGGAACGGAAGGCGTGGGCGCTCGCGATCGAGGCGCTGAAGCCTACTTGAAATCCCCAGTGCCTTGCTCGCACGCGCGGCGCCGTCGACCAGGAGCGGCAGTTTTGCCCAGGCGATCTGCGGATGCGAGCGCCCGCCGAAGCCGCAATCGGCGCCGGCGATCACGTTCTCTTTGCCGACGAGGCGCGCGATAGCGCAGCGAGCGCTGCGCGACGAGTTCAGGATGCTCGATCACGTCGGTCGAGTGGGTGATGACGCCGGGAATGATGATCTTGCCGGCGGGGAGCTTCACGCTTTCCCACACCGCGTCTTCATGTTCGTGGCGGGCATTGGCGCCTTCGAAGAGATAGGCCTGCCGCCTTCACCTTCAGCACGATGTCGACGATGTCGCTCAGCTCGAGATCGTAGGCGTGCGGCCCGTGCCAGCTGCCCCAGCAGAGGTGATAGCGCATGCGATCTTCCGGAATGTTGCGCAGCGCATGGTTGAGCGCCTCGACCCGCATCTCGCATCGCTTGCGGAAGGCATCGAGCCCCATCGCTATGCCGATGCGGTCCCACAGCGCCGGCAGCCAGGCATCGTCGACCTGCAGGATCAGGCCGGCGGCGACGATGGCCTCGTATTCGACGCGCATCGCCTCGGCGAGGGCGAAGACGTACTCCTCCTCGCTCTTGTAGTAGTCGTTGCGGCGATAGGCTTCGAGGCTCGCGGGCGCGGTCGACGTGAGGAACACGTCTTCGGTGCCGGCGGCCGCGACGGTGACGTCGATCTCGCGCTCCAGAGCGGCCTGGCCGACGATAGGTCACCGGCCCGGTGCAGGCCTGGACCGGGCGCTTCTTGGCGATCTGCGCGCCGGGCATGTAGAACAGTGTGCCGCGTTCGTTGGCATATTTGTAGAAGTCGGCGAACTCCTCGCGATCCTTGCCTTGCTCGAGAGCGGCTTTCCCTCCGGCTCGTCGATCTCGGTAAACCCGCCGAAGCGGTCTTCGAGCATATAGCGCAGCCAGTCGCCGCCCTTGGCATATTCGCCTTCGTTGACGATGTCGATGCCGATCTCGCGTTGTCGCGCGACGACGGCGGTGACGTCTTCGGCGAGCCGGGTGTCATCGCCGATCGCAACGCCCCTGTCGAGCGTGAGAAACGGCAGGCTGCCGACATGGGTGGTCAGAATTTTGGACGCGCTGCGCCGCACCGCTGGCCTCCGCTGCATTCTTGGCGCGGCGACCTTACTTCAGCGGAGGGCGTTCCCCAAACGTCGGAGCAGGAATTTCCCTGGATGGATTTACCAGCGTCGACCCCAGCCGCCTCGCCATCCTCCCCAGCGACCGCCCCAACGTCCGCCGCCGCGAACGAATCTGAGGATCAGCAGCAGGATGATTGCGCCGATGACTGCATTCAGAATTGCAGCCGCGATGCCGACGCCGAGATGGATGCCGAGACGAGGCAGCAGCCATTCTCCAATGAAGGCGCCGACGATGCCGATCAGCAGGTCGCTGATCAACCCGAAGCCCGTTCCTTGGACTACTATGCCCGCGAGCCATCCGGCGACGACGCCGACAATCAATACGACGATGAGACTTTCTCCCGAGAGATACATGATGAAATCGCTCCAGTTTCGTTTGCTTGCCGACAAATCCTCGACGGCCGTTGAGGGAAATGGCGTCGGAACGCCACCCCCTCACGCCGCCACGCCAACCGCCCGAAGACGCCAGTTCATTCGGTCAAATAAACCGCGAAGTCGGTATCGAGTTGCAGTTCGGGCGAAATCAGCCCGGTCGCATTTTTTTGCAGCGCGGCGCTTCCCGGTGCACGCCCGTGCGCGGCTTAAATAGCGGCGGATGCCCGGATTTCCGCCCGCAGCGCATCGATCAGCGTCAACGAACCTTTGCGCTCCACGTGCCAGAAGGTCCAGCCGTTGCAGGCTTCGAGGCCCTGGGCGAGCGCGCCAATGCGATGAATCGAGCCGACCGCGTTGCCAAGCGCGATAGCGCCGTCGGCACGCACCAACGCCCTGTGGCGGCGTTTGGCGTCGTAGAGATCGGCACCGGGCGCGATCATGCCGCGTTCGAGCAGGGCCGCGAATGGGACGCGCGGCGCATCGCGCGCGGTCTGGAACGGGGCGAGCGTCGCCTCGGGTAGCGGCTCGACTGCTGCGATGCGGGCAAGCGCCGCGTCGCGATAGGCCGCATCGCGCTCGACGCCGACAAACCGGCGGCCGAGGCGTTTGGCGACCGCGCCGGTGGTGCCCGTGCCGCAGAACGGGTCGAGTACCAGGTCACCTGATCGGGACGAGGAGAGAATGACGCGCGCGAGCAGGGCCTCGGGCTTTTGCGTCGGGTGCAGTTTCTTGCCGTCCTGGCCTTTGAGACGTTCCTCGCCGGTGCACAGCGCAAGCGTCCAGTCGGAGCGAACCTGGATATCCTCGTTGCCGGACTTGAGCGCCTCGTAATTGAAGGTGTAGCGGCGCGCGGCGGGCTCGCGCGCGGCCCAGATCAGCGTCTCGTGCGCGTTGGTGAAACGGCGGCCGCGGAAGTTCGGCATCGGATTCGATTTGCGCCAGATCACGTCGTTCAGGATCCAGAAGCCGAGGTCCTGCAGGATCGCGCCGACGCGGAAGATATTGTGATACGAGCCGATGACCCAGAGCGTGGCGTTTGGCTTCATCACGCGTCGACAGGCGGAGAGCCAGGCGCGGGTGAAGTCATCATAAGCGTTGAAATCGGCGAACTTGTCCCAGTCGTCATCGACCGCGTCGACGCGGGAATCGTCGGGCCGCTTGAGATCACCCTGAAGCTGAAGATTGTAGGGTGGATCGGCGAAGACGAGGTCGACCGAAGCGGGCGCAAGTCTCTCGAGCGCGGCGACGCAATCGCCGCGGAAAATCTCGACGCCCTGCTCGGAGGCAGGAATCAAGCGGGGCGTCCTACTGGACGCCCCGCCGCGCGGCATAACCATGACTCAGGACACTGACTCTGGCAACGCGGTCGGCGACGCGGGACCTACAACCGACGTTTTGAATCATGCCTGGGCAAGGTAAAAATCGACTTAAGGAAGACGGTCGGTCTCACTGGTGCCGCAAGTTTCGCGTTACCATATTGTCGATGTTTGCGTACTGCACGGGTCGATGAACCGGTGCTATGGAGATTGGCGACGGCGCACCCGGCAAATTTTGCCGAGCGCAGGGTGATTGCCGGAGCGTGCGCGGCGACTCAAAATGTCGAGTTACGCGTTGATAGATTGTACCAAATGAGCAGGTGATGGAGTTTTGCCATGCGGTTGGACGAATCTGAACAGAGCAGCGATATCGAGGATCGTCGCGGTCAGTCAGGGGGATTCGGCGGCGGCGGTGGCGGATTTGGTTTGCCGGTGGGGGGCGGCGGAATCGGCATCGGCACCCTCATCGTCCTTGGGCTTCTCGGCTGGGCACTCGGTGTCGACCCGCGCCTGTTGATCGGCGGCGCCGAGATTCTCGGCGGCGGCGGTGGCCACGAGCAGCAGGCACCGCGCCAGTCCGGGCGCACCGGCACACCGGCCGACGACACCGGCAGGTTCGTATCGACCGTGATGGGCAACATCGAGCGCGAATGGCGAGGCATCTTCCAGGCGGCGAACCAGCCCTATAACAACCCGACCCTCGTGCTTTACAACGGCCAGACGTATGCCGCCTGCGGGGGCGCCCAGGCCGCGATGGGCCCCTTCTATTGTCCGAACGACCAGAAGATCTATCTCGACACCTCGTTCTTCAATGAAATCCAGACGCGGTTCCACGGCTGCGATACTGGCAGCCGTGCCTGCCAGTTTACCGAGGCGTACGTGATCGCCCACGAATTCGGGCATCACATCCAGAATCTGCTGAAGACGCTGCCGCGCATTCAGGCGCAGCAGCAGAGCTTGAGCCGCGCCGAGGCAAACCGCCTTCAGGTCATGGTCGAGCTGCAGGCGGACTGCTACGCCGGCCTGTGGGCAAATCACGAAAACCAACGCCTCCTCAACGCGGGCAAACCAGCCCTGGTCGAGCCCGGCGACATCGAGGCCGCACTGCGCACCGCCGCTGCGATCGGCGACGACACACTTCAGCGCAAAGCGACCGGACGCGTCGTGCCGGACAGCTTCACGCACGGTTCGGCCGAGCAGCGCCAGCGCTGGTTCATGACCGGCTATCGCGAAGGCACGGTCGCCGCGTGCAACACTTTCCGCGCCGCGAATTTGTGAGCAGCAGGCAACAGTAGCCCGCATGAGCGTAGCGACATGCGGGACGGAGCTACCCGCATATCGCTGCGCTCATGCGGGCTACAAGTTTTCGTAGGGTGGGCAAAGCGCGGACGAGTCCGCGCGTGCCCACGGGCGGCGTTTCGGTGGGCACGGCGCTTTGCGCCTTTGCCCACCCTACAAGATTGAACGTCTATTTCGTCGCTGGTTGATAAGCCCCGAGCGAGGCGACGGCGGCCTTCACGAACGAAAGATCGAGCACGTCGTCGACGGTGACGCTGCCGTCGATCTGGCCGCGGTCGCGAAAATATTGCCAGGACTGCTTCAGGCTCGCGACGTTCACGCCGCCGTCGGGATCGACGCCGTGGGAGACGATTTCGCGATAGGTCGCGGCGTCTTTGAGCGCGGCGTATTTCACCATGATGGCGATGACCTCCGGGGCGTTCGGGCCGGCGAGCCGCGCATCCTTGAGGGCGTCGTTGTAGAAACGCATCGCGCGCACGAGCGCGCGCATGAAGCTCTTCGCCGCCTCGGGCTTGCGTTTTGCGAAGTCAGCGCCGTAGAGGGTCACGGCGTTCTGGAAATCGGCCGCGAATTCGTCGACGCCCATGAGCTTCACGGCCGTGCCCTGGCGCAGCATGTAGGTGATGAATGGCTCCGCCACGATCGCGGCGTCGAGCGCGCCGTTTTGGAAGCCGGCCGGCTGCTGGGGAAATCCGAGATAGGCGGGATCGATATCCTTGATCGTGAGGCCGCCGGCCTTGAGCGCAAGGTCGAGCAGCACCGCCTCGCTGTTGGCATTGGAGTTGACCGCGATGCGCAAGCCTTTGAGGTCTCGGAACGAGCGCACCTTGCCGGTGTCGTACAAATCCTTGCGGACAAGGAACGCCTCGAAGGCATGGCCGCGCGAGGTGCGGCCCTTGTCGGCCACGATCTTGATGTTCACGCCGCGCGTCGCTGCGTTGTAGAGCGCCGAGGAGGTCGCGCCGCCGCCGGCATCAAGCTCGCCGGAGCCGAGCGGCACCACCATCTTGGCCGCGGAGTCGAAACGGATGAAGTTGACGTTGAGTCCTTCATCCTTGTAGTAGCCCTTGGCCTCGGCAATGAAGAACGGCGCGTCGCTCGTCGTGCCGACGACACCGACCTTGAGATCCTCGGCGCGCAGTGCGACAGAGGAGGTCGCGAGCGCAAACGCGATCGTCACGGCGATGGAAGGCCATCTCGTCATTGCGGTTCTCCTCACAGGCTCGTCCATCGCCGCCCGTCATTCCGGGGGCCGAGCGAAGCGAGGCAGCCCGGAATCCATACTCCTTGGTCAGGGGGTGTGGATTCCGGGCTCGCCTCCGCTGCGCTGCTGCGCCCCGGAATGACCAAACCTGTATTCACCTGGCTCGCTCCGAATTCGTGCAATTGCAGTGATAACGTCCGCGCTTTGCGCACTCTACGGAAGTTCATTTGTCCTCGTGAAACACGTTGATACGCGGCGCCTCGCCCGGTAGCCCATACTCCGGCCAGCGCTGCGCGACGCGCTCGTAGATCTCTCGCCGCAGCATCGTCGCTTGCGGAAACTCCTTGAGGAAGCGATGCGGCTTGCAGGCGTTGATTAGCACTTTCGAGCCGTAGGGCCGCCGTTCCGGCGGATACTGGCTGGGATCGAGGCCGGTCGACCAGGTGTTGCGCAGGATGTCGAGATCGTCGGACGGATTGCAGCGCGTCGACAGCGCCCACAGCACCTGGTCGAAGTCGGTCGGATCGACGTCGTCATCGACCGCGATGATCCACTTCGTGTAGTAGGCCGCGGCCGGACATTGCGCGGTGAGCGCCAGCACCTGCGCGGCGTGCCCGGCATATTGCTGGCGCAGCGACACGACCGCCATGCCCCAGCCCGACGCGGCCGCCGGATGGGTGTAGGCCGCGATCACGCCGGGCACCCCGATGCGCTCGAGGTCGTCGAGGATGCGGGCCGAGCGCATGATCGCGTAGTACGCGCCGATCTCGCATGACGGATAGCGCGCCATCAGCGCCGCCGTCATGATCGGTGAGCGCCGGCAGTGCAGCGCTTTGACTTCGATGACGGGCTGCGGCGCGCGCACGTTGCCGTAATAGCCGGTGAATTCGCCGAGCGGGCCTTCCTCCTCGGTGTCGCCGGGATGCAGCAAACCCTCGATGACGATCTCGGCACGCGCCGGAATCGGCAGGCTGACGAATTCGCCCCGCGTGAGTTCGACGGGCCGCCCCATCAGACCGCCGGCAACATCGAGCTCGGATTCGCCGGCCGCGAACGTCTGCGCGCCGACCATGAACAGCACCGGGTCGATGCCGTAGGCCGCGACCACCTCGCACGGCTTGCCGTTCGCCCACCACGCCTCGCGGTCGAGGCGGCCGTGCTTTCCGGGCGAGCAGTACATGGCGATGCGCGCGGGTCCGAGCGTCATCTGGCGATAGACACCGACGTTGATGCGCCCCGAGGCCGGGTCGCGGGTGAAGGTGATGTCGCCGGTCCCGATGTAGCGCCCGCCGTCGCCGGGCCAGAATTTCGGGGTCGCAAATTTGGTGACGTCGATGTCGTCGCCGCGCAGCACGATCTCGTTGACCGGCGCATCGCGCTTGTCGACTTCGACCGGCGCGAGACGCCGGCTCATGATCTTGCGCGTCGCCGCGATCATGTCGGCGGTCGACAGCGCAGGGTCGAGACCGACCGCGAGCGCATAGCGCTCCTTGCTTGCGCCGAGCATGTTGCTCAGCACCTTCATGCCGAACTCGTCGCCGGCGAGCTTCTCGAAGAGAAGTGCGGGCGTCTCGGCGGTGCGACCGGCGAGGAACGTGATCGCGGCCAGCTCCTCGATCGGGTCGACGGTCGCATCGATGCGCTTGAGCTGGCCCGATGTCTCGATCAGCGCGAGCCACTCGCGCAGATCGCGCCAGGCGACTGCGTGGGCGTCCGGATCAACAGAGGACCGATGAGTGCGGGTATAGGCGAATTCTTCCATATAGCTTTCCAGTCGAGGCAGGCGCCACGGACGCGCTGCACCATATCGCCTTTTGGCTCGAACGCCGAGCGACTTGCAGTCGGCAGCCGGCCAGGCGGTCGAGCGTCTGTTTCATCGCAGCGGACGGACGAGCGAACGTTGCCGGCGTGACCGGATTGTATCGCGCTCGCCGGCAAGCTGGTAACGTGCTTCATTGTCTTTAGCGCCAAGGAGCCGGGTCATGGGCGCCATGCGAATACCTTCCATTCTCGCTTTTGCCGCGGCTGTCCTCGCCACGTTACCGGCGACGGCGGCCGAGAAATATCCGGCGCGGCCGGTGCACTTCGTGGCCGGCTTTGCCGCAGGCGGACCGGTCGATATCGTTGCCCGCGTCATGGCCGAGTGGCTGTCGAACGATCTTGGCCAGCAGTTCGTCGTGGACAACCGCGCCGGCTCCGGCGGCAACATCGGCACCGCGGCGGTGATCAACTCGCCGCCCGACGGCTATACGATCTTGTTTGCCGCATCGAGCAATGCGATCAGTGCTTCGCTCTACAAGAAGCTGCCGTTCGATTTCCTGCGTGATACCGCGCCGGTCGCGGGCATCATGCGCCTCACCAACATCATGGTGGTGCCGCCGTCGCTGCCGGCGAAGACGGTGGCGGAGTTCATCGCGCTCGCGAAGGCACGGCCGGGCGAACTGAGCTTCGCATCATCCGGCAACGGCACCTCCGTGCACTTGTCGGGCGAACTGTTCAAGATGCTGGCGCATGTCGACATCATCCACGTGCCCTATCGCGGCTCGGCGCCGGCCTATCCGGACCTCATGACCAACAAGGTCCAGGTGATGTTCGACAATCTGCCGGGCGCGATCGAGTTCGTGCGGAGCGGCCAATTGCGCGCGCTCGGGGTCACGGTGGGACAGCGATGGCCGGCACTGCCCGACGTGCCGGCGATCGGCGAGACCGTTCCGGGCTACGAAGCGAGTCCGTGGTACGGCATTTCGGCGCCCAAAGGGACGCCGGCCGACATCATCGAGACGTTGAACAAATCGGTCGGCAAGGCGCTCGCCGATCCAAAACTCCAGGCGAAACTCGCCGAGCTTGGCGGCATTCCGATGCCGATGTCGCCCGCGGAGTTCGGCAAGTTCGTGGCCGACGACACCGCAAAATGGGCGACTGTCGTCAAAGCGGCGAACCTGTCGGTGGAGTGACCGGGGCAGGTAAAGCTAATGATGACGTAGGGTGGGCAAAGCGAAGCGTGCCCACCTCTACGCGGTCATTCCGGGGGCCGAGCGCAGCGAGGCAGCCCGGAATCCTTACTCCGCAGCCCGTGGTTATGGATTCCGGGCTCGCCGCGGCGCCCCGGAATGACGGCTTCCGCACGGGCGCTGCGCTTCGCCCGCCTGCCAATTCCTCGAATTACAACCCTAGTCGGGTGCCGGCGCGCAGGAAGCGCTGGGGGTCGACGGCTTCGCCGTCGATGCGGGTCTCGTAGTGCAGGTGAGGCCCGGTTGAGCGGCCGGTCGAGCCCATGCGGCCCACGATCTGGCCGGTCTTCACGACCTGGCCGACATGGACGTCGATTTCGGAGAGATGCCCGTAGCGGGTAGACAGGCCGTTGCCGTGATCGACTTCGACCATGCGGCCGTAGCCGCCGCTCCAGCCGGCCGACACCACGGTGCCGGCGGCGGTGACGCGGATGCCCTCGCCGTTCTCGCCGCGGAAGTCGATGCCGGTGTGCATTGCCGGTTTCCCGAGGAACGGGTCGACACGTACGCCGAAGCTTGAACTGGTTTCGATCTCGCCTTCCACCGGCTTGTGCAGCGGCACCGCGTTGATCGTGGCGTTGAGGTGCTCGACCTCGGCGCGGGCGACGGTGAGGTGGTAGACCTGTTTGTCGAATGGTCCGGAGTTTGCGGCCACGCGGTAAGGGACGAAGGGGCCGCCGACTGCTGAGTTGGCGAACTTGCCGTGATTGAGGCCGATGTCCGCGAGCACCGCACGCAGGCGGCGCACCTTGGCATCGTAGCTTTCGCCCATGGCCGCAAGCGTGTTGGATTGCCGGCCTTCGACGCGGTCAAGCGATTCCGACAGCTTGGTCAGCGCGGCACCGATATTGCCGATGTGCGGGCGCGGCGCGGGAGGTGCTTCGGCGCGCGATTCGTGAAAGCTTTGCAGGGTAAACCCGGCGGGGGCCGAAATCGGCGAAGCCTTCGGCGTGGCCTGGCTTGCCGGGGCGCGCGAACGGGTAGAGCCGGTGGTCGAAGGATCGGCAACGGCGCCGAGCGAGGTCGCGCGCTGCTCCAAGACCGCCTGCCGGCGCATGAGTTGTTCGAGTTTCTGCTCGAGTTGCTCCTGGTCGAGCATTTGCCGGCTCGTCACCCGGTCGACCCGGGCGCGCATTTCGGCAAGCCGATCCTCGTAAGCAAATTGCATAGCCGCCTGGCGCGCCACCATGCGGGTGAGAACGTCATCCTGAAATGCGAAGTAGGTCGCGGTCACCGCAGACCATCCGGCCATGATCACCAGCGCGCCAACCACGGTCCAGAACGCCACCGGCCCAAGTCGCACCAGGCGGTCGCCATGGCCGAAGGTAAAGGCGCGCGCCGGGGGGCGACGATTGCCCGTGCGCGGCTGGGCCTCAGCCGGATGATCAACCCGCTGACGCTCGGGGGCGGTGCGATGCTCGTGGTGCGGATGGGTCGGATTGCGGATGTGACGGCGCTGGTTACCGGCGTGGTGCTCCTCGGGGTCCTGGTGGCCGTCCGCGGAAAATTGCTGCAAACGAAACGACATGTACACTCCGCCCGACTCAATTCGGTGAGCCGGCATTGGGGTGCAATGGAATCATGACATGGTTAATTTTGCGAAAACCGCGCGCCCAAAATTGCGGCGTTGCGTTAACGATGATGTAACGGGCCACCGACGGCGAAGAAATCCATCGGCGATGGGGGCTGTCATCCAGCCTCTTTGGCAGCGGCGAGCACCTCCTCGGCGTGACCCCCGACCTTCACCTTTGGCCAGATGCGGATGACGCGGCCATCGCCTCCGATCAATACGGTCGTGCGGCTGATTCCCATGTAGGTTCTGCCGTACATCGATTTCTCGCCCCACACGCCATACGCCTCGAGCATGTCGTGGCCTTCATCCGATGCGAGCGGAGTCTTGAGGTGATGCTTGGCCTTGAAGGCGTCCTGCTTCTTTACCGCATCGGCTGACACGCCAAGGAGGGCGACGCCGGCCTTTGTGAAGGACGGTTCGAGACGGGAGAAATCCTTTGCCTCAAGCGTGCAGCCGGGCGTGTCGGCTTTGGGATAAAAATAAAGGACCAGCTTGCGGCCTTTGAAATCCTTGAGCGATACTGAGCCGCCGCCGTCGCGGGGGAGGTCGAAGTCGGGAGCGTGGGCGCCTTCGGCGAGCTTTGTTGCCATGTGCCTTCCTTTCGTCTTCGTTTCGTCGCTTTCCGGCGGTCTTGTTCGCAAATCGGGGTGGGGGACAGCCTCAAAATGCACGTTACCGAAGTTACGCCGGCTTCGCATCACCGCGAAACGCGGGGGCGTGGGCGTTTCCGCGCTTGCCAGGCGCTGAAGCTTCGGGTGCGGGGCCATCGCCAAGCGGTTGGGAATTCGAGAATTTCCAGGTCGGTGACGAGTTGTAGCTAGGCGCCGGTGCAGGCCGGCGAGCGGGGATACCATGCTGCCGTCCGGCGGCATGTCGGGTCAGGGGGGCATCCGAACAGGCCATGGCTGAGTACATCAGGCCCAGGCTCGTAAGTGCGCGCGGCGGCGACGGGCTTCGTCGCACCGGTGCTGTTCGCATGCCTGTCCGCGGCCACACTGGCGCGACCGCTGCCGCGCCGCGCTTGGAAACCGAATCCCCCAAGGAAACCCATAAGGGCGAGCCCAGCAAAATCCGCCGCACGCTGAAGCGATCCCAAAGGCGTCGCTGGTTGGATGCTCTACGTCCCTGGCAATGGGTCAGGTTTCCCCGCCTTGTTCCGGCTGGCTTCGCCAAGTTCACGCGGCGGCGCTGGCTGCGCCGGACCGGTATAGGCCTCGGCGTGTTCGCAGCGGTGCTGCTGTTGGTTGCCGGCGCGCTATGGTGGCGCCTCAACAGCGGACCTATCTCGTTCGATCTCGCGACGCCGTGGCTCACGGCCGCCATCGGCGAGAATTTTGGCGACCAGTTCCGTGTCGAGGTTGGCGGCACCGTTCTCGAACGGGATGAACACGGCCGCGCCGCCATGCGCATCCGCGATATCAAGGTGCGCGACCGGGACGGCAAGGTCATCGCCAGCGCTCCCAAGGCCGAGGTCGGTTTTTCGAGTGCCAGCCTGCTGGGCGGTCGTCCTCGCGCCGAAAGCTTGAACCTCGTCGGCGCCGAGCTTGCGATCCGGGTCGAGTTGGACGGCCGAGTTGCAATTTCTACGGGGTCCGGGCCTCCGATTGCGACCACGCCCGCCCTCGCAAGCACGGGGACCGTCCCTGTCGCGCCCGGGCCAACTCCCGGTACCTGGCGTACGGTGGAGCAGAAGCGGAGCCTGCAAGACAGCCTCGCCTCCTTCCTGACGTGGCTCGACAGTCTGAATGCGCTTGGTCTCGACGGCGGGGATCTTGCCGCAGTCGGCCTCAAGAGTGGTAACCTGATCGTTGACGATCGCCGCAACGGCCAGCAGTCGAAATTCGAGAACATCCATTTGAGCGTGAACCGGCCGAGCGCCGGCGTGCTCGAAGTGCAGCTCGGTTCCGAGGACAAGACGCGACCCTGGCTCGTCGTCGCTTCGCTCAAACCGGGCGCAAACGGCACCCGCGATATCGATCTCGATGCGCAGAAGGTCTCGATCAAGGACCTCATGCTGGCCTTGCGCATCGACAGCGGCGGCTTCGATGCCGACCTGCCGGTTTCGGCGACGCTGCGCACCCAGTTCGATCGCGATGGGACGCCCCGATTCGTTCACGGCCGTCTGCAAGCAGGACCGGGCGCAATCACCGACCTCAAGGATCCGCTGGGCAAAATCGCAATCGACCGCGCCGACGTCACGATGGACTGGGATGCGGAGCAAGGCATGCTGGCCATGCCGTTCCAGCTCGTGTCCGGCGGCACGCGCATGACGCTATCGGCACGCGCGCAGGCACCTCGGCAGCCCAATGGAAACTGGGCGTTGAGCCTGACCGGGGGCTCGGTGGTGCTGCCGCCGCAAAGCCCGGGCGATGAACCGCTGCAACTCAATCGCGTCCAGATGCAGGGGCGCTTCGATCCGGTCGCCCGCAAGCTCACCATCGCAGACGCGGAAGTGGCCGGTAAAGGTGTTGGCGTTGCGATATCGGGCAGCGTCGATTTTGCGACCGGCGATCCGCGCCTGAGCATCGGCGTCGCGGCGCGAAACATGTCGCTCGCTCACTTCAAGCAATTGTGGCCGCCGTTCGTGAACCCGCCGGTCCGCAACTGGGTGTTGGAGCGCGTCGGCAACGGCACCGTGGAGCAGGGCGAGATTGCCACCAACGCACCCCTCTCGACGCTGCGTTCCGGCGGCCCGCCGGTGCCGGATGACGGCCTCTATGTCCAGGTCACGACCACCGGCACGACGGTGAAGCCTTTCGACAACCTGCCCGACATTCGCGATGCCGACCTGGTCACGCGCGTCAAAGGCCGCAACGCGACGGTGTCGCTTGGCCGCGGCACGGTGCAGATGCCGTCGGGCCGGCGGCTGACGCTTGCGAACGGCGCCTTCGAAGTGCCCGATACCGAGATCAAGCGGCCGCCGTCGAAGGTGCGTATCCGCCTCGACGGTCCGGTTGCCGCGGCGGCCGAACTGCTGAGCTTCGATCGCCTGCGCGACGCCGCGAACCTGCCGCTCGATCCGGCGGCAACGCGGGGCAACCTGGTGGCGACGCTCAACATGGCAATGCCGCTCGGCGAGGACATGACGACGAACACCGTCACCTATTCGATCGGCGCCGACATCGCGAATTTCGCGGCCGACAAGTTCCTCATGTCGCAGAAGGTCGAAGCGCAGAATTTGCGCGCCACGGCGAACAACCAGGGCTATCAGGTCAAAGGCGAAATGCGCATCGGCGGGGCGCCGGCGAGTGTCGACCTGCGCCACAACAACGGCGAGACCGATGCCGAGGTGCTGCTCAACGCCACGCTCGATGCCGCCGCCCGCGCCCGCATGGGGCTCGATCCGGCCGGCGGCATTACCGGACCGGTCGGCCTACAGGTGAAGGGTCGCGTCGCGTTCTCGGGCGAACAGGACACCCGCCTGCTGGTCGATGCCGATTTCACCCAGGCGAAGATCGACAATGCGGTGCCAGGCTGGACGAAATCCGCGGCCCGGCCGGCACGCGCAAGCTTCATCTTCGTCGGTCGCGGCAAGGCGATGCGGTTCGACGATCTGGCATTTGACGGCGGCGGCGCATCGATTCGCGGCAACGTGGAGTTTGACCAGAACGGCGATGTGTCCACCGCCATTTTCCCGACCTTCGGATTTACCGATGGCGATCGCGCCAATCTGCGGGTCGATCGCGGTTCCGACGGGCTCTACAAAGTGGTGCTGCGCGGCGACAACATCGACGGTCGCGGTTTCATAAAGTCTTCGATGTCCGGCGTGACCGGCGACGCGCGCAAGGGAAAATCGACGCTCGATTTCGATCTCGATGCGAAGCTCGGCTCGATCACGGGCTTCAAGAACGAAGCGATGCGCAATTTCGACCTGCACATGGTCAAGCGCGCCGGTGTGATCCGCGGCCTCGCGCTCAGCGCACGCTTCTCGAGCGATGGCAATCTGCAAGGGGAGCTGCGGGGCAAGCCCGGCGAGCGGCCGTACGTCATCATTGAATTGACCGATGCGGGCGGTCTGTTCCGCTTCACCGATACATACTCGCATATGATCGGCGGTTCGATGTACATCGCGATGGATCCGCCGACGCCTGAAGGAACAGCCCAGGAGGGTCTCCTCGAAGTCCGCGACTTCTATGTACGCGGCGACCAGGGGCTCGACGGGGTTGCTGGCGGATTCAATGGTCAGCAAAACGGTGTCCAGAACGGGATTCAGTTCTCGGCGATGAAGGTGCGCTTCACCAAATCACCTGGCGTCATGTCGATCCACGAGGGCCGGGTGACCGGCCCGATGCTTGGAGCGACGATCGATGGCGTCATGAATTATGCGGCGAACGAACTCCACTTGCGGGGCACGTTCATCCCGCTTTACGGCCTCAACAGCGCGCTCGGCGACGTCCCGCTCGTCGGTTTGCTGCTCGGCGGCAAGGAAGGCCTGATCGGCAGCATGCCCTATGAAGTCGTGGGCTCGCCCGGAGCGCCAATCCTCAACGTCAATGCCATCGGGGCCGTGGCCCCGGGCATCGTCCGCAAATTCATGGAATTTCCGCAGTCCGGCGACCGCTTTCCTGACCCGTGGCGCCAGCAGCAGGTGCGATAGGTTAGTCGATTTCTCGTAGCCCGGATGAGCGGAGCGATATCCGGGATCAGCGCTTCAATCGGATCGGTGCGTTTCAATAGGATCGGTGCTTCAAATCTGATAGGTCGGCCCCGGATGTCGCTACGCTCATCCGGGCTACGGCTCGTCATCGCCGGGTTGCCAGCAACTCAAGGAGCGCGGCCGCAAATTCGCGCGGCGCTTCCTGCGGGACGTTGTGGCCGATGACGGGGATCAACCGGCGCTGATATGAGCCCGTGAAGAAGCGCGCATGCGATGCCGACGCGGCGGGCGCGCCGACGCCGTCGCCTTCACCATGCAGCACGATGGTCGGCACTGGAATCGGCGGGCTTGCGGCAAGCCGCTGCTCGATCGTCTCCAGCGCCGGATCGCCGGGCGCGTAGCCGAAGCGATGACGATACGATTGGATGACGACGTCGACGAAGTCCGGATTGTCGAACGAGACGGCGCTGCGTTCGAATGTGGTGTCGTCGAACGTCCAATTCGGCGACCACAGCCGCCACAGCAGCTTGCACAAGTCGCGCCGATTGGCCGCGAGCCCTGCGCGCCCGCGCTCGGTGTGGAAATAGTACTGGTACCACAGCCGATGCTCTTGCGCCGGCGGTGCCGGGACGATCGAGCCCGGAATGTCCTGAATGTTGTAGCCGTTTGCCGAGACGAGGCCGTGCACCCGCTCAGGCCACAGCGCGGCAACGATGCAGGCGCCGCGTCCGCCCCAATCGTAGCCGGCAACCACCGCGCGCGGCAGCTTGAGCGCGTCCATCAATTCGAGGAGATCGTGGCCGAGCGCGGCCTGCTGCCCGGAGCGCGGCGTGTCCGCCGACAGGAACCGCGTCGGCCCATAGCCGCGAAGATAGGGCACGATGACGCGATACCCGGACGCCGCAACCTGTGGCGCCACGTCGTCATAGGCACGTGGATCGTAAGGAAAGCCATGCATCAGCAGGACGGGAAAGCCGGTGTCAGGCCCGGTTTCCTCGTAGGCGATGTCGAGTGTCGTCGTGCGGGTGCGCTTGAGCACGTGCTGTCCAATCGGCTGCGCGAGCGCGGCGCTCTTTGGTGCGACCGCGGCGGCGGATATCAGGCTCACGGCGAGACGTCGGTCAATCATAGCGGCGGTTCCCGGCCGATCGCAAACCGGCGCAACACGCGACTTTATCTTGGGGCGTGGGCGCGGCGATCACACCGGGCGGAGCAGGACGTGGCGCTTCTTGCCGAGCGACAGCTTGATCACGCCTTCCGGCGTGAGATCGCGCGCCGTGAGGACCATCTTGTCGTCGCTCACGGTGGCATCGTTGACCTTGAGGCCGCCGGCTTTGATCTGGCGGCGTGCCTCGCCGTTCGATGTCGCAAGGTGTGCCTTCTCGGCGAACGCGTTGAGTACGCCGAGGCCCTTCTCGAGGTCGCTGTGCGCAATCTCGACGGTTGGCAACGTCTCGGCGAGAGCGCCTTCCTCGAACGTCTTCCGCGCGGTCTCGGCGGCTTCGGTCGCGGCTGCCCGGCCGTGAACAAGCGTAGTGGCGTCCGTCGCCAGCACCTTCTTTGCTTCGTTGATGTCCGCGCCGCGCAACGCTGCGAGCCGGTTGATCTCATCGAGCGGCAGCACCGTGAACAGCTTGAGGAAGCGGACCACGTCGCCGTCTTCAGTGTTGCGCCAGAACTGCCAATAGTCGTAGGGGCTCACAAGATCGGCGTTGAGCCACACGGCGCCGGCGGCCGTCTTGCCCATTTTGGCCCCGGACGCAGTCGTGATTAGCGATGAAGTCAGCGCAAAGAGTTGTGCATTGGCAAGCCGTCGGCCCAGGTCGATGCCATTGACGATATTCCCCCACTGGTCCGACCCGCCCATCTGCAGCACGCAGCCGTAGCGGCGGTGTAGCTCGACGAAATCGTAGGCCTGGAGCACGACGTAGCTGAACTCCAGGAATGACAGCTCCTGCTCGCGATCGAGACGCAGCTTGATCGAATCGAGCGTCAGCATACGGTTGATGGAAAAGTGGCGACCGACCTCGCGCAGGAATTCGATATGGTTGAGCGCGGTAAGCCAATCGGCATTGTCAGCCATGATCGCTTTGCCGCTGCCGAAATCGAGAAATTTGTCGAATACGGCTCGAATGCCGGCGAGGTTCTGTGCGATCGTCGCCTCGGTCAGCAGGCGCCGGCTTTCATCCTTGCCTGACGGATCACCAACACGGGTGGTGCCGCTGCCCATGAGCGCGATCGGACGGTGCCCGGTCTGCTGCAGCCAGTAGAGCAGCATGATCTGGACAAGGCTGCCGACGTGCAGGGACGGCGCGGTGCAGTCGAATCCGATATAGGCGCTGATGGATTTCTGCGCGGCGAGCGCGTCCAGCGCCTCCGGCTCGGAGACTTGATTAATGAAGCCGCGGCTCGACAGGACTTCCAGAAAATCGGATTTGAACGTCGCCATAAGCTCGCTGCGTTCCTATCTTTAACGTTTGATTCAAGGGTTCGGCCGACAGTTCGGCCGGCAGACGGTTTATCAGGTCCATGGACCGATACAACCGGGGGACGGGTGATGCGTGCGGTCGGCCTTATGAGCGGCACTTCGCTCGACGGCATCGACGTGGCTGTGATCGAGACCGATGGCGAGAGCGTGACCGGCTTCGGGCCGAGCGCGACCGACGCCTATGGCTCGGAAGAGCGCGACCTCTTGCGTCGCGCGCTTGTCGATGCGGAAGAGTTGCACGACCGGCAATCCCGGCCGGGAGCGCTCGCGGCTGCCGAGCAGATGGTGACCGAACGTCATGCCGCCGCGGTCGCGCGCTTTCTCGCCGCGCATCGCATCGGCGCCGATACCGTCGATGTGGTGGCTTTTCATGGCCAGACCGTCCTGCACCGTCCGCATGATCGGCTCACCGTGCAGATCGGCTGCGGGCAGACCCTTGCAGATCGGCTCGGCTTAGCGGTCGTCCATGATTTTCGCGCCGCGGACGTGGCTGCTGGCGGGCAGGGCGCACCGCTGGTGCCGATCTATCACGAAGCGCTGGCGGCGAAGATCGCGCGGCCGCGGCCGCTGATCGTTCTCAACGTCGGCGGCGTCGCGAACATCACCTATGTGGCCGAGAGCGGCGACCCGATCGCGTGTGACACCGGACCGGGCAACGCCCTGATCGACGATTTCATGCGCACGCGCACGGGAATGCCTTGGGACCAGGATGGCGCCACGGCCGCGCAGGGGAGGGTGCACGAGGATATTTTGGAGCGCGTGCTCGCCGCGCCATTCTTGGCGGCGCCGCCGCCGAAGTCGCTCGACCGCAATGCGTTCGTGGTCGCCGCAGCAGAGGTCGCAGGGCTCGACGTCGCCGATGGCGCCGCGACGCTGACCGCGCTCACGGCTGCTGCCGTCGCGCGTATCGTTCCGCATCTGCCGCGGCCGCCCCTGAGCGTCATCGTCGTCGGCGGGGGCGCCAACAATCCGACGCTGATCAAGATGCTCGCCGCGCGGCTTGCCCCGGCAAAGGTCGAGACCGCCGCCGCCGTCGGGTGGGCCGGAGATGCCATCGAGGCCCAGGCCTTTGCTTATCTCGCGGTGCGCCGCCTGCGCGGCCTGCCGATCACCTTTCCGGGCACCACCGGTGTGCCCCGCGCCATGTCGGGTGGCGTCGTTGCGCTGCCGGCGCAGCCTCGACCGGGGGAGTGAGTGCGATGTTGCATTTTGCGTACGGTTCAAACATGAACCGCATGATGATGGGGTGGCGCTGCCCCGGGGCACGGTTCGAGGGGCTCGCGGTGCTGCCGGGCCATCGGTTCATCATTATGCGCCACGGGCTCGCAACAATCGTCCCGACACGCGGCGGCGTGGTGCACGGCGTGCTCTGGCGCCTCACGACGCGCGACCTCGCGGCGCTCCACGCCTACGAGAATGTCGATACCGGCCTCTACCGGGTCGACACCAAGGTGGTGATCGCGGATCGCCGGCGGGTGTCGGCGCTCGTTTACGTGGCAGCGAGCCGTGTTCAAGGACGCCCAAAATCGGGTTATATGGGCGTGGTGACCATGGCTGCGCGCGAGGCCGGGTTGCCGCCCCACTACGTTCGGGGTTTGGCACGCATCGCGCCGGCGCCGCTGGGCCGCTTCGCTCCCGCGGCACCGCCGCGGGCGAAGGTTACGGTCCATGGCAAATGAAAGCCGCGACATCAAACGGTTGATGATCCGGGGCATGGTACAGAAGATCGGCTTTCGCGTCTGGGTCGAGCGCGAGGCGCTGGCGCTCGGGCTCAAGGGCTGGGTGCGCAACCGCGCCGACGGCGCTGTCGAGGTGGTGATCTCGGGCGCTCCGGAAGCCGTGGAGAAGATGATCGAGCGATGCTGGCAGGGTCCGCCGCTCGCCAAGGTCGAGTCGATCGACATGCAGGAAGCGATGGTGCTCGACCTCGCCTACCGCCGCCCCGGCGAGCTCTTTTCGCTGATCGCGACGAAGTAGCAGTCGCAGTTCCCGACGATCCGACTTCGTAGGGTGGGCAAAGCGAAGCGTGCCCACCGTCAGACTTCGGACACGGTCGAACGCGCGAAACAATCCGCGTGCGGGCGAAGATTCTCACATTTGTTGGGCACGCTTCGCTTTGCCCACCCTACGTTCGGTAGCCCGGATGAGCGAAGCGACATCCGGGAACGACGATTCCAGAGATGGAAGCGCTGCCCCGGATATCGCTGCGCTCATCCGGGCTACGGCGCGCCAAATTACGCGGCGCGCTGAGAGAGGCGGTTCACTTCGCGCCGTACCAGTGTCCGATACAGTCCGTCGCGGCGCATCAACGCATCCGGCGGACCATCCTGCACGATGTGTCCGGCCTCCAGGACGACGATGCGATCGAAATTGCGCACCGTCGACAGTCGGTGCGCAATCGCAATCACCGTGCGGTCCTGCATCAGGATGCGCAACGCGTCCTGGATCGCGTCCTCGGACTCGCTGTCGAGCGCCGAGGTTGCTTCGTCGAGCAGCAGGATGGGCGCATCCTTGAGAAAGGCGCGCGCGATGGCGATGCGCTGGCGCTGGCCGCCGGAGAGCTTGACGCCGCGGTCGCCGACCACCGTCGCGAAGCCGTCGGGCAACGCGGCGATGAACTCCTGGCACTTAGCAGCGCGGGCGGCTTCGAACACTTCCTCGTCCGATGCCTCCGGCCGACCGTAGCGGATGTTTTCCATCGCCGAGCGGTGGAACAGCGAGAGATCCTGGGGCACCAAGGCGATTGCGTCGCGCAGGCTGTGCTGCGTGACGCGCGCGATATCCTGTCCGTCGATCAGGATGCGGCCGCCCTGCAGATCGTAGTAGCGCTGCAACAGCGCGAACAGGGTCGACTTGCCGCCGCCCGACGGACCGACGAGACCGATCCGCTGGCCTCGCTCGAGCTGCAGGCTCAGGTTGTCGAAGATGACGCGGCCGTCCGAGTAGCGAAACGAAATATTCTCGAAAACGATCGAGGCGCCGCGCTTCTCAAGCGACACGGCTTCCGGATGGTCGCGGAGCGCATGAGGAATGAGGAGCATGGAGAGAGCTTCCGCGAGCCGCGCGACATGCTGGGTCACGTCGACCAGCGCGACGGCGAGATCGCGGGTCGCATGGAGTACGGAAAGGCCGAGCGTACAGGTGAGAACGACATCACCGGTGGTGACGACGCCGCGCTGCCACAGCACGATGGCCCACGCCAACAGGCCGATGGTGAGCACGATCGTCACCGACGCGTGCATGATGCGGAGGCGCTCGAGGTAAAGGAGACTGCGGCGACGCGCCGTCATCTCGCGCTCGACGGTGACGTCGTAGCGATGGTGTTCGCGGCCAAGCGCACAGAACGCCTTCACGAGCGACATATTGCTGATGACGTCCACCATTTCCCCGTCGAGCACGGCGGCCTTGTCGGCAAAATCGTGATGAAGCGGCCGTCCGGCGGCGGCGAGGCGGAACATCGTGATGACCATGGCACCACCGACAAGCGCCAGGGTTGCCGCCATCGGCGCGCTGATCGTCACCACGAAGCCGATCGCTGCGACCATCGCCGCGCAGGGCGGCAGCACGTTCCAGACCAGCATGTTCTCCATGGTGAACACGGCGGTTGACGTCGCGCTGATGCGGCTCGCGAGCGTGCCGGGAAGTCGGTCGGAGAAATAACTCGGCGCATGGCCGGTCAGATAGCGAAACAAGTCACGTCGCAGGTCGCCGGTTACGGCGACGAACGAATAATTGCCGATCCACGCGGCGATCCGCCAGAAGAGGCTGTCCGAGGCAACAAGAAGGACGAGGAACAGAAACGCGAGCCAGATTTTGTCGCCGCGTTCTCCGCCGAGCGACAAGGTATCGACCAGAAACTTGACGCCGTATTGAGTGCCGACCGAGCAGCAGACGGCTGCCAGTACCGCAGCGAGAATGACGGCGTGCGCCGCCCATCGACCACGAACAAAGCGGAACACGAACGCGAACGGCCGATCACGGTAACAACTGAGATCCTCCATTAAGGCCGACCCTTCCCTTTCGACCGCATAGGGACGCCCCACATCAGACGCGGAACACGAGGCTGTCTCGCGTGAGAGCCGAACGAATCCGTGGGGGCATCCATCTATCGGGAGCCCATCAGGTTGTGTGGTCGTTGACGCTCCAGAATTGAGAAGGTTCCTAAAGCGTCGGAAAATTAAGTTCCCAGTTCCCAGCGAACCAAATCGCGGCGAGATGGTTTGCAACGTTGGGAACGGAACTCACCACGACAACACGCCTTCCGCCGACTTCCGCTGACAAGGAGCGAGCTAGATGCACATCGCCCACATTGCCCCTTTAACAGAGGCGGTGCCGCCGAAGCTTTATGGCGGAACCGAACGGGTCGTTCACTGGCTGACCGAGGAACTCGTTGCGCTGGGCCACGATGTTACCCTGTTTGCGAGCGGGGATTCACGAACGTCCGGCAAGCTTGAGCCGGTTTGGCCGCGCGCGCTTCGCCTTGATGGCGCGGTGCGGGACGCAAATGCGCTGCACATGATGATGCTGGAGCGCGTGCACCAGCAAGCAGATGAGTTCGACTGTCTTCACTTTCATCTGGATTATTACCCGTTCTCGCTGTTTTCGCGGCAATCGGTTCCGTTCGTGACGACGCTGCACGGCCGCCTCGATCTTCCCGAGCTTCAGCCGGTCTTCACGACGTTTCCGACGGTCCCGGTGGTTTCAATTTCCGACGCGCAGCGCCGGCCGCTCCCTCAGGCCGGGTGGATACGTACCGTTCATCACGGTCTGCCCCAGGACCTGCTCCGTCCGATACCGGCCAAGCAGCGCTATCTTGCTTTCCTTGGCCGCATCGCTCCGGAGAAAGGCATCGATCGCGCGATTGCAATCGCGCGACATTGCGGCATTCCGCTCAAAGTCGCCGCCAAGGTCGACCCGATGGACCGCGACTATTTCCAGTCGGAGATCAAGCCGCTCATGGCCGGAAACGCGGTCGAATTCATCGGCGAGATTACCGACGAGGAGAAATCGGAGTTCCTGAGCGGCGCAATGGCACTGTTGGTGCCGATCAACTGGCCGGAACCCTTTGGCTTGGTGATGATCGAGGCGATGGCCTGCGGGACGCCGGTGATCGCCTTCAATCGCGGCTCGGTTCCCGAGATCGTCGACGAAGGGGTGACCGGATTTATTGTCGAGGATGCGAACGGCGCCATCGGCGCAGTCGACCGGTTGCCGCGACTGTCGCGCGAAAGAATTCGTCACGAGTTCGAGCGCCGGTTTACCGCGCGGCGGATGGCGGAAGATTATCTCGCGGTCTACCGCCGCCTGATGGGAGAGGCGAGGCTCCACCTTAAGCTGGTGGTTGATGGCGCGCCGCTGCAGGCAACGCAGACCGAGCCGCAGTGAATCTTGCGCGCTGGCCGAAAGGCGGCGCGCTTTTCCATTACCCGGCGGTCACGTTGTTCGGACGGGTCTCCGGCATCAAGCTCGTGACCGCAAGGAACCCCAGCGTCGCGATCGCCGCGAGCGTCACAAAGGCAATGGGACTGCCGAAGCGGTCGCTGACATAGCCCGCAAGCGTGGTGCTCAGCGCACCGCCGACGCCCATCGTCGTACCGACGATGCCCTGTCCGAGGTTGAAGTGACCGGTCCCCTGCGTCACGTCGGCAATCGTCAGCGTGATGGTCACGGCAAGGACGGCACCGGCGACGCCGTCAAGAAGTTGCACGGCGACGAGCAGGAATGGGTCGTGCACGACCGCAAAGAGCATGCCGCGCAACGCCAAGGCCCCGAATGCCGCGAGCAGCAGCGGCCGGCGGCCCCAGCTCTGTGCTTTCCGGCCAACCCAGGGCGATGATATCGCAACGATCGCCTGCGGCGCGACGATGCACGCGGCGATCAAGGCCGTTGCCCAATTGCTGGATCGCGTGGTCAGCACGCTGCCCATCAGCGGTAACATCGCGGCGTTGGCGAGATGAAACAGCATCACGCAGCCGGCAAGGATCAGCAGCGGACGCCTTCGCAGCAGCTGCGAGACGGATATGGCATGGGCCGGTGGGGGGCTTTCCGCCATACCGCCGTGGGCGGAAGTAGGGTCGATTTCCTTGGTCGCGATACGCCGCAATGCGAGCAACGCCGGGCCGAGCAAGGCGGCCGTGACAAAGAACACGGCCCGCGCCGATAAAAAGTATCCGGATGCGCCCATTGCCGCCGCGGCGACACCGTTGCCGAGCGCCGCAAAACGCGCATTGCGCCCGAGCCGTTCGCCAATCCCGCGGTGTCCGACGAGGCCGAGACTGATCGCAGCCATCGCCGGCCCCAGCACGCAGCTCGCGCAGGAATGGGCGATTGCGGCGAGGAGGATCACCGGAAATATCGGCCAGAGCGCGTAGGCAAGGGCGCTCGCCGCGATGATTGCGACCGCGATGCCGGCGACCAGCCGTTCCGAGCGGGCCGCGTCGACGATGGCGCCTCCCGGCATTTGTCCGACCAGCGAAACGAGGCCGCCGACCGTCAGCATCAGGCCGATATCGACCTGGGTCCATTTTTGTGCGGTCAGATATACGGCGACGAACGGCCCGAAGCCCGTTTGCACGTCGGCAACGAAGAAAATGAACCAATCGAGCCCACGCAGGCTGCGCGTCGACGGATGCCTTGGCGGCATCTCGGGATCGGCCGGCGCACCGGAGTCCGGGGGAAGATCTGTCCGGAGCACTTTGGGATGCTGCGACGAGGCATCCTGATCCACGGCCGAGGACACGACGCTGAGGATCGGCTCGCCTGCTGCGGGCGTCACACCTGGTTCGGAATCATTGCGGATGCGTCGTAAAGACTTTCCAGACAGTTGCCTGTTCCCCCGTTTTGCATATCCCCGAACGAGATCATGGCAGCAGCGGAAGCGATTCGAGGCTGCCGGAAGGTCCGAGCACGACGATCGGCTTGTCCGGCTTGTATTCCGGTGCGGCCCGAACCTGGTCTTTGCTCAGCTCCAGCGTGACTCGATCGATCTTCTGGGTTGCCGGCGGAAAACTCAGCGCCTTCCAGTCCACCGCGATTTTGCGGCTGCCGACGCCAAGAAACCCACCGAAGTCGATGATCGCGGCCCGAGCCTGTCCGCTCCGGTCGACAATGACGTCAACGATGCGACCCATGTTTTCGCCGGAACTACCACGCACTTCCCGGCCCAGTATTCCCTCTGCGTCCTGACGATCGAGGACAGTGACCGTGGGTTCCCCGGGCGATGCGTTCCCGGATGGTTGTTCCGCAGTGTTCGGTCGCGGAGGATTATCTTGAGCGGTGGCGTAGAGCACAGTGCACGCGAGGGCAACCAAAATCAGCGCCGCCGCGGCCACGCTACCCTTATCGCGCATGGAACCTCCCGCATCGAAACATTAAGTCTCAACACCATAAGCGCGCAGCGCATACTAAGTTCCGAGGCGGCTTTCTGATCCAGCGTCCGGAAGAGTTCCAAGGGTGCGATTGAGACATACTTCGCACGTGGTTTGCCGCAGCGTCGATCGCTCCGCTACTTTCGCAGCTCTAATCGGTGATGCGTCGTAGGAATCCGCGAGATTAACTGTCGTGGGAACCCGCTGTATCAACTGGTGCAGATCACTGAAACCTGCACGTCGCCACGACGCCGGGGTATTGCAACAGACACGTTGTCCCCGTGACGGCGTACGATGAGATCGACGCTCGCGTCGCCTAGCGTCACATTGCGCAGCAGCATCTCGTCAAGGAATGGCGGCAGGCGGGGATTTCGCAGGCGAATCTCGTTTGCACCGGAATCGAACTCCAGTCCAAGCGCCGCTTCGATCAATGTGAATGGCGTTGCACTTGCCCATGCTTGCGGCGCACATGCCACCGGATAAAGCGTCGGACCGCGGCCGGACTGGCGCTGCAATCCGCAAAACAGCTCAGGCAATCGCCGCAGATCCATATAGGCCGCGGCGTCGAAGAGTGCGGTGAACACGCGCTCGACCGGATCCTTCAATCCGTAGCGCGCGAGGCCCAGCGCAATCAGCGCGTTATCATGGGGCCAGATCGAGCCGTCATGGTAGGAGAGCGGATTATAACGCGGCTCGCCCTTGGCGATCGTGCGAATGCCCCACCCCGAGAAAAAGCGCGGCCGCATCAGATCGGACGCGACGAGCGCCGCCCGCGTCGCATCGGCGATGCCGCCAAAGAGCACCTGGCCGGCGTTGGAGCTGCGTACGCAGCAGGCGTTCTTGGCGCCATCGAGCGCCAGCGCATAGGTCTTCAGGTCGGCGCACCAGAATGCGGCCTCGAATCGTTCGGCGAGCAGTTGCGCCTCGGCTGCGAGCCGTCGGGCGTGCGCTTCCCGTCCGATCCGTCGCGCGCATCGTGCTGCGGTTTGCTTGGCAGCGTAAACATAGCCCTGTACCTCGACCAATGCGATGTCGCCATCTGCGAGATGGCCATCCGCATGAAAAATGGCATCGAAGGAATCCTTCCAGCCCTGGTTGGCAAGACCGTGCTCGCTCGCACGTCGGTATTCGACAAATCCGTCGCCATCGGGATCGCCGGGTCCGTCAATCCATTTCAGTGCGGCCTCGATGTGGGGCCACAGCTCTATCAATGTCTGGTAGTCACCGGTGCGCTCGGCATAGAGGCCTGCGAGCAGCACGAACAACGGCGTTGAATCGACGCTGCCGTAATAGAGGCCGAAGGGAATTTCCTTGAGGCTCGCCATCTCGCCGCCGCGCATCTCGTGCAAAATCTTGCCGGGTTGGGCGTCGGCTTCCGGGTCTTCGGTCGTGGCTTGGTAGTGCGCGAGGCGCCGCAACACGCCGCGCGCCACGCTCGGATCGAACCACAGCATTTGCATCGCCGTGATCAGGCCGTCGCGGCCGAACGTCGTCGAGTACCAGGGAATGCCGGCGTAAGGGTAGGGACCCTGCGGCGTCTCGGTCATCAGCATGTGGAGGTCGGCCATCGACCGGCACAGCACCTCATTGAAGATGTCGTTTGAGGCTTCGACCGTCGTGCAACTGCGGTTGTCGCGCTCGCGCTCGCGATGGATCGCCAGCAGTCCGCGCAAAAACGTAGCCGGTCGATAGTCACGCGGCCGGTTGCAGCTTGCGGTCAGGAAGATCGGCACGTGGTCGTGCGGCTCGAGGCGAATGCGGTAGGTCGCCGATTTTGCTGTCAATGTCGCCGGCGCGGGGTCAAACACGAGCTTGGTGCTGCGGGTTTTGCCGTCGAGCCCTTGGTAAATGAGGCTCGCTTGCGCCGGGCTGTCGACGCTGCGCGTGACGGTGCCGCGTCGGGCCCGCCGCGCGCCGCGCACCTCGAAAAGATCGGCAAAATCGTTGTCGAAATTTATGGTGAGTTCGAGCCCAACCGGCACTTCACCGTAGTTGCGGATCGCGAAGCGCTGATAGGCTTCGTTCTGCCAAAGATAGATCGTCCGCACGACATGCAGGGCGTGCTGCTGCAACACGATGTTGCCATCGAAGACCATCTGCGGGTTGGTGAGCTCGATGGTCAGCAGCGTATTGTCGTCGCGCGCGTTAACGCCCAGCAGCACAGGGTGCCGGCCGTTGATCAAAAGCTCGAGCCGCGAAAGGTAGCGCGTATCGTTGTTAAAAAGGCCGTCCGGACCGTCGGATGTTCCGATGTCGCCATGATGGTCCAGCACTACGAAGGTGTCGCCGTATTTCAGCGTGCTGTGTGGCGTCGGTGCGATGCCCTCGGCCGCAATATGCAGCGCCTGGGGCACCTCCTCGACGTGGACGGCCTTCGCGTGTGCGCTACGGTCGGTAGACATGGAATGGCCCCTCGTTCGGCGTGGTGTTGTCGCAAACAGCTGTGTCCGAAACAACGTTTGCCGGAAATGTCGCGAGCCCGCTCTCGCTCAGTTCACAAGCGCCAATGGCGAACCAGTCGGTTCGCCAAAAAATGACCGCGCCTCAACAAACGCCGTCGGTGGGACGGCGTTGCCGAAGCTGGTGGTGGTCTGCCGACGCCTGTCGTCGCCTCTTTGCTTTCTCGCTCAGCCGAGGTAGGGCACGCGCGTTCGCGACTCAGCTTCCGCTCGCGTTCTCGCCTGTGCCGGGAGCTGGAGGACTGTCGCATGCTTGCCTTCCGGCAGACCCGTCAGCAACACGGTGCGCCCATCCGGAAATTCCAGGGCATCGTGATGATAATGGGGCACATCCTTGTTGATCTGGCGAAAGATCGCCGTCTTGTATGTGTGGCGGCTCGTCACCAGCCGCAGGAAGCCCCAGGCAGGCACGACAAGCTCCTGGGCGAAGGCAATTTCCGTCCCGGGAAGAACGCAAACCGCAACGGCTTTGTCTTCAGGCGCGGCAAAACCCCGTGTGCCGGTGCCGAAGTCGCGGGTGACTAGTCTGTCTCCGACCTTGGCAGGCCGGGAGCGGACATTTTGCAGGCTGTAGTCGCACATTGAAGCGCTCCAGGTTGGCGGCCCCACGCAGGAATTAGATGCCCCCAAACCAACGCTTTAGCTTGCGAGTTGGTTGCCACGCTCCAATGGAAACTTGAACCGCCGTGTCGCTGCGCGCGCCGTCTCGTGCTGCATCACGAGGAATTATCCCGCTCCGCAGCAAGGTTTTGCGCTGCGCCAAACGGGAACTTTTGGTTCGATGCAGAATTTTCAAACGAACCAAATGCTACACGGAGATTACGCAAATGCTTTCGACCGTCCTGATCGTTATTCTCATTCTATTGCTCGTCGGCGCATTGCCCACCTGGGGCTACAGCTCCAGCTGGGGCTATGGACCGGGCGGCATCCTCGGGCTGGTGTTGGTTGTCGTCGTGATCCTGGCGCTGATCGGCCGCATCTAGCGCGCCCTGAAGTGCATTTCATCGTCATGGCCGGGCCCGTCCCGGCCACCCACGTCTTACACGACGTGCAACACGCGCTGCGCAAATTGCGATTGTCTTGAATCACATTGCGGTGATGCCTCGTGCGATTGATTTAACCTATTGGGAACATTTCCGATGGCCGCTCGTTTGTTTGGCCGTGTGGGGACGCCAGCCCCGAGTTTTTCCCTCTTCGCGCTATCTGCATCCGTGGACACGGGGGATTTATGATGCGCGCTGTTCTGATTGGATTGTGTGCCGGCTCGGTCTGCCTTCTCGCGGGCGCCGCTTTGCTTGCGGCCGACGCTGCTCATGGTCCGAACGACGGGACGAGACTATCGACGCACGTGAGCGCCGACAGCGCGCGCAAGAGCGACCGATTATGGCTGCCGTTCGCGCTTCCGGGCGGTGGGCCGCGCGCGGACTTCGCCGCGATAGAACTCGCGGCCCCGGCTGTGTCGGCCATTACGGTCCGCGATCGAAACGGCAACGTGATTTATCGGGTCGATCCAAGGAGCCAGACGACGATCATTGCCGAGCGTGTGTTCTCGGCGGGCAATCAAGACAACGCCGACCGTTCGCGCGCGCCGGTCGCTCGCCAGGCGCTGCCGGTGGGATGCGAGGGCGCGTTCAGCCCGTACGCGGCGCCGCGCATGGCGGGCGTCATCGGGCGCTGCCTGTCGGCGCGCGAGGTCTCCTATCAGGTCGCTTCGATCGCGCGTTAGCTCAACCAGAGACCGCCCCTGCGCGCCCGCGCACGCACGTCCATCCAGATGCCGGCCATGATGACGCCGGGAATGGTCCGGCTGTCGCGGCGCACGACATGGATGAGGGGCCGCTCGCCGGTACCCAGCAAAGCATCGAGCGCATCGCCGTTCTGTTGGAATTTGGCCTGGCATGCGCGGCGCATCAGTTGCCAATGCTCATAGGCGCCGACCGGCGCCGTCTCTCCGCGATATATCACGTGAGTGCCGTAGGGCTGTCGCGAACTCTCGCGCTTCGCAGCCGAACCATCGAGGCGGGCTATCGACGGCCGCTCGTCAACAGGAAATCGCAAGCTTTGCCAGAACGCCTCGACGCAGTTGTAGCGGGTCCCGTCGAGCTCGAACGGCGTCGGCGCGAAATTCGCAATCAGCCGGATCGGTTCGGGGCTCATGCTGGTGACGTTGATCGGCTCGCGGCACGCCTCGAGCCGCGGCCCGAGCGCCGCCAACGTCGCTCCGGTTCCGGAATTAGGCTGCATCGCAAACGCAAAATCATCGTGCTCCGAGCGCCACGCGGCGAGCGCGAGGCGTTCTTCGTCGGTTTCGGGTATCAGCACCAGCCGATTGGGTTGCAGCAGCGTCTTCATCGAAAAATAAGGCCGCGCCTCTGCGCGCGAAAAACAACAAAGGAAATCCTGTTGCGGCGCGCTTAGAACGGGTGAGTTTGACGGAATTGAGGAGACGGGGGGACGCACGCTTTGCGTGGCGTTCGCTACGAGATTCACCACACCCTTCTTGGTCATGCCCGCGAAAGCGGGCATCCAGTAACCACCGAACTAGCGGTGGATGCTCTGTCTCAAAATTCTGAGCCGCGGGTTACTGGATCGCCCGGTCAACCCGGACGATGACGACAACTAGCGAGGAGCGATCTGGACCAACTCAACAATTATCTGCGACCGGCGCTCTCAAATCGTTACGCTGGCCGCGGGCGTCCACCGAACCGCTTGATCGCATCGGCAAGCGAGCGCGCGGCATCGTCGTAGTCCGTCCACGCCGCCGAGCGTTGCAACAGGGCCGGCGCCGTCCGCAGCGTGAATCGTTTCGGATCGAGGCCCTTCTTGACTTGGCTCCAGGTGAGCGGCATCGACACCGGGGCGCCCGCCCGCGCGCGCGGCGACAGCACGGCGACCGCGGTCGACATGCGGTCGTTGCGCAGATAGTCGAGGAAGATGCGGCCGTTGCGTTGTTTCTTCGCCATGTTGACGAGATAGCGGTCCGGGCTGTCGGCGGCCATCGCGGTGCTGAGATCACGAGCGAAGGCCTTTGCCGTGGGCCAGTCGGGCGTCGGCGCCGAAGTGAACGGCGTCACCACGTGAAGCCCCTTGCCGCCGGTGGTCTTGCAGAAGGCTGCAAGACCCACGGCCTCGAGCCGCACGCGGATCTCCTGGGCGGCTTCCACGACCTGGTCAAAGGAAACGTCGGGCGCCGGATCGAGATCGAACACGAAGCGTCCCGGCAGGTCGGGCTTGCCGGGCTGACAATTCCACGGATGAAGCTCGACGCCGGCCGACTGCGCAACCGCGGCGAGGCCTTCGACGCGGTCGATCTGGACGTAAGGCTTGCGGTCGCCAGAGACGATCGTCAGCTCAAGCAGGCTGGATTGGCCGGGCATGCCGTGGCGCTGGAAGAAGAGCTCGCCGCCGATGCCGTCCGGTGCGCGAATGATCGAGCACGGTCGGCCTTTGATGTGCGCGATGAGCCAGGGGCCGACCGCCTCGTAGTAATGGGCGAGGTCAAGCTTGGTGATCGGCGCGCCTTCACCGTCGTCAGGCCACAGCGCCTTGTCTGGCTTGCTGATCGTGACGCCCATCACGACCGAGGCCGCTTCGGTACGGCCGCCGGCCGTCTTGGATGCGTGTTTGGATGCGTGCTTGGATGCGTGGGGTTTCGGAACGCGGAGCGGCGTTGCCGCGGCGGGCGCCGGCGTTTCCACCTCGACCTCTTCGGCGGGCTTGTCCTCGCGCATGCCTTTGAAGGCTGCCTGACGCACCATCCCGTCGGTGGTCCAGCCCGCAAATTCGATCTCCGCAACCAGCACCGGCTTCGTCCAGTGGATGCCGCGCTCGCGGCGCGGGGCATTGGCGCCGGTGAACGGGCTCTCGCGCGCCTCCTGTGCCCTGATGCGCGGAAAGATTCTCGCGACCGTCGCCTGGCTGTAGCCGGTGCCGACGCGGCCAAGATAAACGAGCTCGTCGCCCCGCCGTGCGCCGACGAGGAGCGAGCGAAACCGGCCGTCTTCCTCGCTCCAGCCGCCGATCACCACCTCGTGCCCCGTGCGGCACTTCGCCTTCATCCAGGTGTCGCCGCGTCCGGATGAATAGGGCGCGTCGAGCCGCTTCGACACGATGCCTTCGAGCGACATTTGACATGCGGAGCGCAGCACCGCATCGCCGGCGGTCTCAAAATGCTCGACGAAGCGGATTCGTGGCGCTGTTTGCTTGTGAGCGTCGAGCAGAGCGCGCAGCTGTTTCTTTCGCTCCGATAGCGGCAGCCGGCGCACATCGTCATTGCCGCGGAACAGGAGATCGAACGCGAAAAAGATGAGGTTTTCGGTTTTTCCGTCCGCGAGCGCGGCTTGCAACGCGCCGAAATCGGGCCGGCCTTCATTATCGAGCGCGACGATTTCGCCGTCGAGGATGCAGTCCGGCAGGCGGTCGCCGGCCTCGGCGATCGCCGCGAATTTCGCGGTCCAGTCGAGGCCTTTGCGGGTCCGCAACATTGCGACGCCATCCTCGACACGCATCTGGATGCGGTAACCGTCGAACTTGATCTCGTGCGCCCATCCCTCGCCAGCCGGCGGGCGCTCGACCGGAGTGCAGAGCTGCGGCGCGATGAAGTTCGGCATCGGCCGTGCGGTCTTCCCTCCCGCTCTCGTGGCCCGGGGAGGGGGATCGCTCACCGCCGATCGGACAGTCGCCGCCGACGGGCTCGCTGCCGCTGATCGGTTGAGCGTCCTCTTCGCCCGCTCCTCGTGGGCGGAGCCTTGGTTCGAATTCCACACTGCATCTGCGCCGTGCTTGGCGCTCCCAGTGCTCATGAACGGCGTCGGTGCACGACCTTTGCCGGCCGCAATCGCGGCCATCGGCCGGCCGGAGGCGACGGAGCGGTCGTCCTCCAGAATGGCATCGCCATGACCTTCGGTTGCGAACTCGTCGCGGTGTTTGATGAGAAGCCAGTTGTTGCGCTTGCTGTTGAACTTGTCGCCGCGGATGCGCACCAGGACCCAGCTGCCCTTGAGGCGCTTGCCGTCGAGCGTGAACTTCAGGTCACCCTTGCGCAGCGCCTCTTCGGGGGAGCCTGATCCCTCGAATTCCCAGTAGCCGCGATCCCAAAGTTGGACCGTGCCGCCGCCGTATTGACCCTTGGGAATCGTGCCTTCGAAATCGCCGTAGTCGAGCGGGTGGTCTTCGACCTCGACGGCGAGCCGCTTGTCGTGGGTATCGAGCGACGGTCCCCGCGTCACCGCCCAGGACTTGAAGACGCCGTCGAGCTCCAGGCGGAAGTCGTAATGCAGACGCGTTGCGTCATGCTTCTGGATCACGAAGCGCAGCCGCTTGGAGGCCGCGACTTTGCCGACGCCGCGCGGTTCTGCGGTCTTGGCAAAGTCACGCTTGGCCTCGTAATCCGCAAGCTTCGCGTTGTTGTTGGCGGAGCTGACTTTCGCGGATTTCGCTTTGGCGGACGTTTCTTTTACGGACGTTTGCGCCCACCGGGCCTTGGCGGAGCCGGCCTTTGTGGACTTGGCGCTTGTGGACTTGGCGCTTGTGGATTTGGCGGCCTTGGATCGGGCGGGCTTCGATGTCGCGTGCGCGAGCTTCGCCTTCCGTCGCGAAGGTTTAGCCTTCGATGAAGCTTTGGCTTTCGACGATGTGCGCGTGGGTCTCGATTTGGCCAATTCGGTCTCCATCAGCCCGATCGGTTGATCTCGGATCATAGGGAAACGTTCCACCCCGCGCCCGGGTTTCTTGAAGCCCTCCCGTAGCCCGCATGAGCGCAGCGACATGCGGGTCAGACGTGCAAGGTGGAAACGTCTTCCCCGGATGTCGCGGAGCCTGTCATCGGGCCCGCCGGAGGCGGGACCCGTTGGCTCATCCGGGCTACGAATCGCGCCTTCAAGCCCGCCTAGATGGAGGGCTCCTCGACCACCGGGCCGAAGACCGCTTCGAATTCACGCCGAAGGACGGCATCGACATCGCGAAGCGTGGCCGCGTGGCCGATCGCGGCGAGGCTTGTCACGCCATAACGCGGATCGGCGACGCCACAGGGCACGATGCCGTTGAAATGCCCGAGGTCCGGATCGACGTTGAGACTGATCCCGTGCAGGCTCACCCAGCGTTTCACGCGGATGCCGATCGCGGCAATCTTGTCCTCGCGACCCTCGCCGGGACGGCGCACCCACACTCCGACCCGGTCCTCGCGCCGCTCGCCCGCGATGCCGAACCCCGCAAGCGTGCGAATCAACCATTCTTCGAGATCGGCAACGAAGCGGCGCACGTCGGCACCGCGCCGCTTGAGGTCGAGCATCACGTAGGCGACGCGTTGGCCGGGGCCGTGATAGGTGAACTGGCCGCCGCGGCCGGCCACGAAGACGGGGAAGCGGGCGGAGAGCAGGTCTTCGCGGCGCGCGCTCGTGCCGGACGTATAGAGCGGCGGATGCTCGATCAGCCAGACGAGTTCGCCGGCGGTGTCCGCAGCAATGGCGGCGGCGCGCCCCTCCATGACGGCAAGCGCGCGCTCGTAGTCGACCGGAGCCGACTCGACGCGCCAGCCGATCGGCGCGGCAGCCGGCAATGGTCGCGGCGCCGCCGCGATCGCCTCGCGGGTCTTAATCATTCGCTAACCATGTTTGTGCCACCTAGGCGATGAGGGTCGCCCGGCGGCATCCGGGATCGGCGCTCCGCATCACCTGACGTCACGAACCGCAAGGACATCCCTGTGTCCATCCTGGAAAAGTGTTCCGTCGATATATCGGTTGTCCTCGGCTCCGCGTCCATGCCGATCCATCAGGTGCTGAGGCTTGGCCGCGGCGCCATTATCGAGCTCGACGCGACGGAGGACGACGAGGTGCGAATCCTCGCCAACAACATGCCGATCGCCTCCGGCCTCGTGGTGGTCAACGGCAACCGCGTCGCCGTCGAGGTGAAGGAAATGCTGCCGCGCCCGCCCGACGGTCGCGTTCGCTAGGCGCATCGCGGGCGGCGGGCCGAGCCATTGCGGGGCAGGGGGCGCCGTAAGGACCTGGTATAAAGCGGGAAAACGTTTCGGGCGTCGATACCCTCCGCCCGGTCCGGCCGCCCTTGTACCGCGACCAACGATTTGTTACATCCTGCGCCGTTGCCTAGACGCCTTGGCCTTTCGGCACGGCGTCCTCCCCGATGCGGTCGTGGCGGAATTGGTAGACGCGCTAGCTTGAGGTGCTAGTGGGGCAACTCGTGGAGGTTCGAGTCCTCTCGACCGCACCATCTCGAAAAAATAGCGTTGATTTCATTTTCTTTTTCGTTCCGGCGCCCGCACCTGCCGCTTAGGTGCCTGTTCGCTCATCGTTCAACAGAAGGCGCCCAGCTTCGCGCCCCATGCGGTCCCCGATCAGCACTCCTGGTGTATAGCGCCGGCATCGCATCGACCGTGATCAATTCATCGGCCTTCTCGACCTTGATGCGACCGATGCCGTTGCGAACATGAGGGCGGCCGAAGAGCGCCGCATCGCCGCGACGCAAACCGGAATACAAAATCACATCGAGCCATACCCGCTGACGTGTGCCGATCGGTCAGCGCTTCTCGCATCTGGCAAACATCTTCCTCGGTCCGGGCTATGAAGCCGGACCCTTCTTGCGCGGCGGATTCTTGACCGAACTCGTCGGGTCAACGGCGACGTGGCGAGCATAATCGCCGTGATAAACATAGCGGGTGCGATACATCTCGCTTCGGAATACGGTGTACGCATTCTGTATCACCGTGGGCGCGTTGCCGACCGGTCGATTGGCTTCGCCGTGGCGGTGCTTGTTCCGCGCTTTCACTCCAAATTCATCGAGTGCGTGCTCACTGTCGAGTCGAGTTGTGCTGCGGGAGCCGCGCTCCAGGTCACGCGAAGCTTGTTCTTGGCTGCTTGTGTTGTGTCTACCGGGAGGCCTGCCACCGCGACGGCCTCTGGCAGCCGGACGACCTCGCTGATGCCTTGCATCTGGCGCACCGCCGCATCATCCACCATTTCTGGCTTGCCGCCCTCTTAGGGCGAATGCAGCACTGCGGCAAAGTCCATTCCAGGCACCTGGACGTCGATGCCATATCGTGCGGCGCCAGTGACCTTCAGCGGCACATCACGGCCCGGCACGTCTTTGCCAATGAAGCTGAATGCCGCGGGCACTTTCAGATCCTTGTCTTCGATCGTCGGTAATTCCGCGGGTGCGCGAATGCAGCGATGTCACCGTAACTCAGCCGCCGGTTGGATGGCTTGTGGATGACCAAGCTCGGCTCAGTCGCTCAGACGCAATAGATCTGGCGCCAGAGGCCATGCGACAGCCCTGCGGAACCGCTCGTGGCCATGTGCACGTTCGGTCTTGAGCCCCCCAGGGCTACCCGGTGTGGAAGCGCGGCAGCGTTGCCTCCGAGCTTAACCTCGTCCGCCAAACGTCTGACGACCTGTTTGCCGATACCGTCTCTCGAGATTATTGTGGCGAATGCACGCGATACCAAGTCAAGAGATAGGGATACCAAGGTCACAACGTGACCTGATGGCGATCCGCCGCGACGAACGGTCAAGACAATTTCTGCAGATGGGGGAGCAGATGATCTCATCCTTCGCGTTGAAGTCCGTCCGCAGGCCGCGTTCGCGCGGCGCAAAGTGGGCCGGGCTTGCTGCCGGCGTCGCCATTTTCGCTTGCGTCAGCGGTCACGTCTTCGCCCAGACGCCCGAGAAGATTTCCGATCTTGGCTCGTCGAGCGGTTTTGCCTGGACACCGTTGAACATAAACGGTGGAATCGCACGCTACGGCACCGGCTGGTTCGACCCACCCGCCGGGCTGCGTGGGCCGATCAAGCAACATCCCGACTATCCGCTGCGTGGCAACGAAACCGGCAGGCCGACGCCCGCGCTCGGCAACTACAAAGACCCGATCCTCAAGCCCTGGGCGGCCGAGCAGATGCGCCTGTCGAATGAGGAGGTTCTTTCTGGCAAGGTCGCGATTCCGTTCCTGGCCCAATCGCGCTGCTGGCCAGGAGGCGTGCCCGGTCAACTGCTTTGGACGTCAGAACCGGTGTATTTCATTCAGACGCCCGAGGAGGTGTGGATGATTTGGCAGCGCGATCAATGGGTGCGCCGCATCTACATGACCGACCACCATTCGGAGCAGGTGAATCCCTCCTGGTATGGCGAGTCGATCGGCCGTTACGAGAATGGTGAACTGGTCGTCGATACCATCGGCCTCCGCGCCCACGCTTTGAGCTTCATTGACATGTACCGCACCCCGCACACTGAAAAGCTGCACGTGACGGAACGCTTCAAGGTCACGGCAGACAACAAGTTCCTGGAGGCCTTCGTCAAGATCGAGGACGAGGGCACGTTCAACGAACCCATGCATATGACCAAGCGCTGGCGCAGGGACAGCAACGTCTGGCTGGAAACCATCTGCGCCGAGAACAATATCGACCCCTTCAAAGAAAACCCGGTTGAACCTCCGCAAGCGCAGCGGCCGGACTTTTGATGGAATCTGGTGTCGACGACGACGGGCGTCGCTGGCGCTATGTGGGCGTTGCGCAGCACGTGTAAGGTAAGCCGCCGGTCGGAGGTCACCTCCTGGCAGGGCAACGTTGCGTGACCTCTGGCGCATCATTCACCGAGCGGTTGAGTGACGCACCATCGTGCGAGCGCTGCACCTCAATCATTGCGGCAGGACAGTTCAATCCGCCCGTCGGCGCAAACTCAAAACCATGCCGACCGCTGCCGAGGCCGGCCCGCTCGAGGTCCGCCCGATGGCGATTGGCCAGCACGCGGCCGATCAACCGGCCGCCCGCGATTATGTCGAGGCAGACCGGCGCTTCGGGATGATCGATGTTCTGCGCCCAGCCGGAGACGGCGCGCGACGTGATGGCGTCGATGAAGCCGCGCAGGGCCACGTTGCGGTCGGCCTTCGCCGGGAAAAGTCCAACCCGTTCGGCGATGCGCCGGCGCGCGGCCTCAACTTCGTATCCGTCGCTGCGGCGGGCGCACAGAAGCGGGCTTCGATGCGCGGCGCATCGGGATAGAGAGCGGCATATTCGTGGGCGTTGTGGAACATTTGCCGGCTGTCGTCGTCGATGAAGCTTTCGGACAACGCGCCTTCGGCAATGATGATGTCGTGGCTATCAAGCTCGATATGGAGGTACTCGACCATGTCAACGCGCTCCGCCTGCATGATCGAGACCCCGTTGACCAGATCCTTTGCCTCGATCAGCACGCCGTGGATGAACATCGCGTGATGCGGCGATATCCATAAGTCGCGCCGCGGCTGTCCGTTGGCGAGCGCGCCCGCCTTGATGCAGATCGGCAGGATGTCGCGGCGGCCGAGGATGAAGCGGCCGGAATAGCTGCGGCGCCCAAGCCATTTGATCGGCCGCACCGCGCCTGATCGCGTGATGACGTTGTCGCCGATGCTGAGTGTCTCGATCGGCGCCTCGCCGCGGTCGGTCAGGATGAGCGTGCCGGGGCAGTAGCAGGGGGTCTCGACCGTGATCTCCGTCGTCCCGAGCGATCCCGGCCCGATTTCGATGCCAGTATATGCGAGGCCAGCAAGGGTGAGGCTTCCGACCGCGGCGCCGCCGTCCGTCAGGGTCACGATCGTGTTGCCGCCGACGTCGGACAGTTGATAGCCGTCGATCGCATCGTACTGGCCGAGTCCGCTGTCGGACAGAAGGATCGTCGTCTGCGTCGTGGCGCCGGCGATCGTCGCGTTGAAGTCCTGGTGCTGGGTCCCATTGGGACCAGCGCTCGTGAGGTCCTCGATCTCGATTTTGGAGCCTGCAACAAGGTCGATGGTCTGGCCGCTGTCGACTGGCGCCGTAAAGTCTGCCTCGCTCGTGCCATCGATGGAAATCGTTCCTTGGCCGTGGACAGCGGCAGATGCGGTCAGGCTGGCGTGATTTTGCAGTGTGATCGTTGCATCGTTCGTCAGCGCCGCGTCGATATTGGCGGTGCCGGTGATGGTTACAGAGCCGGAGCCGCTAATGGTCCCCGCGAGCGAAGCGCCGTCGGATAGCGTTAGAGTCCATTGATTGAGATCGAGCGTGCCGCTGCTGGCGAACGTGCCGCCATAGCTGAGGTTCGCTGCGAGATTGACCGTCGCAGCGTCGACGTTCCATGCGCCGATGGTAATGACGAGAGCCGGATCGAGATCGAACGTTCCCCCGGTGAAGTTGAGGGTTCCGCCGTCCTTGGCAATGCCGCCGAAGTCGGCACTGCCGTTGTTCAGTGTCAGGCTTGCAGTGTCGGCGATGTCGATTGTGCCGGTATTGGTGAAAGCATCGTCGACTGTGGCGTCAACTTCGGGCGCCACCTTGAAGTTGCCGGCGTTGTCGAGGAGACCCGTCGCGTTATAGATCGTTCCGGTGGTGTCGAAGTCGAACTCGCCGCCCTGATCGATCAACAGCTCCGGCGCATCGCTCGCGGTCGCGCCGAGCCAAAATACGCCGTTGTCCGCAAGCTGGCCTTCGACTTCAAGGATCGCTGTCCCGGTCAAGGCGAGATAGCTGTCGATCGACGCCGTGTTGTCGATGACGACTGACCCGGGGCCGGCGATCTCGCCGTTGAGGTTCGATGGCCCGTCGAGCGTCAACGTATGACCGTTGAGGTTCAGCGTTGCGATATCGAGGCCGCCGGCCGGAGGCGGCAAGGTGAAGTCACTAATCTCGTTGTCGATCAGGAATGCGCCGAAATAGTCGAAGTCGGCGTTGAGCGTGGTCGTCGCGCCGGCGTCGTTCGACCCGACGCCGAGTTCGAGTTGGGCGGTAGAGATCGTGGCACCGGGATCGATCGTCAGTGTCCCAGTGCCGGTGAGATAGAGTGATCCGGTGCCTGAGACCGTGCCACTGCCCGAGAGAGTGGCTGCGCCCGCGAGATCCAATTCCGAATTGTCGATCTCGATGGTGCCGCCGGTTAAATTGAAGGTGCCGTCGATCTCGGACGTTGTGCCGTCGCCGCCTTGGATGATGAGTATGCCGCCGCTCATATCGACGGCATCGCTGACGGTCATGGCGTCGCCAATGGTGAGCGTGCCGCCGCTCATGTCGACGGCGCCGCCGAACATCATGGCGTTGGTGATCGTGAGCGAGCCGCTGTCGAACGCGAAAGTGGCGAACGACGGCGCCACCAGGCTGTCGATGGTGCCGGTCGGATCGGTGACACCGCCAGCGTCGCCATACGTTACGGTGAACGCAGCGGCATTGCCGTCGTTGGGCGTCAGGCTGACATCGTCGGCGTCACGAGGAATATTTCCCGAGAGCCAGTTTGTACCCGTGTTCCAGTCACCAGACGCGTCGATTCGCCAAAAGGTTGAGGGCTGCGACATGTACCTTGAACTCCACACTACGCAAACTTTCGACGCCCGACGCAGGCCGCACTGACTGGCGATCGCGCGTCAATCCGCGTTCGAACTCATCCCCAACCAAGCTGCAGCGGCACGCTCCTTACCCGAAAGCCCAAATACTTAGATAAATGAGAAGTTTATCACTTTCGTGATGCTGGCCGCCGGCATCCCCGAGGTGGTTCCGGTCGCTCGGGGGCGCGTCGGTTCTAGCCGCCGCTACGCCAAGGCACGGACGTCACGGCAGGTAGCCGAACCGGGCCATTTGCTCGCCATGGTCGCGCACGATGCGGTCGATCTGTGCCGGCGTGAGAACTCTCGCGCCATTGGCCGGGCCGTCCCTCGCGAAAGAATCGCTGCGACACTTCCGGCCTTTCGCGAAAGCCGTCGCGTTCCTCTTGCGCCCTGAGTTTGTCGAACGAGCAACGGTCGATGGCTTCGGCAATCTCCGCTGCCGTGGTGTCGAGGAGAAGGTGGCGCACCAGTCGCCCGAAATGTTCGGCAGGCGCGGCGACCATGTCTTCGTAACGCATGACATGGATCGCGGGATGCGGCTTGTGCGTCCAGCTGTGCACGTGCTGGCTCCAGGAGCCATAAACCTCATACACGGCTATGTCCGTCACCACGGTCTCGATGTCGCGGGTGCCGATCGATTCGATCGTTTCGTCGATCGAACGACCCATGTGATGAGCGTATGAAATCGCGACGTCGAGCGGATTGCGCACGATGTAAATCGCTCCAGACGTCGCCGCGAAGTTGATGGTGGAGGTGCCGCGATCCATCACCAGGGCCTGGTGCGTCTTGATGAAGACGAGTCCGTCGTGTTCGTCGGCGATGCGTTGCTGCACCTTGTGGCGGACCGAAGCGATCTCGTTGCGATGTGAATCGGTCGGCTCGAACCCGAGCGCCTCGGTGTAATTCGGCTTGCGAATCTCCCAGGTCGAGAATCGCCCCATCGCATTGATGTCTTGAGCGTCATCCTCGCCGCCGATCAGCTTCGCAATGTTGTGCAAGAAGGTGCGGACCCACGTGTTACCCGATTTCGGGAACGACGCGATCCACACAATTCCCGGCCGAGTGTTTGAGCCCTCGCTATTCATCACGCTGGTTTCCCGGGGTGATTTTAGTTTCATGACAGAAAGATGAAAAACCGCGTTCGTGCGCCTTGTTGCATCAAGGCAACAAGGCGCAATGAATGTTGTACTTCTCTGATCTGTAGCGGCTGATGTCATATTAAAGAAGCTGCCGCCGCGATAGCCTCGCCGCAAAGAACGGGTGGGGCGAGATTCGAACGTGCGTATGTCAACAGCGAAGGCACGCCAGCTTCTATGCGTGAGCGTGTCGATCATCGCGCTTACGGCGGCGTCGCCGCAAGTAAGAGGCGACGAAGTGCGGCCGGCGGCGGTTGTGGCGCGGCCGGCGCCTCCGTCCGATCCAGGACGCTGCGAATGGTGGGGCGAGGGCGGGGCAACCGACGTCTTCGGCCGCGATGCTCATTTCGGCACGTTCGGATTTGACGCCGGCAGAGCCAAGTGGGGCCCGGAAGGTGCCGTTGGGTTTGACTGCCGATTTGCGATGACGCCCTGGCATGTCAGCGCGCAGGTCCGTTACGGCAGCGTGCAGCAATCCGGGTCGTTTAATTCCAGGGGCACCTTTTTCATTCCAAGCGGCCGCGCAGTGCCCGGCGTGCCGTCCGGTCTTGTGCCTGTCGCCGGGGTTGGGCGCGGCACCTTTACGAACAAAGAAGATCATGGATTGGCGGATTTTGCGGTCGGCCGCGATGTCGGGCTTGGGCTTGGACAAACTCAGTTAAAGGTCGGTCTGAGGATTGCCGAAATCCAAGCGAGGACATCCGGCAGCGGCGCATTCAGCGTGCCAGCTTTTGCGTCAGTTTCCCCGCCCTTGCCGGCGCCACGGCCATTCGGTTTCGCGCAAAATAGTCGGTTCGTCGGTGCGGGCCCGCGTGTCGGCATCGACGGCTCGGTCCCGCTCGGCGGCGGCTGGGCGTTCGATTACCTCGGCGGCATGGCGGCATTGGTCGGCTCGCGGTCGCTCGAAGTCGAAGGGAGCGGTTCGGCCGCCGGCGCCGGCTTTGCGGCTTTCGGCACCTCGGACATGACGACGGTGCTCAACATCGATGCCCAGGCCGGCTTCTCTTATTGGCTGACCAGCAATCTCAAACTGACCGCGGCCTATCGGTTCGACGGCTACTGGGGCGCGCTCAAGACCTTCAATGCCAGCGGTACCGTGACCAACCAGGACCGTTTCTACACCGGCCCGATGCTGCGGTTGACCGGCGCGACCGACACGCTGTTCGCCTACGTGCCGCCGCCGCCTCCGCTTTATACGAAGGAGCGAAGGCTCTTTGCCAAAGAATGGGCCCCGATCCCCTCCACCCAGTGGACCGTGTGGGGCGAGGGCGAACTTGCCTCCGTCACCGGCGGCTCGGTCAACGTCGGCGATCCGATCAACGTCGGCAAACCGGGTCATGGCGGCGAAGGCGCGGCGGGCTTCGATTATCGTTTCGCTGGCACGCCATGGCACATCAGCGCGGATGTGCGCTACGGCTCGGCTCAGAGTAATCAAGCTTTTGGGCGCAACGGCAGAAGAGTCATTCCTTCCAACTCAGTTTTTCCGCTTCCAGGCACAGGGACCGGGGCTGTCGCGGTTGGTGTCGCCGCCAACGGCACGCTTCGGGAGCGCGAGCAGCATGGACTCGCTGACTTCGCCGTGGGACGGGACGTCGGGCTCGGTTTAGGTCAGTCTCAGATCAAGGTTGGACTTCGGATTGCGGAGATCGATTCTAAAACCAGTGGCAGCGCGAACTTTGTCGCTCCAACATTTTTTCTAAATGTGTTTCCCGTAACCGGACCGATTGGTGCCCAGCCGGGTGCATTCTCGTTCGAGCAGAAGACCCGGTTCGTCGGCGGCGGCCCGCGGGGCGGCATCGAAGGCAACATTCCGCTCGGCTACGGCTGGTCGATCGACTACCTCGGCGGCATGGCGGCACTCTACGGCGTCCGGTCACTCGACGTGAGCACCGGCGGAGCGGCGGCAAACTTCGGAATTGTCAACCTAGGCGCGTCCGACACGACTGTTGTCTTCAACCTCGATGCCGAAGCCGGGCTTTCGTACTGGCTCACAACGAGCTTGAAAGTGACAGCGGCCTATCGGTTCGACGGCTATTGGAACGCGTTCAAGACCGTGAACGGCGCCGGCGTTGTTGCTAATGAAGATCGGTTCTACCAGGGTCCGACAGTGCGCCTCACTGGCAAGTTCTGATCGGCACCGCTTCGCTCTTCGATCGCTTCAAGCTCCTGCGACCCTCGCGTTATCGATCGCGCCCGAAGCCCAGGACCGGCGCTTCGGTGGGTTGCTCTGGAAAGTCGAACGTGATCCGGCAGCGCAGTCCGGCGGGCACCAGATGCTCGGGATTTGCAAGTGCCAGCCGCACGCCGAACGTTCCGCTCGCGGCATCAAAGACCTCGTCCACGATCGACACCGTGCCTGAGCGGTCGCCGCCGACCGGATCATCGGGCCGAATGTTTGCCGTGTCGCCCACCTTGATGTGACCGTAATAGCGGATTGGCAGGAAGGTCTCGACGTTGAGCGGATCGATCCGTGCCAGCGTGACGATGTTGGCCTCCTGATGCACGTATTCGCCGGGACCGAGCGACCGCTTGACCACGACGCCGTCGATCGGGCTGCGGATCGTGCGTTGCTCGAGTGTGGCCTCGGTGCGCCGCAGGTCGAGTTCGGCCATCCGGCGGTTGAGTTTCGCTAGGGCGAGATCCTGTTCCGCAACGTTGTACTCGGCCTGGGCGGTCTCGATGTCCTGGGCCGAGGCGTAGTTGCTACGCTGCAAACCCAATTTGCGGTTCAGCACGCCTTTCTTCTGATCGAGCACGGCCTGCTTGGCTTCGATCTCGGCCGTGCTTTCGGCACGTGCCCGGTTAACGGCAACGACGGCTTGATCGACGGTTGATTCCAGGCGAGCGATAACTTGCCCCTGTTTGACGAGATCGCCGCGGTCGACCTCGACTTTGTCGAGGATGCTCGCAATCGGACTCCCGAGTTTTAGCGTAAGCGCCGGTTCGATGACGCAGTCGAACGTCGCCGATTGCGCGCGATCGATCATCGCCAAAGCGAGCGCACAAGCCAAAGTGAACGTCGGACCGCGATATCGCCGACGGCGAAAAGTCCCGACGCTCCCGCGACGAAGTCCAATGCGTCCGGCCGAAATCCACAGCGCCATAGGTGGTCCTTCTCACTGATGCCTCGATTAACTGGCGACCGGCTGCGGCCGGACGGCCTGTTGTTCGAGGCGGCTGGAGGAGGTCCTACCACGTTGACTTCATTTGAAAATGACAGCGGCGCCGACGCTTCCCGAGGCGATGCAAATCCGCGGCGGGACTGACACAGAGGCGACATCTGCGTCGGGTTCAATGCAGTTAACAGTTGGTAAATGTCCCGCCGAAGGCGTGCGTTTCCGGGCCGGGAAAGTCATCGTCGCGTCGACACGTGGCGTAGTTGTTGGGGAGTCGTTGGATATGGCGTTTCCATTCGGATCGATCGCGTCCGCTGATCTTCCTCGCCGCAACCGCCCCATCAACAAATACTTCCAGAGACTTCGTAACGCCGTTCTCGGTTACAGCAGTCCATCACCCGGGCGCACGTCGGGCGCGCGGCGCGGCAGCCTGCTTTTCGATCCATTGGAGCCACGCCTGCTCCTGAGCGCCGACGTCCTGTCGGTGAATCTCGCCAGTGCCGCTCTCGCTCACCAGGACCACAATCTCGTCGTGGAGATGGTCACCGCGACCGTGCACACGGGCACGACCACACAGGCGGTGCAGCGCGTCGAAGTCGTCGATCAAGCCAACAACAATGCGGTGCTCGCGCTCGGCAACCTTGGCGTCATCCAACAGATCAACATCATCGGCAATGCCGGCAGCGCGAGCAAGGACACTGTCACGATCAACGCGGATTCGTTCGGCAGTGCGACGATCCCGTCGATCAATTTCCAGGGCGGCGGCGGCACCAACACGTTGGCGATCACCCACAATGCGGCGAGCGCGTCCGAACAGTGGCAGCTGACGAGCGCAGGCGCGGGCGCGGCAACGGGTGCTGCCAACGTCACCTTCAGCAATCTCCAAAACCTGATCGGCGGCGCCGGCAACGACATTCTCGTTGGCCCGGCGCCCGCAACGACATTCAACGTAACCGGGCCAGGGTCCGGCAATGTCGACGGCATGAACTTCGCCGGCTTCGAACATCTCGACGGTGCCGGCATCAACGCCACCACCTTCGTGTTTGCGCCCGGCGGATCACTCACCGGCGGCATCGACGGCGGCGCCAACAATGCCGGCACGCTGACGCTGCAGGGCACGTTCAACTCGGTGGTGATTGCCGACACCGATGCGCATTCCGGCACCGTCACGCTCGACGGCACAGAGTTCAGTTACGCCGGATTGTCGCCGATCAACAATAATGGCACGTCGACCAACGTTGAATTCGATCTGCCGGAACTGGGCGGTACCACCGCCACGCTGCAGGCGGGGACCACCGCGGGCACGATGACCTTGTCGGATCCGGGCGTTTTCGAGTCGACGACTTTCAATGACCCGACCGGCTCGCTCAAGATCGTACTGGCTGCCGGCGTTGGCCCGCTCATCGAGAACAATCTGGTCGTCAAATCGGTCGACAGCCAATTCGCGGCCGCCTTCATTGTCGACAGCACCACCCCGAGCAGCATTCTCGACGGCATTTCAGGCTCGTTCTACATCCCGACAAGTTCGAACAAGATAGAGATCGAGACCAGCATCTCGACGAACGGCGGCGACTTCTCGCTCAACGCGGCAAACGTGGTCATCGACTCGGGCGTCGTCATCAACACCCAGTCACCGACCGGAAATTCGGGTGCCATCGACATCGCCCCCGACGCCGGGTCGACCCAGGGTCCCCACAACATCACGATCAGCAGCGGCGCCGTTCTCAATGCGACTGCGTCGCAAACTAAATTCGCAGCTGGCGACATCACGATCGAGGCCAGCGACCAGAACTACCGGGCGATCGAGCTCCCGATCGGCTATTCGAACAAGTCGGTATCGATCAGCGTCAGCGGCGCGACCATCGAGGGCGGCAACGTCACGATCACGTCGGAGGCGACCGATATTTCGCTCTCGAGCGAAGTACCGGCTTGGGCCAAGGGCTTCACCAGCACGCTGTCCAACCTGTTCGCGCAGATCCCCGGCGACGTGATCTCCTCGTTGACCGGCATGGATGCCTCCGTCGTCCTCCGCGGCGCAAATGCCAACACGACGATCGACAGCTCGACCATCACGAGTGCGGGGTCGGTCGACATCGAGGCGACCACCGATGTCGAGACCATCGTCAGCGCAATCGCGGTGAGCTCGACCAGCTCCGGCTATCAAGTCGCCGTCGGATACGGCCAAGCCTACAGCACCGTCACGGCCCTGGTGACCGGCACCAGCATCATCACCGCGGAAAACAACGTCACTATCGGGGCGACCGGCACGACGAGCGCCAAGACGACGTCGCGCGCCTCGACCAACATCACCGGCACCGTTGATCCGAACGCGGTTTCGTTCGCGGTCGGGATCGCCAATACCAACCTTCAGGACACTGCCGAGGTCGACGACAGCGTCACCATCACCGCGACGCTCGGCAACGTCAACGTGTTCGCCAAGGGCAGCAACAAGTCCGGTACCAGCTCCTCGACATTCGCGCCGGTCGACGCGACGGCCGGTACCTCGATCTCGGTGACGTTCGACAATTCGAACGTGCAGTCGCTCCTGAACGGCACCATTACGGCCGGCGGCACCATCAGCGGCGGCAAGCAGGCGACGTTCAACTCGTCGGATCCCAGCACCGTCAACATCACCACCGGGGTCATCAATATCCCCAATCACGGGCTGACCAACGGCGAGCTCGTCACCTATACGCCGCAGAATCTGACCAACCTGGCTGGCGGCGGAACCATCGTCCTGCCGTCCACTCCGCTCGGCGGGCTCGTTTCCGGCGCGAGCTATTACGTCCTCTACGTCGACGCCAACGACATTCAGTTGACGAACGTTCCGCCAATCGCGCTCAATCCGAGCGGCACCGATCCCAACTCGACGCAGACGTTGTCGGTCACCAATGCCGATACGTTCTCGGTTGACGCCGTCGATCCGCAACAGCACACGATTTACATCCTCAATCACGGCTTCAACGAAGGCGATCAGATCCAGTACACCGCCCCTTCGGGCGGAAATGGGACGGCAATTCCTGGCCTCACGGACGGCGCGATCTATACGGTTCACGTCGTCGACGGGACGCTGTTCCAGCTCATGTCCGGCAACACCGTCGTCCCGGTGACGACGGGCGGGCTCGGGTTGCAGACCTTCACCGACCTGACCACTGGCGCCGCCGCCGTCGGCGTCATCCTCGCCAACATCGATACCGCGAACAACGCGATCGTGCTGCCCAACAGCCAGCTCAGCAACGGCCAGTCCGTCACCTACGACTCGCTCCAGGCCGACGGCAACAACACCATCGGCAACCTCGAGAACGACGTCAGTTACACGGTGCAGTTCCTCACCGGTTCGACCACGGAATTCCAGCTCGTCGATTCCAACAATAACGTGGTTCAGCTTGCCGATCCCGGGACGTCGCTCCAGTCGCTCGGTTTCATCTCGCAGGTTCTCAACTTCAATCCGACGTCGACCGCTAACGCGACGCCCGGCGATGTCAATCCGCTGACCAGCGCGATCACGGTCTCTTCCACCGCGGGCCTGCAGACGGGCGACGCGGTGATCTGCAACACGGATCCCAACATCTCGCGCACGGTCACGGTCCCAAGCGAGCAACCCGACCCCAACAATCCGGGCCAGTTCATCACCGGTCCCTCCCAGACGATCACGGCAGGCGACACGGAGCTCGGCGGGCTTACCAACAACACCGCCTACTACATCCGTGTGGTCGACGGGACCCACGTCGCGCTCTACGCAAATCTCACGGATGCGCTGAACGGCGCGCCGATCACATTTACGGGTCTTGGCGGCGGCAATGACGACACGCTGGCGGCGAGCTCGCTGACAACCGGCATCGGCAACACTGCCTCGTTGACGGCCGACGATCGCGCCAGCGCCAAGCCGTCAGCGGGCAGCAAGTTCAACAAAAGCAATTACACCAACCTGCTCACCCAGTCGGACTTCACCACTGCGCTGCTGTTTGGCGGCGCCTCCGCCCAGGCGACCAGCGGCAAGGCCAACCTGCCGGGTCCAGCCGACGAGAACGGCAATGGGCCGGGCCAGTACGATATCAAGAACGACGGACTGAGCCTTGCCGGCGGCGTCGCCGTCGCGGTCGCGACGCACGATGTTCATGCCTACATCGGTAATGAGGCGACAGCCGCCCATCCGACCACGCTGCAGACGACGGCCAACGTCAGCGACAAGGCGACGAGCTCGAACACCACGCAAACGCTGGCGCAGTCCTCGGTTTCAAAGCCGAGCAAATCGAGCGGGCAAGCGGTGGCGGTCTCGATCAGTGTCGGCGTCTATATCAACGACGACGACGCGACCATTTACGGCAACACCTCGGTCGACGCCTCCGGCACCATTTCGGTGACGACGACCAATACCTATCCGTATCTCACCACGCCGTCGGCCTATTTCACGTCGATTCCGCAGAACATCGTCAGCCAGGGTGTGAGTGCCATCACCAATCTCCTGGATGGCACGCTCGGCGTTGCCTCGAACCTGCTCAACACCTGGACGATGGCGGGCACGAAGGCCCTGCAGGGCCAGGCCACCGCCTGGGCGCTGTCGATCGGAGTCAACACCTACATCAACAATTCCAACGCCACTATCGATAGCGGCGCCAAGATCAACCAGAATACTGCCTACCAGACGGCCAAGCAGTCGCTCACCGTCTCTGCCTCCACCTCGATGGAGCTGTTGAACGTCGCCGGCAATGGCAAGTGGTCGCTCAATCCGTTCGGCCTTCTCTTCAAGTACACGAACGAGGGCAAGAACCTGATGACCCAACGCGCCGAGGGCGACATCATCAGCCTCGGCGGCCGCTCGGCGACGAAAGCGGTGGGCGGCTCGGTGCTCATCGAAGTCCTCTCCGATACGACGCATGCGCTGATCCAGGCCGGTGCCATCATCCACCTCGGCTCTTCCGGCAAGCTCAACATCTCCGCCAACGAGGCGGTCAGCCAGGTGTCGATCGCGCAGTCGGGCGGCACCGTCGGCAACGGCGGCTCGAGCACCGTGTCGTTTGCGGGCAGCGGCCTCTTCTACGGCCAGTTCAGCTCGACGCTTGCCGGGATCGAGGCCAACAATTCCCAAGGTGCCGACATCACCGGCAATCCCGCGACGACCATTACGGCGAGCAGCGGCGGGCTCATTGTGGACGTGACCGGCACGCTCATCACTGGGGACGGCAGTGCCACCGGCATCGGCATTTCAGTCACCGTCGACGACATCCAGCGCACCACCGCCGCCTTCATCGGCGCGGATCCGACGGGGAATCCCAAAACCACGCCCACTGCCGCCTCGACCCTCGACTTGGGTGACACCACCATTTCGGCAACGGTCGGCGCTGTGACCTTCACCGACGGGACCACCGAGAACGGGATTATTATCGGCCTTTCGGTTGCCGGCGCGGAATCCTCGGGCACGCTCGGGCAGTCGCCGGACAATCCGACGCAGAACCTCCAGTTTCCGGCGAATTTCGGTGAGCCCACCGGCACCACGGGCGGCGGCGTCGCCGGCGCCGCGACGATCCAAGTCATCGGCGATACGACACTCGCCTACATCAACGCCACCGGGTCGGTGACGACGGGCAAGCTGGCGATGAGCGCCACCAACAATCAACTGGCGTTCTCCCTCTCGGGCGGCGTCGCGCTCGCCTTCAGCGGCAACGTCGAGAATTCCGGCGGCACCACGTTCGGGGGCGCGTTCAGCCTCAACCAGGCGACCGCCGACACCGAAGCGTTCGTGATGGGTGTCACGCTGACGAGCACGGCTGCTGTCGTCGCCGGCAGCGACCAGGTCTCATTGCAAGCCATGATGGAGGGCGTCTACTCGACCGGGTCGGCGTCGGTGTCCGTCAACACGACGGACCAGGGCAAGGCCTACGCGGGCTCGATCTCGGTCAACCGCATGGTCGACACCACCAACGCGCTGATGGACAGCGTCACCGTCACCCAAGCCGGCAACATCGGGCTCACGGCGAAGAACACCGCGGAGGTCTTCTCGGTGGGGGGCGGCGTCGCCGGTACTGCCGGCGCGAAGGGCGTCGCCGGCTCAATCGGATACAACCAGATCGCGGCCGCGACCGAAGCCGCGGTGCTCGGCACCAACCGGCGCTCTTCGCTGGCTGTCAGCGGCGATCTCGACATCGATGCCGAAGACGACATGGAGCTGAACGCGATCGGCGTCTCCGTCGGAGTGACGACCGGCCAGGACAGCACTGCCGTCGCCTTCACCGTCGGCATCAACATCCTTGCCAACAGCCAAAGCGTATTCTCCGGCGCCACCGCCGGCGCCGTCCTCGGCGAGATCAGCAACACGACGATTACCAGCGTCGACAACGTCTCGATCACGGCGACCGACAATTCGGTGATCCAGGCGATCGGCGGTGCGCTCGGCATCGGCGTGAACGGCAGCGGTTATGGCGTCGGGCTGAGCTGGAACCAGATCGTGCTCAACGTCGAGGCGTTGATCGACAATTCGTCGGTGACTGCATCGGGTAGCGTCACCCTCACCAGTCAGTCGACCGAGAACGCCGGTCTGCTCGACGGCAAGATCTCGGCGGCGGCGGTGGGTGCGGCGGGCGCCAGCGGCAGCACCGCGGTCGGCGCCAGTGTCTCGGTCAACGGCACCATCGACGACATCGAAGCCAACATCCAGAATGGGGCAACCGTCAGCGGCACGAGCATCGCGCTTTCGGCGAGCGATACCGATACCATCAAGGCGGTCACCGGTGCGGCCGCGATCTCGACCAAGGGCAACGGCATCGGCGCCGCGATCGGCGCGAACTACATCGACAACACCGTCACGGCGAGCGTCAACGGCGCGAGCGCAACCGCTACCGCGGGCGACGTCACCGCGACCGCGGACGAGGAAGCGACCATCCAGGCGCTTGCCGTCGGCCTTGAGGGCGCGCAGAACAATGCGGGCGGCGGCTCGCTCTCGATCAACGTGATCACCGACACTGTCACCGCCTCGATCGCTGGTGCCGCCGTGGTCTCGGCGTCCGGCAACGTCAAGGTCAAGTCGACCAACGACGCGACCATTGCGGCGCTCGCCGGCCAGATCGCAATCGGCGGCAAGGTTGGCGTCGGCATCTCGATCACGACCTCCGTCGTCGTCGACCATACCTACGCGTTCATCTCCGGCACCGCCGACGTGACCGGCGACGCCGGCGTGTCGATCAACGCCAACAGCGACCAGCACATCTCGACCATCGCGGTCGGCGGCACGATCGGCGGCAGCAATGTGGGTGTCGCCGGATCGGCAACTGTCACCGTCATCGACGAGACCACGCTCGCCTATGTGGACACGCCCGGGTCCACGCGCCCCGCCAACGCGATCGTCCAGGGCGGCACCGGCTCAGGCTCGACCGGCGACGTCGCCATCGATGCCGAAGACACGATGGAACTGCTCGGCACCGCCGGCGCGCTCACCTTCGGCGGCAAGGCCGGCGTCGGCGTCGGCATCGATGCCGGCGTCGTCACCCGCAAGACCCAGGCCTATATCGGCGCCAACGCCAAGGTCGCGGCCGATGGTTCCGTCACCGTCGTGGCGAACGCGACTGAAACCATCACCTCGTTGTCGCTCGCCGGCGCCTTCAGCGGCAATGTGGCGGTCGGCGTCACTGCCGGCGTCTCGACCCTCGATCTGACGACGTCGGCGTATATCGATAGCGGCGCCGTGGTCACCGCCAAGAACAACGTGCTGGTCTCGGCCGAGGACGCAACAACCGTCACCCAGGTGGCTGGCAACATCAATGGGTCGGGCAGCGTTGCGGTCGGAGTCGGCGCCGGCATTAGCGTGATCAACAAGTATACCGATTCCTACATCGCGTCGGACGCGCAGGTGACTGCGCTCGCCCAGGGCAGCGCCATCACCGCCAATACAGGCCGGTTCGGCACGCCGACCGGCTCGAATGCATCCGCTCCCGCGGACACGGTGGACTTCACCACGGCCAGCGTGTCGGGCGACACCATCACGACGTCGACCCCACACGGGCTCAATACCGGCGACGAGGTGGTCTATTCGGGCGCCAACGATCCGCTCGGCGGGCTCGTCAATGGCGGCGAGTATTACGTCATCTCAACCGGCGCGAACACCTTCAAGCTCGCGCGAAGCTTCGCCGATGCGCAGGCCGGGAACGCCATTGCGCTCAGCGCCGGGGATACCAGCAGCACTGACCAGCACGAGGTCCAGCGCATCAGCAATGTCGGCGTGCCGTCAATCACGACGCCGGGCGTCTCCACCAATACGCTCGATCTCGGCAACATTGCGAATAATCTCGAAGGCGCTCCCGAAACCGCGCTGCGCAGCGGCCTGATCGTCGTCTCGGTCAGCACCAACCACATCGACAGCGCCGGTGTCGCCGGCGGCGGTTCCGGTACGACTGCGGTTGAGGTCGCCGGCTCGGTCATGGTGCACAACATCAACACCACCGCGCATATCGATGCCGGCGCCAAGATCAACCAGAACAATACCGGCGCCGGCGCCAACCAATCGGTTTACGTCGACGCGGGCCGCAACTACTTCGGCCTCGGCATCGGCGGCACGCTCGCGATCGCGGGGACCGCCGGCATATCGCCATCGCTCACGGTGCCGGTGCTGGAAGGCACCACATCGGCGATCATCAACGGGCAGTCCACCAATTCCGACATAACGGTCGTCAACGCCGCCCGCGACGTCGAGGTCGCGGCGACGGCCAATGCCGAGATCATCGCCGTTGCCGCCGGTATTGCGGCGGCCGGAACCGCCGGTATTGCCGGGTCGGTTGCGGTTGTCTCGGTCGACACCACGACGGAGGCCGCGATCACCGGCTATGCGAACGTCGCGGCGACCGGCAACGTGCTGGTGACGGCCTTCGACGTGACCACCGCCTACACGATCGCGGGCGGCATCGGCATCGGCTTCGGAGGGGGCGGCGGCGCCGGCGCGGTGGCGGTCGCGTTGATCAGCAAGAACACCAGCGCGCTCATCGACAACAACGCCACCGTCGACGCCGATGGCAACGTCGCAAACGACGTCTTGGGCGGAATCGATACCAGCGACCTCAACACCCCGCAGTCGATCCGCGGCGTCGCGGTGCAGGCCTATTCCAGCGAAAATCTCACCAATGTGGGCGCGAGCGGCGCCGGCGGCCTCTACGTCGGCATCGCCGGCGGCATCGACGTCGAGGAGACGAACTCGAACACCGTCGCCGCCATCCGCAACGGCGCGCAGGTCAACGAGAACGACATCAACAGCGCCAGTGCGCAGCAGTCGGTGGCGGTCGGTGCGCGCAACGATCTTACCGTGGTCGCGGTGGCGGGCGCGCTCGCGGGTGGCGCTGCCGGCATCGGCGCCGGGGCCGATATCGAGGTGATCCGCAACAACGCCGCGGCGTTCATCGCCGGTGGTGCCGACGTCCGCGCAGCCTCGACGGTCGACGTCGATGCGCTGACGACCCGCAATATCACGTCCGTCGCCATCTCGGCCGGCGCCGGCGCGTTCGGGCTCGGCGGCGGCATCACGGTGATTTCGGTCGGCGGCGGCTTCAACGCCACTTATGGAGGCGACGGCTCGTCGTCGAACGCGCTCAGCGGGCCGAACAACGGCGACGTTCTCACCAGCATCGACCAAAACCTCAACAGCGCGATCTCGGCGATCGTGCAGCCGAATAGCGGTGGCCTGCCTGCCGTCAATCCGTCGACCGCGGTTGACAACACGAACCACACGATCGATTTCGGCACCGCAGACAACCTCACCACCGGCAATGCGGTCGTCTATTCGAGTGGCGGCGGCGCGCCCATCAACGGCCTGCTGGACGGACACACCTATTTCGTGATCGCCGACGGGCCCGACAAGATCCAGCTTGCGGCGACCTACAACGACGCGCTTGCCGGCAATGCCATCCCGATCACGACGGCGGGCACGACCGGGACCAACCATACGTTCAGCAATAACGCCGCCGGCATGGACAATACGGCGACGGGCAATAACGGGTCGGCGCTGCCGGGCAACAACGCGGTCTCGAGCGGCACCAATCTACCGGGCCAATTCCTCATTGCGAGCGGCACGACAGCGGCGCTCGACGGCGGTGCGGTGGTCAGCGCCAACACGGTTGCGATCGACGCCAACCAGACCTTTACCCTGAACGACGTGGCCGGCGGCATCGGCGTTGGCCTCGGCGCGGTCGGCATCGGCCTCGCGATCGTCAATGTCGATTCCAATGTCAGCGCCTATATCGGCCCGCGCGTCACCGTCAATGAGATTTCGAGCGGCGGCAGTCTCGACGTCGACGCCACCCGCAACGCCACGCTCAACGTCGTCGGCTTTGCCGGCGCTGAGAGCGGTTTCGTCTCGCTCGGCGCTGCGGTGGCGGTGGTTACCGACGACAGCAACGTGCAGGCTTTGATCGGCGGGGTCATCACCGACAGCGGCATTCAGAACAGCGCGGGATCGGGCGACGAGACAACGATCGACAGCACCGGCACGTCCGGGTTCGCCGTCGTCGGCGTCGACGCCGAGAACACCCTGACCATTGAGATCAGCACCGGCGCCGCCAACATCAGCCTTGGCGCGGGTCTTGGCGCGTCGATCGTGGTCGGCGACTTCGAGGGCAACACGCAGGGCTTGATCGGCAATTTCGTGACGATGGGCACGACGACCTCGGGCGTCGGCACGGCGCCGGTCGGCAGCGTCAGCGTGACGGCGAACCGCACGGTCACCGTCGGCCCCAACAGCCCGGGCGGCCCAATGGCGATCGGCCTGTCCGGCGGCCTCATTCTCGGCGGCGCCGCCTGCTTCGCTCAGGTGACGGTCGGCGGCAGCGTCGTCGCCAGCGTCGGCACCAACTCAGACATCCAGTCGAGCAGTGACATCTCGATCACGGCGACCACGACCGACACCGTGACCATGCTGCTCGACGGTGGCGCCGGTGGCGCGATCGCGGTCGGCGCGATGATCGCCAAAGTCACCATGTCGGAGACGGTGACGGCGAGCGTCGGCACATCGACGACGATCAAGGGCAAAACGATCACGATATCGGCGACCGGCACGCCCAGTGCCTCGGTGACCTCCACGCCGGGTGCCGGCGGCATTCTCAGCGGTGTGGGTTCCGAAGCCGATGCTACGTTCACACCGACCATTTCGGCGACGGTCGGCGATTCCGCCCAGCTCACCTCGACCGTCGGCGACATCAAGATCACATCGACGTCCTCGCCATCGCCGACCACCGATGCGGAAGGCCATGACTACGGCGGCGTGGTGGATGGCCAGTCGAAGACCACCATCACGCTCACCAACAACAACATCGCCTCGATCGGCAAGAACGCGATCATCAGCGCGGAGGGTAATTTCTCGCTGCTCGCCACCACGACCGACACCCCGTCGGCCACGGCGTCGGGCAGCGCCGGTGCGCTGGTTCCCATCGCGGAAGCCGACACCACCGTTACCATCTCTGATACGACGAAAGCGTCGATCGGCTCCGGCACGCAGATCACCGCGACCGGCGGCATCGCCAACACCATCCCCGACGGCACGCTCGGTATCGAAGCGGACCTGTCGATCACCGCCACCTCGGATCCGACGGTCAACACCGGCGGCCTCGGCAGCAGCAGCACCACCAACGGCAATCTGACGATCACCGCCAACACCACGACCGACATCGGCAGCAACGCGCAGCTCAACAGCGGGACGGTGAACGTGCTGGCGCGGGTGCTGAAGATCAATGCGCAGTCCGATTCGGAGGCGAGCGCGGATGCCATCGGTGCCGCATCCACCGCTAACGACACGGTCAGCACGACCTCGACCGATACCGTGACGATCGAAAGCGGCGCCGTGATCACCGGCCAGGAGCAGGTCAACATCAAGGCCCGGCAGGAGGATCTCGGGACGACGCTCGCCAAGGCGAACGCCGTGGTCAAGCTGGGCGACGCCAAGGCGCTCGGCGGCAATTCGGACGCGACCGCCAGCAACACCCTCAACACCACAACGACCGTCACCGCCATGGGCACTGCGCAGGTCGAAACACGGACGTTGTTCGTCGAGGCTTATGCTGACCCGAGCCCGGGCTTCACCGCCGATGCGGAGTATACCGGCGCCTTGCTCAGCAACAACTTCGCCCATCCGACGCAGGTTCTCGACCTCATTCGCGACATCGCCTGGAATGCCAGCATTCTCATATTGGGCGAGCCAAATCCTGAGCTCACCATCGGCTCAACCGGCGCGATCCTCAAGCAGGTGGGGATCACCTTCAGCCAGGATCCGAACGGCACCTACGTCATCAACGACATCATCAATCAAGGCTCACTTGCCGGCATGATAACCTTTTCGATTGCCGGATCGACTTATGATTCCAATCCGACGATTGCCAATACCACCATCACGAGTTCGGGGGTGCTGAGCGGGGCGCCACAAATCGTGTTCGACACCGGATTCGGTTTCGTCGCCATCTCCAACGCGACCGGCAACAGTCTCGAGATCAACGAAATCAATGCGGTCGACCCCGTCACCGACTTCACCGGCGACATCATCTATGACGTTCCGAATAAGTCGACATTTGCGCCTATGACGACGTCGACGCCTGGCCACACCGTCATTACGATCACCAACACGAGCAACGCGCCTGCCGACATCACCTTCGAAAAGCTGATCTACAATCCGTTCGGGACCACCTCGGCCACCACCGATGGCGGCAACATCATCTCCGGATCAAACGCCGCGACCATCACCACCACCAGCCTGGTGCTTGATGCCCCGTTTGGATTTGTCGGCACTTCCGCGGCGCCCATCGAAGCCGCGGCGACCGGCCTGTTCGCGGCGCAGGCCGCCGGCAACATCTATATCGACGAGACCGGCGATCTCGATCTCGGCTATGTCGGCGCGGTGCTCAACGGCATAACGGTGAACGGGGTCTTCTCGAGCGGCGGCACCGTTGACCTTCAGGCGACGGGGTCGCTTCTCGACGATGCGGGCAACACCGGCAATGCTGCGAACATTCTGGCGCCCACCATCATTCTCGACGCGCAGACCGGCTCGATCGGAACGCTGGCGGCTCCGCTCAACCTCGGCGGTTTGGGGACGACAACGACCCTGACGGCATTCGGCGACACCGGCATCACCATTGCCGACGTCGCCAGTGCGAACGCGCTCGACCTCGCGAGCGTCACCGCGGCAAGCGGCGACATTACGATTTCGACGGTCGCGCGGGCGGCCTCCGGCGAGGACATCGTGCTCGGCGCCACGTCGACCGTCACGGCGGACGCCGGTTCGATCACGTTGCAGGCCGGCGACAATCTGACGACGGCCGTCGGCAGCCTGATCAGTGCGACCGGCACGGCCACGGTCGGCGGTGACTTCGAAGCCGCCGTCAACCCGATCGGCAAGCTGATCCAGCTTCTCGGTGTCATCAATGCGACGTCGGCAACCATCACCAGCGGCGCCGCGAACGACAAAATCGAAATCACCAACATTGCTGCGAATACGCCGACGACAATCCAGGGCGGCGGCAACGACATCATTACGATCGGCTCGACCGCCGGCACGGGCGGCGTGCTCAACAGGATCGCCAACTCGCTGACGATTCAAGGCGGCGCCAACGGCAACAGCTCGCTCTTGGTCGACGACACCGGCGACGCCACCAACACCACCGGCACGCTCAGCACCATCCTGGGTGATGAAGTGCTGACGGGGCTCGGCATGGGCGTGGCGGGCATCATCAAATATGTCGAGATCGCAGCCGCGCAGATCGCGCTCGGCAACGGCAGTGACATTTTCAATGTCCAGGGAACGCTTGCCGGAACCAGCACCACCATCACGGTCGGCTCGAACGGCAACACGGTGCGGGTCGGTGGCCCGAACGGCAATCTGACCGACACCGTCAACTCCATCCAGGGTTTCCTCACCGTCACCGGCAACAGCACCAATACGGTCCTCAATGTCATCGACGCCGGCGAGACGCGCGCGACCACCGGCATCCTCAATAACGGCCGCCTGACCGGGCTCGGCATGGGTTCGTCGGACCCGATGACCGTCAACAGCGCCGCCGGCCTGCAGTTCACCGGGGTCACCGATCTCAACGTCATGCTGGGGTCGGGCGCCGACAACTTCACGGTCGGCAGCATCTCGAACCTCACCACGATCAACACCGGAACGGGCGGCGATACCGTTGCGGTCGGCTTGTCGACCGGGACCAGCGGCCTGACCGAGATCGACGCGCCGTTACTGATCCAAGAGAGCAGCAACGCCAACGATCAGCTCATCGTGCTGTCCAACGTCAGTAGCAGCCTCACGCTCGACAAGATGAGCCCGACCGTCGGCCTCGTCACGGGGCTCGGCACCAGCGGCGATCCGGGGCGCATCGAGTTTGCCGGCGTGACGACGTTGACCGTCGACCAGAGCGATGTCGGTCATGTCGACACCCTGACGATCGTCAATACCGTAACGACGACCGTGGCCGAAAGCGGCGGAGGCGGCCACGCCATTACGGTCGATGATGTCGAAAACCAGACGACGCTCGATCTTGGTGCCGACGACACGGTGACGGTGTTCGACGCGACTACGGTCAACAACAACGCGGTACCGGCGCTGTCGGTCGACGGCGGCGCGAGCAACACGTTGACGCTCGCTCTGTCCGCGACGACCACGGCGGTCGATGGATTGATCGAGGATGGCGCAACGCCCGGAACGACGGGACTCCTCCACGATTTCACCGCGGATGGCGGCGATATCGCGTTCAACTCCGTCGGCAAGGTCAACGTCAACCTCGGCACCGGCAACGACGTGGTGACGATCAACACCACGGACGCCAATTCGGTGCTGAGCCTGAACGGCGGCGGAGGCGACAACGCGTTCGTGGTGGAAAGCATCGGCGATACCACCAACATCACCGGCGGTACTGACCCCAACGACACCAGCACGGTGACGCTGGTCATCCCGGGCTTCCCGACCGCCAACGAGTTCGCCCTGCTCAATCTCAATGTGCAGGAGCTGATCATCGACAATTCCGCCTATACGGGAGCGGTCGCGTGGACCAATCTCGACGGCGAGATTTTTGCGGCGACCGCCGACACGTCGAATCTCGTGGTCAACAGCTCGGGCGCCCAACTCACCCGCATCATCGGCGGCAGCAATCCGAACAACACGCTCGACACGGCGACGAACAGCGCGAATTCCGTGACCGGGACGGTGACCGACCACGAGGTGGTGCTGGAGTCGGGCCTCGATGTGCTGAACCCCAGCAACACCGGCACCTACCTCAACTACGGCAACGTGATGACGTTCGACCAGATCGGTCAGGACATCGCCAACGCCAATGGCAACCCGGTTACGTCGTACGGCGAAAACGGCTTCACGCTGACGACCAGCAATACGGTCGCAGGCTTTGCGTTCGATGACGCGCCCAGTGCATCCGCCGAAGCCCGCGCCGCCTCCGACACCTTCACGCTCGTGGCCACGAACGGCGACCCGTTCTCGGTCTATTCGATGCAATTCGCTGCGGACGCAGCGGCGACGCCGACCACGACGACCAGCATCGATATCACTTTCACCGGTCAAACGATCAGCGGCGGGACCGTGACGGTAACGAAAACGGTCAATCTGACCGGCACGAACTTCACGACGGTGAATTTCACGGCGGCCGACGGGTTCAGCGGCGTGACCTCGATGTCGTGGAACGCCGGGAATACCAGCACCGGCCTCTATACTGCTGTCGACAACATCGTCACGGTAGCGACGCCCGGGGCCCAGGCCTTTGCTGGGACGCCGGCGGTGCCGACGTTCACGATCAACGGCAATCTCACCTTCAACACCACCACCGGCACGATCACGGTTACCTCCGGCACGGTTACCTACGATCCGCAGAACGGTGGAGCGACGACGACTTACAGCGCCAATCAGACGCTCTCCGGCACCGGAATCTCCGAGCAGACGTCGAGCAAGATCGCCGAATTTACGTTCAATGGCGATCTCGTGATTGAAGGCGGCGCCAAGCTCACCGGGACCGGCAATAACGGTCTCTCGATCGTCGCCACCAACAATATCACCATCAACCCCGGTGCGACGTTCGACGCCTCGGCCGTCAATATAACCACAGGCCTTGGCGGTTCGATCGCGGGGCCCGGCGGTGGTGTTGGCGGCAGCAGCGGGTCCGGCGGCCCCGGCGGCAGTGGTCAGTCAACTTTGCCCGAGGGCGGCCATGGCGGCGGGGTCGGCTATGGCACGCAACAGGGTTATGCCGGCACTTATTCCAACGGACAGGCCAAGGGCGGGGCCGGAGGCCAGGGACAGGACACCGGCGGCGTGGGCGGCTATGGCGGCTTCAGCCACGGTGGTGGCGGTGGCGGTGGTGGTGGTGGTGGTGGTTATGCTGGCTATTACTACAATCTTTCCTTCGGCACCGATGGCCACGGCGGCAGCGGCGGCAAGGGTGCGACCGGCGCGGGCGGGACCGGCGGCTATTCGGGTGGCGGCGGTGGCTCCGGAATAAATGACAGCAGTTCCGGGTCGGCTGGATCCGGGCTGGCCGGCTCCGGCGGTTTGGGGGGAAGTTCTGGTTCGGGGGGCACCGGCGGCAGTCGCAATAGCGGCAACGGCAATACCGGGAATCCGGGCTACGCTCCGACCGGCCTTGGTGCGGGCGGCAAGAATTATGGTACCGGCTCCGCCATTTCCGGCGGCATGGGCGGTGGCGGTGGCGGCGGCGGTGGTGGCGGCGGTGCGGGCGGCGGCGGTGGGGGCGGTGCGGGGGCCAACGGTTCCGATACTCTCGGCTTTTTTGTTGTTCACGTAGATCCGGGCAACGGTGGGGATGGCGGCTCTTCGGGTGCCGCCGGTGGAACGGGCGGCGTTGGTGGCATCGGCGGCGCCGGCGGCGGCGCGTTCCAGATCATCGCCAAGGGCACGCTCAACGTCGTAAGCGGCACGCAGAACGCGCAGTTCGACGCCGAGGGGGGACAAGGTCAACAAGGCAGCGGCGGCAGCGGGAACACTGCTCCGACAACCAGTGATGGCGGAGCCGGACAACAGGGCGGCAATGGTGCCAGTGGGGGTGGCAGCGGCGGCGGCGGTGGCACCGGTGGCACCGGTGCGCCTGGCGCCGGCGGCGCCGGCGGCACCGTCAAGATTGTCGGCACCGTGCTCATGGCCAACAGCGCGGAAATCAACATCCAGGGCGGAGCCGGCGCGACCGACGCCGGTCTCACGGCCCCCAACGGTGGCGAGGGCCGCGTTATCGTCGGCAGCAACACCAATCTGACTTTGAGCGGCTCGACAATTACGAGCATTACCGGCGCGCCGCAAAATGCCAACATCACGCCGACGCCCGTCAACGGCCAGCCGTCGACCTTTCCGACCTACACGACAGCGGATTTCGGCACCAATCCGGTGATCGATACCTCGGCGAGCATCAGTGACCAGACGCCCTACCTTCCGGGGATCAGCAGCACGACCCCGAACATCGCCGGACTGATCGGCGGCGCGGCGATCGACGGCCTTATCTCAAACATCACGCTGCCGACGATCGCGGGGCAGCCGGGCAACGCCTTGGTCGCCATCGAAAGCATCGATGTCGGCAGCTCCGCGAGCAATATTCTCGGCGAGCAATACAACGGATACGATCTCATCCTCGTGGTCAATCTCACGAACGTCAATTTGGCGACGCCTGAGCTTGGCGTCATCACCAACGCGGCGTCGACCTATCAGGCGGAATTGCAAACCGGTGGTGCGGTTTCGACCGCGACGGGGCTCTCGGCGCTCGATGCGCACGCCGTGTGGGCGGCGCTCGTGCCTGCCGGGACGATCACGGTGAACGCGCAGATCGGCAATATCTCCGATCCGACGTCGATCGGCGGCTTCGTCACCGACCAGAGTCTGAGCCCCGGTGGCGTTGTTTACGTGACCAGCCAGAACAATCCCTTGACCACGCCCCCCACCGTCAGCGGTTTCAATGCGGAAGCGGTCAGCCCCGACGGCAAACAGGTGTACGCGATCGATACCGCGCAGAATTCGCTTGTGGTGATCAACACGAGCGATCTCAGTCAGCGCCAGCTGTTCGAACAGGGCTTCAACGGCGTCACCGGCCTGACGTCGCCGACAAGCGTCGCTGTCAGTCCAGACGGCGCCTACGTGTATGTATCGAGCTCCGACGGCGTCGCGGTGTTCCAGCACTCGGCTTCGGGAGATTTGACGCTCAAGGGCACGCTCGGAACGTCGGCCGCGAGCCTTCAGAACAACATCACCGCAGGGCAGGGCGTCCAGGGCACCAACGTGTTCTCAACCCTTGCCATGAGCGCCGACGGCAACACGGTCTATGTCGGCGGCGCGGACGGCATCGTGAGCTACAGCTGGTCGACCACCAACGGGCTCAGCTTCAAAGCATCTGCGGGAACCCCGGAAGGGGTGAGCGACATTACCGCGATCCAGCAGAGCCCGGCCGCGGCATTCAGCAATGATCTATATGCGGTGAGCCGCAGCAACGATACGCTCTACCTCCTCAACGCGACAACGCTCACATCCGAGACAAGCCTCTCCGGATCAACTCAGCAAGGGCTCGCGCTGTCGGGTCCGTCCGCCGTGGTGGTCAGCAGCGACGGTCTGACGGTCTTCGTCGCCGGCCAGGACAGCGACGCGATCTCGATCTTCACGCGCACGACCGTCAACGGCGCGCCGGCTCTCGCATTGGATCAGACGCTGCAGGATGGCTTCAATGGTGTCCGCGGACTCGCGGAACCCGCGAGCCTCGCGCTGAGTCCCGACGGCAAATATTTGATGGCGACGGGCCAGTCCAGCAATGACATCGCGGTTTTTGCCCTCAATACAAACACCGGCCAATGGCAATTCGTCCAGGTCGTGCGCAACAACAACGGCGGTGTCACCGGGCTGTTTGCGCCCGACGCGATCGTTACTGTCAATGGTCCGAATGGACCGTTCACATACGTCGCAGATTTGGGCGACACCAACGATCTCGGCGGCATCACCAGCTTCTCGATCACGACCAACCTGCCGCCGCCGATTTCGGACGTGACCACCTTCGCGAATATCGAAGGATTGGCCGTCAACACCCAGGGCAACCAGGATACGATTACACTCGCGGTCGCGGGCCCGCCGCCCTTCGACCCGGCGTCCGCTGTCGACAACGTCGCCCACACGATCAATTTCGGCATCCCGGACAATCTCACGACCGGCGACGCGCTGACCTATTCGACCAATGGTGGTCCGGCGATCTCCCCGCTGCAGGATGGCGGGGTCTATTACGTCATCACCGACGGGCCGAACATGATCAAGCTCGCCCCGACCCGCGCCGACGCGCTGGCGGGCACCAATGTGATCGCCATTGTGTTTACCGGCGCGACGGGCACCTCGGATCAGCTGAGCGCGGCCGGCGCGCTTCCAGAGATTCCGTTGCTCGATCCGACCAACGCGGTCGACAACGCCGCCCACACGATCGACTTCGGACGGCCGGTTTATCTATCGACCGGTACGCAGATCACCTACTCCAGCAATGGCGGTGCGCCGATCGATCAACTTAGCGGCGGCGTCACCTATTATGTGATCGCGGTCGGCACCGATACGATCGAACTCGCATCCTCGCTCGCCAATGCGCAGGCGGGAGTCGCAATTCCGATCACCTCGACCGGCGCCACCGGCGTCGATCACGCGTTCACCGTCGCGGGCCGCGTCACGGCGCTTCCATTCGTCACGCCGTCGACCGCCGTCGACAATACGGCGCACACCATCAATTTTGGTATCCCGGACAATCTGACGACGGGCGACGTGATCGGTTATTCGAGCGGCGGTGGCACGCCAATCTTCGGCCTGCAGGACGGCCACAACTATTACGTCATCGCAGCGGGGCCGGATGCGATCGAGCTCGCCGCGACGCCGGGAGGCACCGCCATTCCGATCACGTCGACCGGTGCAACCGGCACGCAGCACCAGTTCATCATCGGCGGCATCGGCACTGTGTTCGCCGGCACCGGACACCCGGAGTGGGTTGCGACCGCGATCGGCACTGGGACGAGCAACAGCGTCTCGCAGAAGAATACCGTCGTCCTTCAGCAGATCAGTTCCACGACCACCGCGTATCTCGGGGCCGGCTCGAACGACGCCGCCGACATCGAGTTCTCGACGCCCGGCGCAAGCCTCGCCGTTAACGGCGACCACGGCGGCGATACCATCAACCTCGAACAAGTCGGGTATCAATCGACCACGCTGTTTGAAGGCGGCGTGGGGCGCGACATCGTCAACGTGGCAGGCAGCGGCATTCCGGTCTCGGCGACGGTCACGCTGCACGGCAACAATCCGCAAAACGTTCCGGCAAGCCAGGGCGACAATCTGAATTTCGATCCGGGCAACAACAATGTGCCCAACTTCACCTCAACACCATCACCACCGTCGCCGAACCAGGGGACGATCAGCGCCAGCAATGCGTTCCAGATCTTCGGCACCGTGACCTACGACACCTTCGAGGGCATCGAGGTGATCTCGGCGCCGATCATCGTCTTCAACAACACGTCGCCCTATGTCTTCTCCGAAGGCCAGACCATAACTCTGGCGGCTACGATCACCCCGCTCGGTACCACCAATACGGTGGCAGGCGAGGGGTGGTCGCTGACCGGCAGCGGTCAGTTCACGGACGCGAACGGCACCCTCACGCCGGGCACCAGTCCGGGCACGTTCGTGGACACGTTGACCCTCACCGTGCGGCAGTTGCTGGCGCTCGGGATTGCCAATGCCGGCACCTACACGATCGGCCTTCAAGCGACGAACGGCGATGGATTGAGTTCCGAGAAATTCACGACACTGACCATTCTCTACACCGCGCCCGTTGTCGTCCTGACCGGCGCGTCGACGACGACGGTGGGCACGCCTTACACCATCAATTTCAGTGCGACCTCGCCGGTGCCGGATCCGATCACCCAATGGGTGGTCAACTGGGGCGACGGCACGACACAGAACCCGGATCTGCAGACATTTGGAGCCGGCACCAGTTCGGCGACTCACATCTTCACCAGTCCGGCGACGCCCGACGATATCCAAGTCTTCGCCTACGACACGGAGGCCCCGACGTCGCCAGTTTCGTCGCCCGTTCTGCCTGTCACCGTCACGGTCAGTCAGGCGAGCGTCAGCGCCGGCGGCCCCTACACGATCCCGGAGGGCGGGACCCTCAGCCTCGCGGCCATGGCGCTGGGGGCGCCGACGAGCTTCTCGTGGACCGTCAATGGTCATACGAACGCCGTAACCGGCCAGGATCCGAGCCTCGCTTGGTCGACGCTTGAGGGCCTCGGGATTAACAATGTCGGGACCTACCAGGCGACAGTCGACGTCTTCTACGGAGGCACCGATGTCGTCTCCACTCCGGTCAATATCGTCGTGACGGATGTGCCGCCGACGGACGGTTTCATCAACAGCGGCCCAGTCAATGAAGGCAGCACCGCGACGGTGACCTTCACCGACATCTCCTCGCTCTCCAGCGTGACGAACGCGGGCGATTTCACCTATTTGTACGATTTCGGAAACACCGGAAACTACGTTGCTGCGCCGACCACCATCGATGTGGCCGCGGCGACCGCGAGCGCTACGGTGCCGGCATCGTTCCTGATGACGCCCGGCAGCCACGTCGTGAACGGCGAGATCGTCGACCAGTTCGGCGGCAAGACCTTCGCCTCGACCACCATCCAGGTGAACTATGTAGCGCCCGTTCTGACGGTGGGCGGAACGCCGAACCCAGTGAACGAAGGCGTGAGTTACACGCTCACGGCGTCGGCGCAGGATCCCGGCACCGAGCCGATCCAGAGCTGGGTCGTCAACTGGGGCGACGGCACGCCGAACACGACCTTGGTCCCAACAACCCCGACGCCGTCGAACGGCACCCAGGTTACGTTCAACCACATCTACGCTGTGTCCGGGCAGCACGGCATCACCGTCACCGCAACCGATCCAGACGGTTCGGTCACGGGCGGCACCACCGTGACCGTGGGCCACGTGGCGCCGCAGCTCACGAATGTCGCGGCGACGTCCATAAACGAGAACAGCGTATCTCAGCTCACCGGCACGATCGTCAGCGTCGACAGCCAGGACACCTATTCGCTGAACATCACCTGGGGCGATGGAAAGTCGAGCGTGGTGAATTTGCCCGCGGGTAGCACCGGCTTCTCGGTTGGTCACCAATATCTCGACAACCAGCCCAACAACGCCCCGTACACAATCTCGGTCACGCTGACGGATACTCCTCTCGATAACGACATCATCACGGCTCAGACTTCCGTCCAGGTGGCCAACGTCGCGCCGACCATCTCGAACCTTGCGCTTTCATCGACCACCATTCTGGAAAACGGGACCGTGACGTTGGGCGGCTCGATCGTCGATCCCGGCACGCTCGACAGTCAGACCGTGGTTATCAACTGGGGCGACGGAACGCAAAACACGACGCTGAGCCTCGATTCCAGCACACGGACATTCTCGGCGTCTCACCAGTATCTCGACAACCTGCCCGGCAACGCGCCCTACACGATCTCGGTCACGGACACCGACAAGGATGGTGGCGTCGGCACTGCCAGTACCGGCTTGTCGGTTCTGAACGTCGCGCCGAACATTCTCGGTCTCTCGGTCGCCGGGCCGAACGGGGCGACCGTGATCGATCCCAATCAGCCGATGACGCTGAGCGGCACATTCTTCGATCCGGGCACGCTCGACACGCACACCGTCACGGTGAACTGGGGCGACGGCACTGCGCCCCAGACCTTCGGCACACTGGCGGACACCGTCAATTCCTTCAGCTACGCGCACGCCTACACGTTGCCGGGTGCCTACACCGTCAGCGTCACGGTCACCGACAAAGACGGCGGCCAGGGCACCGCTTCGACGACGGCGCCCATCACCGGTGTGGTGCTCAACAACGGTCAGCTGATCATCAGCGGCACCTCGGGCGACGACACCGTCACGGTGCGCAAGCCCGGAACCCCGGTCGCGTACTGGACCCTCAACGATCCCAATACCGGCACACTCATCACCGATTCGGCAACGAACCCCGATAACGGCACCTATTATTACTCGAGCGTGACGGGCAATCGTCTGGGCGATCCTGGCGTGCCGGCCTCGCTCGCGCCGTACGGGGCAGGCACCGCAGCGGATTTCTTCTATTCGAAGAACAACTACATCGGCATCCCGGACAGCTCGAAGCTGCATCTCGCCAACGGCACGATCAATTTCGACTTCTGGCCGCGGTTCACCGTCGTATCCGGCGTCACGCTCTACCAGACCTTGTTCTCGAAAGGCGCGGCGGGCGATCCCAACAGCCTGACGATCAGTCTCGACGGCGAATTGCTTGTCGTTACCCTTGGTGGCAACACGATCGAAACGGGACCGCTCATCTCGTCCCAGACGGCCTGGTACAACCTGTCGTTCTCGTTCGGCAGCGGCGGCATGCAGCTCTATCTCAACGGCGTGCTCGTCGGGCAGAATTCCTACACTGGCGGCCTCACCGAAAACGCCGACGACATCACCCTCGGTGGTTCCAACACGTCGACGCCGCTCGGCACCACGAACACGTCGCAACAGTCGATCACGAACTACTATTCCGGCGAGATCGGGCAGGTCTCGGTGTTCGACTTTGCGCTGCCGCCGCAGCAGATCCAAAACGTCATGCAAAAAGGCGCGGCGACGGGCTCCGACAACCCGAATGGTCCGACGATCGAGGTCTACGCGAGCTTCCTGCCGGGGCCGACGCACATTTTGGATTTCCCGTCATCACAGGTCACCTCGATCCTCGCCTTTGTGGGTCCGGGCGACGTCATCCTGCCAAAAACTATCCCGCCGACCCCGCCGCTCGCTAGCACTTTGATCATCGATCAAAGCGTCAACGTCCCTGCCACCATTTTTACTGGCGACGGCAACGACACGGTGTATGCCGGCAGCGGGCCGACCACGATTACCGGGGGCAATGGCGATGACATCCTGGTGGGCGGCCCGGCCAACGATATCATCAGCGCCGGACGCGGCACGGACTTCTTTGTCGGCGGCGGCGGTGACGACGTGATCACCGGCGGGGGCGGCAACGATACCATCGGTCTGCCGCCGTCGAGCGTCCAGCCGATCTCGTACTGGACCCTCAATGACGGCAGCAGCAACATTCAAGCCGGCACCAACGGCATCCACACCTCCGCCATAGCCGACCAGGAGAAGGTGCAGAACGGCACGTTCTATGCCGGAAGCGGCATCAACCTGGACCTTACGGAACAGGGGCCGTCGTCGGCGCTGGCGCCTTACGGTGCCGGCACGGCCGCGGGCTTCTTCGGCAGTTCCAAGGATTTCATCGGCATCGCCAACAATCCTGCATTCGAGGTGGCGAGCGGGTCGGTGTCGCTCTGGTTCAATGCTTCGACGCTTGCAGGCGAGCAGACCATCTTCTCCAAGGCGTCGAACGGGTCACAGGACGTGCCGCTGACGATCGGCCTCGATCAGGGCAGGCTCGTAGCCCGGCTTGGCGCCGCCGGTTCGGACCCGGCCGACGGCGGCACGATCGAAGCGAGCCAGTCGATTGCCGCCAACACTTGGTACAGCGTCACGTTCTCATTCGGCGCCGGCGGCATGGCGCTCTACCTCAACGGCAACCTTGTCGGCACCAATGCCTTCATGGGCGGCTTGGCGATGAACCAGGATCCGATCGTGCTCGGCGCGTCCAATGCTTCGACGCCGACCGGACGCGCCAACCCGGCGGGTCAGGTCATCACCAACCCGTTTGATGGCTTGCTGGACGACGTTGCCTTCTATGGCCAGAGCCTCGATCAGACCCAGGCGCAGGGCATGATCGTCAATGGGCCGCTCCGGGAGGGCGCGGGCCTTCCCAAGGCCGGCCTGACGGGCTCTTTGGCGGACTACACATTTGCCTACCCGAGCGGCCCTGCCAGCGCCAGCGGCATCCTGCAGGTGACGAATGTGTTGACCGGAGACGTCACTCAGATCTTCGGCGTCGGCACGCTCACCTTCGGTGATGGCACGGTCGGTTATGTGCTCAATGCTGGTAGTCCCAATGTGCCGCATCTGACCCTAAGCCAAGTCCAAAGTCTGGCGCCGGACGGCAAGCTCGTGGTGATCGGCGACGGCAACCAGCTATTCAACCTCATGAAACCGACGAACGGTCCGGCATGGACGCCGGGGGCAGCGGTGACGATTGGCCAGACCGGCTTTGTGCCGTGGACAACTGGCACGACCACGGTGCTCGTGATCAATGGCCAGACGGCAAGCGACCCGTCAGATACGCCGGCGTCGCAGCCGGCGCAGGCCGCCGCCGGTGCGCCGATCAGTGCTGTTGCAATTGAGCCGGCCAATCCGTCCGAACTCATGAGCCTGATCCAGGGCGGCAACATCACGATCCCTGTCAAGGAGAGTGTCGCGCTCACATCCAATCGCACGCAGACCCTGCTGTTCGACGAGAACACCGGCGCACTGACGCTCGCGGTCGATGGCGCGGCGCCATCCGAGCCGGCGCTTCTGATCGACAGCCTTGGCGAGGAATGGGTCCTGATCCCGGGTGTTGGGACATCAGCGTCACTGGTCGAGATATCGGGCGCGCTGGCGACCAGAAATGGGTGAGGCCAGGCCAGGATAAAGACATGGAAGTGGGTCCGGGACGGAGCGAATTGTGTCGCCGGACTTTCGTATGACAAGCCTAGGCGGTGCCGGGCGTTGGCTTGCACAAAACTGTCAAACAACGCGCCTACGGTGGCGTCCGCCAGTACTGGCGAACGGGTGCGAGTGTGTACGGCCGCGCAACGAGGTTCAGTCCCATGAGTGATATTTCGGTGAAGGAAGCAGCAGGCGCGGCATCACGGCGCGGCCGCAGCGACGACTCGATGGTCGATGCGACGAGGCGCGAGGCTCCGGCGACAACGGAGGCGAAGCTGCGTTGGGACGATCAGAAGATGGCGACCACATTCGCCAACGTCGTCAACATCCAGAGCACGCGCGAGCAGGTCGATTTGTTCTTCGGCACCAACCAGACTTGGAATGCCGCGAATGAGAAGACCCTGACCATCGAGCTCAGCAACCGCATCATCCTGTCTCCGTTCGCCGCCAAGCGGCTGGCACTTGCCCTTGACGGCGTGCTGCGCGAATACGAGACGCGCTACGGCAAGCTCGACATCCAGGGCTGAAGTCTGAGCGCGGAGTAGCGTGCCGATGACGACGGCGGGGAGGGGATCGGAGCCCGCTGCCGCTGACATCCCAGCGGGTGAGGGTCGGGAGTTGGTCGCCGTCCTCGATCAGGTGCTATGGCGCGACCTCGCAGCGGCGGAGTCGCCGGAAGCCTTCGGTTCAGCGTGGCTGAGCCTCGCCTGCCGGATCATATCCGGCGTTGCGGGCGGGCTGTTGCTGCTTGCCCGGGACGCCAGCGCCGCGCCCGAACTCATTGCGGCGTGGCCCAAGGGGAGTCTAACGGACGCAGGTCTGCTCACGGCGGCGCAGCTTGCCATCAAAGAAGGCCGCGGCTTGGTGCAGCCGATCCAGACCGCGAACGCTGCACCAAGGCTGCGCGCTGCCTATCCTGTCCAGTTGGACAACGCCGTCGTCGGCGTCGTCGCGCTCGATGTCGAACAGGGCGCAACGCGCGATCCGCGCGAGTTGATGCGTCATTTGCAATGGTCGGTCGCCTGGGTGCGCGATTTCGTGCGCCGCCGGCGCGCGGCGGCCGACCGCGCTCTCGCCGATCGCACGACGTTGGCACTCGATCTCGTCGCCGCCGCGCTCGAAGAAGATACCGCCCGCTCGGCATGTCGTGTCGCGGCAACCGAACTTGCCCTCAAGCTCGGTTGCGAGCGGGTCAGCATCGGGTTTGTGGTCCACGGGCATAGCGACATCGTAGGAATTTCTCACAGCGCGCAATTCGGCAAGCGCATGAACCTCACCCGACAACTGGCCGAAGCCATGGACGAGGCGATCGATCAGCGCGCCGTCGTGTTGTTTCCGGCGGCCGCCGACGACGAACACCTCCTGGTGCGCGCCCACGAGGCGTTGGCAAGGGGGCACGGCGCGGCCTTCATTCTGACGGTCCCGATGTTCGTGAAGGATCGTTTCGTTGGCGCCGTGACGTTTGAACGCGCGGCCGAGCGGCGGTTCGACCAGGCGACGGTCGACATCAGCGAAGCAGTCGTTTCGATCCTCGGGCCGGCTCTGTACGACAAGCGGCAGAACGACCGATTCGTGTTCGTCAAGATCTACGACGCGTTGACGCTCCAGGCGCGGCGGTTGCTGGGGGTTGGGCATATCGGGCGCAAGCTCGCAATGGTCTCGGTGATCGCCGCGATCGTATTTTTCTACTTCGCGACTGGCGCTTATCGCGTCTCTGCCAACGGGCAAGTGGAGGGCGTCGTGCGCCGCTCGATCGTTGCGCCGTTCGACGGCTTCGTCGGCGAGGCGCCGGCGCGGGCCGGAGATGTGGTGCATCGCGGCGATCTGCTCGCCGCTCTCGACAATCGCGATCTCAGCCTCGAGCGCCTGCGTTGGGTCACCGAGCGCCAGCAGCACCTCTACGAATACGACCAGGCGCTCAGCAAACAGGAGCGCGCGGATGCGCTGCGATTTCAGAGTCTCCTTGGCCAAGCTGAGGCGCAGGTCCGCCTCGTCGACGAGCAGCTTTCCCGCGCCCACATGACGGCGCCATTCGACGGCCTCGTCGTGGCCGGCGACCTCACCCAATCGATCGGTGCGGCGGTGCGTCGAGGCGATGTCCTGTTTGAGATTGCGCCGCTCGAAGATTATCGCGTCGAACTGCGGGTCAACGAGAGCCAGATTGCCGACGTCGCCATCGGACAGCGCGGCGAACTGGTGGTGGCGGCGCTGCCCGACAGCGCCTTTCCCTTCACCATCGAGCGGATCACCCCAGTCGGCGCCGCGCGCGACGGCGCCACCTACTTCTCGGTCGACGGGCGCCTTGATGCGTCCTCCGAACGCCTGCGGCCCGGCATGGAGGGCGTCGGCAAGATCGAAATCGGCGAACGCCGATTGATCTGGATCTGGCTGCGCTCCGCCTCGCACTGGGCACGCATCGCGATGTGGAAATGGCTCCCCTAACGCGGTGACGCGCCATGACCCAGACCGCGCTCGCCAGCACCTGGTATCGCATCGCCGAGATGAAGCCGCGGCTGCGCGCCCATGCGCAGATTCATCGTCAGCTGTTTCGCGGCGAGACCTGGTATGTGCTGCAGGACCACCAGTCCGGCATGTTCTTCCGCATTTCGCCGGCCGCCAATTTGATGATGTCCTTCATGGACGGCCGCCGCACCATGCAGCAGGTCTGGGATATTGCCGCAAAGAAGCTCGGAGCGGACCGGCCGAGCCAGGACGACGCGGTGCAGCTTCTCATCAAGTTGCATCGGGCCGATCTGCTGCACGGCGCGTCGCTTCCCGACATGGGGGAGATCGAGCGCCGCGCCGACCGCCACGAATTGAAAAGCCTCCTGACTTGGCTGCGATCACCGCTCGCCATGCGGTTTCCGTTGCTCGATCCCGACCGCTTTCTCACCCGCACCTTGCCGCTCGTACGCCCGCTGTTCAGCCCGGCCGGCTTGATGTTCTGGCTGGTGCTCGTTGCGACGGGTGCCTTCCTCGCCGCGATGCATTGGGGTGAACTCACCGACAACGTGTCCGACCGCGCCTTCGCCGCGCAGAACATCCTTATTCTCGCCGCCGTCTATCCAATCATCAAAGCGTTCCATGAGCTGGGGCATGCTTACGCCACCAAAGCAGGCGGCGGCGAGGTCCACGAGCTCGGCATCATGCTGCTCGTTTTTCTGCCGGTCCCCTATGTCGATGCATCGGCATCGAGTGCATTCAGGGCGCCGTGGCAGCGTGCGCTGGTCGGCGGCGCCGGGATCATGGTCGAACTCGCGCTGGCCGCGGCGGCGATGATCATCTGGGAGCTGATCACGCCCGGCCTGTTGCGTGCGACCGCCTTTAACGTGATGCTGATCGGCAGCGTCTCGACGCTGGTCTTCAACGGCAATCCGTTGTTGCGCTTCGACGGCTACTACGTTCTGGCCGACCTGGCGCAAATTCCGAACTTCGATACCCGATCGAAGCAGTATCTGATCTACCTGTTCCAGCGCTATGGGCTCGGCCTTGAGGATTCCGAATTGCCGGTGCAGGGCCGCGGTGAACGCTCCTGGTTTGTCGTCTATGGGATCGCCGCGTTCCTCTACCGCATCATCGTGATGATCGGCATTTCGCTGTTTGTCGCGAACCAGTTCGCATTCCTCGGTGCTGTCCTTGCGTTGTGGGCGATCACGCAGATGTTCGTGCTGCCTGCCATCAGGGCAGGGCGCTTCCTGGTCGCGAGCCCGCGGCTCAAAGGCCGACGTCGTCGAGCGCTCGGCGTCTCGGTCGGCGTTGCCACAGTTGCGCTGGTGCTGCTGTTCGGCATCCCGATGCCGTATGCGACCATCGCCGAAGGGGTGGTGTGGGTTCCGGACGAGGCGGTGCTGCGGAGCGGCGCGGAGGGGTTCGTCGAACGGCTGCTCGTCGAGCCGGGCGATGAAGTCCAGATCGGCAGCAAGCTGATCGCGCTTGAGGACCCGGTTGCCGCGGCCCAGGTCGAAGTCCGACGCGCCGAGCTCGCGGTGCTGCGCAACCGCTTCACTGCCGTCAATCTGATCGATCGCGTGCAGACCCGCCTGGTGTTGGAGCAAATACAGCGCGCGGAGAGCAATCTCGCCCGCGCCGAGCAGCATGTACAGGAACTCACGGTCTACGCGCCGCGCGCCGGGCGGTTCGTCGTTCCCGATGCGCGCAAGCTCGTTGGTCGCTTCGTCAAGAAAGGCGATCTGCTCGGTTACATTATCGCGCCGATCGATCCGGACATTCGCACCGTAGTGCCGCAAGCGGACATCGATCTTGTCCGCCAGCGCGCCCGTTCCGTCGCGGTGCGGTTCACCGAACGGGTCGACGACAGCGTGCCGGCCCACATCCTGCGGCAGACTCCGGCTGCGCTGGAGAAGGCGCCGGCGCCGAGCCTGACCCAGGACGGCGGCGGGCCTATCCTGCTTGATCCGTCGAGCCCCAACCATGACCGGCCGCTGGAACGGTTCTACCAGGTCGAGCTTGCCGTGCCTGACTTCAGCCTGATGAAGCGGATCGGCAGTCGCGTGTTCGTGCGCTTCGATCATGGCGAGGAGGCCATCGCCTGGCGCGCCCTGCGTAGCGCGCGCCAAGTGTTGCTGCGAGCCCTCAATGTCTGACGCCATCGGGGCCACGATCGGACCGGGCCTGATTCTGCCGCAGCTTGTGCGCTATCCGGAACGTCCGGAAACGCGGCATCGGTGGCTCGATGAAATCGCTGCTGCAGCCGAGGCGGCCGTGCTCGCGCGCGCGACCCGGTGGCGCGCGAAGCGGCTCGGCTCGATCGTGGCGGCGGTCAACGGGCACGAAGCGGCAATGGCCACTCTCGACGACGGTGCGCTGGTACGGGAGGCTCGAACGGTGGCAGGCCTGCTCAAGCGCAATCGGGATTGGCCGGAATTGGTGGTCGCGCGTTCCTTTGCCGTGGTCCGCGAAGCGGCGACGCGCCAGCTTGGCCAGCGTCACTACGACGTTCAGCTCGTCGGCGCCTACGCCATGATCCGCGGCATGATCGCCGAAATGGCGACCGGCGAGGGCAAGACCCTCGCCGCGACGCTCGCTGTCGCAACGGCGGCGCTCGCTGGAGTGCCGGTGCATGTGATCACGGTGAATTCGTATCTCGCGGCGCGTGACGCCGAGGCGATGAGTTGGCTCTATCGGTTTCTCGGCCTCAGCGTCGGTGTAGTCACCGAAGATGTGTCGCCGGACGACCGCACCGCCGCTTACCGTTGCGACATCACCTATTGCACCAACAAGGACCTTGCTTTCGATTACATGCGCGACCGCCTCCGCGCCGGGCGCCGGCTTGGAAATCTGCGCCGCAAGGTCGCAGGGCTCGCATCCTCCGACCGATGGACCGACGGCGCCATGCTGCGCGGATTGCATTTCGCCATCATCGATGAGGCCGACAGCGTGCTGATCGACGAGGCACGGACGCCGCTGATCCTTTCGGGCGAGGCCGACTCGACCCGGGACGAAGGCATTCTCGACGTGGCGATTGCCCAGGCGAACCGCCTGCGTGCCGATTTCGATTTTCGCCTCATTCGCAACGAGCGCCGCCTTGAGCTTCTGGGCGCCGGTCGGCAACGGATCGAGGAACTTGCGCGGCTCGGTTCGCCATGGGACGTGCCGGCGGAGCGCGAGCGGCTTATAATCACGGCGCTGACGGCGCTCCATGCCTTGCACGCTGACGAGCAATACCTCGTGCGTGACGGAAAGGTGCAGATCATCGACGAGTTCACCGGTCGCACCATGCCTGATCGCACCTGGGTCGAAGGCCTCCACGAGATGATCGAGCGCAAGGAGCAGTTGGCCCTGTCGAAGCGGCGCGGCACCAAGGCGCGCATGACCTATCAGCGCTTCTTTCGCCGCTATTGCCGGCTCGCCGGAATGACGGGGACTGCGAAGGAAGTGGCGGCGGAGTTGTGGCGTGTCTATCGCTTGCCGGTCGCAACCATTCCGCTGCACCGACCGGATCGCAAGACAAGGCTCCCGGCCCGCGCGCACCGGGACATCGAAGCGAAGTGGGCCGCGATCGCCGCGGAGGTGGCGGAGATTCACGAAACCGGCGCGCCGATCTTGATCGGGACGAGGACGGTTGCCGCCACGAAAATTGCGAGTGCGGCACTTGCTTCTCGCGGTCTGACCCACGCGGTGTTGAGTGCCGCGCAGAATGCCGAGGAAGCGGAGATCGTGGCCCGGGCCGGCGGGCGCGGCGCGATCACCATCGCCACCAACATGGCGGGCCGTGGCACGGACATCCGCCTTGCCGACGAGGCGGTTACTCTCGGCGGGCTGCACGTGATCGTCAGCGAGCCACATGAGGCAGGCCGGATCGACCGACAGCTGGCCGGACGATGTGGACGGCAGGGCGATCCTGGGCAAATCCGGTCTCATGTGGCGCTCGACGACGAACTCATCACCCGCCACGCTCCGCCTGCACTCGCTCTCCTTGCGCGGTTGCTCGATCTTTGCCGTGGCGAGAACCGCTCCCGAAGCGACTTCGGCATCAACATCATCGCGCGGATTGCGCAGGCGAATGCGGAAGGCCTGCATGCACGGATGCGGGGCGCGTTACTGAAATCCGATGAATGGCTGGGTGATGCCGTCGGCTTTGCCGGAGAACAGGAATGATGGCTTCGGGCCCGCTCAGAAATTGCCGAAGAGCGTAACGTGTCGCACGCGATCCACTTCATCTCCGGACTGCCGCGGTCGGGTTCGACGCTGCTCTCCGCCATCTTGCGGCAGAATCCGCGTTTTCATGCCGGGATGACCGGCCCGGTCGGCTCGATGGTCGAGGCGCTCCTGCGCAGCATGAGCATGAACAACGAATTTGCCGTGTTCATCACCGATGCGCAGAGGGAAGCCTTGTTGCGCAGCGTATTTGCAACGTTTTATGCCGAAATTCCGGACGGCGACGTGGTGTTCGACACCAACCGGATGTGGTGCTCCAAGCTGCCGCTGATTTCCGCGCTGTTTCCGCAGGCACGGGTGATCTGCTGCGTGCGCGACGTTCCGTGGATCCTGGACAGCATCGAGCGGCTCATTCGCAGGAACAAATTCCAGCCATCGGGCATCTTCAATTTCGAGTCGGGCGGCACGGTCTATTCGCGCGTCGATGGCCTCACTGGCGCCAACGGCATGGTCGGCTATGCCTGGAATGCGCTGCGCGAGGCCGTGTGCGGCGAGCAGAGCGATCGATTGCTGATCCTCACCTATGAAACGCTGACGAGCCGCCCACGCGATGCGATCGCGGCAGTCTACGATTTCATCGGCGAGAAGCCGTTCATGCACGACTTCGACAACGTCGAATTCGACGCTGCCGAATTCGACCGCCGCCTCGGCACTCCGGGCCTCCACCTCGTCGGCCGCCGAGTGAAAAGCGAGGCACGTTCCACGGTTCTGCCGCTCGATCTGGTCCGGAAGTTCGAAGGCGACGCCTTCTGGCGCGACCCGGCTAGAAATCCGAATAATGTAAGTGTGATCTAGCGAAAGCGTGATGCATCGATGGTCCACAGGCTTCGAAGTCCATCCGATCTGTGAGCGCGATGGATAAGAGCCAGCGCGCACGACAAATAACAAGTCGTCCGTGAACAACGCCTAAGGACTTGAAGGAGAGTCGATTTATCGGCCGACGTCGCCGGCTCCGCATGTCCGTGGCCGGAGATCCCTTGGGTGTGGCCGCTGAATGGCGGAGGTCGCTCCTCTGACCACCACAAGCCGGCAGCGCCAAAGCGCATGTCTTACGGGGTGTCGCTCGTCTGCCGCCGAAGCCCGCTGTCACACGAGCTTCATCAAAAGCGACAAGCTTCTGTGCTTCCACGCTCTTAGACTAGGCCCCTCGATGAACTTCTCGCAACGATTTACGTTTCTGTTCTCGGCCCCGACCTTTGAGGCCGAGGATCTCGAAGGCATGCGTGTTCAGCAGATCATCGCTGCCATTCAACGGATGGGCTTCCAGGTCGTCCGGGCCCCACGAACCGAAGATGCGGAAATGGCGGTGCAGACCGACGCCGCCATCGGTTGCCTCGTGGTCGATTGGGGCAAGAAGGGGCTCGAGGGCAAGGCCGCCTCGCTCATCAACGTGATGCGCCGGCGCGGCCTCGAAATGCCGATCGTCTTGCTGGTGCGCCGCAAGCGGTTCGAGGACGTACCCGTCGAAGTCCTCGACTTCATCGACGGCTACGTCTTCCTTGCCGAAGAGACGCCGGAGTTCATTGCGCGAAATCTCGTTAGTCGCCTCACGCAATATGCCGAGACGCTGAAGACCCCGTTTTTCGGCGCTTTGGTCGACTATTCGGAACAGGGCAACCAATTGTGGACCTGCCCCGGGCACAACGGCGGAATCTTTTACAGCCGCAGTCCCATCGGCCGCATTTTCATGGAGCATCTCGGAGAAGCCATATTCCGCGATGATCTCGACAATTCGATCCTCGAACTTGGCGATCTGCTGACGCATGAAGGCCCGGCCCTTCAGGCGGAAAAGGAGGCCGCGGCGATATTCGGCGCCGAGCGAACCTATTTCGTTCTCAACGGGACGTCCGCCTCCAACAAGATTGCGCTGTCGGCCCTCATCGCCGACGGCGACCTCGTGCTGTTTGATCGCAACAATCACAAGGCGGCCCATCACGGCGCATTGCTCCTCGCCGGCGGCATCCCGATCTACCTGCCGACTGACAGAAACGCCTATGGCTTGATCGGCCCGATCCAGCCGGCCGCCCTCGGCGAGGCCGCCATTCGGGAAGCAATCCGCGCCAATCCCCTGGTCAAGGACCCGGACGCATGGCAGCGCGAACGACCATTTCGCGCCGCCGTGATCGAGCAATGCACCTACGACGGAACGATCTACAGCGCGCAGCATATTCTCGCGGCCATTGGTCCGTTGTGCGATTACATCCTCTTTGACGAAGCGTGGGCCGGCTTCATGAAGTTTCATCCGATTTATGCCGGTCGGTTCGCCATGGGTCTCTCCAATCTCGACGACAAGGCGCCCGGCATCATCGCCACCCAGTCGACCCACAAGCAGCTCGCGAGCTTTTCGCAGGCCTCGCAGATCCACGTGAAAGACAGCCACATTCGCGGGCAGCGGCGTCGAGTGGAACATCGTCGCTTCAACGAAAGTTTCCTGCAGCACGCATCGACGTCGCCGTTCTATCCGCTGTTTGCTTCGCTCGATGTCGGCGCCCAGATGATGAAGGGACGTTCCGGCGAAGTGCTGTGGGACGATACGATCAGGCTCGGCATCGAGTTGCGCAAGAAACTGCGCGCGATCCGGCAGGAATTCGAACGACGGGAATCGGATCCGCTGCGGCGCTGGTTCTTCGATCCGTTTGTCCCTGATGTTGTGCGGCTCGAGGATGCCGCCCGCGAAGGTGGCGTCCACGAGGTGCCGTGGGAGAGCGTTGCCACCGATGCGTTGGCGAGCCAGGCACAGTTTTGGGAGCTGTCGCCGGGCGCCCGCTGGCACGGCTTCCCGAGCGTTCAGGCCGGTTACGCCATCACCGATCCGAACAAGTTGACGCTGCTGACGCCCGGGTTCAATCGCGCCGCCGGCGAATACGAGGCTCACGGCGTGCCGGCACCGGTGGTCGCGCAATATCTGCGCGAGAACCGGGTCGTGCCGGAGAAGTTCGATCTCAATTCCTTGCTGTTTCTGCTCACCCCCGGCGTGGAGGCGAGCAAAGCGGGCACGCTCGTGAGCACGCTCGTCGCGTTCAAGCGGCTTTATGACGACAATGTTCTCCTCGACTACGCGATTCCGAGATTTGTCGCCGGGCAGCCCAAGCGCTATCGCGGCGTGCGATTGCGCGATCTCTGCCAGGAGATGCATTCGTTCTTTCGTGCCGAGAACGTCAGTGCGCTGCAGAAGGCGCAGTTCACGTCGGAGCATCTTCCGGAGCCGGCGATGACGCCCCACGAGGCGGGGCGTCATCTCGTGCGCAACAATGTCGACTACCTGCCGATCGACCAAATCGAAGGCCGCATCGCGTCAACCCTTTTCGTGGTGTACCCGCCTGGAATTGCGACCATCGTCCCGGGCGAGCGCTTGAGCGCGCGGGCGCGCCCGATGATCGACTATCTCAAGGTCTTTGAGCGCAGCAGCAATCTCTTCCCCGGCTTTGAAACCGAGATACAGGGCGTGTATCGGGAGATCGAGGCGAGCGGAGCCGTGCGCTTCCATACTTACGTCGTGCGCGAGTAACGGCGCAAACAAAGATCGGCAACCGGTCAGGCCAGATGCAACAACAGTCGACGACCGCAAATTCCGCGCAGATCAGCGTCCGCCCGTCGCGGGACGAAGATGTCGAAGCCATGCTTGCGATTTATCGCCATCACATCAGCCGTGGCGTCGACCCCGCGTTGATGTTTGACGCCGAAGCTCCGGAGCTCGACGACCTTAAGCGGCGGCGCCGAAATATGCGCAAGCGCCGCCTGCCGCACCTAGTCGCCGATTATAGCGGTGTCGTCGTCGGCTACGCCTATGCGGTGTTGTTCCGAAAAAGGCCGGCCTACCGCTACACCGTCAAACATTCGATCTATGTTCACCCCGACTATCTGCATTCGGGTATCGGCCGCATCTTGTTGCCGGCGCTGATCGATGCCTGCGCGGCCGCCGGCTATCGCCAGATGATCGGGTATATCGACCCCGTCAACGGCCCCTCGATCGGCCTGCACCAATCGTGCGGATTCCAACAGGTCGGATATCTTCCGTCCGTGGGCTACAAGTTTGGCCGTTGGACCGACGTCGTCATGGTGCAGCGATCGCTTGGGAGCGGCGCGACCACGGCACCGGAGGTGTGGCTCGCCGCGCCAAATGAAGACGCTCAGTGAGTTCTTAGAACTGCTAGCGTAGGCCGACGTTATTGTCGCGCAGCCCGGGCGGCGATGGCCGGTGACGCCAACCGACAGCACCAACAAGGATGCTAACAGTCACTTGATACGGCTTATACGGCGCGCCCCTACGCGGTCACAGCGCTCGCGAGAGCGCCTTCTCATCAGGCGCGGCCGTCATGCGGCGCGGCCATGCGCAAAAAGGGCGCTGCACCAACGCGCTGTTGTAGTACTGTTCCTGTCCGGTGACTTCGGCACCGATCCAGTCCGGCAACGCGATGCGTTGATCCTCGCGCTGCAACTCGATCTCGGCGATGGTCAGGCCGGCGTTCTCGCCCGAGAAGACGTCGATCTCCCAGACGAGATCGCCCCACGGGACAAGGTGGCGGACCTTCTCGATGACGGAACCGCGACGCAATTGCATCAGCGCCTCGGCCTCAAGAACCGGAACTGGATACTCCAATTCCAGCCGCCGCATATCGTGCGGACGTGATTTGACCGTCAGCGTCGCGGTGCTCTCGCCTTTGATGCGCACGCGAACCGATGCCTTGCCGTCGAACGACAGATAAGACTGCCGGATCGTCGTCTCAGCGGTTACGAGATTTTGCCAGTCATCGCCGCGCAACAAAAATTTCCGTTCGATTTCAAAGCTCATCACGCACGCCCGACTGTGTGTCCGAATCTTTTGTGAAGAAGAGATGACATTGCCCACTGGCCAAGGCAAGTGGGATTCGCGCCGCCGTGCGGCGAACGGATGTTGTTCCGATTCAAAAAGAATTGAGGTGCGTGGCCCTTGCACGATTCCGCAGAACTGCGGACAGCGGATCATCCAAGGAACGCTGCGATCGGCGCAATTACAGCAAATCAAGCCCTAATATAGTGCCGGGACGTACATGTCCTCCGGCACCGGCTTGCGCGCGTAATCTGGCATATGTTCCCGGGCCGGCAGCGCGATCGGCTCGTGCGCGACATCCTGATAGGGGATCTGCTGCAGCAGGTGGTGGATGCAATTGAGCCGCGCTCGTTTCTTGTCGACGCCCTCGACCACCCACCAGCGCGCTTCGGGGATGTGGGTGCGTTCCAGCATCTCTTCCTTGGCCTTGGTGTAACGCTCCCAGCGGCGGCGCGATTCCAGATCCATGGGGCTCAGCTTCCATTGCTTGAGCGGATCATGGACGCGCATGAGGAACCGCAGGTTCTGCTCCTCGTCGGTGATCGAGAACCAGTACTTGATGAGAATGATGCCCGACCGCACCAGCATGCGTTCCAACTCAGGTACGGTGCGGAAGAACTCTTCGGATTCGGCTTCCGAGCAGAATCCCATGACGCGCTCGACGCCCGCGCGGTTGTACCAGCTGCGGTCGAACAGCACGATCTCGCCGGCCGCCGGCAAATGTGCCACGTAGCGCTGGAAATACCATTGCGTGCGCTCGCGTTCGGTGGGCGCCGACAGCGCCACGACTTTGCAGGTGCGCGGGTTGAGCCGCTGGGTGACCCGCTTGATCACGCCGCCTTTGCCGGCGGCATCGCGGCCTTCGAACAGCACCACCACCTTGAGCTTGTGGTGCACGACCCAATCTTGCAGCTTGATGAGTTCGCGCTGCAGCCGCAGCAGTTCCTTGAAATAGGCATGGCGATCAATCGTCTCGATGGGCGGGTTGTCGCTGACGTGCTCAAGCAGGCCGGCGAGCCGGTCGTCATCGATCTCCATCTCGAGCTCTTCGTCGACCGTCTCCACCATCTCGTCGTGCATGCGCTCGTGCAGAGGGCGGGCACCACTGGCTTCCGCTGTCATTCGCCGATCCCCCTCAATGGTTTGGTCGGCCGCCCTTGACGCCGGCAGTCACGAGCGACTGCATTTCCGATAAAGCCAATTCGGCGATGCTGCAACGTTGCGGGTCTATTCCGCCGCCACGTGGATCTGCTGACGCATCTCCATATCGGGACGGTTATAGTCGTAGACCACCCGGCCGTACGGCAATGTCAGGTCGGCGAGGAAATGATGCGCGCCGACGACGCGGCGCACCGGCAGGTCGGCGACCGGCGCATTTACATGCGGGACGAGATGGAGGCGGCCCGGGCCGATCCACGAGCCCTTGACGACGATGTCGGTCAGGTTGATGGCGACGAGCTGGGCGATCTCCGGGTGGCCGCTGACCCCCGGGATGATCTTCAGATTGATCTGCGTCTTCGACAGCGTGGCGCGCGTGCGCTCGCCGTTGCCGGCCATGCTCTCGTGTTTGTAGCCCATGGTGCCCATGGCGACGAGCTGCCCGGCATATTCGAGCGTGCCGGTCAGCGTGTCCTTGACGACCTCGAGCTTCGGGTGGGCGTATTTCTTGGGGAAGCCCCAGATTTCGCGGCCCGCCGCGATCGGCGGATCGTCATCGAGAAACATCTGGGTGACGAAGCTGACTTCCTCGCCCCGCAGCCGCGCCGGGATCACCTGGCCCGATTCCGTATAGCTGCCGAAGCCCGAACTGTCCGGCATCTTGATCCATTCGTAATGCACGAGCGGCTGTTCGATCGGCTCCAGCGGCTCGGGCAGATGCTCGCGGATCAGGTCCGGGTCGGTCTCATAGGTGATGACGAGGAATTCACGGTTGATGAACCGATACGGCCCAGCTGGATAGCTCGGTCCCGCCGCCGGCATCGACGGTAGTTTGAGAACATCATCATGACGCATGGCAGCTTTCCTCAATGTGCGGGCGAGCCGCCGTCGACCGGCAGCAAGACCCCGGTGATGGTTTTTGCGTCGTCGCAGCCGACAAAGAAGGGTGGCACTGAACACCGGCCGCCCCGCGCGACCGTCCCATTAAGCCCAGTTTCGATGTGAGAACGTAAAGATCGCCTCTAACAATTATGCGAAGGAATTTCTGCGAATTGACGACAGTCGATCCAATCGCGCGATCGCAACATGTCATGCGCCTGTCACGGCTCTTTGGACATCCTGTCCGCGATCTTGCGGGAGGGATGTTCTCGTCATGGATGCCACGACCGGCGATTTGTCGCGTTCACGTCATGCTCAGGGTTGGCGGCCGGACGGATGTGATCGGGTTGCGCTCGTGCTGCAAGGCGGCGGCGCACTCGGGGCCTACCAAGCGGGCGTTTACCAAGCGCTGCACGAAGCCGAGATCGAGCCGGATTGGGTGTCCGGGGTATCGATCGGCGCCATCAACTCGGCCATCATCGCCGGCAATTCGCGCAAGCGGCGGCTCGGACGGCTGCGCGAATTTTGGGAGCTCATCACCGAGCGCAAGGTCTGGAGCTACACTCCGGACGGCGATTTGTTTCGCAAGGCGCGCAACACCGCAAGCTCATGGATGACGATGATGCAAGGCCAGCCGGGCTTCTTCAGCCCGCGCCAGCACAACCCCTGGACCAGCCTTCCGGGAGCGCAGAGTGCGACGAGCTACTACGATTCCGGGCCGCTGCGCGAGACGTTGGAAGACCTCGTCGATTTCTCCCTGATCAATGAGAAGATCGTTCGCTTCTCGGTCGGCGCCGTCAATGTGCTCAGCGGCAATTTCGTCTATTTCGACAACGCCCACGAGATCATCGAGCCGGAACATGTGATGGCGAGCGGCGCATTGCCGCCGGCGTTGCCCATGATCAAGATCGGCACCGATCATTTTTGGGACGGCGGCATCGTGTCGAACACGCCGCTGCAGCATCTGCTCGACCAAGAGGATCGCCTCAACACGCTGATCTTCCAGATCGATCTCTTCTCGGCACGCGGGGTCCTGCCCCGCGATATCCAGGATGTCCTCGCCCGCCACAAGGACATCATGTATTCGTCCCGCACCCGCTACAACACCGACGTCTACCGTCGGCTCCACACCTGGAAAAAGAAGCTCCAGCGGGCGCTCGACAAAGTGCCGGAGGATAAGCTGTCCGATGAGGAGCGGGTGCTTCGCGACGAGCTTGCCGCCACGCCGGATATTACGATCCTCCAGCTCATCTATCAGCAGAAGGCCTACGAAGGTCACGCCAAAGACTACGAATTCTCAGGCACGTCCATGCGCGAGCATTGGCAGAGCGGCTACGAGGACACGCGACGCACGCTGCGCCGCAAGGATTGGCTCGCAATGCCGCCACACGGCGCAGGGGTCGTCGTGCACGACGTCCATCGCGAAGACGAGCATTGACCGAACGGTTCGGGCGCCTTCCGAAGCATCCGGACAAGCGTTCGCTAACGCTCGGTGAAAGTTAAACTGAAATCGCGAGCGGATGACCTGCGCTTGCATGGTTCTTGCATCGAGTGACGCAATTTCAGGCGCGGACGCGAGAGATCACGATCTGCGCTGCAAGGCCGGCGGCTTTTATACCGCGATGCTGAAACATCGCTTGGAGAAGATGAGCGCTGCGAAAATACGTTTGGTACCAAATAGTTGAAGGGGAGGCGGGAACGCCGGATTTAACCCGGTGGCCACGCTGAAGTCGTCAGATTGTCATGTAGCAGGGCCATACGTTCGTACCTGTAAAATGACCTGCCACTAGGCAGGTGGGAAGCTCGGAATTAAGGCGGGAGAGTTCGATGCAAAAGATCAATGGAAGCGCCGGCCTCGAGGACGCGCCTGATCCGTCCCCTTCATCCGAAATCGCCGAAATGGTGCACGAGCATGGCGACGTGGTCGCAACGGTCGCGACCGTCGCTGTTGTCGGCATCGGCGCCGCTGCGTTCGAGGCAGCGCTGTTGCCCGGCATCGTTCTTGGCGTCGCGGCGATGTGGCTTCCCCAGTACTTCCCGAAGATGGGCGAGGCCATCAATCCATTGTTCAGGTCGACTGTGCGCGGTGCTTACAAGCTCGGGCGAAAGACCAAGGAAATGATGGCGGAGGCCCAGGAGCAGGTCCACGACATCGTTGCCGAGGTCCATGCCGAGGGCGAGGCCGACACGTCGCCGAAGGCCGCGAGCGCGCCGAACTAGCTGAATTTTCCCGCCCGCGAAAAAATTGCTCGCGCTGAGGCTGATGACCGCTGTGAAGTTGATGGCCGATCTGAAATCGCGTCGTCAAGGAAAGTCATGACCAAGCTCAGTGTCCACGTTGCCCACCAGGTTCCGGGTCGTGTGCGGATGAAGATTCCGGCCGGAAAGGGAAATCCGGAGCTGTTGCAGCAGATTGCCGACACCTTCGGCGTCATTCCGGGCATCGAGCAGGTCACGGTCAACCCGACCACGGGAAGCATCGTCCTGCACTACGATGCGGATCGCCACGACGAATTTCACGGCACGCTGCACAACCAATATCGCGCTCACGATATTCACCGGCCGCCGAGCACCGAAATCGACGAGCTTGCGCACCGCATCGAGGACGAGGCCGAGTTTCTCGCCAAGAATTCCGACACGGCGCGCGTGTTGGTCGATTTCGTCAAGAAGGTCGATCGCGAAATCAAGCTCGCCACCAACAACACCATCGATCTGAAGATCGTCCTTGCCGCGGGCATCATCGGCTTTACCGTGCTTGAGGTCGGCGCGACCGCGGCAACGCCGGTGTGGGTCACGCTCGCCATCTTCACCCTCAACCATTTCATCGAGATGCATCCGCAAGGGGCACCCGCAACTGCGCGTTTGGCGCCGGTAAGGGTCGAGGGCTGAGCGTCGGATCAACCAGGAGTTCGGCGCCGTGGATTTCTCGATCCGTCATTTCATTCCAGGCCGCATCCGGCTGTCCTTGCCGTCGCTATGCCGACGACGCACGCTGGCAGAGGCCGTCGTCAGCTGGCTGTCCGGCCAGAACGGCATCAAGCGCGCGCGCCTGAACTACGACTGCGCCAGCCTCGTCATCGAATATGACGTCGCCCATGAAAAGCTGCTGCGCGGATTGATCGGCCGCCTGTCGGTGATGACGCTCGACGACTTGAAGCGGCTCGTCGAGATGCAGCCGCCCGGGGCAGGCGTAGAAAAAGCTCTCCCCGCCACGATGAGCAAAGCAGCACCGCCGCCGGCGTGGCGCCGCATTCCTCTGACGCTGCCGACGCTCTCACTGATGCTCGCCTTCAGCGCCAATCCCATCGTGCGCGCCGTCAACATGCCGCTGATGCTGTGGAACGCATATCCGATCGCGCTGCGGGCGTGGCGCGTGTGGCGGCGCGAAGGCCGGCTCAACGTTGATTTCCTCGACACCCTCGCCATCGCCGCATCGCTCATGCACGGCAATCCGATGGCGGGCGCGATCGTCACCTGGCTGATCAAGCTCGGCGACTGGATCCGCGATCTCACTGCCGCCGGCTCACGCCGCGCCATCAGCGAGCTGCTGGAGTTCCAGGCCAAGTCGGCGTGGGTCATTCGCGACGGCGTAGTGACCTCGATTCCGGCGTTCCAACTCGCGATCGGCGACGAGGTCGTCATCTATCCCGGCGAGATCATTTCGGTCGACGGCGAGATCATCGATGGTCATGCCATGATCGACCAGAAGACCATCACCGGTGAGGGCTTGCCGGTGATGCGCGCAACCGGCGAGGCGGTGTTCGCCGCGACCGTCATCCGCGACGGCCAGCTGACGGTCCGCGCCATGCGGGTCGGCGACGCGACCACCGCGGGCCAGATCGCGCGCCTGGTCGAATCCGCCCCGATCGGCGACACGCGCATGCAGAACCACGCGGAAAGGCTCGCCGATCGCCTGGTGTTGCCGACCCTCGCGCTCGCCTCCGGCACCGCCGCGCTGACCGCCGATTTCAATCGCTTCCTCTCGCTTGTGATCGTCGACTACGGCACCGGCATTCGCGTCGCAGCGCCGACCGCCGTGCTCGCCTCCATGACCCACGCCGCCCGCGCCGGCATCATCATCAAGAGTGGCCGCCACATGGAGCGGCTCTCCGAGGTCGACACCATCATCTTCGACAAGACCGGAACGTTGACCCACGGTTCGCCGGCCGTCGTCGACGTGATCAGCTACGAGGGCAGCATCACCGGGCGGCATCTGCTGGGTCTCGCCGCGGCGGCGGAAACGCACCTCAACCATCCGGTGGCGGCGGCGCTGCGTACCAAGGCTGCCGAAATGGGCGCCAATATTCCGTATTGCGAGGAGACCAAATACCGCATCGGCCTTGGCGTTGAAGGGCAGGTCAACGGCTACTACCTGCATGTGGGTAATGAGCGCTTCATGCGGCAAAGCGAGATCAATGTGCGCGTCGCCGAAAGGGATCGCACGGCCCTCGATGAGCAAGGGTACTCATGCATCTATGTGGCGGTGGATGGGGCGCTCGCAGGCCTCGTGCCGTACACCGACGCGATCCGGCCGGAAAGCCGCTTGGTGATCCAGCGGCTGCATGAACTCGGGATCAAGAACAGCGTTATGCTGACGGGCGACAATGCAGTGGTTGCCAGGGCGGTCGGAGCGCGCCTCGGGTTGTCGCGTCAGTTCGCCGACATGCTGCCGGCGGACAAGGCCGAGGTGATCCAGCAGTTCCAGCGCAAGGGTAATGTGGTTGCGATGGTCGGAGACGGCATCAACGATTCCCCGGCGCTGAGCTTCGCCGACGTCGGCATCGCCATGAAGCACGGCGCCGAAGTCGCGCGCAAGTCGGCGGACGTCGTTCTGATGGAAGATTCGCTGTGGAAGCTCGTCAAGACCGTCGAGATTTCGCGCGGGGCGGTCGGCCTCATTCGGCAGAACTATGCGATCGTCGCCGGGTTGAATACATTGGCATTGGCGTTGGCGCTGCCCAGCGGCCTGGTCAGCCCGTCGGTCACCGCCTTGATCAGCAACGGCTCGGCCATTCTTGCGAGCCTCAACGGAATTCGGCCCATTCTGCGGTACCAATGATCCCAGCCGAGACCACGCTCTCACCCGAACACCAAAAGGCGCTGCGACGCGCCGTGGCCCGCCTGGAAAATCAAAGCTTCGCCGCCCAGCTTGCGGACTACGCCGGACAGCCGGTCACCCGCGTGCTGCGCCTCATGCCGAAGTTCGCCACCGATCGCTTCCACAAGGCGGTCGAGCTTGCGATCCTGCGCTGTCTCAACATCGCCATTCGTTCGATCGAGCCGCAGTCGAAGCGGCCGCCGGCGCGGCGCGCCTCGTCGGTCCTCGCGGGGTTGAGTGGCGGGGTCAGCGGATTCTTCGGGCTCGCGGCCTTGCCCATCGAGCTCCCCGTCACGACAACGTTGATGCTGCGCGCCATCGCCGACATCGCGCGCCACCACGGCGAGGACCTGTCGACGCTCGAAGCGCGCCTTGCCTGCGTCGAGGTGTTTGCGCTTGGCGCGCCCAGCGTCGGGCGCGGGGCGCATGTCGGCTACTACGCCTCGCGGGTATTGCTTGGGCGTCTGTCCGCGAATGCCTCTACCATGATGGCCGAGCGCGGCGCCGCGAATATCGCTGCACCGGTCGTCGGCGGCTTCGTCGCCGAGGTGGCCGGTCGTTTCGGCGTCGTCGTGTCCGAGCGCTCGGCGGCGAGTGCGATGCCGGTGCTGGGCGCGCTCGGCGGCGCTGCCGTCAACATGATGTTCATGAATCATTTCCAGCGCATTGCTCAAGGCCACTTCGCCATCCGGAGCCTCGAGCGCACGTACGGGCCGGCTTTCGTTCGCCGCCTCTACCAGGACATGGCGCCGCAGCGGCAGCCAAAACAGCAGTTGGCGGTCCGGCGCGCTGCTGCCCGATAACGGCGAGGGAGAGCGCGCAAGTGCTCCAAGTCCCGCACCAGGTCCCGCTCGGCGCAAAATCGCACGATGTTGCTGTCGATCCGCGGCTTGCCGGGCTGCGGCGGATGCGAACGATCGCGACCCTTCTCCTCGTCGCCATGACGCTAGTGTTCATCGCGACCACGATGGCGACCGTCGACTGGCCGTGGATTCCTTATGTCCGCGCCTTCGCGGAGGCCGGCATGGTCGGCGCCTGTGCCGACTGGTTCGCGGTCGTCGCCTTGTTTCGCAAGCCCTTCGGCCTGCCGATCCCGCACACCGGCATCGTCCCCAACAACAAGGATCGGATCGGCGGCGCGCTCGGGCGTTTCATCACCAACAACTTTCTCACCGCCGGCGTGATGAGCGAGAAGCTCGAACGAGTTGACGTGGTTGGCGCCCTTGCAACCTGGCTTTCCGAGCCCGCGAACACTAAGCGCCTTGCCCAGTACGTTGCGCTGCTGCTGCCACGGGTGATCGAGTTGCTGCCAGGCCCCCGGATCGGCTCGGTGCTGGGCAGCCTCGCGCAACGAGGCGTGGAAGCCATTCCGGCCGCGCCGTTGGCCTCGCGCCTGCTTGCGATCGTATGGGCGCAAGGCGAAGCGCAGATGCTGATTGCGGGGGCGATCGAGCAAGGCGAAAGCGCGCTTACCGCGAACAAGGAATACATCGGTCGCAAGATTTCGGAGCAGTCATCGCGCTGGATCCCGCGATGGGTCGACCGGATGATCGCCGACAAGGTGATGAATGGCCTCCTCAGCACCATGGGCGAGATGCGCAATCCAGCCCATCCCTGGCGGGTCGAGCTGCAGAAGGCGGTGGAGAAGCTGATCCACGACCTTGCGAACGACCCGCAGATGTACGCGCGCGGCGAAGCCTTCAAAGCCGATCTGCTCGCCAATCCGGTCTTCATAGCCCAGGCGCGCACGCTTTGGGCCGAGGTCGAAAGCGGGCTGCGCACCGGTGTTCCCGCGCACGCGGACGCAATTGCGACGGCGAGCGAACTCGCGCTGCGCCGCGTCGGTCGCTGGCTTGAAGAGGATGGCGAGCGTAAGGCGCAGCTCAATCGCCGCATCCGGATCGCGGCGCAGCGCCTTCTGATCGCCTATCGCGTCGAGATCGGCGCCTACATCGAGCGCGTGGTGCGCGATTGGGATTCGACGACGCTGGTCGAGAAACTGGAACTCCAGGTCGGCAAGGACCTGCAATACATCCGCATCAACGGAACGCTGGTGGGTGGCCTCGTCGGCCTCCTCATTTTTGTGGCGTCGAAATGGATCGCGCCGGGATGACCGAGCGTGCCCGCTGCGCGGCGTGTGATTTCCGCCAGAGCGTATTTCGATTTGATGGAATCGCCTGTCGTCACGCCCGCGCTTGTCGCGGGCACCCACGTCTTTCTTTCGAGGTGTCAAAGGAAGGCGTGGATGGCCGGGACAAGCCCGGCCACGACGACGTGAGGTGTGGCAACGGCTCACGACCGGACGACGACATCGAAAAGGCTACGGCCCGGCCGGCTACCAGCTTCCGAGACTTCGCCGAGCGGATGCAGCCGCGTGCGCTCTTCAACCGGTCGGCCGACCGAATGCGCGCAGCCGGCGCGGCGTTGCGGCATCGCGACGGCATTTCGAAAGCAATCCAAAAACGCATGGAGAAAAGCCAGAATGCCTGAGAATAAATATTCTGCCTATGCCGGCGCCGAGCCATATTTCGATCTGGTCCGCGAGGCGCTGGGTGACCTTGTCGACGGCGAGCATTTTTTCGATATCGTTGCCGGCGATATCATCTACGAGGTTCGCTACGACCTGGGCTGGCCTCGTGTGGTCCGGGGGCGTAACGATCTGATGGATCAGTTCGAGAGATATGTCGGCAGCATCCGGCTTCATTCCGCAGACAAGTTGATCGTCAACAAAGCGGACAACGGCCGTGTCATCGTGATCGAATATGAGATCCACGGGACGATCCTTGCGACGGGTGCCAAGTACGAAAATCGGTTCTGCTCGATCATCGAACTTGGAAAGCGCAAGATCACGCACTGGCGAGATTACATGGACTCGCACGCGGCGTGGAACGCCCTGACGGCAAGCGCCCATTGATCATACAAATTGATCGGGAACAGCACGCTCAAGATCTACCCCCGGCTATCCCCACGGGATGCTCGCGACCCATGCGGACGTGATCAATCCGGATCTTCTGGTCTTCATCAAGGGCTAGGGGATCGATCAGCCGGAACGCCGAGCCTGAATCGCCGCGCGGAACGTCGGTAGGGGGTGACCGTCTCGCTTTTCGCATTGATCGGCTTCAAGTTTCCGAGCCGGATGACACCGTTGCGGCCGAGCGGTGGTTTGCTGGTGCGTCGCACGGTTGTCATCGTCATCCCTGAATTTGCATAAAGTGGAGCGTTGGCATCTTATGTTTCGGCCGCCGGGGTTCACGACCAAGCTCAGGACAACGTCATGAAGCCGACGATAACTTTGGGGCTGACGGTGCTGGCAGGCGTCGCCCTGTTCGAGGCAGCTCTAATCCCGGGGATCGTCATCGGCGGCGCAGCGGTGCTGGCGCCGAAATATCTCCCGAAGTTCGGGCGGCGTTTACGGCCGGTGGTCAACGCTGCCGTCAATCGACGGACGGCACCTGCGGCTGATCCGCCGGCGGTCGACAACAAAATGGCGACAGCCCCCGCTGCGCTCGGAATCAAGCAGGCGATTGCCAAGACCGTCACGTTTCGGATCATCGTCACGACGCTCGACTTCACCACGAATTACGTGGTGATCGGCGAATTCGCGACGGCGGCAGGCCTGTCATCGTTCAACCTCGTGGCCGGCCCCTTGTTCTATCTCGCCCACGAAACCGCCTGGAACTATTTCGGCCCCGACGTCGAAAGCGCGATCGATGTCGCCACGCTGCTGCCCGGACAGCGCAATGGACAGGCGCCGGCTACCACCCGCAGCGGATTACGCATCAGTCGTGCGCTCGCCAAGACCATCACGTTCCGGACGATCGCGACCGTGATGGACTTCACCGTGAACTATGTCGTGGTCCGTGATGTCGCCACGGCGGCAGGGCTCTCGGCCTTCGGCTTCGTACTCGGCCCCTTCGTTTATCTCGGCCACGAGAAAGCCTGGGACTATTTCACCTCGCGCCGAGCGCGCACGCTCGAACTCGCGCCGCCGACGAAACTTCTGCCGGCGCCGTCAACAGCTTGACTGTCTGCGGATAAGTTTGCCTCGGGGCGCTGACGATGCCGACCAGCTTGCCGTCCGCGTTACGACCGGCAGAGCGCTGACGTCATCAGAGCAATGAGCTTTGCCGCCTCGACAACGGTCGCGTCCGGACCGACGATTATCACGTGCGATCCCATCACATCTGCTGCTTCCGTTGTCATCTCCCGCTATCGCGTCTTATTATTCGACTGTCATCGGCGTTCACGAAAATCGTGTAACAGCCTGACATATCACGCCGATTGCCGGAGAGGCGCGCCGGCGCGCCAAGCCGCGAGCTGAGTCAATTCCGCCTCAGGCCGTTCGCTCACGACCTCGCGCTGGCCGAGGAACACCTCGCCACTGTCGCCGTCGATCGAGAGCCAATCGCCTTCGGCGAAGATCGCCGCGCCGAGCCGCGCCTGACGGCGATCGCCGTCCACCGCCAACGATCGGCAGCCCACGACGCAAGGCTTGCCGAGGTGGCGCGCCACCAGCGCCGCATGGGCCGTGCGGCCGCCGGCCGAAGTGAGGATGCCGGCCGCGATCGCGAATCCGGCCACATCGGCCGTGCTGGTGTCGGGGCGCACCAGGATGACGCGGTCGCCGCGCGTCGCGAGCCGCGTGGCCGCGTCCGGATCAAACGCGGCGCGCCCGACGGCGACGCCCGCCGCGGCACCGGTGCCGCTTCCCGCCGCGGTCGCGCTGCCGACAAAACGATTGATTGCAAGCTTGGCCGGATCGAGCCCAGCAAGGCGCTGCACCGCCTCCTCGGGCGTCAACAGGCCCTCGCGCACGAAATCGACCGCGAAGTGCAAGGCAGCCCGCGGCGTGCGCTTGGCGGCCCGGGTCTGCAGCAGCCACAGCTTGCCGTCCTCGATCGTGAATTCCACGTCCTGGACATCGCGGAAATGCTTCTCCAGCTGCGCCAGCACGTCGCGCAGTTGGGACATTGCGGCCGGCATCGCCTGAGCGATGGCCGCTTCGGTCTGCGGCGTTCGGCGCCCCGAAACGACGTCCTCGCCTTGCGCTTCGAACAGGAAATCGATCACCGGCGCCGCATTGCCGTTTGACGGGTCCCGCGAGAAGGCAACACCGGACCCGCCGGACCGGCCGCGATTTCCGAACACCATCGCCTGAACGGTGACGGCGGTACCTTGCAAGTGCTCGAGGTTCTGCAGCTTCCGATACGTGCGCGCGTGGTCGTTCATCCACGAGCGACAGACCCCCATCGCCGAAGCGATGAGCGCGCTCATGGCATCGGCAGGCGTCTCGGCATTGATGTCCGCGATGGTGGCCTCCTGAGCCGCGGCGAGCCGCTCGCGGTCCTCGGCATCAAGATCGCGCTCGCTCGCGGCGCCTGCGGCACTCGTGATCGCCTCGGTCGCGGCTGCGAATCGAGAGGCTTCGAGCCCAAGTACGGTCTCCGCATAACTTTCGAGAAACCGTCGCCGGCAGTCCCAGGCGAAACCCGGATTGCCGGTCGTCCTGATCAGGCCGCGCGTTGCCGCCGGTGTGCATCCGACGTCGAGGACGGTGTCCAGCATGCCGGGCATCGAAACCGCGGCGCCGGAGCGCACCGACACCAAAAGCGGACGGCGGCGATCGCCGAATTTTGTGCCCGTTGCCATTTCGAGATAGGCAATTCCTTTGCGCAGGATCTCGGCCAATTGTCGCTCGGCCTCGCCTCCGTCCGGCCCCGGTTGAGTGAAGCGCGCACACATCGCAATCGGCACCACGAAGGCGGGCGGCACCGGCAGGCCGAGCGCTGCCATGCGAGCGAGGTTCGCGGCCTTGGAGCCGATCTCTTCGTCGCTCCATGTCTGATTGCGGCCGGCGCCGATGAGAGGGATATCCATCATTGCGCCCTCACGCCGACAGGTCCGCCATGACATGCTCATGGATCAGGTGGCCGATGCGGGCGAGACGATCGGTCGACCGCTCCATCGCACGGGCGAGTTCAAGGACGCACAGAACACCTTTGGCGCCATCATTACTCAGCACCAGTCCGGTGACGACGCGCTCGGCGTCGTCGGCCGCATGTTCGAGATCGATCAGGACACGCGTCGCGTCAAAAGCATCGTCGACATCGGAGCGTCGCCCCTCCGACACCTCGCCGGCGGCGTCAATTCCGGAGACGGCCGCCTCGATGCCGTGGATGGCTGCGTCGGCCAGAGTGGCGACCGGCGGCAGGAACATGGCGTCGAGCGTGGTCGGCATCAGGGAGGCAAGAAAAGCGGCCTGCTCCAACTCGTCGACGGTGTCCTCGGCGGCATCGACGAGCTGCGCGATGATCGGGCTCGCATTGAGCCGCCGCGCCGAGGCGCGGGCATCGACCGCAATCCGGTCCGCCTTTTCTTCGATGCGCCGCGCGCGCTCGGCGAGGGGGGAGCCGTTCTGCGCGCCCTCGCCTGGGGCGGCGACGGTCGGATGCGCCGCGAGGTGGCCCGAAACGGCAACGGCGATATCGCGCGCGAGCCCCAGCTGGCGCAGCACAACGGTGAGCATCGCGCTGTCAGTGCGATCGAGATGCCGCACCAGCTCGGTTTCGATGACTTCGCGCAGAAGCCGGCTGGAGCGGCCGTCGCGCAGGCTTTCCATCGCGGTACGCAGCACCGTCTTGAGAAAATCGACGGCATTGTCGTGGCCGAGAACGGCGACGAGTTCGTCGCCGAAGCCGATGCGCGCGGGAGCCGCGCGCCTGATCGCGGCTGCCACGAGTTCGTTGCCGCCACATTCGAGATAGGCGCGATGGCCGATTTCTTTGCGCGCCGCCCAATCGAGCACCCGTACGGCGCTTTGACCGTCGACCAGCGCCCGGAGGCTTTTGCGGGCTTTGTTCCAATCGATCAGAAAGACGAGCGAGGCGCCGATCGCGTCGAGGAATGCACTGCGGCTCTTTTCGTTGTCCGCCTGGTAGCGGCCGGTGACGAGATAGAAGCTGTCATCGTTCCCGAGCCCCTTGGCGCTTTCGCGATTGAGACCGGTCCATTGCACTGTAAAGCGATCGAACAAGGCGACGAAGAATTTTGCCCGGGCGCGATGCACATCGGTGTAGGTGACGGTGATGGCGAGACCATCGACCGTGACCACCAGCACGTGGGCGTCGGTCGCACCGATATCGTTCTGGATGACGAGGCGCGCGCTGGACCGCATGACCGTCGTGTCGAGGCCGGGGTGATTGAATTTCAGCGCCTTGGTGCGCGCGAGGCCGCCCATGAACGCCTCGATGACCGGCCGGTCGGCGGGAAGAACACCGTGAGCATGGGCGCCCGCAATCGTTTCTTCCGCGCATGCGGCCGAGAGACGATTGAGAACCTTATGCAAGTCCATCACCAGCCGGTGGACGCTGTCGCCGTCATCGGGGATGGCCGATATGTCCACAACGCGGCTCGCCTCGATTTCATCGCCCTGGGTCGCGATCTTTGCCTTCAGCTCCGCGAGCCGGGTCGCCGCCGACGACGCGGACGCTTCGTCCCCCGCCGCGACGGCTTCGATCATAGTGTCGAGGTCGTCCAAGAGGCCGCTGATGAACTTGCCGAGACCGGGGGCGCCGACTTTGCCCGACGCCGAGGCCCGCGCCGCAGTGATGATCGACCTGATTTCCGCCGCATCGATGCCGGCCGCGGCACTTTCGGCGGAAAGGTCGTCCGGAGCGCGACTCGGGTCGGCCGCATGCCTCGCCGCGGCCTGCAGGGCGCTCATGCGCACCTTGGCCCGATCGTTCGCCGCCAGCCCTTCGGCGAGGCGCGACGGCATCAGGATTTCGGATTCGCCGAGCTGTTCGACTATTCGCGTCTTCATGTGGTCCCATCCGATCCGGTCAGCTGGAAAATGGCACCGATGACGCCGGCCGTAATTGCGCTAGGTCATTCACCGAAACTTCATAAACAGCCGCGGCCCGGCTGCATGATCTTTGGGGTTGCCTCGGGGCGAGGCATTCAGGCCGGCTGTCCAAGCCAAAAGGACAGTGCAAATGGCATTCCCAACGTCGCGTCATGCTCGCGATCGCTGGGCAACCGATATCGACGGCAACGCAACGTCAGCCAAGCTCAAAGGTGGTGATGCCGAACAGTCGTTCCAAATGCAACGGCGGGATCGGCCCAGTATACATGCGCGCGGTTTCGAATGTTGGCGCGAGACCCAGATCTCGGGCTAATGCAATTGCGTCCTGGTTGATGCTCGGGACGTCGAGGAAGATTTCGCCGCGACCAGCACTTGGCAAGAGTGCTGATAAAACGGCCTCAGCGGCGGCGCGATCGTCGCCCACCAACGGGCCGATCTTGTGACCGTTCCGGCATGGACGGATGACGCCCCAGCCGGCGAGCCTGCCGTCGCGAACCAGCGCGCGACCGACGTGACGAGGCGAGCTGATCCAGGCGCGTAAGAACGCACTACGCGGAGCTGGAAACACCATAGCGTCGGATGCCTCGATTATCGCCAACGGCAATTCGGTGAGCGCAGTGATTCCGGGTGGCGTTGCACCGGAGAATGCCGCAGTCCCGCCGTAGCGAATATTCGCATAAGCAAGCTCGAAGCCGGATTTCTGGTAGTTTTTTTGCTGCGCGACCACCCCGTCGAGCCCGATCACACGCGGAGCGGTCCGCGAGATGGCGGCGTCCCACATCTGCAGTCCGTAGCCACGTCCGCGCAGGTCCTTGCGCACGATGTAGAAGCCAAGGAATGCGAAGCTTGCGCCGTAGTTCACGCAGGAGATGGTCGCGGCCGGAGCGCCGTCCATCTCCCCGATAAGGAAGCCTTCCGGGTCAGCCGAGGCGAAGCAGGCGTCATCGTCGAGGCCGGGGTTCCAACCCTCGGCCGCGGCCCAGTCAAGAGCAATTGAGATTTCATGCGGCCGCATCGTTCGGATGCGCAGCCCTCCTATTACAGACGATTTGGCATCCGCGCTCATGAGGCGATAGTGCTGCAAACAGAGTCCACAGGCCCGACGGCTTTGCGGTCATAAGGTCCTTTGCTTGTGGCCGCATTCCTTGCAGACGTACTCCACCCGGCTTTCGCCCACGTCCGCCGTGACGCGATTGGGCGCTCCGCACTTACCGCACTTCACTTCCAGCCTGGTCTTCCCTTGCTTGATGACTACGTTCCGCGCCAGCGCTTCTCTGACCAAGCGTTCCGATTCCTGGCGCATCTCTTCCTTTGACCTCGCAGGTGCTCGCGGCTTCCGCACCATCAACTCCCCTATCTGTGGAGCGCAGTGTTTAACCTACTTTTCCACCGCCCCCAAATTGCTTCCTTTTCACCTTTGTGTGGGTCGAGCGCGGCATGCCTTGGCTGGCTTCAGCCGAGGGTAAGTCCCAGCCGCGCCAGCACGCAGCGGCTGTTGTGCGGGTTATGTGCGCGTTATTTCGGGTTTTCACGCCAACTGATCGACCATCAGCCCGGAACGTGCGGTGCCGGCGCCGTCGCGGCGCAGCGCATCCTCGATCGCGTCGGTCATGGTTTGCGGTGGGCCGGCGCGCGGCGGCAAGTCGGTTGGCGGCGCACGCAGGCGTACCACGGCGGAGAGCCATGCATTCGTCAGCGCGGTGGAAATCGGGTCCATCCAGGGCCTCGCCGAATGATTGCCTAGCTTTTAGCGCTGCAACACGTGCGAGTCATCGAATTGGCGCGAAACGTCAGCGAAACCGTTAATGTAAGCTTAAGCGTGCCGCGCAACCGCTACGCAAAACGGCCGGGCGTTGGGATCGCCCGGCCGTTCTTCGATCGGTTACGAATAAACCGATAGAGCAGAAATTAGTTCAACACGCAGCGGTGCCAGCGGGGGCTCCAGTGCCTGCCGAGACCGCATCCCCCGACGGGCGCGACGATCACTGCAGGCGGCGCGACGACAACCGCGGGTGCGGCCGGGGCGACGACCACGGGGGCTCCCGGAACCACGACGACGGGGCCGTTCGGCCGGCAATGGCCGAATGCATTACGGTGGAAACCGGGCCCGCAGCCTCCCTCGGCTTGAGCGTCGGCTACGGCGAAAGACAGCAGCGCGGCCGCGGCGGCAAATGAAGCAATGGTCTTGGACATCGGAGATCCCCTGCGCTTGGTTCGTCAGTTGGTTGGTATGCTGGTATGGCAACCCCCCAAAAGCCATAGTAGCACGGCCATATTCGACCGCAGTGACCGTCGTCACGTCGAACCAAGGCACGATGATGGCGTGCACAGGAGAATTCTGCGTCCGTAAGTTCAGGCGACAGATTAAAAGACGCGCTATCGTGCGCTTTCGCTCGACCTCAGGGACAGTTCGTCCGCGACGGCGGCGCGCCCGGCGAGGACATGGCCGATCATGACGATGACGGGGCCGCTCTTTTCCGTTGCGCCGAGGCGGGACGGCAAATCCGCGATCGATGCGGCGACCACGATCTCGTCCGGGCGGGTCGCGTTGAAGACCGCGGCCGCGGGCGTTGCGGGATCAAGGCCCGACGCGATCGCATTCCCGACAAAGGCCGCGATCGTCTTTGCCGGCATGTAGATGATGGTGGTCGCGCCGGGATCGGCGAGGCTGGTCCAGTCGAGATCGGCAGGCAGCCGGCCGTCGGAGCCGTGGCCGGTGACATATTGCACCCGGCGTGCGGTCGCGCGGTGGGTGAGCGAAATCCCAAGCCGGCTTGCGGCGCCCTGGGCCGCGCTGATGCCCGGCACCACTTCGACCGGGATGCCGGCCGCGCGGCACGCGGCGATCTCCTCGGTGGCGCGGCCGAAGATCATGGGGTCGCCGCCCTTGAGGCGCACCACGCGCTTGCCCGCCTTGGCGAGGGTGACCATCAGGGCATTGATCTCCTCCTGCTTGCAGGAGGGGCCGTGGCCGGTCTTCCCGACCAGCATCTTCTTCGCCTCACGCCGGGCGAAGTCCAGGATCGCCGGCGCGACGAGATCGTCAATCAGGATAACGTCGGCGGACTGAAGCGCCCGCACGGCACGCAATGTCAGAAGCTCGGGATCGCCCGGCCCGGCGCCGACGAGCGTCACCGAACCGGTGTTGGGCGCGGCGCCGTGGCGAATTTCGGCGAGCAGGCCCTCGAAGTCGGACTGCGTCGGCTCGCGTTCGGGATGGGTCGCCGCGTGGCGCGCGAAGATCTGCCAGAAGTGGCGGCGGCCGGGCTGCGACAATTGAGCGGCAAATACCGCGCGCCGCCATCCCCGCGCAGCTTCCACCCAGCGTGCAAAGCCGCGCGGGATCATGGCTTCGATCTTGGCGCGGATCGCCATGCCGAAGACCGGCGCCGCGCCGTCGGTCGAGATGCCGATGACGAGAGGGGAGCGGTTGACGATCGCGCCGAAGGCGAAGTCGCAGAACGCCGGTTTGTCGATGACGTTGACGGGTACGCCGACAGATCGCGCGGCGGCTACGAACGCAGCGGCCTCGTAGTCGTGTTCGAATGCGCCAACTGCGACAGCCGCACCCGCAAGGTCGGTCGAGGTCCAACGCCGCAGCGTGATCGCGACGGGGCCGCGCGATGGGGTGACGGCCAGCGCGGTCAACTCTTCGCAAGCGAGTTCAGCAAACACTTCGACCGCAGCACCTGCCGCCGACAGAAGCTCCGCCTTCCAGGCTGCCTGCGCATCACCGCCGGCGACGACGACACGTTTGCCGTCGAGCGCGAAGAACACGGGCAGTCGCGCCAACGCCTCCATGCGCGGCGGTTCAACATCGGTGGGAAGGCGCGGCATCGTCTTCACCTAACCTTCTTCACCTCTCCCCCGCGGGGAGAGGTGAAGAGGCGGCGCTGGCGATAACCCGTCATTCCGGGGGCCGAACGGAGTTCGGAAGCCCGGAATCCATAATCCCCGCCGAGGAGTATGGATTCCAGGCTCGCCACCGCTTCGCCGCGGCGCCCCGGAATGACGAGCTCGTATTTACGCATCATCGGTCCCATTGCGTGGACTGGTGCCACGCGGACAAATGCTTCAGACCCGACCCAATATAGGTCAGTAGATATCAGCCTGGTAGCGGCCACGCTTCTTCAAATCAGCGACATAGGCAATCGCCTGGTCGGGGGTCTTCTTGCCATGCTCGGCGACGATGTCGACGAGCGCGCGCTCCACGTCCTGGCCCATGCGCACCGCGCCGCAGACGAAGAAATGCGCGCCGTCCTCGAGCCATGTCCAGATATCGCCGCCGACTTGGCGCATACGGTCCTGAACGTAGAACTTGCCCTTGTCGTCCCGCGACCACGCAAGCGACAGCCGCGTGAGAACACCGGCCGCCTTCATGCCGTTGAGTTCGTCCTCGTAGAAGAAATCGCAATCGCGGCGCTGGTGGCCGAAGAACAGCCAGTTGCGGCCGGGGGCCTCGGTTGCCATGCGCTCGTGCAGGAAGGCGCGGAACGGCGCGATGCCGGTGCCGGGGCCGACCATGATCGCAGGCGCCGTCGGGTTGTCCGGCAGTCCGAACTCCGAGGCTTGAATGTAGACCCTGACCTTGTCGCCGGGCTTGACGCGTTCGGCGAGAAACGTGGAGGCAACGCCAAGGCGGTCACGCTTCGCGATCTTGTAGCGCACCGCATCGACCGTGAGCGAAATGCGCCCGCGGTCGACCTTCGGCGATGACGAGATCGAATAAAGCCGCGGCTGCAGCGGGTCGAGCGCTTCGATGAACGCCTCGGGGTCCGGCCGAATGCCAGGAAATTTCTCGATCGTTGCGAGCACATCGAGGGTCTTGGCGTCGCCGTCGGGGTCATCGCCGGCGGCGAGCGACTTTGCTCGCTGCCGCCGGGTGCCGCCGGTGACATACGAGTAAAGCTGGAACAGCATGTCGGGCGCGGGGCTCAGCGACACGCCGTCGGTGAGGACGTCGCGCAATGTGCGCCCGCCGATCGGGAAGTCCGCCGGCGCATCGAGCGCGCGGATGATGGCATCGACCAGCGCGGGATCGTTCATCGGCATGATGCCGAAGCTATCCCCGACCGTGTAGTCGAGACCGGATTGGCTGAGGTCGAACTCGACGTGCCAAGTCTCCTTCTCCGAGCCCTTCCTGTTGAGAAGGGTCCGCGACACGACAGTCGCGGTGACGGGATTATCGCGAGAGCGGCCGGGCGCGCCCGCGGCCGCAGGCTCGGTTGTGGGGGCGGGCGCCGCCGGGGCCATGGCGGCGCCCGGCGCGGCACCGATCTCCTCGAACAGCTTCTTGAGCATGCGCGAGGTATCCTTGCCGCCGGGTACGCAGAGGTTCAGTCGTGCTTCCTGCTTGGTGACGAGCTGTCCCGAATATTCTTCGCAGCTTGAGCCGCACTGACCGCAGTCTTGCTGCGCCATCGCCGCCATCATGCGCATGTGCAGCGAACGGCCTTCGGCGAGCTTCATGCGGTCTACGATCGGCAGTCCCGGATCGTGCCAAGTTATCGGCCCTTCATCGGCGGGCGCCCCGCCGGCGGGCGCCATCAACCCCGGCACCAGCGCGATAGCTTCCTCGGCCGATAACGGTGTGACGGCCTGATCGAGCCCGAGGAAGCCCGCGAAGAAGCCATTGAGCCAGACCCGCTGTTCCGGCGTGAACGGGGCGCTCTCCGGCAAGATCTGGAGGATCGGGGGACTCGCGGTCATTCGACGGCCTCGGCCTCGAACAGAGCCTTGAGCGCGGCGTCATCGTAGCGGCCGGCGAAGGAGAGGAAGGTCTCCTGCGGCGAGCTGCGGTGCGTCACATAAGCCTTGAGGATGCGCTCGACGGTGCGCGGCGCATCGGTCGCCTTGACGTCGCGATAGATCTCGCGGCCAAGCGCGGCATGGGCGCCGAAACCGCCGCCGACCAGGATGTGATAGCCCTCGATCGGATCGCCGTCCTCGCTCTCCTGGACCTTGCAGGCGAGGAGGCCGATTTCGCTGATGAAGTGCTGGGCGCAAGAGTGATGGCAGCCGGTGAGATGGATGTTCACCGGCGAGTCGATGGCGACGCGGGTCTCGCACCAGCTGGCGATTTCATCGGCATGTCGCTTGGTGTCGGATGCCGCGAACTTGCAGCCGGTGTTGCCGGTGCAGGCGACGAGGCCGGCACGCAGCGCGTTGGCCTTGGTGCCGAGTCCGAGCGCTTCGATCTCCGCTTCCGCAGTGGCGACGTCTTTGTCGGCGACGCCGGAGATGAGGAGGTTCTGCCACACGGTGAGGCGCAGGTCGCCGTCGCCCAAACGGCGAGCGACGGCAGCAAGTCCACGCATCTGTGCGCAGGTCATGCGGCCGACCGGTAGCGCGACGCCGATCCAGTTGAGGCCGGGTTGTTTCTGCGGATGCACGCCGATATGGGCGATGCGATCGATGGGCGGACGCGGCTTGAGCGCCTCCGTCGGCACTCGCACCAGCTTGCGACCGAGCTTTTCCTCTACGGCCGCAACGAATTTTTCCATGCCCCAGGCATCGATCACGTATTTGAGCCGAGCCTTGGTGCGGTTGGTGCGGTCGCCATTATCGATGAACACCCGCACCACCGCGTCGGCCACCTGCGTTGCTTCCGCAGGCCTCACGATGACGCCGGTCTCGCGGGCGAAATCTTTGTGTCCCGTGATGCCGCCGATGGCGAGGCGAAACCAAATGCCCGGCTCGATGCCGTAACCGTCCTTGACCTCGACCGCGGTGAAGCCGATGTCGTTGGTATCCTCCAGCACCGCAATGACGCCGCCGCCGTCGAAGCCGACGTTGAACTTGCGCGGAATGCCGTAGAGCGTGCGGTCGTTGAGGATGTGGAAGTGCCACTCGCGGGCATAAGGCCGCGTGTCGATGAGTTCCTGCGGATCGATGCCGGCGGTGGGCGTGCCGGTAACGTTGCGGATGTTGTCGGCGCCGGAGCCGCGCGAGCACAGGCCGATGTCCTGGATGTGCTCGACGAGGGCGACGGCGTTCTTGGGCTCGATCTCCCGCAATTGCAGATTGGCGCGGGTCGTCACATGGGTGTAGCCGCCGCCAAAGCGTTGGGCGGCATCGGCAACGCCCTCGAACTGAGCCGCGTTGAGGATGCCGTTCGGAATCCGCAGCCGGCACATGTAGGTGGGCTGCGTCGGCGCGCAGTAGAACAGTCCGTAGAAGCGCCAGCGAAAATTGTCGTCGGGCTTTGGCGGCTCATTGGCGCGCGCCTGCGCCTTGAGCTTCTCGTAGCCATCGAACGGATGAAGTTCGCGCTTGAATTTCTCCTGGTCGGAAAGCTTGGCGCCGGCCTTGAGGAGGCGGTCCTGGGCGCGCAGATGCGGTGCGTCCGGGCCGACCGGCTCGGGCGCCGCGACCGCCGGGGCGGCGCGCGCTTGTGAGGCCGCGGTCTTGGCGATCTGCAAGCCGGCAACGAAGCCTTCGAGATAGCGCTTCTGCTCCGGCTCGAATTCACCGCTCATCGCATATCCTCATCGGCGGTGGCGGTGCCCCCCGTTATTCGGCCGGCACCGGCGCCGCAGGTGATGTCATGCGAGCGGGCTCGGGCAGGGGCGGCTTATAGGTCGTGTAGATCGCAAAGCCGGTGAAGAAGAAGCCGCCGACCAGGTTTCCGAGCGTCACGGGAATCTGGTTCCACAGCCACCAATCGGCCACCGTCACCTTGGCGCCCAGCATCATCCCGGTCGGAATGATGAACATGTTCACGACCGAGTGCTCGAAGCCCTGGGCAAAGAAGATGAAAATCGGCATCCAGGCGCAGGCGATCTTGCCCATGGTCGAGCTGGTAGTCATCGCCAGCACGACGGCGAGGCAGACGAGCCAGTTGCACAGCATTGCCTTCACGAACACGGTGACCATGCCCTTGAAGCCGAACGCCGCATAGCCGATGGTTTTTGCCTCGGCAGTAGCGATGATGCGCGCCGCGACGCCGGTCGGCTCGCTTGCACCCATATTGGTGAGGGCAATTGCGATCAGCGCGCCGTAGGCGACGCTGCCGATCAGGTTGCCGAGAAACACCCAACCCCAATTGGCGATGACGGCGCCGCCGCTCGCTTCGCCGCGAAGCCACGGCAATGGCACCAGCGCAAAGCTGCCGGTGACGAGTTCGAGCCCGAGCAGCACGATACTAATGAGGCCGACCGGGAATATCAGCGCGCCCACGAGCGGCTGGCCGGTTGTGAAAGCGCCGTTGAAAGCAAGACTGGTGGCGACGCCCAGAATAGCGCCTGACAAAATGCCCCGGATCAGCAGATCGGCGGGCTTGAGCGTGAGCTTGCGTGCTCCTGTCTCGACCATGGCTTTCGCGACGTCGGCCGGCTTGACGTAATCCATCTCGGTATCCTCGTTGCTAATTTGAGGGCGGCCCTCCGGTCAGGCTCTTTGCAATTGCCCACTCTCTAATTTCGGACGCGAACAATCCGCCGATATACAAGACATGTGCCAGGCTATAAGCCTCATAATTTCAGATACTTAGTATGTTCCGTGAAACCAATGGCGATGTCGGTTTCGGCAGTGCACACATCGGCCGCTTATTTTTTCAGCAGTACCGTCTGCCCAAATAGAGTGCGGGAAATTGGGATGGTGTTCGCGACAACCCAGGGCGGACCGCGACGTCAGGCGATCGAGGGCAGAAGCGGGCGGCGGATCAGGCACGACGTCCGCGCTTCTGCGAAGAGCACGCGAGGCTGGAGGTACTCTCGCGAAGGTCTCCAACTTTATCCGAGCGCTGGGCGCAATTTCTAACAGCGCAGGCGAAGTTCAAATGTGAAGATTCCGCGCCGGCAATTTGTCCTGCAGACTTCGTTAACCCGATTGCCATCATAAAATCGGCGAATGCCGGCGGCAGAGTTTGCTCAAGGGTTCTCGTTAGGAGGCCAACATGAGCAACCCACCCGGCCAATCGCATGATCAACTCGCTGTTTCTGCATCATCTGACTCATCGGCACCATTGCCGGATGATGGTCAGCTTGATCTGTTCGCGACGGCGGACGCTGCGGCGGAAGCGAGCGACCTGCGCCGCGTCGAAGCAAGCATAGAGTGGCTCAAGCTGGAGGCGGCGGTCCGTCGATTGCCGCGCGCCGCGACGCTCGCGCCGGTGCCGGGTCTTTCGCGGCATGACGGCGATTTGCCGGATGCAAGCCCGCATCGTGGCGATGAGTGCGAGCGGCCCGACGACAATTGGATGGCGAACGACGTTGCTGAGCGCGACTTCGTTGATGAGCGTCACTTTGAAGTGGCGCCGCGGCGACCATCGCGACAACGATCTCGTTCCCTCCGGGGCGAGCCCATGGCGCCGCTGCGAGTGCCCGAACGGCGAAGTCGGCTTGGCAGTTTGTCCAGGCTGGCGCTCGCATCCGCGATTGCCGCCCCGATTGCCTATTTTTTGGTGGAGGTGGACTGGCCGGCGGCTGCGCCCGTTGTGACCTCAACGGTCGCTGCGGCATCATCGTTGGCTGAAATCTTCGTCGCCAAAACCTCGGTACTCAAGGACGAGACTACGGTGGTCAAGGACGAGACTTCAGTCTTTGCGGCCGAGACTTCACCCATCGTCGAGACGTCACCCGTCAAGGATGATGGCCCGGCCGCGCCGGCGGTGGCGCCGGCTTCGCCAACGACTGCCCTTGCCGTTGCCGCGCCGGAGCCTCCGGCTGTTGCCGAGCGCGAGGACGCCACAGTCGTTGCCGCGCTCCCAACGCTGCCGGAAGCGGAGACCCGGCCGGCCGACCATATCGAGCACGCCGCGCCAGCCGATCGTAGCGAGCGCGTTGTGCCAGCTGATCGGGCCGCGGCTCTCCCGGAGGAAGAGGTCACGGCGCTGGTCACCCGCGGCCAAAGCTTTTTCGAGGCCGGAGACGTGGCGGCGGCGCGTCTGCTGTTCCGACGCGCGGCAAATGCCGGCAACGCGGCCGCAGCGCTTGCCATGGGCGCGACCTACGATCCAAGCATTCTGTCAGGCCACTTCGTGCACGGCGTCAATTCGAATGTTGATCAAGCTCGCACGTGGTACGAGCGCGCCCGCGCGCTCGGCTCACCCGAGGGCCCGCGCCGGATCGAAATGCTGGCAAATCGCTAGCCCCGGTATGGCCCTGGGAGCAGATCGGATCGCCGAAGGCGATCCGATCTGGGGCGACATCGTAGTCTCGATTTCGGGCGGGGCGGTCTACGCCTCGTAAACCGTGTTGCCGCCGGTGACCGTGCGCACGATCGCGATATCCTTGATCTTGCTTTGCTCGACGGTGTGGGGATCGTCCGCGAGGACGACGAAGTCGGCGAGCTTGCCCGGCGCGATCGAGCCCTTGATCCCTTCCTCGTGTGAGGCGTAGGCGCCGTTGATAGTGACGACGCGGAGCGCCTCGTCGACGCTGATCCGCTGGTTCGCGCCCCAGGTCTCGCCATTCCAGCCGGTGCGCGTCACCATTCCCTGAATGCCCATCAGCGGCGCGAACGGCCCCGGGCTGAAGTCGGAGCCGGCGGCGGCCGGAATACCGGCGTCGGCGAAGGATCGATAGGCCATCGCGCGCTGCATCAGCGCTTCGCCGTAGAAGTGAAACTTGTCGGAGTTGTAGTAGGCGTACGACGTGAAGGGGGCAGGGACCGCGCCGATCGCCTTGATACGCCGCAACAGATCGTCGTTGATCAGCGTGCAGTGAGTGATCTTGGGGCGCGGGTCAGGTCGCGGGAATAGCTGCTGGGCACGCTCGAGCGCGGTCAGCACCATGCCGATGGTAACGTCGCCGTTGGCATGGCAATTGACCTGGATACCGCCGCGATGCACCCGCTCGACCCAGGCGTTGAGATCCCCCTGCGTTGTCGTGACGTTGCCGAGATACGGCGGCTCGACGCCCGGATAGGGCTCGCTCAGCGCCATGGTGCGTTCCGAGAACGAGCCGTCGCAGGTGTGCTCGAACGTCGCGCCCAGCTTGATCCACTCATCGCCGAAGCCGGTGGCGATGCCGTTCTTGATCATTGCCTCGAGCACGTCGTCGATTGCCTCGTAGCTGACCCGGTGCAGAAGCTCGCCGCGTGAGCGCGCCTCCTGCAGGGCGAACAGGTCGCCGCCCTCGTGGTGCACGCTCGTCAGTCCGTAGCGGACGAACTGCTTGGAGATGAAGGCCGCCGCATCGCGGTTGCGGCGCCGGGTTTCGTCCGCCGTGAAGGTCGGCCGCTTGCCGACGCCGTTGAACACGACCCGCGCCCGATCGGTGACCCGCCCGTTAAGCTCGCCGTTCCGGTCGCGGTCAAAGGTGCCACCGGGCGGCTCGGGCGTCGTCTTGGTGACGCCGGCGAGGGCGAAGGCTTTGCTGTTGTAATAGGAGGTGTGGCCGCCGCGGTGACGGACCGCCACCGGATGCTCGCTCGACACCTGGTCGAGGTCGTGAATGTTGAGCGCGCGCTTGTCCTGCACCTTGGTGTCATCGAAGAAGAAGCCCTCGACCCAGAATCCCGGCGGCGTCTCGCGTGCCCGCGCGCGCAGCTTGTCGACGATGCTGGCGATGGACACGAACTCGACGTCGTAGGGGTTTCCGACCAGGACTTCGTAAAGCAGGATCGGGCCGGGCGCGTGATTATGGGCGTCGATGAAGCCCGGCACGATCGTCATCTGCTTGGCGTCGATGGTCTGGGTGCGCTTGCCGGCGAGCGCCTTGATCTCATCGCTCGAGCCCACCGCGACGAACCGGCCGGCTTTGATCGCGAAGGCCTGTGCGCGCGGCGCGAGCGGATCGACCGTATAGACCTTGGCATTGACGACGATGAGTTCGGGGTCCGCGGTGTCGACTGCGGCAAGGGCCCTCCCGATGGGCCACGACGCGCCGACAAGCCCGGCCATTCCCGCGCCGGACAAGCCCATGAAATCTCTGCGGCTGTGTCTTGCCATCGCCACCTCCCTGTTTTTCGATCTTCGCGATGCGTCAATCGCTAGCCAAGGAGCGCAGGATAGGCCTCGGCCGTCTGGCCGCCAGGGCTTTTTTCGCGGCTCGATTATGCGCCGACGACCGGGGCGGCGACGGGCTCGACATTGCTTTCCACCGGCGCCGCGGCCGGAACCTCTATCTTGAGGACGGTCGGTAAGCGGACCATAAACTTCGATCCCTTGCCTTCTTCGCTCGCGACGGTGATCTCGCCGTCGTGCAAGTCGACCACCATCTTCACGAGATTAAGGCCAACGCCGGTCCCGACGATGCCGGAGACATTGCTGCCGCGGAAATAGCGTTCGAATAGCCGCCCCATGTCTGCCGCCGGGATGCCGATGCCGGTATCCTCGACCAAGACCACGATCTCCTTGCGTTCGTGCTTGGCGGCGATTTTCACTACACCGCCGCCAGGAGAATACTTGATGGCGTTGGAAAGGAGATTATCGAACACCTGGGACAGGAGCTTTGGGTCGCCGGTCATCGGCAGGGCGCGCACGCCGAACTCTTCGACGATCTGCTGGCCCGGCGCGATCTCGCGATGGAGCTGGCAGACCTCATGCAGGATGTCGCGGAGATCGATTTTTTCGGGGTGGAAATAGAGGTCGGTGCCGCCTTCGACGAGGCGGGTCGAGGTCAACAGGTTCTCGATCAGGTGGGTCATGCGCAACACAGCGGCGCGGATTTTGCCGGCGCGGACGCCGACCTCCTCGTTGGCGATGCGTGTGCCAAGCTTCGTCAGACGGCCGGCGTGGCCGTCGATGATGGTCAGCGGCGTGCGGAATTCATGAGACGCCATCGATACGAAATTACGTTGCAGCTGGGTCAGGTGCCGCTCGGCGGTGAGCTTTTCTTCAAGCATCGACGCCTGCTGGGCGAGCCCGCGCTGGGTCACCATCAGTTCGATGGCATTGTTGCGAAACACTACGGCAGCGCGCGCCATCTCGCCGATCTCGTCGCGGCGCTCGGTGCCGCGAATGACGATGTCGGTGTCATTGGCTGCAAGGCGATGCATGTAACCGGCGAGCCGTTTGAGCGGACTTGAGACCGAGCGGCTGATGTAGATGAGCCCCGCCACCACCAGGATGCCGGCGAAGATGATCGCGATGCCGATCAGCCAAATCGCCTGCCGGTAGGCGATCTCGACCCGGCTTGCAGCGTCGATGGCGTTATCGCCGGCATGCTTGGTCAGGACGCCAAGGGCATCGCTTGCAGCGTTATAAGCAGCTCGCGAGGTCGTCGCGTAGAGGGCGGCCGCCTCGGACTTATGGTCCGTCCGGACGAGCTCCAGCATCTGGTTGACGACCCCGCGATAGTCGTTCCACCGCGTGCGGAATTGGACGTAATAGCCGCGCTCGTCCGGGTCGTGGCGGATCGTCTCGTAGGCCGTTTGCGCCTGGGAGATCGACTTGTCGAGATTAACCATCTCGTGCTCGATCTCGCTCTCGTTGGCGCTCGGGGCGAGCAGCATGTTGCCTTCGGCGGCGCGAAAATCGGAGGTGTAGTTGTTAAGGTCTCCGAGCACGCGCGTGGTCGGGAGCCACAGATCGGCAATAGAGGCGGAGACGTGGTTGAAGTCGCGGAGCCGGGCAATGCTTAAAAGGCCGAGAAAAATAATCAGCAGAAAGAAGAAGATGAACACCGACGACAGGTGAAAGCGGATCGAGCGAGCTCGCGTCATGGCGGCCACCTGCGTAACGGCGAAATCGCCGTGTCCTGTTCCGACTCCACAATCATAGCATAGGCCTTCAGTGGCGGCTGGGGAACCGTGATATGATGCTTGTTCTCCGGGGGCCAACCCCAATATCTTGCTATAACTTGTTGCATGTTGCCATTGCCCTCGGTTTCCGCCGGCCCGCGGCCGGCCAACTCGTCGAATCAGCTGATGTCCGAGACCCGCAGAAAGATTCTCTGTATTGAAGATGATCGCGAGACCGCGGCGCTGATCGCCGAGGAGTTGACCGAGCGGGGCTTCGACATCCAGCTCGCCCACGACGGGCGGGAGGGATTTGCGGCGATTCTCAAGACCATGCCGGACCTCGTGCTCTCCGACATCAGCATGCCGGTGATGTCCGGCTTCGAACTGTTGGAGCGGCTGACGTCCCTTGCCCCGCGCTTCGGCACGATGCCGTTCGTATTCCTCACCGCGCTGACCGACCGCGACAACGAGCTCAAGGGCCGCCAGCTTGGCGCCGACGATTACGTGACCAAGCCGATCGATTTCGACGTCCTCGAGACCATCATCATGGCGCGGCTGGCCGGCGTCGCGCGCAACGAGCTCTGGCCTAAGCTCGTCGACCTCAACGACCGCGAGGTCGAGACCCTGACCTGGGCCGCGCGCGGCAAGACCTCGGCCGAGATCGCGCAAATCCTCGATCTCTCCAAGCGCACCGTCGATTTCCACATCGACAACGCCCGCATCAAGCTCGGCGCCGCCACCCGCGTCGAAGCCGCCATCAAGGCAGCCACCGGTCGTTTGATCGAGCCGTAGCGGGCGAGGAGATAGGCCGCAGGGCGCTATTCCGCCCTACGACCGGCTTACGCCTGGGCGAGGTCCTGCTCGTCCTCGTGCATTACCGGCGGCGGCGGCTCTTCCTGCCAACCGAGGACCATGGTTTGCAGCGCCGGCACGACCACCAGCATGATGATCGGACCGATCAGCATGCCGCCGACCACCACAGTGGCGAGCGGCTTCTGGACCTGGCTCCCGATCCCGCTCGACATCGCGGCTGGCAACAGGCCGATGCAGGCCGACAGTGCCGTCATCAGCAGCGGGCGCATCCGCTGCTCGGCGGCATGATACATGGCGGCGACCGTGCCCATGCCGCTGTGCCGCACCTGGTTGTAGTATGTGATGATAAGAATGCCGTTCATCACCGAGACGCCGAACAGCGAGACGAAGCCGATGGCGGCCGAAATGCTGAAATCGAGTCCGGTGATCCACAGCGCGATCACGCCGCCTGCGATGGAGAAGGGAATGCCGGCGAGCGCCAGCAGGCTGTCGCGCAGCGAATTGAAGAGGCCATAGAGCAGCACCAGGATCAGCACGAGGCTGAGCGGGACAATCACCTCGAGACGCGCCTTGGCCTGCTGCAACTCCTCGAACTCGCCGGCCCATTCGATGCGATAACCGTTCGGCAACGAAATGGTCTTGGCGATCCGCTCCTGGGCCTCCGCAACGGTGCCGCCGAGGTCGCGACCGCGAACGCTGAACTTGATCGGGATGAACCGCGCGTTGCGCTCGTGGAAAATGTAGGAGGCGCCGGTATCGAGCGTGATGGCGGCAAGCTCGGAGAGCGGGATATAGGCGTTGGCGCCGGTGGGCGTGGTGTACCCGACCTTGATGTCGCCGACGGTTGAAATATTGCCGCGATATTCCGGCGCGAGGCGCACCGTCACGTTGAACTGGCGGTCGGCCTCGAGTTGCGTGGTCGCGAGCGTGCCGCCAAGTGCGGCCTGGACCACGGTGTTGACGTCGCCGGTGTTGAGCCCGTAGCGGGCCGCCTTGTCGCGATCGACGGTGATGTTGAGGTTGGGCTGGCCGAGCACGCGGAAGATGCCGAGGTCGCTGACGCCGCGAACCTGGTCCATTTCGCGCATGACCTGGCCGGCAAGCTCTTCGAGCTTGTTGAGGTCGGGCCCGACGATCTTGACGGAGTTGGCCCCCTTCACGCCGGAGAGGCCTTCCTCAATGTTGTCCTGGATGTACTGCGAGAAGTTGAAGCCGATGCCGGTGAATTCGCGCTCGAACTGCTTTTGCAGTTCATCGACCAGCTTCTCCTTGGTCATCCCGGCCGGCCACTTCTCGAAGGGCAGGAGCGGCACGAAGAATTCCGCATTGAAGAAGCCGGCGGCGTCGCTGCCGTTGTCCGGCCGGCCGTGCTGGGACACGACGGTGATGACTTCCGGACGATTTTTGAGGATCTCGCGCATGCGCGTTACCATCGGCATGGCGGCTTCGAGTGAGATCGTCGGCGGCATCGAGGCGCGGATCCACAGATTGCCTTCCTCGAGCGCTGGCAGGAATTCGGTGCCAAGGCGCGGAATGAGGAGGCCGACCAGCGCGAGAAATCCGACGCTGAGCCCGACGCAAGTCCTGCGGTGGGTGAGTGCCCAGTCGAGCGCCGGCGAATAGATCGCGCGAAGCCAACGCACCACGATCGTCTCGACCTCGGTGATCTCGGCCGGCAGCATGAATGAGGCCAGCACCGGCGTGATGGTGAAGGTCGCGATCAGCGCGCCGGCGAGCGCAAACCCGTAGGTGCGCGCCATCGGATTGAAGATCTGCCCCTCGACGCCCTGCATCGTGAATAGCGGCACGAAGGCAGCGACCGTAATCGCGGCCGAGAAGAACACCGCCTTGTCAACTTCGAGCGCGCTGATCAGGATAAGGCGCAATCGGTCGGTCCACATCGGCCCGCCCGCTCCCGTTGATTTGGTCGGATCGGTGCCCCACCGTTCCTCGGCGAGGTGGTCCAGCACGGTCCGCCGCTCCTCGGGACTGGCCTGGCAATTGCGGAATATGTTCTCCACCAAAATCACGGCGGAATCGACGATGATGCCGAAATCGACGGCGCCGACCGACAGCAGGTTCGCATCCTCGCCTAGCAGCACCAAAATGATGATGCTGAAGAACAGTGCGAATGGGATGTTGACGCCGACGATGATGGCGCTGCGCAGGTCGCCAAGAAATATCCACTGGATGATGAAGACGAGGAGACAGCCGAAGACGAGGTTGTGAATCACCGTGCTGGTGGTGACCGCGACGAGCACGGTCCGGTCATAGAACGGCACGATCTTGACGCCCGGCGGCAACGTGCCGTCGCTATTGATCTTCTCCACTTCCCTTTTGATGCGCGGCACCACGTCATTGGTGTGGAGCGTCCGGTTCATCACCAGGATGGCAGCCACCACGTCATCCTGGTCGTCGCGTCCGGCTTTTCCGAGCCGCGGCTGGTTGCCGACAAAGACATTGGCGACGTCCTTGACCTGAACCGGCACCCCATTCACCTGGGCGAGCGCAATATTTTCGATGTCGTTGACCTTGAAGCCTTTGGTGAGGTCGGCGTTGCCGCCGCTGTCGATCAGGCCGACGCCGCGAATATTGACCGACTGCTGCCCCATGTTGATCGTGCGGCCGCCGACGTTGACGTTGGCGTTGCCGATCGCTGCGACCACCTGCGGGATGGTGATGTTGTAGGCGTCGAGCTTGTGAAGATCGACCTCCACTTCATATTCCTTGGTGGTGCCGCCCCAGGTGTTGACCTGGACCACCCCCTGCACGGTCAGGAAGCGACGCTGCAGCACCCAGTCCTGGATCGTGCGCAGGTTGGTCAATCCGAAGTGCGGCGGTCCGACCAGTTGATAGCGATAGATTTCGCCGACCAGGCTCGATCCCTGGATCTGCGGCGACACATTGTTTGGCAGATTGACATTCTGCTGCAGGCTCAGCGCCGCCTGCTGGACGGCGAAATAATAGTCGATGCCGTAGCGGAAGGTAACGCGGACGAACGACAGGCCGTAGAAAGAAGTGGAGCGGATGATGTCGACGCCCGGCGTGCTCGACAGGCCGACCTCCATGGGAATTGTGTAATAACGCTCCATCTCTTCGGCCGACTGGCCGGGCGCCTGGGCGGTGATTTCGAGAATGACCGGGGCCGGATTGGGATAGGCCTCGATGTTGAGTTTGAAGAACGCAAAGATGCCCGCGCCCACGAACACCAGGAGGGCTAAGAGGATGATCGGGCGGCGGGTCAGGCCGAAGACAACAAGCCCTTTGAGCACGAATCGATTCCCTCGGCGATCGGGGATAAGAGGCGGCGCGACGTCGCCCCGGCGCCGCGCCTCTTCATGCAGCCGCTACGAAAATGAGGGATTCGTGCGCGCGAGCCAGGGGCAACGCTCTACGACTTACAATGAGCCGTCACCCACAATCTCCTGGGATTAATCACATCCTTGTTGCCGGCGGATGAAAGTGCGGCGGCCCGCGCGCACGAATGGGTCTGCCGGGACCACTCCTAGTGCCGGCGAATCGTGGTGCCGTTGATTTCCGTGTTTGGCTTCGGCGGTCCTCCGATCGAGCTCGGCCCCGCGGCGACACGGCCTATCGTGGTGCCGTTGACGCCGGTCACATGAAGCGGCGTGATCGGAGAGGTGACCACCGGCGTCGGCGGATGGTGAACTCCGGTCGGAGTGCCGGCGCCGATCGCATTGCTGCCGATCATGCCATGGTACGGGCCGACGCTGTTCGAACCCACCGCCGGCTGTGCTACGGGGGCCAATGCTCGCGTTGGCCGTGTGGTTGGTCATGAAGCCCGGTTGATGACGGACCTGACGTCCTTCCCGTGCCGCCCGGCAACGTTGCCCCGATGGGATTGCGCGTGATTTCGGGTCCATTGTGCGGAAGTGGCGGCAGCGTCGGGAGTGTCGGCACGATCGGCCGCGCGGTTTTTTTGTTCACGCCGCCGATGGGCGATTTCGGAAACATGCCACGGCGGATCGTGCTGCCGTAGCCGTCATCCGGGCGCGTCAGATCGATGCCGCCCGGCGGCACATTGAGAATGGGGGGAGGCGACGGACCGGCCTGTTCGTGTGGACCCTTATGGTTCCCATCGGGATGGTGGAGGCCATCAGGTGCCGCGTGACCGCCGCCATCATGTGCCGACGCGCCGCCCCCGCCACCGGAATTGCTGTGACCCGCGCTCTCACTAGCGTGGGTACCATTATTGGAAGGCCCATGAGCATTGCCGTGCGACGACTTGTGCTGCGCGAGCACGGGGCTCGCGGCGAGCGCCAACCATAGCGCGATGCTCAGCGCTCTCGTGGCTATGGTCGCTCGCCCGCTCATCAAACAATCCGTCCAAATAAAGCCTTTGCCGCGATCGCCGGCTCAGCGTGCCGCGATCGTCAGCGCATTCGACAAAAACAACGCGCCCTCGGTGGCGACGAGTTCGCCGGGTTGCAGACCGTCGACGATCTCGTAGTAGCCGTCCCGCTGCAAGCCGACCCTGACGGTGCGACGGGTAAAGCGTCGGCGGTCGGCGGTCACCCACGCCGTCATCGTGCCGTCGCCTTCCCTGACAATGCCGTCGAGCGGCACCGCGGGAGCGCGTACCGGATCGCCGGTGCGGATCACGAAGGTCGCGAACATGCCTGAGCGCAGTTCGTGAGTCGGATCGTCGATGTCGGAACGGACCAGCAATCGGCGCGTGGTCGGGTCGACGTTCGATCCGATGGTCGAAATATGGCCCGTGAATACCCGGTTCGGAAACGCCATCACCGACACGCGGACGTCCTGGCCGAGTTTGAACGCCGGGATGTCGCTCTCGGCGACATTGGCCAGCATCCACATGGTCGAGATGTCGGCGACGATGAAGGGCGGCGGCGGATTGCCCGGCTGAACGAAGAGTCCGGGCGAGGCGTTGCGCGCCGTGATGCGACCCGAAATCGGGCTCGGCACGACAAGGATCGGATCGACGTGGCGATCCGCGACCATCTTGTCGATGTCGGCCTCGGTTTTGCCGAACAGCCGCACCGCGTCGCGCGCCGCGCGATAGGCGCCCTGGGCGGTCTGTTGGTCCGACGTCGCCTGTTCGAGGTCCTTCTGCGAAACTGCTCTCGTCGCAAACAGCATCTTGAGGCGGTCGAGAGTACGATTCGTGAGGTCGAGCACGCCGGCCGCCGCGATCAGGGTCGATGATGCCTGGACGAGATCAGGGCTGTCGATCGTGAACAGCGTCTTGCCCTTCTCCACCTCGTCGCCGACTTTGGCGAACAGGCCGACGATGCGTCCCTGGTAAGGCGTGAAGACCTGGGTGAGCATCTCCTCATTGAAGTCGATGCTGCCGACCGCCGATTTCTCGACCGGGAAGTCGCGCGTCGCGACCGTCTCGACTTTCACGGATTTCAACTGCGTATCAGACAGTTCGATGCTGTCAGGCGCCGGTGCCGCGGTCTTGGTCGCTTCTTCCGCGGCCTTGGCCACGGAGGAAACTGCGATCTCCTTCGGCGGATAGAAATACAGCACCGCCAGATAGATGCCGGCGCCGAAGCTCAACAGCGCGGCGATGATCGCGGCGCGCAAGGTTATGGTGCGGGTGCTGGGGCTCATTGCAATGCCGGTGAGGGGCCCTTTTCCCCTCTAATATCGTGATTCTTTGCAGTGCAAAGGAGTGCCGGTCCACTGTCACAAGTCACAGTTGGGCAATGGCAATTATGACATTTAGCTTGTATTAATGGTGGGTGGCTGATGCGCTGCATCAGGCGGGGTGGGTCATAGCTTATGTCGGTCAGGTCTTTTGCCCGCGTTGCGGCGGCGCTCGTTGCCTTTTTGGCGGCGTGCGGCTGCGCGGTTGGGCCTGATTTCGAGAATCCGCCGCCTCCCGAGGTCGGCGGCTACACCAGAGAAAAGCTCGCCCCGCGCACGAATTCCACCAACGTAATGCTTGGGCAATCGCAACGCTTCGTCGCGGGCAAGGATTTGCCGGGCGAATGGTGGCGGCTGTTTCACTCGCCGCCACTCAATGCTCTCGTGAGCAGATCGATCGACGCCAATCCAAATCTCTCGGCGGCGCTGAATGCGCTGCGCGCCGCGCGGGAGGGAGTTTACGCCCAGCAAGGAAAATACTTTCCCGTGGTCGGCGGCAATGCCAACGCGACGCGGCAGCTAACCGCGAGTTCGATCGCTCCGGTGCTCAACAGTGGCGAAAACCCGTTCAACCTCTACACCGCGCAGGTGCTGGTCTCCTACACGCTTGACGTCTGGGGCGGCAACCGGCGCGCGGTCGAATCGCAACAGGCAACCGCGGACAATCAGCGGTTTGCCGTCGAAGCCGCCTATCTGACCTTGACTTCGAATGTGGCGATCGCGGCGATCCAGGATGCGCTGCTGCGCGGTCAGATCGACGCGACCAACCGCCTCATCGAGCTCAATTCCAAGATGCTCGACACGCTGCGCACGCAGTTCGACCGCGGCCTCGTCAGCCGCATCGACGTTGCAGCGCAGGAAGCAGCGCTCGCCCAGACCCGCGCGACCTTGCCGCCGCTGCGCAAAGCGCTGGCGCAAAACCGCGACCTGATCGCGGCGCTCGCCGGCCGGCTTCCGAGCGAGATGCCATCGGAGACATTCAAGCTCGAAGCGCTGCACCTTCCGACCGATCTGCCGCTCAGCCTGCCGTCGCAACTCGTTGAACAGCGCCCGGACGTGCGCGCATCGGAAGAACAGTTGCATGCGGCCTACGCCAATGTGGGGGTCGCGATCGCCAACATGCTGCCGCAGATCACGCTCAGCGGGGCGAAGGGCTATACCGGTCCCGATATCGCCACGCTGTTTACGCCCGCGGGTCTGTTCTGGAATATCGCCGGGAACGCGACCCAAACGCTGTTCGATGGATTTAGTCTGCTTCATCAAAAGCGCGCCGCCGAAGACATGCTTGATCAAGCTCGCGATCAATACCGCGCCACGGTGGTCACTGCGTTCCAGAATGTTGCCGATGCGCTCCGCGCCATTCAGAACGACGCCGATGCCCTCAAGGCTGCGTACGATTTCGAACGCGCCGCCAAGGTGAGCCTCGATCTGTCGCAGCAGCAACTCACCTACGGCAATGCCAACGTGCTCTATCTGCTGACCGCGCAGATCACGTACCAGCAGGCCGTGCTCGCGCGCGTGCAGGCGCAGGCCAACCGGCTGTCCGACACCGTCGCGCTGTTCCTCGCACTGGGTGGCGGATGGTGGAACCGGATCGATCTTCCGCCGGATTCGGGCAAGAACGCGATCACGACGCTCATCGCCTATCCCGATCCGCCGAAGCCGTAGCCGCGCTAGGGTCAGACGGTAGATCGCGCAACAATTTGCGGAAGTACACGACTCTCTCGGTTTCCGAAAAACCCAACGCACGATGCGCGTCCTGCGATTGCGTGTTGTCGATCTGCGTGTCCGAGCCGAGTTCGTGAAAGCCGCGCGCCGCGAGGAAGGATTCGGCGTGCGCTATAAGCTGCGTGCCCGCTCCTTGCCGTCGAAACTGCGGTTTGATCCAAATGCCCTCGAGAAAGGCGACAGGTCGGCTGTCGCATCCGTTGGCGTACGCGCGGATCGCGATCTCGGCAAAGCCGACGGCGTGCGCATGAGGGGTTTCCACGACGAAGCCCCAAGCTTCGCCGCTGCGCAGAAATTCATCGATCTCCAGCGCGTGAACGGATGCACTTTCTTCGGGCCAAAGAGCGCTGCGCATCTCTGCCCACGCCGATCGGTCGGCGACCCCGATCTCCCTGACAACGAAGGTCATGCGCGCTATCGTTTCGTGGTCTCAAAGTGTGAGGTTCGGACAAAAGCATGGCGAGCAAACCGGCGGTAGCCATCATCGGCGCGGGCATTGCCGGGCTGACCGCGGCCGCAACCCTGCGCAAGATCGGCATCGCGGCGGTGATCTACGAGCAGGCCCACGCGTTCGCGCGCGTCGGCGCCGGCATTCAGTTGAACCCGAACGCCATGAAGCTGCTCCGCGGGCTTGGCCTCGAAGATCGCATCCGCCGCGCCGGCTTTGCGCCGGAGGTCGGCTACAACCGCGTATGGGATACCGGCGAGGTCACCTACCTTCATCCGATGGGAGATTCGATCGAGCAGCGCTTCGGCGCGCCGGATGTTTCGCTCCATCGCGCCGATCTTCACGCCGCGCTCGCGTCGATTAATCCGCCGGACGTCGTGCGGTTCGACAAGAAGCTCGTCGGCATCGACCGCGCCGACACGCGGATGCAGCTTGCCTTTGCGGACGGCACGCGCGTCGAAGCCGATGCCGTGATCGGAGCCGACGGCGTGCATTCCACCGTGCTCGATCTCGTATTCGGGACTATCGAGCCGCACTTTTCGGGGCAGGTCGCGTATCGTGCGGTCTATCGGACCGAACGGCTTCCGGCCGCAATCGACGACCGGGTCAAGTGGTGGGGCAAGGATCGGCACATCGTCAGCTACAAGATCAACCCGCGCCGCGACGAGCTGTATTTCATCGCGAGCACGCCCGAGCCGGACTTCCGCATCGAGTCCTGGTCGTCGATCGGCCGTCTCGATCAAATGCGCGACGCCTTCGAAGGATTTCCACCCCGACGCCTGCGTCATCCTGGAGAGCTGTCCGGAGGTTCGCAAATGGGCGCTGGTCGAGCGCGAGCCGCTGCCGCGGTGGAGCGAAGACCGCATCGTGCTGATCGGCGACGCTTGCCATCCGATGTTGCCCTACATGGCGCAGGGCGCAGCCTCCTCGATGGAGGACGCCGTCGTGCTTGCGCGCTGTGTGCACGACGTCGACCTGGACGGCCTCGCCGCGGCGTTCCGCCGCTTCGAGGCCAATCGCAAGCCGCGCACCTCGCGCATTGTGCTTGGCGCGCGGCAGAACCTATGGATGCGGACGGCGTCGCAGACCGAGTCCGACTGGCTCTACGGCTACGACGCCTGGTCTGTGCCGCTGGTATGACCTCAGCTGTGACCCTTCGAATTCATCGCGATGACCGACATGGCGCGGACATTACGGTCGGCCACCATGTTGGCGGTGGTTGCCATGAATTTCTTGAAATGGTCGGTATTGCGGTGCGAGGCCAGGGCCGCCTCGTTGTCATAGACCTCGTAAAGGAAGACGTGGTTCGGGCGGGTTGCCAGCACGGTGACATTGAACTCGCGGCAGCCCGGCTCCTTCACCGCGTTGCTTGCGTTGTCCTTGATCGCTTCCACGAACTTCGACATCTCGGATGGGACGATCACGAGGTCGACCGCGTTGACGTAAACGCCGCCGGCCTGCGCGGCCGCCGACGTGCTCAGCATGTTGGCGAAGAGGTCGTCAAAGGTGCGATCGCGGCTCGTCATGGAGCCGATCGCAACTCCCGCTGCCATTAATGCTATGGCGCCGACAGTCGTCTGGATCGATTTGCGCATGGGTTCCTCCGTTGGCCGGCTGATGATGGCGCGCGTTGGCCGGCCGTCAACGCGATGCCGTTCGTTGTTGCGTAATCGCAGATTTTTCGTGCGACAGAATGCCGATTTTCGCCGTCCCGGACAAGGCGCGCGGACCATGCTACCTTTCGCAAAGGCGCCGGATCGAAAGCAAACAACAGGCGCTGAGGAGACGACGGTCAGGAGGAACGGACTATGCGATCTTGCTACGGACACTTCTACGGCGGCACCATTGCCCTCGCCGTCGCTTGCACCGCAGGCGGCATCGCGCAGGCGCAGCAGGCGGCGCCGCTGCCGGTCAAGATCGGCATCGTGACGTTTCTGAGCGGACCGGCCGCAAGTCCGTTTGGCGTGCCGGGCCGGAACGGCGCCGAGATCGTGATCGAGGCGCTCAATGCCGGCACGGCGCCCGCGCCCTACAACACGGTCGGACTGGGCGGGGCGAAGATCGAAGCCAAGTACGTGGATGAGGCGGGATCGACCGCGCAAGTCGTCACCGAATTCCGCAATCTCGTGCAGCGCGATCAGGTCGAAGCCGTTCTCGGCTACGTGTCATCGGGCAGCTGTCTTGCGGTGACACCGGTTGCCGAAGAGCTCAAGACGCTCACCGTCTATTACGATTGCGGCACGCCCCGCATCTTCGAGGAAAAGCCGCGCCACTACGTGTTCCGGCCCTCGCCGACCGCTACGATGGATAACGTCGGGGCGGCGCGTTACCTTGTTGCGCGCAACAAGAACATCGCGCTCTATTCCGGCATCAACCAGAACTACGCGTGGGGCCAGGATTCCTGGCGCGATTTCGAAGGCACTATGGCGGTGCTCGCGCCGCAGGCCAAGGTCGACAAGGAACTGTTTCCGAAACTGTTCGCGGGCGAGTACGGCGCCGAAATCTCGACGCTCCTGATCTCGCAGTCCCAGGCGGTGCACACGAGCTTCTGGGACGGCGACCTCGAAAGCTTTATCTATCAGAGCGACGCACGCGGGCTCGCAAAGCGCATGCCGATCATCGGCACCGCGCTCGAGGCCTCCATGTGGCGCCTGCGCGACAAGATTCCCGACGGCACCATGGTGGGCGGCCGCGGCCCCAACGGACCATTCGCGCCGGCGAGCGCGCTCAATACCTGGTTCCACAAGGTCTACATGGATCGCTACGGAACGCCGCCGACCTATCCGTCATATCAGATGGCACTTGTTGTCCTTGGCCTGAAGACGGCCTGGGACAAGGCGCAGGCCCAGAAAAGCGGCGCGAGGCCGAATACCGAAGAGATCATAACGGCCTTCCAAGGCATCGAATACGACGCACCGAACGGCCACGTGAAGCTTGCCATCGGCAACGGACACCAGGGCATCCAGGAGACGGCGTACGGCACCTACAAGTTCAACAAGCAGACAAAGACGCCGGAGTTCGTCGACGTCGTCCGGTTCCCCGCCGAATGCGTAAACCCGCCCGCCGACCTCACCGCCGACGACTGGATCAAGGGCGGCATGAAGGGCGCCAAGTGCAACTAGAGAAGTGCAACTAGAAAAGTGCAATTAGGACTCTAATTCGATGGCCCTGAATTTTCGCGTCGAACTCGTGTGGCAGGACGAAAACGACGCGAGTGCTTCGGTCTTTCTCACCGCCGACGGGCGGGTCATCCTGCAGGGTCGTGCCGTGTCGCCGGAAGAACGCAAGGCGCTCGCATTACCGGAGGAGGGCGCGTTGATCAGCGTCGATCGCAATCTCGTTCGCGCGATCAAGGACATGCTCTGAGGTCATATCGGCTATCGGTCCGTCGCGTTGAAAATCACCGTCGACCGACTACAATCAGCGACATGGAGAATTACCCATGTTCCTGAGAAATTACTGGTACGTCGCGGGTTACGATCACGAGATCACCCGCAAACCGCTCGCGCGCATGATCCTGGGCGAGCCCGTCGTTTTCTTCCGCAAGGAGGACGGCACGCCGGTAGCGCTGGAGGATCGCTGCGTCCATCGCCATCTGCCGCTCTCCATGGGCAAGCTCGTCGGCGATATCCTGCAATGCCACTATCATGGCCTGCGCTATGACTGCAGCGGCCAATGCGTGCAGGTGCCGGGCCAGAACACCGTGCCGCCGGGCGCCAGTGTCAAGAGCTATCCGGTGGTCGAGCGCTACCACTGGCTGTGGATCTGGATGGGCGATCCGGCGCTCGCCGATCCCGACAAGATCGCCGATTTCCACTGGCTCGACGATCCGAACTGGGGCGCCAAGGGCCAGTACCTCCACGTCAAATCCAACTGGCAGCTCATCGTCGACAATCTGCTTGATCTCACGCATCTCGCCTTCGTGCACGAGACGACCATCGGCAATTCGGCTCTGGTCGACAATGCCGCCGTTAAGGTGACGCGCGCGCCCAACAACGTCGTGGTGACGCGCTGGATCATCGACGCACCGGCGCCGCCCACATTCGTGCGGGCGGGCAACTTCACCGGACCGGTGGATCGCTGGCAGATCATCGACTTCGTGCCGCCGGCCTTCCTGCGTCTCGATGTCGGCTGCTGCCCGACCGGCACCGGCGCGCCGGAAGGCAGTCGCGTCGACGGCATCACCATGCGCAACCTGAACGCCATCACGCCGGAAACGGAATCCACCAGCCATTATTTCTGGGGCCAGGCCCACGATTGGGACGTCAACAACAAGACGCTCACCGACATGCTGGTGAAGGAGATCACCACGGCATTCCTCGAAGACGTGGCAGTGTTCGAGGCGCAGCAGCGCACCATGACGATCCTACCGAATGCGCCGCAGGTGGACATCAACGCAGATTCCGGCGTGATCCAGGCGCGCCGCATTCTCGATCGCATTCACCAGGAGGAGTTGGCAGCGCGGGCCGCGAACGACACGCGAGTCGTCGCCGCCGAATAGCCTCCGGCTATCTTCTTACCGACGTTGGGATTGGAGTGACTACTCGGGGGGAAGCGCGATCGACGACCCGATGGCGCTCTTTGATCGGGCGGCCGCTCACGCGTCAGCGGCCCAGTTCGCTACGGGGTGACCGTTGGGCATCGGAGTCGTCCCGACGCGCAGCAGCGTGGACGGCCAACGGCTGCGATCGAGCACATGGCAGCAATCGCAGCCGGCGGCCTGCAAGGCGTCGCGGTCGCGGATGGCAATTCGTCCCCGGCGATAGCTGATCATCCCACGCAACTGGAATTGCTGCGCAATCAGCGTGGCGGTGGTGCGGCGGATACCCAGGGCCTGGGCAATGGTCTCCTGGGTCGCCGGAATCGTCTCCTCGCCGAGGGCATCGCTCGCCCGCAGCAGCCAACGGCAAAAACGCGCATCAGCGGCGTGAACGGCATTGCAAGCAGCAATCTGTTGCGCCTGCAAGAAAAGCCAACCCATGCAAGTCGTTGCCATGTGCCTGAGCTCTTCGCTCTGATCCATGGCCGACGCAAAGGCGTGGGCTGGGATGCTGGTGAAGCGACCAGGTGCCTGAACGACGGCTTGGGTAAGGGGAGGGAGCGCCGCCGAAGCTTCTTGGAAACCGACAGCGCCTTCCGGGCCGACGGTTCCAACCTCGATCGAGTTGCCGTCGCTCGTCGGCACGCGAATCGAAAGCAATCCCGAGACGGGGAAGTAGACATGACCATTCGGTTCGCCGGGGCGCCAAAGCACGGCGCCGTCGCTGAAGTCCTGGTCGCGAAGGTGGCCGTTCAACAGCGCCGACGCTTCATGCGACAGGCCCGCCAACAGCGGATTGCGACGGGAACTCTGAACGTAAGACATCGGCAGCGGCCTGACAGCAGCGCTGCGGCTTATCAAAGTAGGCATGCTTTCCCCACGGCTTCGAGGCGAGTTCAGGATGGCCTTCAACGGAAGGCGCCGGCGAGGTATTCCCCGGGCCGTAACTCGCTCGACCTCGAATGGTTCCATCAAATCGGGAATGGCAGGGCGATTTAAACTTCCGATCTTCAAGTCGCTGATCTCGCCACGAAATTCGCTTCGACTTTGGCGATGCCAACGGTGTCGCTGCAGCGGAAGGCGAAATTCGAGAGCTTACTCGGTGCTCGCGGCACGCTTTTTCGCCGCGCCGCGCGGTGCAATCGCTGCCACAATATCCATCAGCGGACCGATGCCGGTCAGGGCGATCGCGCTATCGCCCGCGTCGCTCTGCGAGGAGTCCGGAACGACGGCGCGGCCGAAGCCAAGCTTTGCCGCCTCTTTGAGGCGTGCCGGGGCCTGCGCGACCGGCCGGACCATGCCGGACAAGGAAATTTCGCCGAAATAGACCGCGTCCGCCGGCAGCGGCGCGTTCGTGAGCGAGGAGACGAGGGCCGCCGCCGCTGCGAGGTCCGCAGCAGGCTCCTGGATACGCAGGCCGCCGGCAACGTTGAGATAGACATCGTGACCGGAGAGTCGCACCCCGCAATGGGCTTCAAGTACCGCGAGCACCATTGCAAGGCGATTCTGGTCCCAGCCGACCACGGCCCGCCGCGGCGTGCCGAGGGTCGTCGGCGCGACCAGCGCTTGAATCTCGACCAGCAGCGGGCGGGTGCCCTCGATGCCGGCGAACACGGCGGTGCCCGGCGCGCCGAGATCGCGTTCGGAGAGAAACAGCGCCGACGGATTGGCGACCTCGCGCAAACCGCCGCCTGTCATCTCGAACACGCCGATCTCGTCGGTCGGGCCGAACCGGTTCTTCACCGCGCGCAAGATGCGGAACTGGTGGGCGCCGTCGCCCTCGAACGACAGCACAGCGTCGACCATGTGCTCGACGACGCGGGGACCCGCGATCTGACCATCCTTGGTGACGTGGCCGACCAGGATGACGGCGGCGCCGGAGCGCTTGGCATAGCGGATCAGCGCCTGCGCCGCGCCGCGCACCTGGCTCACGGTGCCGGGCGCCGACTCGATCGCGCTCGTCCACATGGTCTGGATCGAGTTGATGACGATGAGGCGCGGCGTCTTGCCTTCCACGAGCGTCGCGATGATGTCCTCGACCGCAGTTTCGGCGGCAAGCTCGACTGGGGCATCGCCGAGATGAAGCCGCTCGGCGCGCAGCCGCACCTGTGCCACGGCCTCCTCGCCCGAGATGTAGACCGCCCGGTGCCCGCCGCGGGCGACCGCGGCTGCCGCCTGGATCAGGAGCGTCGATTTGCCAATGCCCGGATCGCCGCCGACGAGGAGCACCGAGCCGCGCACGAACCCGCCGCCGGTCACCCGGTCGAGCTCGGCAATCCCCGAGCCGGTGCGCGGCGCATCATCGCTCTCGCCCGCCAACGGCTGCAGCGCGAATGGCCGCCCCTTGCGCGGGGCGGGCCCCGGCAGCGCGCGCTCGAGGGCGGCGGATTCTTCCGAGATCGTATTCCATTCGCCGCAGGAATTGCACTTGCCCTGCCAGCGCCCATAAACCGCGCCGCAGTTCTGGCAGACAAACGTTGGAGTACGGCGGGACATGGGGCTTCGGCGCTTTTGCGAATCCGCGAAATGCGGTCAGGGTATCACGGCGGGCGATATATGAGGTCACGCTGGTTTTGCGATCGTCCGGGCGGGCCGGACGACGCTGCCGCCGGATAATTGAGGTCCCCGAAACGCAACGATGAGCCTGGTGCGGGAACGCCCGCCTTCAGCCCATCCACACGCGCCGGTATCGCTTGCCGAATGAGGTCAGCACCTCGTAGGCGATGGTGCTGCTCCAGACCGCGACCTCGTCGACGGTGATGCCGTCGCCGATCAGCGTTGCGTACTCGCCGCGCTTCACCAATTCGGGGGGCAAGCCGGTGACGTCGATCGCCATCAGGTCCATGGAGATGCGCCCGACGATCGGCGAGCGCCGATTGGCAACGAGTGCAACGGCGCTCGACCGGCTGCCCGCCTTGGTGCCGGCTGCGGCGCGCTGGTAGCCGTCGCCGTAGCCGACCGAAACGATAGCGACGCGCGTACCTCGCCCAGCCGAATATGTCGCGCCATAGCCGACCGTGTCGCCGCGTTCGACCTCGCGGACCTGAACGATGCGCGCTTTCAGGTTGACGACCGGCTCCATCAGATTTTGCGTCTTCGGCGTCGGGTTGACGCCAAACAGTGCCGCGCCGGGACGGACCATGTCGCAATGACTTGCGGGCCCAAGGAAAATGCCGGACGAGTTCGCAAGCGAGGTGGCAATCCCCCGGAACTGGAGGCGCAACTCGCGAAACGCCGCGATCTGCTTGGCGTTGAGCGCATGCTCCGGCGTATCGGCGCAAGCAAGGTGGCTCATGATCAGCGAGATGCCATGGTCCGGCATTTTCGTCCGCGTCGCGAACGTCGATGCTTCGGCGACGGTGAGGCCGAGCCGGTTCATGCCGGTATCGAAATGGAGCGCCGCGCCGCCGCGCCATCCGCTTGCCATGCGGAAGGCGTCCCACTCCAGATACTCCATGACGCTGTTGATCACCGGGCGAGCGTTGATCTCCGCGTAAGTCCCGGCCGTGCCCGGCACGATGCCGTTGAGCACGTAGATCGCTGCACCCTCCGGCACCACCGACCGCACGCGGCGTGCTTCGGCGAGATGCGCGACGAAAAAGGTGGCGCAGCCGGCCTTGGCGAGATGCGCGGCCACCGGTTCGATGCCGCAGCCGTACGCGTCGGCCTTGATCACTGCCGCGCAGTCGGCGGGGACCACGCGCTGCGCCAGCGCCTTCCAGTTCTTGGCAACGGCGGCAAGGTCGACCGTCAACACGCCGCCGGTTTCGAGTTCATGCGGGCCGGCACTCTCGACCGATCGCGCCGACTCACGGCCCAGAGGGGGGGCGGCGTGCGGCGCCGTTGCGGCATACGGCGCGGCCTGGCCTTGAGTTTCGGGGGTCTCGATTGGGGATTTCGCCTTGCGGATGGGCAAAGTGGGCCTCTCACAATGTCCGATAACGCACTGTGATGACACGCTTAGCATAAGCCGCGGCAGCGGCGTGATTTTTTTGGTGCGGACGGTCGACGGCGACACGCTTGATTTTGCACGCGGTCTTGTCGGAAAAGGCTGGTCATGGATCACCGGGATCACGACAAGACCACCAACCTTCTGGCCGCGCCGCCGCGCGTGATCAATGTCGGCCTCGAACTGTTCGCGACCGATCTCGCCCACCAGGAGGTCAAGGTCATCCATGTGCAATGGGCGCCACCGGCCGGCGGCAATCCGCGTCTTGCCGGCCTCCTCGACAAGTTGCGAAGCTGACGCCGCCGCCGGGAGAATTCCTTGAAGATCATCGACGAGGCTAATCAGGAAGCCCTGCGGCGCATTTTGGCCGGCGATCCGGTGCTTGTCGACGTTGTGCCGGCTTCGGAGGCGATTGCCGGCCTCGCCGAGCGCACCATCCTGCATGCCGGACCGCCGATCACATGGCAGCGCATGTGCGGACCGTTGCGCGGCGCCGTCATGGGCATCGCGGTCTTCGAGGGCTGGGCAAAGGACCTCGACGATGCCGCCGGCAAAGCGGCCGCCGGGGATTTTGCCTTCCACCCCAACCATCATTTCGGCGCCGTCGGCCCGATGACGGGCATGACCACCCGGAGCCAGCCGGTACTGGTGGTGGAAAACAAAGCGTTCGGCAATCGCGCCTACTGCGCCCTCAATGAAGGCCTCGGCAAGGTGATGCGGTTCGGCGGCAACGACGCCGAAGTGCTCGACCGCCTGCGCTGGATCAAGGAGGTGCTCGGCCCGGCCATGTCGCGCGCGCTCCGCAAAGCAGGTGGTATTCCGCTCAAGCCGCTGATCGCACGCGGCCTTACCATGGGCGACGAGATGCACCAGCGCAACGTCGCGTGCTCCTGCCTGCTGCTGCGTCAGCTTGCGCCTGCGCTCGCGGAGACGGCGCGAAACAGCGCCGAACTCACCGCCTGCCTCGCTTTCATTGGCGGCAACGACCAGTTCTTCCTCAACATCGCCATGGCGATGGGGAAGGCGCTGACCGATCCCGCGCGCGGTATCGCCGGCTCTTCCGTGGTCACGGCGATGAGCCGCAACGGCACGGACTTCGGCATCCGCGTGTCGGCAACCGGCGACCAGTGGTTCACCGCGCCGGTCGAGATGCCGAGCGGCATCTATTTTCCGGGCTTCAGCGAGCGAGACGCCAATCCCGACATGGGCGATTCCGCAATCGTCGAGACCATCGGCCTCGGTGCCTTCGCCATGGCGGCGGCTCCGGCAGTGGTCGGATACGTTGGCGCGGGACGGCCATCGCAAGCTGCATCGTTCACGCGTGCCATGACCGACATCGTTGTCGGGAGCAATCCGGCCTGGAGCATCCCGGGTATGGACTTCGCCGGCGTACCGACCGGCATCGATGTCCGCCTCGTGGTCGAGACCGGGCTTACCCCGACGATCAACACCGGGATCGCGCACCGCGAACCCGGCGTCGGCCAGGTCGGCGCCGGCGTCGTCAAAGCGCCGCTCAAATGCTTCGAGGAGGCGCTGGTCGCGTTCGCGCGGACGATGGGCGTCGAATGAGTGTCGTCCTCAACGAGGTTCGTCGCGCGACCTATCTCGATTCCATCATGCTGATGCGCATGTCGCGCGAAATCGCGGCGCTGCCCGGCGTCATCGAGGCCGGTCTCTTCATCGGCACGCCGGCGAACAAGGAAATTTTGCGCGACGCGGGGATTCTCGGACCCGAAGGGGCCGCCGCCGGGGCGGGCGATCTGATCCTCGCGCTCGCGGCAAAGGACGCTGCGGCCGGAGAAGCTGCGCTCGCGCATGCACGCGAGTTGCTCGATCGCCCGATCGTGACCGAAACGTCCGGCGTCACGACGCGGTCGATCCGGGCCGCGGTTCACGAGATGCCCGACGCCAATCTGGCGCTGATCTCGGTCCCCGGTCCATTCGTCGCCGCCGAGGCGCGCAAGGCGATGGCGCTTGGCCTCCACGTCATGATCTTTTCCGACAACGTGCCGCTTGCCGAGGAGGCGGCACTCAAGCGCGAGGCGCGCGAGCGCGGCCTCTTTGTGATGGGTCCTGATTGCGGCACGGCGATCATCGCCGGCGTGCCGCTCGCCTTCGCCAATGTAGTGCCGCGCGGCGATATCGGGGTCATCGGCGCATCCGGCACCGGCATTCAGGAGGTCACGACGCTGATCGCGCGCGCCGGCCGCGGCGTCAGCCATGCGATCGGCACCGGCGGACGCGATCTCAAGCCGGAGGTCGGTGCCATCACCACCTTGATGGCGATCGATGCACTCGAGGCCGACGCATCGACCTCGCACATCGTGCTGATTTCGAAGCCGCCGGCCGAGCATGTCGCGCGGATTGTGCTCGACCGGGTCGGCAGGAGCCGCAAGCCTTTCACCATCTGCTTCCTCGGCGCCGATAATTTATCGCTGCCCGCAAACGCGACCGCCGCGCCAACGCTGCGTGACGCCGCTGCGCTCGCGCTCGGGCGGCCACCGGCAGCATCGGCGCCGCCGCTGCCATTGCCGGCGCCCCCACTTCACCCGGGCGGCGGCGGACCACTGGTGCGTGGCCTCTTCGCCGGCGGCACGTTCTGTTCGGAGGCGCAGATCGTTTTCCGCCGGGCGGGACTTGCGGTGTCGTCCAACGTGCCGGTGCCGGGCGCAGCGGACGCAAGCGCAGGCGGCCACGTCATGATCGATCTCGGCGACGACGAGTATACGCGGGGACGCCCGCATCCGATGCTCGAGCCGTCGGTACGGGACGCGCCACTGGCCGCAGCTCTCGCCGATCCAGCCGTTGGCGTCATTTTGATCGATGTCGTGCTTGGGCTCGGCGCCCATGCCGATCCTGCCGGCCATCTCGCCGGCGTGCTGGCCGAACGGAGGTCCGCCGCGCTGATCATCGCGTCGGTGACCGGCACCGACGCCGACCCGCAGCGCCGTGCGGCGCAAGTGCGCAAGCTCACCGCGGCTGGGGTGACCGTTGCGGAATCGAATGCGGATGCAGCCGAGGCCGCAATCGAGGCGCTGGCTCACCCCGCGCGGCGGCGCGAGGCACAGTCGTAAGCGCCGCGGATCGCGGCCCGAGATCGGCTGCGGATTTGATCCACGTCATTTTTTATCGCCGGAGAGGCCCCTAGGCTGCGAGTTATGAAAATCTCAGCCCGGAGGGGTCATGACCAAACCCGTTCCTGACAAAGCAGAAGTTGCGCTTGAATATCCCGATAAAGTCTACATCGGCACGTTCGAGCGGACTGCCCGCTTCGATGCCCATCTCGATGACACCGGCATTTCGCTCACCTTGCGCCAGGACGGCGCCGAGGAGGCGCGCAAATCTGTGCGGATGCATTTCCATTACGGTCTGTTCGCGGAAATCTTGCGCGAGTTAGCCACAGCAGTTGCCGCGTCGCCGCTCGCCGAGTCGACGGACCGTGATACGTTCCGCGACAGCGCGAAGGAGCTTTATCGCGCGCTGAGCGCGGGCTTGCCGGTGCATGACGATGTCTCGAAGCTGACGCCCGGGGAAGAAGTCGGCCTTCTGCATATCATGGAGTAGGCGCGCTACTCCGCCGCCGCTTCGCGAAATCCCCGGTCGACAACTGGAGTGAACGTTCCGCTCTGACGCTCGTAGACCGACAGGTAGCCGCTCGCGACATCGAAATAGGCGCCGAGGAGCTGCAGCTCGCCCGTCTGCGTTCGGTTTCGAATCCACGGGAACGTCATCAGATTATCCAACGTCGTCACGATCGAAGCCCGCTCGAGCTGGCGCAGGTAGTCGGGGCTGCAGGGATCGGCCGCCGTGTCGAGGGAGTTTGCCGCCGGCTTGATCAGGGACATCCAGCTGTCGATGAAGTCGCCGGGGGTAGGGCGGTCGCGATGGTCGGCGAACGCGCGCACGCCGCCGCAATGAGAATGTCCCATCACCACGATGTGCTTCACTTTCAGCCCGACGACGGCGAATTCGAGCGCGGCCGAGACGCCGTGGGTGAAGCCGGTCGGCGAATACGGCGGCACCAGGTTGGCGACATTGCGCACCACGAACAGCTCGCCCGGATGGGCGTCGAAAATGACTTCCGGCGAAACGCGCGAGTTGCAGCAGCCGATAACCATGACCTCGGGCTGCTGCCCGCTCTCGGCCAGCTTTTCGAACCGGCTGCGCTCAAGAGGCAGGCGGCCAGCAACGAATTCGCGATAGCCGTCGATGAGCCGCTGGGGAAAGTTCATGTGGGACCTGGCTGGCTTTTCTCAATTGAGAGCGAAGCGTCGGCGTCGCCGATATCCGATGCCGAGGCGGTTTTCGCCTGCGGTGAGCGGATCGGCCACGCTGGATCGTCGAGTCCGGCCGATGGCAAAGGCGATGTCGGGCGCCGCAGATTGAACCGCACAAAGCCGCGGTGCATGAACCACGCCACCGACAGCGCAAGGCTCACGAGCGGCAGCAGCAGCCCAAGGACCACGAACGCCCGGCCGCTCGCGAGATGGCGGATCATCCAATTGAAGTTCATGCCGAAGAATCCGGTCAACGCGGTCATCGGCAGAAATATCAGCGAGACCAGCGTCAAGCGGTTGATCTGCTCGCCCTGCCGTTGGGCGATCGCCATGGCATGGTCATGCATGATGTCGGACATCCAGCGCCGCCGTTCGTACAGTTGCTCTTCGAGATCCTCGACCTGCTCGGCGTATTCGTTGAGCTCGGCGGCACCGCGCACGTCCATGCCGGGCGCAGCCTCGATGCCGACGATCGCCGAGCGGACGGCGCTGCTGTAGCGATTGAAGGCGGCGGTCACCGTTTGCAGTCGCTGCAGGCGCCGCGACAACAGTGCGACGTCGGCATCGGTTCCACCTTTATCGAGCTGCATGCGCAGGTGGTCGAGGCCCAGGTCGAGGTTGCGCATGGCGTGATCGAGTGTACCGAGCAGAAGTTCGAGCAGGATTCCAGCTGCCTGGTAGAGGCTCTGATCGAGGCCGCCGGCGCGCTCGCTGAACTGTACGCGGATCTCGTCGAGCGCCGCGCCGTCGCCTTGCCAGACAGTGAGGATGCATTGGCGCGAGCCGAACACGTGCACTTCGATGAGTTCGCCTGACGGCGGTGCCATCCACGTGACGGCCCGCAGCCTCTGCTGTCCTATTTGCATGCGGCCCGCTTGCCCGAACCGCAGCACCCAGGCGATATCAAGACCCTCGAGCGCCAACTCGCCGAGGAACGCCGCGCTCAAAACCTCCTCGCCGCCGAAGAGATCAAGCCAGAAGAAGCGGCCGCTGCTCATCTGTTCGCGGACCGCCGCGGCATTCGCCGCCGGTCGCACGCCGGATGAATCTGCAATCATCGCGACCACGAATGCCCTTTCGGAGGTCAGATCCGATTGAGAGGAGCAGATCGATCCAGATTTTTGGCGATCATATTCAACAAGGATGTGACATCCTCGCGAGCGGGTTAACACCTTTCGAACGAAAGCAAAATAGATGCCGCCACGTCTTGGATACCTGTTGCCGACGCGCGAACGGATCATGGAAGGCGAGCCGCGGGTCGCGCCGCTCCTTGATCTGGCAAGACGGGCCTCGGACCTCGGTTTCGATTCGATCTGGGTCGGCGATTCCCTGTTGGCGCGGCCGCGCCATGAGCCGCTGACATTGCTTGCCGCCGTCGCAAGTCGGTTGCCTCGGGTCGAGGTGGGCACTGCGGTGCTGCTGCCGGCAATGCGGAACCCTGTTCTGCTCGCGCACCAGCTTGCGACCCTCGATCAGATCGCCGAAGGCCGCCTCATCGTCGGCATCGGCATCGCGGCGGATGTTGCGAATATCCGGGGCGAATTCGCGGCAGCCGGCGTGCCGTTTGAAAAGCGCGTCGGGCGATTGATCGAGGGCATCCGGCTTGCGCGGGCGCTGTGGACGGGGGAACCGGTCGACTGGAACGGGCTGTGGAAGGTCGACCGCGGCGTGCTCGCGCCGACGCCTTATCGCGCTGGCGGGCCGCTGATCTGGATCGGCGGCTCGCTGCCGGCGAGCCTTGAGCGGGCTGGGCGCTACTTCGACGGCTGGCTGCCGATCGCGCCCGATGCCGCGCAATGGCAGCGGCAATGGCAGGAGATCAAGGAAATCGCCCGCAATGCCGGGCGCGATCCCAATGCGCTCACGGGCGCCATGTATGTGACGCTGTCGGTTGATGCGGATGCCGGCCGCGCCAACGAGCGCCTCAACGCTTACCTCGAGCGCTACTACAGCCAGCCCGCCGCAAAGCTGCGTGCGCGCCAGGCAAGCTACGCTGGCCCGGCCGAAGGCTTGGCCGAATGGCTGCAAGCCTATGCCAAGGCCGGCGCCGCGCACCTAGTGCTGCGCTTTGCCGGCGATCACGAACGCCATTTGGAAATCGTCGCAGCGCTGCGCTCGAAGCTGCAATGATTTAGTATTAGGACAATCTCGTCCCGCGGCGCGCAGAGCCGCCACGTCAAGTTCATGGTTGAAAGCATGGCGCTGACGATTATGTGTGAGCGCTACCGATCACAATAATGACGGGTTGGGGCGGTCCCCGTCGAAGGAATCCATTGCAGCACACCTCGTCACCACCGGCCGTGCCGGCAAGGCAATCCTTTGCGGCGCTACGCCACCCGGGCTACCGCGCCCACTTCACTACCTACGTCATTGCGATGATGGCCGACAATATCGAGCACGTCATCAGCTATTGGATGGTGTTCCAGAAATTCCACTCCTCCGCGCTCGCGGGATTTGCGGTGCTGACCCACTGGCTCCCGTTCCTGCTGTTCTCGGTCGCAACCGGCGCGCTCGCCGATCGTTTCGATCCGCGGCGGATCATCCAATGCGGCATGGGACTGTTCATCATCGCATCGCTCGGCTGGGGCTATTTTTTCATCACCGACACCTTGGAGATCTGGCAGGCCATGGTGCTGCTGGTGATCCACGGCTGCGCGGGCGTTTTGTGGCAGACGCCGAATCAGTTGCTGCTCTACGACATCGTCGGCCCCGCGGATCTCCCGAGTGCAGTTCGCCTCAATGCAACAGCGCGTTATCTCGGCATCTTGGTGGGTCCGGCGGTAGGGGGCGTGCTGCTGATCGCGCTCGGACCGTCCTTGGGCATCCTGCTCAACACGGTGTTCTATCTGCCGCTGGTGCTGTGGCTCGTGAACGCGCCCTACGGCCCGCGCTTTCGCAGGACTGCGCCGCCGCCACGGCGTGCCGTGCGCGGGTTTGCCGATATCATGCAGACTGCGCGTGATATCGCCGATCACCCTGTGATCATTGCCATGACGGTGCTTGCCGGTTGCGCGTCGTTTCTCGTCGGCAACGCCTACAACGCGCAGATGCCCGGCTTCGCCCAGGATCTCGGCCACGGCGACCCCGGCATGGCCTACAGCACCTTGCTGGCGGCGGATGCCGCCGGCGGTTTGCTCGCGGGCGTCGTCCTCGAAGGACGAGGCCTGCTGCGAGCAAACGCCCGAACCGCGATCATTCTCGCAATGCTGTGGTGCTGCTCGCTTGCGGGATTTGCGGCCGCCAACGTCTATCTCATCGCCCTCCCGCTTCTGTTCGCGGCCGGCTTCTTCGAGCTTTCGTTCAATGCGATGGCGCAGACGCTGGTGCAACTCAACGCGCCGCTCGACAGCCGCGGGCGCGTCCTTGGCTTGTTCAACATGGCAAGCCTCGGACTGCGCGCGTTCAGCGGCGTCAGCGTCGGCCTCGTCGGCGCGCTCATCGGTGTGCACTGGTCGCTGGGGATATCGGCCCTGTTGATGCTTGCCATCACGATCGCGTTGATCAGCTTATCGCGGGCTTGAGCGCGACGTCGTGCTGAATTCGGCATCTATGCATTGAGCAATGCGCGGCGAGTGGCGTAAGCTCGCGAAAAGTTTACAGAACAACTCGGGAGGAAATAATGGTTCGCCTCGCGCGATATTCCTCGTTCATTTTCGCTGCGCTCTTGTTTGTTGCCTTGCCGCACGCGGGTCTCACGCCGGTGGTGGCAGCCGAGGTGAAAGTGCTCAACGCCAACGCGTTGACGATCGCCATGAAGGAAATCGCGGCGGATTTTACGCGCGAGACCGGCATCGCGGTCAGCTTTGTGGGCGTGTCGCCGGGTCAGGTCGAGCAACGGATCAAGGCCGGAGAAATCTATGATCTCGTCATCACCGCGACGGCCGCGGCCGCTGCGTTCGAAAGGGAAGGGCGGTTTCGCGCCGGCAGCCGTCGCCCGCTGGCCCGCGTCGGCATCGGCGTTGCGGTCCGCGACGGCGTCAAGGTCGATCTGTCGACCGTCGAATTGACCCGCAAGCTGCTGGTCGATGCCAAGACGATCACCTACAGCGATTCAAGCACGGGCGGACTGAGCGGCATCAATGCGCAGAAGGTGCTGGCCAATCTCGGCCTCACCGACGCGGTGAAGTCAAAGACGAAGCTCTCGAAAGGCCTCGCGGAGGGTCAGGCGCAGATTGCAAAGGGCGAGATCGAGGTCGGCCTCTTCAATCTGAGTGAAATCCCGCGGGCGCCGGGCGTGGCGCGGGCGGGGCCGGTACCCGCCGAGGTCGAGGTCTATATCAACTATGACGCTGCACTGCCTGTCGCCAATGCAAATCCTGCTGACGCGCTCGCGTTCCTCTCCGCGTTGCAACGCCCCGCGACGCGCCCCGTCTGGGACAAGGCCGGCCTCGAAGTCGTAGCGGAATGAACGGTTACGACAGGCGCAAAACTCTTTCTGTCTTTGCGCTCGCGGCCGCGGTTATCGGCGGGGATTGCGACGCGGTGTCGGCGCAGGGCTTTCCGTCGCGACCGATCACCATCAGCGTGCCGTATTCCGCCGGCGGACCGCTCGACACCATCGTGCGCGTGGTGGCCGAAGGGATGCGCGAGGCGCTCGGACAGCCGGTCGTCATCGAGAACGCGGCCGGTGCGGGCGGAAGCCTTGGAGTCGGCCGCGTGGTGCGCGCCGCTCCGGACGGCTACACGATCAGCGCGGGCACCTGGGGGTCCCACGTTGCCAACGGCGCAATCTACACGCTCTCCTATGATCTCCTGGCCGACCTCGATCCGGTGTCGCTGCTGCCGACCGAGCCCGATCTGATCCTCGCCCGCAAGACGTTTCCGGCGCAGCGGCTGACCGAACTGATCGCCTGGCTCAAGGAGAATCCGGGCCGCGCCTTGGCTGGGACCAGCGGAATCGGCGGGCCGTCCTACATGTCGAGCGTCTTCTTCCAGCAGACGTCCGGCACCCGTTTTCAGCTTGTGCCATATCGCGGCGCGGGGCCGGCCCTGCTCGATCTCGTCGCCGGCCAGTTGGACATTATGATTACCGGCCCAGCGATCGCGCTGCCGCACGTGCGCGGCGGCGCGCTCAAGGCCTACGCGGTCACCGCCAGCACTCGCCTCGCATCGGCACCCGATATCCCGACGACCGATGAGGCAGGGTTGCCCGGATTTTACTTTTCCGCCTGGACGGCGTTGTGGGTGCCCAGGGGGACGCCGCGGAACATCATCGTGAGGCTGAGCGACGCCGTCCGCGCGGCGTTGGCCAACCCGGGCGTCCTCGCGCGTCTTGCCGCCCTCGCGCTCGAAACACCGCCGCCTGATCAGCTTGGTCCAGAGGCCCTCGCGGTTTTCCACAAAGCCGAGATCGAAAAGTGGTGGCCGATCATCAAGGCCGCCGGCGTCAAAGCTGAGTAGGCTGCGCCAATAATTTCTTCATTTGTCTACCCTTGTCCGGAATAAGAGCGGGTTCGCGCGGCGCCGCGGTCCACAAGTTGTCCACGCGGCACTGTCGTGCGCCTTTTGCCAGCTTGGATCATCTACAATCACGCTGTGCGAATCAGGGCGTCGTGTGACGCCTGCAAAGGCGCGTCATGTTGGCCCCGCAGTCCAGTCGGCATTTTCTTGGCGTCGAGTGCTCCGCGACGGGGCGGGCGTGGCGCGACCGGCTTGACGATCGGGCGAGCGCGCGGGCGTTGACGATCGTGCAGCGTCACGGCTTGTCGGAGTTGCTCGCCCGGATCATTGCCGGACGCAATGTCGACGCCGACGCGGTGACGGCCTTTCTCGATCCGACCATCAAGCAGCTGATGCCGGACCCCGACGTGCTCACCGGCATGCCGGCGGCCGCTGGTCGCATCGCGGATGCGGTCGTCCGCGGCGAGCGGGTCGCGATCTTCGGCGACTACGATGTGGACGGGGCGACGTCGGCAGCTGTCGTCGCAACGTTTCTGCGCGTCGCCGGCCTTGATCCCAAGGTCTACATCCCGGACCGCATCTTCGAGGGCTACGGACCGAATGTGGAGGCGATCCGCACGCTGGCGGGGCAGGGCGCAACGCTGCTCATCACTGTCGATTGCGGCACCACCAGCATCGAGCCGCTGGTCGAGGCCGAGCGGCTCGGCCTCGACACCGTGGTGATCGATCATCATCAGGCCGACGAGGCGCTGCCGGCGGCCAAGGCCATCGTCAATCCCAACCGGCTCGACGATCTCTCCGGCCTCGGCCATCTCGCCGCCGTCGGGTTGGCGTTCCTCGTCGTCGTCGCGGTCAATCGCGAGTTGCGACGGCGCGGCTTCTGGACCGCGGCTCGCCCCGAGCCTGCGCTCCTCGATTTCCTCGACCTCGTTGCGCTCGGCACTGTCGCCGATGTGGTGCCGCTGATCGGGCTCAATCGCGCGTTCGTTGCCAAGGGCCTGATCGCCATGCGGCGGCGCGAGCGGGTCGGCCTCACCGCGCTCATCGACGTGGCGCGGCTGACCGGGCCGCCCGAGCCTTGGCACCTCGGCTATATGCTCGGGCCGCGCATCAATGCCGGCGGCCGCATCGGCCGGGCCGATCTGGGCGCGCAACTTCTGCTGTGCGCGGACCCGATCGAGGCTGCCGCGCTCGCCGCGGAGCTCGACCGGCTCAACCGCGAGCGTCAAGCGATCGAGCTCGCCGCTGTCGCCGAAGCGGAGGCCGAGGCGATGGCGGCGCTTGGCATCGAGGAGAAGGGTGCCGTGGTGGTCACGGCATCGCCGCGCTGGCATCCGGGCGTCGTCGGCCTCGTTGCCGCGCGGCTGAAGGAGCGGTTCGATCGCCCGGCATTCGCGATCGCGCTCGGTGCGGGCGAAACCGGCACCGGCTCGGGGCGCTCCGTGCCGGGCGTCGATCTCGGTCGCGCGGTGCGCCACGCGGTCGCTGCCGGGCTAGTCGAGAAGGGCGGCGGGCACGCCATGGCGGCCGGCATCACGCTGCGCAAAGACAGGCTCGGCGCGTTCCGCGCGTTCCTCGAGGAAAGTCTCAGCGCCGACGTGGAGAATGCGCGGCGTGACGACGCCTTGCTGGTCGATGGGGCGCTCACCGCACGCGCCGCAACGGCCGAACTCCATGCGGAATTGGCCGCGGCAGGCCCATTCGGGGCCGGCAATCCGGAGCCGATCATCGCATTGCCGGCGCATACCATCGCCTACGCCGAGGAGGTTGGCCAAGCCCACGTGCGCGCGCGGTTTGCCGCGGGCGACGGCGCAGTACTCGACGCCATCGCCTTCCGCGCCGCGGGCCAGAAGCTCGGCCACGCGCTCCTCAAGAACCGCGGCCGCAGCTTGCACGTCGCCGGTACGCTCTCGGTCGACCGCTGGCAAGGCAACGAGCGGCTCCAGCTGCGTTTGCTCGACGTTGCGTCGACCGACCCGCTTGACCGATTCCGAGCGCGGTAGGGTGCGCAAAGCGAAGCGTGCGCACCTGGAGTAATGACACGCGGGAGATGGTGAAGTGCTGCGGTGCGCACGCTTCGCTTTGCGCCCCCTACGATATAGGCTATCGGCATCGCGCGGAGTGGCACGAGCGGCGCAGGCGCGCTATACCAACGGCGTCTCGCACAGCCGGAATGATCCATGTCCAATCTCAATCTCTCGGTCGCGGTCGGCGACTACGACCGCAATCGTCCGCTCATCAACGGTGCCGTTCGCATCGATGGGGTCGATCCCGTATTCATGACCCTGTCGCCGGAGGAAATCTTCTTCCGCGCGTTCCGCTCGGTTGATTTCGATATCTGCGAGCTGTCGCTGTCGAGCTACACGGTGAAGACCGCGCTCGGCGAGTGCCCTTACGTCGGCATTCCTGCCTTCGTGTCGAAGGCGTTCCGCCACACCTCGATCTATGTTCGCACCGATCGCATCAAGGAGCCCAAGGACCTCAAGGGCAAGAAGGTCGGCGTGCCGGAATATCAGCTGACCGCGAATGTGTGGGCGCGCGCGATCCTGGAGGACGACTTCGGCGTGAAGCCATCGGATATTCATTGGATCAGGGGCGGCATCGAGCACGCCGGGCGGCCGGAGAAGATCACCGTCAAGCTGCCGCCGGGCGTGCGGCTCGACAATGCGCCGGAGGGCGCAACGATTTCGGCGCTCCTCGATTCAGGCGAAATCGACGGCTTCATCGCGCCGCGCCCGCCGGTCTTCATCGAGCGCGGCCATCCCAATGTCGGCTGGCTGTTCCGCGATCCGGTGGCGGCCGCAAAGGACTGGTACAAGCGGACGGGCATCTTCCCGATCATGCATCTGATCGGCATTCGCCGCACGCTCGCGGAGAAGCATCCCTGGCTCCCCGTCGCCGTGTTCAAGGCGTTCGAGCAGTCGAAGGCGACGGCGCTGGCGGCCTTGAGCGACACCTCAGCCACCAAGGTGACACTGCCGTTCGTCGAGGAGACGCTCAAATCGGTGCGCGAACTGATGGGCAACGACTTCTGGTCCTACGGAGTCGAACCGAACCGCACCACGCTCGAGACCTTCCTGCGCCATCATCATTCGCAGGGTCTGTCGCCGCGGCTGATGAAGGTCGAGGAGATGTTCCACCCCTCGGTCTACGAGACGTTCAAGGTGTGACGCGTAGCCCGGATGGAGCGAAGCGCAATCCCGGATCGGCCTTGCCCCAAAAACCGATCTGGCGAGAAATGCGAACGTTCGCCGCCGGAGTCGTTCGCGCTGATCTTCCGGTGATTGAATGCGGCCACGCCTGTCCCGGATTGCGCTTCGCTCCATCCGGGCTACAGCTCACTAACTCACTTCTGAATTTGGATCAGCTCGCCGAGTTGCTGTTTGGTGAGCGGCGCGGGAATGAATTTGAGCCTCACCGCTTCCTCCATCAGCGAATCGATGCCGTGGATTTCGTCGGGGTCGATGAGGGACTTGGGGAAGAACTCGTCGCGCACTTGGCGGGCGACGTCCTCGGACACACCGACAAATGCAGCATAGTCTTTGAGGACCTGCGGGTTGTTGCTGTACATGTAGGCGATCGACTCGCGATAGGCGGCCATGAAGCGGCCGATCGCTTCCTTGCGCTTGGCGAGTGCGTCCGCATTGGCGACCATGGTGCGGATGGTCTGGCCGCGCACGAGTGAAGAGTCCATCGCCCGCGCGATGACCCGCGTCTTGCCCTCTCCGATCTCCTTGAGGCCGAAGGGCGGCGACGACCAGCCGACATCGACCTGATCGGTCATCACTGCAGTGAGCGTCGCCGACGGATTGCCCGTCGCGATCGGCTTTGCCTTGAGCTTGAACTCGTCGATGAAGGCACGGACGATACTGTTGGTGGAAGAGCCGTTGGTCGAATAAGCGATGGTGTTCCTGTCGGTCATCTCGGCGAGCGTCTTGAACGGCGCCGATGTCTTGGCATACCAATAGTCGGCAGCGCCCGTCGCTTCTGCGCCGATGATGCGCACCGGCGCGCCCTTCACGTAGGCGGCCATCGCGCCGAGCGTGCCGACCGCGAGCCCCGCATCGACGCTGCCGGCGATCACCGGCTGCAGCGTCTCGCCGCTGCCGGAGGTGTAGATCATCTCGAGCGTGATGCCGTGCTTCTTGAAGATGCCGGCCTCGTTGCCGAGCTGCGTAATCGAGGTATCCCAGTTGCCGCGCTGGCCGATGGTGAGCTTGATGACGTCGTCGGCGCGAACGGCGGGCGTGCCGAGCGAAGCGATCGCCGCGCCGAGGATGAGCGCGCGACAGGCGAGATGCTTCATGGTGGTTCCTCCTGTTTTTATCATCTTCGTGCGTCTCTCGTATCTTAACCGGTAGGGTGGGCAAAGGCGGCCAAAACGCTGCCGTTTTTGCGAAGCCTCTGGTCCGCCGTGCCCACGCGGAGAGTCGCCTAATTTACGCGGTCCGCGTGGGCACGGCGGAACCAAAGCCGTGCGAAATTTGCATCGTCTCGGCCGCCTTTGCCCACCCTACGACCCTGGTCCTCGGCACGATGTCATCGCGGCCTGATCGTGCCGAGACCGCCGAGGCGGCCGACGAGTGCGTTGGCGCCGATCGCGAGCACGAACAGCACGATCAGCATCGCATACATGCGCGGCATGTCGAACAGGCTGTAGGCCTGGATGATGAGGAAGCCGACGCCGCGGTTCGAGAGCTTCGTCTCTGCAAGCAGCGTGCCGATGATGGCGACGCCAAGACCGAGCCGCACGCCGTTGATGATGGGATGGCGCATCGCCGGCAGATAGATCTTCGTTGCCATTTGCCAGGCGTTGGCGCGAAAGCTCTGGCCGACGCGGATCAGCACCTGGTCGATCTGGCGCATGCCCGCCGCTGCCGAAAGCGCAATCGGGAAGAAGCACGAGATCGCGCCCATCGCGACCTTCGATCCGGGGCCGACCCCGAACCACATGATCATCACGGGGAAAAAGATGATCTTCGGCGTGGGCCCGAGATAATAGAGGTACGGCTCGAACGACTTCGCGAGCAGTTTGTTGCCGCCAAGGACGAGGCCGATGACGAGCCCGCTCAAGCCTCCGACGAGGAGCGCGGTGCCGACTTCGCCGGCGGTGACGCCGAGATTCCAATAGTAGTCGGGGGACGACAGCAGCTTGACCATCGCGCTTCCGATCGCGCCAAGCGACGGCACCACGTCCCGATAGAACAGCTCCAGGCGCGACACGGTCTCCCAGATCAGCAGCACCGCAACGATGATTGCGATCCGCACCAGCATCACTGGATCGGTCCAGACGGGCGGAGCCCCCGTCAGCCTCAGTTGACCGGCCTCAGCCATCGCTCGATCCGTTCGGTTATGACGAAGAACACGACGCTCACCAGAATCACGAAGCAGATCGCTGCATACGTGCCGGGGAGGTCGTAGCGTTCGGCGAGATCGTTGATGAGCTGGCCGAGCCCGCCGAAATTGATCAGGAACTCGACGCCGACCACGTTGATCAAGGTGAAGATGAGCCCAAGCCGCACGCCGACGAAGATCGTCGGCAGTGCCGCCGGGAACAGGATCTTCGCGAACAGCTGCGGCGAGGTGAGGTTGAAGCTCTTCCCCACGTTGATGAGGACGCGGCGCGTCCCGGCGAGCCCTTCAATGGTCTTGAGGATCACCGGCGGCAGGCCGGCAACGAACCCCATCATGATGATGGTCCACATGTTGCGGCCGAAAATGACGAGGAACAGCGGATACATCAGCACGGTCGGGGCTGACGCTGCGGCCGCCACCCAGGTCTCCGTGGCGCGACGCAGCAGATTGAACCGAAACAGCAGCAGCCCAAGCGCGACCCCGACGACCGTGATCATCGCGCCCGCGGTAAAGGCTTCGAAGAAGGTGAGACGGAATCGATCGGCAATATCTTCCTCGGTGATGACGCGACCGAATGCCATGGCGATCTGCGAGGGCATCGGCACGATGAACCGGTTGATGACGCCGACGCGGATCAGAATTTCGATCGCACCGATCGCGACGATCAGCGAGCCGAACCCCAGTGCCGGCGGGACGATGCGCGAGCGCGCAAGCGCGGCGGACGTCACGGCCCTGATCCGTGGTGATGCAGCATGCGGCTTTCCTCGTCCTGCATGCCGCGGCTTGCCTCTTCGCGTAGGTCGCTCCACAGCTGCGCCACGTAATGGCCGAAGGCTTCGCTCGACACGACGTCGGACGAGCGCGGGCGCGGCAGGTCGATCTCGACGATGCGTTTCACCCGACCGGGCCGATAGGTCATCACCAGGATGCGGTCGGCAAGCTGCACCGCTTCGGTGATGTTGTGCGTAATGAGGAGCGTCGTCTGCTGGAGCTGCTGCTGGATCTGGAGGACCTTGTCGCCGAGCAGCAGCCGGGTCTGCTCATCGAGCGACGCGAACGGCTCGTCCATCAGCAGGATCTTCGGCTCGGAGGCGAGCGTGCGGGCAATGGCGACGCGTTGGCGCATGCCGCCGGAGAGTTCGGCCGGATAGCGGTTCTCGAAGCCGCCGAGCCCGACGAGGGCGATGAATTTCTTGGCCTTGTCGTGCCGCGCGGCCTTGCCCATGCCGGCGATCTCGAGCGGGAAGGCGACATTCTCGATGACGGTGCGCCAGGGAAAGGTGGACTCTTCCTGGAACACCATGCCGACGGAAGGATGCGGGCCGTGCACGGTTTCGCCGCCGACCGTGACAGTGCCGCCGTAGCCCTCGGTCAGGCCGCCGATCACGTTGAACAGGGTCGACTTGCCGCAGCCGGACGGGCCGATCACCGCCAGGAATTCTCCGGGCCGTACGCTCAGCGAGACGTGGTCGACCGCGACCAGCGGACCTTCGGGAGTATCGAACTGCTTGATGATGTCGTCGACCACCAGGATGCCGCGCTCCGACGGCGCGTCTGCGGTGGTGGCTTTGGTCAAGGTGGAAACGCTCGCCATGAATAACCTGACTTCTTTTCCCCTCCCCCGCTTGCGGGGGAGGGTCAGGGAGGGGGCACCGCTTGAGAGGCCGTGCCGTGGAGTTTGCCCCCTCCCTAACCCTCCCCCGCAAGCGGGAGAGGGAATCAATGGACCCTCCCCCTTCAGGGGAGGGTAAACATGTTAACCTGACTTGCGGTGCGAGATCGCGCCGGCGTCGCGGGCGCCGTAGCCCGGCTCGATCCGCACGTCGACCACCGCGACTTCGCCGTTGTCCACGGCAGCAATCGCCTCGGCGAACGTCGCGGCGAGATTCTCGGCCTGGGTGATCGGGCCGAAGCCGCGGGCGCCTTGGGCGCGGGCGAGGCCGGCCATGTCGATCTCCGGGTCGAGCATCTTTTGGCCGATCCACTTGTTGTCGACCGGCCGGTTGCGCAAAATCGCCATCCGCTCCTGGTGCACCTCGTCGTTATAGAACGAGCGATTGTTGGCCACGATGATGAGAAGGGGAATGCGGTAGTGCACCGCAGTCCAGAGCGATGTCGCGCTCATCAGGAAGTCGCCGTCGCCGCAAATGCCGATCGGCAGGCGACCCGAGCCCCTGAGCGCGAGCGCCGCGCCGACCGAAATGCCGGGACCGCCGCCGACGCCGCCGCCGCCGTCCGAGCCCAGAAAGTCGAGCGGGTGACGGAAATGCCAGAACGAGCCCTGCCACGACAGCGGCAGATGCGTGAGCGTGACGTCGCGGCTGCCGACCGTGCGGCGCAACGCATGGGCGAGGTCTTCGATACCGATGGTGTCCTTCGCGCCGCCCTTGGGCTCGTGCAGCGGGCGCGCCGCGCCTTTCGGCTTGGACGACGCCGGGCCGACGGCAGCGGCAAGCGCGATCGCGACGGTGTCGGGATCGGCGGCGATGAAAAGGTCGATCGGCGGCAGGCCTTGGTAGTCCATGCTCCAGCCGTTGTGCAGTTGATGGTCAAGCGAGACCTGGATGACTTTGCCCTTGGGCGCCGCGCCGACCGATTTCAACGTGCCGGCGAGATCGACCCAGTCGAAGCTCAGGATCAGGTCGGCCTCACGCAGCAGCGGCGTCAGTTCGTCCTTGGTGAACGGCTGAGGCGCGTCGACGTGCAGCGGATGGTCGGTCGGGAACGCGGCGCCGGTCTTCGGCGTCGTGCAGACGTGGGCGCCAATGGCCTCGGCAAGGGCGACGCGGCTCTTCCAGGCCTCGACGCTGCGCGAGACGCGGCCGGCGAGGATCACCGGGTGCTTCGCTTTCTTGAGCCAGGCGGCGGCTTCGTTGATCAGGTCGGCGGGAGCCCCGGCGGCAACCGGCGGCATGAAGCGAGCGGCTTCGATCGGCGCCAGCGGCTTGTCGAGCACCGACTCCTGCATGTCCGCATCGAGGTTGATATAGACCGGGCCGCGCGGAGCGGTGTTCGTCAGCCACGCGCCGCGCAGCAATGCTTCGCGCGCCGCCGCAGGCGAGGCGGGCTGGTCGTCCCACTTGGTGTAATTGCGGACGATCGCGCCTTGGTCGGCCGCGGTGTGAATCCAATCGATCCACGGCCGGCGCTTGGCGGCATCGACCGGGCCGGTGGCGCCCAGCACAACGATCGGCATGCGGTCGCACCAGGCGTTGAAGATCGCCATGGTGGCGTGGAACAGGCCGACATTCGAGTGCACCGCCGCCGCCATCGCCTTGTCCGTCACCTTGGCATAGCCATGGGCGATCGCGACCGCCGCCTCTTCGTGCAGGCACAGCAGCATCTGCGGAGCCGCGTTGCCGATGTGATTGACGAGGCTGTCGTGAAGGCCGCGGTAGCTCGCGCCGGGGTTGAGTGCGATGTAGGGAATGTCGAGGTCGCGCAGCGTTTCGGCGACGACGTCGCTGCCGAAGCCCGCGACATTGGTGCCCGACGGTATCGGCCGCTCGATGGTCGACATTTCGGCCTTGGCGCCGGACTTCGGGCGCGTCGCAGCCGCGGGCCGTGCGATACCTTCGCTTGTGGACATTTGCGTCTAACCTTCTGATCAGGATCGTGACGATCCAAGCCGATCAGGAGCTTTGACGCAACCGGGCCAGGACCTTGAGACCGGCATAGCCGTCGGCGGGCGAAATGCCAACTTTCTTCTGGAAGTCGCGGACCGCGCGTTGGGTGTCGCGGCGCTTGCCGCGAATCGCGTGATCGTTTTAGCCCCAACCGCTTGCCGACGCGACGCTCGGTGAGGAACCTAAACGGTTGTGCCCGAGCGCCCATGCAGGATTGCGATCCATGGTGTCGGGTATGTGGCAGGGTGTGGCGCAACGGCCGCAGTTTGCCACCGATCGCGGTGGAGAACTGTGGTTCGGCATTGATTGGCCGAACGATGCGGTCGATAAGGTGGCATTGCGGCAGAGAGTGTCACATGGTGTCGCTTGCGTGCGTGTAGCTTGCGTTGGAGGCGTCCATGTTGCGCAGTCTGTGAATGGGATTGGCAATGGCAGAGTTCGACGTTGTGGCTTTCGTGGCCAAGATGGATGGTATGGGTGTGAAGTTGACAGCGGTTCCTCTCGCTGACGGGAAGGTCCGGGTCAGCCGCTGGCGGATGATGCAATCGGTCGAGCATGCGAAGCAGGCCGAGGATCTGTGGATTGCCCAGATCGGAAGCAATCAGGCCCGTATCGACGTCCTGGCCAAGCACCTGACCGCGCAAGTGCCGCCGGCCCCTCGTGGAGTGCCAACGCAGGTTCCGCCCGCGAAGGGCGCCTCTCAAGCTCCGCCTGTGAATGGCGCCTCTCAAGCTCCACCTGTGAATGGCGCCACTCAAGCTCCGCCTATGAAGGGCGCCACTCAAGCTCCGCCTATGAAGGGCGTCTCTCAAGCTCCGCCTGCGAAGGGCGTCTCTCAAGCTCCGCCTGCGAAGGGCGTCTCTCAAGCTTTGCCGGATCCCAAGACTATCCCTCAGACGCCGTCGACCATTAGGGGCGCGCCTCAAATTTTGCCGACCACCAGGGCAACCGCACCCGAAGGTCCTCCGGCTCCCAAGGTTGCTCCCCGCGCCGTCTCGGATCTCGGTGCCGAACTGTTGCGACGACCCAATGAAAAGCCGCCGGAGCGACCCGCTGCAAAGGCGCAAGAGGTGCGCAAAGCGTAACGGCGCTGCGCCCCTTCACCGTTGAGGCTTGGGAGCTGCCAAGCAGCCGTCACGCATAAAGCGCGTCACACTCGGCCGCAAATCTCGCGACCCTCTCAATCGTGTCCGCTTCGGCGATGAGGGGCGCGTGCCCCTGGTCCGGTACTTCATACAGGTCCATGTCGGGGTGGCGAGTCTGCATCTCCTGCACCGTCTCCGTGCTCAGAAGATCAGAGTTCGCGCCGCGAAACACGAGAAGCGGCATCTGCCCCAGCGCCTCGAACTGCGCCCACATGGTCTTGATCGGTCGATCGGGCGTGATTGAGTCAAGCGTGCGCGCAATTTCGGCATCGTACTTGGCGATGTACCGGCCGTTTTCTTCGCGCCACATGCGATGGGCGGCGGCGATCCAGTCGGCCGTCTCGAACTTCGGAAACTGCGCGCCCGATGTCCGCCGCAAGATGTCGGCGCCTTCTTCGTAATTGCGCGGCTCCGGCAATTTGCCGACATAGCCCTTGATCCGCATCATGCCCTTGGGCTCGATCACCGGGCCGATGTCGTTGAGGATGGCGCCGGCGATCGCTGCCGGGCGAACCGTGGCAAGCTCCATCGTCACCATGCCGCCGCGCGACGTGCCGAAAACGATGGCCGGGGCCGCCCCCATGGCCGCGATTACGGCAATGACGTCGGCGGTCTCGACGCGGACGGCATAATTGCTCGTGTTGGGATCGTAGCTTGAGAGGCCGCGGCCGCGAAAATCGATGGCCAGCACCCGCCGCGGCGCGGCCGCCCCGTCGGCAAGCGCGCTCGCCACTTCCTCAAAGTCCTCCGCATTGCGCGAGAGGCCCGGGAGGCACAACACCGGCAGGCGGTCGCTGTTGCGCGGACCGTAATCGCGCACGTGCAGCCTCAGGCCGTCTGGGGCAGTGATGAACCTGCTTTCGAAACCGGGCATCGTCGTAGGCCTCACCCCGGCTGTTGCAGCCGTCTTAATTGCCGCCGGCCCCGCGCCGGAGGTCCGCCTCGATCAGCAGCTGCGGGCTGCCGCCGAAACGCACGCGATAGACCTGGATGTTTTCCAGGATGCGCTGAACATAATTACGGGTCTCCGAGAACGGAATACGCTCCACCCAATCGACCGGATCGACATTGGGATCGCGCGGGTCACCGAACCGTTCGATCCATTCCTTGACCCGGCCGCGGCCTGCATTGTAGCCGGCGAATGCGAGGATGTAGGAGCCGCGATAGCCCTCGATGACGTCGCCGAGTTCGGCCGCACCAAGCTGCATGTTGTAGACTTGGTCGTTGATGAGGCGTCGCTCGTCGTAGCCGACGTTGAACTTGCGCGCCATTTCCCGGCCGGCGGACGGCGTGACCTGCATCAGGCCGATCGCATTCGCGGACGACCGATCGCGCGGATTGAAGGCGCTCTCCTGCCGCGCGATCGCGTAGACGATCTCGCGTCCCACTTCCGGACCGATCGCCGAATAGCGCGGCAGACCGAAGGTGGGGAAGGCATAGTGGTCGAACGGATAGCCGCGACCGAGCGCCTCCTTGCCGAGCAGAAGCAGGGCGCGGGCGTCCTGGTTGCGCGAGATGACTTCGGCAACGCCCGCCATCGCGGCCATGTCCTGGCCATGGTCGCCAAGGTCCGCAGCGATCGACACGACGAGGTCGCGTTCATTGGCCGCGTAGAGGATTTCGACGGCGCGCGCGACCTCGCTGCGCGTCGCGGCATGCCGGTCCGGCGGTGGGGAGACCACGATTTCGGGCAGGCCGAGGCGGGCGCGGGCAAGCTGCCCGTAATAGGCGGTGTTGTAGCGCGCGGCCTCCTGGTAGAAGCCGTGGGCTTCGTGCGACCGGTTCATCGCCTCGGCGGCGCGGCCTCGCCAGTAGTTGGCGCGGGCGAGCGAGATCGGATTGTTGGTGGTCTGCGCGATGCGTGTGAAGTGCTGGGCCGCAACCGAGGGATTATTGAGGAAGCGCAGGGCGATCCAGCCGGCGGTGAATTGGCTTTCGACCCGATAGTTTTCCTTGAACGGCGTCGCGGCGTCGCGGGCGATCTGGTAGGCCGCGTTGGCCTGGTTGAGATCGAGGAGCTTGCGCGCCAATAGGCGGCGCTCGACCCACCATTCGTCGGAATCTTGGACCGCGGCGGCATCCTTCGGCGCCGCCATCATCAGTTCAGTGGCCTCGGCGATCTTGTCGGCGTGGCGCAATACATGAATGCGGGCGAAAATGATGCCCGGATCGCGCTGCGCGCTCGCCGGCAACGACTCGATCAGCGACTTCGCGTTGTTGGATTTCTCGTTGGCGGCGATCCATGCCTTGGCGATGGCGGGTTCGCCGCCGCCGAGGCGATGGGCAGCACGCAGGCCGGCCGCATTGTCGCGGGCGTAAAGCCGGCGCGCCATGCGCGCCTTCTCGTCCGCAGGGGTAATGAGGCCGCCGAAGGTCTGGAGCGCCTGCTCCTCGAGCTCCGGCGACAGCTGCTCGCTGATCCACGGTCCGCGGATCAGCGCCTGCGCAGCGGCGTGATCGCCTGTCGCGAGAAGCGCGCGCGCAAGGGCGAATGCGCCTTTGATGGAAGCCGGAGAGTTTCCGGAGAAGCCGCGGATGGTGGCGAGGTCCGCGCCCTCCTGCCACAGCATTCCCTCGGCGCGACGGCGGAACATCACTGCGTGCGGCCAATTCGGGTTGGCGGCGACGAAGGCACGATAGCGGGCGAATGTCGCGTCGTTGTTTTCGCTGCGGAGAATCGCCCATTCGACGAGCTTGCGGGCGGTCGGGTCTTCGATGCGGCTCTCGATGTCGGTGGCGTCTTGCGAACGGCCGCGCCTGGCGAACTCGAGGGCCTGCTTGACGGTAGCAACGTCGCGTTCGGGGAAATTGCTGCCGGGGGCTGCCGGCGCTTCCTCGCGCGGCAGCGGCACCGTGGCGGATGGCAGCGACGCCGTGTGGTATTCGGCAACGGCTGGCGCCGGCTTTGCCGTGGCCTGAGCGGTGGTTACAGGCGCTGATGCGCCGGCGATCTGAGGTCGCGGGCGCGGCAGCGGTACATGTTTGAGATGCGGCGCTGCGGTTGCCGCAGCGGCAATGAGCGCGCCGGCCAAGCCGCCGGCCGCGATACCTGAGTGTCGCCGTATCAATGATCCCCCCGTACCCACGGACAGCGCGCGCGGGCCGCAATTTGCCCCGAAGAACACCCTGTTTCGAACCCCTTAAGGAAACCCTAAGCGGCAAATCGTGGCAATGGTTCGGCAGATTGCACAATGCTTGATCGGGCAGGGCTTTAATCCAGTCGCCGAAATCGTTATGAATGCGCGGGGATGCCGGATTCCCGCCTTGAGGAGCAATCATGGGTGCGAGGACGAACTTTCGCGGATCATTCACTGCCCTGGTGACACCGTTCAAGGACGGGGCTGTGGATGAGAAAGCGTTCCGCGCCCTCGTCGCCTGGCAGATCAGCGAGGGTACGAACGGCCTCGTGCCGGTCGGAACCACCGGCGAAAGTCCGACCCTGTCCCACGACGAGCACAAGCATGTCGTGGAGTGGTGCATCGGCGAGGCGGGCGGCCGCGTTCCCGTGGTTGCCGGCGCCGGATCAAACTCGACGCGCGAGGCGGTCGAACTCGCGAAGCATGCTGAAGAGGCGGGCGCCGATGCCGTGCTGGTGGTGACGCCTTATTACAATAAGCCGACCCAGGAAGGGCTCTACCAGCACTTCAAGGCGATCAACGACGCCATCGGCATTCCGATCATCATCTACAATATCCCGGCGCGATCGGTGATCGACATGTCCGTCGACACGATGAAGCGCTTGTTTGAGCTCAAGAACATTGCCGGCGTCAAGGATGCGACCGCGAGCATGACGCGGGTCTCTCAGCAGCGCGAGACGCTCGGTCCCGACTTCAACCAGCTCTCCGGCGAGGACGTGACGGCCCTCGGCTTCATGGCGCATGGCGGCCATGGCTGCATTTCGGTGACCTCGAACGTCGCGCCGCGGCTGTGCTCCGAATTCCAGAGCGCGTGCCTGCGCGGTGATTTCGGCACGGCACTCAAGCTTCAAGACAAGCTCCTGCCGTTGCACCAGAACCTGTTCATCGAGACCAATCCCGCCCCGGTGAAATATGCGCTCTCCGTCCTCGGCCGATGCGAGGAGACGGCGCGGTTGCCGATGGTGCCGCTGTCGGAGAAGTCGAAGACCGCGGTGCGCGCTGCGATGGTGCATGCCGGGCTGATCAATTAGCCGACGGGCAGCTTCATTGCGCGCGCCTGCGCGTGCGAATTGGCGAGCTGTCCGCGGTCGCATTGCAAAAGGCGCACGAATTGCCGAGCCACAAGTACACTTTGTGCGTGGGGCTCCTATATTTGGGCTCGCGAGGCTGCCGCCCGCCAGCAAGACCGGGGGAACGCCATGCTTGAAGATTTCAAGAAATTCGCGTTGCGCGGCAACGTCATCGATCTTGCGGTCGGCGTCATCATCGGTGCCGCGTTCGGCGCCATCGTGAATTCGCTGGTGGGCGACATCATCATGCCGACGATCGGAGCGATTACCGGCGGTCTCGACTTCTCCAACTACTTCGTTCCGCTGTCGTCCAAGGTCACGGCCGGTAATCTCGCGGATGCCAAAAAGCAGGGCGCGGTGCTGGCATGGGGGAGTTTCCTCACGATCCTGATCAACTTCGCGATCATCGCCATCGTCCTGTTCATGGTGATCAAGGGGATATCGAAGCTTTACAAGCAAGAGGCCACAAAGCAGCCCGAGCCCGCCAAGCCCACGCCTGAAGTCGTCCTGCTCACCGAGATCCGGGATCTTCTCAAGAAGTGACTGGACCATGGCGGAGAAAAAAGAGCCAGCGCACAAGATCGTCGCCGATAATCGCAAGGCGCGATTCAACTATGAGATCGGAGAAGTCTTCGAGGCCGGCATCGCGCTCACCGGCACCGAGGTGAAGTCGCTGCGGACCGGCCGCGCGACGATCGCTGAGTCCTACGCCGATGCCCGCGGCGGCGAGATCTGGCTCATCAATTCGAACATCCCCGAATACCTGCAGGCGAGCCGCTTCAATCATGCGCCGAAGCGGCCGCGCAAGCTGCTGCTCCACAAGCGTCAGATCACGAAGCTCGCCGCTGCGGTGGAGCGGGAGGGCATGACCATCGTGCCGCTGCGCTTGTTCTTCAACGAGAAGGGCCGGGCGAAGCTCGATATCGCGCTCGGCCGCGGCAAGAAGCTTCACGACAAGCGCGAGACCGAGAAGAAGCGGAGCTGGAACCGCGAAAAGGGCCGCCTGTTGCGGATGAAGGGGTAGGCGGCGGCTCTCCGCTCGCCTCAATCTCGCCCTTCCGACTGTGAGTCATCACCGATGAGGGCCCGATGTCGTTGCCGGTAAAGCTCGACCACTGCGTGATCCATGTTTCCGACTGGGAACGCTCGAACGCGTTCTACCGCGATGTGGTCGGCGCCGAGGTGGTGCCGCGCGGCGCCTATTTCGCCTACCGTTTCGGCGACACCCAGCTCAATCTCCATGGTCCCGGGATGATCGGACATCCGGTGGCGCGGCTGCCAGTGCAGCCCGGCAACAGCGATATCTGCTTCGAGTGGAAGGGGCCGATCGCTGACGCCATCGCTCATCTCGAGCGCCACAAGGTCCCAATCGAGCTCGGTCCGGTGGAGCGCAACGGCGCCAAAGGCAAGGGCACGAGCGTCTATTTCCGCGATCCGGACGGCTCGCTCCTGGAATTCATGTCCTACCAATGAAGGGCTATTTGCCCTTTCCGGCTGCCGACAGCGCGGCCGCCGCCTTTGGCTCGGCGGGTGCATCGAGATAGCTGCGCACCGCGGCGAACACCGAGCGGAACATCTGCGGTGTCAGCACGCCGGTATTCGTATTGTAGCGCGAGCAGTGGTAGCTATCGAATAGCTTGAGCGCGCCGACCACGTGGGTCGCGCCGTGGCCAAACGGCAGCGCAGACATCCGCGAGCCGAGCGCGACAACGACGCTGTCATGGGCGATCCGGCCGAGCGCGACGATCGCGGCGAGCTTCGGCATTTCGGAAATCGTTGCCACCAAGAATTCGCGACATCGGCGGATTTCGTCACCAGTCGGCTTGTTTTCGGGAGGCACGCATCGCACGGCGTTCGTGATGCGGGCATCCTTAAGCGCGAGGCCGTCGTCGGGGCGCGCCGCAAAGGTCCCGGTCGAAAACCCGTATTGCGCGAGCGTCGCGTAAAGGAGATCGCCGGCGTAGTCGCCGGTAAAGGGTCGGCCGGTGCGATTGGCGCCCTGCAGGCCGGGTGCAAGCCCCACGATCAGGAGGCGCGCGTCGATTGGCCCAAAGGAGGGTACGGGAGAGTTGTGCCAGTCTGGCTGGCGCGCGCGCCAAGCCTCGCGGAAGGCAACGAGCCGCGGACAGTGTGGGCAATCGCGTGCGACTTTGCTGCCGCGCGGGGCGGCGCCGCTGCCGGCCATGGCGGCAAGCGATCAATCTTCGTCGAATTCGTCGTCGTCATCGGCGCCGACCGGTGCCCGCGCGGGCACCGGGCCGCGCTGCAAAAACTGCGGCGTGTGCTGACGCGGCTCCCGAGGCTCGCGGGCCGGCCGTTCGGGACGCTCGCCGGGGTCGCGGCCGATCTTGTTCTGCAGCTCCGCAATGTCGAGGAAAATGTCGGCCTGCCGGCGCAACTCGTCGGCAACCATGGGTGGTTGGGTCGATACGGTTGAAGCGACCGTGACACGGACGCCTTTGCGCTGGACCGCCTCGACCAGCGATCGGAAATCTCCGTCGCCGGAAAACAACACCATGTGGTCGATCTGGCCCGCAATCTCCATCGCGTTGACCGCGAGCTCGATATCCATGTTTCCCTTGACCTTGCGGCGGCCGGTCTGGTCGACGAACTCCTTCGTCGCCTTGGTGACGACCGTGTAGCCGTTGTAATCAAGCCAGTCGATCAACGGACGGATCGAGGAATACTCCTGATCCTCGACCACGGCGGTATAATAGAACGCGCGCAACAGGTACCCCCGCGACTGAAACTCGCGCAACAGCCGCTTGTAATCTATGTCGAAGCCTAGCGATTTCGCGGTCGCATAAAGGTTGGCGCCATCGATGAAGAGGGCAATTTTTTCGCCGGACACAGACATGGGAGTTCTTTCGATCAAAGCCGCGCCTGCTTGGCAGCAGGGCAAGGGGCCATCTCGACCGCCGATCGATCAAGCGACAGAACGGCCGTTACGGACAGGATGCCACGGACGAAAGTCGCGTGGCGCTTAAGTTACAGGACCCGCCTGCGGAAAAAGTACTTGCTTCGAAATCGGGCTTCGGCGCGCCCTAATCCCCCACCGCGGTCGCCCCTCGCGGAAATAAAAATTGCGGGATCGTAAAGTGGCGCCCGCCCGATCTCGAAGTGGTTGGCGTAACAGAGCTTTGCAGCTTAGCCAAGCACAATCTCGTTCACCAGCCATGCGAATAACACCTAATCGCACCCTCTTGCTTTCAACGCGTGCAATCGTTAGTTGGCCTTAGATTGAATATGTTTTTTGGCTGACATACTTGCGCGCCATTACGCCACTGGTCCGGCTCATCGGATTGCGGCGAGGCAGGCATTCACCACTCAGCACGGCAACAACAACCGCAAGGAGCATCCATGGCCCGCGTCACCGTCGAGGACTGCATCGACAAAGTGGACAACCGGTTCGATCTGGTCCTCTTGGCGAGTCATCGCGCCCGGATGGTGTCATCAGGTGCCCAGATCACCGTCGATCGCGACAACGACAAAAATCCGGTGGTGGCTTTGCGCGAAATCGCAGACGAGACCATTTCACCCGGCGACCTGAAAGAAGACCTTATCCATTCCTTGCAGAAATACGTCGAGGTTGATGAGCCTGAGCCCGAGACCGTGCCGCTCATCGGCGGCGGCAACGTCGAATTGGACGATGTCGAAGTCGTTGCCGACCGGATGACCGAAGAAGAATTGCTCCGTGGCCTCGAAGGCCTTGCTCCGCCCGAAGAGCGCCCCGAGCCCATCGAGGTCGACGACGAGGAATAAGGCGAGCGCGGGCGTCTCGCCCGCTTGTCGTGTCATCTGTGGCGGGCGGTGTCGCCCGCCTTTTTATTTGATTATTTGAGATTGCGGCGAAGGCGTCTGCGTTCTGCGGAGCTTTGCGTGCAAGACGGCTGGCGCCGAGCATTAGCGCTTGCTGCCCGGCCCCCATGCCATAATATCTTGCACAACGAGGCGCGTGGCCGCGGTCGGCTACGCTACGAGGAAACGCATGGCGCCGTCCTCAAGCAATCTGCCGCCGAACGAATTGACGCGGGCTGAAGTGCCGCGCAACGATTTGCCGCGCATGGAGTTGCAGTCCAAGGCGCGCCGGGCGCCCGCTCGCGAGGCGCCGAGCATCGTGCCTTCGCCTGAGCCGACTCCGAAACCTCCAAAGCCGCTGATTTGCCAGCTCGATCTCGTCGAGCGCGTCAGAAGCTACAACCCGAATACCAACGAAGATCTGCTCAACCGCGCTTACGTCTACGCGATGAAAGCGCACGGGGAGCAGAAGCGCGCCTCCGGCGACCCCTATATCTCCCATCCGCTCGAGGTCGCCGCGATCCTGACCGAGCACAAGCTCGACGACGCGACCATTGCGGCGGCGCTGCTCCACGACACGATCGAAGACACCGAAGCGACCCGCGCCGAGATCGACCAGCTGTTCGGCAAGGACATCGGCCATCTGGTCGAAGGCCTGACCAAGCTCAAGAAGCTTGATCTCGTATCCCGCGAGGCGAAGCAGGCCGAAAATCTCCGCAAGCTCCTGCTCGCCATCGCTGAAGACGTGCGCGTGCTGCTGGTCAAGCTCGCCGACCGGCTCCACAACATGCGCACCATCGAGCACATGCCGCCGGAGTTGCGCCGCCGCGCCGCCCAGGAGACGATCGACATCTATGCGCCGCTCGCCGGCCGCATCGGCATGTACGAGCTGCGCGAGGAGCTCGAGAGCCTGTCGTTCCGCGAGCTCAATCCCGAAGCCTACAAGGTCATGACCGAGCGGCTTGAGGCCTTGTCGGCGCGGGATCGCGGCTTGATCGCCGAGATCGAAGCGCAGCTTGCCCGCAAGCTTGCCAACCGTGGCATTGCCGCGCGCGTCAAAGGCCGCCGCAAGCGCCCCTATTCGATCTGGCGCAAGATGGAACGCAAAGCGGTCGGCTTCGAACAGCTCTCCGACATTTTCGGCTTTCGCGTCATCGTCAAGGATGTAGGCCAGTGCTACCAGGCCCTCGGCGTCGTCCATACGACCTGGCCGGTCGTGCCAGGCCGCTTCAAGGACTACATCTCGACGCCGAAGCAAAATGATTACCGGTCGATCCACAGCACGGTCATCGGGCCCGGTAACCAGCGCGTCGAGCTGCAGATCCGCACCGAAGAGATGGACGACATTGCCGAATACGGCATCGCCGCCCATGCGCTCTACAAGGACGAGAGCGGCGCACCGACCGAATTGCTGTCGCGGGAGTCCAACGCCTATGCCTGGCTGCGGCGGACGATCGCGCAACTCGCGGAAGGCTCGAACCCGGAGGAATTCCTCGAGCACACCAAGCTCGAGCTGTTCCAGGATCAGGTGTTCTGTTTCACGCCCAAGGGCAAGCTGATCGCGCTGCCGCGCAAAGCCACGCCGATCGATTTTGCCTATGCGGTCCACACCGACGTCGGCAACCAGGCGATCGGCTGCAAGATCAACGGCAAGATCGCTCCGCTGGCCTCCGAGCTTACTAACGGTGACGAGGTCGAGATCCTGACCTCCAAGGCCCAGACCGCGCCGCCGGCGGCCTGGGAATCGCTGGTCGCGACCGGCAAGGCGCGGGCGGCCATGCGCCGCGCCACGCGTCAGGCGGTCCGCAATCAATATGCCGAGCTCGGCCGGCGTATCGTCGAGCGGCTGTGCAAGCGGGCCAAGCGCGATTATTCCGATGAAAGCCTGACCGGGGCATTGCCCCGTCTCGCACGGCATTCCATCGATGACGTCTTTGCTGCGGTTGGCCGCGGCGAGATGAAAGCCTCCGACGTCGTGCGCGCCATGTATCCGGACTACAAGGAGGAGCGCGCGACCGCGACGCCGGCGCCCGAGCCCGGTTGGTTCGGGCTCAAGAAGGGCAAGGCGGTGAAGTTCAAGGTGCCGGACGGCAAGACCAGGGAAGGCGCAATTCCGATCCGCGGCATCAACAGCGATCTGCCGGTGCGATTTGCCCCCGACGGCGGCGCCGTGCCGGGCGACCGCATCGTCGGCATCATGACGCAGGGGGAGGGGATCACCATCTATCCGATCCAATCCTCCGCTTTGAAGGACTTCGAAGATACGCCGGAGCGCTGGCTCGATGTGCGGTGGGACGTCGACGAAACCACCCCGCAGCGTTTCCCTGCCCGCATCCTGCTCCAGTCGGTCAACGAGCCCGGCTCGCTGGCCCAGATCGCGCAAGTGATCGCCGAGCATGACGGCAACATCGATAACATCCGCATGAGCCGGCAGTCGCCCGATTTCACGTCGCTGACGATCGATCTCGAGGTCTACGACCTCAAGCATCTCACCGCCATCATCGCGCAGCTGCGGGCAAAGCCTGTGGTCGCCAAGGCGGAAAGGATGACCGGGTAGATTGCTCCGGGCTACTGTCATGACTACCGCGAAGCTGCGCCTCGGCGTCAACATCGACCACGTCGCCACGTTGCGTAACGCGCGCGGCGGACGCCATCCGGACCCGCTGCATGCGGCCGAGATCGCAATTGCCGCCGGCGCCGACGGCATCACGGCGCATCTGCGCGAGGACCGCCGTCACATCCGCGACGACGACGTGGCGCGCCTGAAGGCCCGCATCGACAAGCCGCTCAATCTCGAGATGGCGGCGACCCGCGAGATGGTCGACATCGCGACCAGGCTCAAGCCGCACGCCGCCTGCATCGTGCCCGAGCGGCGCGAGGAGCGCACGACCGAGGGCGGGCTTGATGCCGCCGGCCAGCGGGCCACGCTTGCACCGTTGATAGCTGAGCTCAGGGACGCCGGCATCCGTGTCTCGCTTTTCATCGCGGCGGAGCCAGCACAGATCGAGGCTGCCGCGGCGCTGATGGCGCCGGTCATCGAAATCCATACCGGCGCCTGGTGCGACGCCGTTGCCGATGGTGCAAGCGAGCGTGCGGCCGCCGAGTTCGGCCGCATCCGTGCCGGCGCGAATCGGGCACGCCAACTCGGCCTCGAAGTTCATGCAGGCCATGGCCTCGATTACGTGACAGCGGAAGCCGTCGCGGCCCTGCCGGAGATCGTCGAGCTCAATATCGGCCACTACCTCATCGGCGAAGCCGTGTTCGGCGGGCTCGCGGCGGTGGTGCGCCGCATGCGCTCCGCGATGGACCGCGGCCGCGCCAAGTCGGCTGCCGAGCCGGACAGTTCGGCATGATCCTCGGCATCGGCACGGATCTTGTCGATATTCGCCGGATCGAGCGCACGATCGAGCGCCATGGCGATCGTTTCATCCATCGCATCTTCACCGAGACCGAGCGCGCTCTCGCCGCGCGCCGCGCCAACCGCGCCGCGACCTACGCCAAGCGCTTCGCGGCGAAGGAAGCCTGCGCCAAGGCGCTGGGGACGGGCTTCCGCAACGGCGTCTTCTTTCGCGACCTGGGTGTCGTGAACCTGTCCTCGGGGAAGCCGACGATGCGGCTGACCGGCGGGGCGCTGATGCGATTGCAGACGATGGTGCCGGCCGGCTGCGAGGCGCAGATCGACCTCGCGATCACCGACGAATACCCGATGGCGCAGGCTTTCGTTATCATCTCGGCCGTACCGCGCGCGAAAGGCTGAGGGACGCAACCCGCCGCGATTGCCTGGCGAACCTCGCAAGGTTACAACAGCTTTCCTAAGTCCAGGTTCGGTCGACCGACCGAAAGTGGCGACGGCGTGTGATTGGCAATGCCGGAAACACCCTCCAAACAACGGACGAAGCCCGTGGACTCGCCCATACGCAAACGCGGCGGCAGCGAGATCGGCGAACTCGTCCGCATCGTGTTCTATGCGCTCATTGTCGCGATCTTCGTGCGCACGCTCCTGTTCCAATCCGTCAATATCCCGTCGGGCTCCATGAAGCCGACATTGCTCGTCGGCGACTATCTGTTCGTCTCCAAGTACAGCTACGGCTTCAGCCATTATTCGCTGCCGTACTCTCCGCCGCTGTTTGGCGGCCGGATCTTCGGGATCGAACCTCAGCGGGGCGATGTGGTCGTGTTCCGGCTGCCGCGCGATGACACTGAAGACTACATCAAGCGCGTGATCGGACTGCCGGGGGACCGCATCCGGATGAAGGAGGGTGCCCTCTACATTAATGATGCGCCGGTCAAGCGGGAGCGCGTCAGTGATTTCATCGACGATGAGGACGGCAGCAACATGCGCGTCAAACGATGGCGCGAGACGTTGCCGAACGGGGTCAGCTACGAGACGCTCGATCTCCAAGACAACGGTTCTCTGGACAACACGAAGGAGTACGTTGTTCCGCCCGGCAATTACTTCATGATGGGGGACAATCGGGACAACTCGACCGACAGCCGCGTCGCGCCGGAACGGGAAGGCGTCGGCTATGTGCCGTTTGAGAATCTGATCGGCAAAGCCCAGGTCATTTACTTCTCGATCAACAACAGCGAGCCCGCCTGGCACATCTGGACGTGGCCCTTGTCGGTCCGCTGGAACCGCTTGTTCACGCTGGTGCACTGAATCCGGCGAGCCTCGCGGGCGCCACCGGGCTGCGGCATTTGCGCGCTCTCGCAGGCCTGAACCCTGAAGACTAGATCGCCGTTGGCGTTGGCGCGAAAGCGCGCTCGAAGGCGATTTGCGTCTTCATGGGTCGCGTCGTCATATCGACCGTGCAGCGGAGCAATGCCTGAGGGGCAAGCGACAAATCAGCCGACTTGATTGCGCCGCGGCCCCCGAGAGGCTACAAGAACAGCGGATTCACGCGCCTTTTGCGGTCTTGAGCGCGTCTTGGCGGGTGGGATCAGGCTACTGAACTTCCACGGATTTTTGACGTTCGGCTGACAATGGCGAGTCATCGGCAATTGGACCGAAAACCCGTGCAGGCCACGTGCAAGCGAGCGCGCTCACCAAGGAAGACAGGCTGATGACAGTATCGACACCCCAAAAGCGCGTCGCACCGAAGCGCACGGAGAGCGGATTTGGCGAACTCGTCCGCGTCATCATCCATGCGCTCATCATTGCGGTCGTGATCCGCACCTTTCTGTTCCAGCCCTTCAACATCCCCTCCGCCTCGATGAAGGACACGCTCCTCATCGGCGACTACCTGTTCGTTTCCAAATACAGCTACGGCTTCAGCCATTTTTCGCTGCCGTGGTCACCGCCCTTGTTCAAGGGACGCATCTTTGCGAGCGACCCGCAGCGCGGCGACGTGGTCGTGTTTCGCCTGCCGCGCGAAGATTCCGTCGATTACATCAAGCGGGTGATCGGCTTGCCGGGCGACCACATCCAGGTGAAGGACGGGGTGCTTTACATCAACGGCACTGCGGTCAAACGCGAGCGCGTCACCGACTACGTCGACGACGAAGACGGCACCCCCGAGCGCGTCCGGCGCTTCCGCGAGACGCTGCCGAATGGCGTGACCTACGATACCCTCGATCTGCAGGACAACGGCTTTCTCGACAACACCCAGGAATACGTCGTCCCGGCGGGTCACTATTTCATGATGGGCGACAACCGCGACAACTCGACGGACAGCCGCGTTCCGGCCGATCGCCAGGGTGTCGGCTACGTGCCGTTCGAGAACCTGATCGGCAAAGCGCAGATCATTTTCTTCTCGATCGGCGACGGTGAGCCCGCCTGGCACATCTGGGCTTGGCCGTTCTCGGTGCGGTGGAGCAGACTTTTCACGATCATAAGATGAGCCGGAAGGCAGCAACCGAAAGACGCGACCTCGAAACCCGGATCGGCTACCAGTTTGCCGACAAATCGCTACTGGACGCCGCTCTAACTCACATCTCGGCATTGAGCGGCAAAAGCCGCGCGGCGAGCTACCAACGCCTGGAATTTCTCGGCGATCACGTTCTCGGCCTCGTCATCTCCGACATGCTGTTCCGCGCTTTCGTGAAGGCGGACGAGGGCGAGCTGTCGCGCCGGTTGGCTGATCTGGTGCGCAAGGAGACCTGTGCCGAGGTTGCCCGCGCGATCGACCTCGGCGCCGCGATCAAGCTCGGCCCGTCGGAGGCAAATGCCGGTGGCCGGCAGCGGATGGCGATCCTCGCTGACGTCTGCGAGGCCCTGGTCGGCGCGGTATTCCTCGACGGCGGCTATTCCGCCGCAGCGGCTCTCATCGAGCAGTTCTGGGGCGAGCGCTTGCGTACGCCCGCCCGCCCGCTGCGCGATCCCAAGACGATGTTGCAGGAATGGGCGCAGGCGCGCGGCCTGCCGACGCCGTCCTATCGGGAAATTGCACGTACCGGCCCCCATCACGACCCCGAGTTTCGCGTCGCCGTCGAACTGCCTGCCCTCACACCGGCCGAAGGCTTTGGGCGCTCCAAGCGTGCGGCCGAGCAGGCCGCGGCGGCTGCCATGTTGTCCCGCGAAGGCGTGGAAGCGGCGAGCTGACATGGACCAAACTGACAAAGACGAGGCTTCGCCCGCGGCCACATCCCCGCAACGTTGCGGCTTTCTCGCTGTCATCGGCGCGCCGAATGTCGGCAAGTCGACCCTCGTCAACGCCATGGTCGGCAGCAAAGTCACGATCGTCAGCCCGAAGGTGCAGACGACGCGCGCGATCATCCGCGGCATCGCGATCGAAGGCGATGCGCAACTGATCTTTGTCGACACGCCAGGCATTTTTGCGCCACGTCGCCGGCTCGACCGCGCCATGGTGGCGACGGCATGGTCGGGCGCACATGACGCCGACATTGTCGCGCTCGTCATCGATGCGCGACGCGGCCTTGACGACGAGACCCAGACGATTGTCGCGAAGCTCGCCGATGTCTCGGCGACGAAAATCCTCATCATCAACAAAATTGATCTCGTCGCGAAACCAAGCCTGCTCGGCCTCGTGCGGACGGCGAACGAGCGCCTTCCGTTTGCGGCAACGTTCATGGTGTCGGCGACGAGCGGCGATGGAGTTGGCGAGGTCAAGCGCTGGCTGGCGGCCCATGTGCCGGTCGGACCTTGGCACTACCCCGAGGACCAGATCTCCGACGCGCCGATGCGGGCGCTGGCCGCCGAGATCACGCGGGAAAAGATCTACCTGCGTTTGCACCAGGAGCTGCCGTACCGCTCGACGGTGGAGACTGAAGCATGGTCGGAACTCAAGGACGGGGCGGTGCGCATCGAGCAGACGATTTACGTGGAGCGCGAGAGCCAGCGCAAGATCGTGCTCGGCAAGGGCGGTCAGACGATCAAGGCGATCGGGGCCGAAGCGCGCAAGGAGATTTCGGCGCTGATCGAAAAGCCGGTGCATCTGTTCCTGTTCGTCAAAGTGCGGGAAGGGTGGGGCGATGACCCGGAACGCTATCGCGAGATGGGCCTCGAATTCCCGAGGGATTGACGGGCACAACGGGCGTGCCCATGGTCATGTAGATTCGTAGGGTGGGCAAAGGCGCGGAGCGCCGTGCCCACGCCCCTGTCGCCCTGCAAGCGAACGTACGTGGGCACGGCGGAACAGACGTCTCGGCGAGATGCGGATTGATTCGGCCGCCTTTGCCCACCCTACGTGTCTGGCCCGGAGCTTCCCGCGTGGAATGGATCGATTTCGGCATCGTGCTCGGCGCGCGCCGCCACGGCGAATCCAATGCCGTGGCCGAGTTGATGACGCGCGAGCATGGGCGCCATCTCGGTCTGGTGCGCGGCGGCTTCGGGTCACGCCAGCGTCCGCTATTGCAGGTCGGCAACCTGTTGCGCGCGACCTGGCGTGCGCGCCTCGATGAGCATCTCGGCTACTACGCGGTTGAGGCCGTCGAACTGCGCGCCGGCGCCTATCTCGACGCAGCCCACGCGCTCTACGGCATTCATCATCTCGCGGCACTGTGCCGGCTGCTTCCCGAACGCGATCCGCATCGGCCGGTGTTCGATCTGCTCGACCTGACGGTGTCCGAGATGGCGAGGCCGGCGACCGCGGCAGCACGCGTGGCGCGGTTCGAATTGAGCTTGCTCGCCGAACTCGGCTTTGGCCTCGATCTCGCCTCCTGCGCCGCCACCGGCGCGACGACCGATCTCGTCTACGTGTCGCCGAAGAGCGGCCGGGCGGTCTCCCGCGCGGGCGGGGAGCCATGGCGTGACCGTCTGCTGGCTCTGCCGGCATTTCTGAACGACAACAACGCCGAAGAGCCGTCGGCGCAAGCATTGCGTGACGGCTTCGCTCTGACCGGGTTCTTTCTCGCCCGCGACGTGTTCGAACCGCGCGGCGAATCGCTGCCGGACGTGCGCGCGCATTTCATCGCCGCGATCGAGCGAAGCGCGAAAGCGGTCGCCTGACGCTGCCCTTTACCACCGGCGGCGCCAGCCGCAGCCCCAAAACGGATATGGATGGTACGGCGCGTAATAGCCGTAAGGATATCGTGCGTAGTACCCGCCCCAATAATAGGGCCTTAGTCCCCAGTAGTAGCCAGCCCCGCATCCGCGCCATCTGCACCCGACGTGCTCGACGTCGGCATCTTGCGGCACTGCAGCCGCGACGCGCGAGGGCGCTGCGATTGTCATGGCACAGGAGTTGCCCGCTGCCGCGGCGAACGCGATGGCAGCCAAACTTGCAATAGCCACGGACTTCATCATCCGACCCCCCTCCCGCAGATGTCAGGCCGGCGAATCCGTTCGTCGAGGCCGAGCCTCCGCCTGGCGAGCCGCGCGACGGGTTACGCGGCTCCCCACTGATCAGCCATCAGCGCCGATGCAGACCGAGGCGGGCCAAGCATTATTGATCACCACCACCAGCGGCGCCAGTCCCAGCCGTAATAATATGGATAGGGGCGATACCACGCGGGATATCCATAATATCCGGAGTACGGATCGGGCTGGTACCAACCGCCAAAGTAATACGGTCGCGTTCTCCAATAAGTGCCCCAGGAATACGGCCGCGCTCCCCAATAACGTGCCCCGCACCCAGGGTAGTTACACCAAACGTTTTCAACGGTCTTGACCTCCGCAGCCGCGGCGGCGAGGCCTGACGGTGCTGCGATCGTCATGGCACTGGCGCGATCGGGATTGGTAGCAAGCCCGAACAGGACGCCCGCGATGGCGGCAACGAAGATCAACTTGCGCATCTTGCCCTCCCGAGAGGTGCGACCGAGGCCACATCAAATCGGCATCGAGACGCGCATAACGATACATCCGATCGAGAGATTGCTTTGACAACGACGCGAAGGTTGGATGCAAGAGACTGCGATCAAGGTTTAGAAAGGGCAAACGCGTCGGGCGCGCTTCAAAATGGACGTTGTCCCAAGCGCCGGACTGCCAGCGTTCTGATTCTGATATTGGCCGCGAATGCGGCCTCGATCGCCAAGCCATCATTAAAGCCGTCATCAAGCCATCATCGGCCCTGCCGATCGATCGACGAGCGGGCTTTGCGCAAAAAAGAAGGGCCCGCATTATTGCGGGCCCAACAGCGTGATTTCAGCGCGTATCGTGCTGAGTGCCCGAGACGAGCGCGAAGCTCATCCCGAGACCGGGATCACCACCACCAACGGCGATTCCAGCCATAGCCCCAGCCCCAGCCATAATAATACGGCCGATACCAATAGACGGGTCGGTAGGCGAAGCAGCACGGCTGGTAGTATGCACCGTAGTAGACGGGTCGCCGCCAGCCCCAATAGCGGTGCCGCCAGTACGGACGATGCCAGTAATGCCGGTAGCCCCAATAGTGGCGCCGGTACCCCCAGTAGTGGCGATAGCCGTAGTGACGATACCATCTGACGTTCTCGACCGGATCGACCGCAGCCACGGCGGTCGCCAGGCCGGACGGGGCCGAAATCGTCATCGCGCTTGCCCGATAGGGCAGCGCAGCAGCGAATATGACCGCCGCGGCCATCGCGGCGATCATGATGTATTTCTTCATCTTCCCTCCTCACGGGTTGCTGGGGCAGGCGGGGTTACTTGCCCAACGTCGCATTTCACACCGAAACCCGTGAATATTTTGAGTCATAGTCGTTCAGCCAACATTCATATTCGGCTTCCGCCCCGATTCTCGGGCTCTTCCTCCCGATGCGGACGGTCGACCTTCCGATGCGGACGGTCGACCGCGCCGACGGAGCGAGATCGCTTCGCGGCTGCAGGCAACGCCTGTCGGATGCGATGCAGGTGGCGTCTTGTCACCCTTGCGGCGGAGGGGAAAAATTAAGTATTGCCAATGCGATAGTCCCAGTATGCCGAACAGGAAAACGAACAGCGGGGTTGTTGCGGGCGGCGGCTTTCGCTAACGAGTACCCATGGGCGAACAACTGATTCCCGACCCCTCTAACGTTCAGGAAATCCCGCTGCGCGACGCGCTCGAGGAGCGCTATCTCGCCTACGCGCTGTCGACGATCATGCACCGGGCGCTGCCGGATGCCCGCGACGGACTGAAGCCGGTCCATCGCCGGCTGCTCTACGCGATGCGGCAGCTGCGCCTCGATCCCGGCGCGACGTTCAAGAAATGCGCCCGCGTGGTGGGCGACGTCATCGGCAAGTTTCACCCGCATGGTGACCAGGCGGTTTACGACGCCCTGGTCCGGCTCGCCCAGGACTTTGCCCAGCGCTATCCGCTGATCGACGGGCAGGGCAATTTCGGCAACATCGACGGCGATAACCCGGCGGCAATGCGTTACACCGAGGCGCGCCTCACCGAGGTCGCGCGGCTCCTCATCGATGGCATTGATGAGGATGCGGTGGACTTCCGCCCGAATTACGACGGCTCCGAAGAAGAGCCGGTGGTAATGCCGGGCGCCTTCCCGAATCTCCTCGCCAACGGTTCGCAAGGCATCGCGGTCGGCATGGCGACGGCGATCCCGCCGCACAATGCCGCCGAGCTTTGCGACGCTGCGCTCCAACTGATCGCGCACCCCAACACGAAGAGCCGCAACCTCCTGAAATTCGTGCCGGGGCCCGACTTCCCGACCGGCGGCATCATTGTCGACGACTCTCAGGCCATTGCCGAAGCCTATACGACCGGCCGCGGTTCGTTCCGCGTGCGCGCGCGGTGGGAAAAGGAGGAGGGCGGACGCGGCACCTGGCAGGTGGTGATCACCGAAATCCCTTGGCTGGTGCAGAAGGGGCGCCTGGTCGAGAAGATCGCCGAGTTGCTTAACGAGAAGAAGCTGCCGCTGGTCGGCGATGTGCGTGACGAGTTGGCCGAGGATTTGCGCCTTGTCATCGAGCCGCGCGCCCGCACCGTCGATGCCGAGCTGATGATGGAATCGCTCTTCAAGCTCACGGAGCTTGAGAGCCGCATTCCGCTCAACATGAACGTGCTGCTGAAAGGCAAGATCCCGAAGGTGGTCGGCCTCGCCGAAGCCCTACGGGAATGGCTTGATCACCGTCGCGAAGTGCTGCTGCGCCGGACCCATCACCGGCTGCGCCAGATCGATAATCGCCTCGAAGTGCTGGGCGGCTACCTCGTCGCCTATCTCAATCTCGATCGCGTCATCAAGATCATCCGCAACGAGGACGAGCCGAAGCCGGTATTGATGCGGACCTTCAAGCTGACCGAGGTCCAGGCCGAGGCGATCTTGAACATGCGCCTGCGCAACCTGCGCAAGCTCGAGGAGTTCGAGATCAAGACTGAGGACCGCGAGTTGCGCGCCGAGAAGCGCAAGCTGCAGGACCTCGTCAAGTCCGATACGAAACAGTGGAAGACGATCGCCGACCAGATCAAGGAGGTGCGCAACACCTTCGGTCCGAAGACGCTGCTCGGCAAACGTCGCACCACCTTCGCTTCCGCCCCAACTCACGACGAAGCGGCGATCGAAGAGGCAATGGTGATCCGCGAGCCGATCACCGTCGTGGTTTCGGAGAAGGGATGGATCCGGGCGCTCAAGGGCGTCGTCACCGATCTGTCGGGCGTCGCCTTCAAGGCGGACGATAGCCTGCGCTACGCCTTCCCGGCCGAGACGACGTCACGACTGCTCGTCTTCGCCACCAACGGGCGTTTCTACACCATCGAGGCCGGCAAGCTTCCCGGGGGCCGCGGCCACGGCGAACCGGTGCGGCTCTTCATCGACATCGAGCAGGAGTCGGATCTCGTGACCGTGTTCGTGGCGGCGGGCGGGCGCAAGTTTCTGGTGGTCAGCCGAGAGGGCAGGGGCTTCGTCGTCGCCGAGGACGACTGTCTCGCCAATACCAAGAAGGGCAAGCAGGTGCTCAACGTCACCCCGCCGGACGAGGCGCGGGCGATGTGTGTCGTCGATGGCGAGATGGTCGCGACCATCGGCGAGAATCGCAAGATGATCGTCTTCGGGCTCGATCAGGTCCCGGAGATGGCGCGCGGTCGCGGCGTGCGGCTGCAGCGATACAAGGACGGCGGCCTGTGTGATGTGAAGACCTTCAAGGCCGCGGACGGGATGTCCTGGACCGATGCTGCGGACCGCGTTTTCACGCTGTCGATGAAGGACCTTGCGGATTGGCGCGGCAATCGCGCGGACGCCGGCCGAATCGCTCCAAAGGGCTTCCCCCGGTCGAACAAGTTTGGTTCGTAGCCAGCGACAACTTGGCAGGTCGCGAGCGTAGCGCGTTAGCTCGAAATCTGCGCGTGACTGCTAGGCCTGCAAATTGCTCAAGTCGAACACGCGAACGATCAACACATTCAAGCACGGCACTGGCTGCCAGTGCTGCAGTTCGCTACTCAAATACCCTGGGTGGAGAAAACGTTTCAGGCCCGTGCAATTCGCCACGCGTTCCGCAGCGCCGGAAGTCGCCGCAGCGGGTAACGGCGGTAAACTCCGTAATGCATGAGAAAACGCCGAACGAAAGCGCGCATGGATTTGTCCCTCGGATCTCCCGGCGGTAACAACGCGGGCGCGTGGCCCTGGTTTCACCGTTGCTTACCTTATGCCAGAGATTTTCTACGATTTTACGAACGGCGCAATTGCACATTTACGTGATAGTTAAACGACTTAGCCCCGATTGACCGAATTTGTTGCACGACAGCGGATTGCCCGCGCATGCGCCATTTGGATGATTTTTCAACACCTTGCGGCCATAATTAAACACCGCTTGCCAAAATCGGCTTCGCGATCGCAAAAAGATCGCTGCCTAAAATTTATTCGTGCGCGAAAGCCTGATCGCTTCCTATTTTCGACCGGGAGTTAACGATCGGCGCGCTGCCATCCCTCGGGAGCCAGTCGCTCTTGCGGCAAGAACCGCCCTTTATAGTCCATCTTGCGCGAGCCGCGCACCCAATAGCCGAGATAGACGTAGGCCAGTCCCATCCGGCGGGCGCGCGCGATGTGGTCGAGGATCATGAACGTGCCGAGCGACCGGCCGACCGGGTCCGGCTCGTAGAACGAATAGACCATCGAGAGGCCGTCCTTGAGCACGTCCGTCAGCGCGACGGCGAGCAGTTCGCCTTCGCCTGGGGAGGCGACGCCCGACTCGCGCCGCCGGTATTCGACGAGGCGCGTCTGGACGTGGCTGTCTTCCACCATCATGGCGTAGTCGAGCACGGTCATGTCGGCCATGCCGCCATCGCCATGGCGCGCATCGAGATAGGCGCGAAAGACCGAGTATTGCTCGGCGGTGGGCAGCGCGACCCTCATCTCGCCGGCAATGTCGGCGTTGCGATCAAACACCCGGCGCATGCTGCGGGTCGGCTGGAATTCGTCGACAATGACTCGGACCGAGATGCAGGCCCGGCAGCGCTCGCAGGCCGGCCGGTAGGCGATCGACTGGCTGCGGCGAAAGCCGCCATGGGTCAGAAGGTTGTTGAGGTCGCCCGCGCGCTCGCCAACCAAATGGGTAAAGACCTTCCGCTCCTCCTGCCCGGGCAGATAGGGGCAGGGGGAAGGTGCCGTCAGATAGAACTGGGGGGTATCACGCGAATGCTGAGTCAAAGGTCCCTGCGGATCTTCAGTGGTCCGTTCCTGCTAGATTTGCGCGGTTCAAGCTCTACGTCAAAGCCCATTGATGAAGCGTAATCAAGGAGCGTCAATCCGCCGTATCCTCGCCGGAGTCCGGTACCGCCGCGCGGTGGGCCGCTGGCTTCATTGGCGCGGGCCGGATCCGTCCCAGCCATAATGGCCGAGCGCCGTCGTCCGTCGCTCGTTATTGATCACCACGGTGCCGATCAGAAGATCGTGCAGGAGGCGCCGCCGCTCGTTAAGCAGGCCGACCAGCAACACCAGCGGCGTCAGCGCAGAAATGAGGACCCAGAACAGCACCCCGTGGATCGCGCCCAGCAGGAAATAGCACGGCTCGCCATACCAGGTGCGAATCTCAAGGTCGACCGCCCGCATGCCGACGGTCGCCGAGGCGGGGCCGCCCATGGTCATGCCGTAGTAGAAGATCGCCCAGATCATGGTCGCGGGACTGACCAGCCAGAACAGCAGCCAGCCAAGTCCAAGCGTGAAAAAGCCGAACAGCAGGATGAACAGGCACGCCAGTGCGACCGGCGCTATGATGACGATGAGGTCGATCACAAAGGCGATCATCCGCCGTGCCAGCACACCCTCGAACAGTTCGGGGTTCAGGACCGGATCAAAGGCATGGGGCCTGACGCCGAAGGTCGGGCCATAGCGGTCTGAGCCAAGGTTGGTCATGGTGGCTCCTCGCGTTCCTACCGGTCATCAGATGGGCTTTGCCTTCGGAGGTCGCAAGGTACGTGCCTCGCTCCGAGTCCGTTTGCCCGCCGCTTGCATCGATGGCGCGGCTATGCTTGGGCTGGACGGCGATTGACCGGCCCGCGCGCGTCGCGCGAGGAAGCGGCGGATGAAAATAACCCTTGCAGATATCGAGGCGGCGCGCGGCAAGCTCGTCGGCGCCGTGCTGCGCACACCGATGCTGCCGGCGCCGAAGCTTTCCGCGCTCACCGGCGCGGACATCTTCGTCAAATACGAGAATCTTCAGGTCACGAACTCATTCAAGGATCGCGGCGCCTTCGTCAAACTCGCCTCGCTCAATGAGGAAGAGCGCCGGCGCGGCGTCATTGCCATGTCGGCCGGCAACCACGCCCAAGCGGTCGCCTACCATGCCCGTCGTCTCGGCATACCGGCGACGATCGTCATGCCGGTCACGACGCCGTTCGTGAAGGTGAAATCGACCGAGGCGTACGGCGCGACGGTGGTGCTCGAAGGCGAAACCCTGTCCGAATGCCAGGACCGCGTCACGACGATGATCGGCGAGCGCCAGCTCGTGCTCGTCCATCCCTACGATGATCCGGCGATCATCGCCGGGCAGGGCACCATTGCGCTTGAGATGCTTGAGGACGTCCCCAATCTCGACACGCTGGTGATCCCGATCGGCGGCGGCGGCCTCATCGCGGGCAATGCCATCGCCGCCCGCGGTGTACGAGACTCGATCGAGATTATCGGGGTCGAGGCGGCACTCTATCCGTCGATGCGCAACGCAATCGCCGGCGCGCATGATCCGATCGGCGGACCGACGCTCGCCGAAGGCATCGCCGTCAAGAACGTCGGCGCGCTCACGCTCCCGATTGTGCGCGAACTCGTGCGGGACATCTTGCTCGTCGACGAAGCCCACATCGAGCGTGCCGTGAATGCCTATCTCACCCTGCAAAAGACGATGGCGGAGGGCGCAGGCGCCGCAGGGCTTGCGGCGATGCTCTCAGAGCCCCAGCGGTTTCGCGGCCGCAAGGTCGGGCTCATTCTGTGCGGCGGCAACATCGATCCTCGCATCATCGCGTCGATCATGGTGCGCGAACTCGAGCGCGAGAGCCGAATCGTCTCCTTCCGTCTCACCATCGCGGACCGGCCCGGCGTGCTCGGACCGATCGCGACGCTGTTGGGCGAACTCGGCGCCAACATCCTCGAGGTCGAGCACCGCCGCCTGTTTCTTGACGTGCCGGCCAAGGGCGCAAAAGTCGACATCACCGTTGAAACGCGAGATTACGAGCATTCGCTGCAGATCATGCGCGCGCTCACCCGCGGAGGCTATCAACCGGTCCGCCTCGATCCGGGCGGCGTCCTCGAGCGGGGGTGACCGGAAGACTAAGACTACCGGGCTCGTGATAATGTCCCGCTCCGCGCAGCGCGGAGCGGGACGAGCCGCGTCGCTACTTATTGATCGAGCGGGCTTCGATCGCCTTCTCAATCTGCTCCTTGATCGCCGACATGTTAAAGCTCGCACCACCCTGCATCGGCGGGAAATTGATGAACGTCTGCGCTTCTTGGCCCACGACCTGCTGGACAAACACGAAGCGCCAGAACTCGTAGACAAACCAATTGTAATAGCCAAGCGAACCGTTGTCCTTGCCGTTGAACATGCCGGTGCGTTCAAAGGGATCAAGGCGCAGATTGGTCAGGATCGGCCAGTCCACTTTCTCGGTTGCGCCGAGCCAGCCGTTTGGCTGGTCGGTGAAGCGGTACTTGTAGTCATCGATGCGCACGGCGGCCAACGTGCTCTCCGTGAAGTACATTATTTCGTGCCTCGCCGACGGACCCTTGCCGGTGATCAGGTTAAGCTGATTGTATCCGTCGAGGTGCACCTTGAAGGTTTGATCGCCGATCCTTTTGCCGGTCAGGAGTTCGCTGGTGATGTTTGGGTTGCCGGCCGCGGCCACGAGGGTTGGGAACCAATCCAATCCCGAGATGATGGTGTTCTCGACCTTTCCGGCGGGCACGTGCCCCGGCCAGCGGATGATGCACGGCACGCGGAAGCCGCCTTCAAGGCCGGTTCCTTTGCCGCCGGCGAACGGAGTTTGACCGCCATCCGGCCAAGTGAAGTTCTCTGCCCCGTTGTCGGTCGTGAAGACGACGATCGTGTTGTCTTCGAGACCATTATCTTTCAAATAGGTCATGACCGAGCCGACAACGTCGTCGAGCTGTGCCATCCCAGCCTCTTGAATGCTCCAGCCATTCTCGGGTGTGCGCATCGCCTCGTATTTTTCCGACAGATGCGTCACGACATGCATGCGCGTCGGGTTGAGCCAGACGAAGAACGGCTTGTTCTGCTGCTTTGCCTTGCCAATGAACTCCAAAGTCTTGTCGCGTATGACCTCGTCGACAGTTTCCATGTTGTATTTGATGTTCGGCCTCGGCTCGGGCGGCAGCGGGCCCTCGTCGACGATCCTTTGCTTGCCGACTTTGCCCCAGCGCGGGTCGACCGTCGGATCGTCCACGTCAGTCGCAAACGTGTTCAGCAGATTGCGCGGGCCAACCCGGTTCAGGAGAGCCGGCGGATAGTTGCGGTGGAACGGGTCTTCCATCGCATCGAGGTGGTAGAGATAGCCCCAAAACTCGTCGAACCCATGGACCGTCGGCAAAAACTCGTTGCGATCGCCTAAGTGATTCTTGCCGAACTGCCCCGTTGCATAGCCCATCGATTTCAACGCCGTTGCGATGGTCGGTGCCTGCGCGGGAATGCCGATGGTGGCGCCAGCCTGTCCGACTGTGGTCAGGCCGGTGCGAATCGGCAGTTCGCCTGTGATGAAGTTCGCTCGTCCGGCAGTGCAACTCGCTTCTGCATAATAGTCGGTGAAGCGCATACCCTCGCTTGCCAGTCGGTCGAGATTGGGCGTTCGGCCGGCCATGATCCCTTGATTGTAGACGCCGAGATTCAACCAGCCGATGTCGTCACCCATGATGACGATGATGTTGGGCCTCTGATCTTGGGCGCTCGCGGGTGTGCCCGCAGTCATTGCAGCCGCAAGGCACGCAAAGAGCCCGATCCATCTGCTTTGAGCGATTTTCATCGTACCGATCCTCCACTTATGACCGGCGCAACCTCTGCCCCATCCCGCAACAGACTGCCGTTGAGGGTCCCGGGTGCTTGCGCCTCTCATTTATCGAGAATTGAAGACCGCAAATCGCGCTATGCGATCGTTCCAGTATCAGGGCCAGGGACAGTCCGCCTCGTGGACCGTTTGCGCGATCGATCGATTATGTCACCGAACGTTGCGAACTGCTGCGACAAATGGATGACAGGGTTCACCAAATGTTGATCCGTCGAGAGTGGGCCCGCCGATTTCAGCGGATGTGGCAACATTCTGGGAGGTATGATTTCGCTTCCGGACAAAGCCCGCGAGAGCCTGCTTCGCATCTGCAAATGTGTTCTCTTGACCACAGTCCGCGCAAATTTCGAGACTTGGCGCCCGTGGGGATAGTCGCACTCCGCCCGCTACACTAAGCTTCGAACAAGCTCTCGGATTTTCCGAGCAGTGTCAGTGCCGGTAGGGGACTATCTCTTGCTTCGAGTCGTGAGTCCAATCGCACCGATGCCTTGAAAATCGCGAGCGGCAGCCGGGGGGGCTTATGGTGTTGTTCTCATCCGCGACGAAGGGTACTCGCGCAGCCGTTAGCGGCGCGGCATTCTCGTTGTGCGCCATCGTGATAACTTCGACGGCCGCGGTCGCCGACGAAGGTGGCGTGAGCTTCTGGATTCCCGGTCTATTCAGCAGTCTCGCGGCCGCTCCTCAGCAACCGGGATGGCAATTTACCGATTTTTATTATCATGATGCTGTGAGCGCCTCAGGCTCCGTGGGTGCCGGCCGCGAAGTCACCGTTGGTGCGTTCTCACGCACAGTGAACGTGAACCTCAACGTCAACATCAATGCGCGCGTTGACCTTGACCTTGTGAACGTAAGCTATGTCTTTGCGACACCGGTCTTGGGTGGTCAGCTCGCCGTTGGCGTGTTGGGCGGCGCGGGGCACAACAACACCCAACTCGATGGAACGCTGACGGCCTCCATCGGCCCTCTCACCGCAACGCGCACGGGCATCCTTGGTGATGAGCGAACCGGCTTCACCGATCTCATTCCGCTAGCCACACTGCGTTGGAACAGCGGCGTCAACAATTACATGGTCTACATGACGGGCGATATCCCCGTCGGCCTCTACGATTCGACGAACTTGGCGAATCTGGGCATCGGTCATGGCGCGATCGATGGCGGGGTCGGTTACACCTACTTCGATCCGCAAAAGGGCCACGAGTTCTCGGTCGTCAGCGGGCTCACCGGAAATTTCGTCAATCCGGCTACGAACTACACGAATGGCATCGACTGGCATGTCGATTGGGGCGCGTCGCAGTTCCTCACGAAGCAGTTTCTCGTTGGTGCCGTCGGATATCTTTACAAGCAGATCACCTCCGACACCGGTGCTCTTCCGATCTTGGGCGACACGCGATCACAAGTCGTCGGCGTCGGCCCCCAGGTCGGCTTCATCTTTCCGGTCGGGAATTTGCAGGGCTATCTCAACGTGAAGGGCTACAAGGAGTTTGACGAGCACTATCGGCCGTCCGGCTGGAATACTTGGCTCACGCTGTCGATATCGCCGGCGCCGCCCGCGCCCGCGGCTTCCGCATCAAAATCGATGTACACGAAATGATGGTCGCCGCATCGATCCGGACATGATGCCGCCGGCAGCTTAAGTCTCCAGCCCCAAAAGCTTCACCGCGTTGTCCTTCAGGATCAGCGGCCGCACTTGCGGCTTGATGTCGATCTTTTCGAAATCCGCGAGCCAGCGGTCGGGCGTGATCACAGGCCAGTCGGAGCCGAACAACACTTTGTGCCTGAGCAGCGAATTCGCGTACTGCACGAGGATCGCCGGGAAGTAGCGCGGCGACCAGCCGGACAGGTCGATGTAGACGTTGGGCTTGTGGGTTGCGACCGCAAGCGCCTCCTCCTGCCAGGGGAAGGACGGGTGTGCGAGCACGATTTTCATCTCGGGAAAGTCCGCCGCGACATCGTCGAGATACATCGGGTTTGAATATTTGAGACGGATGCCCATGCCGCCGGGCAGGCCGGCGCCGACGCCCGTCTGGCCGGTATGAAAGAGGGCAGGGACGCCGGCCTCGGCGATCGCCTCATAGAGCACGTAGGCATTGCGATCGTTCGGATAGAAGCCCTGCATCGAGGGATGAAACTTGAAGCCACGGATGCCGAAGTCGCGCACCAGGCGCCGTGCCTCGCGCGCGCCCACCTTGCCTTTCGCGGGATCGATGCTGGCAAACGGGATGAGAACGTCGCTGTGCTCGGCGGCGAGGGCTGCCATCTCTTCGTTGGAATAGCGGCGAAATCCGGTCTCGCGCTCGGCGTCGACGGGAAAGATCACGGCGGCGATCTTGCGCGCGCGATAGTAGGCGGCGGTTTCCGGCACCGTCGGGGGATGCTCATGGGGCGATTTGAAGTAAGCCTTCATCGCCGCCTGGAAATCGTCGTAGCCGTCGTCGGGATGGTTGCCGCAGGGCTCCTCCGCATGAGTGTGGATGTCGATGGCGACGAGGTTGCCGAGGTCGAGCATTCACGCCTCCCCGCGAGCCTTGAAGGTGTTCAACAGCGCAAACAGTTGGTCGCGTCCGCTTCTGCCGAGTTTTTTCGTGACGCGGCGCTCGTGCTCCCGGACGGTTGCGTGCAGGTCCCTCATCAGCGTGGTGCCGCGGTTGGTGAGAAACATCCCGAAGGTGCGTTGGTCGCCGGCGGCCCGGCGGCGTTCGGCTAAGCCGCGTGCTTCCAATTCGTTGATCATGCCGACGAGGTTAGCCCGCTTGATGGCCAGCGCTCCGCTCAGTTCGGTCTGATTGATGCCGGGATTGTGCTCGATGACCGTCAGCACGGAGTACTGCCCCGGTCGGATGTCGAAGCAACGGCACGCGTCGATGAAATCACCGAACACGGCCAGCTGCGCAAGACGCAACACAAAGCCGGAAAGGCGCGGCAGCGGACCGAGACTGATCGCGCGAGCGGATTCGCGCCGCTGCGCCGTTCGCCCGACGCTCGTAGTGTTTTGATCGGTATTCGCCATGGAAAGTCGGGCCAGCGACGGCTTGCACGGAGTTCGATTTGTTATAGTCTATAACAAAAAGGAGGAAACGATGACAACGAGAGCTATGTGGACCGTGCGGTGGGGTGCGCTGCTGCTGTCATGTCTGCCCTCGCTCGCGCTGGCGCAGGCACCGTCGGTCAAGATCGGCGTGCTGAACGATCAGTCGACCGTCTATTCCGACAGCCAAGGGATCGGCTCGGTGATCGCCGCGCAATTCGCCGTCGACGACTACGCTGCAAAACTCGGCGTGAAAGCCGAGGTGCTGTCGGCGGATCATCAGAACAAGGTCGACATTGGCGCCAGCCTGGCGCGCAACTGGTACGACGTCCAGGGCGTCGACATGATCATCGACGTGCCGAACTCGGCCGTGGCGCTCGCCGTCAATACTTTGGCGCGCGATCTCAACAAGGTCTTGATCGGCTCCGGCGCCGGCACCGCGGAATTGACCGGCAAATCCTGCACGCCGAACACCATTCATTGGACTTACGACACGTGGGAGTTGGGCCACGGCTTCGCCAAGGCGGTGTTCGCACGTGGCGGCAAGAAGTGGTTCTTCATCTCGGCCGACTACACCTTCGGCAAGGAACTGGAAGGCAACGCAGCCGACGAGGTCGCGGCGCTTGGCGGCCAGGTGCTGGGATCGGTGCGCGCGCCGATCGGCAATGCGGATTTCTCGTCCTTCCTGTTGCGCGCCCAGGCCTCCGGCGCCGACACGATCGCGTTCGCCAACGCCGGCGGCGATCTGTCGAATTCCCTCAAGCAGGCGGCCGAGTTCGGTCTCGTCGGCAAAGTGCGCATGCCGGGCTTCGTGTTCCAGATCAACAATGTTCAGGCGCTCGGCCTGCGCTCGAGCCAGGGTGTGCTGGCTTTGATGCCGTTCTACTGGGACCAGGATGAGGCAAGCCGCGCCTTCGCCAAACGCTTCCAGGAACGCCATCCGCGCAAGATCATGCCCAACGACATGCAGGCGGGCGTCTATGCGGCGACGGTGCATTATCTCAAGGCGGTAGCGGCCGTGAAGGACGGCCACGACGGACGCGCCGTGGTAGCGAAGATGAAAGAGATGCCGACCAGCGATCCGCTGTTCGGGGAGGGGACGATCCGCATCGACGGCCGCAAGATTCACCCGGTCCATCTCTACGAGACCAAGACGCCGGCGGAATCGAAGGGTGACTGGGACTTCTTCAAACTGATCTCGACCGTCCCGGCCGATCAGGCATTCCGGCCGCTCAACCAAGGCGGCTGCTCGCTGGTCAAGGGGTGAAGTGCCATTGATGCGCCGCATCCTCGATGCTTGATACATCGCCAAATCGGGCACCGATCCGCAAGGTACGACTGGGCACGGCCGATGTGATGGTCGAGCGCCGCACCGACGGCGCCGTCATGATGCGCTCGCCTCATGCGCTCGGCGACTACCCTGACAAGCTGAGCCGCCGGCTCGAATTCTGGGCCGAGCGTGCCCCCGATCGCATCTTGTTCGCGCAACGCTCGCCCGCGGGTGGATGGCGCAGCGTCACCTACAGCGAGGCGCTGCGCCTCGCGCGCTGGATCGGCGAGAGCTTGCTGCAGCGGGACTTGTCGCCGGACCGGCCGATCGCGATCCTGTCGGGCAACGACATCGAGCACGCCATGCTCGGCCTTGGCGCGAACTATGTCGGCATTCCGTATGCGCCGATCTCGCCGGCCTATTCCTTGATTTCGTCCGACTTCGGCAAGCTGCGGCACATCGTCAATCTGCTGACCCCAGGGCTCGTTTTCGCAGCCGATGGAGCGGTCTTTGGGCGAGCAATCGACGCCGTCGTCCCGCCCGAGATTGAAATCGTCGTCACCAAGGAGCCGCCACCCGGTCGCCGCGCGACGCCTTACACCGCGCTCACGGCACTCGACGCGACCGATGCTGTCGATGGGGCGCATGCCGAAGTCGGCCCCGATACCATCGTGAAATTCCTGTTCACCTCGGGCTCGACCGGGACGCCCAAGGGGGTGATCAACACCCAGCGCATGTGGTGCGCCAACCAGGCGATGATGCTCACCGCGCTTGCCTATTTCGAGGACGAGCCTCCTGTCGTGGTGGACTGGGCGCCGTGGCACCACACCGCCGGCGGCAACCATGACGTCGGGCTCGTCGTCTACAATGGCGGCACGCTCTACATCGACGAGGGCAAGCCGCTGCCGGGCGCGATCGAGGAGACCGTGCGCAATCTGCGCGAGGTAGCACCGACCTGGTACTTCAATGTCCCGAAGGGCTACGAAGCGCTGTTGCCCTATCTTCGCGGCGATGCCCGGCTGCGCGAGAACTTTTTCAGCCGCCTGAAAGTGCTGTGGTACGCAGGCGCCGGCATTACCCAGCACGTCTTCGACGAGATGAAGGAGCTTGCGATCGCAACCTGCGGCGAAGAGATCCTGTTTCTCACCGGCCTCGGCGCCACCGAGACCGCGCCGTTCGCCTTCGGCCGCACCTGGGACACCGACGTGGCGTCGAACGTCGGGCTGCCGCCGCCGGGCCTCGAGGTCAAGCTCGTGCCGGTGGGCGACAAATACGAGGCGCGCCTGCGTGGCCCAAGCATCACGCCGGGTTACTGGCGCGATCCGGCCAACACGGCCACGGCATTCGACGAGGAGGGGTTCTACCGGCTCGGCGATGCCATGCGCTTCGAGGACGAGGCGGTCCCAACCAAAGGGCTGCTTTTTGAGGGGCGGATTGCCGAGGATTTCAAACTCGCTACCGGAACATGGGTTCGGGTGGGGCCGCTGCGCGCCGCGTTTATGGCGCATTTCGCTCCGTTCGTGCGCGATGTGGTGATTGCGGGCGCCGATCGCGACGATCTGGCAGCGTTGGTGTTTCCCGATGTGGAGGCGTGCCGACGCCTTGTGCCTCATCTCCAGGCGACAGCGTCTGCTGCGGATCTCATCGCTGACGCCGCGTTGCGGCGCGAGTTCGCGTTCCTGCTCGGTAGCTTCGCGGCACGCAGCACCGGCAGCTCCAATCGTATTCTTCGCGCGGTGCTGATGGCCGACGCACCCTCGCTCGATGTCGGCGAGATCACCGACAAGGGCTCGATCAACCAGCGCGCCGTGCTGCGCCATCGCGCCAGCATCGTCGAGGAGCTCTACGCTGCGCCGGCGCCGCCGTGGGTCATTGCGGTCGAACAAGCTTGAAGGCGGCGCGAAATGTTCGTTGCGTTGCCCGTCGCGCAGAGAGCGGGACGCCGAAGAGCTACGCCTTTAATTGCGGCAACAGCCTCAGTGCGTTCTCCCGGTTGATCGCCTTGAGGTCGGCGTCGGAGAAGCCGTAGTCGGCGAGGCCCTCGACGGCTTCGGCGGCCTCGCGGTACGGGAAGTCGCTGCCGAACATCACTTGCGGCACCTTCACGAGCTTCATCAGCGCCGCGAGCTGTCCAGGCGTGTTGCCCTGGGCCACCTCGTAATAATAGCGGGCGAGAATCGGCAGCGGCCCCTGGGGCATGCGCGGATCCTTGCGCTCGGACGCGAGGCGGATCAGGCGGCCGGTGAGGAACGGTATGGTTCCGCCGCTGTGCGACCAGATGAAACGGATGTCCGGGCATTTGAACGCGGTGCCGGCTTCGCCGAACATCAAGCTCGCGATCGTGCGCGAGGTGTCGGAGGCATATTCGATGACACCGACGGGAACGCCTTTGACGAGGGCGCGGCAGCACTCCGGCGAGGTCGGATGCACGTAGACGACCGCCTTGCGGCGGTTCAGCTCCTCGAACACCGGCAGGAACGCCGGGTCGCCGAGATATTTGTCGTAGTAGCTCGTGAGCAGCGCGATGCCGTCGGCCTTGAGCACATCGAGGGCATATTCGATTTCCTTGAGGCTGCCCTCGGTATCGGGGAGCGGGAGCGTCGCGAACATGCCGAACCGGCCCGGATGATCCTTGACGAGCCGCGCGGCGAAATCATTGCAGTCGCGGCCAAGCCGGCGCGCTTCGTCGACTTTGCCGAACCAGATGCCCGGCTGGTTGATCGAAAGAATGGCGGTCGTGACGCCGGCCTTGTCCATGTCCGCGAGCGACGCTTCCACCGACCATGGCGGCAGTCCGGCGCCGGCGCGATTGGCGAGCAGCACCTCGCGGTGGAACGGCGGAATGAAGTGATGGTGCACATCGATGCGCCGGGCAGCGGCCGCTGGTGATTGGGACCTCGCTGCCGAAGGTTTGAGCACCGTTGCCGCGCCGACCCCGAGCGTAGCGACCCCTGCAGCCAGGAACTGCCGGCGGTCTGGATTTGCGGCCGTTACGGTCAGGGGCGCGCTCGCGCAGCAGGCGCAACCTGCCAGTTTATGTCTCATCGTGGTCCTCATGACGCCCCCCAAAAGTCGCCGCAGGTTCGGCCCATCTCGCCGGACGGCCTTCTATCACAAAGCAGGTCAAGGGAAGCCTCGGCAAGCGCTTCGCATCTCAATCCGACGCTGGATCAACCCACCGCGAATTTGCTTTATGGTGCACTGAGATTCACAGGAGGGGTCGCGTGGCCAGCAACGTGTCGGACGAGCTCGGGGCGAGCGCACTTCATTATCATCGCACGCCCAGGCCCGGGAAGATCGCGATCCAGTCGACGAAGCCGCTCGGCACGCAGCACGATCTTGCCCTCGCTTACACCCCGGGCGTCGCGGTCGCCTGCGAGGCGATCGCGGCCGATCCCGCCGAGGCGGCGACGCTGACCGCCCGCGCCAATCTCGTCGCGGTGGTGACGAACGGCAGCGCAGTGCTCGGCCTCGGCAACATCGGTCCGCTCGCCGGCAAGCCGGTGATGGAAGGCAAGGCGGTGCTGTTCAAGAAGTTTGCCGGCATCGACGTGTTCGACATCGAGATCGACGCCAAGGAGGTCGACCGCATCGTCGATGTGGTGGCCGCGCTGGAGCCGACCTTCGGCGGCATCAACCTCGAGGATATCAAGGCGCCGGAATGCTTCGAGGTCGAGGCGCGGCTGCAGCAGCGCATGAAGATCCCGGTATTTCACGACGACCAGCACGGTACCGCGATCATTGTTGCCGCCGCCATCAAGAACGCGCTGTTTCTGACCGGCAAGAAGCTCGATCGCGTCAAGATCGTGACCTCGGGCGCCGGCGCGGCGGCGCTTGCCTGCCTCAATCTCCTGGTCTCGCTCGGCGCGCGACGCGAAAACATCTGGGTCACCGATATCGAAGGGGTGGTCTACGAAGGCCGCGCCAAGCTGATGGACCGGTGGAAGAGCATCTACGCCCAGAAGACCGACAAGCGCGCCCTCGCCGAGGTGATCGAGGGCGCCGACATTTTCCTGGGACTTTCCGCGCCGGGCGTGCTGAAGCCGGCGATGGCGGCGCGCATGGGTGAGCGGCCGCTGATCATGGCGCTTGCCAATCCGACGCCTGAGATCATGCCGGATGAGGCGCTGAAAGCACGCCCCGATGCGCTGATCTGCACCGGCCGCTCGGACTACCCGAACCAGGTCAACAATGTCCTGTGCTTCCCCTACATCTTCCGCGGCGCGCTCGATGTCGGCGCGACCTCGATCAATGAGGCGATGAAGATTGCGGCGGTCGATGCCATCGCCGAACTTGCGCGGGAAGCGCCGTCAGAGGTCGCGGCCCGCGCCTATGGCGGCGAGGCACCGACGTTCGGCTCGGGCTCGCTCATTCCGAACCCGTTCGACCCGCGCCTGATCCTGCGCATTGCGCCCGCGCTCGCCGAGGCGGCGATGAAATCGGGGGTCGCGACCCGCCCGATTGCCGACATCGCGCAATACCGCGAACGCCTCAATGCCTTCGTCTTCCGGTCCGGCTTCATCATGAAGCCGCTGTTCGCCAAGGCGAAGGCTGATCCGAAACGCGTCGCCTATGCGGAGGGCGAGGACGAGCGCGTGCTGCGCGCGGCGCAGGTGGCGCTGGAGGAGGGGCTTGCAAGGCCGATCCTCATCGGTCGTCCCGCCGTGATCGAGGCGCGGCTCAAAAAATTCGGCCTCGCCATCCAGCCGGAGCGGGATTTCATCCTCATCAATCCGCAGGAGGACCCGCGCTATCGGCCATATGTCGATCTCTACATCGAGGCAGCCGGGCGCAAGGGTGTGACCCCGGATGCGGCGCGGACCGTCATGCGCACCAATGCGACCGTGATTGCCGCGTGCATGGTGCGCGCAGGCGATGCCGATACCGCGATCTGCGGGGTGGAAGGCGGCTTCATGGGTCACCTGCGGCACATCCGCGACATCATCGGGTGCGGACGCGGCGTGTCGGATTTTGCTGCGCTGTCGCTCCTCATCACCGCGAAGGGGCACTTCTTCCTCGCCGACACTCAGGTGCGGACCGATCCGACCGCCGGGGAGATCGCCGAGACCGCGGTGCTCGCTGCCGCCCATGTGCGCCGGTTCGGGCTCGAGCCCAAGATCGCGCTGGTGTCGCATTCCGATTTCGGCAGCTTCGATTCCCCGTCGGCACGGAAGATGCGGCGCGCCACGGCGCTCATCCGCGAGATGAATGTCGACTTCGAGGTCGACGGGGAAATGCACGCGGACTCCGCCATCGACCCGGCCGAACGCGCGAAGGTCTACCCGCATTCGCGCCTGAGCGGCGAGGCGAACGTGTTGATCTTCCCGACGCTCGATGCCGCCAACATCACCTACGAGGCCATCAAGGTGTTGGGCGATGCCCTGCCGGTCGGGCCGATTTTGATCGGCGCCGCGAAACCCGTCCATGTCCTCACCCCGTCGGTGACGGCACGCGGCATCGTCAACATGACCGCCGTCGCGGTCGCCGAAGCCCAGGCATGTGGGTGATAGGGATCAGGGGATCAGTGTTCAGATGTGCGTTCGCTGCAGTCTGATTACTGATCCCTGATTACTGATCCCTGATTACTGACTCTTCATCCCCATCTTGTTTCGCACTTCCGAGGGGACCTGATAGTCGCGCATGACGACGCGGCTGTCGCGCAGCCCGCAGGATTCGCGCTGGACGACGAAGAGCCAGAGTGCATAGGCAGCGTCCGCCACAAGGGCATTGCGTGCTCGTTTGTCGGCGGGCGCTGACGGGGCAGGTGTCGCCGCATCGAAGTCGCGCAGCGCGGCAAGCGCGGCCTCCAGCGCGCGGCCGAGCCGGCCCAGCGCCGAGGCCTGCTCCTGGACGATCTCATAGTCGAGGAGGTCCGCTGGAGAGTCGAACAGGCCGGGACGTGCTTTGCGAGCCATCGCCAACAATTAGGCGAGCGCGCGCAAAAGCGAAACCCCGTCGATCGGGTGGGTCGCTATCGCGTGCGCTCAGAAGACCATCAGGTACTTCAGCAGCGAGATGATGCCGATGATGATCACGATCACGCGCACGATCATCTTGGCGCGGCCATCGATCGGCAGCATGTTCACGAGATAGAGCACCAGGATAATGACGACGAAGGTAATGAGAATTCCGATAAGAGCGGACATCAAGGTCTCTCGCGTGCCCAACCGCTGGGAACCCAAACGCAATCCGGCCGTTCGGGTTCCATCGGCGCGGTTTTTCCCGTAAATCCGTCGGGTTGCGGCCGCGAAAGCCGGTCTGCTATAGGCTGGGCGCTGGTCTCCTTGAGGGTACGAAGATGTCCGTTGATACCGCGACGGTGCGCAAGATCGCCCATCTCGCGCGCATTGCGGTCAAGGACGAGGAGGTCGAACATCTCAAGGGCGAGATCAACTCGATCCTGGCTTTCGTCGAGCAATTGCTGGAGGTCGATATCACCGGCGTCGAGCCGATGACCTCGGTGATGCCCATGACCATGAAAAAGCGTGCTGACGTCGTTACCGACGGCGACATCGCCGACGACATCCTCAGGAATGCGCCGGCCGCGAGCGATCACTATTTCGTCGTGCCCAAGGTGGTGGAATAATGTGTGAGGGATGCGACGAATTCCCGGCCCAATTCGTGGCCTATTTCAACAAGGCCGGCGGCAAGTTCTGGCGGCCGGCCCAGAAGGCTCCGACCGCGTGGGCGATCGATATCCGGCCGCCCGAACCGGTCGAAACGACAAATTTCCGTTGTGAGGAGCCGGCCGAGCAGTCGGTCCCGGAGGAGGGCGCCTGATGTGCCTCGCTTGCGAAATGGACGCCATGTGGTTCGGCGCGTGGGAAGAGGCCAAGGCGCCAGCCCAGGCCGCTGATGGCAGTTCGGCTCTTGGGGCAACATCGCCCCTTGCCGAGCCAGATTCGACGTCCCTCACAGCGGGAGACGTGAAAAGCGTCTCGCCCGGCGACGTCAAAGGACTCTGGGAAGAAGCGGCGAAAGCCTCGCCGCAGGATTCAACGAATTTCCGCTGTGAGGAGCCGCGCTCGGAATGAGCGACCTCACTTCGCTGACGCTTGCGCAAGCCCGCGAGTTCTTGCGCAAGCGGGAATTCTCTGCCGTCGAATTGACCAAGGCCCACGTCGCGGAAGTCGCGGCGGCCCGCGCGCTTAATGCCTTCGTTCTGGAAACACCTGACGCCGCGCTCGCGATGGCGGAGCGCGCCGACGCTGCCCTTGCCAAGGGTGAAGGCGGGCCGCTCGCGGGCCTGCCGCTCGGCGTCAAGGACATGTTCGCGACCAAGGACGTGCCCACCACGGCCTGCTCGCGCATGCTGGAGAAATTCGTTCCGACCTATGAGTTCGACCGTCGGCGCCAATCTGTGGCGCGACGGCGCCGTGATGCTCGGCAAGGTGAGCCACGACGAATTTGCCATGGGCTCGTCGAACGAGACGTCCTGCTTTGGCCCCGTCGTGTCGCCGTGGCGGCGCCGTGGCTCCGACGCGAAGATCGTGCCTGGCGGCTCATCGGGCGGTTCGGCTGCTGCCGTCGCCGCGAACCTTTGCCTTGGCGCGATTGCGACCGACACCGGCGGTTCCATTCGCCAGCCTGCGGCCTACACCGGCATCGTCGGCATCAAGCCGACCTACGGCCGCTGCTCGCGCTGGGGCATCATCGCCTTTGCCTCGTCCCTCGATCAGGCCGGCCCATTCGCCCGCACCGTGCGCGATGCCGCGATCCTGCTGCGGTCGATGGCGGGCCACGATCCCAAGGACACCACGTCCATGGACATCGCCGTGCCCGACTACGAGGCCGCCGTGACGCGTTCCGTCAAAGGCATGAAGATCGGCATCCCGCGCGAATACCGCGTCGCCGGCATGTCCGCCGAAATCGAAGCGCTGTGGCAGCGCGGCGCAGATTGGCTCAAGGCCGCCGGCGCCGAAATCGTCGACGTCAGCCTGCCTCATACGAAATACGCGCTGCCGGCCTATTACATCGTCGCGCCGGCCGAGGCCTCGTCGAACCTCGCCCGCTACGACGGCGTGCGCTACGGCCTGCGTATCGGGGGGCGCGACATCATCGAGATGTACGAAGCGACCCGCGCCGCAGGCTTCGGCAAGGAGGTGCGCCGGCGGGTAATGATCGGCACCTACGTGCTCTCGGCCGGCTACTACGATGCGTATTACCTGCGGGCGCAGAAAGTGCGCACGCTCATCAAGCGCGACTTCGACGCGGGCTTTGCGGCGGGCGTCAACGCCGTCCTGACGCCGACCACGCCATCGGCCGCGTTCGCCGTCGGCGAAAAGGGGCGCGGCGATCCGATCGAGATGTACCTCAACGACGTGTTCACGGTGACGGTCAACATGGCGGGGCTTCCAGGCATTTCGGTACCCGGCGGTCTTGATGCGACGGGTCTGCCGCTCGGCCTCCAACTCATCGGGCGGCCGTTCGACGAGGAGACCTTGTTCGCCCTCGGCGCGAAGCTCGAGGAAGCCGCCGGCCGATTTGCGCCGGAGCGATGGTGGTGAAGGGCGCCGCCTTTCGTCACTCGCTGTCGAAACGGAAGCCGCCAACCGACTATCCGCGGCGCTGCAGGCGTTGTGGTGGGCCGAGAAGGACGACTGGAACGCCGCGCATGAGATGGTCATGGTCCATGACGACGCCGACTGCGCCTGGGTCCATGCCTATCTTCATCGCGCCGAAGGCGATCTCGATAACGCGCGCTATTGGTACCGCACCGCCGGCAAGCGCGCCGCCACCGGTGCCCTCGACGCCGAACGCGCAGCCATCCCGCTGACGGATACGTAGCCCGGATGAGCGCAGCGATATCCGGGTGAGCTTTGCGATATGTGTCGGCGGTCGGCCGGCTTGGCGCCGCCCCCCGGATGTCGCTGCGCTCATCCGGGCTACAGTCAGGCAGCGCTCGCCGCGCCGCCCTTGCCATTTTGACAAATCCATCCATTTTGGACGGTGAATTCTACGGTGGACCGCAATGGACGCTCCGGCTCCCAACAAACTCATCAGAGGCGCGGACGGCGACTGGGAAGTCGTGATCGGCATGGAAGTCCACGCCCAGGTCACGTCCCGGTCGAAGCTCTTCTCCGGCGCCGCGACGGCGTTCGGCGCCGCGCCGAATTCCCATGTGTCGCTGATTGATGCCGCGATGCCGGGCATGCTGCCGGTCATCAACGAGGAGTGCATCGCCCAGGCGGTGCGCACCGGGCTCGGCCTCAAGGCGCGCATCAACCTGCGCTCGGTGTTCGACCGGAAGAATTATTTCTATCCGGACCTGCCGCAGGGCTATCAGATCAGCCAGTACAAATCGCCCGTGGTCGGCGAAGGCGAGGTCACGGTCGATCTGCCGCACGAGACCATTCGCGTCGGCATCGAGCGGCTTCATCTCGAGCAGGACGCCGGCAAGTCGCTGCACGACCAGCATCCGACGCTCTCGTACGTCGATCTCAATCGCTCCGGCGTCGCCCTGATGGAGATCGTGTCGAAGCCCGACTTGCGCTCCGCCGACGACGCCAAGGCGTTCCTCACCAAGCTGCGCGCCATCCTGCGCTATCTCGGCACCTGCGACGGCGACATGGAGAAGGGAAGCCTGCGCGCCGACGTCAACGTCTCGGTGCGCCACCCGGACGATCCGCTCGGCACCCGCTGCGAGATCAAGAACGTGAACTCGATCCGTTTCGTCGGGCAGGCGATCGACTGCGAGGCCCGCCGCCAGATCGCGATCCTCGAGGATGGCGGCGAGATCGAGCAGGAGACGCGGCTCTATGATCCCGCCCGCAACGAGACACGCTCGATGCGCACCAAGGAGGAGGCTCATGACTATCGCTACTTCCCCGACCCCGACCTGCTGCCGCTGGAGTTGACCCAGGACTACGTCGACGCACTCGCCCGCGCGCTTCCCGAGTTGCCGGACGAGAAGAAGGCGCGGTTCATGTCGGCCTACGGGCTTGCGGCCTACGATGCCGATGTCCTTGTCGCCGAGCGGGAGAGCGCCGACTACTTCGAGGCGGTGGCGAAAGGTGGCGACAAAACGGCACGAGACGCCAAGCTCGCCGCAAACTGGGTCATCAACGAGCTGTTCGGCCGTCTCAACAAGGAGGGCAAGGGCATCGCCGATACGCCGGTCTCGGCGGCGCAGCTCGGCACCATCCTCGATCTCATCGCCGAAGGCACCATCTCCGGCAAGATCGCGAAGGATCTGTTCGAGATCGTCTGGGCGGAGGGTGGCGATCCGCGCGCGATTGTTGCCGCGCGCGGCATGATCCAGGTCACCGACACGGCGGCGATCGCCGCAATGGTGGACGAGATCGTCGCGGCCAACCCCGACAAGGTCGCGCAAGTGCGGGCGAAGCCCACGATGCTCGGCTGGTTCGTCGGCCAGGTCATGAAGGCGTCCGGCGGCAAGGCGAACCCGCAAGCCGTGAACGCGCTCCTCAAAGAGAAGCTCGGCATCTGACGAGCGCCGCGCGTCTCGCGCGCGAACGAAGTGGTCGCCGTGAAGCGATCGATCGGCGGATTTTTTGTCGACCATGATGCTCGCAATGCCGTCGCGGCGTCTCGACTCGGGCCTTCGCTGACGCAGAATCAGAGTCTGCATCTGCGAATTGGAAGACCGATTCGCGCGATTCGTGATCACGCGATCGCTGAATCGACCCATCGGACGGCAATTGCTCACATTTTTTTTCGAGGCGCGGAAACGCATCCGCGCGCGCGATTTCGCGCGACGGCGCTTCGAAAAAAATGCTGTCAAGGGGGCGTTCGCGCTCATCACCGCAAACTTCGACACACGGCAATTGTGCCCAATTCACAGGGCTTTCTGCAACTGCGATGCGAAGGTGCACACGAAGCGATCTTGCGATCGCATTCTCGCGAAGGATCGCGCGCGACGACGATGCGCGACACGCGACGACACGCGCGAGAGGCCTCGCCGTACACGTTTCGTTAATGCGGAAGCTGTTTTTTTTGTTGTGCTGTAGTAATCGAAGTGCAGCGCTTACGATTTGCGTAGGTGCTGATGCGACATCCGCCAAGAGACTTGGCTAGGAGGGCAGCATGGTGAAGAAGGCAAAGGCGAAGTCCGCCGCGAAGAAGAAAGCTCCTGCAAAGCGCAAGGTAGCGAAGAAGAAGAAGTAAGTGAGCGTCGGGGCGATCCGCTCCGAGCCAGTCGGCGACATAGCGATTAGACCGGCGACATCTCCAGCAAGATTGCCAAGCGCGAAATCGCGATGCAGTCGGTTGAGATGACGCCGGGGTCGGCGACGGAAGGCGTCGGCGAGACTGAGACTTGAACCTCCCGGACATCCGATCGGATCTGTTCGGGGCATGAGGTGCGGAGTTCGCACCTTGTCGTCAGCGCAATCCGCTGGCAGGTCTTGGGCCTCGGATACCTCGCCGACGCCTCGGTTTTTTAGGGGTCTCGTTGCGCGGACCTCACGGTTCTCTGTTTTCAGGGCAGTCCGTATTTTCAAATCGTCTGTTCGTCGCTGAGTATGAATGCCCGCAAACACCGGCGGCTGCGGCTCAGCATTTCACCTCATCCAAGATGATGCGCGCGATTACTCTGGCTTGGCCCAGCGCCGAAGTGTCAGCCCGCGACCGCCGTCGATCACGGCGGCATGCCCGGGTGGTAAGGCGCGAACGCGCTGATGGTTACTCCGCTCTCAAGCGGCACGGTTAGCGCGTCCTCACCACCAAGCGTGACACGCGGATTTACAAGGCTTTCCGTGATTAACGATCGGTTGCCGCGTTAGCCAGCCCTTGAGGCATTCACCCTCGATTCATCGCGCTGCTTAAAGCACGATTCAAAATTTATCGCGATGATCGCGACGCTCCGGAACGGAGATCGCCCGCGATCAGCGGCGGCGCAAGCGCATCGGCCGGGGGAGGCCAAACATGGGACGTATGGAACTAGCGGCAATCGAGAACGGCAGCTTCGGGGAAGCGTCGGGAGACATGTTCTTCCACCTCGGCATGATGTATTCGACCGGCGCCGAGGTGCCGACCGATTACGTGTCGGCGCACAAGTGGTTTAATCTCGCGGCAATGCGCGGCAATGCAGATGCCGCGCGGCTGCGTCGCGAAATCGCGGCGCAAATGTCCGACACGGAGATCGCCGCCGCGCAACGCGCCGCCCGCGACTGGCTCAAGCATTAGCTCAACGCAGACGACCGACGGGTGAGGGCGAGCGGCCGCGTCCGCTTCGCCTCGCCGTCCATGTAGCCCGGATGAGCGAAGCGATATCCGGGACGGCGATGCGCCTTGAGTGGCGCTTTCCCCGGATGTCGCTTCGCTCATCCGGGCTACAGGTCTTGGTCGGCTTCATTCGTCTCCCTTGCCAGTTGGCGTGGTCTCGGGCATATCGGCGAGTACAGGAGACGTGGCCGAGTGGCTGAAGGCGGCGGTTTGCTAAACCGTTATACGCTCTCAAGGCGTATCGAGGGTTCGAATCCCTCCGTCTCCGCCAAGCATTTGAAAAATTATCCAATTTTCTGGCATTTGGTGAGTTAGTTCGCAGCGGCTCATCTGCGGGCGGATCGAGCAATTGGCACCGGATTGGCACCCGCTGTATTTCAATTCAAATCCTTGCCGAAAATCGCATCGATTGCTTGGGCGACGGTCACCGGATCGGTGCCGGAGGCGATGAGCGCCGACGCATGGCTGTGCCGAAGGGCCTGTAACGTCACTTTGGGCAGGTTGCGCGCGGCAGTGAAGCGCTTCCAATCCTGCGTCAAGCGATCGGGATCTCGGACTTCTCCCTCGATCGTACCGAAAACAAATGCCTTATCTTGGAGACGGCCAGCGCCAAGGGCGATGCGCTGCTCAAGCTGCGCCTTGCGATGCTGCCTCAGGACCTTAACGGCTACATCGGGAAGCGCCAGCACGCGCCGGCCGTGACGTGTCTTGGGCGATTTAATTCGAAGTCCCTTCTTGGTTTTTTCGATCGCTCTCTCGATCTGAACCTTCTTATCCTCAAGGTCGATATCGCCCCACTGCAAACCCATAACCTCGCCTCGTCGCATGCCAGTCGAAAGAAGCAAGATGATCTGAGGGAAGATTGGGGTATCGCGCATCGCTGCGAGGACAGCCTTGACCTGATCGGCGCCGAGAATTTTCATTTCCTCGATAGGGACCTTGGGGGGTGGTTCGAGGGCAGCGGCGTTGCGGAGCAGTAGTTCACGCTTCATCGCATCGGCGAGCGCCTTGTGCAGCACGCGATGCGCGTGACCGACCGTACGTGGTGACAGCGGCAGTCCGTCCCGTCCGCCTTCCTTCACCAGTTTTGCGTGCCAACTTGCGATGTGCGCTCCCTTCAACTTTTGCAGAGAGAGCATACCGAGATGGGGCACAATCTGATTTTCGATCAACTGTCTGTATCGCTCGGCTGTTTTCGGCGAAACCGAAACGACCTCGGCTTCTGAAATCCAGGAGCGCATATAGTCGGCAACCGTCACCTTAGTGGGCTCAATGAGCGTGCCGGCATTGCGAGCCGCCAGTAGGCGAATGAATTCGCCTTCGGCCTGCTTCTTCGTGCCCCTGAACGTGACATATTGAATACGGCGTTTCCCATTTACTGGGTCGCGGTCGACCTCGAATTTGAGCCGCCAACTTGCCTTGCCACGGCGTTGGATGTGCCCACTCACGATTTGCTCCTTTTCCGTTTTTGTGGCGGCTGGCCATGCGATGGCGCCTGATTTCCTATCTCTGCAATTTTGCTCCACCCGTCCCCAAGCTTGCGCCTTTCTGCCGGCGTCAGTGCATTGGCATCCTTGCGCATGAGTGGGATGAGTTCGCGGGAGAGATCGCGCACCCTGCGATGCTGCTCTGCAGTCATACCCCAAATGACGGGACGATCAGTAGAGAGCACCAAGTTCGCGCTTAAGCATCACCATCGCACGCTGATATGGAATCTGCTCCGTGAGAGGGGTGGTCGGGTCCGCGACTTGCAGGTGGTAAAACCTCGAAACCAGTGCGAACTTGCCTTGTCCTGCGCCGCCAAATTCATCCTCATTGGCGGGCAACGGTTCTTGCGGTCGCAGTAATTCGAAAGCCGCTTCGACCGCGTCGCGAGCTTTCGCGAAAAGATAGGGATCAGACATCCAATGGGCGCTCTGATCTTTAAGATTTACGATCGAATCAATCGAGCGCGCAATCAGGCTCATAAGCGCATGAGTGGGCCCTGTGCCCATGTCCACGAGAGCCCGCCGCAATTGATGTTCCGTTTCTTGGCTTCAGGTTTCTGGGCCGCTTGCCCGCGCAGCCTGTTCTAACAGTCGCCGGGTGTGGGGCGGATTCTGAAATTCATCACCGCCTTTTTTTCCGCATATTCGCCGCCCGGCGGACGCCCTGTTTTTTTCTTCAGCATGGCTCGTTCATCCTACGAACTATACTTTTATTACATCATGTAGCTTGACGGTAAAGGAGCGTCAACGATAGCTAGATTGCCAATTACGCTTCGTAATACAAAATAGGGAGCCAACATGGCAATGCGGAAGACGAACAGTGCCGCTGCCAAGGCCGCTAGGCCGCCGGCTTTTGAGCGTGGCGCTCTCACTTACAGCGTGCCAGAGGCGGGTGCCTTGATCGGCCTTTCGAGACACGCCTGTACGAGGCCGCTCAGCGCGGAGAACTTCCGGTCATGAGAATCGGCAGCCGGCTTTTCGTACCGAAGGCCGCACTGCATCAGATGCTCGATGCCGTGGCTCCGATCGTCGCCGCCATCGGGACGACGTACGCAACTCGCCTGCCTGAAAAACATGGAAACCCCGGGCTCCCGCCCAGGGCCACGGATAACTCGCCGGCGTTGATAGCGCCGGCTGCCATCGCTTCGAGGCTAAAGCGCGGGCGAGCCTATCGCCGCCGCAAGTAGGAAGAAGGCGCGCCATGAGCGCTGAAACCATCGCCAAGGCCCTCGGCGGGCGAAAGGCAGGCGGCGGCTGGATGGCGCGCTGCCCGGCCCATGACGATCGCAAGCCGAGCCTCTCGATCCGCGACGCCGACGACGGCAAGGTGCTGGTGCGCTGCCATGCGGGCTGCGACCAGGGGCGGGTCATCGCCGTTCCGGCGCCGCGGGTTGTGGGAGGACGGCCGGCGCCAGCGCCGGTTCCGCGCCCGGCGCCGCATCCCGTTGCGCGAGCAGCCGGATCGCGAAGACGCCAAGCGCAGCGGGGCCGCGCTCGCCATCTGGCAAGCCGCGACGCCGGCAGCGGCACGCTCGTCGAAACCTATCTGCTCTCGCGCGGCCTGCATCTTCCACCGCCGCCGACGCTCCGCTTCCATCGCGGCCTGAAGCATCCCTCGGGCGGCATTTGGCCGGCGATGGTCGCGCTGGTGACGCGCGGCGTCGACGAATACGCCGCTCGCGATCCATCGCACCTTTCTCGCCCGCGACGGCGCCGGCAAAGCGCCGGTCGATCCGCAGAAGATGATGCTCGGCCCCTGCCGTGGCGGCGCGGTGCGGCTCGCCGATCCGAGCGATGTGCTGATGGTCGGCGAGGGCATCGAGACCTGCCTCGCCGCCATGCAGGCGACCGGCCATCCGGCCTGGGCGGCGCTCTCGACCTCGGGCCTTCGCGCTCTCGATCTGCCGACGCGATGTGCGCGACGTGATCGTGCTCGCCGATGGCGACGATCCCGGCGAAGCGGCGGCGCAGGATTGCGCCTGGCGCTGGAAGCGCGAGGGCCGCCGCGTGCGCATCGCCCGCCCGCCGCAGGGATGGATTTCAACGATCTGCTGATGGGCCGCGCGCCCCGCATCGAGGAGGGCGCGCGATGAACACCGACCATCCGAGTGAAGCCGAGAAGCTGATCGCCGACGCCATCGACGCGGCCGAGGATATTCGCGACCCGCTGGACGGACTGGTCGAGAAGACCGCGACCGATCCCGGCGCGCCCTTCGCGCCCGAGGTGCTGGAACGGCTCGCCGCGCTGAAGAAGGACGACCGCGCCGCGTTCGAGGCGCTGCGGGCGCAATTGAAAAAGGCCGGCTGCCGGGTGACGGCGCTCGACGAGGCCATCGCCGAGGAAAACGGCGAGGCGGGCGGGCGCGGCCCGACGCAGGCCGATATCCTGATCGAACTCGCGCAAGTCGGCCGAGCTGTTCCACGCGCCGGACGGCACCGGCTTTGCCGATCTCGACATCAACGGCCACCGCGAGACCTGGCCGATCCGCGCCAAAGGCTTTCGCCGCTGGCTGGCGCGCCGCTTCTTCGAGGCGACGCAGGGCGCGCCGAGTTCGGAGGCGCTGCAATCGGCGCTGAACGTGATCGAGGCCAAGGCGCATTTCGATGCGCCCGAACGCACGGTCCATATCCGCGTCGGCGGGCTGGACGGCCGGCTCTACCTCGATCTTGGCGACGAGACCTGGCGGGCGGTGGAGATCGATGCCACCGGCTGGCGCGTGATCGACAATCCGCCGGTGCGCTTCCGTCGCGCCGCCGGAATGCAGCCTTTGCCGATGCCGGTGCGCGGCGGTTCGGTCGAGACGCTGCGTCCTTTCCTCAACGTCCAGTCCGACGCCGACTTCGTGCTGGTGGTCGCCTGGGTGCTGGCGTGCCTGCGCAATCGCGGTCCCTATCCGGTGATCGTGCTGTCGGGCGAGCAGGGATCGGCGAAGTCCACCTTCTCGGCGATCCTGCGGGCGCTGCTCGATCCGAATACCGCGCCTTGCGGGCCCTGCCGCGCGAGGATCGCGACCTGTTCATCGCCGCCAGCAACGGCCATGTGCTCGCCTTCGACAACGTGTCGGGCCTGCCGGCCTGGATTTCCGACACGCTTTGCCGGCTGGCGACCGGCGGCGGCTTCGCCGTGCGCCAGCTTTACACCGATCAGGACGAGGTGCTGTTCGACGCCGCCCGGCCGGTGATCCTGAACGGCATCGAGGACATCGTGACGCGGCCCGATCTCGCCGACCGCGCCGTGTTCCTGACGCTGGAGCCAATCCCGGAGGAACGCCGCCGCCCCGAGGCGGAACTGTGGGCCGCCTTCGAGGCCGAACGCCCGCGCATCCTCGGCGTGCTGCTCGACGCGGTGGTGGAGGGACTCAAGCGGCTGCCCGAGACGCGGCTGGAGAAGCTGCCGCGCATGGCGGATTTCGCGCTGTGGGCGACGGCCTGCGAGACGGCGCTCTGGCCCGCCGGCACTTTCTGGTCGGCCTATTGCGGCAACCGCGACGAGGCGGTGGAGGGCGTGATCGACGCCGACCCGATCGCCGCCGCCGTGCGCGCCGTGATGGCGACGCGGACGGAGTGGACGGGAACCGCCTCGGACCTTCTGGGCGCCCTGGCCGAGGCGGCGGGCGAGCGCGTCGCCAAGTCCAAGACCTGGCCGGATAGCCCTCGGGCGCTGGCGGGCCGGCTGCGCCGGGCGGCGACCTTCCTGCGCAAGATCGGCATCGAGATCGCCTTCAAGAAGGAAGGTCGGGCGCGGCCCGCACCATCAACATCACTACGCCGCCGCTGCGCCAGAAAACGCCGGGGCGCAACCGTCCGCACCGTCCGCATCGTCCGCGTCCATGCCGAAATCCAATTCGGCCAATGGCTTCGCGGCTCAGTCCCTGCGGACGGTAGCCCACGATGCGGACGGTAGCAGAAAAGGCAACGCTCCGACCGTCCGCGCCAACCCATTGAAAACCAACGGCCGGAACGCTGCGGACGGTGCGGACGCAAATCCCCCGCCCCAATCTGCGCCGGGCTCGAGGGCACGGCTTTGAGCGCGGCCGAGGCCCTCAGGAGCGCGCGCCGCCGGCATCCGTCTCGGGATCGACGGCGACGATCTGGTGCTGGAGGCATCTGCCGCGCCGCCGCGCGCGGCCGCTGCACTTTGCAAAGGTGACCGATCTAGGCAAAACGATTGTCGCAGATATGCGCGCCATCTTGGTGTGGCTTTGTCGCGATGGCCGAAGACTCACGACATGCGAGCAGGGCGGGGCCTCAGATCTGCATGAAGACCAATACCAGCGAAAAAGGTCTTGAAGCGCTCATCATGGCGCGGGCGGGCCGCCGTCGGCAGATTTGGCCATACTGCCGAAGATCATACGAGCGTTGAGACCGTGCATCGCGGATGCCAGAACCTGTCTTCTTCGAGCGAGGTCAATTCGTGATGATCAGCGATCAGCAGCACTCACCCCATCAGTGGGCGGCCAGTTCGATCGATGCGCCCCACGCAACGCTTGATGCCCTTCAAAATGGCCTTACGGTAGATCTGATCGCGACCAAGCGCGCAGATTTTGCTACCTGCGTCGAAGACGAGCCACTTAGCGACGGTCGTGCGGCGCACTCGGCCTAAGCAGTTCGATTTCCTACCCGTCGTCGAGGCTGCAACCGCCAAGGCTGGTAGTAGCGGCAGAATAATCGGACTGATCGAAATTGAGCATTGCCTCAAAGTAGTAGCCAATACCGAAATTGTCGGCACGGTCATGCACCGGCTCTCGGACGCGAATCTGATTGGTGCCAATGCAAGCATTCTTGCTTTTGTCCGCGATGACGATCGCCAGAGGTGTCGGCTTATTGTATCCGGACACCAGATCAGCGGACTAGTCAGCATTTCAGATCTTCAACGACTGCCGGTGCGGGCCGCCCTCTTCGGACTGGTTTGCGATTGTGAAGATACGATGGCGAACGCGATCCGCCAGAATTTCAACGGTACCGACGCATGGCTTGAACGCCTAGCCCCTGGCAGGCGGGAAAAGCTTAAACACGAATGGACAATTCAAGTTTCCATGATGGACTTGTGGATGCACTGCTTTTCACCCAATTTTGCGACAAAGTGACAATCGTACGCAAAAGTCCGCGGTTTGCAGCCAGAGCGACAGGATTCGAAGGCGAAATGAAGAAGGTTCGAAACTCTCCGAGATCATCTCGCGCATGCTAATGATTACGCTGCGACCCCAATGCCGCGAGTAGGGTTTGCGCTACCGTCCGCTTGATCGAAAAATGGCGCAACGAGCTCCGAGCGCAAGCTTGAACTCTGTTTCTCGGCGACAGGATAGCGCGTGGCGTAACAACGATGTGAAGCTTCACAATTATGGCCAAAAAGGAAAAAAAAAAAAAAGGGGGAGTGAAGGGAGAGAGAGAAAAGAGAAGAAAAGGAAAGGGAAGGGGGAGCAAGAAAAAGGCATGAGTGCCCTAGTTAAAGTCTGTACGCGGAAAACGGTAGAACCAGATACTGAAGCTTTAGGGACTCATGTCTAGGAGAACTGAAAATAAAGTTATCGCACCGCGCTCCAGATTGGAGGTGCGCTTTACACGACTTCTCGATGGAAGAGGGTTAGTCCGGCCGGACGGTCGCGCCCTCTACTCCTACCGCTTTACTCGCGAAGAATATCAGATGATTCGTGAGGACCTAAGAAGCAGTCACTTATTTTGGTTGAAGACTCCATTTGGGCGAGCGCTTTTCGTTGCCTTCGTGTCGGAATGGTTTCGTCGCGATCGGGAAGGCGGACACTGGGATTGGATCCGACCTCTAGCGGACCTCGGCATCCGGTATGGAGCCGAACACCAAAGTGCCGAGATACGTTATGCGGAAATTCGCAAATCGGTGAGAGACCGGCCTTCGAATGTGGGGCCGTCGGCCGCCCAGCGATGGTAACTGGATTCTCTCCATTGTCAGCGAGGCGGGATTTCCGGCGGCAGCTATTCGCGATCATCCCCGGATAGCCGGCTGGCTGCGCAAGAGCGTACTCCTGATAGAACGAGGCATCGAGGCTCGCGACGCGGTGACAAGTGAAGCGTGGCGCGTCAATTCCGACAATCTAGTGCGGGTCATGATTGATGCTTCGGTGGAATTATGGTACCGCAGTCGCCGACTCCGTACATTATTATCGGCAGATGAGAATCAGATTGATCCAATCGCAATCCTCGATGCTCGGCAGGCCAATTGGAGAAATACTCTGCCGTTTGAAGTGGAAGAGGAAGATATTAAGGCTCTCGTGAGACATGCTGCGCTCGACCACCGACGGCTCGCAAGCACTCTTGGCGACGCGCCTGCGTCGGAGCGACCATTCGTGGATCTCGCATCTCACAATTCAGCTTACAGGCGCGATCGAAGGCGTCCGCCTCCCCGGCGCCTTGCGAGATCATCTTCGCGATGAGTCACGAATTCGTCTGGTCCCGCGTGGTGTGCTGGCGGGATTCGGTATCCCGTCCGATCGCCGCGCTTGAGCGAGTCGCATTCGAAGATGCCGAGTCCTGGGAACTTCGACCTTTAATCTCTAAACTCGACGTCGCGTTTGAATTTGGGCATGAGGTCATGCTCGGCGCGCGCTTGGGTGATCGAATCATCGACGAATTCCCCGCCCTCGGCGGCGAGTCTTTGGCTGGGGCGATCGTCGTGTTGAACCAAGATCTCCGGGTCCCCCCGATCAAGTAAGCGAGCTGGTGGCGCTCGGCATCTCGCCAATGCGCAGTAAACAGCCCTGGCTCGCTGTTGCTGCTCATTGCGAGGACATGGAACGGATTGTCTTCGACCCCCCCGCCACTGACCTCGGTCGATGCCAAAACTCGGGTCACCGAGTAATGGCTTTCGCTGGTATGGCCCGGATGGCAATCGATGGCGAGGTTTTGGTTTGGCAGGCCGGGGCCGAACGGGAAGAGAGACAACAATTGATGATAATGGGCGAGACCGTAAGAGGCTTGATGGGCCAAGCGTTTCTTGGATTTCCTCGAGCTTGGCTCTACACGGATGGCGTCTATCAGGAGAAAAGAGGCCGCGATCTGTCGTGGCGTCCCAAAGGTCGTGGACGATGGAAGACTTTGCTCGACGAAAGACCGTTTGGAGAGATCGACATAGGAGTCCGGCACGATGGGACAATTAGGGCATGGAACAGGGCTCTTGTTCTTCCCGAAGACTTTCTCAATTCGAGGAGACCCAAAAACCAGAAGTTTATTAGTCGAAGGTCTGGAAGGTGCATCGATCACCGCGGCCGCTCCCACGCCCCTGACTGTCCAACGCGGCGCCGATACGGCCACGATTGACATGAGCCGGGTCGAGCCTGGTAGGACCGTGGAATTGAAACTCATCTGGGAAGCCACGGCCGATGTTCGGATCGGCGACCCGACCCTTGAGCGCGCTTTGATAGAGCCGCTTGGACGCTGCGCTCAACCCCGCGCCAGATTGTCTGTTAACCGCCTACACGGCTACCGACTATTTGCCGCCAGTGCGAGTTACATCTCGTTTGAGCTTTCCGAATTGAGCGAAGGACGTACCATCGGATTTTCGCGAGCCGTGGATGGTGATACGCCTCTTTTAGGTTACGCGGATGATATTCGCCATCTCTTGGGAAGTACCGGGAGCCTCGATGCCCAAGTCAGGCTTTCTTGGCTCGGGGGAAGCGACCGAGCGGCAGAAGTCCGCTGGTATGATTTGGACCCGGTCCTTACGGTCGGTCGCATACGGGACCATTTTCCACATCAAAGCTTTCTCTACTTGAATTAAATGAAGTTCAAGCGTGTTCGTTGGTCAACCCAAGACGAACAAACACTTTTGTCGCTGAGTTATTCGTGATGAACTCCATCGGCACGCTGACCAGCTCGCTGGGTGCGGGTCCGTGGCTCGTATTTGGACGGGCTCGGATGGTCAGGTTCTGAGGCCACGCGTGGTATCCGAAGCAGAGGCATCCGTTAGGTCGGCACCGACGGGGTTGGGATTGCGTAATGCCGTTAGTATCGCCGATACGCGGAGTCAGAGGAACAACTGCTTCGAAAGCTTTGAAAGTACCCTCGGCGCTGCAGGCGGAAGATCACCGGCTCGTCATCGATACCGCCGTCGCGGCGCGCGAGCACGCTTTGCCGATGTGTACCTTCGATGTCCTTCGTGTCGTATCCCAGGCTGGCTCTGGAGCCGTCTTGATATTGGCCATGTGCGAGTCGCTTGATGAACGGAGCGCGATATTAAATTTACAGCGCGAATTTCCTTTCCTATGGTGCGTCACGTCAGTGAATGATTGGATTAGTGGCTTCACACATCGCGTGGCAATTGTCGCAGAGAAACTAAAGACCATCGGAATTGATCCGAGAGAGGCGATACGGATGACAGCAACAGCACTCGGCGAGATCGTCGACCTAGCGCCATCGCTGAGCGCTCATGTCAGAGCGGCATTCATAACACTAGCAAGTACGAAAGCCTGTATTGAACATCCGACATTAGATGCCAGTCTCGTCGCGCGCCTTTGTAGAGGCTCGCAGATTTCTAACAGGCAAGATGGCTTTCGGCTGGCCGCGACAAATTTAGTGCGCCGAACAATCGACGGGGGCAACCGATCCAGTCGATTGGATCTCCGTCGATTATTGGGCGATCGCCAAGGACCTTGGAACCAATTCGACAAATTGTTCGCGGATCTAATCGCTGCTCCTCACGTTGCCGCGCTCTGCGCCGAATCGCGTGTCGTTCCAAATCCGGGCACGGTGCGGCGCTGTCGCGAAGCTTGGCTGTTTGACCCCGACTATTTCGAGTTGGTTGCCCCGGCGGCCCTGGAGGTTTTGCGAGCTCATTCAAGTTCTTCGGTCTCGCGTTACGAGGGAAAGTGATGATCGACCTGCGGCGGCTTTTGGAGCGACTTCCTCACGATTCAGCTGATGCCATCACAAGCATGGCGCGGCTGAAATCCCGAACCCTGAGCAATCATATTCATACGGTGCTCAACGCGGTCGGTGGGCCGGAGTTGATCCTTGCTGAGCCGTTTTTGGAAGGTGCATTCCCTTGGCAACCCTTCGACGGCGGGTGGGATAAGCTGGGATCCGAGCTATTTTCTGAGTGTACGGTCGAGAACTCTTCGAAAGGTCGCACTGCCGCCGTATGCACACCAGGTTGGTGCGTGGCGACTTCTTACCGGTTCTGACCCGATTTCTGTCATCGTGTCCAGCGGAACGGGATCCGGCAAGACCGAATGCTTTCTCGCGCCAATTCTTGACCGTTTAATACGATTATCGGGAGGTGGGCGAGACAATCTTACGGGCGTCCGGGCCCTGATGCTCTATCCACTGAACGCGTTGATCAGCAGCCAAGAGGAGCGGTTAATTCGTTGGTTTGGCCTGCACCCGGTTCCGAAGACACCGAGTTAGGTGTTTTTATGGGACCGGAGGTGAGTCATGGAGCGACGAAGGTTTACGCGGGAATTCAAACTTGAGGCTGTGCGCCTGATCAGAGATCGCGGGGTCTCGTATGCGCAAGCCTCGCAGGACCTGAACGTTCATCCGACACAGCTGCGCAATTGGGTGAAGGCACTGGCTGCTGATCCGCAGCAGGCGTTTCCCGGCCAGGGTCAGATGAAGCCCGAGCAGTTGGAGATCGCGCGACTTAAGCGCGAGGTGCTCAAGCTGAAGGCTGAACGAGACATCCTAAAAAAAGCCGCGGCCTACTTCGCGAAGGAGTCGACGTGAAGTTCGCCTTCATTGCGAAGCACCGGGGGATCTGGGCCGTGGACTGGATGTGCGGGGCGCTCGGTGTCTCGCGCGGAGGACTGTACGCCTGGCTGCAGCGACCGCGCAGCCGACGCAGCCGCAGCGATGAAGAGCTCGGCGTGAAGGTTCGAGCGAGCTTCATCGGCAGCGATCGAACCTATGGAGCCAGGCGCGTCTGGCGCGATCTCCTTGCAGAAGGCATTCAATGCGGACTTCATCGGATTGAGCGGTTGATGCGATCGCAGGCTCTCAAAGCCCGTCCGCGTCGGCGTCGACTGCCGCCCGATCCGGGTGAGCGGGAGGTCGCCGCCATCGCTACCAACGTGCTCGACCGCACCTTCGTGGCGCTCTCTCCCAATCGCAAATGGATTGCCGACTTCACATACGTGTGGACGGCGGAAGGCTGGCTCTACGTCGCTGCGGTGATCGATCTGTTCTCCCGACGCGTCGTTGGTTGGTCGATGAGCGCAGAGATGACGGCCCAGTTCGTCACCGATGCCTTGGTGATGGCGATCTGGCGTCGAGGCAAACCGGATGCGCTGCTGCATCACTCCGATCGTGGCAGCCAATACACCAGCGAGCAGTTCCAACGGTTGCTCGCCGACCATGGCGTTGTCTGCTCGATGAGCCGATCAGGCAACGTTTGGGACAATGCAGCGATGGAGAGCTTCTTCTCCTCGCTCAAGACTGAGCGCACAGCGCGCAAAACCTATCGAACGAGGGAGGATGCCAAGGCTGACGTGTTCGACTACATCGAACGCTTCTACAATCCAAAACGAAGGCACTCGACAATCGGCTACATGAGCCCCATGGAGTTCGAGCGACAGGCCGGATTAGCTTAAGCGGGTGTCAACCGAACCGGGTGCAGGCCAGTGCGTTGCTGCTTTGGCCAAATTCTGATCCGTTTGACCAACGAAGGTTCCGACCTCCCTAGTGAATCCTTGCAGCCCTGTTTGCAGTTCCTTCAGTGTGTTTGCCAACTCCTTATCAATACCTTCGAAACGCTGAGCCGCGGCATTCAAGCTCTCCGCCAGACTTTCGGCCGCTACCTGCGCTCCGTTGAGTTGCTGGGCTGTGCTGGCGATCTCCTTGACCGCGCTGGTGGCGACATGAGCCGCTTGGTCTAATGCCTCCAATGCGCCACGCGCGGCCAGTCCGGCCGCCTTCAGATCACTGGCCGCTGCGCTAAGTGGTCTAGCCGCATCACGAGCCACGTGGTCCAGATCGCCAATTTTGACCGCCAAGCTATCTGCAGCGGAAGTTAAGCCCGCAATTTGACGGGTCAAAACCTCGGCGGCTTCGCTAATTCTACGTACGACATCCGCTGAGCCTGTCTCAAGGGCCGAGCTTGTTTGTCTGGCAGCTTGCTCCAGAGACCCGGCGACGCGAGCCGCACTAGATTCAAACCCCTCCGACGCAGCTTCAAAACGATCAGAGAGCGCCGAGAAAGTCTCGGAGCCGGCCGCCCGGCTATTTTCAGCGAGGCTGCGCAGTTCGCTCATGAGTCCGCTCATTTGCTCGGTAATGCGGGCGAGTACAACTTCCGCGCCCTGTCCCATCCGCGTGGCCATCGCGTCCGCGGAATTCGCCATCTGAGTGGCGGCGTTTCCGAGACTTTCTTTGAGACCTTCCAACTGTGCGCCTAAACCACCAAGGTTCTTTGTAACTTCATCCATGCGATCACCCGCGCCCCCCTGCAGACGTTTGATAAAGCCGTCGAGCATGGCCTGCATGGCAGCGTCATTTCCGGTTCCCATTCTCTCAGCCAAACGCTGCATGGACTCCGTCAGGGGCGCAATATGCTCACCCAGGCGCTCATCGAACGCACGGTCAAAGGCCGCACCGAGGTTCACGGCAAGATCGGTCGAGAACGTCTCCAGTTGGGTCGACTGTCGCCTTAGCAACTCGTTTGCCTCCTGCTGCACTGCAGCTGGCGTCAGCAATGGGACACGTGCCTCCAATGTCGCAAGGAAAGTGTCTAGCGCCCGTTCGACTAAGTGGAAACGCCGTTTGCGATATAGTGCATAGAGGATCGATAGCCCTAATCCCGCCAGAGATGTGATGAACTTAAATGATGCCGTTTCGAGCAGGGTTTGAAGTGCAACGTTCCGTGTTGCTTGTTCGCCCGCGCTTACGATCCCGCCTGCGGTCCCGAGCGCCGCCGCGAGGCCGACAAAGGTGAACAAAAGGCCCGCTCCAACGAGCAGATTGGGCAGCGCCGCGTGGTATCGCGCGTCCATGCGGATGCTCGGAGAACGCAGTAGACCAATGTCAAACCAAGAACCGGCTCGGGTAGTAGCGCGGACGAGCTGTGTGTGGTCACGTGGGAGAACAAGTGAACCCTGATATTCTCGCCATCTCGGACCCAATACGGGATCAGCCGCCATATCTGTCGAAATCGCTTCATAGTTGCTCGCAAATGCCGCGAAGTCCTTGGCTCGTTCGATGCGCTTTGTTGCGGTGGTCAAAGCGGCCGCCAGCCTTGCTGTACCGCGGCGCAAAAACCAAGCCGAACAGACAGCCCAAAAGAGAAGCGCCCCGACGACACCAAAGACGGTGGCGGGGGTCGTGATTATCGACGCGATAAACCGCAAATCTACCATTCAGGAGGGTCCCCAGAGATCCGTCCGAAGGGACACCACCGGCGAGCAGGTGATAGTCTTCGGACAGGTACGCGCTATTTAATGTAGTACAGCCATGATCATATCAGTCTACGACGGTATGCAACTCCTGGAAGCAAGAGAGTGCCGTTTCGTTCGTTTGCCGGACGGTCGCGAAGGAGCGATCTGGAGGGGCCTCGCCTATCCGGTCCGTTCGCCTGATGCAAAAATTGATATCAACGATGAGGCGTTTCCTCCCGGCGCCTGCACTACCCGCGAGACCGTCGCCGCCAATTCGCCTTTCGCCGTCATCGAAGGCGAGGAGGAGGCTTACGTTCTGCTGACCGGCGGGGCAATTTTATGCGAAGGCGCCGCGACCAGACTGAGAAGCGCTGGGTACGAAGTACTACGAACGGGTCGCTATCTTGGCGAATTTGTCGCAGGAGTAGACGCTGACTGGTTTGTGCGCGTGGTCACCCCGATAGATCGCACTGAGCCCTTGCGGGATGCGTTGACGCGGCTCTTCGGTATACCCCCTGCTCCTGAAGAGAATAGTGAGCCAACTGCCGCATTTCGCGCGCGGCTCGTCGCGTCGGAACTCTCTGCTGCCAGGGCCCGTGAAGCTGGGTTGCGTGCCGAAGTCGCGCGACTTAAGCTTGCTTTGGCCGGCATCGGAGAGACTAAGGTGGAGGCTGAGGCACTACGTGTAGCGCTTGAAGAGGAACGACAGCTTCGGGCTGCTGCCGAAGCGGCCGCTCAAGAGCTCGCGTCGGAGAGGGCCAAATTTGCGCCCCGCCCGCCCCCGGCACCGCCGGCTAAGCTGAAGGACGAAATCGGATCCGTCGTAGCAATATTCCTGCGCCGGGTGTATCTGGTTCGCGATAGTTTGACGGTTCTTTCGGCTGAGTTCGCCAACCGTCGAACGTTGTACCGCGCACTCATCGAACTCGAAGAAGCTAAAGAGGGTCGCCCGCCAAATTGGAAGAAGCTACAGGGCGTCGACACCTGGTTGGAACGACACGTTAGTAACGGCCAGGACGATTTTGGGAGGGCTTACGCTAAGTGGGATGGAATTGAGAAGCGATGGGAGGTTCTCATTTCGCATAAGGGCGAACAGGCCCGGGATATCGTCTGGTGCAGAAAGCGATAGTCCTACGGGGCAGGCCCGGTCGATTCCTTTTTGAATTCTTTTCCCGACCCGCCGTTCGGCTTTTGGCACCGAGATTGGCACCGGACTGTCCAGGACAGAGTGGAATTGCGAGGGAGAGGCCGTGCGGCGATAGCCGCATATAGCCCGAAAATCGGGACTTTCGACGACAGCACGGGATAGGTAGGGATGGGGCGCCGCGCATTGCTAAACCGTTATACGCTCTCAAGGCGTATCGAGGGTTCGAATCCCTCCGTCTCCGCCAGTTCCACGTCCATCGTCAGCCACCAACAATCATAGCGAAAACTGCGGATTGGCTTTCGCCATGAAATCAACAATGGGGCACGACTGGAGGTGTCGCCTTCGCTGATCCGCCTGATTGAACGCGAGAAGGCGGTCTCACCGGACGACGAGGAAGCGGACAAGCCCGCCATAACAAATGAGCTATCGAAACCTTGGATGTGACCTGATGCGCCGTCGGCGCCGCGCCCGATCCGATCACCGCAACAGCCGAGAGCCGTTGCGCTGCCGCACGAAAAGATAAGACGAGGTGCGAGTCCAAACGACCGCACTGACTTAGGCTACTCGTTTCAAGCGGAGGGCATCAAGCCCGAGGTGACAGTAAACTCCGTCGCTACCGGCGTTCCCGTGAGACGTCACGACGAGGTCGTGAGGTCCCGCGTCCAGCACGGTGACGCCAAGCGGAATACTTTCTGTAGCGATCCGATCGGCCCGGAATTGCAGGCGTTTCCTTATCACGCCGAACTCGATCGTCGCGTCCCCGTAATCCCGGTTCTTGGTGAAAGCGCCTTCCACGGCGTATCGCCCGGCAACGGGCACAGCGAGACGCAGCACCAATCTGTCGCCGTCCTTAGCGCCATGCCACCACAATTGGAAGTCGCCCGACATGCGCTTGAAGTTCTGAAATTCAATCTCGCCGCCCGTGAGCCCAACAAATTCCAAAGCCTCCCCTTCGATTGTCCCATCCGTTTGCGGCAGTGGTGGTTTGAGGGTCGGCGTCGGCCATTGCCCCGGCAACGCCGTTGCAACCAGCGTGTTCGACAGCATGAACCAAGCTGGCGTACTGGCCGAAGGCATGGCATTGGCCGCAGCGAACACGCCGACACCTTGGTCCATCAGCATCAGGTGGCTCCGCCCAGTTGCGCGTGTTGGTGCCGCTGTGTCCGATTGAGCGGCCCAGCAAGCCCCACGACCCGATGCCAAAAGCTGGTATGCCCCCGGCACCCAGCGGTGTGTACAGTAATTTGAATATGGGCCGCGAGAGCAGCCCGATATCCATGTCCCCGGTTAGATGCGCCTGCATCCAACGGCTGAAGCCCTCGAGCGTCAGGGAGATGCCTCCCGCCGGGTTGAAGATGTGGTACCCGTATCTGCTCCGCGGCACCGGCGAAACGGGTCTCCAGCGCGCGCCTTCGTGCACATGCGGCCAGGGCTCGCGAGCAGGGTCCACAAGTGCCGGCTCGCCGAAGATGACGGAGCGAATCCCGAGGGGCTTAGCGATGTCCTGAATGATCATGTCCTCGTAGGCGCGGCCCTCGACCTTTTCTAAAGCCGCCCCCAGGGTGTTGTAGCCGCGATTGGAATAGCTGAAGCGTTCGCCTGGTGGAAATTGGAGCGGCAAGCGAAGTGCAATCACAACGCCGCGTTGACGGCGCTCTCCGAGACTCAGATTTGGCGCATTGGTTTCCGCAACGCCGTCCCAAGAGAAGGCGTCGTCACCGAACATGCCGCTGCGGTGGGTGACTAGCTGACGAATGGTGATGTCGCCAACCTTCGGCGCCATGATGCGTGCGTGCTCGGGATAGATGTCGCGAAGCGTCGTATCCCAGTTCAGCTTGCCCCGATCGACCAGCAGCGCCGCAAGTGTCGCCGTGAAGGTCTTGGTAATCGAGCCGAGCTGCCAATGAGCATCAGCGGGGACTAAACCAAATTCGCCAACGCGACGAACGCCGGCAACGCCCTGTGCCAGCACGCCGTCGCGCGACACCGCAATGGCACCGACGGCCGGGAGACCAAGCTTTTCGCGGATCGCGTCCAGCGTATCGCCGAGATCATTCTGTTTGGCCTGCGTCGCCGCGCAAGCAGCGGGCAGGCGCGCAGCGATTGCCAGACTGGCAGTACCGGCGATGACTTGGCGACGATCGGTCAACAAGCAATTTTCCTGCACGACGTGACACGACAAATCTGCCGTCGGCCCCAACTTCCCAGCTCAGAGATCATCGCGGTGTCCGGGGACCGCAGTCGACTATAATTTCTCTACGCGAGGCAGCGGCAGCCGCCGCTGTCCTGGGAATAATCGACGATGAGCGAGACCCAACCGCTTCTTAACCTTTCAGGCTCAACGTCAATCCATCATGCGCAATTGACTTGGCGGCCATCCCGATCCGAACTCCGGCGGGGGTGACCAGCTCTTTGCGGGTAGACAGCCGCAACGACTGCCGTTGGCTCCAGAGGAGGGTACCAGCGAAATGAGCGTGCCGTACTTCAGCGTCAAGATCGATCGGTGTTATGTGCGAGCGAGCGAAGTTCGCAGAGTCATCGCGCTATCCGGGACGTCGGTGCTGTATGTCGCGTGCGATGTGGCAGGACCCGCAGAGCTGTCTGCGCCCATTCAAGTCCCGCGCGACATCTTCGCAAGAGAGGTTGATGGCGAGGTTCCCGACCCTCCGCAACTCTAGTTCGCGGTGCAAGGGTTGATCTGTGCGAGACGCCGAGGCTCGGCAGCCGAAGTTCCTTACATCAGCACCGTCGTTTGGTCGAAGTGCTGAAGGACGATAGCGAAGGCTATGCACGCGGCGAGGCCGATCGCCGAGAAGACGACAACCAGCCAAAACCCGCCGAGGGGTTGGCGCGACTTGCCGATCACGCCGGAACGAATTGCCTCGATGCTCGCCATGTCCCTTACCCCGCAAAACGATTGAGTTGGTTGTCGCCCGATCATGGGTCGCACGCGAAGCTTCGTGGGTTCAGTGATTTCCGGCGGTTATCAAGAAAATCACTCCGCCGATGCTGATTGAGGCGAGACCTTGTCGACGCCGCGTCGACGTCAAGGCGGGAGCAGAGCACCATCGATGATGGCCTCGACAATGTTGGCGGGGCTAACGTGATGCCATCGTCACGAGCCGCCGTCCTCCGCATTGTTCCACAAGCGACCCAAGCCGGTGACCGGGGCGCGGCGGCCGAGCCGGCCGAGAGCTGCCCAGAGGATGGTTTGGTTGCAGGTGAGGAGTGGGCGCGCAGTGCTCGCCTCGATTTCCTCGATCGCATCGAACGTGGGCAGATCAGTCGCGAGCAGCACGATCGCGTCGGCGTTCGGACGCGAGATCGACTTCGCGAGGTCGACGACGGCACTCCGCGGGGTTTGGGCGACCGCGCTCACCGCGCGCACGTCAAGCGTGGCGTCGGCGACAACTTCGAAGCCGGATTTCTGGAAATGGGCGACGGCGCGCGGATGGATTGCGGCAGGGTAGGGGCTGCCGATGGCGAGCCGGCGCGCGCCAAGCGCGGCTAGGGCCTTCTCCATCGCCGTCCACGCGGAGATGAACGGCAGTCCGGTCGCGCGCTCGATTGCTGCCGTCCGCCGCTCGTTCCAGCCGTCGGGCATGATGAAGGTCGTCACCATGTCGGCATAGACGATGAGGTCGACGCCGGTCGCCGTGAGCTCGTCGAGCGCGCGGGTCGCATGCGCCTCCATCGTCTCGATCGCCTGCGCCGTGAGATCGCCGCGGACCAGGATGCGCGTGACATGGAGGGCCACGTCGGGCGGCAGATGGCGCCAAAGCTCGGGCTCCAGCACGCTGTTGTTGGCTGGCAGCACGACGCCGATCTTGTGTCGAATGCCGCGCATTTTTGGCTCGCTCACTTTGCCTGGGCTGCCATGCGAGCGAGAAAGCGCCCGCCCGGCTTGGTTGCGACGAGCGCGCCATCCTCAGCGATGACTTCGCCGCGCAGGATGGTCATCACCGGCCGACCGTGCAGGGTCATTCCTTCGAACGGCGAGCGCGCCGCCCGCGAATGAATGACGGCGGGCGTGACCTGGAGCGGCGCCTGCGGGTCGACCAGCACGAAATCCGCATCGGCACCGGTCGCGAGACTGCCCTTGCGATCGGCAAGCCCGAAGAGTTTCGCCGGCTGCTCCGAGAGCAGGGCCGCGACCCGCGGATAGTCGATGATCTGTCGCGCCGCGAGATCGAGCGCCGCTGCCGCAAGGGTATCCAATCCCGGTGTGCCGCTCAGACTGTCCCACGGATTTGATGTTTTCTCGGCGAGTGCATGCGGCGCGTGATCCGAGCCGATGAAGTCGACGACGCCGGTGGCGGCCGCTTGCTGTGCCGCCGAAACATCGGTGGGCGAACGCAGCGGCGGCAGCATCTGGGCATACGGACCGAAGCGCGCGAGCATTGCACGGTCGAGATGGAGATGATGCGGGGTGACCTCGACCGCCACCGCGCCGTCGGGAGACTGCGCCTTGGCGGCGGCAACAAGCTCGAAGCCGCGGGCGGTCGAGACTTGCCGCGCGATGATCTTTGCCCCAGTGGCATGCCGCGCCTCGATGAGCTGCGCCAAGCCCAGCGCTTCGCTTACGGGCGGCCGGCTTTCGGCGAAAGCGGGAAAATCCATTCGTCCCGCCGCACGAATGCGCGCCAGCGCGGCATCAACGACTGCCTGATTGCCGCAATAGACCCCGACCCGCGCATCAAGATCGGCGATCTGCGTGAGCATGTGGAGGAGAAGCGCGCTGTCCACATAGGCCTCGCCTGGCGGGCCGTCGGCAAGCATGGTCTCGAAGGAAACGACGCCGGCGTGCCACAGCATTGCCAATGCATCGTGATTGCGCGGATGGACCGCGGCCTGGAGCGCAAAGTCGACATACGAGCCGCGTTCGCCGGCTTCGCGTGCAAGGTCGAATCCGGCAATCGAATCGACCGGCGGGCGTGTGTTCGGCATGCACATCACCGTGGTGATGCCGCCGATGGCTGCCGCCGTGCTTCCGCTCGAAAAATCCTCCTTTTGCGGTTGGCCCGGGTCGCGCATGTGGACATGAGCGTCGACGAAGCCGGCAAACAGCAGCCGCTGGCGCGCGTCGATCACGGTGTCGGCCGCCGCGCTATCGGTGCCGGCAAGGTGCGCCGCAATGCGGCCGTCGGCGGCGACGATGCCGCCCATCGTGATGCCCTTGGAGGTCACGATGCTCGCGTTGTGGATGCAAAGCGTCGCCATTGCCGTTGCCTAAAGCCGGATCGGGTCGCCGCCGATCTCGACCAGCGTTCCGATGTTGTCCGCGATGGCGCGGGCTTCGATCCGCTGCGCCGTCCAGATATCCTGGATCGGCGCGCCGATCGACTTGTAGAAGGTGATCTCGTCCGCGCTTTGCCGTCCTGGCCGACGACCCGCTACGATCTCCGCGATCTCCGCCACGTCTTGATCGCGCAAGATGCCTTCGGCCATTGGGATCAGGAAATCGCCGGCGTGCTTGAGGCAGTCCGCCCGGCTGTCGATCACGCGCTTCGCTGCCCGCGCGATCGTGGTGCTGTCGACCTCGCGGGCATCCTGGCGGTTGGCGCCGACCGCCGCAACGAAGGTCCCGCGCCGCAGTGCGCTGCCGTTCAGCACCGGCTGGTCCGCCGTGGTGGCGCAGACGACGATATCGGCGTCGGCGACCGCCGCCTCTGCGTCATCGTCGAGGGCGACGTCGTTCGGAATGCCATCGCCGGCATCACGTGCCCAGCGCACGAATGCCGCGCCTCGCGCCTGCGATCTTGCGACGACGCGAATGCGCCGGAGCGGCAGTGTGCCGGCGAGCGCGATCAGCTGGTTGCGGGCGACGCGTCCGGCGCCGAACAATACCAGCGACGAACTCACCGGATTGGCGAGATGACGGGCGGCAAGGGCAGTGCCGGCGCCGGTGCGCAGGTCGGTCAGATGCCCGGCCTCCATCACCGTGCGCGGCAGGCCGGTCTTGCCGCAGAACAACACGACGAGCGCCGACATCCGCGGTGTGGTGACATCGTCATTGCGCAAGAAGTCGGAGACGACCTTGATGCCGAAGCCCTGTGCATTCTTCAGGTAGGCCGGGTTGAAGATCGTGATAGCCGGCGGCGCGTCGCTCGCGACGACGCTGCGCAGGCCCTCGATCGACTGCCCCGCCGCCAGCGCAGCAAAGGCCTCGGCCTGCGCCTCGACCGCCTCGCTGACCGTAAGACAGCGGCGCGCATCGGCCTCGCTGAGGATGCGGAGCTTCACGGGGCGCGGCCTTTCGCCCGATGCGGCCAATCCGCGAGTCTGGAGCGCATTTCGATGTGGTGGAATCGCCGTCCGCGCTGCGCATAGCGCAACGCCGCCAGCTGACTCTTCGTGGTCAGGCGCCGTACCCGCACATCAGCACCGTGCGCATCCACAAGTTCTTCCAAATCTGCCCATGGCGAATGCTTCAGAACCTCATGAACGACGCCATCGTGATGCCGCATGGCGTTGAATCTCTACTCGTGTCTCGGATCGTTTGCTCACGGCCAAGTCCAATTTGAATCAACGCCGTGTGCCTTGTCCACGAAAACTCAACCGGATACTCGTGCGACAAGCGCCGGCATGACGACCGAAAGGCGATTCTTTCGGATCGAATGCGCGCTAATTGTCCGGCTCGCCGGCGACGACATAGGACCAGAGCGCCTCGATATCTTCGGGGCTGAGCACGTCGTCCCAGGACGGCATGTTGCCCTTGCCGTAGGTCACTGAATCGACGAAGCGCGTGTGTGCATCGCGCGGAAATTTCTTGAGGTCGATCGCCCACTGCGGATCGCGCATGTGGGCGCCGTGGCAGGTCGCGCAGTTCATCGCAAACAGCGCGGCGCCGCGCTTGATCTGCTCCGGTGGAAATTTAAAATCCTGTGCCGCCGCGCCCGCGCATGAAAGCGCGAGCGCCGCGGTCATGACGGCCTTTGATTTCATACGATGTCGCGTTGTCCTCGGCCGCATCATTCGGGCATCAAAGCGAACGTCCATACCGACCCGCCGGTCGGCGTGCGGTCCGCGGCTTTCATCACCCGGTTGAGCACGCCGCCGATCCCCGACAGCACGGTCACGTATTGCTTGCCGTTGTGGGTGTAAGTGATCGGCGGGGCGTTGATGCCGGAGGTCGTCTTGAACTTCCACAGCGTCTCGCCGGTTGCCTGATCGAGTGCGATGAAGTCGCCGTTGAGGTGGCCGGTGAACAGCAAGCCGCCGTCGGTCGAAAGCATGCCGGCGGACAGCACGGTGCCGGTTACCGGCACTTTCCACGCGGCTTTGCCGGTCAGCGGATCGAACGCCATGTGATAGCCCCATGGCTGGCCGGCGGGCGGCGTAGTGAAGCTCGTGTCGACGCCGGTCGAGCCCTGGCCCATGACGAAGTCGACCTTGGTGTATTTCATGATCCGGGAAATTTCCCAGGAGTTCACGTAGATGAGCCCGGTTTTGGGATTGAAGGCCGGCAGCGTCGCGTTCTGGCCGCGCGACGGCCAGATCTCGACCGTCTCGCCCTTGAGGGCGCGGTCGTAAATGTCGGTGAGCACCGGCCGTCCGGACTGAAGGTCGATGTGCGAAGCCCAGTTCACTTTCACGAACGGATGCGCCGCGATCAATTTGCCGTTGGCGCGATCGATCACGTACATGAAGCCGTTCTTGTTGGCGTTGAGGATCACCTTGCGGGGACGCCCGTCGATGGTGAGGTCCGCAAGCACCGGCTCGGCCGTGCCGTCGAAGTCGTAGCTCTCGTTCGGAATGTATTGATAAGCCCACACCAGCTCGCCGGTTTTCGGGCGAACGGCGATCACGCTCGCGGTATGAACGCTGTCGTTGCCGCCGCGATAGATCGGGTTGTACGGCTCGGCGTTGCCGGTGCCCCAGTAGACGAGGTCAAGCTCGGGATCGTAGGAGCCGTTCTGCCAGGTCGAGCCGCCGCCGTACTTCCAGGCGTCGGGGATGTCCTTCGGCCACGTCTCCGAGCCCGGCTCGCCGGGCGCCGGGATGGTGTAGCGGGTCCACAGCTTCTGCCCGGTCTCGGGGTCCCAGCCGATCAGGAAGCCGCGCGTGGTGCGGTCGCCACCCGCCATGCTGGTGATAAGGACGCCGTTTGCGACGAGAGGCGCGGTGATCCCGGTGTAGCCTTCCTTGTAATCGGCGAACTTCTGCTTCCACACGACCTTTCCGGTCTTCATGTCGAGGGCGATCACCTGGCAGTCGATTGCCTCGCGAAACAGCTTGCCATTGTAGATCGTCGCTCCGCCGCGCATGATCACGCCGGGCGCGCCGACGCGCGCGGCGGCGCGTTCATACTCGACCGGCGTGTGCCAAATCTGTTCGCCGGTGGCGACATCGAAGGCGAAGGTTTGATTGCCGTTCACGACGTACATCACGCCGTTGTAGACCGTCGGTTGCGCAAGCTCGCCCGAATCGTTGCTCAGGCTGGTCGCCCAAATCGGGACAAGGCGTTTGACGTTCGATTTGTTGATCTGGGCGAGGGGACTGTATTGGTTGAGGCGATAGCCCATGCCGAACGTGGTGACGTTCTCGGTATTCTTGCCGTTGTCGACCAGTTCCTGCGCCGTCTGGGCCGCCGCGCAGCTGCACCACGAACACAGTAGAGCCGCCAGCAACTTCCTCATCGTTCACTCCCGTCACGTGATTATCCGGCCACGCCCGACCGATCGGCGGCGATGATGGTCAATTCGCGCTGCCCTGCCAAGCAGAGAAGCGGCGCGGCGAAAGCGGAGCGTGGCCCGGATTCTGCATTGCTGGCACCGACATGCGTCGGTTCGGCGTAAGATGTATGCAGGTGTGAACATGCATGCTTTCTCGAAGACGAGCATCATCGGCATCGCCGCGGCGCTATTGCTGGCGGCGGCGGCAATGGATCGCGCCCGCGCGGAGTGGCCGACCCGGCCCGTGACGGTGATCGTGCCGCTCGCCGCCGGCGGCAATACCGACATGATGGCGCGACTGGGCGCCGAGCGGCTCTCCGAAAAATTCGGCCAGCCGTTCGTCATCGAAAACCGGCCGAGTGCGGGCGGCGCGATCGCCGTCGGCCAGGTCGCGAATGCGCCGCCTGACGGCTACACGATGCTGTTTGCGCCATCGTCAATGCTGCTGCTGACGCCGATGCTTCAAAAGGTCAACTTCGACGCCGACAAGCAGCTCGTTCCGATCACCAATGTCGGCACCGGCGCCCAGGTGCTTGCCATCAAGCGCGACCTGCCGGCAACCACGCTTGCCGAATTCATTGCCTTTGCGAAGGCCAATCCGGGCAAGCTCAATTACGTGACCGCCGGCACACAGAACATCAGCCAGCTCGCGCCGGCCTTGCTGCTCGCGCGCGCCGGCATCGACATGGTGATGGTGCCGGCGAAGGGCGGACCGCAGGCCGTCTCCGATCTGATGTCGGGCCAGGTCGATATGTATTTCGGCAACGCCTCCGAATTGCTGCCCCACGCGAAGAGCGACCGCATCCGGCTGATCGCAGCCGGCACGGCGCACCGGCTCGCCGCCGCCCCCGATCTTCCCGTCGTCGCCGAGACGTTTCCCGATTTCGTGCTGCAGTCCTGGAACGGCTTCGTCGTGCCCGCGGGCACGCCGGACGACATCGTCGAGGCGATCCGCAGCGAGATCAGCGCTTTTGCGCGATTGCCGGCAACGGCGAACCGCCTTATCAATCTCGGCATCGTTCCCGGCGGCCTCACCAAGGATGAGGTCGCCGCGGCGTTCAAGGCCGACCGCAAGATTTTCGCGGAGGCAATGAAGGCAGCGGGCCTCGGCGGACCGTAGCTCTGTGGAGGCTTAGGAAGTGCGCTGATGGACGCGACGCCCGGATGGAGGAAACCGACGTGACCCCGGCTCAACGCCTGCGTGAACTGCTCTCCGAGCCGGGCATCCGGATCATGCCGGGCTGCTTCGATGCACTCTCGACCAAGCTCATTGCCGACGCCGGCTTCAAGGTCGCGTTCATGAGCGGGTTTGCCGTATCGGCGGCGCGGCTCGCTTTGCCGGATACCGGACTCATCTCATTCTCCGAGATGCTCGACAGCCTGCGCAATTGCTGCGCGGCCCTGCCCGGCTACCCGATCATCGGCGACGGGGATACCGGGTATGGCAACGCCCTCAACGTCCAGCGCACGGTCGTCGAATACGCCCGCGCCGGCGCTGCCGCAGTGATGATCGAAGACCAGGTGAGCCCGAAGAAGTGCGGCCACACCAGGGGCAAGCAGGTCATATCTCGCGAGGAGGCCCGGATGAAGATCCGCGCCGCAGTGGAGGCGCGTCGCGATGCCGATATCCTGATCCTCGCCCGCACCGACGCCCGCGCGGTCCATGGCCCGGAGGAAGCGCTTGCGCGCTGTCGCGACTTCGAGGCGGAGGGTGCCGACATCATCTTCTTCGAGGCGCCGGAGTCCGAAGCCGAGATGCGTAACTTCTGCAGCGCGATCGGCAAACCCTGCCTCGCCAACATGGTGCCGGGCGGCAAGACTCCCGTCCTGCCGGCGGCCGAGCTCGCGCGGATCGGATACAAGCTCGCGGTCTATCCGGTGATGCTGCTGAGCACCGCCATCACCGCGATGCAGGCGACGCTTAAATCGTTGCAACCCGGCGCTGCGGTGGCTCCTCCGCCCGCCGTATCGTTCACGCAGCTTCAGGAACTCGTCGGCTTCCCGGCCTACTGGGAGCGCGAGACCCGTTACAAGGCTGCAGAATGATGCGCCGCTAATTCGCCGTCACGCCGGAGCGGCGCACGACATCGGCCCAGACGTCGAGCTCATGTCGCACCAGCGCATCGAAGGCCTCCGGTGTGCCGCCCATCGGTTCGGCGCCGAGCTCCTTGAAACGCGTGGTGACTTCAGGCGCGTTCAGCGCCTGGCGCGCCGCGCTGTTGAGCCGCGCGATGACGGCCGGCGACACGCCGGCCGGCGCGCTGAACCCCTGCCAAACGACGGCGCTGAAGTCGGCGACGCCTGCCTCGATCATGGTGGGGAGTTCGGGAATGGCCGGCGATCGCTCGGGCGACGTCACGGCAAGACCGCGCAGCCGGCCCGCCGTAATATGCGGCAGCGCGACCGGACTGTTCGAAAACATCGCCTGCACGTGTCCCGCCAGCACGTCGCTGATCGAAAAGTTGTCGCCGCGATAGGCGACCTGCACCACCGGCGCGCCGGTTTGCAGCTTCAGCAGTTCGACCGCGAGGTTGGTCAACGTGCCATTGCCATTGTTTGCGAAATTGATGGTATCGGGCTTGGCCTTCGCCGCCGCAATCAATGCGCCGACACTTCTCGCGTCAACCTGCGGGTTGACGACGAGGATGAGGGGGTTTTGGGCAATGGCGCAGACGTGAACGAGATCGCGCTTCGGGTTGAAGCCGAGATTGGGAAGCGTCGCCGCCACGATGGCGAAGCCGGCCGCCGTCCAGACCAGCGTGTAGCCGTCGGGCGGTGCGTGCGCCGCTTCCGCGTAGGCGAGGGCACCGCCGGCGCCCGGATGATTGATGATGATGATGCTCTGGCCGAGATCGGCGGCCATCACGTTGGTGAGAATGCGTACCAATACGTCGGCGCCGCCGCCGGCCGGAAAAGGAACGATCATCTTGATGGGGCGATCAGGGTAGGCTTGGGCGCGCGGCGCTGTGCCGCTCCAAAGAATGATGACGGCAAAAATGGAGGCGATGACAACGCATCCGCGCAGGATTCGCAGGGGCATCATTGGATCTCCGCGGCGCGGCGCACGCTGCTGATCATCGCCGTATTGCGCATGTAATCGCGCGCGAGTTTCGGATCATCGCCGGTGCGGCGCATGGCATCGAGCGACTTTTGCCGCACCGCCGGATCGCGTTCGCTGATGAGCTGGTGGTTGCGCATGGTCTGCTGCTGGACCGCTTCGACCGCGACGGTCCGGCGCTGCCGGTCGTAGCGGTCGAGCAGCCGCTCGTCGGCGCCGGCATAGATCGCGGCGAGCTTGTCGGCGAGATTGAAGGCGTCGTGGATGCCGCCGTTCATCCCCATGCCGCCGAGCGGATTGTTGATGTGGGCGGCATCACCGGCGAGCAGAACCCGTCCGAAGCGAAACGATGCCGCGACGCGCTGATGCACGTGATAGACCGAGCGGTGAGCAATCCGATAGGGCTCCTCGCGCGGGACCACGCGACGCAGCATGGCCTGCAGCGTTTCGTCCGACAAAAGCATGTCGCGGTCGGAATCCTCCGCGGCCGGCACCAAGACGCGCCACAAGCCAGGCACCCGCAGCAGCACCAGCCATTCGTTGGGATCGGCGATATAGTTCACATAGGCGATGTCGCGCAGGGTCTCTTCGAAGGGAAAGTCGGTCGACGCGATCAGAAACAGCTCGGGATAGGTAAAGCCTTCGAAGTCAGCGCCGAGCGAGCGGCGCACGGCGCTCCGCGCGCCATCAGCGGCGATCACGTACCGTCCGCTGAACGTCGCCGGGCCCGACGGGGTCTTCGCCGCGACGGTGACGGCATCGTCGGCAGGGCGCACATCCGTGACCTCGCAGTCGAACCGGATCTCAGCGCCGGGAATTTTCAGGTACTCGTCATGCAGCAGCCGCATCAGTTTCCACTGCTCGCATTGCACCCGGTAGGGATGGTTGGTCTCGCCGGCTAGCAATGACAGGTCGAAGGTCGCCACTGGACCGGTCTCGCGATCGCGAAACTGCCAGGTCGGCGCCTTCAGTCCGTCGGCGATCATGTGCGGGACCACATCGAACTCATCGAGCATGTCGAGGGTCGGCGGGTGGAAGGTCGAGCCGCGCAGTTCGCGGACGAGCTCAGGCTCCGCGGCGAGCACGAGGTTGGGAATGCCGCGTCGCGCAAGGGCGAGCGCCGCCGTGAGCCCGACAGGACCCGCTCCGACGATGACAACGCGGTCGGCTTGGCTTGGCGGCGAAGGCAGGTGCGTGCTCCGTTGTTGTGCTCTCCATGTGCGATATCGCGGAGAGCGTCATCAAGATTAAACATTTATCATCTGATCGTCCGGGCGTTGAGTTCGATCAAAGCGATCGCTACGAACCGATAGGACTAATTTTAACCACGTAAGGCGCGTACGCCCTGGGCATGATGAATTGTTGATCTGAACTTTTATTCAGCTTGTTCTGTTCGATATTCAAGGCAGGAGATTCCAATGCCGGTTCATTCAACATTGCGCCTGAGCTCGGGGCGCTGTGCGGTCGGTGCTGCCCTTGCGATGTGTCTGGGTGTGGTTAGCACTGTCGGCCATGCCCAAAACGCGCCGGCCCGGCCAAGCCAACCGGCGCAGCAAGCCGCGCCAGCGACAATTGCCGAATTGCAGCAAGCCTTGAAGGAGAAGGATCAGGCGCTGGCGCGCGAGCGCGCGAATTTTCTTGCCGAGCTTGCTGCGCACGCAAGGGTGCTTGGCGACTCCGAGCGCGCGCTTCGCTTTGCGGTTCATGCAGCACGCGTGACGGTGCCTGGCAGCACGGCGCCGTCGCCGAACGCGCGGGCGGAACTCGCTGCCGCGGTCGCTGCCGCCGATTGGATCTACCGGCTGCCGCAATCGGCCAGCGCGGTGTTTTCGCCTGACGGGACACGGGCCGTCGTAAGGGACAATGGCTTTCAGCTCTGGGACATTCCCCGCAATAAGTTGCTGGCGCAGAAGAACATTGGTGACAGCGGCGGGCATGATCCAGTGTTCAGCCCCGACGGTACCAAGATCATTGCCGATATCGGCAACAATCTTGCGCAGGTGTTTCGGGTGACTACCGGATTTGAGGATGGTCCGGTCCTGCGGGGACACACCGAATTCCTCTGGGGCTACGCCTTCAGCCGCGATGGCAACCGGGTCGTCACGGCTTCCGATGACAAGACCGCGCGCGTCTGGGACGCGGCGACGGGTCGCCAGATTGCGATCATCACCGGCCACACCGAAGCGGTCACGTCGGCCGCCTTCAGCCCGGACGGCACCAAGGTGGTGACGGCGTCATATGATCGGACCGCGCGCGTATCGGATGCGGCAACCGGCCGTCCGCTTGCGTTGATGAGGGGTCATGTCGCGCAATTGCGCGATGCGAGCTTTAGCCCCGATGGAACGAAGGTGGTGACGGTCACCGGCGAGGGCTTCAAAGACCCGACCGCGCGGGTGTGGAACGCGCAAGATGGCCGGCAACTGCTTGTGCTGCGCGACGAACCCGACCCCAACAATCTCTCGATTCCTGTCGACGAGGCCGGGATCGAAAGCGCGGAGTTCAGCCCGGACGGCTCCCGCATACTCACGGTCGGCACGGGCCTCTATGCCGCGGCAACCGTCTGGGATGCATCGAGTGGAAAGAAGCTCGCCGTCCTGCCGAACGGCGGTTTGGGCGGCACCCGCGGGGCCACTTTGATCGAGAATGGTCGCCGGGCGGCGACCGACAATTATCTCGGCGACGCGCCGTTCGGGGACACGATCGTTGCAGAGACCGATACCGGCCGCCAGGTAGCCTTCATGCGCGGCGACGAAGGCACGGTGCGTGTCTGGGCCATGGACGCCAATCCTGTCGTCGTATTGCCGGAGGTGCTGCCGCGACATCCTGGCGGTGGGCTTCCGGTCACAGTGGAGTTCAGTCCCGATCGCTCGAGGGTCGTCGTCAGCGTCGATACCAACCTCGACACGTCAGGCTCGTCTTATCAGACGTCTCTGTGGGACGTGAGCAAGCGCCAGCACATTGCCACGCTTCAAGCCGACACCTATGACGGTGTCGCCATGTCGCCGGATGGGACTGTTTTACTGACGACGGTTGGTGACGATGCCGTCATCTGGGACGGTGCGACGGGACGCGAAATCAAGCGGCTCGCCGGTCAGCGCTTTTCGACTGCCCCCTTCAGCCGCGATGGCCATCGCGTCGTCACCATATCGCAAGAACAGAAGGTGCTTGTGTCGGAGCTGCCGTCGGGGCGCGAGGTCGCTGTTCTCGACGCCGGCGGTGACCCGCAGTTTGCGACGTTGAGCCCCGACGGCAAGCGGGTTCTCATCGGGCCGTCGATGGGACGAGCGCAGATTTTGGATGTCGCGTCACGCCGGGTTTTGGCGACATTCGGTGCCGCAGACTCGAGTTTCAATTCCGCGCGGTTCAGTCCCGATGGCAGCCGTGTTTTGACGCTCGGGGAGAATGCGCAAATCTGGGATGCCGGCACCGGACAGCCCATTCTGGAGCTAAGCGATTCCAATGGCGTCGCCGATGCGCAGTTCAACGCTGACGGCACCAAAATTATCGCGCGCGGCGGAATGCAATACAGCGCCAAGGTGTGGGACACCGCGAGCGGCGAGCCGATCTTCATCGTCCCGGTCAGCAACGCGACGCAGTTCAGTGCCGATGGCAAACGCATCATCGCGGTCTCGAACGAAAAGCTGGCGGTGTTTGATGCCGATACCGGCCGAAAGCTTGCCGAGACTCCGTTCAACGGCGTAGCTGTCGCGTTCGACCCGAACGGCGCCAATGTGCTTGCGGTATCGGACGACGGCCCCATGGTTGCTTGGGACGTGCACCTCACCGGCCTCTCGCTCGCGGCCTTGCTGCACGAGGCCTGCGCCAATCGCCTGCGCGGCGTCACGACGCTATCGTGGGAGGAGATGCGCATGGCCGGATATCCCTTCCGCGAGCCGGCGATCGACGTCTGCGCCGGCATCGATTGAGAGATGCGAACGGCGCGATTCCATGATGTCTCGCATCGCACGAGCTTGTACGCTGAAAAGGCAAAGTGACATCGCGAGGCAGGAGAGAGTCGTATGACGGACGTGTTGGGGTGGCGGCGAAAATTCGGCGTGCTCGGGCCATCGACAAACACGATCGTGCAGCCGGATTTCGACATGATGCGGCCGCCCGGTGTCACCAATCACTACAGCCGCATCTTCACGCCCAACGCCCAGGCGGTGAGCAACGACACCTTCATGGCGGGCACCGAGGTCATCGGAAATAACGTGCTCGATGCCGTTCGCAGCGTCATGACCTGCTCGCCCGACTATCTTGTGATGGGCATGTCGGCGGTGACGTTCTACGGCGGCACCGCGGGAGCAGATGCGTTCCAGGCCAAGGTCGAGCGCGAGTCGGGCGTCGGCGTCAGCATCGGCTCGCACTCCTGCACCGCGGCGCTCAAGGCCTATGGCGGGGTGAAGCGGATCGCGTTCATCTCGCCGTACTACCCGGTCGCCAATCGCGAAGTCGCGAAATACTTCACCGACTCTGGCTTCGAAGTGGTGCGCGACGTCTATCTGCAATGCCGCAGCTGGACCGGAATTGCGGAGGTCACGACCGATGTCCTGCGCGAGAAGCTGATTGAACTCGACGGCAACGGCCGCGACGTCGACGCCATCCTCCAGGTCGGTACCAATCTCAGCATGGTGCGGCTCGCCGCCGCCGCCGAGCTTTGGCTCGGCAAGCCGGTGATCGCCATCAACACGGCGACCTATTGGCACGCGCTCCGCGCCAATAAGATCAACGACAAGATCATGGGCCTGGGCCGCCTGCTGGAAGAATTTTAGCGCGCCGTTCCGATCTCGTTTCGATCAATCGATCGCGTAGGGTGGGCAAAGCGCGGACGCGTCCGCGCGTGCCCACGCGGTTATCGGCGATTCATCGCAGTGGAAGGTGGGCACGCTTCGCTTTGCCCACCCTACGCGCTTCGGAATGATGCCTCGAACAAATTCTACGGCGCGAACTTGATGCTCGGATCGAGATAGGCGTCGCTGAAGGCAGCGTGCGCGTCGGCTTCCTTGGTGCCGAACACCTTCTTCACCAGGTTGAAGTCGCTTTCGACGCGCTTGGGATCGAGCCAGCCGACCGGATGGTCCGGCGGGGTCTTCACCAGCGCCGCGACGAGCTTCCAGGAATCGGAGAGGTCTTTGACATCCTGGCTCGCGGCCGCCGCGACGGTCGCAACGCACGGATCGGGTCTGATCATGCAGGTCGCGTAAGCCTGCTGAGACACCTTGATGAAGCTGCGGACGGTGTCGGCGTGCGCCTTGGCCCACGCGCCGTTGACAAAGAACGTGTTGCCGTACGGATTGAAGCCGATGTCGAAGAGCCGCAGGTAACCCATGTCCTCGCCGAAGACTTTTTCCGCGACGTTGTGCAGGTAATAAAACTGCGTGGTGGCGTCGATCGAGCCCGCCTGGAGCGCCGCGAACTTTGCGTCGGGCGCGATGTTGACCCAGGTCACCGAATTGGGATCGATTCCGACGACGCCGGCGATCACCGGCCACATTTGCCGCGCGGCATCTGACGGCGGCGCGCCGATCTTGTGACCGGCCAAATCCTTCGCGGTCTTGATGCCGAAACTCTTCTTCCAATAGATCGCGTAAGGTGAATTGGAAAAGATCGCCATGATGCCGACGATGTCGGCACCCTCGCTGCGGGCTTGCAGCGCCGTCGGCATGTCGACGATGCCGACCTGAGCGACGCCGACGCCGGCGCGCTGCGCCGCGTAGCCGGAGCCCTTGCCGGTTTCGATGGTGAGGTCGACGCCGGCGGCCTTGTAGAGGCCTTCCTTCTGCGCCCAATAGATCGGGGCGTGATCGGCGCCGGGCGTCCAGTTGAGGACAAGCGTCAGCGGTTCGGCGCTCGCCATGGTCGAGAGGCTCGCGAGCGCGAGCCCCAGTGCCAACGTCATGAACGGGCGTGTCATCAATGGGCGTGTCATCCTCGATCTCCTTGCGTATTCCTCACGTCATTCCCAACAGTTCATAGATCCGGCGCGTATAAGCGCCGAACGCCTCATGCGTCTTGATGCCGAGATCGCGCTCGGCCGGCAGTTCGATCGCCATCCGTGCCGCCATGCGGGCAGGCCGCGCCGTCAGCACCACCACCTGCGTCCCGAGAAACACCGCCTCGGCGATGGAGTGGGTCACGAACAGGATCGTCTTGCCGCTCTGTTGCCAGATGCGCCGCAATTCCACATTCATGCGCTCGCGGGTCAGCGCGTCAAGCGCGCCAAATGGCTCATCCATCAGCACGACCTTCGGATCATGGATGAACGCCCGCGCGATCGCGGCGCGTTGCTGCATGCCGCCGGAAAGCTCGTACGGACGGCGCTCCTCGAAGCCCGCGAGGCCAACCAGTGCGAGAAGTTCGCGCGCGCGCTCGCGGCTCGCGGCAACGGGCAGGCCAAGGATTTCGGCCGGCAGCAGCACATTGTCGATTACGGTACGCCACTTGAGCAGCAGCGGCTGCTGGAACACCATGCCGATGTCGCGGGCCGGGTCGAACGATTGACCGAGCGAGCCGATCCGCACCTCGCCCTCGTCCTGGCGATTGAGCCCGGCCACGATCTTGAGGATGGTGCTCTTGCCGCATCCGGATGGGCCGACCAGCGAGACAAATTCGCCAAGTGCGACGTCGAAGCTCACGTCGCGGACGGCGAGGATGCTGTTCTGTCGTCCGCCATAGGACTTGCGCAGCCGATCGAGCTTGATGAACGGTTCGGTGCTGGCAGTTGCGGGGAGGGCACTCATGCCAACCTCGCATCCGCCGGCACCGCCAGCCGCTCCGTCAGCGTTACCGCACCATAAAGCGCGACCCCGATCAGCGTGATCAGCGCCAGCGCCATGAACATGCCGGGCGTGTCGAGCGTCGCCTGTAGGCTCGTCATCAGGTAGCCGAGGCCTTGCTCCGACCCGATGAACTCGCCGACGATCGCACCGGCGACCGCCAGGACCGCGGCAACCCGCATGCCGGAAAAGATGAAGGGCAGGGCGCTCGGCAGCGCGATCTTGCGAAAGATTTGCCAGCGCGAGGCGCGGATAACGCGCACGAGGTCGATCAGGTCAGGCTCGACTTCGGCAAGGCCGCGCGACGTGTTGATCACGATCGGGAAGAACGCGATCGTGAATGCGATCACGATGTTCGGGCCGACACCATAGCTCAGCCAGACGATGAAGAGCGGCGCCATCGCGACTTTCGGGATCATGTTCAACGTGACGAGAAGCGGCATGCCGGCCCGATTGACCGCGGGCCACCAGTTGAACATCACCGCGAGCGCAACGCCGACGGCGAGCGCGAGGGAAAAGCCGCCGAACACTTCGACGGCGGTCGCGATGATGTGGCGCGGCCAGTTGTAACGCGGCACCCACAGCGTCGCGATGGTTTCAGCCGGCGACGGCAGGATGAAGCGCGGCACGAACCGCGACGCCTCCCACCACAGCGCGATGAAGCCGAGATGGACAAGGATGGCGATCCAGTTGCGGGCGCAGAACGCGAGCACGGTGGCCGCCATGCCTTGCGCCGGCACGGGCTCGCCTGCGGAGTTCGATGCGGAGATGGGTTCGTCTGTCACACCTGCACCGCTTGCCGTCGTTTCCGCTCCCGCTGTTGTCGCTGTTCTCAATCTCAGTAGGCGACCACATCCCCGTGGGCAGCCGCGACTTTCCCCTCCCCCGCGTGCGGGGGAGGGTCAGGGAGGGGGCACACTCCACGGCACGAACTCGCGGGACGGGCCCCCTCCCTGACCCTCCCCCGCAAGCGCAGGGCTGTCCGGGGAAGTTTTAGACATAGCGGAATTCGAGTTGGGCATCGGATGATTTTGGAGCGTTTCGAGATGGGTTGACGGGAGGGGGCTTGTCGATTTCGGCGATCGGCCTTCGCATGAACAGGCGCTGGCGAATGAGTTCGATGAGGCGAAGGACGGGGATGGTGAGGCGATGCAGGCGCGCGGCGATGCGCAGCAGGAGATAGGCGATCATCGCAGCCAGAATCTGCAGGCGGATTGCATTTTCGCTCGTGCCGAGGAACTTGCGGATATCGAGATGTTGCTTGATCCAGCGAAACAGCAGCTCAATCTGCCAACGGGCCTTGTACAACTGGCCGATTTCGGTCGCGCTGCGCACGAGGTCGTTGGTGATCAGTGTCAGGCTGCCGCCATTGTTGCGCTTGAGCCTGATGCGGCGCAGCGCCATCGGCAGCCGCGAATCGCCTTTGCTGACGAGCCTGACCTCGGCGTCATCGATAATCCTAAAGCCGTCGCCGCGCCGCTTTCGCAACGGCCGGCGCCGGGTCATCCGCAAGCGAGTGTTGACCTTGGCCCGGGTGACGAAGAAAGCCCCGCTGTCATTGATCCGCTGCCACCAGCCAAAGTGGCAATAGCCCTTGTCGAACACGTAAGTCGCGCCGGTCTCGATCGCGAATTTACGGCCGACCTCGACGTCGTTGACGGTTGCCGCCGTGACCTCGATACAGCGCGGGCAATCGGCCTGCGGATCATAGACGACGTGCATTTTCATGCCGCGGATACGTCCGTTCCACTTGGCCCATTTGCACACCTTGCCCAACGGAACAGGGCTGGCGTCAATCACGCGCACCATCTCGGCGCCGTCCCGCCGGGTCGACCGATCGGCCGACTGCGACAGCATCGTAAAGACTTCGGCAAAGACCGCGGTCGGGCGGCGCCCGTTGGCGTCCGACAACGTCGAGCGCGCAAGCGGACCGACATGCAGATGATAGTGGTGATGGGCGTTAGCATTGAAGGCGGTCTCAAGCCCACGCAAGCCGTCGATCTGGCTCAACTGCGCGAAAATCAGCGCGACCAGATGATCCCAACTCTTGAACGACTTGTCGTAGGCGTCGGCGCCGTGCCGATCCACAACAGATTGGAACCAGCGACGATCGATCGGTTTAAGCAGTGTCCCCATGATGCTATCGAGGTAGCGCATGCTCGGCCCTTTCTGAGTCTCGACAACCAGCAAGGATCGGGTTGCACCGATTCTGCCGAGCATGCACCGCGTCACAATGAATCATTCCCCGGACACCCCTGCCGCAAGCGGGAGAGGGAAAGAAACTGCCGCGCAGCGAAGCAGTCGTGCCCAATGAACTGGGTTAATCGGATAGCATCCGCGCAGGCCCGCTCGCGCATCTAATACGTCCCCGTGCGCACGTCGAAATGGGTGGCCTTGCCGAGGCTCGTCATGCCGCGCTCCAGCCAGTCGCTGGTCCACTCTATCATGCGGTCGAGGGGCACCGTCGGATAGCCGAACAGGCCGGCGGCGCGGCTGGTGTTAACGATCCAGGCCGTGGCGTTTTCCTCGCCGGCAAAACGCGGCGCCTTGCTGAAGCGGCGCCCGAAGGCGAGGGCGAGCGAACGGATGCTGACGATCTCAGGGCCGCTGACGTTGAGCGGCGCGCTCGGTATTGCGCAATGGCGCAACGCCCGCAGCGACTGGCTTGCGGCATCGCCCTGCCAGATCACGTTGACGTGCCCCATGGCGAGGTCGATGGTTTCGCCGCGAAGCACTTTGTCGGCGACGTCGTGGAGCACGCCATAGCGCATGTCGATCGCATAGCTTAGGCGGATCAGCGTGCCGGGCGAACGATGGCGGCGGGAGAAGAACTGGAAGATGCGCTCGCGGCCGACACAGGACATGGCGTATTCGCCGGGAGGGCCGATCGGATCGTCCTCGGTCGGACCGCCGTGCGCGATCGGCGCGAACGGATAAACGCAGATCGTCGAATAGGCGACGATGCGGCTGCCGGCAAAATGCTCGGCTACGAGGCCCGGCACATAGGCATTCATGGCCCAGGTGGCGTCTTCGCTGCCGGTCGACCCGAACTTGCGGCCGGCCATGAAGATGACGTTTGGCGCCCGCGGCAATGCCGCGATCGCGTCGCGATCGAGGAGATCAGCCTTATGGGTCTCGACGCCGTGACGGGCGAGATAGGCTTCGAGGTCCGGTTCGGAGAAACGCGCGATACCGATCACGCGCCGGTCGGGACAGGCGCGCTTTGCCATGCGCGCGACCGTCGGACCCATCTTGCCGCCGACGCCGACAACCGCGATGTCGCCCGGCACGGCGGCGAGGTCGGCGACCAGCGCCGCTGATGGCCGCGACATGAATTCATCAAGCTCGTCGGCGGTGGCGAACCGCTCGGGCAGGGCATTGGCCGGCGCGAGCCTCTTCGCTTCATTCAGTCGGTTCGGAGCGATCAAATTGGTGCTCATATGCATCGTGTCAATGGTCGGCTTGATGGCGTGATTGCGTGAAAGCAAATCAACCGAATGGTTGATTTATGCCGCGGCTGCGATCGGGGAGTCAAACCGTGTGGCACATCGAACTCGCGCATAGCGTCACAGGGCCGCCAATCGGTCAGCGATCGGCGGCGGCGCCCAGTCCGCCGCAACCCCAAGGTCAGCCAGGATCACCTGGGCCGCATTGTAACCGGGCAGGCCGGTGACGTTGCCACCCGGATGGCTCGACGATCCGCACAGATAAAGCCCGGGCAAATGCGCGCGGTAGCGGCCGGCGCCCGCAAACGGACGATCATGCCCGACCTGGCCGTTGGCGAAGGCGCCGATCAGGAGATCACCTTCGCGCATGTTCGGAAGCGAGCGCTCGACGTCGAGGGGCGAGCGCGTGAAGGCGTCCAATACGGCGCCTTCGAGGTTGGGTGCGAAACTTCGCCATAGCGCCAGCATGGCTTCGCCGTGCCGCGCGCGCTCGCGATCCCAGGTCCGCGGATCGCCGTTGAGACGATAGGGCAGCTTCTCCCACATGAACGCAGTGTGGTGACCCGCCGGCGCTTGGCTCGGATCGAACACCGTCGGCGTTGCGCCCCACATCACGGTCGGCGGCACCGATCCGGTTTCGTGATGGCGCACGATCTCACCGAACTGGTCGACATGGTCTAGCCCCATGATGACCATGAAGGCGCGGTCGAGTTCCGGATGCGTTGCGGCGGCCTTATAGCGCGGCGGCTCGCGCAGGTTCAGGTTGAGCGAGAACAGCGGGGCGAGGAGATTGTATTGGAAGCCCTCGACCTTGGCGCGAAGCTCGTGCGGCAACAGCGACGGTTCGATCAGATCAAGAAAGGTCTGGTGCGGATTGAGCGAGGACGCAACAAACTGGCGGGCGCGGATGACCTCGCCGGTCGTCGTCTCGATCCCGACGGCTTTGCCGTTCTCGACTACGATGCGTTTCGGCGTGGTCGAAAGCCTGATTTCGCCGCCGCTCTCCCGCACGGCGGATTCGAGCGCGCGGGCGAGCGCCGCCGACCCGCCACGCGACATCTGCGCCTTCGCAGGGCTCGCCAGCAGGGCCGGAATATGGTGCCCGAAACCGCGCAGCCGCAAGTCCACCTCGCGCAGCCCGTTGAAGAACAGCAAGCCGGCCTTGACGGCGGGGTCGACGAATTCGCGCTCGACGAACTCCAGCGGTGAAAGTTCGCTCGCCGCAAGCAGCCGCCGGCCGGCCGCGCTACGCTCGAGAAGGCGCCGGCGTTCCTCCTTGGGCAGCGGCGGCGATCGTCCTTCCGGAGTGAGAATGTTTTCGACGATCGGCACAAAGTCATCGCGCCAACGCCGCAGCGTGGCGGCATCTTTTGGATTGAAGCTCGCGAAAGATTGTGCGGTGCGCTCGAAATCGGTCCACCATTCGAGCGCCCGGCCGTCGCGCGTGAGCATAACGACATTGAGCTCGGGCTCGATGTAGATCGCCCCGTGCCGCGCGAGGTCAAGGTCGGCGTACCACGGCATTACGGTGATGGCGCGCTGGAAGAACGCGTGGGTATTGTGGAAGAAGCCCGGGAAGCGGGGGTCTTCGAGGGTCGCAAGACCGCCGCCCGCGCAATGGCCGCGATCGATCGCGACGGTCCGCAGCCCGGCCTTGCCGAGGTAGGCCTGCAGGATCATGCCGTTGTGGCCGGCGCCGAGGATAATGCCGTCGTAGACCGTCGTCATGCGCCGGACCCGGATTCTGGCCGCCGTCCCCGGGGCGCCGAGCGGAGCGCGCGAACCGGAATGACGCCGACAATGGATCGCTCTCATGTGCGAGCGAACCGAACTAAGAACTCGCGCCGTCGCGCTGTCAACTATCTAGTTGGTTGACTGGCTTTGCGGCTGCAAGTTTGACAACATCAAGCCGCCAGCCTATCAACCGGACGGTTGACGAGAGCACCATGCCGCTGCTGGCCCACGACCTCCCCGCCACCGTGAGCAATATCATCGCCGGCGGTGCGGTCATCCCTGCACATCCACTCGCTCTGACGGCTGAGCGCAAGTTCGACGAGCGGCGTCAACGCGCGCTCTCCCGATATTATCTCGATGCCGGCGCGGGTGGCCTTGCCGTCGGCGTACACACGACGCAGTTCGCCATCCGCGATGCCGGCCTGTTCAAGCCGGTGCTGGCGCTGGCGCGGGAGACGGCCGAAGCCTGGGCCAATCGGCCGGTCGCGCTGATAGCCGGCGTTACCGGGAAGACCGACCAGGCGATCCGCGAGGCCGACATTGCGGTCGGGCTTGGCTACCACGCGGGTCTCCTGAGCCTCGCCGCGATGCGCAGCGCGGGCGAGGACGAGTTGATTGCCCATTGCGCGGCGGTCGCCGCGCACATGCCGCTGCTTGGCTTTTATCTTCAGCCGGCAGTGGGCGGCATCGTGTTGTCGGCGCAGTTCTGGCGGCGTTTCGCCGCGATCGATAACGTCATCGGGATCAAGATCGCGCCGTTTAATCGCTATCGCACGCGCGATGTCATCCGTGGCGTCGTCGAGGCCGGCGCGCAGGATCGCATCGCGCTCTACACCGGCAATGACGACCACATCGTGCTCGACCTCGTGACGCCGCACGTCGTCAACTTCGGTAGCCGCGATGTAACGGTGCGCATCCGCGGCGGCCTGCTCGGCCACTGGAGTGTGTGGACCAAGGCCGCCGTCGAACTGCATGCCCGCTGCCGGCGGGCGTCGGAAGCCAATGCCGTGGACGCCGACCTCCTCGCCCTCGACTCCAAGGTGACCGACTGCAATGCCGCGGTGTTCGACGTCGCGAACAATTTTCACGGCGTGATCGCCGGCTGCCACGAGGTTTTGCGCCGCCAGGGCCTGCTCGTCGGCACGTGGTGCCTTGATCCCAACGAAGGCTTGAGCCCCGGCCAGGCCGAGGAGATCGATCGCGTCGTCAAATCCTATCGGGAACTGACCGACGACGATTTCGTCGCGGCAAATCTCGCACGATGGCTCGACTGACGATGCGCCGACCGACAGTGACGAGGCACGATCAAGCGGCAGGCTCGCGCGAGCGTCTGCTCAAGGCCGCGACGGCTGAATTCGCACAGAAGGGTTTGCTCGGCGCGCGGGTCGATATCATCGCGCGGATGGCGAAGATCAACAAGCAGCTCATCTATTATCATTTCGGCGACAAGCAGCGGCTCTATCTTGCCGTCCTGGAGCACGTCTATGAGGATATCCGCGTCAAGGAGCGCGCCCTCAATCTCGCCGACTGCGATCCGGAAACGGCGATGGCGCGGCTCGTGGGCTTCAGCTTCGATTACGTCAACGAGAACCGCGATTTCGTCCGCCTGCTGACCAACGAAAACATTCTCAAGGGGAAGCACGCGCGCCGTTCCAAGCGGATCCGCCAGACCCGCTCCCCGCTGGTGGATCTCATCGAGGAGACCTTGCGCCGCGGCGTCAAGGCGGGCGTATTCCGGCGCGGGGTCGATCCGGTGCAGCTCTATATTTCGATGGCGGGGCTCTGCTTCTTCTACATCGCCAACATCCATACGTTGAGCGTCCTGTTCGAGCGTGACATGGAGCAGAAAACGGCGCTGCGCGAACGGCGCGATCACGCGATCAACGTCGTGTTGGGCTTCCTCACCAATCGCGACCAGCCGATGGTGGTATCGGCCGCCGCGCGCTCGCATCGTGAGCGGCTTGGGGCGGCTCGGCGCATCAACGCGTAGCCTTCCTCCGATCACGCAGAAGGGGCGCCATGTCGATCGAGATCATGCACCTGCGGGCTGAGGACGTGCCGAAGTGCCAACGGCTGTCCGACGAGGCCGGCTGGAATCAGAACGAGCGCGATTGGTCTTTCATCATTGGGCAGGGCAGCGCCTATGGTATCTGGCACGGCGACGATCTCGTTGCGACGGCAGCGATCGTGCCGCACGGCAGCACATTCGGTTGGATCTGCATGGTCCTCGTCGCGGCCCGCGAGCGCCGGCAAGGTCTCGCGTCGCGGCTGCTGCGACACTGCATTGACGAACTCGCTGCCCACGACATGGTGGCGGGGCTCGATGCGACTCCGGCCGGCCGCGAGGTCTATCTGCGGCTTGGCTTTACCGACATTTATCCGCTCACCCGGTTCGAGTGCGACGCCATCGTGCGCCCGGATGCCGCGCGCGCGGAGACATCAGCACCGTCGCAGAGGCGTTCTTCGTCGTCAGCTGTGATACGACGCGTCGACAATGCGCTGCTCCCGGCCATATTCCCCTACGATCTCGAAATCTTTGGCGAGGACCGGCACGAATTCCTCTCGACCCTTGCGCGGCGCCAACCAGGGATCGCCAACGTGGCGCTGCAGGACGGCCTGGTGGTCGGTTTCGTCATGGGTCGCGACGGCAGTCGCTGGACGCACATCGGTCCGCTGATCGCCGACGAGGCCGAAATCGCGATCCGCCTGCTGGAAGCGGCGACTGCCGAGATCGCCGGGCCCGCCTTGATTGACGTGCCCGATCACCATTCGCAGGTGCAGGAGTGGCTGCGGCAGCGCGGCTTCGTCGTCCAGCGCGGCTACACCCGCATGCTGCGCGGCCGCGCAAGCCCGATTGACGACAGCAGTAGCGTCATGGCCATTGCAGGCCCCGAGTTCGGTTGATCAGTGAATTTCCGGCCACGGGCGTAACGGCGGGCGCATCGCTTCGTAGGCGCGCGCCATTTGCAAAACGCCGACGTCATCGAAGCGATGGCCGACGATCTGCAGGCCGATCGGCATGCCGTCGCCATCGTAACCGGCACAGATCGAGGCGGCGGGCTGCTCCGACATGTTAAAGGGCACGGTGAAGAAGATGTGCTCGAAGGGGCGCAGCGGATCGTTGCCGGGGGTCGCCTCCTCGACTGCATAGGCCGTGATCGGCGACGTCGGCGTGAGCAGGAAATCGTAGGGCTCGGTCGCGGCGACCGCCTTCTCGCGCATGAGCATGACCAGCGCGAGATTGCGTGCCGCATCAACCGCGGTGAGCTTGTCGGCGCGCCGGCACCACGTGGTGATGAACGCCAGCACCTTCTGCTGCCGCTCAGGTGGCAGCAGCTGGAGGTCTGCGAGCAGGCGCGCCTGGAAAAAGCCGTCGATCCCGGCAGCAATCTCCGGTGTCAGGAACGGCTTGACCGGCTCCACTTCGGCGCCCGCGCGCGCAAACGCGGACGCGGCCGCTTCGACGGCGGCGCGCACCGCCGGCTGCGGCTTGAGACCGATGCCGATATCGGTGACGAGGCCGAGCCTTTTGCCCTTCACCTCGCCGTTAAGCTGGGCGGGCCAATCGATCGGGTCGAACGGCAGCGCCATGAAGTCGCGCGGATCGGGCTTGGCGAGCGCGGCCATCAGCAGCGCGGCGTCGGCGACGGTGCGGGTCATCGGACCGACCACGCGGCCGAGGAAGGGCGGATAGATCGGGACGCGGCCGAGCGAGGGCTTGAGTGCGAACACGCCGTTGTAGGCGGCGGGCAAACGCACCGAGCCGCCGATGTCGGTGCCGAGCGCGAGCGGGGAATAGCCTACGGCGAGAGACGCGCCGGCGCCCGAGCTCGAACCCGCGGCATTGCGCGACGGATTCCACGGATTGCGCGTGATGCCATGCAGGCTCGAGACGCCGGACACCAGCATGCCGTAGTCTGGCATGGTGGTCTTGCCGAGGAGCACGCAGCCGGCCTCGCGCACCCGCGCCGCCGGCGGCGAGTCGACGGCAGCGGGCGTCATGTCGCCAGCGGCGGTGCCGAGCGGCGAGGCAAAGCCTTTCACCGCGATGTTGTCCTTGATGCTGATCGGCACGCCGTCGATCGCGCTCAGCGTCTCGCCGACCCGCCAGCGCTCTTCGGATTCCGTCGCGCGGGCGAGCGCGCCCTCCTCATCAAGGACGTACATTGCGTTGATCTTCGGCTCCCAAGTCTCGATGCGCGCGAAAGCTGCACGCACCACCTCGACGGGAGAAAGCTCCCGCGCCCGATAGGCGGCGGACAGCTCGGCGGCGGAAAGATCATGGAGCGCGGTCATGTGGATTCCCCATGCTTCGCACCCTGCGGCGGCATCATTTCGGATGCCACCATTTCCCGGCGATCACGACGCCCTCGGACAGGATGCGCCGGTCGCCGGTCATGTGCTCGCCGACCACGTCGACATAGTCGAACTGGCCCTGTCGCACCGACAGGATCGTGGCGTCGCCGACGCTGCCGGGCTTGAGCGTGCCGAGTTCAGGCCGCCGCACTGCGGTCGCGGCATTGACGGTCGAGGCTGCGATCACGTCGCCAAGCGGCATGCCGAGGCACAGAAACTTCGACATGGTGGTGACCTGATCGAACGCAGGCCCGTTGATACAAAGCAGATGCACGTCGGACGAAATCGTGTCCGGCGGGAAGCCGTTCGCCAGCATCGCGCGAGCGGTCTTGAAGGCGAACGAGCCTTTGCCGTGGCCGATATCGAACATGACGCCGCGGGCGCGCGCATCGAGCACCGCGCGCTTGACGGTGCCTTGCGCCGTCGCCGGCGTGTTCGGGAACGGCCGGAATGCATGGGTGAGAATGTCGCCCGGCCGCAGCCGCCCGACCACCTCCTCGTAGCTCGGCGGCGGATGATCGATGTGGCACATCAGCGGCAGGCCGCTCTCCTCGGCGGCCTCAAGCGCGATGTCGAGGGGCACGGTGCCGGAACGACCCGACGCATGCAGCCCGACCCGCACCTTGATGCCGATGATGAGATCGCGGTTGGCATTCGCGACCTCGACCGCGTCGAGCGGCGCCATCAGCCGAATTTCCTCGCTCTCGCCCACCATGACGCGCGGCGAAAACGCATAAATTCCTGCGAAGGACACGTGCAGGAACGCGAGGATGCGCACCTCGCTCCGCTCGATCACGTGCTTGCGAAAGCCCATGAAATTGCCGGGTCCGGCGCTGCCGGTGTCGATCGCGGTGGTGACACCCGAACGACGGCAGAAATCCTCGGCATCGATCCCAAGGGATGTGCCGCCCCAATAGACGTGCGTATGGAGGTCGATGAGGCCGGGCACCACGATCGTGCCGGTCACGTCGCGCACGTCCGCCGCGCCGTCAGCGGGCAGGTTCGGCCCGACGCGAGCCACCTTGCCATCGGCGAAGGCGACATCCATCACGCCGTCGATTTTCTGCGCCGGATCGATGACGCGGCCGCCGTGCAGGATGAGGCTATGGCTCATGGCAAATGTGGGTCGGTTCCGGTGTCAGCAGGCGGCTCAGGGGTCACGACGCGGCGCGTACGGCGCGCAGCGCAGTCCCGCGCTCCAGTCTTTCCATCATGTAGTCGATCTCGGCCGCGGTCTCGCGTGTCACGCGCGGGCCGGGCTTGCGCTGCGCATCGCTCGCGAGCACGCCGCGGCGCATCAACACATATTTGCGCACGGCAAGGCCCGCGCCGGGCTGCTGCTCGTAGCGTACCAGGGGCAGGTGAGCATCGAACAGGTCGTGAGCTTCGTTGCGGCGACCGGCCGCCATCAGCCGCGTGACCTCGACCAGCATTTCCGGGAAGGCATAGCCCGTCATGGCGCCGTCGGCACCGCGCGCCAGCTCGAAGGGCAGCATGATGCCGCAGTTGCCGGCAAGGATGGAGAGCCGGCGCAGTCCGTGTTTCTCGCGCCCGCGCAGCGCCGTGATCTTGTCGAGCCCGGGCCAGTCCTCGTGCTTGAGCATGACGCAGGTCGGGCACGTCGCGGCCACGCGCTCGATCACGGACACCGGGATGAAGAGGCCGTTCGCCTGTGGGAAGTCCTGCAGCGCGAACGGCACCTTGCCGATCGCTTCGACGCAGTTCTGGAAATAGGCGACGATAGCATCATCGCCCTTGAGCCCGCCGGGCGGCGCGATCATCACGCCGGCAGCGCCGAGGTCCATGACGGCCTTGGTCAGTCCGGCCAGCGAGGCAAGGCCCGGCGCCGACACGCCGACGACGACCGGCAGCTTGCCCGCGCGCGCGATGACGCGCCGCGCAAATGCGAGCGACTCCTCATGCGAAAGCTTCGGTGCTTCGCCCATGATGCCGAGGATGGTGATGCCGTCGATGCCGGTCTTGGCGTAGAAATCGATCAGCCGGTCGGTGCCGTCGAGGTCGAGCGCGCCGCGCTCGTCGAACGGCGTGACCGAGATGATGTAGACGCCGCGCGCGGATTTATTGAGCATCGCCAGCTCCCGATGAGTTACCGCCCGCTACGATAGCGGTCGCGGGGGGAGAGGCAAGCCTCAGCACACAACGCGCGGCGCGAGCGGTCAGGCCGCAGCCGGCCGCGCCGTCTTTCGATCAGTCATTCCGGGGCGCCCGCAAGGGCGAGCCCGGAATCCATGAACACGGACCGGGCATATGGATTCCGGGTTCGCCCTGCGGGCGCCCCGGAATGACCAAGTGAAAAATTGGTGCGCTGACCCGGCAGATAATTGGCTTCAGGAATAGCAGCACTAAGCCGCAGCGGGCCGCGCCGTCTTGATCGCCTGCCAGATTTTCTCGGCCGTCAGCGGCATTTCCAGGTGACGGATACCGTACTCCGAGAGCGCATCGATGATCGCGTTGGGGACGGCGATCAGCGCGCCGGCGCAGCCGGCCTCGCCGCAGCCCTTGACGCCGAGCGGATTGGTCTTGGCGGGCACCGGATGATGCGCGGTCACGAAACTCGGCACGTCCGGCGCGCGCGGCATCGCATAGTCCATGAACGATCCCGTAATGAGCTGGCCGTCGCCGTCGTAGACCGTGTTCTCCATCAGCACCTGACCGATGCCCTGGACAAGGCCGCCGTGCATCTGCCCTTCCACAAGCAGCGGATTAAGAAGCGTCCCGAAGTCATTGACGGAGGTATATTTCACCACCTCGACGACGCCGGTCTCGGGATCGATCTCGACTTCGGCCACGTGACAACCATTGGGAAACGCGGACGGCACCGGCTCGCTCGCGAGTTTCACGTCGAGCGATTTCGGCGCATCGTCGGGGAGCTTGAATCCGTCGCGCAGTTTTGCCGCAAGCTCGATCACCCCGATCCAGCGGTCGGTGCCGGCGATCGTGAAGCGGCCATTGGCGAATTCGATGTCCGACGGCGATGCTTCCAGCACATGGGACGCGGCGAGCTTGCCTTGCTCCACTACCTTGGCGATGGCCTCCACCATGGCCATGGTGCTCGCCGCCGCGGAGCGTGAGCCGCCGGTGCCGCCGCCCGTGATGAGTTCGTCGCTGTCGCCTTGCAGCAGGCGAACGCGGTCGAACGGCACGCCGAGCCGTGCCGACAACACCTGCGCGAACGCGGTGGCGTGGCCCTGGCCGTAGTCGAGCGTGCCGGTGATGAAGGTCACCGTGCCGTCCGGCTCGAAACGGATGCCGCCCATCTCCTTGTTGGGCGGCGCCGTCACTTCGAGGTAGCTGCCGACCGCGATGCCGCGCAGCTGGCCGCGCTTCTTGCTCTCACGCTTGCGCTTGGCGAAGCCCTTCCAGTCGGCAAGCTCCAGCGCATCCTTGAACACGGCCGGAAAATCGCCGGAGTCGTAGGTCTGGTCAGACGCCGCGGCGTACGGGAGTTCCTTGGGCTTGAGCTGGTTGCGCCGCCGCAACTCCAGCCGGTCGATTCCCATCTCGGCAGCCGCGGTGTCGATCAGCCGCTCCATGAAGTAATTGCCTTCGGGCCGCCCGGCGCCGCGATAGGCGCTGACCGGCGAGGTATTGGTGAACACGCACTGGGCCGAGACCTCGATCAGCGGCGTGCGGTAAATGCTGACCATGTTCTTGACGGCGTTGATCGTCGGCGGCATCGGCGCGACGGCGCCGAGATAGGCACCCATGTTGCCGGTGCCGGTGAGGCGGACCGCCAGGAATCGGCCCTCGGCATCGAGCGCGAGTTCGGCGACCTTCTCGTGGTCACGGCCGTGGCTGTCGGAGAGAAAGCTCGAGGAGCGTTCGTCGGTCCATTTCACCGGCCGCTTGAGCAGCCGCGCGGCGTGCAGCAGGCACACGTATTCCGGATAGGCTTGCGCCTTCATGCCGAACGAGCCGCCGACATTGCCGGTGAGCACGCGCAGCTTCGTCGGCTGAATGTTGAGGATATCGACGAGTTGGCCGCGCAAGCCGAACACGCCCTGGCAGCCGACATGGAACGTGTAATGCTCGCGCGCGGCGTCGTATTCGGCGACGGCAGCGCGCGGCTCCATCGGATTGACGACGAGGCGCGTGTTGCGCAGCGCGAGCCGTGTCACGTGCGCGGCCGCGTCGAACGCGGCTGCGACCTTCTCGGCGTCGCCATAGTGATAGTCGAGCGCGACGTTGTTGGGCACGTCGTCATAGAGGATGGGCGCGCCGGACTTCGCGGCTTCGCTTGCGAGAGTGACGGCGGGCAGCGGCTCGATGTCGAGCACGACCGCCTCGGCAGCTTCCTTCGCCTGTATCGCGGTCTCGGCGACGATGCAGGCGACCGGATCGCCGACGAAGCGCACCTTGTCGACGGCAAGCGCCGGCCGCGGCGGTTTCTTCATCGGCGTGCCGTCGCGGTTTTTCAGCGGCGGCACGCATTTGAGCGTGCCATAGCCGGCCGCCTGAAGATCGGCGCCGGTCATGACCGCAAGCACGCCCGGCATCGCGCGCGCCGCTTGCGTGTCGATCCCCTTGAGAACGCCATGGGCATGGCTCGACCGCACGATCGCGGCGTAAGCCTGCCCCTTTAGGCTCACGTCATCCGCATAGCGGCCGCGCCCTTGCACCAGGATCGGGTCCTCGGTGCGCGGCACCGGCTGACCGATGCCAAATTTTTGCACGGCCCAACTATTGGGATCGTCTTGAACGTTCATGATAATTCGCTGAAATCAGGGGTGGCGATGCACCTGAGATAGTCGAGCTTGATGCATCGCACAAGCGGCCCGAAAGGGCATGAGACATGCACGCGTCATATCGTAGCCTGGATGGAGCGGAGCGAAATCCGGGGCCGGATTCTCAATTATGAAGCGGATTCCCGGATTTCGCTCCGCTCCATCCGGGCTACAGCGGTGGACTAAGACCCGATCGCGGCTTCGTTCAGGGCGGCTTCGCGCTGGGCGCGGTTGAGGCCGACGCGGCCGAACCTCGCCTCGACATTTTTGTAAGGCGAAACGGTGACCGGCGAACTACGGCTGTGAGCGCTGCAAATCTTCGTTCAGTTTGATGATGGCTTTGTATTCGGCATCGAGGCGCCGGCGTGCCGTTGCGGGATCCTCGTATTGCGCAAACAGTCCGATCCCTTCGATGTTGGCGACGACTGCGGGGTCGTGCGCGGCCGTCCGCATCGCATCTGCAAGGATTTGCGTCGTGCCCTCGGCTAGCCCGCGGGGCGCATAAAGGCCCATGATGAGGTTGAGGCCGTTGGCTGCGATACCCTTGTCGGCGAGGGTCGGTACGTCGGGCAGCAGCGGCAGACGATGTGGCGCCGTCGTCGCCAGCGCCCGCAGCTTGCGGTCGCGAAACATGGCCGCGCCGGTGCTGTAGGGCACCATGCCGACGTCGACATGCTTGCCGAGAATGGCGACGGTAAGCTGGGCGCCGCCGCCAAATGGCACTGCGGTCATGTCGAGGTTCAAATGGTGCCGCAGCGCCTGCATGCTGAGCGAGGAAACGGTGCCGACGCCGGCTGAGGCGTAAGTCAGCTGGCCTGGATTGCGCCGCGCATACGCGATCAGCTCGTCGAGCGTCAGCCACGGCGCGTCCGGATGAACCGCGAGCACGCTCACATCGGTCGCGTAGTTGCCGAGCAGAGTGAAATTGTCGAGCGTGAACGGAACGTTCGTCCCCGAGACCCGTGTGATTGTGAAGATCGAGTTGACGCCCTGTCCGATGGTGTAGCCGTTGGGCTCGGCCGTCGCGACGCTCTGCATGCCGACGGTGCCGCTTGCGCCGGGCCGATTGAGGAGAACGATCGTCTCGCCGAGTGCCGCCGCGAGGCCCGGCTCGATCATGCGCACCGCAGTATCGACCGGGCCGCCTGCCGTCGCGGGTACGATGATTTGGATGGGCCGCGCCGGGAACCGCTCCTGTGCGGCGGCCACGCCGACAGCATGCGCCAGAGCGACGAGAGCGACATATCTCAGCTTGCGTAACGGTGATTTCATCGATCGTTTCTGGATGGGGACACCCTGCTCGATTCCGATACGCCGCGGGGCCGCCGCATGCAATGCGATTGCGGGGTTGCGCAGGCGTTCCTGCTGCACGGGCTCTTGCCTGCCGTCGCGGAATCCGGGAGTTTGGCGGTGATACCAAACTCCCCGCAATCAGAGCCCGAGTGGAGCGTGCATGCGCATTGTCGCCCTTGAGGAGCATTTCAGCTTTCCGCTGATCCATGGCGACGTCGATGCACGCCTGCCAGCGAGGCCGGCTGCGGCCGACATGCCCGCAGTGGTGCGCAATGTCGCGGACAAGATGACCGACCTCGGCGCGGGCCGGATCGCCGACATGGACCGGTTCGGCATCTCCATGCAGGTCGTGTCAAAAGCGGGAAATCACATTGGCCCGAGCGCCGATCTGTTCGACGGCAAGGAGGCGATCGCCTTTGCGCGGAAGTTCAACGACGAAGCCGCGGCGAGGATCGCAGCGTACCCGGATCGGTTCGCCGCCTTCGCGCATTTGCCGGCGAGCATCCCCGAAGCGGCCGCGGACGAACTGGAACGAACCGTTGGTGACTTCGGCTTCAAGGGCGCGTTGATCAGCGGCACCATTCGCGGCGCGTTCCTCGACGACGCAAAATTTGCCCCGCTGCTGGCGCGGGCAGAACGGCTCGGCGTTCCGCTCTACATTCATCCCGGAATGCCGCCCGCCGACGTTCGCAAGGCCTATTACGAGGGATTCGCGCCGAAGATCAGCTTCGGCCTCGCGACCTTTGCATGGGGCTGGCACTACGAAACGGCGCTGCACGTCATGCGTCTTGCGGTATCAGGCACGTTCGATACCTATCCGCGCCTCAACTGGATCATAGGTCACATGGGCGAAGGACTGCCCGCGATGCTCGCGCGCTGCGAGCACCAGTTCGAGACCGATCTGTCCTATCTGCCGCGCCCGCTGTCCAAGACCATCACCGACCAAGTCTACGTCACGACGTCCGGATTTTTCACGACGCCGCCTTTCTTGGCGGCGCTCGCGACATTCGGCATCGACCGGCTCATGTTCTCGGTCGATTACCCTTACGCCAGCAATGAGGACGGCCGGGCTTTTCTTGATCGCCTGCCGCTGGCGCCCGCGGACCTCGCCAAGGTGGCGCACGGCAACGCCGATTGCCTTCTGAAGCTTCGCGGGTGAGAGGGCTAACGCCGATCACCCCGCGTTTCGCGCGCGGGCGATCGCCTCGCGTACGCGCAACGGCGTGACCGGTGTTTCGAACACGGCTGCACCGAGCGGTCGCAGCGCATCGTTCACCGCGTTGATGATGGCAGCCGGTGGGCCGATGGCGCCGTTCTCGCCGATGCCCTTCATCCCGAACATCGAGAACGGCGACGGGGTCTCGATGAAGTCGAGCTTGACGTGCGGCACCGATGGCGCGGTCGGGGCGGTGTAGTCGGCGAGCGTGGTCGCGGTCGGTTGGCCCAATTCGTTGTACGTGCTCTCCTCGTAAAGGGCGTTGCCGAGTCCGTTCGAGAAACCGCCGAGCACCTGTCCTTCGACCAGCAACGGATTGACGCGTTTTCCGCAGTCGGCAACGATCGCATAGTCGACGACGTCCACCTCGCCGGTCTCGGGATCGACCGCAACGACGGCGGCGTGGGCAGAGTAGGAGAAGACGCCCGGATCGTGCGGTTTGTGACCGGCGGTGGCGGTAAGGCCGGTCGGGTCCATGTCCGCCGGCAAATCCTCGGGATGGTGATACCAGGCGCGGCCGATTTCCGAGAACTCGACGCTGCCCTGTGAACTATGAACGCGGCCGTCCCGAATTTCGACATCGGCTTCTTTGCATTGCATGAGGTGGGCGCCGATGCGCACGATCGGCGCCATCAGCGAGCGGCACGCTTCGGCAATCGCGCCGCCGGTCGTCACCATCGAGCGCGACGTATAGGTGCCGGTGCCGGCGGGCGAGGTTCCGGTGTCGCCGAAGCGCACCGTGACCTTGCGCGGATCGATGCCAAGCATCTCGTGCGCGACCTGCGCGTAGACTGTCTCGTGCCCCTGACCATGGGAATGCGAGCCGACTTCAAGGATGAGTTCGCCGTCGCCCGTGAGACGCGCGACCGCGGGCTCCATGCCGGGCACGAGCTCAATGCCCCAGGCAGAATAGCCGAACGGTCCTGTGCCGTAGGCGGTCTGCTCATAAAACGAGGCGAAGCCGACGCCAAGCAGCCGGTCGCTGCGATCACGCGTTTTCTGCCGCGCCCGCACGGCTGAAAGATCAATGAGTCCGGCGGCGCGTTTGAGGACCGCGCCGTAATCGCCGCTGTCGAGCGTCTTTTTGGTGATCGACACGTAGGGCATCTGCCGCGGCTGCACGAAATTGCGCAGCCGGACCTCCACGGGGTCAAGGCCAACCGCCTCCGCGAGGCCATCCATGACGAGCTCATGGCCGATGCACGACAATGGACGCGCGACGCCTCGGAACGGCTGTCCGGCCGGTTTATTGCTCACCACGTTGATGGCGCGACCCCGCAAGGCGCGGATGTCGTAGCAGCCTTGGATATTGCCGAGCGCGAGGCCGCCTTCGATCCCGGCTGGCCAAGGCCACGGCGAGTAGGCGCCGGAGTCCACTATCACATCGCATTCAAGTCCGAGGACGCGTCCCTGCGCGTCGGCGTAGCCGACGATCTTGCACTGGTAGTCGCGGCAATTGGCATCGCAGACGAGCGACTCGTGGCGATCCTGGATCCATCGCACCGGTCGGCGCAACGTCATGGCCGCCCAGGCAACGCAGACCGTTTCGCTTTCGACATAGGTCTTGAGACCGAACGAAGCGCCAACGTCGGGAGCGATGACGCGCAGCCGGCGCTGGCTGATGCCGAGAACCTGGGACAGCCCGATCTGCAACGGCACCGGAAGCTGGTGCGCGACGTAGACGACGAGTTCGTCGAGACGGTTGTCATAGGCTGCAACGCAGGCACGCCCCTCAAGCGCCAGCGGATGCATGCGGTTCATGCGGAAGCTTCGCTCGATCACATGGACCGCGGCGGCCTTGGCCGCGGCGAGGTCGCCGCCTTCTAGCTTGATGTCGACCAGGATATTGTCGCCCCACTCGTCGTGGACGAGCGTCTTCGACTTGTCGAGCGCATCAGTCATCGACACGACGGGAGCCAGGGGCTCGAACTCGACCTCGACGCGCGCGGCGAGGTCCTCAGCCTCGGCCGGCGTTGCGCCGATCACCATCGCGACCGGCTCGCCGACGTGCCGGACCTTCCGCGCGGCAAGGATCGGCCAATCGGATGGCTTGAAGCCGGGAAGCTTCGCGGTCGAGCGCATCCTGCCGACGCCCGTCAAATCTTCGGCGCGAAAGACGTGATGCTCCGAACCTTTGGGCTTGCGTATGGCGAGGACGCGGGCGTGAGCATGGGGGCTGCGCACGAATACCGCGTGAAGCATCCGCGGCAACTCGACGTCGGCACAAAACTGCCCGCGGCCCTCAAGAAACCGCGCGTCCTCCAACCGGGGAATCCTGGCGCCGATTCCAAAGTCGTTCACCGCAGCGCTCCCGCAATTATGCAAACCACAACGTCGTCGAAAGGGTACGACATCGCCGGGCGCGGGGCAGCCTCCGAATTGCGATGACCGCTTCTAAATTTCGACGGCGCCCTTCGCCAGAAACTGCTCCAGCCAGTGGATGTGATAGTTGCCGTCGAGGATGTCGCTGTCGCGAACAAGGGCGCGGAATAGCGGCAGCGTGGTATCGACGCCGTCGACGACGAATTCGTCAAGTGCGCGGCGCAGCCGCATCAGGCATTCGCTGCGGGTCTTGCCGTGGACGATGAGCTTGCCGAGCAGGCTGTCGTAGTGCGGCGGGATGGCGTAGCCCTGGTAGACTGCGGAATCGATGCGCACGCCGACGCCGCCGGGCGGGTGGTAGTGCACGATGCGCCCGGGCGAGGGGCGGAACGACACCGGGTTTTCCGCATTGATGCGGCACTCGATGGCGTGACCGTTGAATTTCACGTCGGCCTGGCTGATGGTGAGTTCGTCGCCGTTGGCAATGCGGATCTGCTCCAGGACGAGGTCGATGTCGGTGATCATTTCGGTCACCGGATGTTCGACCTGGATGCGGGTATTCATCTCGATGAAATAGAAACGGCCCTGCTCGTACAGGAACTCGACGGTGCCGACGCCTAGATAATTGAGGTCGCGCATGGCCTTGGCGACGGTCTCGCCGATCTGGTCGCGGTCCGCGGCATTGAGCGCCGGCGACGGGCTCTCTTCCAGCACCTTCTGATGACGGCGTTGCAGCGAGCAGTCACGTTCGCCGAGATGGATGACGCGGCCGCGGCCGTCGCCGAGCACCTGGATCTCGATGTGGCGCGGGGTGGCGAGATATTTTTCAAGGTAGAGGGCATCGTCACCGAACGCTGCTTTGGCTTCGGCGCGCGCGGTCGCGAGCGCGGTCGGAAGGTCGGCTTCGGTGGCCGCGACTTTCATGCCGCGTCCACCGCCGCCGGCGGCGGCCTTCACCAGCACGGGAAAGCCGATCTGTCGGGCGATCGCAACCGCATCCGCGTCCGAGGTGATGCCGCCTTCGGAGCCGGGAACGATGGGGATGCCGAGCCGCTTCGCGGTGCGCTTCGCCTCGATCTTGTCGCCCATCAGGCGGATGTGTTCTGGCTTCGGCCCGATGAAATGGACGCCGTGCTCGGCAAGGATTTCGGCAAAGCGCGCGTTCTCGGAAAGGAACCCGTAGCCCGGATGCACGGCATCGGCGCCGGTGATTTCGCACGCGGTGATGAGCGCCGGCACGTTGAGGTAGCTGTCGCGGGCGGGCGGCGGCCCGATGCAGACGCTCTCATCGGCAAGCCGCACGTGCATCGCGTCGGCGTCCGCCGTGGAATGGACCGCAACGGTCGGAATGCCGAGGTCCTTGCAGGCGCGCAGCACGCGCAACGCGATCTCGCCGCGGTTGGCGATGAGGATCTTCTCAAACATGGCGCGCCATCATGGCGAAAGACGAACGTAGCTCTCTGGGACGCAATAGCGGAGCGTATTGCGCCATTCGAGGCTGCACGGCGCAATACGCTGCGCTATTGCGCCCTACGAGAGGACGGGTATCCGCCAGGTTCACTCGATGATCATCAGTGGCTCGCCGAACTCGACCGGCTGGGCATCTTCAAAGAGGATTTGCACCACGGTGCCATCCTTGGGCGCCGGGATCTGGTTAAACGTCTTCATCGCTTCGATGACGAGGAGGGTGTCGCCCGCCTTCACGACGGAACCGACATCGCAAAACGGCTTCGCGCCCGGCTCGGGCGCGCGATAGGCGGTGCCCACCATCGGCGACGCGACGGCGCCTGGATGGAGCGCCGGGTCAAGCACGCCGGCGGGGGCCGCCATCGGCTGCGGCCGTGGCGCCTCGGCGGCGGGAAAGGCAGGGAACGGAGCCGCCTCGCGCGCGACGCGGACGCGAAAGCCATCCCGCTCGATCTCGATCTCGGTGAGTTTAGTTTCGTCGAGGAGCCGCGCCAGAGCGCGCACCACGTCCTCATCGACGGCGTTCTTGCCCGGCGGGTCGGAATTGCGCGACACGATCAGCTCCGCTTCCCGGTGAGCGCCGCGAGACCGTCGATCGCGAGCGCGTAGCCGTTGATGCCGAAGCCGGCGAGCACGGCCTTCGCGACGCCGGAGACGTAGGAATGGCGACGGAATTCCTCGCGCGCGTGAATATTGGTGATGTGCACCTCGATGGCCGGCACCTGTGCCGCCAGGATGGCGTCCATGATCGCGATCGAGGTGTGGGTGTAGGCGGCGGGATTGATGACGATCCCGAGCGCCTTTGTCTTCGCGGCGTCGTGGATGAGGTCTACGATTTCACCCTCGCTGTTCGATTGGCGGAACTCGACCGCAAGCCCGTGCTTACGCGCCGTCTCGCGGCACAGGCTCTCGACGTCCGCCAAAGTCGCATGGCCGTATTTTTCCGGCTCGCGCGTGCCAAGCAGGTTCAAGTTAGGTCCGTTGATGACGTAGACCGTGTCGGACATCGATGCCGTTCAGACGACTGACGATTGAGGGGCGACGATGGAATATGGTCGGCCCGGTGCGCCCGTCGTTGCGCCACTTCCCATCCCTGTAGCGCTTTATTTATGCACACGACAAGTGCCCACGGACGAGCCTCGCGAAATCGACGAGACTCTTCCGCGCTGGACGTCGGTTGTCGGCCTTCGCTTTTCCGCCGTGCGAACTCAGCACGCGGCCTTGCCGCAACGCGCCATCGCGACCTTGAGGCGCAGCGCGTCGAGGCCCACGGCGCCGATCACGACGTCGCTGCCGACGATGTAGCTCGGCGTGCCGTTGAGGCCGAGCGTTTCGGCAAGCTTGAGACTTTCGTCGATCGACGCCTTGATTTCGTCGCTCGCCATGTCCTTGTCGAGCCGCGACATGTCCATGCCGACTTCCTTGGCGACGGCGAGCGCGCGCGCCTTGTCGGCTTGGCCGCGGCCGCCGAGCAGCTTCTGGTGGAACTCAATATATTTTTTGCCGGTCTTGTCCTGCATGCGGACCGCGACTGCGACCTTCGCTGCCTCCACCGAGCCGGGCCCGAGCACCGGGAATTCCTTCAGCACGACCTTGAGCTTCGGATCGTCCTTGAGCATCTCCATCATGTCGGCCATCGCGCGCTTGCAGAAGCCGCAGTTGTAATCGAAGAACTCGACCATCGTGACGTCGCCCTTCGGATTGCCGAGCACCACCTGGCGGGTCGAATTGAAGATCGTCTCGGCATTGCTCGCGACCGCGGCCTTTGCCTTCTCGGCATCGGCGGCGGCTTGGCGCTTGTCGAGCTCGGCGATGGCTTCCTGCAGCACTTCCGGATGGCTGACGATGTAGTCCTTGATGATCCGCTCGATCTCGTCCTTTTGCGTGCCGGAGAATTCATCGGCGGACAGCGGCGCAGCCAGCATCAGCATGGCGGCCGCGGTTGCTCCAGCCAGGCGCATCATTGTCGGGATCATGTGCTCAAGTCCTCATGCGGGTGTTAACGGTTCGTTACGGTCGCGACGTCACTTGAACAAGCCGTGTGGCTGCGGCGGCCTGAAGCTTGCGATGTCGTCAGCCTTGACCCATCCAGGCGAGCCTATCGGAAAACGGGTCTTGGCACGAGTGGCAAGTTGGCGAGCGGTCGGAAAGTTGCCGCGATTGAAGGCCGCCTGCGCGGAAGCGAGGTCCGCGTCGGCGAGATCGCCCTTACGCCCATAGGCCATGGCGAGATATTCGTAGGCATCGGGGATTTCGGTATCCAACTGCGTAGCGGAGCGCAGGTTGGTGATCGCCTCTTCCATCAGTCCTGGATCGTTGGCCTGGACCAGCGCTTGTGCCAGCAAAACGCGAATCAGTGTCGGATCAGGGGCAAGCGAAATGGCATGCCGCAGCGGCGCCACCGCCTCCCGGCCGTGACCCGAATCGACGAGCGCCTGCCCCTTGAGCTCGTAGAAATAGGGATTGTTGGGCTGCGATTGGATCAACGAATCGATCTGGGCAATGGCACTGCCCAAGCTCGAATGACGATAGGTCGAAACTGCCCGCGCATATCGCGCCGGGAGGCTCGAATCGGTCAACGGATAGCGCCGGAAGAGCGTGTCAGGGCGGTCGAGATAACCGAATAGCTTGGCGCGGGCGAGGTTATGGCGTTGCTGGAGTTCCGGCGGGTCCTTCTTGTCCCAATACGGATTGCTCCGCGCCACCTCGGCGAGCGCCGCCAACCGTTCGACCGGCATCGGGTGCGACTGCAGGTACGGATCGGCGCCCTTCGAAGCGAACAACTGCTGGTCGGCAAACCGTTTGAAGGTGTCGTACATCCCCTTCGCGGATTGATTGGTCATCGTGAGGAAATGGACGCCGGCTTTGTCGGCCTGCTCCTCCTGCTGGCGCTGGTAGGCAAGGAGCGAGCGCATGATCGAGATTTGCGGTCCGACCATGCCGATCGTCGGGTCGCCGCCGACGGCTCCGGTTCGCGCCGCCGCCACCATCGCACCGGCGCCGAGCAGCATTGCGAGAATCGACGCAGTCTGAGCGTTGGCGAGTTCGGCGCGAAGCTTCTGGAGGTGGCCACCCGCAATGTGCCCGGTCTCGTGGGCGAGCACGCCGATGATCTGGTTCGGCGTCTCGGCGTCCATGATGGCGCCGGAATTGACGAAGATGCGCTTGGCGTCGATCACGAATGCGTTGAACGCACGATCGTTGATGATGACCACGCGGATATTGCGCTGGCCGAGCCCTGCCGCCCGCAGGATCGGAACGGTGTAATCGCGCAGGAGTTGTTCGATCTCGGCGTCGCGAATGAGCGGCAGCGACGCGGCGGGATCCTTGTCCTTGGATTGTGCAATCGCGGGGGTCTGCGCAAAGGCGACGGCGAGCGCCATCGCTGCCGCAATCCTCCGCGGCGCGTGCAAGAACGGTCGCGGCCGTTCGCGATGCACAGCTGATGTCATCAAAGCACTTGCTCGATTCCGTCGCGTCAAGCTACGGACGCGGTACCGCACGGTCAACAATCGACGCCCCCGCCGGGTAACAAGGCTGGAAATACGGCGGGAAGGGGGCGAGAACCGGATATGGAAGGGCATGATGGATCGCACGAAATGGCCGGCGAATGAGCGCGGGAGATGGATGGTCAAGTCGTCGGCTCGCAGCGACGTGCCAGCGTTCATGACCATGGATGTGGTCGCGGCCGCCGCGCGGCTCGAGGCGGCGGGCCGGCGGGTGATCCACATGGAGATAGGCCAGCCGGCTGCGCCGGCGCCGACCACGGCGATCGCGGCGGCGCATGCGGCGCTCGAGAGCGGCCGCATCGCGTATACGGAATCGCTCGGCATTCCATCGCTTCGCCGACGCATCGCGCAACATTATGCCGAGCGCCACAACGCCGACGTCGATCCCGCGCGGATTGCGATCACCACCGGCTCTTCTGCGGGGTTCATGCTGGCGTTCCTCGCCATGTTCGAGCCGGGAGACCGTGTCGCGATCGCCGCGCCAGGCTATCCGCCTTATCGCAACGTGCTCTCGGCGCTCGGCTGCGAGGCGGTGCTGATCCCGATCTCGGCGGCAACCCGCTTTGCGCTGTCGCCGGAAGCGCTGCTCGAGGCGCATCGTGCCCGTCCGCTCAAAGGCGTGTTGGTGGCGAGCCCCGCGAACCCGACCGGCACCATGATGAATCGCGAGGCGCTCGCCGCGTTGATTGAAGCCGCGGAAGGCGAGGGGATCGCCTTCATCTCCGACGAAATCTATCATGGGCTCGAGTACGCCATGCCGGCCGAGACCGCGCTCAACTTGTCGCCCAACACGGTCGTCATCAATTCATTCTCGAAATATTTCTGCATGACCGGCTGGCGCATCGGGTGGATGGTGGTGCCTGATGCCCTCATCAGGCCGATCGAGCGCCTGCAGCAGAACCTCGCCATCTCGGTGCCGGCGTTGTCGCAGATTGCAGCCGAGGCCGCCTTTGCGGGATGCGATGAGATGGAGACGGTGAAGCACGGCTATGAGGAGAACCGGCTCCTGATGGCGGAAGGGGTGCCGCGCGCGGGCTTGGGCGAATTCTTGCCCGTCGACGGCGCGTTCTATCTTTATGCCGATGTCTCACGCTTCTGCGACGACAGCATGGAATTTGCGACGCGCATGCTGGAGGAAGCCGGCGTCGCGGCGACGCCGGGGGTCGACTTCGACCCTATCCAGGGCCGCCATTTCGTCCGCTTCTGCTACGCCGGCGCGACCAGTGAGGTGCGCGAGGCGGTGGACCGCCTCGTGAAGTGGCTTCGGTGAGAAGAACTGCGGTGAGAAGTGCTTCGCTGAGAGGATAGGACGCACGAAGGCGAGCCGAGAGTTTCAGTACAAGCCGCCGCCAGAGCGCACTGCGCGGTCCGCCTCAGGACTGACGCCATACGTCGCGCCCTCCTGTCCGGCAATGCCGGCGATGGCGTTGTTGTCGGGCGGCGCGGTGCCGGGCTTGAACGCTTCGAGGAGCACGCTGGTCGTCCCCGGCCCGGCGCGCTGGCCAGTCTTGGAGTCGACGCGGATCAGCTTGATCCCTCGCGGCGGCTGGAACGGCATCGCCGGCTTGTCGGCGAGCGCAGCCTTGAAGAAATCGCGGGCGATCGGCGCGGCGAGATGGCCGCCGGTCGCGTTGCGGCCGAGATGGCGCGGCTTGTCGTAGCCCATATAGACGCCGACCACGAGGTCCGGCGTGAAGCCGACGAACCATGCGTCCTTCTCGTCGTTGGTCGTGCCGGTCTTGCCTGCGATCGGCTTGCCGACTTCCTTGACCACCGTTGCCGTGCCGCGCTGGACGACGCCCTCCATGATCGATGTGATCTGGTAGGCGGTCATCGGGTCGAGCACGCGCTCACGCGAACTCGCCGAGACCGAGGCTCGGTTCCGGCTGGCTTTCCCAACGCTTGGCGTCGCATGTCGGGCACTCGCGCTCGTCGTGCTTATAGATCGTGTGGCCGTAACGGTCTTGCACCCGGTCGATCAGGGTCGCGGTCACGCGCCGTCCGCCATTGGCGAGCATCGAATAGGCGGTGACCATGCGCAGCACCGTAGTTTCGCCGGCGCCGAGCGAATAGGACAAGTAGTTCGGCAGATTGTCATAGATGCCGAAGCGTTTGGCGTAGTCGGCGATCAGCGGCATGCCGATGTCCTGGGCAAGCCTCACCGTCATCAGGTTGCGTGACTGCTCGATGCCGAACCGCAGCGTCGCGGGACCCGCATATTTGCCGTTGGCGTAGTTTTCCGGGCGCCAGATGCCGATGCCCGGGCCCTGATCGATTTCGATCGGAGCATCGAGCACGATCGAGGACGGCGTATAGCCGTTGTCGAGTGCGGCCGAATAGACGAACGGCTTGAATGACGAGCCGGGCTGGCGCAGCGCCTGCGTGGAGCGGTCGAACTGGCTTTGATCGAAGGAGAAGCCGCCGACGAGCGCGAGCACGCGTCCGGTCAACGGGTCCATCACCGCCATGCCGCCGGAAACTTCCGGAATCTGGCGGAGCTTGTACTGATTGCCGTCCTTGGCGAGCGGTTCGACATAGATGACGTCGCCCGGCGCAACCACCGTGCTGACCTTGATGGGGTTCTTGGCGGTCGATGCGCGTACCCATTTGACGCCGTCGACCGGGATATTGCCGATCAGGCGATCGCGAAGCACGGCGCCGCCCGGTTCGCGCCCCGGCTGGAGGCCGATGCGGGCGGACTGATCATTGGTCTCGAGCACGACCGCAAGCCGCCACGGCACAAGGTCGGCGAAGGCGCGGACGTCGGCGAGCTTGACGCCCCAGTCGCCGCTGATGTCGATCTTGGTGATGGGACCGCGGAAGCCTTGCCCCTCGTCATAGCGCACCAGGCCGTCGCTCAGCGCCTTGTGGGCGATCACCTGCATCTTGGGATCAAGCGTGGCGCGAACCGACAGGCCACCCTCGTAGAGCTTGGTCTCGCCGTATTTCTCCAGGATCTCGCGACGCACGTCCTCGGCGAAATAGTCGGCAGCGATGATGTGGGTGCCGGTCGGCCGCTGCGTGATCGTGAGCGGGTCCTTCTTGGCCTTCTCGCCGACAGCCGCGGCGACGTAGCCGTTCTCGACCATACGGTCGATCACCCAGTTGCGCCGCTCGACCGCGCGATCGTGCTGGCGGAACGGATGTAACGTGGTGGGCGCCTTCGGCAGGGCCGCGAGATAGGCGGCTTCGGCGACGGTCAGTTCGTGCACCGACTTGTCAAAATACAGGAGCGCCGCAGCCGCGACGCCATAAGAGCTGAAGCCGAGATAGATCTGGTTGAGATAGAGTTCGAGGATCTTGTCCTTCGAGTAGGTGCGTTCGATCTTGAGAGCGAGCAGCGCTTCCTTGATCTTGCGCGAGAACGACCTCTCCGGCGTCAGCAGCATGTTCTTGGCGACCTGCTGGGTGATCGTGGAAGCACCCTGCGGCCGACGGCCGGTTCCCATGTTCTGGACGTAGAGCATGCCGGCGCGCGCGACGCCGCCGAAGTCGAGGCCCGCGTGCTCGTAGAAATTCTTGTCCTCGGCCGAGATGAAGGCGTTGATGACGAGCTTGGGCACCGCCTGGATCGGGAGATACAGCCGGCGTTCGTGGGCGTACTCCGCGAGCAACTGGCCGTCCGCGGCGTGCACCCGCGTCATGACCGGCGGCTCATAGTTCTGCAGCGTCGAGTAGTCGGGCAAGTCCTGGGAGAAATGGTAGAGGAGACCCGAGATGGCGCCGACCGCGATCAGGAATACCAGCGAACCGAACGCGAACAGGAATCCAAAAAACCTGATGAGAAATCGCATCGCCCGCAGTTCCCCCTCGGCCATTCTTGGCCGCCCCCGGGCCGCGTATAGCGGCGGGCCGGTATGCTACCCCAACGCATGAGTTAAGTCGCTCGGTTTTATGGTCAAACTTTGGCCGATGTCCTTCTTCGCGAGCGGTGTGGTCATTTGGTACCGGCTGAGCTGCCGGCGAGTCGCGTTGCAAAATAAGTATGCACCGCGTGCGCAATCGCGTCGCTCGCCTTCGACCGCCATGCTTCCGAAACCAATTCCTTAAGATCGCTCGGCGTCGTCACGTAGCCAAGCTCGATCAGCACCGAAGGAACGTCGGGCGCCTTGAGCACCCGGAACCCTGCCGATTTGAGCGGATACTTGTGCATGCGCGCCGCGGTTCGCAGGTCATTCACGACGTTGCGGGCGAAATGGGACGAGAAAGTCTTGGTCTCGCGATGAGCGAGATCGATGAGGATATCGGCGATGTCGTTTGATTCGGCGGCGAGATCGACCCCGGCAATGACGTCGGCCCGGTTTTCTGCATCGGCGAGGCGTTGCGCCTCCGAATCGGAAGCCTGATCGGACAGCGTATACACGCTAGCGCCTTCCGCGGCGCCTTCGCCGCGCGCGAGCGCATCGCAATGGATCGAGATGAAGAGCTGGGCCTCGCGCTGCCGCGCGAACCGCACCCGCTCGGCAAGTTCGATGAAAGTGTCGTCCGAGCGCGTCATGGCGACGCGGTACTTGCCGGTCTTTTCGAGCTTGTCGCGCAGCATGGTGCCGAATGCGAGCGTCAGGTTCTTCTCAAGTTCGCCCGACGGCGCATGGGTGCCGGTATCAATTCCGCCATGGCCCGGATCGATAACGACGAGCGGGCGGGAATCTGCAGCGCTGGCGGCCGCTTCCTGCTTTGGTGGCGGAGGCTGGCGCGGCAGGCGATTATCGATCGCACTTGCCCGCAGGAAGGTCTCGCGGTCGACCGGGACGAGATCGACCACCATGCGTGCGGGCTGCCCCTCGACCGCATCGAGGACGAAGGCCTTGGCGACGCGCACCGGTCCGGTGAGGTCGACGACGATGCGCGAGCCGCCCACCATCACAAGCCCGTAGCGGAAGGCCTTGATGAGGCCGCGGCCGCGCTCACCGGTGCGCGCAGGAAGCTGGAAGTTGACTTGCGGGATGTCGATGACGACCCGGTAGGGATCCGCGAGCGTAAACGCCCGCATATCAATCCGGCGGGAGAGATCGACCACAAGCCGGGTCTGCTTATCGTCACCGGCGATGCGCGCATCGGTCGCAGTCGTGGGCCCTGCGGCCGTTGGCTCAGGTGTCGGGAGCGGCCACTGGGCAAAAGCCGGGGCAGTTGGCGGCAAGATGAGAAGCAGCGCCGCGATCAGCCAAGCCGGCCCATTCCGGCCGCGGTCCGCCGTCGCTTCGGCCGAGCGTGTGCGGATCACCGCCGATTCTCCAGCGAATTTCATCCCGGGAGGTCTCTTACCCTGTTAGGAGCCGCGGGTTAACCGATCTTCAAACAACCGCACCATAAGCGCGGGATTTGGCCCAAAAGCGCAAGGTCTCGGTATTTGGTTACCGTATCGAATTGTTGTGCGGCGGATCGCCGGCGTGGCGGATGCGGCTTGCCATGAATAATTATGGTGCTTAGAAAGGAATTGCTGAGGGTTCAAGGTTCTGGTTCTGCCGCGTTCGGGCATGAGCGCCATCTCGGCGACCCCGGTTCATCAAGCCATCCATAGGGGATCAGGCGATGGGTCGGCTCGATGCCCCCTTAAGGATGACCGGACTGCGATTTGGTCGTAATGACCGTTCGCGCGAATCCTCGGCGGATACCAAAGGCAGCGCGCTTAGCGTTGCCGCTCTCGTTTTGAGGGTCGAACCCGTGATCGCCATTACCGACAGGGATTGCTCAATTCGCGGCCGCGTTGCGGCGGCGGAGGCATTCCTGTCCTCTGGCCCGCGGCAGACCCTTGCCCGATCAATCCCCCTGCAAGGCGCGCCACGTTCCGCGTCCGCGCCCGCCGTTCCTTGGATCGACGTCATCAGGCCGCTTGCCTGTTGGACCGATTTCTCACGGACGCCGGGCCGACGCCGCCCCGCGCGCCGCCAAGAGACATATCCATGGCCAACAAGATGCTCATCGACGCCACCCATCCGGAAGAGACACGGGTGGTCGTCGTTCGCGGTAACCGCGTTGAGGAATTCGACTTCGAGTTCGGCGAGCCGCCGGCAACTAAGAGGAAATATCTACCTCGCCAAGGTCACGAGGGTCGAGCCGTCGCTCCAGGCCGCCTTCGTCGATTACGGTGGCAATCGCCACGGCTTCCTGGCCTTCAGCGAAATCCATCCCGACTACTACCAGATCCCGGTCGCCGATCGGCAAGCGCTGATCGCCGAGGAGGAACGCGCGCACCGCGACGCCGAGGCCGAGGCGGATCGCCGGGCCGGCATGCGGCACCAGCACCCGCGCCATCGCCGGGCTAATCATCGGCGCGGCGACGAGGCGGTCACGAGGGAACCGAGCGAGGGGGCGGGAAGCGAGCAGCCCTGGCATCACGGTTCGCCCACCGCTGACTTCGCGTCGGAGCACGAGCACCACACCGGCGAAACCCATGAGGCAAACGCGCCTCATGAGTCCCACGAAGGCGCGCCCGAAGCCTATGAGGGAGCGGCGGATCATACTCATCACGACCACACGGCCGAGAGCGAAGCGCACGACGCCGACATGAAGCCGACGCGCGGCGACGAAACGGTCGCGTTGGCGGCGACTGAGATGGCGCCATCTGTCCGTGATGAGGCATCGCCTGCATCGGAACAACAGTCGGACGACGAGTTGCGCGAGGAGGAACTCGCCGACGATTCGTATGCTGACGAAGTCTCCGACGAAGAACCGGCAGAGGCCGAAGCCGTCGAAGTAGAAGCGAGCGAGGCCGCGGTCGTACCGTCCGATGAAGAGGGCAACGGCGAAGCGACCGAAGAGGAGGAGATTGTCGAGTTGGTCGGCGGTGCCGATGCCATGGAAGAGGTGCCGGACCGCGCGCCGCGGTTCCGTCGGCAGTACAAGATCCAGGAGGTGATCAAGCGCCGGCAGATCATGCTGGTGCAGGTGGTGAAGGAGGAGCGCGGCACGAAGGGCGCGGCGTTGACCACCTATCTCTCGCTCGCCGGCCGCTACTCGGTGCTGATGCCCAATACGGCGCGCGGCGGCGGCATCAGCCGCAAGATCACCAATGTGCAAGATCGCAAGCGCCTCAAGGAGATCGCTCAGGATCTTGAAGTGCCGGAAGGCATGGGTGTGATCCTGCGTACCGCCGGCGCGGCGCGGACCAAGACCGAGGTCAAGCGCGATTTCGAGTATCTGCTGCGGGCGTGGGAGACGGTGCGCGATCTCACCCTGAAATCGACGGCGCCGACCCTCGTCTACGAGGAAGGATCACTGGTCAAACGGTCGATCCGCGACCTGTACAACAAGGACATCGACGAAGTGATCGTTGCGGGCGAGGAGGCTTATCGCGACGCCCGCGATTTCATGCGCATGTTGATGCCGAGCCACGCCAAGAACGTGAAGCTCTATCCGGAGAGTCAGCCGCTCTTCACCCGCTACGGCATCGAAAGCCAGTTGGACGCGATGTTCTCGCCGGTCGTGCAATTGCGCTCCGGCGGCTACATCGTCCTCAATCAGGCCGAGGCGCTGGTCGCGATCGACGTCAATTCAGGGCGCGCGACCCGCGAACATCATATCGAGGACACTGCGCTCAAGACCAATCTCGAGGCGTCCGAGGAAATCGCCCGCCAGCTGCGGCTGCGCGACCTCGCCGGGCTGATCGTCATCGACTACATCGACATGGACGAAAAGCGCAACAACCGCTCGGTCGAACGCCGACTCAAGGAGTGCCTCAAGAACGACCGCGCTCGTATCCAGGTCGGCCGCATCTCTCATTTCGGCCTGCTGGAGATGTCGCGTCAGCGCATCCGCACCAGCGTGCTGGAGAGTTCGACGGACAAATGTCCGCATTGCGGCGGCACCGGCCACGTGCGCTCGGTCGCGTCGGTCGCGCTGCAATGCCTGCGCATGATCGAGGAGACCCTACAGCGCGGGGCGACCCACAACATCATTCTGCGCACGCGCTCGGAGATCGCGCTTTACGTGCTCAACCAGAAGCGCTCGCACCTCTCGGACCTGGAACAGCGTTTCCAGATCACCGTGACGGTGACTGCCGATCCCACCATCAGCGGCCAGCTGCCGTTCGCGATCGAGCGCGGCGAGCAGGTGCACAGCCTCGACCAGGCTCGCACCATTGCCGCCCAGTCAGCGCGGCCGATCGCGATCCCGATCACCGAGCACGAGGCCGAAGCCGAGGAGACGGAAGAAGCCGAAGAACTCGAAGAGGGGATCGACGAGGAAGAAGAGGCCGAGGCTTTCGAGGCCGAAGGCGCGGAGTCCGGTGAAGCTGAAAGTGAAGAAGAGCCCGCGGAGGCAGGCGGTGAGCAAGGCGACAATGGTCGCCGTCGCCGCGGTCGGCGTCGCCGTGGCCGGCGCGGCGAGCCGCGTGAGGGCGGTTACGCGGCCGGAGAAGGCCGGCAACGGCAAGCCGAGCGCGAGGGGGGCCAAGAAGGGGCCCAAGAGGGCGAGCGTGAGGGCGAGCAAGAGGGCGAGTTTACGGAAGGCGAGAGTTTCGCCGAATCCGATGAGCATGCCGAAACGAACGGCGAGGCCGTCGAAGGAAGCGGGGAAGCCGAGCCGCGCTACGCCCGCGGCGAAGGCAACGGCGATGCGCGCCGGCGTCGTCGGCGTGGCCGCCGCGGTGGACGTCGCGGCCGCCGCGAGGAGGGCGAAGGCGCCTACCGGGCGCCGGAGCATGACGTGCCCCCGATCGACGAGGAAGTGGCGCACGCTGTCGCCGATTTCGGCGGACCGCCGTCCGAGGCGCTCCCCCATGAAGCGGTGGAGCATGGGCGAACTCGCCATCGGCCGGCCGACGAGATCAATGGCGCACCGCCACCGCAACCAGCTGTCGCCGAGGAGTTTGAAATGGCGAGATCCGAGCCTGAATCCGCCGCGCAGCCGGAACCGGTCAAGCCCGAGTTGTCGAAGCGGCGCTCGACCGTGCGCGAGCCGGCGCCATTCTTCGGCGGCGGTGTAACGCCGGCAGCCGAAGCTCCGATGCCGCCGCCGGCTACAGAGGAGCCGGCCGCTGAAGCGCCAGCCGCCGCATCGACGCCGGAAGGCCCGCGTCGCGCCGGCTGGTGGGCAAAGCGCATCCTGGGCGGCAAGTCGTAAGGCGAAGCCAATCCCGTAGCCCGGATGAGCGCAGCGACATCCGGGGACTTTTTTTCGATGAAGGCTACGCCGCCCCGGATGTCGCTGCGCTCATCCGGGCTACGAGCTGTCGACAACTTGGCGACGGGCGGATTGCCATGACGGCGCAAGGTTTCAGTCTGTTCGACACGGCGATCGGACGCTGCGGCATTGCTTGGAGTGCCCGCGGCGTCGTGGCCGTGCAGCTTCCGGAAGCGAGTGATGCCGCAACGCGCGCCCGCCTCTTGCGCCGTTGCCCTGCGGCACACGAGACCACGCCGCCGCCCGAAGTTGCGCGCGCGATCGACGGCATCATCGCGCTGACCCACGGCGAAGCCCGTGACCTTTCCGACGTCGTGGTCGATCTCGAAGGCGTCCCCGATTTCAATCGTCGCCTCTATGAGGTTACGCGAACCATCGCGCCCGGCCGCGTGCTTACCTACGGCGCCATTGCGGCGAAGCTTGGTGACGGCATCGATGCGCGCGATGTCGGCGCGGCGATGGGGCGCAATCCCTGTCCCGTCATCGTGCCCTGCCATCGCGTCGTCGCCGCTGGCCGCAAGGCGGGCGGCTTCTCGGCCCATGGCGGCGTTGCCACTAAGCAGCGCCTCCTTGCGATCGAAGGTGCCAGGCGCGACGATGAGCCGACCCTGTTCGATCAATTATCCGCGCGGTGACAGGCTTGCGTTTCGCGCGGCCCATAAGGTGAGCCCGGCGACTGCAGCAATGGGCGCGGCGATCACCCAGAAACCCGCTCTATCGTAGGCCAACGCGCCGGCCACCGTGCCGGCGAGGAAGGCGAGCGGGAGCGGCAAGTCGCGGCCGAGCCGACGGCGGCAGGCTTCGTCTTTCGACGCTTCGTCGGGGCCAGCGTCGCGCCCGCGAAACAGCCGCGCGATCGCGAGTTGCGTCATCTCGATCGTGATCTGACTGGTATTGGTCGTCATGACGTTGGTCGAGGCGACGCCGCGCATCAGCATGCGCACCGACGCGCTCTGCACGCCCATGGCGGCAAGGCCGAGGAGCGAAGCCGTGATCGCGAGCGGCGACGCCTCGCCGGAGCGCGACGCGCCCGCCGCAAATGCTGCGATAAAGCCGATCAGCGTCACGGTTTCGAGGGCAAGGACGCTGGCCAGTGCCGATTTGCCGTTGGCCTGGGCTGCGACGGCGATGATCGTCGCGGCAATCCCGCCGACGATAAAGGCCGGAACGGCGAGCAGCACGGTCGCTTCCGGCCAACCGATCGCGGCGTGGGTGCCGGCCACAACGTAGCTGCCGGTCACTTGGGCCACGAACAGCCCGAACAGGCCGAGGAACGTGCACGCGTCGACGAATCCGGCGACCGTTGCGAGAACGATGGGAACGCCGCGCGGCACTTCGGTCGCGACGGCGAATGCGGACCATTTCATCGCGATACCTCCGGTCGTCGCCGCGACGATATCACCGCGAAGGTCGTTTCACGATCAAGGCGCGAAACGCGCGGCTGCGACGGCCCCAATGAGGCTGCTTGAGGCTATTCGCTCGACAGAATGACGTTGCGCAGGATCGGATAGATCTGGTTCGTCCAGCGTGAGCCGCTGAAGACGCCATAGTGGCCGACGCCGGCCTGCATGTGATGGCGCTTGAGATAAGGGCGCAGCCCGCTGCACAGATCGTGTGCCGCCAGGGTCTGGCCGACAGCGCAGATGTCGTCGCGTTCGCCTTCGACGGTCAGCAGCATGGTACGGCGGATGGCGCGCGGCTCGACGGGCGAGCCCTGCCATTTGAGCTTTCCGAGCGGCAGCGCGTGCTCCTGGAAAACCAGCCGCACGGTCTCGAGATAGAACTCCGCCGCGAGATCGAGGACGGCGAAGTACTCGTCGTAGAACGCCTTCGTCACCTCCGCCTTTTCAATGTCGCCGGCGGCAAGGTTCTCGTAGAGCTCCCGATGCGCCTTGACGTGGCGCTCGATGTTCATGCTCATGAAGGCGGTGAGCTGAACAAAGCCCGGATACACCCTGCGGAACGCGCCCGGATAGCGCATCGGCACGCCGGCGATGAGATTGCGCTCGAACCAATCGATTGGTCGCGAATTGGCAAGTTCGTTGACCTTGGTGGGATGCACGCGCGTGTCGATCGGCCCCGCCATCAACGTCATGCTGCGCGGCTGCGCCGGATGTTGCGATTGGGCCATCACCGCCGTGGCGACAAGGGCGGCGACACACGGCTGACACACCGCCACGATGTGCGCGCCCGGCCCGATGGCTTCCAGAAAATCGATGATGTGCTGGATGTATTCGTCGAAGCCGAACCGGCCGTGGGAATAGGCGACGTCGCGCACATTGTGCCAGTCGGTGATGTAGACGTCGTGCTCGGCGAGCATGGTCTTGACGGTGGCCCGCAGCAGCGTCGCAAAATGCCCCGACAACGGCGCGACCACCAGCACCGAGGGCTGCGCCATCTCGATGTCTTTCTTGAAATGGAGGAGTGTCGCGAACGGCGTCACCTTCCGCGCCTCCTCCCGCACGGCCACCTCGCGGTTGCCGACGGTCACGCTTTCGATGTCGAAGGGCGGTCGATCGTGGCTCAATCCGGCGCGCGCGATCAGCTCATAGGCTGCCGTGAGGTTGTTCAGGACGCCGACATTGTTTACGAACTGAGGTCCGAGCACCGTCGCCGCCAGGCTGGCGAAAGTGCGCACCGGAACCATGAAGTCGCAATGAGCCTGATAGGCTTGATAAAGCATCTTTGCCCCTTGGACGCACGGTCCGGCAACCGGTCGTCCAGTACCCTCGGCCCAAGGCTAGTGTAATTTTTGTTGCAGTGCGACAAAATTTTGAACATCGTTGCCGGCGGCTAGCGGCGCCGGGATGGCGATGGGGACGGTGAGTATGGACAAGCCCAAGCTGATGATAGCGAGCAAGAACTACGGCTCGTGGTCGCTGCGTGGCTGGTTGCTGTGCAAGATGGCGGGGCTCGATTTCGACGAGCAGGCGGTCCCCGCCGACGATCCGTCCACGAGGGCCGAGCTTTTGCTGCTGTCGCCGTCCTTTCTCGTGCCCTCGCTCGTCAATGGCAGCATCAAGGTCTGGGATACGCTCGCGATCGCCGAATATTTGAATGAGAAATTTCCGGAAGCCGGGCTGCTTCCCAACGATTCAGCGGCGCGGGCGCGCTGCCGTTCGGTTTCCGGCGAAATGCATTCCGGCTTCAGCAATATGCGCTCCGCTTTGCCCATGAACATCAAGGGCAACTATCCGGGCTTCAAGGTTTGGGCGGGTGCTCAGGCCGACATCGATCGCATCGTGGCGATCTGGCGCGAGTGCCTCGCGGCCTCGAAGGGCCCGTATCTGTTCGGTGCGTCCCCGTGCATGGCCGACGCCATGTATGCACCGGTGTGCAGCCGCTTCCTCACCTATAACGTGAAGCTTGATCCGATCTGCACCGCCTACTGCAAGACCATCATGGCGATGCCCTACATGAGCGAATGGGTCGCAGCCGCCAGGAACGAGCCCGAAGAGGTGTTGGAGCTCGACGTGGAATTTTAGGGGCTCGCGCCGGCGAGGCGCCGTTTCGCTGCACGTAACTGCGGCCACACGCCGGCCGCGGGTGGGCTCATCAATCGTTCAGGATCGGAATGCTTTTCACGTCCGGCGGCGGCGGTAGGCTGGCGATGAAGGCATAGATGTCGCTCACGTCCTGGTCGGACAGGACCGCCGCGACGTAGGGCGGCATTTCGTTGCGCGGATGACGCACCTGGTTGAGGAATGCGGGAAATGGAATCCCCATGCGCGCCAGCCGCAGTCCACCGGTCCGCCCGCCGCCGCCTTGCGCGACCGTGCCATGGCACGAGCTGCAGCCGTCGGCGAGGTAGAGCTGGTTTCCCCTCGCGGGATTACCGGTCGGCGCCTCTTGGGCCTGAACACCCAGGCTGAAGGTGCAGGCGGCGACGATCGCCGAAATGCGAACGAATCTGATCACTTTCGCCTCCGTCATCGGCCCTGGGTCACGACATCGATCAAGGCGGGCTCGCCGCTCTTGACGATCGCGATGGCGCGCTTGAGCGCAGGCGCGAGGTCCTTCGGATCGTCGACTGGCCCGATGGCCGCGATCCCCATCCCCTGCGCGATCTTGGCGTAGTCGATGTAGGGGTCGCGCAACGTCGTGCCGATGAACGGGCGATCGATGCCGCGCATGCGCCGGTCGGCGATGCGCTGCACGTGCATCAGTTCCTGATGGTAGCCCCGGTTGTTGTGCATAACGTAGAGCACCGGAATGCGGTGGTGCGCCGCCGTCCACAGCACGCCGATGGTCATCAGGAGGTCGCCGTCGTTCTGCAGCGACACCGAGAGGCGGCCGTGCTTGCGGTTGGCAAGCGCGGCGCCGGCCGCGGCAGAGGCGCAATAGCCGATGCCCATGCCGCCGCCGTCGCCGAGGAAGTGGTACGGCTTCTCCATCTTCCACAACCGCTGCGGCCAGTAACTGACCGAGGAGGTCGGCGACACCAGCGACCAGTCCTCATCCTTGATCTGCGCCCAGACTTCCATGCACAGCCGCGCGGTGGTGATCGGGCTCGCGTCCCAGCCATAGGTCGCGTCGATCCGCGCCCGCTCGAAATCGGCGCGGTGAGCGGCCGCGAGCTTGTTGCCGCGATCCTCATAGAGGGCCTTCTGCTCGCCGTTGACGCGGCGGCGCACGGCCTCGATCAGCGCCGGCATGGTCGTCTCGGCGTCGGCAGCAATCGCGAGATCGACGTCGGCGAACCGCTGGAAGTCCTGGAAGTTCGATTTCATGTAGAGGTCGCCGCTGCCGAGGCTGATCGTCTTCGCCCCTGGCTTCAAGATCGGCTGCGAGCTGCGGTGGACCTGGTCGCGATAGGAATTGATCGAAGCCCAGAAATCGCTGAGCTCGAGCCCGAGAACGACGTCGGCGCGGCTGATGTGCCCGCGCGCTCGCCCGCTCTGGTTGAGCGGATGGCGGCTGGGGCAGTTGAGGCGGCCGCTGGTGTCGATGACGGGGCAATGCAGCAGTTCGGCAAGCTCGACGAGATGGCGCGCGCCATCCGCGGTGCGCGCATAGCGGTCGGCAATCAGCACCGGCGCTTCGGCGTCGACCAGAAGCCGCGCGGTCTCGGCGACGGCGCCGGAATCGCCCTGCGGGTAGGCGACGTGCGGCAGCTTCGGAATCCGCAGCTTGGCGTCCTCCGGCACCGAATCTTCCTGCAACTCGGCGTCGGCGACGATCAGCACCGGTGCCGTCGGCGGCGTCATCGCGAACTTGTAGGCGCGCACCGAGGACTCGGCAAAGTGCTGGAGCGTCGCCGGAAAGTCGTCGAACTTGACGTAGTCGCGCACGATGACGCCGACATCTTGGGCGGTGTGGTTCCATTCGACGCCCGGCCGGCGCATCTGCACGTCGCGGACGTTGCCGACCACCATGTAGACCGGGACCCGGTCGCACCAGGCGTTGTAGAGCGCCATGGTGGCGTGCTGGAGCCCGACTGTGCCGTGGGCGAAGACGCACAGCGGCTTACCCTCGATCTTGTAGTAGCCGTGCCCCATGGCGACGGAGATTTCCTCATGCGAGCAGGTGAGGAATTCCGGGTTGACGTTGCCGCCGTAGTTGATGAGCGACTCGTGCAGACCGCGGAAGCTCGAGGCCGGATTCGCCGCCATGTACTCGAAGCCGAGATTCTTCAGGCAGTCGATCATGAAGTCGCTGCCGCTGCGCCCTTGCGTCAGCACATCGAGCGCGGCGGGCACCGCCGTTTCGGCAGCACGATCGGGGAGGGGAACGCCGGCCCGCGGCGCCGGTGTCTGCGCTGCCGCCTCGCGCGGCAAGGAGATCGCGGCGGCGCCGGCGAGCGTCGCGCCCTTGAAGAACTGGCGCCGCTTCATGTCCGGAATATCGTCGCGCTCCGACATTATCGTCCTCCCATCTTTTGCCCGCGCTGCGGCGCGGCTCGGCGACACTATGCCAGCTTTTGTCGGGGCATCGTAGCCCCGCGGTGCAAATCCATTTCCGATCTTCGGCTGCCGAATTGGATTCGCGCCGGAGATGTGGTTTCGTGCCACTACCTCGTGCGGGACGTGCAATGCCCTCTCTCGAACCTTATCGCGAAACCACGGCGCCGCCCGAGAGCCGATGCCTGCGGCTGGTCCTCAAGCCGATCGGCTGGAAGGCGCGGATGTGGCGCGCCTTCGACAATTCCGTCACCGTCATGATGCGGCTCGACACGCCCCTCGAGCTCCACGATCTCAATGCCGACGCACGCGCGCTGTTCGAGCCGTTCCGGCCCTCGCTGCGCGGGCTTAAGATCTATCTGGAGCGCGGCGCGAGCGTGCCCATCCCGCACCTGCCGTGGTCGATCGGTCGCATCACGTTCGAGCGCGACCGCAGCTCAGGCTTCCTCCATCGCGTGCTGGACGATCCGTTCGGCATGACCATGACGACGATGTTCCGCACCGCGGAGACGCTCGCCGATCTGACGCTGATGCTAGCGCTCTACGAGTCTCAGCCCGACGCGCTCACCTTCGCGGTGCGCGACTACGACATTGGCGTCGGCGCCGAGTTTCTGCACGCCATGCGCTGACGCGGTCTCGCGTCGGCGAGCCGCGACGAATGCGGAGGCGAACGCGTCACACCGTCGGCACTTCGCCGCCGTCCATGTCGATGGTCGCGCCATGAAGCCAGCGACCGCGGGGCGACACCATGAACGCGATCAGGTTCGCGATATCTTCGGGCGTCCCGAACCGCGTCACATTGATGTCTGCGCGGTGCCACTCGCGCACCTCGGCTTCGGTCTTGCCGGTGCGCTCGACGTCGGCCTTGATGCGGCGCCAAAAGCGCTCGGTCTCGACGTAACTTGGATGAATTGTGTTGACCTGCACGTTGTCGGTCTTGCCGCGATCGGCCAGCGCTTTCGCGAATGCCGCGCAAGCCGCATTGACCGACGAGCCGATGGTGAAAGCCGCGATTGGAATACGCCCGCTGGTGCCGCCGATGGTGACGATCGAGCCGTGCGAAGCGGAGAGCAGCGGCCAGGCGGCGCGCGAGAGCCGCACGTGCGCAAAGAATTTCAGCGCATAGCCGTCCGCCCAATCGTCGTCGGTCAGTGCGAGGAAGTCGCCGCGTTTCGTCGTGCCCGCATTGTTCACGAGGATGTCGAGCCGGCCGAAGTTCGATTTCACTGCCTCGATCAACGCCGCCGCGGCGCCGTCCTTGCGCAGGTCGAGGGTCGTCGATTTCGCCCGCCGTCCGTGTTTCTCGATGAGGCCGGTGACCTCGGCGAGCGCGGCCTCGTCGCGCCCGGTCAGCATCACGTCGCAGCCTTCCTCCGCGAGCGTCAGCGCGACCCCGCGCCCGATGCCGCGGCTTGATCCGGTCACGAGCGCGACCTTACCCGTCAGTCCGAGGTCCATTACGTGCTCCATGAAGCAGTGAGGCGAGAGGCGCGGATATATCAGGACCGCCGGGGTGGGCAAAGCGACCTTCGCCTCGGCCGCCCAACGGGTCCGGCCTCCGGCCGGCCCGATGACAAATTTTGCCCACCCTGCGAGTTTTCGCTATTGTCTCGCTGTCGTTCTCTTTCCCGAGTTTCAGCCTGATGGATGTCAACGAACAGATTCACGCCCAGCTTGTGAAGGCGGGCGTGCGGCTCGCCGCGAGCTTGCCGGACGACTGGGTCAACGGATTGATCCGCACCGTCAGTGCGGGCAACCAGATCAAGCACATTCCGGTCGGGCGCGAGGCCGAGACCATCGCGATCTGTGCCGGCGCATTCTTCGGCGGCATGCGCTCGGTCGCGATCATGGGCAATACCGGGCTGCTGACGTGCACCGGCGAGATGGCGACGCTGTGCCTGCGCCATGCGATTCCGGTGTTCTGCATCGTGAGCGCCCGCGGTTCGATCGACGATCACAAGGTCTATCAGGAAGTGCAGGGCCGCCGCACGCACCCGCTGCTGCAAGCCTATGATTTTCCCTTCCAGGTGATCGACAAGGCGGAGGAGATCGAGCGCATTCCCGATGCCTACGAATGGCACCGGCTGCAGAAGCGGCCGTTCATCCTGTTCCTGACCAAGCGCCTGCTCGGAGTGAAGAACGCATGAAGACGCGCGAGGCCTTGGCCGTGCTGGCGAAACATCGGGGTAATGCCGCCGTGGTGTGCGCGCTCGGCATGGCGGCCAACGAGTGGTGGACGGTCACCCAGAGCGAGGATTCGTTCTACATGCACGGCGGCATGGGCTTTGCCGCGAGCTTTGCCCTTGGGCTCGCCACGGCGCTGCCCGAGGTGCCGGTATGGGTGCTCAACAGCGACGGCTCGCTGTCGATGAATCTCGGCTGCCTCCTCACCGAGGCGGGACAGCAACCTAAGAACCTGAAGCACTTCGTCGTCGACAATCAGCGCTACCAGACCGTCGACACCATGCCGATGGTGAACCAGGACAACTCCGACTATGCGCTGATCGCGAAAGGCGCCGGCTTTCGCCAGGTCGCGACCATCGACAATCTCGCCGACCTGGAGCGCCGCACGCCCGAGATCGTCGCCGCGCCCGGCCCGTATTTCATCCGCCTGCGCGTCGAGTCCGAGCCCGACTACCAGCGCGCACCTCCTGCGACCTACGAGGGCCCGGAAATGAAATACCGCTTCGGCCGTGCGCTCGAAAAAAAGTACGGCATCAAGGTCTTCGGCCCGCGCGGGTTTTGAACCGCGCTCGAGCCCAAAAAATTTTGGTCCCTGGGCCTATTGGCGTGACGTTCGTATGCCGCCGATACCGCGGCTGCTGGTCTGAATTTTGGTCATGCCCAGACGACCTGCGATGTCCGATCAGGCGGCAGCATTCCTCGATTACGGCCGTTCCGGCCCTTGTATGCCGGTGCGCGCCATGTTTCGCTTGTGACTTGGGATCGCGGTCTAAAGGTCGCGGCAAACAACAATGCGAAGGAGGAAACGCCAATGACAAGAAGATCGATCTTTGTTGCCGCCACGCTCGCACTCGTGGCGGCATTCGCCGGCCCGCGGGCGTTCGCGCAGCAGCCGGCCGCCAAATCCGGCATCGAGCGCATGTACGTGCTCTACTGCGGAGACATCGCGCTCGACAACGCGGCGGAGTTTACTCCGGGCGCAACCGGCCCCGGCGCCCTCTCGGTGACGTGCTATCTCATCAAGCACCGCGATGGCTGGCTGCTGTTCGACACCGGGCTTGGCGATCGAATCGCCGCGATGCCCGCCGGATTCAAGAGCCAGGTCGGCCTGTGGACCGTCAAGCGAACGCTCACGAGCGAGCTTGCTGAACTCGGATTGAAGCCCTCCGACATCACCTACCTCGTGCTGTCGCATTCGCACCCTGATCACGTCGGAAATCTCGGACTGTTCTCGGGGTCGACGCTCGTGGTTCAGAAGGCCGAGTACGACTGGAAGCTGCCCGACGGCAAGCCGCGCTTCGACCCCGCTCAGAAGGTCATTACGCCCGAGGGCGACTACGACGTTTTCCACGACGGCAGTGTCGTGTTGATCTCGACGCCCGGCCACTCGCCCGGTCATCAAAACCTGCTGGTGCGCCTGCCCAAGACCGGCGCGGTCCTTCTGACCGGCGACTCCGTGCACACTAAGGCGAACTGGGATGGTCATAAGGTGCCGTCGCGGAACTTCAACGTGCCGCAGTCGCTGGCCTCACTCGACCGCATGGCCGCCGTGCTGAAGGAGAACAACGCGCAATTATGGATCGGCCACGAGACGAGCGAAGTGCCGCTCCGCAAATATTCGCCGGCCTATTACGAGTAGCTCGTCTGTAAGAGTCGCATCTGCGTCGGGATCGGGCTCCTATCGGGCTCGCCCCTACTCCCCGTTAGCGTCCGGGAAGAAAAAGCGCCCCGACGATAACGCCGGAGCGCTCACGATGATTTGCAACTAAATGCGCCGCCAGACTACGCTAGATCAACAATCCTTAGCCCAGGAGGTGGGGGTGGCGCTGTCCACGCCAAATCCGCCGGCACGATCGTAGCAGTCCTTAGCTTTAGGTCCGCATCCCTTCTGCCTTCCGCCGGTGCCTTTGCATTGAGCCTGAGCCTCGGCCAGCGCTCTCTGTTTTTGACATGCGTCCAGTTTCGAACCATGCAGACCGTTACACGAGGGTGCATAGCCCGGAGTGATTTTTGCCGACCACGTAGCGGTCGAAGAGCCAACCGTTGCTGCTGCCAACAAGGCCGTAACGATGGCGGAAGATTTGATCGTGCTCGAAATTGTCCAACCGACTTTTACCAACGATACCCTCATAAAATGCTCCATCACTGCAGGCGGGTTGCCTTGCGATAGCCGACAGGTTTCCACACGCGCCAAGAGTTCGGCAATGCATTTTCGGAGTTGCTGCAGCCGTCCTCAAGCGACGCGTGAAAATCTCATCATCTCGCATGCGGCTTGCCTCGACGGGCGGGAGATGTCCCTCGAGTGGGTTGTCATAATAGGACTATTATGATAGTAATAGTCCTATGTCAATTCAAATCCACTGGCTGACCGGGATCGTTCTTGCCGCCTTCGGTCTGCTCGCCTGTTTTCTTCCCTCAAATTCATGGTCCGATGCCGCATCGCCCGCGCTCAACTCGTTGGCGGGCGGGCCTTTTCAACCGAGCTATGCAATCGGGGTGGGGCGAAAAAAGCGTTTCCCTGATCCTTTCCCTGTTCTCAGGGAAAGATTCCCTGTTTCGTGTCTCACGTCAGGGGTGCAGTCCGCTTACATCGTGGCGCCTTCCTCGTAGAGCTCGATCATGTTGCCGTCGGGGTCGGCGATGTAGATCGTGAGGCCGTAGAGGCCGTCATGGAGCTCGCGGAAGAATTTCACGTCAGCGGCCTTGAGCCGTTGCGCGATGGCGCGCACGTTCGTCGCCCGGAACGCGATGTGGTCGATTTGCACCGGCGCCGTGGGCCCGCCGGAGGTGAGGGCGATGCCCTGGTGGAACGGCACGAACGGGCGCCCGTCCGGCAAGGGCTTGGCCGGCCGCACCGTGAAGCCGAGGAGGTCGACGTAGAACCGCTCCGAGCGCGCGACATCCGCGACCTTGAGCAGCATGTGGGCGAAGCCGGTCGCGACGGCTGGTGACCCGGTTGAGGTCGCCACGTTCAGGCGTCCTTGCGTTCGTTGCCGAGCACGCCGGCGAGCGCCCAGTCTTCCTTGGGCACTTCCTGCAGGATGACGTGGAGATGGTCGGGCTTCGCGCCCGCGTGGGCGACCATGGCATCGGTGATGGCGCGCACCAGCGCCTTCTTCTGGGCCGGCGTTCGGCCGGTCCACATCTGCACGGTGACGACCGGCATAAGGGTTCTCCTCAGTTTGCCGCGCGCGCCGGCGCAGCCTCGTCGTGAAGGATCTTCTCGATGCGCTCGCGGATGCCGCCCCACTGGCTGCCGCCGACCGTGACCGGCGCGCGGCTTCCAAGGCCGCGGCCCCAGATCGCCTTGAGCCCGGCGCGTTCGGCTGCCGCAAAGTCGATGCCGCCGGGCGGCGCGGCAAGATCGACGAGCAGTGCCGTCTTCGGCAGCCGCGCGATGACGTCGGTGCCGACGACCGGTGCCGGCACGGTCGAGAACACCATGTCGAGGCGAGGCGCGAGCTCAACCAATTCGTCGAGGGTGTGCGGCACGGCACCGGCAACGAAGGCCGCGGCGCGCTGTTCGGCATTGCGGGCGGCGACATGGGTATGCGCGCCGAGGGCTACGAGCGTGCGCGCCAGCACTGCTCCGATCGTACCTTGGCCGACGACGCAGACGGTCGAGTCGTGGATGGTGATCGCCGTGTTCTCGATCACGATCCTGAGCAGTCCTTCGATGATCGCCGGGGTCCGGCGCAACATCAGGCCGCGGTCCCATTCATACTCGTGGATGGTGATGCCGAGGGCATCGGCATGGGCTTTGAGGTTCTTGTCGGCCCAGCCGAGAATGATGTGGGCGCGCGGCGCCATGCCGGCGAGCATGGCACGGCTCGGAATGATGGACGCGGGCGCTGCCGGTGCAAACAGCGCGCCGCTCGCGGCAATCCCGGGGATCGGAAACAGCGCAAACCGTGCCCCGGCGAGCACCGCCGCCGGATCGTCGAGGTGCTGGACGCCAGCAATGCCGCCCTCGGGCCACGGGAAGCCGTGGGCGCGGACGGTCGCGCCGGTTGCGGCGGCGAGCCGCGCGATTTCCTGCTCGCGCTTGTCGCCGCCGAGCATGCCGATCGTGAGCTTGGACCAGGCGATGTCGGTCATGATGTGAAGTGAGAAGAGTTCATGGGCCGGGCGTCAGCACCCTGATCTTGTAGATGCTGCTCCGCGCGGCGATGTAAAGCGTTTTCTTGTCGGCGTCACCGAAGCCGATATTGGTCGACTGTTCCGGCGCGCGGATGGTGCCGAGGTGCTTGCCCTCCGGCGAGATGATCCAGGTGCCGCCCGGGCCGGTCTCGTAGAGATTGCCCTTGGAGTCGACGCGCAGGCCGTCGGTGATGCCGCGCTCGGTCTCGTTGCGCATGTCGAAGAACAGCTTGCCGTTGGTGACGGTGCCGTCGGGCTGGACCTCGTAGCGGTTGACGTAGTTGTCGCGGCTGCCGTTGACGTAGAGGTACTTCTCGTCGGGCGAGAAGGCGAGGCCGTTGGTGTTCGGCATGTCCTTGACGATGAGCGTGAGCTTGCCGTCCTTCCACCGATAGACGGCATTGAAATCGAGTTCCTTGTGCGGGTCCTTGTCGCGCAGGCGAAGCGCGCCATAGGTATCGGTGAAATAGATCGAGCCATCGCGCCGGACGGCGACGTCGTTCGGCCCGCCGAAGCGCTTGCCCTCGTACTTGTCGGCAAGGACGGTGCGCTTGCCGTCGCGCTCGACGCGTTCGAGCGAGCGGCCGGCGAAGGTCGCGAGGATCAGCCGGCCTTCGCGATCGACGCCGAGGCCGTCGGCGCCGAACATCACGAACTCTTCGAACTTGGGGTCGGCCTTGTCGTAGCCGTTGTTGAAGACCGGACCCCAGCGCCACGGGTCCGGCCCGTGATAGCCGGCGTCGCGGAGATAGATCGAGGTCTGGCCGTCGGGCGTGAGCTTCCACACCACGTTGCCCGGGATGTCCGTGAACAGGAGATAGCCGGCCTTGCCCTGCTGCACCCAGACCGGCCCTTCGGTGAACCCGAAGCCGCTTTTGACGAGCTCGACCTTGGCATCGGCCGCGACCAGCGCATCAAGGGCCGGATCGAGGCGCACGACCGATTTGTCGTCAGCGGACTGAGCCCATCCGAACGGACAAGCAAACGAACTCGCGAGCAGACCCGCGGCGATCAACAGTCTCGACATTGCTTCCTCCCGGCGATCGAGGTGACGGCTCAATTCTTGGCGGGCGGACCCTACGACGATGCGACAGGGGAGAAAAGCGGGTCTCGTCACCCGTAACGGCGTGGGACGAAACGCGAAATCTCAGGCGCGGGAATATTGCGCGCGAGCCATGGAAGGCTTAGCGTGAGGTTGATCCACGAGGGGCATTCCGTTTGGAAATCGGATCGCGAATCCTGATGAGAGGGCCGCTGTCGAGTTTATCGCTGCCGGGACGATGTTTTGATCGTGTCGCCCTCCAAGGATCGCAAGGTCACCGACTTTAGTTCGCCGCCCCGGGGAAGGAGCGCATGTCGGATACTGTTGCGGTGAAGTATCGGGCGTTTCTCAGTTACAGCCATGAGGACGGCGCCTTGGCGACGTGGCTGCATACGAGCCTGGAGAATTTCCGGATCGATAAGGATCTGGTCGGACGGATCACGCGGCTCGGTCCGGTGCCGGATTCGCTCCGGCCAATCTACAGCGATGACGAGGACTTTCTCGAAGGCGATCCGCTGCCCGAGGTCACCGCGGCGGCGCTTGATGCATCGGCGGCCCTGATCGTGCTGTGCTCGACCGGCACGGCAAGCCGGCTCGCCGCCAACGAGGAGGTTCGCATCTTTCGCTGGCGCCACCCGGACCGGCCGGTCATCCCGGTCACGATCGACGGCGTGCCGCCTGAGAATTTTCCGCCGGCGTTGCGCTACGTGATTGCCCCCGACGGGTCGGTGACCGAATGGCCGATCACGGTGAGCGGCCCGGATTTGCGCCGCAAGGCCGACGGCAAAGGGCTTGGTCTCGCCAAGACCATCGCCGCTCTGACCGGCCTCACGGCGGAAGACATTGTCGAGCGCATCGCTCGCGCGCGGCGCCAGCGGTTGAACAAGCGGATCGCGGCCGTGATTCTGGTCGCGGTGGTCGTGGCCGCGGCGGCGGCCTGGCTGTTTTCCGATCGCCGGTCATCATCAACATCTACTCAGTCGGCGGCCGGAAGCCAGACGATCTCCGCCGACGCCGAGGGATTGGCCGGTCGGCTGGCCGTGGGCGCACGCGCGCCGGGGAGCAAAGAGAATTTGGTGCGGGCGATCGCTGCCATCACGGAAGGGGCCGCGACGGATACCCGGGATGCCCAGGCGCTGGCGCTCCTCAAAGCCGATATGCCGGCGGAGGCGGTCCTGCTGCTGCGGATGGTTGCCGAGGACAGGGCAGCGTCCGCCAGCGGCAAGCAGGGGGCCGCCGCCTTTCGCATTGTCGGTGCTGTCGCGGCTCTCACCGATCCCGCAAGCGCGCGCGACGCCTACGCGCGGGCGCTGATGCTTGATCCTGACGACGCCGTGAGCATGTTCCAGGACGGCTGGTTCGAGAAGGAGACGGGAAATCTCGCCGCTGCCGATGGGCTCTACCGGCGCTTCCTCGCGCTCAAGCAGTCGTCCACCGACAGCGAGCAGACGGTTTCGGCACGGATCGGGCTCGGCGAGATTGCGCAAGCGGGGGCAAAGCCCGACGCGGCGATCGAGTTCTATCGCGCCGCGCAGACGGTCGCAGACCGTCTCGCCCAAAAGAATCCCAAGTCCGACGGGCCGCAGCGCGACCTCGCGACGATCTACGAGAAGATCGGCAGCGTCGACGTGGCGAAGAATGACCTCGCCGGTGCGCTGAAACTCTATCAGGACAGCTTCGCCATCCGCGAACGGCTGGCAAAATCCGATCCGAGCGATGCCGTCCGCCAGCGCAATCTTGCGGCGGCATATAACAACATCGGTGACGTGCAGCGGGCGCAGAACGAACTCGCCGGCGCGCTCGGGTCCTATCGCAGCGGCTTGGCGATCGCGCAGTCGCTCGCGACGTCCGACCCCGACAATGCCAGCGTGTTGCGCGAGCTTTTGGTGACGTACATCAGGATCGGCGACGTGCAGGTCGCGCAAAAGGATCTTCCGGGCGCGATGATGACGTACCGCGACGGCCTCGCCATCGCGGAGCGCCTTGCGGCTTCCGACCCGGCCAATGCCGGCTTGCAATTCGACCTTGTTACCGCGAACTGGCGTCTCGCCGCCGTCGGCGACAGCTCCGCCCAACGCTTCGCCTACATCGTGACGGCGCTGCGCAAGCTCAAACAGGAGGGGCGGTTGACCCCGGCGCAGGAGCCGTGGCTTCCCGCCGCCGAGGCGCAACTCGCGCGGTATAAGCCGCGGTAGTGGCTCAGGTCTGATCAACGCTCCAAAATCGCGATGAGGCTCGACGTGTCCCAGCGCTTGCCGCCCATCTTCTGCACTTCGGCATAGAACTGGTCGACGAGGGCGGTGACCGGCAGGCGCGCGCCGTTGCGCCGCGCCTCGGCAAAGCAAATGCCGAGATCCTTGCGCATCCAATCGACGGCAAAGCCGAAGTCGAACTTGCCGTCCACCATGGTTTTGTAGCGGTTCTCCATCTGCCAGGATTGCGCGGCGCCTTTGGAGATGGTCGCGATCAGCTTTTCGGTGTCGAGGCCCGCGCATTTGGCAAAATGCAGCGCCTCGGCGAGGCCCTGGACGACGCCGGCGATGCAGATCTGATTGCACATCTTGGCAAGCTGCCCGGAACCGGACGCACCCATCAGATTGCAGGCGCGCGCATAGGCGGCGATGATCATTTCGGCGCGGACGAATGGTTCGACATCGCCGCCGCACATCACGGTGAGGACGCCGTTTTCGGCGCCGGCCTGTCCGCCGGAGACCGGTGCATCGATGGCATCGTATCCGCCTTTCTTCGCAGCCGCGTGAAGGTCGCGGGCGATCTCGGCAGAGGCGGTGGTGTGATCGACGAAGACGGCGCCCTTGCGCATGCCGCCGAATGCGCCGTCGCTCCCGAGCGTCACCTCGCGCAGATCGTTGTCGTTGCCGACGCAGGCCATGACGAAGTCCTGGCCTTCGGCCGCCTCCCGCGGCGTTGGCGCCGCGCGTCCGCCGAACTGGGCCACCCATTTCTCGGCCTTGGAAGCGGTGCGATTGTAGACCGTGACCTCATGCCCGCCCTTGGTCTTGAGATGCCCTGCCATCGGGTAGCCCATTACGCCGAGACCGATAAACGCCACTTTCGCCATCACTGACCTCCATTGCCGCCTTGAGTTTACAGTTGGGGGAGGAGAGAGGACAGGGTTCCCGTGGCGCTCTGCCCGTGCAGCTCGATTGACCGTACCCACCCAGCTCATATCTGTGTAAGGAAGTCGGCCCTGCCGTAACGGCAGCCACGGAGAAAGCCCATGGCGGTCACCAAGAGCGACGTTCTTGCAAGCCTCGAGCGCGTGGCCGCGCCTGACGGCGTCGCGTTGCCGAAGACCGGGACGCTGTCCGACATCATCATCTCCGATGGGAAGGTGTTTTTCTCGATCACCGTCAATGCCGCGGTGGTGAACGCCTGGGAGGACGTGCGCAAGCACGCCGAGGCGGCGGTCAAAGCGCTGCCGGGCGTCGCCTCGGTGATGATCGCGTTGACCGCGGAGCGCACCGGCGCAGCGGGTGGTCCGGGGGCGCCTGTGCGTCAATCCGGTGCAGCGGGCCGCGGGGCGACGTCACCCGCAGCAGCAGCGGCCGCGCAGCGCACGCAAGGCGTTGTCGGCGTCCCTGGCGTCAACACGATCATCGCGGTTGCCTCCGGCAAGGGTGGCGTCGGCAAATCGACAGTTGCGGCGAACCTCGCCCTTGGCCTGCGCGATCTCGGCCTCAGGGTCGGCGTGCTCGATGCCGACATCTACGGCCCCTCAATGCCGAAATTGTTCGCCATCAAAGGGCGGCCGCAGACCAAGGGCGGGACGCGCCTGATCCCCATGGAGGCCTATGGCCTCAAGCTCATGTCGATCGGCTTTCTCATCGAGGAAGAGACGCCGATGATCTGGCGCGGCCCGATGGTCATGTCCGCGCTGACGCAGATGCTGCGCGAGGTCGAATGGGGCGAACTCGACGTCATGGTGGTGGACATGCCGCCGGGCACGGGCGATGCGCAGCTCACGATGGCGCAGCAGGTGCCGTTGCGCGGCGCGGTCATGGTGTCGACGCCGCAGGACCTCGCGCTCATCGACGTGCGCCGCGGCATCGCGATGTTCCGTCGCGTCAACGTGCCGGTCCTCGGCATCGTCGAGAACATGAGCTATTTCCTCTGCCCGCACTGCGGCACCCGATCCGACATTTTCGGCCATGGCGGAGCGCGCCACGAGGCCGAGCGGCTCGGGGTGCCGTTCTTCGGGGAGGTGCCGCTGCACATGGATATTCGCGAGAAGTCGGATGCCGGTCTGCCGATCGTCGCGACGGCGCCGGATAGTCCCTATGCGCAGATTTTCCGGGACATCGCAGCGCGCGTTCGCGACGCCATCGCGGGCGGCACCGCACGTGCAGCGCCGAAGATCGTCATCGAGGCGTGACCATAGGTCTCTTGCGCCAAGCGCGGGGGAGGGCTACCAGCTTTGTGACAATAAATTCGCGGGCCTATGACGCCTGCGCAAAAACGCCAAGGTAAGAAAGATTAATGGGAGGACAAATCATGAAGCGTCGCCAATTCCTTACGGCGGCGGGTCTAGGCCTTGCCGCGACCGCCGTCGCAAAGCCTGCCGTCGCCCAGTCGAGCCCAGCCATCAAATGGCGGCTGACATCGAGCTTCCCGAAATCGCTGGACACGCTCTACGGCGCGGCCGAGACCGTCTCCCGGATGGTCGCCGAAGCGACCGATAACCAATTTCAGATTCAGGTCTTTGCCGCCGGCGAGATCGTCCCCGGCCTGCAGGCCCTCGATGCGGTGAGTTCAGGCAGCGTCGAACTGTGCCACACCGCGACCTATTATTTCTATGGCAAGGACCCGACGTGGGCCTTGTTTTGTGCGGTGCCGTTCGGCCTTAACACCCGTCAGCAGAACGCTTGGTTCTATGACGGCGACGGCATGAAGCTGATGAACGAGTTCAGCAAGAAGTTCAATGTCTACGCGCTTGCCTCAGGCAACACCGGCTGCCAGATGGGCGGCTGGTTCCGCAAGGAGATCAAGGAAGTCTCCGATTTCCAAGGCTTGAAGTTCCGCATCGGCGGATTTGCCGGGCAGACCATCCAGAAGGTCGGCGGCGTGCCGTCCCAGATCGCCGGCGGCGACATCTATCCGGCGCTGGAGCGCGGCACGATCGACGCCGCCGAATGGGTCGGTCCCTATGACGATGAGAAGCTCGGCTTCAGCAAGGTCGCGAAGTATTACTATTATCCCGGCTGGTGGGAGGGCGCGACGGCGAACCACCTGCTGATCAATCTCGCCAAGTGGAATGAGTTGCCGAAGCGCTATCAGTCGATTCTCGAAGGCGCCGCGGCCTACGCCAACACCGAAGAGACCGGGAAGTATGATGCCCGTAACCCGGCAGCGCTGCGCAAGCTTCTCGCCAGCGGTACCGAGTTGCGCGCGTTCTCCCAGCCGATCCTGGAAGCTTGCCTCAAGGCCTCGAACGAGGTGAATGCTGAAACCTCGGCCGCGAACCCTGACTTCAAGAAGGTGCTGGCGTCGATGCAGGCCTTCCGCGGCGAAGAGTATTTCTGGTGGCAGGTCGCCGAGTACAGCTACGACACCTTCATGATCCGCTCGCGCACCCGCGCGTAGGGCACGGAGCGCGGGCATCCTGCCCGCCTCTTGCTTCTGTTTCCCTCGACGAAAGAGCGCCGGAAGGCGGCGCTCTTTTTATTTTAATTCGAGCGGCGGCGGGACGTCGGGCATCGGGATCTCGATGTTGATCTTGCTCGGATCAACGATCGGCGCTTTTTCGATCCAATACGTCACCGATCCCGGCCAGAAAATCACGATCGCGACCAGGATGACCTGGAGAAAGACCCAGGGTATTGCGCCCCAATAGATGTCGGTCGTTTTCACCGATGGCGGGGCGATGCCGCGCAGATAAAACAAAGCGAAGCCGAAGGGCGGGTGCATGAAGCTCGTCTGGATGTTGGCGCAGATGAGAACGCCGAACCAGATGAGGTCGATGCCGAGCTTGTCTGCTGCGGGCGCTAGCAACGGGATGATGATGAAAGCGATTTCGAAGAAATCGAGAAAGAACGCGATCACGAAAATGAAGATGTTGACGAACACCAGGAAGCCGACCGGGCCGCCCGGCAACGACGTCAGCATCTGCTCGATCCAGATTTTGCCGCCGACCCCCTGGAACACAAGACTGAACACGCGCGCGCCGATCAGGATGTAGACCACCATGGCGGTGATGCGCATCGTGGTCGCCATGCCCTGGTAGAGGAGCGGCCAGGTCAAGGTCCCGTAGAACGCGGCGAGTGCGATCGCGCCGACCGCGCCCATGGCGCCGGCCTCGGTCGGCGTCGCAAGGCCGAGGAAGATCGTGCCGAGCACAAGGAAGATAAGGCCGAGCGAGGGAATGATGCCGCGCAGGCATTTGCTCCACAGTGCCCAGCCCTTGAGCGTGCGTGCAGCCTCCGGAAGAGCCGGCACATCCTTTGGCCAGCGCCAGCTCACGAACGCGACCCAGATCACGAACAGCGCGACCTGGATGATGCTTGGCCCGATCGCGCCCGCATACATGTCGCCGACCGAGCGGCCGAGCTGGTCGGCGAGCACGACCAGCACCAGCGAGGGCGGGATCAGCTGGGTGATGGTGCCGGACGCGGCGATGACGCCCATGGTATGGCGCACCGAATAGCCGTTGCGCATCATCGCCGGGATCGAAATGACGCCCATGGCGATGACGGATGCCGCAACCGTCCCGGTGATGGCACCGAGAATCGCGCCGACGAAAATCACCGCATAGGACAGGCCGCCGCGTACAGGACCGAACAGCTGGCCGATCGAGTTCGAGCAAATCCTCGGCGAGACCGCAGCGCTCGAGGATCGCGCCCATGAAGGTGAAGAACGGAATCGCCAGCAGGAGGTCGTTGGAGATGATCCCGAAGAGTTGAAACGTCAAGTTGCCGAGAAAGTCGGGGGCGATGACGCCCCAGGCGATGGCGAGAAATCCGAAAAACAGTCCGGTTGCCGCCAGCGAGAATGCCGCCGGATATCCGATCAACATGAACAGCACCATCCCCGCAAACATGAGCGGTGCCATGTTGTCGCGGATGAAGTTCATTGCAGCGGCTTCTCGTATTTGAAATCGGCGTCGATGTCGTGCCGCAGCGCGGCAACCCGCTTGATGATTTCCGACACGCCTTGAAGCGCCATCAGCGCGAACCCGACCGGCAGCAGCAGCTTGACCGGCCAGCGAACGAGGCCGCCGGCGTTGTTGGATTGCTCATCGATGCGGACCGAATTGACGAACCACGGCCAGGTGAAATAGATGAGGATGAGGCAGATCGGCAGCAGGAACAGGATGCCGCCGATGATGTCGATCCAGATCCGGGTGCGCTCCGAGACCATCCCGTAGAACAGATCGACCCGCACATGCTCGTTGACCTTGAGCGTATAGGGGCCGCCCAGGAGCACGATCGCCGTGAACATGTACCACTGCGCTTCGAGGAACGCGTTGGCGTGGTTGCCGTACCAGCCGATTCCCGACGTCAGGCCGTGCAGGAATGAAAAGTTCTGCGCGAGATAAAGAAAGCCGTCGATGCCATAGCGCACCGCCGCATTGCCCGCGCTGAGAAGGCAGGAGAGAAGCACCATCCAGTTGGCGACAACGGAGAACTGTTCGTTAAACCGGTCGATCGCCTGGCTGAACTTCAGCAATGCAGGCACGTTTTCCGCCCCTCAAGCCGACCAACGTCCGCCCAGCTCCTAAAGAGCCGTGACGTGCCGTCGGCCGTCCACGTTATTTTTCTGTAGCGCTTCCACCAAAGCTTCGGCGCTTTGCCGTCGCGCTCGAGGCGCCACGGTCATCGAACTTTAATTCAGACTATGGCTTTGCCGTCAATTGGAACTTTGGCCGCGACGCAAGTTCGATCAGCCGCCGGTGACGCTCATGTGGCGGGCGAGCGCCGGTCGCTTGTGGCGCCGGTCGATGACGAAGTCGTGGCCCTTCGGCTTGCGCGAGATTGCCTCCTCGATTGCCTCGTAGAGGAGGTCGTTGCTCTCGGACGCGCGCAGCACGCCGCGGAGATCGGCGACATCCTCCTGTCCGAGGCACATGAAGAGGGTGCCGGTGCAGGTCACGCGCACGCGATTGCAGGACTCGCAGAAATTGTGGGTGAGCGGGGTGATGAAGCCCAGGCGCCCGCCGGTCTCGGCGACGCGCATGTAGCGAGCCGGACCACCGGTGCGGTAGTCGATGTCGGTCAGCGTAAATCGTTCGGCGAGCCGCGACCGAACCATCGACAGCGGCAGATATTGATCGATTCGACCTTCGCCGACGTCGCCAAGCGGCATCACCTCGATGAACGTGAGGTCCATGCCGGAGCCGTGCGCCCACGCGACAAGCTCCGCGAACTCATCCTCGTTAACGCCTTTGAGTGCCACCGCATTGATCTTCACCGCGAGACCCGCCTCGCGCGCGGCCTTGATTCCGTCGAGCACTCGGTCGAGATCGCCCCACCGGGTGACCGCGCGGAACTTCGCCGGATCGAGCGTGTCGAGTGACACGTTGATCCGTTTCACGCCGTGGGCCGCAAGCTCCGCGGCATATTTCTGCAGCTGCGAAGCGTTGGTGGTGAGCGTCAACTCGTCGAGCGCGCCTGAGCGAAGATGGCGCGACAGCGAGGCAACAAGCGTCATGATGCCGCGCCGCACCAGCGGCTCGCCGCCCGTAAGCCGCAGCTTGCGTACGCCCTTGGCAATGAATGCGGAGCACAGCCGGTCGAGTTCTTCGAGGGAGAGAATGTCCCGCTTGGGCAGGAACGTCATATCCTCCGCCATGCAGTACACGCAGCGGAAATCGCAGCGGTCCGTCACAGAGACCCGCAGATAGGTGATCGCCCGGGCAAACGGGTCAACGAGCGGACGTGGAACGAGCGTCGCCGCCCGTTCGAAATCCCCCGTCATCTGGCTAAGTTCGGACATGCACCTTGTACTCGTCGACGTGCCGGTTTTCCCAAGGAACAAGTGATATGGCAAGTGGCTCTGCCGTGAACCTTATATAGTTGTTCTCGGCATCCTGGGGAGATTGGGCGCAACTTTTGGGCGGTCACTGTCGCCCAGCCATCATTCTTGCGCACTGCACAACGGAGTAGTTCATGTCATCGACGTCAGATCAGCGTGACAGAGTGCCTTGGCCGACCGAAGTGCGGCTGCGCAGGGACAAGGCGGCGCTGACGGTCAAGTTTGACACGGGGGAGTCCTATGAGTTCCCCGCCGAGTTTCTGCGGGTCAACTCACCAAGCGCCGAGGTCAAGGGTCATTCGCCGGACGAGCGAAAGACCGTCGGCGGGAAGCGCAACGTACGCGTTTTGGAGGTTGAGCCCGTCGGCAATTACGCCGTGCGGCTCGTGTTTGACGACCTGCATTCCACCGGGATTTATAGTTGGGACTATTTCATCGATCTCGGCCGCAACCAGGACCGCATGTGGCGCGACTACCTTGCCGAGCTCTCTGCGAAGGGCCTGAGCCGAGATCCGTAAATTGCGAAAAGCGCAATAGAGGCCGGCCCGACGACCTTGCGTCAGTGCAGGACCACGACCTTCGTTCCGATGTGAACGCGGTTGTAGAGATCGACCACGTCCTCGTTGGTCATTCGGAAGCAGCCCGAGGACACCGCCTGGCCGATGGTTTCGGGCTCGTTCGAGCCGTGGATGCGATAGAGCGAGGACCCGAGATAGAGGGCGCGGGCGCCGAGCGGGTTTTGGATGCCGCCGACCATGTGGCGCGGCAGGTCCGGTCGTCGTCGAAGCATGTCGGCGGGAGGCGTCCAGTCCGGCCATTCGCGTTTCTGCGAGATGGCGGTGCTGCCGGACCAAGTGAACCCGATGCGACCGACGCCGATGCCGTAACGGAGCGCCTGGCCGGGGCCCGTCACGAGATAAAGACGTCGCTCGCTCGTGCTGATCACGATCGTGCCGGGCCGGTACGGACCCGAGAAGGGAACGACGGTGCGCGGGATCGGCGAGGCACCGTTGCCGAAATAGCGGCCCATAGGCGAGCCAAGCTGCTGGTCCCGATAGTAGTTCTGCTGGTCGCCGTAATAGGAATACTGGTCGCGGTAGTAACGCTGCTGACCCGGGTAGTAGGGCTGGGCGGCAGAAATCTCAACAGTGCTTGCAATTGCGCAACTTACTAAAGCTGCGATAACGGAAATCCTTACTGGGGCGCGCCAGAACATTGCCAATCTACTCCGCCCAGGGCGAACAGCTATCCAACTCGACCATAACACCAATCTATTGGTCGTCAGCGGTATCTGCCGGCTCGCGGTTGCCATAATGGTTAACGTTTAGAACGCAGCTCGCCGTCGGCAATCCGGCACCACTAAAGTTCTTTAAATTCCGGGACATGGCAACAAAAGCTCAACAGGTGCGGTACTCAGGTCCGCATATTCCGCAGAGCACCTCTGTCGCAGCCAAAGTGATTATTTTCAATTAGTTACAATAATTTTCTGGCGTTTGAGCGGCGACCCGCCTATTTTCGCCATCGCTGTAACCAAGGGAGTGAGCCTTGCGAAGGCAAGGCTTTGGGGCGGCGGATCAAAGGGTGAATTATGGCGAGAAGTAGCACGTCAAAGCCGAGCCGTTCCAAAAAACAGACACCGCGCACAAAAGCGGCAAAGAAGCGAGTGAGGCGCGTGATCTTTACGACTGACCAATGGTATGCGAGTGCCGCGCTGTCGATCGGCATTGCGGGACGCGCAAAGAGCGCGCGGCCAATGCAGCTTTTCACGCGCGTCGAGGAACGTGAACCGGCCGAATAAAAACGGCTAGCGCGCCAGACGTCGAACGCTCTGGCGCGCCCTTCAGTCACGAAACGCGCGGGACAATCGTCTATCGCTCACGCGCCCGTGGGGCGTGAGTTAGTCTATTCGTGCCGGTTCATGGCCGAGTTGGCCTTGGTGTCGCGCATGAACAGGTAGACGACGAGCGACGCGCCGATCAGGCCGGTGAGATAGTAGTAGAACCACTGCTCGTGTCCGGCTTGCTTGAACGTCAGCGCAACGCTGTCGGCGGTGCCGCCGAAGATCGATACGGTGAGCGCGTACGGCAGGCCGACCCCGATGGCGCGGATGTTGGTCGGGAAAAGCTCCGCTTTCACCACGGCATTGATCGACGTGTAGCCTGACACGATCATCCACGCCGCGGCGATGAGGAGGAATGCCGCCAACGGTCCTCGCGCCGCCTGCAGGTCGCGAGCAGGCGGATCGTGAACAACACGCCGGTCACGCCGAAAAAGATGAGTAGCCACTTGCGGCCGATGCGGCCGGAAATCGCGCCATAGAGCAGGGCCCCGATCGCGAAGCGGATGCGCCAGCCCCAGGCGCGGATTTCCTCATGGCGAGGAAGACGTTCTGGAGCAGCAGCAACACGATGAGCGCGCAAATCTAGCCGCCAATGAGCGTGACGTACTGAAAGCTCGAATAAAAGCCGCGATGACGCTCGTCGGCCATTTCGGTGAGATAGGTTGCGCTCGTGCCGTATTCGCCGCCGAGGCTCAGGCCCTGGATAATGCGCGCGACCACAAGCATGATCGGTGCAAGGACGCCGATCGATGCGTAAGTCGGCGTCACGGCAATCATCAGTGAACCGACGCACATCAGCAGCACCGACAGCATCAATGCGCCGCGTCGGCCGCAATGGTCGGCGAGATAGCCGAACATCCATCCGCCCAGCGGCCGGACCAGAAGGTACAATCGATTTTCGTACGCGCGCAGGTGCCGTTGCCGCAAATTACGTCATCGCGGCTTCGTGACGCCGATTTACAGACGGTGGACCGTCGGCTACCCTTGCAAGCATCCCGTGCCAACTCGGAGCGTCCAAGAACAGGTTCGCCGATCTCGGGGTTCATCCATCGACATCGGCAAACTTTCTGGCGCCCGACGATCTCGGGAGGGAGGAAGACATCATGAAAACCAAGCTGATGATGTTGTCCGTCGCGTCGGTAGTAATGATCATGCCGGCGGCGGCGCAAGATGCAAAGAGCCTGCTGCAAGCGGCCGACAAGGCGACGGGTGCTAGCACCGTGAAGTCTGTCATTTATTCCGGCGCCGGAACGATGCGCTTTGTCGGACAAAGCTTCGACGCCAACGGCGACTGGCCGAAGGTGCCGATGAAGTCCTACACCGCGACCATCGACTACGGCAGCAAGTCGGCCAAGGAAGAATATACGGCCGATTTGAGCAATCCGGATAAGGGCGGCGGCCTTCGCTTCCCGAGCGCGACGAATTTCGTCAGCGGCAACTACGCCTGGAACCTCAATGCCCAGGGGCAGCCGAATCCGCAGCCGGCGGCTGCCGCGTTGCGCGAGTTCATGATCACGGCGAGCCCCCACGGGTTCATCCAGGCGGCGCTGGCGGCGCCTGACGCGACGGTCTCCGAGCGGTTCTTCAACCGGTTGAACAAGACGGTGAAGGTCGTCGGGTTCACGGCCGGAAAGTACCGAATGACCGGAGAGTTCAACAGCGACAACCTGCCTGATCGCGTGGTCACGTGGTTTCCTGATCCGGTCATGGGGGACATCCAGATCGAGCTCCGTTACACCGATTGGAAGGATATCGGAAACGGCGTCAAATTCCCGTTCCACATTCACGCCCACCAGGGCGACCATCCTCTGAACGCGGGCGGACGCAACTGGTTTGACGTGCGGGTGACCGATGCCAAAGCGAACGCACCGGATGCCGCCGTTCCCGTTCCGGACAGCGTGCGCAACGCGGCCGCTCCGCAGCCCCGCGTCGCCTCGCAGAAGCTCGCCGATGGCGTATGGTTCGTCGGCGGAGGTTCGCACAACAGCCTTGCCGTCGAATTCAAGGATTACGTCACCGTGATCGAGGGGCCGCTCAACGACGCCCGCTCGAACGCCGTAATCGCCGAGGTCCACAAGATCATCCCCAACAAGCCGATCCGGTATCTCGTGAACACCCACCATCATTGGGATCACACCGGCGGCATCCGCGCCTTCGTGGCGGAAGGCGCAACAGTCGTCACCGATGAGCACAACAAAGAGTTCTATCGCGAGATCGTGCTCGCGCCGCAGCCGCGGAGCCTGAGCCCCGATCGGCTATCGCAGTTCCCGTTCGGGACCACGGGCCCCGGCACGAATTCGCTGCAGACGTTCACCGACCGCTATACGATTGCGGATGGGCAGCAGGTGATCGAGCTCTATCACGTTGAGGGCCTCGATCACTCCAACGACATGCTGGTCGCGTATCTCCCGCAGTCGAAGATTCTCGTCAACGCCGACCTCTATTCGCCGCCGGCGCAAGGCGGGAATTTGCCGAACGTCAACCCCAATGCCGTGGCGCTGTTCAACAACGTCAAGCGCCTCCACCTTGACGTTTCGCAGCACGTTCCGATCCATGGCAATCCCGGCCCGAACGCCGACTTCGAGCGCATCGTCGGCCCCGTAGCTGCCCGCGCCCCGCGTCAGGGCGACGGCGGCTAATTCCAAGCGTTCACTGGTGTAAAAGCGGGCGAAGCAGTTCCTCTGCTTCGCCCGTTTTTTTGCGAATTCCGTGCCTTTGTCCCTACGCCGGCAGACGCGATATGAAAGTTATGATGGGAAGTGCCGCCCACGATCTTGTGCTTGAGCATTTGCGTGTGATCCGCGCCGAGATAACGGCCGTGCGGGAAGACGGACGCGAGACCAAGGCGCGACAGGCTTCCGTAGAGGATATGTTTTCCTTTCTTGTGTCGGCCATCACGCGGATGCAACACTCGCTCGATCGGCTTGCAGACCGCGTCGAGCGGATTGAAAAGCGCCTCGGGCTGATCGACGAACCTGCGCGGTAGTTCAACCCGGTTCGCTGGACCGGCTCACTGGGCCTTTGCCTTCGTCCGCACGTCGTGCGGGGCGAATTCCGCGAGAGCGGGGAATAGGTATTCAAGGATCATCTTCGGAACGATGAGGCCGAGCGTCATCGCGATCATGATCAGCAGCGCGGTCATTCCATCAACGATCGTACTCAGCAACAGATCGAACGAGGCGCCGCGCCCGAGAACCAAAATGTCCATCAGGCCGCCGGTCATGCGAAACAAATACGCACCGGGAATGAGAGATACGACCGATGCGAACGCGAGCGCACCGAAAGGAAGCCGCAGCCGGTGACCGATCGGCGTAACGAGAATTCCGACGAGAACGCAGGCAACCAATGCGCCGACTTCAACGCTCGCGCCCGCCCATGAGATGACGGCCCAACGTGAGGCGTGTGCGAGCATTCCGATCGCAATCGGAATTGGCAATGTTCGCCACGGCATGGCGAAGAAGGTGCCGTAAGCGCCGACAGCGATGCCCGCGGCGATCACGTCATATCCGAGTGGCACCGCCGTCTGCGGCCCGGACACCGGCAAATCGACACTGCGGACCGAAAGCCCGATGAGCAACCCAAGGCTGATGACGAACGTGATCAGGCTTGCGTAGCCGACGCGGGCAACGCCAAGGGTGATGCGCGCACGCAGGAGATCGATCGCGCCGTTCAGGAGATGCGGACCCGGAACCAGGATCATGCACGGGCAGATCGCAACGAGGCGCAGCGCCGAACTGATCCCAAACGGAACCGCGATGGCGCCCACGATGCCGGCCAGCAAAGCGGCGCAGAACGGTTGAATGAAGGCATTGCGACTGATGCCGGCCAGCCACCGGCGCAGGGCCGCGCCGGCGCCGGCACTGAGCGCGATGATGACAAGCGTCAGGTCGTGGGTTGCGCCGAAAATCTCGCCCAGCGCCGCGGCGCCCGCACCGGCGAGCAGCACAAAACGAGCCAACGAGACCGGCGGAAATTGGGTGACGGCTTCAAGGCGCGAGTGCGCTTCTTCCGCGCTGATCCGACCGTCGCAGAATTGTTCGATGGCGGCCGTCGTCGCCGCGACTTTTCGCATGTCGACGCCGAGCGGCGCCGCTGCAATGATCTCGTAATGCGCTCCGTGATCGTCGTCGATCCGTATCGCCAGTTCGCCCCAGCGCGGGAAGACCGTGACCTGGAAACCGAACGTGCGGCCGATCTGCTCCAGGGCCACGACCATTTGGTGCGTGGTCTGGCCGTTTTCGAACAGCAGCCGGGCACTCAGCGATATCAGGGCGATGTCGCGTGATGAGATCACGCGCTCGTGCGGCGGGTCGCCCATCGTTTCGTCGGCCTTCGATTGGCCTGTGCAAAAAAGTCAGCGGCCAGTTGCGACGTATGGCCTGACCATCTTGGCCGGGTCAACCACGCGATCAAACTCGGCCTCGGTGACGAACCCAAGCTTCAGTGCCGCCGCCTTGAGGGTGAGGTCGTTGTCCATGGCGTAATGGGCGATCTTGGATGCCTTGTCGTAGCCGATCACGGGCGCGAGCGCCGTGACCAGCATGAGCGACTGATCGACATATTCCTTGATCCGCCTGAGGTTGGGCTTGGTGCCCTCCACCAGGAACTTGCGGAAGTTCGTGCAGCCGTCGGTCATGAGCGTGATCGAATGCATGACGTTGAAGATCATCAACGGCTTGTAGACGTTCATCTCGAGATAGCCGCTGGCGCCGCCGAAGCCGACGGCCACATCGTTCGCCATCACCTGAACGGCGACCATCGTCAACGCTTCCGCCTGCGTCGGGTTGACCTTGCCGGGCATGATCGATGAGCCGGGCTCATTCTCCGGGATCATCAGCTCGGCGAAGCCGGCGCGCGGGCCGCAGGACATCAGCCTGATGTCGTTGCCGATCTTGTAGAGCGAGACCGCGAGCGTGCGCAGCGTGCCGGAGAGCTGCACCAGGGCGTCGTGCGCGCCCTGGACCGTGAATTTGTTGGGCGCAGTGACGAACGGCAGGCCCGTCAGTTTCGCGATCTCGGCGGCAACGGCTTCGGCAAAACCCGGTTCCGCATTGATGCCGGTGCCGACCGCAGTACCGCCCAGCGCCAGACGGTAGACGGCCTTGAGGCTGCCTTCAAGCCGCTCGAGATCGTCGGCGAGCATCCCCGCATATCCCGACCATTCCTGACCGAGCGTCAGCGGTGTCGCGTCCTGCATGTGGGTGCGGCCGATCTTGACGATGTCATTCCAATCAGCGGCCTTCGCAGCGATCGCGTCATGCAAGGCTTTCACGGCCGGGAGCAGGCGCTGCTTCACGCCGATGGCGGCCGCGATGTACATCGCCGACGGGAACGAGTTGTTCGATGATTGCGACATGTTGACGTGGTCGTTGGGGTGAACCGGCGACTTGCTCCCGAGCAGGGTGCCGGCAAGCTGGCTGCAACGGTTTGAAATCACCTCGTTCACGTTCATATTGAACTGGGTGCCGCTTCCGGTCATCCAGACGTGCAGCGGAAACATGTCGTGATGCTGCCCGCCCAGGATTTCGTCGCAGACGCGGACGATCAGCGCATGCGGCTGGTCGCCGAGACGCTTGGCGGCGTGGTTGGTGTTGGCTGCCGCCTTTTTCAGGATCGCGTAGGCGGTGATCATCTCCCGCGGCATCAGATCCGTGCCGATGCTGAAATGTTCCAGCGAACGTTGCGTCTGGGCGCCCCAGAGCTTGTCGGCCGGCACGCTGACCTCGCCGAGGCTGTCGGTTTCCTTGCGAATCTCAACCATCCTCTCGCTCCCGAGGTTTCCGCAGGATTTCAATGGTCCTGCCCCATCGTAAGCCCGCCGGGTTTTCAGGTTCTGAAGATTGCGCGGCAACGCGCGACTTTTTCTGGTCGTTTCCAATCCTCTTGTTGACATGTTGTTCCAAAATGCGCCGAGCAAGCCGGGACCGAGCCGCAAAATGATTTCGGCGTGAGCAAAAGCTGGGGCAAGGCCCAGCCATTCCGGCTGATCTTAAGCAAGAATATACGACCCTACGGATAGATAAGGCGGCAGTCCTGGAGGATCGCCAGTCCCGGAAAACGCCGATCGAAGAGGAGGGTATCGATGATTCGATGCGTGCGTCTTTGGACGGGGGACGATGCAAACTCCCATTTCGAAGAGGGCGTCATCAGTCTCGGCGCCGGCCCGCACGGCGACCGCCTGACGGAAAAGCTGCCGGCAACGACCGTCTCGTTCCAGGAAACGCCCCAGGGCGGCAAGCTCGATTGGCACACGGCGCCGGTTCGGCAGCTGGTCATCACGTTGAGCGGCACCTTGGATTTCCAGACGCGCAGCGGCGAGCATTTCATGCTGCGACCAGGCGACATCCTGCTCGCCGAAGACACCGCGGGGGGAGGGCACAGCTGGAAGCTGGTCGACGATCAACCCTGGCGTCGCGCCTATGTGGTGCTCGCGCGCGACGCGGGCGTCACCTTCCAGCCAAAAGCCTGATGTGCTTCACCCATCGTGAGGTGTGATGCCAGCAGGCCAGGAGACCAGGAGACCAGGAGACTTGCCATGAGCGAATTTCAAGCCGCCGAGGCGGACGTCGTCCTCGTCGGCGCCGGCATCATGAGTGCGACGCTGGGCGTGTTTCTCAAAGAGCTCGATCCGGACCTTCGCATCGTGCTGTTCGAGACTCTCGAAGGAGCGGCGCTCGAGAGCTCGGACGCCTGGAACAACGCCGGCACCGGCCATGCCGCGCTGTGCGAACTCAACTACACGCCTGAGCGTGCCGACGGCAGCATCGACATTTCCAAGGCGCTCGAGGTCAACGTCGAGTTCGATCTGTCGCGGCAGCTGTGGTCTTACCTGGCGCAAAAGAAAGCGATCGCGCCGGATACTTTCATCCATCCGGTGCCGCACATGAGCTTCGTGCAGGGCGCGGCCAACGCCGCCTACCTCAAGAAGCGGCACGCGGCGCTGACGGCCCATCCGCTCTATCAGGGAATGGAGTTCACGCAGGACCGCCAGCAGCTCGCCGAGTGGGTGCCGCTCGTCATGGAGGGGCGCGACCCGCACGAAGAGGTCGCCGCGACCCGCATGATCACCGGCGCCGACGTCAACTACGGCGCCCTGACGCGCAATCTCATCGGCTATCTCCAGACGCTCGGCGGCGTCACGGTGCACTACTCGCACCGGGTGACCGGGATTCGCCGCGAACCGGGCGGCCGGTGGCGCATCGAGGCGCGCGGTGGCACGAACGGCGACGTCATCTCTGCATCGTCAAAGTTCGTCTTTCTCGGCGCCGGCGGCGGGGCTCTGCCGCTGCTGCAGAAGTCCGAGATTCCGGAAGCCAAGGGCTACGCGGGATTTCCGGTCAGCGGCATCTGGCTGCGCTGCGACGACACCGCGATCAACAAGCGTCACCATGCCAAGGTCTACAGCAAAGCGGCCGTCGGTTCGCCGCCGATGTCCGTTCCGCACCTCGACACCCGCGTGATCGGCGAAAAACATTCGATGCTGTTCGGTCCCTATGCCGGCTTCTCCACCAAGTTCCTCAAACATGGCTCGCTGCTCGATCTGTTCCGCTCGATCCGGCTCGACAACATCTGGCCGATGATGGAAGCGGGCCTGCACAATTTCGGCCTGAGCGAATATCTCGTCGGCCAGGTCCTGCAGTCATCGAAGCATCGCTTCGCGACCTTGACCGCGCTCTATCCTCGCGCCGAGCCCAAGGACTGGAAGCTCGAAGTCGCCGGCCAGCGCGTCCAGATCATCAAGCGCGACCCAAAGCAGGGCGGTATCCTCGAATTCGGCACCGAAATCGTGACGTCGGCTGACCACTCGCTGGTCGCCTTGCTGGGCGCGTCGCCCGGCGCATCGACCGCAGCCTGGATCATGATCAACGTGATCGATCGCTGCTTCAGCACGCAATTGAACAGCGGCGGCTGGAAGGCCAAGCTGAAAGAGATCATTCCATCCTACGGCGAATTGCTGATCGACAACGTCGACCTCTGCCGCCGCGTGCGCGCCGAAACCGCCGCCGTCCTCGGCCTGCAGAACATTACGGTGCATTGATTGCCAGTCCCAGACAATATCGATTAGGGGTACACCGCTGGTGCGGAGGCCTCGACATGACGGAACAACGCTCTGGTTTACCAGTCCTTGCATTCGCCTCTTTGGCGGCGCTTGAGAGCTGGTTCGCCTCCCAACCAAGCGATGCGGCCGGGGTCTGGATAAAGTTTGCGAAGAAAGGTTCGCCTAGCGCGACGATCACAAAGGCTGAAGCGATCGACGCCGCGCTCTGTTATGGATGGATCGATGGAAAGCTCGAAAAGTGCGACGAGAAGTACTGGCTGATCCGCTTCACGCCACGCAGGTCAAGCAGCAAATGGTCCCTTGTGAATTGCAAAAGGGCGTTGGAGCTTGTGAAGCAAGAGCGGATGCGGTCCGCGGGTCGCGCGCAAATCGATGCTGCGAAGGCGGACGGACGTTGGGATCTGGCATACGCACCGGCCAGCGGTGCCGAGGTGCCTTCCGATCTTCAAAGCGCGTTAAGAAAGAATCCAGCGGCCGCAGCCTTCTTTAAAGGGCTGAGCGGCAGAAATCGATACGCGATCCTGTATCGTATCGGCACGGTCAAAAAGGCCGAGACGCGAAAGCGAAAGATCATTGAATTCGTGGCCATGCTTGAGCGTGGTGAGACAATTCATGGCTAATCGGGGCGCGTTCGCGTCGCTACCGATGGCCTCTGGGACACACCAGCATTCCACTTTTCGGGTGACTTAAAAGATGTCCATTTGCAGCGGTGCGCTTTGTGTGCAGTGCGAACATGAAGTTCGGCGCATCGCGCGGGCGTCGTCAAATTCCTGGCATTGAGAGAATTCGTCGCCCTCATCGAGGCCGGCGATCGCGACCGCTAGGCCTGCACGAGCGACGTAGCCGGCACGATGATCGCCAACGCTCTCCCCGAACGTGGTCGCTGCTTCCTAAACCATTTTAATATCGGGGATTTGCAATGGTGGGCGCGACAGGGATTGAACCTGTGACCCCTCCCGTGTGAAGGGAGTGCTCTCCCGCTGAGCTACGCGCCCGCCGTCGGGACGAGCGCAATACTAAGCCCGACCGTGCGGTGTCAAGCAAGCGTGCTGATCGGTGGTGGGTCTTTTCCGACCCGCAACCTCCTCGCCGCTCGTGGGTCGATTCCGGCCGCCACTTCCGGCGCCTCCACCTTCGGCCACCACGTCCGCGCCGCGCGCAGCTGGATCACCGCGGCGGCGGCGTGAAGGCCCCCGGAGGCGGCGCGATGTTGCCCATGGATGGCGCCGGCGCTTCGGCGGCGGGCGCTGGCTCGGCTGATGGCGCCGGCTTCGCGGCGGGACGCTTGCGTTTCTTGGGCGGCGCTTTGGGCGGCGGGGCTGCGGATTGCAAGGTGGCGAGCACCGGATTGGGCTCGACCGTCGATCCGCCCGCGTTCGGCCGCACGGTGACGCTCTGCGGCGTGTAGCCGTTGAGCGCATAGTTCACGGTGAACTCATTGGCGACCGGCACCTGCTGGGTGCAAGGTGTGCGGCAGAGGCCGCCCAGCGAGGTGCGCGCCTCGGCGCCCGGCGGATCGGACTCGATCGTCAGCATCACCGTGGTCGGCTTCGTCGAAAACATGTCGAGGCTGGGCGACCATGAGGAGCAGGCCGCCAAGGCCAGTCCCGTCGCCACCACACCGATCACGCGCGTTGTATTCATGCCGGTTCTCTTCGGGCAGCCGAGCGCCGCGTCTCGACGGCTGTCATGGAGGATCGATGAGATCCTTACCCCCAGACCCGGGGCCCGCCGCGACCGCGTCGCTATACGGCGCCTGTCCTTGCCTCGCCCCACCAACTCTTATCCCACCGCAGGATTCTCTGCATCCGTCAATAGCAATAAGTGCTTAACGGTATTCCGGCCGGGTCTGGCCGCCGCCGGGGCTTGTCGCACGACCCCGCAGGAGCGTGTCGACAGATTCCGGCAATTGATTGTAATTACTGATGATTTTATCCGGATCAAGCTGATCTACGGCGACCTCAGCGTAGCCGAAATCGACCGCCACCACCGGGACGCCGGCGGCGCGGGCGACGGCGATGTCCGGCCGGGAATCCCCGACCATGACGGCCCGGCCGGGGTCGCCGCCGGCCTTGCGCAGGGTGCCCAGCAGGATTTTAGGGTCCGGCTTCTGCACGCCGAATGTGTCCTGGCCGCAGATCGCAGCAAACCGTTCGACGAGCCCGAGGGCAGTCAGGAGCTGCACCGACAGCCATTCGAGCTTGTTGGTGCAGACCGCAAGTGTGAAGCCGCGGCCGGCGAGCGCGTCGAGCGCTTCCAACACCCCGGGAAACGGCCGCGAGCGGTCGGCCACATGGGCCGAGTAATGGTCGATGAAAGCGTCGTACATGCGCTCGACGTCGGCGGTGTCGCGCTCTGCGCGTGCGAGGCCGCCCTCGATCATGCGGCGGGCGCCGAAGCCGATCAGCCGCCGCGCATCGTCATAGGGCACCTGTGGCAGCCCGTCGGCGGCGAGGATGACGTTGAGAGTTTCGATAAGGTCCGGCGCGGTATCAACGAGAGTGCCGTCGAGATCGAACACGATGGTCGGGGTTGCCATGGGGCGTGGCTAGCCTTGGCCCGCCGCGATTGCAAGCACGGCGAGGCCTGTGATGCCGCTTGCAAGCGCCGCCCGGATGAGCGAAGCGATATCGGGTGCCATCCGATGCCCCCAGCCGCGCCCCTGCCGAACGATCAGGCGCGCCGCCTCATCCACTTTCCGATGTCAGCGAACTCAGCGCCATGACGCCCTCGAAATGACCTCCGCCGACGACCTCAAGCGCGCCGCCGCTGCCCGGGCATTGGACTTCGTGCGGCCGAACATGCGGATTGGCCTTGGCACCGGTTCGACCGCGCGCCATTTCGTCGAGCTGCTGGGGGAACGGGTCCGCGCCGGGCTTTCGATCGTCGGTGTCCCGACCTCCGAAGCAACGCGCGCAGATGCCGAACGGCTGGGCGTGCCGCTGACGACGCTTGACGATGCGCCGCTCGACCTCACGGTGGACGGCGCCGACGAGATCGCCTTCGATCTCACCGTCACCAAGGGCGGCGGCGGTGCGCTGCTCCGGGAAAAGATCGTGGCCGCGGCGTCGGCGCGCATGATCGTGATTGCCGACGAGAGCAAATGGGTGCCGGTGCTCGGCCGCTATCCGCTGCCCATCGAGGTGGTGCCGTTCGGCCTTGCGGCAACCCGTCGCGCCGTGGAGGCCGAGGCGCAGGCCGCGGGCTGTCCCGGCCCGGCGACATTGCGACAGGGCGCGGATGGACATCCTTTCGTCACGGACGGCGGGCACTTCCTCCTTGATGCTGCGCTCGCGCGCATCGACGACCCGAAGGAGCTTGCCGCCCGGCTCGCCGCTATTCCGGGGGTGGTCGAGCACGGCCTCTTCATCGGTCTCGTCAGCGCGGCGATCATCGCCGGGACCGACGGCGTACGGGTGGTGGAAGGGCAGGGCGCATCCTAGAATTCACGCCGCGTGGGGCGACGCGGAATGTTAGGATCACAATAGCAACGGAGCGGAGGAATGAACCTCAAAGCATACTGGCGCCTGACAGTCCTTGCAGTGGTGTGCACATTGCTCGGCGTTTCAGCCACGCCGGCGCAAGAGCCATCGAAATCGTCGATCGCCATCGCCCGCGAGGTGCTCATTGCCAAGGGTGCGACCGCGGCCTTCGACCCGGTGGTGCGGGGCGTCGTCGAAAAGGTGCGGCTGTTCTTCCTGCCAACCAACCCCAATCTCTCCAACGAGCTGAGCGAGGTGTCGGTCACCCTGCAGAAGGAGTTCGAGCCCAAGCGTAACGAGCTCATCGACGTCCTGGCGCGTGACTACGCCCTGCGCTTCACCGAGCATGAGCTCAAGGAGATTTTGGTTTTCTATAAGACGCCGCTTGGCCAGAAATGGGCGAAGGAAGAGCCCATAGCGATCGAAGCCGGCTTTCGCGACGCCTCGGACTGGTCCAACCGACTTTCCGATGTGGTGATGGTCCGCTTTCGCGCCGAGATGCAGAAGAAGGGCCATCAACTATGAGTGCCGCGTCCGCGCGCGACGTCGATCTATTCGTCATCGGCGCGGGCTCGGGCGGCGTACGCGCGGCCCGCATCGCGGCCCAGCACGGCGCGCGGGTGATGATCGCGGAGGAAGACCGTATCGGCGGCACCTGTGTGATCCGCGGCTGCGTGCCGAAGAAGCTCCTGGTTTACGCCTCGCGTTTCTCCCATGAATTCGAGGATGCCGCGGGGTTCGGATGGACCGTGCCGCCGCCGGCGTTCGATTGGGCGACGCTCATCGCCAACAAGGACAAGGAGATCGCGCGCCTCGAAGGGATTTACCGCACCAATCTCGAAAAGGCCGGCGCCGAGATCGTCAAGAGCCGCGCCGTCATCGAGGATCCGCATACGGTGCGCCTGTTGGCGAACGGCGCGCACGTCTCGGCCGACTATATTCTCGTTGCGACCGGTGGCGGTCCCCACCGCGGCCAGCCCATTCCCGGCATCGACCACGCGATCTCCTCCAACGAAGCATTCCATTTGCCAAAGCTGCCGGGCGAGATCGTGATCCAGGGCGGCGGCTACATCGCCGTTGAGTTTGCCTGCATCTTCGCGGGCCTCGGTTCGCGGGTGACGCTTGTCTACCGCGGCGAGAACATTTTGCGCGGCTTTGATGACGACGTGCGCGCCCACGTGCGCAGCGAGATGGAGAGCCGCGGGATCGCAGTGATCGTGGGCCAGGTGGTGACGGGCATCGCCAAAGGCGGAGAACCCGGAGCCGAGCGCTATACGGTGACTCTCTCCGGGGGGAAAGATGTCGCTGCCGATCGGGTCATGTTCGCAGTCGGGCGCAAGCCGAACATAGCCAACCTCGGGCTTGAGCGCATGGGCGTTAAAATCGCGTCCCATGGCGGCATCGTGGTCGACGAGCATTCGCGCACCTCGGTGCCGTCGGTCTACGCCATCGGCGACGTCACCAATCGCATCAACCTCACGCCGGTCGCGATCCGCGAAGGCCATGCCTTCGCCGACACGGTGTTCGGTGGCCGCGATACGATTGTCGACCACACCAATGTGCCAACCGCAGTGTTCTCCGAGCCCGAGGTCGGCGCGGTCGGTCTCACCGAATTCGCCGCCCGGGAACGGTTTCACCGCATTGATATCTACAAATCGGCCATGCGGCCGCTCAAGGCGACGCTCTCGGGCCGCCAGACCCGCATCCTCATGAAGCTCGTTGTCGATGGCGAGGGCGGCCGCGTGGTCGGGGCTCATATCGTCGGCGAAGGTGCGGGCGAGATGATCCAGTTGCTCGGCATCGCCGTGAAAATGGGCGCGACCAAAGCCGATGTCGATACCGTCATGGCGGTCCACCCCACTGCCGCGGAAGAACTCGTCACCATGCGGACACCGTCCGCGCGCTACGGCGTCATGGCCGCGGAATAGGCCGAGGCAGCGGGGATCGAGCGATGGACTGCATGACGGTGGAGACCATCGGTGACGACATCACCAATGTGATCCTCAACGGTCGGCTCGATTCCGTCGGGGCGGCATCCGTCGCCCAGCCTTTCAAGGCTGCGGTCGCCGACAAGCGCGCCGTCATCGTCGACCTTTCGGGCGTTGAATACGTGGCGTCACTTGCCATCCGCTTCCTGATCACCGGTGCGAAGGCTGTCAAAGGGAACGAGGGCAAACTCGTCCTGCTGTCTCCGGACGAATACGTCCATAGCGTTCTCAAGATCGCGGGCATCGACACGATGATGCCGATCCTGTTCGATCGCGCCGAAGCGATTGCGGCCGTCCGTCCCTAAGCGGACCGACGGCCGGAGAAGTCGTGGGGCAGGTGCCGCTGAACTACTTGGGGGGCCCGAGAGCGTTCTGGACCGCATCCATGACGGGCGTGTCCAGATTGAGCCGGCAATAGTCCTCGACTTGATCGACCTTCTTCTCGATCGCGCTCATGTCGATGACCGTGTTGTGACGTACGCCGTTGTAGTAGCCGCTCATAAAGATTGCGACCGTCTTGGTCGGCGCGATCTTGTCAAACAGGAACTGCTTGCACGTTATTTTCGTGAGGTCGATCGAGACTTGCGCCTCGGCAGTGGCGGTCGCGAAGAGTGCCGTTAGCAGACAAAGCGCAAAACCTCTCATTCCCTTGTTCTCCCAAGCTGCTGGCCGGATCGCGGGAACCTAGCGTGACCGACGCGTCATTCATAGCCGTGCCGGTGAGCATTGTAGCTAGCGCGTGATCTGTCGGCTGTTTGTAGCTCGTGAAGTGTCGTGTTTGTGGTGCCCGGAACAAAGAGGGCACGATGGGCACGGCATCGATACACGAGGGTGTGCGTCGGATGCGTTTTTCGAGTTTGTTCGAGCGACAAGAGCGGGGCGAGATTTCACAAGAGGAGGCAGCCGAGATGCTGGGAGTGCATGTGCGCACATTCCAGCGGTGGTCGGTGCGTTACGAGGATGAGGGCGAAGCGGGACTTGCCGATCGACGGGTGGGCCGGCGATCGCCGCGGCGGGCAGCGCAGGAAGAGTTGGAGCGGATGCTGGGGCTTTACCGCAACAAGTACGCGGATTTCACGGTGAAGCATTTTCACGAGCAGCTGGTGAAGCGGCACGGCTACAAGCTCGGCTACACTGTGACCAAGCTCAATTTGCACGCTGCCGGCCTGGTGAAGCCGGCGCGCAGCCGCAGTGCCCATCGCAAGAAGCGGCAGCGGCGTCCGTTGCCGGGCATGATGCTGCATCAGGACGGCTCGCGCCACGTCTGGATCGAAGGCCGGCCGCCGATGGACCTGATCGTGACGCTCGATGATGCGACGAGCGAGATCTATTCGATGATCCTGGTTGAGGAGGAAGGCACCGCTTCAACGTTGCGCGCGTTGAGCGAGGTGGTTGCGGCGCACGGCCTGTTCTGCGCGCTCTACACGGACCGCGGCGCCCATTATTTCCACACTCCCAAGGGCGGCGAGAAGGCGTCGCGGACGCACAAGACCCAGGTCGGCCGCGCCCTGGCGCACCTCGGCATCGAGCACATCCCCTCCTACTCGCCCCAGGCCAGAGGCCGCTCGGAGCGAGCCTTCCGCACGTTGCAGGATCGCTTGCCCAAGGAGTTGCGGCTCGTCGGCATCGACGATGTCGAGGCCGCCAACCGCTGGCTGCGCGCGCACTACATCGGCGAATACAACAAGGCCTTTGCAATCGCGCCGGAGCAGGAGGGCAGTGCCTTCGTGCCCGATCGCGCCGAGGCCTGGCGCGAGATTCTCTGTGTCCTCGAGGAGCGCACGGTCGGCAACGACAACACCATCGCCTGGGCCGGGCGACGGCTGCAGCTGCCGCAAAGCCGCCTACGCCCACACTTCGTCAAGGCCCGCGTCCATGTGCACGAATACCCCGACAACAGCGTGAGCGTGTTCCTCGGCCCGCACCGGTTGGCGAGCTACGACTGCCACGGCGCGCTGCTCTCCACCCCGACCGCATCGAGCCTGGCAGCGTGCTCGACCGCGTCAAGGGATGGCCTTCATAGCGCCGCTCGCGTCGACAGGCCGGCGCAACGGCCCCCCTTGACCCGGTCTGCGCTCGCTGCCTCATCACCAGCGCAGGTCGGGACGAAGAAACGGCTTCCAGGTCGAACAAAGAAACCGACTAAGCTTGCCGCCGCCAAAGCCGCCATGTCATGACCCAACCAGCAAGACCGTCCACGCCTTCCGGTCCCGCCGCCACTTCCACAATGAAGGCGACAATTCACAAGCTACAAAAACACGACAACTTCACCCGCTACCAACAGCCGTGCCGGTGAGCATGGGATGATGCGAGGGCGCCCCCTACGGGTCGACCTCGCGGAGTAGTGCTGTCCGGGACGTGGTTCACGCGGGCAGATGATTATCCGGCCCGGCCCGGAAGACCGAGGGCAAGTCGGGCGCATCTACGGGTTGTGGCAGGTTGTATGACCTGGCTCACACAGGGCAAAGCGTCATCGCGGTAGACTTTCGGCGCGCGGCAATTGTCGTCGCGCATTCCCGGCCTCCGTTTGGGCGTGTTGGCCAACCCATGCCCGTTCGGAGCGCCGGGAGCAAACGCTTTAGTCCAGACTTCAGCGGCCCTGCTTCCGCGCTGCTGCGGCTTTCTTAAGATCGGCGAGTGACAGCCGCTTCGGCCCTGAAGCGGCAGGAGGGGCCGCGGGCTTCGCCGCTGCCTTTTCCTTCGCCGCCTTATTGCGCTTGCCGAGCGCCGCGAGCTGCTTGCGGGCCGCCTCGGCCTCGGTTGCGGTCACCTGGCCGGCCGGCTGGCCATTGAGATCGATCCGCGCGGCCCCCTCTTCGACCGCCTTCAGGTACGCAGGACTGCGGCAATACCTTGCCAGCGCTGCCGAAATACGGCGGTGGGAGATGTGGGCTGCGGCGTCATACAGCTCCTCGCGGACCCCGTTTTTGAGCGGACGCACCTGATCCGTGTCGAGCGTGAACGTCGCCGGAAATGCCGCCGCAAGTTCAGCAATGGTCGCATCAGCGCCCTTGTCGTCGCGCGCCATGACGGCCCCCTCAAGCCCCTCAAGTCATATATTAGCACCCCTGCCGCCGCCGCCGCCATGGGCTTAAGTGCATCGGCCGGACAGACTTCGGCATGACGCCCTCCACGACCATGCCGCGCTTGCCTAAGGCATTGCGATGTCTTACCTACGCGGCGCGGCGGGGGAGTGTCCCGAGCGGCAAAGGGAGCTGACTGTAAATCAGCCGCCTTATGGCTTCGCAGGTTCGAGTCCTGCCTCCCCCACCAAACAGGAGAGACAGTCATCGGGAACAAGCGATCGGAAGGAAAGAGGCGGAATACCAGCGGCAAGCCTCTGATGACTGACGACTGATTGCTGACGACTGACCACCGACTCCCGGTGCGGGTGTAGCTCAATGGTAGAGCAACAGCCTTCCAAGCTGATGACGAGGGTTCGATTCCCTTCACCCGCTCCACCTTAAGTATCAATGGGTTAGAGCAGTAAGTTCCTGGCGCCGAGAACTGAAAAAATGCCACCAGGGTCACGGAGGGGGTCCCAGAAATGCATGATAACTTGGGCGTCTAAGACAAAACTACTTGGCGCCGAGCCGCCAATCATGAGGCCGCCATGACTGCCACTCGTGTTGAACGCGGGTTATTTCGGCTATGGCTTGTCACGGCGGTGCTGTGGGCCTGCGCGGCAGTTGCTATGGTTTGGCAGCATGAGCAGCCTTTCGACTGGGTCGCTGTTGGCGAGTGCCCAGCGCTCAACTGCGTCACGCATGTTGTGTGGTTAGAAGAGGTTTCATTAGTAGCCAGAAACAGCGCCGCACTGGCGCTCATCCCACCTGCGCTTGTCCTGGTGGTAGGAGCAGCGTTTGTTTGGGCCTTTCGAGGTTTCCGGGCCTGAGCAATTTCAAGGCGGTGAGACGGATGGGCCTACGAGTTGCGCGCGGTTTTTTCCGACTATGGGTACTCGGCTCGATCCTTTTCGTAATGGCTATCGCATACACCAGCTACGGCGAGATCAAGGCGCAGTTTAATGACGTTGCCACGATGAAATGGGCAGAGCAGAACATTGTGTTTCTCGTACCGCATCTATGCGGCGATGCCCGTGGCATAGCCGGTAGAGATTACTCTACCAGGGAAGGGCAGCCCGGCCCATGGGACGTCTACGCAAAGCCAAACCCGTTCGACGACTGCTGGTATGAGATACCGAAATTCCGCCAGCTTTATCCGGAATTCGGCAACCAGTCGGACAAAGAACTTTCTTCGAAGCTGTATGCGGATGCCGGCCGACCGATTCGCGATCTTCCAAACCCGTGGACGACGTTGACAAGTTGGATCGGTATAGCGGTAACCATTCCACTCGCAGCGTTAATACTCGGCGCTGGGCTGGGATGGGCATTTAAAGGTTTCTGGCATTGAGGTCTTCGCGGACCGCGTAGGGGCTAGTCAGTCGGCATTCGGAGCCACCAACATGGGTTTGTTCGAGGTCGAGATTTTGATCCCTGGCAATGAACCAGACGGCCGTCCTATCCGTGAGCGCGTCTATGCGACCGGGGATACCCAGGACGAGGCCTTAGCCAAGGTGAGGGCTGAGGAGGGAGTTAAGACGGCGGAGATCGTCCGCGAACTCAGCGATGAAGAAAAGCGAGCATTTCGTTTCCTCCCGAGCGCAGCTTTCTGATTCAGCCCTTGCGGTGACGAGCGGATGGCAGCGCATGGCAATTCGAGTTGCACGCGGGTTATTTCGGCTGTGGCTTGTCTCGTCAGTCCTATGGGCCGGCGTGGTAGTCACACAGGCCTGGTGGATTATTAGGGACCTGCCAGACGCCCCATGGTTAGTTACCCCGATTTCGCGAGTTTCAGGCGAATTGCTCCACGTGGCCAGTGAGAGCGCCGCACTGGCGCTCATCCCACCTGCGCTTGTCCTGGTGGTAGGAGCAGCGTTTGTTTGGGCCTTTCAAGGCTTTCGGGCTTGAGCAAAGTGAGCGCCAACATCACGGCAAGTAGTGTGGCGCTCGCTGGTGCGTTTTCGGCTATATTTTGCCGGACAAAGACGATGCACCAACTGAGGCAGGCGTAAGGGGGCTGGGCTTATAGGGCGTACAATTGCGATCTGGGTTTTTGGGATAATTGCCGCTCTCATCATCGGCGGTTTTCTCGGGTCAGTGTACGACAACGCCTACCATCAATACTCATACTCTTCTGACGGCGTTTTCTGGGGCGCGATTGGCGCGGTTTGTGTGTTTGTTTGCCTTCGGCTTTGGCTGACGCCTAAAAAGGCGACCTGAGGTTCAAACCCTTCCCGCCTGGAGGAGGTCAGCAAATCGGCCAGGAAGCCCGCCAGCGCATTTAGCGATCAGACGGCGGGTTTGAAAAGTCCAAGCGCTTCGAGTGCCGTGACTAAGTCCGCTGCTAGGTCTGCCTTGGTTTTCCAATTGTCTTCGCGGTGCGCGTGTCGCTTAACGAGGGCTTTTGCGCACGCCTCCATGGCTTGTTCTCTGCTCACAAGGGACGCTCCTCTTAGGTTAGCCCGATCTCCTTGCGAATCGGGCGACCAATTTTGCAGCGCATTAGCGGCCGTCTTTGGGCCCCTCCCACATCTCGCGGGCGATGGAGGGCCACCAGGCGCCGATGGTGACATCCCTCAGTTCGACCGGAGCAGTGACTGCTCCACCTTTGAACGCGAGGTGGAGCAAGGTGGAGCACACGGCGGTCGTCACCCTCACCGGTGTGCAGGTGTCGGCTTCCACTCTCGGGCCAGACTCTGCGCTTCGGCGATCTGCGCGGGGGTCATTATCAGAGCGATCTGATCGCGTACTTTTGCCGCGTCTTTGAATCCTCTCGCCGCCGCCAGGTTGAGCCATTGGTGCCCGCTGACATAGTCCTGCGGCACGCCGTTACCCATGACGTACATGAGCCCGAGAAGACTTTGAGCTTCTCCGTTGCCCTGGTCAGCCGCCTTGCGAAACCAATTGGCCGCTGTCACATAGTCCTGTGGCACGCCAAGGCCCTGAACATAGATGAACCCAACCCTCATCTGAGCATCGGCGAGACCCTGATCAGCAAGGGGACGCCATACTCGCAAAGCGGCTAAATAGTCGCCGCGCTGGAAAGCGGCCGTCCCATCCTCGAACGGCCCCGCCGCTGCCGATATAGCAATGCTGACGGCAAGGATAAGGCCGGTGACAGCTGCTTTGAAGGTGCGGTTCATGCTCGTCCGTGCGGACTGTATCACACCCAACGAAGCTTTGGCCGCCAGCGAGGCCGTCTGGCTGAGGCGCAGGAGGGCGCCGCTTTGAAATGTGGGCCGGAAAACCCCAGCGCCATCAATGCCTGGAATTCAAAATATTCAAGATGCGCTGGTGCTCATCCTGGGCCGGGAAACCCCCAGCAACATCAGGCCTGGAAAACCAAACAACCAAAGCTGCGCTGGTGCCATCATTCGGGGGCGCGTGGCTGATGGGATGCGCGCGCCCCGGCCCAACATCGAAGCCAGAGCGCGCGCCATGTCCGAGCCTGTTGGGGGCAGGCACGGACGTCATCGCGAGCGCACCAACTCGCCAGCGATGACACCACGGAATGAAAAAGCGCCCTGGCCGTGGAGCCGGCGCGCGTCCCCGCGTCAGCCCAGGGCCAGGGACGCACGCGGCGGCTTCCGGTTCGCGCGGATGTGGCCGCCGCGATTCCGGTGACCTCAACCGCCAGGGCCGCCGTAGCGCCGCATCGGTTCAGCGAATCTACTGGCCGAACGCTCGGACCTGCCGCCGGTCTGGCGGCCGCGACCAGGTGGCGAGTTGACACCACCATTACCAACCGCGCTCAGCGGACCACCCGCCGGCCGCTGTGTCGTGACGGTGACCTCACCAACATCATCACCAGGCTTGATGCCTTGATGCTGATTGCGAAGCCCTCGGCTTCGCTGCTCACGCGGTACTGGCATTATGACCTCCTTTGGTGGTCAGGATTTCTCGGGTCAGGGCTTCGGGTTGCCGCATCTCCGCATCAACACGGACAGCCGGCGCTTCGCCATTTTGTATTCCGCCGGGCTCAGCGCACCGACCCCGTTGGGCGCTATCTCAGCAAGCTCGGCCATGGCCTCAGCCTGCATGTTGCCCCGCTCCACGGCGATGGCCTGGCTGAACTGGGTGCGGTCGTACTGGCGGAGGTCATGCCTGATTTCACGCCGCAACGGTGTGGACATCGCCGGTACTTCGCCGGGTCGTTTGGTGACGGCCATGTTCAGAACCTCTCTGATGTTGCCAGCGTCTCCACGATGGCTCGGCGGCTGGGGGATCCGCCAAGACGCGGCGGTCAGTTCCGTTGAGCAGTTGCGATGGCGCGGCGCGGATTGAACCATCAGCATCAGCGACCAGGCGCACGCCGCGCGCCGCAAGGGTCGAGACGAACTGTACGGGGTTGAACTGCAAACCCATGGACACAAGCTGCCGCGCACCTCCCGCAGCGGCCGCGATGGCGGCGGCCTCGTTCTCCTCGAAGCGCAGCTTGGAGAGGTCCGGCCTCTTGCCGAAGTCCTCGAGCCACCGCTTGAAGCGCATCCACGCGAGAGCCTGGTGCGCGGGGTCCTGGCCGGCGCAGCGGCGCACGGTGGTCTCCAGTTCCCAGTCGAGGCGGCGGGTGGGCGTGCCGTCACGAACGCGCAATATGCGGTAGGCTTCTTCGGCTTTCGCGCGGATTGCCAGCACGGTGCCGGCGCTGCTCAACTCGTCACGCGCCCGCTCAAGGGTGGGCTCGGCGGCGGCATCCGAGTTGGCAGCGCGTACTGCGGTGGCGGTGTCCATTTTGTTGCCTCTCGTCACTCGGTGTGACCCCATCATGGGACCCAGCATTTTCGAACGCAAGTGAAAGTGCTGGCAGAACGGCATTTCAATGCCTATGAGCAACTGCCTGATTGACTGATGACCTGTGGCTTTTCAACAGTAAAAGTCAATAACCTGAAATTCCGCGACGGACCCGTTGATAGAATATGGAGCCGACAAGAATCTCGAAGCCGATCGACGGCCAATCTTCCATCGCAAGCGGGTTGGCTTGGCCAAAGATTTCCGGGGCGGTCGCAACCCGTTCTGACAAGCTCGTCAAAAACTTACTTGAGCCGTTGTTCGCGCTGCGGCAATCGTCCGGTGGACCGAGTTGATTCCCAACAATAATATGGAAACGGCGCTGAGGAGATCTTCATGCTGATATTTGGACATTTCAGCCCGAAATCCTTCGAGCGTTTAATACAGGCTATTTGCATCCACGTGTTGGGCCCAGGCACAACGATCTTCGGCAGCGGCCCCGACGGAGGGCGGGAAGCAACCTTTACCGGTGAGGTGCCATTCCCATCCCTAAATTGTTGGAACGGATACATTGTCGTTCAGGCAAAGTGTCGAGAGCGACTCAGAGACAGTATTGAGGATGCAAACTGGCTGATCGATCAGTTACGAACCGAATTCAAGAAGTTTTCGGATTTAAAGCGTCAACTGAGGCATCCTGAGTTTTATCTTGTTGCGACAAATGTACGATTGTCTTCGGTCCCCGACGTTGGCGGGAAAGCAAAAGTCGAAGCCTTTTTGCAAGCCGCTTCCACTCAGCTGGGAATTAAGGCCTTTCACGTCTGGGCGGCTGACGAACTGGAGGCCATCCTGGATACAGCGCCGGACATTCGGCGTTCATATACAGCATGGCTTACGCCCAGTGATGTGCTCTCCGACCTAGTCGACTCTCTAAAGCGTCCGAACTTAAAACGCCTCCTTCCCCTTGCGCTCACGCGAGATCTGCGAAACGAGCGGGATGTCCGGTTGCGGGACGCCGGCCAAGAAACGGAGAAGCCGATTTACATCGATAGCGCCTTTGTTGACCTGCCCGTTAGGCAGTCCGGTGAACTGCCAATAACCTCACTCGGCGAACGCCTCGAAGTCGGAGAGGAAGAAGAAGCGGAAGAGGAAGAGGAAGAAGATGAGGAGGAGGAGATAGACGAAGGGGGTAGGGAGCCTGAAAGCAGGTATAGGACCCTAAATGTAACCGGTCGAATGCAAATCCGTGCTGCGGATAAGCTTGATCCAGATTTCTGTAAACTGCAGCGACCACATGGTCCACGAAGCAATAGAATAGTATTGCTCGGCGGTCCGGGCCAAGGAAAATCGACAATTGGTCAGTTCTTGTGCCAGCTTGCGCGAGCTCGGTTGCTGTTTGCGTCCACTTCTCTAAATCCCGAATATGAGGAGTTGCTCCAACCGATTTTCGATCGGGCACATATTGAGGGTATTCCTCTTGTGGGTCCCTGCCGGTTTCCTGTGCGAATTGATCTTCCCACGTTTGCTGATGCCCTAGAAAAGTCGAAGAGAGCCGAGCAAAGCCTTACGCTTTTATTTCATATCGCTAATCGTCTTTCGCGGGAGCTAGACTGCTTAATAGATGTTAACGATCTTCGAGCATGGTTAGGCGTCTGTCCGTGGCTTCTCGTGCTGGACGGCCTTGATGAAGTGCCTGTCTTCCGGAAACCCGATGTAGTCATAAAATCAATTGATACCTTTTGGGATGAGGTCCACCTGGCAAATGCGGATGTATTGGTTGTGGTCACATCACGTCCCCAGGGATACCAGCAAGCGCTAAGTCAGCGACACTGGGAGCATTGGGAGTTAGCACCGCTGAATGTTTTACAAGCGAAAAAAGGTGGCTATTCGTCTAGGTGAAATCAGATTATCGGACGTTGAACGGCGCGACGCGGTTCTAGCAGAATTGCACCGATCGTTCTCGGACCCGTCAACCCGCCTTCTTTCAAGTACTCCTCTTCAAGTCACGGTTTTTTCGGCATCGCGCTTCTCAAAGGAGCCATACCTCACGCGAAATGGGATCTATTCGAAAGATATTACACGCTGCTACGAGACCGAGAATCGCAAAAGCTTGGGGCCGACGCGGCATTGTTTCGCGATTTCAAACTGCAAATTGATGCTGTCCATTACGAGGCCGGATTTATTCTTCAAGTTGCGGCCGAATTGGCGGGTGCCGCGACGGGTTTCCTTACAACCGAGCAGCTAACGGAGATGATAACCGGTATTTTAAGGGCTGACGAATTCGAGGATATTAAGATTTCTACTGTGGTAGCCGAGCTGCGCCGTATTGCAACGGAGCGACTAGTGTTGCTCACTCAACGAGTTGAGGGAAGAATTCGCATTTGAGGTACGATCTCTGCAGGAGTTCATGGCAGCAGGTCAAATCACGAGTGCAAGCTCGGTTCCAATCACAGAAAGACTTCGCGCAATTGCTTCAAGCGCACATTGGCGTCACGTCTACCGGATTGCCGCAGCAAATTTTTTCAGTAACCGAACTGGCATTTCTGCGGGCAGATGTCGTGGCAATATGTCATGCGCTGGACAACGGAGATTTAGGCGCAGAATGACTTATGCGTTTGTGCAGGTGCTCGACTGGCTCTGGACCTTTTAAGTGATGGTGTAGCTGATTTAGCTCCTCGATTTAAACGAAGTCTTCTTCGGCGAGCATTTTGTATACCGACAGCGGCGCGAACGATGTCGATCTGCGCCTTGCCTCTTGTCTTGACGGCGACACCCTGGGCATATTTGATGAAGAAATTGCCAACCGTCTGACGACCTCCTCCACCGCAGAGACAAGGACTGCGTATATATTGTTGGGTCAATTGCTTCAATCACTCCGGAATGGGCCAGCGCAAAATTGCTGGAGCATTTACCGAAGGGTGCCGACTATGTGATGAATGTGGTCGAAACTACGGGTGCGGTTGATTGGACTGCGCCCCTCGCTTCGCGAATCAGGTCTGCGCAAGAGCAGGTGTCACCACGGCGGGTGAGTATATTGCAACAACGTATAGCTTTGCGAAACAGGAAATATTCGACGCATGATTATGATGAGCGGCTCAAGCAGTTAGCGGAGTGGATACTGCTTCCGGCGGGGTTCATGAGGTTTGCTGGAAAGGATGTCAGTGTTGCAGTCAATTGCTTTAGTGGGAGGCGCGAAGGTAATTGCATGGCGGAGTACATTTCGGTTGATGGGAATAATGAAGGGTTTGTCTTCCGCGAAGTAATTGGCCGGAATAGTTGGGCTGTGATCGAATCCGCGTCGCGATTTGTGAGGGAACCTGGAAAGGAGGCTCTTGCCCGGGTTGCGGAGTTACCGTCCTTTATAAAGAGCGGGAGGGATATTGACGGGCTGAAATTTCCTTGGCCGGTGCATTCGATTATTGAGGATTTCAAAGAGGGCTGCTCGATATCGACGCTTGTTGCCGAAGCGCGTGAGGGCCGGTTTGGCGATTTGGATGACTGGATAAATGCGGAAAAGCGGTGGGGCGCACTAGGTCTTCGCGCGGAGGATTTCTTGCAGTGGAACGTAGGGAGATACCTGAGTCCAAAAATTGGTGAGATTGGAGCGCCTGCACTTATTGATCTCGGTTGGGCCACAGCTGCGGAGTTGCCAAGAGAAGCGCTAGATTATGAAGTCGCGTTTGGGCTGGTACAGCGTATTGGACCGGTAAGGAAGCGTGAACCGATAATGGATGCGCTTATAAGTGGTATCGGAGCTGTTTCGGACGCCGTTCTTAGAACGGCAGTTGTCGACTATATGGTCAATCAGATTGGCAACTATGCCGAAAATAAATGGTTGGTGCACCGGTTAGCGTTTACACTAGAGGCCTGGGACAATCCGGTCTTTTTGGAATTGATGGTGCCATATGCGGCGGCTCACGATATGTTTCTTCCTCGAAGGGTAATATTTGATACGAATGTTGAGTTAAATGGGCGTTGGCGAAAACTGTTGCCGATGTTTGTCGATCGATACCTGGAGGAAGGAGCAAAATCAGACTCAGAGTTTCGGCCGCCTTGCAGGAGCTGCATTTTGAGGAAAACGATGCGGATTTGGAGGATGTGAAGGACGCAATAACTCTTATAAGGTTTGCGCAGGGTGGGGTTAGCCCATCGGAACGGCCGAGGCTGACTGACGCGATAGTAAGAGGCCGCGTATCTTCCAGGACGTTGCGAGCCTTACTGGTGAGACGTGTAGCCGGCGCGGAACGCATGTCTATTTTGCTTGAGATTGTGAAGACCGAGCGGTTGGGGCCCAGGTCGCGGTCCGGGAGGTGGGCACGCTATCTTGGGGTGCTCCAGAATGAACTTGAAGCGCAGCCGTCACCTCTAACGAACGCGTCCGAACTCGCGCGCTTGGGGCTTCCAACGCTTTGAAGTCATACGCGTTGGGTCGCGTAACTTTGCGGGTCTAATGACTCAAAGAGTTGCCGAGACAAGAACGGCGTGACGTTTGCGCGACTTAGCCGCGCCGGCTGAGGTCGAGACGGTGGCCAGGAGTTCCCGTCATTCCGACTCGCGATCAGCGTTGCCTTTCAGGTTCAGCCATGCGCCGGTCGAATGCAAACCGCGCTGGCCGACGCCGCGTTCCAGCAGCCTCATGATCGTGGAATGGCGCTGCCGGAGGGCCAACAAGGCATCGATGGCGGTCCTGAGATTGGCGCTGCCAGGATCGCCCTCGAAGTCGGCGACCACCGTATCGATCTCGGCGGCGCGGTCGAGGTAGACGACCTTCGCCGTATCGGCGCCGGCCGGTTCGCGCCCGACGTCCGTCTGATCGCCCTCCTCGGGACAGAGAGACAGATTGACAGACAGATTGTTATCCTCTTGTGGCTTCAACGGTTTGGGCTTCTGTCTGTCTTTCTGTCTCTCGTTCTTGAGGGACAGATTTGCGCGGGTCCCAGGCACCCCGTATCTCCCGCGCTTCACGCGCTGAATCTCACCGTCCGCCGCCATTCGTGACAACAGCAAGTCCGTTGCGTTGCGGCTGCTCAGTTCGGCTGCCCCCACGATCTCCGAAGTCGATAACCCTTCCGGCGCGTCCGCCAACACCTTGAGCACCCGTGTCCGCTCAGAGGATCGCAGGACCTCAGTTGCATCGCCCAAGACCGTCCACCGGCAAAGATCCCGGTCGAACTTAATCGCCTTCTCATCGAGTTGGGAAGTTCGCGCCCCTCGATGTGCAGGGTTACCGCGCCGGCCCGCCGCTTGATGACCGCGATGGTGTCAACGCCGCCGGTCAGCCCGAGTGTCCCGGACTCGGTGTCAAACACGTCTGGCGCGTCCATCTTGCGATCGTGGTGGGCTACGATGATCGCAACGCCAAGTTCACCCGCCAACTCCTGTAGCCCCTGGCATGCCTCGTAGTCGGCATCGTAGTCGCTCTGGCCGTTGCGTTTCGGCGCCGAACCTTCTTCAGGGTATCGACCGCGATTAACGTGGGCTGCGGGACAGAGGCGCACCACGCGCGCAGGTCCTCAATGCCGCCTTTGTCCAACCGGCGCCAGGTCGTTGCGAATGTCAGTCGCGCCGGCCAGCACTCGCGCCGAGCGCCGAAGTATCTGGTCATCCGGCGTTGCAGGCGCCGCTCGTTGTCCTCCAGGGCGAGGTAGAGCACGCCGCCGCTCGGCGGAGGTTGCCCGTCCTCGTTCGCCCCGAGCGTGACGGCGCCATTGGCGACCGCTGTGGTGATTTGCAACAGAAGCCATGACTTCCCAAGCTTGGGTCGCGATGCCAACAGTGTCACCCCCTCAGGGATCAGACCAGGCACAACGTACCGCAGCGGAGCGAAGTGCTTATCGCAAAGGGCTTGCACGTCTATCAGCTTGTCCTGCCAGGTGGCCTGCTTATCGTGGCCATTGGCTTTGCCGCTCGCCATGTTCTTGCCTCCGGTTCCGCGCTGGGTTTGCGTCCCGCCGTTACTCGCTAGAACCGAAGCGTCACTTGCGGTTCTAAGCTTGCGCCCCGCCGCGTCACTCAGCGCGGCGGGGTCTCGCGTTTTCCACGACACTAGGTCGGCGATGTCCTGCCCGACATCGACCCGTAGGACCTCGCGCTCGGCAGCAACCCATCGTGCAGCGACCGCCCGCGCAGCCGTCTGAGCGGCGCCACCGACTTCGTGGTCGGCCAGCACCGTCAGGCTCTCGATGCCGGCCAGCACCGGAAACGTCTTGAGGCGGCTCGCGCTGCCGAGCGCCCACGCCGGCCGGAAGCCGAGCATCATGCCGGCGAGCACCGACTCCATGGACGTGCCGATGGTGAGGCCGGCGGTGACCTCATCGTCCGGTGTCAGCTTGATGGCGCAACCCTCAGCCGGTCCCAGCGCGAGCGATGCCGGCTTGAAGCCTGCCTTGCCGCCATCAGCCGTGAGCGCAAGGCGCAATATGGCGAGCGGCTCATCGCTGTGGATCTCCCGGAACAAGCCGACCAGGGCGGGCACCTCGATAGTGACCGGCTCGCCGTCAACGAACCGGGTGTATGGGCAGGCACCATGGAAGCGCAGCACGCGGCCGGACACCTGCAGACTGCGGCCCCGCAGATATGCCTCCGCAGCGGTGCCCTCAATCGCTACGGCGCTCTCCCAGACGTTCGTGGCCCTTTCCCGCAAATCAGCCCCGAGGGCCGGCGGCTTATCCTGGGTCGTCTGGCGAGCGTGGCGGGGCGGTGCCGGCGGAGGCGGGCTGAACAGGTCGCGGCCCAGGTGCTTGGCCATCGGGGTCCGACCTCTCAGGCGGCCTCGAACGCATGGACACCTGCTCTACAGGCTGTTGCGCGCCACCCTGGAAACATCGGTCTACCAGCGGTCGCCGCTGCAACGGGTGGTCCGGGGTCCAGGACTGGGTCACACCAGGTGCCCAAGGCGTTGAAATTGGATACCTGACAGATGCGAGCGGCAGCACCAGCGCGAGCAGCACCGCCAGCGTGCCGGCAGTCACCGGCGCTCGCGTCTTGGCCTTTCTGCTCGCCTGCGCCGCGAGCCACTTGCGGATAGTGCCGACCATCCAATAGCGCCTGCCCGAGAGCACGAAGTCCGCGTCAGGAAATTTCGTTTCGGGGTCGGGGTCGCGCTGGTGGCGCCAAACCCACATATCGCTCACCCCGCCCATTGTGGCGCGGACCTGGCTGGCGCTGAGCAACGTTTCGTTTTCATCGATAGAGTCCGGCGGCCCGATTCCCGGTTGCCTGAAACCCGGCAGCGCGGTCCCCCCCTTCAATTGCGCCATCGTTGCTTCGAGTGACGCGATGCGCCGTTGCAAGGTCTGCGGATCAGACGCCTCGCCCGGCCGTGACGCAGACGGGGCATCCCTGGTTTCCCCTTCCAACACAATCTCGTCTTCGTTGCCAGCGGCGGGGGTGTGAACGGGCATCGGTCGCGCCTCCAATTGAGTGGCGGCAAGGGCCGCCTCGTGAGGCAGTGTGCGTCAGCGCCGGCCAAAGGCACCGGTCGATTCAATCGATTTTTTCTGGGGGTCAGTGACCGGTCGGGTGCCGGCGCCGGATGGACCGAACGGCCTCCATGCTGAACCCATCAGTGGCGTTGAGCGCCACCGTGGCCAGCAAGGCGACCGCATCATCGACCGGCGCTCCGAAGATGTCCGAGACTGAGGCACTGAGTGTGGCGATGAACACAACGTGTGGCGCAGTATCGGCCTTGCTCTTGCGCGTCTCGGGCCACCGCGCGAACACGGCGGGCAGTTCCTGCCTGCCATGGCTGGTGAGCACCTCGCGCGCCCAGGCGAGCGACCTCATGAGAACGACCACCTGCTTGTCGAACAGGCGCACGGACGCAGCGCGCTTCCGCCTGCGTTGGCTCGGCGGGCTGGTCATCTCTTCGAAGTGAGCGGCCAACCGCTTTGCGCACCCCCGCAGAGTTCGGTTCTCCAGCCGCTCGCGCCGCTTGACCGCAGGGAGGTGCGGCACCGCCTCTGCCAGGAACCGCGCGCTGAGCATGCTCCGCACGAGGCGGTCAGCGATCTCGCGCGTCAGTTCGCGCCTTGGCCGTGAGTAGCGTTCAAGGTAAGCGATGGCGTCCGACACCTGCCTCGCGCGCTCGTTGGACACGAGACGGTCGAGCAGCATGCGGTCTGCCTTTTCAAGGTTATCGGCCTCAAGGTCCCGGATCACCGCCACGGCGGCGGCCAGGAGAGCGCGGGGCGAGTGGCGGTGCGTCCGGACGACTGCGGCCGCGTGGCCCGGCTGCACCGGAATTGGTTTCACGCGCGCAACGGCACAACGTTGCCGGCCGCTGGATTCACCAGGCTCATGACGAAGCGCGACCATGCTTCGAGCGCGGCCTGGCGCTCGTCTAGGTAGGCGTGTCTGTTGTAGATGGCGGCCACGCCCCGGATTGAACCTGACGTGTGGTTGAGGATGCGGTCGCAAACGTGCGGCGCGATGCCGAGCCGCGCCATGCCGGTGGCCGCGCTGCGCCGCAAATCGTGAAGCACCCAATGGGCAATCTCAATCGGCAGGGGCCGGTCATCGGCGATGCCCAGCACCTTGCGCAATTCGCTGTCCTCCTCTGGCTGGCCGAGCGCCCGCCTGCGAGCCTTGACCATCGCCGCGTCAAGCTTTGCCTTGCCCCAAGTGAAGCCGCTTACCGCAACGCCATCCTGCGTTGGGAAAACGAGGTCGCTGGCCTTGCGGTACGCGAGCCGCGCGCGCTGCTCGGCAAGGCCGGTGAGGATGTCAACGGCGGCGCCTGCCAAATGCACCAGGTGAGTTTGGTCGTTTTTGGCGCGGCTCCGTGGCAGCCTCCACACGCGCGCCGCAAGGTCGACCTCTGACCATCTCATCTCGCCGACCTCGTCACGGCGCTGCGCTGTCAGGAGGAGCAGTTGGCACAGCGGGCCGAACGGCCATCCGATGTCCTCGCACCCGGCCCAGAAATGCCGCAACTCCTCGTCTGACAAGACGCGGTCGCGCTCCTCCTCCTTGGTCCGCTTCTTGATGCCGGCGGCCGGTGAGGCGGCGATGCGGCACTCGTCCACCGCCCATCGAAACATGGCGTGCAGGCGGGCGAGCGTGCGGTTGGATTGTATCTCGGCGCCCCGGTCGGCGATGCGGTCTCGCAGCGCGCGGACGTCATCGCCCGTGATGCTGGCCAAGGGCCGGTCGCGCCAGGGCGCCAGGTCTCTGTGCACTTCGAGTATCCGCCGCGCTTCCTTCACGGTGCTCGGCCGCTCGTTCGCGGCAAGGTGCTTGAGGTAGTCGGCGGCGAGGTTGCCGAACGTGTCAGCCTTGGCGCCCTGGCCGGCGGCATCGGTTGGCGTCAACGGCTTGCCCTCAGCCGCGAGCCGCTTGACCTCGCGGGCACGGTCTCGGGCTTGTGCCAACGTCAGGACCGGCAGGCCATCCTCACGTCTCGGGTGGCCGAGCAGGACACGGCGCTGCTTGCGCGCATCCGGTGGTCCGGTCCACACCTTTAGGCTCCAGGTGCGAACGCCGTTCGTGGTGACGCGCAGCGCGAGCCCTGGCGTCAACCTGTCCCACAGTTCCGAGCGGCCGGTCTTCGGCGCCGTCACGCTTGCGATGCGCTTGTCAGTGAGCGTCACCACGGCCATGGATGATCCTCCCCCTGGGGTCACACCGGGTCACAGCAGGCACCTGTTAGAGTGCGTTGGAAGCTGTGACTAACGTTGTGCAACTTCCCATCGGAAATGCAAGGGATTGGCCGTTAAATCCGGGGTTTCTCGTTAGGTCGCGTGACCCCCAGAGCAAGGCTGTCATCTGCCTTCCAAGCTGATGACGAGGGTTCGATTCCCTTCACCCGCTCCACGCTCTTCCGCAACACGAGCGTGCTTTTGGGCGCCGCAACAAATAGTGGGCGCGGCAATCTCAGATCGCCTCGGTGCTGGTCTGACGACGTCAGAGCGCTCGCCTGAATTTTGAAGTGTCGCCGCGTTCGCTCTTCACGGTCAGCTCATTCGGCGTGAATGTTTCGATGGTGCTTGTGGTACTTCGATTCGCGACGCGCTCGTTTTGAGCACCGGCAATATTCAAGGTTATGGACTTGCCATTGATCGTCCAGGTTCCGCGGATCGTGCCCGTGACGCCCTGACCGAGCGTGTTGCTGATGAAGCCCCTTTCTCGTACTTCGGACACGAATTGTCCGTCGCTGCGGAAGGCGATCGTCTCGTTGGTGTCTCCGACGGTGCCCAGCCAGTCTCCCACGATCTTGGTCGAATAGTCCTTCTCGTCGACGGGCGCCGCCGGCGAGCATGACGCCAGGGCGCATGCAAAGAGCAAGCCCAGATACGATAGCCGGCCCATGTTCAGGTCGCTCTTCGCATGTAGCCCAGCGAGCGCTGCGCAGGCACCCGTCAGTGGGCGGCAGGAGGGACGATCCCATCGGCGGCGAGTTTTTCACGCCCGGCGGGTCCCGTCAGCCGCGCAACGACGTCCGCGACCGCGGGCGAGAGGGCGTTGCGATGCCAGAGCGAGAAGTCGGTGGCGAGGGCAAACTCCTTGGGAAACGGGCCGGCCAACGCATCTGGGCTCGCCTGCACGATCTCGCTTGATTGCGACACGCCGAGATCGGCCGCGCCTTCGACGACAAGCCGCATGGTCTCGACGCCGTCGCTCGAGAGCCGGATCTTGGGAAGGATCTCGTCCTTCACGCCCAGCGCTTCGACCATCTTCATGAAGTGAGTCCCGACCGTCGCCCCGCGGGCGGGGTCCGAAACGGCAATGCGCTTCGCCGCAAGCAGTGCGGCCTTCAATTTTTCCGGGGTGGAGACGTCGGGTTTCTTGGACCCCGGTGTCACCGCAACGCCGGCGAAAGTGCTGCCGAACGGCATGCTGGTGCCGTCTCGAAGCGCGCCCGCGCTTTCTGCGTTCCGGATCAGCGTGACGTTCGTGATCAGTAACGCCGCTTCCGGATCCGCCCGGAATTGTTTTTCCGTCGCGCCGGCGGTATCGAACACAAGCGTGACCTTGTTTCCCGTCGCCTTTTCGTATTCGGCCGCGATGGCGGTGAGGGGCGCTTTGGCGACGGCCGCCGCGTAAATCTTCACGTCTTGACCCTTTGCCGGTTGCGCAGAGGCAGTTCCCGCCATCGGCGCCGAAATGAACGCCGACATGAACATGGCCGCGAACATTGTTTTCTTCATTGGGCTTCCCCCTTAGTGATGCAAGCGCTCGATTTATTGGCAGCATAGTTCGTCATGGGGGGCGGTTTATAGTCGAAAATCTTCCACGCGCCCCAGCCACCGGATCACCCGGTCGATTGGTTCGGATGAGTTCGCGTTGCCCGGCTCGACCGGCGCGCGAGCTTCGCCGAGGCGAAATCTCCTTGATTTTTCCGACGGATGATGGCCCCCTCACGCTGGTCGGTTATTGGAGCACCGCGCCCGTCTCTCCCATTGGGTCGGGCGCTGGATTCCTCTTCAACCGATATGCGCGCATCACCTGAGATGTGCGCCCAACCTTCATTGGAAGTTCGCATTCCGACGGAGGAAGTTGTGACCAGGCTGTGCAAAACGACATTACCCTTGTTCGCGTTGCTGATCGCGCTCGCCGTGGTCGTGACTGCAGGTGCCGCGACTTACACCGTCGGAGGCTACTCGCTGGGCGAAAGGATTGCGCGCGACAATGCCGGCTTCCGATCCTTCAAGTGCGAGCCGAGCGATGTCTTTGAGGGATACACTTGGTGCGAACGCTCGCAACGAATGACAGCCGCGCAGGGCAACGGCACGCGGAAAAATGTCATCATACACGGCGACGATCGTGCTCCTGTTTACCTCATGGAGAACGTCGCGCCGGTCGCAATCGATCGGAACGCGATCGAAGCGGAAATCGAAAACCTCTCGAAACGGATGAACGAGCTGCCGCTCAAGGTCGAATGGCTGTCGCGGCTTCCGGGTCTTCCGACATCAGTGATCGTGTCGTGGGGAAAGGTCGAGTTGGAGCCGCTCTCGAAGGACGACATGGAGACCGTCGCGGCGGGAAACAACCTGACGCGGGGGCTGCTCGTGGACACTCTCGGCGATCCGACGCGGTCGGCCACGGCCGGGCTGCCCGTCTACCGCATCGCCGGCGGAGCAGGCTATCTCTATTCGGCAAGCTTCGACGGCAGCGGCCGCGGACATCAGAACTACGTCGCGGTCGACGTGTCGCAGCCGTCACTCAAGCTGTTTCTACCTAAAATTCGCGAGGCCATACGGAAAGATCAGGCGAAGGGCAGCAACGATTACGGACTGTGGGGAGATATTGCACTTGCGGTGCGCAACGTCTCACTGGACGCTTCGGCAGACATAGCAAACGAAGCGCTGGACAAGGCGTTCAGCCAGTACAAGTCAAAAAAATTGCGCTCCCGCGTATGGTCGCTCCTTCCCATGGGATCGACTGGTCGTCTTGCGGGATACAGCTACTATTCGGACGACATTTATGGCCCGAAGACCGGCTTCCCCAAGGTTCGAGCCGATATCAAAGATTTCCTCGCGAAGAATCCCTCGGAGCCTTTCAATGAATTTTTGTTCTATACCATCGGCGATATCGACAAGGCGCTGGAGGCAAACCCCAACTCGGTCATCATCGACGTGCTGCGCTATGGGAAGGGTCATCAGCTTCTCAAGGATCTGCTCCAGGAGACCGCAAATCACGTCCAGTTGCCGAAGCTGGAGGACTCGCAGGAGCCGGTGAACGATGCACTGGCATTTCTGAACCAGCACCCCGAGCTGTCCGACAACAAGCCGCTGAGCGCCGTCGTTCCGTCTTTCGCCGAGCGTGCCGCCGCGGCCCGACCGTATTTCGAAGCGGTCGTGCAACACTCTTCGGCGCCCCTGAGTGACGACGCCGCGTACATGCTGGCATGGCTCGATTATCATCAAGGCAGGTTCACGGCGTCGTTGGCCGAACTGTCTCAAGCGATGTCGCTCGGAAATCGCGACTACGAGGAGCCGGCGGTGAAGCAGGCGGTTCGGATTCTCCGCCGTTACGCTGCACGCGAACAGCTCGCGATGGTGGATGGAAACACGGTTTTGGCGAAGGAGCCGACGTTGTGGTATCTCGCCGCTCGTGCTGCTTATCGGGAATTCGATTATCCGGCGGCTGTCGAGATTGGCGAACGTGGATTGCGTCGGATGAACGTATCGATCGATCGTCTGCCGGTGACCACCGATCAGGCGAAGATCGATGCGGCGCTCAAAAGGATACTCCCGAAGGACAGCGGGCTCGATATCAATCTGCGTGAAATACCATACGTAATGGAAGCCTCGCGCGAGATTCAGCAGTACCTGGCTTTCCTGAAATCGCCAGCTGCCCAGATTCCCGATAATCTCAACAAGCGCGCGCGCGCGATCATTATGAAATATTCGCGGCTGGTGGAGCAGCCGGACTCCTCCGCCGGCAAAGCACCCCAGATCGTGTCGCACCGGGACCTCAGGCAGGCGCTTCATCTGATCGAGATGACATCCCAGAGCGCGGGGCAAAACCCGCAGAATTCCGCACTGCGTGAATGGATGATGTATCGCAAGGTGCGCATCCTCGTGCAGTTCGCGCCGGAGCAAGTTCCCGACGCGGTCGTGGCACTGGAGAAGGATTTCCCGAATTCGAAATTGCTGGATGATGCGCTTGCGGAGGAGATCTTTGCCGAAGGCGTCGCGCGGAAAGACGTAGCGGGCGCGGAAAAGACATTTCGGAGGCTTGTCGAGAAGTATCCGAACGGCAATGCCGTCGACAACGCCTACACGTGGATGGCGATCATCTATCGCTGCGCCGGACGCCCGGACGATGCCCTCAAGCTCAATCGCGATATTCTGAGACTGTTTCCGACGACGAGGCATGCCCGCTACGCAACGACGCGGATGGCGGAGCCCGACGCCAAGTCCTGCCGGGCGTGGCAGACGGCAGCAGACCAGGACGGCACGAAGTAGCGGGCGGCTTCGTCACGTCAGACCGCCGGGGTGTGAGTGCTAGCTAGCTAAAATTGGCTGGCCTCCGCCGGCCGTCGGCTCAGGGCGCGAGCGAGCGTCCGACCCGAATGCCGATGCTGTCGCTTCCCTTGTCGAAGTTCCACCAGTCGCGCGCAGCCGACCGCAGCATGCGGGCGCGCTGAACCCAGGAGCCTCCGCGGATGACGCGGTGGGTGCAATTTCCGCCCGTCCAGGCCGCCCCGTTCGGATCGGCATCTTGGTAGTTGTCCCGATAACAATCCTCGACCCACTCCGACACGTTGCCGTGCATGTCGTAAAGCTGGAAACGGCTGGGCTTCTTCTCTCCCACGGGATGCGGCTGGCCGTCGGAGTCCAGGGCGAACCACGCATACTGATCGAGCACCGCATCGTCGTTGCCGAATGAGAAATGCGTCGTGTGCCCGGCCGGGGGATTTGCCCTGGCCGCGTATTCCCATTCGGCTTCCGTCAGCAGCCGATAGTCCTTGCCGGTGATACGTCCAAGCCAGGCCACGTATTGTTTCGCGTCCTTCCAGCTGATGTTGATGACCGGCTGACGGCCGCGGCCCCAGCCGTTGTCGTTGGTCACCTGCGTACAGTCGCCGTGCGCCACGCAAGCTTGCCACTGGTCGAACGTGAGTTCGAAGGCCGAGACGGCGAACGGCCGCTCGAACGTCACCATGTGGGTCGGCTGCTCGTCGGGGTTGGGTTGATAGCCGATGGTGACGCTGCCTGCCGGAATGACCACCATCTTCGGGCAGTCGGCGCATTCGGTGAAGTCGGCGAGCGGCATGAGTGCGCGTTCTTGCGTAGCCGTGAGAGGGTGGGCGCGGAGCAGCGCGTAAGAATGTTCGTTTAGCCATGGCCACTGCCACCAAATCGCGAGTCCTGCCGCTAAAACGGCAACGAGCGAGGATGCGGCGAGGCGGCGAACCAGTACCCTGCGGCGGCTCCGCACGATGAAGTCACGCTCGGGCGCCGGGATGTCCTCCGGACGCCGCGACAGCCAGCCGCGCGCCTGCTTCAACGCGAAGCCCCTGAGCAATGCATCGCTCTTTGAACGCGCCGGCGTCTCCTCCCATTCGCGCTTGGCGAATTCCAGTCCGCTTCGCCAGGCAAGGAAGCCCCGCTCGGCGGCAATCCACTCTTTCAGCTTGTCCCAGCGCCGGAAAATCGCCTCATGCGCGACCTCGGTGTAGGTCTCGCCGCCCTGGGTCACGGTGACGAGAAGGCGATTGGGGTAATCGGCAAGCTCCGAGACAAGCCGCCATTCCTGATCGGAAAATTCGGAGCGGGGCGCCCGTCGCCGCGTTGGCTCGCCGTCCTGCCGCACGGTGGCACATCGTATCGTCAGCACGCGCCGGAGCGCCGCCTCGCTCTCCGCATGCGCCGCAAGGAAGCTGCTGGCGCGCGAGACGAGGACGCCGCCAAGCTCGAAGGACTGTGCGGGAAGACGCAGGATGCCGTCGCCCTGGCGCACCATCTGCGTCCACATGTCGTCTAGCGTGTAGGAGAGGAGCGGCAAAGCGCCGACGTCCTTGACGGAATCCTCGACGGTCCGCCGCGTGATGATGTCGACGAGGGTCGGACTTTCGAAACGGGCCGCCAGCAGCTCGGCCGGCTGGCTGATGACCTGGCGCAGTTCCGGCTCGCCGAGCGGCGGCACGTCGATCTGGAGCCGCCCCTTGAAGAGCGGGGCATCGTTTTGCAGGTGACCGAGGAAGTCCGATCGCAGGCTCATCATGGCGCGAAAACGCGGCACGGTCAGTGCCTGGCCGAGGAGCTCGGAGAAGCGCTTGCGCTGGCGCTCGTCGGCGCGGACGTAGAGCTCCTCGCCCTGGTCCACATACAGGAAAAAGGCCGACGGTTTCGACTGCTCAAGCTCAAGCCGGCGGCGCTCGGTAGCGTCGATCAAGTCGCGCAGCGTCGCCTTGTCGTCCCGCAGCAGCTCGATCCAACCGTTCTGGTGCTTGACCCGCTCAGGATCGGTCGCCGCGAATTGCCAGCAGTCGAGGAAGGCTGCGACGAGCGCCCGCAGCGGCTCCGTGCCCGGCTTGAGCTTTAGAAACAACCATTGGCGGCTGTTCTGAAAGACCTCCGGCCACTGATTGGATACGCGCGCCTGATCGGGCCACGCCTGGCGCTTGAGCGCCGCCAACACGCCGGCCTGGGCCAGCGAAGATTTGCCCACCCCCGAATTGCCGATAAGGATCGGAAGCTTCTCAGGAACGGCAATCGCGTTGAGCGACTCGACAGTCTCCGACGTCCGCCCGAAGAAGTAGTCGCTATCCTCCTCGGTCATGGCGGCAAGCCCGCGATAGGGGGCGGCGTGGCGCCACAATTCGCCCGGCCGCGAGCCGGTGCCGGCCGCTGCATCGAAGAGCCTTGCGACTTCTTTATCGGAGGTCAGATCCGGGGCGACGATCCAGTGCAGTCGCCGCAGGAACGGCAAGCCTGGCGCGTTCTGCCCCTCCAACAACATGAGGACGAGCGGAAAATCCGGGGCCTGCACCCGTTTGTCGAGCGCCTCGTCGTATTCCAGCACCTGCCAGGGACCGAGGCCGCGCTCTCCCACCAGCAGAATGAACGCCGTGGCGTCCGCGATTTCCTGGGCGAGCTGCGCCGTCCAGAAGCCGCCGGCCCGGTTGTAGTGGACCGCCATGAAGACATGGGACGTCGGATCTTTGCGCTCGATCGCAGTCTTGAGCTGCTCCGCGAGCGCCTGGTCTGGCGAGTGGTAACTCAGAAACCAGCGCTGCATCACCTACAACCTAGAGTCTTGAACAATCAAATCGCGCGCTTCCGATCTCTGCACCGGATCATCTTTCATCGCAATGAAGCTTTGAAGAGCAAATGCTGGCCGCCGGCTGGAGCTTCGCCAGCATGGTGAATCCGGCCCGTGGCAATGTTGGCCAGCGTAGCCGCCTGCGACTCAGCCGGCGCGCGGTTGCTGGCTTCATTGCAATGCGATAAGAACGCCGGGCACGCCCGCAGAGGCGTGTGACCCCCTTCCTCAACCTTCCGGACGTTGAACCCGAATGTGACTGGAAAATCGGGCGTCTTCCCGCTCAAGCCTGTCCGGCGTCCGCGGGTGACGGCGACCGCCAAGGGATGAGGAACCCTCGGAAGGAAATCTCATGTCAGTTACGCGTCATCTCTACAGCCTCGTCGCCGCCGGCGGTCTGGTGCTCGCCGCTTGGGGCATGGGCGGCGCCGCCAACGCGGCGGAGCCGTTCGCACTCACGTCCTCGACCTTCAAGGACGGCACGATGATGCCGAAGAAGGTCGCCAACAAGAACCCGCAGAATCCGAACTGCGTCGGCGACAACGTTTCGCCCGAGCTGTCCTGGTCGGGCACGCCGGAAGGCACCAAGAGCTTCGCGTTCACCATGGTGGACCCCGAAGGCCGCGGCGGTCTCGGCGTGTTCCACTGGGTCGCCTACGGCATCGCCCCGACGACGACGTCGTTCGCGGAGGGCGAGCTCAGCAAGGAGTCGCCGAAGTACGTGGGCGGCAAGAGCACCCAGGGAGTCGGCTTCTTCTCCGGGCCGTGCACCCCGCCGGGCTCCCCGCATCACTACACCTACATGGTGATCGCAACCGATCTCGCCCCGACCGAACTGCCGCCCGGCCTGACCTTGCCGGAACTGCAGGCAAAGCTCGCCGGCCACACCAAGGGCGCCGCCGGTCTCGTCGGCCTCTTCGTCAAGCCGCAATGAGCTGAGGCAGTGCGGGCTTTGCCCGCAGGTATCGCAAGTTCGAGCGGTCCCGGAGCAATCCGGGGCCGTTTTTCTTTTGCCGCGGCGCTAGGGCGGGTACCGCGGCGCCCCGGGGCTTGGTGGTGCGAGAGGGCAGGGCCTTGCATCGCGGCCCGCGCTCATGCATGAAAAACAATGGCAGTTCCTTCGGGAGGCATGGTTCGCCCGCCCTAGGAGTGTAGCTCAATTGGCCAGAGCACCGGTCTCCAAAACCGGGGGTTGGGGGTTCGAAGTCCCTCCACTCC
>CAWEAS010000021.1:0-16249 GCA_963807015.1 uncultured Alphaproteobacteria bacterium | reverse complement strand
GCACCCGATGCGGGCCTGCCCGGGATTATTGCCTGCTCGGATCACGAGGTCGGCGGAACTCCGCGAGGGGAGACGTGTTCACCAATCAGGGAGCGCGCTAGCGGCGCTTCCGTCTCACCTCGAAACTCCAAGCCAAGGAGAAGTTCCCAATGGGATTTTTTACCAAAGACATCGCATCAATGGACGACCTGTTCGTTCACATGTTGCGTGACATCTACTACGCGGAACAACAAATCGTAAAAGCGCTGCCTAAAATGATCGACAAAGCGCAGGACCCCGCGCTCAAGGAGGGGTTCAGGTCGCATCTCGCCGAGACCAAGAATCACGTAAAGCGCGTAGAAGACGTGTTTCGCATGCACGGCGTTGAGGCCAAGGGCATTGATTGCCCGGCCATCGACGGGATCATCGAGGAGGCGGACGACGTTGCCGGTGAGGTCGACAACACCTCGGTGATGGATGCGGCGCTGATTGCTGCGGCGCAAGCGGTCGAGCATTACGAGATGACCCGATACGGAACCCTGATTGCTTGGGCGAAGCAATTGGGCCGAACTGACTGCGCCGACGTCCTTGCGAAGAACCTCGAAGAGGAGAAAGCGGCGGATCGGAAGCTGACGTCTCTTGCGCTCTCCAGCGCCAACCGCAAGGCGGCGTAAAGCTAGCGGGGCTCCGCGTCGCATAATCGACGCGGATCTGCCGCGGGGCGCCTTTTTGCGATCGAGCTTTTCGCGATCGAGGAATTCAATATGAAATATTTGGAAATCGCGGTGCTGACCGCCGGAGTCCTGGTCTGGTCGATCACCTCGGCCGGCGCCCAAAGTGGAACGCCGCTCGCGCCGACCGAGCGGGCTTGCCCGCCGGGCGCTGGCAGCGCCAATTCAAAGCCTGGGGAAACAACAGGAGCGCCTTCTCTAAGCGAAAAGCTCGCCGAGTTGAAAGGCGTCATTTGTCCTCCGGCAGGAGTGGACCCTGGCATTTCGGCGCCTGAGAAGCCGGGCGGTGGAAGGATGCCGGTGATACCGCCGCCGGGTACGCCGGGCGGTGATCCACACATTCAACCAAAGTGATAATCGGCGGGAGGTAACATGTCGAAGATGAAACGCCACGCTTCGCAGCGGCCGGGCGCCGGCGGCCGCTCCGCCGCTTCGCGGACGACAAAGACGCCCCGGACGGCGAAGACGTCCGTACTTGCGAATGTCGGCACGGCAGCGGCGATCTCAAATGCGGTCTACCACGCAACCGGCCTTCGCGTGCGCAAGCTTCCGATCCGGATCGAGGACTTGCTCACGGCTTAGTCCGGCGACGCATGCGTTCTGGCGCATCTCGCCGAGCGCAATCTAACTCGCCTCGGCGCCAGATAGTGGGCTTGCCCACTTCTGGCGCCGATCTGGCGGTCGCGCGTTCCAATCGCCGATGCGACGCGGGCGAAGATTAGCCGCCGGCGCAATAGCTGCAGCCGGCCTCTTGGGCGCGGTTGACACCCCATACTCCGGACGGGATCACCGTGATTCCCGGGATGATGTTGGCCGCGAATTCCTTGGCCGCTTCGTCGGGCGTGACGTTGGCATTCTTGGCGAGCCGTCGGGCATGGGCCCGCAGTGCGACATTGCAGGCGCCGAACACCGTACCGCGCGCCATCAGCTTATCGACCGCGGCGTTGTCGTTGCGCAGCACGCCGGGCTTCGCCTGGAAGTAGGGGTTCTTGACCGCCGGCGCCTTGGTCTCGGGATCGTTGATCTTCTCGGCTTCGCCGATCTTGTACTTTTCCCACATCGTGTGGTTGAGCGCGAGCGGGAAGGCTTCGTGGCGCAGGATCACGACGCCGGTCGCCGATTTGTTGGGCTCGAGGAAGTTGTGCACGAAGCCCAACGGAAAGCCGTCATTGATGGCGTACATGTCGGTCAGCTGCTTGTGGCGTCCCGTCAGCTTGCCCGGCCAATTCGGCCCGTCGTCCGCCTCGCCCTCGGCGTGCGGTGCCGTCGGAGCGAAGGCCGCGGCGCCGAGCGCCATGATGCCGGCGACGCGCGTGAAAAAGCCCCGGCGCGGCGTCATGAGGGTTGCGGTCTCTTTCGGTTCGGTCATCCTAGTCTTCCTCCCTGACAAAGGTGCTGCCGCCGCCAAACGACGGGTGCTAGCGGCGCCATGATAGCAGGTTCGAAGCCCACGGCGAACGGGCGCGGAGAATCCTGGCATCCCCATGCGAGGCGCGGCTCGGCGTCCGTTCGTATAAACCGCAGTGGCTTGATCCTCGACTTCCCGGCGGCCCAAGTGTAGCTTTAAAGTGCTGCCCGCCTTTGGGGGCAGCACGTGCGGGAAGGCTGCGGGTTCCCGCTTGGCACTGACCTTAGACATCACAGACCTCGGTGCCCGTTCCGACTTTTGTCGCGGACGGGGTTTCCGTTGGTGGGCGCGAAGTAGACCAAGATGGAACGCCAGTCCGCAGAACATTTGGCCAGCCTGCTCACATTGTCCTATGAGCCCATGCTGGTATGGACCCTCGACGGCACGATCGAGTTCTGGAATGCCGGCGCGGAGCAACTCTACGGGTTTGCGCCAAACGAGGCGATCGGGCGCATCAGCCATGATCTGTTGCAGACGAAATTCCCGATTGAATTGAGCGAAATCCGCTCGAAGCTTCGCAACGAGCGTCACTGGTCGGGCGAGTTGCGCCACATCTGCAAGGACGGCCGCGAAGTCTCGGTCGACAGCAGGATGCAGCTGCTCGGTGAGACTGTCCTTGAGGTCAATCGCGACGTCACGGCCCTGAAGGTCCTCGTCAACAGACAGGCCGCGCTGCTGAAAGACCTGTCCGGCGCTGCCGCCAAGTTCGAAGCCGTGTTCAATCAATCCGGTATCTTCGCCGGCATCATGGACTTGCAGGGCTATCTGCGCGAGGCGAACGACCTTTCGCTGGCGGCGTGCGGATACACGCGAGAGCAGGTCTTGGACCGACCATTTTCCGAAACGCCCTGGTGGCGCGGTTCGGAGGAAATGAAGGCTAAGATTCGCCTGGCGACTCATCAGGCCGCAGCGGGATCGGCTTTTCGCGAAGAGCTTAGATATTGGTGGGCCGACGGCAGCGAACGCATCGTCGATTTTGCCATGCATCCCATTCGCGACCAGGCCGGAACGGTGACGTTCCTGCATCCTACCGGCATCGACATTACCGACCGCAAGCAGGTTGAGGCGGCGCTTCGCGAGAGGGAGCAGCGGTTGCGCTGGTTCGAATCGATCGTCGAATCGAGCGACGACGCCATCGTCAGCAAGAACCTCGACGGCATCATCACCAGCTGGAACCGGGGCGCGGAGCGCATCTTCGGCTACACCGCCGAGGAGGCCATCGGCCAGCCGATCACGATCGTCATCCCGCGCGACCGGCAAGATGAAGAGCGCATGATCCTGACGCGCATCAGGCGCGGGGAGCGGATCGATCATTTCGAGACCGTGCGCCAGCACAAGCATGGCAGCCTGATCGTCGTCTCTATAACCGTTTCTCCGGTGAAAACCGCCGACGACAAAATCGTCGGTGCTTCAAAGATCGCGCGGGATATCACCGAGCAAAAGCGCAACCAGGAGAAGATCGCGACGCTCGCGCAAGAGGCCGAGCACCGCAGCAAGAACTTGCTTGCCAGCGTGCAGGCGACCGTCACGCTTTCCCAAGCCGATACATCCGAGGGTCTCAAGGAGGCGATCGAAGGCCGCATCCGCGCGCTCGCGAACGTTCACTCGCTGTTTGCCGATACGCGCTGGATCGGGGCCGAGCTGTCGACGATCGCCAGCCAGGAGCTTGCGCCCTACTCGCAGGACGACGAAACGCGCGTGGACATCGCGGGCCCGCAAGTGCTGCTCGAGCCTAACGCCGCGCAGGCCATCGCGGTGACGTTGCACGAGCTCGCCACCAACGCCGCCAAGTACGGGGCGCTGTCCGCACCGACGGGCAGGATCGAGCTGCAGTGGTCGCACGCAGCGGACGGCGAACTCTCCATTCGCTGGACCGAAATGGGCGGCCCGCCGGTGCAAATGCCCACGCTCCGAGGCTTCGGCAGCCGCGTCACCCAACGCATGATCGATCAGCTCAAGGGCGAAATCAATTTCGACTGGCGCACCGAAGGTCTCGTGTGCGAGATCGCCCTCCGGGCGTGAAATCATCAATGCGAGTTTCCTCCGAAAGGAATCTCATGCCGAAACATCATCAGGGGAAGGGGATCACCATGCGTACGTTCTCCATCATGACGGCGGCGCTGTTGGCGGCTGTGACGGCAAGTCGGCCCGCGGCGGCCGACTATCTCGTCAGGGAAATCGGCAGCTTCCATCTCGGCGGCCATCAGGCGACTCTGACCGGCTTGCCGACGCGCGACGTGGTGTTCTCGCCGGGATCGCCCGCCTTCAAGGTCGACCCTAACGGCGAGTTCGAGGTCGACCAGATGTACGTCCAGTTCGTCAAGCTGGCGCAGCCGCGGGCCAAGGTGCCGATCCTGTTCTGGCATGGCGGCGGCCTCACCGGCGTGACCTGGGAGACCAAGCCGGACGGCAAGCCCGGCTGGCAGCAGTGGTTCCTCAACGCCGGCTACGACGTCTATGTCTCCGATGCGGTCGAACGCGGCCGCGCCTCGTGGGCGCGCTACCCGGAAATCTACAAGAGCGAACCGCTGTTCCGCACCAAGAAGGAGGCGTGGGAGCTGTTCCGCTTCGGACCGAGCTACGAAGTCGGCGGCCGTCGCGCGACCTATGTCGGCGTGCAGTTTCCCGTCGATGCCTTCGACCAGTTCATGAAGCAGGGCGCGCCGCGCTGGGTGACGAACGACGCCGCGACCCTCGCCGCCTACGACGCGCTGGTGCAGAAGGTCTGTCCGTGCATCGTGGTCGTGCACAGCCAGGGCGGCAATTTTGGTTTCACCGCGGCGCTCAACGCGCCGGACAAGATCAAGGCGCTGATAGCGGTCGAGCCGTCCGGCGCGCCCGATCCCGCCAAGGTCGACGTCGCGCGGGTGAAGACCGTGCCGCACCTCATCGTGTGGGGCGACTTCCTCGACAAGAATCCAACCACCTGGCCGGGCCTCGTCCGGGTCGTCAGGCGCTATCGCGACGCGCTGCTGGCAGCGGGCGCCAAGGCCGACGTGCTCGATCTCCCCGCGACGGGGATCAAGGGCAACACCCACATGCTGATGATGGACACGAACTCCGACGCCATCGCCAAGCTGATCGACGACTGGCTCGGCAAGCAGGGGCTCGTGAACTGAGGAGCGGGGCGCGCGGCGAGGCGCGAAGCCCCGCAAAGTCCGCCGTTTTTCCCTCAGAACAGGGAAAATAACAGGGAAAGGCAAAAATCACCCTTCCGGCGGCGCATGGCTGGGCGATTTGCGAGGCATTGTCAGAGGGCTAGCTCCAACTGGGGCTGCGGCTGTCGCAAGTGAAACAGCGAATCTCAGCGAATCTCTTTTTTGGACGCGAATGCCGGTGCGGCGGGCCATGAAAACGGTCTTTCGGTTGGAATTGCGCACCTAGATTATAGGACTATTCCTATAAAGTCAATGAATTCGTCGACGCAATAGTGTGCCGATTCCTTTCAGTCGAATATGCCACCGCGTCAAGCGTTGGCTCGGGCACGTATCGTTGCGTACAACTGCAATCTGTCGTTGCGTACATCTGCAATCTATGGTGATGTTATGAAGAACGGCTGTGCAAATGAATTGTAGCGGTATCTTTCGCGTCTGATCACTCGACGGATCATCTGTAGCTGCGTCCGCGCGCCATCATTCGGCGTTGATCGAACTCGGTGTATCGGGATATGCGAAAGTGAGATCACGGCGCGATGGCATCGGACCGCCAAAAACCTTCGGCTCCTGTGCTTGCTCAGCTTGGAGAGTATTATCGCGGCCTGTGCGTGGTCACCTCTAGGCCCGATATCGAATTTCACCACCTGGACGATAATAAAACGCGCTCCACATTCGCCAATCTGATCCCCTTGCTAGGTTACTACAACTCGCCGGTGTTGCGAGACGCTGCTAAGAATGCGAGGAAAGGCACTCATGTCATTCTGCCAGCCGGACTCGATCCCGAGACGCTGCTAAGAACAGCTCGCATTAAGTTCGCAAGCTGGGATATTTCAGCGGCGTACGGCTGCTCCCGACTTGCTTACTTTATCGCTAAGAATTACAAAGGATACGAACTGAATGATATTATCACTATGTCCTGTGCGGCGTTATATTATGCGCGCAACTCTTTTAATTACAAACTGATTTGGGATGTGCTGACGCGCGACCTTGAGCCGGCTATTGACGGGGCCGCGTTAGGATCGGTGAGACGCGCTGAAATAGCACAAGAACTCGCAGGCATCCTCAGCGAACACGGTAAATATGCGCTGGCTAGCCAGCTGCTGGGCCTGGTTCCAAAGCTCTTAGGCTCAAATACGTCTGCGATAGGTGGCGAGCGCCATGCCGCCTTTCTTAGGCGCTCCGCCAACATCGTGATTAGCGAGCACGGTATGACCGATGAAGCCGAGGGGCTTTTGGAGGATGCTCTGTCCGTCAACTTGGCAAGTCAAAATATGCAATCGGGCATTGTAAACTCGCGAGGGTGGAGTTTGCTTGCTGAACGTAAATATGCGGCCGCTTTAGACGTAGTATCGCCATTATACTATGCGCACAGCAAACACATATTTAAGACTGGGCGTGATCCGAAGACACCGACTGCCACCGATGCCTCAGCGTGGAATGCAGCTGAGCTCTTCCATAATTATGGCATTTCAGCCATGCGCGTTGGCGGAAAGTACGAACGTAAGGGTCTGATCGCACTGAAAAATGCCGCCATAATTTACGCACGCTCGCATTTGAGGCCGTTTGCTGTGCGCGAAAACTTCTGGGCGAACGAGCGCGGCTTGCATCGCGAGCTGGCGCTGAGCGGTGTAAAGATTCCCGCGATCGTCTCGTTACCGGGCGTAATTACAGACAAGATCATAAGTCTTGGCCGCCGCCTCGCTTAAACTGTGTGGGTACATTGATTCATTGAGTAGTTACCCCTCTTGAACGCGCGCGAAATAATTCATCGAACATTCGATCAGCTCCCGATGCTTGAGTTGAAGTATAAAGGAGCAGTCTCATTTCATCTGGCATGAGCGGATCGGGCGCTCGGTAGATTTGCAACGCCACGTCCGTGTTGTCAGCCCAAGAGGAATTCGATGTCCTCGCCGAACAACTTGCTATCGCAAATCGGTGGCCGCTTCATGCCTAAGGGCTTAAAACATGATGCGTTTCCGAAACAATAGTCCATGCAAGAAGCGCATTCGTTCATCTGGACAAATGCTCCTGAAGCCGCACGCCTCTCCCGCCCTCGGCAGGGAGGTCCGATTCGATGGCCGATTCCGCAGCCCCCGGCGATGCCAGCGCTCCGAAGCCCTAATCATCCCCGATCTTGTGAAGTGTTCATGCCTATCGTAACCCAGCACGAAGTTGGCTACTTTAGAAGTGTGGTAAGTCGCTATGCCTGCGGCACCAAGTCCGCGTTTTTCGAATTTGCCGAAGCGCGGGAAGGGAAATGCCATGACAATGCCGAAGCGTTCTTTAGTCAGCATACAAATCATCCACCGGTGCGGGGCTGGCTCGTCACCGAACTAGGCAACGTGCCCGGATGCTTTCGGATCGTTGCCCATTCCGTGAATCGGACGCCTCAAGGCAATCTCGTTGACGTGACGCCGTTGTTGGAAGCGGATCGGAACGCCTATCGTTTCGTGGAGCACGAAGGCGCCGACGAGTACTTTGACCAGATGAAGGAAAAATTCCCGGAGGTGTATTTCCCATTCGTTGACTGGTCATCAATGTCGTTGTTCTAAATATTGCCGAACAAATAATGTATCGAAGCGAGTTGAAGGAGACGACACATGGCCGATTATCTCGGTACGCAGCAGGAGCTTCACGCTCTTCGGTCTGCACGAATCGCTAATTTGCGTCGATAACAGCTGAGCGTGCGCGCGCCTTCGCCCGCGTTTGGGCCCACTCTTACCGATGCGGCCTCGCCATCCTTCACGCCGTCTTCTTCACCGTGAGGCCCAGTTCGCGGATCATCTCCTCGCGCATCAGGAACTTCTGCACCTTGCCGGTGACCGTCAGCGGGAAGGCATCGACGAAGCGGACGTAGCGCGGGATCTTGTAGTGGGCGATCTGGTCCTGGCAGAAGGCGCGGATCTCGTCCGCGCTCGCGGCCTCGCCGTCCTTTAGGCGCACCCAGGCGCACAGCTCTTCGCCGTAGCGATCGTCGGGGACGCCGATCACCTGCACGTCGGCGATCTTCGGGTGGCGGTAGAGGAACTCCTCGACCTCGCGCGGGTAGACGTTCTCGCCGCCGCGGATGACCATGTCCTTGAGCCGGCCGACGATGTTGACGTAGCCCGCCGCGTCCATGGTCGCGAGATCGCCGGTGTGCATCCAGCCGGCGGCGTCGACCGCCTCGGCGGTCTTCTCGGCATCGTTCCAATAGCCGAGCATCACCGAATAGCCGCGCGTGCACAGTTCGCCCGGCGTGCCGGGCGGCACGATGCGGCCCTCGGCGTCGACCATCTTGATCTCGACGTGAGGGTGAACGCGGCCGACCGTCCCGACCCGGCGCTCGAGCGGATCGTCGAGGGCGGTCTGGGTGCTGACCGGGCTCGTCTCGGTCATGCCGTAGCAGATCGTCACGTCGCGCATGTGCATGTCGCTGATCGTGCGGCGCATGATCTCGATCGGGCAGGGCGATCCCGCCATGATGCCGGTGCGCAGGCTCGTAAGATCGTAGCATGCGAAATCCGGGTGGTTGAGCTCGGCGATGAACATCGTCGGCACGCCGTAGAGCGCGGTGCAGCGCTCGGCGGCGACGGTCTCGAGCACGGCCTGCGGCTCAAAACCTTCGCCGGGATAAACCATCGCCGCGCCATGGGTGACGCAGGCGAGATTGCCCAAGACCATGCCGAAGCAGTGATAGAGCGGCACCGGGATGCAGACGCGGTCGCGCGCGGTGAGCCGCATTGCCTCGCCGATGAAGAAGCCGTTGTTGAGGATGTTGTGGTGGGTCAGCGTCGCGCCCTTCGGGGCGCCGGTGGTGCCGCTGGTGAACTGGATGTTGATCGCGTCGTCGAACTGGAGCCGCGGCTTCAGCTCGGCCAGCCGGGCGCGCTCGCCGGCGCCGCCCATGGTCGCGACCTCGGCAAAGCGCAGGAAGCCCGGTTCGGGCTCGGTCCCGAGATGGACGAGGGTGCGCAGCGAGGGCAGCCGCGCGGCGGCGAGACGGCCCGGCCGGGCGCTGCGGCTTTCCGGCGCGAGCGTGCGCAGCATCCCGAGATAGTCGCTGGTCTTGAAGGACGGCGCGGTGATCAGCGCCTTGCATGCGACCTTGTTGAGCGCGTACTCGACCTCGACGAGGCGGTAGGCCGGATTGATGTTGACGAGGATGAGGCCGGCGGTGGCGGTCGCGAACTGCGTCACCACCCATTCGGCGTTGTTGGGCGACCAGATGCCGACACGGTCGCCGGGCTCGAGCCCCAGGGCGAGGAGGCCCGCCGCCATGGCATCGACCCGCTCCTTGAGCTCGGCATAGGTCCACCGCAGGTCCTGGTGGCGCACGATGAGCGCATCGCCATTGCCCCAGCGCTCGACCGCTTTGTCGAAATGGACGCCCAGCGTGTCGCCGATCAGCGGCACCGGCGAGACGCCGTGCGCATAGCTTTGCGTCAACATGCCTTCCTCCCGACCGGCTCTTTGTCGCCAGTCCTGCGCCACGCCGCGCCGTCGCGCAAGGCGTCGAACCACCTCCCGTGGGCGGATCCTTCGGCTGGCCCGTCGGTGGTCTGTCCCCTTCTGACTGTGGCGCAGAGTACTCTCTCCCCTCCCCCTTGTGGGGAGGGGTCGGGGGTGGGGGTCGGCGAATGGGGCACATTCTGGCCGCAACCTCACGACCCCGACCCTCCCCCACAAGGGGGGAGGGAGACCGCGGCCGAACTGGTTGTCGGCGCTGGCCCGGAAGCGCGGGGAGGGCCGGGGACGACCTCTCCCACGAGGGGAGAGGCGAGAGAACCGATGTCAGATGCGATCGCCCTGCTTCGCATCCGTGGGTTCGACCACCAGGATGGCGGTGCGGCGCGCGGCAGCAATGGCCATGGCGCGCTCATTGCCGTCGGCATCGCGACTTACGACGATCAGGCGCTCGTCAAGTTTATGAAGGGCGTGCAGCAGGGCTGAGCCCGTAGACGTCGCGGTTTTGCCTACCGTGATGCGCTTGACGGAAAGGCCGGTTTCCATCGCGAGTTCGTCGACGGTGCCTTCTTCTCCGTCTTCGTCGGCCGCAACGATGATCAGCTGTTCCTTCGCTGCCATGGCGATTGCGGCAGCGGCGGCGATGCTGGCGTCATTTTGACTTGCTGAAATCGCGACGATGGGGCCGGAGGTGCGGGCGAGGGATGCCGGCACGAAAATCGTGGCTGGGCTGGAGCTGAAGGCGGCTTCCAGCAGCGATGAGAACTGACGCGTCGCGCGGTCGGCGGGGCTTGCAGGCTCGCCAACCACAACGATGTCGCCCGCGCGGGCAATGGCGGCGATCGTCTCGGCGACTGCGCCTCGCACCGTTTCGAATTCATGCGACAGGGAAAGACGCTCCGCTGCTTGGGCAAACTTGCGTCTGGCATTGCGCGAGGCGACCTCGAGCTCGTGCGTGAGCCGATCGACATCGACCGGCTGCCAAATGCCGCCCGGCAGCCGCAACTCCCGCGCAAACGGAATTGCGGCGAGGTGCTGCGGATCCATCTCCTCGAGCAGCAATCCCAACAGATCGAGATGAAGAAGACCGGCGAACTCGACGGCAAGCTGCAGGGTGCGGTCGGCCGTGCTCGGCTGCATCCCGAGCACGATCCGTTTGAATTGCCGCGGCCTCAAGGCCATGGTCAGATCTCCGGCAGCGCGCGCCCGGCCTGATGACCAAACGCGCGCTGAATATCGGCGAATGCCCGCAGCCGATCTTCGATCCGCCGATTGACGCTGCCGGCGGGATAGGACCCGTCCGCGCCGCGAACGCCGGCGGCGAGCCCCGTCAACACGGCGATGCCTTCGTTGATGCTGCCGACGGCGTAGACGGCAAAACGGCCTTGCTTGCAGGCCTCGACGACGTCCTTGCGCAGCATCAAGTGTTGAACGTTAGCCTGCGGGATGAGGACGCCTTGAGTGCCGGTGAGGCCGCGGGCCTGGCAGATATCGAAAAATCCTTCGATCTTTTCATTGACGCCGCCGATCGGCTGGACCTCGCCATGCTGATTGACCGATCCGGTGACGGCCAAATCCTGACGGAGCGGCACGTCGGAGAGCGCCGACAGCAGCGCATAGAGTTCGGCCGAGGAGGCGCTATCTCCCTCGACGCCGCCATATGACTGCTCGAACACCAGACTGGCGAACAGGGACATCGGCGTATCCACGGCGTAATGACCGGCAAGAAAGCCGGACAGGATCAACACGCCCTTGGAGTGGACAGGACCGCCAAGCTCGACTTCGCGCTCGATGTCGACGACTTTTCCGCTGCCGGGGCGAACCTGGCAGGTGATGCGGGTCGGCCGACCAAACGCAAACCCGCCAAGCTCGATGACGCTCAGCCCGTTGATCTGTCCGACATGCGCGCCGGTCGTATCGATCAGGGCGACCTTTTCGAGGATCGCCTCCTGGGATTTATCGCGCAGGCGCGCGGCGCGCCGGATGCGCGCTTCGAGCGCGCGCTCGACGTCATCGCGCGAGATCACGCTTCGCTTGGCTTCGCGCGCATAATAGTCGGCCTCGATCAGCGCCTCTCGCAGCTGTTCGGTCAAAAGCGAAAGCTTGCCGGCGTGATTGGCAACGCGGGCCGCATGTTCGAGGACGATCCCGACCGCCTCGCGCTCCAGCTCGTGCAAGCCGTCGCGTCTCGCAATCGAGGCGAGCAATCGTGCCAGGGTGATTTCATTTTCAGGCGTGCGGGCAAAATCGTCCTCGAAATCGGCCAGGACCTTGAAATGCTCGCCCAGTTCGGGATCGACTGCGGCGAGCAGGAAGTAGAGGAGACGATCGCCAAACAGGATGACCTTGACCTTGAGGGGAATAGGGTCGGGCTCGAGCGATACCGTCGAGGCGAGGCCGAGAAACCGCGCGATGTCTTCGATGGCGATCTCGCCGCGACGCAGCGTGCGTTTGAGGGCCGACCAGCTGTAGGGCTCCATCAGCACATTGCGCGCGTCGAGCAGCAGGTAACCGCCATTGGCGCGATGTAGCGCGCCAGCCTTGATCAAGCGGAAATTCGTCGCCAGCACGCCGCGCAGCGCGACGTATTCGATGCGGCCGATCAGGTTGGCGAGTGTCGGATGAAGCTCCTCGACGACGCGGGCGCCTTGCGCGTCATCTTGCGTGACGAGGACGTTGACCTCGTAGCGATCGAACGGGCTGCCGGGCCGCAGCTCGGCGGAATCTCCCTCGCCGTCCTCGCTCTTGAGGGCAAACACCCCGACGTTGTCGACCAGATTGGCCTGAACCGCCTCGATATGTTTGATGACCCTCGGGATGTCGCTGAACGCGTCCTTGGTTTCGTCGATCAACTGGTCGACCGAATATTTTGCGGTGTCACGGGCGAGCTGGCGCACCTCGTCCCGGCGTTGGCGCTCCCACTGCGGGATTTGCCGGATGACATGCTCAAGCTCCTTCTCCAGCGCCTCGATGGCGGCTTGAATCTCGTGCCGCTTGGCTTCAGGCCACGTCTTGAATTCCTCCGGCGGTACGACCTGGCCATTGTGGATCGGCGCCATGGCGAATCCGACCGGCGTACGCAGGATGGCGATGTCTTTGCTCGCCGCCTTGTCGTTGAGGGCGGAAAAGGCGTCTCCCTGCTTCTTCTGGAAGGCTTCATCGATCGCCGCCTTCCGCGTTTGGAAGTCTTCGCTCTGGAAGACCGCGGGCAACGCGGTGCCAAGGTCGTCGATCAGCTTGTGCATCGCGGCTTGAAATTTGCGGGCGCGGCCGGCCGGAAGTTCGATGGCGACCGGCCGATCCGGATCGATAAAATTGTTGACGTAAACCCAATCCGAAGGACTTGGCTTCGATCGCGCCTCCCCGAGCAACGCCGCCTTGACGGAATCCTGCAGGCGGGCGGCATTGGGGCCGATGACGAACAGATTGAATCCCGATTGCTCGACGCGTGTCCCAAAACGAAGCGCTTCAAGGGCGCGCGCTTGACCCAGAAGTCCGTCGATCGGCTGCAAATCCGCCGTGGTCGAGAACTTCAAATGGGAGAGATCGGTGGCGCGATGGAGCTGACCGGGCGGCAGAGGCTGCGAGACCGGGCTTGCGTCGGTAGCAATGTCCACGTCGATCACTCCAGATGCCGCGTGAGGTACGTGCACCGCCGCGTTGCGCGACGCTATTGCGGACCATGAAGGAGGTATTGGCCTTGACGTGCATCAAAGCTGCCGTGGGGCAGCTCTTTTATGTAATTTCAGCGCGCCAACCGCCGGCTTCACGCGCAAAGTCTCGGTCACGTCCCCGACGCGATGTGGAGGATCAGATGTGGGTCAAGCTGCAGATCGCAAAAAAAGGGACGACCCTTTATGCTCGCGACCATGACATCACCGACGCGGACAGCTTTGCGGCGGCGTGCGCGGAGGCGTGGTCGAAGCTGCGGCAGGCGCAGATCGACAAGGAAAGCAGCATCGGCGCGTTGATGGAGTATCTCGACAGCTCCGTCCTCGATCAGCTCAACGGGGCGCACATCACCTTGGAAAAGCCTGATCCAAAGACCTGATCGCGGCGATGACGGCGACATGCTCTTCCGAGGCGCGGCGCGAAGCAGAGCAGGTCGGCTCGCAGATCGGCTCATCCGCCGCGGACGCGGTCTCGCTCGACGAGAAGGTCGCGTTTCTCAGCGGAACGCAGGCTTATTCGCCGGCAGTGCCTGATGTCGCCGTGCGCGAAACCCACATGTCCTGGGTGTTTCTCGCGGGGGATGAAGCCTACAAGCTCAAGAAGCCGGTCCGGTTTCCTTATCTCGATTTCTCGACGCTCGCACGCCGCGAAGCGGCATGCCGGGCCGAACTCACGCTCAACCGTCGGCTCGCTCCCGACGTCTACAAGAGCGTTGTGCCGCTGGTGCGGACCCGGCAGGGGCTTGCCATCGGCGGCGCGGGGGAGGTAGTCGAATGGCTGGTGGTGATGCGCCGGCTGGACGAACGGGACACCCTCGAACACGCTCTGCTGACGAAGTCGCTCGCGACGTGGCAGCTCGATCGCTTGACCGCGACGCTGGTCGCGTTCTATCGGCGCGCCGCGCCGGTCTTCGTGTCGCCGGCGATGCATCGGGTGAACTGGTCGCGAAGCCTCGCCTATAACAAGCGCGTCCTCCTCGAGCCGCGCCTTGGCATGCCGGCGGGCCTCGTCGCCTATGTCGATCGGGTTCAGCACCGCTTCCTCACGCGAGCGTGGGATTTGATCGCCGAGCGGGTGCGAGATCGCCACATCGTCGATGGCCACGGCGATCTCCGCCCCGAGCACATCTTTCTTGGCGAGACGGTCAGGATCATCGATTGCCTGGAATTCAACCGGCAGCTTCGCGCCGTCGATCCCTTCGACGAGATCGCATTTCTCTCGATCGAATGCGAGCGGCTCGGCGGCGCCTGGGCTGGAAACTATGTCAAGCGCCGCGCGCTCCGCGGGCTGCCGGACGGGCTCAGCGAAGAGATTTTCACGTTCTATCGCTGTCATCGCGCGACCTTGCGCGCGCGCCTTGCGATCGCCCATCTGCTCGAAGCGAAGCCATCGAAGCCGCAGAAATGGCCGCCTCTTGCCCGCACCTACCTGCGAATTGCCGCGGCCGATGCGCGCCGGCTCGAGCGGGCGCTTTAGACAACGAAGAGGTCGGTGAGCGTGCCGCCCTCGTGGAGACGCCGGATCGCCTCCGCCAGCAGCGGGCCTGCGGCGAGCGTGTCGATCTTGTCGACGGCTGCGGTTGGACCAAGACGAAACGGCGGAACGGAATTGGTCACCGCAAAACGATCGATCGCGGGATCGGCGATGACCTCGGCCGCCCCTCCCATGAACAGGCCGTGGGTCACGAGCGCAATGACGCGGCGCGCGCCCGATTGTCGGGCCGCCCGGGCGGCGCGCAGCAGCGTGTTCCCCGTGCTGATCAAGTCATCGATGATCAATGCGGTCGCGCCATCGACATCGCCAACAAAGAGATCGCCGGAAACCACGCCGGCGCTGCGGCGCTTGTCGGCAAAGCCCTTGCCGACCGGCCGGCCGATCGCGGGCTCCAAGGCCTCGCGAAACAGTTCGGCGCGCTTGACGCCACCGGGATCGGGCGACACCACGCAGAACTTCGCATCGTCCAAGGTCTTGGCCAAGGTCTTGGCGTAATCGACAAACAACGGCGCGGCCGTCAGCGTCACGGTCGGGCAGCGGAAGGCGTTTTCGAACGCTGTCGGATTATGCACATCGAGCGTCACGATGGTGTCGGTGCCGACAGCCTCGAAAAGGCCGGCGACATAACGCGTAGTGACGGGATCGTTGGGCTTGGTGCGCCGGTCCTTGCGCGCATAACACAAGTACGGCACCACCGCGGTCACCCGCGCTGCGCCGGAATCCTTGAGCGCGCCGATGAAAAACAACAGCCGGCACAGTTTGTCATTGGCACTCTCGGTCGGGCCGCCGTGAAGACTAGCGACGACATAGACGTCCGCATCGCGAACCGTTTCCAGCGGTCGCGTCTTGTGCTCGCCGTCCTCGAAATCCCGTTCCTCATGGGCGGCAAGCGGCGCGCTCAAGGCATTCGCGATGGCCTTGCCGAGCTCAGCGGTGGATTGAAGCGCGAACAGCCGGAAGCGATCGCCTTGGGCAGAACGCGGATTGAGAGTTGCCGTCGCGACCAGCCGATCTGCACTCATCAAAGTCTCCCACAGCGCTCGGGTCGCCACATAGGATCGGCCGTGATCCGCGGCGGTCAGACTGCGCGGTCTGCCGCCACGGCCGGGAATTGCGCCAACAGCGCGATCACCTCTTCATCCGAGACTTGACGAAAGTCGTAATAGTAAAGGCCGATCGCGCTGAAGAAGGTGTGATCCTCGAGGCAGACGACATCGTCGGCCTCGGCTCGCATTTCGGCAAGGCTGTCGGTGGGCGCGACCGGCACCGCGAGAATGAGATTCGCCGGGTTGCGCATGCGCGTCGCACGAAGCGCCGCCCGCGTGGTCGCGCCGGTCGCGATGCCGTCGTCGACGACGATCGTG
>CAWEAS010000020.1:0-11664 GCA_963807015.1 uncultured Alphaproteobacteria bacterium | reverse complement strand
GCGTGTCGAACCGCAGTGGCAGAAACGGCGAGGGCTGCTTCGTTACCAGCCACAGCTTCGGCTCCGATGCGGCCCGAAGATTTCCGAGGCTTGTCGAAAAGTACGCTCGTCCCGACTGGGCAGGTGCTTCGACCACGTCGCCGAAGGGCGCGAAAGCCTCGGCGGTCAATGCGCGCGCAGTAATGTCCATTCTGGGCAATCCAATTCTTCGCAGCCGGCGTCGGAATTATGCGACTCCGCGTGTTTGCTGGAAGCAGCGCGGAATGACTAGCTGATATAGCAGCCGGCTATGCGTGGTTGAGGCTGGCGCTTGGAGCGGGATCGAGCGGCTCGGCAACTTTGAACCTGGCGGTATCCAGCGGCTCGATGTCAGACGTGGGCTATCGAGCCGATGCGAGGTAGCTGAGCCGTTCCATGACAGTGCATTCAAAGCATGCAGGATACGTAATTCTACTTAGGGGCATGACCTTACGGATAAAATCTGAATTTTTTTCTCGAAAAAAGTAGAGATTATCAACGTCATGTTAACCATGACGGGGTGGTCATGTTCACTCTCACCAAACCTCACATTGCAGTGCGCACCGCCCGGGCAGCGCCGGGGTTGCCGGCGACGACGCTGGCTCTGGGCCCGACGTCGGACCAAAGCTTGATCGCGGCGATCGGTCGAGGTGATCGGAGCGCGATGGCAGCGCTCTACGGGCGCTACAATGTGCGGCTTTATCGCTTCATCCTTCGCATTATCGGCAACGCCGTTATGGCCGAGGACGTTCTCAGCGATGTCTTCTTGAGCGTGTGGCAGAACGCAGCGTCGTTCCGATCGGATTCTCAAGTTTCCACATGGCTCTTCGCCATCGCGCGCAACCGAAGCTATTGCGCGATGCGGCGCCGTTCGGAGGAGCAGCTCGAAGATGACGAAGCTGACGAGACCGAGGACTTGGCGGACACGCCCGAGATGGCGCTCGAGCGGATGGACCGCGGCGCGCTGATGCGCCGTTGCTTGTCGCGAACTCTCAGCCGATCAGCGGGAAGTGATCGATCTCGTTTATTACCATGACAAATCGGTCGCGGAGACCGCGAAGATCACCGGCGTCTCCGTCAACACAGTGAAGACCCGCATGTTCTATGCGCGCCAGCGCATGGCAAAGCTTCTGAAAGAGGCGGACTTGGCGGCGGCCTAAGGCGTTAGTCCGGTGCCGGCTGCGTCGCAGAAGGGGATATCACGGGTATCGAGCAGGCCGGAGTGAGCAAGCCGTATCTTATTTCTTCTCCGACTGGAGCTCGCGTTCCGTCAGGATGGCGCGATAGGTCACGATGCGACTCTCGCGCAGCGCCTTGAGTTCAACGCTCTCTCCGGCTCTCATTTGCCCTATCCTGTTGCGCAGATCGGCGGCGTCGCGCACCGGCGTCGCCCCGATATTGGTGACCACGTCGCCAACCTTGAGGCCGGCGCGATCCGCAGAAGATCCCGGCTCGACGTTCACGATGACGGCGCCCAGCTGATGGATGTTGAGCTTCTTGTCTTGAACAACGTCCGGAGAGACGTCCTTGATGGAAATGCCGAGCCGACCGCGGCGAACGTCGCCGTATTTCAAAATCTGACCGGCCACTGCGCGTACCATATTTGCCGGGATGGCAAATCCGATTCCGCTGCTCGAGCCGCCTGGGGCGACGATCGCGGTGTTGATGCCCACGAGCTCGCCGCGGAGGTTGACAAGGGCGCCGCCCGAGTTGCCGGGATTGATCGAAGCATCGGTCTGGATGAAATCCTCGTATTGTTCGATACCGAGGCTGTTGCGGCGAAGCCCGCTGACGATTCCCGCCGTCGCCGTCTGGCCGATCTGAAATGGGTTGCCGATGGCAAGAACGAAATCGCCAACTCTCAGCTTGTCGGAATCGCCCAGCGGAATGGCCGTCAGGTTCGCCGCCGGCACCTTGACGAGCGCGATGTCGGTCTCCGGGTCCGCGCCGATGCGGCGTCCTTGCAGCTTCCGGCCGTCGGTGAACGTGACCGTGATTTCGTCGGCATGGGCGACGACGTGATTGTTGGTGACGATCAGTCCCTCCCGCGCATCAAGGACGACCCCAGATCCCGCTGTGTTGACCTCGCGTTCCTTGGGGAGATCGAAGAAACGCTGGAAGAACGGGTCATTCAGAAGCGGATCATTCTCCTGCGCAACCCGTCCTTTGATGGCGATGTTGACGACCGCTGACGAGATCTTCTCGAGGATTGGCGCAAGGGTGGGCAGTTCTCCGTTCTCGCCGAACAAAGCGAGAGGTACGCCCGCGTCAGCTTCGCGAGGGTTGCCGGGAAGGCTTATGGATGCCGCCGCAAGCACAACACCGAGGCCGGCAATGGCCCTCTTTGCACGATCGTTCATGTCAATGCCCCCAAAAGCGATGGAAAGGTGCTCGCTCCCGAAAAATGTCGCGCAGCGTTAATGGGCGATTGATGCAATGGACGCCCATGATCGCTTTACGTCACCGCTTCAGCAGCTTTTTCAATTCGGATAGCGGCCGCGTATTGAGTACGTCGGCGGGCTCGACCCATCCGCGACGCGCTTGATCCACGCCAAAGCGCATGCAGCCGAGTGCCGCAATGGAATGCGCATCGGTCGAGATCGCGAGCTTGACGCCCATCGCTTTCGCCGCCTGCGCACGAACGTCATCGAGATCCAATCGCTCCGGCTGCGCATTGATCTCCAGATGGCAGCCGCGTTCATGGGCGGCAGCGATGATGCGCTCCATGTCGACTTGGTAGGGCTCCCGTTCACCGATCAGCCGGCCGGTAGGATGACCGAGAATCGACATGCGTCGATTGTCCATCGCGGCGATGATGCGTTCGGTCTGCGCCGCGCGCGACATGTCGAACTTATAATGCACGGACGCGACGACCACATCGAGGCGTGAGAGCATTTTATCCGGCAGATCGAGGCGCCCGTCTGCCAGGATATCGACTTCGATTCCTTTGAGGATCACGAACCCGTCAAGCTTCTCGTTGAGGCGATCGATCTCGTCGATCTGGCGCGACAGCCTTGCGGCGTCGAGCCCGCGGGCGACGGTGACGTGATGGCTATGATCGGTGATGGCGATATAGGCGTAGCCGCGCGCCTTTGCGGCCGCCGCCATTTCGGCGATCGGCACCGTGCCGTCAGTCCAGTCCGAATGGACGTGGAGGTCTCCGCGGATGTCGGACACGGTTATCAGATGCGGCAATGCGTTCTTGCGAGCGAGCGCGATTTCGCCGCGGTCCTCGCGGAGTTCGGGCGGCACAAACGCGAGGCCGAGCTTCTCGTAAACCTCTGCTTCCGTCGCGCCAGAAATGCGGCGCTTCCCGTGGAACAGGCCATATTCGTTGAGCTTCCAGCCGTGTTCATTGGCGACGGCGCGGAGTGCGATGTTGTGCGCCTTGGAGCCGGTGAAGTACATCAAAGCCGCGCCATAACTCCTTTCCGGAACGACGCGGAGGTCGACGTGCAATCCGGAGCGCAGCGCGACGCTTGTTCGGGTCGTCCCGTGGGCAAGCACGCTCGCAACGTTTTCGTACTTGGTTAGCCGGTTGCCGACCCCTGCACCGTGTTCCGCGGTGACCAGGATATCGAGATCGCCCACGGTATCCCGACGGCGCCGGTAGCTGCCGGCGACCGCGACCTCGCCTTTGCCCAGGCCCGCGCGCAAAAAACTCGCAAGTGATTCCGCTTCAGCCTCCGCGACCGCGAGCCTGAACCTCTTCTCGCTTGTGGGCTTGGCGAGCGCTGCGGCAAGTGTTGCTTCGCTCTTGGTGCCAAAGCCGCGTAGTTCGCGCAGGCGGCCTTTGTTGATCGCGCGTCGGAGATCCTCCATCGAGCGAATGCCAAGTTTCTCATGGAGAAGCTTGACCCGCTTCGGGCCAAGGCCCGGCAGCGCCGCGATCTCGCCGAGCTCGCCCGGCAATTGGCGCTTCAGACTTTCCAGAAGATCGAATTTGCCGGTACCGGCGATATCGACGATCTTGCCCGCCAAATCCTTGCCGATGCCGGGCAACTCCGAGAGATCCTCTCCCGCCTTCAAAAGGCTGGTGATGCTCTTCGGCAATTCCTCGATGACGCGCGCGGCGCGACGATAGGCTCTGCAGCGAAACGGATTTTCGCCCTTGATCTCCAGAAGTTCGGCCGCCTGCTCGAACATCTCTGCAATCTCGGCATTCTGGACCGGCATTGATCGGTCTCCGTATTCGAGTGCAGGCGAGGTCTGCTACTCCCTTTCGCTGTGACGGTTCGGCTCACATGCGCATGTTGTGTTTGCCGAGGAGCTTCACGGTGCTCGCCTGGGGTCCCTTCTCGCCTTGCGACTGCGTGAACGTCACCAGCGAACCGACCGCAAGCCGCGGAAAGCCGGCCTCCAGAACGCTGTTGCGATGGAAATAGATTTCCTGCCCGTCGCGCAATTCGATGAAACCGAACTCGCCGGAAGGATCGATCCGCATGACGGTTCCCGTCGGCTGTTCTTCGTGCTGCTTGACCTGACCTTGAAGGCGTCGGACCTTATCTTGCAGCTGCCGGCGCGCCCGCTTGAAGGCATTGTTGAGAGCGAAGGTCGGATCGGCGTAACGCTGATCGGCCGGCGGCGTGCGTTCGACATTGATCTCCTTGCCGTCCGGCAACGCCAATCGAACGTTTACCTCGTAATGCCCACTGGTGTGATGGTGTTCGCCCGGTCCTTTCACTACGACCCGACCGGTCGTCACCCGGCCGTAACGTTCCTCCAGCTTCGCAACATGCTGCTCGACGGCCTCACGCACTGCCGCGCTTTCCGGCATGTCTCTAAATTCGATTTTGACAGGGGATTCCATGTTTCCATCTCCATTTGCGGCCCCACTACCGACTTTTTGGAAAAGGCGGCAACGCGTGCAGCGGGCGCTACGGATTTGGTAGCGGCTTTCGTCCGTCGTGCCATTGAGGCATATCAAAGTGCCGCCGGGTTTGGCCTTTTAGCGGCCCGCCATCACGGATGGAGAAACTGAAGTGCGGCGTTATTGTCCATTCGAAAAACCTAAGCCGCCACGGACCCTGGCCCCGGCCGCGCGCCAGCTTCGGCCGCGTGTACCGCGGCCATCGTGCGAAACAGGCTCGATGGAGTGACGCTGATCGAATCGATGCCGATTCCAGCAAGAAAAGCCGCGATTTCCGGATAGTTCGCCGGCGCTTCTCCACAGATGCCGACATGTCGCTTATTGCGCCTTGCGCCGGTCACGGCGAGACGCAGCATCTCCAGCATTCCAGGGTCGCGCTCGTCGAAATCAAACGCCACGATCTCCGAATCGCGATCGACGCCCAGGGTCAGCTGCGTGAGATCGTTGGAGCCGATGGAAAAGCCATCGAACAGTTGGGCAAACGCGTCGATCTGGATCACGTTGTTCGGAATCTCGCACATCACATAGATTTCCAGGCCGTTCTCGCCGCGCTTAAGGCCGTGGTCGGCCATGACGTCGATGACGCGGCGCGCCTCCTCCACCCTTCGGCAGAAGGGGATCATGATGACAAGGTTCTTCAGCCCCATGTGCTCCCGCACGTGTCTCAAGGCGGCGCATTCGAGCGCAAAACCGTCGGCATAGGCCGGATGCGCATAGCGCGCCGCGCCACGGAACCCGAGCATCGGGTTCTCCTCCTTGGGCTCGAAATCCGTGCCGCCGAGAAGGCGCGCATACTCATTGGTCTTGAAATCGGACAAGCGCACGATCACGGGCCGTGGGTAAAACGCTGCCGCAACGGTGCCGACGCCCTCCGCCAGCCGTTCAATGAAATAGTCGGCGGGTCGCGCATAGTTGCTGACCAGACGTTCGATCGATGCCCGAACATCGGCTGACGTCACCCGATCGGGATGGGCGAGCGCCATGGGGTGGACGCCGATGTGTTCATTGATGATGAACTCCATCCTGGCAAGTCCGACGCCGGCGCTCGGCAGCATCGCGGCTTGGAACGCTAGATCGGGGTTTCCGACGTTGAGCATGATCGGAGTCGACGGTTTGCGGAGATCGGCTGCCGCTGTCTTCGTGACCGAAAATGGCAGCGTCCCGTCATACACACGGCCGACTTCGCCTTGGGCACAATCGACCGTCACTGCCATTCCCGTCTTGAGCTCGCTCGTTGCGTTGGAGGCCCCGACAACAGCGGGAACGCCGAGCTCGCGGGCGACGATCGCCGCGTGGCAGGTGCGGCCACCGCGATCGGTGACGATGGCTGCGGCGCCTTTCATCACCGGCTCCCAATCCGGAGTCGTTGCACGCGCGACCAGCACCTCGCCCGGGCGAAACTCCGCAAGCTGCCGCTGGTCCGTGATCACGTGAACATTGCCCGAAGCGATCTTCTCGCCGACAGCACGGCCGGTCGCGAGCACCGGACCCGTATTGTCGAGCGCATATGTTTCCCAGGCCGCTGGATCGCGGCGCGACGCGACGGTTTCCGGTCGCGCTTGGACGACATAGAGGTGACCATCCTCGCCGTCCTTGGCCCATTCGATGTCCATCGGATTGGGGTGGCCGGCCTTGCTCGAATAATGGTCTTCGATCTTGATGGCGTAATCGGCAAGCTCCAGGACGTCGGTGTCGTCGATGCAAAATCGATCCTGCTCGCTCGCGCTGGTCGGCACATTGCGCGTCGTCGATCCGGTGTGACCTTCCGCATAGACCATTCGCATTTGCTTGCGCCCTTGCCGGCGCGACAGCACGGCGCGATAACCCTCACGGAAGGTCGGTTTGTGCACATAGAATTCGTCAGGATCCACGGTGCCCTGGACGATATTCTCGCCAAGCCCATAGACCCCCGTGATGAACACCACATCGCGAAAGCCGGACTCGGTATCCAACGTGAAAATGACGCCGCTCGAAGCTTCGTCGGATCTGACCATCTTCATCACGCCGACCGAGAGCGCGACTTTGAAGTGATCGAAGCCATTATCGATCCGATAGGAAATCGCCCGGTCGGTGAAGATCGACGCGAAGCACTGACGACAGGCTTCGAAGAGATCGGCGGCACCACGGATGTTGAGAAAGCTGTCGTGCTGGCCCGCGAAGCTCGCGGTCGGCAGGTCTTCCGCGGTGGCCGAACTGCGGACTGCGACAGCGAGATTTCCCCCATATTGGGCTTCGAGTCGAACGTACGCCGCATCGATTTCCTCGCGCAGCCGTTCGAAGGCGGTCGCTTCATAAACAATGGCACGCGCCCGCGCCGCCCGTTCCTTGAGCTGCGCGACGTTGTTCTTGTCGAGATTGTCGAGAAGGGCATGAAGGCTTGCCCATGCATCCCCTGCTGACAACGCGTCGCGGTAGGCTTGCGCCGTCACCGCAAATCCATTCGGGACTCTGACACCCTGGCTTGAAAGTGCCGAGTAAAGCTCGCCCAGCGAGGCGTTCTTACCGCCGACCAGACCCACGTCTTCCAATCGTATGTCGCCGAACCAACGAATGTAGTCAGAGGGAGGCATCGCAAGCTCCATGATCGATCACGCACCTCCTAGCGTGAAAAGATGAGGCTGCTCTTGATCCTCATCAATCGTTCACTTGTTGTGATGGCGCGGACTGTCCGAAACGCAGCTCCGCAAGTGAGCCGATCAGGAAATCGCGCCGAGCAGAAGATTGACTTGCCCGTTGCCCCAGGTCGGAAGCAAAATGCGCGAACAACCCGCTTCATCTCCTCCTTCGGCCGGGCCGTCGGAATAGAATGTTGGCAGTTGCCCTTCGACTGCGGCGCTTGCTTGCGAAAGTAAGTAATCAAACGGCTTGTGGAGGTCCAATTGGTCGGCAAACTGCCCAGTGATATCCGAGCCGAACGCGCTGATGATGTTTTTTCCCAGCCGGTTGAAGCGAAATCGCTGGGGGCCGGCGAAGACATCGATCAGCATCAGATCGGCTGAAAGTTCGGGCAGTTGTGACAGGTTGACATCATCGGAAAACGGTATGGCGTTCTCGCCGCGAACCAGGCTCTGCCAATAGCGATGGACGCTGGCTAGGCCCGATGGCAGTTTGCGCGGTAGCGGGAAAGGTTGAGTTGGTTCGGCCATTGGGCTTCCCTCCAAGTCTTGCACCAGCAACCGCCGACGAATTCGGACGTCCTGCTCTCGGTGCGGAACAATCTTCAAACCTGTTCGATCTCGACCATGCTAGCGAGACGCATCACGTCAGCGTTATGACAAAGCTCTGTGCCATGATTGAGCACGGCTGCGCAGCCGGCGGCGACGCCATACCGAAAAGCCTCCGGCACGCTCATGCCGGCGGCAAGGCTCCAGACCATGCCGCCGAGGAAGCTGTCGCCGGCGCCGACGGCACTCACGACCTCGACCTTCGGCGCGTTGGCCCGAATCGCGAACTTCGAACTCACGAGAAGCGCTCCGCGATCTCCCAAGGTTAAAGCTACCAGTTCGGCGCCGCCTTTCTTGATGATCGAGCGGCCGGCATCGATCCAGCAGGATTGATCTTTGAGCGGCCGACCCGCGAGCTGCTGCAATTCGTTGAGATTGGGCTTGATGAGATAGGGCCTTTCCTCCAGCGCCATCGCGAGGGGTGCTCCGGCGGTGTCCAGCACCATCTTCGCATTTTGTTTTTTCGCGATGCGAGCGACTTGCTGATAGAAGTCGACGGGCACGCCGGGCGGCAGGCTGCCGCTCGCGACGAGGAAAGCCGGGGTCTCCGGATGGCCCGACAGTGTATCAAGACAGGCGTTCCACTCCGCAGCGGATAACGGCAGTCCGGGAAAGACGAACCGGTACTGCTGACCGGATTCGTCCTCGGTCACCGTGAAATCCTGGCGCGTGTCCTGAGCGACCTCGACGACCACGTCGCGCAATGCCTCGCGTTCGACCAAACGCCGAAGGAGGAGGCCGGTCGGGCCTCCGGCGGTATAGACCGCAAGCACGTCGCCGCCCAATCGCCGTATCACGCGTGCGGCATTGATGCCGCCGCCGCCCGGATCATGGCGGGCGGTCGTGCACCTCAGCTTGCGAATGGGCACGACCTTGCCGACGGACGTCGAAACGTCGATCGCGGGATTGACCGTGAGAGTGATGATCATCGACGGAGTCATCCGCGCGGGCGTGGTTCACGGTGATCAATATTCGACGCCCGCAAGCATCTTCCGTCGCGGACTCGAGCGTACCGGCATCTTTGCCAAACAATCCGATGTATGGATTTGACAAAGCGCAAATAGTCGCGCGCAACCTGAACCGAAAAGTGCATCACTTTGCCGCCGCCGCGGCGGCTCTTGCTTGACCGCTGTATACAAGGATGCAAGAATTTAGAAAAATTGGCCTGCGCCGGAAGCGCGATCTTCACTTCCGTCTGAGGCTCGCAAATCAGGGAGGAAGCCGGCGCATGTTCCGGTATTTCGAGAACAGCGCCATGCTGTCGCAAGGCGTCCTGCTCGCGCTCAACGCCGGCGGCGAGATCAACGAGATCGATCGGGCCTGCAGGAAAGTCGTGACGAAGGACGGCCTGCCCGATACTTCGTCGTGGTTTCATGCGTGGACCGAACTTGGCGATCTCCTTGTCAGTCAGGCCGAGGCCGACCTCGCGAAACGCCGCAAGCTCAGCGCGGCTCACAAGATCAGGCGCGCCTGCGTCTACTACGGTCTGTGCGAGCGCTACGTTCCACATACCGACGAGCGCAAGGCGCAGACCTTCGCCAAGATGCAGGCGTGCTTCCGGCGCTACATCGAGTTGAGCGGCGAGCCGGTTCAATTCGTCGAGGTGCCCTACGAGGGCGGGAAATCTCTCCCCGCTCTCTTTATCCCGGCAGCCGCGTCCGGCCGGGCACCGACGGTCGTCTTCATCGACGGTTTCGACCTTTACAAGGAGCTGGTCTATCTGCGGCAGAACAACGACGCGGCGCGGCTTCGCAACATGGCGATGCTGATCGTCGATACGCCTGGCGTCGGGGAGGCTCTTCGTCTTCGCGGCATGGCGACACGGTACGATACGGAGGTGCCGCTCGGGTTCTGCCTTGCCTATCTCGCATCGCGCTCGGATGTCGACATCGAACGCGTCGGGCTGATCGGGCTCAGCCTCGGCGGCTATTATGCGCCTCGCGCTGCCGCTTTCGAGAAGCGGGTCAAGGCCTGTGTGGCCTTCGGAGCCCAATGGGACATCGGCCGACGCTGGCGCGCGGAGCACTACGGCGCCGGCAGTTCCAAATCCAATCTATCGGCACCCGATACCCAATTGCTCTGGGTCACGGGCCAGCAGACCAGAGAGGCCGCACTCGCAGTCCTCGACAAATTCAGTCTTGACGGCATCGCGCAGAAAATCGAAGCGCCGCTCCTCGTCGTGCATTCCGCCAAGGATCACCTCGTTCCGCTCGAAGATGCCGAACGACTGGCCAAGGCGGCGCCCAAGGGCGAACTCGTCGTCACCACCGCCGAGTTCGGCGGCGAAGGCCACTGTTGCATGGACGGCATGCAGACCGGCGTCGATCTCATCTATGACTGGCTTGCCGACAAGCTCGGCGCGACGCCGGCAGGTTGACCGGTGGCCGTGATGTCAAGTCGCGAGGGCGCAGTCGACAATTCCGATGATATCCGCCGGGTGGACATGGCCTATGAACGGCTCAACCACCTTTGGGCCATGCATGGGTCGGCTACGATTGGCGCGATCTACCAATATCCCGGCCCGCGCGCCAACGTGATGGGGCTCGACGACTCCGAAGTCGACCGGATCGTCCGCGGGATCCGCACCTTTTTCGCTCGGGGTACCAGCCACGACTGGATCGCGGAGTGGACCAAGGCGGGTGACGAATATGCGGCGCGTGCCGAGGCCGCGATGGCGGCACGGCATTCCGTGACCGCCGGTGAAATATGGCGGCTCGCGTCGGCCTGCTATTTCTTCGGCTGGTATATCCACAATCATTTCGTTCCAATTCCGGCGCGCGACAGGGCCCACGCGCTCTGCCTCGAAGCCTACCGGAGGGCAGCTCCGCTGCTGAGCCCACCCTGCGAACGCGTCGAGGTCCCGTTTCGGGGTCGCGTGCTGCCGGCCTATTTCCGGCAACCGGACGGTGGGCGAAGCGGCCGCCGTTGGCCGGTTGTGATCGTAATCGGCGGCGCAAACAGCACGAAGGAGGAAAATCACCCGATCACGACGCAGATGCTGCAGCGGGGCCTCGCGACTTTCGCTTACGACGGGCCTGGCCAGAACGAATATCGTCTCAACGGCGGCGAACCGCTCAGCATGGCGGCGTACGATGCATCGCTCAACGCCGTCGTCGACTGGCTTATCGGCGATCGACGCGTCGACGCCAATCGCATCGCGCTGTTCGGCCGCAGCGGCGGCGGCATCACGGGTCTCCATGCCGCGGCGAGCGAGCCTCGGCTGAAGGCGGTCGTGGCGCATCCGGCAACCTTCGACTGGGGGCCAAGGATGAGGAACAACATGGACGTCCTCACGCTGCCGATGGAGGTGGCGCACTGGCTTGGCGCGCGTTCGCTCGATGAGCTCAAGCGGCTCGCCGAACGGGAACTGACGCTCGATGGCGTCATCGGCAAGGTCAAGGCCAGGATGTTGTTCGTCAATGGGCGATACGATTTATTCTTCGACATCAGCGACATCGACATGTTGAAGAAGCAGGCGACCGCTCCGGTCGATACGATTATCTTTGACGTGCAGGTCCACGGCGGCCCGCCGTCTTTGTCATGGCCGGCTGC
>CAWEAS010000019.1:0-16839 GCA_963807015.1 uncultured Alphaproteobacteria bacterium | reverse complement strand
CTGGTGCCGTCGCGCATCGCCGGAGGAACTCGTGGCGAATGATCGACAGCGGCGAGGTTTTCCTCGGCCAGCGTCAGGTCGCGAGCAAACGGCCCGAGGCGGAATTGACGGAGCTCACGGTTTGTCGCGCCGGCGCGCGTCTCCAGCAATCGGCATGACATGTCAGGCTGTTACACGATTTTCGTGAACGGCGATTACAGTGGAATAAGACGCGATAACGGGAGATGGTGATGAAAGCAGCAGATGTGATGGGATCGCACGTAATAACCGTCAGCCCCGACGCGACCGTGGCCGACGCGGCAAAGCTCATGGCGAGCCATGACGTGAGCGCCCTGCCGGTCGTCGACGCGGACGGACAACTGGTCGGCATCGTCAGCGAAGCCGATCTGATGCGGCGCGAGGAGCTCGGTACCGAAATCCGCCATCCCTGGTGGGTCGAGGCGATGACGCCGGCAACGACGCTCGCGGAAGAGTTCGCAAAGTCGCACGGCAAGCATGTTGTGGAAGTGATGTCGGAAGACGTCATCACGGCGAGCGAGGACACCCCCGTAGCCGAGATTGCTGCTGTCCTCGAGCGTCACCGCATCAAGCGCCTGCCAATCGTGCGCGACGGCAAGCCGGTCGGCATCGTGAGCCGCGCGAACCTGATCCAGGCCCTGGCATCATCGCCGCCGCCGCCGACCAACGGCGGCAACCAAAGCCGCGGTATCCGTCTCGAATTGCTCTCGCGCCTCAAGGAGCAGAGCTGGACCGATTTCGGCAGCCGCAACGTCATCGTCACTGACGGCGAAGTGCATCTGTGGGGCCTCGTCGGCTCGGAGGCCGAGCGCAAGGCCCTCGTCGCCATCGCCGAGAGCGTGCCGGGCGTCAAGACCGTGGTCGACGAAATGATCCCGGCCTATTAGGCCGGGTGCTCATTGTTGCTAGCGCTCAAACCGTGCGCGTTTGGTGTCAAGAACGGCCGTGCGACAAACCGATACGAGTCGAGGGCAATTTAGAGCAATCCACGATATCCCCAATCTCAGTGCCTTTTCAGTTACACCGCCGGTAAATCTGTCCGCCGACGCCAGCCGCCGTTGACAGGGTGAACGCTTGTCCGCCAGCCTCGCCCAGACGAAGTGAATCGAATCATCGCGGGCGCGCGGCTCGTTTCAAAACTCATGAATGTGGCGATGACACAGACGCTGGCGCGGCGGCGGCGACACATCGGCTTCGGCCGACAAGATGCAGGCAGTGGGCGGTCGGCGGGTACATTCCGCACGTGGCGCCCGCTGGTTCGCGCAGCCTGCGTAGGTGTTGTGGCCTTGACCGCCGCGGTCAGCGGCGGGGGGCAGGCCTTTGCCTCTGCCGGCTGCACAGCCTTGAACAGCGGAGCGTGGAGTCTATTTACCAACGGAATTCAAATCAACAATCCGCTGGAGACATTTGCAGTCGGCGACAAGATTTCCATGAGCGGCACCGTTACTGCAGGGGTCGGGATCGGAAGTTTTAAAATCCTAAATGCCGCTGCAACTATTATTTTTGCGCAATTTCAACCCGGTTTTGGGGCGGGCGGAAGCGGCACCATCACTTACACGGTCACAGGTTCGGGTGACCTGAGTTTGCGGCCGCAGCTTAACACGGCCGAGCCGGGCGCGGCTGTTTCGACCACGGCCACCTGCACGCCGCCGGCGGCGCCGGCCAGCACTGCCGGCATTCCGACCGACAGCCAGAACCTCAGCCTATTGGAGATCGCAGCCACTAAATTCGTGGCGACGGCTTCGGGCGCGGCCATTACCGGCGCCGTCGACAACGCGATCAGCGATGCGTTCGGCAATGGCGGCAATCCGATCACGGCCGGCCCGAACGGCGTGACCTTCAACTTCGCCGCTGAGCCGCAGCCGAAAGAGCGCACCGAGGACGCTTTCCGAGCGCTCTCGTACGCGGCGGGCTATACCAAGGCGCCGCCGCCATCGACGTTCGATCGCCTGTGGAGCGCCTGGGCCGATGTGCGCGGCACCGGCTTCGACCAGTCCGATACCTTCGGCGAGCACGGCCGCCAGCTCAACGTCACCGCCGGCATCGGCCGCAAGCTCAGCCCGGACTTTCTCGTAGGCGTGTTCGGCGGCTATGAAAATTTCATGTTCACCATGCCGTCGATCTCGGGTCGTATGACCGGCGACGGCGGAACGGTCGGCGGCTACGTGGCATGGCGCTTTGCTGACCACTGGCGCATCGACGGTAAAGTTGGCTGGACGGACGTTTCCTACGACGGCACCGCCGGCACCGCATCGGGATCATTCACGGGCTCGCGCTGGCTTGGCGCCGGCGGCCTCACCGGCACCTATCGCTTTGTCGGCTGGATGCTTGAGCCGTCGGCGCGCATCTATACGCTGTGGGAGCGCGACAGCGCCTTCACCGACACGCTCGGCACGGCGCAGGCCGCCCGCAGCTTCTCGGAAAGTCGGGTTTCGACCGGCACCAAGGTGCTCTATCCGTGGCTGGTCGGCACCGGCGTCAGCGTGTCGCCTTACGTCGGAGCCTATGGCGATTTCCGATTCTCGACCGATACGGCCCTGCCGGTTGCTGCGCCGTTCGTCGGCATCAAGGATGGCTGGTCGGCGCGCGTGACGTCAGGCCTCGCCTTTACCTGGCGTAACAATGCCGTGCTGTCGCTCGGCGGCGAACTGGGCGGCCTCGGCGCCGGCTACGAAATCTGGTCGGCCAATGCACGGGTGATGTGGCCGTTTTAGCGCTGCAGCCAGCTCACCATGCTGGTCAGAAACCACTCGGCGAGATCGGACTTGCCTTCGGCATCCCGACGATACCAGAAGCCAAACATGTATTCGGCCGGATAGAAATTAATATCAGTTCCGCCGCTTATAGCGGTTGCTCCGCTTGTCGTAACGTCCCACGTCAGCGCATAGCCATAATCTGACTTGTAGCAGTCGCCGATTGGCGGGCGCCCGGCCTTTTTCAAAATCTCGCTGATTTCATCAGTCGAAACCGGCGAGCCCGCGCTCCAGTCCATCGTGTCCAGTCTTGGCTTGGCACGCTTCACGACCGCATAAATGGACCGATAGGATTTCAGCTCGCTCAGGAATGTCGAGATCGCCCTCTTGTCATCCGCTGATAACGCCGCGAGCGCATTCGAAGACCGCCACACATTCGAGACTCTCTCCTTGGTCCAGTAGGAAAACAGGCTAGCCTTATCGAGATTCGGATGATCTTCCGGAAGGAACCCATAATTCCGAAAGCTGCCTGTCCGAAGGTCGGCCATGACCAGAAAATAGCCGGCATGCGCGAGGATCATTCCGCGATAGAAATAGCCGACCTTGGGGTCCTTGTCGCAGCCCTCCGTATACACGGCGGGTGTCTTGTCGGCGGCTGCGAGGACCTTGGTCGCGCGAATGATCGCGCTCTTGACCAAATCCTCGTCCCGCATTCGCAATGTCAGCTCGGCGAGCGATACGCCAGGGTTGCGCGGTTCCTTAACCGGCTGAACGATTGCCTGTGGTCCCGTCGGAGCGTGTGTTGAGCGGGTCCAAGGCCGCCACACCCCAGCGATGGCGATCACACCTAACAAAACCGCCCCGCCCGTCATCATCTGCCACGACATGCCGGCGCGCTTCGCTTTAGGTTGCCCGCCGTCACCATTCACCTTGCCGGGCGGCGCGGCCTTCAGCTCGCCAATTCGCGCCCGTGCCGCGCCCGCATGCTGGCTCAGCGGCCAGTGCTCCAGGAAGGCCGTGAGCGCGACAATATCACCGGCAGTGCTCGCTGCTGCCCACGCTTCGGTCTCGCGGCGCTGGCGTTCGCGCGCCTCTTCCGCCTCGGCCTCTGCGCGTCGCGCAGCCGCGGCCTCTTCCTGAGCCCTGCGCTCCTTCTGCGCGTCCTCCTCGCGTCGTTTGGCCTCCGCCGCCTGACGTTTCTGCTCGGCCTCTGCGCGCTGCGCAGCCAGAGCCTCTTCCTGAGCCCTGCGCTCCTTCTGCGCTTCCTCCTCGCGTCGTCTGGACTCCTCCTCCTGACTTGCCCGGTCGGCCGCTAGGCGCTGCGCAACCGCGGCCTCTTCCTGAGCCCTGCGCTCCTTCTGCGCTTCCTCCTCGCGACGTTCGGCCTCCGCCTCCTGACTTTCCCGGTCGGCCGCTAGGCGCTGCGCAACCGCGGCCTCTTCCTGAGCGCTGCGCTCCTGTGGGGAGATCCACGTCCGCAACAGCGCATCGCGAATATGTCTGCAAAAACGTTCGATCGCTTCGCTGACATCCGCCGAATAAGTGTCGCGGTGGCGCAATTTGCGCCAGTCGACATATTGGCGCTTGGCGACGATCGATAAGACGGGGTCTTTCTGCAGCTGCGCACTGTCCTCCAACTCCGGAACATCGATGTACAAGATAGGAAAGACGAGGTCGTCGCGGCCGAGCTCCGCTTCGCGTGCGAGGAACGATTCAAGCTCAAACCGACAATAACGGCTTGCTACCACCGTCGGCGTGATGATCGGAATGAAGAACACTGACTGCGCGACGGCGTTCTTGATCGTCGCTTCCCACAGCGTTCCAGACGGAATCGCTTCCTTGTCCTGCCACAGGCGAAAGCTTTTAAACGAACGGCCAAGTTGTGCGCGCAATTCCTGTTGGACACGATCCCGCAGCGCCGAGAGTGCCCCGTAGGACCCCTGGTCATCGTCCCGCGAATAACTGAAAAACCCGAAGAGTTCTGGGAGGTCAGCTAACTTTGACATCGACGCCGGCCGAGCTTGGAGGTGCTCCTCACGGAAAAGAATACCTAAAGGAGCATGCACTTACTACCGATGTTCTGCCGGGTGCTGTTAGCGTGATGAACGGGCGTCGACCGATATCGATCCAGCTCACCGGGCGGCGCCAACGTCGACTGCTCTGCGTCGAACTAAACCTTCCGGCAACGAGGGGTCTCGTCCGGTCTGCAACCGCGAGCGGAAACCGCGGCGAGCCGCGCTTTTCCGGTGCGAGCCGCATTGAGGCCTTGCACCGCACAATATCGTTGTCAGGCGGAAGCCGTCGTTAACCCGCACTAAACCCCGGCAGCCCTAGGGGAGTGTGGATTGACCGTGGGCCGTAAAACGTGAACCATCGGCCGTCCCCGGTCGTTGTTGTGTCGGGCTTCCCTCCTGCAAAGCCCCCGGGCACCGGAGCATCGCATGACCAATCGATCCACGACCGCGTACTCTACCGAGGCGATCCGGCGACGGGGGCCTGCAGCCATTATGACCCTGGCGGCCACGGCGGTGTTGTCAGCGGTGATCGCGGCGCCGCCCGCGGACGCCGCGAACCAAGCGCGTTCGGCGCGCCCCAGCGAGGCGACGGCTCCGCGCACCGCCGATGAACCGGTCATGGCGATCGTGTCGATCAAGAGCCAGCAGGTAACCATATACGACGCCGACGGCTGGATCCTGCGCGCGCCGGTGTCGAGCGGCACGACGGGACGTGAGACCCCATCCGGCGTCTTCAGCGTCGTGCAGAAGGACAAGGACCACCACTCCAATCTCTATGACGATGCCTGGATGCCGAACATGCAGCGCATCACCTGGTCGGGTATCGCGCTGCACGGCGGGCCGCTGCCCGGATATGCGGCCTCACATGGCTGCGTGCGGATGCCGTATGACTTTGCCGAGAGGTTATTCGACAAGACCAGGATGGGCATGCGCGTGATCATCGCGCCGAACGACGCGGAGCCGATCGACTTTTCCCATCCGGCGCTGTTCGTGCCGAACGCGGAGGCTTTGACGGACGCGCCGGCGCGCGCCGAAACGCTCGCCCGCGAGGCGGCGGAGGCCGAAACGGCGGCCGACGAGGCGAAGCGGGCTGCCGCCGTCGCGACGCGTACGGCGGCGCCGCTGACGGCGTCGCTGCGCAAGCTGGAGTTGCTCAAGGCCCGCGCCGACGCCGAGCTTGCGTACGCCGACAAAATGCTTGCCGCTGCGAAGACGGACCAAGCCAAGGCGCAGGCCGAGGACCTGAAAGGCAAGGCCGCCGCCAAGGTCGTCGACCTGGAGCCACAGCTCGATACCGCCAAGGCCGATGCGAAGTCGAAGCTCGACGAGGCCGCGGCGGCGCAGACTGCCGCCAAGGCGGCCGAGGCCAAGAGCGCCGATGCCGGCAAGGCGGCGCGCGACGCCAAGTTTGCACTCAAGCCGGTCTCGGTCTTCATCAGCCGGGCCGCGCAGCGGCTTTACGTGCGACGTGGGTTCGAGTCGACGCTTGAGGTTCCGATCACGATCCGTGATCCCGACCGGCCGATCGGCACGCATATCTTCACGGCGGTAGCTGCGAGCAGCGCCGGCCTGCGTTGGACGGCGGTGACGATCGATGGCGGCGACAGCGCCAAGGACGCGCTCGACCGCATCGACATTCCCCAGGACGTGCGCGATCGCATTGCCTCGACCGCAGTGCCGCGATCTTCGCTGATCGTCTCGGACGAGCCGCTGAGCCGCGAGGCCAACTCGCGAACCGAATTCATCGTGGTGCTCAACAACCAGCCGAAGGGCGGCCTTGCGATACGCCGGCGCCCGGACGAAGTCCGCATGGCGCGCCGCGGCTGGGACGACGACGGCTATAACTCGGCTCGCTACCGCGGCGGCTGGGGCTCGCCGTATGGCGGCTATGGCGGCTACGGCTATTCGCGCCGCGGCGGCTATTATAACCAGTGGTGACGAGTTTCGCGGCAAACGCTTGTCGCGAATAGCCGGCCTATCAGAGCGTATTTAGATTAGATGGAAATCTCGTCATGGCTGGGCTTGTCCTGGACAAGCCCGGCCATGACGACGTGAGCTGCTTCAAGTTGAACGGAATCCGCTCTAGCCTAGGCAGATGCGGGTGACGCTCCGCTGATCCGTACACGTCGATACTGGCGCGATCAAAAGTCGGGCTTGGTCGCGACCGGGATGTGATAGTCGATCAGGTTCTGGTTGTTTTCGGCGCACGCCTCTTCGTGCATGGGCATTTGAACGCGCCGCAGCTTTCCGATCGCCGACCACGGTTGATAAAACGTGTCCGGGTCCTCTATCCGAAAGGTCACCTGCAGCGTCTTGCCACCGTCGATCATTTTGAAGCGCTCGACGACGTGCAGCTTTTCGCTATGCGGCGTGCGGAAGTTGTCGACGAAGGTCTTGTCATTCATTCCGATGGTGTCCACCACGAGGGTGTCGCCCTCGTAATGGCCGACTGACTCGCCGTACCAAGTCGGCTGCAGGTTCATCGAATGGGGCACATTGAGATAGATGTGGCGCACCTGCGCATCGCCCGAGAAGATCATGGTGACTTCTTTGGGCGTCTGCACGAAGTGGATCGGCTCGACCACCGCCATCATGAAGCCCGGGACGCCCGCCGGCATGCAACTCTGCCGCCATGCGAACGGCACCCCGCCCGACAGCGCCTTTTCGTTCTCGCGTTTCATGATCTCCTTTGCCCACGGCTTGATGTTGGGGTTGCTGAGATCGGCAACGCGATAGGTCGGCTGGGTCCCGCTGACGCGAAATTCGAGGTTGGAGATGTAGGGGTGGGCCGGGTCATTGCGTGTCGGGCTGGGCTCTCCGGGGATCGCAATGTAGTCGCCGGGGCCGAAAACCCAGGCGGTGCCATTGGCGGAGAAATCCGGAATGGCCGCGCCCGGCTCGGCTGCGAGCCTTGGTTCTGCAACGGCCCAGATCAGCGCGATCAATACCGTGATCGCGAGCGGGTTCTTGGCTAGATCGAGATTGCGCATGTTCGTCCTCCCCTGTGCGGGCGGCGGCCGGGCGCTTCTGCAATTCAAAACATTCGCCACGCGATACGGAAAACGGCGGTGCAGCGGTCGCTCTTCATGATAAGGCCGCAACCATACTATGGCTTCACAGGTGGCATCTGATCAAGATGCGGAAAACGATGGTGACGCTCCGTCAAAAAGTGGACTGAACGGCGCCCGCCAGCGCTCACCCGGTCTCGATGCGGGCTTATGTCGAGGAGGCACGGCGCGGATGACCCGTGTTATGTGTGGTCGACACGAACGCGGGACCGCGCCGATGGAATTGTCCTACACGCAGAACCTCGAAGACTATCATCTCTCGCTCGCCTTCGCGGGGCAGACGCGCGGCACCTATATCGATATCGGCGGCGGACATCCAATCGCCGACAACGTGTCGTTCTGGTTCTATGAGCGCGCCTGGAGCGGCGTCGTGGTCGAGCCGCAGGCTGACCTCGTGGCCTTATACGAGCGGTTGCGGCCGCGGGACGTCGCGGTGTGCGGCGTGATCGGCAGGACATCGGGCGAGATCGATTTCCATGTCGTCGACCGCCTGCACGGCCTTTCGTCGACCGTCGAAGCCGTCGCCCGCGACGCCCGGAAATTCGGCGTCGATTATCGCAGCGTGCGCATGCCGATGATGACGCTCGCGGAGCTCTGCGACCGCCACGGGTCCGCCGAGATCGATTTTCTCAAAATCGATGTGGAAGGCGCGGAGGCCGATGTCCTTGCCGGCGGCGACTGGCGGCGCCATCGGCCCAAAGTCATTGTCATCGAAGCCATCAAGCCAGGCTCCGGCGAGCCGGCCTGGGGTGAATGGGAGCCGCACCTCCTCGCGCAAGGCTACCGCTTCGCGCTGTTCGATACGCTCAACCGTTTCTATGTCGCGAACGAGCGTCCGGAAATATTCGCCCGCCTGCCGTCCGAACGCGCACCGTGGGACAAGGTCCGGCACATGTATGAGATCGGCCGCGCGCCGGAGAACGCCAATCATCCCGACCATGCGCTCGCGTTGGAATTGGCCCGCGGATTCTGGGCGAGCCTGCCCTATCTCGATCGCGATCTGATCGCGGCCATTCTCGCGCGAGCCCATGCCGGCAGAGCGCGGCGCGACGCGCCCGATTTTTCCGCCGCCATCGACACCGAAGCGTTCCGGGCCGCGCTCGGCCGCATCGCCTGCGGCTACGACGGCGGCCAGATCATCGACGAGTGATGTCGTTTACAGGCGCAGGCGGCCCTCGGTGACGCGCTTATAAAGCGCATCACCAAGCGGCACATACGCGGCTTGCGCGGGGTCGTGCACGTAAAGCGGATCGGCGCAAGCGCTCGGATCGTAGGCCTCGGCGCCGCCGATCTTCATCTGCTTGAACGTCGGCGTCACATCGATCTTGTCGCGGATGCGCAGGAACACGGGCTGGGCATATTTCGGTAGCCGCTGCGCGAGGTGTTCGCGGAACGCCATGAGATCGACCGGGGCGGCACAGACAAGCTCGGCCATCCCGGCGCGTCCGTCGGTGCCGGGAATTGCGACGCCATAGACGTTCGCCTCGATAATCCCTGGGAAGGCGGTGATGGCGGCGGCGACTTCGGATGTGGCGACGTTTTCGCCCTTCCAGCGGAAGGTATCGCCGATGCGGTCGATGAAATAGTAGAAGCCCTGCTCGTCGCGACGCATCAGATCGCCGGTGCGAAACCAGGCGTCGCCGCTCACGAACACATCGCGCAAGACTTTGCGCTCGGTCTCCGCCGGGTCTGTGTAGCCGTCGAACCGCCCGCCGTGATCGCCGCCGCCTGCGGAGATGCGGCCGATCGCCTCGCCGATCTCGTTCGGTCCGCAGCGTACGCAAAGGCCCTCCTCATTGCGCAGGGGCATGTTGCGGGCGACGTCGAACCTGACGAGCGCCAATGCATCACGCTTTGCGATGAAGGGCGGGATGCGGCCGATCGCGCCCGGCTTTCCCTCGACGTTGAACAACGACACATTGGCTTCGGTCGCTGCGTAGAATTCGAGAATCTGCGGAATGCGGAATCGGCGCTGGAATTCCTCCCACACGTCACCGCGCAGCCCGTTGCCGCAGCAGAGCCGCAGCCGGTGCCGTGTCTCTTGCGGATGAGACGGCGCAGCGAGGAGGTAGCGGCACAACTCGCCGATATACTGGAACAGCGTGCAGTCGAAGCGCACCACGTCGTCCCAGAACGTGCGCGCGGAGAATTTCTCCAGGATCGCGACCGAGCCGCCGTTGACGAGCGTGGCGCCGGTCGCGACCGCGCCACCGATGCTGTGATACATCGGCAGGCAGTTGAGCATGCGGTCGGTCGGGCCGGTCTCCATCATGCCGGCGAACCAATGGGTCCATACCATCAGCCGGTAATGGCTGATCTTCGCGGCCTTCGGCAGGCCGGTAGTGCCCGACGTGTAGACATAGAGCGCGCGGTCGTCGATGCTGACGGGGCGCCGTTCACCCCCCGCAAGCGCGGCGGGCGAATGTTGCCCAACCGCGTGCGACACATCGGGATAGCGGGTGTCGCCGCCGTGCGACCAGATTTTTCCAGCGGTCTTGCGATCAGGCCGCGCCGTTTCCAGTGCATCAATAAGCTCATCGGCGACGATGATGTGCTTCGGCGCGACGATGTCGAGGCAGTGCGCGAGCGCCGGCCCGGCAAGGTTCGTATTGATGAGCGCGACGGCGCCGCCCGCACGCGTGATGCCGAGCCAGATCGCCATGTATTCGGGGCGGTTCGGCATCATCAGGGCGACGCTTTCGCCATGGCCGAGCTTTTGTGCGAGCGCCCAGCGGGCATAACGGTTCGCGCGTGCATCCAAGGCGCTGAAGCTGAAGTTTTCCGTGTCGGAGACGAGCGCCGGTGCATCACCGAAACGCTCCGCCAATTCGGCGATGACCGTCGGAAAAGTGCGCAGGGGCGAATTCGCGATCGGCGCGGTCAATTCGAGTGCGCGCAGCCACGCCTTCGCGGCGGTCTTCGCGGGCGGCGCCGGCGTCGGTCGCGCGATCGTCTCGCTCTCGTTTATGCTCATTTGTTCGGTTCTTTGGTTATCAACACGTCGATTGAACGAAAGAATATCGGCCATATGCGTTAGCAGTTCAGGAAACTTGCGTTGTGAGGCGCATGCGACGTTTTGCGCAGACGTTGCGACTTATAGCGATAAATGCGGGTCATCTCGCAAACGATCCTCGAACGTGAAGGCCATCGCGCATTAACCGTTAAGGTTAGCCGGGCCGATTTTTACCGCGGGCGCTTTCGCGTTGCGCTGCACCTTTTAGATACTTTCCCATGCTTAAGATGCCGTTTCAAAAGCGCGGCGGTTTGGACGTTAAATCATATCCAGCTGCACGCGCCGAACGGACGGGTGAGGCAATGAAGAGCGAGACGATCGCTATTCACTACGGCTACGATTTCGATCCATCGACGCACGCTGTGGCGGTCCCGATCTATCAGACCGTCGCCTACGCGTTCGATTCCGCCGAGCACGGCGCCGCGCTCTTCAATCTCGAAGTCGAGGGCCATCGCTACAGCCGCATCAGCAACCCGACGACGCAAGTGCTGGAACGCCGCGTCGCGGCGCTGGAAGGCGGTATCGAGGCGCTGTGCGTCGCGACCGGCCAGGCCGCGCTCACCTACGCCATCCAGAACGTCACCGAGCTCGGCACCAACGTCGTCTCGGTGCCGCAGCTTTACGGCACCACGCACACATTGTTCTCCCATCTCCTGCCGCGCCAAGGCGTCGCGACAAAGTTCGCCCCGAGCGATCAACCAGGCGACGTCGATCGCATGATCGATGCGAAGACCCGCGCGGTGTTCTGCGAATTGGTCGGCAATCCTGCCGGCAATATCTGCGACATCGAGGCGCTCGCGACCGTCGCACATCGTCACGGCGTTCCGCTGATCGTCGACAACACGGTAGCGACGCCGATCCTGATCAAGCCGATCGATTACGGCGCCGATGTCGTCGTCCATTCACTGACCAAATTCATGGGCGGTCATGGCACCACCCTCGGCGGGGCGATCGTCGACAGCGGTAACTTCCCCTGGAAGAATCACGCCGAGCGCTTTCCGATGTTCAACGTGCCCGACGCGTCGTATCATGGGCTCGTCTATGCAGATCATTTCGGGCCTGCCGCCTATATCGCGCGCTGCCGCAGCGTCTTTCAGCGAACCACCGGCGCAGTGCTGGCGCCGATGAGCGCATTTCTGCTGCTGCAAGGCATCGAGACGGTGGCGCTGCGGGTCGAGCGTCATGTCGAAAATGCCCGCCGCGTCGCGGAGTTCCTGCGCGAGGACCCGCGCGTCGATTGGGTGAACTACGTGGGGTTCGCGGACAATCCGTATCACGCACTCGCGCGGAAATATCTGGGCGGCCAGGCCTGCTCGTTGCTGACCTTCGGCGTGCGCGGCGGATTCGAAGCGGGCACCAAATTCTATGACGCGCTCAAGCTGATCAAGCGGCTGGTCAACATGGGTGACGCGAAATCGCTCGCCTGTCACCCGGCCTCGACCACCCATCGGCAGATGGCGCCGGAAGACCAGATCAAGGCCGGCGTGCGACCGGAAATGATCCGGCTCAGCATCGGCATCGAGCATATCGACGACATCATCGATGACCTCAAGCAGGCGCTCGATGCGACCAGCACGCCGCGGTCGATGATGGTCGCCGCCGAATAACGGACGGAGCAGAACGATGCCGGTCGTCATGGAGCAGGGCTCGTCCGGACGCAGCTATTCGCTGCTGCCCGGCGTGCATTGCGAGCCGGTCGCCGCATCGATGCGCGGCGAGGGCATCAGTGTCGGCATCGTCAACAATATGCCGGACTCGGCCCTCGAATCGACCGAGCGCCAGTTCATCGGCCTGCTCGCGACCGCGTCCGAACGCATGCCGGTGCGGGTGCGGCTGTTCTCGCTTCCCGGCATTCCGCGTGCCGAAACCGCGCGGCATTATGTCGACACGCACTATGCCGATATCCGCGAACTGTGGGATGCGAACTTCGATGCGTTGATCGTCACCGGCACCGAGCCGCGCGACGCGCTGCCGGCCGAGCCTTATTGGCCTGCCTTCAGGCGTCTGGTCGATTGGGCGGCGCGCAACACCACGTCGACGATCTGGTCATGTCTTGCGGCGCACGCCGCCGTACTCCATCTCGACAGGATCGAGCGCGTCGCATTTCCCGACAAGTGCTTCGGCGTTTTCGAATGCGAGCGCACGCTGGTTCACCCGCTGACGGGTGGGGCAGCGATGCCGGTGCAGGTGCCGCATTCTCGGTGGAACGATTTGCGCGAGGTCGATCTGTCGGAGCGCGGCTACCATGTGCTGTCGCACGGGGAGGGCGTCGGCGCCGATCTTTTCATCAAGGACATCGGCAGCCTGTTCGTCTTCCTGCAGGGGCATCCGGAGTACGAGCCGCAGACGTTGCTGCGCGAGTACCGCCGTGACGTCGGCCGCTTCCTGCGTGGGGAACGCGAGACCTATCCGACCGCCCCGCAGAACTATTTCGATGACGTGACCGACCAGATATTGGCTGAGTTTCGCGCGCTCGCGCTCGCCGGACCAAGCGAGCGACTGCTGGAGTCATTTCCGGCGACGGCATTGCGTGAGCCGCTGGTGCGCGCGTGGCGTAGCGCGGCGTTGCGGTTCTATCGCAACTGGCTCGCGACTATCGTCTCGCGTCGCAAATCCGCAGCATCGCGCGATGTCGCGCCAGCAGCAATGATGCGCGCGTGAGTGCACCAATAGGATCAGTGACTGCGCGATCTTCACCTTCTCCGTCAGGAGAGGTGAATCACATCCCGAACATCGCGGCTTCGGTGTAGGCGAGGTCACCCAGCCGCGGCCGTTCCGGGCCCTTGAAAAATTTCGGCTGCCATCCCGCGAAATAATGACCCAAGAGTCCCCGGATCGGTCCGTTGGAGTTGATGACGACGATCGGATGGCGGTGGCGCAGGAGATGGCGGCCGATCAACCCGGCAAAGCGGGCCACGTCGCCGACGTCGCGGCAGTAGATGAGCTGCGCGCACGGCAGCACACCTTTGGCAAGGCGCGGCCGGAAAACGAACGGATAGGCGCGCTCCGCCGTCACGCACCAGAAACTCAGGCAGCCGTAGGCGGCATGGTCGACCAGAATGTCGCGCTCGAAAGGCTCGAATTGCGCACCCGGCGCGGCGTCGGCCGCGACGATGTGCGCCTCGGCGGTCGTCCGTTGCAACGCCGGCAGGCCGACGAACATGCCTTCGCTGTAGCGCGTGTAGCCCTGCGCCGCGAGCGTCGTCAGCGTATTATGTGCGGGCGAGACGTTGAGATAGGTCACCGTCTTGTGGCGCAGCGCTTGCGCGGCGAGAAACGACGCGTAGCCGCGAAACTCCGGCTCGACGTACCAGCTCGAAATGTTGGCGCGGATGGCGACCGGATCATTGCCGGTCCGCGGTGTCGAGAAGATCAGCAGGATCGCTCCCACCGGCCGGCCGCCGCTCTCGAGGAGGTAGCCGCATTTCGGCAGACCTTCGGGAGACGGACGCTGCGACAGGCAGTCAAGGACGTGCCGCCAGAATTCGCGGCTGCGGCGCACGCCGAAGCCTTTGTTAAGAAGTTCGGCGACGGCTGCGTGATCGCCGAGCGCGATCGGCCGCGAACGAATGACGGTAGCTGGGTCCTGAAATCGTTGATTGACCATAAAGTGCAAGTCGACTTGTACGCTGACGCGGGTCGCCTATACGTATTTGACGAAAAATCATATAGGGCCGTTCGATGTCGATTAAGTTAACGGTGATTTCCGAAATCGAACGGATCGCCGCGGAGCATCACAAGAAGCTCGCGCCGCTCACCGACGATGCAGTGCTGATGAACACCGGCCTCGACTCGCTGTGCTTTGCCGTGCTGGTGGCGCGGCTCGAGGACGAGCTGGGCGTCGATCCCTTCTCATCCGCCGATGACATCAGCTTTCCCGTGACCCTCGGCGATTTCGTGCGGGTCTACGAAAATGCCGCAGGCTGACGCGCGCTCGCTCCGGCAGCTCATCGCAGATCAAGCAACCGCGCCTCGATTTCTGTGGGGCGCCGGCGGCAGCGTCGCGATTACCGATCTTGTGCGCGGCTCAAGCTTCGGCGGAAGACTGTCCGAACTCGCAGGCCGATCGGTGCTGCTGCTGGCGCGCGATCAACTTCCGGCCGCGCTGGCGCTGATCGAGCTCGACGGCATCGCCCGTCGCATCGTGTTGTGCCCGGTCGACCTCGCGCCCGCGCACCTTCCGGCGATCGCCGCCAATGCCGAGGCCGACGCGATCGTGTCGGATCGCCCGGCCGAAGAATTCGCCGCGCTCGGGATCGCGCTCCATGTCGCGGCTGCCACCAGGATCGAGCCGCGTGGCGATATCCCGCGCGGCGATCGGCGCACCGAATGGCTCCTGCTCACGTCCGGCACGACCGGCGTGCCCAAGATGGTGCGGCACGACGTTGCGAGCCTGACCGCGCCGATCAAGCCGATCGCGTCGCCGCCGGTCTGGGGCACGTTCTACGACATCCGCCGCTACGGTGGGTTGCAGATCTTCTTCCGCGCGGTCGTCGGCAGCGGCTCGCTGATCCTGTCGAGCGCAGGCGAGCCGGTCGCCGAGCACCTCGCGTGCCTCGCGGCGCACGGCGTGACGCACCTCTCCGGTACTCCGTCGCACTGGCGGCGCGCGCTCATGAGTTCCAGCGGCGAAAACGATTGCGCCGCGCTACGTTCGCCTCTCGGGCGAGATCGCCGATCAGGCGATTCTCGATCAGCTGCGCGTGTTTTTTCCGCAAGCCGCGGTCGGCCACGCATACGCCTCGACCGAAGCGGGCGTCGCGTTTGAAGTGAACGACGGCCTGGCCGGTTTTCCGGCGAGCTTCGTTCGCGTCGGGCAGGGCGAGGTCGATATCAAGATCGAAGACGGATCGCTGCGGCTGCGCTCGGCGCGCACCGCATCGGGCTATGTCGGACCCGACGCCAAGCCGCTGCTCGACGACGAGCGCTTCGTCGACACCGGCGACATGGTGGAGCTTACCGGCGATCGCTACCACTTCGTCGGCCGCAAGGGCGGCATCATCAACGTCGGCGGACAGAAGGTTCATCCCGAGGAGGTCGAGGCGGTCATCAACCGGCACACTGACGTTTGGGCATCATTGGTGCGGGCGCGGCGCAATCCGATCACCGGCGCGATCGTCGCGGCCGACGTGGTGTTGAAAGGCGAGGCGGGCGCAAGCGCGGAGCGTGTGGCCGCCACCGAGCGCGAAATCCTGGCGATCTGCCGCAGCGAGCTTCCGCCGCACAAGGTGCCCGCGATGATCCGGTTTGTCCCGAGCCTTGATGTCTCTGCCACCGGCAAGCTTGTGCGCCATGCGTAACGTCGTCGTCACCGGCGGCAGCCGCGGCCTCGGGCTTGGCATCGTGCGAAGGCTTGCCGACGCGGGCTATGCGCCCATTGCGGTTGCGCGCAAAGAGGGCGCCGAGCTTGCCAAGATCATGGCCGATGGCGGGACCGCGGGGGCGATCCGGTTCGCGCCGTTCGACCTCAGCGACGTCGATGGCATTCCGCGCTTCGTCGCCGGGCTGCGCAAGCAATTCGGTCCGCTCTATGGGCTCGTCAACAATGCAGCCGTCGGCACCGACGGCGCGTTGTCGCTGATGCACACCTCGAAGATCGAGCAGACGGTGCGGCTCAATACGCTGTCGCCCATCGTTTTCACCAAATACGTGGTGCGGTCGATGATGGCGGACGGCGGCGGCCGCATCATCAATGTCACCTCGATCGTGGCGTCGACCGGCTACAGCGGGCTCTCGGTCTATGCCGCCACCAAGGCTTCGATGGTCGGCTTCACGCGCTCGCTCGCGCGCGAGGTCGGACGCATGGGCGTCAACGTCAACGCCGTCGCGCCAGGCTTCCTCGACACCGAGATGACCGAAGGTCTCCAGGACGAGACGCGCGAGAGGATCGTGCGGCGCAGTGCGTTGAAGCGGCTTCCGGCGGTCGATGATGTTGCCGATGCCGTCGAGTTCCTGCTCGGCGACAAGGCGAAGAGCATCACGGGTACGGTCCTGACCGTTGATGCCGGCAGCACCGCCTGAGCTGTTTCGGC
>CAWEAS010000018.1:0-60025 GCA_963807015.1 uncultured Alphaproteobacteria bacterium | reverse complement strand
GCCCGGCGCTGTCGGTCTGCATCATCGACGCGGCCTTGGCCCAGTATTCGTTGGCAGAATTGGCCTCGAAGATTTTCGGGCAGCTGCCGCTTTCGGTGCAGCGACGCAGCCGCGAGTCGGTCTTGCCGGTGACCGGATCGGTCAGCATCTGGTCGGCGAAGGGAAACTGGTATTCCGGCGTCCATCGGCCGATGTGCTGACGATGCGTGCGGTCCGGCTGGGAAAACCGATAGTTCGAGAACGTGCCGCCGCCCCCCGCCTTCCAGTTGAGAATCCCATCGAACACCTTCGGCGCGACCGCGGCTGCGCGCTCCGGCTGGTTGAAGCCGAATTGCACGAAGTCATGCATGATGCGACACGGCTGCGACGAGCAGAAAGTGTAGATCGACTTTGCTTCGCCGACGAGCGGATTGGGCATGCCCTTGTCGTCGGTCTCTGCGTTGCGCAGGAACGTTGCAGCATCGCGGATCGCCGCGAAGCTGAGCCCGACCACGACCGGGTCCTTCGCCACGTAGGTGAACTCGTAAAGCGCCGTCAGTCCGAAAGACCCAGGCCCGCCGAAATTGCCGGACGTCAGTTTCACGCTGTTGAGCTTGGCATCGACATAGTCCCAGGCCTCCGCCGGGACCGGTATCGGCGTGTCGGCGTAGTTCTTGCGCACCGTGAGGCTTGCCTGCGATTTGTCAGGACTTGCGGCCGGATAGGTGAGCCGCTGCTGTGCCGGCTTTGCATTCTTGTCGATGACGAATTCCTCGACCGCGACGACCCGTGATCGACGAGCCGTCGGGATTTCGGGCAATGGGGGCCGTTGCGGAGAAGAGCTTGCCATTGTGCGGCGCCGTGACGTCGGCGCCGATTTCGAGCAGCGCGTAGCCCGCGCGCATCAGGAAGCCGTTGCCGGGATCGCCCGCTGTCGTGACATCGTTCCCTGTCTTGGAATCGTTGAGAAGTTCGAGCGCGTTGGTGCGGCCGCGATTGGTGATCTCGAAAAGGAGCTTGCTCGTTTTGCCGCGCGCGACCGGCCGCAGCAGCTGGAACTCGGCCGAGTAGCTCACCATGCCGCGCGCGTTGCGAGGTGCGAGATCGAGGTCAACGATGATCGCATTGCGCGGATCCTTGGGATCGACCTCGCCTACGAGATGACCGCTGATGCGTTCGTAGGGGCCGACCGGGCCAAAACTCTGGCCGCCGAAAGCCGGCGACTCTGTCGCCGTGACCACCACTTCGGTGATGCGCGCCTGCGCATTCGTTGCGGGGCATAGCCACGCCAGGAACGCGAGTCCGCCGATCGATGCGGTTGCGACGAACGAATTCGCGGTCATCGTTTCCCCTCCGGCTGCGCCGCTATGCGGCGACTGCATCGATCATATCGAATTCGCTGCGTCTCGGGAAATAAGCCACCGCGGCGAAGGCTTATGCTTTGCCGCCTGAGCGCGTAGGATGGCGCATCACAAAACCATCAATGCAGGACAACAATGCGAGTCGGACTCTTCGACCATGTCGGGCAGGCGGATCGCCCGCTGTTTACGCTCTTCGACGAACGTCTCACCTTCGCGGCCGCGGCCGACGAGGCCGGCATCTACTGCCTCCACACCGCCGAGCATCATGCAACGCCGCTCAATATGGTGCCGGCGCCGGGCGCCTACCTCGGCGCAGTGGCGCGGGTCACGAAGCGCATGCGGCTTGGCCCGCTCGTCTACCTCCTGCCGCTGATTTCGCCGCTGCGCTTGGTCGAGGAAATCTGCATGCTCGATCATTTGAGCCACGGGCGCTTCGAGATCGGGGTCGGGCGCGGCGTGTCGCCGTTCGAACTCGGCTATCACCACATCGATCACGATCGCTCGCGCGAGATTTTCACCGATGCGTACAACTGCATCCGCACCGGGCTGACGGCAGAGACGCTCAATCATTCCGGACCGCACTTCACCTACAAGGACGTGCCGCTGCCGCTGCGCCCGCTGCAGCAACCGCATCCGGCCTTCTGGTATGGCTCCTCGAATGCGATCGGCTCGACGTTTGCCGGCGAGGAGGGGATGCATTTCGTGAGCCTCGGCCCGACCGACTTCGCCAAGAAGAATATCGATGCGTTTCGCGTGGCCCTCACCAAGCGCGGCGGCGCGGCATTGCCGAAGGCCGAGTTCCGCGGCGGCACCGCGATCGGCGTGCTGCGCAACATCGTCGTTGCCGATACCGATGCCGAAGCGCGGCGCATCGCCGGCCCTGCGATCGCGCATCACGTGAGTTTGCTCAACTGGCTGCGCGATCACCACGGCGCGACCGATCTGACGGCGCGCCTCAACGTGCCGCGCCCTGCGACGCTCGATCATGCCATCGCCGATGGTTCGGTGATCGCCGGCGCGCCCGACACGGTCGTCGCCGCGATCGAGCGCCAGACCGGCAGAACTCGGCATCAACTATCTTCTGGCCTACTTGTTCTTCGGCAAGATGACGCTTCCAGAAGCGCTGCGCTCGCTCGAACTGATGCGCACCGAAGTGATGCCGCGCATCGCGCATCTGTAATCATTTGCCAGCTACACAAAGCTTCCGCTCCGCTCCCGCCTTCGCGTCGCGTCCTTTTCTTTCCCCTCCCCCGCTTGCGGGGGAGGGTCAGGGAGGGGGCCTGTCCGCAATTTCGTGCCGTGGAGCGTGCCCCCTCCCCAGCCCTCCCCCGCACGCGGGGGAGGGGAAAAATACCGAGTGCCCGCTTGAGATCGTCTGAACTCATCGGCCCTTACGCTACATCGCGGCGCATCGCCATGCGCTTGATGGCGACAAGTTCCCGCAATCGCAGACATCTGCCCAAATTGATTCCGCTCTGAATAAACATTAGGCGCGATTGTAAATTGGCCGGAAGGCGATGTTTCGCCTCTCCGTCGCATGTGCCAAGATCATCAAAGAGCGGGCGTTTCGCGCCCTTGAGAGCAGCAAAACGCGCCAAGAAAGAACACGGCTCGCAGACTGATGCAAACCACCGCGGAGTTGCCGGGCGACCGCACACAATCCGCCGGCGGATCCCTTGCAGTCGACATCCGGGGCGTCTCGCTCACCTTCGAGACCGCCGACGGCAAGGTCGAGGCGCTGTCGAAGGTCGATCTGCAGGTGTCGACCGGCGATTTCGTCTCCTTCATCGGCCCGTCCGGCTGCGGCAAGACCACCTTGCTGCGCGTCATCGCCGATCTCGAGCAGCCGACCGACGGCACGGTGCTGGTCAACGGGGTGAGCGCGGAACAGGCGCGGCTCGGCCGGCACTACGGCTACATCTTCCAGGCGCCGGCGCTCTATCCGTGGCGGACCGTCGAGCGCAACGTGATGCTGCCGCTGGAGATCATGGGGATTGCCCCCGCGGAGCGGCGGGCGCGCGCCGAGCGCTATCTCAAGCTTGTCAATCTCGCGGGCTTCGAGCGCAAGTTCCCATGGCAGCTGTCAGGCGGCATGCAGCAGCGCGCATCGATCGCCCGCGCCCTGTCGTTCGAACCGGCATTGCTCCTGATGGATGAGCCGTTCGGCGCGCTCGACGAGATCGTCCGCGATCACCTCAACGAGCAATTGCTGCGGCTGTGGGAGGGCACCGGCAAGACGGTGCTGTTCGTCACCCACTCGATCCCGGAAGCGGTGTTCCTGTCGACGCGCATCGTGGTGATGTCGCCGCGCCCGGGCCGGATTATCGATGTGATTCCGTGCGATTTTCCGCGCGACCGGACGCTCGAAATCCGCGAAACGCCCGAATTCATGAAGATCGCCCACCGGGTGCGCGTCGGGCTCCGCTCGGGTCATTCCTATGACGACTAGCACGCTCGACCTCGGCAGGAAGCGCGCCCCCGTGCACGCTCCTTTTGGCATCGTCCCTTCATCGCCGATCGCATCCCGGTCGTCGTCGTTGTCCTGGTGCTGGTCGTGATCTGGTACGTCGCCGCCGTCGCCATGAATGCATCGCTGGTGCGCGACGCGTTCGAGCGCGAGGACATGCCCTACACCTATCTCGACGTCGTCGCGGGTACGATGGATGCCGAACGGCCGTTGCTGCCGGCGCCGCACCAGATCGTCGCGCAGTTCGTGGACAGCGTGTTCGGCTATCCGCCGGATTCCCCGCGCAGCCTCGTCTATCACAGCTACGTCACGCTCTCGGCGACCGTGGTCGGCTTCGCGCTCGGCGCCGCCTTTGGCATATTGCTTGCTGTCCTCATCGTTCACATTCGAACGCTGGAGCGCAGTTTGCTGCCCTGGATCATCTGTTCGCAGATGGTGCCGATCCTCGCCGTCGCGCCGATCGTCATCGTGGTGCTCGGCTCGCTGGGCCTGCGCGGGCTTTTACCGAAATCGCTCATCTCGGCGTATCTCTGCTTCTTTCCCGTCACCATCGGCATGGTAAAGGGCCTCACCTCGCCCGATCCGATCCAGCGCGACCTGATGCGCACCTGGTCGGCGACCCCGGCGCAGATTTTCTGGAAGCTGCGCTGCCCGGCGTCGGTGCCGTTCCTGTTCACGAGCCTCAAGGTCGCGGTCACGATCTCGCTCATCGGCGCGATCGTCGGCGAATTGCCGACCGGCGCCCAGGCTGGTCTCGGCGCACGTCTCCTCACCGGCTCCTACTACGGCCAGGTGCTGCAGATCTGGGCGGCGCTGTTTGCGGCGGCACTCCTTGCCGCGATCCTTGTCGGCATCGTCGGCATCGTCGAGCGATGGACGCTGCGGCACATGGGGGCGCGGCCGTGACAACGGTCGGGTTCTTGGTCGCGGCGCTGCTCGTGCTCGGCGCGCTGGTGCTGCCGATCGGCCCTGACGTAAGCCTTTCGTCCCATGGAGGCGCGCTGGCGATGACGCTTGCGGCCGTGGCGCTGTTCGCGCTCGCACCTTGGCATCGCGTGGCCTCGGTCGTGCTCGGCTTCGCCGGCGTGATCCTCGGCTGCGCGGCGGCGCTCGAACTCCTTGCCGACCCAGGCGTCGCGGGCATGGCGCGGCTCGGATTCTGGGCGATCGTGCTCGGGACCTGGCTCGCCGCCGGTCTCGTGGTGACGCAGCTGTCCGGCTTGCGGTGGCGCCATCAGGCGCTGCGCCGCGTGAACGACATCGTGATCCCGCTGCTGTTCGGCGCCTTCGTGATCTACTTGTGGGAGGTGGTCGTACGGGGCTTCGGCGTGCCGAGCGTGCTGATGCCGGCGCCAGGCGCGATCGCGACGCAGTTCTTCGGGGCTTTGCCGCTGCTGGGCCAGGACTTCGTGCAGACCTTCGTGCGCGGCGTGCTGTCGGGCTATGCCATCGGCTGCGGCGCGGGTTTCATCGTCGCGATCATCGCCCATCGCTACGTATTCCTCGGAAAGGGCCTGCTCCCGCTCGGCAATTTCGTGTCGGCGCTGCCGATCGTCGGCATCGCGCCGATCATGGTGATGTGGTTCGGCTTCGACTGGCCCTCGAAGACCGCCGTCGTCGCGATCATCACCTTCTTCCCCATGCTGGTGAACACGCTTGCGGGCCTTGCCGCCGCCGGCAGCATGGAGCGCGACCTGATGCGCTCCTATGGCGCACGGCCGGCGCAGACGCTGATGAAGCTGCACCTGCCAGCGGCGCTGCCGTTCATCTTCAATGGCCTGAAGATCAACTCGACTTTGGCGCTCATTGGCGCCATCGTGGCCGAGTTCTTCGGGACGCCGACGCTCGGAATCGGTTTTCGCATTTCGACCGAGGTCGGCAGAATGTCGCTCGCAATGGTTTGGGCCGAGATCGCGCTGTCCGCGATCGCCGGCATGGCGTTCTACGGGATTGTCGCGCTCGCCGAGCGTGCGACGACCTTTTGGCACCCGTCCTATCGGACCTGACTCGGCGGTTCGTAGTTGGAGACTGTTGACATGAAAAGAACACTGACAATTGCGACCGGCATCCTGCTCGGCGGTCTCGCCGCCGGCGCAGCGAATGCCGCCGAGAAGGTCACGATCCAGCTGAAATGGGTGACCCAGGCGCAATTCGCCGGCTACTACGTCGCCCAGGCCAAGGGCTACTACAAGGATGCCGACCTCGACGTGACGATCCTTCCCGGCGGCCCCGACATCGCGCCGCCGCAGGTGATCACCGGCGGCGGCGCCGATGTCATCATTGACTGGATGCCGTCGGCGCTCGCCGCGCGCGAGAAAGGCGTGCCGCTCGTCAACATCTCGCAGCCGTTCAAGAAGTCCGGCCTCGAGATCACCTGCCGCGCCGAAACCGGCATCAAGAAGCCGATCGATCTCAAGAACCGCACCGTCGGAGTATGGTTCTCGGGCAACGAGTATCCGTTCCTGTCATGGATGTCGAAGCTCAAGATCAAGACCGACGGCTCGCCAGGCGGCGTGAAGATGCTCAAGCAGGGCTTCAACGTCGATCCGCTGATTCAGAAGCAGGCCGATTGCATCTCGACCATGACCTACAACGAGTATTGGCAGGTCATCGACGCCGGCTACAAGCCGAGCCAACTTGTCGTCTTCAAATACGAGGACGAAGGGGTCGCGACCTTGGAGGACGGGCTCTACGTCCTCGAAGGCAAGCTCGGCGACGGCAACTTCGTCAACCGCATGGCGAAGTTCGTCAAAGCCTCCATGAAGGGCTGGGACTACGCCCGCAAGAATGTCGATGATGCGACCAAGATCGTGCTGGCCGCCGACACCACCGGCGCCCAGACGGAAAAGCACCAGAAGCGCATGATGGGCGAAATCGCGAAGCTCCTCGACACCGGCGACGGCAAGCTCAACCCCGCCGACTACGACCGCACGGTCTCCGAGCTCCTGTCGGGCGGCTCCGACCCGGTCATCACCAAGAAGCCCGAAGGCGCCTGGACCCACAAGATCTACGACGCGATGAAGTAAGCGCGCCATTCATTTGAAAACGTCGCGGTGGCCGGGCTGAATCCCGGCCACTTCTTTTAAGGGCGACGAGGCGCCCCGCGCGCGACCCGAGAACGCCGATTCGAAAATATTCCCGCGCTTTGGCATTCCCGAATTCACGCCGGCCCATAAACGTGCCAAGGAGAGGCGTCCCGGTTTCCTGCCGGAGCATTCTTTGGCCGGCGCGCGGGGGGCGGCGGGCGAACGCATGAACGTTCTTCGCACCCTATCGCTGTTGATCTTGTTTCCGGCGAGTGTTTGCATTGCCACGATCGCTGCCGCCGCCGACAACTGCACCCAGAACACTTCGCCGATCGCGACCGATCGCCCCGACGTCACCAATTCGAGCGTCGTGGTGCCGGTCGGCAGTTTCCAAAGTGAAAACGGCATCAATCTCAGCCGCCGCGATGGCGGCGAGGTCTTCGACGGCACCAACAGCAGGCTGCGCCTCGGCATTGCGCCGTGCCTCGAGGTGCTGGTCGATATTCCGAATTACACCACCCCATTCCGCGGCCTCGCCGCTTCGGGCTTCGGCGATGTCGCGCCGGCGGTGAAATGGCAGATCAGCCCGGTGCCGGGCAAAGTCGACCTCTCCATGACCATCGGCGCGGCGCTGCCGACCGGCGCTGTCGGCATCGCCGGACCTGGCGTGCAGCCCTATCTGCAGTTCCCGTGGTCGGTCGAAATCACCAAGGTGGAGCATCAACGGGATGGTGACGAATTTCTTCACCCCCGATGATCCGATCAACAAGTACGCCAACCAGACCACCTTCGTGATCGAGCGGGAATTCGGCGAGCGTTCGTTCTTGTTCGTCGAATATGTCGGCGACTTTCCGATCAACGGCGGCCCGAGCCACCGCTCAATTCGGGCGGCGGCTATCGCCTCACCGACACCCAACAGGTCGATTTCCACATTGGCGTCGGCCTCAACCGCAATGCGCCGGCTTACATCTTCGGCCTCGGCTATTCATTCCGCATCGACCGCCTGTTCAGTAGCTGCGCACCTCGGGTCGCGTGTAGCCCGGATGAGCGCAGCGACATCCGGGGCTGACTTCGCCCCTCGCATCGCCGACCCCGGATATCGGCACCGCAGAGCGCGGTCCCTCATCCGGGCTACGAGTTGCCGCCGCAACAACCGCGTCATGACGCCGACCGGATTTCGGCATAGGCTAATGGCGACGAATTAGCAGCGGAGCTGCGCATGTTCGCGGATCGCATCGAAGGCAAATGGATCGACGCCTTTTGCGAGGTGTTCGAGCGCTGCGCCGTCAAGTCCGGGTACATCGCCGCGATCCTGTCCGAGACACAATCGCGCGCGCTCAATGTGCAGCTTGCCGAGCTCGCGCTCCATCGGCTCGGTGCGCGCGCGTATCACCTCGTCGTGCCGACGCCGCGCAACCGCCATCCGGTGCCGGTGCGCTCGACCGGCGCCAGCGAAGCGATCGGCAGGCTCGCGCCGGTCGTCGCCGCCCTGCAACAATCGAACTTCGTCGTCGACTGTACGCTCGAAGGGCTGATGCATGCGCCCGAAACCTCCGCGATCCTCAAGGCCGGCGCCCGCATCCTTGTCATCTCCAACGAGCACCCCGAGGCGCTGGAGCGGATGGCACCTGACGCCGCGCTGGAGCGGCGCGTGCGCGCTGCCACCAAAATGTTGCGCGCATCGAAAAGCATGCACGTGACATCGCAGGCCGGCACCGATCTCGACATCGACATGACCGGCGCAACGACCGTCGGCATCTGGGGCTGGACCGATCGGCCGGGCACGCTCGCCCACTGGCCGGGCGGCATCGTGGTTAGTTTTCCAAAGGCAGCGACCGTCAACGGCGTGCTCGTGCTCGATCACGGCGACATCAACCTCACCTTCAAGCGCTACATCGAGACGCCGGTGCGGCTGACGATCGAGGCCGACTACGTCACCGACATCGAAGGCGAGGGCACCGATGTCGAAATGATGCGGCGCTACCTCGAAGCGTGGGGCGACCGCGAGGCTTTCGCGGTGTCCCACGTCGGGTTCGGCCTCAACGAGCGGGCGCGCTACGAGGCCCTCGCCATGTACGACCGACGCGACACCAACGGCACGGAGTTGCGCGCCGTGGCCGGCAATTTCCTGTTCTCGACCGGCGCGAACGAGTTCGCCGGCCGCTACACCGCGGGCCACTTCGACATTCCGGTGATGCGCACCACCATCGCGCTCGACGACGGCGTCGTCGTCCGCGACGGCGTTGTGACGGACGTATTCGATTGAAGAGCGGGAAAGTCACAGCAACCATCGCGGTGATCAACTGTCGCCGTCATACAAGCTCTATTTCGAAGTGCAGTTCATCGCGGCGATCGCGACTTATCGCAGCGAACCGGCGCCGCGAGCGCGATGTCCCCTCCGTTCCTCTCGGCCCTGCGGCGAAGCAGATCGTTTCCGGTTGCCGAATGCCGAAAATGTGATAATATTCCTATGAACTTTCCCCTGCCGGACTTCGCACAGATACAACGGAGTGAGACATCGTGACCTCGCAGCAACGACCTCCGGCTCCGCGGGTGATGCTCTCAGGGACGATGCTGGATCACCTTGCTGCTGTCCGCGCTCTGGAGTTCGGGTCGCTTCGCTCGCGCGGCTTGGGGCGGCGATCCCGCGTGGGCGAGACGACTGCCGGTCGGCTGCTGGCATTCGCTGTTCGCGCGACATGCGTTCGCTGTTCGGGGCGCCAGGGAAAGCGGCGTATCGTTTTGCAATCATGGGCAAAATTCAACCGAGGCGGAGTCGTGGAGGGCCGAAAAAATGACTTTCCCTGTTATTTTCCCTGTTCTCAGGGAAAACCGAGGCCGTTCGCGAGCCTGTTGAGAGGCAAAAACCAAGAGATTACCAGCGGTTAGCAACGGCTCGGCGTTGCGAATCGTCGGACGCGAAGCGCGAGGCGCACGCCAGCGCCGGCGCCGCTTCGGCACGAGGCCTCGGAACAAGCGCGCAATCGCATCGTCCGTGATGGTCATCACACCCGCAATGCCGCGCTTGCGCGACTAAACGGGGAAGCACTTTGGGAGCGTTTCGATGAAGGTCCTGTTCGCGGCTATGGTCGCAATCCTGCTATCGGCATCGGCCGCCGCCGCGGACTCGCTGCCTCAACGCGTCACGTTTCCCAGCGCCGATGGGCGCACGATGCTGGTCGGCTATCTCTACCTGCCCGCAAAGCGGCGCGCTCCGGCGCCGGCGGTGGTGATGATGCACGGCCGCGCCGGCGCGTATTCGAGTTTGGCCGATGGCCGCTACGACGCGACGACGCTGTCGCAGCGGCATCGCGCCTGGGGCGAGCTGTGGGCCTCGCAAGGCTACGTCGCGCTCCTGGTCGACGGATTTGGGCCGCGCGGTTATGCGCAGGGCTTTCCGCGCTTCAGCTATGACTTGCGTCCGGCGGAGCTCGACGAAGTGACGGTGCGTCCGCTCGATGCCTACGGCGCGCTCGCCTATCTGCGCCAGCGGCGCGATGTCGACGGCAACCGCATCGGCCTGCAGGGCTGGTCGAACGGCGGCAGCGCGACGCTCGCGACGATGGCAACCGATGCGCCCGGCCGCAACGGCGCGGGATTCCGGGCCGCGCTCGCGTTCTATCCGGCATGCCGTCTCAAGGATCACTTCGAATCCGGCTATCGCCCGTATGCGCCGGTCATGGTGCTGCACGGCACCGCCGACGAAGAAGTATCGCCGAAGGTGTGCGCCGACCTCGTCGCGCGCAGCCGGGCGGAAAACGGGGCGATCGACATCAAGCTCTATCCCGGCGCGACGCACGACTTCGACGACCCCGGCCGCAAGCGCCAGAGCGTCGACGCCAACGCCGCCGCGCAGCAGGACGCCATCGCCCGCGCGCTGCGCTTCTTCGCGGAGCGGCTCGGGGGATAGTGGCGTTTGGCGCGCTCCCGTTTTGCGCAGGGCAATCGCATTGCTGGGCTGCGGTGCTTTTTGCTTCTCGCTCGCCGCCAATTTCCCCTCCCCCGCTCGCGGGGGAGGGCGGGGAGGGGGAACCCTCCACGGCACTGACTCGCGGCGAGGGCCCCCTCCCTACCCTCCCCCGCAAGCGGGGGAGGGAAAGAAAGGAAGCGCGCACCGCATGCTGCTATTGCCACCCCGTCTCCCGGACAGTTCGGTTACCGCGCGTCGTGGAAGATGATGCCGAGCGTGTGGCGTCGGCCGCGCACGCAGGCGGCTCACGCCGTGGCGCATGGTGACGCGGTAGACGCCGCGGGTGCCCGCGCACCGGACGATGATGCACCGGAAAGATCACGCCTTCGCCCTGGGCGAGCGGCACGACCTCGGCGCGCGACTGCATGCGCGGGCGCTGCTCGGTGAGCACGAACTCGCCGCCCGCGAAATCGCTGCCGGGCTCGCGACAGCAGGATCGCGACCTGGAGCGGAAAGACGTGCTCGCCGTAAATGTCCTGGTGCAGGCAGTTGTAGTCGCCGGCACCGTATTGCAGCAGCAGCGGCGTCGGCCGCGTCTGCCCGGCGGCGTGACATTGCGTCGAGAAAGGCGCGGTGCTCGCCCGGATAGCGCACGTCCGTGCCGAGCGCTGCGTTCCAGTCGGTTGGCGATGGCGGCGAGCGGCGGATAGAGCGCGGCGCGCAGCGCCACGACCGGCTCCGGCAGCGGATAAGCGAAATATTTGTATTCGCCGCGGCCGAACCCGTGCCGCGCCATGACGATGCGACTGCGGAACTGCTGGTCAGCTCCATAGCACGCAACGAGCGCCGCGCATTCGTCCGCGCTCAGCAACGGACCGGCGACAGCGCAGCCGTGCGCATCGAGGTCGGCGGCAAGCGCCGTCCAGTCGAGCCCGGCAACGCGCGCATCGAGCGGGAGCGGCGCGGAGTTTGCCCGGGCGCGCAGCGGCGTCATGCGGTGCTCCGGCCGGACGCCGCTTGGTTCGGACGGCAGCGCTTGCAGGCGCGAAAACCGGCGCGCTCCGCCTCAGCGCAGCTTGCGTGGAACTCTACGTTTTTCCGCAACGGCAACCGCCCCGCGCACGATGGCCGACAGTAAACGCCGGTCGTGCGTACGGCATAGAAGAAGCTGCCGTCGGCGGCGCGATCGCGGCGCTGGACCGCCTGCCAGCGGACGTCATCATTCGTCGGAGGGGACGTCGATTGGCTTCTTGCGAACGGTAACGCGGCATGGCAAATGCTCCAACGAGACAGGGGATCAAGGCTACCTTGCTGTCAAAGCTTGCCCGGCGGCGCCACCCGAAATCCGCCTTGGTCCGCGCTTTGCAGTGACCGCTTCCGCGGCCATGCTACGCTGGGTTCGATTTTGCGGAAGGTCGCAATCGCGGCCAAGAGGTGCGCGACATGAACAGGCTGTTGCTGATCGCTGCATTTGCGATCGCCGTCCAGACCATTGGCGGCCGCGCGGCCGAGGTCTTTCCGGTTCGCCCCATCACGATGGTCGTGCCGTTTCCCGCCGGCGGCCCGTCCGACGTGGTGCCGCGCATTCTGTCCGATCGCCTGCGCGCAACGCTTGGGCAGAGCATCGTCATCGAAAATGTGTCCGGGGCCGGCGGCAGCATCGGCATGGGGCGCGTCGCGCGCGCCGCCCCCGACGGTTATACGCTCGGCGTCGGCAGCTGGAGCACCGGCGTCGTCAACGGCGCGATCTACAATCTCAATTACGACGTCGTGACCGATTTCGAGCCGGTGGTGCTGCTTCCGGAAAACCCGCTGTTCATGACGTCGCGCACGACGATCCCGGCGAAGAATCTCAGCGAATTGATAGCGTGGGTGAAGGTGAACGGCGACAAGGTGCTCGTCGCCACATCCGGCGTCGGCACGTCACCGCATGTTGCCGGCGTGATGTTGCAGCATCTCACCGGCGCGTCCGTGCAGCTCATTCACTACCGTGGCGGCGCGCCCGCGCTCGCCGACCTGATGGCCGGCCAGGTCGACGTGATCATGAACCAGGCATCGGTCTTCCTGCCGTTCCTGAACGACGACCGGGTCAGGATTTATGCGGTGCTCTCGAAAACCCGTCTTGCGCAGGCCCCGAACGTTCCGACCGTGGACGAGGCCGGTTTTCCCGGCTTCTATCTCTCGTCCTGGAACGGAATCTGGGCGCCCAAGGGGACACCGAAAGACGTCGTCGCTGCGCTCAATGCCGCCGTGGTCGACGCGCTGAACGATCCCACGATCCGCCAGCACTTCAAGGACTTGGGCCAGGTCATCCCGCCGCCCGATCAGCTGACGCCGGAAGCCTTCGGCGCCTACCAGAAAGCGGAGATCGACAAGTGGTGGCCCATCATCAAAGCGGCGGGCATCACGGCACGATAGCCGAAACCCTCGTCGTTCCGGGGCCGGTCGAAAACCGGCGCCGGAACAGCAAAGACAATCGCCGGGGGCGCGCGCCTATTTCGCCTTCAGCCGCATGAGCGCATCGGCGATACCGTGGGTGAGCTTGACCATGTCGGCGGGCGCGATCGTCAGGCGATCGAGGAACTGGCGGCCTTTGGCGTTGGGCGCATAGGGGTAGTCGACCGAGAACATCAGGCGGTCGATGCCGAACGTCAGCAGCGCGGCGAGGAACGGCGGCTCGGTGAAGATGCCGCTGGTCGTCAGCCAGACCTGATCATGGATCGTCTGCGTGACCGACCGCTTGAGATGCCCGACGTCGCTGGCGAACACCTCGTCGGCGCGCGCCATCATCATCGGCAGCATTTCGCCCATGTGGCCGATGATGACCTTCAGCTTCGGATGCCGATCGAAGGTGCCCGCCAACACCATGCGCAGCACATGCACCGCGGTTTCCGAATGCCATCCCCAGCCTGCGGTTTCGAGCACGCGCCCGGTGCCCCCCGGCAGGTTGGCGAAATAGGTCTGCCGTATCGCTTCCGGCGGAATGTGGGGATGAATGTAGATCGGCACGTCGAGATCGACCGCCGCCGCCAGGATCGGGTCGTAGCTCGGATGGTCGAGGAAGCGCAACTCGTTCGAAGTCGAGCACCATGATGGTGCCGTGGATCATCGCGCCGACGAACCCGAGTTGCTTCACCGAACGCACGAACTCCTTGGCCGCAGCATCGGGCGTCTGCATCGGCAGGGCCGCGAAGCCGCCGAACCGGGTGGGATGGCGTTTGATGACGTCGGCCAGATAGTCGTTGAACTCGCGGGCCATGACGACGCCATCCTCGCCGCCGACGAGATCGGCGCCCGGACCGCTGTTCGACAGCACCGCAAAGTCGACGCCGGATTCGTCCATCGATTTGAGGCGCTTTTCGCCGATCTCGGGCAGCAGTTCGAGCGGATTCGGGCCCTGCTGCGGCAGGGTGCGCTGCCTGAAGCCGCGGCGGGCGACGACGGCCGGGTCGATGCGGCGGGCCACCGCCGGTACCGAAAAATGCTCCTCAAGGGCAACCGTACGCATAGGCGATTTCTCTCTGCTGGTTTTGTGCGAAGGTGAGGGCTGCGGTTGTGGCATCGTTGGTCGCCGCAAGCAAGCGCGCGACGACCGGACCGGATGCGGCAGCGGGGGAGCGCGGCAGCAGCCGATGCATCACTGCCGCGCAGGCAGTCATGCCTGGCCCGTCATTCCGGGCGCCGCGCAGCGGCGAGCCCGGAATCCATGTTTCTCGGTCCGTGTTCATGGATTCCGGGCTTGCCTCGCTTCGCTCCGGCGCCCCGGAATGACGAAACGTTGTTCATGTGGTTGAATCGATCGGCATCGGACGGAGGCGCATGCGATGGCGTATGAGCTCTATTATTGGCCCACGATCCAGGGGCGCGGCGAATTCGTGCGTCTCGCGCTCGAAGAAGCGGGCGCGCGCTATGTCGACGTGGCGCGCAAGCCGGGCAAGAACGGCATGCCGGCGATGATGAAGCTGCTCGACGGCAGCCGCATCAAGCATCCGCCGTTCGCGCCGCCCTTTCTCAAGAGCGGCGAACGCTTGATCGCGCAGACGGCCAACATCCTGCTGTTCCTCGGGGCGCGCCACGACCTCGCGCCGCGCAGCGACGACGGGCGGCTGTGGACCCATCAGCTGCAGCTGACGATCGCCGACTTCGTCGACGAGGTCCACGACACCCACCACCCGATTGCCGGCAGTCTCTATTTCGAGGATCAGCGCCGAGAGGCGAAGCAGCGCGCCGCGGATTTCCGCAAAAATCGCGCGCCGAAATTCTTAGGTTACTTCGAGCGTGTGCTGGAACGCAGCGGCGGCACCTATCTCCTCGGTCGCAAGCGCACCTATGCCGACCTGTCGCTGTTCCAGATGGTCGAGGGATTGCGTTACGCGTTCCCGACGGCGACCGCGCGCATGGAAAAAAAGAGTCCGCGTACCGTCGCGCTGCACGATGCAGTCGCGAGGCGCCCGCGCATCGCAGCTTATCTCGTCTCGGAGCGGCGCATCCCCTTCAACGAGCAGGGCATATTCCGGCACTACAAAGAGCTCGACGGGTGACGCGCAGCGCTCTCAAGCGCAGGGCTTTTAAATCAACCAGGTCGAAACGAATGCCCCATCTGCCGGCGGAACTGTTTCACGATTGGCATGACTTCTTCGTGCTGGTCGGAACGGCATCGGCAACGCTGGTCGGTCTGATGTTCGTCGCGGCGTCGATCGGCTCAAGCTACTTCAACGAAGATCACCGCGCGGCGATGCAGACGTTCCTCACGCCGACGGTCGTGCATTTCGTGGCGGTGCTCATGGTCTGCCTGCTGTGCACTATCCCCAACCACAACTGGGTCACGCTGAGCGTGCTGCTCGGCGCCGAGGGGATCGCCGGCGCGATCTATTGCGGGAGCATTTTGCTGCAATTCACGCTCCAGCATCGGTTCAAGGTCGATCTCGGCGATCGCCTGTTCTATGCCTCGCTTCCGGCGCTCGGATATCTGATGCTGATCGTAACTGCGGCGCTGCTCATGATGCGATCGACGGCGGCGCCCGACGTGATCGCGGCGGCGCTGCTGACCTTGATGGTGGCGAGCCTCCGCAACGCCTGGGACATGACATTATGGATCGTGATCAAAGCGCCAACCGCCGGCCCGCCGCCTGACGGCGGCGGCACCAGCCCATGACCCTGTATTGTCGCATCGTCATCCCGTAGCCCGGATGGAGCGAAGCGCAATCCGGGTAAACCCCTCACCCACCCGACAGCCCATCCCTGGATTACGCGCGTTCCGCGCTTCATCCAGGCTACGAACCGCGCGCTCAATTCTTGCCGGCGCGGCCGGCGGTATTGCCGGCGATGCGGCCGAATACCGAGCCCGCCATCAGACCCGAGCCGCCGGGATAGTTGAAATAGAACAGCCCGCCGACGAGTTCGCCCGCGGCATAGAGCCCGTGGATCGGACGATAGTCGGTGTTGAGCACCTCGCCGTCGGTGGTGATGCGCAGCCCGCCGAACGTGAAGGTCACGCCGCAGGTCACCGCATAGGCCTCGTAGGGCGGCGTGTCGAACGTGTTCGCCCAGTTGCTCTTGTTGATCGCGAGCCCCTCGGTGCAGCGGCCGTCCTTGATGTTCGGATTGAACGGGACGTCGGAGCGCACCGCCTTGTTCCATTCGGCGATGGTTTTGACGAACTGCTTGGCATCGACGCCGTCGAGTTTTTCGGCGAGTTCCTCGATGGTGTTGCCGACCGCCTTGGTGATCTGCCGGATGCGGTATTCGTCGCGCTGGAGGTGCTTCACCTTCTGGTCAAACACCTGCCACGCAAACTGCCCCGGCTGTTCGAGCACGACGCGGCCGTATTTGGCATAGGTGTAGTTGCGGAAATCCGCGCCCTCATCGACGAAGCGCTTGCCGGTCGCGTTGACGAGAATCGAGAACGGATAGGAGTGCTTCTGGAACTGATCGCCGACGGCAAGATCGCCGAACTCCGGCGCGTTGCGCTCCCATTGCACGGCGTGACAGCCCGACCAGTTGCCGGCGGGGCTCGCGCCGATGTCGAGCGCCATGCGGATGCCGTCGCCGGCGTTCCAGCGGCTGCCGCGCACCTTGGCGAGATCCCACCCCGGGCCGAGATAGCGGGTGCGCATTTCCGCGTTCGCCTCGAAGCCGCCGCACGCCAGAATCACCGACCGGGAGCGCAGTTCGTGCAGGCCGTCGTCGCGGCGGATGCGCACGCCATTGACGCGGCCGTTCTCGAAGATGAGTTCGACCGCGCGCGAGGCATATTGAATCTTGATGCCGTTGCGTTGCGCCGACTCGGTCAGCATCTTGATGAGGCCGGGGCCGCCGCCGACCGCCTCGACCGTCAGCCCGCCCCAGAACTTGAACCGGCCTTCAATCTTGAACGCCTGCCGGCCGTAGATCGGGATCAGGCGGATGCCCTTCCCGGTCATCCACTTCAGCGTGTCGAACGAGCGCGTCACCAGCAATTCGACAAGATCGGGGTCGGCGCGATCCTGGGTCACCCGCGACATGTCGTCGAAGAACTGGTCCTGGGTGTAGGTGCCGAAATCGGTGGTCTTCACTTCCTCGTCGGTGAGATCAGGCACCAGCGTCCGGATATCCTCGACGCCATTGTAGACGACGCGGATGGAGCCGGCCGTGAAGCGGCTGTTGCCGCCGGACTCGTCCTCCGTCGCCGCTTCCAGCATCAGCACCGACGCGCCCTGTTCGCGCGCCGCCAGCGCCGCGCAGAACGCCGCGTTGCCGGCCCCCACCACAATCACATCCGCCACGTCATTCGCCATTTCCGCCCTCGTACCTGATCTTGCGGCCGGATGCATACCAAGAGCGGGACGCTTGCAGCAACCGCTAGAACGACCGGCTATAGCATTATGCGCCCGGCCAAGATCACGTCCCCTGGAGCATCCTACATTCTCATAAGGTCATCGCCCGGCTTGAGCGGGCGATCCAGTAACCATCGGCCGCGGAGTACTGGATTGCCCGGTCAAGCCGGGCAATGACGATACGAAAGCTCGGTGATCAGCGAAATCGATCTAGCCAAATGACGATGCGACGTGCGGCTAGAGCAGATTCACGGTAACTGGCGATATCCTGCATTGGCGAAATAATTTGAGCATTCGTTTGCGGAGAAGGCAGAGAGGCTTTTGCCCATCGTAGTCCAAAGCGCCTCGACGGTGCGGGGCGCGGCAGTCCGCAGGAGCGTTTTGAGCTTGGCGAAGGCGTTCTCGATTGGGTTGAGGTCAGGCGAGTAGGGCGGCAGGTAGCTTAGGCTGGCGCCACTCGCTTCGATCGCTTCCTTGACGCCGGCGACTTTGTGGCTGGCGAGGTTGTCCATGACGACGACGTCGCCCGGTGCAAGTGTCGGAGCCAGGAATTGCTCGACATAGGCAAGAAAGACGGCGCCGTCCATAGCGCCGTCGATCACCAGCGGAGCGGTTATCTCGTTCTGACGCAGGGCGGCAACGAAGGTTGATGTCTTCCAGTGGCCGTGGGGAACGCTGGCGATGACACGCTCGCCGCGGCGTGCTCTGCCGTAGCGCCGTGTCATGTTGGTGGTCGCCCAGGTCTCGTCGATGAAGACGAGGCGGGCTGCATTCATAGCCGGCTGCTCTCGCCGCCACGTCGCGCGGGCTTCGGCAATGTCGGGGCGCGCCTGTTCGGCCGCGTGATGCGTCTTTTTTTGAGCGTCAACCCAAGCCGATGCAACGTATTCCACATGCCGCCTTGGCTCACCGAGATGCCGTGCTTCGTCAACACCCAGGCACGCAATTCATCAAGTGTCGCATCGGGCTGCGATGAGACCTGGTCGCGGATCGCCTGATGATGCGGCTCAAGTTTCCATGCCAGATGACACCGTTGCGGCCGAGCAGTGGTCTCGCCGGTGGCACGTCGCCGGCCCAAGGCTTTGTAGATGTACGACACGCTGACCCGAAACAACGGCGCGGCCTGGTAAACCGGCGTGCCAGCGTCGACCGCAGCCAGCACACGTTCGCGCAAATCCTGCGAATAAGACTGTCCCCTTCGCCAGCTCATCGAATCCCCCAGCCATCAAAAGCTGGAAGCCCATGAATCACAGAACCGCGGCCAGGGGAATCCCGTCCCGATTCCAGTCAACGTGAGGATGCTCTAATGAAGGCGCGGCTGCAAATCATAATGGACCAGCGGCAGCGGTTTCGCTATCGGTGGCGTCCCTTTACCGCGAAGGATTCCATGATGACAGCCGTCGGTGTGAGTTCGGGTACGTTTCGCGATCTGTTTTCCACCGAGCCGATGCGGCGGATCTTCGCCGACGAAAATCGGGTGCAGAAGTACCTCGACATCGAGGCGGCGCTGGCGCGCGTCCAGGCGCGGCTCGGCATCATTCCGCGGGAAGCGAGCGAGGAGATCGGTCGGCATTGCGCCGCCGAGGCTTACGACTTTGCCAAGATCAAGAGCCAGACCGAGCGCATCGGCTACCCGGTGCTGCCGGTGGTGCAGCAGCTTGTGGGCGCGTGCCGCGATGGTCTCGGCGAATGGTGTCATTGGGGCGCGACCACCCAGGACATCACCGACACCGCAACGATCCTGCAGATCAGAGAGGCGCTCGACCTCGTCGAGGCCGATATCTTGGCCATCGCCAATGCTCTCGCCGATCTCGCCAAGCGTCACCGCGACACGGTGATGGCGGGCCGCAGCAATCTCCAGCAGGCCGTGCCGATTACGTTCGGCTACAAGGCCGCCACTTGGCTCGCGGGCTTCGATCGCCATCGCCAACGCCTCAAGGAGCTCAAGCCGCGCGTCCTGGTCGGCGAATTCGGCGGCGCTGCCGGCACGCTGTCGTCGCTCGGCAAGCGCGGCCTCGAGGTGCAGGCCGGCCTGATGAAGGAGCTCGGCCTCGGCCAACCCGAGATCGCCTGGCACACGGTCCGTGACCGCATCGCTGAAGTCGGCTGCTTCCTCGGCCTTGTCACCGGCCTCTGCGCCAAGATCGCGTTGGATGTGAAGCTGATGATGCAGACCGAGGTGGAAGAGGTCTATGAGCCGTTCCACGAAGGGCGCGGCTCGTCGAGCACGATGCCGCAGAAGCGCAACCCGATCTCCTCGGTCTACATCACCGCGACCGCTTCGCTGGTGCGCCAGCACGTGGCCGCGCTGCTCGATGCCATGGTCGAGGATCACGAGCGCGCCACCGGGCCGTGGGAGATCGAGTGGATTGCGGTCCCGGAAATCTTCAGTCTCGCGGCCGGCTGCCTCGCCCAGACACGCCTCGTCGTCTCGGGCCTGCAGGTCGACGAGAAGAAGATGCGCGCCAATCTCGACATCACCCGCGGCCTCATCGTCTCCGAAGCCGTGATGATGGGGCTCGGTCCGTACATCGGCCGCCAGTATGCGCACGACCTCGTCTACGACATCTGCCGGCAAGTGATCGCGACCGGCCGCCCGCTCGTCGATTTGCTCGCCGAAAACAAGGAAATCGCCAAGCATCTCGACCGCGCGGCGCTGGAAAAGCTGTGCGACCCGACGAATTACCTCGGACTTGCCGGAGAAATGGTCGACCGCGTGCTGGCGCTGCGGAAGCCGAATTGATTTCGTGTTTTCGTAGGATGGGCAAAGCGCGAAGCGCGTGCCCACCATCGGCGGTGCGAGCTCTGGCCGTGTCCACAACCCGCAGCACCGTGGGCACGCGCGAACTACGTCCGCGCTTTGCCTACCCTACGCGCGATACACGTCGGGATTCGCAGCGTTACCCGCCGCTCCGCCGGTACGGGCCCAGCGCCTGCACCGCGTAATCGACGAAGCTTTTGTCGAGCACGACCTCGGGCGTAATGTCGACTTTGATCTGGCCGTGGTCCTTGAAAAACTTGAAGTCGGTCTTGATGCTGTCGACGGCAACCCAGCCGTCCGGATTGATGGCGTGCGCCCACATGGTGCGGATCACCATCTCCGGATATTTGAAGCGCTTAGTGAGGATCGCGATGATCTCGTCGGCGCCCTTGCCGGCAATGTGGCCGTCCTTGATCGCATCGTTGTAATCGCGCACCGCCCGAATGTAAGCCTTCATGAATCGCTTGCCGACCTCTGGCCGCTCGGTGATGAACTTCTGGCCGTATAGCACCACGGCCGACTGGGCATCGGGATAGAAATCGCCGACGAACAACAGCCGTCCGGCGACGCCGAGATCGATCGCGGACGTTGCGGCCGGCTCGGCGGTGAGGCTCGCATCGATCGCACCGTTGCGGTACGCGGTGGCGTGCGCGCTGAACGGCAGGAACGCCGTCTTTACGTCCTCGTAGCGCAAGCCCACCGATTCGAGCCCATGCGCGAGCACGGCGGCCTCGGTGCCCGCCTCCGCCGTCACGGCGACCGTGCGCCCCTTGAGGTCGGCAATGCTTTTCACGGCGCCGCTGCGCAACAATTCGGTGCGCACGAGCAGTGATTGGCCGGCGCCTTTGACGCCGCGCACCGCGTCCGCCACGATCTTGAGATCGATGCCGCGGCCGAAAGCATTGTAGAGCCCAGAAGACGCAGATCCGGCGCCAACGTCGAGCTGCCCGGCGCTGAGCTGGGGCACCATCTTCGCCCCAGAGTCATAAGGCACGACGTCGGCCTCGATGCCCTCGTCGCGGAAATAGCCTTTCTCCTCGGCGATGATGAAACACCAACTGCTACTAGCCGGCAGATTGCCGATGGCCACGCGATCAAGCGCGGACGCGGGAGCAGCCGCGCCTGACAACGCGACTGCAGAGGCGATAGCGATCAACGATGAGCGAGACAGTGAAGCGCGCATATCCGATGATGTTCCAATGGACATGCGCGCATTCTAGCGCGGCGAGCCATGCCGTCGTAAGCCGCAAGCGTCGCGGCCGATTGTCCCGAAATGCTAGCGCTTGAGTTGTAGCTACTTCGCGGGCCGCCGCTTCGATTTCGGGCCCATCGGCTCGGGCTGGAACGGGCCGTCGCGGACTTCGAGATAGGCCTTGGTCCCGCCGTCGCGCTGGGCCTCGAACAGCTTTTCGCGAAACTCGTTGTGCGAGCTGTGGGCGAGCGCGCCGAGCGCGCCTTCCAATAACAGGCCGGAGTGTACGCCCGAGGCCTGCAGGCCCATCATGCTGATCGCCTTGTTGAGCCGCACCGAGGGCTCCGGGACCAGCGCAATGCGCTTCGCCAGGGACCGCGCGGTCTCCATCAGTTTGTCGTGCGGTACCACCTCGTTGATCATGCCGATGCGCAGCGCTTCGTGAGCGTCGAAGTGGTCGCCCGTCAGCGCCCAGCGGTTCGCCGCTTTCCAGCCGCACAACGCCGTAAACAGGAACGTGGTGTTGGAGATATGCCGCACCTCCGGCTGGGCAAACACGGCCTGATCGGAGGCGATCGTGATGTCGCAGGCGAGCTGGTACCAGAAGCCGCCCCCCATCGCCCAGCCGTTCACCGCGGCGATGATCGGCTTGCCGAGCCGCCACATGTGGCTCCAATAGACCGCCTGTTTGGCGTCGTTGCGCTGCCAGTCCTCGAGATACTCGGCGTGGCTCTTGCCGGCCGGATCGATCTTCCGCGGACCGTCCTTCACCACGGTCTGGTCGTAGCCCGAGCAGAAGCCTTTGCCCGCTCCGGTGAGGATGATGACGCGGACGTTGCGGTCGGCGTCGGCCTCGTCGAAAGCCTGATGCAACTCCTTCTGCAGCTGCGGGGTAATCGCGTTCATCCGGTCGGGCCGGTTGAGGGTAATCGTCGTGATCTTGTCTTCGACGTCGTAGATCAGGTCCTGGTAAGCCATTCTCACTCTCTCTGGAGCGCGAGCGTCCCGCCCGCCTCCCTTGCATGCAGGCGTGACGCCAGCATTCCAAAAGCGGGCGGGACGCCCGCGCTCCTAAGTCTGCAACTGCGCCAGGATCGTCTCCAGCGCGTTGTCCGCAAGCGCGCGGACTTCATCGTGGGTACGATCCTGGATCGGATGCTGCACGAACACCACGGCTGGATCATAACCCAGCGCGCGACTTTGGGCCGCCGCCGCCACTTTGAACTCCGTCGTCGCCACGCCGACCGCCGGGATGCCTAGCTGCTCGAGCCCCCTGATGTCATGCATACAGCACGACGTGCAGGAGCCTCAATCGGCCAAGCCCTCGACCAGGAGGTCGCATTCCGAGCGAATCCGCTGTTTGAGTTCGATCGGCGCGAGATGGGTGAAATGCTTCTTGCGATAGCGCTTCACCTTGTGGCCGCGGGCGGTGAGCAACTCGTCGAGACGATCGAGGAACTCGTCGCCGCGCATCTTGGCGATGTCCAACAGTCCGATGGTTTTGCCGGCGATGGACGCCGGGCGGACGAGGCGCGGCACGATGGCCGGCGCCGTTTCCGCCGTGGGATCGAGAAGAATGTTGTCCGGCATGGCCCCTCCCTTTTTGGCCTTTTGCTACAGCCTGATCTCCTTAGTGACCGGCTCGATGCTGCCCCGTCCGCCAATCGATGAGATGATGGCGGAATACTTGCCGGCGCTGCCGCCGGCGCGAATGATGTTGAAAGTGCCGTTCTTGAACTTCGGAATCAAGTTGTCAGGGTTGGCCTTCTCTTCGTCGGTCAGCCCCGAGAGGCCGCTGCGGCCGGGCACCAGTTCGCGGACCGGAATCTGCAGCAACCCTTGGAGTTCCTGCTTGACGCGCGCCTTAGACCAGCCCGCCGCATAGAAAACATTGGCGTGCTCCTGGCCGATGGCGAGGAAGGCCTGCACGCCGATGACATGACCAGTGTTGTAGATCGCCCGGATGCAGGGGGCATAGTTGCGGCATAAATCTTCAGGCGTACGCGAGATATGGTCGATCGTTTGGGTGATGCCGTCGCCGGGGAAGATCGTTACCGTCGATGCACTCGGCGAAAACCCGAGCGACACGGCATAGGACTCCCAGCGCGGATCGTCCTCGTCCTCGGCAAAGCAGAACGAATATTTGGCCGGGCTGCCAAACACCGAGCGGTCGATCTCGCCGGGTCGGCCGCCGCCGACATTGCGCACCACGAGTTGAAGCGTGCGACCGATCGCAGCGTTGGCGCGGTTGCCTTGCCCGAACACGTTGCCCTTGGAGTTCATGCCGATCGCGCGCGCGATCGGACCGTTGACCATGACCACCGGCGTGCAGGCATTGGTCGTGGCAAGAACACCGTGGAGACCGAACCCCGGCATCAACTCGGTTTCGATGGCAGTGAGCACCACCGGCATATATTCCGGCCGGCAGCCCGCCATCACCGCGTTGATCGCGACCTTCTCGACCGTGCATTCGGCGAGATTCGGCGGAATGAGGCCGATGACCTCGCGCGGCGATCGCGCGGTGCCGTCGAGCATTTCGAGAACGCGCTCCTCGGTCGGCGGCACGACCGGCAGGCCATCGCTCCAGCCGCGCTCGTAGCAGGCCTCGACCGGGTCAGCGAGCGGCGCCAACTCGATGCGGCGCGACGCAAGGCCCGTATTGCCGTACTTCACTTTGAGCCGGGCCGGCATACCGGGGTCCATCGTAAGGGAACCACAACCCGGCCGGAAGGCCGGCAGGCCCGCGCCAAGCCCTTCGATGCCGGTGATCGCCTGCCAGTCCTCGCGCTGCCAGCCGACGGCGCGCATGTCCTCGCGTCCATCGGCGAGGCGGACGAGGGTCGGCACCGTCTCGATCGCATGACGATAAGAGGCGGCGAGAGACGTGTCGTCGCGGACGTCGGTGAAGCCGGTGGCAACGCCCACGTCGTCCTGCACGTAGACTTCGAGCTTGCGTCCCTTGGCCTCGATCTCGCGTAACGCCGGCAACACCGTGACGCAGGTCGGACACTCGCGCTTGATCACCGCGAGGAAGACCTGCTTGTCGCCGGCTTGGTTCTGTGGGACAGGCACATCCTGCGTCATGCCCCCATCTTAGCCTTGCAGAGCGACAAGGCAAGAAATCAGCGTTGGCGCGCGGTATCGAGGCCGTCGTCATGATCATCGCGACTGCCGGACATGTCGATCATGGCAAGACGTCGCTGGTGCGCGCCCTCACCGGCGTCGACACCGACCATTTGCCCGAGGAAAAAGCGCGCGGGCTGACGATCGACCTCGGCTTTGCCTACATGACGCTGCCGGATGGCTGCATCGTCGGTTTCGTCGACGTGCCTGGCCACCAGCGTTTCATCAAGAATATGCTCGCCGGCATTGCCAATGTGGACCACGCCCTTCTCGTGGTCGCAGCCGATGACGGCGTGATGCCGCAGACCGTCGAGCACATGCAAATCCTTGATCTACTCGGTGTTAAGCACGCGAGCATCGCCATCACCAAGAGCGACAAGGCGGAGCGCTCTCGCTGCGACGAAGTCGCGGCGCAGTCGCGAGCTCTGGTCGGCGAGAACCGCATTGACCGCGTGATCCGCACGTCGATCCGCGACGGCGAGGGCATCGACGATCTGCGTACCCACATCGAGGACTTGGCGGCGCGGCACGTGGCCGCGCCCGCCGCTGGCCGGTTTCGCATGGCGGTCGACCGCGCATTCATCGTGCACGGCGTCGGCGTTGTGGTGACAGGGTCAGTCCATGCCGGCGCTGCGGCCCTCGGCGATGAGATGACGATCGCGCCTGCAGGCCATCCGGCAAGACTGCGTGGCCTGCGCATCCACGATCGGGCCGTCGATAGCGTGCGCGCCGGCGATCGCTGTGCGGTGCAGCTTGCGGGCGTCGCACTTGAAGATGTGAAGCGCGGCGATTGGATCGTGGCCGGACCCAACCGCACGACAGCGCGTCTTGATGTCGAACTCACGCTGTTTGGCCGCAAGCGATCCTCGCGGCAGCGGCCCGATCTGCATCTCCACATTGGCGCCGGCGTCCGCCCCTGCCGCGTCGTACCGATCGCGGCAAAAAACTCCGCGGCCGCCGCGCCGACCTTCGCCGCACTTCATCTCGATCTGCCCATCGTTGCCTGGGCCGGCCAGAAATTTGTTTTGCGCGATCCGGCAGCCCAGCAGACGATCGGCGGCGGCCGGGTGCTCGATCCGCAACCGCCGGCGCGCACTAACCGCACCGTGCGCCTGAGTTGCCTCGGGGCCTTGAGCGCATCAGACGCCGGTACAGCGTTTGTCCGCATGCTCGCGATCTCGAGCCGCGGCGTTGACATCGATGGCTTCCTTGAGGCTTGGAATTTGACCGAGCCTGAAGCGCGGGCGCTGCTGCGTTCGCACGATATCGAGATCTGCGACAAGACGGATCGGCGGCTCGCAATCCGCGCCGACCATTGGACGGCGTTGCAGGACGAGATCGTTGCCGCGCTGCAGTCGCATCACGAAGCCGATCCGCACCGCCTCGGCCTCAACGACGACGCCCTTGCTGAAGCCATTCGTCCGGCAGTTGCAAAACCGGTGCTGCGTCAGGCCGTGGCAGCGCTCGCCGCGGCTGGCGTTGTCGCCCGCCGCGGCACTATCGTGCACGTCACGAGCCACGAGGTTCGGCCGACGGCTGGCGAGATTGCGCTATGGCGGCGCATTGAACCAGCGCTCGCAAACGGCGGGCCGCGGCCGCCGCGCGTGCGCGAACTCGTAGAGATCGCAGAAGTCGAACTGGAGGCGCTCGAAAGCTTTTTCGCGCGCGCCGAGGAACTCGGGCTGGTGCATCAGGTCGCGCCCAATCGCTACTACTTGCCCGGCGCGATCGATGGGCTCGCTGAACTCGCAAGCGGTCTGGCCGCCGCAAGCGCGGATGGCACATTCGCGGCGGCCGAGTTCAACGCCGCGAGCGGCATCGGGCGCAATCTGACAATTCAGGTGCTCGAATATCTCGATCGGCTTGGCATTACGCAGCGGCGCGGCGACCGCCGGCGATTGGATGTCCGCGGGGACGACCGACAGGGAACCGACCGGCATCTGGCGTCGTTGGGAAATCGCTGTTAGCTTCTTGGATCGTTTCGGTCCTGGGGCGGGACCCATCAGCCGGCAAACAAACAATTCGCCGAGAGAATTGCGATGCGCTGCGCGCGACTGCTTGCGATCATCGGCCTGTCGCTCCTTGCCATGGGTTGCGGCCGCGGGCCGCAAGGGCCGAAGGGTGATGCGGGACCGCCGGGCGAACCTGGAGCCGTGGGAGAAGCTGGCCCGCAAGGTCCCACCGGCGCACAAGGACCGCAGGGACCCCCGGGACCGCCCGGACCGCCCGGCGTCTCGTCGCAGACCCGTGTGCATCGCGTGAATTGCGCGGTGGAAACCTGCCAGGTCACGTGCGGCCTCGATGAGGTGCTGGTGAGTGCCTACTGCGGCCCCAGCCGGCACGCACCAACGTTCCTCAACGAGAATACGGTCTCATGCGGAATCGCACCGAACGCCGCCAACAGCCCGCTGGTCGCGATCTGCGTGAGGATCGAGGCGCGGTAGCAAGGCGGGCAGAGCCTTACGCGGCGCCGGCGAAATAGGTCGCGCGCGGATTGTCGATCGTGATCTTGCGAGCGAGATCGTCCGGTATGCCGGCAGGAAGGGCGTCGTCGCCGTCGAATTGCCAGTGCGGGTAATCGGAGGCGAACAGCAGGAGGTCGTCGCAGCCGAGGTGGTCGATGACGCGGCGGACGACGTCGGGCGACTCCGGCGCATCGAACGGCTGGATGGTGAGGCGGAAGCGATCGCGGAAGATTTCCAGCGGCGAACGGTCAACCCACGGCACTTCGGTGCGCAGGCCGCGCCAGAATTTCGACAGCCGCCACAGGAACGCCGGCACCCAGGTGACGCCGGATTCCAGGAGCACGACCCGTAGATCAGGGTGCTTGGTGAAGACGCCCTCGCAGATCAAGCTCGTGACCTGCGACTGGAAGCCCTGGGATTGGCTCGCATAGTCTTCGATGTAGTAACTCGGCCAACCCAGCGACGTCACCGGATGACGGTAGGCGCTGCCGGCGTGGATGCCGAGCGGCAGACGATGGCGCTCGGCCGCGGCGTAGATCGGCCAGAAATGCCGGCGCCCGAGCGGCGTTTCTCCCATCGCCAGCACCAGGATCTGCACGAAGCGCTTATCCTTGGCACAGCGTTCGATTTCATCGACCGCATACTCAACGTTCTGGAGCGGGACCACGATCGACGCGCGCAGGCGCGGATCGCGGTCGAGCCATTCGGTGACGATCCAGTCGTTGAGCGCACGGGTGAAGGCGCGCGCCATGTCCTCGTTGAGGACGAGTTGGACGCCGTAGAGGCAATTGCAGATCGCGAGCCCGGCGCCCCACCGGTCGAACACCTGCGACTTCAGGGCATTGACGGTCGTCGCGGCCTTGCGCGAAGCATCGCGGAAATCCGGTCGTGCCGTCAGCGGCGCGTTCGGCGGATAGCTGATGCTGTCGAGCGAATCGATGCCGCGGTCGACGATCGAATCGCGCCAGAACGGCTCAAGGTACGGCATGAGTGCCGTGATCGCGGGGACTCCCGGATGTACGTCGCAATCGATCGGCTTGTCGAACTCCATGGCGACTTCTAACAAGCGCGCCCGGACGGCACAATGCGAGGATGACGGACGTCGAGACCGCGACGGACCGACACGCAAGCTTGAGAGAATAGCGCAGCGCTACGGCGCTATTTATCCAGCAGCGTCGCGACGGCCTTGATGCGGTTGCGGGAGTATTTCGGCAGGCCGGCGCTGATCGAGTTGCCGGTGTTGAACGAGCTGTTGCCGGCCAGAACCTGCGCCGGCACGAGGTTGCGCAGCACCGGCACGTTCTCGAATTCCTTCTTCTTCTCGAACAGCTCGCTGTCGACGGCAAGCGCCACAAATGAGGTCGCGATCGATTTCTTCGGATCGGCCGGATCGGGCTGCAGGACGGCAAGGAATTTGCCGAACTGCATCACCTGGTTGACGTGGACGATGCTCTGTTCGACCACGCCGGCGATCGGCGCGTCGATGCCGGTCAGCTTCGTGAGCACCGCGGGATCGATCTCTCCCGGGGGGATCAGACGCAGTTCGCTCTGGAACTCCAGGAAATCGCTGATCTGCTTGCCGCTCTCCCGGATCTTGTTGACGAGCAGGATTGCTGTCGGCAGCTTGCCTTCGAGCTTGTAGCGCGACTGGATGCAGATCGTGCCGGAGCCGCCGTCGCACCACTGACGCCGCGGATTGTGGTTCGGCGATTTCGGATCCTTGTTGGGGATGACGTCGGCTGCGGTTATGAGCTGATGCTTGATCGATGGATCGAGTTGCTCGACGACTGGGAGCGCGATCATCTTCGTGAGATCGATCGCGGCGACGGGCTTGGCGATCGCGAAACGTGCCTCCGCAACGTACATGTAGAGGCGCCGCTTGCGTGGTTTAGCGTTGGCTTCGGTCCCGGTCACCGTCGGCTCTTCGAACGTCGGATAGAGGCTGAGCAGTGCTTTCTGCTGCGGCCGCAACCGTTCCCAGTCGGCAAACCGAATAAGCCCGGTAATCGGATCGACGAGTTCGTCGTTGCGATGATCGGTGAAGAGAATGACGTGCGGTGCCGGCCCGCCGGTCGTAAACGGCGGCAGCGACGCGCCCTCCTGGAGCTGGAAGTCGTCAGCAGCACGGGCGATCAGCGGCAGCGATAGCGTCGACAGGGCCGCCACGACGACGACCATCCAACGATGAAAGTTCATGCAAAATTCCATCCCGGCCTAAGCCGCAATTGACGTTCAGTAGCGCTGATAATACCCGCCGTTGCCGCCATATCCACGTTGCTGTGCCTGCGGCGCTCCGAAAAAGCCCCCAAACAGCCCGCCTTGGAAGAAACCACCGGAGCTCGGGCGTTGGTAATAGCCGTTCTGGCCATAGTACCCCCGGCTATAGCTGCGGCTGTTGCTGTAGTAATCGCCGCCCGGCCCATTACCGGCGGCATTGGCGTCGCCGACCTCGCCGTAGCCGTATTCGTCCTGCGGTACCAGCCGGTATTGAGTGTCCTCGAATTGTCCGCCGCGCAGACGGAAATATTCGGTGAAGCCTTGGGCGTTGCGGCCGGAGGAGAGGCGGCTGCCGCTGTTGAGATCAATCTGCGCCATCACCAGGTCTTTCTTGGCCTCCGGCGAGGGGGGAGCCAATGGCGCCTTGTGGGCGTAGCTCGCCCACGTCGCCTCGATGATGGGCTGGAAGATCGGCACTGCCACTTGGCCGCCGGTCTGGCCGCCGCCGAGCGTGCGCCGCTTCCCGTCGGCATTGTCGTAGCCGACCCAGACACCGACCGTGACATCGTTGGTGAAACCGACGAACCACGCGTCGTTCTCGTCGTCGCTCGTGCCGGTCTTGCCGCCGACAAACGCCGAATACTGGCCGATCGCCCGCGCGGTGCCGCGCGCCACTACGCCCTGCAGCATGGTGCGGAGTTGGAAGAAGGACGGACGGTCGCCGCCCGCGAGCCACTTCAGCTCCGGCTTGTGACTGTAGGCGGTGCGGCCGCCCTGATCGATCGACTCGATGCTGTAAGGCGTCGGACGGTGACCTTCGGTTGCGATTGCGGCATAGAAGGCGGCCATGTCGATGAGCCGCGCCGGCTGAGCGCCGAGCACGAACGGATAATAGGCGACGCACTCGCGATAGACTTGCGCGTCGATCGTCAGATCGCAAACCTGCGACAGGCTGCGGCTCGGATCGCCGTCGATGCCGCCATCGAGCAGGTGTGCGGTGACAAGGTTCTTGGAATTCTCAAGTCCGCGCCGAAGCGTGCTGATGCCACCGCCGCCGCCATCGGCATTCTTCGGCGACCAGTAGTCCTTCTCGCGTGCATTGGTCGGGTGGCCGATCGGGGCAAGCGTCAGCGGTTCGTCGCGCACCAGCGTGTTCGGTTGCAGACCCGAACGCAGTGCCGCGAGATAGGTGAACGGCTTGAGCGAAGAGCCTGGCTGGCGCACCGACTGGGTCACTCGATTGAGTTGGCTCGCGGGATAGGAGAAGCCGCCGACCATCGCCAGAATGGCCCCGGTCTTGTTGTCGAGGACGACGGTGGCGCCCTGAACGGTCGGTCGTGTGCGCAGTTCCGCCCGCCCGTACTGCCCCTTCCCCTCGCTCACCTTCACGAACACAAGATCGTAAGGATTGAGCCGGCGCGTGAACGATGACGCGAGCGGCAGGACGCGCCCGTCCGCAAGTCCGATCCGAATCCCCCCGCCGCGGTCGCCGCCGAGAACGACGCCGACAGGCCAGTGCACGTCATAAAGCGGCGGATGGGCCGCTTGCAGCGCCTGCTGCCAGGCGGGTTTTCGTCCATCGGCTTCGGCGGCCGACTTCGCACTCGGCGCCGCTGCAGGCGTCGGGCTAGTTTTGGCCGAGGCAGCGGCGCGCGCATTCTGGTTCGCACCACCGCGTGCATTCTTGGCATTCTTGCCGGCCGGAGCATTTGCCGGCGGCGCGGCCGCGGGCGTCGGATCAACCGGCGGCGCGATCGCCACCGGCCTGTTTGCGGCTTCGATGCGGCGGACCGCCTCGCCGATGTTGCCCTCCGGCCCGTGCCATTGGACCCGGCCGTTGCGCATCTCGTATTGGGCGAGCCCCTCCTGAAGCGCAGCCTCGGCGGCGCGCTGCAGATCGGGACGGATCGTCGTGTGCACCGTGGTCGAAGCGCCCGAGAGCGACGTGAAATTTGGCAGCGTACGCGCTTCGCGCGTCACGTTGTCGACGAAGTAATAGCCGGTGTCGCGCTGCGGAGGATGATCGTAAGCGACCATGCGCGGCAGTGAAACTTTCGTAGGATCGAGACTGCTGACGCTCGTGTCACCATCCTCCTTCATCCGCGTGACGACGTACGCGAGGCGCTCCTCGGCACGGTCGGGATGGCGGTCGGGACTGTAATAGGTCGGACCTTTGGGAAGGCCTGCCAGCATGGCGCCTTCGGGGACGGTCAGGGCGGAAGCCGATTTGCCGAAATAGTTTTTCGCCGCAAGTTCGACGCCCCAAGCGCCGCGGCCGAGATAAATCGAGTTGAGATAGAGTTCGAGGATCTCGGACTTGGTCAGCGTGTGTTCGATCCGCGACGCGATGATGATCTCGCGCATCTTGCGCTCATAGGTGACGTCGTCGCCAACCAGGAGATTCTTGACCACCTGCTGCGTGATGGTCGAGCCGCCCTGCGGCCGTCCAGGGCGCGCAAGATTGGCCACCATGGCGCGAACGAGGCCGCGTTCGTCGATGCCCTTGTGCTCGAAGAAGCGCTTGTCCTCTGCGGCGACAAAGGCCTGCTGCACGTGAAGCGGAATGTCGGAGAGCGGGACCCAGATGCGACGGTTGCTCTCGGTGAGGTCGGCAAAACGCGCGCCGGTCGCATCGACGATGCCGCCGGTCAGCGCATTGCGGGCGCCCTTGAGCCGGTTCGCATCCGGCAAGTCGGCGACGGCATTGTTGTAGAACTGGATGACTTCCCCGATATCGACCGTCGAATCCTTGACGTCTTCGTTCTTGCAAAGCTTTTGATAGACCGTGATCAGGCTCTCGAATTTGAGCCCGTGAAACGCTTTGATTTCCGCCGAGACGGCGTCAGGGTCCTCCATCGCCGTCTTGATCAGGCCATCAAGGTCGATCGATTCGACGTCGAACGCCTTGCGCATATGGCCGCACCCATCGCGCAGAATCCGCGTGACCTCGGCCCGATCGCGGACCGGGTCAAATTTGATCTTGATGTCGTCCGGACGCGTCGTGACCTGGCTCAGCGCGAGAAACGCAGCCAAAATTTTGATGAGGATGGTTTCCATAAAGGGAGGTAGTCCGTTCTCAGCACCACACGACAGCCACCGCCCGGGGATTGCGCCTTCCCAGGACGGCTTTTTTAGGGTCGACCCCTAGGTCGGAGCGGCTCCACTCAATCCCGAACGAAGCTGCAATAACACTCAAATTCCGGAGATTCTGCTACCCGTAGTTCATGCCTCAGGCAGGCCGGCGGTCCACTCCCCCGCCGGACAGCACCATAACACGCAAATGCGCAACCGGGATGACTAACGCGCCCGTGCATTACCAAGCGGTTGACAGCGGGTGGGGTTCCGCAAGGATGCATGATATCGGCACGCCTGCGCAGCAAGGGCGCGCTCTACCCCAATACAGCTACAACAGGCAGACGGATAGGAAATGATTCCGGCACGGACAGGACAAGATCATGTTGCCAGTCTTCGCGACGGGCGAGAGGTGTTCATTTACGGCGAGCGTGTCGGCGACGTCACCGCCCATCGGGCGTTCCGCAACTCGGTGCAATCGACGGCCTCGCTTTATGACTTTCAGGCGCAGCCCGAACACGTCGAGGCGATGACCTTTGCGAGCCCGGACACCGGCCGTCGCGTCAGCCGGTGCTGGCAGCTTCCCGCGAACTATGCCGAACTTGTCGATCGCCGCCGCGCGCTGGAGGCTTGGGCAGAGCTTCACTATGGCTTCATGGGTCGCTCGCCCGACCATGTCGCCTCGTGCATCAGCGGCATGTTCATGGGCGTCGAATTATTCGAGGCCTATGATCCCAAGCGAGCCGCGGCGCTCGGCGACTATTATCGCTACGCTCGCGACAACGATCTCTTCCTGACCTACGTCATCATCAATCCGCAGGCCGACCGCTCGAAGGCTGCCCATGAGCAGGCCGATCCGTTTCTGGCCGCCTCCGTGGTCGACGAGGATTCCCAGGGGCTCACCATCCGCGGCGCCAAAATGCTGGCGACGTCAGGCATCATGGCAAACGAGGTTTTCGTCACCTGCATCCAGCCCTTGGTCGCGGGCGACGAAAAGCAGGCGGTGTCGTTCGTCCTGCCGATGAACGCCAAGGGCCTCAAGGTGCTGTCGCGCAAATCGTATGAGGAGAGCGCGGTATCGTCGTTCGACAACCCGTTGTCGAACCGCTTCGACGAGAACGACGCGGTGCTCTATTTCGCCGACGTGAAAGTGCCGTGGGAGCGCGTATTCGTAAACCAGAACACGGCGATGACGCTCAACCAGTTTCATCAGACGCCGGCCCACGTCTACCAGAACTACCAGTGCCAGATCAGGCTGGTGGTGAAGATGCGGTTCCTCGCCGGCATCGCCCATCGCATCGCCGAGGCGAACGGCATCATCGGCTTCCCCCAGGTGCGCGAAACGCTGGGGCAGATTGCCGCCGAGGTCGGCCTTGTCGACGGCCTGCTGCACGGCATGGAGGCCAAGGGCCGCCAGATGGGCCCCTATTTCGTGCCGGATCGGCACCTCCTTTACTCGGCACAGACGCTCACTCAGCAGCTTTATCCGAAACTCATCACCACGATCCGCGAGCTCGCCGGCGGTGGCGTCATCATGCTGCCGTCGAGCATTGCCGACTTCGGCGACCCGGCGCTCGCCGACCTCATCCACAAGACGCAGAAATCGCCCGCCTTTGCCCCCGAGGAACGCGTCAAGTTCTTCAAGCTCGCCTGGGATGCGCTGGGATCGGAGTTTGCGTCTCGCCATGTCCAGTACGAGATGTTCTACGCCGGCGCCTCGTTCGTGACCCGCGGCCACGCCTACCGCACGTTCGACTGGGCGACATGCAAGGGCATGGTCAACGATTTCATGGCGAGCTATCCGACACCCGGCGCAGCGGCTGCGAAGAGCGCGGCAGCGAAGTAGCTATCTCGGAAGCGCCCTTGGAGACGCTGCGCGCGCTCCTTCACGTGTGGCGAGTGCGGCGAGCACCGCCGGCAAAGCGTCGGTGCCCCTTGCGAATGCGAGACGCGGCAGCGTGATGCCTTCGATCGTCGTCGCAAGCGCTTCCGGTGCTGGCAGCCGCTCAGCATCGGCATCCCCGAGATCGATGACGAGGGATACGGCCGCCATCGGCTCATACGGCAATTGCCTGATGCCGAGGCCGCGCACCTCGATCAGCCCCGCGAGCGCCGCCGGCGGGCGCACGATCAGGCGGCCGTGGGCCGTTTCGATATGCACCCGATCGTCGGCGATCAACCGCGCGAATCCGAGTGCGCCGCGCGAGGCCGACTGAATGAGGTCAAGCGCAAGCCGCGATTTTCCGGCACCAGCGGCCCCGCGAATAAGAACCGCGCGGGCGCCGACCAGGACCGCCGAAGCGTGAACAGAGGCGCTCACGCCGCCGGCAACTGCACGGTAAAGCGGGCACCCAGTACCGTGGCTTCGCCGTCTGCATCCGGCGGGCCCATCCGGTTCTCGGCGGTCAGGCGCCCACCATGGGCTTCGACGATCTGCTTCGATATCGACAGGCCCAATCCGGAATTCTGGCCGAAGTGCTGCTGCGGGCGGTCGGTGTAGAAGCGCTCGAAGATCTTCTCGATGGCATCGGGCCGGATGCCGGGACCGTCGTCGTCAACCGTGATGAAGATGGCAGTGCCGGTACGACGGCAGGTCACCCGGACTTTGCCGCCGGGCGGCGAGAACGATCGGGCATTGTCGATCAGATTATTGATCACCTGGCCAAGCCGCAGATCGTGACCTTGCACCACGAAGATGCGCGGTGTGCCTTCGAACGCCAGCGTCACGTCGACGCCCTCGCCGGACTTGATGTCCTTCGCCACGGAGATGACGGTCGAGAGCAGCTTGGTAAGATCGACCGGGTCGCCGCCCTGGCGCTGCAACTCGGCGTCAAGGCGGCTTGCGTCCGAAATATCCGAGATGAGTCGGTCAAGGCGACGGACGTCGTCCTGGATGACCTCGAGAAGGCGGGCGCGGCTTGCTTCGGTCTTCGCCAGCGGCAAGGTCTCGACCGCAGACCGCAGCGAGGTGAGCGGATTCTTCAGTTCGTGCGCGACGTCGGCGGCAAATCGCTCGATCGCCTCGATGCGGGTATAGAGCGCATCGGTCATCTCGCGCAGATTGCCGGAAAGATGGCCGATCTCGTCGCGCCGCTTGGTGAAGTCTGGAATTTCGACCCGGCCCTGCACGCGGCGACGCACGCCGTCGGCGGCGTCGGCAAGCCGCCGCACCGGGCCGGCGATTGTGCCCGCGAGCAGCGCTGACAACACCGACATGATGGCGGCCGCAACCAGGAATACCTTGAAGATGGCAAGCCATTCGGCCTTGAGGGCCTGCTCGATATCGCCGCCCTGGGTCGACAGCAGCAGCACGCCGCGCACGGTGTGGAGGCGCTGAATCGGCACGGCCACCATGCCGATCACCTGGCCGCGCTCGTTGATGCGCCAGGCGTTAGCCGTCTGGCCCTCGAGGGCCTTGCTGACTTCCGGATAGCCCTTTCCGTTCTCCGTCTCGCTGTAGGGCTGGAGGTCGCCGCGCGCAAGCCAAGCCTGAATGGCGAGGAAGGTGCGTTCCAGAAGACGGGGCTTCTCCGCGCTCGGCGGCGGCAATTCGAATTGCATCACGTCGCCGCGGCCGTAGAGATTGCGGCTGTCGAGGATCAGGCTGCCATCGCGGTCATAGATGCGGGCCCGCGTATTCGACGGCAGGATCAGGCGGCGCAGCAGCGGCCCGACCCGCTCGAGATTGACCGGAAACTCGAAACCGAACAGGGCGTCGTCATTGGGGCCGTAGCTTTCGCCGGCATGGAGCTCCAGCAAGCGCTCGGGGTCGATGTTGATGATGTCGCTGTCGTTCGTCGCCTGCGCCGCAATGGCGATAGCGATGAGATCGCCCTGCACGGTGAGGCTCTGGGTGCGCGCCTCGATCAGGCCCGCGCGAAACTGGGTCAGATAGATGATGCCGAGCACAAGCACGAACAGGCCGGCGACGTTAAGAAAGACGATGCGCCGCGTGAGACTCGAAAACGCCTGGGTGACGAAGAACTGCCAGCTGCGGCGAAAGGTGCCGCGGACGCCCTCGGCGCGCAGTGTCGACCAGGAGTCGGCGAAGAACTTGCGGATTGCGTAGCGCGCACCGCGGAGCGACTTTCGGGCACGGCGCATCCGGCCGGCCAACCGGCGCTTCGGCTCGTCGCCGCCGGTCGCCCGGCGCTCTTCAATGGTGGCGGTCTTGTCAAGCACGTCGCTGGCTTCTCACAAGCTTCGCCCAGTGCCCAGGCGGCACTCTACCGCACGATCGCGCCGGCGCCCAAGAGGGCGTCCATGAGTTTGCGGGTAGGCGGCCTGCGGAGGACCGAAACGTCAGCTATTCCTTGAACCGGTAGCCCACCCCGTACAGCGTTTCGATCATGTCGAAGTCGTCGTCGGTCTGCTTGAATTTCTTGCGCAGGCGCTTGATGTGGCTGTCGATGGTCCGGTCGTCGACGTAGACCTGATCATCATAAGCCGCGTCCATCAGCGCATTGCGGCTCTTCACCACCCCGGGACGCTGCGCCAGCGCCTGCAGGATCAGGAACTCGGTCACCGTGAGCGTAACCGGCTCATTCTTCCAAGTGCAGGTATGGCGCTCGGGGTCCATCCGCAGCAGGCCGCGCTCGAGCACTTTCGCGGCGTCGGTTTCCTTGGGCGCGGCGCCGTCCTTGCCGCCCGAGCGCCGCAGCACTGCCTTGACCCGCTCGACCAGGAGACGCTGGGAGAACGGCTTCCGGATGAAGTCGTCAGCGCCCATCTTGAGGCCGAACAACTCGTCGATCTCCTCGTCCTTCGAGGTGAGGAAGATCACCGGGATGTCGGATTTCTGGCGCAGCCGGCGCAACGTTTCCATCCCGTCCATGCGCGGCATCTTGATGTCCAGGATCGCGAGGTCGGGCGGGCTCGATTTGAAGCCGTCGAGCGCGGAGGCGCCGTCGGTATAGGTCATGATGCGATAGCCCTCGGCTTCGAGGGCGATCGAGACCGAGGTCAGGATGTTGCGGTCGTCGTCGACGAGAGCGATAGTTGGCATGGGTGCCTTCTAGCATAAATCGCCGCGCCACCGGCCGGCCCCGCTTGCGTTGAAGCCCGCGAGGCGGGCGGAAATGTGACGGCAAACGCGATATTGAGGTATTTGCAACGTTTTAGGAGGATTCGGGCCATGGCGGAAGCAGAAATATCGTCGCCCCTCCCGGGCATGATGCCCAATCGGTTGCCGGAGACGGCCCGTCCGCCTGAGGACTTTAAACCCATTGCGGTCGCAAAGGATCTGCTCCGCGCAACCCGCGCCGGCGCACTTGCAACCCTAGATCGCAATACCGGGCATCCGTTTTCTTCGCTCGTGAATATCGCGACCGACGCCGACGGCTCGCCGCTCATATTGGTGTCACGGCTTTCGACCCATACGGCGAATATCGAGGTCGATCCGCGCGCCTCTGTCCTTCTCGCATCGACGGGGAAGGGCGATCCCCTCGCCCATCCGCGCCTGACCGTTCTCGGCAGCTTCGCCAAGGTCGAGCGCGACAGCGCCGACGGCAAACGGGTGCAGCGGCGTTTTCTCGCACGCCATCCGAAATCACAGCTCTATGCCGGCTTCGGCGACTTTTCCTTCTGGCGCATGACGGTCGTCTCGGCGCATCTCAATGGCGGCTTTGCGCGCGCGGCGGATCTGAAGGCCGCCGACGTCATGACCGACCTCGCGGGCGCCGAGGAAATCGTCGAGATCGAGGAGAGCGCGGTCGAGCATATGAATGCCGACCATGCCGACGCCGTCCGGCTCTACGCAACCAAGCTCCTCGGCGAGGGCGATGGTTCCTGGCAGGTCACTGGCGTCGATCCTGACGGGCTTGATCTTGCGCTTGGCGACCGTACGGCACGCATGCCGTTTGATGCACGTGTCGTCACCGGCCTTGCCTTGCGCAAGACGCTCGCGGACTGCGGGGCGCGCGCCCGCGCGAAATGACGGACGCCGCCGCAGCCGAGCCGTACAGCTATCGCGGCGACCCTCGCGTGCCAAAATTCCCGGACGAGCGGCCGGTCATCGTCTTCGACGGTGACTGCGTGATGTGTTCGCGCGACGCGCGGTTCGTGCTCCGTCACGACCAGCGCGGCATCTTCCGTTTGGCAGCGGCGCAATCATCGCTGGGGCGGGCGCTTTACGTCCACTACGGGCTCGATCCCGTCAACTATCAGACCAACATCCTGATCGAAGATGGCCGCGCGTTTTTCAAATCAGAAGCCGTCATCAGGATCGGCGAATCGCTCGGCGCGCCGTGGCGATTCGTGGCGGCGCTGCGAGTGTTGCCGCTCACCTGGCGCGACCGCATCTACGACGAGGTCGCCCGCCGCCGTATCCGCGTCTTCGGCAAGCGCGATGTCTGCTACTTGTCCGACCCCCACTACGCCGAGCGGTTCTTGCAGTGACATCGGCCGATCCGAGCCGCTGCGCTCGCGTTCGACGGAACATCACAGCTGGGCCTCGCGTTGAATAAACCCTTCCCGATGAATGGGCTTGGCAGAATGACGTCTCGCGACTATAGGGTGCGCCGTCCCCTGAACCCGATGTATGATCCACACTCCGAATTGGCGGCTTTGATCTCTGCACAAAACATATGCGTGCGTAGCTTGGAGGGACTCCCGTGAAGGAAACCGGTTTGCGGAATGGCGCGTTCGGCGCGGATAAGTTTGGATTCTCCGGTCTTGCCGCGGTCCATTGGAATCTGACCGAGGCGCCGCTCTACGAACATGCGCTTGCAAACCACGAGGCCCATCTCGTCCAGGGGGGCGCGATCTGCGCCGAGACCGGGGTCCACACCGGGCGCAGCCCGAAGGACAAGTTCGTCGTCTGCGACGAGCACACCGAGAAGACCATCTGGTGGGACAAGAACGGCAAGCTGACACCGGCCCAGTTCGATCTGCTCCACCAGGACTTTCTCGCGCACACCAACGGGCGCCAGCTTTACGCCCAGGACCTCTACGGCGGCGCCGATCCGAAATACCGCATCAAGGCGCGCGTATTCACCGAACTTGCCTGGCATTCGCTGTTCATCCGCACGCTGCTGATCCGGCCCGATCGCAGCGAACTTCCCCATTACGTGCCGGATTTCACCATCCTCTGCCTGCCGTCCTTCAAGGCCGACCCGAAGCGTCATGGCGTGCGCAGCGAGACGGTGATTGCCATCAATTTCACCAAGCGCATCATCCTGATCGGCGGCAGCTACTACGCCGGCGAGATGAAGAAGTCGGTCTTCACCACGCTCAACTATTACCTGCCGGCCGAAAGCGTGATGCCGATGCACTGCTCGGCCAACGTCGGCCACGACGGCGATGTGGCGCTGTTTTTCGGCTTGTCCGGTACCGGCAAGACGACGCTCTCGGCCGATCCGAACCGCACCCTGATCGGGGACGATGAGCACGGCTGGGGTCCGCAGGGCGTCTTCAATTTCGAAGGCGGCTGCTACGCGAAATGCATCAAGCTGTCGAAGGAGGCCGAGCCCGAAATCTACGCGGCAACGCTGCGGTTCGGCTCGGTGCTGGAGAACGTGATCTTCGATCCGGAGACCCGCATCTGCGATTTCGACGACGAATCGCGCACCGAGAACACGCGCTCGGCCTATCCTCTCGACTACATCCCGAACGCCTTGCGCACCGGTCGTGCCGGCATGCCGAAGAACATCGTGCTGCTGACCGCGGACGCCTACGGCGTGATGCCGCCGATCGCCAAGCTCACCTCGGCGCAGGCGATGTATCACTTCCTGTCGGGCTACACAGCAAAGGTCGCGGGCACGGAGAAGGGTCTCGTCGGCGTCGAGCCCGAGTTCTCGACCTGCTTCGGCGCGCCGTTCCTGCCGCGCCACCCGTCGGTTTACGGCAACCTGCTGCGTGAGTTGATCGGCGTCCATGGCGTCGACTGCTGGCTCGTCAACACCGGGTGGACCGGCGGCAAGTATGGCGTCGGTCGCCGCATGCCCATCAAGGTGACTCGCACGCTCTTGACCGCGGCGCTCGACGGCTCGCTGCGCAACGCCAAGTTCCGCACCGATCCCTATTTCGGCTTTTCAGTCCCGACGCAGCTGAGCGGCGTCGAGCCACACCTCCTCTATCCGCACAAGACCTGGCAGAACAAAGCGGAGTTCGACGACACGGCGCGCAAGCTCGTCGCCATGTTCCAGAAGAACTTCGTTCAGTTCGAAAACCATGTCGATGCCGACGTGCGCGCCGCCGCGCCCGAGGTTCGCATCGCGGCGGAGTGAGTGGGGTCGGACGGCGGACGCTGACGCGCCGCACGTCGTCAGTTGTCTTCTTCCAAGCTCTCGGCCGCGCCGGGAGCGTGCCCCACGAGTGTCCCAAGAATTCGGACGCCGAGGCGCGTCGCGGGACAACTCGCGGCGTTCGTCAGAACGACAATTCCGGTTTTGGCGGGCGGCACAAACCCGATGTAGGCGCTGTAGCCAAGCGTCCGGCCGTTCTTCCAGATGATGGACGAGCCCGCGCCCAGCGGCTGGGTGTGCCACGCCAAGCCGACGCCGGCTCCCGGTTGCTGCAACGGGAAGCGGGGCCGGTGCAGTTCATCGAGCACATCGTCGAGATCGCTTTTGACCTCGCCCATATTCGAAGCGAGGAAGCGCTGCATGTCGTTGACCGTCGAGAACAACGCGCCGGCACCGTTGAACGCCGGCCAGGTCGGCATGTTTTCGCGGGCAATCCCACCGGCCTGATTGTAGCCGGTGGCGAGGCGCCTGCGCTCCTCGTCGGTGAGCTTGAGCCGCGTGTCCGGCATGCCGAGCTTTGCGGTGATATCGCGTTCGACAAGCGTTGCCCATGGCGCGCCCGCGGCTTTCGCCAGGGCGTGGGCAAGCAAGGCGACGCCGAGATTGGAGTACAGGAAATGCGTTCCGGGAGCCTCGCGCAGACGATACGAGCTTAGGAATGCGAACATCTGGGCGTCGGAAAAACCGTCGCCGCGCATCTGGGGTTGGCGCGGCAGACCCGAGGTGTGGGTCGCAAGCTCCACAAGCGTAATTGGTCGCCGCGCGTAACCCGGCACCATGACTCCGGCCGGCACGTAGTTCTGCAGCGGCGCGTCGAGCCAAACGGTATGACGGCGAGCCAGGATTGCGAGGAGCGTCGTTGTGAAAACCTTGGTCACCGACCCGATCTCGAATTCGGTGGTTGGTCCCGGACGGCGGCCGCTCCCGCGCTCCACCTCGCCGTAAGAATAAAATTCTTGTGTCCCGTTCAGGTTGGTGCCGATCGCGATGCCGACGCATGCGCCGCGGTCGACCGCCTCGCCGGCGATCGAATCCATGATGGCGGCGACCGGCGGTGGGCCTGCCGGCTGCGCGCGTCCGTCGACAGGCCAGCTCGCAACGCACACCACTGCAGCCGATACGGCAGCCATCGCCGATGCCAGTCGATCCGCCATCTGCCCGTCTCCTGATTGCGGCAGCAACTCTAACCCGCATCACAAAAATCGACTGACTAATATTTCTCGGGCTTGGTCTCCGGAAGAAACAGAAATCCGATTGCTGTGGCGCCGGCCGCGATGGCTGCGATGAACAGGAAGCCCGCCGCGCGACCGAACTCCTGCGCGACGACCCCGGTCACGCTCGTGCTCAGGGACGCCGCCAGCCCCATCATCGCGCCGATGACGCCCTGCGCGAGGTTGAAACGGCCGGTCCCGGCCGTCAGGTCGGTGATCACCAGCACTGTCATCACGCCGATGATCGATCCGCTGATGCCGTCAAGAAGCTGTATCGCGATGATCAGCGGGTAGTCCGTCACGAAAGCAAAGAGGACCGCGCGGACCGCGACGACACCGATCCCGATAAGCAGCAGCGGCTTGCGCCCATGTTTTTCGGAATGATAGCCGGCCCAGGGCGCCAGCGCGGCGACGATGATCTGGGGGCCAACGATGAGCCCCGCGATCCTGATCGATCCCGTAGGGCCTCCGCTCGCGGCGAGGCCCTCGCTGACGAGCGGCAGCAGCGAGGCGTTAGCAAATTGGAACAGGACTAGGCAGCCCGCAAACAGCAACAGGCTGCGGTTCTTCGCCAGATCGATGACCCGATGAAGTTTGCCGGGGTCGCCGGTCGTGGCGTTGCGTGCACGCGCGAGATCAATCTCCTCGCTGCGGATCAGGCTTAGCGCGATCAGCGCGGGCGCACATAATGCCGCGGCGAAAAAGAAGATGGCGCGAGCCGATACGAGGCTGCCTATCAGCCCGAGCGTAGCGGCGGTTAAGACCGTGCCCGCCGCCGCAAACCGGAAATTGCGGCCGGTTCGCAGCGACATGGTTGACCGTCCGACCAATCCAAGGCTGATCGCGGCGATAGCGGGGGTGATGAAACCGCCACTCAGCCCCTGCAGCAACTGCGCGGCGAATACCATTGCCGGCGTCGGTGCGAGCGCGAGGATCAGCGCTGAGCCGCAGATCATCGTGACTCCGGTGGCGACGAGCCCCCGCTTCCATGGCGCGGCGTCGGCAAGCGCGCCGCCGGGGACTTGGCTCAGCACGCCGGCAAATCCGCTGAGGCTCAGCGCAAACCCGACGCTCTCTTGCGACCAGCCAAGACCGGCCAGATAGAAGGCGACGAACGTCCCGAATCCGGTCTGCACATCGGCAATGAAAAAATTCGTCCAATCGAGGCCGTGCCGGCTGCGAGCCGACGCCGGGGTGCGCAAAGATCTCCTGGCGTGATGGTAACGCGTCCAGGTGCGGCGGAACCGGCCGTGCGGCGCCGCGCCATTGGACATCGCTGCGGCGCCCGACACCGGTCCTCCTGTCGCATTCAAACCCGCGAGGCAGAAACTTGCCAATGCGACCCGGAGTTCCCATAAGCCTTCGCATGCGCACGACGCGCACGCCTTCTCAATAGCGAGGCGTCAACGGAACTTGGCGCGAGAGCAACAGCCGACGGCGGCGGTCGCCGGCCGCATTATTCGCGAATCCGGGGAAATTCGACGCCAAGGCGCGCGCTGCTTTGAGATCAAGCAGCGCGCCGCGCGTAATCCCCTGCAGTGGAAGGATAAACCCTTACGCCGGCAGGATCGCGAAATTGCTTCTCGGAATCATGTCCAGGGTTTGCGTGGAAATTCCGAGATGCTGGGTGACAAGTTCCGGCGGAAGGTGCGTGATCCACTCGTTGAGCGAAAAGTCCTGGTAAACCGGCGATCGGAACATCTCCAGGAACACCAGATCTTCATCGCCCGTGTTTTCAACGTAGTGACCGAATGTTCTTGGCGCATAACCGACATCGCCCGGATTGAAGTCGGCAGTCCGCGCGGAGGCCTTGTTGAAGAAGAGCGTCATCCGCCCCTTCCCCTTGATGTAGTACTGCCACTCGTCTGCGTTGGGATGCCAATGCAGTTCGCGCATGCCGCCGGGCTTTATGGTCACATGAGCCATGGCGATTTTGGCGGCGACGGGAAAATTCCTCGAGTCGACGATACGAACCTCGCCGCTGCGCGTCGACTTCGTCGGCGCCATTTGCATCATGTGAAATTGAAAGCGCTGCGGCGCCGGTTGCCCTCCCCGCGCTGCCGCGAGGCGATCAGCTTCGAGCGAACCCGGCACCGGAGCTTGAAAAATATAGCGGCCATCGAGGGGTATATTGTCGAGTGGCGCGAGCGCGGCCTGCGGCACACCCCAATTCTTCGTCAGCACGCCGCGCGGCGTGTGAATGAGCCAGTCTGACAGAAGGGTAGTGTCGTCCTCGGAGAAATTGCCGTCATTGAAAACCAGGAGGAACTCGCAGCCATCTGGTCCGAGCCCCTCCAGCGAATGCGGAATGCCCGTGGGAAAATACCACAGGTCGCCCGCTGCGACGTCTTGAACATAGCTCTTGCCGTCGAAATCGATCGCGGTCAGCCGGCAGTTTCCCGACAGCATCAGTGCCCACTCGTCGGCCGCATGCCAATGCAACTCGCGGATGCCGCCCGCGTTGAGCTTCATGTTCACGCCGGCCAATTCCTTGGAGATCGGAAAGTCCACGACGTTGACCTGTCGCGTCCAGCCGCCATCCTGGATGCGCCGATGCGCTGCCGAGAATGAATTCCAGAAATTCGGCACGGAACCGTGGTCGGTCGGCGGCGGCAAGAACCCATCGGGATTGATGGATCTCATCACCTGGTTCTCGGGGCCGAGGTCCGTCGCGCTGGCGTTACGCTCCGCGGCACTGACATTCGCCGGCGTCTGCGCCATCGCACGATGTTCTGCTAGCGCGCCCGCGGCGAGCGCGACCGTTGTCGCGCCAAGGAGCCGCCGTCGCGACAGCGCTTCGCACACAGGTTCCGGAGCGGTGTGTTCGGACATGCGAACCTCCTGAAATTGGGCAAGCCGTGGGTGCGGCAAGTCGTTGCAGATGAATCGACCGCATCGTGTCTGGCAACGGACGGACCGCCTCCTTCCATGATGCTACCGGTGCAACACGTTGAAAAGACGCCGGCGGCCGAAGAAAGCCGCCAAGGTGAAGAAACTCATGTCGAGTTCGCTGAAGATGGCCCGCCGTTATCGCGAGTTCGCAGCCGAATGCGTGAGGTTGGCCGGTATTTCGGGCGACCAACCGATAAGGGACGGATTTCGCCGGCTCGCCGGCTTCTACCTCAATCTGGCGCAAACCGAACTGGCCAACGCCGAGTTGGCTGCTGCCGAGAGGCCAAACGAGCGTTCCGTAGCCAGCCGATAGGATTTCCAGGGCATGGCCCCGGAAGCCCGCAGTCCATGCCCGGGGCCGCGGCTCTCACGAGCCGAGGCCCTACATTTTCCGGGTTTGCTGCACTTCTGGTAAATCATAGGCGGCATTTGAGCGGCTTCGGCCGGCGACAACGCATTCCGCAAACGCTGCCGGATTTTGCGTTGCAATAATTGACAGTAAGCCCCTTGCACTCGGGCTTGGGATAGTCATGATTAAAGCCCTTTCGTGCGGCGCACTCTTGGGCGCCCGCCGGGTGACCTTCATGATCGGTCTTGTTCTTGTTACCCACGGGCGGCTTGCTACCGAGTTCCGCGCCGCCCTGGAACACGTTGTCGGACCGCAAGAGCAGATCGAGCCGGTTACGATAGGGCCCGATGACGACGTGGAGCAGCGCCGGCGCGACATCATCGAAGCCGTCAAGAAGGTGGATAGCGGCGATGGCGTTGTCATCCTGACCGACATGTTCGGCGGCACTCCTTCGAACCTCGCCATTTCGGTCATGAGCCGGCCAAAGGTCGAAGTACTCGCGGGCATCAACCTTCCGATGCTCATCAAGCTCGCCAAGGTGCGGAATGAATGTCCGCTTTCCGAGGCCGTGGCAGCCGCGCAGGAGTTGGGTCGCAAATACATTACGATTGCGAGCCGAGTATTGGCGGGCAAATGAAAGACACGCCGCTCACCTGCGACGACGATGCGGTCGACCTTTCAACGGTACCGCAAGGGGCGATCCTGCAGGTGATGACCATCATCAACCAGCGCGGGCTCCATGCGCGCGCGTCCGCGAAGTTCGTGCAAACCGTCGAGAAATTCGATGCCGAAGTGCGGGTCTCCCGCTGCGGTGAGACGGTCGGGGGCACCTCGATCATGGGGCTGATGATGCTCGCGGCCGGCCCCGGCACCACGATTACCGTGGTGGCCTTCGGTCCGGAGGCCGAACAGGCGATCGCCGCGATCGAAGCGCTGATCAACCGGCGGTTCGACGAGGACGATTAGAACGGGGACGCAAGGTCTTTCGGAAAAGCCTGCGACTTTCCGGATCACGCCCTAATCGCGCCGGAACACGATTGAGGCGATCCATCCCGTCATGATGGCCATGAAGGCCGTCGCGAGGCCATACATCACGCCGTGATCGACCGCCGCGAAGGCGATGAACCGCTCGAACCCGACCGTATCGATTTCGAATGCAGATTTTGCGGTAGCGATCATGACGCCGTCCGCAAACAACTTGACGGTGACGTCATAGGTGCCGATCTGGGCCTCGGCCGGCAGGAAAATCGAGGTGCGAAATAACGTGGGCGTTAGAAAGGTGACGCCGTTCAGGGTCTCCCCGTAGAGCAAGTGCTCGGCCTTTGCCTGCAGCACCGCCTGGCGAAAATCCTGGTCGGGAGGAACGGATTCGCTGTCGGTGATGCCCGGCAGCGCGGCATTCTCGAGACCAATCTGCTGGCGGCGCAATGTTTCGTCGTCGGCAATTTCCTCAAGCGGTCGATTGGATGCCACCGACACGTACGACGGTACGTCCGCAAAGGTACGCGACTCGGAATTGACCCAGATGCCGAACATGCGCTCCTTACGCCGCGCGACAACGGCTTGGCGCGGGCCAATCGTTGTCGCCACAAGGTCATAGTTGGTACGGAGGTTCTCGTTCGACGGATCCGCTTCGACGACGCCGAACAGCACCAATTCGACGCCATGAAAATTCGACGTGATTTGCACCACGTGACTCGACAGCGACACCACGAGCTTTTCAGCGCGGACCGGCAGCACCGACGTCATGACGATGACCAACGCCGCGGCGTATGTCGCGACCGCTCCCGTCACGGCTCGTCTCCGATGACGCGAATGGCGTAAAGGCTCGGCGGTGTGATCACGAGGTCGAAGGCGAAGCGCAGGCCCACCGCGAGCACGAGAAGGCCGAGCAGCAGGCGCAGCCGCTCGGCGCGCATGCGTTGGCCGGCACGAGCCCCGAATTGGGCGCCCGTCACGCCCCCGATCATCAGAATCAATGCCAAGACTGCGTCGACCAGATGGTTGGTCGCGGCGTGCAGGACGGTCGCCGACGCCATGGTGATCAAGGTCAGCACCATGGAGGTGCCGACAACGACATTCGTTGGCACCCGCAGGAAGTAAATCAGCATCGGCACCAACAGGAAGCCGCCGCCGATACCCATCAGCGCGCCGATGAAGCCCATGGTGAAGCCGATGCCGCAAACCGGTATGGCCGAGACGTAGATGCGCGACTGCTTGAAGCGGACCTTCAGCGGCAGGCCATGAACCCAGGTGTGGCTGCCGGACCGGCGCAATTCCACCGGCTTACCGGCCCGCACGCGCAGGATCGCGCGAATCCCCTCGCTCACCATGAGGGCGCCGACCGAGCCGAGGAGTACGACGTAGGCTAGCCCGATGGTCAGATCGAGCTGGCCGAGCGAGCGCAGCGCCGTGAAGAGCCAGACCCCCGCAATGGTCCCGACGATGCCGCCGGTCAGCAGCATCAGTGCAAGCGCAAGATCGAGCGCGCGGCGGCGCCAATACGCGATGGCGCCGGAAAACGATGATGCCGCAATGTGGCTCGATACGGTCGCGACTGCCACCGCCGGCGATATGCCGATGAAGATCAGGAGCGGCGTCATGAGGAAGCCGCCGCCGATACCGAACATCCCGGAAATGAAGCCGACCGCGAGCCCCATCGCCAGCACCAGGAAAACGTTGACCGGAACGTCGGCGATCGGGAGATAGATTTCCACGGGCTCGATCCGACGGTGCCCATGAGATGCGCACCGGATTTATGGTGATGGGTGCATCGCCGCGGCGAGCCGGCGGCTGTCTGATCGGTATCCCTTTGCGGCGCAAACGCCAACGCTTTTTTCTGTTCTTAAGGCAGATGAAGCGCCGCGAGCCGAAAATGTGGTCGACTGGATTTGGTTAACGGGGGCGCGTGCCTTGCCGGCCCACGGCGACCTATCGCAACTCACAGAACGTGAGAGGGATCGAGCAAATTCGGATCCCATGACCGGGATCCCATGACGAGTGTGGCGCCGCCGACCGGCGACGCCACTGACGCGGACGATCTCCGCTGGTTGACGGGCTACGGCAAATAGACCGGCTTGGGGCGCTCGTTGATCTCGATATAGGTGCCCCAGGGGTCGGTGATGAAGGCGAGCCCAACGCCGGTTTCGTTCTTGGTGTAGGGGCGATCGAGCTTGATGCCGTCCGCTTCGAGCTTCTTGACGAAAGCCTGCAGATCGACCACGTCGAATCCGATGTGATCGAGCACGCGCCCCTTCGTCGGCGCCTGCGCGGCGTCGACCTTGTTGAAGCGCAACTGGACGCCGGGAATATCATCGATCGGCGCGTTGTTGCGGGTGCCCGGCTTGGCGCCGAACGTTTTCGCGTACCAGGCCTGGATTTTCGGGATTTCTGACTGCATGACAAAGAAGTGCTCGTGCTCGCTGCGGATCGGCATGCTCTGGTTCTTGTCTTCCAGAATTTCGATGCGCAGGCCGTCCGGTGTGTTCACGTAAGCCTGGTCAAGCCGCCCATTGTTGCCCGGCTCGACTGGCACGCCGGCGGCCTTCCACTTGGCGACTGATTCCTGGACGTTCTTCACGACGAAGCCGACGTGGTTGACGACCGAGCCGACCGAACCGCCGGTCGCCGGTGGTGCGTTGGCCTGGCCGAGGTTGAGATTCACGGTCACGCCCGGAAACGTCACGCGCTTGCGCGGGCCGTCGCTGCTGTCGACGCCGCCCATACCGATGAAGATCTTCTTGTTGGCTTCGACGTCACGCGAATTGAGATGCCAGTGGCCGTTCGTTACGCCCGCTTCGTTGGGGGTAAACGGCTGTGCCAAAGCCGTGCCTGCTGTCAGCGTCGACACCAGCCACAGCGCCGATATCAGTCTTTTCATCGAGACCTCCCGTTGAACGCACGTTTTGTGCGATGGCGCGAATTTAGCATGCGCCCGGGGAGGCCGTAAGCGGCTGTCGGCGGTCGAAGGCGCAGCGAGGGCTCTGCACCTCGGTTAGGCGTAGCCGCCGATAAATTGGGCATGACAGGCTCGTGGTGATGACGTCAGAGCACTACATTAGAAAAGCAAGCCTTGGGCTTCGGACCGCACCCTTACGGAACGGCGGAATTTTTGCCGCGTTCCGACTTGACGTGATGCCAACGGGGTCCGGGGGCGCATCGAAACATTTTCTTGTGCACCGCAACGCCATCTTGCCATATGGCGTTCGGGCTTATCCGAGGGGATGAGGAATTGGCGAGGCTCGCGGACGCACTTGCGAATCTGGCCGCCAATCGTCGGCGCTGGGACGAATTCGTGCGGGCCGCACCGCGCTGGCCGCTGCTGCAACGCGATCCGATCGGCGAACGGTTGACTGAGGTGCACGGCTTCGGGTCCAACCCGGGCGGGCTGCGCATGTTCAAATATGTGCCGGCGCGGCCCGAGCCGGCACTCGTCGTCGTGCTCCACGGCTGCACTCAGACCGCGGAGAACTACAATCTCGGCGCCGGCTGGTCGACGCTTGCCGATCGCTACGGCTTTACTCTGCTGTTGCCGCAGCAGGAGGAAGCGAACAATCAAAATACCTGCTTCAACTGGTTTCTGCCCGACCATTGCTGTCGCGAAAAGGGTGAAGCGCTGTCGATTCGGCAGATGGTCGAGAAGATGATCCGCGATCACGGGATCGATCGCCGGCGCATCTTCGTCACGGGTCTTTCCGCCGGCGGCGCCATGGCCTGCGTGATGCTGGCAACCTATCCGGAACTGTTTGCCGGCGGTGCCGTAATCGCCGGCCTCCCATTCGGCACGGCGAAGAACGTCACAGAAGCATTCGAGAGCATGTTCCAGGTACGCGCGCGCTCCGCATGCGAATGGGGCGATATCGTGCGCGCCGCCTCATCCCACCGCGGTCCCTGGCCGCGGCTCTCAGTATGGCACGGTACGGCCGACGTGGTGGTGAAGCCGGGGAACGCCGGCGAGATCGTCAAGCAATGGAGCGACCTGCATGGCTGTCCGAACGAGCCCGCAGTGACCCAGACGGTGGACGGCTATCCCCGGGAGGTGTGGCACAATCGCGATGGCGAGCCCGTCATCGAAAGCTACACGATTCCCAGCATGCCGCACGGGACGCCGCTTGCGACCGGGGAGTCCCACGAGTGCTGCGGTTCTCCAGGTCCGTTCCTGCTCGAAGTCGGGATTTCGTCGTCGTATCACATTGCGAAATTCTGGGGACTGACCGCGCGTCCGCGGCCAGCACTACGAAGCCCGAGCAAGCCGCGGGCGGTCCGTCCGCCGTCGCGCATCGTGCGCGCGCTCAAAGCGGCGCTTTGGGCATTGCACTAAGCCTGCCATCAGCACATCGAAACGGATTGGGAGCGCACGCGGTTGTCGTCGGCGCCGGCAAACCGTAAGCTTCGCATAATTGCATAAATGCCATGCAACACCTCGGGGAGGAATGATCCATGCTGACAAGACGCAGCTTCATGGCCACGACGGTTGGTGCCGCCGCCGCGCTGGCGGCAGAGCGGCCGGCTGCCGCCCAGGCCGATCGGCGCATGATCGTCGATGCGCAGGTGCATTTGTGGAAAGCGGAGACGCCGGACTGGAAATGGGTGCCGGGTCTTGTGCCCCAATTGCCGGTGCCGTTCACCATTGAACGACTGGTGCCGATGATGGACGAGGCGGGCGTCGATCGCGTGGTGATCGTGCCCCCGTCCTGGCCTGGTGACCGCAATGATTATGCGATCGAGGCAGTGCAGCGCTATCCGACGCGCTTCCGGATCATGGGCAAGCTTCCGTTGCAGGATCCGAAATCGGCCGATCTGCTCGCGAAATGGAAGGACCAGCCGGGCATGGTCGGCGTGCGCGTGCTTTTCAACAATCCGCAGACCATTCCCTGGCTCTCGAACGGAACGGTGAACTGGTTCTGGGCGGCCGCCGAAAACGCCGGCCTTCCCGTCATGTTCTTTGCTCCCGGCTATAGCTCACAGGTCGGCCCGATCGCCGAGCGGCACCCGGGACTGACGCTGATCCTCGATCACATGAACGTCACGCCGGCCATGGTGAAGGAATACAAGATCGACGAGGGGATCGGGCAAACCGTCGCGCTCGCCAAATACCCCAATGTCAGCGTCAAGGTGTCGGCGTCGCCGGGCCTGTCACGGGAGACTTACCCGTTCCGCGACGTCGCCGTGCATATCCAACGCGTGTTCGACGCTTACGGGCCGCAGCGCTGCTACTGGGGCACCGACATGACCAATTCCTATGCCAAGGCAAGCTATCGCCAGCGCATCACCCAGTTCACCGAAGAATTGAGCTTTCTCAGCGAGAGCGACAAGGACTGGGTCATGGGCCGCGCCATCGTGCAGCGCCTGAAATGGACGTAACGACCCATTGGGGATTTTGGTGATACGCGAAGCTTTGGCCTGATCTGCTTCGTAGTTTGGTAGGGTGGGCAAAGCGCGGACGCGTCCGCGCGTGCCCACGCGTTAGCGTGTGAGGGTGGGCACGCTTCGCTTTGCCCACCCTACGCACTACGGACTGAAGGCTGCTCAGCTTTTCTTTTCGTCCGTGAGGTCGTTCACGGACCAGCTCAGGATTTCCATCTGGTTTGACGTCAGGCGGAAATCGTAGCCGGCGACTTTTGCGCCGATCGCCTTGGCCTTCTCCTGTTGCGCATCATTTGTCGCCGTGGCGGCGATCTGGACCCAGCCGTCTGTAACGTTGCCGACGCTGGTGAAGACGATGCGCAGGCCGTCACCGGCCTCGACCGTCATATGCCGGGCGTCGTCGGCAGGCTTTTCTGCCTTGCGCACTTCCTGGAAGGTGAAGCTGTCGACGAGGGTCGCGAGCCGGCTCACCTTGAACTGGTCCTCGGAACGTTTCTCGGGCACCTCGGCGAGCTTGAAGTCGCCCGGCTTCTCGGCCGTGACCGTGATCGTATCGCGGCCGCCGCCGGCGAGTTCGATCTTCTTGATCTCGTCGCGCTTCACGTCGAAATCGACCGGGACGAACCACTCAGATCGAGTCGAGGGCAACCGCACGCTGCCGCGCGCGAGGTAGGTTTGCGGCTGCCCCTTGAGGCGGATAAACATGCCGCCGGCGGGGCCGCCCACGGTGGTGTCGCGATTGCCGACCATCAGATCGGCGAGGACGCCGCCCGACGTGGAGAGTGTCACCTCTTTGCCGCCGTCGGTTGCGCCGGGATCAGCTAGGCCGAGGTCGCCATAGCGGGCAGGATCGCTGGTCCGCGCTTCTTCGAAAGAGAGCTCCGCAATGCTCGCGACGAGGTCGCGCACTGGGTCGGTCTTGACCGGGTAACCCGACGCCGCGGTCAAGGCGTTACCGTGCCGCTCGATCGCCAATGGCTCCTTGCCTTCGTTCACCACGATGGCGGTGATGTCGTTGGCCTTGTCGGCAAGCCCGGGGACGACGCGCTCGCCGTGCCGGTCGGCGGTGATCGTCGGTGTGCTCCTGCGCAGCACGGCTGCGGTCGCGACGACACAGATCGCCGCCAGGAGCGCAAGGACGACAAGTTGCCGGCGGTTCATCACGCGTCTCCGTTCGATTTATCGTCGTCGCGCTTTTTCGGCAGCGGCCGTCGCGGTCGTCGCAGGCCGAAGCCAAGCGCGATGACCGCGATGGTAATCGGGACGACGCCGACATTAATCGCGGTGATCCAGCTCTTCACATTGTCGACGTTGCGGCGCAGTGCGAACTGCACGTCGCGCAGCTCGGCGCGGATCGTCAAAAGCTGGGCGCGGAAGCTATCGATGGCTTTCACCTGCTCCGCCGTAAGCACGTCGTTCGAGCCTTCGGGGGCCTTCGGCAGCTGCGACAGCTTCTGCTCGGTGTCCTTGAGCTGCTGGGTCAGTTCCTGCTCCTTCGCGCGGAACTTGCTGTCGGCCTCAGACTCCATGTGCTGAATGAGTTCGAACGGCCGCCACGACACGCCGCGGCCGCGCAGGTCGGAAAGGGCGGCGCCGCCGGCCATCTGCTCGATCGCATTGATGACGAAGTCACCATTGTTGGCGAACGCCTGCGCGATCTGCTGACCGAACAATGACTGCTTCGAGATCCAGTTACGGTCCATCAGCATATCGACGTCGCCCACGAGGATGACGTTAACTGGCTTCACCGAACGCTTGAGCCCCGTGCTTTCCGGCTTTCCGGCGTCCTTGGCCGCATCCTTGGCCGGCTCAGACTTCGCGGCCCCGGTCTTCGCTTCATCCGGTTTCGTCTCACCCGGCTTGGCTTCGCCGGCCTTCGCTTCATCGGCCTTGGCTTCGCCCGCCTTCTCCTCGGGCTTCGCCGTCTCCGGCTTTTTCAAGCCATCGGGATAGGCGCTGTCGAGCGTGCCCTCGAGCCGCGCGGCGATGATCGGCCGGCTCGGAGTTTTGGTAAGGCCGACCAGCAGCCGGCGCGGATCGGCGGTGCGATCGCCGGCGTTTTTGGCATCGATGGTCACCGCGGCGTTGGAGGCTTGTACCAGCGGCCGCAGCATCACGCCCGGTTTCTCCGTTTCGAAGGCGCCGGCCGTCGTGACTATGATCGCCGACAACTGTGCCAGGATCGCTTCGTCGCGCGAGAGGGCGTTGCCGCGCAACGCCATCCAGGCAAGGTTCTGCGCCGCGACCGGCCGGCCATTGACGTTGCGCTCGGTCTGCAACGCATAGTCCGGATCGCCGATCGCGCGCGAAGTATCGAACTTCACGCCCCACGCCTTGAAATGCGGCTCAAGCGTCGAGGTTGGATTAGGCACAGGACCGCCGCGTGGCCCCAATTGGTTCTCGGCGAACGGGTCGACAAAGATGAGAGTGGCGTTGCCCGCCATCACCCACTGGTCGATGGCGTAGAGCGTCTTTTCGCCCAGCTCCTGCGGGTGCACCACCATCAGGACGCGCGTGCCGTCGGGAAATTTGTCGACGTCGCCCGAAACTGGCTTCACGTCGAAGAACTGCTTCATTTGCATCAGCACCTGCTGCTCAGGGACAGGCCCCATCGGATTGCCGGAGAGGCCAAGGCCGTCGATCAGGGCCACCACCGGCTTACCGCGGCGTCCGAGATCGGAGACGAGGCGGGTCAGGTCGTATTCCAGGAATGCTTCACGATCGGGGGCGAACACCGAAATGGTCGAGCGCCCCGTGGTGGAGTTGGTGGCGGCGAGACCGAAGAACAGCCGCTCGCCATTGGTGCCGGTAAACCCGTCGACGCCGAACGCGACCGCGCGGTCCTCCTCCTCGGAGAACGGCCGCGGATCGATCGTTTCGAGGATGATGTTGCCCTTGGCGGCCGCCACGTAGGCATCGAGTAGCGTGCGAACTCGCGTTGCAAACGCGGCAAGCTGCGGCGCCTGCCGGGTGAGCGCGGACGACATGAACAGGCGAAAGCGGATCGGCTCCCTGAGTTCGCCAAGCAGCGTCTTGGTGCCCTCGCTCAACGAATAAAGATGCTGCTGGGTGAGGTCGAGCCGCGCGGTGCGCAGCGTCTGCGCGCTGATGATATTGACGCAGACGAAGACGACGGCGCCGAGCACCGCGGCCAGGACCGCGATCCGTCCGGCGGTGACGCCGGCGCCGCGGGAAGGGCGAGGAGTATTCGTATCGGACATCGGAAAACCTCAGGCGGCCTTTTTGACTTCGATGATGCGGACGTTGAGCCACAGGCAGAACACGATCAGCGAGACGAAGAAAATAATCGACGGCAATTCGAGCACGCCGTCGGTGATGTGCTGGAACTGACCGAAGAACGACATCGATCGCACCGCGTCGATGACGAAAGCGGGCGCCCACGATCGCACCGACGAGATGACGAGGTCGAACCCCGCCATCACGAACAGGAAGCTCACGGCTGTTGCGGCGATGAAGGCGAGCACCTGGCTCTTGGTCAGCGCCGAGATCGCTGCCGCGAGCGCAAGGAACGCGCCCGCCATCAGCCACGAGCCCATGTAGGAGGACAGGATCACGCCATTGTCGGGCGAGCCCAGCACCCACACCGTGATCCACAGCGGTGTCGTCAGCACGAGGGCGAGCAGCGCGAATGCCCAAGCGGCAAGCCATTTGCCGACCACGATTTGCCACGGTGCGACCGGCAGGGTCATGAGGATTTCGATCGTGCCGCTGCGCCGCTCCTCGGCCCAGAGCCGCATGGCGATCGCCGGCATCAGCACGAGGTAGAGCCACGGATGCCAGAAGAAGAAGCCGGACAGGTCGGCCTGCCCCCGCTCGAAGAAGCCGGATACCAGGAAGGTCATGCCGGCTGCGAGCGCCAGGAACACGACGAGGTACACGGCGGCGACCGGGGTCGCGAAATAGGCGGCGAATTCGCGGCGGAAAACGAGCCACATCGGACGCATGTCAGTTCTCCTCCGCCCGCTCGCGGTCGGAATGAGCGGCCGCGATTTCGCGGAACACATCGTCGAGCGTCGCCTGTCGCGCGTAGTATTCGGTGACCACGATATTCGAGCTGCCGAGTATGGCAGCGAGATCGGCGGGCTGCGTCCGCTTCGCCGCGGCATAAACCGCGAGCCGGGTCACGCCATTGAGGCGCTGGGCAATCTCGACGCGGCCGACGCCCGGATATTTGGTGATGATGTCGATCGCCTGTTGCGGCTCGGCAGTGGCCAGCGTGAGCGCGAGCGTCGCGACCGCCGGCGCCCGGGCCGCCAGCAGTTCTGCGGGCGTCGCATCAGCGAGCAAGCGGCCCTTGGCGATGATGATCGCGCGCGTGCAGACCGCCTCCACCTCCTCGAGGATGTGCGTCGAGATGATGATCGCCTTCGTCGGCGCAATCGAGCGGATGAGATCGCGCATCTCGAATTTCTGGATCGGATCGAGGCCGTCGGTCGGCTCGTCGAGGATCAGCGCGTCGGGGTCATGCACCAATGCCTGGGCGATGCCGACGCGCCGCTTGAAGCCCTTGGACAGCTGTTCGATCCGTTGATTCCAGACGTCGGCAAGATCGACGCGGTCAACGAGATCGGCCAGGCGATCATTGGCCTCGGCCTTCGACAGCCCGTGCATTTCCGCGATGAAAGTCAGAAACGCGCCGACGCTCATGTCGGCATAGGCCGGCGCGCCTTCAGGCAGATAGCCGAGCTTCTTGCGGGCCGCGATCGGGTCGGCGTGGCTGTCATGGCCGTCGATCGCGGCACTCCCCGACGTAGGCGCGAGGAACCCGCTGATGATCCGCATGGCGGTCGATTTGCCGGCACCGTTCGGTCCGAGAAATCCGACGACTTCACCACGCTCGACCGCGAAAGAAATCCCATCGACCGCCGTCAAGGAGCCGAATCGCTTGACGAGGTCGGTTGCTTCGACGAGGGCCATGCCTTCGCTCCCGGCGTTTGCGACCGGCGAGCCCCGGTATCCCCGAGGTCTCAAGTCCGGCCAATCCTCAATGTTGAGGCTGCAGGTTGTAATCCAGGTCTCTTCAGTGCGCCCTGTCCCCGCGCCGTGCGTCGAATTAGCGGGATCACGGCAGAATGCAAGAGGCAGGCGCGTCGCATCTCGGGCAGGACGACCCCTGTTGCGGCGCACAACGCTACCGCGAAACCAAATCAATGTCTGCATCTTCGCGGCGTCGCTCGCAAAACGACGGCATTCATGCGACGTTTGGTCCGACGGCTCGCGTGCAGTCGTGCGCCGGAAGCAAGGCGATGGTGCAGGCGGTGCGCGCTGTCTAACCGAAAAGCGTTATCCGCATTAAATTCTGTCCATGAGCTCCGCCCCATGAGCGACCTCGGCACTATCGGCGCCCCGCGGCGGTGGGTCAGTCATCATTCCCATTGGGGTGCTTTCTCCGCTGGAGTGGAGGACGGCCGCGTCGTCGCAGTCCGTCCGTTCGAACACGATCCGGACCCGTCGCTGCTGATCAACGCGATCCCGGCGAGCGTGCATTCGCCGATGCGCATCGCGACACCGATGGTGCGCGAAGGCTGGCGGGGTCCAGGCAGCGGTACCGGGCGCGGCCGCGAGCACTTCGTGCCGGTCACGTGGGATCGCGCGCTCGCGCTCGTCGCATCGGAAATTGCGCGGGTGAAGGCGGAGCAGGGCAACGCTGCCATCATGGGCGGCTCGCAGGGCTGGGGCTCTGCGGGCGTTTTCCATGCGGCACGCGGCCAGCTTCACCGCTTCCTCGGTGCCGCGGGCGGCTTTGTCGATCAGACCACCAACTATAGCTTCGGCACCGCGCTTGCGTTCCTGCCGCACGTGCTCGGCTCCGCCCAAGCGGTCACCGGTCCTCTCACGTCGTGGTCCTCGATCGCGCGGCATTGCCGATTGATGGTGATGTTCGGCGGCGCCAATCCGAAGAACACGCAAGTAGCGAAGGGCGGCTGTGCGTCCCATTCGACCGCCGGCGCGCTGCGGGCGCTCGCGGGCGCAGGCGTTGAGGTCATCAACGTGAGCCCAGTCCGCGACGATGGACCCGAGGCGGTGCGACCGGCTTGGATCGCGATCAGGCCTAATACCGATACCGCCATGCTCCTCGCGCTCGTCCACTCGTTGGTCAGCGAAGGCCTGCACGACCAGGAGTTTCTCGCAAGTTATTGCACGGGTTTCGAGCGGCTACGGCCCTACCTGATCGGCGAAACCGACGGTATCGCGAAGGATGCGGATTGGGCGGCGGCAATCACATCCGTGCCCGCCGAGACCATCCGCGCGTTGGCGCGCCGCATGGCTGCGACCCGCACCATGGTCACGGCGACGTGGTCGCTGCAGCGAGCCGATCATGGCGAACAACCCTATTGGGCGCTGATCCTGCTTGCCGCCGCGCTCGGACAGATCGGCTTGCCGGGCGGCGGATTTGGCTTCGGCTACGGCTCTGCGGCGGGCATCGCCGATCCGCCGCTTCTCCTGCGGGAGCCTGCGTTGGAAAATCTGCCCAACCCGGCGCGGCTTGCAATCCCGGCGGCCCGCATCGCCGATTGCCTGCTTCATTCCGGCGAGCCTTATGATTTCAACGGCGCCCGCAGCAATTATCCGGATATTCGCTTCGTATACTGGGCGGGTGGCAATCCATTCCACCACCATCAGGATCTCAACAGGCTGCGCCGCGGCTGGCAGCGGCCCGAGACCATCGTGGTGCAGGAACCATGGTGGACGGCCACCGCGCGCCACGCCGACATCGTGCTGCCGGCGACGACGACGCTTGAGCGGAACGATATCGGCGCCGCCGGGCGCGACCGGTTTGTCATCGCCATGCGCCAAGCGATCGATCCGGTCGGTGAAGCCCGGAACGATTTCGATATTTTCCGCGAGCTTGCGGCGCGGCTCGGATGCGAGGATACGTTCACCCAAGGACGCGACGAGTTTGGGTGGCTTCGACACATTTACGAGAGATGGCGCGATGGCGCCCGCACCAATCGCGCAGCGCTGCCCGATTTCGATACCTTCTGGCAGCAGGGCTATTTCGAAATACCCTTTGCCGCGGACGAATACGTGCTGTTTGCCGATTTCCGTGCCGACCCGGCCGGGCGGAAACTGCGCACCCCTTCAGGGCGGATTGAACTTTATTCCGATCGTATCGCGAGCTTTGGTTACGACGATTGTCCACCGCATCCGACCTGGATCGAGCCAGCCGAATGGCTCGGTGCAAATAGCAGGTATCCGCTGCACCTCGTCTCGAGCCAACCACGCCTGCGTTTGCACAGCCAAATGGATTGCGGGCCTGTCAGTGCTGCCGGCAAGGTAAACGGCCGCGAAGCGATATTGATAAATCCGTCCGACGCTCAGGCGCGCGGTATCGGCGCGGGCGACGTGGTACGGGTCTACAATGCGCGGGGAGCCTGTCTCGCCGGCGCGATCATCAGCGAAGCGGTACGTCCTGGCGTGGTGCAGCTTTCGTGCGGTGCCTGGTACGACCCCGCGGATGATTTAGCCGATGCGCTGTGCCGTCACGGCAACGCCAACGTACTGACCCGCGATTATGGTACGTCCAAGCTCGCGCAAGGACCGAGTTCGGCTACGGCAACCGTCGACATCGAACGCGTGACCGTGGCGCCGCCGGTCGGAGCGTTTGCACCGCCGCCCTGAATATCCTCGCTAAGCGATATTGTGCTCAATTAGCGCACAAGAAATAGCGCACGCGGTCGCCGACGTTACATCGCATAAATGAACCATAAACGGACGCCATCCAGCAACAGGCCGAGCGCGAGACATATCTCGCAATCATAAAAGAGGCTGCACGGGGTGATGACTTCGCGCCATTCAATTTCAGTTACACCCGTGTTACCGATCGACTCGGAATCGATGTTCGGATTTACGCAATCATTTGCCATTTTGCGCCTCTTATGAGGTCTGGCGCTCCATAATTAGTGGCCGGAAGGCGATAATGTGCGCAAAATGTTCTACCAGCGCATACCAATTCTGCGTGCGGTTGTGACTTGCATTCAATCTCGGTTCCATATATGGCGAGGCAACCTTATCATTGGGAGACCACATGAAAATGAATTTGAAATCGATGTCGATCGACGCGCTGATAACCCTGAAGGGCAGGATCGATGCAGCGCTTGGCTCGAGAGTTTCCGAGGAACGTCGCGAGCTTGAATCAAAGCTTGCGAAGCTTAGCCATGTGGAGGCCAACGGATCGCGATCGCGGGTAATGACCGGCCGTGGCGGCCCTCGTGGAAAGGTTGCGCCGAAATATCGCAATCCCGAAAATCCGAGCGAAACCTGGGCTGGACGCGGTCTGAAACCGCGGTGGCTCGCGGCTGCAATTAAGAGCGGCAAGAAGCTCGATGATTTCAGTATTGCGGGCGCGGTCGGCTCGGCTAAGCCGGTGAAGCGCCGGGGTCGCCCAAGGAAGAAATAATCGCATGCTATATGTCGTGCAGCGAACGATTCGCGCGCTTTCTAAATCGGCGATTTCGGTATCTACGCTAAGCGATCTCTCGGCCAAGCTGTTTGAATAAGTAGACAGAGTTATTCCTGCAAAAAATGCACGTAAAACGTGCATTGGCCGAGTC
>CAWEAS010000017.1:0-359292 GCA_963807015.1 uncultured Alphaproteobacteria bacterium | reverse complement strand
GTAGCTAGCGCGTGATCTGTCGGCTGTTTGTAGCTCGTGAAGTGTCGTGTTTGTGGTGCCCGGAACAAAGAGGGCACGATGGGCACGGCATCGATACACGAGGGTGTGCGTCGGATGCGTTTTTCGAGTTTGTTCGAGCGACAAGAGCGGGGCGAGATTTCACAAGAGGAGGCAGCCGAGATGCTGGGAGTGCATGTGCGCACATTCCAGCGGTGGTCGGTGCGTTACGAGGATGAGGGCGAAGCGGGACTTGCCGATCGACGGGTGGGCCGGCGATCGCCGCGGCGGGCAGCGCAGGAAGAGTTGGAGCGGATGCTGGGGCTTTACCGCAACAAGTACGCGGATTTCACGGTGAAGCATTTTCACGAGCAGCTGGTGAAGCGGCACGGCTACAAGCTCGGCTACACTGTGACCAAGCTCAATTTGCACGCTGCCGGCCTGGTGAAGCCGGCGCGCAGCCGCAGTGCCCATCGCAAGAAGCGGCAGCGGCGTCCGTTGCCGGGCATGATGCTGCATCAGGACGGCTCGCGCCACGTCTGGATCGAAGGCCGGCCGCCGATGGACCTGATCGTGACGCTCGATGATGCGACGAGCGAGATCTATTCGATGATCCTGGTTGAGGAGGAAGGCACCGCTTCAACGTTGCGCGCGTTGAGCGAGGTGGTTGCGGCGCACGGCCTGTTCTGCGCGCTCTACACGGACCGCGGCGCCCATTATTTCCACACTCCCAAGGGCGGCGAGAAGGCGTCGCGGACGCACAAGACCCAGGTCGGCCGCGCCCTGGCGCACCTCGGCATCGAGCACATCCCCTCCTACTCGCCCCAGGCCAGAGGCCGCTCGGAGCGAGCCTTCCGCACGTTGCAGGATCGCTTGCCCAAGGAGTTGCGGCTCGTCGGCATCGACGATGTCGAGGCCGCCAACCGCTGGCTGCGCGCGCACTACATCGGCGAATACAACAAGGCCTTTGCAATCGCGCCGGAGCAGGAGGGCAGTGCCTTCGTGCCCGATCGCGCCGAGGCCTGGCGCGAGATTCTCTGTGTCCTCGAGGAGCGCACGGTCGGCAACGACAACACCATCGCCTGGGCCGGGCGACGGCTGCAGCTGCCGCAAAGCCGCCTACGCCCACACTTCGTCAAGGCCCGCGTCCATGTGCACGAATACCCCGACAACAGCGTGAGCGTGTTCCTCGGCCCGCACCGGTTGGCGAGCTACGACTGCCACGGCGCGCTGCTCTCCACCCCGACCGCATCGAGCCTGGCAGCGTGCTCGACCGCGTCAAGGGATGGCCTTCATAGCGCCGCTCGCGTCGACAGGCCGGCGCAACGGCCCCCCTTGACCCGGTCTGCGCTCGCTGCCTCATCACCAGCGCAGGTCGGGACGAAGAAACGGCTTCCAGGTCGAACAAAGAAACCGACTAAGCTTGCCGCCGCCAAAGCCGCCATGTCATGACCCAACCAGCAAGACCGTCCACGCCTTCCGGTCCCGCCGCCACTTCCACAATGAAGGCGACAATTCACAAGCTACAAAAACACGACAACTTCACCCGCTACCAACAGCGCGGACCAAGGCGGATTTCGGGTGGCGCGGCCAGGCGAGCTTTGACAGCAAGGAAGCCGTGGTCCCCTGTCTCGCTGGAGCATTTGACATGGCAAAGCTTACCGTTCGCACGAAGCCAACCGATGTCCCTACTGCGTCGAATGATGACGCGCGCTGGCAGGCGGTCCAGCGCCGCGATCGCGCCGCCGACGGCAGCTTCTTCTATGCCGTACGCACGACCGGCGTTTACTGTCGGCCATCGTGCGCGGGGCGGCTGCCGTTGCGGAAGAACGTAGAGTTCCACGCAAGCTGCGCCGAGGCGGAGCGCGCCGGTTTTCGCGCCTGTAAGCGCTGCCGTCCGAACCAAGCGACGTGCGCCCGGAGCACCGCATGACGCCGCTGCGCGCCCGGGCGAACTCCGCACCGCTCCCGCTCAATGCGCGCGTTGCCGGGCTCGACTGGACGGCGCTTGCCGCCGACCTCGATGCGCACGGCTGCGCTGTCACGGGTCCGCTGTTGAGCCCGGACGAATGCGCGGCGCTCGTTGCGTGCTATGGAGCTGACCAGCAGTTCCGCAGTCGCATCGTCATGGCGCGGCACGGATTCGGCCGCGGCGAATACAAATATTTCGCCTATCCGCTGCCGGAACCGGTTGCAGCGCTGCGCGCCGCGCTCTACCCGCCGCTCGCCGCCATCGCCGATCGATGGAACGCAGCACTCGGCATAGAGGTGCGCTATCCGAGCGAGCACGGCGCCTTTCTCAAGCAATGTCACGCCGCCGGGCAGACCCGCCCGACGCCGCTGCTGCTCCAATACGGTCCCGGCGACTACAACTGTCTGCATCAGGATATTTACGGCGAGCACGTTTTTCCGCTCCAGGTCGCGATCCTGCTATCGCGGCCCGGCATCGAATTTGCGGGCGGCGAGTTCGTGCTCACCGAGCAGCGCCCGCGCATGCAATCGCGCGCCGAGGTCGTGCCGCTCGCCCAGGGCGAAGGCGTAATCTTTCCGGTGCATCATCGTCCGGTGCGTGGGACCCGCGGCGTCTACCGTGTCACCATGCGCCACGGCGTGAGCCGCCTGCGTTCCGGCCATCGCCACACGCTCGGCATCATCTTCCACGACGCGCTGTAACCAAACTGTCCGGGAGACGGGGTGGCAATAGCAGCTTGCGGTGCGCGCTTCCTTTCTTTCCCCCCGCTTGCGGGGGAGGGTAGGGAGGGGGCCCTCGCCGCGAGTCAGTGCCGTGGAGGGTTCCCCCTCCCCGCCTCCCCCGCGAGCGGGGGAGGGGAAATTGGCGGCGAGCGAGAAGCAAAAAGCACCGCAGCCCAGCAATGCGATTGCCCTGCGCAAAACGGGAGCGCGCCAAACGCCACTACCCCCCGAGCCGCTCCGCGAAGAAGCGCAGCGCGCGGGCGATGGCGTCCTGCTGCGCGGCGGCGTTGGCGTCGACGCTCTGGCGCTTGCGGCCGGGGTCGTCGAAGTCGTGCGTCGCGCCGGGATAGAGCTTGATGTCGATCGCCCCGTTTTCCGCCCGGCTGCCCGCGACGAGGTCGGCGCACACCTTCGGCGATACTTCTTCGTCGGCGGTGCCGTGCAGCACCATGACCGGCGCATACGGGCGATAGCCGGCTTCGAAGTGACCCTTGAGACGGCATGCCGGATAGAACGCGAGCGCGGCCCGGAATCCCGCGCCGTTGCGGCCGGGCGCATCGGTTGCCATCGTCGCGAGCGTCGCGCTGCCGCCGTTCGACCAGCCCTGCAGGCCGATGCGGTTGCCGTCGACATCGCGTCGCTGGCGCAGATAAGCGAGCGCGCCGTAGGCATCGAGCGGACGCACCGTCACTTCGTCGAGCTCCGCCGGACGCGAGTCATAGCTGAACCGCGGAAAGCCCTGCGCATAACCGCGCGGCCCGAATCCGTCGACCAGGAGCGCGACGTAGCCTTGCGAGGCCCATAGCTCGCCCCAGGCGCGATGCCGCTGCGACAGCGTCGTCGCGTCGTAGCGGCCATCGGCCAAACTCGAATACGCGCCGGCGCGGCCGTGCATCATCACCACCGCCGGCGCCGGACCGCGCCGCCTTGCGGGCAAGTAGAGATAACCGACCAGCATCGTGCGCCCATCGGCGCTGGGAAACGTGACGCGTTGCGGCAGCGAGTCCGCGGCGGCGGCCGATGCCGATATCAGGATTGCGACCGCAGCCACGAACAGGACCTTCATCGAAATGCTCCCAAAGTGCTTCCCCGTTTAGTCGCGCAAGCGCAGCACTGCGGTGTGATGACCATCACGCACGATGCGATTTCGCGCTTGTCCCGAGGCCATGTGCCGAGGCATGCGGGCGCCGAAGTGCGCTTCGCGCCTCGCGTCCGACGATTCGCAACGCCGAGCCGTTGCTAACCGCTGGTAATCTCTTTGTTTTTGCCTCTCAACAGGCTCGCGAACGGCCTTGGTTTTCCCTGAGAACAGGGAAAATAACAGGGAAAGTATTTTTTCAATGAGCGCGAGCTTCCAGGCCCGCCTCCATTTTTTCAATTCTTTTTCGCGGCAAATCGCGTTCGTCGGATCGTCGTAACATTCATACCAAACAAGCCGATCTACTCCATAACGAGCCGTAAATCCTCCGAGCGTTTTGGTCCTATGCTGATATACGCGGCGAACCAGATCATTGGTCATGCCGAGGTATAGCGTGCCGTTGCGACCGCTGGCCATGCAATACACGTAAAATCCCATCATGTGGTCCTGCGTCGGTCTGCCTTTCGCCAAAACGTTATCGGCCTCAGTCCAGAATCCAGAAGTAAAAGCGTTGCGCAAACCTCCTGGATTCCGGGTTCGCGGGCAAAGAGCCCGCGCCCCGGAATGACTGCCTATGGTTTTCGATCCGCCTCGATCCTGACCGCATCGAAGATCGCGTCGGCGCTGGCGGCCTTGTCGAAGGACCACAGCGCGGCGAGGGCCGCGTCGACCTTCGCGGGCCAGAGCTTGCGCGACGCGAGGTCGCGGAATTTTGCCTCCACTTCGGCATCCGACATCGGGTCGAGGTGATGGCCGTGCGGGTAGTCAACGCCGGCGCTCACGGTCTTGCCGCTCTTGGTGGTCATTTCGACGCGGCACCGGAGCTTGGCCGGGAAATCGCGATTGATGTCGTCGGCTTCACGGATCGTGATCTTGTCCGCGAGCGCGAGCACCTTCGGGTCGGTGAAGCGCTCCGGCGCGAACATCTCCTCACTGAATGCGCCCGCCTGAAGGGAGGCGGCGACGATGTAGGGCATGCTGTGATCGGCGGTCTCGCGGGTCAGCGGCCGCCATTTCTCTGGATCGGACCCGATCTCGCGATAGGCGAATTCGTAGGTCTCGATCGTGATCGCCGCGATGTTGTCGAGGCCGACCTGCTCGCGCAGCTTCAGCGCAGCAATCAGCGGCCCCTGGGAGTGATATTCGGTGACGTAGAACTTGATGTCGGCGTCCAGGATTGCGTAGCGCCCGCCCTCGTTCGGAAACGGCGCCAGCTCGGCAGCTTCAAAAAATTCCCGCAAGCCCATGGCGCCTTCAATTGCGAGCGCCGGCCCGCTCATGCCTTGCTGCGCAAGCTCGGCGGCGAAGAGGCCGCTCTTCGCCCCGTGCGGTTCGGCGCAGCCCTTCCACATGGAGAGCGCGCCGCGCCGCGTCACCGCAAGCGGCAGGTTCGCGGTCGCCGCGATCGCGATGGCGTTGGCAAAAGCCGGGCGATCGAGGCGCAGCACCTTGGCCACCGCCGCGGCGGCGGCGACCGCGGAATAGATTGGATGGTCGAAACCCTTGCGGATCGCGTTGCACGCCTTCCACAGCCGATGATGCACGTCGTAGCCGAGGACAGCGGCGGCAATCATTTGCCGCGGACTTGCACCGGCTGCCTGGCCGGCCGCAAGCACCGCGGCAAAGATGCCGCTCGGGTGGCCGCCTCCGCCCGGGAATGTGTCGTTGCCGTCAAGACAGCGCGCGGCAACGCCGTTGGCGAAGCAGGCAAGCTCGGGCAGCGCGCGGCGATTGGTGCCGAACACAGCGGCTGTGCCCGCGGCCTCGGAGCGCAAGGCCACGGCACGCGCGATCCGGCTCGACTCCTCGTCGAAGCCCGCGAGCGCGCAGCCGAAGGTGTCGATCAGGCGCCGCTTGCACTCGTGCACCACGGCATCCGGCAGGCCCGCAAAATCGAGACTCTGCGCATATTCGGCGATGCGGGCGATGGTCTTGTCGGTCATGAGGCCGCCGAGGTTGGTGCCGTGGGGACTGGCACGGAGTTCCGGGGCTCGACTATATGTCGGGTCAGCGCGGCACGCGAGCGACCATGGCTTCAGGCACAGACGAAACCACCATCGACTTGCGCGGCCTCAAATGTCCGCTGCCGGAGTTGCGCACCCGCAAGGCGTTGTCGCGCCTCGGGCCCGGTGCGGTGCTGGTGGTCGAATGCACCGATCCGCTCGCTGCGATTGATATTCCGCACCTCATTCGCCAAACCGGCGATACGCTCGAGCACAAAGCGCGACGCGGCGACGTGCTGGTATTCCGCATCCGCAGAGGCGGTCGAGATACGGCTTGAGCAGCAGACTTAGCGACGGGTTTTCTTTTTCGGCGGTGGACTGCTTTTCTTCGTCGTCGGCTTCTTTTTGTTTGTGCTCGGCGGCGCCGTTTTCGCACGCACATCCTGCTTTGCGCCCACCTCCTTCTTCGCGAGACGCATGACCCAGTAGTCCCAGGCCCGCTCCATCGGTGCGGGACGCAGATTGTAGGCCATGGCCTTGGCGGCCTCGGCCTCGCTCAATGCGTTGACGCCGCCGACCAGGCGCGCCTGGGTCTGCAATTCGGCATTGCGCGCCGAGAAGATGGTGCGGAACACCATTTCGCGCAGCGACGTGCCGGCGACCGTTGCGCCGTGCCGGCCCATCAGGATCATCCAATAGGGACCGAGCGCCTTCGCGAGCGACGCGCCTTCCTCCGGCGTCACCACGACGAGGGCGGTGTCGCCGAATTCATCGTGGCTGTCCCAATAAGGCACCTTGGGCCCCATCAGCGCGCCGAGATGATAAACCGGCTTGAGTTCGGCGCGCGCGATTGCGTAAGGCAGCACCGACGGCGCGTGATGATGGCAGATGCCGTTGACGTCGGGGCGCGCCCGATAGATCGCGGCGTGGATGATGCGTTCGCCATAGAGCCGAAAATTGGTCGGCACCGCGGGCTCGCCGTCGAGGTTCAGCTCGACGATATCGCCCGCATCGACCAGTTCCGGCGCCCGGTGGCGCGAGATCAGGAAGCGCTCCGCGTTCGTCGGATGCCGCATGCTGACATGCCCGAAGGCATCGAGCAGGCCTTCGTTCGCGAGGATGCGATTGGCAATCGCAACTTCCTCGCGCGCTGTCGCGAGATTATCCGCCATGTGTCCCCCTCTGCAGATGAACTTTGTCTTCAACGTCGCGCAGCTGCTCAACCTATTCCACCTGCGCGCCCGAGGCCTTTACGACCGCGGCCCATTTCGGGATCTCGGCGTGAATATAAGCGGCAAATTCCTGCGGCGTGCTGGCGCCGACCTCGACGCCGAGGTCGTGCAACTGGTGCAGCGTGTCGGGATCGGCAAGGGTCTCGATCGTCGCGTGGTTGAGCGTCGCGATGATGTCCGCGGGCGTGCCGGCGGGAGCGATGAGGCCGTGCCAGGTAGTGGCATCGAAACCCCGTAATCCCAGCTCGGCGACGGTCGGCAGCTCCGGCATCAGCGAGAAGCGCTTGATCGTCGTGACTGCGAGCGGCCGCAGGGTGCCGGATTTGATGAAGCCGATCACGGACGCCGAGGTCGCGAACATCAGCTGCACGTGCCCGGCGATCAAATCCTGGAGCGCCGGCGCCGCTCCCTTGTAGGACACCGACACGATATCGACCTTTGCCTCCGACTTGAACAGTTCGGCAGCCAGATGGGCGGCGGCGCCGAAGCCCGAATTGGCATAGTTGAGCTTGCCCGGATTGGCTTTGGCGTAGGCGATCAGCTCCGCCATCGAGGTCATGCCGATCTTCGGATTGACCACCAAGATATTGGGCTGCGAGCCGATCAGGCTGATCGGCGCGAAATCGCGCTCGCCGTCGAAATTGAGTTTCTTGAACAGGCTCTGGTTGGTAGCGAGGAGCCCATTGTTGCCCATGAGCAGCGTGTAGCCGTCGGGCGTTGCGTGCGCGACGGTCTCGGCGGCGATATTGCCGGCGCCGCCCGGGCGGTTGTCGATGACGAAGGTCTGGCCGAGAATTTTTTCGAGCTTGCGGCCGATGATGCGGGCGAGCACATCGCTCGGCCCGCCCGGCGTGAACGCGACGACGAGGTTGATCGGCCGTGTCGGGTAATCCGCGGCGTGCGTGCCCGCGCCGAGCAGGCCCAGCAACGCGACGGCAACGGCGAGCTTCTTGATCATCGGCACCTCGTCAGCACGGCGGCACGTTTGTACAGGTGCGATTCAATATCCCGAATTGCCTCACTGCGCGAGCAGCGTCAGTGCCGCATCGCGGGGTCGCGTATCGATCATCTTCGCGACGTCGATCGGCTTCGCCAACACGCCGGAGCGGATCAGTTCCTTCTCCATGTAGTCGAGCTTGGCGAGCGACGCCGGCAGATCGAGCGGCACCGCGTTCGCGCGCATCGCCGCGTCGTAGATGAAGGCCGCGCGCGGATCGTCCGGCTTGGCGCCGGTGATCTCATGGGAAATGCGAATCGCGTCATCGCGGTGGCCGATGGCATAGCGCAGCCCATCGATCTCGGCGGCGAGAAAACGCGCCGCATCCTCGTGACGCTCTGCAATCGTCTTGCTGGTCATTTGCACGCAGGTGCGGATGAAGTCCGGCATCGCGTCGGTCGCCGCCGCGAGGTTGTGGATCGGTGTTGCGCCGGCAAGCGGTTCGAACTCGTTGGTGATGACGGCGGCGTCGACAATGCCGGCGATCAGCGCCTTGTAGCGGTCGGTGTACGATCCCATGGCGGCGAACTTCACATCCGCGAGCGGAATCTTCACCTTCTCGAACGCGATCCGCGCCAAAATTTCCGGGAATGAGCCCGGCGCCGATACCGCGACCGATTTGCCCTTGAGTTCCGCAAGGCTCGCAATCGCGGGGCGCGCATAGACCCCGTGCGGAGCCGCGAGCCAGTTGCAGCCGACGATCTTCACGTCGGCGCCGCGGCTCGCCGCCACCATCGCGCCGGCGGCGCCACCCTCGAAGCTGTCGAGTTCGCCCGCGAGCAGTGCCTTGAGCGCAATCGTGTCGTTCTTGAATTGCAGGAACTGGAGCTTGAGGTCGAGCTTGCCCGCAAGCTCGCGCTTCGTCGCCATGAACAGAATGCCGGCATCGCTCTTCGCCTCGAGCGCGCCATGCCGCCACGGCCGCGGGCTTTGAGCCGACGCGGTCCCGGCCGCAAGTGCGAGCAGCACGGCGACAACCGCGAAGCGCCGCAGTGACGTGGTCGCGGGGTTCATGAGCAGTAGACCCGCGGCCTCGCCTGTGCCGGGAGCACGCGGGCTGCCGGCGGCGCCCCGGCGATCTCCTGCACCAGCTTGGTGCGGGTCGCCTCCTTGAACTGCTCGCGGTTGTGGATCGCGATCATGAACGAGCCGGGGCCGCCGATCACGCAGTCCTCGTAGTAGACGTCGAGATTGGGAATGTCGGTGCCGCGGCCGTACGGACGGTCGAGCATGATCGGCAGGCCGTTGATGGTGATGCCGGCAGCGACCACTTCGTCGCGCATGATGGTGACCGGCGGCCCCATGTTGTTGGTGCCGTCGCCGGAGACGTCGATCACGCGGCGCAGTCCGCCGTAACCGCTCGTGTCGAACAGCGGCTTGGCGAACTGCAGCGCGCCGTAGATCGAGGTGCGCGGTGCGCGGCGATAGGGCGCGCGCTTGAGTTCGTCGGCGAAGGCATCGGCGGTCTCCGTCCCGTCGATGAGCCGCCAAGGGATGAGGATCTTCTGGTCGGTGATCGCGGCCCACTCGAAATAGGTGATCGCAATTTTGCCGTGGCCGCCGTTGCGCACGGCCTGCAGGAATTCGCGCGACGTGAGGCCGACGATGTAGCCCTCGCGCTGCAGCGCCTGTTCCTCGGGATCCATGGAATTGGAAACATCGACCGCAATCACGAGTTCGGTGTCGACCGGAATGGCGCTCGCGCGCGTGTCAACGAAGATGGCGCGATAGGGCGCGGCGATGCCCAACCCCGCAACCATGATCGCGGCACCGGCACCGATCATCGACAACACGCGAGCCCGCATCTGCGCACCTCATGAATGCCGCGTCCATGGTGGCGTTCCGGCGTGGCGAGCGCAAGCGGCCATTGCAAGGCTCGTGGTAGAACGGTCGAATTGTTCTGAAACGCTGCTATTTGTTTTACGATTGCCCCAAATGCAAATCGGCCGGTCTACCGACCGGCCGATTTTCGTCCCGGCTAACTGAACGACAGTCAAACCGCGTGTTACTGGCCGGCGCCGGCCTGAAGCGCGCTGCCGAGCCCGGCGTTCCCGTTCGCGCTGAAATCACCGCGGCCATAATAGGTCGGGTTGCTCGGATAGTACGGGCCGGTGGTGCTTCCACGCGGATAGTCGCGGTAGCTTTGCGCCGACGCGAACGTCGGTGCCGCAACGGCGAGCAGGACGGCGAGTGCCACAGCCTTGGTCCTGATGGACATGATCATTCTCCTTCGTGAAACCAGTCCGGGGACACGATGTCTCCGGTCGATGCCGGCCGATTTGCGCGAAGGTGATTCGTTGCAGAGCGATCCGGCTCACCACAGATGGCGCAATCGCGCGGAATAAAAACGCCTGCAAATCAGGATGGCGCTTTCGCAGTAGCGAAATAATCGGCTACGGAGATTTAACTGATCTGTTGTCCAGATGACGCGAATCTTAAGGAGTGCGACTCGTCGCGAGCGCGGCGATGGCAGAACTGCGGCCCATCGATGAAACGCCTGTCATGATTGCAAGATTTTTGTTCATGCCTAGCACTTGCACTCGCTGCAATGCAGCACGAGATAACACCCGGCGATGGATCAGCATCATGGAGCACCATGCGCGGAAACGAATTCGCCGAGATGAACGCCTTCGTGGCGGTCGCCGATCACGGTAACTTCACCAGAGCAGCGGCGCATCTCGATGTCTCAACCACGACCGTCAGTCAGACGATACGTGCCTTCGAAGATCGGTTGGGCGTGCGGTTGCTCAATCGCACGACGCGCAGCGTGTCGTTGACCGAGCCGGGCGAGCAATTGCTCGAGCGCCTGCGGCCGCTGCTTGTCGGAATCGAAGAAGCTGTCGAATCGGTCAACGCGTTCCGCGACAAGCCCGCCGGGCGGCTGCGCATCACTGTGGCGCCGCCGGTGTCGCGCAAGGTGCTGGCGCCGGTGCTGGCGGAGTTTCTCGAAAGGTACCCGGAGATCGCGATCGAAATTTCGGTCGATGGCGCGATCACCGACATTGTCGCCGCGCGCTTCGACGCCGGCATCCGCATCGGCAACCGCGTGGATCGCGACATGATCGCGGTACGCATCATGGATGGTATGCGATTTCTGCCGGTCGCCTCGCCCGATTATGTCGCGCGCCGCGGCTCGCCCGTCGTGCCTCAGGATCTGCTGTCCCACAATTGCATCCGCCGCAGGTTTCCCGGCGGCGCGCTGCAGACTTGGCGCTTCACCGCGGCGGGCAAGGTCATCGAGGTCGATGTCGAAGGGTCGGTCGTGGTCAATGACGAAGATCTGGCCACGCGCGCGGCGCTCGACGGCGTCGGCGTTCACTATGGCCATCTCGACTGCGTGACGCCGCTGATTGCCAAGGGCCAGTTGGTGCCGCTGCTCGAGGACTACGCACCGCCGCCGACCGACGGTTTCTTCCTCTACTACCCGAGCCGGCGGCAAAATTCGGCCGCGCTCCAGGTGTTCATCGAATGCCTGCGCTCGCTCGCGAAGCCGCATGTCGACGGCGCAGCGCTTCGCCGGATGGACGGCAGCCGATTCGAGAACGGCGGTCGGATCGAAAGTACGATCGATTCGAATTAGCGATTCGAACTGGCGAAATTTCCCGGTCAGCGTCCCTTATTGTCATTGCCCGGCTTGACCGGGCAATCCAGTATCCCTGGTAGGTGTTTACTGGATCGCCCGGTCAAGCCGGGCGATGACGTGTTGGGATGCAAACGGAGACCGTCATTCGCAGAGCGGAAAAGGGCGATGCCAGCCTGCTGGCGTCGCTCAATGCCGACGTGCAGGCGATCCATGCCGCGGCGGTGCCGTGGCTGTTCAAGGCGCCGGGACCCGAGACATTTCCGGAGCGCGAATTCGCGTTCTTGCTCGAGGTGGAAGACAATCTCCTGCTCGTCGCCGTGGTGGATGGCGCGCCGGCCGGCTACGCCTTTGCCGAAGTCATGCGGCGACCGGAGTCGGCATTTTGCAACGCCTACGACCTCGTCCATCTCCACCACATCAGCGTGCGGCCGGCGCACCGACGACATGGCGTCGGCACGGCGCTGCTCGCGGCAGTGCGCGCCGCTGCGGATGAGCGCAACATCAAGCTGATCGAGATCGGCGTGTGGAACTTCAACGAAGCGGCGCGCGCGTTCTTTCGCCGCCATGGCTTTGCCGCGCGCACCGAAACACTGTGGAATCGCTGAAGCCCGCAATTCCGGGCTCCCATACGGGCTCGCACGCCATGGAAGGGTTACCCGCAGCGTGCTAGCGCAAGGTCGCGCGTCGTGCCATGACGCGTTGCGCCGTGCGCGGCGCTTTCGTTTCCTCCTCAGACATATCCGCCAATGAATTTGCGACTTGCGATTTCCATCAAGCTGCTGTCGGTGCTGCTGTTCGCGGTGATGTCGGCGCTGGTGCGCTATCTCGGCGACCGCATTCCGCTGGGCCAAGTCGTATTCTTCCGCAGTATCTTCGCGATCCTGCCGGTGGTCGCGATCTACGCATGGCGCGGCGAACTCGCGGCCGCGGTGCGCACCGGTCGTCCGCTCGGACACCTCACCCGCGGTCTCATCAGCGTCGCCAGCATGTTTCTCAACTTCGCCTCGCTGGCGCGATTGCCGCTGGTCGACGCCACCGCGATTTCGTTCGCGGCGCCGCTCATCACGGTCGCGCTCGCCGCGCTGATCCTGAAGGAGCGCGTGCGCATCTATCGCTGGTCGGCGGTCGCGGTCGGGTTTGTCGGCGTCGTCGTCATGCTGTGGCCCTATCTCGACATCGGCGGATATTTTGCCGTCGATTTCGACCTCGCGCACGGTCGGCGCTGCGTGCGCGGTCACGGCAGCCTTCACCAATTCGGGCTCGGTCATCCAGACGCGACGGCTCACCGACAGCGAGACCACGGCCTCGATCGTGTTTTATTTCTCGCTGATCTGCACGCTCGCAGGCCTCGTCTCGCTGCCGTTCGCCTGGGTGACGCCAGACCCGGCCGATCTCGTCGCGCTGATTTCGATCGGCGTGATCGGCGGGCTGTCGCACCTGCTGCTCACGGAGAGCTATCGCTACGGCCCGGCCTCGCTGGTCGCGCCGTTCGACTACGTCTCGCTGTTATGGGCGTTCTTGTTCGGCTATCTGCTGTTCGGCGAAATCCCGACCTCGTTCGTCTACGCCGGCGCCTCGATCGTGGCGGCCTCGGGCCTCTTCGTGATCTGGCGCGAGCGGCAGCTCGGCCTTCAGGCCCGCCGCAAGATGCGGTGATCGCAGCGTGTCATTCCGGGGCGCCGCAGCGAAGCGAAGGCGAGCCCGGAATCCATACTCTGCAGTCCGTGCCCATGGATTCCGGGCTCGCCTTCGCTTCGCTGCGGCGCCCCGGAATGACGGGAGGCCGGACGGGCGGAAATCAGAATGCCTTGAAGGTGATGATGGTCCGCGTGTCCTGGATGCCGGGGATGGTCTGCACCTTCTCGTTCACGAAATGCCCGATGTCGGTGCCCGGCTCGACGTAGAATTTCACCAGGAGATCGAAGTCGCCTGCTGTCGAATAGATTTCGGAGGCGATCTCGGAGTCCGCGAGCGCGTTCGCGACCGCATAGGACTTGCCGAGGTGGCATTTGATCTGAACGAAAAACGGAACCACGCGCGTCTCCTTGCCCGATCGCTTCCGCAATCCAGCAAAATCGCGCCGCGTTGACAAGGCTCGGGTGGACGAGCGAGTTACCATTTCCATCGCAACAGACTGTGATCGGCTGTTCGCCCGATAGTCGGTAAGCTAGCGACTCAGGTGGGCAAAGTGCGATTCGGCGCTATGTCCACCCGACGGGTTGGCCTCGTGACGGAGTGAGTGAAACGCTCAACGCATCAGAGAGGATGAGAGATGAGGCTACAATTCGTCGGCAGCGGTGATGCCTTCGGATCGGGCGGGCGATTCAACACGTGTCTCCATGTGACGGGCGGCGGCGCTACCTTTCTCATCGATTGCGGCGCATCCTCGCTCGTCGCCATGAAGCGCCTTGGCGTCGATCGCAACGCGATCGACATGATCCTTCTCACCCATTTCCATGCCGACCATTGCGGCGGCGTGCCGTTCTTCATGCTCGATGCGCAGTTCGTGGCAAGGCGCACGCGCCCGCTCACCATCGCCGGCCCGCCACCGCTCAAGGAGTGGTTTCCGCGGTTGATGGAGACAGCATTCGCCGGCTCTTCGCGCACGGCGCAGAAGTTCGAGGTCTCGCTCGTCGAGATCACGCCGGCGGCGCCGTGGCGGTTCAAGGATGTCGATATCCGCGCGGTGCTGGTGCGTCATGGGGCGCCGCCTGAGTCCTACCACGGCTATCGCATGACGATCGACGGCAAGGTCTTCGCCTTCAGCGGCGATACCGAATGGACCGACAGCTTGATCGAGGTCGGCCGCGACGCCGATCTCTTCGTCTCGGAAGCCTATGTCTACGACAAGCCGGTTCCCCTGCACCTTGCCTACCTGCAACTCGTCGACAAGCTGCCGCTGATCCGGCCGAAGCGCCTGATCATCACCCATATGAGCGAAGACATGCTCGGCCGCGGTTCCGCCATCACCCACGAAACCGCCTCTGACGGCATGATCGTCGATATCTGACCGAAGCTCGCTGTCACCGCGACAATTCGATTGCCAGCAGGCGCGCTCACGATATATCCTGTTGGATATAGCGAAAACGGCGGTTCAGTTTCGAAGGAATGTGATGTTCGACGCGCAATGCGATTTTGCGGCGGTCGCCTATGGGATTGACGACGATCCGGACCGGTTGCTGCTCGGTTTTGCCGCGGACCTTCGCCGCGCGGGCTCGCGCCCCGCGGGGATCGTGCAACTCAGCCCGCACCGACGCGACGATGACCGCCTCGACGCCGTCATGCTGTCGAGTTAGCAGGCCGTCAGTCTTGGTCACGATCGGGCCCGCGGCCGACACCAATGTCAGCTCGACGCCGGCGGGATCGCCGACATCGCGCGCGCGATTACGGCCGCGATCCGAGACGGCGCCGATGTCGTCATCCTCAACCGTTTCGGCAAGCTCGAAGCAGAGGGGCGCGGCCTCATCGATCTCATCGAGCAGGCGGTCGCGGCGGACATTCCGGTGCTGATCGCCGTGCCCGAACACCGATTCGCGGCCTGGATCAAATATTGCGGCGGCATGAGCGTGCGGCTGCCGTGTCGGCGTGCGGCACTCGATCAATGGTGGCAGTCGGTCGGCGGTCGGTCGATCGCACGAGCCGATGCCGGCACATTCTGCGAACTCGCAAAATGACCGGCGCGTCGGCACGCACGGAAACGCAGGGCAAGGACGATGCGCAGGGCAGCCCGCCCTTCGTCGTTCACGTCGACGGGGAGGTCGCGGCAAACGGCGAGGCGATCGCGCTTCGCATCGTGCGCACGGACGAGGTTCCCGTCGCCATCTGCCTGCGGACCGAGGACGTGCAGTACCTCGTCAGCATTCTGCTGGCGCTAAATGGCGAGGCACGGCGGTTGCAGCCACAACTTGACGCCTCTCGGCCGCCGCACGGCGCCACGCCGCTGTCGCTCGAGGCGATCAGTGTCGGGCAGAACGATGATGACGAGACGTTCCTCATGATCGAGACCGGCGGCGCCGCGTTGATGTTCCGGGTTCCGGACGAATCCCTGCGAGAGCTCGGGCAAACTTTGCTCACCATCGGCGGGGTCAACTCCCGGCCCTCATGAGGGCCTGGCCGCCGTTACCATCCGTCACCGCCACACCAGCGCGACGATCGCGGCCATGACGGCGAGCATCACGGCCGACAGCGCGACGACCGCGGGCCAGCCGGCACTCTCCCACACGAGCCCGGGTAGAATGCCGCCGACACTGCCGCCGATGTAGAACGAGCTGACGTAGAGGCCGATTGCCGACGAGCGGCCCGAGGTCGCGGTCGCCGTGACGTAGCCGGTCGAGATCGATTGGCACATCATGCCGGAGCCGGCGCACAGCGTCAGGCCAAGAAGGATCAGCGAGACTGGCGGCGCCAGCAGCAGGGCTAGCCCCACGGCCAAGACGCCAATCGCTCCGATCATCAAGGCGCGGCGTCCGAAGCGCGAGACGCCGCGCCCGGTGAGCGGCGTCAGCAATGTCCCGACGAGATAAGTCAAAAAGAGCGCGCCGAGCAGCGCCGGCGAGAAATTGTAGGGCGGCACCGCGAGATAGAAGCTCACATAGGTGAAGATCGCGATGAAATTGAACAGCACGCCGAAGCCGACGGCGTAAGTCGCGACGAGCTGCGGGTTGCGCAAATGGCCCAGCATTTGGCGGACCGAGGCGACGAGCCCTTCCGAGCGCACGAAGCGCCGCTCCGGCGGCAGTTTGAATACCACCAGCACGGCGCCGGCGAGCACGAGCACTGCAAGCGCAAGGAACGAGCCGCGCCAGCCGACGAAATCGACGAGCATCCCGGGAATGAAGCGGCCGCAGAAGCCGCCGAGACTTGAGCCCGACACATAGATGCCGGCGACGCTCGCGATCTGGGGCGGCGGCCATTCGTCGCCGATATAAGCGAGCGTCACCGTGAAGATCGGCGGCAGCAGCAGCCCTTGGACGAAGCGCCAGACGACCATGGTCTGCACGTCGGTCGCCGCCGTTATCGCCACCATCGGCACCGTGACCGCGAACATCGCCGTCGCGATCAGGCGCTTGCGTCCGAGCACATCGGCGACCGCGCCCGTGAACGGCGCTGTCAGCGCGATCGCTAGCGTGCTGGCCGTGACCAGCAAGCTGATGTCGGCGGCGCCGACGCCGAACTCGCGGGCGAGCGCCGGCAGCAGCGCCTGGGGCGAATAAAGGTTGAGGAAGGTGCAAAAGCCGCAGACGGCGACCGCGAGCCGCCTGACATCAAACGCCATGCGGACAGGACATCACACTGGAGCCGGCGCGGCAACGTCCGAGGCGATCGTTATTCCCGCCGCGCCCTTATTCCCCATCACCGCGTCTGGTCCGCTTGCGGGGGAGGGGAAGAAACCGGCGACGCTTCGGCGACAGTGGGCGAAGCTGCCGAGGCTGGCGAACTATCCGCAGACGAAATGGTCGCGGCTGCCGGTGCATCTTGAGGTGAAGCCGCCGCAACCGGCTGAACCGGAGACGCCGAAGCTGGATCCGAAGACGCGAAGGCCGAAGGCGGCGGCGCCTCGGAAAGAGGAGGCGGCGCGTCAGACGACGAGGTGGCTGCAACAGGCGCGGCTACGGCTGGCGATGCAGCGGGGCGGGGCGCGGCCGCAATTCCCGCGACGCGCAGCACCAGATCGGCAAGGCGGTCGGAGGCGTCGAGGATGCCGCGGCGGCGCGTTGCCTCGGCCATGGCGGCAAGCTTCTGCGGATCGGCGGCGAGCCGCGCGATTTCGCTCGCTAGGCGCTGCGGCGTGAAGCGCGTCTGATCCAGCAGCACGGCGCCATCGACCCGTTCCAGCATCCCGGCATTGGCGCGCTGATCCTGATCGAGCGCATGAGGCAAGGGCACCAGGATCGCGGGCCGCCCGATTGCTGCCAGTTCGGCGACGGTCGAGGCGCCTGAGCGCGAGATCACGAGGTGGCTTTCCGCCATCCGGCGCGGCAGGTCGCGGAAGAACGGCTCGACGTCCGCGACAACGCCCGTGCGCGCATAGGCGGAACGTACCCGCTCGAGATCTTCCTCGCGTGCCTGCTGGGTGATGGTCAGCCGCGCCTGCACCGCGAGCGGCACGAGCTCGATCGCCGGCGGCACGATGTCCGCCATGATGCGCGCGCCCTGGCTGCCGCCGAATACGAGAATGCGCAGCGGCCCGGTCGCATCGGGATAGGGCGCCGCTGCCGCTTCGACTACCGCCGGCCGGACCGGATTTCCGGTGTGGGTCGTCTTGGCTGCGAACTGCGGATCGTCGCCGAACACGCCAGGGAAGCCCGTCGCGATCGCCCGCACCCGCGGCGCCAGGAACCGGTTGGCGCGGCCCGGCACCCCGTTCTGCTCATGGATGATCGTCGGAATACGGCGCAGCCAGGCGGCGAGCACCGGCGGAATGGTCGGATAACCGCCGAAGCCGATGACCGCGGCCGGCCGCAATCGGCCCAAGAGACCCAGCGCCTGCTTGACGCCGCGCGTGAGCCGCAGCGTCGTGCGCACCACGCTGAACGGATCGCGCCCCGCAAAGGTCGCGCTCGCGACGGTGTGGGTGGCGCGGCCGGCAAAATCGCCGTAGCGGCTGGCCCGCTCATCGGTGATGAGATCGACGACGACCCCGCGCGCCTTGAGCGCGGTCGTCAGTGCCTCGGCCGGAAACAGGTGGCCGCCGGTTCCTCCCGCCGCAACGACGACGCTGGGCGCGCCGCTTCGTTCTGCCATCAGGCGAGACCTCCGGCCATGGCAGCCTGCGGCGCGGACAACAGCGCCGTGCGCGGGCGCTCACGGGTGAAGGCGAGCAGCATGCCCATACCGTACGCGAGCGAGATCATCGAGGAACCGCCGTAGGAGATGAACGGCAGGGTCATCCCCTTGGCAGGAATGAGCGCAAGGTTCACTGCCATGTTGATCGCCGACTGCGCGCCGAACAGGATGGCGAGGCCCGCGATCGCAAAGCTCGAAAACGGATCGTCATTGCGGCGCGCCTTCGACAGCGCACGCAACACGACAAAGGCGAACAGCGCAGCGAGCGCCAGACACAGCACGATACCGAACTCCTCAGCCGCCACCGCAAACACGAAGTCTGCGTGGCTGTCGGGGAGGATGCGTTTGACCGTTCCCTCGCCCGGCCCGCGACCGAACCAGCCGCCGCGGTAGAACGATTCGACCGCCGTGTCGACCTGGAACGTATCGCCGGAGGCGGGATCGAGGAAGCGCTTGATGCGCTTGGCGACGTGCGGGATCGTCGCGTAGGCGCCGGCAAGCCCGACGATCGCCGTGCCGCCGAGGCCGATCACCCAGATGAACCGCATGCCGGCCATGAAGAACAGCGCCCCCCACACGAGCGCTATCAGCATGGTCTGGCCGAAATCGGGCTGCATCACGAGAATGCTGAGAACCGACGCCAGCAGGACGAGCGAGAACGTCGTCGCCGGCACATCGGATTTGCGGGCGGATTCGGCGAACAGCCACGAAATCAGCACGACAAAGGCGGGTTTGAGGAATTCCGACGGCTGGATGTTGATGCCAAGGAGCACGATCCACCGCCGGGCGCCCTTCACCTCGGCGCCGAAGAACAGCGTCGCGACCACCATCATGAAGCTGATGACGAAGACCACAAGTGCGACGCGCCGCAGTTGGCGCGGCGTCAGCATCGACGTCCCCAGCATGACGATGATCGCCGGAACGAGGTAGAGCACGTGGCGATGGACGAAATAGAAGGGATCGAGGCCGAGGCGGGCCGCAACCGGCGGGCTTGCGGCGAGCGACAGGATGATGCCGCCCAGCATGATCGCGCCGATGGCAAGCAGCATCAGGCGGTCGATCGTCCACCACCATACGGTAAAGGGCGTTCGTTCGACGCGTGAAACCATGGCTGGACCCCCCGCAAATACGCCCCAACGGTCTGCCTAAATATGGTTGCCAGCCTGTTAAGAAAAAATTTCGATTTTGCGGTAGCAACGCGGGGACGCCGCGCATCGCGCGGAGGTAAAGCCGCGATCCCGGACGGACGCGGGGCAGGCCAACCGATGATGCACGTGGTTTTCGCACTTGCCGCCGTGGTGGTATCGGTCGCCTGCGGGGCCGCGAGAGCCGAGACGTTTCCGACGCGTCCCATCACGATGATCGTGCCGTTCAGTGCCGGCGGACCGACCGATGTCACGGCGCGCATCATCGGCGACGCCATGTCGCGCACGCTCGGCCAGCAGATCGTCATCGAGAACGTCGGCGGCGCCGGGGGCACCATCGGCGCGACGCGGGCGATGCGGGCGAAGCCCGACGGCTATACGATCGTGATGGGGCAACTCGGCACCCATGCGGCGTCGGTCGCCCTCTATCCCAATCTCGCCTACCGGCCCGATGCCGATTTTGCCCCGATCGGCCGGGTCGTCGACCAGGTGGTGCTGATCGTGGCGCGAAAGGATTTTCCGCCGAACAATCTCGCCGAGTTCATCACCTATGTGCGCGCGAACTCCACCAAGCTGAACATTGCCCACGCTGGCGTCGGCTCGATCTCGCATTTCACCTGCCTGCTGCTCGACACGGTGCTTGGCGCGAAGCCCACGATGGTGCCGTTCAACGGCACGGCTCCGGCCATCAATGCGATGGTTGCCGGCCAGATCGACTACATGTGCGATCCGATCTCCGACATCGTGCAGCAATTTCAGGCCGGGACCATCAAGGTTTACGCGATCGGAACGGCAGAGCGTCATCCGGCCCTGCCCGACATCCCGACGGCAAAAGAGGCGGGACTGCCGCAATTCGAGGTCTCGGCCTGGTACAGCCTGTTCGCGCCGAAAGATACGCCCAAGCCTGTTCTCGATATTCTCAGCGCGGCGCTCGACAAGGCGCTCGACGACGACATCGTGCGCAAGCGCATGTCCGACCTCGGCTGCGACATTCCGATCAGGTCCCAGCGCGGCCAGCAAGCGCTCGCCGATCTCGTGCGAAGCGACGTCGCGCGCTGGTCAGCGATCATCCGTGCCGCAAGCAAGGAGTAGCGGTCAAGAAGTATGAAATCCCCGCGGGCCGTAAGAGCGTAGGAACAGAAGGGAAAACAAATGATGTTCGCAGGCTTGATCTCATGCTGAGGATTGAGGTGGAAGAGGAGATCGATGGGCGCATCATCGCCGAGATTCCCGATTTACCGGGCGTGATGGTCTACGGGCGAAGCCGCAGCGATGCTATTTTGAAGCTTGAGGCGCTGGCGCGGCGAGTTGTTGCGGATTGGGCCGAAAGCGGGGGTCGGTCGGAGTGAAATTGCAGCGAGGCAGGCTAGCTGAAGTCGAACAATTGCTGCGCCATTTCGGTGATCTTGGGGTCGAGTGGGCGCGGCTTCAGGCTGAGCCCCTTGCCCAGTATGTCGGTCAGGATGGTGAAGACGGCGATGCGGCCGAACGGTTTGTCGTTGGCCGGAATGAGGAACCACGGGCTGTGCTTGGTTGATGTCTTCTCCATCATGTCTTCGATCGCGACTTCGTAGTCGCCCCAGCGCGCGCGATTGCGGAAGTCTTCATACGACAGCTTCCAGCGCTTGAGCGGATTGGTGAGGCGGTCCTTGAACCGGCGGACCTGCTCCGCGGGCGTGATGTGCAGGAAGCATTTCGCCAAACGAATGCCGTCGTCGATCATCATTTGCTCGAATTCGTTGATCTCCTGGTAGCCGCGGTGCCATTGGTGCTTGGTGGCAAACCCCTCCACGCGTTCCACCAGGACGCGCCCGTACCACGAGCGGTCGAACACGACGATCTGCCCCGGCTCCGGGAGCTTCTCCCAGAAGCGTTGCAGGTAGTGGCGCCCCTTCTCGTGCGGCAACGGCGCGGCGATCGGATAAACCTTGAAGCTGCGCGGATCGAGCGCCCAGCCGAGCCTGCGCACGATGCCGCCCTTGCCCGCGGTATCCCAGCCTTCGAGCACGACCACGGCGCGCTCGGGCGTGCCGAGATAGGCCTGCTGGATCGACTGCATCGTGGCCTGCATCGATTGCAGGCGACGCTCGTAATCCGCAGTGTCGACCTTCGGGTGCTTGGTGATCGCCGCGAGCTTCGGGCGTTCCGCGACAACGAAATCTTTGGTCTTCATGGCATTCATCGCAATGGCTGCATCCGTCACGATGCGCTTTGACCAGAATCAAGGATTTGACAGCGCTCTCGCTTGATGCGAGCGACAGCCCCGACAATGCCGATGAACCATTAACAAGGGGCTCCTCGCCGTTTGCCCACCGACGGGACCGCGCCTCGCCCAGGCGGATTACGAGGCGGATTACGCTCCGCGGATCCGCCCTACACCCGGTATAATGCTGGCAAATCCGGCGACGGCCGATTGCCATTCCAAGGAGATCATCATGGACCAGAAGATGCGAGAAATCCGCGCCGAGGATATCAATCCGCGCTTCAACTGGGGCCGCGCGCTGCCGGCGCTCGGGACCATGGGGGTCGACTTCGAGGAACGGGTCGATTACCGGCGCCTGCACCGCTATCGGCTGGCGCGCGTGAAACAGGCGCTGGACAAGTCCGAGCTCGGCGCGTTGCTCGTCTTCGACGTCAACAACATCCGCTACATCACCTCGACCAAGATCGGCGAATGGGAGCGCGACAAGCTCGCGCGCTGGGCGCTGCTCACCCGCACCGGCGAGCCGATCCTGTGGGACTTCGGCTCCGCGGCCGTCCACCACAAGCTCTACGCGCCGTGGCTCGCGCCGGAGAACTGCAAGGCGGGGCTGATCGGCCTGCGCGGCACCGTCAACCCGTCGTTCGGCCTGATGAAGCGGCATGCTGAGGAGATCGCGTCGCTGATCCGCCAAGCAGGCGTCGCCGACATGCCAATCGGGGTCGACATCATCGAGCCGCCGATGATGTTCGAGCTGCAGAAGGCCGGACTCAACGTGCAGGACGGCCAGCAGGTCATGCTCGAGGCGCGCGAGATCAAGTCGGCCGACGAGATCGCGCTCTTGAACCGCGCCGCCGCCATGGTGGACGGCGCCTATCACCTGATCTACGAGGAACTGAAGCCGGGCGTGCGCGAGAACGACATCGTCGCCATCGTCAACAAGTTCCTCTACGAGAACGGCGCCGATGACGTTGAAGCCATCAACGCGATCTCCGGCGAGCGCTGCAATCCACACCCGCACAACTTCACCGACCGCATGCTGCGGCCGGGCGACCAGGCATTCTTCGATATCCTGCAGGCCTTCATGGGCTATCGCACCTGCTACTACCGCACCTTCAACGTCGGGCGCGCGACGCCGGCGCAGCACGACGCCTACAAGAAGGCGCGTGAATGGCTCGATTGCGCGATCGAGCTGATCAAGCCCGGCGTCTCGACCGACCGGGTGTGCAGCGTGTGGCCGAAGGCCGAGGAGTTCGGTTTCCCCGACGAACTGAGCGCGTTCGGCCTGCAGTTCGGCCACGGCCTCGGGCTCGCCTTGCACGAACGCCCGATCATCAGCCGCGTTATTTCATTGACCCATCCCACCGAGATCAAGGAGGGCATGGTGTTCGCGCTCGAAACCTACTGCCCGGCGACCGACGGCTACTCCGCCGCCCGCATCGAGGAAGAGGTCGTCGTCACCGACAAGGGCTGCCGCGTCATCACCTTGTTCCCCGCCGAGGAACTCCCGATCAGTCACCGCTATTGAGCTGCGCTCGGCGTCGTCACGGGGGCGCCGAGCACAACGCGAGGCGCCTACCTCGGGCGACGCAGGCGATGCGGCTGCGGTTCGGGCTCCTGCCTCGCCGGCTCGCCCGCGGCGGGGAGGGTCTGGTAGGCGCGCAGCAGGCGGCCGACATCGTCGGCGGAGAACGGAGGGTGGTGGCGGCGGCGCAGGCGTAGCACGGCGGAGAAGCCGTTGAGGTCGAGGAGCGCGGCGCGGCACATCCGCATCAGCGGCTCCTCATTCGGCGCGACGAGGTCGCTGATGAAGCCGTCGCAGCCGATGCTGCCGCACATCAGCATCGCGAGGTCGACGACCCGATCGGCATCCGCAAGCTCGATGACGGCATCGCGCAGCGGCAGATTTCCGAGGGCGATGAGATTGATGACCTCGTCGAGCGGACGCGCGGCGGAGCGTGCCGCAGCAGTCTCATGCGTGGCGATCAGGGGGCTATTTTCGAGCCGAGCGACAAATTCCTGGCGCGCCGAATCGTCGGCCGCGCCGAGCGCCGTGTCGATGACGCCTTCCAGCAATTCGCGTTGATCGTGGCTCAATTCGCCCGACGGATCGAGCAACGTGTCGGCGAGCGCGCGCAGGAACGGCCGGCGCTTGCCCGGCGTCTGCTGGCGCGCGAGCGCCTGCAACCCTGCCAAAGAGCTTGCCATTGTCGTTTGTCCTCGCCATCCACCGCCTGAGCGATAGCGGAAAAACGCGGCGAAACCGCTAAGCGGACCGACGAAATCCGGTTCATCGCCATTTACGATCTCGCCGGCGTTCCGGAAGGAACGCTTAATCAATTGGACGAGAGATCGGCAGCACAGCGGCGCGGGCGCGACGCGAACGCAACGAAGCCGCGCGATGGTCGCGCGGCTTCGGCCGAAATGATGCGTGGGGCGTGCCGGAACGCGCTCGCGTTACTCGGCGGCCAGCGGCCGCTTGCTGAGCGGCAACTCCAGGCGCTCCCACACGTCGACGAGCGATTCGGCGAGCGCATCGATCAGTTCGTCGGTGTGGTAAGGCGACGGCGTGATGCGCAGCCGCTCGGTGCCTTTCGGCACGGTCGGATAGTTGATTGGCTGGATGTAGATGCCGTGCTCCTCGAGCAACAGGTCGCTAGCGGCCTTGCAGCGTTCCGGATCGCCGACGAACACCGGGACGATGTGGGTCTCGCTCGGCATCAGCGGCAGGCCGGCGCCCGCCAGCACCGACTTCACGCGACCGGCGCGGTCCTGATGGCGCTCGCGCTCCCAGCTCGATGATTTCAGATGACGGATCGCGGCGGTCGCGGCCGCGCACACCGGCGGCGGCAGCGCTGTGGTGAAGATGAAGCCCGGCGCATAGGAACGCACGGCGTCGATCATCGCAGTGGAGCCGGTGATATAGCCGCCGAGGCAGCCGAACGCCTTGGCAAGCGTGCCTTCGATGACGTCGACCCGCTCCATCGCGCCTTCGCGCTCGCAGATGCCGCCGCCGCGCGGGCCGTACATGCCGACCGCGTGCACTTCGTCACAGTACGTCATGGCGCCGTAGCGCTCGGCGAGGTCGCAGATCGCGTTCACCGGGGCGACGTCGCCGTCCATGGAATAAAGGCTCTCGAACACGACGAGCTTCGGCCGCTCGGGGCCGGCGGCCTTGAGCTGCTCTTCGAGATGGCCGAGGTCGCTGTGGCGGAAGATGATCTTCTCGCAGCCGGACTGGCGCACGCCTTCGATCATCGAATTGTGGTTGAAGGCGTCGGAGATGATGAGGCAGTTCGGGATCAGCTTCGCCATGGTGGCGATGCCGGTCTGGTTCGAGACGTAGCCCGAGGTGAAGATGAGAGCGCCGTCCTTGCGGTGCAGGTCGGCGAGCTCGCGCTCAAGCTCGACCAGCGGATGATTGGTGCCGGCGATGTTGCGGGTGCCGCCGGCGCCGGTGCCCATCTTGGTCGCCGTCTCGACCATCGCGCCGATGACCTTCGGATGCTGGCCCATGCCGAGGTAATCGTTCGAGCACCACACCACGACGTCGTGCGCGCCGTGCGGCGTGTGATGCTTCGCATGGGGGAACCGGCCGGCAAGGCGTTCGAGATCGGCGAACACCCGGTAGCGCCGCTCGCTACGCAACTGGTCGAGGGCAGTCGTAAAAAACGCGTTGTAGTCCATTGGGTCGGCTCTCCCGGCCAGCCAGAGTGATTGCGCGAACTCTTCTCGGAGCCTCTTTTGGAGCTATTCTTAGAGGGCTTCCAGCCTGTTTGTCGAGGCGTCAGTACCCCGTCGGCAGCATGGCGCCTTTGCGCAGGATCAAATGAGGGCGCTGATGTCCCTGCCACGATAAACTCTGCAAAACGCTAAGCTTTTGGCGCTCCGCCGGGATGGCGGGATCGGCGACGCCATGTTGCGACGCAACGTCGCTGGCGGGCAGGCGCGCGCAGGGTAGGCACTAAACACTGTCAGTGTCATGCCCGCGAAAGCGGGCACCCAGCAACCCCGGCGCGACGAGTGGACTTACGTTGTGCGCCAATCAAGCGACAGTGGTTACTTGGTCGCCCGGTCAAGCCGGGCGACGCCGCCGGTGGGTTACAGACGCCCGCCCGATTGCTATGAGATCACCGCATCGACGCCAAGGCGAGGGTAGAACGCTCCTATGACGGTGAAATCGAATCGCGGCTTCACGTGGCCGAACAACGCGCGCATCGCAGTCGCGGTCACGTGCCTCCTGGAGACCTGGTCGGGGGACAAGGGGCCGCCGTTCTCGGTGCAGACGACGTCACTGCGGCAAGGCACCCACGACCGCGCCGCCATGACGTGGGGTACCTACGGGGTGCGCGCCGGCGTGTGGCGGCTCATCAAGATCCTCGACGCCAACCGCACGCCGGCGACCTTCGTCGCCAACGCCCATACGCTGGAGCTTGCGCCCGATGCAGCCGAGCAGATGCTCAAATCAGGGCACGAGATCGCCGCGCACTCCGACACGCAGGACAACATCCTCGCCTATCTCGATGCCGCGCAGGAAGAGGCGCTGATCGCGCGCTGCGTCGACATCTTCAAGAAGATTACCGGCAAACCGCCCAAGGGCTGGCTCAGCCCGGTGCTCGCGTCGAGCGCCCGCACCGAGGAGCTTGTCACCGCGGCGGGCTTCCTGTGGTATGGCGATTACAATCAGATCGACCTGCCGTTCTGCGCCAAGAATCGCAACGGCACCGTCGTGGCACTGCCGCACAGCGACTTCGCCGACCACCGTGTGCTGCGCGGCAATCCGCGCGACTGGTACGAGGTCTACAAGGATACGTTCGACTACCTCTACCAGAACGAGCCGACGTCCTTCCTCAACGTCACCGTCCATTGCCATTTCGGCGGCCGGCCGCTGATGGCGGCGATGGTCGACCGCATCCTGAAATACATCGGCGGCTTTTCCGATGCCTGGCTCGTGCGCCACGACGATCTCGCGCAATGGGTGCACGACAACGCTATCGCCGAATGGACCAACCGCGACCGGTTTTTCCCGCGGTCGTAGCAATCCTGAATCGGTAGGGTGGGCAAAGCGCGGACGCGTCCGCGCGTGCCCACGTCGGATCTCTCCGCGTGGGCACGGCGCGTGAAGAACGCACCTTTGCCCACCCTACGCAGTCGCCTTGTTGCGATGAACGGGCAGGGACTTTACTAAACTGCGTAAGGTGGCACGGCGCGTAACAACGCGCCTTTGCCACCCTGCGGAAGGTACGGCCCATTGGCCGGCGCAACTGTTGAGGACGGATCATGCTTCGCACCATTGCGGCGTTCGATCGGATCGGCGAGGAAAACGCATTCGCGGTGCTGGCGCGGGCGACGCAGCTTGCGGCGTCGGGCCGCGACATCATCAATCTCGGCATCGGCCAGCCGGATTTTCGCACGCCTGACTTCATCGTCGAAGCCGCGGTGAAGGCGTTGCGCGACGGCCATCACGGCTACACGCCGGCGACCGGCATCCTGCCGCTGCGCGAGGCCGTCGCCGCCGACCTGCACACGCGGTTCGACGTCGGCGTTTCGCCCGACGAGGTCATGATCATGCCGGGCGGCAAGCCGACCATGTTCATGTCGATCCTGATGTTCGGCGAGCCGGGCGCCGACATCCTCTATCCCGATCCCGGATTTCCGATCTATCGGTCGATGATCGAATTCACCGGCGCACGGCCGATCCCGGTGCCGGTGCGCGAGGAGAACGGCTTCGCGTTCTCGGCCGAGGAGACGCTGGCCCTGATCACGCCGCAGACACGGCTCCTGATCCTCAACTCGCCTGCCAACCCAACCGGCGGCGTCACGCCCAAGGCGGAGGTCGACAAGCTGGTTGCCGGGCTCGAGCGCTTCCCGGATGTGGCCGTGATGTCGGACGAGATTTACGATCACATGGTCTACGACGGCGAGAAACACGTCTGCCTGTTGTCCTATCCGTCGATCCGCGACCGGCTGATCCTGCTCAACGGCTGGTCGAAGACCTATGCGATGACCGGTTGGCGGCTCGGCTATGCCGTATGGCCCGGCAAGCTCTACGACCTTGCCCGCAAGCTTGCGGTCAACCTGCATTCCTGCGTGAACGCGCCGAGCCAGTACGCCGGGCTTGCGGCGCTCACGGGGCCGCAGGACGCCGTTCACAAGATGGTCGCGGAGTTCGACCGGCGCCGCAAAGTCGTGGTCGAGGGACTCAACCGCCTGCCCGGCGTCTCGTGCGCGACGCCGAAGGGCGCATTCTACGCCTTCCCCAACGTGAAGCGGACCGGCTGGAAGGCGAAGGCGCTCGCGACATCGCTCCTCGAAGATTCCGGCGTCGCGATTATCGGCGGCCCGGACTTCGGCGTGCTTGGCGAAGGCTACGTCCGCCTCTCCTACGCCAATTCAACCGAGAACATCCTGCGGGCACTCGAGCGCATGGGCGAATTCCTCGCCAGCCGCCGTGCGGCGTGATCGCAACGTCAGGACCCTCCGCGCCCGATCGCAGACGCGTCCTCCTCGGTATTGCCTGCGGCGTCGGCGCCGCGGCGTCGTGGGCGGGCGGGTTCGTCGCCGCGCGCCACGGCATCGGCATCGGGCTTACGCCGTTCGACATCGCGCTGCACCGCTACGTCTGGGCCGGCCTCGTGTTCCTGCCGCAGGTGCTGCACGCCGGCGTGCGCAAGCTCGGCGGCATCGGCTGGTGGCACGGCATGGCGCTGGCAGTGACGGGCGGTCCTGGGCTCGCTGTCGTCAGCGCGGCGGGATTCCTTGCGGTGCCGTTGGGTCACGGCGCCGTCATTCAGCCGTCGGTGGCGGTGGTCGCGGGGCTTATTCTCGCCGCCCTCGTCGTCAACGACCGGCCGCCGCCGATCCGCATCTATGGCGCGATCATCATCGTGGCGGGCGTTGCGGTGATCGGTGGCGAGGGCGTCGCAACGATCGGCGCGACCGGGCTGATCGGCGATGCGGCCTTCGCCTCCGCCGGGCTCATGTTCTCGGTGTTCGCGACCTTGCTGCGGCTGTGGCGCATCGAGCCGATGCGCGGCACCGCGGTCGTGAGCGCGCTGACCCTCCTCTATCTGCCGGTGCATGCCGTCGTGTTCGGCTTCGGCCACATCATCGCCGTCGGATGGCTCGAGAACCTGCTGCAGGCGATCGCACAGGGCATATTTTCGGGGCCGCTCGCGATCTACCTTTTCGCCCGGTCCGTCGTATTCCTAGGGCCGTCGCGGGCTGCGGTGTTTCCTGCCCTGGTGCCGGGACTGACGCTGTTGATCGGCTATTTCGCGCTCGGCGAAGCGCCGAGTGTCATTCAACTCGTCGGCTTTGCCATCGTGTTGATCGGATTCCGGCTTGCGCAGAAGAGTTGAGGCCCGCATCGACGCCGTGCCGCCTGAAGATGTGACCTTCGCTTGCAGAGCCCACACAATGGGCTTGCGATCCCCTCCGCCGACGTTCCAAAGTCGCCGCGGCTGGAAGGACTTCTCATGACGTATGTTTGGATCGCGGTCGGCGGCGCACTGGGCAGCATGGCGCGCCACTGGTGCACGGGCGTGGCGACGGCGCTCTTCGGCGCCGCGTTTCCGTGGGGCACGCTGCTCATCAACATCCTGGGATCGTTCGTGATCGGATTGTTTTTCGCGCTCACCGGGCCCGGCGGACGCTTCGATGTGCCGCTCGATGCCAAACTCTTCGTGATGACCGGCATCTGCGGCGGCTACACGACGTTCTCGGCATTCAGCCTGCAAACGCTCTCGCTGTTCCAGGACGGCGCCTGGTTTCGCGCGAGCGCCTACATTGTTGCGTCGGTGGCGCTGTGCCTGCTCGCGGTCTGGGCCGGCTACGCGCTCGCGGTCGCGATCAACGCCCCGGCGGAGTGAGGCGCGCTCAGCGCATCCGATAAAGGCCGAGCTTGTCGAGCAGCGCGAGATCGCGGCCGCGCTCCGGATTGGACGTCGTGAGGAGTTTCGGGCCGTAGAAGATCGAGTTCGCGCCGGCGATGAAGCAGAGCGCCTGGGTTTCCTCGCTCATGTCCTCGCGGCCGGCGGACAGCCGCACCATCGAGGCCGGCATGGCGATGCGGGCAACCGCGATCGTTCGCACGAATTCGAACGGATCGAGCGCCGCGGCATCGGCGAGCGGCGTACCTTCGACCCGCACCAGCAGGTTGATCGGTACTGATTCCGGATGCACCGGCAGGCTCGCGAGCGCCGCAATCAACCCGATGCGGTCGGCGCGCGCCTCGCCCATGCCGACAATGCCGCCGCAGCACACATTGATGCCGGCTGAGCGCACATGATCGAGCGTGTCGAGGCGATCCTGATAGGTCCGCGTCGAGATGATTTCGCGGTAGAACTCAGGCGACGTGTCGAGGTTGTGATTGTAGAAATCGAGACCCGCGTCCTTCAAGCGCTGCGCCTGGTCGCGGTCGAGCATGCCGAGCGTCGCGCAGGTCTCGAGTCCCAACGCCTTGACGCCCTCGACCATGGCACAGACCTGGTCGAGATCGCGCTCCTTGGGCGAGCGCCACGCCGCTCCCATGCAGAAGCGGCTCGCGCCGCCGTCCTTCGCGGCACGTGCCGCGGCGATGACCGCCGCGGTGTCCATCAGCTTTTCCGCTTTGACGCCGGTGCGGTAGTCCGCGCTCTGCGGACAATAGGCGCAGTCCTCGGGACAGCCGCCGGTCTTGATCGACAGCAGCGTCGAGACCTGCACTTCGCGCGGATCGAAGTGCATGCGGTGGATGCGCTGGGCATGAAAGATGAGGTCGGGGAACGCCAGCTCGAACAACGCCTCGACCTCGGCGGGCGTCCAATCGTGACGCACCTCGCCGTCGAGGCAGTGCGGCAATGCAAGGCTTTCAGTGCGGCGAGATATTTGCGCGCGATCGTCCATGACTGCGACCATGGCGGCGAGGAGCATCAAATGCAAGCATGGTTTGATCGCACTGATCGGACCAAAACGCGGCTCAGATTCGCAAGACGCTCATCACGTCGGCCAGCGAGGAACCGATAAAATCCGGAACAGAATCGAGCTCCTCGACCGGAAGGTTCTGGCGGTTGGCCCAGAACGTCTCGTAGCCAAAGGACTTTGCGCCCGCCGCATCCCACCCGGCGAATGCCACGAACAGGATCTCGCTGCGCCCCAGCCCCAGCGCGTCGATTCCGAGCTGATAGGCCTGCCGATCAGGCTTGAAGGTCCGCACGGCATCGGTGCTGAGCAGAAGTTCGAACATGCCCTCCATACCGGAATTCGTCACGTTGGCCTGCAGCATTTGGCGCGTGAAGTTCGACAGGACAACCAGCCGCAACCCTGCTTGCTTCATCGTGAGCAAAGCGTGGGCCGCGTCCGGCCACGGCTTGAGCTCAAGATGGGCCCGCATCAGGCGGGTACGCCTGTCCTCGGGGAGGTCGAGACGCAAGGTCTTGGCCGCGAAGATCAATGCGTCCGAGGTGACTTGCCAAAAGTCGGCGTAGCGCTGCGAAAGGATGCGCAGCCACGCATATTCGAACTGGCGCGTGCGCCAGATATTGCTGAGTTCGGCGCCTTTGCCGGGAAACAACTCGTCAGCAAGTGAAGAGACGGATCGCGGATCGAACACGGCGAAGGCATCAAAGGCGACGGCTCTGATGTCTGGCGCAGCAGCTCCGCCGCTGGCGGCCTCGACGCTGCGTGCGGCTATCGACGATGCGGCGGCAGCCAGAACGGCGCGGCGCGAGGGCAACATCCTGCTATTCCTCCGGCAATCGATCGCACCCGCCGAAGTCGATGCATCACGATGCTGCAGGGAGCAGCGCATCGCGGTGTGCGAGGGGGGTGGCATCGGAACGTGCTAGGGGATGCAAGATTGCAATTCCATCGCGATTATTGTCGAAGGAGTTTGCAAAAATGCAGGACCTCAACTGGAATGATCTGCGCTACGTGCTGGCGACGGCCCGCGCCGGTCGGCTTGCCGAAGCCGCGCGACGCATCCGCGTCAACGAGACCACGATCGCACGGCGCATCGCGCGGCTTGAGCAATCGCTCGGATCGCAGTTGTTTTACCGCGATGCCGGAGTTTTGGTGCCGACCGAAAGCGGTTCTCGCGTCGTGGCTCACGCCCAAAAAATCGAGATGGAAATCGGCCAGCTGAAGAGCACCGCAACAGGGGCGGACGGCCGCGCTTCGGGATCGGTCCGCATCACGTCGACGCCCTGGCTCATCAATCGCCTTCTGATCCCCGCGCTTGGCGCGCTTCGCGCGGCGCACCCGCTGATAATCGCCGAGCTGATCGCGGACCCGAGAAATCTCGACGTCAGCAGACGCGAAGCCGATATCGCCATTCGCCTTGCGCGGCCTGATCGTGATCATCGCGCGATTGCGCGGCGAATCGCGACGTTCGATTTTGCCGTCTACGGACCGGCCGGCCAGAACGCGAAATCATTGGCCTGGATCAGTTTCGAGGAAGGCATGGCGACACTGCCGCATGTGGCGCGGATTTCCGAGGAGATGAAGCGGGAAGACAAGCCGCAGCCGGCTCTGCTCGCCAACGACACAGATGTGGTCGTTCATGCCATCGCGGCGGGACTCGGTAAATCGATCCTGCCGCGCCTCATCGGAGACCGCGCACCCGGTCTGACGAGGCTGAGCGGCCCGGTCCCGGTGCTGAGCCGGGAGGTATGGCTGTTGGTGCATCCGGACCTCAGGCGCCTGCAGCGGATCAAGGCGGTCACCGCATGGATCGAGACGACGATGGCAGCCCACGGAAAGCGCGGAAGGCTACGAGCCTCATCGACGGCCGCGCATGCGGCGACGGGCCAGACCAAAGTATAGTTCGTCAGGCCAGCGGCACCTGCGCAAAGTACGCCTCGAACAGCGTCGGCCTCACGAACAGGAAGTCCGCTTGCAGCACGCCTCCGGCCTGATTGCGATGGAGGCCGCAGATGTCAGCGCAGCAAAAGCCGAGGCTGGAGATGCGCGCCATGCCCTCGGCGATGAGGGGCGCCCCTTTGTTGTAGCTTGCGAAGGAAAGTTCAGCGATCAGTGCCTGGCAATGGGCGAACGATCGTGGCCCCCCTGCGAGGACGTCGAGCTCGGCGCCTTGCACATCAAGTTTGACGAGGTCCGGCGCCGGCAGATCGTGCAAGGCAACCCAGGTATCGAGCCGAGCGGTCGACACCGGGCGGACGACCAGCTTGTCGCCGGCATAATGCGAGGAAGCCTCGACATAGAGCGAGGCCCCGGTCACGTCCGCGTCGCGCGGCAAGTAGAAGGTTTTCTCCCCGTCGATGGCCGCGAGGGCGACGACGAAATGACGGTGCGGCAGCGGCTTCAGGTGCGCGACATTGTCGGCGTTGGCCTCGAACAGCACGTACGTCGCGTCGGGGAATATCTCGCTCGCGAGGTGCGTCCAGCCGCCGCGGTAGGCGCCGATATCGAAAACGACCGCCGGCGCGAAACCCGCCGCCTTCAGCCGCAGCAGGGCGTTGTGATGGGAGAGCTTGTCGGCACTGCGCCGCGCGCCCGGCAGCAGCGCTTTCGCGCGGTTCAGGAAGTCGTTTCCCGCCAAAAGACCTTCGCGCGTCATCAGCCGAGTGCCACCTGGTGAGCTTCGCGCGGCTCGCCGAGCAGCTTCACCGCCTTCTCGATGCGTTCGGCCGCGGTGTCGATGGCTGCGGCCACTTCCTCCTGCACGCTCTGAGCCTGATTCGTCGCGGCGGCCCGCGACTGTTGCAGGCCGGCGAATTCCTCTTCGACCTTGCGCATGCGCTGGCGCGCCTCGGACAATTCGTCGGCGAGGATCAGCGCAGCCATGATCGTGAGCCGCATGTCGCCGATTTCGCCGAAGGTCCCGCGCAGGTGACTGATGCGCTGGTCGAGATCGTGGGCGAGGCGGCCGAGATGATGTTCCTGGCCGTCGTCGCAGGCCATGCGGTATTGGCGGCCGTTGATGGTGACACTGACATGGGGCATCGCTGAACTCTCTTACGCATACGCAGGATCAGTGCTCCTTGGCGGCAATCACGGCCCGGATCACGTTCATGGCCTCATCAAGGCGGCGGGCTGCTTCGCGATTGGTGGTCTCAAGCTCGCGCGAACGCGACGCAACGCCGTCGAGTTCGGAGGCGAGGCGAGCCCGGTCCACATTGAATGCATGGACCTGCTCGCCCAGCGTCTCACGCTGGCGATCTTCCTCGCGCCGCAGCTCGACCGCGGCATCAAGCGAATCCAACGCGTTCATGAGGCGTTTCACCGCCTGCTCGACCGTACTCGTATCGCTCATCGCCCCACTCTGCCCGGACCGACCGAGAAATCGCGGCCAGTCGCCCGCTTGCTTCGCAGACGATTGCGGCAAAAGCTTAGGAGCATTGCCGACCGGCCGTCAACGAAAACGGTCGCACTATCCGCAGTTTGCAAGCATTCAGGTGTGGATGGCGTGGCGCCCATTTCGTTGACTCGGAAGGCTCACGTGCTAAGCAATCCGCGGCCTTCGAGGATGCGACGGGCGTCGTGATCCTGGACGCGGGCAAACTCTGATCACGTGAGCCAATCGATGGATGCAGCGCCTGCCGCGGCAACAACGCTACACGACGCCGCAGCGCCGTCGCGTGCCATGCACGATCGTCTTGCGAACGCGATCCGAGCGCTCGCCATGGACGCCGTCGAGCAGGCGAAGTCGGGCCATCCGGGATTGCCGATGGGGGCGGCCGATGTCGCCACCGTCCTGTTCACCCGCTTTCTCAAATTCGATCCGGCCGATCCGCGCTGGCCCGATCGGGATCGGTTCGTGCTGTCGGCCGGCCACGGCTCGATGCTGCTCTACGCGGTGCTCTACCTCCTCGGCTATCCGGGAGTGACCATCGAGGAGATCAAGCGTTTCCGCCAGCTTGGGTCGATGACGGCAGGCCATCCGGAATACGGGCACGCTCCGGGGATCGAGACGACCACCGGGCCGCTCGGCCAAGGCCTTGCCAATGCGGTCGGCATGGCGATCGCGGAGCGCCACCTCGCGGCGGAGTTCGGCGCCGACGTGGTCGATCACCATACCTTCGTGCTCGCGTCCGACGGCGACCTCATGGAGGGCATCAGCCAGGAGGCGATCGCGTTTGCCGGTCACCTGCGCCTTGCCAAGCTCATCGTGCTCTTCGACGACAACGGCATTTCCATCGATGGGCCGCTATCGCTCGCCGATTCCGTCGACCAGTTGAAGCGCTTCGAGGCGTGCGGCTGGGCCGCGACCAGGATCGACGGCCATGATCCCGAGGCGATCGCCGCCGCCATCACCTGGGCGAAGGCCAACGATCGCCCGAGTTTGATCGCGTGCCGCACCACTATTGGCTTCGGCGCACCGACCAAGGCCGGCACCAAAGACGCGCACGGCTCTCCCCTCGGCGCCGAGGAGATCAAGGGCGCCCGGGCGCGGCTCGGCTGGACGTCGCCGCCCTTCGAAGTGCCGGCGGATATCCGCGATGCCTGGCGTGCCGCCGGCGAGCGCTCGAAATCCGCGCGGCGCGCCTGGGACGGGCGGCTTGCCGCGCTTGCGCCCGAGCGGCGGAGCGAGTTCAGCCGCCGTGCCGCCGGCGACCTGCCGACGCAGGCGCTCGCTTCCGCGGTCCGCGGCCTCAAGGAAAAGCTCGCCGCTGCGCCCAAGGAGATTGCGACGCGCTCGGCCTCGGAATTCGCGCTCGAAGCGCTGACGGCCGCGGTGCCGGAGATGATCGGCGGCTCGGCCGACCTCACCGGCTCGAACAACACGCGCCCCAAGGGCATGGCGGTGCTTTCCGCCGCCAATCCGTCCGGCCGTTTCATTCACTACGGCATCCGCGAGCACGGCATGGCAGCGGCCATGAACGGCATGGCGCTGCATGGCGGCGTCATCCCATATTCGGGCACGTTCCTCGTATTTTCCGACTATTGCCGGCCGGCGATCCGCCTTGCCGCGCTGATGGGCCTGCGTGTCATTCACGTGCTCACCCATGACTCGATCGGGCTCGGCGAAGACGGCCCGACCCATCAGCCCGTCGAGCACCTCGCGGCGCTGCGCGCGATCCCCAATCTCCTCGTGTTCCGGCCGTGCGATGCGGTGGAAACCACCGAATGCTGGGAACTGGCGCTTATGTCACGCCACGCGCCGAGCGCACTTGCCCTGACGCGGCAGAATCTCCCGCAGCTGCGGGCCGCGCCGACGGCCGAGAACCGCTGCGCCAACGGGGCCTATGAACTGGTGCCTGCCACGGGCGGCGATCCGCTGGTATCGCTGTTTGCGAGCGGTTCCGAAGTCGCGATCGCGGTCGAGGCCCATAAGCTCCTCGCGGCGAAGGGCGTCCTCGCGCGTGTCGTGTCGGTGCCGTGCTTCGAACTGCTGGCGAGCGCCCCGCCGGCCGTCCGCGCGGGGGTGATCGGCGAAGCGCCGGTGCGGGTCGGGGTCGAGGCCGCGATCCGGCAGGGCTGGGACGCCATCATCGGCTCGGACGGCGTCTTCATCGGCATGACCGGGTTCGGGGCGAGTGGCCCCTACAAGGATCTTTATCGCCACTTCGGCATTACCGCGGAAAAGGTCGCAGAGGCCGCATTGACCAAACTTGCCGAAGGCTGAAGTCGGGTCTGGAAACCCGGCGTCCATGTGATATCAACCCCGTGATATCAACGCCGCAAAATTGAGCACCGCGATCGTCCGATTGTCGACCGCACGTGGAATTGGGACACCGCCAATCATACCTGATTGATACCAAGCCGCTTAAGCCAGGAGCCGGAAATGCCAGTTCGCGTCGCCATCAACGGGTTCGGTCGCATCGGCCGCAATGTGTTGCGCGCCATCGTCGAGACCGGACGCAAGGACATCGAGGTGGTGGCGGTCAATGATCTCGCACCGCCGGAGACCAACGCCCATCTGTTGCGGTTCGACTCGGTCCACGGCCGGTTTCCAGGCGAGGTCAAGGTTTCCGGCGATACCATCGATTGCGGAACCGGACCGATCAAGGTGACCGCGATCAGGAGCCCGGCCGAATTGCCATGGAAGGCGCTCGGCGTCGATATCGCGTTGGAGTGCACGGGTCTTTTCACCTCGAAGGACAAGGCCAAGGCACACCTCGATGCCGGCGCAAAGCGTGTTCTCGTTTCGGCACCCGCCGACCACGCCGACCTGACGGTGGTCTACGGCGTCAATCACGACAAGCTCGCGAAAGAACACCTCGTGGTGTCGAATGCGTCCTGCACCACGAACTGCCTCGCGCCGGTCGCGAAGGTGATGCATGACGCCGTCGGCATCGAGCACGGCTTCATGACGACCGTGCACTCCTATACCAACGACCAGCCTTCACTCGATCAGTTCCACAAGGACCTTTATCGCGCCCGAGCGGCGGCGATTTCGATGATCCCGACCTCGACCGGCGCCGCCAAGGCGGTTGGCCTCGTTCTTCCGGAGCTCAATGGCAAGCTCGACGGTGTTTCCATCCGGGTGCCGACCCCGAACGTCTCGGTGATCGATTTCAAATTCGTGCCCAAGCGCAAGACCACCAAGGACGAGATCAATAGCGCGGTGAAGCGCGCCGCCGAGCAGCAGCTCAAGGGCATCCTCGGCTACACCGAGCAGCCCAATGTCTCGATCGATTTCAACCACGACCCGCGATCGTCGATCTTCCACATGGATCAGACCAAGGTCGTCGACGGCACGCTGGTGCGCGTGATGTCCTGGTACGACAACGAGTGGGGCTTCTCCAACCGCATGATCGACACCGCCGTCGCGATGGGCAAGCTCATCTGAGCGTTGGTCTTAACGTGGCTGCGTTTCGCACACTCGACAGCGCGGACCTCCGCGGCAAGCGCGTCCTGCTCCGCGTTGATCTCAATGTGCCGATGGAAAACGGCGAGGTCAGCGATACGACGCGCATCGAGCGTGTCGCTCCGGGCATTGCCGAGATCGCCGACAAGGGCGGCAAGGTGATCCTGTTGTCGCATCTCGGCCGCCCCAAGGGCCGCGATCCGAAGCAATCGCTCAAGCCGGTAGCGGCGGTTGTCGCGAAGGTGCTCAAGCGTCCGGTCGCATTCGCCGAGGATTGCATCGGACCCACTGCGGAAACTGCCGTCGCCGCGATGAAGCCCGGCCATATCCTGTGCCTCGAGAACACCCGCTTCCACGCGGGCGAAGAGAAGAACGATCCGGCGTTCGTCGCCTCGCTCGCAGCGCTCGGCGATGTCTGGGTCAATGATGCCTTCTCGGCAGCACATCGCGCACACGCGTCGACCGAGGGCCTCGGTCACAAGCTTCCCGCCTATGCCGGCCGCACCATGCAGGCCGAGCTTGACGCGCTGGAAAAGGCGCTCGGCGCGCCGCAGCGGCCGGTGGCGGCGATCGTCGGCGGCGCCAAGATTTCGACCAAGCTCGATCTCCTCGGTCATCTCGTCGACAACGTCGATGCGCTGATCATTGGCGGCGCCATGGCCAATACGTTTCTCGCTGCGCAGGGCAAGGCGGTCGGCAAGTCGCTGTGCGAGCATGATCTCGCGGCGACCGCCCGCGACATCCTCGCCACGGCGGCGGCAAAAAAATGCGAGGTCGTGCTCCCGGTCGATGCGGTGGTGGCCAAGGAGTTCAAGGCCCTTCCCCCGTCCCGCGTGACTTCGGTCGATGCGGTGGCCGCCGATGAGATGATGCTCGACATCGGTCCCCGCACCGTCGAGGCCGTGGTATCGGTGCTGGCACGGATGAAGACGCTCGTCTGGAACGGTCCGTTCGGTGCCTTCGAGATGGAACCGTTCGACAACGGCACGCTTGAGGTTGCCGAAGCGGTCGCCGAACTGACGTCGTTGGGCAAGCTCATTTCGGTCGCGGGCGGCGGTGATACCGTCGCCGCCCTCAACCAGGCCGGAACCACCGACCGCTTAACTTATGTTTCGACTGCTGGTGGCGCCTTTCTCGAATGGATGGAGGGCAAGGCGCTGCCCGGCGTCGAGGTCTTGCGAACCACCTAGATTCATTGAGAATTGCCAAAATACGGGACCGCGGCCAGCGCCCAAACGCATGACGGAGACGATGCCGATGAACCTCGCCGAATTGAACAAGGTTGCGAACGCCATGGTGGCGCCCGGCAAGGGCATTCTCGCCGCGGACGAATCGACCGGCACGATCAAGCGGCGCTTCGACGCGATCGGCGTCGAAAACACCGAGGACCACCGGCGCGACTATCGCGAGATGATGTTCCGCACCACGGACGCGATGCGCAACCACATCTCCGGCGTCATCCTCTACGACGAGACGATCTGGCAGAAGGCGAAGGACGGCACGCCGCTCGTCAAGCTCATCCAGCAGGCCGGCTCGATTCCGGGCATCAAGGTGGACGAAGGCACCAAGCCGCTGCCGGAGTGCCCCAACGAGCTTGTGACCATCGGCCTCGACAAGCTTGCCGATCGCCTGCCGAAATATTTCGAGCAAGGCGCCCGCTTCGCGAAGTGGCGCGCGGTGATCGACATCGGCGCCGGCATTCCAACCTACAGCGCGATCCACGCCAACGCCCATGCGCTCGCGCGCTACGCGGCGCTGTGCCAGGCGGCGCAGATCGTTCCGATCGTCGAGCCGGAGGTGTTGATGGACGGCGAGCACGACATCGACCGCTGCGTCGCGGTGACGACGTGGATGCTCAAGGAGACGTTCCAGGAGCTGTTCTACAATCGCGTCGCGCTCGAAGGCATGGTGCTCAAGCCCAACATGGCGATCTCCGGCAAGAAGGCCGCCAAGCGCGCCGGCGTCGAGGAGGTCGCGGAGAAGACCGTGAAGCTGCTCAAGGAGTGCGTGCCCGCCGCGGTGCCCGGCATCGCGTTCCTCTCCGGCGGCCAGTCCGACGAAGAGGCGACCGCGCATCTCGATGCCATGAACCGCGCCGGCGGTTTGCCGTGGAAGCTCACGTTCTCCTACGGCCGCGCGCTCCAGCATGCGCCGCAGACCACCTGGGCCGGGAAACCCGAAAACACCGCCGCCGCCCAGCGCGCCTTCGCCCATCGCGCCCGCATGAACAGCTTGGCGAGCCTCGGCCAATGGAAGCACGATTTGGAGAAGAAGGCGGCGTAGTCACCGCCTGATCACACGCTACTTCGGCTATTTCGTCGGCTTGACGAGGGCGAAGGCGAAGTCGCGGCCCGTGCCGCCGAAGGCGAGGCTGATCCACAGCATCGCCAGCGGCTCGAGGAGACGCGCGCGTTCGAGCGGCCCGGCGTCGACCGCAGCAAAGCCGGCGTCAGCGACGATGCCGAGGACGGTCGTCTTGCCGGCTGCGTCATCGCCGGCGACGAACATCACGGGCTGCGTCGCATACCGCTCGGGATGTTCCATGTTGCCGAAGCCGGTCTGGTTGAACGCCTTGTAGAGCCTGATGCCCGGCACCTGATGCGCGATCTCCTCGGCGGCGGAGCGATCGAACCCAAGGGAGAGCGAGAGGCCCTTCGGCCCGCGGGTCAGCGGGTTGGTGGCGTCGATCACGACCTTGCCGTTGATGTTGCCGCACGCCTTGAGCGCGGGAACCGCGGCCTCGTAAGGCGTCGTCACGATCAGCACGTCAGCCGAGGCTGCCGCCGACAGCGGCACCACTTGCGCGCCATGACCGGTCGTCCCCGCGGCTTTGGCAGGATCGCGGACCGCGTACGTAATTTCATGTTTGGCCGACAGCTTGGACCCAAGCGCCTTGCCGACATTGCCGGCGCCGACGATCGCGATCTTCATGGCAAAATCTCCCAACATACGGCCCGCGCCCCCTTGGCGGGTGACGCGCCCCGCTTTTCCAATTAAGCACTGCGGCCAATCGTTCTAGAGTGCGCGCAGGAGCAAATGATGCTGCGTCTCGTATTCGGGATTTCGGTCGGGCTAGCGGTCGCACTGGCCTTGGCGGCGCCGGCGCGCGCCCAGGATGCGGCCGCGCGCTGGCCGGAGAAGCCGGTGCGGCTGATCGTGCCGTTCCCGGCCGGCAGCTCGACCGACATCGTGGCGCGGATCGTGGCGCAGAAGCTTGCGCTGCGGCTCGGCGCGCAAGTCATCATCGACAATCGCTCCGGCGCGAGCGGCGGCATCGGCGCCGAGGCGCTCGCACACGCAGCCCCGGACGGCTACACCTTCGGGATCGCCACATTGAGCACCCACGCGCTCGCGGCGAGCCTCAACGCGAACCTCTCCTATAATCCCCTCACCGATTTTGCCCCCGTCAGCATGATCGGGGCCGCGCCTTATGTGCTTGGGGTCTACGCCGGGCTGCCGGCCAAATCGGTCGGCGAGTTGATCGCGCTCGCGCGCGCCAAGCCGGGCGCGCTCAATTACGCTTCGGCCGGGCCGGCCAGCCTCGCCCATCTGGCCGGTGCCCTCTTCGCCCACATGGCCCACGTCGAATTGACCGAGGTGCCGTATCGCAGCTCCGGCCAGGCCGTGCTCGACCTCACCGAGGGACGCATCGAGTTGCAGTTCGGCACCCTCGCGCCGACCTTGCCGTTCATCCGGTCGGGACAGGTGCGCCCGCTCGCAGTCACCAGCCTGCGCCGCTCGGCCTCGCTGCCCGACGTCCCGACGCTCGACGAAGCCGGCCTGCGCGGCTACGAGGCGTCGCTATGGATGGCCATCGTTGCTCCCGCCGCGACGCCGCCCGCGGTCATCGCACGGCTCAATCGCGAAACCGCCGCGGTGCTCGCCGCACCCGACACCATCGCTGCGCTCGACGCGCAGGGCATGGAGAGCGAGCCGTCGACGCCTGAGGACCTCGGCGTGCGCATTCGCCGCGAGATCGACAAGTGGCGCGACCTCGTCACCGCGACCGGCCTGCGAGCGAATTGAGGGTGGGGTCAGTTCACGCGCGCTTAACTTCACCTCTTCCTTTCAAGGACAGGTGAAGAGTGCCGCTTGGCGATGGCGCGCCAGAGATTGACGCACAGTGTTTCGACGTCCTGCAGCGCGTTTGCGCGTGATCCGATCGCGGTATGGGGCATCAGAATGACGTTGCGGTCGCGATAGCGCAGCAGTGGTTCGGTGGAATCGGTCGGCTCGGTGTAGAGCACGTCGAGCCCGAGGCCACCGAGGCGACCTTCATCGAGGGAAGCGATCAGCGCGTCACGGTCGATCAGCTCCGCACGCGCGACGTCGATGAGCGCTGCGCCGGGCTTGAGATGGGCAAGCGCGTCGCGGCCAACGAGACCGCGCGTCTCGTCGGTGAGCGGGAGTTGCACCAGCACGTAGTCCGCCTGCGCCATCAAGTCGAAGAGCGGCAGGTAGCGCGCGCCGAATTCCCGCTCGACGGCGGCATCGGCGCGGCGGCGCTGGAAATAGACGATCTCCATCTCGAAGGCGCGCATGCGCCGCGCCACCTCGCGTCCGACCTCGCCGAAGCCGATGATGCCGAGCGTAGCGCCGAACACGGTCTTGAGCCCGGTGATGCCTGCGAAGTTCGAGTAGCCGATGTAGCGCGACTGACGCGGCCGCACCTTGTATCCCGCGGCCCGCAGCGCTGTCTCCTCGACGACGCCGTTGAGTTCGCCGATCCGCTTCGCGAGCGCCAGCAGGAATGCGCAGGCCTGTTCCGCGACCGCGATGTTGACGTGGCGCCGCAGCGTCGCGACCTCGACACCGCGGCGGGCGCAGGCGGCGGCATCGATGTTCGTCGTGATGGTGCCGAACTTGTGGACGATGGCGAGACGGGATGCGCCGACGAGCAGGGCGTCGCCGACGCGAAAGCCCTCGACCACGATGCCATCGGCGTCGGCGGACTTTGCCGCAAGGTCCGCCTCGTCGACCGCGAATTCGACGGTCGCCGGATAAAGCCCGGGCAACCGTTGCTGCAGGCGTTCGCACCATCCGAGGAAATCAGGCTCGTCGTGGGCGAAGAATTCCGCCACGACGCGGCGATGCGGCTCTGCCGTCGCGGGATCGAGCACGACCGGTATGATCTTGAGGAAGTGGTCCTCTTCGATGACGATTTGCGTCATGCAGCTGGCGCGGCGAGCCGCCTCCATCGTTTCTTTCCGCCGACTGACGGTGAAGCTGGCGGCGAAGTCGGAATCATGACGGCGGATGGTGGGCGCGACAGGGATTGAACCTGTGACCCCTACCGTGTCGAGGTAGTGCTCTACCGCTGAGCTACGCGCCCGGATGGACCGGCGATGCTATATCGGCTCGCGCCGGTCGCGGCAAGAGATCAGCAAGACGAAGATCGGGGTTGAGGCCATTTCAGGAGCGGTGGCCGGTGCGTTCGCGCCGCGGCATCACGCCGCCAGCATCTTGCTGACCTCGGTGACGAGATCGCGCAGGTGGAACGGCTTCGACAGCACCTTCGCCTGTTTCGGCGCCGACGAATTGGGATTGAGCGCGACGGCGGCAAACCCGGTGATGAACATGATCTTGATATCGGGGTCGAGTTCCGCGGCGCGGCGCGCAAGCTCGATGCCGTCCATCTCGGGCATCACGATATCGGTGAGGAGCAGTTCGAACGGCTCTTCGCGCAGCCGCTGATAGGCGGACAACCCGTTGTCGTAGGAAATAACGTCGTAGCCTGCGTTTTGCAGCGCTTTGACGAGAAAGCGCCGCATATCCGTATCGTCTTCCGCGAGAAGGATTTTAGTAGTCATGCCCCGCGCCAGCCCGCTTCGGGCAGGTACCGCCCGATGCGACACCTCGGCCCCAAATCATAGCTTTCCATAAGCAATGCTCTTGGTAAATATGCGGTGAATTGGCATAAAAGGGGGCCGCGCGCGCACGAACCTTCTTCCCCTGATCCCTGCCGGGACGTAGAAAGCTGGAGTTGCTGCGGCCCCCACCGAGTGGATGAACGTGCAAATCAACGAGTTCGACCCGCCCTTCGAAGTACTCGAGCCCGCGGAAATCCGTGGTGCGATCGCGTTCAACTCACCTCACAGCGGCAGCGTCTATCCACGTGCCTTCCTGGCTTCGGCCCGGCTCGACCTGCCGACGCTGCGCCGTTCGGAAGACTGCTTCGTCGATGAGTTGCTGGCGGGCGTCGTCCGGCGCGGCCACCCTCTGATGCGCGCGCACTTTCCGCGCTGCTTCGTCGACGTCAACCGCGAACCCTATGAGCTTGATCCGCGGATGTTCGAGGGGCGGCTGCCATCGTTCGCGAATACGCGTTCGATGCGCGTCGCCGGCGGACTAGGGACGGTGGCCCGCGTCGTCGGGGACGCCCAGGAGATCTACGACCAGCGCATTCCCGTGGATGACGCGCTTCGCCGGATCGAGGGCCTTTACAAACCCTACCATCGGGCGCTGCGGCGGCTCGTGACCCGCATTCATCGCGAGTTCGGCGCGGCCGTTCTGGTCGATTGCCACTCGATGCCGTCGGCAGCCGGCCCGAAGGACGAGCGTCCGCGGGCCGACATTGTCATCGGCGATCGTTACGGCACGAGCTGCGTCGGCGCCCTGACCGACACCATCGAGCAGGTGCTGCGCGGGCGCGGCTATTCGGTAAGCCGCAACAAGCCCTATGCCGGCGGCTTCATCACCGAGCACTACGGGAACCCGGCCGCGGGCCTGCATTCGGTTCAGCTTGAGATCAATCGCGGGCTCTACATGGATGAGCGGCGCTTCGAACGCTCCGCGACCTTTGCCTCGGTGGCTGCCGACCTGGAAACGCTGGCGGACCAGCTGAACGATATCGCGCTCTATGAACTTCGGCCTTACCGCTCTGCCGCTGAATAGCGCTTCAGCGCAAGACTTCCGAAACCGAATCCGCGAATAACTCGCGCCGGAAAAATCCGCGCCATAAGAAAAATGGGCCGCTGTTGCCAGCGGCCCAAGTCTAGGGAGGAAACGCCCAAGGAGGGCGGCGGTAACGCGTGAGCGCTACCGCACTGCGAAAACATGCCACCGCGCCGCACAAAAATCAAGGGGGCGGATGGTGCCCGGATCGGGCCGGGGTCTCCGCGGGCGAAGTTGCGCACATCAAATCCGGCCGCTCGCCACGGTTGTCTTGTTCCTGGCGGCACTCCGAAATCCCAAAATTATTGTTATAAATCAATAGCGTATTTAGAGGCCCCTGCCCTCCAAAACGGGCGCGACAAAGAGCGTGACATCGCGGCCGGAACGCCGCGGTGAGGAGGGATTATCGAGAGTCCCTCAGGTATGCAATAAACGCATGGCCTCGGAAGCACTGGAAATCCGCCCGCCCCAAGTTGTGAATCAAGCATTCGGTTTACCGCGGCCCCTTCGGGGCTCCCCGTCGTTGCAGCGGGCGAATGTTCTGGATGTTGTGCCGGCGGCGGGCGCGCCGGCCGGAATCGGTATATAGGACTCGCCGCTCAACAGCCGGAGGCCGGATGGCGGCGGTAGATTTTGGTGCCTTCATCGACGAACTCGCGACCGTGGCCGGCGACGCGATCAAGCCGTTCTTTCGCACCACCCTGAGCATCGAAGACAAAAGCCGTGGCGGCGCGTTCGACCCCGTGACGGCCGCGGACCGGGCCGCGGAACTCGCCATGCGTGCAATGATCCGCGAGAAATTCCCGGCGCACGGGATCCTCGGAGAGGAGTTCGGCCCGGAACGCCCGGACGCCGAATTCGTCTGGGTGCTCGATCCCATCGACGGTACCAAGTCATTCATTTCGGGCATGCCGGCGTGGGGCACGCTGATCGCGCTGACCCGCAACGGCCAACCGGTGTTCGGAATGATGCATCAGCCGTTTATCGGCGAACGCTTCAGTGGTGACCGGCTCGCCGCTCGCTACCACGGGCCCGCGGGCAATCGTGCCCTGGTGGTGCGGTCCTGCGCGACCCTCGGCGAAGCGGTCCTCTATACGACGAGCCCTCGTCTGATGAACGATGCCGATCGCGCCATCTTCGGCAAGGTCGAGGAAGCGGTTCGGCTCTCCCGCTACGGCGGCGACTGCTATTCCTATTGCATGCTCGCCGCAGGCCATGTCGATCTCGTCATCGAAACCGAGCTCAAGCCTCACGACGTCGCCGCGCTGATCCCGATCATCCTGGGAGCCGGCGGGATCATGACGACGTGGTCCGGCGATCCGCCGGACGCCGGCGGCCGCATCGTCGCCGCCGGTGATCGCCGCGTCCACGCGGCCGCGCTCGCCATGCTGAACTCGTGACGGCCGCTCGGCTGGCGGCGGCGGCGTGCGTTCCCGCGATCAATTAGAACGCGGGCGTCCCCGGAACGAAGGCGTCGAACGCGGCCCAGAACTGTTCGCGGAACACGTCCTGTTCCATCATCAACTCGTGCTGCGCTCCCGGAACGATGATGTAGGAGCCGACCCGCAGCCGCGCGCCGAAATCCTCGATGGCGGCGGTCGAGACCAGACGGTCGCGTCCGCATGCCAGGATCAAGAGCGGTTGGCGCAGCTTAGCCGGAAAGCTCGGAACTGAGAACTCGGTCATGACGCCAAAGGCGCTGTCGAGCCACGCGACCGTCGGGGCGCCGATTGCAAGCCCCGGCTCGGTATTGAGGATGGCGGCCGCCCGTGCGTGCCGAACCGGATCCGACGTGACGGGATTATTGAGGAACGGCATCAACGACGGGCTGAGCGAGCCGCCGCCCGGCACGTAAGAACTGCCCATGCCGAGAATTCGCATGGTCCGTATCAGTGGCGGCGCCACCGAAATCAACCGGATATTGGTGAGCTTGATCATGGGTGCGATTAGCACCATTCGGTCGAACCACCGCCGGCCGGAGGAGGCCGCGCGCATCAGGATCGACGCTCCCATGGAATGGGCGAGCGCGAACAGCGGCGGCGGGCAATCCGGCAGAACGACCTCGCTCATGAAGGTGTCGAGGTCGATGGCGTATTTGGAGAAGTTCGTCACGTGGCCTTTTCGCGCATCGCGCAACAGCCGCTCTGAGCCGCCCTGGCCCCGCCAATCGAGGGTCGCCACCGCAAAACCGCGGGCGTGGAGTTCGCGCACGACCTCGAAATATTTCTCGATGAACTCGGTGCGGCCCTGGAAGATGCAAACGGTCCCTCTGCGGCCTTGCGGCGGTGGCCACCGCGCAAACCGGACCAATACGCCGTCGGGCGTTTTCAACATGCCGGTGACGACGCCGTCCGGCACCGGGTTGGCAGGAATGGAGAGGAGCTTCATGCGAACAAGGCGAACCACATCGCGGCGCGCGGCCGATGCAGCCGTTGTCCGCGACTGATCGCTTATCGGAATCGACGGCTGCGCTCAAATAGAAACCGCAAACGGCCGTACACGGTTTCGATGATTCGGTGGACGGCTCTTGAACGGCGACAAGGGCTTCCTATGTCTTTGTTCGTGCAGGCCATCCTGGCTGCATACGTTCCGTCCGGCCCATGTGGGCGGACCATCCACATGTCGCTTCAAGGAGGATATGCCATGCGTACGTTCGATCTCTCCCCGCTTTATCGTTCTACCGTTGGTTTCGACCGCCTGTTTTCGCTTCTCGACCAGCCATCCGGCTTGGAAGGCAGCGGATCGCCTTACCCGCCCTACAACATCGAGCGCACCGGTGATGACGCCTATCGCGTGACCATTGCGGTTGCTGGTTTCTCGGAGCCCGAGCTCTCGATCGAAGCCAAGGAAAACACGCTCACCGTGAAGGGCGAGAAGCAGGCCAAGACTGACGCCCCGAAGACGGAAGTTCTCTATCAGGGCATCGCGGCTCGTGCATTCGAGCGCGTGTTCCGCCTCGCCGATCATGTCGAGGTAAGGTCCGCAGTACTCCAGAACGGGTTGCTGCACATCGATTTGGTGCGCGAGATTCCGGAGGCCATGAAGCCCCGTACCATCCGCATCAATGGTAACGGCAAGGTCATCGAGACCAAGGTCGCTGCGTAACGCAAGCGCGCCGCACGCAGACCAAGCGCCCCGGAGCGTCTCCGGGGCGTTTTTTGTATCTGCGCCCTATTGTGCCTGCTTGGCCGTCGCGATGAATTTCTCGATATCGCCTGCGGTCGTCGCAAATGACGTGACGAGGCGGGCGAGAATCTGTTGCGGCGGCACGGTCGCCGGATGGGTGTGGTGCGTGCCCATGACGTAGTAGTGAGCGCCGGCCTTTGCCAAATGATCGTGCACGCGTTGCGGCAACAACACGAACAGCAGATTGGCCTCGACCGGCCAGTGCGGATTTAACCCGATCGCCGCGAGTTCTTTTGCCAACCGGTCCGCCGTGCCATTCGCGTGCCGTGCAAGATCGAGCCAGCAGCCGCCGTCGAGAAACGCCTCGAATTGCGCGGCGATGAAGCGGTGCTTGGAGATCAGATGGCCGCCGCGCTTGCGCCGCTCAGCCATCGCCTCTGCCCGCGCGGGATCGAAGATCACAATCGCCTCCGCCGCGAGCGCACCGCCCTTGGTAGCGCCGAACGACAGCACGTCGACACCCGCTTTCCATGTCGCCTCGGCCGGGGTGACGCCAAGCCGCGCCACCGCATTGGCAAAACGGGCGCCGTCCACATGCACGGTCATTCCGCGGGCGTGCGCGAGTGCCGTCAGCGCCGCGATCTCCTCGACGCGATAGACGGTGCCGGCTTCGCTTGCTTGCGTGAGGCTAAGCGCGGCCGGAACGATCTGGTGCGGGCGCAGCCCGAAATGTTGATCGAGCGCGGCCGCGACCGCCGATGGCACGAGCTTGCCGCCGTCGCCCTCAAGGCCGACGAGGCGCAGCCCTGAGCCGTAGAACTCCGGGGCGCCGCATTCATGGACGATGCAGTGGGCTTCCGCATGGCAAAGTACCGCGCCCCAGGGCGGCGTCCACTGCGCGAGGGCCAGCGCATTTGCGGCCGTGCCCGTCGTGACCAGGAACACCGCGACGTCGCGCTCGAACAGTTCGCAGAAGCGTCGTTCGAGCCGCCGCGTCAGAGCGTCGTCCCCATATCCGATCGCGTGACCCGCATTGGCGCGCGCCAGCGCGTCCATGATGGCCGGCGCAACGCCCGCCGCATTGTCGCTTGCGAACTCCATCCGGTTCCGGACCTCCGCTCTCCGCCGATTGCGCCCGACGCGGTTTTCGTTCAGTTGCGAGCGGGCCGCAATCCCTCGGCGCGCAATTCGCGGACGATCCGCCTCCTCCCGGCAGCACCGGGAGGCTTCGCGCAGAAAAAAATTCCAAAGTGCGTAAATTTGCTGTGCTCGCGCCTTGAATCCGTGTCAGAATTTTGGCATGTAGAGTTAGGACAGCAATGCTGTCCCAGTTTGGCCGACAGCGTTCCTAGGTGAGCGACCGTCGGCAAAGAACGGCAGCCGGCGATCGGGCGCATAGCGCGGGCAGCCAACGAGCAGCGACGCAGTGCGCACAAAAGCGGCTGGCGACAAAGCTGCCTGCTTGACATAGTCAACCTTCGGGTCACAGCGCACGCCTTCTTGCGGCGCTGAAGGGGGGGTGCGCCGACCGGTCAAGTGTGCCGGAGAACGAGGCGGGTTCGCATGGGCGCGACAACGTTTGTGGGCCATCACGATCGACCGCAAGCCGCGGCGCCGAGCGCCGTCGGCGAGGATTCGTGCGAACTCAAATCGGTTTCGATTCCGCGCAGAGATACGGCTGACCCCGGTCTGCCGGCGGCGCGTGGCCTCTATGATCCCGCGCTCGATAAGGATTCCTGCGGCGTCGGCTTCATCGCCGACATCAAGGGCCGCAAGTCGCACCAGATCGTCGAAGACGCGCTGACGATCCTTCTCAATCTCGAGCATCGCGGCGCGGTCGGCGCCGACCCGCGCGCCGGTGACGGCGCGGGAATCCTGGTGCAGATACCGCACAAGTTCTTCGCCCGCAAAGCGGCCGAACTCGGCATGACATTGCCGCCGCCCGGCGAATACGCCGTAGGCACGTTGTTCATGCCTCATGACACCGCGTGGCGTCAGGAGATTCACAAGGTTTACGCCGAGGAGATCGCACGCGAGGGGATGACGCTCCTCGGTTGGCGCGACATCCCGACCGACAATTCCTCGCTCGGCGAATCGGTGAAGCCGACCGAGCCGGTGCATCAGCAGGTATTCATCGGGAAGGGCTCCCGCGACCCCGACGAGGAAGAATTCGAGCGCCGGCTTTACATCCTGCGCAAGTCGATCTCGGGCCGGCTCTACAGCCGGCGGGAGCGGAGCGCCTCCGGCTACTACCCGGTGTCGATTTCCTGCCGCACCGTGATCTACAAGGGCATGTTCCTCGCCGACCAGCTCGGCTCGTATTATCCCGATCTGCACGATACGGATTTCGAGAGCGCGCTTGCGCTCGTGCACCAGCGTTTCTCGACCAACACCTTCCCGACCTGGTCGCTTGCCCATCCTTACCGGATGATCGCCCACAATGGCGAGATCAACACGCTGCGCGGCAACAACAACTGGATGGCGGCGCGGCAGGCATCGGCAAGTTCGCCGTTCTACGGCAATGACATCAGCCGCCTGTGGCCGATCTCCTACGAAGGCCAGTCGGACACCGCGTGTTTCGACAACGGGCTCGAATTCCTGGTGCAGGGCGGCTATCCGCTGGCGCATGCGGTGATGATGATGATTCCGGAAGCGTGGGCGGGAAACACGCTGATGGACGAGGAGCGGCGCGCCTTCTACGAATACAACGCCGCCTTGATGGAGCCGTGGGACGGCCCGGCGGCGATCGCGTTCACCGACGGTCGCCAGATCGGCGCGACGCTCGATCGCAACGGCCTGCGTCCGGCCCGCTATCTGCTCACGCGCGACGGCCGCATCGTCATGGCGTCCGAAATGGGCGTGCTGACGATTCCGGAAGACGAGATCGTCACCAAGTGGCGGCTCCAGCCGGGCAAGATGCTGCTCGTCGACCTCGTCGAGGGCCGCCTCATTCCCGACGACGAGATCAAGGCGAAGCTCGCCCGCAGTCATCCGTACCGGGAGTGGCTGCGCAACACGCAGATCGTGCTTGAGGACCTGCCGCAGTCGCTGACGCGGCCGGCGTTGTCCAACCTGAGCCTGCTCGATCGCCAGCAGACCTTCGGCTACAGCCAGGAGGACCTGCGGATCCTGATGTCGCCCATGGCGACGACCGGCGAAGAGGCGATCGGCTCCATGGGCAACGATGCGCCGATCTCGGCGTTGTCGGAAAAGCCGAAGCTGCTCTTCACTTACTTCAAGCAGAACTTCGCGCAGGTGACGAACCCGCCGATCGATCCGATCCGCGAAGAGATCGTGATGAGCCTTGTCTCGATCATCGGGCCGCGGCCGAACCTGTTCGATCTCGAAGGCCTGTCGACCACGAAGCGCCTCGAAGTCCGCCAGCCGATCCTGACCAACGAGGACCTGGAGAAAATCCGCGCCATCTCGGAGGTGAGCGAATCCCATTTCAAGTCGCTCACGCTGGAAGCCGCGTGGCCTGCCGACCACGGCGCCGCGGGGCTAGCGCCGGCGCTCGACGGCTTGTGCCGGCGCGCCGAGCAGGCGGTGCGCGACGGCATCAACATCATCATCTTGTCGGACCGCAGCGCCGGCAACGACCTCATTCCGATTCCATCATTGTTGGCATGCGCCGCCGTTCACCATCACCTCATCCGCGAGGGGTTGCGCACATCGGTCGGGCTCGTGGTCGAATCCGGTGAGCCGCGCGAGGTGCATCACTTCGGCTGCCTTGCCGGTTACGGCGCCGAGGCGATCAATCCCTATCTCGCCTTCGAGACGCTCATCGCCATGAAGGACGAGCTGCCGCAGAAGCTCGAAGACAAGGAAATCGTCAAACGCTACATCAAGTCGATCGACAAGGGGCTGCTCAAGGTGATGTCCAAGATGGGCATCTCCACCTATCAGTCCTATTGCGGCGCGCAGATCTTCGACGCCGTCGGCCTCAAGTCGGACTTCGTCAAGACGTTCTTCACCGGCACCGCGACCCGCATCGAAGGCGTAAGCCTCGACGAGGTGGCGATGGAGTCGGTGCGGCGCCATCGCGATGCCTTCGGCGATTCGCCGGTCTATCGCGGTGCGCTCGACGTCGGCGGGGATTATGCCTATCGCGTGCGCGGCGAGGACCATGTGTGGACGGCGGCGACGGTCGGTTCGCTGCAGCACGCGGTGCGCGGCAATTCGCGCGAGCAGTATCGCGCCTACGCCAAGGTTTCGAACGAACAGTCCGAACGGCTGCTGACGATCCGCGGCATGTTCCGCATCAAGGGCGCCGCCGAGAGCGGCCGCACAGCGGTTCCGCTCGATGAGGTCGAGTCGGCCGAGACGATCGTGCGGCGTTTTTCGACCGGCGCCATGTCGTTCGGCTCGATCTCGCGCGAGGCGCACACGACGCTTGCCATCGCGATGAACCGGATCGGCGGCAAGTCGAACACCGGCGAGGGCGGCGAGGAAGCGGACCGGTTCAAGCCGCTGCCCAACGGCGATTCCATGCGTTCGGCCATCAAGCAGGTGGCGTCGGGCCGATTCGGCGTCACCGCCGAGTATCTCGTCAACTCGGACATGATGCAGATCAAGATGGCGCAGGGGGCGAAGCCTGGCGAAGGCGGCCAGCTGCCCGGCCACAAGGTCGACAAGACCATTGCCAAGGTGCGTCACTCGACTCCAGGCGTCGGCCTGATCTCGCCGCCGCCGCACCATGACATCTATTCGATCGAAGACCTCGCCCAGCTCATCTTCGACCTCAAGAACGTCAATCCGGCAGGCGCAGTCTCCGTCAAGCTGGTGTCGGAAGTCGGCGTCGGCACCGTTGCCGCGGGCGTCTCCAAGGCGCGCGCCGATCACGTCACCATCGCCGGTTACGAAGGCGGCACCGGCGCTTCTCCGCTCACCTCCATCAAACATGCCGGTTCGCCGTGGGAGATCGGCCTTGCCGAAACCCACCAGACGCTGGTCGCCAACCGCTTGCGAAGCCGGATCGCGGTGCAGGTCGACGGCGGCCTCCGCACCGGGCGCGACGTCATCATCGGCGCGCTGCTTGGCGCCGATGAGTTCGGGTTTGCGACCGCGCCCCTGATTGCCGCCGGCTGCATCATGATGCGCAAGTGCCATCTCAACACGTGCCCGGTCGGGGTCGCGACCCAGGACCCGGTGCTGCGCAAGCGGTTCACCGGGCAGCCGGAGCACGTCATCAACTTCTTCTTCTTCGTTGCCGAGGAAGTCCGCGAGCTGATGGCGGAGATGGGCTTCCGCACGTTCGATGACATGATCGGCCAGATGCAGATGCTCGACCAGCGCCGAGTCATCGAGCACTGGAAGGCCAACGGGCTCGATTTCTCGAGGCTGTTCCTGAAGCCCGAGGCGCCGTCGAGCGTGAAGATCTACAAGTGCGAATCGCAGGATCACAAGATTGCGGACATTCTCGACCGCAAGCTGATTGCCGAAGCGCAATCGGCGCTCGATCGCGGCGCGCCGGTACGGATCGTGACCACGATCAAGAACACCGACCGCGCGGCGGGCGCGATGCTGTCAGGCGAGGTCGCCAAGCGCTACGGCCACGGCGGCCTGCCGGACGACACCATCCACGTCAAGCTGACCGGCACCGCCGGGCAAAGCTTCGGCGCGTGGCTCGCGCGCGGCGTCACGCTCGAGCTTGAAGGCGAGGGCAACGATTACGTCGGCAAGGGCCTCTCCGGCGGCCGCATCATCGTGCGCCCGCCGGTGAATTCGGGCATCGTGCCGGAAGAATCGATCATCGTCGGCAACACCGTCCTCTATGGGGCGATCGCGGGCGAGTGCTACTTCCGCGGCATCGCCGGCGAGCGATTTGCCGTGCGCAATTCCGGCGCCATCGCGGTGGTGGAAGGCGCGGGCGACCATTGCTGCGAATACATGACCGGCGGCATCGTCATCGTGCTGGGCAAGACCGGTCGCAACTTCGCGGCGGGCATGTCGGGCGGCATCGCTTATGTGTTGGACGAGGACGGTGCGTTCCCGACGCTCTGCAACATGGCGATGGTTGATCTCGAACCGGTCATCGACGAGGAAGACCTCAACGCCCGCGTCTATCACCAGGCGGGCGATCTCGACGGCCATGGGCGCGTGGAAGTTCTCTCCGACCTGACGCGGTACGATGCGGCGCGGTTGCACCTCTTGATCACGCGTCACGCGCGCTTTGCGGGTTCGCGGCGCGCCGCGAATATTCTCGAGCACTGGGATGTTTATCGGCCCAAGTTCCGCAAGGTCATGCCGGTGGAATATCGGCGGGCATTGGCCGAATTGGCCAAGGAACGTGCCGCGATGCAGGCGGCGGAGTAGCCATGCGGGCATTCAACCCAATCACAACAGAACCCGCTCAGGTCTAGCCGCAATGGGCAAGGTTACCGGTTTCCTCGAATTCGAGCGGAACGACCGCGACTATGCGCCGGTCGAAGAGCGGATTCGTCATTGGCGTGAGTTCGTGCTGCCGCTGCCGGAGCCGGAAACGCGGCGGCAGGCAGCGCGCTGCATGAACTGCGGCATCCCGTATTGTCACACCGGCTGTCCGGTCAACAACCAGATCCCGGACTGGAACGATCTCGTCTACACCGGCGCATGGCGGGAAGCTTCGCGCAACCTGCACTCGACCAACAATTTTCCGGAGTTCACCGGCCGCGTTTGCCCGGCGCCATGCGAGGCGTCCTGCACGCTCAACATCGACGACAATCCGGTGACCATCAAGACGATCGAATGCGCGATCGTCGATCGCGCCTTCGAAGAGGGCTGGGTGAAGCCGGAGCCGCCGACGACCAAGACCGGCAAGTCGGTCGCGATCGTGGGCTCGGGGCCGGCCGGCCTCGCCTGCGCCCAGCAACTCGCGCGCGCCGGCCATCACGTCCATGTCTACGAAAAGTATCGGAAGCCCGGTGGGCTGCTGCGCTACGGCATTCCGGACTTCAAAATGGAGAAGTACCACGTCGACCGGCGGATCGCGCAGATGGAGGCCGAAGGCGTGAGCTTCCATTGCGGTGTCCATGTCGGGGTCGACCGCCCGGCCGCGGAGATCGTCGCGCGGCATGATGCCGTGGTGCTGACCGGCGGCGCCGAGAAAGCCCGCGACCTTCCGATGCCGGGTCGCCATTTCAAGGGCATCCACTTCGCCATGGAGTTCCTGCCGCAGCAGAATCGCCGCATCGGCAACGAGCCGCAGGATGGCGTGGAGCCGATCCTCGCCGGCGGCAAGCACGTCGTGGTGATCGGCGGCGGCGACACCGGGTCCGACTGCATCGGCACGTCGATCCGCCAGGGCGCGCTGTCGGTGACCAACTTCGAGATCATGCCGAAGCCGCCCGAGAAGGAGAACAAGGCGCTCACTTGGCCCGACTGGCCGCTGAAACTGCGCACGTCATCGAGCCACGAGGAAGGCGCCGAACGCGACTTCGCGGTCCTGACTCAGGAGTTCATCGGCGAGAACGGTAACGTCAAACGGCTGCGCTGCATACGCTGCGATGCCAAATTTCAGCCGATCCCCGGCACCGAATTCGAGCTCGCCGCGGACCTCGTGCTGCTCGCCATGGGCTTCGTGCATCCGGTGCACGAAGGCATGATCAAGGAGCTCGGTCTTGCGCTCGATCATCGCGGCAACGTCAAGGCTGACACGAATCATTACGTGAGTTCGGTCGGGAAGATCTTCGCCGCCGGCGACATGCGCCGCGGCCAATCGCTGGTCGTATGGGCGATCCGTGAGGGCCGTCAGGCCGCTCACGCCGTCGACAAGTTCCTGATGGGATCGACCAACCTGCCGAAATAGCGGCGGCGCGCGTTCAGCGAGTCGTTGGCGGAGTTTGCGTTACCAGCGTCCGCCGCCGAACAGGCCGCCGCCCCAGCCGCCACCACCGCCCCAACCACCACCGCCATAGCCGCCCCAGCCGCGCTGGTCGGGACGATAGTAGGAATCGGAATAGGACCGCTGGGGACGGCGGACCACAACCGGCCTTGCCTGCTCCGCGGCAGCGGTTTTTGTGCCTTCGGCTCCTGGCGTGCCGGCGGCCGCCGCGGCAACCGCCGACGGCTTTTCCTGCATCGGCGTCATCGGCAGTTCGGTGGTCGCAACCACCGGATCGGCGCCGGCGGGTGCAACATCGCGCCGCGGCCAGGCGAAATCGTCGGCGCGTCCGGCAGGCGCACGAACCGCTTCACCCTTCACCAGCACCTTCGCGGCCATCGCATCGGCGATCGGGTGCGGGACCTTTGCGCCCATCAGTTCGTCGGCTTCGCCGGCTCTCTCGCCAAGGAGCGGCAGCGTCGGACCCGAAAGCGGGCGCGTCTTGCCGTTGCCCGCAGCATTGTCCGCTTTGCCCTTCTGGTTCGCCGGCGCAGCCGCTTCGACCTTAGGAGTCTCCTCGGGCCCGGGCAGGGCGGCGGTCACCGGGCGCACCGTCAACCAGCGCTGCAGCTCACGCTCCACGTAGTGGGCGAGCTTGCGCGCACCGAATTGGGTGAAGTATGTGCCGTCGCCCGCGCGCAGGCGGCGGGTCTGGCCTTCGACGTCCGGACCGAACTGAGCGAAGTTGCCGGCCTCGTCGACGAAGCCGTCCCACACGTCGATGTAGATGATGCCGGCCTTGTCGGCGCGGCTGCGATAGAGATCGTTGAGGAACGTAACGTCGGCGGTTGCGCGCTGGCCGCGCTGCGGCGGCAAGCCAACCCAGAACACCGGCACGTTCGATGTCTTGAGCGCGGCGATGGTGTCGTCGATGCGCTTGATATAGGCCTCGGCCCAGGCGTCGGTGCGGAATTCATAGGTGCGGCTGCCGCCGGGCGGAATGGGGTCGGCGGCCTGCTTCTCGGGCGCTTTCTCCAGCTCGGCGTCCTGTGGCAGCGGCGCTGGCCTTCCACGCGAGCCCGGCGGGGCGACCGGCGTCGGGGGCGTTACAGCCGCAGGTGCGGTCTCGCGAATCTGACGGCGATCGTTGTTGCCGATCATCATCAAGATGATTTTGGGCTTCTGCGCCGCAATGATCTCGCGCGCGGTCTGCGGCCAATCGGGATATTCGCCGCGCGGATCGTTGCGCACCTCGGTGCGGATCAAACCGGAAAGGGTGCGATGGCGCCGCTGAATGCCGATTTCGGGAGTGTCGGCGTAGGCCTGTTCGAGGCCGTAGGCGAGCCAGTCCGCCATGGCGTCGCCGAACACCATGACGTGGGTCTGCACCGCGGCTTCTGCTTTCGGATCGAGTTGCTTCGCCGGAGGAGCGCGGGAGTAATCGACCTGCGGCGCCGCCGGCCGCGCTTCTTGCTGCGATCCACCGCCCCCGAACCAGTCGAACAATCCGCGCGGCTGGCGGCGCGACTGGAACGGAAAACGGTCATCGAAGAACTGCGCCGAGGCCGGCACTGTCGTCACCGCCGCGAGCGTCGCGGCCACGGCCGTTTCGGCCGCAATCAACAGTGCCACCGTCAGCGATCGTGAAAAAATGCCGCGGGCCATCGAACCAATCCTATTTGTGCGCAGCCTGCACATGGCTCGACTGCAAAACAGGCTCTTTTGTACCACGAATAACGTGTCGGATTGAAGGTCAGAGGCCGATTTTCAACCCGGATGGGAACCCGATACCGGCCTGCATGGTTTTCCGCATCCACGATTCCTGCACTGTTCAGGGCTGGCGCAGGCGTTCCAGCATCTCGGCGGTCGCGAAACCGTCGGGAATGAGGCCCTGTGAGCCCTGGAAGCCCTTGAGGGCGCTGCGGGATTTCGCGTTGATCCGGCCGTTGGGTTCGCCGCCGATATCAAATCCGCGACGGACCAGAAGCTGTTGCAGTTCGTAGCGCTCGGCGCTGGACAGGACGCGCTCCTGACGCGGCCAGGCAGTGACGATCGGGCCGTCACCGCGCATGCGGTCTGCAAGATGCCCGATCGCGAGCGCGTAGGCCTCGGCCGGGTTGTATTTCATCAGGACGCGGAAGTTGTTGAGCATCAGGAACGCCGGCCCATTGGCGCCGGTCGGAACGAAGAGGTAGGCGCGATCGTTCGGCCGCGGATACCCCTTGCCGTTGGCGCGGACCACGCCGAGATGCTGCCACTCCTTGAGCGTGTTCCACTTGCTGCTGTCGGCGAGGAGGTAATTGAACTCGGCCGGCAGCCTGACTTCGTAACCCCAGGTCGCACCCGCCACCCAGCCATCGACTTTGAGGTTGTTGGCCGTCGAGGCAATGAGATCGGGAATCGAATCGACCACGTCGCGGCGGCCGTCGCCGTCGAAATCGACGGCGTACTTCTTGAACGACGTCGGCATGAACTGGGTCGGCCCGAAAGCGCCCGCCCATGAGCCCTTCAGGCGATCCGGCGCGACATCGCCGCGATTGAGGATTTCGAGCGTGGCGAGGAATTCGTCGCGGAAGTAGGCTTGCCGGCGGCCGACGCAGGCGAGCGTCGCCGTCGAGCGGATCACCGGCCGATCGCCGATCATGCTCCCGAATTTCGACTCGATGCCCCAGATCGCCGTCACGATGTGGCGATCGACGCCGTAGGCTTTTTCCACGGCATCGAATGTGTCGCGATATTTCGCGAGAATCGCCTGGCCTTCCTTGATCCGGCTGTCGCTCACCAGCAGGTCGAGATATTCCCAGAAGGCCTTGGTGAACTCCGGCTGCGTATCCATGAGGTCCATGATGCGCAGGTCCGGCGTCAGGCCGCGGGTATAGGTGTCGAACGTCGCCCGGGTGACGCCGCGACGCGCCGCGTCCGGCCACAGTCTTTCGAGGCAATTCGGAAAATCGGATGCAGCGGCGACGATCGCCTGCGAGGTCATCAGCGGATGGCCGGAGCTGCCGGACTGCCCGCTCCATTCGTGCGTCCCGAGCGCGCTCGGATTGGCGACGGAGCCGGTCGCTGCCGGCGGCGACGATGGATTGAGGAAGGGGAACAGGCTGCCCAGACCCTGGGCATCGGCCGATCCTGCGGCGCCAAGTACGGCGCCAAATACGGCGCCGATCGCGCAAACCGCGCCGATCGTCCATTTGGCGTTACTCATTTCGAGCTCCCCGATCATGCCGCCTGGGCGTGCCCACCGCGCTCACTCGGCAATGGCATCCGAAACTCGTTGAGGGATTGTTAACGACGGACAATAGGGCAAAATCATGCTCCAAGGCCTTTGTTCCCGGCTGTCTTTTCGCCCGTGGACTTGCGCGCGCGCCCATGATTATTCGCTGTGCAGGAACTTTTTCGTGGACCGCCGGGTTCAGACGCGACTTATGTATTCTCCGATCCACCCGCCGCAACGGACCTCATGAAGCCTCTCCGCAAAGCGATCCTGCCCGTCGCCGGGCTCGGCACCCGATTTTTGCCCGCAACCAAGGCCATGCCGAAAGAAATGCTCCCGGTGGTCGACCGGCCGCTTATCCAGCATGTGGTTGATGAGGCCCGGGCCGCCGGTATCGAGCATTTCATCTTCGTAACCGGCCGCAACAAGGAAGTCATCGAGGACCATTTCGACCGGCAATTCGAACTCGAGTTGACGCTGACCGAGCGCAATCGGCGTGCCGAACTCGAACTCCTGGAGCGCGACTTGCCCGGCCCCGGCCAGACCAGCTTCACCCGCCAGCAGCAGCCGCTGGGTCTCGGCCACGCGGTGTGGTGCGCGCGCGAACTTGTCGGCCACGAGCCATTCGCCTTGTTGCTGCCCGACGTGCTGGTGCAGGCGCAGCGTGGCTGCATGGCGCAGATGATCGACGTCTATCGCGGCCTTGAAGGCGCCGCCAATGTCATTGCGGTCGAGGAGGTCCCGATGGACCGCGTCCACAGCTATGGTGTGGTCGGCGTCGGCAAGGCTCACGGTCCGGCGTTCGAAATCACCGCGATGATCGAAAAGCCGAAGCGCGAGGAAGCGCCGTCGAACCTCATCATTACCGGCCGCTATATTTTGCAGCCGGAAATCTTCGACATCCTGGCAAGCCAGCCGCGCGGCGCCGGTGGCGAAATCCAACTCACCGATGCGATGATTCGGCTCGCCGAACGCCAGCCGTTCTACGGATTGAAGTTCGAAGGCCGCAGCTTCGATTGCGGCAGCAAGATCGGCTTCCTCGCCGCCAACGTCGCCTACGCGCTCGCCCGCGACGACATCGCGCCCGCGCTCCGGACTGAGCTGAAGTCACTGCTCGGCTAGATCAAAATCTGGACGCGACGGCCGTCCTTCGGCCGTGGTGGCGGCTATCTCGATCTGGTCACGATCGTCTTCACCGACGCGCTGACCTCCCGGTCGGGCATGCTGGCATCGACCTTGTAGGCGAGCGCGCGGCGCAACGCAGTCAGGTATTCGCGCTCCGTCTGTTGCAGGGGAAGCCGCGCGTCGAACAAGGGACTGCGTGAAGACACCGCAATGATCATCTCGCGGCCGAAGGGCGCATTGACGGTAAATCTGTCGCGACCTTGCGCGCCATCGCCGAAGATGAGGGTTTCCCCCGGCAAAGTTGGTTGCGGCACCAGTCCCGTCGGCTGGACGAGATGGATGACCGATCCGTCAGCCTGCACATAGCTCACGTAGAGGAACGTGATCTGCGACGGCGGTTGGACCGCGATCCGCAACGTGTCGCCGGCGCGCGCGAAGGCGCTTGGACCGGTGTCGATCTGCGCGGCATCGGCCGCGGCGAGCGGCCTTTCAAGCGTTTGCAGGACTTCACATTGAGGCCATGGCGCAACCTCCACATTGCCGACGACGGTGTTCGGCACTGTGGCGACGATGCGATTGACGAACGCAAGATCAGCGGCTGAACCGACGAAACCCTCCAGCACGTCTTGCTGGCCGCGCCTTTGCACGATGACCTTCGCGCACGACAGGCTGTCGAGGGCGGCAAGGCCCGGCATGACCTCAGGCGACGGCAGCGGACCAGGCGATGGTCCAGGCTGCGGCACCGGCACGGGCGCAGGCGGGCTCACGTCCACGATCGGCGGCGGCAATGGTCGACGAAATGGCCTCGGCCCAGGTCCCGGCGGATTCACGTCCGTTACCGGCGGCGGATTTGGTGCGGGCGGACTTACGTTCGGCGCCGGCGGCGGTCGACGGAACGGTTGCGGCGACGGATACGGCGCGGGTGGCGGCGTTATATCCACCCGTGGAGCGGGCGCAGGCGCGGGCCTCGGCGCAGGGGCCGGAGCCGGCGGTTGCGGCCTCAGATTGGCAATCTTTGGCCGCGAAGCAGCTACATCGAGCGTCGCGGCGAACCGCACGCGCTTGGAAAAGACCTCGTAGCTGATCCAGGCGTAACCATGATCACCCCAGCCGCTACCCCACGAGTTGATCAGCCGAAATGCCTGCATGCGTTCGTCGTAGCCGACGAGGGTCATCGCGTGCCAACTGTCTGCCTTGGGAACGGCAACCGCGTTTGTGAATACGCCTTCGCCGCGATGTTTGTCGAAAGCATTGTCATAATTGAACTCGATGTAGACAGGATTCGATCGCGCCAGCGCACCTTTCACGTCGTCAAGTCGTGCAACATTGATCACATGTGCATCGCGCACCCGAAAATCGTTCGCCGTCGCGACGACCTGAGGTGGCGGCGCAGTGTCGCAGTCCGCATCAGAATACGGGTATTGTGCGAGCGACAGCGCCCCTTTCTTGAGTACGGCGAGCGTAGACTTAAAGCTGGAACCCTTGTGACACGCCTCGTACTTCGAGATCTGCCGGGCCAGCGCGTAGACGAAGTTCGGGCTGGGGAGGTTCTCCGACAACTCAACATCGCGGTTTTCGAGCGCGGCCGTGTAATAACTCCGCGCGGCGTAGGCGGTCGCCCAGGCGACGCAGGAATTCGCCTTGCCCTGGCTGCGGACGGCAGGCATGCGGAACGAAAGATCAACCGAGACCGGGAGAAAGGCGCGAAACTGCGGCGCAGTCGGAAACGTCGCCACGTCCGCAGCATCCATTTCGATCGCGCCGGTCGAATATTCCGTATCCGGTGGATCGAACTGATCGCCGACGCCCGCCACCTGCGCGCGCAACGCCGACGGTGCGAAAAGCATCAAGCCTGCGACCGCACAGGATGCGAAGCGAGCCATGTCAAAACCTCCTCCCGGCCTCATGCTTCAGTCGCAGCGCAGGCCTCCGAAGGCTGCGGCTTCGATTGCGGCAGCAAGATCGGCTTCGACGCCACTAACGTCGCCCACGACGAGATCGCTCCCGCGCTGCCGAGCGATCTGAAATCGCGGCTCGGCTAGACCGGCGCACTGCGCGCGCCCGCCGTCCACTAACGCCCTTGCCTGGACGCCCCGACAGATGTGTTCAAAACCTGGACGCGGCGGTTGACGCCGTCCTCGGGCCGCGATGGGTCAAACAACCGTTGCTTGCCGAACCCGCGTGCCGCGAGGCGGTTCGCGTCGATGCCGAACTGTGCCGTCAGATATTGCCGCACGGCTTCGGCGCGCCGTTCCGACAGCTTCTGATTATAGTCGTCGCCGCCCTTCGCATCGGTGTGGCCTTCGATCATGAAGGAGAAGCTCTTGAGCCGGTCGTCGACCAGCGCATAGCCGAGACGATCGAGCGTGATCCGCGCGTCCGAAGTCAGGTCGGCGGAATCGAAATCGAAGTTCACATAGAGATTGACCGAGAGCGGATCCTCGCCGTTCGGTCCCTTCGTCACCGTGACGCCTCTGATGTCGCGCGTCAGCGGGCGTTTGCATTGGGGATCGAGCGCGCAAACGATGTCCGTGGTCGTGGCTTGCGCGGCGATGACCTCGACGGCCGGAAGCACAAGACAGGCGACCAGCGTCAGGCAGAAGGCGAGTATGCGGTTCAATATGCGATTCATGGGCGTGCTACCTCGGTCGGGTCACCAATGCCATCATTGACGCGCTGACTTCGCGATCGGGCAAGCTGGGATCGGGCTTGTAGGAAAGCGCGCCCCGGAGCGCCGACAGGTATTCCCGGTCGGTCATCCGATCCGGCAGCGGCTGTTCGAACAGCGGGCTGCGGGACGTGATTGCGATGATGAGTTCGCGGCCGAACGGCGCGTCGATGGTGAACAGGTCCCGGCCTTGCGCGCCGTCGCCGAAGATAAGCGTTTCTCCCGGTAATGTCGGCTGAGGCGCGATGCCGGCCGGTTGGACGAGGTGGACCACCGATCCGTCCGCTTGGATGTAGCTGACGTAGAGGAACGAAATCTGCGATGGCGGCTGGATCGCGATGCGCAAGGTGTCGCCGGCATGCAGCCGATTGCTCGGGCCGATATCGATCTGCGCCACGTCCTGGTTCGCGAGCGCGGTCTCGAGCGTCTGCAGCACCTCGCATTGCGGCCACGGCGCGACGCCGATCCTGCCGACCGCGGTGTTGGGAATTGCGGCCGCCAAGCGTCGGACGAAAGCGAGGTCGCCATTGGAGGCGACGAACCCCCACAGCACGTTCTGGTCATCCTGCTTTTCCACCTTGACCCGCGCGCACGACAGGTTGTTCAGGTCGCTAAGACTTGGATTGTCCGATAGCGGAACTGGCGCCGGCGGTGAAGGATCGACCTCGGCTACCGGCGGCATGGGTCGCTCCCGGCGCGAAGGCCGTGGACCGGGCGGGGGCGGTGAAGGATCGACGTCGGCCACCGGCGGCATAGGTCGCTCCCGGCGCGAAGGCCGTGGACCGGGCGGGGGCGGCGCGGGTTGAATCTCGACAACCGCTGGGCCAGGGCGGTTGCGGTGCCAGCGCGAGGGACCGGGACCCGGCGGCGGATTGACGTCGGCGACCGGAGGGGGCGACGTAAAGGATGGCGCAGGAGGCGGCGGGGCGACCTCTGCCGGGCGGGGCGGCGGTGCTGGTCGCGGGCCGGGAGACGGCGGTCTTTGCTCGGCGACGCGGCGCGGCGGCGCTGCTACATCGATTATCGCGGCATAACGAATCCGGTTGATGATCGCGTCGTAGCCGACCCAGCCATAGCCGCCGTCGCCCCACCCGGTTCCCCACGAATTGATCAGGCGGAACGCTTGCTTGCGGTCGTCGTAACCGACCAGGGCTATCGCGTGCCACCCGGCAGACGCCTTGTCGGCAACGGTGTTGGCAAATACGCCGGCGCCGCGATGCTGCATGAACGCCTTGTCGGCGCTGAAGGAGATGACGACCGGGTTCGACCGCGCCAGCGCGCCCTTGATGTCGTCGAGTTTCTTATGATTGAGCATGCGCGCGCCGCGAATGCGAAAATCCTGCGCCGATGCGATGACCTGCGGCGCCGGCGCTCCGTCGCAATCGGAAGCGTGATAGGGATAATTCGCCAACGACAAGGCGCCCTTTTGCAGCACCTTGACGTTGAAATCGAAAAGCGATCCGGTGTCGCACTTCTTCGCGTTCGCAAGCTGCTTCGCGACGTTGTAGATGTAGCCCGGGCTGGGGATGTTCTCCTGCCGGCTGTTGTCACGATTTTCCAGCGCCACGGAATAGTAGCTGCGGACGGCATAGCCGAGCGCCCAGGCCACGCAGGAATTGGCGTTACCCTGGTCGCCGACCTTCGGCATGCGGAACGACAGATCGACGGACAGCGGAAGAAACGCGCGGAACTGGGGCGCGACTGGAAACGAGGCCTGGGCCCCGGCGTCCATGTCGAGGTCGCCGGTTGCATATTTCGTGTCCGGCGGGTCGGGCTGATCGGGATTGCCCGCCGCTTGCGCGTACAGGTGCGAGGGTGCACCGAGAAGCATCAGCGCGGCGGCGGCACAAGATGCGAAGCGGACCATGTCAAACCTCCCGCCGCGGTTCCAACTGCAAGCCGACTTGGCGCCCATTGAACATCTCGCTTGCGTCACAGCGAGATCAACATCGAGGAGCGCGCACCTCAACCAGGGCGCCGAATCAATTCGTCGTACGAGCTTGCTGCTTGGTTCACGCTGATAGCGAAAATGAAAAGATGTTCTGAACTCGTCTCTTCGACTAAGATGCATCCAATTCTCCGGATCGAACAGATGCCTTGGCGCAATTTTAGATTCAGTTTCGATTGTCTTGTCCGTTCTTGCAACCTTTCGATTGCGGCAAGATGCCGGGGCGTGCTTGACCGAGTTCCGCGTGATCGGCGAGGGCGCGCGCACTGGCGTTGCGCCTCAGGCGCTTTTGCCGCCGCGCTTGGATTCCTGCTCCACGCGGCGCCTGCCCTTGCGGCCGAGAGTTGCGGCCAAGGCGCGCCGCCCGATGCCGACATTGCGGCATGCTCGGACATGATCGCATCCGGAACTTTCTCCGGAAAGAATCTCGCCGCGCTCTATCACAGCCGCGGCAAAGTCTATCTCGCCAAGAACGACAACGACCGCGCCATCGCCGATCTCGACCAGGCGATCCGCCTCGATCCGACAAACGCCTCTGCCTACAAGGATCGCGGCAATGCGTGGAAGAACAAGCATGAGCCCGATCGCGCGCTCGCCGATTACAACGAGGCGCTGACGATCGATCCCAAATACACCGCGCCAATCAACAACATCGGCCTCATCTGGGCCGACAAAGGCGACTGGGATCGGGCAATTGGCCTGTACGATCAGGCGATCCGGCTCGATCCGAATTTCACCATCGCCTACAACAACCGCGGCTTCGCCTACCTGAGCAAGGGCGACAACGACCGCGCAATCACCGACTTCGATCAGGCGATCAAACACGATTCGAAGTTTGCCGCGCCCCATCGCAACCGCGGCGTCGCCTGGCACGCGAAAGGGAACGATCAGCAAGCGATCGCCGATTATGACGAGGCAATTCGGCTGAGTCCAAAATGGGCTACCCCGTACTACAACCGCGGCAATTCATGGCAATCTCAAAAGGACTATGACCGCGCGATCAAGGATTACGATCAGGCGATCGCGCTCGATCCAAAGTACTCGTCCGCGTACCACAATCGCGGTTACAGTTGGTATGCCAAAAAAGACTATGACCGCGCGATCAAAGACTTTGATCAGGCGATCACGCTCGATCCGAAATACGCGGCCGCCTACATCAATCGCGGCAACAGCTGGTATGCCAAGAAGGACTATGACCGGGCGCTACGAGATTATAGCGACGCCGTTGCTGCCGATTCCAAGAATGCGATCGCCTACGTGAACCGCGGCAATGTCTTTGCCGAAAAGAAGGACTACGATCGCGCGGTCGCCGATTATGACCAGGCGATCCACGCCAACCCGAAATACGCTCAGGCTTATTATCGGCGCGGCATCGTCTGGTTCAACAAGAAGGACTATGTTCGCGCCGCCCTGGACTATGATCAAACAATCAACCTGGACCCCAAATACGCGGACGCCCACGTCGGCCGCGGTCGCACTTATGCTGAACGAAGCGACTACGATCGCGCTCTCGCGGATTTCGATCAAGCAATCGCCATCAATCCGAAATACACGTTTGCGTATGTTCAGCGGGGCTCCGCCTGGTACAACAAGAAGGACTATGCGCGCGCCATTCAGGCCTATGATCAGGCCATCAATATCGATCCCGCGTACATCGATGCCTACATCGACCGCGGGCGCTCATTTTACCGTGCCGGCAAACTCGATCGGGCGATTGAAGACTACAACAAGGCGCTTTCACTCAACCCAAAAGTAGCGATTGCCTACAACAACCGCGGCGTCGTGCAGCGGGCAAAGGGCAATATCGACAAGGCGATCGCCGACTACACCGAGGCCATTCGCTTCGACCCCAACTATTCGGCGGCCTACACCAATCGCGGACAGGCGCACGAAGCGGCGGGTCATCTGCCCCAGGCGCGTGCCGACTACGCTGCGGCTGTGGCCTTGCCGTCGTTGACCTATGACAACAGCAAATGGGCTTTTGACACGGCGAAGGCGCGGCTCGTGGTCCTCGGAACGCCGACGCAAACCACGCAAACCACGGCGGTGGCGCCGGCGCCCAAACCCAACTTCAAAACCAACCCCAATCTCAACGCCAGCCTCGGCTCCAAGCCTGCCCCCGTCCAGGCAACCTCGCGGCGCGTCGCGCTTGTTGTCGGCAACAGCAATTACAAAGGCAAGCCGCTCGCCAATCCGGCCAATGACGCGCGCGCGATGGCGGCGACGCTGCGCCAAATCGGATTTCAGGTGATCGACGGCTATGATCTCGATTATGCCGGCATGCGGCGGACGATCTCCGATTTCCTGCTGAAGGTGTCGAACGCCCAGGTCGCCGTCGTCTACTACGCGGGACACGGCATCCAGCTTGACGGCCGGAACTATCTGGTTCCCACCGATGCCAAGCTTGTCGACAAGCGGACCGCCGGGCTCGAGATGTTCGACATGGATCAGATCCTGTCGCCGCTCGACGATCCGGGCCGCGCCAACATCGTTTTTCTGGATGCCTGCCGCAACGATCCGTTCGCAAGCCAGACCGCAACGACCCGCGGCTTCGATACGTCGGTGGGACTGTCGGGCTATACCAACGTGTCGGCCGGCATGTACATCGCGTTTGCGACGGCGCCGGGCAAAGTCGCCGAGGACGGCACTGGCGCGCACAGTCCGTTCACGACGGCGCTCTTGAAGCATCTGCCGACACCGAAGATCGCGCTGCCCGACATGTTCCGGCGTGTTCGCACCGACGTCATCGCCGAGACCAAGGGCAAGCAGATCCCGTGGGTCCAGGAGTCGCTGATCGGCGACGTCTACATGGTCGACGACCAAAGCCGCGCCGCCGCAAAGTGAACTTGCGCGAGGCGCTGTGCCCCGTTGTTCCGCTCAGTCCTTGAGGGCTCAGTCCTGGAAGCGTAGCGTGAGCAACCCGACGTCGGCATTGTAGTCGGCCGAGCCGACCGTCGAGCGCAGCCATTCGTGGCGATACTCGGCTTTGAGCCAGACCGTGCGCGAGAACTTGTAGATGAGTGACGTGCTGACCGCGAAGCGGTTGTCGAAGCGATCGAGGCCGAAATAGGTATCGGCCCCGTAGCCGAGCTTGATGATTGCCGTCAGCCAGCGACGGAAGTCGTGGTCCACTTCCAGGCCGAAGTCGCGCCGCAGCACACCGGACGCACCCTGCACGATCAGTTCGCCGGTCGCCGAGACCGCGGTGAGCTTCACGGTCGTCAGCGGCGTCGCCAGATAGATGAGCGAGGAATCGAACACGAGGCCGCTTACATTGGGGAGCGTCGGGTCCTGATACACGCGCTGCGTCCAGCCGAGCGATGCCTCGCCCATCAGCGCGCCGATGAACGCGAAAGACGAGCCGGCCTTGATCGTTCCGGCCTTCGAGTCGCGCGCCGCGCCGGTGTCGTCGATCGGCATGTCGTGGACGCGCGTGTCGGCGCTCGCCTCGACGAACGGCTTGATGCCGGGCAGGAGATCGTAACTGCCGCGCAGCGACAGGCCGTACTGGTCGTAGTTGCGGTCGGCGTTGCTCCCCGTCGTGCCGTCGGTGAATGTCGACTCCTGCCAGACGCTGCGGTCGAAGGTCGACTTTGCGATGATGCCGAAGCGGTTGAAATCGTGCTCGTAGCCGAACGTGGTGCCGACGGTGGCAACGACCGGCAGGCGGGTCAGGCCCGCCTGGATGTTGGGACTTCCCGGGTTGTCGGTTCCGATCAGAAAGCGGGTTTCAAGATCGATGCGATCGTCGCGGCTGACGTCGATGCGGCCCACCGCCTTGGAATCGAAGGACGGCCGGTCGAGCGAAGCCGGCGACACCGGAAAGCCCGCGCCATAGGCGAGGTAGTTGCCGTGAACATCGACGTTGAGCGCGTGGCGCTCCCAATCGGAGCGGACGAGAAGTTCGCCCGCGCCCATGAATTCCGGCGCGCCTTTGGGGGGCGTTATGCGTTCCGGATTGTTGTCGAAGCCGCCGCTCAGTTCGACCGCGGGCTTGATCAGGAACGAGCCGGCCCGCAGCCCGAGCTGATCGAACGGCGCCGGGTCGAGGACGGCGCGGCGCGGCGGCAGCACCACCGGCGGCAGCGGTTCAGAACTCTCCGGCGGATCGATCGGCGGCGCGCCGCGCCGGTAATATTGCGGTATCGGGCGCGACCCCGGCGTGCCGGACGGCGCATTCGGCGCGATGCCGGGTGGCTGCGCGATGGGCAGCGTTCCGGGCACGACCTGCACGATCGGGGGCAATGAGCCCGGCTTCAGCTTTCCCCGTTTGCGGCGCGCGCCGTTCGAGACAAACCCGGTCGAACCGGCGCCGTAGCCCGGCGCGTTGCCGTAGGTCGGTACCTCGAACTTCGGGATGCCGAAGACCCCCGGAGCGCCGCCCACGCCCGGGCGCGGCGACATCGCGCCGGAGTCCAACAGGCCCGGCGTCGGTGAGATGATGAATCCCGGATCGCGAAATGTCTGCGCCGCGGCAGGCGTTGCGGCATAGGCCGCCGCAGCGACGACAACGAGGGTCGCAGCGCGATTGAGATCGCTAAGCCGCTGCACAGGCTGATGTCCTCGACGCCGGCCGAAGGTTGGTTAATGGAAATAAAAGGATTATGGTTAACAACGCGTTAGCACTGTCCCGTCGTCGCCTTGGGCAGGCCGTGCTAAACGAGGGAATCGCCCGCGGAAACGATTACCGATCGGTCTGGACCTGAAGATGCGCAGCCCCGACGCCCCGCCCGGAGACCAGGCGCTCATTGCGTGTGCGCTGCGCACGCTCGATGCCGAAGCGGGCGGCCTGTCGGCGCTCGCGACCGCCATCGAAGGCGCGCTCGGCTCCGCCTTCACGGCGGCGGCGGGCATGATCCGGGATGCCCGCGGACGCGTCATCGTCAGCGGCATGGGCAAGTCGGGTCACATCGCCCACAAGATCGCGGCGACGCTCGCTTCCACTGGGACGCCGGCGTTCTTCGTCCATCCCGCCGAGGCGAGCCACGGCGATCTCGGCATGATCACCGCGGATGACGTGATCATTGCGCTGTCGTGGTCGGGCGAGACCGCCGAGCTGAAAAACCTGATCGACTATTCGCGCCGCTTCCGGATCGGACTCATCGCGATCACGTCAGAGGCGGCGTCGACCCTTGGCCAGGCTGCCGACGTCGTACTGGTGCTGCCGCAGACGCGCGAAGCCTGCCCGCACAATCTTGCGCCGACCACCTCGTCGCTGATGCAGCTCGCGCTCGGCGATGCGCTGGCGATCGCGCTCCTGGAAAGCCGCGGCTTTTCCGCGCTCGACTTCCGCGAACTCCATCCGGGCGGCCGGCTCGGCGCCGCGCTCAGCTTCGTGCGCGACCTCATGCATGCCGGTGCCGAGATGCCGCTCAAGCCCGTCGGCACGCTGATGTCGGACGCGCTCGTCGAGATGTCGGCCAAGGGATTCGGCTGCGTCGGCATCACCGATGCCGCGGGCCGCCTCGTCGGCATCATCACCGACGGCGATTTGCGCCGTCACATGCGACCCGACCTCCTGGATACGCCGGTCGAGAATGTCATGACCCGCGGACCGACCACGGTCCGCCCCGACCAACTCGCGAGCGAAGTGCTGGAGATTCTCAACTCGCTCAAGCGCACGGTGGTGTTCGTCGTCGACGGCGAACACGCCGCCGGCATCCTCCACATGCACGATCTGCTGCGCGCCGGCGTGGCGTGACCAAGGATCACCGCTCGTAGCCCGGATGGAGCGAAGCGTAATCCGGGGCGGCTTCCCAGAATTCGATAGGCCTTTACCGAATTACGCTGGGCCTTTCCCGGATTACGCTTCGCTCCATCCGGGCTACGAGATTACTTGATCGACGCCACCTGGAGCGCCGTGCCGTCGATGGCAATGACCTTGACGCGGCTGCCGGCCGGCGCATCGGCGCCGGTGATCCGCCAGATGGTGTCGCCGATCGGTAGCGTGCCGTTGCCGTCGATGATCGGCTTCTCCAGCGTGAACGTGCGGCCGATAAACGCGTCGGCGCGGCGGTTGAGAAACGGCTGATCGGTCGGCGCGCCGACCTGCATTGCGATTCGTCGCCACAACGGAATCGCCGCAATCGAAAATGCGGCGAAGGCCACGAACTGCCACTGCCACGACCAATCGACGATCAGCGATATGGTGCCGACGAGCAAGGCCGCGAGGCCGAGCCACAGCATGAACACGCCCGGCGCCAAAATTTCGAGGATGAGCAGCACGCCGCCGGCGATGAACCAGTTCCATACGCCGAGCGATTCGAGGATCGCGCCCATGTGCGTTGCCTCTTATGCCGACGGCTTCGGCCCGGGAAGCTGGCCGGGCGATGCGACCGCCGGGCCGGTGATCGGTGACGGCCGTGGCGGAGGCGGCCGGTAGCCGCCGCCATCCGGACCATGGCCGCCGCCATTGGGCGGGCCGCCGAATGTCGCCTTCACGATCTCGCCGATGCCGCCAAGTGTGCCGAGCACGGCCGTTGTCTCGAGCGGGAGCATGATGACTTTCTGGTTCGGCGAATGTGCGATCTCGGTCAGCGCGCGCAGGTACTTGTCGGCGATGAAATAGTTGAGCGAGGAGACGCTGCCATTGGCAATGGCGATGCTGACCACTTCGGTTGCCTTGGCTTCGGCGGCGGCGGAGCGCTCGCGCGCCTCGGCGTCGCGAAAGGCGGCTTCGCGGCGCCCTTCCGCTTCGAGAATTTGCGCCTGCTTCGCGCCCTCAGCCTTGAGGATTGCGGACTGGCGCTGGCCCTCCGCGGTGAGAATCTCGGCGCGCTTGTCGCGCTCGGCCTTCATCTGCCGGCCCATCGACTGGATGAGGTCGGCGGGCGGCACGATGTCCTTGATCTCGATGCGGTTGACCTTGATGCCCCAGGGCGACACCGCCGCATCGACGACGCGCAGCAGCCGCTCGTTGATCTCATCGCGGTGCGACAGCATCTGGTCGAGGTCCATCGCGCCCATCACCGAGCGGATGTTCGTCATCGTGAGCTTGACGATCGCCTGCTCGAGCGAGGCGACCTCGTAGCTCGCCTTGGCGGCGTCGAACACCTGGTAGAACGCGATGCCGTCCACCGACACGGTGGCGTTGTCCTTGGTGATGACCTCCTGCTCCGGGACGTCGATCACCTGCTCCATCACATTCATCTTGCGCCCGATGCGGTCGACGAACGGCACGATCAGGTTGAGCCCGGGAGTCAGCATTCTGGTGTAGCGGCCGAACCGCTCCACAGTCCAGTTGTAGCCTTGCGGCACGGTCTTCACGCCGAGGAAGACGGTGAGGATGGCGAGAAAAACGATGATGATGACAAATACGTCTGATCCGCCGAACATAATTGCCTCGCGTAAAACGTCATTGAACGATGCGGCATTGTACCGGTCTTGGCCGCGCCGGAACAGGCCGCGGCGATTGCATACGATGTCGCGCTTTCTTTTTCATTGCTGCGGAGTTTTGTGCGGCACAGGCTGCGCCAGGTTCATCGCTGGGCAGGATTACCGCGGGATATTAGGTGCGGGCGGCCAACGGCTTCACGTGGACGCGACGCTGTTTCCTTTTCCCCTCCCCCGCGAGCGGCAGGGGTGTCCGGGGAATGATTCATTGTGACGCGGTGCATGCTCGGCAGAATCGGTGCAACCCGATCCTTGCTGGTTGTCGAGACTCAGAAAGGGCCGAGCATGCGCTACCTCGATAGCATCATGGGGACACTGCTTAAACCGATCGATCGTCGCTGGTTCCAATCTGTTGTGGATCGGCACGGCGCCGACGCCTACGACAAGTCGTTCAAGAGTTGGGATCATCTGGTCGCGCTGATTTTCGCGCAGTTGAGCCAGATCGACGGCTTGCGTGGGCTTGAGACCGCCTTCAATGCTAACGCCCATCACCACTATCATCTGCATGTCGGTCCGCTTGCGCGCTCGACGTTGTCGGACGCCAACGGGCGCCGCCCGACCGCGGTCTTTGCCGAAGTCTTTACGATGCTGTCGCAGTCGGCCGATCGGTCGACCCGGCGGGACGGCGCCGAGATGGTGCGCGTGATTGACGCCAGCCCTGTTCCGTTGGGCAAGGTGTGCAAATGGGCTAAGTGGAACGGACGTATCCGCGGCATGAAAATGCACGTCGTCTATGATCCGCAGGCCGATTGCCCGCGCTGTATCGAGGTCACGGCGGCAACCGTCAACGACGTCGAGGTCGGCCGTAAATTCGCGATCGAGACCGGCGCGACTTACGTGTTCGACAAGGGCTATTGCCACTTTGGCTGGTGGCAGCGGATCAATGACAGCGGGGCTTTCTTCGTCACCCGGGCCAAGGTCAACACTCGCTTGCGGATGACCCGGCGCCGGCCGTTGCGAAAGCGGCGCGGCGACGGCTTTAGGATTATCGATGACGCCGAGGTCAGGCTCGTCAGCAAAGGCGATTCGCGGCTGCCGATGGCGCTGCGCCGCATCAGGCTCAAGCGCGACAATGGCGGCAGCCTGACACTGATCACCAACGACCTCGTGCGCAGCGCGACCGAAATCGGCCAGTTGTACAAGGCCCGTTGGCAGATTGAGCTGCTGTTTCGCTGGATCAAGCAACATCTCGATATCCGCAAGTTCCTCGGCACGAGCGAAAATGCAATCCGCCTGCAGATTCTGGCTGCGATGATCGCCTATCTCCTGCTGCGCATCGCCGCGCGCCTGCATCGCCTCACCATCCCCGTCCTTCGCCTCATCGAACTCATTCGCCAGCGCCTGTTCATGCGAAGGCCGATCGCCGAAATCGACAAGCCCCCTCCCGTCAACCCATCTCGAAACGCTCCAAAATCATCCGATGCCCAACTCGAATTCCGCTATGTCTAAAACTTCCCCGGACAGCCCTGCCGCAAGCGGGGGAGGGGAAAAGAAGCGCGGAGAAAAAAACGCGGAAGGAATCGCCTGTCGGTGGATCGCTTCCGCGTGCGTTTCGATGCGCGGCAATCCTGTCGCCTACGCCCAACCCTGCAATTCGCGCAGCACGACCGCCTCGATCACTTGCATGCCGCCGACGCCGTCGTTGAGGCAGGGAATCGCAGTAAAATTTTCGCCGCCGGCATGATGAAAATATTCGGCATTCTCGCCGGCGATTTCCTCCAGCGTTTCGAGGCAATCGGCCGAGAAGCCCGGCGTGATGACGGCGAGATTCTTCACGCCGCGTGTTGCCAGCGCCTTCACGGTCTCGTCGGTATAAGGCTTGATCCATTCGGCGCGGCCGAAGCGCGACTGGAACGTCATCATCAATCGCTTGTCGTCATAGCCGAGCCGCTCGCGCAGCAGCCGCGTGGTCTTCGCGCAATGGCAGTAATACGGATCGCCCTTGTCGAAATAGTCCTGCGGGATGCCGTGGAATGACGCGAGGATGACCTCCGGCGCGAACGACAGCGTCTTGAGATGGGCATCGAGCGACATCGCCAGCGCATCGATATAGACCGGATCGTCGAAATAAGGCGGCGCGATGCGGACGGCCGGCTGCCAGCGCATCCGCATCAGGACGCGGAACGCTTCGTCGCACACGGTCGCGCTCGTCGCTGCGGCGTATTGCGGATAAAGCGGCACGATCAGGATGCGCTCGCAGCCTTGCGCGGCGAGCGCCGCCAGGCGCGAACGGATCGACGGATTGCCGTAGCGCATCGCCCAATCGACGACCACCGCCTTGCCCCGCCGCGTCAGCGCCGCCGCAAGCTTCTCGGCCTGCGAGCGGGTGATGGTCTTGAGCGGAGACTCGTTCTTCTCGCGGTTCCAGATCTTTTCGTAATCGAGCCCTTTGCGGCGCGGGCGCAGCGGCAGGATGATGCCGTTGAGGACAAGCTTCCAGACGATGGTGTCTTCCTCGATCACGCGCTTGTCGTGGAGGAACTCGCGCAGATAGCGCCGCACCGACGTCGCATCGGTCGCGTCCGGCGTGCCGAGATTGACGATGAGCACGCCGACGGCACCGGCGGCCACCTTCGGGTGATCGGCCGGCCGATGAGAGCGGGCGGCTTGCGGTGTGCTGACGTCGTTCATGGCCCAATTCGGCGGCGGCGGTGCGCGCGTGCGCGGTCGCCGCGACGCTCATCTTTCGCGAGAACAGGGAAACTTTCCCTGAGAACAGGGTAATTATCAGCGAAAGGCGAAATATGCCATGCCGGCGGCGCATGCAATGACCGGATCGCGCGATGATTCAATGATTTGCACGCGAGGGCACCTCCTCATAACAGCGAACGCTCTGGGAAAGGCGCATTGGCGTCGCTTCGCACGAATGTCGCAGCGCGGATGTCGCCCTTCAGTATCCATGACCTCACGACCCCCCACCCCGACCCTCCCCCACAGGGGGACGCACATGGGCGGAGGGAGATGACGCTGCATCGTGGGGGAGCGCGTTCGGTGGGCCGCCGCCTCGTCCTGGATCGGGCCGATCGAATTGACCGCCGGCGAGTTCCGTCCACGTCGTGAACTTGCCACCTGAGACTGAGCTTGGCGTCGAACCCTCCTTCGCAAGCTGCTCGCGGTCGGCGAGCTGCAGCAGGAACGCGACCCGCCGTGCGGCATCGGTATAATTGTCGTACTGCGGTTTCGCCGTGGTCTCCTCGATCGCTGTCTTGGCTTCCAAGGTCTTGGCTTCGACGTCGTCTTCGAGGGCCTGCACCATGGCGATGACGGCCCGCTGCGCCGGGCCGTTGCCCTTCGCGGCAAGCGCGATCTGGCTACGCAAGATCGCCTGCAACGCCGGCAACGCAACCATGTCCTTGCCGTCCTTCACAGTGATCACGCGATAGGCCTCTTCGAGCGCGAGCGTCTGGGCGCGCCCAGCCGTCACGCCGCGCGGGCGACCGCCGGGATTGCCGGACTGCCCTTTGCGAAATTGCGTGTGCACCGGCGGCTTGCCTTTGCCCACAGCGTAGGAGCCGCGTTTCGTTGCTCGGGTCATTTTCGTCCTTCGGTCTGGCGCAGGCCGGCTCCAGAAATGCCTCGGACGAGCGTCCCGACGCACCGCCGCGCCTGCCTGCGGATAATCGGAACGATCATAGGAAATGTCCTATACTCTGTCAATAAATTCCTATTGAGACCAATAGCGCCCACCGGGACGGATCGCTAGGAGAAGATGAGGTGCGTCTCTTCGCTGCGATCTGACTGCGGTGTGTTGATGCTTTCGTCTCCGATTCCGATGTCGAAGCGGGCGAATTCGGGACGCTCGGCTCGGCCCAAGTCAAGACTAGCTCACGGGACAGTACCAAAGAGCCGCCAACTTCCATACTAATGATACCATCTCTGCCTACCGATGATTGTACGTGCCTACCTCTCCGTCTTATGGTATTTAACAATTCTTATTACGAATGGTCGTAGCGTAAAATGGACTTGGCATCCGCTATTCGAAACATTCAGCACAGGCGCAAGGCAATTCTCTTCCTTGGAGCCGGGTTCTCCAATGCTTCCAAAAATATTCTCGGTGAACCCACACCGTCGGCATCCCAACTTGCCGATCGCATTTTACGGCGCTTAGGGATTCCAGGCACCGCCGGCCTGGGCCTTGCAGTTGACAAGCTTCGCGAGAAGCTTCCGCCTGCAGAAGCATTTCCGTTCATCAAAGACCAGCTTACCGTTACGGCATTGTCCGATGAACAACAAGCTATCCTAAAGCTCCCCTGGACGCGAATTTACACCACCAACTTAGATAACATCGCTACCGAACTGGCACATAGAACGTGGCGTGACGCCACGTTGGAATATTCCCCTGTACCGACGGGCGCTATCGTCTGTCTGCACGGCTGTGTCACAACCTGTACGCCCACGAACTATTATCAAAACCTGAAGCTCGGTGAGCAGTTGTATTTGAAAGGAGCGCACGCAGGCTCCGGTTATTATCATTTGTTGGAACAGGACCTATATGAGTCGAACGTGGTCTTCGTTGTTGGGTACTCAATGGCAGACCCTGATTTTGCCAATATTTTTTTTGGATCACATGATCTTTTAAACAAGTGTTTCGTCTTTTCTGGAACTCCTGATGAATTGTCGGCTCACCGTATATCGCTGATTGGCACGAACACCAACTTAGCTTTGGACGACTTCGCCCGGCTAATCACCGATCGTCCACCAGATGAAGCGCTGCCTCTTCGAGGCGAGTTATCAATTGACGATGGAACGTTTGAATCGAAAGAAATAACTCAAACTGCACGGCAAAATCTGCTCGTCTATGGACGCTATGACGTTAATGTGGCCAGATCAAGCTGGGCTTTTGACGGCCCAGCATACGTGGTGAAAAGAGAAATTGCCGAACAGCTTGCGTCGCTAAATCCGCCGGTAATCGCAATTGTTCATTCCCACCTTGGGAACGGCAAAAGTTTGATCCTTGAATATGCCAAGTTCTTAATGACTAGATCGGGCAAAGAGATCTTTGCGATCAAGTCGGACATTTTATCGGCTAGTTTGATCGACATTTTGTCTGATATCCCTGTTGGCTCGAAGGTCTTTTTTGAAGGCGACATTTTTGCTGTTGCTCACGCGGCCGGCATAGTTAGGGATAGATCGTTGGTTTTGTGTGTATCGGCCCGAACAACAACTGTTCGCGTCGCGATGCCAGGAATAGACGGTGTGTCGCGGGGTATGATTCGGGTATTCGCGGCAAATTACCTTTCTCAGCGTGAACTTGAGAATTTTCACGATCTAATCGACAGTATGGCGTTCTGGCCATCTGACCTTTCACAAATATCGCGGCAATCGCGTATCGGGCGATTGCAGCGGCGCTTTGATAGTAATATCAACGCAATAATACTAAAGATATTCGAGAATAGGAGCCTGCAAGATCGCATTCTTGCAGAATGGAATTCCTCTCTCGATAAACTACGGCCTATACTTGATCATTTTGTACTCGCGTCCTATTTGCAGATGATTGATATTTCTATTACCGTGCCTTGCGTGAGTTGGAAAGTGATATTGTCCGAGTATCATTTTCGGGGAGCGTTTCGTTCGGAAACGCGATAATCGCTGAATTTATTTTCAGTAATTATGTGAACAAAAATGATATAATAGGAGCAGTGGTTCGCTTTTCTAATTTTATTGGTGAGCACGGTGCGCAGTCTTCTCTACAATGGATCGTTCGACGCATTCTTCGTTATCGAAACTTGAACCGTCTGCTCGGTTCATCGACGTTGCCTAACGAAGTTTTCGATCGTGCTAGCTACATCCCCGCTGTCAGAAGCGATCCTCTATTCTGGGTTCAATATTCTATTTCCCAGATGGAGAACAATAATTTTTTGGCAGCCGATCGATTTCTAGCGAGCGCCTACGCCAAAGCAAAAGTTAAGGGGTTAAACTTTGATACTTATCAAATAGATACACATGCGGCTCGACTGGCTGTAAGGAAGGTCGCAACGAAAGGCCTCTATGAGGGGGCGGCCAAAGACGTCTTGGATAGCACAAAGAAGCTTCGCTTGGTTGTCCAACGGCGACCGGACGATTTGTACCATGTTGCGTCGGTGGTCGTGCAAATGCTGACTGTAGATATTGAGTTGGAGCACATTCTTAGCGACAACGAGTATGCGATACTTAGGCGTGATATTCTGTTGATTGGAGATGCGCTTGGTAGGATTCCTGCCGGGGAGCTCTTGTTCGCGACCGAACGGGATGCTCTTGATCTGATCCAGAAACGGTTTCCGCGATAGAGTTATGATCAAGTTTGATGATGCCGATGCGCCAAGATGCGATTGACCCGGGCAAGCCGGCGCGCACAATCCGCTCAGGCAACGCGCGGCCCGGCTAGTGAATGGACCGTGGCGCGCCGTCATCCCAATGGAGCATCGATGTTTTCGAAAGCTTATCTCGCCGCGGCGGCCGTGGCGCTCTTTGCCGCAACAACAGGCACGACGACGCACGCCCAGCAGCCGATCAGGATCGGGTTCTCGGCGCCCATCACCGGGCCGTTCGCGGAAAACGGCAAACAGATGCTCGCGGCCGTAAAGCTCTTCCAAGAGCGCAATCCTGCGGTGATCGCCGGCCGGCCGGTCGAGGTGATCGTCCGCGATGATGGCGGCGTGCCGGACCAGGCCAAGCGCATCGCGCAGGAACTGGTGGTCAACAACAAGGTCGTGGCGCTGCTTGGATATAATCCGACGCCGACGGCGCTCGCGGTCGCGCCGCTCGCGACCGAAGCGAAGATTCCGCAGGTGGTGATGGGGTCGTCGACCTCGATCATCACCGAGCGCTCGCCCTACATCGTGCGGACGTTCGGGACGCAGCCGCAGATCACCGTGCCGATGGCGCAATGGGCGGCCATGAACGGATTGAAGCGCGTCGTCACTCTGGTGTCGGACTATGCACCGGGGCTCGAGACCGAAAAGGCCTTCATCGAGGAGTTCAAGGCGCGCGGCGGGGAGATCGTCGCCTCGCTGCGCGTGCCGCTGCAGAACCCCGACTTTGCTCCTTTCCTGCAGCGGGCGCGCGACGCGAAGCCGGAGGCGCTGTTCGTGTGGGTGCCCGGCGGGCTCGCGGGACCGCTGCTGCGCCAATATGTCGAGCGCGGCATGAATGCATCCGGCATCCGCGTCATCGGCACCGGCGACATCACCGATGACGACGTGCTCAATCAGATGGGCGATCCGACGCTCGGCATCGTCACCGCGCTGCAGTATTCCGCCGCGCACCCGTCAGCCATGAACAAGGAGTTCGTCGAGGGCTTCAAACGCGTTGGCAATGGCCTGCGACCGGATCACGTGGGCGTCAGCGCCTATGACGGGCTCCACCTCATCTTCGCGGCCTTGACCAAGACCGGCGGCAATACTGACGGCGACGCGCTGATCGCCGCGATGAAGGGTATGGCCTGGGAAAGTCCGCGCGGGGCGATCATGATCGATCCCGACACCCGCGACATCGTCCAGGACATCTATATCCGGCGGGTCGAACGGGTCGACGGTGAACTCTACAACGTCGAGTTCGACAAATTCCCCGCCGTCAAAGACCCATGGAAGCAGTTGAAGAAGTAAGGACCGCCGCATCGGGCGCGATGCCGCTTTCCGAGGCACACCCTTCAAGCGATTACCGTAGACCACGCATGCGCGGCTGCATTGCAAAGTCGCCGCTGATTCGCTGTATGCATGCCGGGAACGGTCGGAGGACAAGGTGGCTGATCCAAAAATCTTGATTGCGGGGGCTGGTCTCGGGGGGCTCGCCTGCGCCTCGTGCCTGATGAAGGCGGGCTTCGACGTCGACATCTACGAGCAGGCGCCGGCCCTAGGCGAGGTCGGCGCCGGCATCCAGATCAGCGCCAATTCGATGCATGTGCTCGACGACATCGGCGTCGGCGACGCGATCCGCAAGGTCGGCGTGCGCCCGGGGGCTTACGTGTTCCGCCTTCACGACACCGGCGAAGTGATCCAGCGATTCGAGTTGTCGGAAGAGCACGAGCGCATCCACGGTGCGCCCTACATCCAGGCGCATCGCGCCGATTTCCACGAGATCCTGGCGGCCAAGGCGCGCGAACTCAAACCCGACGTCGTTCACCTCAACAGCAGGATCACCGGCGTCACCGAGCACAAGGACGGCGTCGAGCTTGCGCTTGCCGACGGCAGGACCGTGCGCGGCGACATCCTCGTCGGCGCCGATGGCCTGAAATCGGTGGTGCGGCAGCAGATCGTCGGCGAGGTCCCCGCGACCTACACCGGGGACGCGGCATGGCGCGTCACGGTGCCGGTCGAGCGATTGCCGAAGCCGTTCCTCGAGCAAGTGATGTCGGTCTTCATGGGGCCGGGCGGCCACATCGTCTGCTATTACATCCGGGCCGGCAAGCTCCTCAACTTCGTCGGGATCATCGAGGCTGAGGCTGCCGAGGAATCGTGGACGCTGAAGCTGCCGTGGGAGCAGCTCAAGGCCGATTATGTCGGTTGGCACCCGGCGATCCAGACCATCATCGACGCTGCCGACAAGAACGAGTGCTACCGCTGGTCGCTGTTCAATCGTCCGCCGGTTCGCAACTGGAGCACGCCGCGGATGACGCTCCTAGGCGATGCCGCGCATCCGACGCTGCCCTACCTCGCCCAGGGCGCGGCCATGGCGGTAGAGGACGGCGCGGTGCTCACGCGCGCGCTGCGCCAGGCCGGATCGATCGCCGAAGCGCTCGACCTCTACCAGCGCAACCGCGTCGACCGCACCGCGCGCGTGGTGCTGCAATCGACCGAGAACAAGCACCTGTTCCATCTGCGCTCGGTCGAAGAGATGCGCGCGCAATTCGCCCGGCGCAACGAGGGCGCCGACCGGAATCAGTGGCTCTACTCGTACAACCCCCTCACCGTCGAGTTGAAGTGAGAATGACGTAGCCCGGATGGAGCGCAGCGAAATCCGGGGTCAGCCTGTTCTCATTACTGACGCTGTTCCCGGATTTCGCTGCGCTCCATCCGGGCTACGGGGACGACGCCTTCGGCTACTCCGCGGCCTTGAGGAGGGGCGCGGTGCCGGCGCGGAACTGCTCCAGCAACGCGGCCTCGTCGGCCTTGGCGGCCTTGAGGTGGCGCTGCTTGATGTGGCCGAAGCCGCGGATCTTTTCCGGGATCGCGGCGAGGCCGACGGCGATGTGGTGGTTCTCGGGCGCGAGCTTGGCGATGAGTTCGTCGAGCAACGCCTCGTAGTCACGCACAAGCTGCCGCTCGGTCTTGCGCTCGGCGGTGTAGCCGAACGGATCGAGCGCGGTGCCGCGCAGGAACTTGAACTTCGCGAGCAGGCGGAACGCGCCGAGCATCCACGGGCCGAAGCTCATCTTGCGCGGCTCGCCGGTGGCCTTGTCATGACGCGCGAGGAGCGGCGGCGCGAGATGGAAGGTGAGACGCAGGCCGCGCTCGGGTGATACCGGGTCGACCTCGTTCGTCACCTGCTTGAGGAACGCCGGATCGGCATAAAGCCGCGCGACCTCATACTCGTCCTTATACGCCATCAGCTTGAAGAGATAGCGCGCCACCGCCTCGGCGAACCCGGTTTTGCCCGGCGCCAGCCGCGCTTCGGCGGCTTTCGCCTCGTCGACGCGGCGCCGGTAGTGCGCCGCATAATCGGCGTTCTGGTAGGCGGTGAGGAAATCGACCCGCCGCGCGACCATCTCGTCGAACGAACCGGACAGTGCGCGCGCCCTGTCCTCAGTGCCGGGCGCCGGGCGCGCCAGCGCCTCGACCGCGGCAAGATCGACCGCGGCGCGGCGACCCCACTGGAACGCGGCGACGTTCATGGCGACGGCTTCGCCGTTGAGCGCGATCGCCTTCTCGATCGCCTCCGCCGACACCGGCACCGCGCCGAGCTGATAGGCGTAGCCCAGCATCAGCATGTTGGCGCCAAGCGATTGGCCGAGCAGCGCGGTCGCAAGCCGCGACGCATCGATGAAGTGGCTGTGCGCAGGACCCGCGAGGCCGGCGATGGTGCGCTTGAGGCGCTCGGTCGGCAGTGAGAATTCCGGATTGCGGGTGAACTCGCCGGGCAGCATCTCGGCGAGATTGATCACCATGGCGGTGGTGCCGGGCTTCACCGCGGCGAGCACCTTGCGCGTGCCGGCGACCACCATGTCGCCGCCGAGCACGAGGTCGGCGCTGCGCGCCGCGACGCGGATCGCGTGGATGTCGTCGGGCTCTTTGGCAAAGCGGATGTGGCTTGCGACCGCACCGCCTTTTTGCGCAAGGCCCGCCATGTCGATGATGCCGACGCCCTTGCCCTCGAGATGCGCCGCCATGCCGAGGATCGCGCCGATGGTGACGATGCCGGTGCCACCGATGCCGGTGACGATGACGTCATAAGTCTTGTTGATTGCCGGCAGCGCCGGCTCGGGCGGGGCTTTCTCCTTCGGCAACTCCACGCCCTTGCCGCGCTTGAGCTTGGCGCCTTCGACCGTGACGAAGGACGGGCAGAAGCCCTTCACGCAAGAATAATCCTTGTTGCAGCTCGACTGATCGATGGTGCGCTTGCGGCCGAATTCGGTCTCCAGCGGCTGCACCGACACGCAATTCGACTTCACGCCGCAATCACCGCAGCCTTCGCAAACCAGCTCGTTGATGACGACCCGCTTGTCGGGATCGGGAAACTGGCCGCGCTTGCGGCGCCGGCGTTTTTCCGCGGCGCAGGTCTGATCGTAGATCAGCACGGTGCAGCCCGGCACTTTGGCGAGTTCCTTCTGCACCTCCTGCAAGTCGTCGCGGTGATGGATGGTGAGCCCTTCCGGCCACTTGGTGCCCGACGGATATTTCCACGGCTCGTCGGTAACGACGACGACGCGCTTGGCGCCTTCCGCCGCCATTTCGCGGGCGATCTGCGGCACCGTGATGTTGCCGTCGTTGCGCTGTCCGCCGGTCATGGCGACAGCGTCGTTGAACAGGATCTTGTAAGTGATGTTGACGCCGGCCTGCATCGCGGCGCGCACCGCGAGCGAGCCCGAATGGTTGTAGGTGCCGTCGCCGAGATTCTGGAAGACGTGATCGCGCGTGGAGAACGGCGCCTCGCCGATCCAGTTCGCGCCCTCGCCGCCCATCTGGGTGAAGCCGGACGTGTTGCGGTCCATCCACTGGGCCATGTAGTGGCAGCCGATGCCGGCATAGGCGCGGCTGCCCTCGGGCACCACGGTCGAGGAATTATGCGGGCAGCCCGAGCAGAAATACGGGATGCGCACCGCGATGTCCTCGGTCGCGGCGAGCGCGCGCTGGGCCTCCTTGAGGCGCGCGACCCGCGCGGCGAGGTCGTCGTTGCGCACGTATTTCAACAAGCGGTCGCCGATGCAGATCGCGACGTCGTTCGGATCGAGCGCGCCCTTGACCGGGAACAACCATTGGCCCTGCTCGTCCTTCTTGCCGATGCAGACCGGCTGGTTCGCGGTGCCGTAAAGCTCCTCGCGCACCTGGACCTCGATGAGCGAGCGCTTTTCCTCGACCACAATGATGAGATCGAGGCCGGCGGCAAACTCCATGAGGTCGCGCCGGCCGATCGGATACGGGCAGGCGATCTTGTAGAGGCGCAGGCCGAGGTCGTTGCACTTCACCTCGTCGAGGCCGAGCTCGTCGAGCGCCTGGCGAACGTCGAGATAGCTCTTGCCGACGGTGATGACGCCGATCTTCGGGTGCGGGCCGCCCGAGCAGATCATGCGGTTGAGCTTGTTGGCGCGCACGAAGGCAAGCATCGCGTCGCGCTTGAAATCGTGCAGCCGCGCCTCTTGCCCGAGCACGGTGTCGCCGAGGCGGACATTGAGGGCGCCGGGCGGCATGGCGAAGTCTTCGGGAATGATGATCTTCACCCGGTCGAGGCTGCCGTCGACGACGGCGGTCGATTCGACCGTCTCGTGCATGCACTTGAGCGCGGTCCAGGCGCCGGTGAAGCGCGACATCGCCCAGCCGTAGAGGCCGTAGTCCATGATCTCCTGAACGCCCGCGGGGTTCAGGATCGGGATCATCACGTCGACGAAATGGAATTCGGACTGGTGGGCAGTGGTGGAGGATTCCGCGGTGTGGTCATCGCCCATCAGCGCGATGACGCCGCCGTGCTTCGAGGTGCCGGCGAAATTGGCGTGGCGGAAAGCATCGCCTGAGCGGTCGACGCCCGGGCCCTTGCCGTACCACATGCCGAACACGCCATCGAACTTGCCTTCGCCGCGCAACTCCGCCTGCTGCGAGCCGGAGAGCGCGGTCGCGGCGAGGTCTTCGTTGGTCGCCGGATGAAACTTGATGTCGTTCCTGGTGAGAATTGCAGACGCGCGCTGGAATTGCTGATCGAGCGTGCCGAGCGGCGAGCCGCGATAGCCGGTGACGTAGCCTGCGGTGTTGAGGCCGGCGCGGCGATCGCGCTCCTTCTGCATCAATGTCAGGCGCACCAGCGCCTGGAAGCCCGTGACGAAGACGCGTTCCTTGGTGAGGTCGTACTTGTCGTCAAGGCTGACGGGAGTGAGCGGCATGGCGCAGTCTCCGCGGCCTGTTCTTAAAGACGCAGCCCAGGCGGCCGGTCCGCAGGTCCGATGGGGGATATAATCATTGGCAGACCCGCGTGAAGGCTGGCATTTCAACACGGGTGGGTCAATTTTGTTCTGCCGCGATTCTGTGGATGCATCGCAACACGAAAATGCCGCGCGAGCCGGCCGCGTTGACGTTTTGTGTCGGTTCGTCCTCGCCGAATGCCTTAATATTTCATTGATTGCCGGCGCCCCAGGACCAGAAGTCGCGGCCCTCCTCGCGCATGAAGCGGGCCAGCACCATCATGTGAACTTCGGTCGCGCCGTCGACGAGGCGGGCCGAGCGGGCGGCGCGGTAGATCCATTCGAGGATCGTGTCCTTGGAGAAGCCGCGCGCGCCGTTGAGCTGGATCGCGACGTCGGCGGCCTTGTGCAGGGTGTCGGCGACGTGGACCTTGGCCATGGAGACTTCCTTGCGCGCGCGGTCGCCCTGGTCGAGCTTCCAGGCGGCGTGCATCGTCAGCAGCCGGCCGATCTGGATCGCATGGGCGACTTCGCCGAGCTTGATCTGCACGCTCTCGCGGTCGGCGAGCTTGATGCCGAAGCCCTCGCGGTTGTTGACGTAGTCCTGGGCGATCTCCATGCAGCGCTTGGCCTGGCCGAGCCAGCGCATGCAGTGGGTAAGCCGCGCCGGGCCGAGCCGCGTCTGGGTGACGCGCAGGCCGTCCCCGATCGACAGCAGCACGTTGTCGTCGTCGACCTCGAGGCCGGTGAACTCGAGTTCGCAGTGCCCGCCGTGTTCTTCCGGGCCCATGATCCCGATCCGGCGCACGATGCGCCAGCCTGGCTGGTCGCGGTGGAACAGGAACGCGGTGAGGCCGCGCCGCGCATCGTCCGAGGTGCGCGCGATCAGGATGAAGTGCGCGGCGCCGTCCGCTCCTGTGATGAACCACTTGCGCCCGGTGATGACCCACTTGCCGTCGCGCCGCTCGGCGCGGGTGCGGATCATGCCGGGATCGGAGCCGCCGCCCGGCGCAGGTTCGGTCATCGCGAAGGATGAGCGCACCTTGCCGTCGACGATCGGCCGCAGCCAGCGCTCTTTCTGCGCCGGCGTGCCGACGCGCGCGAGCAGGTTCATGTTGCCGTCGTCGGGCGCCATGCAGTTGAAGGCGAGCGGACCGAAGATCGAGCGCGCGGCCTCCTCGTACATCGCCGCCCAGGCGACAATGGGCAGCGCCATGCCGCCGAATTCCTTGGGCGATTGCGGCGCCCACAGCCCCGCAGCCTTCGCCTTCGCGCGCACCGGCGCGAGGCGCTCGTCCGGAATGTTCTCGTGCTCTGCAAAGTTCGCGCGGTCGCGCTCCAGCGGCAGCACGTGCTCCTCGACAAAGGCGCGCGTGCGCAGCCTGATGTCCTCGAATTCCGGTGGCAGCGTGAAATCCATCTTCAACCTCGCAGCGCGACCATTTGGCCGCCGTCGACCACGATGGTGGTGCCGGCGATGAAGCTGCCGGCCTCCGATGCCAGCAGCAATAGCGCACCGTCGAGGTCGCCGTCCTTGCCGAAACGGCCGACCGGAATGTCGCGCGTGAGTTTGGCGCCGGCCTCGCTCTCGAGATATTCGCGATTGATCTCGGTGACGAACCAGCCCGGCGCGATGGCATTGACGCGAACGCCTTTGAAGGCGAGCTCTAGACCCAGCGCCTTCGTCATCTGCACCACGCCGGCCTTGGCGGTCGCGTACGCAATCGTGCCCTTCGACACGCCGAAGCCCAGCACCGAAGCAATGTTGACGATTGCGCCCGGCTTGCCGGCGGCGAGCATGCGCCGCGCCGCTTCGGTCGCCCAGGCGAACACGGCATCGAGATTGGTGGAGATGACGCGGCGCCATTCGGCTTCGGACATTTCGACGGCGCGGTTGGCGTGGGCGACGCCGGCATTGTTGACGAGAATCGTCACGGTGCCGAACGCCGCCTCGACCGCGTCAAACGCGCGGACCATATCGGCGTGATCGAGCACGTCCGCTGTGACGGCGACCGCGCGGCCGCCCGCTGCCTCGATGCGGGCCTTGACGGCGGCGATGCGATCCGCGCGTCGCGCCACGAGACCGACGGCCGCGCCATTGGCGGCGAGCACTTCGGCAAAACGCACGCCGAGCCCGCTTGACGCGCCGGTCACCAGCGCCACGCGGCCCGAAAGGTCGAATATCTGCGAGGCTTTCATTTGCGCTACATCGTGGTGGTGAAGCCGCCGTCGACGACGATCTGCTGGCCCGTGACGTAGGCGCCGGCCTCCGACGCGAGGAAGATCGCAACACCGGCAAGTTCGCGCGGCTTGCCCCAGCGCGCCAACGTGGTCCGTCCGTTGACGAACGAAACGAAGCTCGGGTCGTCCAACAGCGGCCCGGTCAGGTCGGTCTCGAAATAGCCCGGCGCAATGGCATTGCAGGTGATGCCGAATTCGCCGAGCTCGGCGGCAAGCGAACGCGTCACGCCGGCGAGCGCGCTTTTCGCCGCCACATAGCCGTGGACGCTGGCGCGGCCGAGGATCGATGCGATCGACGTGGTGAAGATGATGCGGCCATGGCCTTGCAGGCGCATCGCGACGGCGGCGCTCTGGGCGAGGAAGAAGCACGACGTCACGTTCACCGCGAGCATGCTGTCCCAGTCCGCAGCGGTCCACGAATCAAGCGGCGCGCGATGGATGAGGCCCGCGTTGGCGATCACGATATCGAGTCGGCCGAGCTGCTTGACGATCGCTTCCACCACCGCCTGCGACGCATTGTGCTGGGTGACATCGAACGGCGTCGCTTCGGCGTGCAAGCCGCGCCCGCGCAGCTTCTCGGCCGCCGCATGCGCGGCGTCGGCATTGCGGCCGTTGAGCACGACCGTCGCGCCCGCTTCGGCGAGGCCCTCGGCCATCGCAAAGCCAAGCCCGCGCGAGGAGCCGGTGACGAGAGCAACGCGTCCATCCAATGAAAACAGCGGCAAATCAGCCATTGGCGATCCTTGATGAAATCCGAAAGCTAAAGCGTGGCCTCGATCATGGCGCGCAACTCCGCCGTCACCTCCGGCATGACGCCGAACCAGGCATGGAATGCTGGCCGCGCCTGGTGAAGCAGCATGCCAAGTCCGTCGACCGTGCGGTTGCCGCGCTGCCGCGCGGCGGCAAGGAGCGGCGTCTCGCGCGGAATATAGATGATGTCGGAGACGAGCGCTGCCTCGGGCATTGCATCGAGCTTGAGGTCGAGCGCGGGCTGACCGGCCATACCCTGGCTCGTGGTGTTGACGAGCATGGCAGCGCCGGCGAGCGCAGCGTGGCGATCCTCCCAGGCGAGGGTCTTGATGGGTGCACCGAACTCGCGCGCCACCGCCTGCGCGCGTGCGTCGGTGCGGTTGAGGAGGCGGATATCGCGCGCGCCCTCATCCAAAAGGCTTGCGAGGATGGCGCGCGCCGCGCCGCCCGCGCCGATCACCACGATCGGACCGGCATCGGGCCGCCAGTCAGGGCAGGCCTCGCGGATGCTGTGGATATAGCCGAAGCTGTCGGTGTTGCTGCCGTCGAGCGTGCCGTCCGGAGCGACCACCACGCAGTTGATGGCGCCGATGCGCCGCGCCAGCGGATCGACGCGATCGACGATGTCGAACGCGGCTTCCTTGTGCGGGATCGTCAGATTGCAGCCGGCAAATCCAAGCGGCGCGAGCGCGCGCAGGGCCGCGCGCAGCCCTTCGGCCTTGATGGCGAGCGGCACATACGTACCGGCGAGCTGATACTTGGCGAACCAATAATTGTGAATCTTCGGCGAGCGCGAATGCATGACGGGCCAGCCCATGACGCCGGCCATCAGGAAACGATCAGCAGAAGCCATCGTTGTGTTGCGGGCGATCGCGCCCGTGCCTTATTCGGGTGAAGGACCAAGTGTTCCAATTTTCCGCGGGACGTGAATGGCCGGGACCGGCCGCCCGGTCAAGTCCAGGGAAATTGATGCGACATTATCGCGAAAGAGCTACGCGATTTCAGGAACTCGGCCGACAACCACCCTTTCATGGTGCGGCGTGATCGCGTAGCTTTTTGCCAACCGCAAAAAATAGACGGGAGGACAACCACCATGACGGCTTCATGCATTCATACGATCGGTGGCGCGCTGCTCGGCGCCGTTGCGATGGCCGCTCCGGCGTTCGCCGCCGAGGTCACGCCGGAGCGGCTCGTCAACGCCGACAAAGAGCCACAGAACTGGCTGATGAACCACCGCACCTATGACGGCCAGCGCTTCTCGCCGTTGGCGCGGATCAGCCGGGACAACGTCAAGAACCTGAAGCTCGCATTCGCGATCCCGCTCGGCGGCGGCAGCGGCAACGAATTCAACGAGGCGACGCCGCTTGCCGAGGACGGCTTCCTTTACATCACCGATTCGTGGGGCGTGCTCTACAAGATCGACGCCACCTCCGGCAGCGCCGCCCGCATCGTGTGGCGCATGGACCCCAAGCAGGAGCAGCAGCGGCAGAACCGCGGCGCCGCGCTGTGGGGCAATCTCGTCATTACCGCCGCCATCAGTCCGGGCCGGGTGATCGCCACCGACAAGGCCAGCGGCAAGGTGGCGTGGGAAACCACGTTCCCGGACCTGCCGAACGCGGTCATCACCACGGCGCCGCTCGCCATCAAGGACAAGATCATCGTCGGCGCGGCGAACAGCGGCGCCGGCATCCGCGATTGGATCGCGGCGCTCGATGCGCCGACCGGCAAGATCGCGTGGTTCAAATATACGGTGCCGGCGCCGGGCGAGCCCGGCAGCGAGACCTGGAAGGACAAGAACAATGCCTGGCAGACCGGCGGTGCCGCGATCTGGGTCACCGGCACCTATGACGTCGAGACCAACCAGACCATCTGGGGCACCGGCAATCCGGTGCCGATGTTCGATCCGACCTACCGGCCCGGCGACAACCTCTATTCCAACAGCGCCACGTCATGGGACCCCGAGACCGGGCGGATGAACTGGTATTTCCAGTACACGCCGGGCGACCAGTGGGACTTCGACGAGGTCGGCACCCACATCCTGATCGACGCCGTGGTCGACGGGCAGCCGCGTAAGCTCATCACCCATTCCGCGCGCAACGGCTTCGTCTACACCATGGACCGCCACAACGGCCAAATCCTCCTCGCCAAGCCCTATCTCGACAACATCAACTGGACCAAGGGCATCGACCAGAAGACCGGCCGGCCGCTCGACTACGATCCGGCCAAGGAGGTGCAGACCTATTCCGGCGTCGCCAACCACGCGGACGGCGTCCGCAAAGTGTGCCCGAGCATCCTCGGCGGCAACAATTTCTGGCCGTCGAGCTACAGCCCGCGCACAAAGCTGCTCTATATCCCGGCGCTCTACGGCTGCCACGACGTCAAGCTCGACTCCGAGATGCACTCCAAGGCGAAGGGCTGGAACGGCGGCACCTTTTCGACCACCGAGCGGCTCGAAAGCGAACTCGTCGCCATGGATCCGCTGACCGGCGCGATCAAGAACAAGATTCACCTGCGCTATCCGAACAACAGCGGCACGCTGGCGACCGGCGGCGGCTTGATCTTTCTCGGCCTCGCCGACGGCACCGTCGCAGCCTATGACGACGTGACGCTCGCGGAATTGTGGAAGACCAATGTCGGCTCCGGCTTCTCGGCGCCGCCGATGACGTTCGAAGCCAACGGCCGTCAATTCATCGCGATCGCGTCCGGCATGTACGAGACCGGCAAGCGTCAGATCGCCAACACGCCCGAACTCAAGGAGCAGCGCAACGCAACCGTACTCTACGTGTTCGGATTGTGATTCCCAGTTTGTAGCCCGTAGATTAACCCTGCCCCGCGCTGTTTTAGTTAGCGGATAAGGAGTCGTCCCTCAGATTGATGGTGTCAAAACAACGGAGTCTGGCACAGCCAGCTCCAAGCATCATCGAGGGACGACCATGAGCTACTATGCAGGAATCGACGTGTCTTTGGAAGTTTCGCACGTGTGCGTGATCGACGGGTGCATGAGCGCAGCGATATGCGGGGTGGCAGCAATCCACGATAATATGCCGGGATGGTCGGATACAGGCGTAACTCGCGTCGATGAGGTGGAACGTTATCGCGGTGGCCCTTCGGGACCGCGATCGGGGCTTGCGGTCGAACTTTTGGAGACGCGGCACGTGCGCAACGCTTTCAACATATTCTCGTTCAACACATCGACGCAGCTGCGCAGCGGCTTGCCGCAGCTGATGCGCCGGCAGGATCGACCCTTTCATTGCAATCGATGAAGCACAAGAGACACGCGCGATGCTGACCGCGCGCAAGCTGGTGCAGAAGGCACGCTTCATGAGGTCGAAATGAGCCTGCGCGGCGTTCTGCGCGGCTTCGGACTGAAGATTGGCAAAGTCGCGCCGTCGTGATTGCGCGCTTCCGGAACATTGTCATGCAATCCTGACGCTACCGCCAGGTGATCGCAGACCGCGATGCTTTCTGCGCGGCCGCTGGCGCGGCATCAAAGGCCACTTCAGCAGCGCGCCTACTTGCCGAAGGCGTGGCCATCGAACGCCACGCAAATGATGAGCTTGCAGGGCTTTGGCAGCGTCGTGGCGCTGACCTATGCGGCGTCGATCGACGACCCGGCGCGATTCAATTCACGAAGACCGTCGGGGCATTTCGGCCTGTGGACTATATTCATTACCAATCCGGTGAACAGCATCGTGCATCCGTTTGGTGACGCGCGCCCGCGAGTTTCAGGCCCCATTCTTCGTTCCATCTTTTTGTGCGACAGGGGTTGTTGCCGGTAAGATTGGGGCGGTGACGCGATCGACAAGCGCGGCCGGTACGAAGAAAGCCAGGTGGCGCTCGCCCGCAAGCTCGCCGTCATCATGCATCGATGCTCGTCGATGGCACGACGTTCACGACCCAGCCAGCGTAGCGTCGTGCTCGGCGCCGATCAACGACAAGCCTTCGGTGGCCAAGGGCCATCCTTGACAGGGCCTGCGCGCGACGCTCCTCAATTCCGAGGTCCGGATGAAGCAATGGCCGCCGCGGTCGAACAAAGGAATCTGGCCTAAAAAAAGAAGGGAAAACGACAAGGGCTTCGGGCGCGGCACGACACCTGCCTCCCGAGCGAGGTCCCGACGCCGGGACGCTGGATGAGGTCAGGTCGCAATCCGGTCGTGGCAACAGACCACGCTCACCCTCGATTGGCCACCTATCCTCTTTGCCATCGGTGGCGTTTCGGCGAGCCAGGACATAAGAAAGCTCGGCAAGGCTGGCGCAGAGGAGAGGTGACAACAAGGCCGTAGAGCCCGGATTGAGCACCGCGAAATCCGGGAACGGCCAGCACGTCAGAGTCTGACAGGCCCGGTTCCCGGATGTCGCTGCGCTCATCCGGGCTACGAAGAGGGCTGGGGAGGTGGCTGCTGCGCGCGCTGCATGTGGTGGACGATGTATTCGAGGCGCTGGGTGATGAACATTGTCTTCTCGGTGAAATAGAAGCGGGCGACCGAGAGGCAGGGGCCGGAACGCAGCGTGAGAAACAGCGTGCGGTTGGGTCCCATGTTCTGGAAGCTTGCGAGCTCGGACCAGCGGAAGCGATAGACGTAGGACTCGCCGTCCCACTTCACCCAGTCGCCGGGAAATCGCGCCGCAAAGCTGTCGGGGCTTGCGGCGATCGCAGTGACGCCGCGGAGAAGTTGCACCATCACGCCATAGGGGCCGCGCACGCCGAGGCGAATCTCGATGCCATCGGTGCCGGCGCGGAAATAGCAGCCCTTCTTGGACGCCTGCTGCAGGAGGCCGATGCCCTTCAAGAGCGAGGGAACGCCGACCGCAAAGCCAATCACGATCAAGCCGGCGGGCGAGTGCGCGAGCCCCGGACCCAAGATCCACGCAAGTCCTGCGGCGGCAAAGAACACTCCGCCCAGGAACACCCGACCCGGCGAAAAGATCGCGCAGTCGCGCAGCCCCTCGATGTTCGGGCTCTCCTGAGGGGCCTCTTCCACGTTCGCGTCCAAGTTCACATCCTTGCCTTCCACAATGCCGCGCCCGGGGTGTAGCATGCTGCCGCTGCGTGGCGCGATCGTGGGGAACGCACATGCTTTACCGCAGTTCGATAGGCGCACTCGCCGTCGCGGTTGCGCTCGGTGCTACCGTTGCCGGCGTTCGTGCCTTCGACGAGGCGAAATATCCCGACTGGCGTGGCCAATGGGTCCGCCTGTTCGTGCCCGGCGTCTCCGGCAATCCGTCCTGGGACCCGCACAAATCGGAAGGCCGAGCCCAACAGGCGCCGCTTACCCCGGAATATCAAGCGATCCACGATGCAAGCCTCGCCGATCAGCGCGACGGCGGCGCCGGCCTCGACCGCGACTACGCCTGCTATTCGCCCGGCATGCCGCGCATGATGAACGTCTATTCGACCATGGAGATCGTCATCCATCCCGACACCACGTACATGATGCTCGGCTTTCTCAACGATCTTCGCCGCATCTACACCGACGGGCGCAGCTGGCCGGAGACGATCGTGCCGACGCTCGCCGGCTACTCCATCGGCACATGGATCGACGAGGACGGCGACGGCCGCTACGAGGTGCTCGCCGTCGAAACCCGCGGCTTCCGCGGCATCCGCACGCTCGACAGCACCGGGCTGCCGCTTCACCAAGATAACGAGACCGTCATCAAGGAGCGCATCTACAGCGACAAGTCTGACGCCAACATCCTGCGCGACGAAATCACGCTATTCGACCACGCGCTGACGCATCCGTGGACGGTGACGAAGTCCTACCGCCGCACCGCGCAGGCGAAACCGCAGTGGGCCGAATCGAAATGCGCCGAGGACAACGGCCACATCCGCATCGGCGAGGACAGCTTCATGCTGAGCCATGACGGCCTGCTCATGCCCGCCAAGAAAGGCCAGGCCCCGCCCGATCTGCGTTATTTCGGCAAGACGCCGAAGTAGGCAGTTCCGTAGGGTGGGCAAAGGCGGCCGAAGGAATATCATTGTTGGCGCTGTCGCTGGTCCGCCGTGCCCACGCCACGAGGCCGCACGTGGGCACGCGCGGCGCGCCGCGCTTTGCCCACCCTACGTCGTGAGATTGATTGGTCGTCCTGGGGCGCCGAAGCGCAAGCGGAGGCGAGCCCGGAATCCATGGACACGGACTGCGGAGTATGGATTCCGGGTTGCCTCGCTGCGCTCGGCCCCCGGAATGACCAGTTACGCTCTCAATTCACCTTGATGCCGGCGGCTTGGACGACTTTGCCCCATTTCGCGATTTCACCGCGAAGGAAGGTTTCGAATTCCGCAGGCGTGCTGCCGATCAGGACGAGACCCTGGCTCGCGAGCTTGTCTTCGGCGTCGCGCGATTTGACCGCGGCCATGACCGCAGCGCTGAGCCGCGCGACGACCGGCGGCGGCGTTCCGGCGGGCGCGAACACGGCGTACCAGTTTTCGGCAACGACCTGCGGATAACCGAGTTCGCCGAAGGTCGGAACATTGGGCAGAACCGCTGATCGCTCGTTCGCTGCGATGGCGAGCGGACGCACTTTGCCCGCCTGGATCTGCGGCAGCATCGCCGGCACGTCGGCGAACATGAATTGTACCTGGTGGCCGACGAGATCGTTCACGGCAGCGGGCGCGCCGCGATAGGGCACATGCACCACGTCGATGCCGGCGCTGAAGCGAAACAGTTCGGCCGCGAGATGCGGCATCGTTTCGACCCCGGTCGAGGCATAGTTGATGGCGCCCGGGCGCGCCTTGGCGAGCGCGACAAGATCGGCAACGCTGTTCGCCTTGAGCTCCGTCGACACCGAAAGGATTTGCGGCACCTTGGCGACGAGCGAGATCAGCGCCAGATCCTTGAGCGGATCGTAGGGCATCTTCTCCATCATCACCGTCGATAGCGCGAGCGCGCCGGAGCTCGAGGTGCCGATCGAGTAGCCGTCGGGCTTCGATTTTGCGATCGCATCGGTGCCGATCACGCCGCCGACACCGCCGCGGTTGTCGATGATGATCAGCTGGCCGAGCATGTCCTGCATCTTCGGCGCGATCACCCGCGCGATGATGTCGTTCGGGCCGCCCGCGGGATACGCCACCACGAAGCGGATCGGACCCGTCGGATACTCCTGCGCGCGCACGGCGAACGGCGCAGCGCACAAGGCGACGGCGACAACAGCAAGGAGCGCCCGCATGTTTCCTCCGAATTTTTCCCCGCGTGACGAGGTTTACACTGTCCCGCCGCGGCTCCGCACGAAATCGATCACGAGCCGTACGGCGCGCTTTGTATGTACTGATTGAGGCTCGCGCGTCACGAACGCGTGCGGCATGCCTTCGAAAATTTCAAGACCCGCGCGACCGCCGGCGGCACGCCAGGCGCTGACGAACTTTTCCGCCATGTCCGGCGTCACGTTGTCGTCGTTCGTACCTTGCAAAACCAGCAGCGGCGGCAATGCCGGCTTCTCGCCGTTTGCGAGGCTGCGTTCCAGCAGCAATTGCGGATTGCCTTCGGCCATGGCGGCTTCGCCGCGGAAGAAATCGTCATGGCTCTTCACGAGACGATCGATGCCGCGCGCCTTCGCCATGCGGTAGCGGGCGAGCGGATCGGCGATCGGCCAGCACGCGACCACGTAGGCGAGCGAGGCGTCGACCGGTTCCGCCATCGATATGGCAGCGTAGCGGGGATCGCCGGGCCGCAATGCATTGAGCAAGAGCTGGTGGCCGCCGCTTGATGACGCAATGGCGCCAACCCAATCGGCGCGACTGTCGAAGCTCGCGGCGCGTGCCTTGAGCCAGCGGATGCCGTAATTGATGTCTGCGACCGAGCCCGGATAGGGCGATTGCGGCGCAAGGCGGAAATCCAGCGCCAGCACGACGGCGCCGGCCGCAGCCACCGCGCGGTCGAGAATTTCATTGTTGAGGCGGTCGCCGCTCGTCCAGGCGCCGCCATGCACGCCGACCACGGCCGGGAACGGCCCCGCGCCGCGAGGCCGATAGAGCCGCGCCAGCAGGGTCGCCTCATCCGTACGCAGATACTCGACGTCCTCGGTGACGACGTCATAATTCGGAAGGGCGGCGGCGACGTTCATGCTAGGGTCCTGACTTGCACTAGGTTTCTAATTTCACCTCGCCCGAGCTTACCATCGCACCGGCGTTGATGCTAATTGGTGGCCCGAGAGGCCCACAAATGCGGCTGTGCCATCTCCGCCGGCCGCGATATAACGGCGTTGCCGCCCCAATTGGGGCCGACCCGGGTTCCCGCATTGCCGATGGCTTCGATCGACCGCTACATCTTCCGCACCATCATCGGCGCGTTCCTGCTGGTGCTGATCAATCTTACCGCGGTGATCTGGATCACCCAGATCCTGCGCCAGGTCGACCTCATCACAATCAGGGCCAGACCATCCTGGTGTTCCTGCGCATCACCAGCCTGCTGGTGCCGATCCTGATGCTGGTGATCGCGCCGATCGCCCTTGTCATCGCGGTCTGCTACGCCCTCACCAAGCTCAACGGCGATTCCGAGCTCGTAGTCATGAACGCCGCCGGTATTTCACCGCGGCGCGTCTTTCGGCCGGTGCTGATCGTCTGCACCATCGTCGCAGTCTTCGTCGGCTACATCGGCGCCTATCTGGCGCCCAAGCTGCAACGGGACATGAGCGAAGAGTTCGCCAAGGTCAGGACCGACGTCGTCTCCAACATCATCCGCCCCGGCGCCTTCACGCAGGTCGAGCAAGGGATGATCTTCCACATCCGGGAACGGCAGGCCGAGAACCAGTTCCGCGGCATTTTCATCGACGACACCCGCAATCCCGAGGAACGATCGACCATCGTCGCCGAATACGGGCAGATCGTGCAGAAGGATGACGGCTCGTTCCTGATCATGCGCGACGGCAATGTGCAGCGCCGCCGACCGAAGGAGCGCGACCCCACCATGGTGGTGTTCGATCAATATGCCTTGACCTGACCCGGCTTACCCCGACGCCGCAGGTCAATATCGGGCTGCGGGAAAAATATCTCTGGGAACTCGCGTTTCCGGATCCGAACGACCCGATCCTCAAACAGTCCCCAGGCCAGTTCCGGATCGAAATGCACGATCGCCTCTACGGCGCGCTCTATCCGCTGGCCTTCGGCGTGATCGCGTTCTCGCTGCTCGGCTTCCCGCGCACGACGCGGCAGAGCCGCGCGGTGTCGGTGTTCGCGGTGATCGGGGCGGTTGCGGGGCTGCGGCTGGTCGGCTTTGCCGGAACCGCCATGGGGGTCAAGGTGCCGATCGCGCTCATCGTGGTCTACGTCCTGATCGCGGTCGCGATCGCGCTCGGCGGCTACGTCGTCTGGCGGGGTGTCGCCCTCGATCTCGACGAAAAGATCGATTTTGCCCAGATGGCCGCACCGCGGCCGCGTTCGCGGAGCGCACCGCGGCGCGGTTCAACATCAATCTGCCGGCGGTCGAATGGCTGCGCCGCCGCGGAGAGGCCTAGCCACGCGGATCGTAGCCCATTCGGGCCGCGAAATGCCGCTTTTGGGGCGGCAATGCGTAGACATTGCAGGCTCTGTCCGGTAGAGCCGTAAGGTGGGCGCGGGGGCGCCTCGGACCGAACCGAATGTTCTCTCGTTGGGGGCGCGGCTTTTTGCCGATCCGAACGGTTCGCCTGCCTTGATCCGGCGGCTGCTGGCGGAGCATGCCCGCAGCCATTGGCGCGCCTATGCGATCTCGCTGACCTTCATGGCGGTGGGGGCGGCGTGCACGGCGAGCGCCGCCTATCTCATCGGCCACGGCATCAACGAGGCCTATGTGGCCCGCAGCTTCCAGGGCGTCGCGCTCGTGTCGGTCGCGGCGATCGTGATTTTCACGATCAAGGGGTTCACGACCTACGGCCAGGCGGTGATGCTGGCGCGCATCAGCAACAGCATTCTCGCCCACAATCAGCGGCGCATGTTCGACAAGCTGCTGGCACAGAATGTCGGCTTTTTCGCCGACCGCCATTCGTCGGAATTTGCGGCGCGCATCACCTTCGGGGCAGGCGCCGCCAGCCAGGCACTGAGCCTGATCGTCAACACGCTGGGACGCGATCTCCTGTCGCTGATCGCGCTCATCGGCGTCATGGTGTGGCAGGCGCCGCTGCTGTCGCTCATCGGCCTCGTGGTCATGCCGCCTGCGGTGCTCACCGTGCGCAAGCTCATCAAGCGGGTGCGCGCCATCACCCGCACCCAGTATGGCGGCGGCGCCGACATCCTCAAGACGATGCAGGAGACGATCCAGGGCTTCAAGGTCATCAAGGCCTTCAATCTCGAGGAGATTGCGCGCGGCCAGGTCTACGAGGCGTCGCCGCGGTGGAGCGCGCGTCGAACAAGCTCGCGCGGGTGTCGAACCGCTCGACGCCGCTGATGGAATCGCTCGGCGGCGTCGCCATCGGCCTTGTGTTCCTGTACGGCGGCTATCGCGTGCTGGTGCTCGACGCCGCGCCGGGCGAGTTCGTGTCGTTCATCAGCGCGTTCCTGCTCGCCTACGAGCCGGCGAAGCGCATCGCGCGACTCAATATCGACCTGCACAACGCGCTCGCCGGCGTGCAGATCCTGTTCGAGGTATTGGACGCGCCCGACCCGCAGTGCGCAAGCCGCGCGCGACGTGAAGGTCGAGCGCGGCCGCATCGCGTTCGACCAGGTGTCGTTCGGTTATCGCGCCGACAGTCGGTGCTGCGACAGATTTCGTTCGTCGCCGAGCCGGGCGCGGTCACCGCATTTGTCGGTCCCTCCGGCGGCGGCAAGACCACGATCTTCAATCTTGTGCTCGCGCTCTACGCGCCGCAGCGCGGCGCCATCCGCATCGACGGCCAGGACTATGCGGCGGTGTCGGCGGATTCGATCCGCCGCCACATTGCCTATGTGGGCCAGGACGTTTTCCTGTTCCACGGCACCATCCGCTACAATATCGCGCTCGGCCGGCCGGGCGCGACCGAGGCCGAAATCGTGGCGGCGGCGCGTGCGGCCCATGCGGACGAATTCATCTCCGCTTCCCGGCCGGCTACGACACCATGGTGGGCGAGCAGGGCGCGCAACTCTCCGGCGGCCAGCGCCAGCGCATCGCGATCGCGCGCGCGCTGATCCGCGATGCACCGATCATCCTGCTCGACGAGCCGACCGCGGCACTCGATTCGGAATCCGAGCGCTTCGTGCAAGAGGCGATGGGCAAGCTCATCAAGGGCCGCACCACGCTCGTCATCGCCCACCGGCTGCACACCATCATCCAGGCCGACATGATCCACGTCGTCGAGAACGGCGCCATCGTGGAGTCCGGAAGCCACGCCGAGTTGTTGGCGCGCGCGGGCGCTATGCGCACTTCTACCGGCTGCGCTTTCGGGGACGCCGCCGCGGCCACGAGGTCTCGATCGTTCCCGGGTGAGCCACCGGTAGAGTTCGGTAGGGTGGGCAAAGCGAAGCGTGCCCACCGCAGCCCCGCGTGGGCACGGCGCGCAAGAGCGCGCCTTTGCCCACGCTACGATCTTTCGAAATTCGGAGAGCTATCGCGGGGGATCGGGCGCCAGGCGCCATCATCCGCCTGAACCTCGTACGCGCTGTCGGCGGTCGACGGGCGGACTGGCTCGCGCGATCGGCACTTTGCCGGCGCCGCCCGGAATGTCGAGCATGTAGGCGGGCTGGCACAGGCCGGATGCGCGCCGCCGCAGTTCCTCCGCAAGCGCTGGCCGGACGCGATCGAGGTCCGCAGGTGCGCGGTGCGGGGGCGAGATCGGATGATGGAGGTAATAGGGCTTGATCCGGCATTCGACGAAAGCCCGCATCAGCGCCATCAACGTCTCGATGTCGTCATTGACGCCCTTGAGCAGCACCGACTGGCTCAGCATCGGAATGCCGGCATCGATGATGCGGGCGCAGGCGGCGCGCGCGGCGGATGTCAGTTCGCGCGGATGGTTGGCGTGGAGCGCCACATAGGTGGTCTTGCCGGGGACCGCGAGCGCCGCGACCATGGCGGCGGAGACGCGCTCGGGCGCGACCGCGGGCACGCGGGTGTGGATGCGCACGATCTTGACGTGGTCGATCGCACCAAGCGCCGTCATCGCCGCGCGCAGACGCGCCGGCGGCAATACCAGCGGATCGCCCCCCGTGAGGATGACCTCCCAGATGGCCGGATGCTCGCGGATATAGGCGTAGGCCGCCTCGCGCTGACGCGCGTTGAGCCCGCCGCGCCCGCTCGGGCCGACCATTTCGCGGCGAAAGCAGAACCGGCAATAGACCGGACACGAATGCACGAGTTTGAGGAGCACGCGGTCCCGATAGCGATGCACGATGCCGGTGACGGGGCTGAACACATCATCGCCGATGGGGTCGGCGCGCTCGGACGATTGGGTCTCGAGCTCCGCCCGATCGGGAACGAACTGGCGCGCGATCGGATCGGTCGGATCGTCGCGATCGATCAGTTCGGTCATCGCCGGCGTGATCGCGACCGCATAGCGCGTCGCTACCTCCGTCAGCGCCCTGACCTCGCGCGCCGGCACCAGACCGGCGTCGCGCAGCTGCGCAACGCTGCGCAGGGTTCTGGCCGTCATCAGTCTCTCCGGCGACGTCGGCCGCCCAGCGCGGCCGCCGCTGTTATCGGCTGATCGGCGGCGTGTGGAGGCATACCTGCGTCGCAGCAGTGCCCCGACTATGCCGCAAGTGCCGCGGTGGTTTCCCCCCAGAAGAGGTACACCGGCAAAATAATGAGTGCGAGGAGGGCAACGCCGACGAAGGCGAACAGGCCGCTCGCCATCATTCCAGCCGCCGTCCCGCCCCAGGCAAGACCGATCAGCATTTCGAGCAGTCCCAAGCCCCAGTTTTCGCGACGGCGCTGATTGAATTCGCTCGGCCCGGCCAGGCGCCGGATAGCGCATTTCGAGCAGCGCGTTGGAGATCGCGGCGCCGGTGCAGCAGAACAGCAGGACCTGACCGAGCCAGGGATCGACATGCCAGGCGATCGCAATCGGCGCGATCATCGCGGCGGCAATCAGCACGAGCGCCGCTTCGAATTTTGCGCGCAGCACCTCGAACGGGCGCACCGGCGCGGCGTAAAGCAGGTCCGGCGCGCCTTCACCGGAAACCGTCAGCCAGGTGAGAGCGGCGGCGAGACCGCCGGCGATCGGCACCATCACGACCCACCCAAGCGAATGGCCGTTGGCGCTGAAGCGCCAGACCAGGACGCCGAACGGCAGGGCCGCAACGGCTTGCTGCAGAACCTGGGTCAGGAGCCACGGATCACGGGCAATGAGTCTGATCTCCTTGCGCCGCATCGCTGCACGGGTCGCAGTGTTGAACCGGCGCACCGTGGTCTTGCGCGGGCTTCCCTTGCTGGTGCCTTGCGCGCCCACCATGCTGGCGACGAACCGGTTGGCCAGTCCGATGGCCGCAAGCGCGAAAGTGCCGAAGCAGACGATTACGAGCATGCCCACCGGAAGCGGCTCGGCCATCAGCGCGCGCGCCGGCAACCACAACCAGCTGTCGAGAGCCGGCCAAGCGATCGTGCTGAAGTAGCCGCCGAACTGTTTTGCGGCCGCGGCGCTCTGCTCCCGCGCCGCGAAGTTATAAAATTGCGGCAGCATCGCCATCATGCCGATGACCGCCCCAAGAATCTGCGCAAAAACGCGGGTACGGCGCGGCCCCAACAGCCGATAGAAACCCAGCGCCAGGACGAGGCTCACGCCGGTGCTGAACAAGGCAAGGCTTGGCACGACGAGATAGAGCCCGAACCACTTGGGCGCGACCACGACGCCAAACGCATCCGCGAACGGCAGCACGAACAAAGCCCACCCCAGACATGCCTTGAGGGCAATCGCGCCGACGCGCACGAGGACGATCGAACGCGGCGCGAGCGGCGAAGACAGCCACAGGTCGACGTCGCCGCGCCCATAGATCGCCTGAACGACGCTGATGAGCGTGGTGGAGATCGTGGTCAGCAGAAGAAAGAGAAGTGCAGCAGTGGCCGCCGCATGGACCAACACTTCATCGCCGCGCGGGATCGCAGGGAACGACTGCATCGCAAACGCGATCGGAAACGCGACAGCATGCAGCAAAAGGAAGACACAACCAGCCAAGATGAGCATCGGCTTGGTCTTCGCAGCGCCCTTCCTTTGCAGCCGAAATTCCTGCTGCAGCAGCCAGAGGGTCGATCCGGGCCGACCATGCCGCGGCCCCCTCGTCCGTCTCCGCCGACCTCCCCCTCACCGCCAGCTCGAGGAAGACGTCCTCCAGCGTGCCGTCGCCGCTCGCCGGCCCGGCCGCGCAGCTCGGCCAGCGTGCCTTCGGCCAGCAGCCTGCCCTGCGGATGATGCCGATGCGGTCGGCGATGCGCTCGGCCACCTCGAGGATGTGGGTGGTGAGGATGACCGTCGCGCCCTCCTCACGCGCTCCTGCAGCAGGTCCTTCACCTGCCGCGCCATGGCGGCGTCGAGGCCGGTCAGCGGCTCGTCCAGGATGAGCAGCTTCGGATCGTGGATCAGCGCGCCGGCCAGCGCGGCCTTCTGCTTCATGCCGCGCGAGAAGGCCTCGCAGCGCTGGTCGCGCTGGTCCCAGAGCCCGAGCAGCTCAGCAGCTCCTCGGCCCGCGCCCGCGCCGTCGTCGGCATCGACGCCCCAGAGGCCGGCGACGAACTCCAGGTATTCCATCGGCGTAGCCGGTCGTAGAGCATCGGCTCGTCCGGCAGCCAGGCGATCATCTGCTTGGCGGCGATCGGATCGGCCAGCGCGTCGACGCCGAACACGCGGATCGAGCCCGCAGTCGGCTTCAGCAGGCCCGCCACCATGCGCAGCGTCGTGGTCTTGCCGGCGCCGTTGGGCCCGAGCAGCGCGTAGAGCTCGCCGGCGCCGATGGTGAGGTCGAGAGGTCGACGGCGGGCTTGTTGAAGCTCTTGCGCAGTCCGCGCACGCACACTGCATTCCGCGAATCGAGCATGATGCGTCCCCTGACGTACCGATTTCCTGCCGTTTGGTCGGCCGGACGGCGCGATCGGTTCATGGGGGACGAGGGTTCGCAGCGTCTCGTAGCCCGGATTGAGCGTAGCGAAATCCGGGGTCGGACCTCGTGGCTCGCTCCCCGGATCTCGCTTCGCTCAATCCGGGCTACGGCGGAATCCTAATCGCCGCCGGGCAGCGGCGTCCAGATCACCTGGTCGATGCGGGAGGCGCCGGTGGCGAGCATCGCCAGGCGATCGAAGCCGAGCGCGCAGCCGCAGGCATCCGGCATCCGGGCGAGGGCCGCCAGGAACTCCTCGTCGATCGGATAACGCTCGCCGTAAAGGCGTTCCTTCTTGTCCATTTCGGCTTCGAGGCGACGGCGCTGCTCGTCGGGATCGGTGAGTTCGCCGAAGCCGTTGGCGAGTTCGACGCCGCACATGAAGAGCTCGAAGCGCTCGGCGACCCGCCGGTCCGAGGGCTTCCGGCGCGCCAAGCGCGGCCTCGACCACCGGATATTCGGTCAGGAACGTGGCGCGGCCATTGCCGAGATGCGGCTCGATCCGCTCCACCAGCACACGGCTGAAAATGTCGCTCCAGGTGTCGTCATGGCCAAGCCTGATGCCGGCGGTGATGGCCTGCGCCGCGAAGGCGTCGCGATCGGCGGCGCCATGCTCGAGCGTTGCCAGGAGATCGATGCCGGCGTGGCGCGCGAAAGCCTCTGCCACGGTCAAGCGTTCCGGTTCGGCGAAGGGATCAGCGACGCGGCCGCGAAAGGCAAAGCTTTTCGTTGCCGGTGGTCTCGGCGGCGAGGCGGAGGAAGCTCAGGCAATCGTCCATGACGACGGTGTAGGGCTCGCCCGCGCGATACCACTCCAGCATGGTGAATTCCGGGGTGGTGCAGGGCGCCGCGCTCGCGATTTCGAAACACGCGGGAGAATTCGAAAATCCGCCGCTCGCCGGCAGCGAGGAGCTTCTTGCAGGCGAATTCCGGCGAGGTGTGAAGATAGAGCCGCGAATGGGCGCCGCTTGGCGCCACGAGTTCGGTCGCAAAGGCGTGGAGGTGGGCTTCGTTGCCCGGCGAGCGCTGGAGGATCGCCGTCTCGACCTCGACGAAATCGCGCTCCTCAAGGTGATTGCGGAGCGCGGAGACGATACGCCCGCGCGCCCGCAACATCGGCCGGCGGTCGGCATGGACATCCGGCATCCACCACGGCGAACGTTGCGACATTGCAAGCCTTCCGGCGCGTCCAAGACCCGCGCGCATTCTAGCGGACGCAGCAAAGGAGTGGCTAAGCGCCGGTCCGCCGCCCCAGCCGTCGCCATATCTCGCGTCGCTGCTTGACTCTGCGTGGCCGACGCCATATTTCCCGCGTGCCTTGGCACTCGTGTTGATCGAGTGCCAGCGCCCCGCCCTTTTGAATTCCAGCCAAAAGTCCGCGCCTGGAGCGGCGACGAGGTGATCATGGCAAAATTGAAGTTCCGCCCCTTGCACGACCGGGTGGTCGTCAAGCGCATCGACGCCGAAGAGAAGACCAAGGGCGGCATCATCATTCCCGACACCGCCAAGGAGAAGCCGCAGGAGGGCGAAGTCGTCGCCGTCGGCCCCGGCGGGCGCGACGAGAGCGGCAAGCTCATCCCGATCGATGTCAAGGCCGGCGACCGCGTGCTGTTCGGCAAGTGGTCGGGCACCGAGGTCAAGCTCGACGGCGAGGAGCTCCTGATCATGAAGGAGTCCGACATCATGGGCGTGATCGCCTAACCGCGACATCCAAGGAGTGAATCACAATGGCTGCCAAAGACGTAAAATTTTCCACCGACGCCCGCGACCGCATGCTGCGCGGCGTCGAGATGCTCGCCAATGCGGTGAAAGTGACGCTCGGCCCCAAGGGCCGCAACGTCGTGCTCGACAAGTGTTCGGCGCGCCGCGCATCACCAAGGACGGCGTCACCGTCGCCAAGGAGATCGAGCTTGAGGACAAGTTCGAGAACATGGGCGCGCAGATGGTGCGCGAGGTCGCCCAGAAGACCAACGACATCGCCGGCGACGGCACCACGACCGCGACCGTGCTCGCCGCATGCGATCGTCAAGGAAGGCGCCAAGTCGGTCGCCGCCGGCATGAACCCGATGGACCTCAAGCGCGGCATCGACATCGCGGTCAAGGCCGTGGTCAAGGACATCGAGAAGCGCGCCAAGAAGGTCGAGCTCCTCCGCCGAAGTCGCCCAGGTCGGCACCATCTCGTCGAACGGCGACGGCAAGATCGGCAAGATGATCGCCGCAGGCGATGCAGAAGGTCGGCAACGAGGGCGTGATCACGGTCGAGGAAGCCAAGGCGCTCGATACCGAAGTCGAGATCGTCGAGGGCATGCAGTTCGACCGCGGCTATCTCTCGCCCTACTTCATCACCAATGCCGAGAAGATGATCGCCGAGCTCGAGGACGCCTACATCCTCCTGCACGAGAAGAAGCTCTCGGGCCTGCAGGCGATGCTGCCGGTGCTCGAAGTCGGTGGTGCAGTCGGGCAAGCCGCTGCTCATCGTCGCCGAGGACGTCGAGGGCGAGGCGCTCGCCACGCTCGTGGTCAACAAGCTGCGCGGCGGCCTCAAGGTCGCGGCCGTCAAGGCGCCGGGCTTCGGCGATCGCCGCAAGGCCATGCTCGAGGACATCGCGATCCTCACCGGCGGCCAGCTCATCTCCGAAGATCTCGGCATCAAGCTCGAGAACGTGACCGTCGCGATGCTCGGCCGCGCCAAGAAGGTGATCATCGAGAAGGAGAAGACCACCATCGTCGACGGCGCCGGCAAGAAGGACGACATCGAGGCCCGCGTCAACCAGATCAAGGCGCAGATCGAGGAGACCACCTCCGACTATGACCGCGAGAAGCTGCAGGAGCGGCTCGCCAAGCTCGCCGGCGGCGTCGCGGTGATCCGCGTCGGCGGCGCGACCGAGGTCGAGGTGAAGGAGAAGAAGGACCGCGTCGAGGACGCGCTCAACGCCACCCGCGCCGCGGTCGAGGAAGGCATCGTGCCGGGCGGCGGCGTTGCGCTGCTGCGCGCCAAGAAGGCGGTCGGCAAGCATCACCAACGACAACCCCGACGTCCAGGCCGGCATCAACATCGTGCTCAAGGCGCTGGAGGCACCGCTGCGCCAGATCGCGGAGAATGCCGGCGTCGAGGGCTCGATCGTGGTCGGCAAGATCATGGACAACAAGTCGGAGACCTTCGGCTTCGACGCCCAGACCGAGAACTACGTCGACATGGTCGAGAAGGGCATCGTCGATCCGGCCAAGGTCGTGCGCGCGGCGCTGCAGGACGCGGCCTCCGTCGCGGGCCTCCTGGTCACCACCGAGGCCATGGTCGCCGAAGTGCCGAAGGACAAGCCGGCCATGCCGGCGATGCCGGGCGGCGGCGGCATGGGCGGGATGGGCGGCATGGGCGGGATGGACTTCTAACTCCCGGTGCTGTTCTCCTCCCTGCAATGGGGAGATCAAAGCTAGCATGGGGCGGCCGCAAGGCCGCCCTTTTGCATCGGAAGAGATACGATTGTCGAACTCTTACGACGTCATCGTCATCGGATCGGGGCTCGGCGGACTGACCGCCGGCGCGCTCCTCGCGCGTGCCGGCCGCAAGACGCTCGTCCTCGAGCGCGGCAATTCGGTCGGCGGCGCGGCATCGACCTATAAGTCGGGCGACATCATCATCGAGGCCGGGCTGCACGCGACGAGTGATGCGCGCGATGCGCGCGACCCGAAGCACGACGTGCTGGCGCGCGCCGGCGTGCTCGATGCCGTCGAGTGGGTGCCAACCGGCGGCCTCTACGAGGTGCGCGGCGGCCCCGTGGGCGCGCCCTTCATCCTGCCAGAGGGCTTTGCGGCGGCGCGTGCGGCACTGTCGACGCGCTTTCCCGCCGCAAAGGCTGGGATTGAGGCGGTACTGCGCGATGCCGAGGCGATCGCCATGGGGTTCGGCGCGCTCGGGAGTGGGCGCGCAGCCTTGCGCCATCCGCGCGAAGGCTTCGCGGCGGCGCTGAAGCTTCGCCCGCTGCTGCGCGATTGGCGATCGTCGGTGACGGATGTGTTCGATCGCGCCTTCGGGAACGACGAGGCCGTCAAATGCGCGCTCGCGGCCAATCTCGCCTACTACCACGATGATCCCGACACGCTGTGGTGGGTGTTCTTCGCGCTCGCCCAGGGCGGCTACCTCGGCTCCGGCAGCCGCTTCATCAAGGGCGGCTCGCAGCGCCTCTCCAGCGCACTCGCGCGCGCCATCAAGACCGCTGGCGGCGACGTGCAGATGCGCCGCAAGGCGATCGCGATCCGCCTCGACCGCGACGGCCGCGCCGCCGCTGTGACGCACACCGATCGGCGCGGCGAGAATGCAATCGAGAACACAGCCCCTATCATCGTCGCCAACGCGGCGCCGGCGTCGGTCACCGACATGCTGCCGGAACCGGCACGCGCATCGTTTGCGGCGCCTTACGCGACACGCAAACTGTCAATGTCGGTGTTCTCGGCGACCTACGGCCTTTCGATCCCGCCGGCAGAACTCGGCATGCGGACATTCGCGAATTTCCTGTTGCCGTCGTGGATGCGCAAGCTTGCGGACTATCGCCGCAGCGCGGCGCTGTCGCGGGGCCGCCGGGGGACGAGGCGCCGGTGATGACCGCGGTCAATTTCTCCGCCATCGATTCGGGGCTCGGCGGCCCGCCTATCCGGTATCGGTCGTCGGACCTGATCGGCTCGACAGCTGGACCGGGCTCGACCAGGACGCCCACAACGCCAAGCGCGCGGCATGGCGCGACGCCGTCGCAGCCGCGATCGACCGCGCGTTTCCGGGCTTCGCGCGCCACGTCGTCGCTGCGGTGTTCAACACCGCGCATTCGATGAACAGCTACCTCGGCACCCCAGGCGGCGCGATCTACGGATTTGCGCCGCTCCCGCCGACCGGCCCGATCTGGCGCGGCATCGACCGATCGGTGACGACCCCAATTCCCGGGCTCTACCTCGCCTCCGCCTTCGCCGGCTTCGGCGGCTTCACCGGCGCCATCAAGGCCGGGGATGACGCCGCGACCCGGATACTGGCGGATACGTAAGCTCGCATGTCGTTGGACCCGGAACGCGAGGAATTTGATCGGCCTTGGCGGGCGCCATTCGTGTAACGGTCAAATGTGAAACGCGGGGGTTGTATCTAAGTCCTAAAGCAAAGTAGATGCTATAGGATCAAAGTCGACCGATTCCTGAAATCTAATGTCTCGCCAGCTCGTCGAATATCGGGTTTTTATTGGTTCTCCGGGAGGCCTTGGGGATGAGCGAAAGTTCTTTCGGGAGAAAATTATCCATTTCAATGAGGTTCACGGCAATCCCAGCGGAGTCGTATTCGCACCCATTGGTTGGGAAGACACGTTGCCGGGCGTCGGGCGACCGCAGGGACTGATCAACGAAGACCTGCGCAAATGTGATTACGCCGTCTTTATTCTGCATGATCGTTGGGGCAGCCCGACGGGTAGCTGTACTTCCGGTACAGAGGAGGAATGTGAACTTGCGCAGGAACTCTATACTGCAAATCAAATCCGCAATATTTGTTTATTCTTCAAAAATGTAGATGCTGGCAAGCTTGCCGATCCCGGCCCTCAACTTGACAAGGTATTGGCGTTTAAACGGAAAATTGAAAGTGAGCGGAAGCATCTCTTTCAGCGATACGCGGACTGTCAACAATTCTGCGAAATTCTTGAACGACATCTGGCCAAGTGGGTCCGAGACCACGGTGGAGGATCAGATGGAAGTCGCGTTCCCTCACCAACACCTGTCGATGCGGCACGCGCGACTCCGGACGCGGCTGAACCATCCACTCAATATTGGCTTGCCGAAAGCAGACGGCTTCTGAATGCCGCGGCCACAGATCGAGATTTCCAGGGCGCTCTCTTCTGCGCAGAAAGAGCTATTGGAGCGGCAAAAACCGATCTGGATCGAAGCGCGGCCGAGAACGCTCTAGGCATCGCTAAATATCATTTGCATGATCTCGTTGGCGCGCTCGCAAGCTTCAGCCGCATCATTGAGCGCTTCGTCAATGCTAGCGATCCTTCGAGAAGGAAAAGATTGGCGACCGCGCTCTTCAACAAAGGGCTCACGCTCGGCACGCTCGGCCGCAGTGACGACGAGATCGCCGCCTACGACGATCTGATCAGCCAATTCGGCACCGCCAGCGAGCCGGCGCTGCGGGAGCAGGTCGCGAAGGCGCTCTTCAACAAAGGGCTCACGCTCGGCATGCTCGGCCGCAGCGAAGACGAGATCGCCGTCTACGACGACCTCATCAGCCGGTTCGGCACCGCAAGCGAGCCGGCGCTGCGCGAGCAGGTCGCTGAGGCGCTCTTCAACAAGGGCATCACGCTCGGCAGCAGCGACGACGCGATCGCCGTCTACGACGATCTGATCGGTCGGTTCGGCACCGCCAGCGAGCCGGCGCTGCGGGAGCAGGTCGCGAAGGCGCTCTTCAACAAAGGGCTCACGCTCGGCATGCTCGGCCGCAGCGACGACGCGATCGCCGTCTACGACGATCTGATCGGTCGCTTCGGCACCGCAAGCGAGCCGGCGCTGCGCGAGCACGTCGCTGAGGCGCTCTTCAACAAGGGCATCACGCTCGGCACGCTCGGCCGCGGTGACGACGAGATCGCCGTCTACGACGATCTGATCGGTCGCTTCGGCACCGCGAGCGAGCCGGCGCTGCGCGAGGAGGTCGCGAAGGCGCTCGTCAACAAGGGCGTCACGCTCGTTACGCTCGGCCGTAGCGACGACGCGATCGCCGTCTACGACGATCTGATCGGTCGCTTCGGCACCGCAAGCGAGCCGGCGCTGCGCGAGCAGGTCGCGAAGGCGCTCGTCAACAAGGGCATCACCCTCGGCATGCTCGGCCGCGGTGGCGACGCGATCGCCGTCTACGACGATCTGATCGGTCGCTTCGGCACCGCAAGCGAGCCGGCGCTGCGCGAGCAGGTCGCGGAGGCGCTCGTCAACAAGGGCATCACCCTCGGCATGCTCGGCCGCAACAACGACGCGATCATCATCTACGAGGACCTAATAGACCGGTTCGGCACCGCGAGCGAGCCGGCGCTGCGGGAGCAGGTCGCGCGGGCGTTCGTCAGCAAGGGCATCACGCTCGGCCGGATCGGCCGTAGCGACGAAGCGATCGCCGTCTACGACGATCTGATCGACCGGTTCGGCGCCGCGAGCGAGCCGGCGCTGCGGGAGCAGGTCACGAAAGCGCGAAAGCTGCGTGGTCAGCAGCGAAAAAAAAAGTCTAATTCGTCTGGATCCGGAACCGCAACGTCGAGCCGCCGGTGAGGACGAGCGAGACGTCCTCCATCCGCCAGTTGGTCACCTGGTTGAGCGCGGCGAGGAGGTCGTCGTCAGCGCGGGCGCGGTCGGGCGCGCATTGGCGGGACGTCGTTTCGCCGGTGATGATGGTGATGGTGTTGGCGGCGACGATGAGCTGCGCCTTGACGGTGTTGCACCACAGGTCGATTTCCGCTTGTCCGCGGTCGCCGATCTCGATGATCGGGACCTTCTTCGACCCGCGCATCGGATTGACGTCGAGCTTCAACTCGCGCCCAAACGGGAACGTTTGCGCCGCGGCGCGCGAGGACGGCGCAAGCGTTCCCAGCACGGCGAGACCCAACAAAACAACGGGGAAAAATCGCGAACGAGAAGATTTCATGCTACCCTCAGCCTTAAGCAATCCCCGTTCGACATAGCGAAACTTTGGCGATGACGCCATGGCGTCGCGACGGCGGGTTCGCGGAGTGGGCGGCATCGATTGCGGATAAACGTTGCGGGCGCGGGAGAAACGAAATGGATCAACGCATCGTCGATCTCTACCATCATTTCACCCACGGTGGCATGAGCCGCCGCGCCTTCCTTGATCGGCTCACCGAACTTGCCGGCACCGCCGCGGCAGCAGCGGCGATGGTCGGCCTGTTGCAGAACGACTACGCCAAGGCCGCGATTGTTGCGGCGGACGATGCGCGGCTCGCGATCGATCGCGTCTCCTACGATTCCCCGAAAGGCAAGATCGGCGGCTACCTCGCGCGGCCCAAGGACAAGGGCAAGCGTCCCGCGGTGCTGGTGATCCACGAGAACCGCGGCTTGAACCCGCACATCGAGGATGTCGCGCGGCGGCTTGCGGCCGAGGGCTTTCTTGCATTGGCGCCCGACCTCTTGTCCGTCAACGGCGGCACGCCGGACGACGAGGACAAGGCCCGCGAGCTCCACAACAAGACCGACCGCGAAGCGATGATCGCGGCGGCGGTCGCCGGCGCGGCATTCCTCGCGACGCATCCGGAATCGACCGGCAAGGTCGGCACCGTCGGGTTCTGCTTCGGCGGCGGCGTCGTCAACCGGCTCGCCACCGACAGCCCGGACATCGCGGCGGCCATTCCCTATTACGGCGCTCAGCCGCCGGCAGAGAAGGTGGCCGCCATCAAGGCGCCGCTCCTGCTGCAATACGCCGAGAACGACGAGAACATCGACAAGGGCATTCCGGCCTTTGAGGCGGCATTGAAGGCGAACAACAAGCGCTACACGATCTACATCTATCCGGGCACCCAGCACGCCTTCAACAACGACACCGGCGCCGCGCGCTACAACAAGGCCGCCGCCGATCTCGCGTGGAGCCGCACGCTGGCATTCCTGAAAGAAAATCTCGGCGCGCCCAAGGGCGCGTGAGGCGGCAGAGCCGGGGACGATAGCCGCATGGCGTTGCACTCATGGGGCTGAGGCTCGCGCTGCCAATGCCGCGCGGCGCGCGAATCAGTGCGGCGAGGGCGCGCGCGTGCCTCGGTGCTGTCCTCGTCGCGCTGACGGCGTTGCTCGCTTCTCGCTCCTGGAGCCAGGAGATGATGCCTGCGGGCCTGGTTCGTCTGCGCGATATCGCACCAGGCATCCACCAGGACATCCGCTACGCCACCTCCTTCAATTTCACCGGACAGGTGGTGCCGGGCTACGAGCGCGCGGAATGCATGGCGCGGCTAGGCGTTGCGCGGGCATTGGCGCGCGCGCAGGCTCGCCTTGCCACCGAAGGCTTGGCGCTCAAGGTCTATGACTGCTACCGGCCCCTTCAGGCGGTGCGTGCGTTCGTCGTGTGGTCCAGATCGCGCGGCGGCGACACGATGAAGCCCATTTTTTACCCCAATCTCGACAAATCGCGGCTCTTCGCCCTCGGGTATATTTCGTTCTATTCGAGGCATTCGCTCGGCATCGCGATCGATGTCGGCCTTGTGAGGGAGGGCGATAACGATGCGACACCCTCCAGCGGGGGGCGGTGTGATGGTCCTTTCGAGCAGCGGGCGCGGGAATTGAGCCTTGACCTCGGTACCGCGTACGACTGCTTTTCGGACCTCAGTGCGACGGCAAGTTCAGGCATTTCCGCCGATGCGCGGGTCAATCGCGGCAAGCTCCGGCGCGCTCTTTTGGCCGAAGGATTCCATAATTACGCGCGGGAGTGGTGGCATTATGAGTTCAATGATTTGGGGGCGGCGAGAGCCGGGTACTATCCGATAAGATGACGGCGCCATGAGACGATCGCGCCATGAGACGAACGACGACGCGATCGGCGCAACCGGGAAGGGGGACCATTTGATGAAGCAGAGCCGTGACGTCATGGCGATTGTGTTCGCCGCCGCTCTCATGCCGCTCGCCGGCCTCGGGGCAGGCGCTGCGGAGAGCAACAAGGCCGCCGAGGCGAGCAAGGTCGCGAAGAATACCGAAGCGCCGGCCTGCGACCGATCGCAGTTCCACATGGTCGTGGACGTGGGCCACAGCGAAGAGGTCTACGGTGCGCTGAGCGCGCGCAATGCGGGGGAGTACGATTTCAATCTGCGCCAAGCGAAGGAAATCGAAAAGAGCCTGATCGACGACGGCTTCACCAAGACCACGCTCCTCGTGACCCATGGTCCGGCACGGCCGAGCCTCGTCAAGCGCGTCGCCGCCGCCAATCGCTTATTGCCGCACTTGTTCCTGTCGATCCATCATGACTCGGTGCCCGATCAATTCCTCGAAAGATGGGAGTACGAGGGAAAGCCGAGCTATTTCAGCGATCGGTTCAAGGGCTATTCGCTGTTCGTCTCCAAAGATAATCCCAACCTCAAGGCGAGTATGGAGTTCGGCCAACTCATTGGGCTGCGATTGAAGGAGAGCGGAGTTCCCTTCGCGAGCCAGTACACGCAGGCGTTCATGGGCCATAAGCGGCGCGAACTCGTCGACGCCGAGGCCGGCGTGTACCGCTACGATGCGCTGCAGGTGCTCAAGAACACCCGCATGCCGGCGGTGCTGCTCGAGGCGGGCTCCATCATCAATCGCGACGAGGAACTCCAGATGAATTCGCCGGAGCACCGCGCGATCATCACCGCCGCGGTCAAATCGGCGGTCGAAGCGTTCTGCGACAGCGAATGGCCGAAGCCCAAGGCCACCCACTCCGTCGCCGCCGCAAAGCCCAGCAGAACGGCGGCCGCTAAACGCGCTCCGTGATCGTCAGGCCGCGGATGCGGTCGAGGAGATAGATGAGGCCGCGGTCGTCCACGGTGACGTCGTTGCTCTGGACGCGGTCGGCGCCGGGCGCGGGATCCGGCATGAAGTGCGCCACTTCGCGCACCGCATGCGGATTGGAGATGTCGATCACCCGCAGGCCGTGGGAGAACCAGGCGCAGGGAATTTCCGACCCGGTGACCTTCTCGCAGGGCTGGTGAGAGCCGGTCATCAGGGGCGTGCGCGGCTTGCCCTCGATGCCATCGACCTGGAAGCTGCCGACCGGAACGGGCCGCTTTTCGTCGGTCACATCCACCATCCACATGAACGCCGGCAGCGCCTCCTCGGGCCTTTGCACGTCTTCGTCGGCGACGAGGACGTAACGGCGACCGCGGATCGCGAACGGAATCGGCAGCGCCGTGTGGGTCGGGCACGAGAACGGCGGCGACCAGTCGAGCCCGGAGACGAGCTTCGGCTTCGTCATGTCGTCGATGTCGAGAATGACGAAGCCGCCGAGCCAGTAGCTCGTGAACAGGCGATTGCCGAGCCGCAGCGGGTGGTGGCAGCGGTGGGCGGTCTTGTCCCAGGTCGGTTTCTCACCGCCCGCCGTCCACTGCCCCGGCATCCACCAGCGGCCGACCTCGACCGGGTTCGCCGGGTCCTTGAAGTCGAAGATCATGACGATGTTGCCGACATAGCCTTCGATGGTCGGCGACATGTAGGCATAGCGCCCGTCGAAATCGTAGCGGTGCACGCCCGACCCCGCGGCCGACTCCCACCGCTTGATAAGGCGCGGCTTCGCCGGCGTGCTCACGTCGTAAACGCCGAAGCCGCCGCGGAAGTCCGCCGGCAACGGCCGCTTGTCGGCGAAGTTGACCTCGTGATTGACGACGATGACGCCGTTGCCGTAGCGCACCTTATGGGAGTGCGCGCCTTGCGGCATGCTGATGGTCGCAAGCTCTTTGGGGTTCTTGGGATCGCGCACGTCGACGATCGAAGTGCCGTGCGGAGCATGCATGTGCGCGACGTAGGCGATGTTGTTCTCGACCACGACCTGGCCGCCGCCGGCGCAATCGTAATAACCGACCTGGCGAATGCCGACCCCTGATCCCATGATGCACTCCGTTCACGATTTGCCTGCAGCGGCTGACCGGCCGCGTCTCGTCGCAGACGATTTCCCTTCCTTGCGTTTTCACGGGGAAAGCATTCGGCGAGCGACGGGATGTCCGCCGCGGACTGAATAGGCCCTATCGTCCTCGGCTGACAAGCCCGGGGGCGGGCATGGCGGCGGCCGGCGCGGCACTGTCCCAGAACGGCGGTCGCGCTTCTTCAAGCCTTGGGCCGAGGCGCACCGGCGCGACGCGGCGCGCGAGGCCGGTCGCATCGTCGGTCTCGATCGCGAGGCCGCACATCGTCGCCGGCCCGAGCGCGGGCTCGAACTTGCCGCTGGGGATGCGGCGCAGGAACCGGGTCAGCGGTTCCTCCTTGGCCATGCCGATGCAGGAATTGTAGTCGCCGGTCATGCCGACATCGGTCATGAACGCGGTGCCGTTGGGCAGCACCTGATGATCGGCCGTCGGCACATGGGTGTGCGTGCCGATCACAAGGCTCACCTTGCCGTCGAGGAAAAATCCCATCGCCTGCTTTTCGCTCGACGCTTCGGCGTGCACGTCGACGATGATGAGATCGGCGCCGGTCTTGAGCGGACAAGCGGCGACCTCGCGTTCCATGGCTGCGAACGGATCGTCGAGCGGCTCCATGAACACCCGGCCCATCACATTGACGACGAGGACGCGAGCGCCGTTGCGCGCCTCGATCAGCGCGGCGCCGCGGCCCGGCGTGCCTTTCGGGTAGTTCACCGGGCGGATGAGGCGGGGCGCGCGCTCGATGAAGACGAGCGCCTCCTTCTGGTCCCAGCAGTGATTGCCGAGCGTGACGGCGTCGGCGCCGGCGTTGACGAGATCGTTGTAGATCGTTTCCGTGATGCCGAAGCCGCCGGCAGCGTTCTCGCCGTTGATGACGACGAAATCGAGTTTCCAGTCGCGCACGAGCGCGGGCAGGCGCTCCACCACGACGGCGCGCCCGCTGCGTCCCACAATGTCGCCGATAAATAGAATTCGCACGAAGTCAGGTCCTGAAGTCGATGATCTCGCGTTCCGTTAGCACGAGATCGAGGCGCGCGTCCCGCGCGGTTACTGGCACGCTCTCGACTTCCTGTGCGGCGAAGGCAATGCCGATGGCGACGACGGGCTTCATCCCACGCAGCCGCGCGATCGTCATGTCGTAATAGCCGGCGCCATAGCCGATGCGCTGGCCGTGCCGGTCGAACGCCAGGAGCGGCACGATGAGCATGTCCGGGAATACTTCGGCCGCATCGTCGAGCGGTTCGCTGATGCCCCACACGCCAGCCTTGAGCGGCGCGTGGAATGACCACGCGCGCATCACCAGCGGCTGACCGCGGCCGACCACCACCGGCAGCGCGAGAACTGCACCGTCATCGGCGAGGAGCCGCATCAGCGGCAGCGGATTGATCTCGCTCTTGAGCGGCGTATAGCCCGAGACGGTCGCGTCCGCCCCGGCCGCGGCCGCGAGATCTTCGGGCAGCCCGCGCGCCGCGATCGCCTCCGCAGCGATTCGGCGCTCGGCCGGCGGCAGCGCATCGCGCCGCGCGACGGCTTCGCGACGAAGCTCGGCTTTGCGGGCCGCGACGAAATTGTCCTGGCCTGCGTTGTCCTGGTCTGCCATGGGATAAAGTGCGGAGCCACCAAGGCCGTTGGAGCGACGATCCCGGGTTCCCTACGAAAGTAGGTGGGCGCCATATGTCCGAGCCCACGAGCCCGGCCAGGGACAGCTCCCTTAAGGATCGATAAGGCCCCGGGGATAAGGCTCCTGACGCACCCAGCAGCCCCGCCGGACCAATCTAGTGTGCCCGGCGCAGATTCGCCACCCGCGAATTTCTGCCGCGACGGAATTTGGAACGCTTCAGAAGCACGGCGCGGGACGCGCACGCGGATAGTGTATAAGCAACGCCGATCGCAGATTGCGATCAGCGCTTTGGTGCGCGGCGGAGCAGCACCTGGGCGGATAGCGGGCTTGGGAGGCAGGCTTGGCCGAAGAGCTGACGCCGGACATTTGCGTGATCGGAGCCGGGGCCGGCGGGCTCATGATCGCGGGCGCCGCCAGTGCCATCGGCGCGTCGGTCGTGCTCATCGAGAAGAACAAGATGGGCGGCGACCAGCTGCATTACGGCACCGTGCCGGCGACGGCGTTATTGGCCGCCGCGCAGCGCGCCCACGACAGCGCCACGGCCGGCCCCCTCGGCATCGACGCCAAGCCGCAGATCGATTTTGCCCGCGTCCAGGCGCATGTGCGCCGGACCATCGCCGCCGTCGCACCGAACGTTGCCAAGGAACGGTTCGGCGGCTCGGGGGTGCAGGTCGTAGCGGGCACGGGGTCGTTCGTCGCGCGCGACCGCGTCGCGGTCGATGGCATTACGGAGGTGAGGGCGCCGACATTCGTTATCGCTACCGGGTCGGCGCCCGCCATCCCGCCGATCCCGGGCCTCGACGAGACCCCTTTTGTCACCAATGAGACGGTGTTCGATCTGCCGGCCGTGCCGACGCATCTTGTCGTGCTGGGCGGCGGCCCGATCGGTCTCGAGTTCGCGCAGGCATTCCGGCGGCTCGGCGCCGCGGTCACCGTCATCGAAGCGGGGCGCCTGCTGGCGGCCGATGACCCCGAATGCGCGGCGATCGTCGCCGACGCGCTCGCGCTTGAAGGGATCGCGATCCGCGACGGAACGGCGGTGACCTCGGTCAAGGAAAGCCCCGACGGCATCCTGATCGCCGTCACCGTCCGCGAGGCGACCGAGACCATCATGGCGAGCCATCTCCTGGTCGCAACCGGCCGGGTTCCGCGGATTGCCGGCCTCGGCCTCGACAAGGCGCACATCAAACAGGCAGACGGCGGCATTGTCGTCAACGCCCGGCTACGCACCTCGAACCGGCGGGTCTATGCCATCGGGGACGCTGCGGGCGCCATGATGTCGGCACATATCGCCGAGTATCATGCCGGAATCGTCATTCGGGAGGTGCTATTTCGTTCTCCTGCCAAAGTGCGCTATGATGCGATCCCGTGGGTGACCTTTACGGACCCGCAAATTGCCCGCGTCGGCCTGACCGACGCCGAGGCCAAGGCAAAGGGATACGATATCCACGTCCTGCGATGGTCTTATCACGACAACGACCGCGCCCAGGCCGATCGCCGCACGCGCGGCCACGTCAAGGTGGTGACCGGCAGACAGGGTCGTATCCTCGGCGCTACCATCGTCGGGGCGCATGCCGGCGAGATGATCGGTGCCTGGGCGCTCGCCATCGAGCACGGCATCGACATCGGCGGCATGGCGCAGGTGGCAGTGCCCTACCCGACGTTCGGGGAGATCAACAAGCGCGCGGCGCTGAGCTTCTTTGCGCCTGGTGCCGCGCACATGCGGAAGCGGCGGCTGACCGGCTGGCTGAACCGCAAGGGCTGAGACGAACCGGTGCTGACACGACGCGACCCTGACCCGCCACCTGCGACGACCGCGCCGCCGCGGCCGCGCATCCGTTTTGGCATGTCGGCGAAGCTCCTGATCCTGACCGTGCTGTTCATGATGCTGGCGGAAATCGTGTTCTACGTGCCGTCGGTCTCGAATTTCCGCCTGGTCTGGATCGGCAACAAGCTCGCCGCGTCCTACACCGCGGCGCTGGTCTTCGCCGCGGCGCCCGAGGTTCCCGACGACCTCTCCAAGCGGATCCTCGACAGCATCGGGGCGCGGGCGCTGGCGCTCAAGATGGGCCAGCAGCGCCGCCTGCTCGCCTTCACCGGTCTCAAGGACGAGGTGCGCCAGCAGGTCGACATCCGCGACATGATGGCGTTTCACGATATCGTCGAGGCGTTCGAGACGCTGCTGTTCGTCAAGGACACCGATCTCCTGCGCGCCGTGGGGCCGGCGCCGATGGGCGGCCAGTTCGTCGAAGTCGTGCTGGAGGAGGGGCCGCTGCGGCAGGCGATGTTGCGCTATTCGCGCAACGTGCTCCTGGTCTCGATCGCGATTGCGGCCTCGACGGCGGCGCTCATCTACTTCGCGCTGCATTACCTGTTCGTCCGCCCGCTCTATCGCATCGCCGCCAATATGATGGCGTTCAGCGACGAGCCGGAAAACCCGGCGCGCATCATGGTCTCGCATCGCGGCGCCGATGAAATCGGCTTCGTCGAGCGCGAGCTTGCCGGCATGCAGGGCGAACTCGCCGCGACCTTGGCGCAGAAGACGCGGCTTGCAGCGCTCGGCCTCGCGGTGTCGAAGATCAATCACGACCTGCGCAACCTCCTCGCCTCGGCCCAGCTCTTCTCCGACCGGCTGGCGAAGCTTCCCGATCCGCAGGTGCAGCGCTTTGCCCCGAAGCTGATGCGCTCGCTCGAGCGCGCGATCGACCTCTGCCAGGCGACCCTGTCCTACGGCCGCGCCCAGGAGCCGGCGCCCGACCGCCGCCCGGTCGCTCTCGCCGACCTGGTCGAGGACGTGCGCGACACCCTCGGCCTGACACCCAAGTCGCCGGTCGGCTGGATCACCTCGATCGAGCGCGGCCTCATCATCGAGGCTGACCGCGACCAGCTGCTGCGCGTTCTCGTCAATCTCGTCCGCAACGCCATGCAGGCGCTGGAAGCCCGCGGCCTCAACGACCCGCGCCGCGACCAGATCCGCATCACCGGGCGGCGCGAGGGCGGCGGCGTCGTTATCGAGGTGGCCGACACCGGCCCCGGCGTCCCCGATGCGGCGCGGGCGCACCTGTTCGAGCCGTTCCACGGCTCGACCCGCGCCGGCGGCTCCGGCCTCGGCCTCGCGATCGCGGCCGAACTGGTGCGCGCCCATGGCGGCGAGATCGACCTCGTCGCCGGCCCCCTCGGCGCGACCTTCCGCATCAAGATCCCCGACCAGCCGATCCCCCTCGCCGCCCGCCGCGACGAACGCGCCCGCGCGTAGGGGCGGGGCGGCGTAAGGGAGGCAGGGGCGGCAAAGGGGTGGGTCGTCGGCCGCCTTGCCAAGCCGCCGAACTGTAGGGCGCAATAGCGAAGCGTATTGCGCCGGTCCACGCCCCAACAGCGCAATACGCTACGCTATCGCGCCCTACGCCGGCGTGGCGTCGGATCGTCAAGGCAGGAGTGCGAGCGGCCGGCGGGGGCTCGGCAACCGACAATTCGGCCGCCTTGCCAAGGCCGGAAAGAGCCTATAGCTATGCCCCGCCCGCCGGCTTTGCCGGCCGATGGCAAGCGCCCGTAGCTCAGCTGGATAGAGCACCAGACTACGAATCTGGGGGTCAGGAGTTCGAAATCTCTTCGGGCGCGCCAGTAGAACCGATCATGCGTCGAACCATGTCTGCCCGCGGGGCAACACAAGAAATCCTGCGGAGACTGGGGCTAGATGAGAAAGTGAAGTTACGGCGCTGATTGATATCCCCGTCGCGGCCGCCGACAGCAAAACCCTGACCCCACGCACCGAGAACTAGAGCTCCTGCACGGCTCGCAGCCGCAGGCAGAGTGCGGCGCTCACAAGCGCGGAAAGACCCAGCATCACAAGCACGCCGGAGAAGCCGGCGAGCTTGAACACGATCCCCCCGCAGGTCACCCCGACCGTTCCGCCGAGAAAGCTGCATGAGTTGAGGATGCCGGAGCCCTTGCCCGCCTGCGTCGGCGGCAACGACGCGAGGCCGACGCGCGGCGCCGAGGCGTAGGGCAGCGCGATCCCGGCGCCGGATACAAAAAGGCCGAGCATCAGCATTGCAAACTTCGCCGCCTCGACCTCGGGGGCGCGCGCGCCCGACGCCCAAGCGATCGCGCAGCCGAGAGCAAGAAGGAGCGATCCGCCGATCAGCATCCGCCGCAGACCGAGGGCCGTTCCAAGCCGGGGTGCCGCTCGCGCGAAGCCGAACAGCGCGACGGAGAGCGGCATGAGAGAAAGGCCGGCGGCAACGGCGGACATATCAAGGCCGTCCAGCGCCTGCGCAAACAAATTGTAGTAGAGGAGGAGCGTCATGATGTCGAACATCAGGAGAAAGCCCAAGCCGGAGGCGACGGCAAAATTTCGATTCGAAAACAGACCAAAGTCGACGAGGGGTTGACGATGCCGTCGCTCCGTCCAAACCAGGATGACGAAAGCGATTATCGCAACTAACAGCGCGATGATTGCGACCTGCGGCGCTGTACCGAAACGCGCCAACGCCTGTAACCCCGAAATCAGCGACACCATGAAGACGGCGAGTACGCCGAGCCCCACCCAGTCCGTCGCTTTCGTGCGATGGTCTCGGGTCGCAGGATGCAGCCACAGCATCAGGGCTGCGGGCACCATGGCAACAACGTTCAGCCAAAAATTGAAGCGCCATCCGGCGTAATGAGTGATGATCCCGCCCACCAGCGGGCCGATGCTGAAACCGAGCATCAGGAAACCGGTCCACGCGCCGATCGCCTCCGCCCGCTTTGATTCCGGCGCGGCTTCGGTCACCGCGGCAAGCGTGCCGGATACGGCGAAGGCCGCACCCAGCCCCTGCAGCGCACGCGCACCGACAACCATCATCCCTGCGGGCGCTATGGCGATGAGCAACGAGGCCAGCGCAAACAGGCCGATGCCGACGGTCGATGAATATCGCGCCCCGAACTGATCCGCCGCGTCGCCGCCAAGAATGATGAATACCGCGGCCGCCAGCAGATAGGCGTTGACGACCCACTCGACCTCTGCGGGACCAAGATGCAGAGTGGTCGTCATCGCGGGCAACGCCGCCATGATCGCCGTGCTATTATCGCCAACCGACAGCATGGCAAGGCAGCAGGCGATCAGCACCGGCCTGAAGTCGCGCCTCGCGCCGGAGTGCGGTGATTTGGAGCTCTGCATCTCGATCTCGACAATCGCTGCGGATGAACCTGATTACCGCGGCGCGCAAGTCCCATAAAGAGGACAGCGCCTTTGTGAATTAACGCTTTGCGAATTAACGCTTTGCGGATCAACGCAAGCGGATTCCTTGGGGAGGTCAAATGAAACGGCGCTTCAAGATTCTATCGATCGTCAGCCTCACCCTGGCGTGCGGCTCGGCGCACGCTCAGTATACGGACGGCGTGGTCAAGATCGGCATTTTAACCGACATGACCAGCTTATATTCAGACCTCACCGGCGCCGGTTCCGTTGCTGCCGCAAAGCTTGCGGTCGAAGACTTCAATCCCGCGAGCAAGGGAATGAAGGTCGAGATCGTTTACGCCGACCACCAGAACAAGGCCGATGTCGGCGTGAGCATCGCAAACTCCTGGTTCGACACCGGTCAAGTCGATGTGATCGTCGACGTACCGAACTCGGCGGTCGCTCTCGGAGTCAGCGAGGCCGCGCGCCAGAAAAACAAAGTCTTCCTGGTTTCGGGAGGCGGCAGCTCCGACCTGACCGGCCCGAAGTGCAACGCCAACACCATTCATTGGACCTACGACACGTGGAATTTGGCGCATGGAACGGGGTCCGCTTTGGTGAAGAGCGGCGGCGACAGCTGGTTCTTCCTGACCTCGGACTATGCATTTGGGCAGGCGCTGGAACGAGACACTGCGGCCGTGGTGGAGGCGAGCGGCGGGAAGGTGCTCGGCCGCGTTCGGCATCCGCTCAATACCAACGATTTTTCCGCCTTCCTGCTGCAGGCTCAGGCGTCAAAGGCCAAGGTCATCGGTCTTGCGAACGCCGGCGGCGACACGGTCAATGCGATCAAGCAGGCCAGCGAGTTCGGCGTCATCAAAAGCGGGCAGACCCTGGCCGGTCTGCTGGTTACGGTCGTCGACGTCGGCGCCATCGGCTTGCCTTTAGCGCAGGGTCTCGTCTTCACCGAGAACTGGTATTGGGACATGAACGACAACAATCGTGCATGGACGAAACGTTGGCAGGCGGAACGACCCGGCAAAATACCCACCGTTGCCCAGGCAGGCGTTTATTCCGCCGTTACTCATTACCTCAAGGCCGTCGAAACCCTGAAGGGTGACGGCGACGGCAGGGCTGTAGTTGCCAAGATGAAGGACATGCCGACGGAGGATCCGCTATTCGGCAAGGGCATGGTGCGAGCGGACGGCCGCAAAATCCACAATTCCTACCTTTTCGAGGCGAAGAAGCCGGCAGAATCGAATTATTTCGGCGACTTCTCCAAATTGCGCGCGACGATTCCTGCCGCAGAGGCATTCCGGCCGATGAGCGAAGGCGGCTGTCCTCTCGTGAAAGGCTGATTGGTCGAGCCGAGGCTGGTGACGGATTAAACGCTTATCTGACGATACCCGACCGACGGCGCTGCGCTCTCAGCACACCACTTTGCCGCAGCGGTGCGCGGCCTGGATGATCGCCGTGAGCGATTTGCGGCCCGGGTAGCCGACAATGGCCACGTCCTTGATGACGAACGACGGCGTCGCCGCAAGTCCGAGCGCGTCGCCGACCCGGACGTGCGATTTCATCGCCTCGGTGACACGATCGTCATCCGCCGCCTCGATGATTTCCTTGTTATCGACGCCGAGCGCCTTCGTAACGGTGAGTGCGCGCGCACCGTCGACGACGCCGCGACCCGCAAAGATGCGGCGATGGAACTCGTAGAACTGCTGCGGCGTCGCCTTGTTCAGAAACGCAATTTCAACGCGCCCGGCCTGAATCGACTGGATCGACAGCACCGGAAACGGCACCAGGACGAGCTTCAGGTTCTTGTCGGCCCGCAATATGTCGGCGATTTCGACCGCTGCTTTGCGGCAATAGGGACAGTTGAGGTCATAGAATTCGAACAGCGTGACATCGCCGTTCGGATTGCCCACCACGGCAACGCTCCCCTGCTGCTCAACCTGGCGCGACAGTTCCGCCGAAATACGATGGTTGTAGACCGGCGTCCCGTCGTCGCCCTTGATCGGAAAGTCGCCGTTCTGGGCAAGCGCGGCACAGCTCGCGGCGATGACGCCGTAGACCACTAGCCAAGCAGCGATGATCTTGCGCAATGACCCCTCCCTGATCGTCCGATGACAAAACGCAGGTGAGAGGGATACATCGCGCCAGGGTCGCGAGCAAATGCGATTGCGGCACACATTCACGCGTTGCGAATGGCTCGAAGGCGCGCCCGCTCTACCGTCGCTGCCGTCTCGAGTTGAGGATTGGCAATGATCTTCCTATTTATGGTTTCGCGGTCCGGCGATCTTTGGGGATGCGTCCGAACGAGTGAAGCCTGATCGGCGCCAGTCGAGAAATCGCGGCGTCTGCCGCCGCGCCAATCAGGATAGCTGCCGGTGTAACGCCCGGCCATCCCCGCCTTCGCTTGACATTGCGCGCACCCGCAAATCGCTCAGTGAAACCGAGTTGTCAGGAAATCGCCGAGCGCCGCTTCGAATTCGTCCGGCTTTTCGACGTGCGACACATGGCCGGCACCGGCAATTTCGACCAGCTTGCCGTCAGGCAGGTCCTTCACCGCCTGGCGGCCCAACTCTGGCCAGTTGCCGAGCGGCTTGATCGCTTCCGGGGAGGCATAGCGACGAAAGAAGACGCTGCGGTCGCTTTGGCCGATGATGAGCAGCACCGGCATCTTGAGCAACGGATACTCGTGCCGGATCGGCTCCTCGAACATCATTTCATAAGTGAGGGCCGAGGCGCGTGCCCAGCGCGGATATTCCGGACTGAGCAGCACGCGTGAGAAGATATCGGCGTAGTGCTCGGCCGTGCTCGGCCAGCCGACGAAAAAAGCCTTCAGGAAGGTGCGATAGCTCTCCGGCGTCTGCGCCATCTCGGTCTTGACCAGCGCTTCAAGCGGTTGCGGCGGGATCGCGCTGCGATAGTCCTCAAGGCCGATCGGATTCTCCAATGCGAGGACTGCGGTCGTCTCGGGAAAATCGCGGGCGAAATAGACGGCGAGCATCCCGCCGAACGAATGGCCGACGACGGCAGTGCGCGCGATCCCGAGCGTGTCGAGCAGCGCTTTGGTGTTGCGCGCGAGAAGATCGAAATTGTAGCGGATATCGGGCTTGGCGGATTTCCCGAAGCCGATCTGGTCCGGCACGACGACGCGATAGCCGCCGGCGGCAAGCTTCGCGATCGTGCGGCTCCAGTACTCGCCTGAAAAGCTCTTGCCGTGCAGAAGCAGCACGCCTTTGCCGTTTGCGGGAGCGGTCGGGGCGATGTCCATATAGGCCATGCGCAGCGGCTGGTTCTCAACGGTCAGGTCGAGGTAGCGCACCGGATAGGGGTACTCGATGCCTTCAAGGCCGATGCCCAGCGGCGCCGGCGTCTGCGCGGGCGCCGGGGTTTGCGCCACGGCCGCGGTGCTGAGGGCGGCAGAACAAAGAACGAGCGCACACGCAAGACGTCCAAACATTCAAAGATGCTCCCAATGGGCATTTAGCCGGCACGACATAGCATGTTCCCAACGTGAGAACATGCCTGCGTGGGGTCACCCTGTTTCCGAGAGGTTAGCGGGATCACTTTCAGGGAGTTGACCGGGACTGCACACGCGGGCAAACGCTAAAGATGCCGGGCCTAATCGTGGATAGCTTGTTTTTGCCTTCCCAGTTTAGTATATACATTGATGTATATACTTTGAGGCAGAAGCCGAATGGCAAAAGCTCGGGTTTTTCGTTCAGGCAACAGTCAGGCTGTCCGCCTGCCAAAGGAGTTCCGGCTGGCGGGTAAAGAGGTCGAGATTTTTCGCCGCGGCGACGAGATCGTGCTGCGCGAGAAGGGAAAAGGATTGGAGCGAGCATTTGAGATTCTTGCCAATCTGCCGGACGATTTTTTGCCGGCAGGTCGACAGGATGCTCCGCCACTGAAGCGTGACGGCCTCTAAATGGCCGCGCGCTTCCTCCTCGATACCAACATCTGCATTTACATCCGACGACGACGGCCGCCTGAGGTTCTCGCGAAATTTCAGCGGCTGAGGACTGGCGAGGCGGTCATCTCGGTCATTACTTACGGCGAACTTATGTACGGCGCCGAGAAGAGCCGATTGCGCGAGCAAGCCACCGCACAAATGATGGAACTGACAAGCTTGTTGCCAGTGATGGCTCTGCCGTCGCACGCCGGCCAATTCTACGGAACGATCCGCGCGATGTTGGAGGGCAAAGGCGAGATGATCGGAAACAATGACTTGTGGATCGCCGCTCACGCAAGGGCCGCGGAACTCACCTTGGTGACCAATATCGAAAACGAGTTTCGACGCGTGCACGGGCTCAAGATTTCAGAACTGGGTAGATTGACCCGTATTGGAGCGTCGATCCGACGGATTTGCCCTCTCGATTGGTCGGACAATCGCGCCGGGGCAGACCCATGGGAGACACCCGGCGCAACGCTCTACTTCTCCGTATGCTGGTCGCGGTGGCTGATCGCCCATACGTATGCGGCCACGGCCTTGAGATCGGCTTCCGAGAGTTGCACGCCACCCTCGGGCGGCATCGGGCTGCGATAGTTTTTCGGGTCCGGCACGCCGTTCTGGATGATGCGGGTGATCGATGCGAGGCTGCCGTCGCCCCACAGCCATTTTCCGCTGGTGAGATCCGGCGCGATTGGCGAGCCCTTGGCATTCGAGCCGTGGCAACCCGCGCAGGTGCCGTTATCGACCTGGCCGTGGAAGATGCGCGCGCCTTGCGCGATCTCTGCGGCTGTGGCGCCGGGCGGCACCGGCAACGAGGCGACCATGGTCGCGGCGCCGGCATCCGGATGGATGCCTTCCGGCGGCAGCACGTTGGCGCTGGTGCTCGCGCCGCTCGACGTCGGCGCGGCTGCAATCCCCGTCGTCGCCACCTGGCCGTGGAACGTCACCCGCCAGATGCGGCCATGCTGGTCGTCCGAAATGTAGAGCGCGCCGTCGGGCGCGACCGCAAGCCCAGTCGGCCGATGCGCCGCCGTGCCAGGCTCCTTCATCGCGCCGGCAAAGCCATCGGCAAAAACGACGAAGTTGCCGCTTGATTTGCCGTCGGCCAATGGCTGGAACACCACGTTGTAGCCGCCCTGAGGGAACGGCGCCCGATTCCACGATCCGTGAAAGGCGATGAACGCGCCGCCGCGGTAGGCGTTCGGAAACTGACGCCCCTCGTAGATCGCGAGATCATTCGGTGCCCAGTGCGCCGGGAACCACGCAATCGGCGCGCGCTTCTGCGCGCACACGCCGACCGCTTTGCCGCCGTCGCCGCCAAATTCCGGCGCGAGCACCAGCTTCTGCTGCTGGCCGTCGAAATAGCATTCGGGCCAGCCGTAGTCGGCGCCTTGCTCCAGGCGCACCAGCTCTTCAGCCGGCTCCCGGGGACCTTGCTCGGGCTTGTAGAGCTTCGGCCAATTCTCCGAGAGCTGGTCCCGGCCGTGTTGGGTCGCGTAGAGGGCGCCGCCAGCGTCAAAAGCGAAGCCTTCGCCATTGCGCAGCCCGGTGACGTACCGCTCCGCCGGCGAGAAATGCTGCCCGGTTCGCTTCGCATCGTAGCGCCACGTGCCGGCGCGGGTCTCAAGCTCGGTGCACGGATTGATGCCGGGGGATTCGAGCGTGCGGTTCTTGACCTGGCAGGAATTCGTCGCCGAGCCGAGATCGACAAACAGGTTGCCGTCGCGGTCGATGATGAAGGGGTGCATCGGGTGGTCGCCGGTGAGCGGCAGCCCCGACACGATCGTCTCGGGCTTGGCCGTCGGCGCGACCGTTCCACTCGGCAACGCATAGCGCACGATGCGATCGTTGGTCTCGGCGTAGAGCGCGCCGTTGTAGAGCGCGATGCCGGTGCCGCCGTGATTGCCTTCGGCGAAGGTAGCGCCGAAGCGCTTGACCACATCGGCGCGGCCGTCGCCCTTGGTATCCTGGAGCGCGATCAGAAATCCGCCGTCCGGCGGCATGTCGTTGCCGTAGTAGCGGCCGCTCCAGGTGTTGACATAGAGGACGCCGTTCGGCGCGACGACCATGTGCCGCGCGTGGCCGACATTGTCCGCGAATACGGTCGCGCAAAATCCGGACGGCAGCGTGATGCCGCCGTTGTCACCGGCGCACGATTGCGCCGACGGGCCGGCCGGGTTGCGCGGCGTTTGCGCAAATGTCGGAGAAGCGACTCCGAACAGCATGCCGACGACCGGCAGGGTCGCGAACGGCAAAGTCCTGGCAGCGATTGTCTTGGCAGCGATTTTCGCGGCGCGGCCGCGACCGAATTGAGCTCTCATGACGCCTTCCTCGCGTGAGGGTTACGGTGGGATTAATTGCGTTCAGTTCTTGAGCTTATGCGGGTGCATCGCGTTGCTATCGGCACAAGGCCGGTTGCGCCCGCGACAAAGCAACCACGGACCCGCAAATAGGTTTCGCTGCGGCGCGCGACTTTGCTGCGCTTGCGGGCTTTTGGCCGATTTTGCCGCTCGTTGCCGATCCGAGCGTCGCAGAAATGTCATCCCGTCGATGCGATTTGCGCTTCGTTCCCGTCACGGGCTAAGAATTGTTGCATCTGCGACTAGTGTGAACGGGCATGGCAAACACTCTGGAATTCGGGCTGGACACCTTCGGTGACATCACAGCGGGGGGTGACGGCCGCCCGCTGCCGCATGCGCAGGTGATTTGCGACGTCATCGAGGAGGCGGCTCTTGCCGATGAACTCGGCATCGATTGTTTCGGCGTCGGCGAGCATCATCGGCCGGACTTTGCCATCTCGGCGCCCGAGGTCGTGCTCGGCGCCATCGCGGGCCGCACCAAGCGGATTTGCCTCGGCTCGGCGGTGACGGTGCTGAGCTCGGACGATCCGGTTCGCGTGTTCGAGCGGTTCTCGACCCTTAATGCCGCCTCCAGCGGACGCGCGGAGATCACGGTCGGGCGCGGCTCGTTCATCGAGTCCTTTCCGCTGTTCGGCTATGACCTCTCGCAATACGAGAAGCTGTTCGAGGAGAAGCTCGACCTGTTCTCGGCGCTGATCCGGAAAGACGTGGTGACGTGGCGCGGCGAAACCCGCCCGGCGCTGACCAATCAGCGCGTGTTTCCGCCGGTCGAGAAGCCTCCCCTCAAGACCTGGGTCGGCGTCGGCGGTAGCCCCGAGTTCGTCGTCCGCGCCGTCCGCTACGACCTGCCGCTGATGCTCGCCATCATCGGCGGCGATCCGAAACGATTCGTCCCCTATGCCGATCTCTATCGGCGAGCGTATACGCAGGTCGACAAGCCGCCGCAGGCGATCGGCGTGCATTCGCCGGGCTACATCGCCGACGGCGACGAGCAGGCCCGCGAGGAACTGTGGACGCCGTACAAGCAGATGCGCGACAGGATCGGTGCCGAGCGCGGCTGGCCGCCGATGACGCGCGCGGAGTTCGATTCTGAAGCCGAGCGCGGCTCGCTCTATGTCGGTTCGCCGGAGACAGTCGCGCGCAAGATCGCTGCGACGGTGAAGGCGCTGGGCCTTTCGCGGTTCGACATGAAATACAGCGCCGGCGCACTGTCGCACGAGAAAATGATGCGCTGCATTTCGCTCTACGGCAGCAAGGTCATCCCGCTGGTGCGCGAGATGGTGGCGTGATGCCGCGCTTTCAGTAGAGATCGCGGTCGCGGCGGACGCGATCGAGGATAGCATCGGGCTGGCGGGCGAATTCGGACCGGGTCAGCGGCTCGCCATCGCCCGGACGCGTCGTCGCGATCATCGCCATCTTGGTCACCGTCAGATTCTCTTGCACGGGATCGCAGCGGTCCGCCTTGACCGCGGGGAGGACGATGAGGTCCTCGCTGCCGCGGAAGCGCGCGGCGAGCGCCCATTCGACATGGTGCGGATTTTCGATGTCGATGTCGTCATCGACCACGGTCACGAGCTTCAGCAGGTTGACGTGCCCCATCGCCAGCAATGCGGCGCGCTTGCCTTCGCCGAGCGCAGGCCGGTGCATTGCGATCACCGCATGCAGCCGTCCCATTCCGCCTTCGGTGATGAGCACGCGAGACACCGCCGGGATCATGCGCCGGAGGGCCTGGCACAGGGTGGCGCCGATCGCAGTCGCGCCGAGGAGGCAATGCTCGCGGGCGTAGCCGGGCAGGATCGCTTGATAGATCGCGTCCTTGCGGTGGGTGACGCGGCGGATCGTTCCGCCAACGCCGGGACCGTAATTGACGTAGAAGCCGTGAAATTCCGATACCGGACCTTCGTCGATGAGTTCGTTCGGATCGAGTTCGCCTTCGAGCACGATCTCCGCAAACGCCGGCACTTCGAGATCGACCGTGCGGCATCTCGCGAGCTGCAGCGGCTCGCCCAGGAGACCGCCGATCGGGCCGTACTCGTCGTCGCCTAATCCGAGATAAAGCTGCGAACCCAGCAGCACGGCCGGATGGTTTCCGATCGCAACGGCGATCTCAAGCTTGCGAGCGCGCGCTTTGGCCTTTTGCAGGAGCGCGTAAAGATGATGGTTGCGGGCGATCCCCGCCGTCATCCGCGCGCCGCCTTCAAGCCGCAACCGCGCGACCGAGACATTGCGGCGCCCGGTCTCCGGGTCCTTCGCCACGATCACACCCGCCGTGATGTAAGGCGCGGCTTCGCGCTCGAACCACGTGGGCACCGGAAGCAGGCGGGCGAGATCGATGTCGCGCTCGTGCACGACGTCCTGGACCGGGCCATGATCGACTATGACCGGCGCAATCGGACTGGCGAGCGCATCCGCGAAGCGGCCGTCGAGCTGATCCGGCGGGATCGCAAGGGCGCGAGCAATGCGCGCCCGCGTCGTCAGCAGATTGCCGATCACGGGAACGGTGCCGTCGCCCGGCTGCTCGAACAACAAAGCCGGGCCGTCCTCGCGCAGCTTGAGGACGGCGCCCAGTTCGAACCGCGGGTCGACCCGGCGCTTGACGTGATGAAGCTCGCCGGCCGCCTCAAGCGCGGCGATAACGCCGCGCATGCTCTGATCGGTCATGTTGGTTCGCGGCATTTGCGTGATCGACGCCATCGTCACAGACGGAAATGCTGGATGCCGGCGCGTTTCGCCTCGTCGAAAGATTCCTCGTAGCCAGCGTCGGCATAACGCATGATCCCGGTCGCGGTATCGTTCGTCAGCGACAATTGGAGTTGCTCGTCGGCGGCCTCTGTGCCGTCGGCGATCAACGTGACGCCCGCGCTCGTCATGTAGCCGGCGTAGCCGCCACCGCCGGAATGGATCGCCACCAAATCGGCCTGCGACGCGCAGTTGACCATGGCGTTGATGAGCGGCCAGTCGGCAATCGCATCCGAGCCGTCGCGCATGTTCTCCGTCATGATGTTGGGATGCGCCATGGCGCCAGCATCGAGATGGTCGCGAGTGAACGCGATCGGCCCGGACAGCCGGTTCTCCCGGACCATCTTGTTCACGGCGAGGCCGAGTTCCGTGCGTTCGCCGTGGCCGAGCCAGGCGATGCGGGCCGGCAAGCCTTCGAACGGAATGTGGACACGGGCGAGGCGCACCCAATTGGTTACGATCCGGTTGTCGCCGAACTTCTCGAGCACGAGATCGTCGATCTTGCGGATGTCGTCGGGATCGTTCGAGAGCGCGATCCAGCGGAACGGCCCGATGGCACGGGCGAACAGCGGACGCAGGAACGCCTCGGTGAAAATCGGAATATCGAACGCATTGGCGACCCCGCCGTTGCGGGCGTGAGTGCGGATCAGGTTGCCGTTATCGAACACCACGGCGCCCCGCTTCTGGAAATCGAGCATGGCCGACACGTGCCGCACGATGGAGCGCGTGGACTCCTCCATCAGCAGCGTTGGATTCGTTGTCCGCAGGGCGCGTACCTCGTCAAGCGAGCGGCCTGCCGGAACGTAGCCGTAGACGAGATCATGCGCGGCGGTCTGGTCCGTGACGACGTCCGGCACGATGCAGCGGCGCGCGATCTCCGGGTAGATGTCGGCGGCATTGCCGCAGAGCCCGACCGACAGCGCGCGCCGCTCGGAACGTGCCCGCTCGATCATCGCCAGCGCCTCATCGAGCGAGCTTGTCTTGGCGTCGAGAAATCCGACCGCGATGCGCTTGTCGATGCGCGCTTCGTCGACTTCGACACACAGGATCGCGGCCTTCGCCATGGTGCCGGCGAGCGGCTGGGCGCCGCCCATGCCGCCGAGGCCCGCCGTGAGCACGAAGCGCCCTTCGAGATCGCCGCCGAAATGACGCGCGGCGATCCGCATGAAGATCTCATAGGTGCCCTGGATCACGCCTTGCGAGCCGATGTACTGCCAGTCGCCGGCCGTGAGCCCGCCCCAGCAGATGAGATTCTTCTCAGCGAGTTGGTAGAACGTCTCGGCCGTCGCCCAGCGGCCGACGATATTGCAGTTCGCCATGATCACGACCGGCGCCTTGGCGTGGGTGCGGATGACGCCGATGGGCTTGCCGGACTGCACCAGCAGGGTTTCGCCATCGCGAATCGTCTTCAGTGTCTCGACGATGCGGTCATGGGACGGCCAGTCGCGCGCGGCACGGCCGAGCGCGGCGTAGACGATGAGATTGTCCGGGTCTTCGCCGACGGCGAGGACGTTCTCCAGGAGGCGCAGCAAGCCTTCCTGCCGCCAGCCGCGGCAACGAATCTGCCCCCCAGACGTGACGGAGAACGTTCGCTTCATCTCGACCGTCCGAGGGCATAGTCGGCAAGCGTGATGCCGAGCGTCTTCTCGACGAATGGATAGACCGAAGGATCGGTCACGCTCGATGACAGCGGAATGTGCTGTTTCGCGATGCGCAGCACCAGAAGCTCGTCGCCCTCGCGCAACTCGCCGACGCTCACCGGCGTGCCGTCGCGGTCGAGCGTTGCGATGACGTCGGGGTAGCCCGCAAGCCGCGCGCCGTTCGCACCATCGACTGCCATGTATTCGTTCATGACATGAAGCGTGACGGCCTTGTCGCCGTCGCCGATCGTGATGGTGCCGACGTCGAATGCGGCATTGGTGTAGGTCACGGCCTTACGCTGCACCTTGCCTTGGCCGATGATCTCGCCGTTGGTTTGCCGGCAGATCGCGTCGATGACGGCAGCGCCGCCCCTTGGTTCCGACGCCAGGATTGCTTCGCCGAGCGCCAGCGCGATCGAGATACCGCCGAGCGCCGCGTTCGTTTTCACGTAGGCGGCGGGAAGCGGATTGCGGCACGACGCGATGAAGCCGCCTGCCATGTCGGCCGCGGTGCGCAGCACCGGCGAAATCTTCGCGGTCGCGCCCCGGATCACGAGCTCGATGTAACTGTTGCCGTCGCGATTGCCGCCGACGGCGGACTGGATCATCTGCTGCGGCGAGTTTGCCAAGCCGATGGAGCCCATGTCGCCCGTCGGGTGGGCCCGGATGTCCCCCACGGCATCGACCACCTTGGTCCCTAAGATCGCGGACGGCAGCCAGCCGTTCAGCGTGCTCGATTTGCCGTTCTGTCCGATCATCAGGCCGTAGATCGGCGCCCCGAGCGCCTCCTGCACCAGCTCGACGGATTTGACGTAGTCGACGCCGCGCATCTCCCATGAGGTCGTGCCGGCGGGCGCGCCGATGGCGGCGGCAGTTGCGATCCAGGCTTCGTCCGGCACCTCGTCCATCGACACGAGTTCGGGCTTGCCGGCGTTGACGGCCGCAGCGCCCAGCATGCGGCCGTGATCCGCGAAGCCACCGCCGCCGGCCGCGAAGACGGAGCCGCCCTTGACGGCTGCTTCCACGTCTTTTGCCCCGAGAATGCGCCGCATGATTGCTCCGATAAAACCAATCAACGTAGGGTGGGCAAAGCGAAGCGTGCCCACCGTCAGCAATCCGCGTGAGCACGGCGCGAAGAGCGCGCCTTTGCCCACTCTACAGGCTGCGCCCGCCTTGACCTTGTGCGCTACTGCCGCGGCGCATTGACGAAGACGTCGAAGAGGTTCTCGTTGTTAATCGCCTCGGCCGAAGGTCCCGCATAGACGAGCGAGCCTGAGGTCATCACGCATACCTTATCCGTAAAGGCGAGGGCGCGCGCGGTGTTCTGCTCGACCAGCAGAATGGCAACACCTTCGGACTTCAGCGTCGCCAACGCATCGAAGCAGAGATCGACCATCGCCGGCATCAGGCCAAGCGACAGCTCGTCGATGAGGAGAAGCTTGGGCTCGGCCATCATGGCGCGTCCGATCGCGAGCATCTGCTGCTCGCCTCCTGACAGCGACCCCGACACCTGCCAGCGCCGATCGGCGAGACGCGGAAACAGGCCATAGACCCGCGCGCGGTTTCTGCGATCCGCCGCTACCGTGCGGCGATAGCCGCCGACCGTCAGGTTCTCCTCCACGGTCAGGTCGGAAAAGAGCCGCCGACCCTCGGGCACCAGCGCAATGCCACGGGCGACGCGGTCGACCGGCGGCGCATGCGTGATGTCGCCGCCGTCAAACAGAATGCGGCCGCCGTGAATGGTCGTGTGACCCATGATCGACATAATGGTCGAGGTCTTGCCGGCGCCGTTCGGGCCGAGCAACGCCAGCGAACGGCTGTCGGCAAGCTCCAACGATAAATCTTCGACGGCGCGCACGGAGCCGTAGCCGCAGCTCAAATGCTCAAGCCGCAGCATGATCGCCGCTCTTTCCGACATAGGCTTCGCGGACCCGCGGATCGGCGATCACCTCCTGCGGCGCGCCATCGGCAATGATGCGGCCGCCGTCGAGCACCATGAGCCTTTTGCAGACCCGCACCACCTCGCCGAGATTGTGCTCGATCAGGATGGTGGTGATGCCGCCGGTGTTGAGTGCTGCGATGGTGTCGGCCTGCTGGGCGGCCTCGCGGTGGTTGAGGCCGGCGAGCGGTTCGTCGAGCAGCACGACGCTGGGTTCGACTGCCAACGCCCGCGCCACTTCGAGGCGCTTGAGATGGCCGAGCGGAAGTCCGCTGACAGCGCTTCGCTCCAGATTGCCGAGGCCGACGCGGGCAAGGAGTGCGCGGGCGCGATCGTCCTCCGCCTTGCGCGACGCGTGAAACAGCGCCGTCAACGGATTGGACGTGATCCGATGGCCGGCGGCGAGCGCCGCATTGTCGAGCACGCTCATCGACCGAAACGGGCGAACGATCTGATGCGTGACCGCGAGCCCGCGCCGGACGCGCGCCGCCGTCGACAGCCGGCCGACATCCTCGCCGTGCAGCAGAATGTGGCCCGCATTCGGCCGCAACACGCCGGCGATGATTTTCAACAGGGTCGTCTTGCCGGCACCGTTGGGGCCGATCAAGCCGACGAGTTCGCCTTCGGCAACCGCAAACGACACGTCGTCAAGGACGCTCAGGCCGCCGAACCGGACAGCGATCGATCGCGCCTCGAGGATCGTTGTCATGAGCTGCGAAGCCTTCGCGTGACCGACGTCACGATCCCGGCAAGGCCGCCGGGCGCAAAACGCATGATTAGCACCAGGAGACCGCCATAGATCAGCAGGCGGTAATCGTTGATGAAGCGAAATGCTTCCGGCAACAGCGTGAGGAAGATCGTCGCGGCGACGACGCCCCAGGTCGAGCCGGTGCCGCCGATCACCACCATGGCCATCAGCGTCACGGACAGGATGAAACCGAACGAGTCCGGCACGATGAACTGGGTGAAATAGGTATAGAGGCCGCCGGCGAGCCCGGCGATGGCGGTGCCAATCGCAAACGCCACCAGCTTGTAGGCCGAAACGGGAATTGCGACCGTGCGCGCCGCCTGCTCGTCATCCCCAACGGCGCGGAACGCGAAGCCCATCCAACTGCGATTGAGATAGAGGCTGAAGGCGATGGTCGCGACCGCAAAGGCGACGATCAGTGCCGCGTTGCCCTGGGGCCCGAGTCCGCTGGGCGGGATCTTGCTGATCCCCATCTCGGCACCAAGCCAGGATTGCTTGCGCACAAAGCCGACCAGCAGGAAGCCGACGCCGATGGTCGTCACCGCGAGAAAATCATCGCGCAGCCGCACCGATGCAAAGCCGACGATGAAGCCGAGCACGCCGGCGACCACGAGGCCGCACAGCAGCGCGATCGGTACGCCATAGCCCGCCACCGCGCACAGCGCGGCGGCATAGGCGCCGGCGCCGTAAAAGGCGGCGTGGCCGAGACTGAATTGCCCGCACAAGCCGGTGATCAGGTTGAGGCTCACGGCCAGCATGATGTTGATGCCGATGATGGACAGCAGGCTGTAGGCGTAGAGGCTCATGCCGCGCGCGACCCGGTCAGGCCCTGTGGGCGTATCATCAGGACAATGATGAGGAACAGGAACGCCAGCGCATCGCGATCGATATAGGCGCGGAGCGCAATGGTGCCGAAGGATTCGATCATCCCGAGCGCAAGACTTGCGAGCAGCGTGCCGCGAATACTGCCGAGCCCGCCCAGCACGATGATGGCGAGGGCCTTGTAGCTCACGACGAAACCCATGGACGGCTCGACGAAATTGTTGAGGAGCGCGATCAACGCGCCCGCGAGGCCGGCGAGCGCCGAGCCGATGAAGAAATTGAGATAGCGGACCGCGATCGGGTCAACGCCGAAGCTTTCCGCGATGGTCGGGTTGGACACCGTGGCGCGCCACGCCGTGCCGATCCGCGTCCGCGTGATGAAGAGCTCGAGCGCGGTGAGACACAGCGTGGCCGCGACGATCATCGCGATCTGCACGGAATTGATGGTGAGGCCGAACACGTCGAAGATCTGCGTCGGATATGGATCGCTTCGGAACGTCAGGCCCTGCTCACCGAACGCGATGCGAAAGGCATCTTCCATGAAGATCAGGAGCCCGACCGAGGCAATCATCGCCACATAAGGCGGCTTCGCCAGCAGCGGCTGGTAGAGCAGACGATAGATCGCCGCGCCGAGCAGCGCCGAGGCCACCATCGCCGCCACGATGCCGAGCGCGATGCTGCCCGCGGCGTTTGCGACGATGACCGTGACGAAGGCGCCGAAGGCGTAAACCGCGGCATGGGCGACATGGAGGATGCGCAGCAGGCCGTAGACCAGCGTCAGCCCGACCGCCATCAGCGCATACATGCTGCCGAAGATCAGGCCGTTGAGCGTCAGGTCGATGTAGTACACGCGGCGTCCGGATTTGCGGCAGCGGTTCGGGAGGGCGTTAGTGATTTCAGACTCAGATGGCGGTTAGAAGCTGTTTGTCGTTAGACTCTGAACTCTGGCTTCGTCTTCGATCGTCATGCCCCGCTTCAAGCGGGGCATCGAGTAACCACCAGCCTTTCGGTTAGGGCACCCGCCGTGCCCCATTCGGCGAGACAGGGGTTACTGGATCGTCCGGTCAAGCCGGACGATGACGAGGTGGAAGGTTCGAATGGTGGAAAACCGTCTTCGTTTTACTGAGATGATGCCACTCCCGCTCCAATCACCGAAAGGCAGAGCGACAGCCGCCCGCATCACTCGGTTGGCGGCGCGAGGAGCTTGAGATCGTCGATCCAGGCGAAATGGCGGAAATGGCCGTCCTTCACCACATTGACGTTCAGCGGCATGTTGATCTCGCGCAGCGAATTGAAGCTCACAAGCTCGCCGGCAAGATGCGGAAAGTTCTTCGTTGCCGCGAGCGCATCGCGCACCTTCTGCGGATCGGTCGAGCCGGCGCGCTTGATGGCGTCGGCCATCAGTGCGATTGCCGAGTAGGTGGTCGCGCCGACGTTTTCGCCCGGATAGCCGGCCCGCTTTTCGAAATCCGCGAGATAGGATTTGAGTTCCGCACTGTCGCGATCGCGGTTGAGGCCGGCGACGATATAGACGCCTTCGACCGCGGCGCCGGCGATCTCGATCAGCTTTTGCGCATCGAACGCCTGCGAGCCGACGATCGGAGCGGTGATGCCGGCGGCGCGCAGCTGCGTCACCAATGGGCCCGCGGTGAAGAAGTAACCTGTGATGTAAATCGCCTTCGGGTTGTCGCGCTTGACGCTCGCCACGATCGAGCCGAACTGGCGGTCGCGCAGCGGATAGCTGTATTCGCCGAGCACCTTGATGCCGAACTGCCCGAGCACGCTCTTGAAGCCTTCGAGCGTGGCCTGGCCGTAATCGTTGTCCATGGAGATGATGGAAATCTCCTTGATGCCGAGATTGTCGGCGATGAATTTCGCGCCGGCGCGCCCCTGCGGCTGGCCGAGATGGACGGTGCGGAAGGCGAAATCGCCGGCGCGCGTGATGTCGGGATGCACGCCATAAGCGGAGATGAACGGCACTTTCGCGGTCTGGAAGATCGGCGCGGCGGCACGGCCCGAGGCCGAATAACTCCCGGACACCGCAAACTTGACGCCGTCCTGCCCGACGAGCTTGTTGGCCGTGAACACCGCCTCGTCGGTCTTGGCCTGGTCGTCATAGGTCACGAGCTCGATCTTCTGGCCAAGCACGCCGCCTGACGCATTGATGCGCGCCACCGCGAGTTCCGCCGCGATCTTGGCGGACACGCCATCTGTCGCGGCCGCGCCGGTGAGCGGCGCTTGGAAACCGATCTTGGTCTGGGCTGTTGCGGAGGGCGCCGCGAAAATGGTCGCCGCTATCGCGGCAGCAACGAGGAGCGAGGAGGGCGACAGCGCGGTAGCGGTCTTCATCTGTGCGTTCCCGTCTCCGGCCACGCGGCCGGGAAATGGCCCCCAACAGCATTATGATCGGCATTTCGCCACAGGTCGAGCCTCGGGCCCACCGCGGCGGCGGCGGCGCGATTGCGCAGATCGTCGGCGGCGGCCGCGGTCAGAACTTTAGCTGCCTGTCCTTTGCCGGCGGCAGGTACGCATCGGTGAAAATGTCCGCCGTCTTCGGCACGGGCGAAACATTGAAGGCTTTGGCGACGATCGCCAGTCCACGATCCATGCGGTCGGGATCGACAAAGCTCACGCCGTTCTTTTCGACGCTTGGTGTTTTCAGAGCCATCTCGATCATCAGATCGAGCCGATCGATTTCAGTCTGGGTGTCGAGCAACGGGTCGCGCTTTTGCAGCGAGGCGATCGCCGCCTTCTTGTCGGCCAACATGGCCTGCATGCCGCGCATGGTCGCGCGCAGGAATTTGCGCACGGTCTCCGGATTGGCCTCGGCCCACTCGGGGCGAACCAGGAGACAGCTGCCGTAGAGATCGAGCCCGTTCTTGAAGAAGGTGAAGACCGTCAGCTTCTTCAGGTCGACGCCCAACAGCTTCAAATTGAGAAGCGACGTGGTGGCATAGCTTGCGACGGCATCGAACCGCCCCTGCGCGAATTGTTGATCCTGCAGTTGGATGCTGATGGTCTCCCAGGTGATCTTGCTCTCGTCGATGCCATTGGCCTTGGCGAAGGCCGGGAACAGCGTGCGTCCGCCGGTGGTGACCGGCGCGCCGATGACGCGGCCCTCCAGGTCCTTGGGCGTGTTGATGCCGTTGCCCTTGCGCGTGATGATCGCACCGAGCGTCGCGTCATAGGCGATGAAGACGGCCTTCGTCTTGTGATCCGGATTCTTCGCGTTGAACTCGACCAGACCATTGACGTCGGAAAAGCCGATGTCATAGGCGCCGGATGCGACGCTGCCGATGGTGTCCGGGCCGCCGTAACCGCGATCGATGGTCACGTCGAGGCCTTCGTCCTGAAAATATTTGCGCTCGTAAGCGAGCGTCCAAATCGATTGCGGCGCCTGCCAGACCCAATCCAAGCGGAAGCGTACCGGCGTCAACGGTGCTTGCGCATAAACAGCCGACTCAAACGCGCACGCCAGCGCTAAAACAAATGCTGCACTGTTGATCCATCGAGACGCGCGCCGCATGGGACCTCCCGCGATTTGATCATCCAAGGCTGTGCCGAGTATGAAAAATAAGCAAACGCCATGCCACTGCGCGGCGCGCGGCGCGCGCTACCATAGGCTGTGGGCGTCATCTGGAAGGCGCGAGACGACGTTATTCAATCGAGGTGGGCGAAGCGATCGATTTGGGTCGACTTCTGCAACGCCTTGAGGATGAGCGCCTGGAACACGCCACGCTCGGCTCGCGCCTTGGCCAAGAACGGCTCGTTCGCCGCGCGATCGGCGCCGGCGAGTTCTTCGGCTTCAGCGAGCACATCTTCCTCGTTCACCTTGGTGCAACGACCGTTGCGCACGACAACCTCGCCGCCGACGAGCACCGTGTCGACGCCCTCGCCGGTCTCGTACATCACGAGATGATTCCAGATATCCCCCAGCGGGCGATAAGCGCGACTATCGAGGTCGATGACCACGAGATCGGCGTGAGCGCCGACCTTGATGACGCCGAGCGTGCCCGGCTCGCCCAACACCGCGCCGCCGTTGGCGGTCGCCATCCGCAGCGCCCGCGGCGCCGTGATCCAGCGCTCGCAATCCGGTTCGCTGATGCGGCTCAGCAGCATCGAAAACTTGGCCTGCTCGAAGAGGCTGATGGGGTTGCCGCTGCTGCCGTCCGATCCGAGAGCAACCGTCACCCCGCCCGCGAGCAGCCTTGCCGTCGGCTGCAGGCCGCTGCCCAGCAGCAAATTGCTCACCGGGTTGTTGACGATGTTCACTTTGCGCTCGGCGGCAAGTTCGATGTCCCGCTCCGTGCACCAGACGAAGTGTGCGAACGAACTTTTGGGTCCGACCAGTCCGAAACGGTCGAGATACGCAACGAAGCTGCCGCCGTGGTCGGCCGGCGCGACGAGCGCCTGAGTCTTGGCCTCCAGCACATGGGTATGCAGGCCGATGTTGTGACGTGCCGCAAAATCGCCGGTCAACTCGAGGAGATGCGGCGTGCACCGTTGCGGCCCATCGACACCGAGCAGAAGCTGTACGCGATCGCGCCCGCGCCATTCGGCCGCCACCTCCTCCATCATCGCGAAATAGCTCTCCGGCGGCGGAGGCTTGCTCGCGAGCCAGCGGTCCCTGATATCGGGCGGCAAATCGGCAAGATCGATCGGAAGGGAATCGATGTAGCGCTTGTCCTCGTACATCGGCGCAACCGCGGCACGGAGACCGGCCTGCTGGTAAGCCGAGAACGCGGCCGAAACCGCTTCCACCGTCGGCAGCCCCGCATGCCGGAAATGGTCGACCGCGCCAGTCACGCCGCGCTTGAGCATTTCGGTCGCCTGCAACAGGACGCCGGCACGCACCTGTCGCAACGGCTTCGGCGCACGGCGCGCCATCGCATCCATCACGAAGAGATCGAGCGGTTCGCCGCCGACGCAGCCCCGCAGCAGCGATGATGCCGAATGGGAATGACTGTTGATGAGCCCCGGGATGACGATGGCGTTTCGGAACGACAGGGTTTCGACCTGACCTTCGGCCGGCGGTGGCCCGCCCACCGGCGACAACGCGAGGATGCGGCCCTCGGAGATCCACAGGTCGGTACCGTCGAGGATGGTCGGCGGATCGTCCACCTGCGCAATCCACGCACCGGTAATACGAAGAAGCTTCTTCATGAGCAGCGCTCTGGCAACTCCGTTTCCCGTGCTTGAGGGCGCGCAGGGTCGGTCGGCGGCCGAGACCATGACACGACCGTTCGACCGCGGCTACACTGTCGAACGCCGACGTGCCGCACGCACGCGGCACCGAGATCGGGGTGCAATGAACACGATCATGATCATCAAGCGGGCCCGTCCATGGCTCGCCGCTATCGGCTTGTTGCTGGTTTGGGAGCTGAGCTGCCGGTTGTTTTCGATCCCCGCTTTCGTGCTGCCGGCGCCGACCCAGATTTTCGAGGCCATGGTTCAATTCCGCGAGCCATTGTTCATCCACGGCGTGCAGACCCTGCTGACCACGGTTGCGGGGTTTGGCGTCGCGATCGTCATCGGCGTCTTGCTCGGCATCGCGGTCGGGAGTTCGCTTGGCGTCTACGAGACGGTTTACCCGCTGCTGATCGGATTCAATGCGGTCCCCAAGGTCGCTCTGGTTCCAGTGGTCGTGATCTGGTTCGGCATCGGCACCGTCCCCGCCATCATCACCGCGTTCGTGATTTCCTTCTTTCCGATCACGGTGAACGTCGCGACCGGGCTCGCCAGCGTCGAACCGGAAATGCGTGACGTGCTTCGTGTGCTGGGCGCGAGCCGCTTCGACGTCATTCGCAAGGTCGGCATTCCCCAATCGATGCCGTACCTCTTCGCAGCACTGAAGATCGCGATCACGCTCGCCTTCATCGGATCGGTCATTTCCGAGACCGTCGCTGCCAACAAGGGGATCGGGTTTCTGATGCTGTCGGCGGCGTCGCGCTTCCAGGTGCCGCTGGTGTTCGCTGGGCTGCTGCTCGTCGCCGGGATGAGCATCGTTCTTTATGTGCTGTGCGCGGTGTTGGAACGCCGGATGACAGGCTGGGCATTCCGGCGCTGAACCGAAGTCTCGCACAACAATTCTGTCGATTCGTCCCTCGCGATCACACGCGCGTCACCCTACCGGTCAGTTGCTCGTCGTCGACCAGGCCGCTTTGACGAAGGACGGATCGTAGAACTTGTCGGCTGGCGGAACGGGGAGCGCGAGGTCGCCGAGGCCGACAAGCGCGTCGGTCATCTTCTTGTAGCTGTCCGCGCCGATCTGCCCATCGGTGCTGAAAGCGCGCAGCTTGGTGACGAAATAGTCGTAGGTATCGCTCGCGTCCTTGCGATCCTGGTTCGCGAACTTCACCAGGATGTCGACGGCCTGCGCCTTGTTCTTTGCATCGTAGAGCCAGCCGACCGCACGGCTATAAGCTTTGACATAGCCGCGCATGGCCTCCTGGTTCTTCGCCGCCCAGGTCGTGTTCGCCGCCCAGACGGTGAACGGAAAACCCTTCAGATGCGGCTCGATATCGCCGAGATCCGTGTAGCCCGCGGCAGCGGCGCGGAACGACGACGGCGGATAGAGGATGGCTGCGTCGGCGCCGCCCGATATCAGCGCCGCCAATCGATCCTGCGTCGCCTTGGCGTAGACGAAATCGACATCGGCGGCCTTCAGTCCCGCCGAGCCGATAAAAGCCTCCATGTAGACAAGCGTGATGTCCTTGCCGCCGCCGATGCTTACGGTCTTGCCCTTGAGATCGGCGATGCGCTTGATCGCGGGCTTCGCGTAGACTGCGTAGGGCGGAGAGGAAATGCCGTTGATCACGATCTTGACCGGCGCGCCCTGGTTGGCGGCGCGCACGAAGTCGGGAAAGCCGCTGTAGCCGAGGTTCAGCGCGCCGGCGGCGAGCTGCTGGGCCGCCCCGGAACCCACGACCAGCATGTCGACGCTGACGCCGTTGGCCTTGAACCAGCCGAACTCGCTGGCGATGTACTCCGGCCATTGCAGGGCGCCGTGACTGACGAAGCCTTCGATGATCTGGCTTTCGGCATGAGCCTGCGGGGCTAGCGAAGCCGCCGACATCGTAATGGCCGCCGCCAGCGCGATGCCCGCGCGGCGAACCTGGTGCTTGGCATCAGTCATGGCTCTCTCCTTGCCGAGGCTTACGGAATCATGATCGCGCCGCCGTTCACCGCGACCGACTGCCCGGTCATGTAGCGGGACGCGTCGCTGAGCAGGAACACCACGACGTCGGCAATGTCATCGGGTTGACCGGCGCGGCCGAGCGGAAATTTGCCGCCCAGCGCATGGAGTTCTTCAAGCGTCATATCCGCGAGCGGCTGCGCCGTTTCGGTGATGCCGGGAATGACCGCGTTGACGCGAATGCCGCCCGAGGCGAACTCCAACGCCATCGATTTCGTCAACGACACCACGCCGGCCTTGGACGCCGCATAGTGCGCACCGCGCGGCGTTCCCTGCAGCGCGCGACCGGACGCAAGATTGACGACGGCACCGCGCTTCCGCGCCATCATCGACGGGACCAGCGCCTGGGCGCAGAACACCATGCCCAACAGGTTCACACCCAACACCGAACGCCATAACTCCGGGGTCGAATTGAGGATCGTGGCGCGCGGGAAAATTCCGGCGTTATTCACGAGACCAAACGGGACCCCGCAGGTCGCGATAACGCTCTTCGCCGCGGCGCGCACGGCGTTGTCGTCCGAAACGTCGACCTTGTGGCAGATCGGCTTCGGTCCGATGGCAGCACAGGCGGCCGCGGTTTCGGCGAGACCCGCTTCGTTCACGTCCCAGAGCGCGAGGCGCACCGATTTCGCTGCAAGCGCCAGTGCGATCGCGCGCCCGATGCCCTGCGCCGCGCCGGTGACGACCACCGCATCGTTGTTCGCGAGCCCGCTCATCAATGGGCCTCCGCAGCTTCCTCGACGAAACTGCCGTCGAAGAATTTCGCCATGGGCGGGACCGGCGCGGTGAGGTCGCCAAGCTCGATCATGCCTGCGGTCATTTGCCGGTACGCATCCTCACGCAGGCGCCCGTCCGTGCTGAACCCGTGGAGCTTGCCGAAATAGTAGTCGTAGGAATCGGCGGCATCCTTGCGGCTTTGCCTTGCGTACTTGATGAGAATGTCGACGGCCTTTTCCTTGTTGGCGGGATCGTAGAGCCAGCGCACCCCATCGAGATAAATCCTGGTGAAAGCCACGAGCGCCGGCCTGTTCTTCGCCGCCCAATCCGAATTCGCCGCCCACATGGTGAAGGGGAATTCGTGGACATAGTCCTTGATCTCGCCGAGAGCGACGAAGCCGAGGTCGGCGGCGCGGAACGACGACGGCGGATTGAGAATCGCCGCATCGACCGCGCCGGATGCCAGCGCAGCAAAGCGATCGCCCGCGGCCTTGGCAAAGACGAAGTCGACATCCTTGGAGCCCAGGCTCGCAGCCGCAAGCATCGGCCGCACATAGATGAGCGTCACATCCTTGACGCCGCCAATGCTGACGGTCTTTCCACGCAAATCGGCGACCGTCTTGATCGCGGGCTTGGCGTAGACCGTGTAGGGCGGCACGCTGATGTCGTTGATGACGATCTTGATATGCGCGCCCTGGTTGGTGGCGCGGATGAATTCCGGAAAGCCGCTATGCGCGAGGTCGATCGAACCGGCGGCGAGCTGCAGCGCGGTGCTGCTGCCGACGCTTTGCATCTCGATGCTCAGGCCGCGCTCTTTGAACCAGCCGAGCTCCTCGGCGATATATTGCGGCCACTGCGAAGTGCCAGGACTGACAACGCCGACGGTGATCTTGGTTTCGGCAAGGGCGCTGCCCGACACGAGGCCGCACGTCAGGGACGCGACCGCTATCTTGGCGGGCAATCTGGTGAGCCAGCACAGGAACAGTTGAGCCAACGCTGGTCGATCGACCGCCATCAACGACCCCTCGTTTAGCGCCCTCGCAGAGCGAAGAATTGCGCAGCCGGGCTGCGGATTCGTAATGCGTCGGGCGCTCGTTCTCCGCTAAGCTACTCAAGCCTGGGGGCAAGGTCCATGCCACGGGTAGTGCCGACGGAGTGGCGCAATGCAATTTGGTCTCTATGCGCCGGTCCCGCATGTGACCGCGGGATCCAAGGAAATCGAGCAGTCGATCGCAGGTGCGTTGCGGCCGCTGCCGCCCTCCGAGGTCGATCCCGCGTTTACGCTCGCGAAGAGCGTGTTGTGTGCCGCCGATCGCGCCGGCTTCGACATCATCCTGTTCGCGGAACGCCATCTCGGCGCAGACTTCGAGGCCTGGATCCTGGCTGCGGCGGTGAGTTCGTGGACGACCCGCATCAAGACAATGACGGCGGTTCACCCGGGGCTCTGGCATCCGCAGCTGATCGCCAAGATGGCGGCCTCGCTCGACCGGATGACGCTCGGCCGTACCGCGATCAATCTCGTGACCGGGTGGAACGTCGAAGAACATCACATGTTCGGCGGCGATGCGCTGCTCGAAAACGACGACCGCTATATCCGTGCTGAAGAGTTCGTCGACATTCTGCGTGGCATGTGGAGCACCACACCGTTCTCCTACCGCGGGAAATTCTACCAAGTCGACGAGGCGCAATTGCTGTTGCGCCCGGCGACGCCCCAGCTCCCCGAGATCTTCACGGCAAGCCGCAGCCCGCGCGGGCTCGAGATGGTCGCGAGGACCGGCGATTGGTGGTTCCTCGACTACGACAAGGAGGCGGAAACGGTGCAGGACGTCATGACGAGCCTGCGGCACTCCATCGACACTATGGACCGGATCGCGGCGCGTTACGGCCGCAAGGTGCGCTACGCGTTCAATCCCTTCGTTGCCTTCGGCCCCTCGGTCGAAAAAGCGAGAGAGGCGGCGGCACGCCTTCTCACCACCAACGGCTCGGAGGCGGAAGCACGAAAGATCATGACCAAGATCGTCGGCCCGGCGATGAAGTGCGGATGCGTCGGGCCGCCCGAGCAGGTGCGCGAACAGCTCGCGGCCTATCGCGACCTGGGGATCGAGCTGTTCCTGTTCAAAATGGCGCCGAGCGAGGAGCAAATCGCCGCGATCAAGCAAGAAATCATCGAGCCCTTCCGCAAGCCGCAGCTCGCGCCGGCATTGGCCTAAAAACTTCAAAACGCAGAGTGCCGACGGTGCGGCGATTGCAGCATGCGGCGCACGGCTTCGGAAAAACAGGAGGAAACAGGATGAGCAATCAACTCGTCTGGTTACGTATCGCCCTTGCCGGCGCTGTGGCGGGCACGGTCATCGTCACCGGGAGCTACGCCGTCAAGCTTGATTCGACCGCCGTCATCTACAAGACGCCTGACCAATTCCAGTGGCGCGATCCGAGCGATCAGGTTCCCACCAATCAGACGATCCTTCACGGCGATCCGACCAAGCCCGGGCTCTACATCTACATCAACAAATTCAAGCCGAACCGTTTCGGCAGCGCGCACTATCATCCGAACGATCGCTTCATCACCGTGATCGAAGGCGCGGGATGGCGCGGCACCGGTCCCGTGGTCGATCCGGCTCACGCAACGCGGCTGCCGAAGGGCTCATTTTCCATCGATCACGCCATGAAAGTGCATTGGGACGGCACCAAGGACGAGACCGGCGCCTATCTGATCGCTGGCTACGGTCCTGCGACCAATATCGAAGTGGCGAAAAACACCGGTCCCTATGCCGGCGGCGATCCGAGCGCGCTGACGCTGCTTACCCCCGGCCAGATTCCGTGGAAGGACAATGGAGGATACCGGGTAGCGACGCTCGCGGGCGATCCGGAAATGCCGGGGCTCTACGTGCAAATGCTCACGTGGAAAAAGGGTAATTCCAGCCATCCGCACTTTCATCCCAACGACCGCTTTATCACGGTACTCTCGGGGACCTGGTGGGTCGGCACCGGCAACAAGTTCGATCCCGACCATCTGACGGTCCCCATGAAGCCCGGGACCTTCGTCACCGACCTCGCGAAAGGCGTGCATTGGGATGGCGCCAGGGACGAGGACACGACCATCCTCATCATTGGCGAAGGCCCCGCAACGGCCACGGAGGTCGAAGAGGCGAAATAGCGTTGCGATTTTTTGGTGCTGACCGCCGTGAGCGGTCCGCACTCAACTTCTACGGCTCGCCCGACAGCGGACCGAAATCTTTGGGCGGGCGGCGATGATGGGTCGCCGCCTCGTAGGCGGCGGCGATGCGGAGCAGCAACGGCTCGCTGAAGGGGCGGCCAAGAAAATCCATCGAGACCGGCAGCGTCACGGCCTTGGGCGGCAGCAGGTCGCCCGGCTGCTTGCTGCCGTCGGCGCCGCGCGCGGTGGCGCGATCATAGACCTCGGCGACAAATCCCGCCGGCACCACGATGGTCGGACTGCCGGAGTTCGAGCTCAGCCGCGGCGTCAGTGGCGCGCGCAGGTCGACGACGCGCTCGACCGTGCGCTCGTACGGCTCGCCGTCGATGACCACCGCTACCGTTTCGCGGACGGTCGTGAGATTGGTCGGCTCGACCGGCGCGGCCAGCTGCGGCGCGGGTATGGTCTTGGTCGGATAAACGAGGGCATCGAGGCTGTTGTCTGCCATCACTTTGTTGACGAGCATCTGCAGCACCGTGCGTTGCGCGTGCCAGCCATTGATGTCGAGCGCGGTGACGGGGAGCTTGCGCACGTAGGTGCTGCCGTCGCTCTTGCGCGTCAGGCGCTCGGTGCGCGCGAGCAAACCTTCGAGCCGTCCCTTCGGCGGCGCAGTGACGCCATTGATCGGCGCATGATTGTAGAAGGTGGAGCTGGCGATCAGGTCCGCGACGTGGCGGATACTGCGGTCGCCGCGCTCGCGCAGATATTGCTCCATGGCGAACAAGCCTTCGCCCGAGATCGCAGGTTCGCTCTCCGCGACGATCCGCAAGGTGAGCGTCGGCGACAGGTTCGCGGTGCCGCTGAAAATGATGCCCGAACTCGGTGAGATTGCTGCCGCGCGCGAAAACCTCGGGGTAGACGGCGCCGAGAAGCGGCGCATCGAGCGCGGGCAAGATCGCTGCGATCGCATCCTGGAAAAGGGCACCGTCGGGGCCCGGATCGACGAGCGTCGCGCCGGCCTTGGCAAGATCGCGGAGTGCTGAGTCGGCGATGGCGACGCTCGCCTCATCGGCCTTGGTGTGGACCTTCATGAATTCGCGCACGACGCCGATGCGAACGCCGCGGAGGCTCGTACCGGCCGCATAGTCCGAATAGGAACGGCTGGGCATCTGGCCGACGCTTGCGGCGGTCGCGGGGTCGCGCGGGTCGTAGCCGGCGACGGCGTCGAGCACGATCGAAACATCCTTCACGGTGCGGCAGAGCAGGCCGGGACGATCGCGCGTGAGGGAGGCGGGGATAATGCCGGCGCGGCTCACCAGGCTGTGGGTCGCGACGATGCCGGCGAGGTTGCTGTTGGCGGCGGGATTGCGCGCCGACGGGCCGGTCTCCTCGCCGATCGCGCAGGTCACGAGATTGGCGGCGGTCGCCGAACCGGAGCCGCCGCTCGATCGACCCGAACTGCGAGAGGTGTCGTACGGATTGCAGGTGGTGCCGCCGAACGTGCTGCGATCGCCCGAGGCGTATTCGCCCATGTTGGTCTTGGCAAGGATGATGGCGCCGGCGGCGCGCAGGCGCGCGACGATCGCGGCGTCCCGCGGCGGGCGGTCGTTGGCATAAGCCGCAGCGGCGCCGCTGGTGGAGCGCATGTCGAACGTGTCGAACTGATCCTTGATGCCGAAGACGATGCCGTGCAGGGGGCCCTTGAGCTGACCGGTGCGGGCGAATTCTTCGTCCAGCCCACGCGCGGTTTCGAGCGCATCGGGAATCGCGGGATCGTTGTCGACGAGATCGGTGCGGGAGCGCTTGCCGCGGATGTTGAGCGTCATGATGGCGCCGAGCTTGCCGGCATTCTCGATCGGCTCGATGTCGCCGAGCACGAAGCCGGTCGCGGGATCGACCGTTCCTTTGACGCATTGTCCGTTATAGGCTTCGATCCGCTTGAGATAGAGGCCGACCAGCTGCGTCGCCGTCAGTTCCCGGGCAAGGATCGCGCGGTGAATGTCGGCAATGGTTGCCTCTTCGAGATGGAACGCCGCCGAAGCTGCGAACGGCCACAGACCGAGCAGCGATGAGACCACCAAGATGCGAAGCGTACGCTTACCCATGTTCCTCTCCCTGTGCGGACATACGATTCCCTGTGCGGACATACGATCGATGATATCCGAACATTTTTGCGAAGCCGATCCTTATGCGGCGTCATTCGGGGGCGCCGTAGCGCAGCGGAGGCGAGCCCGGAATCCATGAACACGGACTGCGGAGTGTGGATTCCGGGCTCGCGAGCTGCGCTCGCGCCCCGGAATGACGGACTTCGGATGACTCGCGGGGCAATGAGTACGTTTATCCGAATTGCAGCCTTGTGCCTCGTCGGTGTCCTCGCGCCCATCGTTTGCCGTGCCGCCGAGTATCCGACCCGAACCGTGCGCATCATCGTGTCGGCGCCGCCCGCGGGCGGGCCGGACATCGTGGCGCGACTTCTGGCCGAACGCCTCACAACACGATGGGGCCAACCGGTCGTGGTCGAGAACCGGCCGGGCGCCGGGGGCAATCTCGGCGCCGGCGAAGTCGCGGCGGCAGAGCCCGACGGTTACACACTCCTGTCAGCGCAGCCCGCGCCGCTCACCACCAACGTGCTGCTCTACCGCAAGCTGAACTTCGATCCGACGGCGCTCGAGCCCGTCATCATCATGACGCGGATGCCGAATGCGCTCGTGGTGCGGCGCGATTTTCCGGCCGACGACGTCGCCGGCCTGATCGCCTATGCGCGCGCCAATCCCGGCAAGATCGATTACGGTTCCCAGGGCATCGGCACGACGCCGCATCTCACCGCCGAACTGTTCGCCCGCCGCACCGGCATTTCGCTGACTCATGTCCCCTATCGCGGCACGGCTCAGGCGATGAACGACCTTGTCGCCGGCCATCTCGATCTTCTGTTCATGCAGATCGACGCGGTGCGCGAGCAATATGGCGCCGGCCGCATCAAGATGCTGGCGGTGACGACGCCTCAGCGCCTGGCAACGCTGAAGGACGTGCCGACCATGGCGGAGGCCGGCGTGCCGGATTTCCGCTCCGATACGTGGAACGCGATCGCGGCGCCGCCGCACACGCCCGCCCCGATCATCGCCAGGATCAACGCTGCCATGGACGAGATCCTGCGCGCCGACGACATCAAGGCGCAGCTCGAACGGCTCGGCCTCCAGCCGGTCGGCGGCAGTCCCACGGAGATGGCGGCATTCCTGCGCGAGGAAACACACCGCTGGGGCGACGTGATCCGCGCCGCGAACATGTCGGTGAACTGAAAGCTAGACCGATACAACGCAGCTGCCAGCATTTCATTCCCCGAGGCAATCACGTAGGGTGGGCAAAGCGCGGACTTGTCCGCGCGTGCCCACGTCTTGCGGTGGGCACGCTTCGCTTTGCCCACCCTACGCGCGGCACCACATGCTCGGTCAGTCCTTTCCGCCATGAGTGAGAAGACAACAGCCATCTCTGCACTGGTGCGCGACCTCGTAGTCGCGAACCGCATCCTGGCCCGCGAAAACGTCGTCGATGCCTACGGCCATGTGAGCGTGCGTCATCCCGACAATCCGCGCCGGTTTTTCCTCGCCACCTCGACCGCGCCCGAAATGGTCGAGGAAGACAACATCCTCGAGTTCAACCTCGATTGCACGCCGGTTCGCGACGACCACCGGCCGCTTTATCACGAGCGCTTCATCCACGGCGGCATCTACGAGACACGGCCCGACGTGCAGGCCGTGGTCCACGCACATTCGGAAGACGTGCTGCCGTTCACGATCTCGGCGACGCCGCTGCGCCCAGTCATCCATTCCGGCAGCTTCATGGGCACGCGCCTCCCGGTGTGGGACATGGCCGACAGGTTCGGCCCCGACACCAACATGCTGGTGACCAACATGGAGCAGGCGCGCGACCTCGCACGCTGCCTCGCCGACAACAACGTGGCCTTGATGCGCGGCCACGGCTTTGCGGCGGCCGCGCGCTCGCTGATCGAGGTGGTGCGCATGTCGGTCTATGTGCCGCGCAATGCGCGCGTGCAGATGAACGCGCTCGCTCTCGGCCCCGACATCAAGCCGCTGCACGACGGCGAGATCGCGGCCCGCAACGCTGGCTACAAGCCCTATTCGCTGGAGACGCGGCGAGCGTGGCGCTATTGGGCGCACAAGGCCGGCTGCGCGCATCTCGTCGAGGACCGCCCCGTCGACCACGCCCACAAGCCATGGGGGTCGGAATAATCAAATGTCCGCCAAGCTCAAACTGACGATCGCCACCACCGACTACGATCATTTCCGCGATTTCCGCACCGGCGCGGTGCAGGCGGAAGGAATCGAGCATCTGTGGCTCACGCTCGGACATCACGAAATCTTCCTGCGCTTCACCTTCGGGCGCGAATGGGACGTGACTGAGCTGTCGTTCGCGAAGTTCGCCGCGCAGGTGACGCGCGACAAGCCGGACATCATCGGGCTGCCAGTGTTCGCCTCGCGGCTGTTCCGGTTCGGCTCGTTTTACGTCAACCGCAACAGCGGCATCAAAACCGCGGCCGACCTCAAGGGCAAGACCATCGGCTCGCCGGAATGGGCACATACCGCGGCCGTCTACATGCGCGGGTGGCTTCACAACGAGGCCGGCGTGAAGCTCACCGACGTGCACTGGTATCAGGCCGGCGCCAACGAGGCGGGACGCATCGAGAAGGTGGAGTTGAGCTTGCCGCCCGGCGTGAAGCTTACGCGCGTCGCCGACAAATCGCTGAGCGATATGGTGGCGTCAGGCGAGATCGATTGCGCGCTGATCGCTCGCCCGCCGAACTCGTTCCTCGCCGGCAACCCGGACGTCGTGCGCCTGTTTCCGAATTTCCAGGAGATGGAGGAGGAGCATTTCGCGCGCACTAAGGTCTTCCCGATCATGCACGTGATCGCGATGAAGCGGGAAATCCTCGACGCCCATCCATGGGTCGCGCGCAATCTCTACGCCGCTTTCAATGAATCGAAGCGGCGCAGCCTCGAGCGCCTGCTCGATCCGGCGGTGTCGCGCTATCCGCTGCCGTGGCTGCCGCCCTATGCGCGCAAGATGCGCGACCTCTTCGGCGGCGATCCTTTCCCGTTCGGGATCGAGGAAAATCGCCCGACGCTCGAGTACTTCCTGCGCTACACCCACGAACAGGGCATTGCCCATCGGCTGGCGAAGCCGGAGGAGATTTTCCCCGCCGGCATCATGACCGCCGTCAGGGTGTGACGGCGCTCCGGCGCCGATGCACGGCGCCCGCCGCGCCCCAGGCGGCAACCGCGGCGAGGCCGAGCGAGATCAGCATGTTGTAGCCCGCGAGCGATATGCCGAGGAAGCGCCATGCGGCTTCGTCGCAGCGCACCAGCGTGAGGTTGGACAACTGCGAGAGGAGATCGCCGCCGGTGGTGAGATCGCCGAGCGGACCGGAACATTCCTGCGGCCCCGGCCACCATCGCCATTCGATGCCGGCGTGATAGAGCGCAAGGCCGGCATTGAACAGCATGATGAGCGCGATGATGCCGAGACCGAGGGCGACCAGCCGGCGCGGCGCCCGCCACGCCGCCGCGATCTCGATCACGATCGCGAGCGGAATCGCGATGTAATAGGCGATGCGCTGCTCAAGGCACAGCGGACACGGCGGCAGCCCCTTCACGTATTGAAAGTAATAGGCACCGAGGATGGTGGCAGCACCGACTGCCGCGATGACGACAGCCGCGATGACCGGACGGCGCACGCGCGCCGTCGCAGGCGCGCTGCGAGCGGGCACTCCAGCGGATGAGACGGCATTCATCGTTTCGGCTCCCATGTTCTCCGCATTGCCTGAAATCTGAATGCGTTGCCAAGCGCGTTCACGACAACCGCTAACCGACTATGCTTCCACGTCTAGGTACGAACCGCCGGCGTCGTCCCGCGGCCCGCGTTGCGCCATCGCCCGGCTCCTCGCGGCAATGGCCTCGGTCGTCCGCATAGCCCTTTGCTGGGGCAGTGTCGACCGCCGAAAATGGCATTTCTGCGTTAACCCGTCTTGCTCCACCGCTATAGTCCGCGTCCCGTGCCCCTGTGGCGGAATTGGTAGACGCGCCTGACTCAAAATCGGACTCCTAAACTCCTAAACTTGATTTTTATCCCGATTTTTCAACAAGCTACTTCTACTCTCTCCATGGTCCTTGCCTTACACATCTGTTACACGAAATCGCGTTTAGATGCGTTTCGAGGTTGCGTATTATGGCGGAACATTACGAACTGATGGGTGGAAAGCTTCACGTCTACAAGCGCGAGAACAGCCGTTTCTGGCAGTGCTCCGCGTACCTCCGCGGCAAGAACCGGCGCACGACGACGAAGGAGGAGAGCCTCTCCCACGCGAAGGAAATTGCCGAGGACTGGTACTTAGAGCTGAGAGGGAAAGCACGCGCCGGCGAATTGCATTCCGGACCGACCTTCAAGAAAGCCGCCGACCAGTTCATGGCGGAATACGAGACGATCACCGAAGGTGAGCGGCATCCTCGATGGGTTCAAAGCTACGAGTGGATGCTGCGCGTGTACCTTGTCCCATACTTCGGAAAGATGGCGCTCTCCGAAATCACCGCCGGCAAAGTCCAGGAGTATCGAGTTCATCGGCGGAAGCTCGGGATCGAGAAGCGAGGCAAGCCACCGTCACGGACCGCCACGCATCATGAAACGGTCGCACTCAGGCAGGTGCTGAAGACGGCGATGCGTCATGGCTGGCTGAGCGCGATGCCGGATCTCTCTCAGCCCTATAAGACTGGTGGCAAAGTCACTCATCGCGCCTGGTTCTCGCCGGAAGAGTACGAGTACCTCTACAAGGCAACCGGCCAACGGGCCAAGCAGCCGTTGAACAATCGGCACCGGTGGGCGTGCGAGCAGATGCACGACTATGTGCTGTTCATGGCGAACACCGGGCTGAGGCCGGACGAGGCGGCCAGGCTAGAATTCCGCGACGTAAAGATCGTGGACGATATGGCCACCAGGCAAACCATCCTTGAGATCGAGGTGCGTGGAAAACGCGGCGTCGGATGGTGCAAGAGCACAACGGGCGCCGTCTATCCGTTCCAGCGGTTGAGTCAACGCGAGCGCACCGTGAGCGATGCTGAAGATGCCGTGTCGGCGACAGCCGGAGCGGCCGTCAGCGACAAACGCGACGGAGTTCACAAGGCTAAACCAAATCCAACGGACAAGCTGTTCCCGTCCAGCCAGCGCGAGCTTTTCAACACGATTCTCGACGAGCTGAAGCTTAAGCTTGACCGAGACGGCAATGTTCGCACGACCTACAGTCTTCGGCACACTTATATCTCCTTCCGCCTGATGGAGGGCGCGGACATCTACCAGATTGCCAAGAACTGCCGCACCAGCGTCGAGATGGTCGAAAAATACTATGCCGCCCACATTAAGACGATGCTCGACGCGGCAGCGATCAATGTCCGGAAAGGCAACATTCACAGGGAGCGCAAGAACCGCGAAGGCGCCGGCGAAGAGACGATCCGAACGAATCGAAGCGTCCGCGCAGACGGACGAAAAACCCCGCTCCGGAGGGAGCGCAATACGCGCGAAATCGCGCCGGCGGAGGCCTAGCGCCGCGCTTTGAATTTTCGTTGGCTCGGCAGCGGGCCAACGCTATAACCACCCTTAGGCCGGTGTGGCGGAATGGCAGACGCAATCGACTCAAAATCGATCGCCCAAAAGGCATGTGGGTTCGACTCCCTCCACCGGCACCACTCTCTCGTCCGACAGATTCGTCGTTCCCTCCGCGGGGGAGCGGCGGCATCTAAGGTAAGGCAGCAAACGATCCGCATCCCCTCTCGGACCCGTTCGTAGCTCACACTCTTTTGAGAGGGCTCGCTTCAAGCTGTTACAGATAGCCTTCGCGGTCGTCGTTGGTCTGCGATCACCGCTGGATTGGGGTGCCAGAAATGCTGTGTCGGCGCGATATCCTGGTGCTCCTAGCAGGCACAGCCATTTCATTACCATCAAATACCTGCAATTCTCAGGACGGGCCTGACCGGCCCCTTCGCATTGTTGTGCCATTTCCCGCTGGCGGAAGCGCGGATTTGACGGCCCGCCTTCTTGCCGAAGACATCCGAAACCATCACCGACAAAGCGTTATTGTTGAGAACAAGCCGGGAGCAGGTGGCAATCTCGCAGCTGCAGAAGTCGCAAGATCCAATCCCGACGGAACTTCGATTTTGATTGGCACAACCGGGACTCACGTCTTTAATCAATTTATCTATCGGAACCCCGGTTTTGATGCCATGAAAGACTTTTCACCACTCGGAGTGCTGTGGTCCTCCCCAAATATCTGCGTTATTCATTCGTCTTTAGCCGTACAAACATTTGCCGAATTGGTCAGTTTCGCTCGCGCAAATCCAGGTATTCTAAGTTACGGCACCTCCGGGGTAGGCGTCGCAACCCATCTCTGTGGCGAACTCTTCCAGAGGATTACCCGCACTGCCTTGGTTCAAGTGCCTTATCGAGGCCAAGCTCAGGCGATCACCGATCTTATATCGGGCCGCATCCAAGTGATGTTTCCGATTGTGCCCGACATTCTTCCACATCTACATAATCCCCAAATTAAAGCTCTCGCCATCACCTCAGCTCGGCGGACATCACTATTGCCCGACATCCCAATAGTCGTGGAGCTTGGATTTGCGGACTTGGTTTTTTCGACGTGGCTCGGCGCTTTCGCGCGCACTGGCACACCCCCGGCTATCATCGATCGTTCCGTGGAATCAATCGCAACGATGGTCGAGAGCGCCGAATATCGAAGACGTTTGGCCGAACTAGGTCTCGAAGCGGAGCCGCTCTTTCGTAACGATTTCCAAGCTAAAATCGCAGACGAGCAACAGAAATGGCGTAAGCTGATTGCGGATATCGGTGTAAGAATCGACTGAGCGAGTCCACATCTGCGCCCGGACCGTCATTTAGAACTCATAACTCTTGGCCCAGAAAAAGGGCTCAAACCTTTCTTGGATCACTTCTCGGCGAAATAATGCGTTTCGAGTAGGTAGCAACCGGTTTTCGATGTGAAGGGTCCGTGGTACACGCCCGGTGGCCGGACGCAATAAGTGGGTCCCTTGAACTGCTCCCCGCCCTTTCCGTTTGCATCCGAACCGCAGATTAAGTCACCCTCAATCAGGAATACTTCTTCCCAATATTCGTGGACAAATGGCACTGTCGAAAATGCTCCGGGTTCAATCCGAAGAATCCTTGTCCGATTTCCCACCTTGTTTTTCTCGTCAAGCGAACCTGCAAGGATCCTCTCAGAAAAGCCCGGCGGGTACCCTGCGACTTTGTTGAAACTCTCCTTCAGGTTCAGCGACGTGAATTCCATGTGACCTTTGTCGTAGCCCATGAAGACGGTCCCTTTCCGGCGGTGCGCTGTTACACTCGAAACCTATGATTATTTGGTGAAGCGCTCTTTGCGCTTAGGGTCGTCGAATTTCGTCGCCCCTGTCAGGCGAACTCGCCGTAGGTCGTGATCGTCTGCAGCTGCAGATATTCCAGGATGCCCTCGATGCTTGCCTTACGGCCAATACCGCTTTGCTTGATACCTCCGTAGGGTGCTCGGCGATTGACGCTGGTGACGCCATGACAGTTCACAAAGACGGTTCCTGCTTCCATTTGACCCGCGACATCGAGTGCGCGATCGATATTCTTGCTCCAGACCGATGCACACAACCCGAAATAGGTGTTGTTTGCGCGTGGGATTACGTCGTCGATGCTTTTATAGGTCGTGACCGGGATGACCGGACAAAATTGCTCCTCGGCCATTAATAGCGCATCATCTTCGATCTCGGTTACCACAGCTGGGCGAAGGAAATAGCCACGTTCGAACGTCGCCTTATTGTGGATACCCCCAAGTCGACTAACCTTCGCGCCTCGGCGTTCGCAGTCATCGATGATACTGAGCGCATCTTCGCGCCCCTTGCGCGTATGCATCGGCCCCATGCTAACGCCGGGTTCCAGTCCGTCGCCTACCACGTATCGATCGATTGTCTCCGTAAACGCTCCCAGAAACGGCTTCGACAAGGATTCGGCAACGTAAATGCGCTTGATTGCCATGCACACCTGGCCTGTCGCAGCAAATACGCCATGTGCCATACGCTTCATCGCGTCCTCGCTGAGGTCCGCATCGTCGAGGATTATCGCCGCGTCGTTGCCGCCGAGTTCTAAGGTGACGCCCTTAATCGATTGGGCCGCATTCGCCATGATCCGACGCCCCGCCGGGATACCTCCCGTGAACGCCACCTTTGCGACATCTGGATGGGTCGTCAGAACCTCTCCGAGGTCGGATGAGCGCCCTGTCACCACGTTCACGAGCCCATCCGGCAGCACTTCAGCAATAACTCCGAGCGCGTCGACCAGCGCCAGCGGGCAACTCTCCGGTGGCTTCACCACGACCCCGTTCCCCGCAAGCAGCGCCGGGATGACGTGAAGGAACGCGAGCGTCACCGGCGCGTTCCACGGAACGATCGACACGACCACACCATATGGCAGGTAGTTGACAAAGGTCCGCCCATTAGTCGCTCGCAGCTGCCGGCCCGCATCGAGGTCCGGTGCCAACTCGAGTGTCAGCTTCTGCGCCACCGATACACCGCGCAGTTCGCCCAGCGCCTCCGCCAGCACCCGACCATTTTCCCGCGCGTACAACCTTGCCCTCGCCTCGTTTCCGGTGGCAAAGCGATTCAGCGCTTCACTTAAGATCTCGGCACGCTCTGCAAAGCGCTTCCGCGCCCATGCCGGTTGCGCGGCCTTAGATGCGCGAATCGCGCGCTCCGCGTCTGCTGCCGTGCCGCGCACCGCGGTTCCAACCACTTCATCGGGCAACGCAGGATTTCGAATCTCCGTCTGATCGTGGCCGCCTTCCCACGCCCCAGCGACCAGCATCTTGGCCTGGATGAGCTGCTCGGACATCGCGCGTTACTCCATGGTGACCATGAGCCAACCTGGCCTCCAACCGACAATCCGCGTTGTTGACCGATTTAACTTTCCCAAGGCTATTTTTCGGCGTCGGCTTGCCGCTTAGACGTGAAATATCACTGTTTTATCAACCTAGTGCAATCTGCCGCGGGTGGCAAGTTGCCCTCCCACGGATCGTGCAGCCGACGCGGGACGAGGGCGCGGCGGCGGTCTTTGCTCAACCGGGATGCCGACCAGCTGAGCAATCTTAGTAGCGGGTACTGCGACGGTCGCGATTTGTCCGCAAGACCGTTACGACAGGATTTGCACAAACCTTACCAAGGCGGACACACGATCCGTTCGATCTTGATTAGCCGCTGCGCTCTCCCTTTTGGCGCGCGTGCAAAGGCGGACTACCATTTGGTCTGGTCAGCGGGAAGCTCTTCAAGGACGAGATTATGACGCGAAGGCGTTTCTTGTATCCAAAACACAAAACGCTTCGATGAAAATTTCGTAGAGTAATGGTTCAAGGGCGTGTCAACAGCCTCTACTAGGTGGGTCACGGTATCGAACGGTCCTGCTCGGAGGAAACCGGTCGCTAGGGGTGATGATGCGCCTCGTCACGCATTTGAGGCTGTTATCGCGAGGGGTTGGCCGAAAATTCCAACGGTCTGCCGTCGCGACCATCCTGGTCAATCGGCGCGACTGCCGTGCAATTGAGTTGTCAGACTTTTCAATTCACCCAGGAGTTGCCGCAAGGAAACGAGAGACTGACTGTCTGTCAAATGACTTTGAGCGTCGAACTTTGTTCTGGCATCGGTAATATCGACATGCGGTACGTTCACTGGGATCATATTGAGCGATACACAAACATGACGAAAATGAAACTGCCCTCGGGCAGTGCCGAGCGGGCTCACGGAGGCCCCGAACAGAGCACAGGGCTTACCGAAGGTCGGCGGATTCGGCGGGCGCGAAAGCCATTCGAGCGCGTTCTTCAGGACCCCCGGCAGCGAGAAATTGTACTCTGGAACCGCAAAGATCAGCGCATCGGCCGCAGCAATCTTGGCACGAAACGTCTTGACAGACTCGGGCAACCCCGCCTGTTCGACATCGGCGTTGTAGAAGGGCAATGCCGTCAACTCCGCGATCTCGTAGAGCACGCCCTCCGGTACAACCGACGCCAGCGAGCGCAACGCTCCAGAGTTATAGGACAGTTTCCGAAGGCTCCCGGAAACACCGAGGAACTTGATTGGCGAGGGAACTGACATCGCGGCTCTCCCAGTTGACCAGCCGCTCTACACCTTAGAGATATCGAACACCGACGGATGAAAAATTTCTTCCGCAGTGAGCTTCCTGGCAGCAAGCCCCTGTTCGTATGAGTATCGCGCAAGGGTTTCGATATCCTTGGCGTTCTCGGCGACCCCGTAGCGCCAGAAGTCATCGCTCATCAACGCGACGGCATCCTGCATATAGACTTCTGGCCACGGCAGGGTGATTTTACACGCTGCCATCTCTTTCATCTCATTGATGGCGATCTTCTTGGCCTCGCAGAACGCTTTGTACACTGACCCGGGCAACCATGGGTATTTCTCAACCAACGTCTTTCGAATTCCAACCAAGTGCATAATCGGAAACATCCCGGACCGCCGGTAATACGCCATCTCGACTTCCCGATAGTTCGGGAACATGAGACCGACATTCGCCGCCCGATTAACGAATGCCGAAAGCTCGCGCGCGCTAAAAACCGCATCGAGTTCGCCATCGATCAACATCCGATTGAGGGTCTTACCGGCGGTGATCGGCTGCAGATCGACATCGCCTCCGAGCTTGAGGGGTGTTCGTTCGTCCCGTCCCGGCTCTTCCTGCCCGCCGGTCCGCCAATGGATATCTGACGGCTCAATTCCATATTCTTCCTTGAAGATGCCCCGCATCCAGACATTGGCGGTCTGCTGGTACTCGGGAAGCCCGACCAGCTTGCCCTTGAGATCCGCAGGGCCGCGAATATTGCGGTCGGTTCGAACAAAGATCGCCGAGTGCCGGAAATGTCGCGACACAAACGCCGGAATCGCAACGTATGGACACACGTTTCGCGATGTCATCATCAGGTAGCTGTTGAAGGACAGTTCCGCGACGTCGAAATCGGCATATCGGAACGCTCGAAAAAAAAGCTCTTCGGGATCGAGCGGCAGGTACGTAACCTCGCACCCGTCGACCCCGACGCGTCCGTTCTTGATCGCTCGGGTACGATCGTATTCGGCGCACGCAATCGTGATGGGAACAAGACTAGACATCGGAATCGCCCTCAGCGGTGCACTACCTGTGACATTTCAGCGTAACGTCACGAATTGACGCCTGTCAATCGCGCTGCCACGCCAACTCCGCGCGAATATCGTCGGCGGCGAGCAATCAGCGGCTTCCGTGTTCTCACACGAAAGCGACGGCAGAGACAATCGAGTTCTCTTCCCCATCTCGAGGCGCATCGAATCGTGATTGGCTGTTGGAGGGGCTGGCGTCCAGCCACCAAGGGAGCTCAACCGAGGCTCCCGATAGCGCTGGTCCGCTCGTCCTCGTTGTTTGCGGCGACGAAGGATTAGCATCACGCTCAGAGCAAGGTGCTCAAGGCGCCATCCTGAAGCGTTGTGTGATCAAGCTGGACGGTTCGTTTCGCAAGGCGCCAGTCGGTATGCTTTCGTCGTAACCGATCGTGTCTCACCGCCACGTAAAAGGTCCCCTCGGGCATGCGCGGCCGACTGCGATAAGCGAGCAGATACGACGTGACCACAAACTCGTCTTGCAGATCGCCGTGGTATGCCTCGATGTTCGAAACGACGCGCCGCATCATCGACGGCGGGTTTTCTGCTCTCGTCAGGCGAGGATTTGAAATCTGATCGATTCTTGACTTCAAACCATCCAGATTTTCGTCAACGATCGCATAGTCTACGGTTGGCGCTCCAGCATCGCGTGCGACGGCGGCAGTGACCCGATAACGGATGTCTTCGGTGGCGAGCGCAAGCCAGCCATCATAGTCGCGCTCATCCAACAGCGCGGCCTCTCGAACCAAGAAACGTTGAATTTCGATCAGGAGTCCGTTGTCCACCGCATTCTGTTTTGGCCCGCTCATGAGAGGCATCTCGGTTCCAGAGGCCAAGTCACTGATTTGACCGCATGCAGCGATCCCATTGCCGCATGAACTCCAGTTGCGCCACCTCTGTGTCGGCGGGCTTGAAGGCGCGTCCCGGCCATTTGTGATCCTTTGCCGGGTTATTGATATACGGCAGAGCCGTGTGGAAGCTGTAGGGAAACTGTTTCGATATCGCGTTATTGCTCGCAAAGGTCGCTGAGGCCCACAACTCCAGATCGTCTTGCTCGAAAACCCCGGCCGCGCCAAAATTGTGGAACCCCTTGCGGAGCACCTCCTCTTTGTAGTCCGCGGAAGCCTCCTTCTCGGCCAATATCCAGCTCAACACCTCCATCTCCGTACCGCTCACGGGCTGCCACTGGCGCATGATGATCGCCTTTTGCGAGGGACCGACCTGGGTCTCGATGAACGACAGGTTCGGGAAGATCGTGCCAACGATGACACGGAGGTGGTTCATCAGTTCCAGCTGATCCTTCTTAAGCGCTTCGCGATACAGCGGCTCAAGGTTTCGCGGGTGAGTCTGGTAGGCCTCACTCGGGAGGCCAGGCGCCAGGTAAGTCAGCGTACAACCGTGTCCCTGGTCGGTCACCACTTGAAAGCTGTTTTCGCCGGCGGTGGCAAACCCAGCACGTGCAGCGCGCACCGGGTCGAGCGTCAAGGGCCCGACGTGCGTGGTCAGGATATGCTGACTGTCGCCGACAAAATTCAACGCACCCACCTTCCAATTCGCCCTTGCGCGCCACCGATGCGGTGGTGCAAGCACCTCCATGCCCCCGGGCGAGCGCGACAGAAATGGGTCGACGTACCAAGCGATATCTCCGAGATAATCGTCGAGCGCCTGGACGTCCGCATTCCAGCTTCCGAAGATCAAGCCTTTATGCATTTCCACGCGCGGAACGCGGGGCAGCCCATACTCGGAAAAATCGAACTCCTTTGGAAAGTGCCGGTCGAAGGTAGTCGTCACCAGGCGGCCCGACCGGTCGTAGGTCCAACCGTGATAGGGACATACCAGATGCCGTGCGTTACCGGAGTCGGCGCGACAGACTTGCGCGCCGCGATGCCGGCAGCTGTTTAGTACGACATTCACCGCGCCGTCATCGTCGCGTACAACCACTACCGGCGCCCGGCCCATGCTTCTCGAAACGAAGTCGCCGGGCTTAGGTATCTCCGTCTCGTGAGCCAGAAAAACCCACGTGCGGTCGAAGATTTGCTCGATTTCAAGCCGGCAAACGTCGTCGCTCACGAAAATATCGCGGCTAACCAACCCCCGGCGGATATCTACCCAATCCGCGCCCGGCGAACCTCGGGTTGGCGATTGCATGAGTCTTCTCCGTGAAATATCACTGATGCTTCAGCATAGTCGATACGACCGGCTCTCGCAACAGCTCTTTCCCCTTCTCGTCGGCTCCCAATAGCAGTAAGTAGAATACCTGACTTGCAGATGGGGAACATTCCGTCGTCCTACCTTCTATTGCCAACAAGGTTATCTCATGCGCGCGAAATCCATGCTTAAGACAACACCGAACGGCCGCCGGGCCGCCTCGCAACCGGCGAGCCTATCAAGCCCGGGTACCGCGGCATCCCTTCGCGACGCTGCCTACGACGCGATCAAACACCGGATCATTACCTGCGCTTTCAAGCCGGGCGAGTACATTAATGAATTGCAGCTCTCGGCACTGCTCGACATCGGTCGGACGCCCGTGCATCAGGCCCTCGACCGTCTCATGATCGAAGGCATGGTGGAGGTGATCCCCCGCAAGGGCGTGATTGTAAAGCCTGTCAGCCTCAATGAGGTTCTTCAAATCACGGAGGTGCGCCTGATCAACGAGCCGCTCGGAGCGCGGCTCGCGGCCGAGCACGCCAACAACAGCGACATCGCGGATTTAGCCGACGTTCTCAATCGCGCGAAGCACTGGAGTGCCCTGCGCAACGTCGAACAGATGATGCTGCTCGATCGAGAATTTCACCTCACGATCGCCAAGGCCGCAAAGAATGACGTATTGATGGAATTGCTGCGAAATCTGCACGAGCGTTCGCTACGCTTCTGGTTCATTTCGCTAAATGCGCCGGCTCACTATGAATCCGTTCAGAACGAACATGCCGCCATCATGGACGCCGTCCGGCAGCGCGATGCCTTCAAAGCGGATGCGGCCATGCGCCGGCACATCGAATCGTTCCGCAAAAACATCGCGCAATTTCTTTAGGGGGCCACGCGGCTCGCCATTCATCGATAGACGGCGCGATGAGCGCCATTTTTTAGCCCTTCGATCAGACTAGACCGGCCAACAGCTTTCAGCTCAAGGTCATGCTCGCTGCTCGGCGCTGGCTGGCAATCATCGCTGTCTTGAGCAGGAACTGACGAGCCCGTTGGGGATCGCTCGCGGTGCGGCGGAGTTCATCCAGGTTTTTTTGGCGCGTCACCGGCTCGCTTTCCTCAAGGCGTTTTTTATTGGCGATAGACTGCTCCTGCACGAATTCGACAGCGACCGTGCGTCGCTGAAGGGCGTAAAGGTCGAGCAGTCGATCGGATTGACCCTCCAGGAGGACACTGATCAACTTGCCGGACAAATTCGCAGCGTCCTGGATCCCTCCGTTCAAGCCCATGCCACCAATCGGGTTATTCACGTGCGCAGCATCCCCGGCGAGCAACACCCTTCCTCTGCGAAACGTTGAGGCGACCCGCTGGTGCGTCACATAAAGGTTCCGATGGACGATCTCGTAATCCTGTCCGTCCGGAAAGAATTTTTGTATCCTGTCTTGAACGCCGGCGTCGCTCATCAACGTCTCATCTTCCTGTGACGGATCCGTCGGAAATACCGTCCGCCACAGCCCGGGTGGGCCGTTGGCCGATACCTTAAAGCAATTGCACCAGGCGCCCGGCTCCGCGAAATAGCTCCGATATGCGTATCCGCGCCCCGCTTGGAAGTCGAAAGGGGTGGTGAGGACTACGAATCGCTCCGGCCACGTAAAGCCGTCGAACGAAATCTCGCTCCGCTTCCTTACAATGCTCCGACCGCCGTCAGCGCCAATCAAATAGGATCCCGTGTGGGTTTTAACGCCGTCCGCGCCCCGAACCTCGACGCTCACGCTTTCGGCGCTCTGATGTAAATCGATGACCTCGTGATCGAAGAAGACCTCGACACTCGAGAGCGCGCGTATCCTTTCAAGCAACAGACGCGCGGTCTTAAATTGCTCGCATTGCACAACGAAGGGATGATCGGTGTCGTTCGCCAGTACCGAATGATCAAATTCTGCAACCAGACTATCGGTCGTCCGGTCCCAGAATTGGAATATTGGCGCAACCAGTCCAATCCGGGCCATATCCTCCGCCAGCCCGCCTTCGACGAGCAAGTCGAGCGTAGCGGGGTGCGTGGTCGCGGCGCGCGGATCGTCCTGCAGGCCGTCATTGACATCGAATAACCGCACCGGGATGTCCCGCCGCCCCAACAGCCAAGCACAAAGCAGCCCGACCGGACCTCCACCGGAAATGAGAACCCGGCGATCATCACTCACCATTCACAACCCCAAACCGCTATTGCCGGAAACACCAATGACGCGCCCTCTACAAATGGGCCGCTACGCTCTTCCGAAAGCCTTCGATATGAATGCGCATCGCTTGATCTGCCGCATCGGCATCGTGCTTGCGCACGGCCTCAAATACGGCCTCGTGCTGCTTCTGAAAATTATGGTGATGGTCCGAGGTGGTGAACGAAATGTACCAGAATCGTAGCGACCGCTCGTTGAGCTTGCGAATAACTTCGGCGAGTTCAGCGTTCCTACTCGCGCCCGCCACAAGCAGATGAAACTCGCGATCGAGCGTCATCATTGCGTGGATGTCCCGATCGCTAATCGCGCGCTTGGCTCTACTTATTACCCCTGCCATGTTCTCGACATCGCTCTTTTCGGCGCGGACAGCAGCAAGGCGTGCGCATTGCGTCTCGTTGATTATACGAACATCGATCATCTGCATCACGTCATGCAGCATTACCGGCTTTACGATAACGCCCTTGCGTGGGATGACCTCCACCATCTTCTCGATCATGAGGCGGTCGAGCGCCTGGTGCACGGGAGTCCGGCCGAACCCGAGGAGCGCCGATACCGAGGCCTCGTCGATGCACTCGCCCGGCTTGAATTTGCAGGTAATGATCCGGTCTTTGATTGCCTCATAGGCTTGGTCGCGAAGCGACTGGCGCAGCGGCCGCCGCCGCGGCGCGCCAGCGGCGCTGCCCAATTTGCTTTGCCCCGATTCGCGGTGCGTCTTTAGCGCCGACTTCATAAGCCCCTCTTGTCCCAGATGAATCTTTTATAACTCTGATATTTCACTGATCTCCTCAAGTCAAACAAATCCAGCAAGGAGCTCCGAAACTCGTCATCGTATTATCGCGCTGAGGCCGGATCGCTGAGCGGCAGCCCGTGAAGTTGCGCGAGAGTTTGCCATAGGGCAGGGGACGGGCATTGGGCCGGCGCTCGATAGAGACAGGCGCCCTAGTCCCTAGTTCAGGAATGATAGTAATATTTCACTATCTTTTTACGTTGCGTGGCCCTTCGGTCTGCGATAAACACCGACGGCACAGGTTTAAGTTTGCCCCAGGCCCAGGCGCGAGCAGGATCGAGCGTTGTCGTTCGAACATGTTGTCATCGTCGGAGCCGGCCACGCTGGAGGGTGCGCCGCGGGCGCCCTGCGCGCCGCAAGCTTCGCAGGCCGCATAACGCTCATCGGCAAGGAAACATTCCCGCCTTACGAACGGCCGCCGCTTTCCAAAGAATTGCTGGCGGGGTCAATCCCGATCGAAAAGACCTACCTGTACCCGCTTGATTGGTACGCCGCCTCGAATGTCGAGCTGCGGCTCGGTACAGATGTACTGCACATCAATCGAGCGGCGCAACGACTTCAGCTGTCCGAGGGGGAGCCACTCCCTTACGATGGGCTGCTGCTGACAACCGGAGCTCGCGCAAGAACCGTTGCGTTTGTTGATCAGGACAGTCCGCGCGCTTTTTGCGTTCGCAACCTGCGGGATTCCCTGGCTCTTCGTCAGCTGCTCAGGCCGGGCCTGCACCTCACCGTCATCGGTGCAGGCTTCATCGGGCTTGAGATCGCAGCCACAGCGCGCAGATCCAACTGTGCCATCACTGTTTGCGAGCTTGCCGATCAACCGCTCGCGCGCGTCGCTCCCCCAGAAGTTGGCGCCTATGTCGCTAACTTGCATCGCCGCAATGGAGTTGATCTCCGCCTGCATTGCAAGGTTAGCACTGTCGATATCGCCACCACCGGCTGTGTCGTTCATCTCGCCGACAGTGGCCGAATTGAATCTGACCTCGTTGTCGTTGGCGTTGGAGCGATCCCCAATGTCGAACTCGGCGTGGCCGCCGGCCTTGCCGCCGACGATGGTATTATCGTCGATCAGTTTGGAGCAAGCAGCGACCCCCACATTTATGCGGCGGGAGATGTCACCAGACATTTCAACCCGATATTGGAATCGCTCGATACGGCTTGAGGCGTGGCAGAACGCACAAAACCAGGCGATCGCGGTAGCCAAGGTGATGGCAGGTGGGACTGAACCATTTGCGGAGGTTCCGCGGCTTTGGACTGACCAATACGACATGAACATGCAAATCGCCGGCGCCCGACAGCGTGGGATCACATCGTATACCGTGGAGATCCCGCCACCGATGCATTCGCTGGCTTTCTAATGTTGGACAGCAAAGCTGTCGGCGCCATCTGCATCAATGCAGGACGTGATATGCGTTTCGCGCGTGCACTGATAGCTTCCGGGAAATCCGTGGATACCAATAGTCTCCGTGACACCAGCCTAAAACTGCGGGGTCTGTGCCGCCATTAGGGTCGGTTTTGACTCCGACGCGAGAACGCCAATGACAAACGCCCGGGAAACTTGGGTTACCGTTGCTGACCTCAATGCGGTTGAGGCTGGCTCCGTCATCGGCGTGAAGGCGGGAGAATTTGATGTCGCGCTCTATAATGTCGATGGTCACATTTATGCGACCCATAATCTTTGTAGGCATGCGCATGCCTATCTTAGCGACGGCTGGCTGGACGGCGAGATCATCGAATGTCCGCTGCATGGCGGCCGGTTCGGCGTAAAGTCCGGCAAAGGACTTGGGGCGCCGATCACCTGCGACGTAAAATCGCTGCCCGTTAGGCTCGAGGGCAGCGCCATTCAGGTCAACGTGTCGTAGCGGGCATCATTCCGTCGATGCACCGCTGACGTCGATCTCGGATTTGAAATGACGCCAGAGTGTCGCGTAAGCGTTGTCGAAACCGGGCTCTAAGAAGATCTCGAACACGTTTCTCGGGCGACCGAGCGGTACCTGATAAATCTCCTTCACGCGTCCTGGCCTGCGGGTCATTATGACGATCTGATCCGACAAGGTGATGGCCTCGACCAGATCATGGGTAATAAACAGCATGGTGTTCTTCTTCTCGCGCCAAAGCTCTAATAGCTGATGGTGCAGACCCATGCGCGTTTGAGCGTCAAGGGCACCAAACGGCTCGTCTAACAACACCACCTCGGGCTCGTAGATGAGCGTTCGCACAATCGAAGCCCGTTTTTGCATTCCGCCCGAAAGCTCGGACGGATAATAATTTTCAAAGCCGTCGAGCCCGACCAGCCGCAGCCAATGCGACGCCTTCTCCTTCCGCTCCGCGTGCGGCATACCGCGGATCGCCAATGGAAACTCGACATTCCCGAGCGTCGTCAACCACGGGAACAGGTTGCTATCCTGCGTCACGAAACCAACATTCGTGTTCAGCCCGTTCACTTTGGTGCCGTTATAGTACACCGTGCCGTCGGACGGCGGCACCAAACCTGCCGCAAGGCGCAATAACGTCGTCTTGCCGCAGCCTGACGGCCCGACGACGGTCGTGATCTGCCCAGGTAACACGTCGAATCCTACGCCATCCAGCGCAGAGACTTCATTCTCCCCACTGGCAAAGACCAACCTGACGTCTTCGAAACGGATCGCCGGCTCCGCTGTTTGCTCCACCGCGTGGATCGCAAAGGATCGAGCGTCGCGTCGTTGCGCTGCCATTCCGTACTTCCTTATCCGGTGCGTCCGGCACCGCCGGGCAGCAGCTATCCTCAGTCCAAGAACTTGTTAGTCCACAGTTCACCTTCGCGCGTCGGCACCGCTGTCGAGATCATCTTCTGGTCCAAAGAGACCTTCAGATTGTTCTCCCACATTGTCGGCGTCATGCGGCCGCCTGGCGGATAGCTGTCCTTCGCGCGTTCGAGCGCCCGCTCGATCGCTTTCCCGGGTATGGTCGGGAAATATTGCTTGAGGATATCGACGGCTTCGCCGAAGCGAGTGTGAAACATATCGTTGGCTTGACCCAGTGTACGTGCGATCCGCCGCACGACGTCGGGCTGATCGTTGGCCAGCCTCGGGGTTACCACGGCAACCGTGTAGGGGAACTCGCGAAATAGCGGAACATCGTGGGTGCAATCAACGTAGAGACTTCCGAATCCCTCAAGCTCAACCTCATCGGATTCAGGAGCCGAGCCGACCGTTAGATCAACTTGTTTGGTGCGCAGTGCCGCCATTCGCGCCGCCCCAAAGCCGACTGCAACGATTTGCATGTCGCGCTCAGGATCAAGACCGGCGGAGCGCGCCAAAAAACGCGTATATTGTGCCGGGCCGCCCGCAATGGTCGAAGCACCAATTCGCGCCCCCTTGAGCGCTTTCAGCCGTGCCTCAAGCGGGCTCTGCCGCGACGTACCGATACGCGCCATCCAGTCGTTGTGCGCCGTCACCTGCATATCAAGTGAGCCGGTAAACGCGCTGATCGTGAGCGTCTTGATGCCCTTATCCCAGCCAATCACCGGGTCCGTGGAAGCGACACCAGCAAACTGAACCTCGCGGTTCGTCAGCGCCACCATCGCCAGAGGACCGCCTTGCACCTGCTTAATCTCACAGTCGATGCCATTCTTGGACCAAAGCCCGGCACGTTCGGCAAGAAACAACCCTGCGAACGAAAGGCCAGGTGAAGAATACACACCTTTGACAGAGATGGTCCGTGGCTGCGCGACCGCACGCCGCAACAGCGCGGGTGATCCAAGACTGGCCGCGCCGATGGTCAGGCCTATCGCACTAACGACCTCACGACGCTCTAACATCTCGACCTCGCGGTACGCTGAAAGGGGCGCTACTTCGGCAACAGAACCGGGCCATTCGCCTCAGAGAGCGGGAACCCTTTGCCACCCCTCGGCTCATAATTGCACGGTCTGGTTACCGGCCTTGCGCCAGCGGATCACCGATCTCTCGATTCGGTTGATACCGAAGTTTGCTAGGAAGACGATTGCCACAAGAATAATGATGCCTGCGAACAGAGCCGGCGCGTCATAGGTTTGCGAGGCGTACAGTATGAAATAGCCAAGTCCTTCATGGGACCCGATGTATTCGCCAATGACCGCCCCGATCACCGCGTAAGGAACCGCAGTCCGCAACCCGAGGAATATCTGATTGGCTGCCGCAGGCACAATAACCCGCGTCACCGCCTGCGGCCATGTGGCGCCCATCAGCCGCGCCAACCGCACCAGCTCTTCGTTAATTGAAAGCAGGCCGGAATAAGTGTTGAAGAACACCAAGAAAAAGCTCGCGAGGAATACCACTGCGACCTTCGATGCGATGCCCAGTCCGAGCCACACGATGAAGACGGGCGCGAGTGCGATTTTCGGAATGCTGTAAAGCCCAATGATGTAGGGCTGCAACGCCGCCGACAGGAACTGCGATCGCCCCAGTGCAAATCCGAGCAAAAGGCCAAAGGCCGCACCGAGACCATAGCCAATGGCGATTTCCGACAACGTGACCGAAATATGCCGATAAATGGTCGGCTGTCCCAGCAGCTCAAAAAGCTTTGCGGCAACCAGCGTCGGCCGGCTGAAATACGGCAGCGTCTCATCCGTCACCGCAAACTGCCAGAATCCCAAAATCAGCACCAGGATAGATATCTGAGTTGCAAAGATGGCGAGCCGGCGCGATCGACGTTTTCGCGGGCCGGTGAATGCCGTCGCGGCCCGCGCTTCAGCGACACTCATCTCAGTTGCTCCGGCGTCGGGCCGCTAATTTGCAGCACGCCCATAAAAGGCCCCACTCTCTTCCTTGATCTCATAGACCGTCACTTGGAAGCCCGGACAGTTCACTCCTCTGCCATCCTTAAGCCGAAACGTGAACACATGCAGCGGGCAACGAACCATTGTGTCGTTCGCCGTCAACTCGGCATTCATCATGGTTGCTTGCATGTGCGGACATGCCCGCTGAACCCCGCGATAGCCCGACGCCGTCTTGAAGATAACGATGCCCTCGCCGTCGATATTGGCCCGCGTCGGATATTTAGTGGTATCGGCACGTATTCCGCCTAACCGGTGCCAGGGACGCTCGTTCGGCGGCAGCGCATTCGCTGTCGCATGCCCCGCTGGCTTTACCGAAGAAGATTCCAACATATCGGCTGCTTTCCTTTAAGCTGCAAGCGGCTGCCTGCCGGAGACGTCACGAAGGCGGCTCAGTGCGAACGGCTGCTCAAGCCGCACAAGCAGGAGGCCGATCTGCATGGTGAAACTTTGGTCCAGAAAGCAAGCATACACGGCTTCGAGCGCATCTTTCAGCGACACCCCCTGCGTGGCGCGGACCTCATGAAACACATCCTGAAGCTCAAGCGCTTTGTCGATGTCGAGGCGCTCGGCCGAAGACGTCTGCCACGATATTGACGCCAGCCGCGCGGCGAGCGCGTTTAGGAACATACGCTGGCGCTCGGCAAGTCGGCTGGCCCGCTCTGGCACATGTTCTTCCGCGATTTGCAGGAACCAGTTATCCTCAGCTTGAGCCATCGACATATCCACATCGAAACGCTTGCCGTTCTTGAACGTAATGAGAGGTTCGATTTGGTGTTCCGCCTTGCGCAACTGCGTGTGGCAGTCGGAAATCTCGTACTCACCCGAATTGACTCGGAACACGGTGATGTCCGCCGGCATCCCCGGTTTGAGACTTCCGGCACGGTCACTCAACGAAATCGCTTTGGCGGGATTGCGTGTGACGCGCTCGATGACCTGCGGCAGCGTCAGTCCCAAACGCATCATGGCCGACATGACATTCGCCAGCGATTTAGCGGGGCGAATGACATTAAACTGCTGAAGATCGGAACTGATTGTATGGGGGATTAAGTCTTGGGCGAACGCCTTCTCCGCGACGTCCCAGGAAAAATTGTATCCTCCGAATCCGAGATCGAAGATCACGCCACGACGTTCGGCCTCGCGTACCACAGGCAAGACCTTTCCTTTGTCGTCAACCACCTGGCCTAAGTTGCCGTGATAGAGATGGGTGATCATGTCGCCGGCCTCGGCGATGCGAAATGCTTCGGGAGCCAGCAGATGTTCCGGGTTCTGAAGCTGGAACTCGCCAATGTGCATGTAAAGCGGCAACCCAAGAATCTCGGCCAGTCCCTTCGTCAGTTTCAGCGTTCCGGGACCGTAATCGCCCATCGCGTTGCACTTGATGTAACGCAGCATATCCCGATGGTCTTTGGCGAAGTCAATCCAGCGCGCAATCGGAACATCGCCCAGCGTCCGCACATTCCCCTCGATGAAATTCAGGCCTAACAAACCCATTGGGCGGATGAACGCCCCAGCGAATAAGGTCGTGTGAAGCCGACCGAGGAGTTCCATAAATTGATCGAGCACTCCAATGCCGGGACCGCCAGCGTCGACGTAGGTCGTCACGCCGTGGTAAACGCCGACCGCGTCTGGATTTGCGAAACCGAGGGTCCCATACGCGTGAACATGGATGTCGACCCATCCCGCACTCAAATAGTTCCCCGCGACGTCGATGATTTTTGCCCCGGGTGCCGTCGCCTGCGACCCGACATGCTGGATCTTGCCTCCGGCAACGTGCACATCTGCGATCCGATCGATCCCCTGCTCAACATCGAGAACGTGCGCCCCCTTCAAAACGAAATCAGTCGCGGGATTCATAAATACGCTCCTTGCGGCGTCGGCTTTTATCCGTTAAATAACAGTGAAACATCACAGATCATGTTTGTCAACGTTCGCATGTTGCGATGTTGGGCGCAAGCTGAGCTCGATCCATGCTAGCCAACCCCGACCGTTATGATTACCTGCCACTGATCGATCGGCCAAAACTTCGATGGCCGAACGGAGCGCACGTCGCGTTCTGGGTTTGCCCGAATATCGAATTTTATGAATTGAATCCCCCGGGGGAACAGGGGCGGCCGATCTGGCCGCGTCCCTATCCAGACATTCTGAACTACTCGCTGCGTGACTACGGCAATCGTTGCGGTGTCTGGCGTGTCATGGAGGCGCTGGATCGATTCGGGGTCCGGGGGAGCGTCTCATTGAATGCGGCGATGTGCGACCACATGCCCGACATCGTTCAGGAATGCGTGCGCCTGAAATGGGAGCTGTTCAGTCACGGCATTTACAACACGCGACTGCTCTATGGGCTCAATGAGGAGGAGGTTCGACAGGTTATCGTTGACAGCCTCGACACGATCAAGCGATGCGGCGGCCAGACTGTGGCCGGTTGGCTCGCGCCCGCGATAAGCGCGACGGAGACCTTTCTCGACTTGTTACCGGAGTTCGGCATCAAATACACAATCGATTTGGTCCCCGACGACCAGCCCATCCCCATAAAGGTTCGCCAAGGGCGGCTTATTTCCGTTCCGTATTCCACCGAAATTAATGACATTCGCGTCATGGGAGTGCGCGGGTATCCAGCCGACAAGTGGGCTGCGATGATGAAGGCTTGTTTCGACCAGCTCTATCGCGAAGGCAAAGACAATGGAATGGTCGTCTGCATGCCGCTGCATCCCTTTGTTGTTGGCCACCCCCATCGGATATCCGCGCTCCATGATGTGCTTCAACATGTCACCGCCCACCAGAATGTCTGGCTAACGACCGCCAGCGAAATTGCCGATTGGTACTATCAACATCACTACGACGAAGCTCTTCTCCATCGAGCGTCTTCCCGGGCGGATCCAACATGGCGATCGAACGTCTAACCTACCCATATCGACGAGCCGGGCTCGATCACGATTGGTTCCGACATGAGCCAACGCTAAAGCGGCCGCGCGTCACCTGGCCGGCGGCCCAGCCCGTGGCGCTATGGATTACCGTGCCCGTTGAATACTTCCCGCTCGATGCCCCGCCAGGGCCGTTTCGCCCGTTGGGTGGATTAACCTTAGGGTATCCCGATTTTTGGAATTTCAGTAATCGGGACTACGGCTTGCGGATTGGCATTTATCGGATCATGAGTGTTCTTGACGACGTTGGTCTGCGCGCGACCGCGGCGGTGAACGCGTCGGTTGCCGTCCGTTATCCTCGCGTCGTTGACGAGATGCTCGAATTTAATTGGGAGTTCGTCGCCAACGGCGTTGACATGGGTCACGTGCATCACGGCAATCTCGCCCCGGACGACGAACGCGAATGGATTCGCAGCGCAACGGACGTTTTGGTGAAAGCCACCGGTTCACCTGTGCATGGCTGGCATTCGCCGGGCCGCTCGCATTCATCCAGTACGATGGAGCTTCTGGCTGAACGAGGATTTCGCTACGTCACCGATTGGGCAAATGACGATATGCCTTACGCCATCACCACCGCTGCCGGCGAACTCTGGGCGATGCCTCTAACATATGAATGGTCCGATCGCTGTCTGCTGGTGCAGCACAGTCTGACGGTCGAAGACTATGTCGAACAAGTGGTCCAGGCCTTTTCCCGCCTGAGAAACGAAGCCGCTCAATTTCGTTGCGGGCGCATCCTTTCACTTTCCATCACGCCATGGATTCTCGGCTATCCGCACCGGATTGCCGCTCTCGATCGTTTGCTCCGCCGCATTCTCGGCAGTGGCGACGTCTGGCCCGCAACCGCCCTAGAAATCATCGATATCGTCGAGCAGTCATCACGCGCCGCTAGCTGATGGCGACGCCAGCATTCGCGCAGATTCCGGAGTTGCGGTGTATGCCGATGACGACAGCCAAGCCCCCATCTGCACCTCAACGGCTCCGCTCCTCGATGAGACCTGCCGAGACCCCGTTTCGACGATAAAGGCATTGGATGCCGCAATCCTGATTTGACGTTGATCATATTGTGAAATATCACACGCTCGCCCTGACGGAGCTTGGCTTCCCCGCGCAGGACCCGAGACCCAATCCATGGCTAACCCTTCTCCCCGCATCGCCAACACCGCCGTTCACTCCACGGCTTTCTTCTTCCTGCAGGCGCTCAACGAGATCGACGTCGAATATCTGTTCTGCAACTTTGGTACCGACCATGCTCCGCTGATCGAAGAGATGGCGCGGTGCCAGGGAACCGCAACACGTACCCCCAAAGTCATTCTCTGCCCGCATGAGAATGTCGCCGTCCATATGGCTGGCGGTTACGCCCAGATGACCGGGCGCGGCCAGGCGGTGCTGGTTCATGTCGATGCCGGCACCGCGAACGCCGCGCTTGGTTTGCACAACTTGTTTCGCAATCGAACTCCCGTCCTGCTTATTGCCGGGTCGGCCCCCTTCACCAGTTTCGGCGAACTCGAGGGATCACGGGATACCTATGTGCACTTTATCCAGCAGCCCTTCGACCAAGGAAGCCTCGTGCGACCGTACGTAAAATGGGAATATACGCTACCGTCCGGCGTCACCACCAAGGAAGTCCTGCGCCGCGCCCACACCGTCATGCAAAGTGAACCTGCGGGGCCGGTCTATTTGATGCTGCCGCGCGAAATTCTGACACAGCCGTGGGATGAACAATCGGTCCGATCATTTCCTGCCGACCGTTACGGCCCAGTGAAATCGAGCGGCGCCGATCCTGACCTCATCGAACAACTCGCGGCGCGCTTACTTACCGCTCACAACCCGATTTTGATCACGGCCTACGCGGGTCGAGATGCAGCCGCTTCCGAAGCCATCGAACAGCTCTCGGCTTTCGCTGGCATCCGGGTCATTGATTTCCTTACCTTCAACAATGTCGGACGGTCCTTTGCCCATTTTGGTGGCTTTGAGAGTGCGGCCATCGCCGATGCCGACCTTGGCCTCTTGGTCGATGTCGACGTACCGTGGATCCCGATTGTCACCCGCGACAGTCCCACAACCTTTTGGGCGCAAATCGACGTTGACGTTCTTAAAACTGCATCGCCCATTTGGAGCTTTCCCGCCAATCTTCGCATTCAAGGACGCAGTAGCCGCGTCCTGGTTCAGCTGCTTGAGGCTCTGCAAAAATCAGCCTCACCCGATTTCAAAGCCGCGGCGGCGCGCCGGGTCGAACAGCTGACGGGCGAGCAAAACGTGCGGTTACAGCAAATCGCAGCTCTAGCGGCAAATAAGGGTGAATTCGGACAGATTAACCCCCACTATCTTTGCGCCGAGCTCGGCAAAGCGCTGTCGCCGGATGATATCGTCGTCAATGAAGCGGTCACCCGACAATCAATTCCCAACATGCAGATCGCGCGCCCGAAGCCCGGTACCATGATCAGCAATGCTGGCGGCGGGCTTGGGGCGTCCGGCGGAACCGCGCTCGGTGTCAAGCTGGCACGGCCGGATTGCTGCGTCGTCCAAATCGTCGGCGACGGCAGCTTTTACTTCAACAATCCGACCGCAGTCTTCGCGTTGGCGAAGCAATATCGACTGCCGATCTTTACGGTCGTGCTCGACAATTCAGGATGGGCGGCCGTGAAGGGCGCAACGTTACGCGTCTATCCGGAGGGGGAGGCGAAAGCGAAAGGCCTCTATCAAGCGGATCTTCCGACCGACATGGATTTCTCCAAGATCGTCGAGGCGGCAGGCGGCTACGGGGAAAAAGTCATGGATCCAGCCAAAGTGCCAGGAGCCATCGCCCGCTGCCTTGCGGAAGTTCATGGCGGCCGTAGCGCGTTGCTACACGTGCGTGTCACAAAACTCTGATCCACGGCAACAATGTCGCATCGAGTCCTTCACATTTGAGCACGCCGCAGGCTGCCGATGACCCTCGCCAAATTCGGCCAATCCCTCCGCCGTGTTGAAGACCACAAATTTCTGACTGGCCAGGGATGCTACGTCGACGACATCAGTCTACCGGGCATGGTTCACGCGGTCGTCGTCTATTCCCGCCACGCCCACGCGCGGATCAAGGCAATCGATGCGAGACGAGCGCTGCAATCTCCGGGCGTCCTCGCGGTGCTGACGGGTGCTCATGTTGCCGGCCGACTCGGTCCGCTGCCGCCGCTCTTCATGCCCGAGGACAGCGGAGGACCGAAGGGATATCGGACCATGCGGCCGCTGCTCTGCGAACACACGGTCCGCCATGTCGGCGACCGCGTGGCGTTTTGCGTCGCGGACACCGTCGAACAGGCTCGCGATGCCGCCGACCTCATCGACATCAGCTATGAAACGCTCCCGAGCGTCGTCAGTCTCGCCGACGCGACGACATCCCGATCGGCGGTGGTGTGGGACGCAGCGCCGACCAATGTATGTTTCACGCTGACGATCGGCGACGCTGCATCAACCGAGAAAGCCTTTGCGAGCGCTGCCCATTGCGTCAAGCTGAGTTCTCACCAATTCTCGGATCCTGGCAAATCCGATGGAGCCGCGCGGAGCCATCGGCGTCTACAACCGATCAGACGACGCATTCGTGCTCTACTCCAGTACACAAAATCCACACCGCATTCGTGAAACGTTAGCCCGCTCTGTTTTTAGAATTTTGGAATCCAAGTTGCGGGTCGTCGGGCCCGATGTCGGCGGCGGTTTCGGCATGAAAGGAGATGCCTACCCCGAGGAGGCTCTAGTGCTGTTGGCTGCGCAAATCGTCGGCCGTCCGGTCAAGTGGATTTGTGGCCGTAGCGACGCCTTCCTCCTCGACAGTGCTGGACGCGATCAGTTGATCGATGCGGAGATGGCCCTCGACGCCGACGGGCGTATTCTCGGCATCCGAGCCAGGGCTTTGCATAACCTTGGTGCTTACATCGTGGGCGCGGCCATGGTCCCGCTCCTATACTCTCTGAAGCTTATTCCGAGCGTTTACAACGTGCCTGTCGTCGATCTCTCGACGCGAGGCGTCTTCACCCACACCTCGCCGACCACGCCGTACCGAGGTGCGGGTCGTCCGGAAGCCATCTACGTGACCGAACGCCTGCTCGATCTGGCTGCCACAGAAATGGGCATTGACCCCGTCGAGATCCGCAAGCGCAACTTCATCGAAACGTCAAAGCTACCTTATCGATCAGCGGCCGGCTCGACGTACGACAGCGGTGATTTCCGCGCCGTCACCGAGATCTGCTTGTCCTTCGCGGACTGGGATGCGTTTGGTGACAGGAAACGGCAAAGCAGCCAGCGCGGAAAACTGCGGGGCCGCGCCATTGTGGCTTACATCGAAGATACCGGTGTATTCAATGACCGCATGGAGCTGCGCTTCGACCCTTCAGGTGCAGTCACCATCATCGCTGGAACGTTTTCCCACGGTCAGTCACATGCGACAACGTACAGCCAATGCGTTTCCGCCTGGCTTGGAATCCCGATGGAGCAAATTCGGTTTCTGCAGGGTGATACCGATCGTGTGGCGTTCGGGCGCGGCACCTATGCCTCTGGCAGCGCCATCATTGGCGGCAACGCGTTGAAAGCGGCCGTCGACCAAATCGTTGCCAAGGCGAAGCCCATTGCATCTTTCTTGCTGGAAGCAAGCCCCGACGACCTCGAGTTCCGCGAAGGCAAATTCCGCATTGTGGGAACGGATCGCGCGGTCAACCTCCAGGACGTCGCCCGATGGACCTACCATCCAGCCCGCTTACCAAAGCATCTGCGCAATGGCTTGGAGGCCAGCGCGTATTTTGCCGCCGATCCGCCGGGTTTTCCCAACGGCTGCCATATCTGCGAGGTCGAGATCGATCCTGAAACCGGCGAAGTGACGATCGACCGCTATACTGCGGTCGACGATTTTGGCCGCCTTATCAATCCCCTCATTGTGAACGGCCAGGTTCACGGCGCATTGACGCAGGGGCTCGGTCAAGCTCTCGGTGAAAGCATCGTCTTCGACGCCACCGGCCAACCCTTGACTGCAAGCTTCATGGATTACTGCATGCCGCGCGCCAACGATGTACCTGCCTTCCGGCTCGCCTTTCATGAACAGCCTTGCCTCACGAATCCTCTTGGCGTCAAAGGAGCCGGTGAAGGCGGCTGCGTTGCGGCACCACCCGCTGTCATCAACGCGGTGCTCGATGCTTTAAGGCCCTTGGGGGTCCAGCACATCGACATGCCAACCACGCCACGTGCAGTCTGGCAGGCTCTCAAAAAACAAGCTCACTAGCAGCCAGCCTCGTCGTCCAACCAGCGTTCGAGCTGCGACTAAACGTCAGTTCGGCCCGCTCCAGCTCCTATGAGGTATGCCCGCACAAACAAACATGATTCCAGGCCGACAATTCCCGCCTGCGTGACGTGCCCTCCACCGTTTTGCGTTCCTGGTTATGCCAGCGGTGGCCGTCTCTCCCGCCAAGGGCGTGCTTTTTCGAAGGCTGCCGAAGCTTGCAATACACCTAGGTCGTCGAAGCGGCGGCCAACAATTTGCAAGCCGATTGGGAGCCCTGCGCGCGTCATCCCGCAGGGAATGGAAGCGGCTGGATTGCCTGCGAAGTTAAATGGGTAGGTGAACTCGGCCCAAGAAAACCAATCCCATTCGTGTTGTGGCCAATCGGGTGGCTGCAACAGATTTGCCGGAAACGCCGCAACCGATGCGGTTGGCATAATGAAATAGTCCCACGACTGGAACATCCGATGGATAGCCGCGCAATAGTCGCGTTTACGCTCGCGCATTCTCTGATAATCCATAACCGTATACCCGAGGGCCGACTTGATACACGCGACGAGTCCGGCGTCCATCTTGTCCTGCCATTGCGCGAGATACCGCGCGTGGCTGGTCTCATGCGATGCCCAAAAAAAGCGGATAAGCTCGGGACCGCATTTGCCCCACTCGGGCACGATATCGACAACCACGGCACCAAGCTCGTTTTCAAAAACTTTCGCCGCGCCCTCTACGATTTCTTTGACCTCAGGATCGACGCGCGCGTGACCGAGATCCGTGCTGAATGCAACCTTTTTTCCCTTCGACCATCCGTTTAGGCGATCGAGATACGCCAGAGGAGGTTGCTCGCACGAGAATTGATCCAAAGCATGTGGACCGGCCATAACCTCGAGCATCGCCGCCGCATCTGCCACACTTCGGGTCATCGGACCGATGTGCGCCGAGCAGTCGCCAGTGTCGGTCGGCACCACCGGGACCCGGCCGAACGTCGGCTTTAGACCGTAGATCCCGCAAAAATGTGCGGGCAACCGCACCGACCCGGCGCCATCGCCGCCTTGATGCAAGGGACCGTATCCGGCAGCAGCAGCCGCCGCAGCCCCAGCCGACGAACCGCCTGCATTTAATCCGAGTCGCCACGGATTATGTGTGATCCCGGTCAATGGCGAATGACTGGTCGCTTTCCAACCGAACTCGGGCGTCGTTGTCTTGCCAATGACGATCGCGCCGGCGTTTTTCAATCGCGTCACCACGGGCGCATCGTTGTCCGGTACCGACCCTTTTAAGATATGCGAGCCGCGCTCAGTCTTGATGCCCTTTGTGTTCGAAAAGTCCTTTATCGTGACTGGAATGCCGTGCAGCGGTCCAACGGCATCACCTCGGACAATCGCCGTTTCAGCGCCAGCAGCCGCTTCCATCGCCTCTTCGGCGAGCCTAACCGCCAGTGCGTTGAGCTTGGGCTCTTGGCGCTCAATGTTTGTCTGAACCGCTCGCATCAGCTCGATCGGCGAGACGTCTCGCCGTCGCAACAACGGGAGCAGCTCTACGGCTGACGCAAAGCAAAGGTCTTCATCTCTCATGCCGAAACTCTTCGGTTCGCTGTCATGTCCGTCACTAGCCGCTGCGAGAGTTTGGCCGCATCGACCCGTGCCAATTGACGCCCGGAATGGCCGCCAGCAAAGTACGCGTATAAGGGTGTTGGGGCTCACCAAAGACCTTGGCGGTGTCTCCGCTTTCGACGATTTCGCCGCGGTACATCACGAGGATTCGGTCGCAGATTTGCGCGGCTACGCGGAGATCGTGGGTGATAAACAGCATCGCAAGTGACAGACGCTGCTTGAGATCGTCCAGCAGTGTCAAGACCTGCCCTTGCACCGATGCATCGAGAGCGGAAACGGCTTCGTCGGCGATAAGTACAGCAGGATCGGCCGCGAGAGCGCGCGCTATGCCGATGCGCTGGCGCTGGCCCCCCGAGAACTCGTGTGGAAAGCGATCGAGCGCAGAGGCATCAAGCCGCACCAGCGCGAGCAGGCTCCGGACCTTCGCCTCGGCCTCGACGCGCGAAATCTTCTTTTCATGCAACGCATCGGCGATAATTTGCCCGACCTTCCGCCGCGGATTAAGTGACGAATGCGGATCCTGAAAAACCATTTGAATTTTATGGCGGTTCCTCCGCAGCTCGGCGCCCTTAAGTCGGGTTAGGTCGACGCCATCAAGCAGCACATACCCGGCATCGGGCGCCACCAGCCTCACCAAAATGCGGCCGAGCGTCGACTTGCCCGATCCCAACTCGCCGACCAAGCCGACCGTCTCGCCGCGCCTCAACTCGATTTGCACGCCATTCACCGCGTGCAACTTGATTGCCGGCCTGAACAGTCGATGTTGGGCGACGTAAGCCTTGCGCAAGTTGCGTGCCACGCAGACGACCGGACCGGCGACGATCGTTGTCCGCGCCAAACTAGGTCGACGAACGGCCGCCAGCAGCTCTCGCGTGTAAGGGTGGCACGGCGAGTTCAGAATCTGATCAACAGGCCCAATCTCTACGATGCGGCCGCTTTGCATGACGATGACGCGATCTGCGATCTCCGCAACCACGCCAAAATCATGCGTAATGTAAATAGTCCCCATTCCCCGCTCGGTCTGTATCCTACGCATGAGTTTCAGAATTTGAGCCTGGGTCGTCACGTCCAACGCTGTGGTCGGTTCATCGGCGATGACAACTGACGGCTCAAGTGCAAGCGATGATGCAATCATCGCGCGCTGGCGTTGGCCGCCGGAAAGGCGGAACGGATAAGCGGCTTTGATGCTCTCAGGATCCGGCAACCCCACAGCTGCCAACAGATCTACAACTTTCTTGTCGATCTCGTTACGATCAAGGGTCGTATGGTATCTGAAGATCTCGCCAATTTGGTCGCCAATCCGCATGAGCGGATTGAGCGCCGCCATCGGTTCCTGAAAGATCATCGCGATCCGGCGAGCGCGCACCGCCCTCATCTGCATCTCGGAAAGCCCAAGCAAATCAATCTGTTCAAGCAGCACCCTGCCGGACTTCACTTTCAACGACCGCGGCAACAAGCGCATTATCGTCTGGGCGGTTACGGATTTTCCGGAGCCCGACTCTCCAACGATGCAGACCACTTCGTTCGCTCGGACGTCGAAACTCACGCCCTCGACCGCGTACGACCGATCGCCCATTGCGGGTAATGTGACGGACAGGTTCTCGACCTTAAGCAGCGTCACATGCGCTCCCACGATGCAGCCGCCCGCGGGTTGAGCGCGTCGTTCAAGCCTTCACCCACGAAATTAACCGCGAGAACAGTCAACCCAATGACGACGCCGGGAAAAGCACTGTTCCACCAAGCAATCCGAATAACGTCTCGGGACGCTCCCACCATATAGCCCCAACTCATGCGGTTTGGGTCGCCAAGCCCGAGAAAGCTGATCGCACTTTCGAGAAGAATAGCGCTCCCAACCATCAGCGACGCCAGCACGATCACCGGAGCGATAGCATTCGGCAAGATCTCGCGGAACATGATGACAGAAGTAGGCTGGCCGGAAACAATCGCCGCCTGCACGAACTCGCGCGAACGCAGGGTCAAAAACTCTCCGCGAACCAGCCGCGCGATCGGCGGCCAACTGACCACTGCGATCGCGGCAATGATTGAACTGAGCGATGGACGCATGACCGCCACCAGCACGATGCTGAACATCATCGTCGGAATGGTCTGGAAAAACTCGGTTAGCCGCATGAGCAAGTCATCGACCAAGCCACGATGATAACCTGCCACGGCACCGACAAGGATTCCGATCAGCGTTGCTGCCGCCACAGACACCAGGCCCACCGTCAGCGAGATGCGTGCGCCGAACAGCAGACCGGCAAGCGTATCGCGTCCAAGACTGTCTGTACCAAGTGGCGCCTCAGTCGTTACGAACGGCGCCAACAGCGGTTGGTTGGCGAGAGCCCACGGACCGTCAGGTGCATAGACAGGCGCAAGAGCTGCCGCCAGCGCTAGTACAATCAAAAAAATCGCACTGATCACTGCAGGCCGGTTTCGTAAGAACTGCTTTAGAAATCTCACGCCCGTACACCTCCAATCCGAGGATCCACCAGGGTATAAATGACGTCCGCGATGAGATTGAATACGACGACAACCACCGAGGTAATGAAAAACACTCCGAGCAAAACCGGATAATCGCGCTGTACAAGCGAGTCGAAAGCGAGTTGCCCGACTCCCGGCCAGGCAAACACCGTCTCGACCAGGATCGCACCGCCGACCAATTGGCCGGCCTGGATTCCGGCAAGTGTGACAACCGGCAGCAGTGCATTGCGCAACACATGAACGCGCGCAATGCGAGCTGGCGGTAGGCCCTTGGCCCTAGCGAATTTCACGAATTCCAGCGCCTGAACCTCGATCATGGAGGTCCGTGTGACTCGGGTGTAGATCGCCACATAGAATAGGCCCAGCGATAGCCCCGGTAAGATCAGATGTTGTCCGACGTCGAATACATAGGCGAGCCCGGTGTGGTTCGCTCCGAGGGAGGTCATTCCGAAAGGCGGAAGCCAACCCAGATCAATAGAGAAAATGAGAATAAACATCAGGCCCACCCAGAACGTGGGCGTGACGTAAAAGCACAATGTGCCGACCGATATGAGCCGGTCCTTCCAGGTCGATGCCGCAGACGCCGCGATCGATCCGAGCAGGACGCCAAGGCCAAGGGAAAATATGTAGGCGCTGCCCGTTAGGTACAGCGTCGCAGGCAGCCTCTCGCGGATCAAATCAACGACCGGACGCTTTTGCCGGTAACTATAGCCAAGGTCGAGCTGCAAGACGCCGGACACATACTTCCATAGCTGAACCGTCACGGCCTGATCGAGGCCGAATTCCTTTCGCAGCTCGCTCACATACTGCGGATCAGCGGCGCCTGCCTCGCCGGCCATGACGCTCGCCGGATCGCCGGGCGCCAACCTGATGATCAAAAAATTGAGGATGATGATGCCAAGGACCACGGCGGCCATCTTCAGCAGCCGACCCGCAAAATATGACAGATGGCCAGCCATCCTCGACGCGAGCCCGATCCCGTCAGGCCATATAGGCGACGTCGAGGCTCGAGAACGTACCGAATCCGGTTGTAACGATGTCTTTGAACTTCCTGTTTATGACAGTCGGAAATTGCAGTTCGAGGAGCCAAGCGACCGGGACATCCTTGACGAGCAACCGTTGGACCTCCGCGTAAAGCCGTTGCCTCTCTTCCGAATCGAGCGAACTTGCCGCCTGATCGAACAGGGCATCAACCTTTGGATTAACGTAGCCCGACGTATTGCTGAAAGGTACGCCCTTCTGAATATTGGAGCTGATATAACTGCGCGACACACCCAGCGCCGGGTCCGCAAACTGCAACACGTAGTTGAAAGTAAGTTCAAAATCCCAATTGCTGACACGCTGAGCCCAACCACCGGCATCGGTCGCTTCGAGTTCGATTTCCAGCCCGACCCGATTGAGCTGCTGTTTGACGACTTCCGAGGCCTTGACCCAGGTCTGCCCATAGGGAAACTGTAGGAACTTGAATTTGGCCCGCACCCCGCCCGAACCGCGCTTCAGTCCCATGTCATCGAGCAACGCCTCGGCCTTGCGCGGATCGTAATCGTATTTCGGCACCGTTGGATCGTAAAAATTGGTAACCGAAGAAATCGGGCTGGTCGCGACCTTGGCCTGACCAAACCAAATCTTGTCTTTGAGAAACTCACGATCAATCGCATGGAAGATCGCCTGTCTTAGGCGCTTATCGTCGAGAGGCTTTACGCGATTGTTGATTTCCAGCCACGAAAGCGGTCCAAGGAACTCATACCCTTTGTGCGTCACCTCGAGCGTAGGGTTCTTGATTAATTGCGGCACGAAAATTGGTTCAATATCAGTGAAGCTTGCGAGATGAACCTCCCCCGATTCAAGTGCGATGACGCGCGTGGATGCGTCGAGGATAACGCGAAAATAGATTTCATCGAGATAAGGGAGCCCCGGCTTGAAGTAGTTCTCATTGCGCACAAGGTGGATATATTCGCCGCGCCGCCACTCTTTGAATTTGAACGGGCCCGTTCCCACCGGGGTCTGGTTCGCTGGATTGCTACGATAATCCTTCCCCTCGTAGAGATGTCGCGGCATGATCGGAATGTCGAGCGCATAGATGAACGGCGCGAATTTGTGCTTGAGCCGAACAATGACGGTATGATCGTCAGGCGCTTGATATTCCGCAACAACCGAGAGCGTCGTGCGTGCACGGGAATGCGTTTCAATGAGCATCTTTTGGTAGGAAAAGACAACGTCGGCCGACGTGAACGCCTGACCATCGTGCCATGTAACGCCGCGCTGAAGTTTGAACGTGTAGGTCAAGCCATCCGATGACGTCTCCCAAGATTTGGCGAGGTTGGGAATCGGTTTGAGGTCAAAGCCGTAGACGAACAACCCTTGGAACATCTTTGCCGATACTTGATTGGTCGGCGTCTGCTGGTTAATCGCCAAAATGAGCGTTGCCGGCTCCGGCTGCATCACCACATTCAGCATGCCCCCTCGACGAGGGCCCGACTGCGGCCACGCGGGAAAAGTGCTGGTGCCCACCGCCGCGCCGACAACGCCGAGCGATTTCAGCAGGTCTCGTCGAATGAACATCCGAACCTCCAGGCATTCCCACCGCGCAGCCGTGCCAATCGCATGTCGTTAGGTTAACATAGATAACTCTTCCAGCAAGGCGAGGCTGCTGCGTTGCCGTTGAACTGATGCAGGCGCATCCGCGCTGCACGCTCGCCGGCGCACATTGCCGCAGGTGAGAAAGGGCTTTGTAATGTCGACCGACGCGTTGTCGATTGAAGGCGAACGACTGTGGGAGGCACTTACAATCTCCAACCAGATCGGTGCGTGGCGTGGGAGCGGGCTGTCTCGGCTGGCGCTCTCGGAAGCCGACAAGTCCATGCGCGATATGTTCGTGCAATGGGCCAAAGAAGCCGGGTGCGTGATCGAGGTCGATTTCGCCGGAAATATTTTTGCGCGGCGCCTCGGAGCCGAGCCTCAGTTGCCGGCGGTCTGCATTGGTAGCCACCTCGACAGCCAAATCAGTGGCGGCCGCTATGACGGCGTTCTGGGCGTGCTGTGCGGGCTCGAAATCGTCCGGACGCTCAACGATCACCGACGGCAAACCCGGCGATCAATCGAGATCGCATCCTGGACGAACGAGGAGGGCGCCCGCTTCCCGATGCCGATGCTAGGCTCTGGAGCCTTCACGGCACGGCTGTCACCGCAACACGTGCTGTCGTGCGCGGATCACCAGGGACACATTTTCGGTGAGGAGCTTGCACGAATTGGTTATGCGGGGCCACTCGGCCCGCGCAGCCGCGCCTACGATACCTATCTGGAGTTGCACATCGAGCAAGGACCGCTGCTGGAAGCCGACGGCATCGACGTTGGCATCGTTACTGGAGGCTACACCTGCCATGGCTTCCGTGTGGAACTGTCCGGGGAGACGGGTCATTGCGGACCGACTCCGATGCAACTGCGGCGTAACGCCGCCGTAGGCGCTGGACGAATTATCGCTGCGGTCGACGACATCGGGTGGAAATACGCCGACGAAGATGGCAAAAGCACCACATCGCACGTTAGCTGCTGGCCCGGCGTTCCCGGGATTATTCCCGAAGCCGCGCGCCTCAACATCGATTTCCGCCATCCCCGCTCTGACGCCGCTCAACGCATGCACGCGGAAATCCTCGCCGCGATCGAAGAGCAAACCGCTCGTGCACGGGTGTCGTTCGAGATCAAGAATCCCTGGACGTTTGACGAGCCCGGCTTTTCCACCGAATTGATCTCCGTGCTTGAACGCTCCGCAATGCTATTGGGCCATCGGTGGCGCCCCATCAAAAGCCAAGCCGGCCACGACGCTTACAACCTTGCAAAGATCGCACCTGCAGCGATGATTTTTACGCCCTGCGTCGGCGGCATCAGCCACCACGTGTCCGAGGACATCGTTCTTGAGCGCACGCTTCCAGGCGCCAATGTCCTCTTACATGCGGCATTGGCCCGCGCCAATCGCCCGAGCGGCGGGTAACCCATTGGGCTCTCCATCGGCGACCGAACAATTCTACACCACACCCGATCAACGATTTGGTTGACTTGGGTCAGGCCATATAGTTCGGTAGCTAACGAATTTGTTACCCGCTTCATATGCGGGTCGAAAGCCTGGCGCGAGCAGCGGAAACGACCGAGATGACAGAATTTGCCGCATCCCAACCGTCCGATTGGACGCGTCCGTTTTCCGCAGACCACATCATCGCCCGCCTCGAACGAATTCCGCCCACGCGCCTCCATCTGAAAGCGCGTATCATCATGGGGACGGCGACCTTCTTCGATGCCTTCGACATGCTCGCCATCAGTGCGATGCTGCCGGTCCTTTCCGGACTTTGGCGGCTCACGCCTAACGAAATCGGCTTCATCATTGCGATTGGCTTCGCCGGACAAGTCCTCGGCGCCCTGTTCTTCACTTGGATCGCCGAGCGCTACGGTCGGGTATCGGCTGCGAAGTACAGCATTCTCTTGTTCTCCATCATGAGCATCGTGTGCGCGTTCGCCTGGAGCTATGCTTCTCTGTGCACATTCCGGTTCGTCCAAGGCGTCGGCCTCGGCGGCGAAGTGCCGGTCGCCGCCGCCTACATTAACGAACTTTCGCGCGCCAAACGCCGCGGTCGGTTCGTGCTCTTGTACGAACTGGTTTTCCCGATTGGCATCGTCGCGTCGACCATCGTCGGATCGTGGCTTGTGCCCGCTTTCGGCTGGCAAAGCATGTATCTGGTCGGCGCCTTGCCGGCGGTGCTGCTCATCGGCTTTCGCCGAAATCTGCCCGAATCGCCCCGCTGGCTTGTCAACAAGGGTCGCCTGGAAGACGCCGACCGCGTCACCTCGCTGTTCGAGGAATCCGCAGGAGTCGAACTCGCTCCAGCCACCGAGCATTTCTGAAGGCCTCGTGAGTGACGCCGATACATTTTCTTGGTCGGAGCTTTTGCAGCCCCCATATCTAACTCGCACCCTCGTCCTATGGATCAACTGGTGCGCCACCGCAGTCATTTCATTTGCCCTCGGCGCTTGGCTGACCACGATTTACCGAACGGTCTTTCATCTCAGCATCGAGGAGTCGCTCCGCCTCGGCATCGTCATGGCGGTGTGCGCTCTGACGGGATCCACCCTCTGCGCATTTTTTATCGATCGCGTCGGCCGACGGCCATGGCTTTTGATCGCCCAGTTCGTCGCGGCGGTATTCGTGCTCGTGGTCGCGCTGGTACCTCAACCGACCATCGCACTCGTCGCTATCTGCGCTTCAATTGCGTATGGCGCCAGCTCGAGCACCGCGATGGCGCTGTTCCTTTATACGCCAGAGTGCTACCCAACCCGCTTTCGCGCGGTCGGCACTGGCGCAGCGACGGCATGGTTACGCGGCGCCTCGATCGTTGCTCCTGTAATTGTTGGCGCGCTCCTAACCTATTCCTCCCTGGACAAAGTTTTCCTGTTTTACGCGGCCGCAGCGTTCATCGCCTCGTTCGCGGCCATTTTCGGAATCGAAACGACGGAAAAGCAGCTGGAAGCGCTTTCTCGTTAGCGGCCTCCCAACGGTACACGCGGAACTTGAACGGTTGAACATGTCTGAAAATCAGCAAAGTAGTCCGGAGCGGGTTTTGTGGGATATACTTGTCGTCGGCGCGGGATTCGCGGGCTTATATGCGTTGCATCGTTTAAGAAGTCTTGGCTTCAAGACGCGGGTATTTGAAGCAGCATCGGATATCGGCGGAACGTGGTTCTGGAACCGCTATCCTGGAGCACGTTGCGATTTCGAAAGCATGCAATATTCCTATTCATTTTCGGATGAAATCCAGCAAGAATGGAAATGGTCCGAGCTGTACGCTTCGCAGCCAGAGATCCTGCGTTACATCAATTTCGTCGCCGACAAGCTCGATCTGCGACGCGACATCCAATTGAACACCCGTGTCATCGCCGCTGACTTTGACGAGCAAGCGAAGCTGTGGCGGCTGCGAACAGAGCAGGGGGACGATTTCGAAACCCAATTCCTTGTCATGGCGACAGGCTGCCTATCGATCCCGCTTGATCCCGACATTCCCGGACTCAACAAGTTTTCAGGTGCGATCTATCGAACATTCGATTGGCCGCGCGATGGTGTCAACCTTGCGGATCGGCGCGTCGGACTCATTGGGACAGGCTCGTCTGGTATTCAAGTCGCTCCCATTCTCGCCGCTGAGGCCAAGCACCTGACAATTTTCCAGCGGACGCCACATTATAGCATCCCCGCCCGCAACCGCCCAATGGACCCGGAATACGAACGCGGATGGAAGGAGAATTATGCCGAGCGGCGCCGCGCCGCGCGCCTCACACGCAACAGCACGCTCAGCGATGCGGGGACTCGATCTGGGCTTGATTTCACCCCTGAAGCACGCCAGCGGGAATTCGAGCGCCGCTGGACCACAACCGGCGGCATCAGCTTTATCTATGCCTATCCCGACCTGACAACGGACGACACAATCAACGAAGAAGCATCCGATTTTGTCAGAGCCCGAATTGCCTCGATCGTTCGCGATCCCGCGACCGCCGCGGCGCTGACGCCCCAGAGTTACGGGATTGGCGGGAAGCGCATCTGTGTGGACTCCAGCTACTACGAGACGTTCAACCGCGACAACGTTTCACTCGTCAGTCTCCTCAAGGAACCGATCGTCACTGTCACGCAAGGCGGAATACGCACGCAAACCGCGTACTATCCTCTCGACATATTGGTCCTTGCGATAGGGTTCGACGCTATGACGGGCGCGCTGACCCGCGTCAACATCACAGGGCGCGGAGGCGCTAAACTCACTGATCACTGGAACGCGGGGCCAAAGACATACCTTGGGCTGGCGATTTCCGAGTTTCCAAACTTGTTCGTGATCACCGGCCCAGGAAGCCCCTCCGTGTTCGCCAATATGGTCACATCCATTGAGCAGCACGTTGACTGGATTGCCGACTGCATCTTCGCGGTGAAGCGCAGTGGCCACTTGACGATTGAAGCCACCAAGGAGGCTGAAGAAAACTGGTTTGCTCATGTCAATGACGTCGGCTCGCGAACCCGGTTGGCTCAGGCTAACAATTCCTGGTATGTGGGCGCAAACGTGCCGGGAAAGCCTCGGTTCGTCATGCCTTACATGGGCGGTGCGCCAACCTACATGCAAGAGATCGAGCGCGTCGCCCAAGACAACTACGCGGGATTCAAATTCGGCTGATCCAATCACCTGCAGCCGAGGTGGCAATCAACATTGGGGCTAAGCTGCCCTCACAGGAAACGTCGCGCAATGGGGCGCTCGAACCTAAAGCCATCCCGGCAGTCAATGCCGCCTCCGTCCCCCGTTCGATCACTTCAGCGCGTCGGTGCCGCTGCCCCGGACCTGTTCGAACAACAAATCGGATTCCTCATGTGGGACACCACCCGCAAGATCTCGCGAGAATTCGCGACGCTCATTGCGAGGTATCATATCAATAGCGGATGGGTCCCGTTCTTGCGAAGTCTCCATCGGTGCGATGGCGTTACCCAGCGGGAGTTGGCAGACTCAGTCCAGATGAGAACGTCGACAACGCTGCACGCTTTGCGCGAGCTGGAGCGTCGCAAATTCGTGTTTCGTAATCCATCATCAGACGACCGTAGAAAGATCCATGTCTTCCTGACCGACAAAGGCCGGGAAATCTGTGGCGCGATAGCCCCCGAGGCCGAGAAGTTCAATCGGCGCCTGCTGCGGGGTCTACGCCTCCACGAACAGGAGACGTTGCGCGATCTGCTCCGCCGCATGCGCGAAAACATGTCCGCCCCCTTTCCCAAATAAGGATCGCCAGCCGCGTTTGCGACAACCAGCAAGAGATCAGAAAAAATGTTGAGCCCTACGCGAGACCGATCGCGCGATCACACGCTGCTCGCAACGCCCGACACTGTCCATTGGGGCTACTTTGACGCCTCTTTGAAACCGGTCTTGGAAATCGTAAGCGGGGATACCGTCACCATTTCGACCCTTTCCGGTAGGCCGGCCGACCTTCCGACCCCCGAAGCAGGATTCGACGTACCTCCAGCCTTGTTGGCAATCCATGCCCACGTGAAGCAGGGCCCTGTCGGGCATATACTAACCGGGCCCGTCGCAGTTCGCGGCGCCAAAGCGGGCCAAGTGCTTGAGGTCCGCATCAGATCGGTCGAGTTGGATTACGATTGGGGATACAATGTCATTTTTCCGCTGGCCGGCGCATTGCCGGACGATTTCGAAGAAGGCCGGGTTATCCATTTTCCTATCGATCGTGATCGGCTGACCGCAATCCTTCCCTGGGGACTTGAAATCCCTCTCAGGCCCTTTTTTGGCATCATGGCTGTTGCACCTCCGCCCATTTGGGGTGCGGTCTCATCGCTTCCCCCGCGTAAAAATGGCGGCAATATCGATAACAAAGAGCTGGTTGCTGGCTCGACCCTTTATCTTCCGATCTGGACCGACGGCGCTTTGTTTTCGGTGGGCGATGGCCATGCCGCACAGGGCGACGGCGAAGTCTGCAGCGCTATCGAAACCGGCCTGACCGGTACGTTCGAACTGCATCTGCGCGATGATATGCGGCTCGATTGGCCGCTTGCGGAAACACCGACCCATCTCATCACGATGGCGTTTCATCCGGACCTCGATGACTGCGTCGTGATGGCCCTGCGCGACATGGTGAGTTTGATCTGCGCGCGCGCCGGATTATCACGTGCGGACGCTTTCAGTCTTTGCAGCATCGCTGCCGACATTCGCGTGACGCAAGTTGTCAATGGCAACAAGGGAGTCCACGTGATGATCGAGAAACGAAACCTTGGCTCCGCCCCCAGCCGTTGATGCGTTATTTTGCTGCGAGCTGATCGCCATCGAGCGCCGCGTCCTCCAAAACCAGCCCCATGGTTTCTATCCGGAAACTCAGGATCACCACACCCGCCAGCAGGTAGCCGCCAGCCAGCATGCCCATCACGGCCCAAATTCCGACTGGCACAAGGTAGCCGATCGCCACGGGCGCCAGAAAAGCTGCAATCCGCGCGGCGCCGTTAGCCCAGCCCACCCCAGTCGTGCGAACCCGTGTCGGATAAAGTTCGGGCGCATACGCGGCAATACCGCTTTGACCGCCGTCGTGAAAGAACGCCAGCGCATAGCCTAGCAAGAGCAAACCGCCATAGGAGGTCTGCTGACCAAAAAGAACGGCCATGCTCGCCGCTCCCACGGCACATAGCGCGAATGTTTTGACTCGCCCCCATCTGTCAACAAGAAACGACATGGTCAGACGTCCGCCAATGCCGCAGAACTGAAATCCGACGATGTACGCAAAGACCTCCGAGCTCGGCATCTGCTTGAATTGCGTCAACAGCGAAGGCAACCACAGAATCAGCCCGAAATAGGAGAACGCCCAAAAGAACCAAACGCCGGTCAACATCGCCGTGCGCACGCGATAGCGTGCACCAAACAGCTCTGAGATATTCGCCGATCGAGCGACCGGAGCATCGGTCGAGGAGGGTGCAAATTCGGGGAGGCTCGCGCCATCAGCGATCCAGGCGATCGATTTGCGCGCTTCGGCCAAACGTCCCTTGGCAAGCAGAAAGCGCGGGCTTTCAGGAACCATCAAGCGCACCAACAAGACCATAACGGCCGGTATCACACCGACCGCAAACAGCGCTCGCCAGCCAAAGTCCGGAACCACGATGCGTGCCGCCAAAGCGGCCAGCAATCCGCCGACAGGGAAAAACAAGGCGAACCAAGCCATCATCTGGCCGCGCCGCCGCGCCGGCGTATATTCCGACATCATCGCCGTATCGATTGGAATGAAACCGCCAATACCGATGCCCGTTACAAAGCGGAGCGCAGCAAGCTCGGTAGCGTTTCCTGCGAACATACACAGGCCGCTAGCGGCGGCGAAGATCGACACCGTCACTTGGAAGCCCGTCCGCCGTCCTATCTTATCCCCGAGTATCCCGAACAGGTAGGCTCCGACCAGCATCCCGACCCCAGTCGATGAGAGAACGAAGCCGAGCTCCCGAGGGCCAAGGCTCCAGTCCTTCGCCACCGCGGGCGCCACCAGCGCCATAATCTGGAAGTCGAGGGCGTCAAACGCAAACGTAGCCGCGCATACGGCAAACAACATCCAGTGCCGCCGGTTGATCGGCAGCGCGTCGAGAAACCTGCCGTATTCATGTGCTGCAAGGCTCACAACGCCGGCACGTACCATATTGAGCCGCAAAACGCACGTGAAATGTCACTTGCAAGCCACGCGAATGTCTCCCATTGTGGCAAGCTGCATTGGCGCGAGGTCCGCAACGAGCGAGTTTGTACCTTGTATGGTGCTTGCGGATCGATCCTTAAAATGCGCGTTCGTTGACCTGGAGTCCCCGTCGCATGTCCTCGACCCGGTATGGCACGCAATTCGCATGCGCTCCCCTGCCCCTGAAGGCGCGACGTCCCTGCGAACGGTGCTAAGGCGCAGTGGTCATTTTGAAGGAGGACAACATGTCTCGCTGGCTACAACGGCAGCGCATAGGCGCCCTCTCACTTGCCGTAGCCTTCGGGCTCGCAACATTTTTGGCGTTAAGCATCGGCACCGCAGCGGCTCAGACGGGCAAGATCGAGAAGCCGAACATCACATTCGGTGTTTTTCCGATCACCAACTACGGCGTCGTTTATCTCTCTCTGCAGCAAGGCTTTTTCCAGCAGGAGGGTCTTAACGTAACGCCCCGGGTGATGGGTGGGAACCCGATCGCAGGCATCGTCGGCGGCGACTTCGATACGGGCGGCGTGACGTGGACGGCCTATCTGGTTGCAACCAATCGAGGCGTGGCGCTGCGGCCGCTGAGCGAGGCCGACCGCGGAGCTTCGCGTGAGGCCCTGATCCTGGTCAAGAACGATTCGCCGATAAAGACGGCAGAAGATCTGATCGGCAAAAAGATCGCCGTGATTACACTTGTGGGGGCGTGCGATCTCATTCTCAACGACGTCTTGCTCAAGAAAGGCCTCGACTACAAATCGATTGGCTATACGGTAATGAGCGTGCCAGACATGGCGCCGACGCTATTGCGGGGCGGCGTTGATGCGGCCTGCATCCCCGAGCCCCTGCTATCCGTGGCGCAGGCCCAGGGCGGCCTTCGGCCAGCGTTTGATTTGTTTTCGGGCGAATATGACCGCTTTCCGTTAGTGGGATTTCCGGTCACGCAGAAGTTCGCTGAGACCAATCCGAACACCGTGGCGGCGCTTGAACGCGCCCTTGCCAAAGGCCTAGCCTTCGCCCACAACAATCCGGATAAGCTCAGAGACATCTACCCAACCTTCACAACGATCACGCCAGATCTCGCCCACAAAATCGTGCTCAATTACACGCCAGAGCGAAGCGACTTTTCGGAGCTGAAAAAAATCGCAGACCTCATGGATCGTCTTCATATTTTGCCGGAGAAGACTAAGCTTCCGGACATTGCTACACCAAGTAAATGATGGGTCCGCTGTCGATATCTGACCGCGCTACCGTCGACCGCCATCCTGATCAATTGGCCAAGCTATGGTCGCGGTTTGCGGGTCCGGTCCGCACCGTCGCTGGCGTTGCTGCATTTTTCTTGGTTGCGCAGCTCGTCACGAGCCTCGAATTGGTCCCGCAAATTTATCTGCCGCGCGCTTCAACCATCGTCCTTCGAATGATCGAGCTCGCGCACGATCCCAGCTTCCTTGCGAACCTCGGTGCAACGATTCAGGCATGGGCCGTCGGACTTTTCGTCGCCGCGCTGATCAGCATCCCGGTCGGGATTGTCATCGGAAGCTCCGACCTCGCCTATCGCATGAGTTCGCCCCTGATCGAATTCATGCGGCCCATTCCCGCGGTCGCGCTCATTCCGCTCGGCATCATGCTCTGGGGCCAGGGCTACGCCATGAAAGTCATCTTGGTCGCCTATTCGACGACTTGGCCGATCTTGTTGAATACGGTTTACGGCGTGCACGATGTCGATCCGATCACCGTCCAGACAGCCCGATGCTTCGGATTGGACCGCTTCGCGACGATCCATCGCGTTAGCCTGCCGAGTGCCGTGCCCTTCATCTTCACGGGAATTCGCATCTCAGCATCGATCGGTCTGATCGTCGTCGTGGCGACCGAGCTGCTTGCTTCGGCCGACAGCGGCATCGGCTCGTATATCCTGTTCGTCTCCAGTGGCGGTGGCCATATGGATCTAGTTTTAGCCTGTGCCGCCATCACCGGCATCGTCGGTTTGCTGGTCAATTCGATGTTCGTACTGGTCGACCGACGCCTGTTTGCCTGGCGTTACCGTGGGGTCGCTCGTCGATGAGCCTGCGCCAATCGGAACGGCGATCATGATCGCGCTGACCCTTCGCCACCTGCAGGCGGCGGCGATACGCGGTGGCCTAGGCGCCGCCTTGATCGCCGTGTGGCAGATCCTCGCTATGCGCGCGGGATCCATCTTCTTTCCACCACCATCCGAAATTCTCGTTCGCTCAGCCGAATTGTGGTTTTCGGGTCCGCCAAGCCACCTGTTCCTCAGCGACGCGGTCTTTTACGACATTGTTCCCAGCGTTTGGCGGCTGCTGCTCGGTTGGTGTGCCGCCGTAGCGTTGGGCGTTCCGCTCGGCGTCGCGATCGGATTGTCCCATTCCATTTCTGACTTTTTGAACGTGCCACTTCAGTTTCTTCGATCCATTCCCGGCCCGGCAATGGTTCCGATTTTTATTATCTTGTTCGGCACCGAATTGACGATGCGCATCCTTCTGATCGCATTTGGCTCAATCTGGCCCGTGCTGCTCAATACCATCGAGGGCATTGAAACCGTTGACCCGCTTCTGGTTGATACCGCCCAGGTATTCGGGTTGCCTCGGTCGGCACGGTTGGCGCGCATCATGGTTCCTGGCGCGTCCCCGAAAATTTTTGCCGGAATGCGGGTGTCGTTAGCCCTGGCGGTGATTTTGATGGTCGTCAGTGAACTCGTCGCCAGCACAAATGGCATTGGGTATCGCATTCAAACCGCCCAGATCATGTTTTTGCTCACGGACGTGTGGAGCGGCATCGCTGTTCTGGCGATGCTCGGCTACGCATTGAACTTGTTGTTTCTGAAACTCGAAAATTGGGCCCTCGCTTGGCACCATGGGGCTCGCGCCCGCCTGGCGATCTGAAACCGGCGTCACCGTGCTCGTTGTCCGCAACCTCCATCATGCTTACACCCCAACGCAGGTCGCCATTGCCGAGCTGACCTTCGACGTCAGCGCTGGCGAATTTGTTTCGATTGTGGGGCCGTCCGGTTGTGGCAAGACCACCCTGTTGAAGGTGTTCGCCGGACTTTTGTCACCGACCGATGGAACGATCTTGTTTCAAGCCAAGGCCGTGAAGGGCGTGCCGCCGGGGCTGGCAATGGTTTTTCAGGAATACAGCCGCTCGCTGTTACCTTGGGCGACCGTCAGCGCAAACATCGAGCTTCCCCTCCGCTACCAGCATGTCGATGCGCGCGATCGGCTCCGCCGGGTGTCGGAGAGCCTAGAGGCCGTCGGCCTTTCAGGATTCGGTGATCGCTATCCGTGGCAGTTGTCCGGCGGCATGCAACAGCGAGTCGCTATCGCGCGGGCGCTGGCCTATCAGCCGAAGCTGCTGCTCATGGACGAGCCGTTCGCGTCCGTCGATGCCCAGACGCGCGCTGACCTTGAGGATTTGGTCGCGATCGTGCGCGATCGATTTGCCATCACGATCGTGCTCGTGACTCACGATATTGATGAGGCCGTCTACCTATCGGACAGGGTGGTCGTGCTCTCCAAAGCCCCCAGCACCGTGCTGGCAGACATCGGCATCGATTTGGTTCGGCCCCGTGACCAAATCGCGACCAAGGCCTCCGACCAATTCGTCGCCAAGCGCGCTGAGGTCGCGCGGCTTATCCGGCGCAACTAGCGAAGGGTGTCGCCACAGACAGTGTCATCTCACCCGGCCTTATTCGATATGAGTTGCTTGCTGCCGCTCGCAACAACTTGCCTTGCTCACGGACGACCCAGGAGTTTCAAGTGGAGCCCAAAAGACCAAATCTGCAACTCGCGGACATCGACCGCCAAGCGCTCTTTCACCCGGTCACCTCGATCGCGGAGCATCTTGAACACGGACCTCTGATTGCCTCGGCGGCACGGGGCATCTGGGTAAAGGATGAGAGTGGGCGCGCCCTGATGGATTTCGGCGCCGGCCTCTGGTGCGTCAATGTTGGCTACGGGCGAACCGAGCTGGCGGATGCCGCCGCCGTTGCGATGCGCAACCTCAGCTATTTCCCCTTGTTTTTTTCCTGCTCCAGCGAGCCCGCGATCAGACTGGCCGAGCGTATCCTTTCCCAATTTCACGACGAAGCCGGAGCACGGCATCTAAGCAAGGTATTCTTCGGCAATTCTGGCTCGGACGCGAACGACACCAATTTCAAGCTCGTGCGCTACTACAACAACCTCCGCAAACTGCCACGCAAGAAGAAGATCATATCGCGTTGGGGAGCCTATCACGGCGCCACCATGGCATCGGCCAGTTTGACCGGCATCCCTGGCTACCATAACGCATTCGACCTTCCCACACCCGACGTGGTCCACGCCGCGTGTCCGCACTACTACCGCTATGGCGCGGCCGAAGAGACCGAAGAGCAATTCGTGGGCCGCATGGTCGACGACATCAAGAGCATCATTACCCGGGAAGGCGCCGACACCATCGCGGCATTCATCGCTGAACCTGTGATGGGGACCGGCGGCGTCATTCCGCCGCCGCGCGGATACTTCGAACAGGTCCAGGCGGTCCTCGATGAAAACGACATCCTTTTCATTGCTGATGAGGTCATATCCGGCTTCGGACGGGTCGGAGCCTGCTACGCCACCGGCTTGTATCAACTGAAGCCCGATATCGTGACCTTGGCGAAAGGGCTAACAAGCGCCTACTTTCCTCTATCCGCATCCGTCGTTTCCGAGCGGATATGGGACGTGTTGCGCGAAGCTTCGCCCGAGGTCGGACCGTTCCTGCATGGCTTTACCTACTCCGGACATCCGGTGGGTGCTGCCGTCGCGATGGCCAATCTCGACCTCATCGAGAAAGAGGGGCTGATTGAAAACGCCGCGGCACAGGGCGCGCTTCTACGCAACCGACTGCGCGATCGTCTCGCCGATCATCCCTATGTCGGCGATGTCCGAGGCGTCGGACTGATGGTCGGCATTGAATTCGTCGCCGACAGGACGAGTCGCCGAACCTTTCAAGCCGGAACCTATCCCCATCGTCTCGTCCAACAACAAGCCGGCGCGCGTTGCCTACTGGTGAGAGCCCTGCCGTACGGGGATGTGACGGCGATGTCGCCACCCCTCTCCATAACGACCGAGGAGATTGAAGAGGGGATCGATCGCTACGTCGCTGCCGCTCAAGCGGCCTTACCCGCAATGCGCGAACTGGCGGCTGGTCCCTGATCGCGCATGGCAGATATCCTTCTTCGACCCACGATGATCCTCGAGGCACAAAAACTGCATTTCAAGACCTGGCGAGCGGAGATTCGACCATGACCCGAAGGCTTGCGCGTATTTTCAACGTGGTTTTTTTGACGGTTTGTTGTTGTCTGCTCATGTCAGTGGCCAAGGCCGCGGATTGGCCGCAGCGGACGATCAAACTTATTCAACCGTTTGGCGCGGGCGGGGTGACCGATCGCATCGGGCGTGTCCTCGCAGATTACCTCGCCCAGGAACTGGGCGTTCCGGTTATCGTCGAAACGCATCCGGGAGGAGGAGGTGCGCTCGGATCCTTGCTCGTCGCGCGAGCCGCACCCGATGGTTACACTCTTCTGGTCTCTGGTCTGGCATCCCAAGTGACCTCTCCTTTGGTAACCCCCAATCCCAATCTCGACACGCTGCGCGACTTCACGCATATCGCCTATCTCGGAGGACCGCCCATCGTGTGGGTCGTCCCACTCTCGACCAACATGAAAACAGTCGCCGATGTCGTCGCGGCGGCGAAGGCAGGAGCTATCACCTCTTACGCCTCGCCCGGCGTCGGCACCCTTGGCCACCTTGCCGCCGAGCAGGTGAGCCAGAAGGCGGGGATTGAACTCAATCACGTTCCCTACAACAACCAGACGCTGGCCGATGTCATCAGTGGCCGCGTCCCATTGGCATCGACGGCCTGGGCGACGGCCCTCGGACATATTCAGGGCAAAACCCTGCGACCAGTCGGGGTTACCAGCGAGGCCCGCCTTAAGGTGGCGCCCGACCTGCCGACCTTTCGGGAACAGGGTTACGATCTCTCAGCCTCGACGTGGGCGGCTCTCTCGGGTCCGGCGGGACTGCCTCCCGAAATTGTCAACCGCCTCAACGCCCTCGTCGCTAAATTCTTGCAGCGTCCCGAAACCAGGGACGCCCTTGAGAACGATATCCTTGAGGTCAAGCTCATGACACCCGAACAGATCACCGCCCACTTCAAGAATGAAATCGCCATCTGGACGCCTGTCGTGGCAAACTTTCTCACCAAGCAGAAGTGACGTTCGGACAGTAAACGGCAGATCAAAGCGATCGATGCTAGCTAGCCAGGCTGGAAAGCTCTCAATTCGGGCATATCGAACTCCCGCCAGCCGGGCACATCCGCAACGTCGGAAAATGGCGCGCCAAAAGGCACGGTAGCATCGATGCCCACCGCCGACGATAAGGCAAGTGCCGCGGAAACCCGCTCACCATCCGACGTCAAGGTGATTGTCGCAGGATCAGCGGGGCCCGACGGCAATTGGCTGACAACGACGACGTCGCGCTCCGGCAGCACCCGAAACGCCATGGCCCACTCGACCTCCGTCGAACTATGCACGTCGATATCGGGGTCAACCACCACCACCCATTTTGGCCGAATGTTGGAAGACATCGCCGACAGTATTACTTGTCGCGCCTCGCCGGCAAAGCGCGGGCGCATCGCTATGACGACATAGAAAGACACGCCGGCCGATGCCCGTACCGAGACCCGCTCGACCGTTGGAAACTGCCGCTTTAAGGTATTAAGAAACGAACCTTCGAACGGGATCTGCTTGAGGATGTGATTTTCCGTCACCGGTTTGCCCGTGAGCAGTCCCTGAAAGATTGGATTCCGCCGGTGAGTGATCGCGAGGATCCTGGCGACCGGAGCTTTTACCGCCGGCGTGTAATAACCGGTGTATTCTCCCAGCGGTCCTTCGGAGACCAAGTCGTCCAAATCGATTTCAAACTCGATCACGAGTTCGGCGGTGGCCGGCACTTCCAGCTCGATGCTTTTGCACCTCACCAATTCGATCGGTTGGCCGCGAATACCACCGGCGATTTGCCAGTCATTCGTCGTGTCGGGCACCTGCATCTGGCACGTATAGGCTAATATCGGGTCGACACCGATCACCACCGCCCCACGCGGCGCGATGCCCATCTGCTCACACTTGGCGATGTTCTTGCCGAATCGATGGAACGGTTGAGCGTCGTAAGACAAGGTGTCTTTGCCCAGCACAAGAAACCGATAATGACCGATGTCGGGAACCCCGGTCTCGGGATCCTTGGAGACCACGATGCCGGGCGTAATATAGCGCCCGCCATCCTTCGGACTGTACTTTGGAATTGGAAACCGCGTGATGTCGATGGCATCACCCGTCAGCACGACGTCTTGACAAGGCGCACCTGAGGTGACGATGTCGGGTTGAACGGGAGTATTTAGCCCAGCCTGGAGCTTGTCCCCGATACTTGTCTCGTCCGCCTCGAAGGCGATCAGCGCCTTGCGCCGCGTTGAATAGACGCCGGCGACCAGGGGAACATCGGTGCCGTTCCGATTAAACATCATCGCAGGGCCTTGCCGAACATAGCTCTGCTTCAAAGCTTTGCCGACATCGTCGAGTGCGATGGGACGGTCGATGTCGATGAGTTCGCCGTGTCGCCGAAGCTCATCGAGAAACTGCCGAAAATCCTGATAAGGCATGACCCTCTGTCTCCATCCAACGCCCGCCATCGACGACGGCACTCTCGGCTCAGGCAGCCGGCATCTGATCTGGCCACCCGTAGCCGCCCCCAGCGGCGGGCTGCACGCAGAAAGACTCACCGGCGCTGAGCTCCACCATCGAGGAGGCAGGCATGACCGTTTCGTTCGGCCCTCCCGGATTGAGCACGAAGCGGCTCGGCAAACCGTCAGTCCCTCCCAGGATGCCACGGGCGGGAAATTTCGACCGGTCGGCGCGATAGATCACCGTCGCAGGCTGCAGCAGATAGTATTGGCGCCGGAAACAATCGCCGCCACGGAATTTTCCGGCGCCTCCCGAGTTCCGAACCAATTCGAACCGCGTAATACGGACAGGATACTCGGTTTCGAGAATCTCGATGGGCGCGCAAAGCGTCGTCGAAATGTGTACCGTCACGCCCGACGCCCCGCGACCCTTGGCCGAAGCGCCATAAGCCGACCCAAAGATCTCATACTGATGCCCCCGGGCCTCCCAGCCGTCGCCCTTCCACGCGATCGTCAGAGAGCCTCCGGTCCCGCCGCTGTGCGCGATCGCCCGGTCCGGCTTGAAGGCACCAAGAGCTTCCAGAATCAGGTCGACCAAACGTTGGCAGGTCGGCATGTAACTGCTGGTTGGTGACGGCGGACTCGCATTAACCACCGAATTCTCCGGCAGCTTAAAACGCACCACCTCATGGGCCCCGTGCCCATACTTCAGCGTCGGATCGAGCAAAGCAATGATCGCGTAAAAGCAGCATGCTTCGATTTGCGGCCGCCGCAAATTAATCGGGCCTTGGCGCTGCGCGGCGCTGCCATCGAAATCAAATTCGATAACGCCGTCGTCGACAGTGACCTTCACGCATAGGCGGACCGGCTCGTCGATGTTGACGCCGTCGCTGTCAAGAAAGCCTTCGGCTCTGTGCGTCCCGTTCGGCAGCGCACGGATGACCTCGCCGAATTCAATCGCCGACGCGCGAAGCATGCTCTGCATCGCCTCAACCACCACAGCCTGGCCGAACTGGTCGCACATGCGTTGCATGCGCAGGCAACCCTGCTGCGTGGCACCTACCTGCGTGCGCAGATCACCAAGCACCAGCGCCGGTTGGCGGGTGTTCGCTTCGATAATGCGCTCGACGTCGCGATCAAGCATACCGTTTCGATAGAGACGCACCGGTGGGATCATCGTTCCTTCCTGGTACATCGAGATTGCCTTGCCGTAGGTGCTGCCCGGTACCGTCCCGCCGAAGTCGGCTTTGTGTGCCATGGCCCCGCAAAAACCGATCATCCGGCCCTGATGGAAGATGGGCGCTAAGCTGGCCATATCCGGCACGTGCGTCACCCCGCCCTGATAGGGGTGGTTGCTCACAAACACATCGCCTTCGGCGATCCCCTCCGCGCCATAAAGGCCGAGCAGGGTTTGAACAAAATGATAGTAGGTGAAGGAATGCAGGAACATGCGCGGCGCGATCAGTAGCCGGCCTTCGTGGTCCGCAATGATCACGCTGAAGTCATGCGACTCGCGAACAATCGTCGAGTATCCCGAACGGAAAATACTGTGATCCATCTCGTCCATCAAAGACGAAATGCGGTTGCGGATAATCTGCGCGGTGATCAAATCGGTCATGCCGCGCTCCGCTCCACCACCACGTTTCCGCTAGCATCCGCCCGTGCCGTCCAACCTGGAGGAATCACCGTCGTCGTATCGAACTGAACGATCACTGCTGGTCCGCTATGCACTGTTCCCCGGAGCAGTTCCATACGATGCACGACGGGAGTCGGTGTTGCTTGCTCCGCTCCAAACCGGACAGCGCGGCGGGTCTCCGTCACGGCGCCAGTCGCGGCCAGCGCCTGCGTATTGTCTTGCAATGTCACCTTGGGAGTTCCGATAGTTGCACGCAATCGATAGCTGACGACTTCGACCACGCCGTCGCGGGCGGCGTGCCCATGCTGCTCTTCGTGCAGCGCGTGAAAAGCCTCGCGCAAGATATCAATATCGACAGCACCCAGTCCCGCCACCTTGTCAACGCCAACGCGCAGCTCGTACCCTTGGCCGGCGTAGCGCATATCCAACTCCCGCGAAAATGCACATGCATTCAACGTCAGCGATTCCGCCGCCAGCGCAGCCGCTGCCTCTCGCTTGAGATCGTTGAAATGTCCTTCCATCGCATCTGGCGTCAGCTCTCCAAGAGGGGTCAAGTCAGAACGCAAGAAATCATGGACGATATCGGAGCAGAGCAGCCCCAGCGCCGAGAATGCGCCGGGCGCGAAGGGCACGAGGAAATTGCCAATACCGAGTTCCTCGGCCACCGCGGCGGCATGCACAGGTCCCGCGCCACCAAATGCCACCAACGTAAATTTTGACAGCTCGATACCCCTTTTTGCCGCCTGCAGTCGGATTTCGTCGCCAATTCGCGCATTGACGATGCGCAGCATCCCTACGGCTGCGTCGACCACGCTGAGCCCCAAGGGTTTGGCGATATGGGTCTCGATCGCGCGATATGCCGCAGCCGCGTCGATCTTTTGGGCACCGCCCAAAAACCCCGTTTCACTCAGCAAGCCACAGACAATGTACGCATCCGTGATGGTCGGCTGCGTGCCGCCGCGGCCGAAGCAAGCCGGCCCCGGCGAAGCTCCGGCGCTTTCTGGACCGATCACGAGAAAGCCGCCCCGATCGACATGAGCGATCGCTCCGCCGCCCGCCGGTATCGTGATGATATCGAGACTTGGCACGTCTATCTGCCGGCCTTCGACGCTGCTCTCAGCGATCTCCAGCGGTCGACCGCCCTGTATGAATGCGACGTCGCAAGATGTCCCGCCGATGTCCATTGTCACCAAATTTCCGAACGGCTGTGCTGTGGCTAGAAGATAACAAGACCCTTGCACGCCAGCGGCGGGACCGGAAAGCAGGGTATGTACGGCGCTGCCGCCTGCCGTAACCCCCGAGAACGGCATCACCCCGCCGTTTGATTGCATCAGAAAACGCTGGCTGCCTTGGACCCCCAACCTGTTCAGGCCTTGCGACAAGTCCGCGATGTAGCGAATTAAGATCGGATCGAGATACGCGTTAAGCGTCGTCGTCGAGAACCGCGGCCATTCACGAATGCGGGGCATGACCGCCGACGACATCGAAATCATCGCGTCAGGCACGACCGACCGAATGATATCGGCGGTCGCGCGTTCATGGGCAGGATTCATGAAGCTGAAAATGTAGCAGACGGCGAACGATCGGATTCCCTTCGCGGCTAACGCCTCCGCCCCGCTGCGGACCGCCTCAAGATCGAGCGGCTCCACCTCGCGGCCCCGCGAGTCGACGCGGCCCCGGATTTCGCGAATGAGATCTGGGCCCACAAGCGGCACCGGCCGTTGGAACGTATAGTCGAACATGTTCCCGGAGCGCGTTTGTGTCTGCACATCGATGACGCCGGTAAAGCCATCGGTGATAAACAGACCGATGCGGACACCCTTGAGTTCCAGGAGCGCATTGGTGGTGACCGTCGTACCATGCGCGAAAAACCCGATCTCCCTCGGCGATATACCACGCGCTACAAACCGGCCGACACCTTCAAGGACAGCCACCGCCGGATTGGAGGGTGTGGTGGGAAGCTTTTCGACAAACTGAGCACCGCTAAGCTCATCATGTAGCACCAAGTCCGTGTTGGTCCCCCCGACATCCACCCCCAGACGGTACCGCGCCATCGCCTTCTCCACTCTTGCACACGCGCCGCGCCAACTTGAGGCAACGCTCGTCTCGTCTCCGAAGATTAAATCGATGCCCGAGGCGCCCCGCGGGCCCTGTGCCGCATGCGACGCAGCCGTAGGGGCTAATAGATTCACGCAAACGAGCGGTCCGCTGTGCGGCCGCGGCACGCTGGCGATGTTCCATCGCCAACGTCACAAATCGGGTAAGCAAGCCGATTTGGTCGCTGCGCCCTCTTACCAAGCGGCAATTCATCGCCTTGACGGCATACCTCATCGAGGCGTCACGGCGTTGCTGGTTAAGCCTGAAGCAGATCCAAAAGATTCGGCGTGCCTTATGGCGTCGTGACCGTTGTCGATAATATTTCGCAGAAATCGCTGCACCACCGTCAAATCGCGGTATGACATACCAGCGAACAGCGGCCGGTTGATAATTCGAAGCATCGGCTCGAGTTCGAACGAGCACACCGCGCGACCTTTTCGTCAGACCGATCTCTACAGCGCGACGGTCGAGCTTGTCGGGCGTTTTGGTCAAAAGTCCTTTTTTTACGAGTCTCACCACTTCCGAGGTGACATTTGGCGCCGCGACGTGCAGGTGGCGAGCGATTGCCCGAACCGTGATATCCTCTCCACGCTCAAGATACCAAACGGCCAACAACACCGAGTATTCCGCGGAGGTTAGCGACAGCGAGGCGGCGATCTCGTGTCTGAGGAGCCGCATCATCGCCATGGCCGCATAAAGATCGGCAACAAACTCGCGAAGCCGCGAGTTGTCCGGGGGTATCGTACTTGCTTCCAGCCAACTGCCCGGACTTCCTCGCGCCCCGCGTTCGGCCGATTCTCGCTGATCCTTTTTCTGAGGGCGAAATCGATTACGCACTACTGCAGTCGATCCAGGCTCCGCTCTTCCGGTTTGTTGCGTTGATTTTGCCATTGATCTTCGGGGGCGGGATGAGGTCCGTGGTCGCTCTATTGGGGCACAGCGGATAGCGAAACGCTGCTTGATTGTGGTATTCGCATATCGGACATCAATTCCTCGATCTGCGTCTTGTACTCCCCCCACGGACAATTGTTGAAGTTATAGAATGCGTGAACGAACTGAGGCCCGGCGTAGAAACGCTCATATTGCGTATGGCGACCTGCAAAGTCAGAACCAAGATAGTCCCAGGCGAGCTTCATTAGTTTCAGACGGTCCACCGCGGTGGCTTCGCCGGCGCCCCAGTAACGTTCAAACGTTTCGCGTAGCGTCGGATCGGTCATCGCACTCACGTCCGCCGGCATTTGGAAGGGCCCTGCGCCGAGCAGTTCGCGGACCGTTTCCGTAATTTGGAAATAGTTGTTTGTGCACCAGTTCAAGGCGGAATAAAGCTCCCTGCGATTGACATGCAGGTAGGCGCCGGCGGCTTCGGCATCCTCAATTTGGCCTGCAATCCAGCCCTTCAAGCCGGCCTCCGCGGCTGCGAGCTTTGCGAGCGTTTCCCTGACTGCAGGCACCTGCAGCACATTATTCATCTCGGCGGCCTTGTAGGCGAAGCCAAGGATGATCTTTAGCTTCTCGTGATACCGCACCACCGATTGATGGTTGCCCATCACGTGCGAGGGGGTTCGAAAATACATTTCGCGAGACAGCTGAACGTCGTCGAGCAAGAAGACGCGTTCCCACGGCACCTTGACATTGTCGAAAATGGCCACCGCGTCCGATTCATCGTACCGTGAAGAGAACGGGTTATCAAAAAGTGACACAGCGTATTTCTCATATGGCTTGCGAACCCACAAAGAGATGCCTGCGGTACCCGTTGGTACGGCGCAGGTTACCGCCTGTCCTTTTTGCTCGGCGGGAAGCGGCAGTAGATTGCCGACCCATATCTCGTCGGAGAATACGGCGCCCGTGCCCAACAGCTTCATTCCGTTTAAGATGACGCCGTCATCGTTTTCCGCCGTAACCTGAAGACCGTGCGCGATCGTGGCCTTCCGGCCGTACATCTCAGGATTACGCGCGCCCTGCGGAGCGATAACAACATAGCAGGCAAAGAGGTCTTCCCGCCTCATGCGGTCGTAGAACCGGCTCAGATTTTCGCCAAAGCCCTTGCGGTTCCCCTCGAACAGATCCGGACTCATGACGAGGCCGGTGACAAAGCTGGCGACATGGTCGGGCGAGCGTCCGAGAAGCCCGTAGGTCCAGCTTGCGACGCGGCGGTGGGTTTCCGTACGCTTGCGAAGGCCGTCACGATTCGTGGCTTTCAGATACCAGCTCGAGTAACGCTCTCCATTCTCCTCATAGCTCGTCGTCTCGACATGCTCTGCCGATCGCTTGAGATCGTAGATGTCGGCAAAGGATTTCGCTGAGTTACGGAAGGCCGAATGCGACGTCACGTCCCTTACGAGTTCGCCGCCCACATACACCGTGCGACCATCGTTCAGGGCGGCTAGGTAGTCACGGCCTGTCCGAAGCATGATGGAGCCCTTTCTTGGAAGTTACGTCTGGAAGATAGCTATAGGATATTGCTATTTGCTCCAGCACGAAACTGGACGTCAATGGGTCTTTTGATCAAAATGCCGGGAGGAACTCCTCATCCTCGCCCGCGCTATGATGCAGCGTTTGAGTGTGGCTTGCCGCCACGGGAGCAGCGCCGAAGGCTGACCTGTGCTGACGCCCCGTCAATCAAGCTTGGTCCGCGCCATCGCATTGGCATCGACAAAAGATGTGAGCAGGGTGCCGAGCCGGCTTCGGCACGCCCGCCACACCCCGGATGACCGTTGTTTTTTAGATCACGGCAGCCATCCGCGGCTAATCGTCACGAATTGAAGTCCCTGCTGATCTTCTGCCAGTTTAGTTTCCCAGTCCTGCCTCTTTCGCTAGGTCAGCGTTCAAGCGAATCTCGCTTCTGACCTGATCAGCAAACTCCCGCGGCGTCCTAAGCACGACCTCGGCGCCGAGGGCTTTGAACCGCTCCTGCACCGACGAGGACGTCAACGCCTTCGAGAGTTCCCGATGCAACGCCGTGACCACTTCGCTGCGCGTGGCGCGATTGACAAAAGCCCCCACCCAAAATTCGTAATCGGAATTTGCGAGACCGGATTCAAGCGTGGTCGGAACGTCCGGTAATGCGGCAGCGCGCCTCGCGCTGGCCACGGCTAGCGCCCGCAATTGACCACCGCCGATAGCCGGCAGCGCCGCGGCCGTTGGCGCCATATAGAAGTCAAGGCGACCAGCTATGATCTCAGAGAGAACTTCGAGCGCTCCCCTGAACGGCACATACAGGCCCTGAAACTTGGCGGCCAGCCGCAATCGTTCGGCGGCGAGATGGGTGGAGTCGCCGCGTCCGGCGGAACCGTATGTCACCGCGCCGGGGTTCGATTTGGCAAAGCCTATGAATTCCGCAAGGGTGTTATGACCCCCTACCGGGGAAACAACCATGACCAACGGGATACTCGCGAGCAAAGCGACGGCCGTCAGGTCTGCCGCCACGTGCAAGTTTACCTTTGGCATCGTTGACTCGACCACCGACAGCGCTGAGCCGCCTACAAGAATTGTATATCCGTCTGGGCTCGACTTGGCGACCGCGAGCGCGCCAAGCGTTTGCGACGCTCCAGGCCGATTCTCGATCAGAATTGTCCGTTGCGTTTGTTTCGCGACCTCCTCGAAAACCAATCGTGCTACAATATCGATAGCGCTGCCCGGCGACAGAGGAACGATGACGCGAACTGGCTGATTAGTCGTCCACGGTTGAGTGGACGTTGGCCCGGCCCAGGTGGTCAGCGCGGCGACCAACGGGACTGTTAAAAGCAACCGAGGAAGCATCACGTTTCTACCCACTCGACCGCACTTATCCTCGCAAGAACCGTTGCGCGGATTCCGCGCAGATCCGGCGCACAGCGAACGTGGTGATTCCGGCTTCACTCCGGCGTTTTGGATGATTGGCCGCCACTTCTCGATCTCCGCTTTATGCAGCGATGCAAGGCCATCGGGCGTTTGCCAATCGCGCGGTGCGATCTCCTGACAAAGGTCCGCGAGTTGTTTGCGCACACCGGGATCGGCCTATGTTTCCACCAACGCCGCGTTGATCACGTTGCGGATGGCGGGCGAAGTCCCCTTGTGCCGCAAGCCTCTCGACGAGCCAAGCATCTCAACTCAACAACAAGGCATCGGATTTTCAATCAAGTCATAGACGTTGTCGAACGTGACTTCATTTATTGGTCGCTGGATTTTGAAATACCGTGGCGGCGCATTTTTGAGAATCGCCACAATCGCGGTTTCGATCGGCGGACAGGCCGGCTTAACGCAGGGGACTTCCTTGACGACAATCGGTACCTCTTTGCCGAAACCAAAGTTTTGTCGCATCCAGTATCTGATTTGATCGAGGCTGTAAGGCGAAATTTCCAAAAGTTCCCGGCCAAACGGATCCGGGTTCGCGGACCGCTCACGACCGCCCGTGTAAAAGCAATTCTGGAAACCTCGGGTAATTCGATCCCCGTCGAGATCGCGTCCAATGAAAACCAATCTGTTGGTTCGCGCCTCGTCTGCGCTCCAATTGCGGCCCGGTCGACCCTCAAAGTCGGTCCGCACGCCCTGGAAGAGGAATTGATCGGGATCGCCGTGCAGATTAAGGATTCCCTTCATCCGCAAGAGCTTCGCCCCAAACTCCCCAATCACTGAACGAAACCATACGCTCACCTTCAGACCGTCCAATTCGCCCGGTTCGACTACGCACACAGTCATGATGTTACGAAGGTGGTTGTGATGGCGACGAGCGTGTTCGCCCTCATGCCCGTGATGATGCGAATCATCGCCATGGTCGCGATCTTCGTTAGCGCCCGCCTTCTCGTGAAAATCAGCGGCTTCGAGCCCAAATACGAGGTCGAGGTCGAGCTCGGAGTTCTCGCGTACGACAGATTCGTGCAACCTTGTTAACTCGACCGATATCGGCCTCGACGCGATCAACATCCTGTGCTCCCACAAGATCGGTTTTGTTGAGCAGGATCAGATCCGCCATTGCGATCTGCTCGCAGGCCTCGCCCGACTCCTCCATTTGCTGGCCGACATGCTTCGCATCGACGACCGTCACCACCCCGGCGAGAGTGAACTCGTTGCGGATCCGCTCGTCAGCATAGAGGCTCTGGACCACGGGAGCGGGCTCTGCCAGCCCCGTGGTCTCGATAATGACGGTATCGAACTTCGTCCGGTGTTCCGAAAGTTCGAACAGGCTTCGCAGCAGGTCGCCCTGCACCGTACAACAGATGCAGCCGTTGCTCATCTGGATGACCTGTTGATCGGACGATGAAATCAGCAGGTGATGATCGATGCTGACCTCGCCGAACTCATTCACGATGACAGCGATGCGGCGGCCATGATCGGCAGTCAGAACTCGGTTGACGAGCGTGGTTTTGCCCGCACCCAAGAAGCCCGTCACGATAATAACGGACGCCTTCGATGGCTTCTTATCGCCATCACCAACGGTAAATTGGCCGCCGTTCATGGTCCAACCTGATGGCAGTAACCAGGCCGATGTCAGGCCATTGCCATCCTAGCTCAGAATGGGCGTCTGCATCTGGCCGATAACCTTGCCGACCGGTTCTCCATCCTTCATCTGCACCTGGCCGCGAACGATGCTGTAAATCGGCACACCCTTGACACGCCAGCCGCCCCAGGGGGTAGGCTTGTTCTTGCTGTGAAGTCTGTTCGGGTCGATCGTCATCTCCTTGTCCATATCGACAACCGTGACGTCGCCGTCCGACCCAATGCGTATCGCTCCTTTCTTGGGGTACATCTGCCAAACCTTCGCGGGATTTTCGCTCGCTACTTTCACGTAGTGATTTAAGCTCATCCGCCCGTTGTTGACTTGCGTGAGCATGAGGGGAGCGCAGGTCTCCACGCCGCAAAAGCCCGAGATGCAATCCCAAATCGCGGCTTTCGACATTTTGCCGTTGATGTCGCAACCCTTTTCCTCGAGCGTGTGCGGAGAATGGTCGGTCGCGATCATGTCAATCGCACCATTCAGGAGCCCTTCCCAGAGGGCGTCTTGGTGCTCCTTCGAGCGCACGGGCGGATTTATCTTCAACAACGGGCCCACCTTGGCCATATCTTCCGCCACGCGCAGCAGATAATGAGGCTGCGTTTCCCCTGTAAACCGCAGCCCGCGCGCCTTCGCGTCCTTCAGCATATGCACGGCCTGCTTGGTGCTGGCGTGGACGATGTGAAGCTTCGTCCCGAAATTCTCGGCCAAAAACATAATGTGGGCGATCGATTCCGCTTCACACAATGAAGGCCGCGATTGCTCCCAGTAAATCGGATCGTTTTTTCCGGCAGCCTTCAGCTTGTTGGTCCAATAGTGCTGAATTTGCCGATTTTCCGCGTGCACACACAGCGGTACTTTGGACTCGGTAATATTCGAGAAGACCTCGATGCACATTCCGTCGTCCGGGAACGGCAGGTTACCGATCGTTTCGCCGAAGAAGATCTTGTAGCCAATGGCTCCAGCCTTGGCCATCGGTAGGATATCATCCGCATTCGTCTGATGCACCACGCCGAGAACCGCGAAATCGCACAGCGATTTCGACTCGCCAACGCGCTTTTTGACGCCCACCTGTTCAGCGTTCTCCGTTGGCGGGATCTGATTGGGCATGTCGATAATGGTCGTCACCCCGCCACAGACCGCGGCGGTCGAGCCCGTTGCGAAGTCCTCTTTGTGCGTCACGCCGGGATCGCGGAAATGCACGTGGGCATCGATCAGTCCGGGGAGAATATGTTTGCCGTTGACGTCAATGACATTCTTTCCATCGGGCAAAGAGTTGTCGGTTCCGATAGCGACAAACTTGCCACCTGCAATCGCGACCCCCCCTCTCATCGAATCCTGCGGCGTTACAACCCAACCGTTCTTGATGACAAGATCTGCTTTCATCACACGCTCCTCCGAGTCATTTTAGAAGATTGGACGGTTCGATCAGTAACTATCGAACATCCGCTGAATTTCGTTGGCGTCCATCGTCTTGGTCAGCGCCAGCGATAGCAAGATACGCGCCTTCCAAGGCTGCAAGTTGTCCCCGGCAACAAAACCGCGCTTCGCCAAGCCTGGACTACGGACAACCCGCCCTGACGCGACCCGGCTGCACAGACACATCAAGACCCCGTTCTCGGCATAAGCTCGGTCAAAGGCGGCATCTTCCAAGGGGGCTGGTCGACCTGCGCCTGTCGCCGCGCTGATGATGCCTTTGGCACCGGCCTTTACAGCCGCTTCGATCATCGTTCCATCGGCACCGACATACGACAACACGACATCGACACGCGGCAGCGACCCCACCGCGCTTAGGTCAAATTCGGTGTCGACGGTGTGGCGCCGTATGGGCGCGTGGTAGTAAACGACTTTCCCATCGGCGTCGGCGAACCCCAGCGGCCCGAGGTCGCGCGATTCGAAGGCCTGCAGCCTGTAAGTGGAATTCTTGGTAACATCCCGAGCGCTATAGATCGTATCGTTCAGGACGACCAGGCAGCCTCGCCCGCGCGAGGCCGCGTCGGCTGCGACGCGCACCGCATTCACTACGTTTAAATATCCGTCGGCGCTGATCGCTGATGATGGCCGCATCGACCCCACCAGTACGACGGGCTTCTCCGTCTTGAGGGCGAGGTTCAAAAAATACGCGGTCTCTTCAAGCGTATTGGTGCCGTGCGTTATGACGGTGCCGTCGGCTTCGTTTTGCTTGAAGATCGCGTGAATTTTCTGCAGCAAATCAAGCCAGTCGACATCGGTCAGCGCCTGGCTTGGCAGCCGTCGGAACGGAATCTCCTGAACCCGCGCGATGGTTTTCAGCTCGGGCAGCTTGGCCATTAGCTCTCCCGAACCAAGGCGCTTATTGGCTTCGATATACCAGGCAAGGTCGAGCCGGTCGGCGCCGACCGAGTTGATCGTTCCGCCCGTCAGAATCAGTCCAATCCGGGGTAAACTGCTCATCATATTCCGTCCCGATATGCCGGCTCCGGCGATGAACTACGCGGCCGTCAATGTGCCGCTTTTGCTGGCAGCGAGCTTCACGGCTTGAAGTATTTCCGGATAGGTCGCGCAGCGGCAGAGATTGCCAGACAGGTAGTGCTTGATCTGCTCCTCCGTCGGGTTCGGGTGCTCCCGCAACAACTGCGACACCATCATGATAAAGCCAGGCGTGCAGTAGCCACATTGAAAGGCGCTTGCCTGGATAAACGCTTCTTGGACCGCGCTGAGCTGCCCGCGGCTGTCCAAACTCTCCACCGTCGTCACATCGGCACCATCCACGAAACTCGCAAGATAGAGGCACGCGGACACGGCATCGGTGTCGACGATGACCGTGCAACATCCGCATAGGCCTTGGCCACAGCTTTCGCGCGCTCCAGTCAAGCCAAACTGTGTTTGAAGAACCTCCACCAAGGTCTGGTGTGGCGCGACGTCAGCCGTGACCTGTGCGCCGTTGAGCTTGAACGTGATGGTTCGTGCGCCGCCCATGTCAGTCATCCCCGAGCGGCTTCCCGGCTTTGGCTCGCATGGCACGCAATACGGCCTCCGGATTGAGCGGAAGTTGCGTCAGCCGAACGCCAACTGCGTCCTCAATCGCATTTGCGACCGCCGGCGACACGCAGAACATCGAGCTTTCGCCGACGCCCTTGGCCCCAAACGGTCCGTTGGACTGTTCGTGCTCCACATAAAGGTTGTCCATGGCGATCGGAACGTCATGAAAGCCCGGGATCTTGTAGTCGGCCAGAGATGCATTCGTGATCTGGCCGCCATCGATATGGATTTTCTCAAACAGCGTGAATCCAAGCTGCATCAGCGCGCCGCCGGAAATCTGGGTCTCGACAATTTTCGGGTTCACTGCCCGTCCGGCATCCACCACGGTGACCAATTTCGTGATTTTCACATGGCCGGTCTCGGTATCGACTTCCACTTTCGCGCCCGCGCCGGAGATCAGCCAGAATGGCGTAATGTTCGTACTTTGCCCGGTCTCGCGCGAAGCCGGCACATAGTCAGGCTTAAAGGCCCCGCTTCCGATGATGTTGCCGGCCTGCATGCCGTAGCGCTTCTGAAAAAGGGCGGGGATGGAGATGTTTGAACCTTCCGGCTCTCCGACTTCCTTCTTAAGCGCAGCAATTTTGTTGCACACGTCTTGCGCCGCGCGCTGAATCGCGTGCCCCATATGGAACAGTGAGCGCGAGCCTAATGTGCCCATGTCGTAGGGTGTCACATCGGTATCGCGTCGGACGACGCGGACCGATTCTGCCGGCACATCGAGGGCTTCGCCGACGATTTGCGCTAGTCCCGTATCCGAGCCCTGGCCCATATCCACGGTGCCACAGTAAAGCGTCACCGATCCGTCGGCTGCGAGGTTGATAATTGCTACGGACGTGGTCGGCGCGACCACCGCCTTGATCGCGATGCCAAAGCCGCGGCCACAACGGATGACGCCGCTGCCGCGGTCGAGTGGCCGAGTCCACTCTAGCCGGTCAAGAACCGTATTCAGAACCTTCTCGAGCGGCGCATCTTCGAGAGCCTGGCCGGTCGCGTGCTCGCTGCCCTCGCGCAAAAGATTTATGCGGCGAAAGTCGGCCGGATCACGACCGAGCGCGCGCGCCATCATGTCCATGTGGCTTTCGTAAGCCCAGACAAGTTGCGGCACACCGAAGCCGCGCAATGAGCCAGACGGCGTCACGTTCGTGTAAAGAGCATAGGAATCGATCTCGACATTGTCGATGTCATAAGGACCCGATGCCGTCAGTCCCGCTTTCTGCGTAACGCGAGGACCGATGTCCGCATAGGCACCGCCGTTCCAGTACACCTCGCACTTTCGGGCGACGATCTTACCGTACTCGTCGACTCCGCTTTTTATGCGGAACGTGCTGGGGTGTTTGGTAATCTGGTAGAACATCTCCTCCATCGTCGCGGCAACTTTCACGGGCTTGCGCGCGATCATGGACAGCGCCACTGCCAGTGCCTCGAGCTTGATATAGAGTTTGGAGCCGTACCCACTGCCAACGTACGGGACCTTCACCTGGACCTTATTTTCCGGCCAGCCGAGCAGCCGCGCAATCTCCGTCCGGACAAATGACGGCCCTTGCGACGCGGTATGAAGAACCACGCTGTCGCCGCGATAGTCGGCGATCGTTGCAAAGGGCTCGAACGAAAGGTGCAGCACCTTCTGTGTCTTGAACTCGTGCTCGAACTTGTGTGCCGCGGCCGCATATGCCCTCTCAAAGTCGCCACGGCGCAGCCGATAGTCGAGTGCAATATTGGTATCCTTGATGCCCTGCAAATGCTTGAGGTCGGCGAATGTGCCAGCGGGCCTCAATTGCTCGTGAACGAACGTCTTGGCGGTTAACGCATCGATTTCATCATAGACTGTCGGCAATTCCTCGTATTCCGCGGTAATGAGCTGAGCAGCATTGTCGGCGACGTGCGGATCCATCGCGAGCACCACAGCGATAGGCTCGCCAACAAACCGTACCTTGCGGTCTGCCAGAATCGGCTGATCGTGGAATGCCGGTCCGTAATAGGGGTCGGGAATGACTCCCTTAACATCATCGATGGTAACGACGTGCAGCACGCCCGGCGTGTTTCGCGCTGCGCTGGTGTCCACCGACTTGATCTTGCCATGAGCGACGGTGCTGCGAAAAATCTTGGCATGCAGCATTCCCGGGATGCGCATCGTATGCGTGTATTCAGCGCGGCCCGTGACCTTCTCGCGACCTTCAAGGCGCGGCACCGAGCGGCCGATCTGCGAACCGACGTTCGCATGGTGGGAATTGGTTGATGCGCTCATCCGTCGGCCCGTTCCATGAGAGCTGCCCTCACCGTACGGCCAACGTAAACCTTCATCAGCTCGCGCTTGTAAGATACCGACCCGCGCACATCCGCGATCACTTCACAGTCCCGGAGCGCGGTCTCACCGGCTTCCTTCAGACGTTCGTCATTGACCTCTTTTCCATTGAGCACGGCCTCGGCGGAGCTTAGCCGGGTGGTCTTGTCGGTAGCCGCGCTCGCGACCAGCCGCGCGGTCTTGATCCTCGTGCCATCGCGCTCGATCACCGCGGCGACACCGAGCGCTGGCCAATCATCGGCCGAGCCGGTGGTGACCTTCGAGTAGAAGCCATGCATCGAGCCTTGCAAGGGAATATGGAGCTCGGCAATCAGCTCGTTCTTCTCCAGAACCGTCTCGTAGTACCCGGTGAATAATTTTTCGATCGCGACCGTCCGCTCGCCCTGCGGACCAATTACGGTCACGGCTGCATTCAGCGCCATCAGCACCGGTGGCAAATCCATGTGCGGATCGCCGTGGGCAAGAGCGCCGCCGACAGTTGCGACGTTCCGCACACGCACATTCGCCAGCGTCACGAGCGTGCGGCTGATTAAGGGCGCGTGTTTTTTCACTGCGGTCGACCGTTCAAGCATACCGAGCGTCGCCATCGCGCCGATACGCAGCCCGTCAGGGCCGACCTCTATACGCTTGTAGATGGTCTCGATCTTGCGCAAGCTGACGAGCTTCCGTGGCCGGTACACACCCGCTTTCATCATCAGCATCAGGGCGGTACCGCCCGCCATCGGGCGGATCAGCGCATCGTCGCGGTCCAGCATCTGGATCGCTCCCGCCAGCGTGGGCGGCTCGACCAGTTCAAATGAGTTCATAGCGTCGGCGCAAGTACGGCACTAAGCCGGGCGGCGAATTGCTTTTCCATGTCTTTTGCCTTGGCGCGCAAGATCGGTTGGCCAATGCTCCCGAGTTTCCCCGCCAACGGCGATACATGACGTTGAATTTGAAATTCAAGTAAGCGACCTTGGTCCCGAACAACGCTTGGTAGCGTTGTGGGTTAATCTCCTTAAGGTCATGCACGCCATCGACCAAATCGGCGAAGGAACCGGCCTCGCTTAACGTTCGGAAGACAACGTCACGCGGTGCGTTGACCGTGAATTCGCCCGCAACGTTCATGCACCCGTCCCGCTATCTGCCGTCTGCCATGTTGCCTCATCCCGCCAATGAGGCGACCGCATTTTTACGGCGACCTACTGCTTTTCGGCGGCCTTCAGCCCGAGCTCCTTGGCGGCGATCGCAAGCCGATCGCGTTGATCCTGCATGGCCGCTGCGAACTCGGCCGGCCCGCCCGCGTTGGCGATCTGCGCGGTCAAGCTCAGCTTTTCGCCAAAATCCGGCTGCATCACGATCTCCCGCACGTCGGCGGCAATGCGTTCGCGCAAATCAAGCGGCATCCCCTGGGGCCCGAACAGGCCGACGAGACCATCAAGCATCAGTTCAGGAAATCCCGCTTCCTCGACGGTCGGGATTTCGGGATTGGTTGGCGGTCGCGAACTGTTGGTTGCTGCAAGTAGCTTGATCTTCTGCGCCTGAAACTGCGGGCGAAGAGTCGCGAGCGATGATTCGATCACTTGAACGCGGTCGGTCGCGACATCGTTTGCCGCGTCCTGTGGATTGCGATACGGGACCCGCGCCATATCGAGATTGTTCTTTTTTAAGAATCCGGCAAATAGAAAATCAATAGCACCCGTGGTGCCCGCCCAATTGAGTTGTCCTGGATGTGCGCGTGCCGCTGCCGCCAAATCCCGCATCGTTTTGACGTTCATCGAAGCGGGCACGGCGATGACGATGACGGTATTCCACCCGCGCGCGATCGGTAGCAGATCACTATCCTTGTAAGGCATCTGCTGCAACATATAGGGATGCGCCGTGATCGCCGAGGTCGGCGACGCCAATAGAATGTGATCGTCCTTGGCCGAAGTCATCGCGATGACAGCCACCACGGCATCGCCGCCGGGTCGATTTTCGACCACCACGGGCTGCCCCCAGCGCTTGCTCAGGCGATCTGCGAGGAGCCGTGCGCCAAAGTCGACGCCGCTGCCAGGACCGAGCGTCACGATAAATTTGACGGCGCGTTGCGGCCAGCTCTCTGCCGCGGCTGGTGAGACGACACCGGCCACCCATAAAAACAGCGATACGGCGACGCGGCCGGCCTGCCGAGTGCGCGGTGACGACGGGAGCATAGGCGCCTTCCTCCTGCCAGTTATGGACACATTCCGACTGTCAGTAATCGCATACGATATCCGCCTTGCGTATACGTGTCAAACAGCCTAAATCATCCGTTAGCCGACATTCTCGTCTTGCTGCCACGGGCCAAGAATCCTGTGACGTGATTTCGACGGCCATTGGCGCTAGCCTAGCTTTCATGAAACGTCACTCGTATAGCGACTCTCCTACGTCAAACGCCTGAGCGGTGCCCAACCGTGACCCTGTCCAACGAAGTCTTCGAAGCCCTCGTCAGGGACATTCTGTCCGGGGCCGTCGAGCCCGGCGCCCGCCTCGACGAGCCGAGCATTTGCCGAAAGTTCGGCGTGTCGCGGACTCCGATCCGCGAGGCCCTGCGTCGCCTGAGCGGAACCGGCCTTGTGGACGTCACACCACGAAAGGGCGTGACGGTTGCGCTCATTGACGTTCAGCAGCTTAACAACATGTTCGAGGCGCTCGCCGAGTTTGAAGGCCTGTGTGCAAGGCTAAGTGCCGTGCGCATGACAACATTGGAAAAGAAACGACTGGAGATGCTCAATACAGTTCGCCAAAAACGCATCGCGGAAGGGGATAAGGATTTCGGGGCGCTGAACGACGAATTCCACGAATTTATTTATCAGGGCGCACATAATCCAAGCATTGCCGAGGTGGCGCGAGGCTTTCGACAAAGGCTAGCGCCCTTTCGCGCGCTTCAATTCGTGCCCGATTTTGTCGAAAATGCATTTCATGATCACGACGGCATCGTTGCGGCCATCGTCGGCTCCGACGCCGATACCGCCTATCGGCTGATGCGCGACCACGTAACCGGGACCGGCCTGCAGGTCATCGATCATTTCTCGCGCCGCCAGCAACGTGCAACACCCCAAAATCAGCGCACCCGACAGCTCGGCCAAGTCTCTTGAGCACAGCCCCTCGGCTTCCCGCAACGCGCTAAGCTCACGAACCCAGTGAAAGGGTTCGTTTCAGCTCGGCGCGAGCTATTGCATACGATTTTTCCGGATCGTATACTTCGCCATCGCGGATAAGGAACCATTCCGAATGACACTCCCTCATCGCGCCGATGGCTGGATCGGGGCGAGGTTGCTCCGCAAAGAGGATGCTCGGCACCTGCATGGCCGTGGCATGTTTATCGCCGACATCCACATGCCGGGTCTTCAGGATGTCGCGTTCGTGCGCAGCCAAATGGCGCATGCTCACCTGCGAGCAGTAACCAAGCCCGAGGAATCGAAGCGACAGGTTTTCACGCTGGCCGACCTCGCTCCGATCAATGTGTTGGAAGCGGGACCGGAACTTGCGGCTCACCGCCATAGCCCGTATCCGCCATTGGCGGACGGCCGCGTGCGGTATGTCGGGCAAACCATTGCTGCCTGTGTGATGCCGACGCGCGCTCAGGCCGAAGATCTCGCCGACCGCGTTACCGTCGAGCTGGAAGAGCTGCCGGCTATTGTCGATTCCGTTGCGGCGATGCAGGCCGATAGTCCCCGCGTTTTCGACGAATGGCCCTCCAATGCCTACATCAGCACAAGCGTCGTCGAGGGCGACCCGGAATCACTCGTCGCCGCGCCCATTCGGCTGCGCCGCCGCTTGCGCCTGAACCGCCAGGCGACTGTCTCGTTGGAAGGCCGCGGGGCGCTCGCTTATTGGGACTACCGGCTCGACGAGTTGGTTGTCTATCTCTCAACCCAAGGCGGCCAGGTAAAACGTCTCGCCATTTCGCAGATGCTGGGACTTCCCGAGCAAAAGGTTCGCGTCATCGCTCCTGATGTCGGGGGCGGATTCGGTGGCAAAAACCGTATCATGCCCGAGGACATTGCTGTCGCGGCGATCGCGCTGAAAGTGAAGCACCCGGTGCGATGGATTGAAGATCGGCGTGAACATTTGCTCGCGTCCGTCCACGCGCGAGATCACACCTACGATCTGACTATTTCGGCCGATCGGGACGGCACCCTTCTGGGGATCGAGGGCGACATCTACATCGACGCCGGCGCCTACGCCCTATGGCCGACGGGCGCCTTTCAGGAAGCGAGCATGGCCTCGCGTAACCTGACCGGCCCCTATCGCATCCGCCATCTGAAACTCAACGCCCATACCGTCGCCACCAACAAGGCGCCCATGGGTCCCTACCGCGGGGTCGCTCGACCCGGGGCCACGTTCGCGATCGAGCGACTGGTGGATGAAGTCGCGCGCGAATTGAAGCGCGAGCCATTTGATTTGCGGCGGCAGAATATCGTGACCGCGTCCGAGCTTCCCTACAAGACGGCGGCGGGTCTCAAGCTCGACACCGGCGACTATGTCGCGGCGCTCGAGATCGCACGCGATGAGATCGATCTTCCCGCGATCCGCAAACGACAGCTCACAGCCGAGCCTGACGGCCGCCGGATCGGTGTCGGATTCGCATTCTATACCGAGCAAAGCGGTCACGGGACCGTTGAATTCGTCAAGCGCAAATTCCGCGTAATACCCGGCTATGAGTCCGCCAACGTTCGAATGCTGCCGGACGGTGGCGTTCTTATCTATGTCGGCGTGCAGAATCACGGCCAGGGCCACGAGACCTCGTTTGCGCAAATCGCAGCCCACGAGCTCGGCATTGATCCTGAGCGAATCTCCGTCCGCTATGGCGACACCGCGGTTGGGCCTTACGGATTCGGGACCTTCGCGTCGCGATCGATCGTGTTCGCCGGAGGCGCGGTAGCCAAAGCCTCACGTGCCCTTGCTGCCAAGATTCGACGCATCGGAGCTCACCTGCTGCAGGCCGACGTCGCCAACACTCGTATCGAAGATGGCATGGTCTGCAGCCCATCGGCCAAGATCGCGATCGCCGAAATCGCGCTAGCCGCCAATACCCGCCCCGATCATCTACCGACTGGCATGGATCCGCTGCTGGAAACCATCGCGACCTACGAGCCGACCGACTCGGGAGGCGTTTTTGCGTATGGCACTCATGCCGCAGTCGTCGCGGTGGACCCCGACAACGGTACGACGGAAATACTCGATTACGTGGTGTCCGAGGACTGCGGCACCATGATCAATCCACTGATCGTCGATGGTCAGGTGCAAGGCGGGATCGCCCAAGGGATCGGCACGGCGCTCTACGAAGAAATCCCCTACGATGAGCAAGGGCAACCGCTGGCGACCACATTCGCCGACTATATGGTCCCGTGCGCGCCGGAAATTCCTGCGGTACGCATCGCGCACCTGGTGACGCCCGCGCTGACGACCGAATACGGCGTCAAGGGACTCGGCGAAGGTGGCGCCATCGCGCCGCCGGCCGCCATTGCCAATGCGGTCGCCGATGCGTTCCGTGATATCGGCGCAACTTTCAACGAGACGCCCTTAACGCCGCGCCGGATTTCGGAGGCGGTCGAACGCGCGCGACGAGTAAACGGTGATCGCTTATGAAGGCCGCGCCGTTTGACTACATAGCGCCGAAATCCGTTGGCGAGGCGAACGCATCATTGGCGTCAGCGGGGCTTACCACCGCCGCGATCGCCGGCGGACAGTCGCTTTTGCCAATGCTGAACCTACGGGTTGCGATGCCCGATTTGCTGGTTGACCTCGCCGGTCTTGATGAACTCCGAGAGATTACCACGACCCCCACCACAATCCGCATTGGCGCGCTTACTACCCACGCTGCCATCGAAGACGGCACACTGCCCGACTCGTTCGGCGGGCTGATGCAGAAGGTCGCCTCGAAAATCTCCTATCGTGCCATCCGTAATCACGGAACGATGGGAGGCAGCGTCGCACTTGCCGATCCCGCTGCCGACTGGCCGGGCTGCTTATTGGCATTGAGTGCTCAGGTGCGAATAGCCGGCCTGAAGGGGACACGGTCCCAGCCAATCAGCCAATTTCTCCAAGGACAATATTCGACTTCGCTCTCTGCCGACGAACTCATCGTTGGCTTCGACATTCCCCGTCCCGACGCGGCCGTCCGCTGGGGCTTGTTCAAGGTCTCGCGCAAAAGCGGCGCATTCGCCAACTCAATCGCCTTTGCGACCCGATGCGGCCGCGACGGACCCGTCTCGGTCGTGCTCGCCGCCGCGGCCGCCCGCGCGCACGCGCTCCCCATCACCGCCGCGCAGATTGAGGCCGGGAATGGCACCGACGGGTCGTTACGCGCCGCCGTTGCCAAGGATGTCACAGCGCTCGTGGGCTCCGACGATTCCTATTTGCTGCGCCTGCATACGTCGACCGTCCTGCGGGCCGTGCAGGAGATGCAGAATCAATGAAGTCTCTGTCCCTTGAACTCAACGGCGCCGAATTCAACGGCGAGGTCGAGCCGCGGCAAACGCTCGCCGACTTCCTGCGTGAACGGTGCCGCCTGACCGCAACCCATCTCGGCTGCGAACACGGCGCGTGCGGGGCATGTACCGTCGTTATGGACGGCAAAGCTACACGCGCCTGCCTGCGACTCGCGATCATGTGCAGTGGTCATTCGGTGCAAACCCTCGAGGGCCTTGATGGCGACCCGACGCTCGAAATATTGCGTCGGCACTTCCACGAGTGCCACGCACTCCAATGCGGGTTTTGCACGCCCGGAATGTTGGTGATGGCCCGCGACATTCTGCTGCGGATCGCCCGTCCAGACGCCGCAACCGTCAGAGCCCAACTCAGCGGCCATATCTGCCGCTGCACCGGCTATGCCGGAATCGTAGCGGCCGTCGTCGCCGCGGGTCAGGATATCGCTACCGCAAAGGTGGCGTGACGCGGCACCGCTGAGCCGTTTCGATGATGAGAACCGGTCTCAAAATCCCGCCGGCAGCTCCTTCGCCCATTTGCCCCGCATCCGCGCATCAAGCTCCTTGCTTGAGCGCGCGATCGTTGGAAACGTCTTCCGCCGATTAAAAGGGATACACGCGTCGATCACGACACGCGAATTCCGCTTGTCGTTCACACTGTCGTAGCACATTGGATCGAGCGCCGAACTCCATCCGCCGTGGACAATGTCGACTTGATCGCGCGCATCGCATCTCGTACACATCGCCCAAATGACGTCATTGATATTTGTGGGATCGATGTCGTCATCCACCACAATCGTCCAGCGGTTGCAGTAAGCGCCCGCGTGGCAGTGCGATGCGACCATCCCAGCCTGCTTGGAATGCCCGCCATAAAGCTGCCGGATGGACACAGTCAGCATGAAGCGGCTGCCACCCGCCTCGTGCGCCCACACACCCTTGATTTCGGGGATGCCGGCAGCCTCGAGTTGGTTCCAGACCGCCCCGCAGCGATAAGTACCGAGATAGAAGGTGTTGTCATTGGGCGGCACCGCCGGAATGGCGCCCATCAAGATTGGGTTATTCCGGTGCATCATCGTGGTAATGCGAATGGCGGGCTCGGGATGGCTGCCCGACGGATAGTAACCGGTCCACTCGCCGAGCGGCCCCTCCGGCAATTGATCGTTGGGATGCACGAACCCTTCAAACGCGATTTCTGAATTCGCCGGCACCGGAAGTCCCGTCCGCGGTAAGTGAACGACGTCGATCGGCTCGCCGAGAATTCCGCCGGCCGCCTCGATCTCGTTTTTGCCGTAGGGGATTTCGAGTCCGGCCAGCATGAACATTGCCGGATGCATCCCGACCACCACGGCAACGGGGCAGGCCTGATTGCGCTCATGGTACTTGCCCATGATGATACGGCCATGCTTGCCGGGCGACATGAAGAGCGTCGCCACATCCGGGCCGTGCGACTGGATGCGGTAGCACCCGTAATTGATCCAACCCGAATCCGGATCCTTCATCGCCACCATGCAGGCGGTCCCGATGAACGGACCGCCGTCTCGCTCATGCCAGACCGGCGTTGGGATGCTCTCGATGTTGACATGTTTGCCCTCCAGCACGTTGTCGAGCAGCGGCCCGCCGTTCACCGCTCTCGGTTGATGCGATGGGGCGTTTTTCATGTAGCTGCGCCACCACCGAATCAACTCCATCTCCGAAGCTTGCGGCGGCAAGCCCAATGCCACATTGATGCGTGGTATCGAGGTCAGGATGTTGGCGATGACCCGGTGGCCTTTGGGAAATCCAGGCACTTCGTCAAACAGCAATGCCGGATTGCCCATCTTGCGTTGGTAGATGTCGACAAATCCGCCGATCTCCTCTTTGACATCAGCTCCTGTGATGACCTTGAGCTCTCCGGCATTCTTGATGTCGTCAATCCAGTCGCGTAAGTCCCGATTTGCCATTCGATGTCCGTCCCTGGCTGCAAAGAAAAGTATACCTGACGGCCCAATCGTATACAATCACCGGCATCGCGAGGTGTGCATTGCCAAGGCAGCATCTGAGGTTCGTACTTGCCTGGATCCGGTTTCTTATCCTCTTGTGGTAGCCGCCGCGCTCGACGGAGAAACACTATGAATCGCAGACAATTTGTGGCTGGTCTGGGTGCCGCGATGGCGTCCTCAACTGCGACTGCGCAAAACCAAGTCATTCGTATCGGCTATTCGATCGCGCAGACTGGAGCGCTCGCGTCGTCAACTCCCGTCCAATCGCAAGCTTATACGCTCTGGGGCGAACAGATTAATGCGCGCGGCGGCTTGGAAATCGCAAATCTCGGGAAACGGAAAATCGAATTCGTCGTCTATGACGACCAATCGCAAGGAAGTAAGGCTGCGCAAGCTTACGAGCGGCTTATCAATACCGACCGCGTTGATCTGCTGCTCGCGCCGTACTCATCGCCGATGCATCTCGGCGCGCTTCCGATCATAGAACGCTTCAGACGCCCGCTCATTGCCAACACCATCGGCACAACAGCCGCGCGCGATGCGCATTCCAAATACATGTTCTTTACCCAAGCGTTGCCCGACATGTGGGGCACCGAAGTCGTGAACCTGATCAAGTCGGTCGGCAGCAAACGCATCGCGGTGAGCATGGCTCAGTCGCCGTTCTGTATCGAGTTCCGCAAAGCCGCCGTGCCCGCCCTGCAGAAGGCGGGACTGGAGATCGTCTTCAACCAAGAGTACGCGGCCGACATTAAAGACATGACGCCGCTGCTGTCCGGCATCAAGGCCGCAAACCCGGATTTCCTGTTGGCGATCACGTTCCTCAACGACGCCGTCCCGATGCTGACCCAAGCGCGCGAGCTGGGGCTGAAAGTCGACTATTTCTTCGAACTGCTCGGTCCGGCTCAACCAAGCTTCGTGTCCCGCTTCGCGGACAACGCCAATGGCATCATTTCGGTCGGATTTTGGAGCCGCCACGCCAAGACAACCGGATCCGCCGAGTTCTTTGACGGTTATGTGCGCCGTTGGAACATGAATCCGGACGACAAGGACAGCAGCATCGCCTACATCACCTGCCAGGTGCTCGAACAGGCGGTCAAGAAGGCCGGCCTCGATCCGGAAAACTTGCGCGCCGAGCTCAGCGGCGGCACCTTCGATACCATGATGGGAACCGTCAAATATAACGAGCAGAATGTGAACACCGGCGCTTCGCCGGGGTTTATTCAGCTCCAGAACGGCATCAACGAGGTTGCCTGGCCATCCGAGCAGGCCTCCGCCAAGATCATCAAGAAATCTGCGTGGTCGTAATGCAATCGTTCGCCTGAACTCATGGCCTAGCCCCCACGCTGTCGTGGCCCGGCGATGATCGACGTCCTCTTTACGGCTCAACTCGCGCTTGCCGCCGTCGCGGCAGGCTCGATTTACGCGCTGGTCGCCACCGGACTCAATCTTGTTTACGGCACGCTCCGTCTTCTGAACGTCGCCCACGGCGATTTCGTGATGATCGGCGCCTACCTTGCTTTTTGGGTGTTTACCCTTGCAGGGTTTGGTCCGGCTTTAAGCATTCCTTTGGCCACCCTGCTGGGAATCGTGCTCGGGCTCGTGACTTACAAGGGGCTCGTCGCCGCGCTTACGCACCGGCGAAATCGCACCGACCGCCTGGAAAGCAATTCTTTGCTGGCATTCTTCGGTATTTCCATCATCCTGCAGAATGGCGCAGCGCTCCTCTTCACCAACAACATTCGCGCCTACCGTTATTTCGACCAAGTGATCACGATCGGCTCGACCTCGATGACCGGCAACCGTTTGTTGACGCTTGTCATCTCGACCTTCGTGGCGCTCGCAACCGCCGCCTATCTTCGCTTCACTTTGTTTGGCCTAGCTACGCGCGCCGTCATTCAGAACCGCGACGCGTCGTCGATCGTAGGAATCAATCTGCCGGCTATTTATCTCGTCAGCCTTTGCCTGGGATTTAGCCTCGCCTGTGTCAGCGGCGCGCTCGTTAGCATGATGGAACCGATCTCACCGATCATGGGCTTCGGCTACAGCATCTCCGCGTTCGTCGTCATCATGCTCGGTGGGCTCGGTAACCTGTTCGGCGGTATTCTCGCCGCGTTCGCACTGGGCATCATTGAAACTTATGGTCTTGCCTTTGCCGGCTCAAACTATCGCTCGTTGCTTGTCTACGGCATCTTTATCTTAGTACTGGTCCTCCGCCCGGAGGGGTTATTCGGCAAATCGCAAGCCGTTCGTTGATGACTTCCTCCTGGTCCGCACGTTCGATCTCATCGTTCGTCATCGCCGTGATTTTCATGGCCTCCCTGCCGCTATGGGCAAGCGAGCCGGCCATCGGGGTCGGCATCAATCTCCTAGCATGGATCGCTTTGTCCGCCAGTTGGATCCTGTTTTCCGGCCTCACCGGCTACATCTCGCTGGGGCACGCCGTCTTCTACGGCATCGGCGGCTACGTCACCGCGTTGCTGTGGCTCGCCGCGCCGATGTGGATGAGCGTTACCGCGGGCGGCATCGCCGCAGGCTTGCTCGCACTCGCCACCGGATACCCGTGCCTGCGGGTGCGGGGGCCCTACTTCGTGATGCTAACGTTTGGGCTGTCGCAATTCGTCAAGTTTGTCATTATCGAGATCGAAACAGCGCTGCAAATCGGCGGCCGCCTGATCTTCGGCGCCCCGCCGATGGAGATCATCTATCTTTTGTTGCTCGCAATGGCCACATCCGCCATCGTTCTGTTGGCGGTCGTCCGCTACTCCCGGTTTGGATCGGGGTTACGCGCGGTTCGGGAGGACGAGATCGCTGCCGAGACGATCGGCGTGCCGACCGTACGATATAAGATCACGGCATTCGCAGTCTCGGCGATCATCCCCGGTTTGGTCGGCGGCATTATGCTGATGCGCTCGGGCTATTTGGAGCCCGACACCATCTTTGATCCAACGGTATCGCTGACGATGATCTGTATTTCGGTCATCGGCGGCGGCAACACGCCGGCGACTGCGGTGCTCGGCTCTCTCTTCCTCGTCGGTTTGTCGGAGATGCTGTGGGTTCGATTTCCGCTCATCTACATGATAATTCTGGGAGCCTTGCTCGTGACTTTTGTCCTCACCGTACCGCAGGGCTTGCTGGGCTTGGTAACGCTCGTGAGCGAGCGGTTCCATCGCGCGCAGAAATGACATGGCGCTTCTCGAATTGCACAATGTCAGTAAAAGTTTCGATGGCCTCATCGCGGTCAACAATATCAGCTTCACCGTCGAGCAAGGCGAGCTTATTGGCCTGATCGGCGCCAACGGCGCTGGCAAGACCACCTTGTTCAGCATGATCGCGGGTAACCTGAGGCCGACCTCCGGCGACATCCGTCTGGGCGGACGATCGATCGCGAACTTGCCTCCGTTTCGGGTATCTCAGCTCGGTATCGCACGGACATTTCAGATCGTCCGGCCGTTCCCTGAGATGACCGTCGAGGAGAACATCGAGATCGCGGCCTTGTTCGGACGAGGGCGACATGCCCACGCCGAGGCGCACGCGCTCGCGGGCGAAATTACCAAAGTCATTGGGCTCGCGGCGCTCGCGAACCGCTCTGCCTCTGAATTGACCCTCGCTGCGCGCAAACGACTGGAAGTTGCCCGAGCTATCGCTGCCCAGCCCCGGATTCTGATGCTCGACGAAGTAATGGCCGGTCTGACGCCGACCGAGGTGGTGGAGGCATGCGACATCATTGGCAGCTTACGCAAGAACATGAATCTGACGATTCTTCTCGTCGAGCATGTGATGTCCGCGGTCATGCGACTCGCCGAGCGCGTCATCGTGATACATCATGGCGTGAAAATCGCCGATGGCCCGCCCAGCGACATCATTCGCGATCCACGCGTCATCGAGGCCTATCTCGGCGAAGAGTTCGACGATGACGCCTCTGCTTGAGGTCGATGACCTATTCGCTGGCTACGGGAGCATTCGCGTCCTCACCGGCGTGTCGCTACGGGTTCCGGCAGGCAGCATAACCGCGCTCCTTGGCAGCAATGGAGCCGGCAAAACGACATTGATGCGGGCCATCGTCGGGCTCGTCCCGGTTGATCGCGGGCGCCTCCTTTGCGACGGACGGCCGATCCACCAGCTTCCCCCACAGCAGCGCGTTGAAGCGGGCATCGTTCTCGTTCCCGAAGGACGTCAGCTATTTTCCGATTTCACAGTCGAGGAAAACCTCAAACTTGGCGCCTTCGTTCCCCACGCGCGCCGACACGCAGCGGACAACGCTCGCCAAATCTACCAACTTTTTCCCCGACTTGCCGAACGCCGTCGCCAGCTTGCGCGCACGATGTCGGGCGGAGAGCAGCAAATGCTGGCGCTTGCGCGCGGCCTGATGTCACAACCCCGGCTGCTGATGTTGGACGAGCCGAGCCTGGGGCTCGCGCCGTCCACGACCAGACAACTTTTTAGAACCATCCGGCAAATCCGCGACAGCGGTACCACCATTCTTATTGTCGAACAAAACGTCCGCACGACGTTGCAGATCGCGGACCAAGCCTACGTTCTCGAGCAAGGTCGGATCGTCTTGCAGGGCACGGGAGCAGACCTGACCAACGAACCGCGCATTCGAGCGGCCTACCTTGGTATGTGAGGACTGGCCCATTCTTCACATCCGCCGGCCGTCGTTCCTGCGCGCACGATCCCGTTTCACGCCATAGCGTCTCTCGTTGCGTCCGCGTCCGCAATGGTGTGACGTTCTCCTCTGCCTCGTTATCACCGGCTATTTCGACAGGATCAGCGTCGCTGTCCTATTTACGAATACCGATTTTCAAGACGCCATGGGCACCGGTTTTAATCCTCCGCTGCTCGGGATGCTGATGACGGCTTTCTTCATCCCCTATGGCATTTCCTCGTTATTTCTGAGTTTTACCGGCGATACCTTTGGTCCACGCCGCATGCTGATCGGGGGCTCCCTTGTTTGGGGGTTTCTAATGACGATCATGGGGGGTACAAGCTCTTATGCTGTCATGCTCGGCTCTCGGATCGTTTTGGGGATTGCCGAAGGGCCTCAATTTTCTTGGATACTGAAAATAATATCCCGCTGGTTTCCTCGCGATCAGCACGGACGCGCGAATACCGTCTGGCTCGCTGGAAGCCCGCTCGGCTCCGCCATCGGGTTTCCCCTGATCATCGCGCTCGTTGCCGCCTTTGGATGGCGGATGGCCTTCTATTTGCTGGCGGGCCTCAGTATCCTCGTTATGGTGCCGCTGCTCGCTTTGGTGATTTCGAGATTGGCCGCCTGGCGCCGCGAAGGAAGGGGGCGCACGTGCGACGCCCAAAGCCGGCGATCTCTGGCGGGATTGCCAGCTGTTCCTGCGTGATCGAGATTTCTGGCTGCTGACGATCTGCGATTGCGGCCAATTGATCTATCTTTGGGGGCTCAACAGCTGGCTTCCCACCTATCTCCAAAAAGTGAGAGGCTTCGACATCCAGCATCTCGGCTTCTATTCATCCCTGCCGTTTGTCCTGCTGCTTATCGGTGAAATATTGTCAGGTGTTCTTTCGGACAAATTCGGAAAAAAGGCCATCCTGATCTTCGTCGGCCTCGCCGGCGCCGCGGTCCTTCTTTATGTTGGAACGGTTGCCTCCGACAGCACGACGGCGGCGCTGATCATCGCATTGAGCTCCGGCTTTTTCGGTCTCGCGGTCCCCGCGACTTATGCCCTAACCCAACAGATTGTTCCGCCGAACGTGGTCGCATCGGGAACCGGTGTCATCAACGGAATTGCAAACACCGTTGGCGCCTTTGCTCCGTTTGCCATGGGAGTCGTCATATCCTCCACCAACAACTTTAATGCCGGGCTGATGGTGCTCGTGGTCGGAAGCCTTGTTTGCTCATGCGCAATATTGCCGTTGATCAAGCGATATTAGGTTCAGCGCCAACATTGGCGCCCGCCCTCGGCGCTATCGACGAGACTGCTTCTCCGCTCTGCATTACCCAAAGTGTGGCGCGGGGCCGGCAAGAGTTCGCGCATCTTGATTCCGCTTTTCCCGGATAAGAGCTAACGCGCTCTCTTTACCTTGGGGTCCCCGCCCAAGAACACCCGCCGTCCCGCGGCGAATGCGATCATCACAATGATCGTGAGCGACACCATCAGCGTCGAAACCGCCGCGATTTCGGGCGTGAGGTTGTTTTCGATGTTTTCGAACAGCTTGCTGGTCATGGTCTGTACTTCAGGGCCGGCAAGAAAAATCGCAACCGTCACTTCGTCAAATGCCGTCAGGAACGCGAACACCGCGGCCGAGGCGACCGCCGGCCGGATGTTCGGCAGCACGATTTCGAAGAACGCCCGGAGCCGGGAAGCACCGCAACTTAGTGCCGCCAGTTCCAGGCTGACGTCAAAAGCCTCAAGACTGGCGGTCACCATGACTACAACATACGGCACCGCCAGCATCGTGTCGGCGATCACGAAACCCAGAAACGAACTCGTGAGACCGACCGGGGCGAACACCAGATAGAGCGCGACCGCGATCACGATGCTCGGGGCGATCATCGGGCTGACGGACATGATACGAATGATGTCGGAACCGGGCAGAGTTCCCCTCACGAAAGCGACGGCCGCCATGGTGCCGACGACCGTCGCCGCAATCATCGTCGCACACGCGACCTCGAGCGAAAACGCCGTCGCCCGCAGCCATTGCGGATCGCCGAAATAGCTCACGTACCACCTGAACGACAGTCGGCGGGGCGGAAATTGAATAAACGAGACATCGGCGAGCGACATAACGATGACAAGGATCGTCGGTGCGATCAGGAACACCAGAATGGTCAAGATTAGGCCCCGGCCGACCAAACTGCCGAGCCGCGCCCCGAACGCTTCCGCCATCGGGTTGGCCGATGTCCGCGCAAATTCCGTCATTCGCCCTCACACACCCCTTTGGCCGAGCACCACGAACCTGCGGAAAATGACAACAAGGACCAATGTCGCAACGAGCAAAACGCAGGACAGGGCGCCCGCCAACGGCCAATTGAGTAGGATCGTCATCTGCTGGCCAATCAACGTTGAGATCATCAACGTGCTCGGACCGCCGACAATCGCCGGCGTCACGTAGAAGCCCAATGCCAGGATGAACACCATGAGCGATCCCGCAAACACGCCGGGCAAGCTCAACGGCAGCGTCACATAGGCGAAGGCGCGCCAGGGACCGGCGCCGAGATTGCGCGCCGCGCGCGTCAGCTCCTCGGGAATGCTTCGCAACGAGCTATAGATCGGTAAAATCATGAACGGTAGCAGCACGTGGGTCATCGCGACGATGACCGCGCCCTGGGTAAACAGCAGCCGGACCGGCTCGCTAATCAGCCCGCTGTCAATCAGCAGATTGTTGATGATCCCACGGCGCTGGAGCAGCGTGACCCACGCGTAGGATCGCGCAAGCACACTTGTCCACAACGGGATCATGACGCAGGCCGTCACCAAGATGCGCCCGTATGAACCGAGACGCGTCATTAGCCATGCGACCGGATAACCAAGCAGCGCCGCGAGGACCGTGCACAAGGCGGCGATTTCAAAGGTGCGCCAGAATATGAGCCGAAACAACGGCTCATTCACAAGCCGAATATAGTTTTCGGCGGTCGGCTCGGGGACGAACACGCTTTGCATCAGCAAGCGGCCGACCGGATAAAAGAACGCTCCGGTCAGGAGGATTAACAGGGGCGCAATCAAGAACAGCGATAGTCCCAGCCCATACCGGTGCCCACCTCCATCTGCGGCACGCGAAGGTGCTGACGGCGCGCGCGCCATTCGATGCGGCCCTTAAAAGAGCAGAACGTCGGCAGGGCTGTATGTCACATCAACCTCCTCTCCCACCGCGAAGCCGAGCGCCCGCCTGCCAGCGAAGCTTTGCACGCTGATCTCAATTTCACCCACGCGCACATGGCAAAGATGGAAAGCGCCAAGAAAAGCCAACGACTCAATCCGGCCGCGAAGGGCAGGGCCTTTGTCGTGGCCTGGCTTGCTAAGGCCGAGATGTTCAGGCCTGATGGCGGCACGATATTTTTGTCCGGTCGTCAGGGCAGGCAAGTTCGAAGGCGGTAAAACTTCGATCACCGCACCTGGCCGGAATTCCAGCACGGCGGTGTCGCCATTCTGCCCCACCATCGCGGCATCTAGAATGTTCATCTGACCCACAAAATCCGCGACGAAAGGCGTTGCCGGCTTGCGATAAAGCTCCGTGGGCGAACCGATCTGGATCAGCCGGCCGTCATGGATCACGGCAACGCGATCCGACATGCTGAACGCCTCGTCTTGGTCATGGGTCACATAGATCGTGGTCACGCCGACCGAGCGCTGGATGCGCCGGATTTCAGTCTGCATTTGCCGCCGCAGCTTCTTGTCGAGAGCGCCGAGCGGCTCATCCATCAACAGCACCGATGGATTGAAGACCAGCGCCCGCGCCACCGCCACCCGCTGCTGTTGGCCGCCCGACAGCTGGTTCGGAAGCCGGGCCTCATATCCTTCGAGTTTGACAAGGTTGAGGGCATCCGCAATCCGTCGACGAATCTCATGCTTCGGCAATCGGCGCATTCTTAAAGGAAAGGCGATATTTTGACCGACGGTGAGATGGGGAAACAGCGCGTAGCGTTGAAACACGACGCCGATGTCGCGACGATTGGGCGGAATGGGTGTTACATCGCGCCCTCCAATCCTCATCTGGCCGCCGCTTGGTGTTTCGAACCCGGCCAGCATCATGAGCAGGGTCGTCTTCCCGGAGCCCGACGGACCAAGCAGCGACACGAACTCGCCGGCGTCAACCGTCATCGAGACACCTTCGACCGCAGCCACGCCGCCGTAGCTCTTCGAGACGTTAGCGAACGTGATCGACGTACCGCGGATGTTGTCGGCCAGCACTGGGGGGCACCGATCGCCGGCTAGCTCGCGATCCACGTGTTCCAGCGTGCCAGCAGCGGACCGCGCACGGTCGCGAGCCATTCTTCGTCCGGCTTGATCAGGTTCGCCCAGTTGGAGGGCTCGACCGCTGCGACCTTGCGCGCGTCATCGTCGAGCAACGGCAACACCGCCCTGAGCAGCGTCGACTCACCCGTCGCCTTCATGAATTGGGCATGCGCTTCGGGCCGCGTAAATACAAAATTGAGGAGGGCAAGGGCGGCCAGCGAATGCGGCGCATCCTTGGTTACTGCCCAAAAATTGGCATCCATCGGCGCGCCGTTCCACACCACGTTAATCTTCGTGTCTTGTGATCTGAGGTTGATGGCGCGGCCGATGAACAACATGCCCATGACAGCTTCGCGACTGCGCATGATCTGCATGCTCTGATCCCCGCTCGACCACCAAATCAGCTGCGGCTTGAGCTGATCGAGTTTCTTGAACGCGCGGTCGATATCGAGCGGAAACAGGCTGCTCCGATCAACGCCGTCCGCAAGAAGAGCCGCCGCGATCGGCCACCACGGCGAGCCGATATTGGGCATCACACGCTGGCCGGGAAACGTCTTCACGTCCCAGAAATCGGCCCAGCCCTTCGGCTGCGGCCGGCCATCGGGAAAAACTTCGGCGTTATAGGCGAGCACGCCGCCACCGACATTGACGTAAACCCCGTATTTGACGCAGGTGCCATCGACGGCACCAGTGACGACGTTCGGTAACTCCCCGCAGCTGCCAAGGTCGCGCAAAAACGGCTTCGCCCCCGGCATCTGATCCGACGGAAGGACGATCATGTCCCATTCCTTATTGCCGGATACATACTGGGCCTGCAGCTTCGCCAGCCTTTCCCGCTGACCGACGGCAACAGGGATGACCCTGATTCCGGTTGCAGCCGCGAACGGATCGTAAAAGGACTTCTTCACCGTTTCCCCAAAAGCGCCCGGCGCCCCAGCAATAACCACTTCTTTCTGATTGGCCTTGAGCGCCCGCTCGGCGAGCCCTTCGGTCTGCGCCCGCGCCATTGGCGCGACGGCGCCGAACGGCACCGCGGCCGCCAAAGCGGCAAGGATAGAATGCCCGACAACATCTCGTCGATTGGGTTCCATCGTCCCACCCAATTTGCTTTTTGACTCCAAAACCACAGTGCCGCTGTTTCGGAGTTACCAACAGCCCCAGTTATTCACGCAGCTTGTAACGAGTCAATCAATCGGAATGAGATCGAGCTCGCGTAACACAAGCTTCCCTGCAGCGCGCAAATCGATCAGCCCGAGCCACCATCCGTATAACTATTTTGCGAGCAGGGGACGCAAATTAGACGTCAGATATTGTTCGGCCGGCTTAGACTTGACGCCGACATAGCGCGACATCATGTCGGCCACCGCTTGCCATTTCTCCAACCTGATGCGGTAGTCCCAACCGATCAACGGCATCTGATCAAGCATTGCGCGATCGATCTTGATATATTCCGCGATCTCGTCGCGTGCGCGTTTCTCGTCGGAGCGCAAATAGTCCACCGCCTCCCGCATCGAGAGGATGAAGGCCTCCACCGCCCGCGGATTCGCGTTGATAAAGCTATTCTTGCTCCAGTACACGCCAACGGGCATTTCCGGGATCGCCGCCACATAGTTGTACGACAGCACCCGCCCGCCATTGAGACGCAGTTGGGTCGTGAACGGATCGATCGGGTTGACGGCGTCGACATGGCCCGCCTTCAACGCATTTGCCATCGCCACAAATGGCACTTCCGAAAACGACACTGAACTCAGGTCGACCCCGGCCTGCTCAAGCAGCATCTTCACCGCGACCGCATTCTGCGTACTCAAACCGCCGACCGCCACCTTCTTACCACGCAAATCGGAAAGACTCCGAATGGGCGATCCCTCGAGCACCTGGATGCTGGCCGAATCCGGCGGCGCGGCGTGAGCTACCTCATCCTGGAAGACCGCCGCAATGTCGATGCCGCGATCGATGGCAATCATCGCCACACCCGGAATCGCCAGCGCGATGTCGACGGCGCCGCCCTGCATCGCGGGAATTGAGTCCGCCCCGGTGTTGAAGAACGATAGTTTGGCCTCGATCCCATGTTTGGCGAAGATTCCTCGCTGCGTCGCCACCCATAGATCAGCTTGCGATGCAACTTTAAGCGTGCCGATTCGCAACGGCATCAACGACCTTTCCTGTGCGAATCCGGCCGCCGTTGCAGCGGTAAGGGCCAATAGAACTGCGAGTCCAAAATGCACCGCTCGGGACAAGACACCCTCCCTGTTAAAGAACAACCCCGCGTCCGCGGTCTAACGGCGCGCACCCACTTTGACCGCGCGCCAAAAATGCTTTGGCTCCCAACCCAACAATTCCCGCGCGCGTTCGGTCGAGACTGGCCCGCGGTTTCCGGTCAAGCCGGCCGCCCGCTCGCCAATCCGTGGGCACAGGCGCGGGTAAAGTTCTGCCAAAGGTTCCGAAACGGTCGTCTCGCCCGAGCCGATGAAGAGCGCGTGGCTTCCCACCAACGGAACTTCCAAGGCGAGACGGCACGCCATCGCGACATCGCGAACGTCGACATAGTGAAACAGCGTAAAGCTGTTCAGCGGCCGCCCATTGTTTCGCGCCAGCTCCTCAAGTTCACCGGGAGAAACGATCCACGACGCCCGCAAGAAAACGGTCACCATCCCGCAGCGATTGGTGAACGACCGCCCAATCTGCTCAAGCACCACTTTGGAAAGCCCATAGCAATCTTGAGGCTCGCAAACATGCTTTTCGTCGATTGGGAAATAGTCGGGAAGATGCTCGCGCTCCCATGATCCGGGCGACCATCCAAGGACGGCTTCGCTGCTGAGGCTGACAACGCGGGAAATATTAGCCCGGCGCGCCGCCTCGTGGACATTGAAAGCGCCCATAGCATTGATCCGAAAGGTCTCATTGTCCGGAAGGATGCTGTGGGTCGGAACCCCCGCCAAATGAAGGATCGCCTCCGCTCCTCCGACCGCAGTCGAAACCGCGGCGAGCTCCTCGATGTCGCCGAGAACTTCGCGGTCCATCGGCTCCCGCGATCCGACGCGGTCGAAGCCAATGACGACGTGCTGCCGCGATTTCAATTCCCGCACGGCCCAGGTGCCGAGCTTCCCGGAACTGCCGGTCACCAAGATCTTCATCGGCGCACTACTACGCGTTTCATCGATCATCACATCCGCGAGGCTAGTGCCGCCGTCCCGGCTTCCTCGAACCTTGCCGCCGAGACCGCGGCATCAGCATCGAGTTGGCCGACGCCGCGGGCATGTAGCTCGCACCAGCGCCGCCAAGCAACAATGGCGGCATCCGGTCGGAACAGCCGTTCCGGCGGACAGTCCATAGCCTCGACGATGAATCCGTCTTCCCAGCGGTTCAGCATGATGCGGTGGAGCACGCGCAGGTACGTCCAGACTCTGCAGCTTGAAGAATAAGCCGCGGATTCCCGCTCCTCGCTTCACGGCGACCTGGCACATCAGATGATGCCGGTCGTCAACCGGCGTAAACAATTGATAGTCGTGCCAGTCCTTGTGGGCCGCGTACCAGAAACAAGGCAGACGCGCCATGCCGACAACGGCTTGCTTCCCAGCCCGGCGCCAAAAGCCATCGCGAGGCCAGACACCGACTCCGGGGTACGACTGCGGCCCGAACACCGGCTTGCTCGTACGCCGCAGCCACTTGCCGTCTTCGCTCGGCTGCAAACGCACATCGGTTTGATACGCAGGAAACCGCCGGAAAAAAGCGAACGGCGTACGCCGGTGCAGGAAACGCGCGTGCGCTTCGTCGACCGCATTTTCCATCGCGTACCGCCAGTCGCCCTTGCGCTTTTCGATCATCGGGATGATGACGGTGTTCGCCTCGAGCAGCTCACCTGGCACATCTTCTTCAACCGGCGGCGGCGGAAGAGCGCCAACATAAATCCAAATCATCCCGCCGCGCTCCGCGACAGGATAGGACCTGATCTTCACGCGCGCCGTCGCGCAAATGGGAGACTCAGGCCCATCCGTCAACGCCGCCGTCAGCTCGCCATCTTCGAGGCGATAGGTCCATCCGTGATAAATGCAAGAAATCGTGCCGGCAAACTCCCTCCGCCCAGCTGAGAGCGGCACACCGCGATGCGGACAGCGATCATGCAAGGCGTAAATCCGGCCGCGGTCGCGTACCAACACAATGGCCTCGCCGACCACCTTGACCGCACGGGGTTTGTCCTTCAGGCGGCGCGATTCAAGGACCGGATACCAATAGTTGCGGAAGCCCTCGTTCGCCGCTTCGTAGCGCGGCCACTTGCCATAGACCGAATTCCTGGAAGCGGACGGGCCTTCTTTCATTGCACCACTCGCCGACAAGCCCTCGAGCCGTTCGGGCCATGCTGGGCACTCTCCCGACGGTGGTCAAGTGCGGCCGTCACCTCCCGACCTCGCTGTCGAACACCGGGCGTATGGACCAGCGCGCGCCGATTGGCGGACCAGCTACCGCCCGCGACCGTAATGAAAATTGGCCTCGGTACGGCTTGCCCGTCATGCAACGCGCCCATCATGCGGTCCCTCTCGATGCGGTCGGGGTTGGGTTCTCAGTATCTCGTTCCGCTGGGACGGTGCGCTCGAACCTCATCGTCGCGGCGCAATCGAAAGTCTGCCTATCGCTGCACTCGCCCAGCAGATCCCGTGTCGCCGCCGATCTCGGAAAAAGGAAGCTGCCATCAATTGCACAATGGCAGCCCAAGAGAGTCGTGGAAGGATCGGCGCGGCGAACCGCGCAACAAGTGAAATATCACAATCATAAACGTTGTCAAATCGTCAATGGCGCAGGCTGTAGTGTGGTGTGGTGATGAAACATTCGCCAATCCGCCCTCTCGTTTGGTTCGCGTGGCGCAGTGGCGTTGGCCGTCCGGTGCAACTGTACGTCAGACGAATGAATATCTCGGTAATACAACAGCAGTCGTCATTCTTCCCCGCATGGCGACGCGAGCTTTAAGCGGTAGCCCGCAACAAGCCAGCCGAGACGCATCCTGCCACTCTGCGCACCGGCAGGGAGCGGCTTGAGCCCTGATGCAGCGAGGGCCCCGCGGTAGGGAGACATCTGAAATTCGGGACGACGTGCCGCATTGCCGCGCGACGGTCCAACCGAGAGGACTTAAGAGCCAATGCATGTTAGCTTAGGCACGTCCGAACCTCACCACATAGACACACTGCAGACAATGACCCAACCCGCCCGGCGACGCCCGCCCTGGCCCAAAGATGATGAGCAGGGCATGGCCAATATCATTGGCCCCGAGACCTGGATCCGTTGCGCCCCTTACCTCAGCGATCCCAAGGCCAGATGTTACGAACTCTCCCATCGCATCACCAATACGATGCCGATGTCGCCTTATTCCAAACCGCTCGTCTTCACCGCGCGCGCGACGCGCGGAATGCGAAATTCAATTCACTCGTCCAACATGGATCAAATGTCCGGAGAACCGGGCGGCCAAGGAACCCATGTCGACGCCCTCGGGCATTTCGGCTGGGTACCGGACATTTGGGACGGGACTGGCGACTATCCGACCGATCAATCGGTTTACTACGGCGGATGGAAACAAGCCGATGTGAAGCCAAAGCCGGAGGAGCCCCTGCAACGGCTGGGCGCCGACAAAATTCCCCCCATCGTGACCACCGCAATTCTTCTCGACGCGCGCGCGCACATGGGTCGCGGCGAAATACTCGCACCTGGTACTGAAGTCACGCCACGCGACATCGAAGCCATGCTCGACGCACAGGGTCTTGGAAATCGCGGCATATTGCCGGGAGACGTGGTCTACATCCACACCGGCTGGGGCGAGCATTGGCAGGACCCCGACGTTGACAAGCTGTATTACACAATGGGTCCCGGCTTATCCTATGATGGCGCGCAGTTCCTCGCGGAGAAACTTACCGTCCTGGTCGCGCTCGACAATCCCTTCACCGATCCCGTCAACGAGGGTCAGCTGAAAGGCGCAGCGCCGCCCGCGGCGTCGATGCCGAAAGGCAAGCCATTCGGAATTCATCATTTCAACTTGACCCAGGCCGGGATGTACCAGATCCAAAACGCCAAACTCGACGAGCTGGCGCGCGATCGGGTTTGGACCTCCTGCACGATGATCCTGCCGCTGCGAATCTCCGGCGCCGGCGGCTCGCTGGTGCGGCCGATCGCGATCGGTACCCCGACTGCGAATGCCGGAGCCCGCTAACTGCCGCTCTTATGGAATGCGAGGGCGGCGGCGATCGCCGCGCGCGCTCGAGTCATCGAGGCGTCGGGGTATCCCGGAATGGCGCCGCGAAATCCTTCTTTCTTGGTCGCGTCGAAGAAAACCTTGCCCGTCAACCCGCCGCTGGAGGGATCGAGCCATGATGTCATGGTGCCGTTGACGGTCTCGATGTCGTCTCTCGGATTACACCGCGTTGCCACCGCCCACATGACGTCATTCAAGCTGTAGATATCAATGTCATTGTCGACGCAAATAACGTACTTGAGCCGCGGCATAACCGCTGCCGTCGCTAAAAGCAGCGTCTTGACGATGCCGCGACGAAGGCGCTCCGGATTAATCTGAAGCACGCCGATGAAATCGCGCGCCACGCTCGGCGGCCGATGCACCGCCGTCAGCAGTGGAAAGCGCCGCCGCAATATCTCAAACGCTTCGGCCTCTTCGAGCTCGCGCCACAAAGTGTCGGTCTCGCATGGCGGCTTGCCGGCAAACACGCCGTGCAGCACTGGCGCCGCTCGGTGCGTAATGGCGGTGACATGAAAGACGGGGCTCTGGATGATCGGTGTCTGGTAGCCAGTGAACTCGACGAACGGACCTTCTTGACGCTGCTCTCCGGGAAAGTAGCCCTCGATTACGAACTCGGTATCCTCTGGCACGTACACATCCACCGTCTTGCATTTGACGACCTCGATTGGCCGGCCTTCGAGTGCGCCGGCCACGTCAAGCTCATAATCGCCAAGCGCAAAATCGGACGAGCCGGCAATTGTTATGCTCGGCCGCACGCCGATCACGTACGCCGCTTCGACGCGTCCTCTGCGTGTGCGCGCCTCGTCCGTTGCGAAGCGCAGATGATGTTCCGGAGCCACGCAAACGCCGATCTCCCGCGGGCCATAGATCTGGCCGCGATGGTGGGCGATATTCCACCCGAAATCGGGATGAGGTGAGATGATCAGGCCGGCGGTGATGTACCGGCCACCATCTCCCTCGTTCCACAGCGGGAACGGCAGCTTGCGAAGGTCGACCGCCTCCCCGGCGACGACGCATTCTTGGCATCGCGCGACTTCGCCCTTGAACACCGCAGTTGGAACGCGGCTCTTGAGCCGGCCGGCCACGTGCTGAAGCATATCAGCCTCGCTGACGCCGAGCGCGTGGGCCAACCGCCTGCGTGTGCCGTACACATTCACGGCGAGCGGTACCTCGGCGCCCTTGATGTTCTGCACCAGAGCAGCGGGGCCATCGTCGTCCGCAAGCTGGCGGCAAAGCGCACCTATGTCATAGCTGAGATCGAGCGGTTCGCGGATTCGAATAAGTTCACCCGCCTGCTCGAGCACGTTCAAATAGGTGCGAAAGTCCATCAACGCCCCCAGTGGCAACTGCGCCGGCGATGACGCCTAGCTGGGCCGACGCGTCTTGCAAAGGCTTTCGGTTGAGTCCGCCTTGCTCCGGCGCGTCCATTCGTATGCTTGACGCACATTCAGCCGACGTGGTCCTCCGCCGCGGCTCGGACCCTGGCGGAGTAGGTCTCGGCCGTCAATCCGAAGATACCATGGCGCGCCAAATACCCCATCAGATACGCGTTGACGCCGGCCCGATAGAGCGAGCCCACATCGCCCGCCAACAATGCCTTGCGCTCGTCCCGCGTGAACGCCCGCGGATAGTTCGTCAGCGCCGCTGCCGGATCGCGGAGAAATGCCTGGCGCAACGAGGCATCGCGGATGATGTCGCGGCACAGGTGATTGATGGATATGATGCTCATCGGCGTTATCGCCACACCGCATAACAATTGCCGAAGCGCGGCTCGGCCTTCAGCCAGGCGAGTTCATGGCCATCGATCGCGCCGACCATGGCGATCCAGTTGAGAAGCTCGCCGGAAACATTGCCGGCGCGGCTGAAGCGCTCCGGCGTCGCTTCGTCGATCAGCTCGGCGATCGTGTTGGTTTGCAGATGCTCGCCAACCCGATGCACCCACGCCGGATCCGGCACGCCGACCAGCTGTCCCGGCGGAGAAAGATGGCCATGCACGTCGAAAGAAAAGCTGCCGCTTCCGACGACGACAACGCGCAGCGGCTCCGGCCAGCGTTTAACGGCGACACCGATGGCTTCTCCAAGGGCATAACATCGGCGTGACGTTGGCCGCGGCGGGTTGTGCCCGCTGATGAATATCGGGATGACCGGCACACGCCCAGCAGGGCTCAAAAAATGCAACGGCACGATCACCGAATGATCAACCTCGAATTCCTGCACCTGAGCTAAATCGAATCCGTCCAATACCGACCGCGCGTGCAGATGGCGCGCGAATGATGCGAGCGATGGCACCGTGCACCGGCCAACCGTCGGAACGTCATCGTTCGGTCCGGTAAATTCATCGCCGACCCCGATTGCAAGAATTGGCAGATTCTCAAAGAAGAACGTGTTGAGATGATCGGTTGTGAAAATCACCACCGCGTCGGGGCGTAGCGCCGCGAACTCCGCGGCAATCCTCCGAAACGATTTGCCGGTGTCGCTGGCAGCACCTTCCCGCACCACCAGCTCGGGAAAATTCGGATTGTGGGGTGTCCCGATCGCGCCCACGATACTTGCCATGTGAAAGCTGTCCGCCCTTTGAACCAAGCTTGTGTACGATATCGCAACTTCGTATACTTTGCCACCTACGCGTCGGTCCGGTGGCGACGTACCTCACATGGAGGGGTCGAGATGAGACACGTCTTCGCGGCGTTGATGTTGGCCTTGGGAATTTGCTCCAGCCACCCTGTCGATGCCCAGCAGCCCATCAAGATTGGGTTTGTTGGAACGTTCTCAGGCTCGGGCGCAGCCTTCGGCGAAGACATGTATGACGCCTTCATGCTGGCGGTCGAGCGCAATGGCGGCAAACTTGGCGGTGTTCCCGTTCAGGTCATCCGCAAGGACAGTCAGTTTAAACCCGAGGTCGCGAACCAAGTTACGGACGAGCTGCTCGATCGCGACAATGTCTCGATCATTGTCGGCGTCACATTTTCCAACGAGATGATGGCGATCTATCAGAAGGTCGTGGGCCGAGGGGTCTACATCATCGGTTCGAACGCAAGCCCGTCGCAGCTCGCTGGCCCGCAATGTTCGCCGTTTTATTTTAATACCAACGCCCAGAACGACCAGCGCGCCGAGGCGGCCGGCAAATACATAATGGAAAAAGGCTACAAGCGCGTCTACGCCATGGCGCCAAACTACCAGGCGGGCAAGGATTACATGGCCGGGTTTAAGCGCTACTACAAACGGCCGCTCGCGGGCGAGGTCTACACCCCGCTCAGTCAGCTCGACTTTCAGGCTGAACTCACACAAATGACCGCGGCCAACCCGGACACCGTGTATGCCTTCTATCCCGGCGGCCTTGGCGTTCAATTCATCCGGCAGTGGCGCCAGGCCGGGCTGGCAGGCACGATCCCACTGATCACGGGTTCAACGGTCGATCTCCTGACGCTGCCGGCGCTCAAAGAAGATGCCGTCGGCGTGGTGCACTTCGCGCCGTGGGGCCCCGATCTGAACAATCCGCAGAATAAGATGTTCGTGGCGGAATTCGACGCCAAGCACAAACGGCTGCCCTCGGAATATGCGGCGAGCGCGTATGACTCCGCTCTGCTACTTGATTCCGCGCTTGCAAAGGTCAACGGCAACCTCGCCGACAAGCCCGCCTTCACCGCGGCCCTCAAAGCCGCGGACTTTCATTCCGTCAAGGGCAAGTTCGCATTCAATCACAACCACATGCCGATCCAGGATTTCTATGTTTTCGAGGTCGTCAAGGACGGCAATAAGGACCGCTATACGCACAAGACCGTGGCCGTCGCCATGGCGGACGCGATCGATGCCTATCAAGCCGAATGCCCGATGAAGTGACGGCTTCTGCTCCGCCCTGCGGGCTGCGGGCCCGCGCACCCAAACTGCCATGAGCCTTCTGGTCGTTCAGGTATTGAACGGATTTCAGTATGGCGTGCTGCTGTTTTTGCTCGCGGCCGGTCTGACGCTCGTTTTCGGGATCATGAACTTCGTCAACCTCGCGCACGGCTCGTTTTACATGCTGGGCGCCTATCTTGGTGCGTCTGTTTACACCTCTTCGGGCTCCTTCGTTCTTGCGAGCATTGCCGCTGTTAGCGGCGCGGTCGTAATCGGCGCTATCGTCGAGCGCACAACTCTGATCCCGTTCTATACCCGCGACCATCTCTACCAAGTCCTAGCCACTGTCGGGCTCAACTTGTTTTTCAATGAACTCGCCCGAATCATCTGGGGCTCATCGGCGGTCTACATGCGCGCCCCCCAGGGATTCAACGGGCCTGTCAACCTCGCCGGCGTTCTTTATCCATCATATCGTTTTCTGGTCATCGTCGTCGGCCTTGCCGTCGCCGCGGGACTTTATGTTCTCATCCATCACACCAAGGTCGGCATGCTGACACGCGCTGGAGCGACCAATCTGCGCATGGTGTCGGTGCTCGGAGTCAATATACGCCTCCTCAACACGGCCATATTCGCCCTTGGCGCCGCGCTCGCCGGTCTTGCCGGAGTGATGGCGGCACCCATCCTCGCCGTGCAGCCCGGCATGGGCGATAACATCATCATCACCGTGCTGGTGGTCATCGTCATTGGCGGCATCGGCTCGATTCGTGGCGCTTTCTTCGGCGCCTTGATCGTCGGCGTTGTTGATACCCTTGGTAGGGTTTATCTGCCGATGCTGTTGGCACTCGTGACCGAGCGCGATACCGCCGATGCGGCCGGCGCCGCCGCTGCTTCGATGCTTATCTATCTCTTCATGGCCGTGGTGCTCGCGGCACGGCCTCAGGGCCTGTTTCCGGTCGTCCGGTAGCCGCGATGCTGGGCTTTCCCGAATCGATCCCGCTCCGCTCGCCGCGCTTTATTTTCGTGACACTCCTGGTGGTCCTGCTTGCCGCGGTGCCAGTAATCGCCACCCTGATCGGCGGGCCGTTCTACATAACCCTGGCCCTGCGCATGCTGATATTCGCGCTAGCCGCCGCAAGCCTCAACCTGCTCCTCGGTTATGGCGGACTCGTGAGCTTTGGCCACGCGCTCTATCTTGGTATCGGTGCCTATGTGGTCGCCATCCTGTCGTTTCATGGGATAACAAACGGCTGGATCCACGTAATCGCCACCCTCGCGCTATCGGCACTAATCGCTTTCCTTACCGGGCTGATTTGCCTTCGCACCAGCGGAATTGCCTTCATCATGATCACGCTGGCATTCGCGCAGATGTTTTTCTTTCTAGCCACCAGCCTGAAATACTACGGGGGCGATGACGGCCTCGCCTTGGCACGGCGCAGCGATTTCGAGCCGCTCTTTTCGATTCAGAGCAATACGGGTCTGTACTACCTCTCCGTCGTTACCCTTCTTGCGATGTTTTATCTTTCCTGGCGATTGGTCCATTCGCGCCTCGGCCGCGTGCTGCGCGGCGCGGGATCGAATATGCGCCGCATGCGGGCGCTCGGATTTCCCGTCTTGCGGTACCAACTGGCCGCCTACGTGATGGCCGGCAGTGTCTGCGGTCTCGCGGGGCTGCTGCTTGGAAATCTTGCCCGCTTTGCCTCACCCGCCTACATGGCGTGGACCGTATCAGGCGACCTGATCGTCATCATTATCCTTGGCGGTGTCGCAACGATCGTGGGACCGCTGCTCGGCGCGGTCGCCTATGTGCTCCTCGAGACTGTCCTTGCGGCTTATACGCAGCATTGGATGATCGTTCTCGGTCCGCTCATTCTCCTGGTTGCGCTGTTCGCGAGGCATGGCCTTTACGGCATCGTCCTCGCCTGGGAGCGACGCCTCTCGTCATGACTGCCACCATCTTGTCCGTACGGGGACTGATCAAGCGCTTCGGTGCGAATATCGTGTCCGACAGCATCGATCTTGACATCGCCGTCGGCGAAATCCACGCCGTGATCGGTCCCAACGGCGCCGGCAAAACGACCTTGATCAACCAACTCATCGGCGAGCTTTCCCCGGATGCCGGAACGGTGCACTTCGACGGCCGCGACATATCTTCGATGCCGGTCTATCAGCGAGCGCTTCTGGGGCTGTCTCGGTCCTATCAGATCACCTCGGTGTTTTCTGATTTTACCGCGCTGGAGAACGTGTCGATCGCGGCCCAGGCGCACGATGGTCACAGCTTCGGCATCTGGTATCCGCCGGCGCAGGACGACCGGCTAACTCAACCGTCGCTCGCTTCGTTGCAGACCGTCGGATTGTCGAAAAAGGCCAACTGTCCGGTGGCCGAACTCGCACACGGCGAGCGGCGCCAGCTTGAGCTCGCGATGGCATTGGTGTCGAAACCAAAAATCCTGCTGCTGGACGAGCCAATGGCCGGCATGGGACCGAGCGAATCGGAGTCGATGGTGCAACTCCTGGACAGCCTCAAAGGTGTCTACACGATGCTACTTGTCGAGCATGACATGGATGCCGTGTTTGCCCTCGCCGATCGCATCAGCGTGCTCGTTTACGGCAAGGTCATCGCCTGCGGCTCGCCCGAGGAAATCCGTAACAGCGCTGATGTCAGAAAAGCATACCTCGGCGACAGTTATGCTTCAGCTTGATTCCGTCGAAGCCTCGTATGACCGCAATCAGGTCCTCTTCGGCGCCTCGCTCGAGGTGCGGCCAAGCGAAGTGGTGGCGCTGATGGGCCGCAACGGCATGGGAAAAACCACGACCGTAAACAATGTCGTGGGCTTGATACGACCCCTCCGCGGCACGATCCGTTTCGGGGGCCGGCTCCTCAACGGCCTACCTCCCTATCGTATCACGCGGTTGGGCATTGCCTTGGTTCCCGAGGGCCGACAGGTATTTCCGACTCTGTCCGTGCGCGAAAACCTGGTGGCTACGGCCGCAAACTATGGAGAAAGCCGGGATCCTTGGACGCTCGATCGCGTGTATGGCCTGTTTCCCCAGCTAGCGGAACGCCGCAATCACATCGGCAGTCACCTGTCCGGCGGAGAACAACAAATGCTCGCTATCGGCCGCGCCCTCATGCTCTGTCCAAAGCTTCTTATCTTGGACGAGGCGACGGAAGGCCTGGCGCCGATTATCCGCGAAAAGATCTGGTGTTGTCTCAAAAGCCTCAAGGACGACGGTTTGTCCATTTTGCTTATAGACAAAAACCTTGACGAGCTGGCCCCGCTCGCCGACCGCACGTATGTGATGGCGAAAGGCCGGATGGTTTGGGACGGAGCGACCACCGAGCTCCTGCACGCCGAAGACTTGAGGCTGCGATTCCTCGGTGTTTAGCCGCGCCTCCGGGAGCAGCACCGGTGATAGCCGCCTGCTGCAAAACGAGGCAGGCGAGGACACCAGCGACACGATATCGCAAACTCGCGCCCGGCAAGCCGCCTCTTCCACTGATCGTCGCTACCTTTCACATCGAGCGATGCCCCAGCAAGCGATCGAGCGGCGAAGGCCGCTCGCCTGTCCCGCTTAACGGGCTTTGCTACTTATTGCCAGCGCGCGGTCTGCGCTTTTTCTCGGCCATCCGCTTCACCGCCGTTGTTTTTGCGCCGGCGGCGATGGAAAAATGCTCCAGCTTCTTGCCCGACTTCAGCGCGGCCGTGAGCCAGCGCGGCTTCAGCCCGCGGCCGGCCCATGTTTCAGAGGGATTAGCGGGATTGCGGTATTTGGGCGCGACCTTCCCGCGCGGACCGCCCCGTTTTCCTTTCACTTGTACACCGCCGTTCGAGTGTACCCGCGAAAGGCTGCTGAGCCTTGCTTCGAGCGAACGTCGCTCTTCGGTCACTCTCGCACTCAAAGCCGCATCAACGCGAGTTTTGAGTTCCGAAAGCTTTTCAAGCGACATCGATTTCAGATTCAATTGGCCAACCATAGTGTCTCTCATTCTTTGCTCTTGGAACCGTCCCCTCCCGGCTGGAAAATACCTGCGCGGGGAGCTCCGCATTTCGGGGAGCCGTGTATAAGATCAAACCGACACACAATCAATTGCGGCTTATTCACAACAGCTGTCTCGACCAGCATCGCTGTTGAAGGTGCGGCTCGTCGTCCAAGACCGGCTGACTAATGCCTTCCAAGCATATCGGCGACCGCGCTGATCTTTCGATTTACGTGTCGAGCCAGCTGGTCCCATTTAGCCCGATCTTCCGAGGCCTCCCGCGCCAGCGCAATGATGGACTGATAGTCGATGGTGTGCACGAGCGGCTTTCCGCCCGATCGCACATATCCGAGAGCCAGGCCCGCTCGCAACTTCTTCGCGGTCGGAAACGCATCGCCATCTGCGTACGCCGCCAGAACGGCGGTTTGAATTTCGGCCGATCTCATTGCTTCGGCCAGCACGCGATTACGCATCCATTGATATGCCTCGCCACGAAATGGGCACGGCAGGTGGTCCGTATCAGCATAGATGCCGAAAACCTTCGGTATGTAACTCCAGTACTGGATCTCCTTACCCGAAAGGGCGCACCGGGCCTCTTTTCCGTTCACCGGATTGGTTTGATGGACGTAATGACCGTTGCATTGCTGTTTCCCTCGATGCTCGCCGCCTGTGAGACTTTTCGGCTGACTGCATCCGCCGCCTTGCTCGGTAAACTTGCACTCGATGACAAGGATCGCGCGTTGTCCAGTTGCGAGCACGTCCACTTGCGTGGGCCGAGGTTCACCCAGCAATTCTTTGTCTGCGGTCCATTCGAGGTTCAATTCCCATGTGTCAGCGACCGACAGTTCGCATTTGGCGGCGAGCGCGTTGAGAATTCGGTGTCGTTCCGGACTGACCTTGATCGTGCCGAACACGTCGATCGCCAGCGCTTGGGGCGAGCCGGTCTTGTGCGTATCAATGTTTCCGTGGCGATCCCGATGCCACGGAAAGCTTTCCCAATTATCGATCGCAGCATGAGATGCAGGGAAAAGATTTGTCTTAATCGCTTCGCGCACGTCTTCCGTAAAACGACCCTTCGGTCTTTTGGCGGCAAACGCATCCATCGTGTCGCTCCTTCTCTGCGAATTGCTCCCACGAATTCTTATATCAGTGCTTAATTAGGTGCCCACTTGCTCATCATCTCTATAACCGACTCGCTACAATGTGATTCGCCGTGTCAAAAGGCGTTTTCATTGATCTAATCGCATTAATATTGACCGTCCTGTTTTCGGTGGCATGCTCGCGGCGAGGGCAGAGAAAGCCTGCCCTCGGGGTGTGACTACCTCGCGATTAGCGTTATTGGCATCACGTTACGGTGCCGCCTTTCGGTCTATGGCCGGGAGGCGGCGGCGAATGCATTGCGCAAGCAATTCATTTGGATGTCCAAGCCTCGCGGCTAAAGGCCGTCGCAATCGTCTAATCGCGATTAGTCAACTCCCGCGCCACCAGAGGAGGGGTTCCTCTGAGCGCCTTTCCGAGCTTTCCGGAAGGGAGTCTCTGTGAAGCATTGCGTTCTATATGTTGCCGTCGCCGTCCTGGTCACGACTGTTGTTCATTCCCCGCTAGCCGCTGATGCGTCCAAATCGAGCCGCCAGCGGTCGGCGTTTTTGAGGATGACAACGGCCAGCGAATTCTTGTCGGTGTCGGAACCACCAAGCCGCTCGTGACACTCGACAACTCGCTCGGCGAGATCAAGATCGGCTCGACCGGCGCGGCGTGCACGGCGGCCATAGCCGGGACGCTTCGCTACGCGAATTCCAAACTTCAACTCTGCGACGGCGCAGGCTGGCGAAAAGTCAGCATCGATAAGGCGCAATGACCGCGCTGTCTCCTACTAGAAACGCCATTGCCTTTCTCACCATCGTCGTTGCTCTGCTCGCGCCGCGCTTACTAAATGCGCAAACTGCGTCGCAAACAGCGTCCGCCGGCGATACTGCCGGAGCCGCTTGCTCTCCAAATGGCGCCCTCAGCTACAACGGCAACAGCTTTGTCCTGTGTTCCGGCGGAGCGTGGGTCGTGGAGCCCGTCGCCATCGGCAGCCAGAGCGCGTCATGCAGTTCATCATTGGACGGTCAATTGCAATAGACCGGCAGCGCCTTTCAGGCGTGCCTTTGGCGGCTCGTCCTGGACGACCCTAGGCATCTACGATTTCGCTATCTTTATGCCGAGTACCCCCACCGGCGGCGCCATCGCGCGCGTCGTGTCGGCTCGAACCGCCACCTATCCGGCGAGCCTGACCGGGAGCTATTGCGTCGCGAAGGAAGGCGCGACGAGCTCCACGAGCATCACGATCAACAAGGTTCATGCCGGAACCAGCAGCAGCGTCGCGACCGCGACTTTTGCCGCGAGCGGCAGCACGAACCAAACCTGCACCTTCACCGCGGCATCCTCGTTCACTTGTCGCCCGGCGACGTATTGGAATTCGCATTTCCGTCGACGCCGGACGCCACGCTCGGCGACATCGCCATCACCTTGGGGGGGGACCTATCAATGAGAAAAACGACTTCTGACCTTCGTCTTTGCTTTTGCCTGCTTGCTCGGCTCAATCCCTGCCCACGCAACGATACTTTTCGCGGGAGGAGAAGATAGCGATTTCATCAACTTGAATGGGGCGTCGGCGTCGACAACGGCAGGAACTTTCGCGTCAGGATATGCGCGGGAGTCCATAGCGATTAGCACCCCTCCGAAGACCCGCCCACCACTTACTTCATGACGCCGACATTCACAGCAAATGCGACCATTTGGATACACGCGAATCTCTATAATGGCACAGGGGCGTGCGCCGCCGGCATCGATATGTTGCGCGTCTATAGCCCGGACGGAAATGTGCGCATCGTGATGACGGCACCCTACAACAACCCGGAACAATTTAGCATTTATACACGTAACCAGGCTGGAACGCAGACTCTTCTCACCTCGATGATATCTCCATGTTTTAGCCCCGCGCGGTTGATCCCTATGGACCTTTACATAAATTATGCCACCAGCGGCGAGGTAACGCTTTATTGCAGTGGAGTACAGGTAGCAGATTATCAGGGCAATATAACGACAGATTCAGCGACACAGTTAAATCAAGTGCAATTCTCGGGCGCTTTCAGCGGCAATAGCGATCCATTTTGGTCCGAAGTCATCGTGTCAACTACGAACACTCGGAGCATGCGCCTCGTCACGCTGACGCCCGCCGCCAATGGGAATACCGATAGCTGGGACACGGGCGGCGTCAGCAACATCAACGAGACTACATTGAACACCGGGACCGTCAATGCGTCGGGCACGGCTGGCGAGCTTCAGGAATATACCATCGGTACGTCGTCATTTCCGTCGGGAACCTACAGCGTCCTCGGCGTCTTCCTGAACGCTGCGCCCAGGTCGACACGACCGGGCCGCAACATATTCAGGGCGTGGTTCGCACCGGCGGTACCGATTACACCTCCAGCAACCTGTCGCCGCCGCAAAGCGCATGGGGATTCGTCAGCACCAGCTGGCTGACGAACCCAAACACCGGAGTTGCCTGGACCACCAGCGACTTGCTCAATATCGGCTTTGAATCGCAGAATTAGCGATGTGGCGTTACGTCCTCACCGCAGCCGTCCTGCTGCTCGGTCTCTCACTGGGCCGCGCGTCTGGGCATTTGTATCCGCGTCCGTCAATATCGCTAAGGAAAGCGGCTACGCGATTTTGAAGCCGCCGAGCAGCGATGCCGTTATTGGCAAGGAAAGTGGTTACGCCATTCTTAAGCCGCCGAGCGGTGACGCCGTTATCGGCAAGGAAAGCGGCTACGCCATTCTGACGCCACCGTCAGGCCGCGCCGTCATTGCCAAGGCGACAGCCTACGCGGTCGTGATCCGGCAGTATCCTTCGGTGCAGATCATCCAGTAAGGCCGATCGAACATCGTAACGTTGTGTCGCAGAAATCGGTTCGTCCCGACTGCTTTACGATGCACAGAGGATTGAAGCACGCGCGGCGACATGCTTCGTCGATCTGCCGAGATGCCGATATTCGTCAGGCCGGCTTTCGTTGGCGAACTCGACAACGCGGCTATCAAATGCGGATACAGTGATGAAAATCCAGATCGACGGGGAAGTGCAGCCGGGCGGCGCTTTCCAGCTCGTCGTTACGTCCGAAAGGCGCCTCTCGCGCGTCGCGGTGTCGATCGGAAGACTTCGTCTTCATGAAGCCAGTCTCGTGCAGCCGCCTTATCACGCAACGGTCGAGGTCCCCGAACGCGCGATCCGGCGCACATTGCGGGTCCATGCCAGTGACGCCATCGGCAACCATGCCGAGGAACGCCGCGTGGTCGGCGCAGTATCAGGGAGCGCAGGTGCGCCCTGGACTCCGTTTCGAGCGGGCGGGCTGACGGCCTCGGATGCGGTCATCGCGTGGACCGGCAACGGAGAAGCCCCAGCTCCCGGAAAAACCGCGCCGCCCGGTTCGATCGCGGTGGGGCCGTTCAGTGCCGGCGCTCGCTGGGCTGACGCCCACAACCACACGGGCGGCGCGGTCTATGCACGCCGACGTAAACTGCGGGGCGTCTCGCAACGGTTCGGCGTCATGTGCAACTGGTACCAGCTCGTCTATGTCCACGGAATCGATCCCTACATCGCCCATCGCGCCTTTCTCGAAATCGAGGATTACCTAGAGATCATCAAGGAGCGCGAATGGGGACCGGGCGAGGACGAGCCTGGTTACGATCCCGAGATCGGTCCTGGCCGCGTCGGCGCACTGCCCCGGCCCGCGATCGAAGTCATCCCCGGTGACGGTGGCAGCATCCTCGTGTGGCCGAAGGGGACAAACCGCGATGGGTGAGCGGGTTCTACATCATCGCCAATTGCCGGCAGCGTTCTTCCCGGCCTCTAACAAGCGGCCCCTGCGGGCTTAAGCCGTCAGGCGGCTTTTTTAATGCTTCAGCTCGGCCTGAGATCGTTACGCGTCAGCACGTAGCGGATGTTGCGAATGTTGGTGAGGGCGATTTCGTGCTCGTCCGATCCTTCGGGCAGTTCCGAAAGATCGCCGATCATTCGGTTGAGCCGATCGGTAAGTTGGACCCGCGTCAGGCGCAGCAGCTCGACGATCGTCAGTACGCGCATTGTTTCCTCCATCGTTTTGACCGCGCCAATCGCGGCCTTCGGCCGGAGGCCCTTGCTCGGGAGGAGGCGGCCGCATCGCTTGCGACCGGAACGAAGGGAAGGAGCGCGCCAGCGCTTGCGGCCATAAGCCGACGACCGTGCGAAGCGGCCGAAAGAAGGACGGGGTTGGTGCAAGTGGGATGGGGGATCGACAGCAAGGCATATCGAGCTTAGCGCCTCGACCGAATCAAAAGCGGACGAACGTGTTGCTATTCCGGCGCGACGCGACCGACTGACATGTTCCTGGTTCTCTATGTGGAAATTCTTTTCCTGTTGAACATGCGCGCGATCAATCCGCGCGGCGCCCGCGTCAGATGCAGCAGTCGCGATCAGCGACGCCCTTTCCGGCGGCGACCTTATTGAACTGGCCCGGGATGAGGAGCAAACTCCGCTCAACCCCGGGTCCAATGCGGAGGAGCGGCGATGGGATTTCCACTATCACGTCGTGAATTCATCAAGACCACTGTGGTCTCCGGCGTCGCCATCAGGATCGGTTTCGTCTCGCCGCAGTCGGAAGCAGCGGTTGTTGACAACGAAAACGCCCTCGCCGCGGGCTGGGTCGGTTCCGACGGCAAGCCAAGATACCGGTTGGACGCGATCGCGAAGGTCACCGGCGAAAAGGTCTTTACCCGCGATTTCCGCGCCGGCGATATGCCGGGCTGGCCTACGCAGCAGAGTCACGCCTTCCTCATCCACGCCACCAAGGCGGATCGCGCGTTCGAAGGCATCGACCTCTCCGCGCTGGGTAGCGACCTCCAGCCGGACCGCATCGTCCTCGCCGAGGATCTCGTCCGGGACGGCGTCGTGATGCCAGACGCTGCTTCGTACGGCGAGGTCATTCTGGTCGCGAGAGGCCAGACGGCGCCGATGATCGGCCATCCCGTAGCGCTGCTGATTTACAATGATTTCGCGCGTTACGACGCGGCCAAACGGCGAGTGCGTTTCAACGGTGACGTCGTTCGGTATGGCCCTCACGCCGGTCCGAAGGTCCCGCCGCATTATGGCGTCGCGCGTTACGTTCGCGTTCAAAGCGAGCAACCGGATCCGGAAGGCAGGTACGCGCCACAGCTCGACGCCGCGGTTTTCGGCAAGTTCGACGGCGACGCGATGGTCTGGCCGGCGGGCGATGCGAGCGGCAACCTCGCGGCGAAAGGCATGGCCGCGGCCGCCGACATCGAACGCGAAATCGCTGCAGCCGGCGAAGCGCAACTGGTGCTATCTCGTGATTATTTCTCGCAATCCATCGACGCATCGGCGTTGGAAGCCGACAACGGTAACACCTGGTATGAGACGTCGACCGGCGTGCTGCACATGGCGCTGGCGACGCAATCGCCCTACGAGGTCGCGATCGGCGCTGCCGAGATGCTGTCAAAGACCAAAATCGACAGCGCTCGCACCAAGAAGCTCGACCTGCACGTACCCTATACCGTCGGCTATGGCGCCAAGGAACGCAACGCGTTTGCTTATTATTGCGTGCTCGCAGGTCTCTACGGCGACGGCCAACCGGTGCGTCTTGCCAACGATCGGTTCGAACAATTCCAGATCGGGATCAAGCGCCATGCCTTCCGGATGAAGGATACGCTGGTCGCCGACAGGAAGACGGGCAAATTCAAGATATTCAAGGCGGAGTTCAAGAACGACGGCGGCGGCCGCGCTGGCGTATCGATGAACGTCGGCAACGCCGGCGCCAAATCGGCACAATCGTTCTATTACTTCCCGAAGAGCGACGTCATCACCGCGGCCCTCGCATCGCGCGCGCCTGAAGCAGGCGCGACTCGCGGCTATGGCGCGCTGCAAACCCTTTCGGCGACCGAAATGCTCGTCGATGAGGCGGCCGAGCACCTCGGCATTGATCCGATCGAACTGCGTTTGCGCAATATCGCGACGATCGGGACAAAGAATGTTCCTCCAGACGTCCCGGCACTGCGCAACGAGGAAATCCTCCGTAAGGCCCAGGCCCATCCTCTGTGGGCGGAACGCGAACAGCGAAGGGCAAAGTTTGAACGCGAAAATCCCGGCAAGAGGTACGGCGTCGGCTTTGCCCAGGTCCAACGCGGCTTCGGGACCGGCGCCGAAGCCGGCGTTGCTTCGGTCGCGATCGACGCCAAGGGTCACATCGCCTTGCGCCATATCGCCAACGAGATCGGCGCCGGGACCATCGTGGCCCAGGCGGTGATGGTGGGAGATATCCTTGGGCGCGCGCCGGATCGGACCTCTTTCGGCGTGGTCGACTGGCCGGAGATGCCGCTGACCTCGACCGAAAAGCCGTACACGACACCTCAGGACAAAGAGAACGAACTGCAGCGCGATCCAAGCTGGACGCCGAGCTTCAGCTCCAACGTGGCAGCGTCGAACGGTGTTTATTACTACGGCCACTCCACGCGCCAAGCTGCGCATGCGCTCCGACGCTTCGGCCTGTGGCCGGCGGCGCTCGCAATCTGGACGCAGGGCGCGGATGCCGCCAAGGCGCGGCTAGCACGATACGAAGATGCAACGTTCGCAGGCGGTAAGGTAAGTGCTGGCGGTCTCGAGCCCTTGCCGCTCGACCAGGTTGCCGGCAAAGCGCATGCGATGGGTCTCGTCACCGCGGTCGCGGTCCACACCTTCAACCGCAGCCGCGGCGGCTGGGCAGAAGCCGAGTTCGACATCCCCGGCATCGGGCCGACGCGGCTCTCCGTCGACGGCCTGTCGGTCCAGTATGGAGACGGCGCCGATACCAATCGCAAGGCGTTGATGACGTCCGGCGGATTCCATTTCATCGCGCGGTCTTCCGTCAGCTATCCCGGAGTGCGCGACGTCCTTGGCCTCACGCATCAAAGCACGGTCGCAACCCTGGTCGAACTCGCGGTCAACCCGGCGGTCGGCAATGTTGAAGTACTCTCGCACCATACGTTCCTCGAATGCGGGAACCAGGTGGTGCCGCAGCTTGTCTCTGGCCAAGTGCAAGGCGCCCTCGCCATGGGGATTGGGCACGCGCTCTACGAATATCTGCCGCTCTATGAAGACGGACCGGGTGATGGGACCTGGAACTGGGACCGCTATCACCTACCGCGCGGCTCGGAAGTCGCGGTCTGGAACCAGACCCTCGAAGTCTTGCCCGCGCGTTCTGAAGCCGACCCACCGAAGGGGATTGGCGAGCTCGTCATGATTGCAATCGTGCCGGCGATCGCCAACGCCGTTGCCAACGCCATCGGCAAACGCTTCTACGAATTGCCGATCACTGCCGAAAAAATCCGGGGAGAACGCGCATGACCATCGCCACTCGCCCACTCTCGCTCACCGTCAACGGCCGCCAGGTTGGCCCGATCGACGTGCCCGAAGATCTCATGATGCTCGATTTCCTCGCTGAACAGCTGCGGCTGACCGCACGCATGGGATGCGGCCAAGGCATCTGCCACGCCTGCACCGTCATCGTCGATCACCCGGACGGGCGATCGGAGGAAATCCAGACCTGCATAACCGGCGCCCACGACTTCTCCGGCAAATCACTGCGGACCGTCGAGGGTCATGCCGAGCGCGATGCCCAAGGCAATGTCGTGCGGCTCTCACCGGTGCAGCAGGCCTTCGTCGAGCACTTCTCCTTCCAATGCGGCTACTGTACGCCCGGCTTCGTCAACGCCGCGACGGTACTCATCGAAAGTCTCAAGCGTTCTCCCGTCGCGCGCAAGGACGTCGAAAAAAGGATCGAGGAAGCGCTCAACAGCCATATCTGCCGCTGTACCGGCTATGTCCGGTATTACCAGGCGGTGCGCGATCTGGTTTTGAAGACGCCGGGTCTCGTTCAGGGCTGAAATGATGAGCCAACAACGTGAAGTCCGATTCGGCAGGCTTACCGTTTCGCCCGCGAGCGGGCGACGACCAGTTGCCCATATGTCAGTCAAGTCCCGAACGCTGGCGGATCTGCCGATCGCGCTTTTGCGCCCGGAAATTGCGCGAGGTAGCCCAGCAATTTTCAAAAGGCGCAGTCCTGAAATTGTTCACAATCTCAACAGGTAAGTGAGGTCTGTCGTGCGCGATCACTCATCACGACCGGTGCGATTCACGCGGCGCGCTATCCTCGGCTCTGCCGCAACCATGACGGCCGCTCCGGCGTTGGCGCAGTAATGTCGGCTCGGACCGCCGGCGCATCACAAGGGGCCGACGGTCTTCATGGACTACGATCAGTTCGAACTCGACGCCGCCTACGACCAGGATTACTACGAGCCGCTAGGCAATCAGATCTATGCGCGGCTCGCGACCAATAGCGAAGCGGTGCGTGCTCGCCTCGGTTCGCCGCGCCGCGTTGCCTATGGGCCGACTGAAATCGAAAAGCTGGATATTTATCGTACCGATCGCGCCAAGGCGCCGATTTTCGTTTTCATCCACGGCGGCAGCTGGATCGTCGGCTCGGCGGCCGACGCTGGTTATGCCGCCGAGATGTTCGTAAAGGCGGGCGTGCATTACGTCGCGCCGGATTTCACCACCGTAAAAGAGGCTGGCGGCGACCTCGGAGTCATGGCGGCACAAGTGCGCCGCGCCATCGCTTGGGTCTACAAGAACGCGGCCACGTTCGATGGCGATCCAGACCGCCTTTATATCGGCGGACATTCGTCGGGCGGCCATTTGTGTGGTGTTGCGCTCGTCACCGATTGGGAAAGGGACTTCGGCATCCCGCCGTCGATCATAAAAGGTGGGCTGTGCGTCAGCGGGATGTATGAAATGGCGCCGGTGCGGCTGTCGTTTCGCAGCAGCTTCGTGAAATTCACCGACGCGATGGCGGACGCGATGAGTTCGCAGCGGCATATCGGCCGGCTCGTCGCTCCGGTCACCGTTGCCTAAGGGAGCCTGGAGACTCCGGAATTTCAGCGTCAGAACCGCGACTTTGCAGCGGCGGTCAAGGCGGCGGGTAAACCGGTGCAACTCATGGAAGCGCGCAATTACAGTCATGCCTCGATGGCGGATAGCCTCGGCGGCCCCTACGCCCCGGCCGGTCGCGCTGCGCTGGCGCTCATGGGGCTCGCGCGCGCGTAACCGCGGCCTTAATCTCGGCTCGGCCGGGGTCAAGGCGAGCACCCCAGCGGAGATCTTCCGGTCGTGTCTTTCGCCAATCAGGTTGCAACCTTCTCATCTGCATGTGAGCTTGGCGAAAGCGTCTTCCGAACGTAGGACCCGTGATGCAGCAGCTCCGGATCATGACTTGTGTTCTTGTCGTTATCGCCGGACTAGCCCCTGCGGCGGCTCAGAACTGGCCGACGCGTCCGCTGACAATGGTGGTGCCGTTCGCAGCCGGAGCTGCCTCGGACATCGTGGGGCGAATTCTCGCCGCACGTCTTGCGGAGATTCTTGGGCAGCAAGTCATCGTTGAAAACGTGAGCGGTGCCGGTGGTATGACCGGCGTTGCCCGAGTCGCCAAAGCCGCGCCCGATGGCTATCAGTTCGTCCTCGGCGGCCTCGACACCTTCGCCCAGAACCAAACATTATACAAAAATCCACTGTACAGCTCGGTTGCCGATTTTGCCCCAGTAGGGTTGGTGGTCGAACAACCGCTCGTGCTTCTCGTCCGCAACGACCTGCCAGTCGGAAATCTCAAAGAGTTCATCGCGTTTGCAAAAGCCCGTCAGACAGCCATGCAATACGGTTCCGCTGGCGTCGGTTCCACATCACATCTGGGCTGCGCCCAGCTGAACGCCGCGATCGGCGTGAAGATGACGCATATTCCGTATCGTGGTTCAGCTCAGGCAATGCAGGATTTGGTAGCAGGAAGAATTGATTACATTTGTGCGCTCGCCGCGGCGGCAATCCCACAGATCGAGAGCAATACCATGAAGGCGATCGCGGTCATGACGCGAGACCGTTCGCCGATCCTGCCGACCCTCGCAAGTGCACACGAGCAAGAATTGACCGATTTCGATTCCTATTCATGGTTCGGCTTCTTTCTGCCAAAGGGCGTCTCCCGGTCGATCGTCCAATCTCTGCACGGTGCAGCGGCAGCAGCAATCGACAGTCCCTCGGTGCAGGAGAGACTTAGGGGAATTGGCGTCATGGCGGTTGGTCCTGATCGTCGTTCGTCAGATTACCTCACACGGTTTCTTGCAAGCGAGATCGAGAAATGGGCCGTGATCATCAAATCGAATGGAATCAGTCTGGAGTAATATCGACGGTTTGCAATCCTGGCGCGCCCGGCGGCACTTGCGAGCAGGAGAGGCTTCGCCCGAGCACAGTCTTTCTCATTGGATGGATGCTGATCGCACTCGTATGTGCGCCATCCGGTGGGGCATCTGCAGCCGAAACCGTCATCGTTGGCGGCGTGTCATCGGGATCCACCAATCTGTGGCCGATGTTCATTGGCCTGAAGAAGGGGTTCTTCGCCGCAGCAGCCCTCACAATCGATCTCGTCTATGCCCAGTCGAACGCGAGCGTGATCCAGCAACTTACTGCGAACTCTATCCACGTCAGCGTCGGCTCTGGGCTCGTAGATCCGATTCGAGCGATCGACAAAGGAGCTCCGGTCGCGCTGGTGCGGATCGAAACGCGCAGGCCACCTTATGCCCTCCTGGCGAAGCCGACGATCCGCACCATCCTCGATCTGCAGGGCAAGGTCGCTTCGGTCGGCGGCCCGAAGGACATCACGCGTATCTTTTTCGAACGCATGCTCAAAGCAAAGGGCGTCGCGCCGGCTTCAGTCGATCTCATCTTCGCCGGCGCGACGACGGCACGGCTCGCCGCCTTGCAGTCCGGCACGGCGGATGCGGCCCTTCTGACCTCACCGTACAATTTCCACGCCGAGGCTGCGGGCTATAACAATCTGGGATTGACCGCCGAGATGGTGGACATGCCATTTTCGGGCGTGTCCACCAACCGTACCTGGGCTGCGCAGAACCTAACGACAGCGAAGGCTTATCTTGCGGCCTATTCGCAATCGATCTTGTGGCTTGCGGACCCCGCTAATCGCCGGGAAGCGATCGAGATCATGGTCGCGGCGAGCAGGCTCACGCCGGGTGACGTGGAGAAAAGCTATGAGTTTCTCCAGCGCGGTCGCTTCTTTGAAACCAGTGACACGATATCGCGGCGCGACATCGCAAAAGTTGTTGAAGCGCTGCAAGAGCTCGGCGACCTACCGTCAGATTTTGGTAGTGATCGCCTGTTCATGCCGAGCCTGACGCAAGTGACCGACTAGTCTAGACCTTAGCAAGCGCTCCAAATTCCGCTGGCAGCGATCTTCAATGCCGCACAACCGGCTGAAGCACCAACAAGCCCCACACGAACCTCCTGATTTAGCTCTCTGTCCCGCGCCACGCCGCCTGCCTTATTGCCTATGATAAAAAGGGGAGGGTCGGGCCGCCAACAACAGTTCTAGCGGCGCTCGCCCGCGTAATAAGTACGGTTTATGAACTCGAGAGGTGTCCCATCCGGGTCGCGAAAATAAGCGCGAGGTCCATCGATCGTGCCACCGCGGCGATCTTCCTCGAAGAAGATCTCGACACCCGCGGTCCGCAACGAGTCCAAAGCAGCTTGGTATTGGTCGGCAGCTACCATAAACGCATGATGGACGCCGTCCGACATCTCGGGCGGGCCCTTTTGGATCGGAGCGGGACGTTTTATCAAAAGCACGCACACGCCACCCGCGTCGAGAAAGGTGATGCTCTTATTCGGCAAGGATGAAAGAAATTTGCAACCAACGATTTCCGTATAAAATTTCACGCTTTTATCCACGTCGCTGACGGGAATGCTGAAATGTGCAACGCCCTTAAGATCAGGCATGGTTCATACCCCTCGATGCCGAACTCAATTGTCACCAAATCGTCGGCGCATCAGGTCACGTCGATATGGCCTTCCGTCTTCCAGAAGACTACTTTTCGCCGAACGATCTGTGCCACCGCATTTAGGGCGATACCCATTACTCCCAGAACCACAAGCGCCGCAAAAATGCCCGGCACATCCAGATTGAAGTTCATCTGAAGTATCAAATAGCCCAAGCCGCCCTTTGCACCGACGAATTCGCCCACGATCGCCCCAAGAACCGAAAGTACTAAGCCTATATTAAGACCCGCAAAAATAAATGGCAGCGCCTCAGGAAGCTGGACATAGCGAAAGATTTGCCAACGCCCTGCCGAGAGAGACCGCAACAAATCAATTTCATTTTGCGGCGCGCACCGTAGCCCAACGATCGTGTTCACCAACATCGGAAAGAACGAGACGGTGGCGGCAATAAAAATCTTCCCCTCAATGCCCAGCCCCACCCAGATGAGAATAAGGGGGGCGATGGCAACCTTCGGCAAGGTCTGTATGGCGACGATGTAGGGATATATCACGCTTTCAAGCAACCGAATTTGGCTGATGAGCGTTCCGACGACGAACGCGGTCATCGCGGCCAGAAGAAATCCGAGCAGCACCTCTTCGAGGGTTGTGATCAGACCGTCTACAAACCGACCGCTCCGAAAGCCCGCGATCAGCGCTATCACGACCTGGGATGGTGCCGGGATGATCAGCTCGCTGATATTGAAGGTCCGGCACGCATATTCCCAACCGCCAAAAAACACGACCGCAAAAACCGGACTTAGGACGAGCTGCGGGCGCTCGTTGATAATGCTCAGCCAGCCACGCTTCGTCCGCTCGGGCATGCCATCCAGTTCGCCCTCGGAGTCGACGGACGCGCTCATCGGCAGGGTCTCATCTAATTCACTTCGCGACATAGCCCTTGGCCAAGGCGACGATCTTATCGGCAGCGAAGTCATTGATTTTGTCGATGAGGTCGTCGGTGTAATAAGTGTCCACATTGATCTCCTTCGGCACGACACCCGTCGTCACGAGATAGCGCTGAAAGTCTTCCATGCGTTCGCGCGGCATATCGCCAAATCGGTTCGTTCCTAGCGCGTTCCGAGCAACCAGCTTGGTCGAGGCTCTATTTACTTCGACCGCCTTGGCAACCTCCTCATCGGTGACGCCGCCACGCGGCGCAGTATGAGGGTAGACCTTCCAATGAATTCGCACGGCGGCTTCGGGGTTTGTCTCCTGGAAGATCTGCCCTTTTGCGATCCCGCGCGCCAATCCGATCAACATCGCCTGGCGTTTTTCAAACTCCTCGTTCTGAACGACGATTGAGCCGGAGATATAATTCTTTGCGCGCGGATCGCGGATGATCCGCGCCATCTTGAGACCGGCTTGCTCCAGCTGCGCATAGGCTTCGTCGTACATTGAGAGGGCTTGAACCTGATTGCTTTTCAGTGCCGCCGCTGCACGAGCCCCAACGCCCACCTCGACCAGAGTGTAATCGCGCTCAGATAGGCCAGCCTCGCTGAGGAGGCCTTTGGCATAGATGGTGCCCCCGCTGGCAAAACTGGTCACGCCGATAGACTTCCCTTTGAGGTCCAAAAGTGAGTTGAAACCGCTGCCTTCCGGAAGCCCAATCCCGAAGATGTCGCCGCGCTGCGCAGAATAATAGAATCTGACCGGACTGCCCTTCTGCACCGCGATCATCTGGCTGCTCGGATTGGCAATCGCCGCGGTGGCGCGCCCTCCGACAACAAGCTGGATCGCTGCGGCTGCTCCCGGTGCCGGGAGCGCTTCAACATCAAGCCCTTCGTCTCTCCAGAAACCCATTTCGATGGGGATGGAACTACCAAATGAAAAGAGCGACGTAAGTTGGGGAACGGAGTGAATTAATGTCACTTTTTCTGCGGCAAACCCGGGGCGTTGCGCTGTTAGAGCGACCACGACCGTCGACAACACGAAAACGGCAATTTTCCCCACGACCTCCTCCTTCAATGATCCACGCAACGATACCGGTCAATCATGGTGAGCGCGATCGAGAATCGCGCGCACTTGCCGCACGTAATCCGCGAATGGAGCTGACGTTGTGATGTCGAGGGAGCGCGGCCGCGGAAGTTCAATATCGATCACTCTAGAGATTGTTCCAGGGCGCGAACTCATCACAGCAACTCGGCCGCCAAGAAACACGGCTTCGGAAATCGAGTGAGTGATCAGCAGGACTGTTTGCCGCGTATTGAGCCAGATATTTTCCAATTCGACATTCATCGATTCGCGCGTAAGCGCATCTAACGCCCCGAATGGTTCGTCCATCAACAACAGCTTGGGCTGGTGAACGAGCGCCCGGCAAATTGCAACCCGCTGCTGCATTCCGCCGGAGAGCTCCGAGGGATATTTCCGCTCGAAACCCTCAAGCTTCGCCATCTTGATGAGCTCCAGGGCCCGCGCTCGATGAGCGGCACGCGGTAAACCGAGCACGTCCACCGGCAGCATGATGTTTTCCAAGACCGTTCGCCAAGCCAGCAACGTGGCGGTCTGAAACACTACACCGATATCCTTGCGCGGGCCATCGATCGTTTGCCCGGCAAGCTCTATCCGGCCTCGGCTTTTTCGGTCGAGCCCGGCCAGAAGCCTCAGCAGCGTGCTCTTACCGCACCCGCTCGGCCCGACAACTACGAGAAACTCACCGACGGGCACTTCAAGGTTGAGATTCTTGAGAGCGACGACCGGCTGGCCAATGCGCACCGGATAAGACTTGCCGAGGCCTCGACATACAATCAGGGGCCGACCTGCAGAAGCTTGGCCCGTCGACGGCGGGGACATAGAAGAAGGGGAAGACTCACTCAACATGACGAAAGTTTTCCACCGTGCTCCGCGAGCGTAAGGTATACGCCAATCGCGAGCAACCGTGCGATTCGATAGCTAAAGCTCTTGAGGGGAAGAACTCCTCGATCGCTGCGCGTTCCTCGAGCGGGCCCAGACAAGCAAGTGAACGAGTGCAGCGGTTTAGGCCCCAAGCGCATCCAACACGCGGTTGGGCGAAAACGGCAACTCCCGCAACCGCATGCCGGTCAGCGCGGCAATCGCGTTGCCCACTGCACAAGCCACCATGGGTTGCCCGTCCTCCCCCGCGCCAGTCGGCGGATTGTCCGTTGAGATCACGCGCACTTCGATGTTCGGCACATCCGACATGCGGGGCACCTCATAATCGGTATAGTTGGTTTGCTGGACGCGGCCGTTCTTGATGACGATCTGTTCGCGAAGCACATGGCCGAGACCAAAGATGATGCTGCCTTCGGTCTGCGCTGCGAGATTCTTCGGTTGAACTGCAAAGCCGGCGTCGATTGCTGCCCAGATATTGTGGACCTTGATCTTGCCAGTGGCGCGGTCGAGCGCGACTTCCGCGACACCCGCCGCCAAGGTGTCATCCTTCTCAGTGATCGCTACGCCAAGGGCGGTGCCGATACGCTGACGAGGCCAATCGGACATCTCCGCAACAGTCCGAAGCAGCGTCTGGGCGCGAGGCTGCCCCTCAGCCAATTGTAGCCGAAAGGCGATCGGGTCCTTCCCAAGGGACTTTGCGATCTCATCCAAGAAGCTCTCGCACGCGAAGGCGTTACAACCCACGCCGACACCACGTAGGGAATGCAGCCGCGCCCCACGCATTTCGATCACATGTTCGGCTAGCTTGTTGGCGATCGGGTAATGGGGCAGAGAAGAGCCCTTCATGACAATCGCATCGTTCTTGGGAGGCGCGATACCGGCACCCGCAGCGCGATAACCAGCAACCGACTCTGCGACGATGCGATGGTGCCAAGCTATCATCCTGCCTGCCGCGTCGAAACCAGCTTCTATGTAATGAGCGGTCATCGGCCGGAACTTGCCGAACGCGATGTCGTCCTCGCAACTCCAGATCACCTTGACCGGCTTTCCAACTGTTCTCGAGATGCGGACCGCTTCGACTGCCACATCCTGCGGGCCGCCTCGGCGACCATATCCGCCGCCGACAAAGTGCTGGTGGAAAGAGACCTTGGAGCGCTCGGTCTCTAGCGCTCTGGCGACGTCATTGAGCAGCAAAGAAGGGGACTGGGTGCCGCACCAGATTTCTGCGGATTTGCCGTCTCGGCTGACGGCAGCGGTCGCATTCAGGGGCTCCAACTGTGCGTGATAAACGTAGCGGGTGCGATACACCTCGCTTCGGAATACGGTGTGCGCATTCTGTATCGCCGCTGGCGCGTCGCCGACCGGTCGATAGGCCGCGCCGTGGTGGTCCTTGTTCCGTGCTATCGCCCCAAATTCATCGAGTGCGTGCTCACTGTCGAGTTGTGCTGCTGGAGCCGCGCTCCAAGTGACGCGAAGTCTGTTCTTGGCCGCTTGCGTCGCCTCTACCGAGGTGCCCACCACCGCGACAGCCTCAGGCAACCGGACGACCTCACTGATGCCTTGCATCTGACGCGCCGCGGCATCATCCACCAATTCTGGCTTGCCCCCCTCGTAGGGCGAATGCAGCACTGCTGCGAAGATCATTCCCGGTACCTGGACGTCGATGCCATATCGTGCTTCTCCAGTGATCTTGAGCGGCACATCTCGGCGCGGCACGTCCTTGCCAATGAACCTGAACGCCGCTGGTGCTTTCAGATCCTTGTCTTCGATCGTCGGTAATTCGGCGGGTGCGCGAGCGAATGCCGCGATGTCACCGTAGCTGAGCCGCCGGTTGGATGACTTGTGGATGACTAGGCTCGGCTCAGTCGTGAGTTCGGTGACTGGGACACCCCATTTCGCAGCCGCGGCCTCAAGAAGTACGCGCCGCGCCTGGGCTCCCGCGATGCGCATCGATCTGAAATAGCCCCGGGTGGCAAGGCTCGACGTCGTATTGAAGTTGTTACCCCAGCCGGGATTGCCGTACTTCGTTTCGTCCCAATTCGGCGGAGTGACAATCTTCGCCTTGGACCAGTCAGCGTCCAGCTCATCAGCCATGACGGCGGGCAACGTCGTTGAACTACCCTGACCTAATTCCGACGCTGGTGACACGATCGTTATCGTCCCATCGGGGACGATCGTCAGCCACACATTAGGTACTAACGGCTGATCGGCGCGTGCGTCGCCGCTCAGACACAACAGATCCGGCGCCAGCGTCCACGCGATAGTTAAGCCTGCGGTCCCGGTGTGGAGAAACCGGCGGCGGGTAATCTCGGTGTTCATAGCTCGGCCTCCGAACAATTGCAGGCAGAAGATTCCCGCGCGACGCAAAGAACACTGTGGGCCATCATCATGGTCGTCGCAATCGGCATGGTGTGAACTCGCGACGCTATCGGTGGAGCGGGCCGCGTCCACGGCCGTGAGTTGCGGATCACGAAGCCATGTCGTGGTGCGTAGTCGTCAGCGGGGGCACATGCCGAGCTACCTTGTCTATGTATGATGAAAAGGCCAAGGCCACTCGAAGGAACCTAGGTATCGGACAACCTGTGGGAGATCCAGCGAGTTGACCGATGAATTTGAATCGTACCGCTCGCGGCTCCGACTACCAGTCACCGATGTTGCGGTCGAGTTGGGGCGCAAGGCGCCCGCCGTTCGCCAACGCTACTAACCACACTTTGAGCCAGCGCGAGCTAGCCAAAGATATCCAGCCTCTCGACATGGCATTGCGCTCTGCATTATTTCGACAACAAATTCGCGCTGCGGAATGTTACGCTAAAAAGCCGCGATGATCCGTTTGGAGGCAATGCCACCACGATGAAGAGGAGGATATAATGCTTGAGCGCAGCTTCGTGGTCGCAACCGCATTATTTGTCGTGGGTTCCTGCACTACGGCGCGGGCGTTCGACGACACCCTTTATCCCAATCTGAAAGGGCAATGGACCCGTTTCGTCGTTCGGGGCTTGGGCGGGCAGCCTTCTTTCGACCAGACGAAATCCTGGGCATTCGGACAGAACGCGCCGTTAACGCCTGAATACAAAAAGGTTCTCGAGGATAGCATCGCCGATCAGACCAACGGCGGCCAGGGAAATTTCCCGGGCTTCGGATGCCTCGCCTATGGCATGCCGATGATGATGGCCGCGTTCTCGCCGCAGGAATACATTGTTACGCCGGAGACAACCTACATCCTGATCAACAATCTGGATCAGAACCGACGGATTTTCACCGATGGGCGGAATTGGCCGCAGCAGATCGAGGCGAGCTTTCAGGGCTATTCAATCGGCCGATGGGTCGATACGGACGGCGACGGTCGATTCGACGTGCTCGAAGTCGAAACACGCGGCCCCTTCAAGGGACCGCGCGTTTACGATGGCAGCGGTCTGCCGCTCCATTATGACAACTTGTCGGTCATTACAGAGAAGCTTTATCTCGATAAAGACGATCGCAACATCTTACACGACGAGATCACCGTCATCGATCACGCGCTGACGCGACCTTGGACTGTCGACAAGCGTTACGTTCGCAGCCCGGATCCGCGACCATCCTGGCCCGAATTCGTATGCGCCGAGAACAATGCGCAAGTCCGCATCGGCAAGGAGGTCTATTTCCTCGATGCCGATGGCGTCCTCATGCCAACACGCCGCAATCAGACGGCGCCCGATCTCAAATACTTCAAGGCATCCCAAAAGCCGCAGCAATGAGGCGCCACCAGCGCGCTGTCGCACGCAGCTAGCCCCACCGCAAATCCTGATCCCCGATCGGAAGCGACCGAATGCGCTTGCCGGTAATCTTGAAGACCGCCTGAGCCATTGCCGGCGCGATCTGCGCAATGGCTTCCTCGGCGACGCCGGCGATCCATTTATTATTGGTCTTTAGAAACTCGATATTGACCTGCGGCGGATAGTCCGCCATGCGGGCAACCTGATACTCGTCGAAGTTGCCTTCGACGATGCGACCGTCCTTGATAGTGAGCTCCTGCCACATCACGTCGCTAAGCGCCCAGGCGATCTGCCCCTCGAGCTGTTTGCGGACTGTGAGCGGATTGACAAAGCCGTAGCCCTCGTCGAACGCGACGTCGACGCGCTCAAGCCGAAGCTGCCGAGCCTTGCTGATGGATACGGTGACCACTTCGGCGCATAGGGCGATGCCTTTGCGTGTCGGGTGGCCGCGGTCTTCGATGGCAATGCCGCGCGCCCAACCGTCCGGCAACGGCGTGCCCCAGCCTGACATCTTTGCCACCTTGTCGAGGGCCAGGAGCCAATCGTCGCGATAGGGGAATTCGGTGTTACGAGCAACGAGTTCGCGCCGATACTCGTAGCCGTCCTTCCCGGCGGCGTGCGCCAACTCGTCAATGAAACTCTCAAGATAGAACTTGTTGACGCCGAAGCCGACCGCACGGCGGTACCCCACCGGAATGTGGTTGTCGAGCCTATGCGCCTCGAAATAGCGCGTCGGGATGTGGTACGCGAGTTTGTGCAGGCCGACCACAGTTTGCTCGGCGACCGGGTTCTGATACGTCCCAACGGGTGTCAAAACGCGATCATAGGGAGTGCTAATGTTGTGCATGTTGATCGCGGTCGGCCATCCGTCGACGTCGAGCGCCGCTTCAAACCGGCCGATTCCCATCGGCCGGTATTTTCCGCCAAGCCGCATATCTTCTTCACGGGTCCACAGGACCTTCACCGGCCTGCCGTTGAGCGTCTTTGCAACCGCAACGGCTTGACGGACCTGATCGGAGCCGCCGCCATCACCAAATCCGCCACCGAGGAAAGTCGAGTGGAGGAACACCTCGTCCGGCGTGACGCCGGCTTCGTCCGCCGCTCGCAACAACGCCCGGTCGGGGGCCTGGTCGCCGGTCCATAGATCGACGCGGCCGGGGGTCACCATCGCGGTTGCGTTGCCGGGCTCCATGCGCGCATGGGCCAGGTAAGGCAGGGTATAGGTCGCTTGCACCACCTTGGCGGCCTTGCCTTTGGCGGCTTCGTAGCTCCCGCCCTCCTCGATAACGACGGTACCCTTCTTGTCGAGAGCGTCGAAATAGGCCTGCAGAATGTCCTCGGTTTGACGATGCCCATTGGGGCCGACCTCCCACTCGATCGGCATCAGATCGAGAGCCGTCTTGGCCCGCCACCAGGTGTCAGCAACGACCGCAACACCCCCGCTCACATATCCCCTGCCGCCAAACACCACGGCGGAATGGACGCCACGACGGTTCCGGATAGCGTTGAAGTCGTAGCTTTTGACTGTGCCGCCGAACACGGGACAGGCCTTGACGGCCGCATAAAGCATGCCCGGCAGTTCGACATCGATGCCGTAGATGGCTTTGCCGGTGACCTTCAGCGGAACGTCGAGGCCCTTCTGCTCCGTCCCCATCAGAGTGAACTGGTCCGGCCCCTTGATCTTGATCTGGGAGGGATCGTGCAGCGTGATCTGGGCAGCCTTGGCGGCAATTGCGCCGTAGGTCGTGCGCCGCTCGCTTCCTGCATGCGTGATAACACTGTCCTTTGCCACCAGCTCTGATGTTGGCACACCCCACGTTTGAGCAGCCGCCAGCAGCAGCCGCTCCCGCGCTTCAGCGCCAGCGAGCTGCAGATAATAGCGGCTCTCGCGCACCGATCCGCTGTTGTTGGTGTTCATGCGGCGGTAGACGCCTTTGGTGGCAGTGCCCGGACCCAAATTGACCGTCTCACCTGCGCCGTTACGGTTCCAGGGATCGTTGCCGCCGGGCACTGGCAACGTCCACTCCGGCGCCGGCTCAACAAAGCTGCGTTGTGCCGAAGCATATTCGGCTCTGACTTTGCTCCAGTCGCACTGCAGCTCCTCCGCCACCATCATCGGACAGGCGGTGAATACGCCGTTTCCCATCTCGGTTTGGGCAACCCGGATGGTGACGATGTCGTCGGGCCCAATCGTCAGCCACGCATTGATCTCGGGTACCACGGCGTCGCGATACCATGGGTCTGCCGCAATGCGTGCACTCGGAGCTGCTTGTGCTCGTGTCGGCGGTAGGTGGAAGCCAACGACCATGGCTCCGCCGACCGCGGCGGCGCTTGTCAAGAAGGTGCGGCGGTCCATTTCCGAGCGGGGACCCGTTTCGATGTTCGTGGTCATCGCTGGTCCTCCTCAAGCCTGCAGCTCGGCCGCCCGATGCACGGCCTTGCGGATACGCGGATAAGTGCCGCAGCGGCAGATATTGTCCATGTTGGCGTCGATATCGGCGTCGGTCGGGTTCGGCTTCTTCTTGAGGAGGGCCACCGCCGCCATGATCTGCCCCGACTGACAATAGCCGCATTGCGGCACGTCATACTCGATCCAGGCGCGTTGCACCGGGTGGGTGCCATCGGCCGATAGTCCTTCGATGGTGGTGATCGCCTTGCCAACCACCGCCGACGCCGCGGTCATACATGAGCGCGTCGCGACGCCGTCGACCAGAACGGTGCAGGCTCCGCACTGAGCGATGCCGCAGCCAAATTTCGTTCCGGTGAGCTTCAAGGAGTCGCGAATGACCCACAGCAACGGGGTCTCCGGCTCCACGTCCGCAGTGTACGCGATACCATTGACGACAAGCGAAATCGACACACCAGCCTCCCTTGGTATCATTGTGCGCTCCATCGCGACCATCGCAGCTGCACGAACAATCCGGTCCATTCGCAAGCACGCGGCGATCTGAGGGGCCAATGTGCGATGCTACGCTTTGCGCCGAACCCCCTCAAGGCCGGTTCAGAAAAAGTCCGGCAGCTTCCGGCAACCGGACGACCCCGCTGATGCCTTGCGTCTGGCGCCCCGTGGCATCATCCACCACTAGGCTTGCCACCTTCGTAGGGCGAATGCAGCACTGCCGGAAAGGCCATTCCCGGCACCTGGACGTCGATGCCATTTCGTGCGGCGCCAGTGACCTCCAGGGCACATCCCGGCCCGGGACAGTCCTTGCCAATAAACCTGAACGCCGCCGGCGCTTTCAAACCCCTATCTTCGATCGTCGGTAGTTCGGCGGGTGCCAGCGAAAGCAACGATGTCGCCGTAGCTCAGCGTTGGACGACTGGTGGATGACCAAGCTCCGCTCGGTGGTGAGTTCGGTGGCTGCGACACCCATTTCATGCGCCGTCTCGCGCCGGCCGAATGAACGTCAGCCATCGTACCGCCAAAGAACTCAAACGACCGGGGCCGATGCGCCAGAGATACGCTCGGCCTTGATCATCGCCGCCGCCTTTTCCCCGATCATCAAAACCGGCGCATTGGTATTTCCCGAGACCAGTGTCGGCATGATCGAGGCGTCGACAACACGTAGAGCTTCGACACCTCGCACCTAATCTCTCATCGACAACGGCCATACGGTCGTCGGCAGGTCCTATCTTGCAGGTTCCGCTTTGATGAAAAATCGTTGTGACAGTCTTACGCGCATAACTTAATAGCTCGGCGTCGGTCCTGATATTCGCGCCTGGCAGCAGCTCCGTCGGAAAATACGTCAACAGAGTTCATCGCGCCGAAGCGGTTCGCTATAGTTCGCACATTGCTATTGTAGTAGCGGGAGACCAACGCAATGAGTGTGGCATGGCGCGGCAGACATCCAAGCCGGCGTACCTTTTTGCACAGCGGCGCCGGCTTGGCCGGATTGGCCGCAGTATCCTCCGGCGGCGTCGGCACTGCCAATGAGTTCGCCAGTGCACCAAACGCCACGGTGCGCTTGGCTCAGGTGAGCGCTGGGATTGCGACTCCTTCCCCGGCCATCACGGTGAAATCCACGCGACTTGTCGGGAGCACGATTAACTTTGCCTATGCGGTCAAGGCTGGGCCTTGGGTCTTCCTCAATGGCCACGAAGCATTCGACTTCGAGCGAGGCCTCGCGCCGGAAGTGGAAGGTCCGGCCGGCAATCGCCTGAGCGGCCGACCGCCGCTGCGGCGCGAAGCCGATTATCTGCTGCACCGCATGCGCACCATCCTGACGGAATTCGGCAGCGATTTGCCGAACGCGGTACGGGTCGACCAGTTCTATACCAAGGGGCCAGCGGTATCGGCCTATCATCTCGCGCGCTTCGCCGAGTTTGGCGGCTACATCCCGCCGAGCACGTCGATAATCGTCGAACGCTGCTTTACAGCGCGTACCAATACACACACCTCCATGATCGCAGTCATTCCAGGCCAAGGATATGACATCGACAAGTTCACATTGCCAGGCCAAGCGATCTCGGCCTCGGGCTATAATCCCGCAGTGGCGGCCGGCGATTTCGTCTTTGTCGCGGGAAACATGGCGTTTCGGACCGACGGCACTCTCGACCCCAAGGTTTATGTCGGACCAGATCGCAATTGGGGAGGCGAAACCGCGTTTCGTCGCCAAGTGCGCTACGTCATCACCGATCGCCTGGCTCCCTCGCTGAAGGCCGCCGGGTCGGCGCTCGAACTCAGCGTCAAGGCTCAAGCCTATATCCGCGGCGTGGAGAATTTTTCCGACTTCATGGACGTGTGGTCGCAGCACTTCCGGGATATTCCCTGCGCCGTAACGCTCGTGCCAGCCAAAGATTATGCCAACACCGAAGGCATGATCGAGATCAACCTCATAGCACTGCGAAACAACGCGAACCGGCGCAAGCAGGTGGTCGCGACCGGAATACCGGAGATCGCCACTTATGGTCCATGCGTGCGGGCCGGCGAGTTCGTATTTCCCTCGGGGCTCATCGCGATCGGGCCCGACGGTCGCGTCCCTGGTGCCGATCAGGCGCAAGCCTTCGAGGCGCTGAGCCTTGTCGGTGAACTGCAGGGGGCGTTGCTGATGTCGTACATGGACGCGGCTTGTTCAGCCGTTGGCGCATCCGTGACGAACGTCGTGCGGGCGCAATATTTCCTTTCCGACATCCGTGATTTTTCAGGCATCGCCGCAAGCTGGCGCAACCGCTACGGGGAGCAGCCGCACCCGTTTGCTTGCGTCCAAGTTCCGGGGCCGATGCCGGTGTCCGGAGCGGCGGCAATCGGCGACTTCTGGATTTATGCAGCCTGACGTTTGATCTCCTTTTCATCGTCAAGATGAAAGGCAACCCCGCGAAAACACGGCATCGCCCAGCGATCAAACGTGGGAGCCGCGCGTCGACGTGAAAAACATCGTGCTGGTTCGAGTCCGGCCAGGGGCACCAAGGGCTTTGGGGAGCGCGGCTTGCCCGCCCCTTGTCGGCGCGCCTGCAAGCATAGACCTCGCTAAACGCTTCAACGTTCTGCGCTACACCATCCCATGCGGACGCCACCGAAGAACTAAATGCGGCCGGGGAAGTGCGCCTGCAGCGCTGCCAGAAATTTGCCGGCGAGAAGGCCAAAGCCTTCGGTGTACGGATGTATTTCATTGGCCCAACCATTCGGTCGCGTTGTGTTTCTCACCAAAGTGCCAATCGTATCTACAAGGATGAAGTTGTTCGTTGTCCTTCCAGGCAGAGTTATTTTATCCGCGGCCAAGTCGGCCAAGAGCTTTTGAAAGGAATCAATCGCGTTTTGCACAATGGTCAATCCCTGTGTGGGATTGTAGCCCGAGAAATCCAGTGATGGCTGAAGCCAAGGCCCTGCGAGCGGCATTGGCCACCCCGCCGGGCGACCGTTCGGCATCGCGTAATCGTAGCAGTGACCGAAGATCGGAATCTGTTTCGGATCGATCTTCAGTTGCCCGGCGGCGATGTCTCGCAGCGCGAAGAGATCCATGTAGGCAGCCTGGATGGCTGCCAGGATTCCCTGGAAGCGCGCCATATCGAGTCCCGAGCCATGGTAGTCCAGAAAAATAGCGAATTGATCACCGACAATGCCGTCGCCGCCGGCGGAAATCAAAATGGCATCGGCCGTTGTTCCGTTATTCCATTGTGTGGTAGCGGGATCGGTCAACGCGCTCAATATTTTTTCTTGATTTTCATAAGACAGCATCTGGGTCGTTGACTGGCCGTGCAGCGCGTAACTGAGGATCGTCGGCGGCGGATTACCTATGGATTGTAGCTGCGTACCTGTCTCGCCCACGATTCCCTGATTGAAGCCGGTGAGCAGACCATCATCGGTCAAGGGATACTCAAACCAGGAATCTCCTATCGCCAGAAAATCCAAAGGTAACTGTCGTGGCGCAGGGGCACCAACACTGCGCCGACTAACCCCAGCGCGGATCCGTTGAACCCTGGCCATGTGCGCTTGGATTCGCGCGTCAATTTCCGCATTCCTGGCATCGCGCAACTGCTTTTCGAGTTCAAACCGGTTGACGGTATCCATAAATCCCTCCCAACAGGTTATTTAAGAAACTTGCCGCATTCGGTGATGCCAACCGTCGGGCTGCTCTGCGACGCCCGACCAGCCACTCGTGCGTTTCCTGAGTACAAGCCAAGCGTGGCCAATTTGCAGTCCATAGTGGGATCGAGGCGGCATTTGCCGTTTGCCCACGATTCCGAAAATCAAAATGCGTTGCGAGATCGTCGGCAGTTGGAACGGCGGTAGCGAGCAACCTCGCTTCGGTTTCACCCGCGACGCCATATCGCACGATAATCAGTTTCGTGGAATTCGCGATAGCGACAATGTTTGTTTATCGGTTCCTAACCAAGAAAACGATGGTCCCAAATATTACGTAGATTAACGGAACGATTTGGCGCTTCCGATCAGTCACAACAGCAGCGGTCGTGGTGCGCGTTGCTCGATTCGGGAGGCTTCGATATGTGCCAGGGATGTTTCAACCAGCTTCTGCTTCGCGACGAGTTCCATTCCGGTGGGATGGCCGGCCTGCTCGGCAGGGCGGCCGGCCTGCCCACGCGACGGGCGTTCATGGCCTATTCGGTCGCCGCGGCCTCCGCGCTGAGCGCGGCCGGGGTCGCTCCCGCTTTCGCGGCGGGCGACGGCGCCGACCTGATTTTGCGCGGCGGGACGATCCGTCCGCTGGCGGGCGCGCCGGTCGCCACGGCGCTCGCCATCAAAGGTGGCAAAGTGCTTGCGGTCGGCGACGAGAGCGCGCTGTCAGGCCTCAAGACGGGCGACACCAGGATCGTCGATCTCGCCGGCCGCACCGCGCTGCCGGGGCTCATTGATCCGCACTGCCACACGCTCCTTGCCTCGCTGATCTTCGAACTGCTCGACGACGTCGGCTACGCCAAATATCCGACCCGCGAAAAACTCGTCGCGCATCTGAAGCAGGTCGCAGCGAGCACGCCAAAAGGGCAATGGGTCGTCGGCTCCAATTTCGATAATCTTCTGCAAGGCGGGGATTTCACGCGGACGGAGCTGGATGCGATTTCAACGGATCATCCGATGTTCGTCTGGTACACCAACGGGCACGATGCCTGCGTCAATAGCGACGCGCTTAAAATCGCGGGGATCTCCGAGGATGTAGGCGATCTGCCGGGCGGCGGTCATTTCGGCCGCGGCGCTGACGGCAAGCTCAACGGCCTGGTTTACGAGGAAAGCGCGATGCTCAAATTCGCGGTCCACTTCCTCGGCAAAGTCACGCCCGAACTCGCGGCCAAGGCGGTCACACATTATTCCCGGCATATGAGTTCCGTCGGCAACACGATGCTCCACGAGCCGGGCACGATCCGCTCGGACTGGATCGAGCAGTTCGCGAAGGTCTCGAATACGCTTGCCTGCCGCACCAGCGCAAGCGTGATGTTCGACGACATGAAAGGGCTGAAGCCCTGGCGCAGCCTCGGCCTCGGACCGAAAGGCGCGACTGTGGCCGATTCGCTGTTTTCGCTCTATGGCGTGAAGATCGTCGGCGACGGCTCGAACCAGACTGAGACCGGCGCGCAGACCCAACCCTATCTGAACTCAACCTCCAAGGGGTCGCCGAACTTCGACGCCGCCCTGCTGAAACAGATGGTCGCCGAAATCAAAGCCTTCGGTCTGCCGGTGCTGATCCACGCCAACGGCGATTACACGATCGACATTGCCTTGGATGCGATCGAGGCGGCCTACGCAGGCTCGACCGACTTCGGCGTCAACCGCATCGAGCACGCGACGATGGCGCGTCCCGACCAGATCCTGCGCATGAAGAAACTCAACGTGCAGCCGAGCTTCCTGATGAACCACGTACGCTTCTATGGCGCTGCCTATCGCGACCAGATCTTCGGCCCCGAGCGCACCGCCTTCACGGACCCCGCCGGTGCCTGCGTGAAAGCCGGCTTGCCCTTCACGCTGCACACCGACAGTCCCTGCTCGCCGCCGGGACCGCTCGCGCTCATCAGCACGGCGATGACGCGCCGCTGCATCATCGACAATTCCATTGTCGGCTCCGATCAGGCCGTGTCGCTTGACGACGCGATCCGCGCGGTGACAATCCACGCCGCCCGCCAGATCGGCCAGGGCGATCGCCTCGGCTCGCTCGAAAAGGGTAAGGAAGCGGACGTCACCATCCTGGAAAGCGATCCCTACAAGGTGAGCCCGGATGCGATCGCCGACATTAAGGTCAGCGAGACGTGGGTGGCGGGGGAACGGACGTTCGCGGCGTAACGCTTTCCGCCGCTTCGATCGATGAAGCTTTGGTTCGCGCGCCCGGATCGTTTTTCCTCACCCCTGTTTCGCGAAGCGTTTGGGCGGCGTCTCGGAAGGCAGGGAGACCCAGGGGTGGCGTGACTCCTCCCACACCGCAATGTTCGGGGCGGGGAAATTCGGGTCGGCGAAGTTGCCGATGGCAATGTTGACCAACCCAGGGAAGCCTGCGTTCTCCCAATAGACGGTTGAGCCGCAGGTCGGACAGAAATGGAAGGTCAGCGCATTGCCGCTTTCAGCCTTCCGCGTCCACGCCGTCGACTTGCCGTCAACGGTGATCTGCTCACGGGGGAACCGCGCCTGGTTGCTGATGACGGCGCCGGTGCGGCGCTGGCACTCGAGGCAGTGGCACATGGCAATGCGCACTGGCTCGCCCTCAGCCGTAAGCTGGAGCTGCCCACAGCTGCATGCGGCGTGTCGGGTGATCATCGGTCGGCTCCATGGCTATCGATGTGCGGCGAGTGTAGGCCGGATTTCGGAACGATGCACCATGGCCGGCGAAATCGCGCGAGCTTTGCTCTCGACTGCACGCGCCGCCGAAACATTCCGGGCACCGGCGCCTTTCGGATTTCACGGTCCCGACCGAAGCCTGATCGAACGCCGACAGTTCCGGCTGTCGGGTCTAGCCGATCGCTTGCGCGTCAGTGCATCGCCGCCGCGCGATAGATCAAGAGCAGTTCAATATTGCACAGAATATTATCCAATATTTTAGGCCGCCTTTCAGCGGTCGCTGTCATTGTCGCCTGGGGGGGCTCTTGGAGCGATCCCATGCGGCGCGACCGACGAAGGAGCTTTCGGGTCGAGTGGAATTCGACGGCGATGATTTATGACGGGACGATGGCCCGTCCGTGCATATTGACGAACTTCTCCAATGGCGGCGCGAAGATCACCGGCGTCGTGGTATCGACCGTTCCTGACGAATTCAGCCTGCGGATCACGCCGCACAGTCGTCCGCACAGGTGTCGCGTGCTGTGGCGCGCCGAGGAGTCCCTCGGCGTGCTATTCATTGATCGAGCGGTGCCCGTCGCGGCGCCGCCAGCGACGCGGCGCCAACGCGAACCGGCGACCTAGCGGACGACGGCGCAACGGATTGTTAACTAAATAGATATGCCCGCGATCGGCGACCGCTAGAACGCGCTTTTGACCACCCCGCCGTCAACGCGCAGAGAGGCTCCTGTCGTGGCCGACGCGAGCGGCGACCTCCTCCGGCGAGGCAAATCGCTTGATCAGCGACGTCGGCCGGACCTTCGCGAAGAACTCCTGTTCGAAGGCCTCGAACGATTTGCCCTCGGCCTTGGCGAGGGCACCGACGAAATCGCCGACCCCGCGCGATTTTGTCGGGCCGGGCAGGACGCTGTTGACGGTTATCCCGGTGCCGGCGACGGCCTCGGCGAGGCCGCGAGCAACCGCGATCTGCGCGCTCTTGGTCATGCCGTAGTGGATCATCTCGGCCGGAATTTGCACGCCGCTTTCGCTGGAGATGAAAATGATGCGTCCCCAATTGGCGCGGCGCATCGCAGGCAGATAGAGGCGCGCCAGTCGGATGCCGCTCAGCACGTTCACCTCGAAGAACCTCACCCAATCGGCGTCCGCAATGTCCTCGAACGGCTTCGACTCGAAGATGCCAAGATTGTTCACGAGGATTTCGACGCCCGGAAACGTGCGCGCGACCTGATCAGCCGCGGCGCTGCCGAGATCGCCGGCAAATCCATGCACCTCGCTTCCGGTCGCGGACCTAAGGGTTGCCGCCGTTTTGTCGACGGATGACTGCGCGCGGCCGTTGATAATGACGCGGGCGCCTTCCTTGGCGAGCGCCGTCGCGATGGCGAGACCGATGCCGGCGGTGCTGCCGCTGACGAGAGCGAGTTTGCCTTTGAGACCAAGGTCCATTGTTCAAGTCCTTATGCACGTGCCGACGTCAAGTCTGCCGGCCGTGGCGTCGCCACACACGCCATGCCGCAACAGATAGCTACGCCCCCGACCGGCTACTTATGTGCGGAGCGCCGTCCTGACCAGCGCTTCAGAGCAAATAGCAGCATCAGCTGGATCGCGTGCCCCGGGCTGACGCGAGCCCCTATCCGGGTGTCTTGGGTCGGGAGAGCTAACGATCCTGTCTGCTGAGGATCAGATCGAGTTCTTGTTCCAGCTGTGAAAAAGCAGCCTCGTTTTCGAGAAGCAAATGATTGCGGCTCTCAAGGGGGACGAAGCGCGCGCTTGGAATCAGGCCTGCAAGCATACGGCCTTCGTTGAACGGCACCACATCATCGCTACGCGAATGGGTGACCAGCGTCGGGACACCGATCTGAGCGGGGATGCCGCGAACGTCCAGATCAAAGACGACTTCCATCAGCCGTGAGGCGACTTCGGGCGTCGTAGACTGCCGAATGAGTTCATTGAACGAGCGCGATTGCAGCAAGCTCGCGTCTGGAATCCAGCGGGAAGTATAAAGCTGGCGAAATGCCTCATTCTCTTTTGACCACCCCTGAATTGCCCGGAGTTGAATGTCCGCGTCCGCCCGCTGTTCCTTCGTGAGGCTGCGCGCCCTGTGGCCACGCATATAGGCGCCGTGGAGAACGAGGTAGCTTATTCGCTCCGGACGCCTGGCGGCATATGTCATGGCGATAGCGCCGCCACTCGAAATTCCTAACAAGACAAATTTCCGGACTCCGGTCGCCTCGACCACTGCGGCCAGGTCTTCCACCGCGCTATCGAGAGAAAACTCTATTTTTTCGCGGTCGGACAGGCCGCAACCGCGCCCGTCATATCGGATGAGCGTGTTCCGGCGCGAAAACATTTCGATCCAGGGATGCCAGACCGGGTTATCCCACTCGAACTTCAGATGGCTCATAAAGCGAGCCGCCCACACCACGGGCGGCCCCTCTCCGCAAACTGCATACGCGATGCGCGCACCATCATGGCTCGCGCAAAACCGTATCTCCTGCGAATGACAAGATATTGAGCGCGTCGTTTGCCACGCTGTCGCGTCCCCCGCTGAGCCATTTGCGCAAACTTCGCGAACGGGTCCGACGAAACGGAGACCCCTGCGGGGAAACGTCTTGATCAGGCTCTGTTGTTCACCCGTATCCCCTATGGCCGATCGAACTGCATTAACACGCGTATTCAACGCTGAATCCGAGATGAGTCGCCCCTGCCAGACCGACGCGATCAATTCATCCTTGTCCAGAACGCGGTCGCGGTTACGAAGCAAATATTCGAGGAGATCGAATGCCTGAGGGGCTATTGAAACTGCCGTGACCCCACGCCGCAGCTCACGCCGGTCCGTGTCGAGCATACAGTCGCCAAACCGATAGAGCAAAACTTCATTTCCCCGTGACGTCCGTCAGACGTTAGCACAGATGGCGGCAACGAAAAAAAGTATTCAGTACGAAGAAAAACGCGGTCAATAAGGCTCGGTGCGCTGCCGGATGTTATAAGAAGCGCAACGGCACCGCTGCATGCGGCGATCCTCCAGGTTTCGCGGCATCCCCGGTAGCCAGAATGCTATCTGCAGCACCTTTCGGATCGCTTGTGTGCGAGCGCGATGCGCCCGCCACATAGCCCTTCGATGTCCCATGCGGAGAAAGCTATGATTCGATTTGCAAATGCGGCCTCGATCTTGCTCGCACAGATGTGCCTAATGTTCGGGCAGTCCACCGATTCTGCCCTTGCCCAGGAGAGGCAGCATGTTGCGTTTAGATTCTCTGCTGAAAACAGCCAATTCACGAAACAGCAGAATATCGACGTGGGCGACATTCCTAATCATATCGTAAGGGTTTTCGAAGCGCATCGGACCTTTCCCAATAACGCTCCCGTTATCAACGGGCTTAAGTTAGTCGAGCAATGGGATCGCGGCATCGCCGATTATATCAACAGCAACGGAAGCGCCACCAACTATGACATCTTCCTCATGGAGAACGGAGATCGGTTCTTCGTGCGGTTCGCCAACGTCGTCCAGAGTACCTCAGGCAAGGCCGTGGCGACCCTTGTCGGGTACATAACCGGTGGTACGGGAAAACTCGCGGCCATGCACGGAATCGTGCGGCAATCTGTCAATATTGAATTTAGTACGGGATTTTTGGAAGGTCAGACCGATATCGAGTATTCCGTTGATAAGTGAACACCTCAGCATTTGCATCGCTCGCAGTTCGAGTGCCGGCAAGTATGGGCCGCCCTTACAACAGGCGACGACGACCACAGCACAATCCTAACGAACCGGTCTAACTTACGACCACCGAGTTCGGCTCCGACGACCTGATTTCGGTCGTTGGCGGACCGGGTGGGCTTTCTTGCGTGAAGCGTCTCGAATATCCTCGGATATCAACAAGGGGCTTCACGATGAAGCATGCTGGAAAGCGATTTCTGCGGCTGGCAGTCGGCGTAGGTATTTTGATTGTCGCAGCCGGCGTCTATCCCGGCGAGGCCGCGTGGGCTCAACCCCGAACCATCAAGATCGTAGTACCGTTTCCTCCAGGAGGTGCGGCGGACACTGTCGCTCGTTTGCTGGCCGACCGGGTCAGCCGAACTGAAGGGGTGACAGCCACAGTTGAAAATCGACCGGGCGCAGCTTCCGTCATTGGCACCGAAGCCGTTTTACGCGGGCCGTCCGACGGAAGTGTCCTCCTGATTGCGGCAAATTCTTTTCTGATCAGCGCGGTTACGAAAAAGGTGACATATAACCCGCTGTCGGACTTTGAACCGGTCTGCAATCTCGTCCGTTCGCCTCATGTCTTAGCTGTCAACAGCGCATCGCCTTATAGCTCGCTTCCCGATTTTTTCGGAGCCGCGCGTTCAAAGCCCGGACACTTGACATTGGGAAGCGTCGGTCCCGGGACAGCCCAGCACCTTGCGTTTGAATTGCTTAAATCGAGAGCCATTGTGGACGTGACCTTTGTTCCGTTCGCCGGCACAGCGCCCGCGGTCAACGCGCTTCTCGGCAACCACCTGACGTCGGTGCTGGTGAACTATCCGGAGGTTTCCGCGCAAGTGAAAGCTGGAACCCTTCGAGCGCTCGCGACCACCCTCAAGTCCCGCATCGACTTGTTGCCTGACGTGCCGACGATCGCTGAATCTGGCTATCCCGATTTCGAGACCGAGACGTGGAACGGAATAGTCGTACCATCAAACACACCAAAAGGGGCAATCGCGCAATTCGTCGCTTGGTTCACCAGGGCGCTCCAGGCACCGGAAATCATTTCGAAACTGAAGGATCTCGGACTTGATCCCGCTGGAATCTGCTCCAACGAGTTCGGGACCTATCTGCTTAGGCAAATGGAGGAGTACCGACATATCATCCGCCAGGCCAACATCAAATCTGAATGAAGGCATGATTGAGGTAGCGCCGAGCCGACCTCAAAGGGAATAATGCCAGCATGCGCACCGCGACGGCAGCGGCGGAGGCGCGGTTCTCGCGATTCGGCGGGTGCCGCCTGCGGTCAAATTTCGATCTGGTCGTGAATGCGCGGCATCTCGATCCGCATGCTGCCGAGACAGCCGGCGAGGCCGCGCATGGCGTTTTCTTCGCCGTGGACCAGGATCGTCGTCGCGACGCCGTCGATGCGCGCAAGCCAGGCGGTGAGTTCGCGCTGGTCGGCGTGAGCGGAAAATCCGTTGATGGTGTGGATGCGCGCCCGCACCGGGATGTCTTCGTCGAACAGACGCACGTGCTTCGCCCCATCGATGATCTGGCGCGCCAGCGTGCCCTTGCCGGCAAATCCGACGAAGATGACGCTCGACTGCGGCGACGACAGATTGTGCCGGAGGTGATGGCGCACCCGGCCTCCCGTGGCCATGCCTGAACCGGCCATAATCAGCGCGCCACCGCGGATCTTATTGATGGCAATCGACTCGGCGTTTTCGCGGGTCAGATGCAATCCGGGCAGAGACAAGGGGTCCCCGCCCCTTTCGAACAGCGCTGCGACGTCGGGTTTGCACAATTCCGGATAACGCCTGAAAATTTCGGTGGCGGAGATCGCCATCGGCGAATCAAGAAAGACCTGCATTGCAGGATTGAGTCGGTTCTGTTCGATGCCCTGGTGCAGAAAGAACAGGATCTCCTGGGCGCGCTCCAACGCAAACGTGGGGACGATGACATTGCCGCCCCGGGCGAACGCGTCTTCGATGGCCAGATAAAGCTCATCGACCGACGCCTGCAAAGATCGGTGTTGCCGATCGCCGTAGGTCGATTCCATCACCACGACATCTGCCGCCGGCGGCGGAACGGGATCGCGCAGCAGCGGCCGCCCGGCGTTGCCGAGGTCGCCCGAAAACAGGATGCGTCGACCCTGTTCCTCGCCCTCGATGAGGATACTGGCCGAACCAAGAATGTGGCCGGCATCGAAGAAGGTCGCGCGAAGGCCCGCCTTGAGCGGCACCGGCGTGCCGTAATCCGCGGTGCGGCCGAAATGGTCGAGGCTGTTGAGCGCATCGACCACGGAGTAAAGCGGCTCCGCAGCTTTGGCGTCGTGCCCGTGGCGCGATGCGACGCGCGAACGGCGGCGCACCTCTTCTTCCTGAAGATGGGCGGAGTCGAGCAGGACGAGACGGACGAGTTCACGCGACGCTGCGGTCGTGATGATCTCGCCGCGGAATCCGCGCTTCACCAGCAGCGGCAGCCGACCGCAGTGATCGAGATGCGCGTGGGTCAGCAGGAGGAAGTCCACCTTGGTCGGATCGAAACCGAACGGCTCGGCGTTTTCTTCGTCGAGTTCGCGGCCGCCCTGGAACATCCCGCAATCGACGAGGATGCGGCACTCCGACGTCTCGATCATGTGGCAGGAGCCGGTGACGTCGCGGTCCGCCCCATGGAACGACAGCTTCATCGCGCGCGCCCTCGACTGAAAATGCCAAAGCCTGTTGTAGCCAAAGTTTCCCGTGCCGTCGAAGGAGCCGCGTCTTCGTAACGGGTGGCGAAGTATTGCAAGCTTAAGCCCGCGAGGCGAGGCTCATCGCCAGCACGCGCGCCGCATGGAATGCAGCGCGGCCGGTGCCGTCCTTGATCTGGTGGCGACACGATGTGCCGTCGGCAACGATGATGGCGTCAGCGTCCGCCTTGCGCACGGCGGGCAAAAGCGAAAGTTCGCCCATGGCGAGCGATACATCGATGGTGTCCGCGCCATAGCCGAAGCTGCCGGCCATGCCGCAGCAGCTCGATTCGATGGTGTCGACCTTGAGGTCAGGAATGAGGTTCAACGCCGCCTCGACAGCCGACATGGCGCCAAACGATTTCTGATGACAGTGGCCGTGCAGCAGTGCGCGCTTATCAAGCCGCGCCAGCGGCAACGCGAGCCGGCCGGCAGTTGTTTCGCGCATGATGAAGTCCTCGAACGATATGGCCTGTTCGGCAATGTGCGCCGTGCGCTCGTCTCTCACGAGGACAGGTATCTCGTCCCGGAAAGAATAAAGGCAGCTGGGCTCAAGTCCCACAATCGCAACTCCGCGCGCCGCAAACGGCGCAAGCGCCGCGATGGCGCGTTCCGCCTCGCGTCGCGCCTCGTCGACCTTGCCGACCGCGAGGAAAGTGCGCCCGCAGCACAGCGGGCGTGACGTGCCGTCCGTCGGCGTCGCGACATGAACATGATAGCCGCCAGCCGCCAGAACTTCGACGGCAGCGCTGAGATTCTCCGGCTCGAAGTAGCGGTTGAAGGTGTCGGCGAACAGCACGACCTCGCGTGCGCACTTCTCCCCTCCCCCTTGTGGGGAGGGGTCGGGGGTGGGGGTCGGCGATCGGGGCACAGCAGTGCCGTCACCTCGCGACCCCCCACCCCGACCCTCCCCCACAAGGGGGGAGGGAGACGACGGGGCGGCGCTGCCACCCCCTCCCGCAGGGCTTTCGCCCTGCGACTTCCCCCCTCCAGGGGGAGGTGAAGGCGCGTCGCGAAACCAATCGCTGCGCCAACGCGGCAGGCTGCGGCGGGCCGAAAAACCGGCGAGCCGCTCGGACAGCACGGCCGCGCCCGGCAGCACGTCGCGCAGATTGAAGAGCCACGGCAGACGCGCTGCGATCGGGGCGTAGCGCGGCAGATAGCCGACCAGCCGATCGTGCAGCGTCAGTCCACGTTTCGCCGCACGCGCCGCGCTGACTTCGATCTTCATGCGCGCCATGTCGACGCCGGTCGGACATTCGCGGCGGCATGCCTTGCAGGAGACGCAAAGCTGCATGGTCTCCGCCATGGCCTCGGAGGTGAGCGCGTCAGGCCCAAGCTGGCCGGTGATGGCGAGCCGCAAGCTGTTGGCGCGGCCGCGCGTCACGTCCTTCTCATCGCGCGTCACGCGGTAGGACGGGCACATCACACCGCCGGCGAGCGCCCGGCAGGCGCCGTTGTTGTTACACATCTCGATGGCGCCCTGAAAACCATGGCCCGCGCCCGAGTAAGGCGACCAGTCGAGGGCAGCGGTCATCGGCTCGGCGTGATAATTTGGCCCGTAACGGAAATTCGCGCGGTCATCGAATTTCGGCGCGCGCGCGATCTTGCCGGGATTGAAGAGACCGCCGGGATCGAAGCGATCCTTCACCTCCTCGAAGGCGCGCACCAGGCGCGTGCCGAACATCGGCTCATGGAATTCGGAACGCACGAGGCCGTCGCCGTGCTCGCCCGAGTGCGAGCCTTTGTATTCGCGCACGAAGGCGAAAGCCTCTTCGGCAATCGCGCGCATCGCGGCCTTGTCCTTGTCGAGACGCAGGTTGAGGACCGGACGCACGTGGAGGCAGCCGACCGATGCGTGCGCATACCAGGTGCCGCGAGTGCCGTGCTTTTCAAACACATCGGTGAGGCGCGCGGTGTATTCCGCAAGATGTTCGAGCGGCACCGCGCAGTCTTCGACGAACGAGACCGGCTTCCCCTCCTCCTTCATGGACATCATGATGTTGAGACCGGCGGTGCGCACCTCGGTGATCGCCGCTTGCAGCTTCGGATCGAGCACCTCGACCACGCCGCCCTGCTTGTCGCCCGTCTTATCCCAGCCGTAGCCGAGATCGCCCATCAGTTGTTCGAGGCACTTAAGGCGATTGATGTTCTCGTCCCAGTCGTCTTCGGCGAATTCGACCAGCAGGACCGCGTCCGGGGCGCCGCGCACGAAGGCGTCGACCGTCGGTCGAAACATGTCGATGCCCCGGGCAAGCCCAATCATGGTGCGGTCCACCAGTTCGACCGCGATCGGCCCGAGCTTGACGATGTGCTGAGCCGCATCCATGGCGTCGTAGAAGCGGCCGAAATGGCAGGCGCCGACCGCGCGCCGGCCGAGCAGCGGCCACAGCTTGAGCTCGATGCGCGTCGAGAAGCCGAGGGTCCCCTCCGACCCGATGAGAATCTGCGCGAGATTGTGCACCGGCGCGTTCGGCGCGAGCGCATCCAGATTGTAGCCGCCGACGCGGCGCTGCACCTTGGGAAATCGCGCGGCGATCTCGTCCGATTCACGCACGCCGATGGCGAGCAGACCCTCCGCAAGCGGTCGCAGCGGCGAATGTGCCGGCACGTCGCGCAATCCCGCCCCGATCGGCCCGAAGTGCGCCGCCGTGCCGTCGGCGAGGAGGGCGTCGATCGACATGACGTTGTCGCGGGTCACGCCATACCGCAGCGAACGTGCGCCGCAGGAATTATTCCCCGCCATGCCGCCTAAGGTCGCGCGCGACGCCGTCGAGATGTCGACCGGAAACCACAGCCCATGTTGCTTGAGCTGACGGTTGAGATCGTCGAGCACAACGCCCGGCTCCACGACGCATCGCCGGCCCGCAACATCGAGATCGAGAATGCGGTTGAGGTATTTCGAGCAGTCGATCACCAGCGAATGATTGACGGTCTGTCCGCTCTGCGACGTTCCGCCGCCCCGCGCCAGCACCGTGACGTTTTCCTGGCGCGCCAGCGCGATCGCGGTTTCGGCTTCGGCCATCGTGCGCGGCGCCACCACGCCGACCGGCATCATCTGATAATGCGATGCGTCAGTGGCATAACGGCCGCGGGTGAACCGGTCGAACCAGACGTCGCCGGTAATTTCGGACCTCAGACGGCGCTCCAGGCCGGGCGCCAATGTCGTAACCATCGATCAGACTTCCTGCCCGGCTCTGCGCCAATCGCACTTGACTGACTGTCGCATTCGTCATTCATGGCGGCAAGATTTTCCCCTCCCTCTCCGCGTTCGGGGCAGGTGGCCAAGCGCAGCGAGGCCGGCAGGGGACCCCACCCAGGCACGCCGAGCGCGCCACCCTCCCCACAGCCGGAGAGGGGAGTTTCTTCAAAGGGTTAGAAAAGCACCATGGCTAAAAACTCATCACGCACTGCCGGCCGCCATTTTCTCCAGATCCCGGGGCCGACGCCGGTGCCAGACCGCATTCTGCGTGCGATGGACACGCCGATCATCGATCACCGCGGTCCCGAGTTTCAGAAGCTTGCCAAGAGTGTCCTCGAAGGCATTAAGACGATTTTCAAGACGACGAACCCGGTCATCATCTACACCGCGACCGGCACCGGCGCGTGGGAAGCGGCACTCGTCAACACCCTGTCGGCGGGTGACCGCGTGCTGATGGTCGAGACCGGCCAGTTCGCCACCTTGTGGAAGAACATGGCGGTGAAGCTCGGCCTCAAGCCCGAGTTCATCGCGACCGATTGGCGCGTCGGTGCTGATCCCGCGGCCATCGAAGCCAAGCTGCGCGAAGACAAAGCGCACGAGATCAAGGCGGTGTGCGTATTGCACAACGAGACCGCGACCGGATGCCTGTCGCCAATCGCCGACATTCGCAAGGCGATCGATCGCGCCGGCCATCCGGCGCTATTCCTCGTCGACACCATCTCGTCGCTCGCCTCGACCGACTACCGTCACGACGAGTGGGGCGTCGACGTCACCGTCGGCGGCGCTCAGAAAGGTTTGATGCTGCCGCCCGGCATGTCCTTCAACGCGGTGAGCGACAAAGCGCTCGCGGCCTCGAAGAAGTCGAATCTGCCGAAGGCGTTCTGGTCATGGGAAGACATGATGAACATGAACAAGATCGGCTTCTTCCCTTACACGCCGGCGACCAACATGCTCCATGGCCTCGCCGCAGCAATCGACATGCTGCACGAGGAGGGGCTCGAAAACGTGTTCGCGCGTCACGACCGCTTCGCAGAGGCGACGCGGCGAGCGATCCGCACCTGGGGCCTCGAGATCCTGTGCCGCGATGCGAAGTACTATTCGCCGACCATCACTGCGGTGCTGCTGCCCGAGGGCCATGACGCCGACAAGCTGCGCAGTCTCGCGCTCGATCACTTCGACATTTCCTACGGCATGAGCTTCGGCAAGTTCCTAGGAAAATACTTCCGCATCGGGCACCTCGGCGACACCAACGATCTCACGATCCTCGGAGCGCTCGCCGGCACCGAGATGGCGCTTACGCTCGCGGGCGTTCCGATCAAGAAGGGCGGCGTGCAGGCGGCCATGGACTACATCGTATCGGTCCACGCCAGCCCGCAGCGCGCCGCAGCAGAGTAAACGGCCCAACCGCCGGCTGACTCGATCTTCCGTTTCCCGCGCCTGTGGGAAACGGGCCTCCCGAGCTGGCAAGCACGCCGCGACGGATAAGCAACACTTGATGGGGATTTCAGGCTGCCTCTGCCAATTCCATATTGGCAGGGGGCGAATTGGTATAACCTATGCATGAATGTGCCTTATTCTCAGGAGGCATTCATGCGAGTTTCTCCCGTTTTTTCGGCACTGGCGGGGACTTTCCTCATTGTGGCGGCGCTGGTGCCCGGCGCGGCGCAGGCTGATTCGCCAACGCTCGAGCAGATCCTGTCCGGCGTTGTCCACATCAAAACCTTCATCAATCCCGACGGCCGGACCGCCGAGAACCTCGGGAAGGAACGCGACGGCACCGGGGTCGTCATCGACAGCGACGGTCTCGTCCTCACCATCGGCTATCTCATGGTGGAAGCGCTGTCGGCCGAGATCATCACGGCCGATGGCCGCACCATGGCGGCCAACGTGGTCGGCTACGATAACGAGACCGGCTTTGGCCTCCTGCGGGCCATCACGCCGTTGAAGGTGCGGGCGCTGGAACTGGGCAAGTCCTCCGAGGTGAAGAAAGACGACCCGATGGTGGTCGCAAGCTACGGCGGGCCTGCCGGGGCGCGGCCGGTCCACGTGGTGGCGAAGCGCGAGTTCGCCGGCAACTGGGAATACATGGTGGAAGACGCGCTGTTCACGGCGCCGCCGCACCCCGCCTGGAGCGGCGCGGCCTTGATCAATCACGAGGGCAAGCTCGTCGGCGTCGGCTCGCTGATCGTCGGCGACACGTCGGGCACCGGTGACGGCGTTCGCGGCAACATGTTCGTGCCGATCGACCGGCTGCCGCCGATCCTCGCCGACCTGATCAGCGAAGGACATCCGGCGCAGGCGCATCCCTGGATCGGCGTCAATACCGACGACGTAGGCGGCCATCTCGTGGTGAGCCGCGTCACGCCCAGCGGCCCGGCGGAGAAGGCCGGATTGCGCCGCGGCGACATCATCCTTGCCGTCAACGGCGAGACGCCGAAGACCTTGTCCGATCTTTATCGGCTGATCTGGGCCCAGGGCACGGCTGGCGTCGACGTACCCCTCGAGGTGCTGCAGCAGCACCAGCGGCGGCGGATCGAGGTCCATTCCATCAACCGTCTCGATCACCTCAAGCTGAAGAGCTCGTTCTAGAACGTGGGCGCGTCGTCATTCCGGGGGGCCGAGCGCAGCGCGGCAGCCCGGAATGCATAACCTCTGGCGAGGAATAAGGACGGCGGCCTCACCTTCGCGTCGCTCAGCCACGCGGAATGACCAAGTTGGCGCGGGAGCGTGCGTTAACGGTTCGGCAAAATCCCGTTCGAAACGGCGGAGATATGCACTAAATTCGCCCAAGTCGTTTTGCTTTGGGCAGCGGGTAATGCCGATCGGCAAACAGTGTGATGTTTTCATTGCGGGCGGCGGGTTTGCCGGTCTTGCACTTGCGATCGCCTTGCGCCAAGCGCTCGGCGAAGGCTTCGCGGTCACGCTGGCTGACCCCGAGCTTGCCAAACATGGCGGAAACGACCTGCGCGCCTCGGCGATTGCCGCGGCGCCGCGCCGAATGTTCGAAGCGCTTGGCGTGTGGTCGGCAGTTGCCGACGAAGCGCAGCCGATCCTCGACATGGAGATCACCGACAGCCGCGCCGAGGACGCGGTCCGTTCGGTGTTCCTGACCTTCGCCGGCGAAATCGAGACCGGCGAGCCGTTCGCCCACATGATCGAGAACGGCCGGCTCAACGCGGTTCTTGCCGACAAGGCGTCCGCCATGGGTGTTGATCTCGTCGCAACGTCGGTGACGGATTTCACCTGTGAGCCGCAGCACATATCGATCGCGATGGGCGACGGCCGTTCCATCGCGACAAAGCTTCTGGTCGCAGCGGACGGTGCGCGGTCGCGATTGCGCGAACGTGCCCGCATTGGGGTGCGCGGCTGGTCCTACGGTCAGTCGGCGATCGTCACCACCGTGACCCATGAGCGCGACCACCATGGCCGTGCCGTCGAACATTTCCTGCCATCCGGTCCGTTCGCCATCCTGCCGCTGCGGCGAAACCGCTCGTCGATCGTATGGACCGAGCGAACCGAAGAGGCGGCTCGCATCGTCGCGCTCTCCGACGAGGAATTCCATGCGGAGCTTGAGCGGCGCTTCGGCTTGCGCCTCGGCGAAATCGTCGCCGCCGCGGAACGCCGCGCCTATCCGCTCGGACTGTGGGTCGCGCAGAGCTTTATCGCCGAGCGCCTCGCCCTTGTCGGCGACGCCGCCCATGTCATTCACCCGATTGCCGGGCAGGGCCTCAACATGGGACTGCGCGACGTCGCGGCGCTCGCCGAGGCCATTGTCGATGCCGCGCGTCTTGGCCTTGATCCTGGCAGCGCTTCCGTATTGGAGCGCTATCAACGCTGGCGCCGGTTCGACACCATGACCATGAGTGTCTCGACGGACGGCCTCAACCGACTGTTCTCAAATCGGTCGGACGTGTTGCGCCTCGCCCGCGACATCGGCCTCGGCATCGTCGATCGCCTGCCCCCGCTCAAACGCCTGTTCATCCGAGAGGCCGCCGGCCTTACCGGCGCAGTGCCCAAGCTGCTGCGCGGCGAGGCGCTGTAGCGCGATGCCGCCAGCCTGGCTTAACTCAACGGGATCGCCGCAACGTGCTCGCGGAAGGCGGGCCGCGACGCGATGGCGGCGTACCAGCGTTCGAAATGGGGAAAGGCTGGGCGGTCGGTAACCAACTGCCGATAGCGATAGCTCATGACGGCGATCGGGATATCACCCATCGAAAACGCCTCGCCGGCGGCATAGGCGGTCTTGGCGAATTGATCGTCGAGCATCTTCACCGCCGCGGTGGATTTGATCTTGCCGCCATCGATCGCCTTGTGGTCGCGGTTCTCCGGCGGCGTGCGGATCATGCCCCAGAACACCGGCGTGATCGCCGGCCCGAAGACCGAAAGCTGCCAGTCCATCCATTTACTGGCGAGCGCTGCCGTCCGTAGATCGCCCGGCATCAGCGATCCCATGCCGTGCTTGGCTGCAAGATACCGGATGATCGTATTCGACTCCCACAGCGTAAAACCATCCTCCTCCTCGAGCGTCGGCACGAGAGCGTTCGGATTCATGGCGAGATAGAACGGCTCCCGCGTCTTGCCGAAAGCGCCGCCAACATCGATGCGCTGATGGGGAAGCTTGAGCTCGCCGACCGCAAACATCGCCTTCTGCACATTGGACGAAGTGGTTCTCCCCCAGAGCTTGATCATGCCTACTGTTCCTGTGGTTGGTGTGGCGGAAACGGCGGGTTAGCACGACAGCGGCGCGGTCAGAGAAGCGGACGGGCTTCTTCCGGCAGCAGGATCGGAATGCCGTCGCGGATCGGATAGGCGAGCTTGGCGGACCGCGAAATCAATTCCTGTTTCGCGGCATCGTATTCGAGCGGCCCTTTGGTGACGGGGCACACCAGTATTTCCAGAAGCTTTGGATCGACGGCACTGGCCGGTCGGTCGGGCGGCACGGAGCTCATGCTGGCGAATCCTTGAGGATTTGGTCGGCCCTTTATCCCGGCTCCGCGCGTCACGATCAAGTCGCCCGGAGACAAAGGGTAGCGTCACTGCAGCGGCGTCTCGCCCTCGGTGCTGCTCTTGGCAAGCGCGATTTCCGTCACCGCGACCAGGATCTCCGCCCGCGTCTTGAGATCGGGGGCCTCCAGCATCGCCTGCTTCTCGGCGGCGTCGAAAGGCGACATCATGGCGAGCGCATTGACGAGGGCCTCGTTGGAGGCGCTTTCAATGCCTTCCCAATCTGCCTTGAGATTGTTGGCCTTGAGAAAGTCCGTCAGCGCGTCGAGCACCGCTTTGCGATCGACCTGCTCTTCCCCCCTGCGGGCAACGAAATCATCCGCGAACGGGATGAAGTCGACGCGGCACTGCCGGTAGCCGGTCGCGACATCGAGCTCTTCGAGGATGCGAAACCGGGCGACGCCGGTGAGCTGGAGAAGATAGCGGCCGTCGCCGGTCTCGGCGATCTGAGTGATGCGGCCAACACATCCGATCTTGTAAAGCCCAGGCTGCTCGGGCGTGCCGGGATGCGCCGGATCCGGCTGCACCATGCCGATCAGACGGTGGCCGTCACGCAAAGAGTTGTCGACCATTTCGAGATAGCGCGGCTCGAAAATATTGAGCGGCATCTGTCCGCGCGGCAGCAGCAGCGCCCCGACAAGCGGGAACACCGGAATCGTTTCCGGCAAATCAGCCGGACCGCGATAGACCGCGTTCATCGGCATCGCCGCACTCCCAATCGGCTACCGAATGACGCACCCGGCGGCCGCAGCGGGTGATCGATCATATCACCGCGTGGGCGTTCACGCGAACAGGATCGAGGACAAGCGGCGGCGGCCTGCCACCGTGTGTTCGTCGGTCGGACCCCAGGCTTCGAAGAACTGGACCAGCTGTTTGCGGGCGCCATCATCGTTCCATTTGCGGTCGCGGCGCACGATCTCGATGAGATGATCGAGCGCCTCCTGGCGGCGGTTGTTGGCGTTCAACGCGACCGCAAGATCGAACCGTGCCTGATGATCGAGCGGATCGGCGGCGACTTTCTGTTCGAGCTCGGCAACGGGCCCAAGCGTCGCGGCCTGCTCGGCGACTTCGATCGCCGCGCGAGCGGCTGCGACTGCGCTGTCATTGCGTTTGGCCTCGGGCACCTTCGCCAGCGTTTGGCGGGCCGCCGCGATGTCACCGGTTTCTATCTGCGATCGCGCCAGTCCTGCGAGCGCGTGAATATTCTCGGGCTCCTCCGCCAGGATCTCGGCATAGATCTCCGCGGCCCCGGCGGCATCGCCGGCCACCAGGGCGGCGTCGGCGGCCTTGAGCAACTCAGCCTCTTCGCCGCCGATGTCCTGCTTCGTCAGCCGCTCCAGGAACGCCACCACCTGGCTTTCCGGCAGCGCGCCCATGAAGCCGTCCGCCGGCTGTCCGTTGACGAAGGCAATCACCGCCGGGATCGACTGGATGCCCATCTGGCGTGGAACGGCCGGATGATCGTCGATGTTCATCTTGACGAGCTTGACCTTGCCCTTGGCCGCCCGCACGGCCTTCTCCAGCACCGGGGTGAGTTGCTTGCAGGGCCCGCACCACGGTGCCCAGAAGTCCACCAACACCGGCTGGCGCCGCGATTCCTCCATCACATCCTTCATGAAGGTCTGAGTGGTGGTGTCCTTCACGACACCTTCCGCTGGCGCAGCAGCCGCAACCCCGACGTCCATCAAAGTCGACCTCTCTTTTGGGATCTCGCCGGTACGTGCCAATAGGCCGCACCTTCGGCTCCCGCTTAAATGGGGAGCATCGATCTGAATGCAATCGCAGCTTTATGACGGCATGGCAATGGCGGGGTCCGAAACGGCCGCGATACGAGGCTCATGCCCGCTCGCGGCTAGAAATTTAATCAATCCGTCCCGGGTGATCGAGGTGATCATGGTGTTCACGAGCGGATGATAGTTGAGCACCTCGTGTTCCAGCATGGCGGTATCGAGCACCACCGTAACGCTGCCGGCATTATCGTTGATAACGGCGAACGGTGTCACCGAGCCTGGTTCGACGCCGAGCACCTGCCGCAGGGAGTCCGCCGATCCGAATGAAAATCGTCCCGACGCGCCAAGCTTGCGATGCAGGCTCTTCAACTCGATCGTCGCGTCCTCGAGCGCAACCACGAGATAGAACGTGCCGCGCTCGTCGCGCAAAAATAGATTTTTGGTGTGGCCGCCCGGAATTTGCCCGCGCAACGCGCGCGACTCTTCGACCGTGAACAGCGGCGGATGTGACACTGTCGTGTGCTTGATGCCCAGCCGATCAAGCAAGGCAAACAGGTCGGCGGGCGTGGCGGACATGGCGGTATTTTTGCGGCAGGGCACGGAAAGGCTTCGAGGCTACTCTTAACGATAGCGGCCTTTCAATCGGTCGGCCCCAGCAACCCCCGTTGCATTCCGCAGCCCCATTTGGCATAGGAGAGGCAGACGGCAGCGGCCAACTGCCGGCTCAGGATGCGGGTGTAGCTCAGGGGTAGAGCACAACCTTGCCAAGGTTGGGGTCGAGGGTTCGAATCCCTTCGCCCGCTCCAGTGTGCTCCGGCGACCCCGTGTGTGACGGAAGTTGCGGATGTCGCGTTTTGTGGGTCGTTTGAGCAAATTCATTCCGAGATCATCCCCGCGGCTGATCGGCGGCGTTCATCATGTGGCGCGCCTGTTCGTGCCGGGCTATGAGGGCGGCATCGCCATCAACATCCCGGTGCGGCGCAGCCGAAACAGCGACGCGCGACGGCGGCTCGCCCGGATGTTCGAATCTCGAAGAACGGTATCCTAAGGTAGACATGCCGAGCGTGTCTTTGCCTGCGGCAGTGTAGGCGGTGGGCACGCTTCGGTTTGCCCGCCCTACCATCGGCATATTGCTCAGAAGCCTGCAGCCGCCGCGCCGCGTGCGCGGAGATCGGCCGCACCAGTGAACGACCCCGGCACGAGCCCGATCGAATGGGCGGAGCCAAAGAGCGGACCAACCCGCACCTTGTGTCCCATCGCCGTGAGCGCTCGCACCTTGTCCTGGGGGAAGCCGCGCTCGACCAAAACCTCGTCCGGCTGCCATTGGTTATGCAGCCGCAGCGCCGCCACGGCATTGCCCATGGTCATATGGCCGTCGATCGTGTTGATGATCACCTGCAGCACCGTCGTGATGATCCGGCTCCCGCCGGGCGCCCCCGTCACCAGCACCGGCTTTGTGTCCTTGAACACGATCGTCGGGGTCATGGAGGAGAGCGGCCGCCGGCCGGGTGCGGGCGCATTGGCGGCTCCGCCAAGGAGGCCATAGGCATTGGGCACGCCCGGCTTGGCGGCAAAATCGTCGAGTTCATTGTTGAGCATGATGCCGGTGCCGTCGGCGACGAGCCCGAGCCCGTAATTGAAATTGAGCGAATAGGTGTTGGCGACGACGTTGCCGGCTTCGTCGGCGATGGAAAAATGGGTCGTGTTGCCTCCCGAGGGCATGCCCTCAGGTGCTAGCTCGCGCGGGGGGCGAACCTGCTTCGGGTCAATTCTCGCCCGCAAGTCCGCCGCGTGGTCCTTCGCGATCAGGCGATCGGTCGGAATATTGGTGCTGTCAGGATCGCCGAGAAACGCCGCACGGTCGGCATAGGAAAGCTTCATCGCCTCGATTGCGAGATGGAGCCCTGCGGGAGATCCGCTGCCGATCACGTGCGACGGATAGCCCTCCAGAATGTTGAGGATTTCGATCAACAGGACCCCGCCCGACGACGGCGGAGGCATCGAGACAATCTCGTAGCCGCGATAGTTGCCGTAGATCGGATTGCGTACGATCGGCTGATAGCTTTCGAGATCGCGGCGCGTCATCACGCCGCCGGCGTCACGAACCGAGGCCACGATTTTGTCTGCGATCGGACCGACATAGAAGGCGCGAGGCCCTTCCCGGCCGATCGTCTCCAGAACGTCGGCGAGGTCGGTCTGGACAAGCTTCTCGCCGGCAGCCGGCGCGCTGCCGTCCTCCTTGAGGAAAATCTTGGCGGTCGACGGGCGGCGAACGAGCCGGGGCTGGGCCAGCAGCAAGGAATCGAATAGGTCGTCGTTGACGGCGACGCCTTCGCGGGCGAGGCGCACGGCCGGTGCGACCAGTTCGGCGAGCGTGAACTTCCCCGATCCGTACCGTTCGAGCGCCAGCGTGAGCCCGGCGACCGTGCCCGGCACGCCGACGCCAAGCCCGGTGTCGCGCGATTTCGACGGATCGACTTGGCCGTCCGGTCCGAGGAAAACGTCGGCCGTGGTCGCGGCCGGCGCGGTCTCGCGATAGTCGATCGCGACATTCTCGTTGCGTTCGGCGCGATGGACCAGCATGAAGCCGCCGCCGCCGATATTGCCGGCTTTCGGCAACGTCACCGCGAGCGCAAAGCCCACGGCGACCGCGGCGTCGACGGCGTTGCCTCCGTGTTCGAGCACGTCAAGGCCGATTTGGGTCGCCTGACGCTCCTGCGTCACCACCATGCCGTGCCGGCCCGTCGCAACTTGCGCGGCGGCCCCGCCGGTACTCTGTTGGGTAAAGCGCTCCTGGGCCGGCGCGGGCGCAACGAGCGCCAGCAGCGCGAGTACGGCAATCGACTTACTCAACCTGTGCAGCATGTTCCCTTTACAGTCGGTCTAGTCGCGCTTCTGGCGATGATAATTCGAATTCGGCCGCATGTCTGTCGCGGTGGCGATGCGATTCGACATGTTGAAGAAGCCAGCAACGGCGGCAATGTCCCAGATGTCGCGGTCGGTGAAGCCCGCCTCGCGCAGGGCCTTTCGATCGTCCTCCTCGACCGCCCACGGTTCGGCGGTCAGCTTGACGGCGAAATCCAGCATTGCACGCTGGCGCCGATCGAGGCGGGCGGCACGGTAATTCATCACCATCAGCTCGCCTAGGACCGGATCGTCGGCAAGGCCGCGCACCGCGGCACCATGCGCGGTCAAGCAATAGTAGCAGTGATTTTGCGATGACACTGCAACGGCAATCATCTCACGCTCGAGCTTGCTCAGTCCCGACGGCGCCAGCATGAGATCATTATACATCGCCACGAAAGCCTCGAGCTTTGCCGCATCAAACGCATAAGCCTTGAGCACATTCGGAATGAAACCGAGCTTCTCTGTGCATTTATCGAAATAGGCCTGCATTGCAGGGTTGAGCGTGGCGGTGCCGAGCTCCAAAGCGGTGATGACGGTATCGTCATCGGCGTCGGCTTTGCGGGATCGCGGTTGGGTCTCGCGGCGTTTACGTGCGGGCTTTTGCGCCATCGCGGGTCTCCCATTCCGAATTCATGAAGGTTAACAGTTTCGCCCGGCGCCGCGAAAGCTCGCCCGCTGCAGCACTCCTTCGCAAGTTCTGAGACACCATCGCGGCAGTGCGGCGCCTGTGTCTCTTTCGCCTGGACAAATTCCGGCGCAATCTCCGGCGCAAATCAGGGAGGCGCGCGCGCATGAACGTCAATTCCCAGGACATCCGTCCGCCCGCGCACAGGTCGATGGTCTCCACGGACGGCGACGAGGAAAGTGCGCGGCAGCTGCTGGCACAAGCGGGCGCCATCCTTCAGGGCCGCGGCACCGGTGCGCCACCTGATTTTGTGTCCGAGCTTTTTTCCGGCGCGAGCTTTGAAGATTTGCTGCAATACGAGGCCGCCGAACTTGCCGCCGTCGCCGGCGATACCTGGCGCTTCCTCGCCGAGCGCAAGCCCGGCACTGCCAACATTCGTGTGACCACTGCGCGGGCTGACACAGGGCGCCGGCTCGACGACGTTTCCGTCATTGAACTCCTCAATGACGACATGCCGTTTTTGGTCGACTCGGTCATGGCCGAGTTGGGTCAGCAGGGTCTTGAGCCACGACTTGTGGTGCATCCGCGCTTCACCGTCGTCCGAGATGCCGCCAACAAGCTTCTTTCCTTGACGCCCCGCGCCAGCGGCATGCGGCCCGACGCGGTTGAGGGATCGGGCATCCGGGAAAGCCTGATCCACGTTCATGTCGATCGCATCGATGATGCGAAAGCGCGCGGCGCGGTGGTCGCGGCACTCGCCGACGCGCTCGCGGACGTCCGCCAGGCCGTCGAAGACTGGCGGGCCATGTTGGCGCGGCTTGCGAGCCTTTTCGATGAAATCAAGGAGGTGCCATCCGGCCTGCCGCCCGACGACGTCGCGGAATGCCTCGATTTCCTTGCCTGGCTGAAGGATGACAACTTCACCTTCCTCGGCATTCGCAGCCTCCGCCTTGAAGTGTCCGGCAACACGCTGATGCCGGTCCCGGAGTCTCTTCTCGGCGTGCTCCGCGAACGCAGCAATGCCGCAGCTGCGCGAGAGCGTCTTGACCTCTCGCCGCGCGCGATCGCGGTCCTCAACGAGCGGCGGATGCTGCTCATCACGAAGTCCAGCAGACGCTCCCGGGTGCATCGGCGCGGCGCCATGGACAGCGTCGTCGTGAAGCAATACCGCGACGGCACGCTCACGGGTCTTGTCGAAATCGTCGGCCTGTTCACCTCGACCGCCTATGTGCGATCAACTCGGTCGATTCCCTACCTGCGCCGCAAGGTCGCTAGTGTCGTCGCCCGCGCGGGCTTCGAGGCGACGAGCCACTCCGGCAAGGCGCTCGTCAACGTGATGGAGACCTACCCGCGCGACGAGCTGTTCCAGATCGACGAAGCGCTGCTTTACCGCTTTGCCCTGATCATCCTTGAACTCGGCGAGCGTCCGCGTGTCCGCGTGCTGCCGCGCTCCGATCCGTTCGAGCGCTTCGTCTCCGTGCTCGTCTACGTGCCACGCGATCGCTACGGCAGTGCCGCGCGCGCCGCGATCGGCCGGTGGCTTGCGGTGGCGTTCGGCGGACGAGTCGCCTCATTCGCGCCCTTCTTTCCCGAAGGGCCGGTCGCTCGCGTACACTTCATCATCGAGCGGCACGGCGGCGAGCTTTCCCATCCGCCGCGCGGCGAACTCGAGGCCGCGGTCAGCCGCCTGGTGAAGACCTGGTCGGATGGTCTGATGGAGGCGCTGGCCAATATCCATGATGGAGCGACCGCCCGGAGCCTGCTTGCGACTTTCGAAGACGCGTTTACGCCCGCCTATCGCGAGACGTTCGCGCCCGAGACCGCAGTCAAGGACATTGCAACGATCACCGCATTGTCGTTTGCGAATCCGCTCGCGGTCGACTTCCAGGCAAGCGACGGCGAGGACGGCAAGGCCGCGCGGCTTAAAGTATGGAGCCTGGGGCGACCGATTCCTTTATCGGAACGCGTTCCCGAGCTTGAGCAAATGGGCTTCACGGTGGTGGATGAATTGACCTACCACGTCACGCCCAACAACGACGACGGATCGCAACGGTGGCCGCACGTCTGGCTCCACGACATGGAGCTTGATTGCATCGACGGCGGAGCGGTCGACGTCCCTGCGGCGAAGCCAAGGCTCGACGCGTGCTTTAGCGCGGTGCTGCGCGGAGAGACGGAGGACGACGGCTACAATGCGCTGGTGCTGGCGGCCGGTCTCGACTGGCGCGCCGCAGCGCTGGTCCGCACCCTGTCGCGCTATTTGCGACAGATCGGCGTGCCCTTCTCCCAGGACTACATGTGGGCGACTCACGTCAAGCACGCGGCGATCGCGGAGCGTATCGTTGCGCTGTTCGTGGCGCGGTTCGATCCGCGTGTCGCGTCACGCGAGGAGCGCGAGGGCGCGATCGCCGCCGAGATCGAAACGCTGCTCACGAAGGTGCAAAGCCTCGACGAAGACCGCATCATCCGCCAGTTCGTCAATGCCGTGCAGGCGGCCGTGCGGACTAATTTCTACCAGAGCGACTCCGGTGCGCCAAAGCCGGTCATCGCCATCAAATTCGACAGCCGCAAGATCACCAGCATGCCGTTGCCGCGGCCACGGTGTGAGATTTTCCTCTGCTCGCCGCGGATCGAAGCCGTTCATCTGCGGTTCGGCCCGGTGGCGCGCGGCGGCATTCGGTGGTCGGATCGGCCGCAGGATTTTCGTACCGAGATCCTCGGTCTCGTCAAAGCGCAGCAGGTCAAGAATGCGGTCATCGTTCCGGTCGGTGCCAAGGGCGGATTCGTGCCGAAGCGTCTGCCCGTCGGTAATCGCGACGCCATCCAGGCCGAAGGCATCGCGACTTACCGCACATTCATGTCGACGCTGCTCGACCTCACCGACAACCTTGATCTCAAGGGCGTGGTGCCGCCCAAGGACGTGGTGCGTCACGATAGCGACGATCCATATCTCGTCGTTGCCGCCGACAAGGGCACCGCGACCTTCTCGGACATCGCCAACGAGATCGCGCAAGCCCATGGCTTTTGGCTCGACGATGCCTTCGCCTCCGGAGGCTCGGCCGGTTACGACCACAAGAAGATGGGGATCACGGCACGCGGCGCGTGGGAATCTGTCAAGCGTCATTTTCGCGAAATGGACGTGGACATTTCGCGGACGCCATTCTCCGTCGTCGGCGTCGGCGATATGTCGGGCGACGTGTTCGGCAACGGCATGCTGCGCGAGCGCACCATCCGGCTGGTCGCCGCCTTCGATCATCGCGACATTTTCATCGATCCCGATCCCGACCCGGAAAAAAGCTTCGCCGAGCGGCAGCGCCTGTTCGATCTGCCGCGGTCGAGCTGGCAGGATTTTGGCCGCAGCATCATCTCTCCCGGCGGCGGCGTGTTCTCGCGCGGGCTCAAGGAGATCGACCTGTCACCCCAGGCGCGCGCGACGCTCGGCTTCGAACGTGCGAAGGCGACGCCGCAAGAGGTGATGAACGCCATCCTCAAGGCACCCGTCGACCTGTTGTGGTTCGGCGGCATCGGCACCTATGTGCGCGCCTCGGCGGAAAGCGACGAGGCCGCGGGTGACCGCGCCAACGATGCGATCCGCGCGACCGGTGCACAACTGCGCTGCAAGGTGATCGGCGAGGGCGCCAATCTCGGCGTGACGCAACGCGGCCGTATCGAGGCGGCTTTCGCCGGCATCCGGCTCAATACCGATGCGATCGACAACTCAGCCGGGGTCAACACCTCGGACGTCGAGGTCAACCTCAAGATCGCGCTAAGTCTTCCGATGCGCGACGGACGGCTCACGCGCCCGGACCGCAACGTGCTGCTCGCCGAAATGACCGAGGAGGTCGCGGCCCTGGTGCTGCGCAACAACTATCAGCAGACGTTGGCGATCTCGCTTGCGCAGCGGCGCGGCCTCGATGATCTCGGCTTCCAGCAACGGTTGATGCAAACGCTGGAGAAACGCCAACTGCTCGACCGTGCGGTCGAATTCCTGCCGAGCGACATGGAGATCGTCGAACGGCGCCGGCGTGCCGAGCCGCTGACGCGTCCCGAGCTTGCAGTGCTGCTCGCCTACGCCAAGCTCGTCCTTCACGAGGATCTTGTCGGCTCCGACGTGCCGAACGATCCTTATCTCGCCCGGGAGTTGCTGCGCTATTTCCCGGAAACGATTGCGAACCGGTTCCCGGACGCCATCGAGCACCACCGCCTGCGCCGCGACATCATTTCGACGAACCTCGCCAATTCCATGATCAACCGCGGCGGCCCGGCCTTCGTGGTGCGCATTTCCGATCAGACCGGCGCCTCCGTCGAGCACATCGCCGCTGCGTTCGCGGCCGTGCGCGACAGTTTCTCGCTCACCGCCATCAATACCGCGATCGAGGAACTCGATAACCGGATCGACGGGGCGGATCAGCTGGCCCTGTTCACTGCGGTACAGAACCTGCTGATCGACCGGGTCGTCTGGTTCCTGCGCAACGTCGACCTGGGCCAAGGGCTCGCCGGGATCGTCGAGCATTACCGGTCCGGCATCGCAGCCGTGCTGGCGGGGCTCGACGCTTTCCTGTCGCCGGAGGCGCAGCGCGGCCGCGCGACAGAGACCCAGCGGATGATGTCGGACGGCGTGCCGGACCCGCTGGCGCGAACGCTCGCCGGATTGCCGATGCTGGCGTCGGCCGCCGATTCCATCCTGATCGCCGACCGCACGGGCCGGCCGGTCGCCGAGATCGCGCCGATCTATTTTGCCGCAATCGCGTATTTTCAGCTCGACCGCATCGTCGCGGCCGCGGGTTCTATCAAGCTCGTCGATTACTTCGACCAGCTCGCGTTCGACCGCGCCCTCGACTTCATCGGTGATGCGATGCGGCGCCTCGCCGCCGAGATGGCACGGACCGGCGGCAGCGGCGCGGATGCGGTTACGGCCTGGGTCGAACGCAGGGATGGCGTCGAGCGCGTACGCCAGGCCGTTCATGAAATTGCCGCGTCGGGCCTCACCCTCTCCAAGCTCACCGTCGCCGCAAGCATGCTCGGCGATCTCGCACGTGGTGTTTAGGATCCTGTTGCAGAGCTAAGCGATGATTGCGCCCCTGCTCACACGGGCGCGCAATGCTCCGCCTCGGCCCCGCTTCAAATTCGCGCGGACTTGCTCTAGCCTTCTCTTGAAACCCGGCGCACGCCCGGTCAGCCCGATAGCGGCATGGAGGACATGATGGATGCGATAACAAAAACCCGCCTTGAGGTGGTGCCGCTCACGGAACACATCGGCGCGGAAATCCGCGGTATCGACCTGCGTGATCAGCTCGATCAAGACACCATCCAGGCGATCCACCAAGCTTGGCTCGACAACATCGTCCTCGTTTTCCGCGGCCAGAATTTTTCCCAGGCAGACCTCGTTCGCGCCACCGGTTATTTCGGCGAGCATGCACAGATGTCGCGGCCGGCGCACACCTATCCCAAGGGCTATAAGAACCTGCTGCCCAACATCATGCTGATCTCAAACATCCGCGAGAACGGCGAGCCGATCGGCGCGTTGCCGGACGGCGAGATGCATTTCCACCATGACATGATCCACAACGAGCAGCCGCACAACGGCACGCTCCTGTATTCGGTCGAGATTCCCAATCGCGGCGGCGATACGCTGTTCGCGAGCGGCTATGCCGCCTATGACACGCTCGATCCCGCGGTCCGCGACCGGCTGGAGGGCCGCAAGGCAGTCAATCGCTACGACTATGGCACGACCATCCGTGGCGATACGTCGAATGCCGTCGGTGTCGCTCACGAAGCTGCCCATCCGGTCTTCCGCACGCATGATCAGACCGGACGCAAGGCGGTCTACGTCAACCGGCTGATGACGACGCATGTCGTCGACATGCCGAACGAAGAGAGCGACGAACTCCTCGACGCAGTGTTCGATCACTCCGAGAAGCCGGAATTCGTCTACACGCATGTCTGGAAGGTCGGCGACCTCATCGTGTGGGACAATCGCTGCTCCAGCCACGCCCGTACGGACTTCCCGTCGGATCAACGTCGGCTGATGCTGCGCACCACCGTGAAGGGTACGATCCGGCCGTACTGAGCCGGGCGTTCTCGCTATTATGACATTGTCGCAGCGCGCGTTTTGGGAACTGCGCTGCGCGGTGCCCTGGTGATTGGAGAGAATCACCGGGTGATGTGCGGCGGCAGGTAAGATGCAATCCTACGACTACATCATCATCGGGGCGGGTTCCGCGGGCTGCGTGCTGGCGAACCGTCTCACCGCCGACGGCGCGCGCGTGCTCCTCGTCGAGGCCGGCGGTCGCGACTGGCACCCTTTCATTCATGTGCCGATCGGACTCGGCAAGCTGCACGAAAAGCGCATGTTCGACTGGGGGTTCGAGACCGATCCCGAACCCAATCTTAATGGCCGCTCCATCGAGGCGACGCGTGGCAAGGTGCTCGGGGGTTCGTCGTCCGTCAACGTGATGGCCTACACGCGCGGCCATCCGGCCGACTTCGACCGCTGGGCGCAGAAGGGCGCCATCGGCTGGTCGTTCGTCGATGTGCTGCCCTACTTCAAACGCTGCGAGACCTTCGCGGGCGGCGCGAACGCGTGGCGCGGCGACGGCGGCCCGCTCGGCACCGAGTTCGCGAGGACCACCGATCCGCTCTATCCCGCCTGGATCGCAGCCGCCAAGGCCGCGGGGATCACCAATACGGCGGACTACAACGCGTCCTCCGCCGAAGGTTTTGGGCGCAGTCAGTACACGATCCGCAACGGCCATCGCTCTTCCGCCGCTACCGCGTTCCTCAAGCCGGCAAGGAAGCGGCGCAATCTCACCGTCGAGACAAGAGCCCACGTCACCCGTGTGACGCTGCGCGGCACCATCGCGACCGGCATCGAATATCTGCGCGGCGGCGAGGTGCAGCACGCGGCCGCGGAACGTGCCGTGATCGTATCTGCCGGCGCGTTTTCGACGCCGCAGATCCTGATGCTGTCGGGCATCGGACCCGCTGAACATTTGCGCGAGGTCGGTATTGCGCCCGTTGTGGACCTGCCGGTCGGCCGCAATCTCCAGGACCACCTCGCGGTGTTCCTTGCCTTCGCGCGGCGCGAGCCCGGACCTTTCCATCACCAACTGCGGTTCGACCGCATGGCGATCGGGATGGTGCGCGCGTACTTGTTCGGCACCGGACCGGCGACCGTGGTGCCCGGCGGTCTGCACGCCTTCATCAGGACGCGCCCCGAACTCGCGGTGCCGGACATCGAGTTCATGTTCCGCGGCGTCGCCACCGAAGCGCAACTGTGGTTCCCCGGCATCGTCGATCCAATGCCGGACGGATTCGCGATCCGGCCGGCGCTGCTCCATCCCGACAGCCGCGGCGAAATTTTGCTGCGGTCCGCCGACCCGCGCGCGCCGATGCGCATCCGCTACAATTTCTTTTCCGCGCCCGGCGACCTGCCGAAGCTCCGCGAAGGTTTTCGGCTCGCGCGCGAGATCGCCTACCAGAAGCCGCTCGACCGTTTTCGTGGCCCCGAGACAGCGCCAGGACCCGAAATTCAGAGCGACGCGGAGATCGACGCCTACATCCGGCGGACCGCGCTGACCGCCCATCATCCGGCCGCCACATGCCCGATGGGGATTGGCCCCGACGCGGTGCTCGATGCGGAGATGAAGGTGCGCGGCATCGAGCGCCTGCGCGTCGTTGACGCCTCGGCGATGCCGGACCTCGTCGGCGCCCATCTCAATGCCGCAGTGCTGATGATGGCGGAAAAAGCCGCCGATATGATCGCCGGCAAGCCGGCGTTGCCGTCGGCGACAGTGCCCACCTCAGCGGTCGCGTAGCGGCCAGTCAGGCACGGCGAAGCACCGGCTGTTTTGCGGGTCCGAAGCGCGCTTGCGCGAGTTACGCGTGAACCCGGCGGCCGACCTTGTGGTCCGCTTCCGGCGCGTGGGCCACGGCGGCACGGTTCTCCCCGATCGACATTGCACAGATGCGCGAGAGATGCATGAGCGACAGTCCGGTCTCTTTGGCCCACGCGTTGAATTGATCCTGAATCTTGCGCAGATCCTTTTTCGACGTCGGATTCTCCGCAATGTCGAGGCCGGCCTCGCGCAGACAGGCAACGACGTCCTTGGACAACACGAACGAGTCCTTGCCGATGAAGCGGAGGAAATACTGGCCGGTGCCGCCGCCGAGACGCGCGCCGCGCTTGCCTAGAAGCTCGAGCAGCCCGACCTGATCGCTCGTCGGCCAGGCTGCGAGAAATTTAGCAAAGCTGCCGTGCTCGTGGGCGATGTCGCTGATGAACTGCGCGTTGGCGCGCACAGCCATGATCTTCTGCGCATTGCGCACAATGCCCGGATCGCCGGCGAGGCGCTCCCAGAACTCGTCCGGCTGGGCCAGCAACCGCCTCGGCTCAAAGCCCAGGAACGCGCGCTCGAAATCCGGCCATTTCTTCTCAATGACGCTCCACGCGAAGCCCGCGGAAAAGATCCGCTTGGTCATGTCAGCAAGGATGCGATCGTCGGCAATACGCACGAGCGCTTTCGCGCTCACGGGCTTCGGCAACAGCGCCATGAGGGCGGCCTCGCCGCCCTTGCGCTTCGCAGCCCGCGCCCGGATGGTCTTGAATGACGGCATGGAGGCCTCCCTGTCGCGCCCAGCTTACGCGGCTCGACAAGGCAGGAAAATAGCGATGCCCGCGACAAGCGCGGGCATCGGCGACAATAGCCAACAACTTGATGCGCGCGGTGCCGCGCGCGGCCGTCAGAACGGACGGTTGGCGGTCTGGCGTTGTCCGCGCAGGCAGTCGACCGGACACACCGGCGCCCGATGAAGGATCTTGCTCAGCGAAGCCTGGGCCTTCTCGCGACAGAACTGCCCGATGAAGCGTTTGTCGTCGGCACCGAAGTCGGGCACACTGCAGGACGATGCCATGACCTTCTCGGCCTGGGTCCACAGCGTGGAGACGGTGCGGGAAACCTCGGAACTTTGCAGCCCGTTCCACGTGTTGGGCTGGCTTTCCTCGGCCGTCTCGACGTAAAGCGCGACGAACGACATCAGAGCCGCAAGGCCGTCGCGATGGTAGACGATCTGATCAGGGCTGCGCAGGCTTTCGAGCGCGACAGCCGCATGAAGATCGTGGGTGTAGGCATTCATTTCGTCGAGGAGGTACGTAAAGTCCTCGGCGGCAGTGGCGTGGCCTACCTTCAGATAGGTCGTGATGAACGTGTTGCCGCGCCATTGGCTGCCCTCAAACCGCTTCGCGACGATCGTGGGCCGGCTGAAGCGCGCCATCTGATGAGGGCGCGGAAGGTCCTCGCCGTTGATCAGCAGGTAGGCATCCCGGTCCTCGGTGAGGCTGTGCACCGATTCATGGACGGCGGTGGTGAGACCGAGTTGGAGATCATCGCAGGTGATGAAGCTCAGGAAAAACTTCTTGTCGGTCATCGCCGCGTACACCGCGTAGCCTTCGGCGGAGAGCGACTTCAATTGCGTGATAGAGTTTTGACGGCAGTCGCTTTTTCCGGCGAGCGCGAGGCCCGCACTCAACGGAAAAAACGCGAGGACGACGAACAATACGCGAGACAGTCTATTCATGAATCCCCCGCAGTGTGAGTTGGCTCAACACTCCCCCGACGAGGCATTGCCTCGTCACTGGCTTCGGGCCCCAAACCCCTCTTGCACCCGCAGCCATGGTCGGCGTGCTTCGTTAACGCCAACCTATGGAGTTGAGTTAATAAGTCCCTTTGTGTGGAATTGATGTCGCGTCTCGCCGAGGTGCGCCAAGCACGACAAGATCGCGCTCGGATTCGGCGATCTTGTCGCCGTTATCCCGCCGCAAAGTTTAATTGCGCTGCTCGAGGCAGCCAAGGTCGGGCACCACTGCGATCGAGAAAACGATCGTCGGTGCGGGAATGGAAGATCATCGGCCTACTCGAGCGGTGACGCGCTTCGTCGTTCGCAAGCGAAGCGTCGCAGCCAAGCTGCCGTAAGGCAGTCCGATCGAGTGCGGGCGCTTTTGGGCGCCCCCCGCGCGGGGCGCTTCGAGAACCCGCTTGCCCGCCAAATGGCTTTCGCGTACATGCTCGTCCTGCGTCCCCACGAGCAGTAAAGTCGCTCCGAACGGCGCTGATCCGCGTCGACGTTCCTGCGTTCTGATGCCGAGATCACGACGGATGCCGCAATAGCTCAGTCGGTAGAGCACATCATTCGTAATGATGGGGTCGGGGGTTCGAATCCCTCTTGCGGCACCATCTAACCTCTTGTCCAGCCCGGACACATAGGTAACAGACTGTACCTAAGACATGGGTGACAACCTCGGGCCGAACGGGTTGTCGAGGGGCTGCAAAGTTTTCTGCTCCAGATCGAAGTAGCCGAGATCGTAGCTGCTGAAGCTGACGAGCCAGATGCCATCGTCAACTTCCTTGATGCCGAGCCGTTGTCCTGCCAGCACGGAGGAGATGTTGATCTTCTTGCGGTAGAGGCAGATGCGGCCGCAAGCGGTGACCAGGATATCACGGTCGTGGAAGGGGTAATCGAACTCCGGCAGACCGTTATAGGGCTGAGTTGAGGCGACATAGAGTTCAGCCGGGCACTTGATGGCGAGCGCCTCGTGCGGGCGTTCGGCATTGAACTCATGCATGAAGGCGTCGAAGCGGGCCTGTTGCTGCAGGCTGTTTTGGCTTGGCGGCCGGGTGGCTTCCTTTTTCAAGGTGAGATGCATGCGCTCGTGGCGGCCATTTTGCTGCGGGCGGCCGGGCGTGATGCGCTCGATTGCGATGCCGAGGCGGAGCCACCACAGCTCGGCGAACAGCCGCTCAAAAGCGGTAAATGCCAGGTCTTCGCGGGTTGATTCCAACGCCTCGCAGAGCAACAGGAAGCGCGAGGCGTGGTCGGTGACGGTGAGCGGGTAGCAGTAGCGGCTGTTTGCCCTTGAAGTCGGCGCACCACAAATCGTTGGGAGCAGCCCCCGCGGACAGCGGCGAGCCAAGTCTTGCGGGAAATGCCGAACTCGCGGCACGCATCCGTCATCGTTTCCCCCGTCCAGCACGCGGGCGACAAAACGCAGGCGCTCTTCCATTACCGAACTCTCCTTCCAGGGCATCGCTACCTCCCACCTGCGAATTCAGGCAAGAAGTGTTACCCATGGGTCCGGTACGAAGCGTCACCCATGTCTCAGGCCGCCCTGATTTTGATGATTGTTTTTGTTAATCTCCTCAGCTGACGAATTTTTCGCTGAACGATTTGTCGCCACCGAGTCGCCACGGCCCGTGTCAAATCGCGTCCAACTCTGCCCCCCTATCGCTTGCAAGGATGACCCTGCGTGGGTGCGCGAATGTTTCGCCTCGGAGGAATCCGGGACCGGCGGCGCGGAGCCCCATATAGCGGAGCAGAGCCGGTCTCGGCGGTATCGAGTGGGAGGTTATGCTCGGTTCTTGAAGCGCCAGCTGTCGTTGCCGGTCTCGATGATGTCGCAGTAGCGCGTCAGGCGATTGAGCATTGCGGTTGTCATTGTAGCGTCGCCGAACACTTGCGGCCAATCGGCGAAGGCGAGATTGGTCGTGATCAGGAGCGACGTGTTTTCATAGAGCTTGCTGATCAGGTGGAATAGCAACTGGCCGCCGGACTGGCTGAACGGCAGGTAGCCGAGTTCGTCGATGACGATGAGATCGTAGCGCAGCAGCATCTCGGACAGCCGACCACTGCGACCGGCGGCCTTTTCCTGTTCGAACTGATTGACCAGATCGACGAGGTTAAAGAAGCGCCCCCTGGCGCGGGCGCGGCTGCATCCGCCGCGATAACTCGCTCGTCAGCCCGCCCGAATATGCGATTGCCTCGGGATCGCTCTGATCGAACTCGGTCAGCACGCCGATCAGCCGCATCCGGCCACCCTGTTGCGCACGCGGGGCAAGCGGCAATGCAACCGCCCCGCCGAGCGCAGCGACAAAGGTCCTTCTATTCGTTCGATGACCCCATCGGCGATAGCGATGATGGTCGGCGGCACCTCAATGGCGATTGCTACATGACCCTCCGTCCGGACTCTGCGTTGGATTACTCGACAATCGAAAAAGGCACTTGGTGAGTTGCCAGGTGCCTCTTCACTACGCAGTTTGAGGCGGCTACCGGTGCGCCATCACTTGTCCGGGCAACTGGCCGCTTGAGCGAATCGCGAGTTGTGTGGATCGCGCGAGTGGTCTTGAGCGAAGCCCGAATTGGCCGGGTCACGCGCATCCGGGTTGGATTGGGCGAACCGGCTGCTATGCGGATCGCGCGAGTCATCTTACGCAAACCGGGCATTCGCCGGATCGCGGGCATCCGGATTGGATTGGGCGAAGCGGCTGCTGTGCGGATCACGCAAATCATCCTGCGCAAACCGGGCGTTGGCCGGATCACGAGCGTCCGGATTAGCCTGAGCGAACCGCGCGTCTTGCGGGTCGCGGGAATCCGGGTTCGCTTGGGCGAAGCTGCTGCTATGCGGGTCGCGCGAGTCGTCCTGTGCGAACCGCGCGTTCGCCGGGTGACGGGAGTCCTGCGCAAACCGGGCATTCGCCGGATCGCGCTGATCGGTGGTAATCGATCGCGACTGAGCCAGTTGGTCAGTACACTGCGCTAAGGCCGGAGAGGCGGCAAACAGTGCAAAAGCGCTCGCGCCAATAGCCCCTGTCGACATCCCCATTTTCAAATTCATTTTTCAATCTCCCTTTTTGAGGGCTTTCCCTGGATCAGTCGATCCTCGCTGCCAGCCCTCGTGGCTATCGGGATGCTAGACATCGCGGCAAAGTTTAAATGTGAGCGAAATCACATTCGAGAATCGTTATTGGAAAAGACGCGCTCCCGACATGGTTCGCGCATCGCATGCAGCGCCGTGGATGCGGATTCCGGCTGTCAGGGTGTGCGTACAAGCACGACCCCCACGACAAATCGGGAGTCATGCCGATCACGATTGGCATCCTGGGCGAACCGGGCATTGGCTGTGCCACGAGCATCCGAATTGCCGTACGTGAAGCGGGTAGTGTGCGGGTCCCGGTTGCCGTCTTGTGCAAACGCATGATCACGATCATCCAATTTGGCGTGCGCGAGGCGGGTGACGTGCGGGTCGCGCGAGTCCTCCTGCGCAAAATGTGCCTTGGCCCGGTCGCGCGCGTCCGAATTTGCCTGCGCAAAACGGCTGTTATTCGGGTCTCGCAAATCGTCCTGAGCGAAGGGAGCATTGGCTGGGGCGCCCAGGTCGGAGCTCGCAGGAACGGAGACGAAAAGCGCGGCCGCCATGGCATATCCTGCAATCGCCGACAGCAACACTTTGAGATTCGTCGTCATGTTCAGTCTCCTTTTCAGGGGCGATCTTTGGAGTGGGCGATCCTTTGCTCCCAGCCATGTCGGCGAAGGAATTATTAAACAATGCTGCGAGGAACGAATGTGAGCCGAGTCACAGCTCGGCATTTTCGCCCCTCCGATGAATACACTGATCGCCGAAATGGAATTCGCTGGCGCTTGCCGTGCCTTTATCCGATCCGACTGAAAGATGCGGTGATGACGAAGCTGTAGGTGTCCCGAGGATTGTGCGGTGGCTACATAATTGTCGCAGCCCGGAGACGATCAGGCGCAATCGGAATCAACAGCATCATGCAGTGATCCTTAAATTGGATCAAACTGAAGCATCTTACAGAAATAGACGTTTTTCCCTCGACCTACTTATCGATGACTTCGTCGGCGAGCGAAATCAGCTTTGGGGCCACGGTTGCGAAGTCGAGCTTGAGCGCCCTTGCGGCTTTTAGATTGATCACCAGGCTATATTTGGTCGGTTGTTGCACCGGCAAACTGGCCGACGTCTCGCCGCGCAGAATGCGTCCGCTATATTGGCCGATCAGGTGGTAGCCCCACGTGAGTTCGGTGCCGTAGCTCATCAAGCCGCCGGCTTCGACATATTCGCGCCAGGGATAGAGCACCGGCAGGGCGAATTGTGCGGCCAGCTCTACGATCTGGAGACGCCGGCTCGTGAAATACGGATCGCCCATCACCACGAGCACATCAATTTGCTGTTTGGCCGCGGTTTCGAAGGCCTCGGTGATCTCGCTTTCCTTGTTGGCCTTCATCGGCAGCAGCGAATAGCCCCGAAGCTTTGCCGCCTCGACGGAGTCCTTCTCGTCGGCCGTTGCGGTGGGCGCACTCGGATTCAAGAGGATTGCCATTCGTTTGATCGAAGGCCCAAGGTCGTGCGCAAGCTCCAGGCGCTTCGGCAACAGCTCGGAGGTAAACACGCTGGCGCCGGTGGCATTGCCGCCCGGCCTGCTGAGACTGGCAACGAGACCAAGCGGCACCGGATCGGACCCGCTGACGAACAAAATCGGGATTGATTTCGTCGCCTTCATCGCAGCCTTGGCGGAAATGACGCCGCCCGAGGCGACAATAACCTTCACGCCGCGCGCGACCAGCTCGGCCGCCATCATCTCGAGATCGCTGTATGCGCCTTCGGCCCACCGATAGGTGATGGTTACGTTCTGACCGTCCACGAAGCCCTGCTCACGGAGCCCGGCTTCGTAGGCCTTCACAAGTGGCGCGAACGACCGCGGCGAACCGCTGCTTAAAAAGCCGATGAGTGGGAGCGAAGAAGCGGGCTGCGCCAAAGCCGGGTTCGTCAGCACTGCCGCCCCGCCCAACAGGAGAAGAGCATCTCGTCGCCGCATCAGACGAGCCAACATTCGCAACTCCGCCGATTGCGCACTTACATCACACCCGCGAGCGACAACTCTATGACGACGCAACACTAAAAGCCACAGGGGCGAAAGGGGGCATGAAGGTGCACGCAAGAAGGTGCAGCAATTTGTATGTAGTGATTTTCCTTTCAGCCCTGTTGCGCAGCGTGAACGATGGCGGTGCTTCCTCTTCACGCTGAGATCAGTTAGAGTTCCAGCATTGCGCGATAACGGCCCTTATCTTTGGCGGGAGGTGGCCGGTGCCTGTGATTTCGGGCGAAGCTGTCGACGTTGCCGCGATCAACGTTGATTTAGAGCTCGTTGATTTAGAGCTCGTCGATTTCAGTTCGATGTCATCCGGTGCGAATAGGCCGGGCGATTCGTGTTCAGCCGGTTATTCAAACCAAGACGTGATCGAAGTCAGGGACCGGCACGGTCGGCGGCGCGGCCGCATTGCCTTTGAATTCGCTCAGCGCGAAAGCCCGCTCACGGCAGACCAAAGGATCGCGTTCAGAGACGATTTCTGTCGCGAGCTGGCGCGCCTCGAAGATTGGACAGACCAGTGCGACTGGGTGCCGGCCGCGGTCTCGCGCTTCGATGTCATCGTGTCCGACCGCTTCCGGATATCGCGATCGCTGGTGCCAAGCTGGATGGGGTTTGCCGGGCAGATGGAGTTTCCGCTGTGGCGCGTCGCGGATCGCACAGCGGCCATCATGCACGAACTCGCGCACGTCTTTTTCCCCAACGGAAATCGCCTGTTGGCCGAGGGGCTCGCGATCCACCTTCAGGACGCGCTCGGCGGCAATCCGGCGTTTCCGAACTTCGGCAAACCGCTTCACGACACGGCGCGCGACAAGCTGCGCGGCTTCGCGCCCGCGACGTTGCTCGAGGACACGCTCGCCCAATTCACGTTGGGTGATCTCGACGCCATCGCAACCCCCAGCCCGCTGACGCTGCGGGTGGGCGACACGATCTTTGGCCAGGAGCCGCGCGGACAGGGCTTTATCTACCCGTTGGCCGGGTCATTCGTGCGGCTTCTCCTCGAAACACGCGGCATGGAGCATTTCCGGCGCCTCTATGCCCTGACGCCGCTCGTGCCCGGCGCCCACAATGCGGGATCCGCGGCGCGGTGGGCCGACATTTATGGGAGTGCCTTCCGTGAGCTTGAAGGAGATTGGAAAGCCATGATCGCCGAGCGTGGCGCTTGACTGAGCTGTCGGACCGACGATAGCCGGGCCGATGAAAGTGGCAGTATCACCAACCAGGAGACAGACGATGCCTGCAATTTACCCGAAAATGACGCGCGCGAAGCTCAAGGCGGGTGCCCGGAAAACCGCCCACGGCAAAGGTCGTGTGGCGCTCCCGGGCGTCAAGACGGACGCCAAGCATGTCCAGGCGACCGACAAATGCGGCTATCGGGCGAACCGCGAACTCGCCGAAATCATCAAGGCCGCCGTAAAGGCCAAGAAGAAAGCCGATGCCAATGGCGAGCATTTCGTACTCGGATGGCGGCTTTATCCGAACAAGAAGCATCCGCGCTGGAGCGCCGAGGATCACGCCTGCGGGTGCGGATGCGGATGCAGTTCGTGAGGATAAACGCGAGAACCTTACTCCATCAGACTAACAGCGCGCCTGAACACCTAAGATTGGCTCGGGAGCAACATTAGGGAGCGAACAAATGCCAATTGCTCATGGAATTGGAATTATATCTAGTATTCGGTACACTGGTACAAATTTGGAAGCAAATTTTAGACGCGGCGTCGGCAACGATGCGTGGTGTAACGCTGCTACTCCTCAGGAGAACCTCGGTTATGGCATTGACAACACTCTGCGCACTGCAGTGACAAATTTTAATGGCAATGCTGCAGTGGGGTTGATCGTCACAGTTGGGGGCCTTGTGTCCGCTGTCTCTGCGTTGAAGTATTCCACTAAACCGTTTCTATCGTTAATCGGAGCAAAAGCCACTCAATTTTCCGGCGCTATTACAGGACAGTTTTATGGAGGAGTTAATCTCCACACGTTGAATGATAATGCCACAAGGGTCAATTATCTAACTACCAAAGGGTTTCTGCCGGGCGAGATTTGCCTGCTCTCGAACCCTAATTCGTCAATGGCGCCCGTCGAAACGGGGGCAGCACAATGGCCGTCCCCGCCAAGAGGTCGGGTTATTCAGGCTAGCACCGACCAAGAGATCTTAAATGCCTTTGCATCTTTTCAAAATGACGCCAACCTAAGGGCTATGATAGTCAGCGCCGACCCCTTTTTTCAAGACGACAAAGAAAATCTCATCGGGGCGGCCAACGGATCGGGAAAGTACGTATGCTATCCGTTACAAATCTATGCAAACACCGGTGGAGCCCACCAGCCAAACGCAGGGCGACATACTAAGCATGGGCCATCGCTTGCAACCGAGTACTACAACCTCGGTGTGAAAGCAAATTCGGTTATTACGCACGACCGTGTTTCGACGCTTGATGACGCCCTCACAGAGGTCCACCCCCCATAATGTTGGCGCGCAACGTAATGCCGCCTTCCCGCATGGGCATTGGCTATCGCTCCGCGCTCGCCGGATGGACACGCGCCAATCTCGACCACTTCGACGTGCTTGAGGTCACCGTGGATCATTGCCTCCACGGTGGCGAGGCTAAGCGCGACGAAATTTTCGATCTCATCGGAAAAATCCCGCTCAACGCCCATGGCGTGGGGCTGTCGATCGGCACCGACGTGCCGCTTGACCTCGAATACCTCGACCAAGTCGCGGAGATGGTCGCCTTATTGAAAGCGCCGGCTTATAGCGAGCACCTTGCCTTCACTCGGGTGCCGGGGCGCGATCTCGCCAATCTGCTGCCGCTTCCCAAGACCGAAGCTGTTGCCGAGATGGTGATCGCCAAGGTGCGCACCGTGCAGGAACGTGTCGGCGTGCCGTTCCTGTTGGAAAACATTTCCTACCTCTTCGAGTGGCCCGACTCGCGGCTCACGGACGCTGAATTCCTTAGTCTCATTTGCCGCGAGACCGGCGCCGGTCTGCTGCTCGACGTCGAGAACCTTTATCTCAACGCGACCAATCGCGACTTCGACCCCTATCGGTTCCTCGACGATCTGCCGGCCGGCCTGGTGCGCGAGGTCCACATGGCGGGCGGGATCCCGGTCAGCGACGGCCGCCCCGACACGGCAATTCTCGCCGATTCCCATTCGCATCCGATGCCGGAGGCGACGCTCGACCTTCTCGATCGCGTGCTCGACCGCCACAGCCCGGCGACGATCATTCTCGAGCGCGACGACCGTCTCGACGCGACCGATGAAATCCTCGATGATGTGGCGCGCATCAGAGACAGGGTCGCGCGGAGGTTTCCGGTCGATGGCAGGCCGCTTGCTCGATCGTCAAGTTGAGCTGGTCCGCTATCTTACCGGCGCCGGCGCGATCTTCGGGACAGCCGACCTGATCGCCCCCTCGCTCGCCGGCATCGACCGCCACATGCTCGATCTCGAGGCCCGCTTTTCGTTTGAAAAACGCATGGGCAAGATCAATGCGGTGTTCCCGCGCACCTTCGCGCTCATCGGCTCTTGGCGCGAGGCGCTCATCCGCGAATTCATCGAGGCGCACCCACCGATCGACATCGACCGCCTCGTCAACGCCAACCAATTCTTGGCGTTTCTGCAGGCGCGATGGCGGCGGGAGAAGCCGGTGCCGCCTTATCTGCCGGATGTCGCGGCTTGCGAGTTCGCTTTCGCTAGCGCGCGGCTCGGCAGAGAAAAGCCGGGTTGCGACGCCGCGTCCACGCGGTCGACCTCACAGGTCCGCCGCTCGCCGGCCGCCAGGTTGGTGCGTTGTGCCTACGACATCCGGCCGCTGTTCGAAAAGGCGAATGCCGACGATCTTTTGCTGGCGCGAGAGACCTGCCTAGTGGTGGTAGCTCAGCCCGCGGCCGACTCGCCGCAGATTTTCGAGGTCGCTGCAGAAATCTTCGAGCTTTTGACCGTGCTCGATGATTGGACCGACCTTGCGGAATTGACTGCATTGGATTTGCCCGAGACCGCCGACGTTGTCGATTATCTTATGGCCGCCGGCTTCGTCGACAAGCGCCCATGAAAATCTGTGTCATCGGCAAATACCCCCCAATCCAGGGCGGCGTGAGCATGCGCACGTACTGGACGGCCCACGGTCTCGCGGCGCTGGGGCACGAGGTGCATGTCATCACCAATGCCAAGGAGGTCGCGCCGCCGTTCCGAATGTATATGCGGGAGCAAGACTGGGCGCGCTGCGAGGCGACTTACGGCTCCGGCTCGGTCAGGGTGCATTGGAGCGAGCCGATGGATCGCTCGCAATTCTACATCCCAACCGCCAGCGCCTTCGTGTCAAAGCTCGCAACGCTCGCCGCCAACGCTCATGCAGCGTGCGGCTTCGATGTCATCTTTTCGCACTACCTGGAGCCCTATGGCATTGTCGGCTATCTGGCCGCCCGGATGACCGGCGCGCCTCATGTGGTGCGCATGGCCGGCAGCGATGCGGGCCGGCTGTGGCATCACCCGCAATTCGAAGCGCTCTATGACCATATCCTGCGTTCCGCGGAGTTGGTGGTTGCCGCGCATGTGGTCGCTGCCCGCGCCATCGAGCGCGGCGTCGATCCCGGCCGGATCAGGCCCGGTGGCGGCTATGCGCTACCCAAGGAATTTTTCACGCCAAACGGCCCCCCGCTTGACCTTGCTGCTCTGCGGGCCGAAATCGCGACCGATGAAGTGTTTCGCGATAGTGTCTGGGGAGATTTTGCGGGCGACCGTCCGTACTTCGGCATTTACGGCAAGCTCGGCGACAACAAGGGCACTTTTGCGTTGTTGTCCGCGCTGCATCTGCTCAAACAGAGGGGCGTCGATGTCGGTCTCGTGGCCGTCGCGCATGGACGAGCGGAGATCGAACAACGGTTTCGGACGGAAGTCCGCGAATTTGGCCTCGCCGATCGCGTCCTGCAGCTTCCCTTCTTGCCCCATTGGCGCATACCGGAATTCCTGCGCGGCTGCCTCGCGGTCTGCTGTCTCGAGCAGGATTTCCCGATTGGCTTTCACAGTCCGATCACCCCGCTGGAAGTCATGACATGTGGCGCCTGCCTCGTCGGCGCCGCGGAGGTGATCCGCAAACTGCCGAACTATCAGCGGCTTGCCCACGGCTACAGTTGCGTCGTTGTCGAAGACGTCAACGACGTCGCGGCGTTGAGCAAGACCCTCGGCGCCATTGCCGAGGATCCCGGTCGGGCCCCGCATGTCGGCGCCCGTGGCCATCTCTATACGCGCGATGCGCAGGATCTTACGTTTCCGCGGCGCCTGGAGGCTCTGCTGGCCAAGGCTGCGCAGCGGGCATTTCCAGCGAAAACGAACGTCGGGTCTGAAATGCAAGAGCCTGCGTTTCCCTTTGCCCGAATGGCGGCCGCCGCATTGGAAAAGACCTCGAAAGGTAGATCTGAAGCGCCATCGTCGAAGATCGCCGCCCAATTGGCCGGGGAAATCGATCTTACACGTACAAGGGAGCTACTGTCTGAGATCGATAAATCCATACAAAACGGCAAACTTTACCCGCCATCGCTTGCGCAAGGCCTCGCCGCCGAACTCGCTATTGCAGAGGCCGAATATGCCGATGCGGAGCCGAGTGGCGCGCTAGGCGACGATCCACTGTTTCGGCTAAAGCCCGCCGGCTGGGCCGTGGCGGAGCTCGATTTTGAAGTGCTCGTGCCCATCGTCTTTCAAAGCTTCCGCGTACTGCATTTCCCTTACGACCTATTCGATTTGCGTGGTGCCCGAACGGTGGCAGAACTTCCAGAGACGGCCGCACCGCGGCGAAGCCAAATCATCGTCTTCAACCGCAAGCTCCGACGTGATCCGCTGATCGTCGATGATATGACCGCCCGTTTTCTCGAAGAGATCGATGGCAGAAAAACTGTCGCAGACATCCTAAATACGATTGATGACGGGCTGTCTCACGATATCGGCCCTTGGATCGAGAGCTTGTTGATCATGGGGATCATCGGATTTGTTGAAAAAAGGAAGCCCGCAGCGTCTCCGATCGACGCTCCGGCGAGCGTATGATGCGAGATACTCCATCAGCCTGTCGCGCGCCATGGAAAATTGCCCCCTCGGCGTCATGAGGAATTGCCCCCTCCTTGGATAGCTGAGGAGAGAGCAAATGAACGAGGAGCGAATCACGGAAAGCCCATCGTGGAGTGATCCACGGGGGCAGATGATGAAGACGCCGGACGACGTGGCGGAGATGTTACGCCTGAGGGCGTGCGGGTGGGGTGTGAAGCGGATCGCGCGGCAGCTGGGCTGCAGCCATCACACGGTGAAGGACTATGTTGCGGCGGGCGGCGCGAAGCCGTTCAAGTCGCCGATGCGACCGAAGAGGCTCGACGGTCATGAAGATTGGCTGCGCGAGAGGTTCGTCCGGCATCGCGGCAATGCGGATGTGGTGCGCCAGGATCTGTTGGCCGAGAAAGGCGTAGCGGTCAGCCGGCGAACACTACAACGCGCCGTGCGGCCCTATCGTCAGGCGCTGAAGGCCGAGGCGCTGGCGACGACGCGGTTCGAGACGCCACCGGGCCGACAGCTGCAGATCGACTTCGGCGAGCGTCTGGTGGAGATCGGCGGCGCGAAGATCAAAGCGTTCGTGTTCGTGGCGACGCTCGGGCATTCGCGACGGCTGCACGTGCGTGCGTTCCGGGCCGAGAAGCAGGAGCACTGGTTCGCGGGGCTCGAGAGCGCGTTCACGACCTTCGGCGGCGTTCCGGAGGAAGTGCTGATGGACAATCCGCGTGCGCTCGTTGTGCGCCACGACGCGGTGAGCCGATCGATTCAGTTCAATGACAAGCTTATCGCGTTTGCGAAGCATTGGGGCTTTCGTCCTCGCGCCTGCGCGCCTTATCGGGCGCGCACGAAGGGCAAGACGGAAAGCGGCGTCGGCTACGTGAAGAAGAACGCGATCGCGGGGCATTCCTTCGCGAGCTGGGAAGCATTCGAGGCGCATCTCGCCAAGTGGGAGCATGGGGTGGCGAACATGCGTATCCACGGCACGACTGGCGAGGCGCCGATCGCCCGGTTCGAGCGTGACGAGGCGCACCGGTTAAAGCCGCTCGGCGGGCGGCCGTCATTCGGATTATTGCGCGAGCTGACCCGCGTCGTTGGCAACGATTGCGCTGTCGAGATCGACACGAACAGCTACTCGGTGCCGTGGCAGCTGATCGGCGAACGTGTGGCAGTGACGGTCGCGGCCGGCGAAGTGCGCATCCGTCATGGCACATGCGAGGTTGCAGTCCACAAGCAATCGGAGGGTCGCCGTCTGCGGATCGTCAATTCCGCCCACCTCGAGGGTGTTGCCGGTCGCGATGGCGCTGTCTGCCGACCACAGAGCGCGGCACCGACGGTATCGGCGTCGTCTCTGTCGCCCTCGTTGTTGCGTCCTCTTGCCGAATACGAAGCGGCGATCGGAGGGAGCTTCTGATGGCACGCGCAAAGAAAGCGACCGAAGCACTGACCGATCCGCTCGATGCCATGCTGGCGCGATTGCAGCTCTTCGGTATCCGCGACCAGCTTGACAGCCTGCTCGACGAGGCGGCGCGTACGAACCTGTCGGCGCGTGAGACGCTGATCCTGCTGTGCGAGCGTGAGATCACCCGCAAGGATCACCGCCGCATCGAGATGGCCCTGAAACTCGCGCACTTCCCGGCCGTGAAGGAGCTTGCGGGCTTCGACTTCGAAGCACAGCCGTCGATCGATCCGAAACAGATCCGCGATCTGGCTGCGTCACGGTGGATTGCCAATGGCGAGAACGTGCTGCTGCTCGGCCCACCAGGCGTCGGCAAGACGCACTTGTCGATCGCGCTCGGGCGAGAGGCGATCCTGGCAGGATACACGGTGCAGTTCACAACGGCGACGACGCTGGTCGCCGGCCTCGCCAAGGCGCACAGTGAGCGGCGCCTGGACGAGAAACTGTTGGCGCTGTCGAAGCCGAAGCTGCTGATCGTCGACGAACTCGGCTACCTACCGCTGGAGCCCGACGCGGCGCATCTGTTCTTCCAACTGGTCAGCCGGCGCTACGAAACCGGCGCCATGCTGATCACCTCGAACCGCAGCGTCGCCGAATGGGGCATGGTGTTCGCCGACCCGGTGGTCGCGACCGCAATCCTCGACCGCCTCTTGCACCACAGCCACGTGCTGACCATCCGCGGCGACAGCTACCGGCTCCGCGCCAAGCGAAAGAGTGGCCTCATCAAGCCGCCTGTCGGCGACGGGCCTCCGGTCGGCTCCGCCTCCCTCCGTCCAGCAACCGGCGGAACTAACCTTCAACCGACATCATGAACCCAAAGGTGGGGGCAGTTCTTCATGACGCAAAGGGGGCAGTTCCGGATGGCGTTTGACAATCAGCCCATTTAAAGCAGGAGAAGGAGGCACTCAGACCGACCCAAGTGCCTCTTTTACTGTCCGCATCAGAGAGCGCAGATCTTCGCCTTGCTACTTCTTCGGTGTATCCGCGCAGCCGCTCGCGTTGGACAAACGGTCATTGTGTGGGTCGCGTTTATCCGGATCACCGTATAGGCCGGCGCCCTGAGAGAACCGACTGTCGTGCGGGTCGCGCTGATCAGGGCTCGCTTGGGCGAAGCGGCTGTTGTGCGGATCGCGAGAGTCGTCTTGAGCGAACCGAGCATTAGCAGGGTCGCGCTCTGCAAACCGCGCATTGGCCGGGTCGCGGGCGTCCGAGTTGGACTGAGCCACCAAATCATTGCACTGCGCAGAAGCCGGAGCGACAGCGAAAAATGCGACCGCCACGGCAGAGAGCGCGACCGTCGACATCCACGTTTTCAAATTCATGTTCAAACTCCCCTTTTGAGGGCTATCCATGGATCAGGCGATCCTTATTGCCAGCCCCGGCGGCTATAGCGACAGTAGACCTCGGGGCAGGGTTTGAGTGTGAACGACGTCACATTCGGGAAGCGTTATTGGACAGGTGGCGTTCCCGACGTGGGTCACGTAACGCATGCAGCGCCGCCACCACTTGCGCGCCTTCGCCAACCGCTGCTGCGACTCGCTTGATCGAGCCAGAACGCACATCGCCGATCGCGAAAACCCCGCGACAACTTGTTTCCAAGGGGCTGCGATTGCTGCCGGCATCGGTGCCCGTCAGTACGAATCCATCGCCGTCGAGCGATACCCCCGAACCTCTGAGCCAATCGGTGTTCGGGTCTGCGCCGATGAAGAGGAAGAGATGGCGAATGGGTCGCCGCACCTCTTCTGGAGACGGGCGATTGCGCCAGCGCACCGCTTCCAAAATGCCACTGCCGCCTTCGAGACCCGTGACCTCGGCCTCTGTGACCACCTCCACATTGGCAAGGCCGGCGATGCGTTCGACGAGATATCTCGACATGCTCGATCCGAGGTTCGGCCCGCGCACAAGAAGCCAGACCTTGGCGCATTTCGCAGCCAAAAAGACGACCGCCTGGCCGGCCGAGTTGCCGCCGCCGACGAGAACGACCTCCTGCCCGGCACACAGTTTGGCCTCCAGGGGCGATGCCCAATAGTGGACGCTCGCCGCTTCGAATGCCTCGAGGTTCTTGACCTTGAGTCGCCGATAGCGCGCGCCGCAGGCGATCAGCACCGAGAGGGCATGGACTTGCGCATCGTCGGAGAGTTTCAGTTCGATAGGTGCTTCGCCTGGGGCATCCGAAGGTTTTAGCCCGATCACCTCGGCGGGGATGGCGGTTTCAATGCCGAACTTATGAGCCTGGCCGTATGCGCGCGCCATCAGGGCCGCGCCGGTGATGCCGGTCGGAAAGCCAAGATAGTTCTCAATCCGCGCCGAGGCGCCGGCTTGGCCCCCGAACGCGCGGCAATCGAGCAACAGGATCGAGAGCCCCTCAGATGCCGCATAGACCGCGGCGGCGAGTCCCGCCGGCCCAGCGCCGACGATCGCTGCGTCATAGACGCGATTAGGGTCGATGGTTCCCACGAGGCCGAGCGAGCGCGCGAGTTTGGTCTCGGCTGGATTGAACAGCAGCGTCCCATCCGGGCAGAGCACGACCGGCAATCGAGTGGGATCGATCCGAAAGCGCTCGAGCAACGCAACGGCTTCAGGATCGCTTGCAGGATCGAGGCACTGGCACGGATGGCCGTTGCGCGAGAGGAATCCCCTCAGCCGAAGCACGTCGCCATGCTCGGCGTGGCCGACGATGATCGGCCCGCCGGTTCCTTTCTCGATCAATGCGACGCGCCGCAAGATCAGCGCATGCATGATGCGCTGCCCAAGTTCCGCTTCCGCTATCAGCAGCGCCCGCAGCCGATCAGGCGCGATGACCAGGGCTTCCGCGTGTCCCTGCGCGTAGGCGTCCACCAGCATCGGTCGGCCTACAAGGTGAGCCATTTCGCCGATCACCCCGCCAGGGCCGAAGCTACGGAATCGTTTGCGACCACCCGATTTGTCGGGCCGCGCGAGATCGACCTTGCCGGCCAGGATCACGAAGAGGCCGTGGCCGGTTTCGCCTAACCTGAACAGCGCTTCGCCATCACCATAACGACGGACATCACCGAATGGACGTACGCGCTCTAGTTCTTTCGGCTCAAGGGCAAGAAAGAGCTGCGGTACGTCCAGCTCGGCAACGTGCTCGGTTATCTTGCGCAACCGAGCACACAACATGTCGACGATGTCGGGCCACGCCCGCGGGTGGAGCGCCAGAAATGAGAGGAGCTCGCTCCGACCGAGCATCGCCAGGCTGCACTCCGTCGCGGCGGTCGCATCGGCAGTGCGTGCCTTGCCATCAAGCAATGCAATCTCGCCGAAAATCTCGCCGGTACCCAGGATCGCAATGACCAGTGCTTCCGCATCGGGAGAAGCGACGCTGAGCCGGACATTTCCGTTCAGCACGGCCATCAGGCTGTCGCCGGGCGTCCCCTTCAAGAAGATCGTTTCGCCCGCAGCAAAGTTGCGAATGCGAACGTGGGCGAAAAGAGCATCCTTTTCGTCAGTCGCAAGGCCGCGAAAAAGCAGGCAGTCGCCCACCAGCCGGCGGGCGTCCTCAACCAATTCTGCGTTTAATTTCAATTGGGTATCCTAGCCGTCTCTGCCTCATCTTGCAGAACATGATTTGTCATCCCAACGGCCGCTTTCAAAGGCAGTCAGACCATTTGGCTGACAGCGCACCGAATCGTCACTCGCCCTCAATGACCCGAAAGTGCCAAGCCGTCGCTGACGCTATCCCCCCAAAATCGGGCGACTAGCAGATCCCACAGCCGCGCCTGCGAAACGCGGCTTATGCTAAAAGATTGCGTACATTGAATGCCTTTACGGGTCTGCTGAAGCCCTTAAGCATCAAGTCTTCTACAGGCTCGATGTCCGCTAGCCTTTCGACCGCACTGAGCACTTTGACGTCGATTAGAATTTGCCCACTCTTTGCTTCGTCGCACAACCTGGAAGCGAGATTTGCCACCTTGCCTGTCACCGAATACTGGAACCGCCCTTCGTATCCGACGGTACCGAGTGTTGCGTAGCCGTGCGCGATCCCGATGCCAAAGCCGATGTCATGGCCGAAACTGCTCCATTTTTCCGCCAGCTTCGCAACTTCATCGCGCATCTCGATCGCCATCTGCACAGCGCGTACCGATGGATTGGAGCACGGCAGAGGATCGTTGAAGATAACCAGCATACCGTCGCCGGTAAAACGCTCGACCGTACCCTCGAATTTGTCCACGAGAATGCCCAACGCGGTGTGATACTCGCGCAGCACGAGCATCACTTCCTCGGGTTCAGAAATCTCGGAAAAAGACGTAAAGCCACGCAAGTCGCAGAACAGGACAGTAACGTCGCGACGATGGCTCTCCAGCACGCGCTCATGTCCCGAGGACACCACGAGCTGCGCGATCTGCGAGGGAAGAAAACGTTTCAGACGCCCAACTCGCTCGATTTCAGCGACTTGTTCGGCCACCCGTTGCTCAAGGGTGCGATTCCAATTCGTGAGATCGGCGGCTTGGGCTACCACCCGATCCTGGAGGGCCTTGAGGCGCAGAACAGATCGCACTCTGGCTACAAGTGCTGCGTGGTCGACGGGTTTTGTCAGGTACTCGTCGGCTCCCGCGTCGAGCCCGACCACGATGTCTTTAGTATCCCCCTTCGAGGTAACCAGGATGATGGGCGTAAATGGAAGTGCACTGTCAGTTTTCAAACGGCGGCAAACCTCGATGCCGTCGATTTTGGGCATCATGACATCCAGCAGGATGAGATCCGGCAAATGCATTTTTGCGGCGGCGATCGCCTCTTCGCCATCAGCAGCTTCGCAAAGTGCGTAGCCCTGCGTGGTTAGTCGGGTCGCGAGAATGTCGCGGTTAGCTTCATTGTCGTCGACGATCAGGATGCGCGGCGGATCGTGCATGATCTTGCCTCGACTGGAGACCTATTGCGCGAACTCGCGGATCTTAGCGAGCAGCGCCTTCGGGCTGAACGGCTTTGCCACATAGGCGTCGCAACCGGCTGCACGCGCCTTGGTTTCATCCCCGCTCAATGCATAAGAGGTGACGACAATAATGGGAATATGCTTGAGGTTCGGATCAGCCTTGATGAGTCGGGTTGCTTCGTAGCCGTCGAGTAACGGCAGTTGAATGTCCATCAGGATCACATCGGGACGATGAGTGGCGGCAGCACCCAGCGCCTGCTCACCGTCATCGACTTCGATGACTTCGTAACCGGCATGGGTAAGCAGATCGCGGACAATCCGACGATTGTCCTCCTGGTCCTCGACTACCAAAATCTTTTTGCCCATGTGCCCTACCGCTTCAAAGATCGACCTGGCTTTCCACGCGGACCGGAATGCTGAAAGAGAATGTTGAACCCACACCAAGCTTCGACTGAACGGAAATATGTCCCCCATGCATTTCGACAATGCGCTTTGCAATCGCGAGACCGAGGCCGGTTCCGCCCTTCTGCTTGGTCGCCGAGCTATCCACTTGTTGAAATTCCTCGAATATTCTTGCCTCCTCACCCTCGGCAATCCCGGGCCCGGTGTCGCTAACCGCAAGTGTAAATGCACCGTCAGCCGCGGAAGCTTCAACTGCGACCTTGCCGGAATCCGTAAACTTGACGGCATTTCCCATGAGGTTCAGCAGCACCTGTGACAAGCGTCGTTCGTCGCCGTGTCCCGGTGGTAGATCCGGGGCAATCGCAATCTCGAGCGCAAGCTTCTTGGCCTCCGCCAAGGGTTCGACGATCGTGGCCACGCTCTGCACCATGTCCTGGATCGAATAGTCCGACAGCGAGAGCGTGAGCTGACCGGCTTCGATCTTGGAAAGATCGAGCACGTCATTGATGAGACTAAGCAAATGGCGGCCATTGCTGTGCACGCGCGCCAGCACCTCCCCCATCTTTGCCGGCGGCTCGCCGTAGATACCGTCGAGCACCAACTCGGTGTACCCGAGAATAGCGTTGAGAGGGGTTCGCAGTTCGTGGCTCATGTTGGCAAGGAACTGCGACTTGTGCTCGCTTGCGATTTCGAGCAGACGTCCTTTCTGCTCGATCTCATGAAACAGTCGCGCGTTCTGTATGGCGAGAACCGATTGAGAAGCGAAGGTTTCCAGGAGCCGGATCGTCGATTCAGGAAACGCACCAGGCTCTGTTCTCCGAACGACCAACGCACCGACGATAACCTCACCGCGCAGGAGTGGAACGACAAGAAGCGCCCGATAACCGGCTTCGAGGACGATTTTGTTGACGCTGGTCATCGGCTCATCACGAAGATCCAGCACTTGAATCGGCGTGCGCCGCTGGGTCGCCGGACCGATATGGCTCTCGCTTAAACTGACTCGTTGAGCCGAGATAGCGTCGATCATCTGCTGGCTCATTCCGAAGGTCGCAGCAAGCCGGAACAATCGCGTTACTTCGTCGAATACGTAAATCGCACCGGCATCCGTGCCGGAGATCTGTACCGCCCGCGAAACAATGGTTGAAAGCACGCGTTCAAGCTGCAGGCTGGAATTTACGGCTTGGCTCACTTCGCCGAGCGCGCGGAGTTCCTCGACGGATTTAGCGAGTTCGCGGGTCCGTGTTTCGACCTTATGCTCAAGGTCTGCATACGAGTCTTGAAGCTGCTCGGCCATGTTGTTGAACTGATCGCCTAACAGCTCCAGTTCGTCGCCGGTCTTGACCGAGATCCGTTGTGATAGATCGCCGGCGCCAATTTTCGCTGCGCCTGTCCGCAGGGCATGAATCGGCACTACGATCCTGCGCGCCAGGAATACTCCTGCAAGGGCTGCAAGGCACAGGCCGGCTAATAGCAAAAGCGTCGAGCGCCGGACCGCTCGGTAGAGCGGGGCGTAGGCCTCGTCGATGGGCAGCTCGACAAATATTAACCACCCAAGCGGGGGAACGGGCGCGTGGGCGGTCAAGACCTCATGGTTTTGCAGATCGACCGCTTCTTCCGCCTCGCCGGAATTGGTGCGCGTATTGCCGTGGGCCAAGGCCGCGGCGACCTGGGGCAGAACGGTCATGTCCGTGTTGCGCAGCACGAGACTGATATCCGGATGCGCAATCAGACGGCCATTTCTGTCAACGAGATACGCCTTGCCGTTGCTGCCGACCTTGATGTTATTGATAACGTCCCAGATCAGCTTCAAATTGACTTCGGCGACGCTGACGCCCGCGTCACGACGTGTACCGGCGAGGGACAGCGTCATGTACGGTTCGGATTCGCGATAGAAATATACCGGACCGTAGTATCTCTTGTTGGCCACGGCCTGCGTAAATTTTGGATCTTTAGAGAAGTCGGTGTGGCTCCCGACCACATCCATGGCCAACCGAGAAACCCGCAGCTGCTCGATGCCATTAGAATCGAGCTGCGATAGCTCGGTGATAGCGGGCACTTGCCGCAAAAGCCGCAGACCGTCGAATTGCCGCTGATCGAGTGTGCTGGCCGACCATGGCAGTTGCGTCGTCCAGCCGATCTGGCTCTCGATGTCTTTGACGAACTGCTCAATCTTTGCCGATGCTGCCTCCGCCTGCTCGCTCTGGATGCGAACGAACGACGACTTGTACTCCGAATAGGAAAACCAGAGTTCAAGCATCTCGTTGCTGATGAGAAGAACACCGACCACTATGCCAAACAGCATCATGTATTTTCGGAAAAGCCGGCCTGAGACCGCCTTCCAGCCGAGCTTCTCCGACATGGGCTTTCGAACTGGTGCTGGTACGGTCAATTCCGCCGCTTGGCCAATCGATCGAGTAATCGCGCCGCGCAGCCGGTCAATCATGTGATGACCTCGTCTGCCAGAGCAAGCAGCCTTGAACCACTTCTAAGAAAGCCAATTACAGGCATCGCTGCTTGCTGTCCCCATGCAGCCACCGTCGACCATGCCATCGCGCTTCCAAGTCCAGCGATGCAAGCACGGCGCTTCACTCGATCACCTCATCGGCACGAACGAGCAAAGTTGTCGGGACATCGAGCCCAAGCGCCTTAGCGGTTTTGAGATTGATCGCCAATTCAAATTTAACCGGAAGTTGGACCGGGAGTTCTGACGGCCGTGAACCTCGGAGTACGCGATCCACGTAGGGGGCGGCTCGGCTGAACTGATCCACCGGGTCAAAGCCATAGGACATGAGGCCGCCTTCCTTGACGAACGTGCTAACCGCATAAACGGCGGGTATTTTGTTTCGGGCGGCAGATGAAAGGATTGCGGCGCGATGGACCGCCATGAAAGCGTCTGACATGACGACAAGCCCAGCCTGTGGTGCTCCGGCAAGAGAGGCGATGACAGCTTCGATATCGGCATCCGAACGAACGGGCGCGGCTTTCGGCTCCACGCTCAACAAGCGAGCTGCGTCTTCAAATGGGGGCAAGAAATACGAGCCTTTTCCTGGCGCTGTCTCGGGATTGAAGATGATTGCGGCGCGTCTGATGCCTGGAACTAGCTCCTTAAGCAGGGCAAGCGATTTTCCTCCCATCGGGCGTTCCAGATTGCTGAAGCCTGTCAAATTTCCGTTGGGATGTGGCAGACTTGGAACAAAGCCATCACCCACGGGATCGGAGACGTTCACGAAGACGATCGGGATCGTGCGCGTTTCGCGCTGAAGCGCGGCTGTGGCCGGTGTCGTCAGAGCAACAAGAACGTCAGGTTGGAGTTCGACCAACTCTTTGGCCATGGTCTGCATTCGAAAGGCATCGGTGGTAGACCACCGAAGAACAAAGCTGACGTTATGCCCATCCGTCCAACCCAAGGCCGCGAGATTCTGCAGGAACGCCATTAGACGGCCTTTTACATCGGGATCACCGATCTCGTAGGGCAATAGGATTCCGACTCGGCGCAGGTGGCCAGACGGCTGCCCCGGTGCCACTACCGGCCAAGCTGCTGCACTCCCGAGCCCGGCAATGAAATCCCGCCGTCGCATCGCTAATCCCCGCGATTGGCGGACAACCCTAACGCGTCCGAGGCCATATTGGAACAACTGCGCATGAACTTATTGAAAACGCATTGAAAATTGAGCCGGCCGAGGCCCCGACGAATACGAGGATTCTTTATGTTGCGACTGCGCTATCCCGTTCCCCTAGGAACAGGATCACAGCAAATCGGCGTATCCTCGATACGGATGGATAATAAAAAGGGCACCCGGTCCAACTCCAGGTGCCCTTTCCGGGCCATTTTGGCGCGCAAACAATCATCCAAACGAGTCCATCGACCTTGCCAACCGCTGATGGTGCTGATCGCGTTTATCCGGGTCTCCATACAAGCCCGCACCCTGAGCAAACCGGGTGTTATGCGGGTCGCGGCTATCGTCCTGTGCGAATCGAGCATTGGCAGGGTCGCGAGCATCCGGGTTGGCCTGCACGAAGCGGCTGTTGTACGGGTCGCGCGAGTCGTCCTGGGCGAACCGGGCATTGGCGGGGTCGCGCAGGTCAGGATTAGCCGGGACGGAAACGAAAAGCACGAAGGCCATGGCGGAAACTGCCGCCGCCGCCATCAACAATTTCAACTTCGATCTCATGTTCATTCTCCCTTTCAAGGCGGTCCTTGGAGTGGGCGATCATTTGCTCGCCGTGGAGTCCTCAAAACAAATACTAGGCAATGCTGCGAGGAACGAATGTGAGCAGTGTCACATCTCGGTATTCTTTGTACGTCAGATGAATCCCGCACAGATTGCCAGAACGGCATTCTGCTGACTTACCGCGTTTTATCTGAATCGAGCGGCTATGCGCTCTACGCGACGTCGGAATCGCCTTCGGCAATCCACGTCAAATCATCAATTGACGTCAAGAGAATACCGCCCCGCTCGAGCCGAACCCATTTATTCCGCTCCCAATCGCGCAGTTGTCTATTGGTGCTTTCTCGCGACATCCCAATAATATTGGCCAGATCTCGCTGAGTTATTGCAACCCTCCCGGCTTTGGCATCAGCGCTGCCGGTCGATAATTGCAGCAATGTCTTGGCCAAGCGGCTGGACAGATTAAGAAACATCAAGCTTTCAGCCTGATCTGTTGTCCGTCGCAACCGCCCGCATAATAATTCAATAATTTTCAACGAAATGTCCGGTTCATCGCGGAGAAGCGGCAGAAAATCGCGCCGTTCAATGACAAACAAATCGCAATCCGTAACGGCGATCGCGTCTGCGGTGCGAGGATGTCCGTCGAGAAGCGCGATCTCACCGAAAATATCACCCTTGTCCAGAAGGTTGAACATGGCCTCGTGGCCACCTACGGTTGAGACCGTAATCTTGACCTTGCCAGTAGCGATCGCAAACAGGCTCGATCCGGGGTCGCCTTTAGCGAAGATAGTCGACAACCGCGCGTATGATTTCGTTGTAATACAGGAGCTAAGTCGATCGATATGTTGCGGGCTCAGACGACCAAAGAGAAAGTGATCGCGAAGAATGCCGCGCTTGTCCGCGACAAGCTTTGCACGAGGCGCTCTCGGTTGTTCGCCCATCCGATCTTTCTTATCACTCTCGGATCAGTCTCGCAATCACTGCGTGCAAAATCGCGCGCAATACTCACCCCCCTGAGGGGCGATATCGCATCCAACTCCGACCCCTTCTGACGCCTTGTGTCAGCGTCCTTCCCTTTGGTCCTGATGGGCCGGGAAGGGTTGGGGGGGATGATTGGTGTGGACCTGATCCATTTGCCGGATTTCGCTGATGGCGGGCGGACCACAACGCGCTCCCATCTGAGGGTGGATACATTGATGCAAGATCGACAAAAATCAGACCGACGTAATCTCTTGCGATGCACGGCCGGACTGGCCGAGGAGGCCTATGCTGAAAGGCAAAGTATCGCTGCCCTCACAAGATATACTTAGCTTCGATTGTGATCGCGGTATCGCCTTTGATTGGGAATTGCCCCTGCTCGAAGCGAGGCTTGCCGAATACGCGCGGATTGGTGGATACGCCCACGCCCTCAACAGGAATGCCGAGAAAGTTCGTATCGAGCTGCCCGTTTCCATTCTCGTCGTGGGTGATGGCAACGGCATAGATGCCGTCCTTCAAGCCGTTGAAAGTCGTGACGGCTTTACCAGCCGAGATCATACCCTTGGCAGTGCGCACCGGACGGCCTTTCAGGCAGTCGGGAAATTCCCCCACAATGGAGCTCTCAGCGGAAAACACGCACAAGAGAACCTGCCCCTGATTGCTGCGAAGATTCTGCACGGTCACGGTGAGGTCCGCTGCATCACAGGGAAATACACAAGAGCCAAACAGAACTCCCGCGGCAAGGAGAAGAGGGATTCTCATCGAAAAAAGTCCAATCTGCGAATAGGCGACGCGAATGCGTCCGGCGAACGATGGCTAACAGCGAGTAACACGGCTGGCGGCTGCCGCGGTCCGTATCGCGCATTGTGCCGGGTCAGCCTCACCCACTTGCGTCTTGCGGACCACGGCTAATAGACCCCTGATCCCGAAGCTGAGTCGCATTTGTTCGACCTTGATTTCGTCATCCGCGAATCCGCCGCGACGGAGAAGCTCGCGCAATTCATTTGCATCGTACATCCGATGGGTCCCAGGTGTGCACATCTTCCATTTCTGCATGCTCGATCGATCGGTCGCATAAAGCACCATCTTGCCCCCGCGCCGGAGCACGCGACGTACTTCGGTAATCTCGGCTCCGTCGGAAGCAAAAAAATAGAGCACATTGACGGCCAGTATCTTGTCGATCGAATTGGATTTCCAAGGCAAGGCATCGATGCGCCCTTGCCGGAGATCAATCGAAGACAAGTGGGCGTTATTACGTCGACGCGCTTGCGCGATCATTGCAGTCGATTGATCGATGCCCAGAACCAATCCAGCGTAAGCGAGCCGTCTTAATTTCGCCAACGCTTGACCGGGGCCAAACCCAAGCTCAAGCACGACATCATTAGGCTTGATCTCGAGGGCATCAATTGCGACGCGGTTTGGCGCACGGTTGACGATGACCAAGGCTGCTCCTAGCAAGCGCCCCATAAATCCTGACGGATGCTGAAGTTGCCTTCCAGTCGCGCTCCAGACCGAATGCGCCACGATCATGGGAAGCCCAACGATCTGTTCCGCTGAGGGTCGAAGGAAAGCACTACGGCGCCGGCTGCGGTCTGATGCCCTCGGATTTCGTAATGACAATATTACTGTTCGGCTTATCTCGACGCGCGATTGTAGTCACCCAATGATATGGATCGCATGTTGGCACGTACCGGTATTGTCCCTTCGTCCAATTGGCGCCTGTCCAACAGTAGGCCCATTTCTCATCCTGATCACGTTCCATCGAGATTCTCCCAGCAGGATCGATGTTCATCACTCCACTCATCTCCTCGTGACCTATCACGACCGATCCGTCCGGCCGAAATCCGTAAAAATCTGTCCCATATCCTGGATGGGAGATGATAACCACGTCATTTGGTTTAAACCGCACCAGCACATCACGGCATGCAAACGGCCTCATGACGTAATCTGCCGTATGAACGACGTCGGCCGACATGGGTCCGGGAAGCTGTCCGCGTCCAACAACTTGCTCAATCACGACGATATCGGAATGTAGACCACGAGCCTGAACTGTGAAATCTCCATAGGGGCCGCACACAGGTCCACCAAGCGGCTCCGAGCGCCACCATTGCGGATATGGTTCCGCCTCAACCCAAAAGGCAGTCACAGACGCCAAAAGCGCGACCGTCATCCCCAAAGAATGACGAAGGTACCTCTCGACCAATATGCGAGTGCGGTGGGAAGACGCCATTGTCTACGAGATCGCCTTCACTTTGGAGCTAAGCAACATCAACGATACGTCAAAGGCCTCACGAGGGAGTTTCCACGGCGGACGCGCGTCCGCATGCGCCGCCAGCAACCGCCTGAACAGCAATGGCCGTTCAGACAACGCTTTGATCGCATGTTTTCGTAAGTCTTCGTTGTTATCCATCATCAGCAGCAGGCGCGCCATGACCCGCGGCATTCGGGTTATTCGACGATGCGCGCGGCCATAGGATGCAAGACGCTCGTCGGCCAGAGCTAGGGCGACAGCCTGAGCTTGCCGAAATGCCAACGTGAGGCCTGTCCCCGAAACCGCATCGATCGAACCGGCGGCATCCCCGACCAGCGCTACTTGGCCACGGCTCACGTAGTGCATAACAGTGGTTGCCGAGATAGCGCCTCGCTCCACAGTGCACGGGATAGCATTCGCCAAGCGTTTAGCCAGCCGGGGGAAAAAGTTCGGCAGCCGTGATATGCGCGCATCTTGTTCGCGGCCGATGACCGCTACGCAGATTTCGTCTGGACCGGTGGGAGTGACGTAGGCCTGACAATGAGTGTGCCAATAAACCTCGACGAAGTCGGTCCAAGGGGGAGTGCGGAAGTGCTGGCGAACAGCCAGTCGCCGAGGTCCGACCATTTTCGAGCCAGGGCCTATCCATTCCCTCGTGCGGGAGTGCGGGCCGTCCGCGCCGACGATCCATCGACTTCGAACAATGTGATCATCAAAAATGGCGCCTACCGGATCCAGGCGCTTGACGCGTGTTTGCCAGAACTGGGGAATACCGGCGCGAGTGGCGCATTCTGCAAGGGCTGCCTGCAGCCGGGTGCGACGTATGCCGAGACCAAATTTGTTGTCAGGAAAAACCGCCTCTGCGTATACGTCGGCGTCAAGAAAGCGAATGCCTCTAAACGGCATCCCCAGTTCCGGTCCAATATTTACGCCGAGCGCCTGGAGAGCGGCGATCCCATCGGGCATCAAGCCTTCTCCGCACGGCTTGTCGTTGGGCATCGGGGCGCGATCGACGACAATGACGTCGAGGCCGCGCTGCTTCACGGCAAGCGCCGCCGCAAGTCCCGCCGGGCCGCCGCCGATGATCAATGTCTCGGTATGCGCCGGAAGCATTTTTCACCACCGTACCAAGAGCATTTCGGCGCAGAACCCGGGACCCATGGCCAATAGAAGTCCGTAGGTGCCTGGTTCCGGCGGATGGTTGCTCAGCACATCCTCAAGCACCAGCAGAATCGAGACCGACGACAGGTTGCCGAACCGCCTAAGGCAATCCCATGATCGTGCGAGATCGCCTTGACGCAATTGAAGCGTCTCTTGAATGGCATCGAGTACCTTAGGGCCGCCCGTATGTATCACCCAGTGATCGACGTCCTCGCGGCACAATCCAAATCGTGCCAAAAAGCCATCCACGTTGCCGGCGAGATTGGCTTTGATGACATCGGGCAAGCGCGGCGAGAGAACGATTTTGAAGCCGTTCTCGGATATGTCCCAGCCCATGACGTCTTCGGAATTCGGATAGAACACCGAGGTCGATCCTAGGATTTCCGGTGCGGCTACACTCTCTGCAGCGCCATTGGGTGCGCTGATTGCAGCCTTCTTTTCGGACCCCACCACGATCGCCGCCGCGGCTCCGTCGCCGAATAGACCCGCTGCAATCAGGTTTGCCGTTGAAAGATCGTCGTTCTGAATGGTGAGCGAGCACAGCTCGACGGCGAGGATTGCGGCCGTGTGCCCCGGATATGCAAGGGTGTAATCGGCGGCGCGACTGAGGCCTACCGCGCCTCCGGCACAGCCTATTCCGAAGATAGGGGTGCGTTTGATGTCGGCACGCAAGCCCATCCGGTTGATCAACTTCGCATCGAGCGACGGGCTTGCAATGCCCGTTATCGAGACGACGAACAGCGCATCGAGTTCATCACGCTCTATACCGGCTTGCGCCAGCGCGTCGTCGATCGCGCGTGCGCCCAAATCTTCCGCCGCAACTAGCCAGGCGCCGTTTGCTTCGCCCCACGACGCAAACCGCGAATAGCGATCAAACGGATAGGCGAGATAGCGATGATCAACCCCCAAACGCGAATGAAAGCGCTCGAGAAGTTCTGGATTCCCCAGCTTGGCGCCCCAATAGTCCTTGAGCGCGACGGTTATGTCCTGCTGAGAAAACCGGTGCTCAGGCATGGCGCTTGCGACACTTGCGATTCTCACCGACCGCGCTCCGATACTCGAAAATGTTTTTGGTGGTACATTTCTCTGCCCCGCTAGGTTTCAAATCGATCCGATCACTCGCCGCGCGATTCCGAGCGCCTCCGACCAAAAACTTGGCGAGGAGTGAACAAGGTCAACTGTCTGCTCGATGGCAGAGATGAAATAATCGAGCTGCTCGTCACTGATCACGAGCGGCGGCGACACCTTCAATGCCATCAAATTATTACCGCAGACCTGAGTGAGTATGTGGTGATCGCGAAACATCCGCATCACGATCATCTGCCCGAATACAGCGGGATGTATTTTGGCAAACGCCTCAAAGGCGAGCCGCAATTTTAGCGATCGCGGGGGCTTGAACTCGATGGCATTCAGCAATCCGAGCCCACGAACTTCGCCGACCATCTCGTAACCTGCCAAGCGTTCCGTGAGCGCGCGCCGGAGATGGTCGCCGGCAGTGGCAGCACGACGTCCGAGGTCCTCATCTTCGAGGACATCGAGCGTCGCCAGAGCGGCCCGCATCGCAAGACTATTTTCGCTGAAGGTAGAGGTATGGACAAACGCGCGCTTGAGGGATCCGTATACCGACCGGCAGATTTCTTCGGACATCAGCACAGCGCTGCAGGGCACCAAGCCGCCGCTGAGCGCCTTGGCCAGCACGATCATATCGGGTTCAACGCCGAAATGATCCGCCGCGCAGAAGGGGCCTGTGCGATGAAGCCCGGTTTGGACTTCGTCGAGTATGAACAATGTACCGTAGCGGCGGCACAAGTCCTGCACGGCGGGGAGGTAGTGTTTGGTGGGAACGACCACTCCGGCCTCGCTTTGAACAGGCTCCAGGACGAAGGCTGCGAATGTCTTGGTGGCGAGCTTGCGTTCAAGTTCATCGAGTCCACCGAACTGCACGAATGCCGTGTCCGGCAACAGGGAGCCAAACCCCTCTCTCCAGAAGTCATTCGACATCAAGGAAAGCGCACCACACGTCAGGCCGTGGAAAGCACCGTTTGCGGAAAGAATGCCCGGCCGTTTGGTGTGCGCGCGCGCGAACTTGATTGCAGCCTCGACGCCTTCGCTGCCTGAGCATGCAAAAAATGCCCTGGACAGTCGGCCACCGGCCAGGTCACACAGCCGAGCTGCCAGAACGCCCGCTAGATCGGCCACATGGCTCTGCAACATCGCGGGACCGTCCTGGTCGAGCTCCTCCTTGAGGGCCGCCACCACCTTGGGGTGGTTATGTCCCACGTTGTGGACGCAGTACCCGGAGTTAAAATCGAGAATAGTCCGCCCATCCGCGCTATGCAGCGCCGCGCCGACGCAGCGGAGGTACCGCACGTTCATCTGCAGAACGTCCAGCAGCCTGACCCATTGAGGATTGACGTACCGCTCGTAAAGTCTTGTGTCCCTCGTCTCTCGAACCGCTTGCAGCATAAACGCCCCCATTGCGGCCAGCCCAGAAAGGCTGAGCGTCTTCCTTGCTCTGTTGAGCAAGTATTTGCCGTAGCCCCCGAGCCAACCTATCGGCCGGCTTGCTTTTGTATCTTGACCAGTAATTCCTGAATGACCAGGCGACGGGTTTTATCCCACATCGGCCGGTCCGGATGCGCAGGCAAACTCAATGCGCGGCGTAGGACCTGCCCTGCCTCTGTATATTCGCCTTGTTGAAAGAGGAAATCGCCATAGAAATAGTTGGCATCGAGCCCGTTCGGGGCGTTCTTCACGGCCTCCAGTAGATACTTGCGGGCCTTCGTCTTATCCCCGAAGCCCAAGGGAAATCCCGGGACGCGGTAATACAGCACGCCAAGACTCGTGGGCGCGCCAGCGTCATCCGCAACGGGATCGATCTTTTCGACCTCCTCAAGAACGTCGCGCGCGGCGATTGCGAGCCGAAGCGCCTTAATAGGGCTGGTGTTTTCATTCGCCATGGACGCCTGTTCGCTCATGATGATCCCGACCCAGATCACAGCCTCCGGCGCGTTCTGATATTTCTTCGCCACCGCCGAAGCCTTGGCAGCGAGGGCGGCCATTTCCTTTTCCTGCTCATCGAGGCCTTCAACCTCAAACTTGATATGCTCCCACTCCCGCGACAAGCTCAGGATATCGGCCTTCATAGCCGGATTACTGGCGGCGAACAGATCAACCGAGGCACCGAGGCACAGGAACGTCGCCGTGAATGCAATTGCCAATGTTGAACGCATCAGATGGCTCCTCTAAGGATTAAGTGAGGACAGGACCGCTTTTGCTTTCAGATCATTCTTCGTGACGGCTGAATCGACCAACCTAGGCCACAGCGCGTTCACGCGTACGAATATCGACTCCGGAAATCCGATGAAGACCTCCTTACGTCCATGCCTGATGGCGTCCACGATGGTCGCGGCGACAGGCACTGCGCTGTCGACGTGCATCTTGGTGACCTGGATGTACTTTTTGATTTCCGCCGTCAGGAACGCGGTTTTGACGGCCCGCGGCGAGATATGCGTCACTGCAATTCCGGTGCCTGTCAATTCGCGCCGCAGTGCCTCGCTAAACGCGCGCAGGCCCGATTTGGCGCTCGAATAGGTCGCGAAATACGCAAAAGGTATCGATCCCATCACCGAGCCGACATTGGCGATTTGACCGCTGTTCCGCTCTCTCATCGCCGGAAGACACGCCTGGCAAAGCGAAACAGGCGCGACGAGATTAATCATGTAGTTGCGGTGGAGTTCATAAAGGTCCTGATTTTCAAGTGGACCGAAATATTGGACGCCGGCCAGATTGATCAAAATGTCGGGCGCTTCGCGAGCAACGATTGCCTGCGCTGCCGCAATCCCTTCAATGGTCGCGAGATCGGCGCCGATGTGCTTTGCGTTATCGGGAACTTCGTCTCTCCGGGACAAAATGACGACGCGAGCACCCTCTTGCACGAGCTGTCCTGCAACCAACGTGCCGATGCCGCCGGAGCCACCCGTCATGACGATCGTTTTGTTGGTAAAAATGCCCATCGCGTTTTTCAGTTTACTCGATCCGACGCGCGCAACTCTGCGACAATGGGCAAGTCATCTCGTCGGGCATCGATGTCGCGAAAAATGTCGCCGTACAATTTGTAGAACTCACAAGCCGCGTCGACCACGATCGGCATTTGACTCGGGTCAAGCTCGCACACCAAGCTCTCGAATAACTTGGTATGCTCGACGTCGAGTTCGCTGTGTGTCGTAAGATATTTAAAACCCGCGGTAGAGCTTGTTTGCAGGCGCTTTTGAAGCGCTGACACTGCTGTGCCGGCGAGGGCGACCGACATGCCCTCCAAGACGTGGACCATTCCCAACATGGCAAATGGCGACACGTGGTCAATCAGGTAATATGCGTGACCAACCATCATCCGGCATGGCGTTCTCGGTGATTCCTGACGGACCGCTTCGGCATCTCCGCCGAGCGCATAGATGTCGTCGAGAATCCAGTCCTCGTGACCACGCTCTTCCACGATGTATTCGATCAACGCCGACTGATAGGACGGATGATCGGGACCACACCGAGCAACCGCAAGGGCAAGAAGCGGCACCGTATGTTTGACGTGATGATAGGCTTGGCCGAGAAAATCCAGGTAAAGTGCTTTGGGTGCGCCCTGTCGCATTGTCTCCTGAATGAGCGACACCTCGACAAACTCCTGGCGAAAGGAAGCTGTCGCAGCGAGCAGACCGTGGAATTGCGACATGACGATCCTAGATCTGCGCGTCGGACAGCGTTTCGCTGCGCGCCTTGACGAGACGGCGGATATCCGAACGCCGTGGACGGCCGTTCGGCGTCAGAAGTCCGAGGTGGTGCAGGTCGTTCTCGGCAAGAAGCAGATACTGATGGGGCCGGGCGTACTCTGGTGCTGACCGCGAGGCACTGGCGAGAATATCTCGCATCTTACTGGTAGATGGGGTGATCGACTTCTCCGTAGGAACGATGACCGCAACAAGCCCGCCGTCCTTTTCGACGACGACGCAACGACGGATATGCCCGTCCGATGCGATCAGCTGTTCGATCCATTCGGGGCTGATATTTCTTCCGGTACTCGTAACGATGATGTTGTCCTTGCGGCCCTTTACGATCAATCGCCGCTGCGCATCGAAATCGCCGAGGTCCCCGGTTGCCCAGTTTCCTGTGACGTCGGGTCCGCCCAGATATCCATTCATGATCGTCGGACCGGAGACGATGATTTCGCCATCGCGAATGGTAACCTCGACGCCTGGCAGCGGGCGCCCCGCGGTGCCGATGCCGTGCTCGGGGGGGCGGTTGACGGAGACAACAGAGCAGCATTCGGTGAGGCCGTAGCCTTCGTAAACCGGAATGCCGCGGCGTCGCGCAGCCGCGATCAAGCTTAGGGGAACGGGAGCGCCGCCCACTGCGACGAAACGTAGTGAGGTGGGGGCGTTGCGATCGAGCGCCTCCAGTTCACTGGTCCATGAATGCAGTAGTTCCGGCACCAGGACGGTTGCGGTCAGATTAGCCGCCTCGGTCGCGGCGGCGACAGAAAATCCGTGCGCGTTTCCATGGGATGTGATTGGCATGTGAATGGCGGCGCCGACGTGAAGCGGCAGGTAGAGACCCGCGATCTGCTCCAGCAGCAGGGCGCTTGGGAGAACGGAGAGGTATCGATCCTCCGCACTCGCATCGGTCGCGCTAGCAAGCGCCCGGATACTTGCGAACATTTGACGAGCGGACAGTCGCACGCCTTTGGGTTCGGCGGTCGTACCGGAGGTGAAGATGATCCGGCGTGAGTTGGGGGCGGCCGCGGCAACGGATACAGGTGTTGCACCCAATTCGGATGCGATCAGTCCAAGCGCCCTCGCCCGCTCGCCGCAAATTGCGTCCGTCACGAGATAGGAAAGTGCGGCGGTACGAACGATGTGGCGGAGCTGTCCGTCGGAAAAGAAGGCCGGCAACGGGACCAATTCTTTTCCAGCAAAGCTGAGAGCAAGGTCAGCCAACGCGTAGTCTGCGCTGTTTGTGAATAGCAACCCAACCCGGTCGGGCAGGCACTTTGCCCATTCAGCTCCCGCATGAATGCGGCCCAGTAGCTCGTTGTACGTAAAGCAGCGAGATTGCGCGACGAGCGCGGGTCGGGAGCCCGCTGCGGTGGCGCAACGCGCCAGCGCGGTGAAGAAGTCATGCATGGGCGCAGTACTTCGGTATTACTTCGCCCGAAGAGCGCGGACAATGTCCGAGGCCTGCGCCACGATGGACAATCATGACTCTCGGATCGTACTCGTAATAGCGCCCCCACTCTGATGGGCATGCGACGCGGCTGCGGTCGGCGCGCACCAACTCGGTCATGTGCAGCCCGCGCCGTTCAAGGATCGTCCGCAGCGGCCGCGTGGCGGTGAACACCGCCCAATCGCTGTCGGCGAGTTCGATGAACTCGATGATCCCGGCAACAAACGCAGGCAAATTGGTTGCCTGCTTGGTAATGAGGTTGCAAACCTCAACGATGCGCGCCCGGTCGACCGCACGGCCGGTGCGTTGCCGCAACGCGGATTCGACGGGAACGTCAAGATAGCATTCCGAAAAGAACCCTTGGTCCGAGAAGCGAAAGCCCGCTGCGGATTCCACCACTCCAGTGGAGCTTACGCTGGCCACGAGCGTTGCCGGAAGCGCGGCTACCCGCGCTTCAAAATGCTTCCAGTACGTTGCCCGAATGGCATCCTCGACCGGCCGGCGCATTGGCGCCGAGCGGCCCACAACCCTGAAACTCACGATTGATGATCCCCCATCCCCTTGCGTGCTTATTAGTGCACGACTTTGCTGACGGGTGGCTGACGGGTCGTGGGCGGTTCAAAGGTTTCCGCAGTGTATCATGGCAATTTCGTGGTGATGTTGCGTATATTTGATGGTAAGCGGCTCTCTGCTCGCCTAGCACGGCACGACGGTATCAAGCGACCTTGCTTTGAGCGGGCGCATTGTAGGCGGGAAAGCGCAGGACAAAATTCGGTCCGCCGCCCGGCGCTTCGGAAACTGAAACGCTGCCGTTAAGGGCGAGCATAATTTGACGAACGATCGCGAGCCCCAATCCCGCCCCTCTCTCACTGCGCTCGCCTTGCCAGAAGCGGTGGAAAATCTTTTCCCTCAATTCTGCCGGCACTCCCGCACCGGAATCGATTACCTCGATGGCGGGCGGCCCCGCTGTGACGCGAATTCGTACCGTCGCACCCACAGGGCTATGGTGCAGGGCGTTCTCGATCAAATTTCTAACTGCCGCGGTCACGACCGAAATGTTGCCGCGAACAAACACGGCACCGTCCGGCTCCTCAACCTCAAGCGACTTTCCCGTCGAAATCGCGATCGGCCCCAGGCTTTGCGCCGCTGCCTGGGCGCACGAACACAATTCGACTGTATGATCCAGCGGAATGCTCAAGGACTCCAGTCTTGCAACCACGAGCAACTGAGTGACGATGCGCGTCATCAGGTCGACGTCAGGCCGCAATCTTGCAGCGCCATCCTTGTCAGCCATCAAATCGATGTTGGCGGTCAGCACGGTCAACGGCGTGCGCAGCTGATGCGCCGCGTTTGCCGTGAACTCGCGTTGCTTGCCGAGAGCCTCGTCGAGTTTGTCAAGCGCGTTGTTGACGGCGCGGACAAGCGGCCTGATTTCTTTCGGGATGTCGCCATCCGGCAGGCGAATTGTCGAATTGCCCGGATCAATCTTTTTGGCCCTTGACGATAGATCATCAAGGGGCGCGAGTGATTTTTTCACGGTATAGGCACTGATGCAAAGCAAAGCAATCAGGAACGGAATCCCCAACCAGCCGCCATCGGTTACGAATTCGTTGAACACCGCGGCATTCAAAGATCGCGACCGCGACGCTGTTTGCTCTACCTCTGTCGTAAACGTCCGCTTCCCGGTACTCGTTGGAAAAGTCGAATGGATCTCGGCGATATTCGTTTTTGACTCTCGCGGAAGATTTTTGTCCAATGGGGGCGGCGACAGCGCCCCAACATCATGGACTGATGTTGAGACAACCCGGCCCGCTTCGTCCCGAATGACATATCGGTATGGGCTATCCGGATTGTTGTAAGCCTCATGGAGATCGGCGGGCAACTTAAGTTCAGCTTCGCCGTTGGCGTTGGTGGATATGAAACGCGCGATCTCCTGGGCCTGTCGGGTGAGCGTGCGCTGACGCAAATAGCCCTCGACACGGCTTTGCTTGATGTAAAGCCATCCATAGGCAACGCACGTGGCAATCAAGCTCGTGACGGATAGCCGGACAATAATGCGGGACGACAATGACATCGATCTATTCCGTGAGTAGGTAGCCAATCCCGCGCAGCGTGTGGACGGTCACCCGCGCGTTTAAAGCTTCAAGCCTTCGCCTGAGGCGTGACATCAGGGCTTCAATCGTGTTCGTCGTCACATTTGCGCTCAATCCATAGATCAAATCTTCCAACAACCGCTTCGATACCACCTGATCTGCACGGCGCATGAGGAGTTCGAGGGCGTCGAGTTCACGAGGGGAGATCGCAACGACACGTCCATCGATCTTGATTTGGCGCACGACAGTGTCGAGCGAGAGATTCGCAATATCGATCGTGGCACCCAACGGCCCATGGGGCCGCCTCAGCAAGGCGCGCAGACGCGCCGCAAGCTCGGTCATCGCAAAGGGCTTGGGCAGGTAGTCGTCGGCTCCTTTGTCGAGTCCGGTTACGCGGTCCTCAACTCCGTCGCGAGCGGTCAATATGAGGATGGGGACGCGGTTGACGGACGCTCGCAGCTCGCCAATCACTTCCAGACCGTCGCGATCGGGAAGACCGAGATCGAGAATGAGCGCATCGTATCCGACGCTTTTCGCGGCTTCGAGCCCGTCATCAGCGGTTGAGAAATGGTCCACGCCCATGCCGAAACCCGCCAAGCCTTCGATGATCGTGTCAGCCAGGCGCCGATGGTCCTCGACAAGCAGGATCCGCATCACCAATCCGATCGAATCGTGGGCCGGCGATTTGCTTGGGTAACCGAATCGAAGCCCCGCTCCATCTCAATGCGTCAATCTGGTCCCCGATCCTGACAAGCACCTGACAGCCCGCTCGCGAAAGCAACTGAGGCCGTAAAGGAAAGCGGACAGCCTTGAGAAATATCAAAGTGGCCGGAGCGGGCCGCGCCATTTTTTCGGCCCGTCGCGCATCGCGCCTCTGCGCGTACCTTGCCCACCCGCCTTGCGTGAATGATATCTTCAAGACGTGAGGCTTTTCTGCGGCGTAAGGACAACAGCAAGTGCCATCGTACCGCGCCCGATCGCCGCCGGCCTCGATCGCCGCGCGCTGACCTGAATCGATGGACCACACGCGGCATTTTTTCGCCCTGGGCTCGGACTGCGCGCTGCGTTTCGGCGACGCCGACGAGAGCACTGCGGTCAACGCCGCCGCCGCGGCAACGAGGGAAATTGGTCGGATCAAGGCGCGCTTTTCGCGCTACCGCGCCGACAGTGAATTGTCGCGCATCAATGCCGTTGCGTTGACGGGCGGAACAGTCGCCGTCGACGAGGAAACCGCAGGAACTCCTGGACTAGGCCTTCGCGTGTTACCGCAAGAGCGACGGGCTGTTCGACATCACGTCTGGGCTGCTGCGCAAGGTATGGGATTTTTCGGCGCCGCAAATACCGCGTGAGGGGGACATCGCTGCGCTACTGCCGCGGATTGGCCTCGACGAGCTCAAATGGGAGAAGCCGCATCTGAGCTTTGAGGTCTCAGGCATGGAGCTCGACTTCGGCGGCGTCGGCAAGGAATACGCAGCCGACCGGGCGGCCGGCATATGCATGGCGATCGGCATTCGCCACGGCCTTGTCGATCTCGGCGGGGACATCCGCCTGATCGGGCCCGGCCCGGCGGTCAGCCGTGGCGCGTCGGCATCCGCCATCCGCGAGATTAATCGCGGGCCATGGCAACGATCGACCTTGTCGACGGGGCGATCGCGACGAGCGGCGATTACGAGCGTTTCATCGAGATCGATGGCCGCCGCTTTTGCCATATCCTCAATCCGCGCACCGGCTGGCCGGCCCAAGGGTGGCAGGTCCGCCTTGCCGTCCGGAACTAAGAGTGACGTTCCGAATTTAATGGGCACGAAGCGATAAACCGCTGCCGATAAACCGCTGCAAAGAAAAAATAATAAATGCAAATGCGCGGCATCGCATTCCGTTGCTCCGGCAACGGGCTGAGTCCCGGCACCCTCACGCCGGAGCTTTTTTCATCGTCTGCTCGGCTGGTTGATGCACGGCCGGAACCAAGCAGACACCAGGTACGTTACCTGGCTCAGCATGGAACCGGTTCGGAAATATCCCGTCACGCCCGACGAGGTCATTTCTGCCAAGGTGTCGAACGAAATCACATACAATTCGAAAGGATCGGCAGCCTTGGGCAGAGCAGTGGCCCGGAACGCGCTCCCGAGCGATGAACTGCGCCATCGGTCTTAATCACCCAAATTGGCGACTGGACTTCCAGGCGTGCTGAGCGCACCGCCCATCGGCGCGCACGTGCTAGCGCACGCCGAGCATGCGAACGGCGAGCGCGGCCGCGGAGGCGCGGTTCTCGACCCCGAGCTTGGCATAGATCTGCTCCAGGTGCTTGTTGACGGTCCGCGGGCTCAGGTCGAGGATTTCCGCGATGTCGCGGTTCGACTTGCCTCGCGCGATCCACATCAGCACTTCGGACTCGCGCTGCGTAAGTTGCAGCTTGCGCTTGAGGACGAGGTTGTCGTTCTCGCTCTCGGTCTCGATGAGGCGCAACAGGATTTCGTCTGGCGCGACTTCGCCCACATAAGACAGCTGGAATTTGAGCGGGCTCGAATCGCTCGCAAGCGCGACCCAATCCGGCGTGAAGCTCGCGCCGGCGTGGGCGCGGTTCCGCAGCCACTCCTGCACGTTTGCCGGCAACCGATAGCCGGCGCCGTGGAAGTCGCCGAAGGCGAGGCCGAGAAAGGTCGCGGTCTGCGGCGTGCACCACAACACGCGGCCCGACGTATCGGTTGCCAGCAGGTAGCGCCCGGATGCATCGAGCGCGGCGCGAGCGCTATGGGCGAGGCGGGCATTGGCAAGATGGACACGTATGCGTGCCAGCAATTCGTCCGGCACGATCGGCTTCGTCACATAGTCGACGCCGCCCGCCTCAAGTCCTTTGATGATGTCCCGGGTGTCGCTGAGGCCGGTCATGAAGATCACCGGCACATGAGCGAGCGCCTTGTTGCGCTTGAGCCGGCGGCAAGTCTCGAAGCCATCCATGCTCGGCATCACGGCGTCCATCAGGATGACGTCGGGTGTGATCTTCGCGGCGATCGCGAGCGCTTGCGCGCCTTCGAGGGCGACGAGCGCCGTCATGCCCGCCTCCTCCAGCGCATCGGTCAGCATGCGCAGGGTGTCGGGCGAGTCATCGACGATCAGAATGATGTCTCCAGCGTCCTTAGCGCGCATGAACTTTCCGCTGCATCTCCAGGACAGCGAGCAAGTGCGTGATGTTGAATGAATTGAGAATGGCGCGTAGCTCGGCCGTCGATCCGGTGAGCTCCGGCAGGCGGCTATCGATCTCGTCGAGCCGCGCCGTGATGCCGCGATAATGCCCGATCTGGCCAAGTGTAATCAGTGCATCGAGATCCTCCGCCGGCAACACACCGGATTTCGTCGACGACACCGCCCGCCGGTTGTCACTGTCGGTCGGCTCCATGGTCCATTTGATATCGAGCAAGGTCTGGAATTTCTCAAGCATCTGCCGAAAATCGATCGGCTTGATCAAGTATTCGTCGTAGGCGCGGTCGGGCGCGAGTTCGCGATCCTTTTCCAAGGTGATCGCCGACAACATGATGATCGCCGAGCGTTCGCGCAGCTTGTGGCGGATCTGTCGCGCAACCTCCCACCCGTCCATCTCCGGCATCGAAACGTCGAGCAGCACCAGATTGGGGCGGAATTCGCCGATCATCGCCAGGCATTCGGCCCCGTTCGCGGCTGTCAGGACGGTAAAGCCGAGCGGCTCCAAGAGCTCGCGCACGAGGTCGCGGTGAATCTTGTCATCATCGACAACCAGGATGATCTGGCGCGGTCCCTCATAGCCGCGCAGCCGATGTTCGATTGGCAGGCCGCTGCGCGGCCGCATTACCTCCGACAGCATCAGCTTCACCTGGAAAGTGCTGCCGCGTCCCGGTTCGCTACGCACGGTGATCTCGCCGCCCATGATCTCGGCCAGCATCTTCGTGATGGTGAGGCCAAGCCCGGTGCCGGCTTGCGCACTGACCGGACCGTGCTTCGCGCGCTCGAACGGCTGAAAGATGCGCTCGACATCATCGCGGTGGATGCCGATGCCGCTGTCCTCGACCTCGAAGCGGGCGACCTGGTTGCGGTAGCCGACCCGCATGGTGACGTGCCCCTTGTCCGTGAACTTGATGGCATTGGACAGGAGATTGATGAGAATCTGGCGGAGGCGGTTTTCGTCGGTGTAGACCGCCGTCGGCAGGTTCTGCGACGTCTCGAACCGAAACTCGATGCCCTTGGCGGCGGCCTGAAGGCGGAACATGGCCACGAGCTGATCGAGGAATTCGCGCAGCCGCACCTCGTTGCGGTTCACTTCAAAACGGCCAGCCTCGATCTTCGATATATCGAGCAGGCCGTCGATGAGCCCGGAGAGATACTCGGCATTGCGGCGGACCACCTGGATCGCATCGAGCCTGCGGGCAGGGATCGCGGGATCGCGCTCGAGGATTTGAGCATAGCCGACGACCGCATTGAGCGGCGTGCGCAATTCGTGGCTGAGCCCAACCACGTAGCGGCTCTTCGCCTTGCTGGCCGCTTCCGCCTTCTCCTTGGCCTCCTGCAACTTGGCGTCAGTACGCTTGTGCGCCTCGATTTCCTGCATCAGCAGCTCGGTCTGCCGCCGGCTCTCCTCTTCGGCGACGCGGCGGCTCTCATGCACGAGCACGAACAGCCACGCCGCGACGCCGGCGACGATCGCTAGGATGAAGAACACCGTCCACAATGCCGAGCGCAGGATTTCCTTGTGTACGTTCGGCTCGAAGGACACCTGGAAATAGACGAATAGCAGCACCGATCCGATGATTGCGGCGAACAACAACAGCACGCCGACGAAGTGACTGATGTCGGCATTGATCGACCGCACCATCCAGCCCGGCAAGGTGCGGCTCATCCACGTGCCGACCTGATGGGACAGGCGAGAGGCCGGCTTGCAGAAATCGTGGCACCGCGCTTCGAGCGAGCAACACAGCGAGCAGATCGGCCCGGAGTAGGCGGGGCACTGCGCCATATCCTCGGCCTCGAAGTGGTGCTCGCAAATGCAGCATCGCACCGTCGCCGGCCCACCGACCACCGTGCGCGGCGTACGCGCCAGATAATATTTGCCGCCGGTGACGGCGGCGATTGCCGGCGCTGACGCAAAGGCTACGCCAAGGGCGACGAAGCTCGCGAGCGCCTGAAGCGTTGTGCCCATGGCCCCGGAATAGGCAAGGACGCCCATCAGCGTCGCCAGCATCATGGAGCCGACGCCGACCGGGTTGATGTCGTAAAGATGGGCGCGCTTGAACTCGATGAACGGCGGACTCAGCCCGAGCGGCTTATTGACGACGAGATCGGAGACCAGCGCGCCGACCCACGCCACGGCCACGAGCGAATAGAGGCCGAGGATGTGTTCGAGCGCCCTGAATATGCCGAGTTCCATCAGCAGCAGGGCGATGGCGACATTGAAGACGAGCCAGACGACGCGGCCGGGATGACTGTGCGTGAGGCGCGAGAAGAAGTTCGACCAGGCGATCGAACCCGCATAGGCATTAGTGACGTTGATCTTGATCTGGGAGACGATGACGAACGTGCAGGTGAAGGCGAGCGCCAGCCGCGGCGAGGAAAACACGTCCTGGAACGCCACGAGATACATCTGCGTGGGCTCCGCGGCCTTGTCCACGGGCACCATGTGGCTCACGGCGAGATAAGCGAGAAAAGAGCCGGCGAGCAGCTTCACCAGTCCGGGGACGATCCAGCCCGGACCGGCGGTGAGATAGGCGATCCACCATGTGCTCGATCGCCGTTGCGCCGGCAGGAAGCGAAGAAAGTCGACCTGCTCGCCGATCTGCGCGATGAGAGAGAACACCACGGTCGAGGCCGCGCCGAACAAGATGAGATTGAATGACTGACCGTCCGCGCCCGCGCTTCCCTGGTAGTGCGTCCAGCCATCGAACGACGGCGCGTCGTAGACTGCGATGAAAAGAAACGGCAGGACGTGAAGGACGACCCATATTGGCTGCGTCCAAAGCTGCAGCCGGCTAATGAACGTTATGCCGTGGGTGACGAGCGGAATGATCACCAGCGAGCTGATGACGTAGTCGATCGGCAGCGGAATGCCGAACCATAGCTCGAGCGCGAGCGACATGATCGCCGCTTCGATGGCAAAAAACAGGAACGTGAACGACGCGTAGATCAGCGACGTAATGGTCGAGCCAATATAACCGAACCCCGCGCCGCGGGTCAGCAAATCGATGTCGACACCGTATTTCGCGGCGTAATAGGCGATCGGGACACCGGTCAGGAAAATAAGAGCACCGACGGCCAGGATTGCGCTGGTCGCGTTGACAAACCCGTAGTTGAGAGTGACGGCGCCGCCGATCGCTTCGAGGGCAAGAAACGAGATCGCGCCGATAGCGGTATTCGCGACGCGCAGGCTCGACCACCGGCGGGCGCTCTTCGCCGTAAAGCGCAGGGCATAATCTTCGAGGGTCTGATTGGCGACCCACTGGTTATAGTTTCGCCGGACGCGAACGATACGTTGATGAGCAGTCATCCTGCTCCTCCTGTCAGCTCGCTCGCCTGGACGGCTCCTCTCTCGGTTTTTTCTTCTCCACTGCGATCCCGTTTCCGCAACTGTTCCTTGCGGCACTTATTGCGTTGCAAAAGTACCTCGTGCCTCCTCGCCGGGAGACGACGACGACCCCGCGGACAGTCGAATGTATGCGCAAACCGTTCCACCGACGTGACGAAAGTACCGGCAGTTTCCGCTGCAATATGAGGCATAAACCGCCAGCCGTGCCATCGGCCCGGATGCCTATGCGCGGCCGCCGCGCCTGACCGATACTGTGATGGGTAAAATAACGTAGGAACATACGTCAATTGACGTATGCTGCATTGCGGTATGGCCGCTTCACTATCGGTCCGAGGGGGCAAGTAGCCCTCCGTCCCCACCGATCAACGAAGCGAGGCGCCACATGTCATTTGAAATCCCGAAAATCGAACCCTTGTCCCGCCGCAAATTGCTCATGGGCACGGCCGCGATGTCGGCAGCCGCGCTGCTGCCGCCGCACGCGCTTGCGCAGCAATTCCCGACCGCGAAGGTCAACACCACCGGCCTTGCGGTCACCGACACTGACGTCACGGTCGGCATCCTACACTCCGTGACCGGCACCATGGCCATCTCGGAGACCGGTTCGGTCGAGGCCGAGAAGCTCGCGATCGAGCAGATCAACGCTCAAGGCGGCGTGCTCGGCCGCAAGATCAAGTTCATCCAGGAAGACGGCGCGAGCGACTGGCCGACCTTCGCCGAAAAGGCAAAAAAGCTCCTCGTCAACGACAAGGTCGCATCCGTCATGGGCTGCTGGACCTCGGCGTCGCGCAAAGCCGTGCTGCCCGTGTTCGAACAGTACAACGGGATGCTGTACTACCCGACTTTCTATGAAGGTCTCGAGCAGTCGAAGAATGTCATCTACACCGGCCAGGAAGCGACCCAGCAGATCCTTGCCGGCCTCGATTGGGTGCAGAAGGAGAAGAAGGCCAAGACCTTCTATCTCCTCGGCTCCGATTACATCTGGCCGCGGACGTCGAACAAGATCGCCCGCAAGCACATCGAAAACGTGCTCAAGCTGAAAGTGCTCGGCGAAGAATACTTCCCACTCGGCTCGACGCAGTTCAACTCCGTCATCAACAAGATGAAGCTGTCGAAGCCCGACGTGATCTACGCGATCATCGTCGGCGGCTCCAACGTCGCTTTCTACAAGCAGCTCAAGGCCGCCGGCATCGATCTCAACAAGCAGACGCTGATGACGATCTCGGTCACCGAGGACGAAATCGACGGCATCGGCGGCGAGAACATCGTCGGCGCCTATGCCTGCATGAAGTATTTCCAGTCGCTCAAGAACGACAACAACAAGGCATTCGTCGCCGCCTTCCATAAGATGTGGGGCGACAAGACCGTGATCGGCGACGTCACCCAGGCCGCCTATCTCGGCCCGTGGCTATGGAAGCTCACCGTCGAGAAGGCGGGCTCGTTCGACATCGACAAGGTCGCGGCCGCATCGCCCGGTGTCGAGTTCACGGGCGCGCCCGAAGGCTACGTACGCATCCACGAGAACCATCACCTGTGGAGCAAGACCCGCGTCGGCCGCGCCCGTGCCGACGGTCAGTACGACGTCATCTACGAGACCGCGAACCTGATGGAGCCCGATCCGTTCCCGAAGGGCTACCAGTAACCCGCAGACGATCATCGCCCCGGCGCATTTTCCAAGCGCCGGGGCGAACCAACCAACCCGCGTTTTCGAATCCGCCGCACAACACGCAGGAGCCGCACATGCTCATGGGCTATTCGCTTGGCGAATGGGGCTCGATCCTGGCGATGCAAGGCTTTGCCGGCCTGATCCTGTTTTCGGTCTTCGTGCTGATGGCGCTGGGTCTCGCCATCATCTTCGGCCAGATGGGCGTGATCAACATGGCGCACGGCGAGTTCATGATCCTCGGCGCCTACATGACGTATCTGTGCTCGCACCTGTGCCAGACCTATCTGCCTGGTCTCTATCCCGGATACTTCTTCGTCGCGATGGCGGTGGCCTTCATCGTGTCGGGCGCGCTTGGCCTCGCCGTTGAGTGGCTGCTGATACGTCACCTCTATGCGCGGCCGCTCGATACCCTGCTTGCGACCTGGGGATTGAGCCTGATCATGCAGCAGGCGTTCCGCTCGATCTTCGGTGCGCGCGAAGTCGGCGTCGAGCTGCCGCCGTGGATGATGGGCGCGCTTCCCATCACCGATTCCATCGAGGTACAAATCAACGGCCTGTTCGTGATGGGGCTTACGCTCGTCATTACCGCGGTGGTGGCGGTCCTGATGTACCGGTCGCGTTGGGGTCTCCAGGTTCGCGCGGTCGTTGCCAATCGCACCATGAGCGAAGCCGTCGGCATCGACACGCGGCATATCGATCAGCTGACATTCGGGCTCGGCTGCGGCATCGCCGGCATCGCCGGCTCGGCATTCACGATGATCGGGTCCACAGGTCCGACCGCCGGCCAGCTCTACATCGTCGACACCTTCCTCGTCGTCGTGTTCGGCGGTGCGCAAAGCCTGCTCGGCACCGTCGCATCGGCACTGACCATCTCCCAATCGCAGTCGACGCTCGAATTCTTCTTGTCCGGTTCGATGGCGAAGGTGCTCACACTTCTCATCGTCATCGGTCTCCTCATGTTGCGACCGCAGGGCCTCTTTGTCCTCAAGGTCAGAAGGTGATCCATGTCGGCAATGCTCAAGAACAATCGCATCCTCGAACTGATCGGCTTCGCCCTGGTCGCCCTGCTGATCGTGGTGGTTTTGCCGCTGCTTCTCGACAATTTCCGTCTCAACCTCGTCGGCAAGTACCTGACTTACGCCTTCGTCGCCGTCGGCCTCGTGCTCTGCTGGGGCTACACCGGGATATTGAGCCTCGGCCAGGGCGTCTTCTTTGGACTGGGCGGCTACTGCATGGCGATGTTTCTCAAGCTTGAGGCGTCGAGCGTCGCCAACACCAAGATCCAATCTACCCCCGGGATTCCAGACTTCATGGACTGGAATCAACTTACCGAGCTGCCGTTCTTTTGGGTGCCGTTCAAGTATCTGCCGTTTGCGCTCATAGCCGTGATCGTGGTGCCGACGATCTTCGCGTTCATCGTCGGTGTGGCTATGTTCAAGCGCCGTGTCGGCGGCGTCTATTTCGCCATCATCACCCAGGCGCTTGCCGCCGTGCTGACGATCCTGATCGTCGGGCGCCAGGACTATACCGGCGGCATCAACGGCATCACCGACCTGCGTACGATGCTCGGCTGGGATATCCGCACCGACCACGCGAAGTACATTCTCTACTTCGTGTGCTGCGCGCTGCTGCTCGGATCGATGCTGCTGGCTCGGTTCGTGATCTCCAGCAAACTCGGGCGCATCCTCGTCGCCGTGCGCGACAAGGAGGACCGGGTGCGGTTCTCCGGCTATGACGTCGCGAACTTCAAGATATTTGTTTTCTGCATGGCGTCGGCTCTCGCCGCCGTTGGCGGCGCCATGTTCACCCTGCAGGTCGGGTTCATGTCGCCGTCATTCGTCGGCATCGTGCCGTCAATCGATATGGTGATCTTCTGCGCGGTCGGTGGCCGTCACTCGCTCGTCGGCGCGGTGGTCGGCACGCTCCTCGTCAACTGGGGCAAGACCGTCTTTTCCGAAAGCTTTCCGGAGCTGTGGCTGTTTGCCATGGGCGGCCTGTTCATCGCCGTCGTCCTCGCCTTCCCGCGTGGGCTCGCTGGCCTCGTCACCGATCAGCTCGTGCCGCTCATTGGCCGGTTCGGCGGACGCCGCGCCGCCGGCCATCCGAGCCCGCAAGCCGCCGAATAGGGGCCGCCCATGTCCTCCAGCACCGACTTCCTGCTCGCGCTTGAAGACGTCACGGTCTCGTTTGACGGGTTCAAGGCGGTCAACGGCCTCAACCTCTACATCGACAAGGACGAGCTGCGCGTGATCATCGGCCCCAACGGGGCCGGCAAGACCACGGTGCTCGATCTCATCTGCGGCCGCACCAAGGTGTCGAGCGGTTCGATCAAGTTCAAGGATGAGGAGATCACCGGGCTCAAGGAGCACGAGATCGTCCGGCGCGGCATCGGCCGCAAGTTCCAGACGCCGTCGATCTACGAAGATCTGACCGTATTCGAGAACCTCGAAATCTCGGTGCCGCGCGGCCGCAACGTCGGCGGCGCGTTATTCTGGAAGCGCACCCCGGAAGTGATCGAGCGAGTGCGCGAGATCGCGGGCATGATTTTCCTCGAAGACCAGCTCGACGGCATGGCCGAGACCTTGAGCCACGGCCAGAAGCAGTGGCTCGAGATTGGGATGCTGCTGATGCAGGACCCCGAACTCCTCATGCTCGACGAGCCGGTGGCCGGCATGAGCGTGTCCGAGCGCACGCGTACGGCGGAGTTGCTCGGCCGCGTCTCCAAGGGACGCGCCGTCGTCGTCATCGAACACGACATGAAGTTCGTCGAGAGCATCGCGCACCGGGTGACAGTGCTGCACCAGGGCAAGGTCCTGGCGGAAGGCAATATGGCGAAGATCCAGAACGATCCGCAGGTCAAGGAAGTCTATCTGGGGCATTGAGGAGACAAGGTCGTGCTCGACGTTCGCAATCTCAACGTGGCCTACGGCCAAAGCGAAGTGCTTCACGGCGTCAATTTCACCGTTACGCCCGGCGAGATCGTAGCCATCGTCGGCCGCAATGGCATGGGCAAGACGACGCTGATGAAATCGCTCATCGGCGTCATGCCGTCGCGATCCGGCCAGGTTCTGGTCGAAGGCAGGGACGTGACCCATTTGCCGAGCCATTCGCGGGTCAAGCAGGGGCTCTCCTACGTTCCGCAAGGACGCCAGATCTTTGGCACCATGACGGTACGGGAGAACATCGAAACCGGGCGCGTGGTGACTGGAAAGAGCGACATCCCGGAAGAAATCTATCGGCTGTTTCCCGTGCTGCGCGAGTTCGAGCAACGGCGGGGCGGCAATCTGTCGGGCGGCCAGCAACAACAGCTTGCGATAGCGCGGGCGCTGGCGAGCGATCCGAAGATTCTTCTGCTCGACGAACCGACCGAGGGGATTCAGCCGTCCGTCATCAAAGACATTGCACGGCTCCTCAAGGAGATACGCCTGCTGCGCAATCTGTGCATCGTGGTGTGCGAGCAGGTCCTGAGCTTCATCCTCGATGTCGCGGATCGCATTCTGGTCATGCAGGACGGCCGCATCGTCCATAGCGACACGCGCGCGCAAGTCGATGAGGCGACCATCGCACAGTACCTCGCCGTCTGATCCGTTCTTTAACGCTAAGCGGCAAACCGGCGCGGCTTGATGAGACCGGAGGACCGCCCGCCAACTCGCGAGCGCCAGTATCGCCAAAAACATGAGTGTCCGAGTGCCCACAAGAGCAGAAGGAGTTGGTAATGCCTAAAACCCTTGTCAAAATCGACCTTTCGCAATCCCCTTACAAGAACGAGGCGATCCATAATCGCTGGCATCCCGACATTCCGATCATCGCCTGGGTAAAACCGGGCGATGATTTCATCATCGAGACCTATGACTGGACCGGCGGCTTCATCAAAAACAACGAATCGGCCGACGATGTGCGCGACATTGACCTGACCATCGTGCACTTCCTATCAGGTCCGATCGGTGTCGAGGGGGCCGAACCCGGCGACCTTCTGGTGGTCGACCTTCTCGATGTCGGCGCGTTGCCGGAGAGCCTATGGGGTTTCAACGGCTTCTTCTCCAAGAAGAACGGCGGCGGCTTCCTCACCGACCATTTCCCGCTGGCGCAGAAGTCGATCTGGGACATTTCGGGCCTCTACACCCATTCGCGCCACGTTCCAGGTGTCCGCTTTGCCGGCCTCATCCATCCCGGCCTGATCGGCTGCTTGCCCGATCAAAAGATGCTCGACACCTGGAACAAGCGCGAGGCCGATCTCATCGCGACCGATCCGAACCGCGTGCCGCCGCTCGCGGCGCCGCCGTTCGCCGAAACCGCTCATGCCGGCACCGCGCGCGGCGACGTGCGCTCCAAGATCGCCGCGCAGGGCGCCCGCACGGTGCCGCCGCGCGAACACGGCGGCAATTGCGACATCAAGGACCTGTCGCGCGGCTCGAAGATCTATTTCCCGGTTTACGTGAAGGGCGGCGGCCTCTCCATGGGCGACCTGCACTTCAGCCAGGGCGACGGCGAGATCACGTTCTGCGGTGCCATCGAAATGGCGGGCTGGCTGCATCTCAAGGTCGAGGTCATCAAGGACGGCATGACGAAGTACGGGATCAAGAACCCGATCTTCAAGCCGTCGCCGATCACCCCGACCTACAACGATTACCTGATCTTCGAAGGCATCTCGGTCGACGAATGGGGCAAGCAGCACTACCTCGACGTTCACGTTGCTTATCGCCAAGCCTGCCTCAACGCGATCGAATACCTGACCAAGTTCGGCTATTCGAAAGCGCAGGCCTACGCGATCCTCGGCACGGCACCGGTGCAGGGACATATTTCCGGAGTCGTCGACATCCCGAATGCGTGCGCGACGCTATGGCTGCCGACGGATATCTTCGAGTTCGACGTGATGCCAAGCGCCGCCGGACCGGTGAAGCACGTGAAGGGCGGCATCGATATTCCGATGTCCCCGGACAAGTAAAAATGGTTCCTCCGCTGCGGCGGCATCGTGCTGCCGCAGCGATCAACTGAATGCAGATTTCACGAAAGGACATGCGCCATGCCGGTCTACGAGTACATGTGCAAGCGCTGCGGCCCCTTCACCATGATGCGCGCGATGTCGGAATTCGAACAGCCGTCCGATTGCCCAGAATGCGGGCGTAGCGCACCGCGCGTGATCCTGACCGCACCGCGCTGCGTGAATACCTCGGCCGAGCTGCGGCTCGCGCACGCGACCAACGAGCGCAGCGCGAATGCGCCGCGCACGCTGTCGTCGATGAAAGGCAGCCACCGCGCCGGCTGCTCATGCTGTTCGCCGTCGACCTCACGGATGGTGAAACGCGGCAAGGGCGGAACGAAGAGCTTTCCCACAAGCCGGCCGTGGATGATCTCGCACTGAGGCGTGCTCCGCCTGCGGTCAGATTTTGACTCGGTCCTTAATGCGCAGCATCCGACCCGCATGCTGCCGAGAAAGCCTGCGAGGGCGCGCATGGCGCTCTCTTCGCTGGGACGGAGTACGGCCGCCACAACGCCGCTGATGCGCGACAGCCAGGTGGTCGGTTCGCGCTGGTCGGCATGGGCGGAAAATCCGTTGATCATGTAAACGCGCGGGTGCACCGGCAATGTCTTCGTCGAACGGACGCACGTGCGTCGCCCCGTTGACGATCATTTGCCTCGAAGGCGAGCGGGCTCCGCCGGAAGCGCTCAGTGACACCGCGGCCACAAGCGGGCGCTTCGGGCAGCCGCGTCTCGGCGCTGATCCATATCGGTCTGTTGTGGCTTCCGGGTCACACCTCGATAAAACGATTCAAAATCGTGAACCCCTTCGAACCTATCCGCCTCCTCAGGACACTAAGCCAATAGGGGCATCTCATTGGGTGGAGGGGGAACATGCGTAACATTTCGATTTCGATCACCGCGGCTGTGTCACTGCTGGCCAGCGCATACGGGGCTTCTGCGGCCGATCTCGGCCGGCCCATCCCCTACATGCCGCCTCCGGCGCCGATCTTCATCTACAACTGGACCGGCTTCTACGTCGGCGGCAACCTCGGGGCCGGTTGGGCGTCGGGCACCATGACCGACAGCTTCACCGGCGCAAGCCTCGGCGACAGCAAGAGCGGTTTCATCGGCGGCGGTCAGGTCGGCTACAATTACCAGATCTCGAACTTCGTGTTCGGCGCCGAGTGGGATTTCGACGCGACCGCGCTGAATGCGTCGCGGACCGGCGGGTTCGTGACCGCGAGCGCGAACACCAGCTGGGTGACCACCTTGGCGGCGCGCTTCGGCGTCGCGTCCGGCAACTGGCTGTTCTACGGCAAGGCCGGCGGCGGCTGGGTCAACAACAGCGCGACGGTGACCAACAACCTCACCGGCGCGGCAGTGTCCGCTTCCAACACCAACAGCGGCTGGCTCGTGGGCGCCGGCATCGAATACGGCTTCACGCCGAACTGGTCCGCCAAGATCGAATACGACTACCTCGGCCTCAACACCTGGAACGTCAATTCGACGGTGTTCGCCCCGGCCGCCGATAATCTCAGCGTGAGCCGAAATATCCAGATGCTGAAGGTCGGCCTGAACTATCGGTTCTGAGACTCGTCTTTCCAAAAGTTCCTACCGCGCGTTCAAGGGGAATTAAAATGAGAGAATCGGCGACCCGTAAGGGCCTTGGGTGGACCGCAGCAGCCGCGTCGCTCGGCCTCTGCCTGACCGCTGTGCCGAACCACGCCATCGCCGCTTATAACGGCTACGGTTATTACGGTGGGGGCTACAGCTACGGCGATCCTTACTCATACCGATATAGAAGGGCAGCGCCCGTCGCCCGCCGCTCGTCCGAGCCCACGGGGACGACGACGAAGGCGGCGAAGCCCGCCGCGCCGCCGCCGCCAGTCGGTCCGCTGATCATCGCCGTCTCGATCGGCAACCAGCACGTCACGGTCTATGACGACGGCAATCCGATCGCGTCGTCGTCGGTGTCGACCGGCATGCCCGGACATCCGACGCCGATGGGTGTGTTCAGCGTCATCCAGAAGGACCGCTATCACCACTCGAATATCTACAGCGGCGCGCCGATGCCTTTCATGCAGCGCATCACCTGGTCCGGCATCGCGCTGCATCTCGGAGTGGTGCCCGGCCATCCGGCATCTCACGGCTGCATCCGCTTGCCCGACGCGATGGCAACGCGGTTGTGGGGCATGACGCAACTCGGCGTGCGTGTCATCGTCTCGCCGGGCGAGGTCACGCCTTATGACATCAGCCATAAGCTGCTGACTGCGATCGGAACGAAGCCGACGCCGCCCGCTCCGGAGCCCGAGGCTGTCCCCGAAGCAGCCGCCCCGGCCACGCCGGCGGTTACCGCCGAGGTGAAGCCTGCGGCGAACACCATCGACCCGCCGAGTTCAGGCGTGCTCACGATCGTGCCGGCGACTGCCGATTCGACGAAGCCGGACGGCGCCGTGCCAGCCCTGATGTCGACCGCCGCCAGGGAGACGCCGCCGGTGATGCTCGCGAGCCTCGCGCCGGCGGACCGCATTCCGCTGCCGCTGGCAAAGCCCGACAAGCCGATGATCAAGGCGGGCTTCATTTCGTTGTTCGTCAGCCGCAAGGAAGGCAAGCTCTTCGTCCGCAAGGGCTTCGAGCCGCTGTTCGACGTTCCGGTGACGATCGCGAATCGTGACCAGCCGTTCGGGACCCATGTCTTCACCGCCGCGCGCACTGCGGACGGCAATGGTTTCCGCTGGATCGCAGTGTCCTTGGCGACCGAGCACCCGACGACCGAGACGATTACCGTCAGGGGCCGCACCCGGACCGTGACGCGCAACGAGCGCACCGGGATGTTGCCGCAGGAGGCACAGAAGCGCGCCGCCCTTCAGGCTCTCGATCGGATCGAGTTGCCGCCGGAAGTGTTGGCGCGGGTCACGCCTTACATGGAGGCGGGTGCATCGCTTCTGATCGGCGACGATGGCCTGGGTCGCGAGACCGGCAAGGATACCGACTTCATCGCGCTGCTGCGGTAAGCCGCAAGATTTCGCTCAGCGAAACACCACATCGATACACTGCATCGATCGAAGCCCCGGTGAACTTCACCGGGGTTTTTTCTTAGCTTTGTGGTGAGGTTCGGGTACAGAATGATTTCCATATCGGTAGTAGCAGACGATCCTGGCGCGTCAGCGTTCGGCCCGGAAACAGGGGCATTTCGCACAGGCATCCTGTGCCATTACGCCCATTCTCAATGGAGGGTCTTTTCGGCGGCGTCCACGAGCTCGTTGGTAAAGAAGTCCGCCGGCTTGCGGCCCGGCTTCAACACGCCCGCCTCCTCCATGACCTTGATCTGGTCGGCCCACTCCTCGGCGGATTGCCAGCCCTCGGGCTTGTCGGCGGTCGCCGGGGTCTTCCAGTAGTCGCGATAGGCGACGATCTGGCCGCGCAGCGCGACTGTGTTGAGCTTGCCGTTCGGTCGGGCAGCGACCATCGCCGCGACCGCCTCATCCTCGTGGCCGTCATAAATGTAACGGATCGCCCGCATCTGCGCGGCAACGAATTTGGTCAACGCAGCCTTCTTGCTTTCGATGCTGTCGCGATTGACCACCCAGCCCACGCCTGGAAAGACAATTCCGGCATCGGATGCGTCGAATTTGCGCGACGGGCGGACCGGATCGACATACGGCATGAACCACGGGCCGGTCGTCATCATGGCGTCGGCCTTGCGTGACGTGTAGGTGGTCGCGAGGGCGCCGCCGTCGACGAAGATCATATTCACGTCGTCGCGCTTAAGGCCGACCCGCTTGAAATACGGATCGAGCACCTGCACCCAGGGGCCGCCGGCGAGTGCGACGATATTCTTGCCCTTGAGTCCGGCGCCGGCGACGATTCCCGAATCGCGATCGACGATCACCGACATCGCGCTCTTGTGGAACATCTGCGCGATGGCGACGACCTTCGCGCCGCGCTCCAACGCCGACGCCATCGGGCTCAACTCCGCCTCGCCGACATCGATCTGTCCGGCGCCGACGACTTGCACCGAATAGGCGCTGCCGCGACCATCCTGGACCGAAACATCAAGCCCGGCGTCAGCGAACCACTTCTTTTCCAGCGCCAAAAATAGCGGTGCATTAGTCGCACCCGGAAAGAGGGCGAGACCGACATTCAGTCGCTCGGCGGCTTGCGCCACGCTGCTGCAACAACCGAGCAGAAGTGTCGCAAAGAGCGCGCGACCGAATTGTGCAACCGACATCATTCCTCCCTCCAAGCAAGCTGTTATTTTGCTTTGTGCCGTTGAGACACGTGCCAGGGCAGGATCCAGCCCTCGGCGATGACGACCAGATAGAATAAGACCGTAGCGACAATACTAAGGATGAGGATTGCGGCAAAGGCGCGCGGCGTGTCGAAACTGCCTTGCGCCAGCAGGATGACGTAACCGAGCCCCCTGTCGCCGCCCACGTACTCACCGACGATCGCGCCCACGATGGCGAACGACATCGCAGCCTTAAGTCCGCTGAAGAGATGCGGCAGCGCGTGCGGAAACTGAATCTTGCTGAGGACGTGGTAGGAACTCGCCTGCTTGACCCGCGCCATGTTGATCATTTCAACGTCGACGGACCGCAGGCCGATGACGGTGTCGACGACGATCGTGAAGATCGACATCAGCATGGCGATGGCGATCTTGGGTTGCATGCCCGTGCCAAGCCAGATCACGAACAGCGGCGCCAGAGCCACCTTGGGAATGCCGTTCATCAGGGCAAGAACCGTGAAGAATATGCGATCGAGAATTTTGGAGTAGACGATCCCCACCGCGATCAGGACGCCCAGTACGGCCGACGCTACGAAGCCCAGCAGCGCATTGAGGGTCGTGTAGGCGGCGTGCCGCGCGAGAAAAGCCGGCTCCTCGTAAATCGCGCCAAGGACATCGCCGATCGACGGCAGGATGAACTGCGGGATCGCGAACAACATGACGGCCGCCTGCCACACCAAGCAGATCGCGACGATGACGAGGCTGATCCAAACGACCTCGGCGAAGTCCTCGTACCGAAGCGCGCGACGTCCGATCATTCGATCCTCATCGCGCCGCTTGCAGCGATGACGTCCCGGATTTCCGCGCTGTAACCAATGAACTCGCTGCTATCGCGGACCGAGAGCGGCCGCGGGCGCTTCATGTCGATCGCAAACTCGCGCGCGATGCGGCCCGGATGACGATCCATGACGATGACGCGATCGGACAGGAATACGGCCTCTGAAATACCGTGGGTGATGAACAGCACTGTCTTCTTGTCCATCATCCAACGGTCCTGCAATTCGACATTGAGCTGATCGCGGGTCAGCGCATCGAGCGCGCCAAACGGCTCGTCCATCAACAGGAACGCCGGTTCGTCCACCAGCGCACGGCAGATGGCGGCGCGCTGCCGCATCCCGCCTGACAGCTCCCAGGGGAAACGCTGCTCAAATCCGGCAAGACCGTAAAGGGCGAGGAGCGCCATCGCCTTGTCGACATAGTCGCTCCGGCGCAGACCAAGGAATTCGACCGTAATCAACACATTATCGAGAATGGTTCGCCAATCGAGCAGGATATCCCGCTGGAACACGACACCAAGGCCGGACGGCGGTGACCGCACCGGCTGATCACGGAAGAGAATCGATCCAGTCGTGACCGGTTCGAGACCGGCAATGCAACGCAACAATGTGCTCTTGCCGCATCCGCTAGGCCCGAGCAGGCTGACGAATTCGCCGACGCCCAGCGTCAGCGAAATATCCTTGAACGCAACGATCGGATCAGCGCCCCGCGAGGAGTAGACCTTGGTGGCAAGCTGGATCGTGAGCAGGTTCTGATCCATCGGGACGACCGTCACGCCGATAAAAGCTACTGTGGACAAGCTTGCTAACAAAGCTAATATCCGCTGTCCAGCTTCCATCCAAGCGTACATCGGCGATTGCGATGTCGCTGATTTCACCAGCCGCAATCGGCTCGCAGGGTTTTTCATGCGCGTGACCGTCGACAAGAAGGAATTGCTGGTCGACGGATCAGACCATGCATTCCGTGAATTCATTTTCGACCTGATCGCCTTCGTCGTCCGCATGAACGAAGTGCGCGCGGGCTACGGCGAGCGGCTCGGGCTGACGGCGAGCGGCTTTGCGATGCTGGTGTCGATCGCGCATCAGCAGGGCGATCGCGGCGTCAGCGTCAATGCCGTTGCCAAGCATCTGCACCTGTCCGGTTCTTTCGTGACCATCGAGGTCGGGAAACTCACGGAGGCAGGCTTGGTAAGGAAGCGAAAGAGCACGGAGGATCGCAGGCGGGTGCTGTTGAAACTGACGCCGAAGGCCAGGCGGCACCTCGCCGAAATCGCGGAGATTCAGGGGCCTGTGAATGCGCTGCTGTTCGAGGCGATGACGCGGGATGATTTTCGGCGGATGGGGCGCATGGTGAAGGACCTCGTGCCGTGCGGCGATCGTGCGATCACGCTGCTGCGGCATCTAGCTGCCACAAAGCCGCGCCCCTTCGCTGCAACCAATCGTCCGGAACCGGCCGGTCGCCCTCAGGCCTAGTGAATTGGTGCGGCGGCGCATGGAGACGGCTCTGATATTAGCTTTATCATAAAGCTATATACTAAAGGGACTGCCAAGGAACCGCCGAGATGAACAACAAGACCCAAGAGACGGACGTCATCATCATTGGCGCCGGCTTCAGCGGCATCGGCATGGCGATCCATCTGAGGGCGGCCGGGTTCCGGTCATTTCTTGTCTTGGAGAAGGGTGCCGACATCGGCGGAGTCTGGCGCGACAACACTTACCCGGGCGCCGCGTGCGACGCACCCTCGCATCTCTACTCGTATTCTTTCGAGACCGATTATCCCTGGAGTCGGAAGTTCGCGCCTCAAGCGGAAATCCTCGCCTACCTGCGGCATTGCGCCGACAAGTACGGCGTCAGTCCTCATATCCGTGTCAATTCGCAGGTGCTTGCGGCCAATTTCGACGACAGGAGCGGTCACTGGGAGGTGCAGACGAAGGATGTCCGCTATCGGGCTCGCATTTTGATCTCTGCTGTCGGGCAACTTCACGGCCCGGCAATCCCGGAAATTGCAGGTCTCGCGGATTTCGCCGGCGTCCAGTTTCATTCGGCGCAGTGGAACCATGATCACGACCTGAGGGGCAAGTCGGTGGCTGTGATCGGCACCGGCGCGTCGGCAATTCAGATCGTGCCAGCCATTGCCGACAGCGTCGCGAAGCTGTGTGTCTTTCAGCGCTCACCGGCTTACGTGCGACCGAAACCTGACAAGATCTATGACCCGGTCGAACAAGCGCGCTACAAGCGCTTCCCCATCTTGCGGCGGCTTGAACGCGCGATGCTTTACTGCCGCAACGAGGCGAGGTTTCTGAATTTCGATCTGGTGCCCCTCAACCGGCGGGCGCAGCGGCTGTTTCGCACCGGCCTGGAGGCCAAAATTCCCGACGAGCGGTTGCGAGCAAAGCTCATCCCCGACTATTCGCTCGGCTGCAAACGCGGGCTCCAAAGCAGCGACTGGTTCGCGACACTCGCTCGCGACAACGTGGAACTCATCGTTTCGCCGATCACGAAAATTGCGCCCGACGGGATCGAGACCCGCGATGGCAGTCGCCATGCGGTGGATACGCTGATCTTTGCGACCGGCTTCAAGGCGACCCAGTTCCTTGCGCCGATGCGCATCCGCGGCACCGGCGGCCGCGATCTGCACGAGGTTTGGAAGGATGGCGCGGAGGCTTATCTCGGCGTCAGCGTCAATGGCTTCCCAAACTTGTTTCTGCTGTATGGTCCAAACACCAATCTCGCCCACACTTCCGTGGTCTACATGCTGGAGAGCCAGTTCCACTATGTGCTGCAGGCCGTCGCCGCCGTCATTGGCAGCGGCATTCAGCGCATGGAAGTGCGCCGCGAGGTTCAACAGCGCTTCAACGAAGGGCTGCGCGAGCGCCTACGGAAGTCCGTGCTTGTGCTGGGTGGATGCACCAGCTGGTACAAAACCGCATCGGGCAAAGTCACCAATAACTGGCCGACCTTCTCGTTCCTGTATCGTCTTCGCACACGTCGAC
>CAWEAS010000016.1:0-23195 GCA_963807015.1 uncultured Alphaproteobacteria bacterium | reverse complement strand
TTCCCAGTTTGTAGCCCGCATGAGCGCAGCGATATGCGGGGTGGCAGCAATCCACGATAATATGCCGGGATGGTCGGATACAGGCGTAACCGCGTCGAAGGTGGAACGTATTTTTTCACGGTGGCCCTTCGGGACCGCCGGTCAACAATTCTCGTTCAACACATCGACGCGCTGCGTGCAGCGTTCCGCGCGACCCGGCAGGATCGACCCTTTATTATCGACGCGGTCGTGATCCTTCCGGAACATTGTCATGCAATCCTGACGCTACCGCCAGGTGATGCAGACTTTGCCGGCCGCTGGCGCGGCATCAAAGGCCACTTCAGCACGCGCCTACTTGCCGAAGGCGTGGCCATCGAACGCCACGCAAATGGCGAGCTTGCACTTTGGCAGCGGCGTTTTTGGGAGCATACGATTCGCGACGAGACCGATTTCACTCGGCATGTGGACTATATTCATTACAATCCGGTGAAGCATCGTTTGGTGACGCGCGCCCGCGATTGGCCCCATTCTTCGTTCCATCTTTTTGTGCGACAGGGGTTGTTGCCGGAAGATTGGGGCGGTGACGTCGACGACAATTTGGGTGGCTTCGGCGAGCGGCAGGAATAAGAAAGCTCGACTCTGGCGCAGAGGAGAGGCGGTTCCCGGATGTCGCTGCGCTCATCCGGGCTACGAAGAGGGCTGGGGAGGTGGCTGCTGCGCGCGCTGCATGTGGTGGACGATGTATTCGAGGCGCTGGGTGATGAACATTGTCTTCTCGGTGAAATAGAAGCGGGCGACCGAGAGGCAGGGGCCGGAACGCAGCGTGAGAAACAGCGTGCGGTTGGGTCCCATGTTCTGGAAGCTTGCGAGCTCGGACCAGCGGAAGCGATAGACGTAGGACTCGCCGTCCCACTTCACCCAGTCGCCGGGAAATCGCGCCGCAAAGCTGTCGGGGCTTGCGGCGATCGCAGTGACGCCGCGGAGAAGTTGCACCATCACGCCATAGGGGCCGCGCACGCCGAGGCGAATCTCGATGCCATCGGTGCCGGCGCGGAAATAGCAGCCCTTCTTGGACGCCTGCTGCAGGAGGCCGATGCCCTTCAAGAGCGAGGGAACGCCGACCGCAAAGCCAATCACGATCAAGCCGGCGGGCGAGTGCGCGAGCCCCGGACCCAAGATCCACGCAAGTCCTGCGGCGGCAAAGAACACTCCGCCCAGGAACACCCGACCCGGCGAAAAGATCGCGCAGTCGCGCAGCCCCTCGATGTTCGGGCTCTCCTGAGGGGCCTCTTCCACGTTCGCGTCCAAGTTCACATCCTTGCCTTCCACAATGCCGCGCCCGGGGTGTAGCATGCTGCCGCTGCGTGGCGCGATCGTGGGGAACGCACATGCTTTACCGCAGTTCGATAGGCGCACTCGCCGTCGCGGTTGCGCTCGGTGCTACCGTTGCCGGCGTTCGTGCCTTCGACGAGGCGAAATATCCCGACTGGCGTGGCCAATGGGTCCGCCTGTTCGTGCCCGGCGTCTCCGGCAATCCGTCCTGGGACCCGCACAAATCGGAAGGCCGAGCCCAACAGGCGCCGCTTACCCCGGAATATCAAGCGATCCACGATGCAAGCCTCGCCGATCAGCGCGACGGCGGCGCCGGCCTCGACCGCGACTACGCCTGCTATTCGCCCGGCATGCCGCGCATGATGAACGTCTATTCGACCATGGAGATCGTCATCCATCCCGACACCACGTACATGATGCTCGGCTTTCTCAACGATCTTCGCCGCATCTACACCGACGGGCGCAGCTGGCCGGAGACGATCGTGCCGACGCTCGCCGGCTACTCCATCGGCACATGGATCGACGAGGACGGCGACGGCCGCTACGAGGTGCTCGCCGTCGAAACCCGCGGCTTCCGCGGCATCCGCACGCTCGACAGCACCGGGCTGCCGCTTCACCAAGATAACGAGACCGTCATCAAGGAGCGCATCTACAGCGACAAGTCTGACGCCAACATCCTGCGCGACGAAATCACGCTATTCGACCACGCGCTGACGCATCCGTGGACGGTGACGAAGTCCTACCGCCGCACCGCGCAGGCGAAACCGCAGTGGGCCGAATCGAAATGCGCCGAGGACAACGGCCACATCCGCATCGGCGAGGACAGCTTCATGCTGAGCCATGACGGCCTGCTCATGCCCGCCAAGAAAGGCCAGGCCCCGCCCGATCTGCGTTATTTCGGCAAGACGCCGAAGTAGGCAGTTCCGTAGGGTGGGCAAAGGCGGCCGAAGGAATATCATTGTTGGCGCTGTCGCTGGTCCGCCGTGCCCACGCCACGAGGCCGCACGTGGGCACGCGCGGCGCGCCGCGCTTTGCCCACCCTACGTCGTGAGATTGATTGGTCGTCCTGGGGCGCCGAAGCGCAAGCGGAGGCGAGCCCGGAATCCATGGACACGGACTGCGGAGTATGGATTCCGGGTTGCCTCGCTGCGCTCGGCCCCCGGAATGACCAGTTACGCTCTCAATTCACCTTGATGCCGGCGGCTTGGACGACTTTGCCCCATTTCGCGATTTCACCGCGAAGGAAGGTTTCGAATTCCGCAGGCGTGCTGCCGATCAGGACGAGACCCTGGCTCGCGAGCTTGTCTTCGGCGTCGCGCGATTTGACCGCGGCCATGACCGCAGCGCTGAGCCGCGCGACGACCGGCGGCGGCGTTCCGGCGGGCGCGAACACGGCGTACCAGTTTTCGGCAACGACCTGCGGATAACCGAGTTCGCCGAAGGTCGGAACATTGGGCAGAACCGCTGATCGCTCGTTCGCTGCGATGGCGAGCGGACGCACTTTGCCCGCCTGGATCTGCGGCAGCATCGCCGGCACGTCGGCGAACATGAATTGTACCTGGTGGCCGACGAGATCGTTCACGGCAGCGGGCGCGCCGCGATAGGGCACATGCACCACGTCGATGCCGGCGCTGAAGCGAAACAGTTCGGCCGCGAGATGCGGCATCGTTTCGACCCCGGTCGAGGCATAGTTGATGGCGCCCGGGCGCGCCTTGGCGAGCGCGACAAGATCGGCAACGCTGTTCGCCTTGAGCTCCGTCGACACCGAAAGGATTTGCGGCACCTTGGCGACGAGCGAGATCAGCGCCAGATCCTTGAGCGGATCGTAGGGCATCTTCTCCATCATCACCGTCGATAGCGCGAGCGCGCCGGAGCTCGAGGTGCCGATCGAGTAGCCGTCGGGCTTCGATTTTGCGATCGCATCGGTGCCGATCACGCCGCCGACACCGCCGCGGTTGTCGATGATGATCAGCTGGCCGAGCATGTCCTGCATCTTCGGCGCGATCACCCGCGCGATGATGTCGTTCGGGCCGCCCGCGGGATACGCCACCACGAAGCGGATCGGACCCGTCGGATACTCCTGCGCGCGCACGGCGAACGGCGCAGCGCACAAGGCGACGGCGACAACAGCAAGGAGCGCCCGCATGTTTCCTCCGAATTTTTCCCCGCGTGACGAGGTTTACACTGTCCCGCCGCGGCTCCGCACGAAATCGATCACGAGCCGTACGGCGCGCTTTGTATGTACTGACTTCAGGCTCGCGCGTCACGAACGCGTGCGGCATGCCTTCGAAAATTTCAAGACCCGCGCGACCGCCGGCGGCACGCCAGGCGCTGACGAACTTTTCCGCCATGTCCGGCGTCACGTTGTCGTCGTTCGTACCTTGCAAAACCAGCAGCGGCGGCAATGCCGGCTTCTCGCCGTTTGCGAGGCTGCGTTCCAGCAGCAATTGCGGATTGCCTTCGGCCATGGCGGCTTCGCCGCGGAAGAAATCGTCATGGCTCTTCACGAGACGATCGATGCCGCGCGCCTTCGCCATGCGGTAGCGGGCGAGCGGATCGGCGATCGGCCAGCACGCGACCACGTAGGCGAGCGAGGCGTCGACCGGTTCCGCCATCGATATGGCAGCGTAGCGGGGATCGCCGGGCCGCAATGCATTGAGCAAGAGCTGGTGGCCGCCGCTTGATGACGCAATGGCGCCAACCCAATCGGCGCGACTGTCGAAGCTCGCGGCGCGTGCCTTGAGCCAGCGGATGCCGTAATTGATGTCTGCGACCGAGCCCGGATAGGGCGATTGCGGCGCAAGGCGGAAATCCAGCGCCAGCACGACGGCGCCGGCCGCAGCCACCGCGCGGTCGAGAATTTCATTGTTGAGGCGGTCGCCGCTCGTCCAGGCGCCGCCATGCACGCCGACCACGGCCGGGAACGGCCCCGCGCCGCGAGGCCGATAGAGCCGCGCCAGCAGGGTCGCCTCATCCGTACGCAGATACTCGACGTCCTCGGTGACGACGTCATAATTCGGAAGGGCGGCGGCGACGTTCATGCTAGGGTCCTGACTTGCACTAGGTTTCTAATTTCACCTCGCCCGAGCTTACCATCGCACCGGCGTTGATGCTAATTGGTGGCCCGAGAGGCCCACAAATGCGGCTGTGCCATCTCCGCCGGCCGCGATATAACGGCGTTGCCGCCCCAATTGGGGCCGACCCGGGTTCCCGCATTGCCGATGGCTTCGATCGACCGCTACATCTTCCGCACCATCATCGGCGCGTTCCTGCTGGTGCTCATCAATCTTACCGCGGTGATCTGGATCACCCAGATCCTGCGCCAGGTCGACCTCATCACGAATCAGGGACAGACCATCCTGGTGTTCCTGCGCATCACCAGCCTGCTGGTGCCGATCCTGATGCTGGTGATCGCGCCGATCGCCCTTGTCATCGCGGTCTGCTACGCCCTCACCAAGCTCAACGGCGATTCCGAACTCGTAGTCATGAACGCCGCCGGTATTTCACCGCGGCGCGTCTTTCGGCCGGTGCTGATCGTCTGCACCATCGTCGCAGTCTTCGTCGGCTACATCGGCGCTTATCTGGCGCCCAAGCTGCAACGGGACATGAGCGAAGAGTTCGCCAAGGTCAGGACCGACGTCGTCTCCAACATCATCCGCCCCGGCGCCTTCACGCAGGTCGAGCAAGGGATGATCTTCCACATCCGGGAACGGCAGGCCGAGAACCAGTTCCGCGGCATTTTCATCGACGACACCCGCAATCCCGAGGAACGATCGACCATCGTCGCCGAATACGGGCAGATCGTGCAGAAGGATGACGGCTCGTTCCTGATCATGCGCGACGGCAATGTGCAGCGCCGCCGACCGAAGGAACGCGACCCCACCATGGTGGTGTTCGATCAATACGCGCTTGACCTGACGCGGCTTGCCCCGACGCCGCAGGCCAATATCGGGTTGCGCGAAAAATACCTCTGGGAACTCGCGTTCCCGGATCCGAACGACCCGATCTTCAAACAGTCCCCTGGCCAGTTCCGGGTCGAAATGCACGACCGCATCTACGGCGCGCTCTATCCGCTGGCCTTCGGCGTGATGGCGTTCGCGCTGCTCGGCTTTCCGCGCACGACACGGCAGAGCCGGGCGGTCTCAATGTTCGCGGTGATCGGGGCGGTGGCGGGGCTGCGGCTGGTCGGCTTTGCTGGCACCGCCATGGGGGCCAAGGTGCCGATCGCGCTGGCGGTGGTCTACGTGCTGATCGCGGTAGCAATCGCGCTCTGTGGCTACGTCGTCTGGCGGGGTGTCGCCGTCGATCTCGACGAAAAGATCGATTTTGCCCAGATGGCACGCACCACGGCCGCGTTCGCGGAGCGCACGGCGGCGCGCTTCAACATCAATCTGCCGGCGGTCGAATGGCTGCGCCGCCGCGGAGAGGCCTAGCCACGCGGATGTAGCCCATTCGGGCCGCGAAATGCCGCTTTTGGGGCGGCAATGCGTAGACATTGCAGGCTTTGTCCGGTAGAGCCGTAAGGTGGGCGCGGGGGCGCCTCGGACCGAACCGAATGTTGTCTCGTTGGGGGCGCGGCTTCTTTGCCGATCCGAACGGTTCGCCTGCCTTGATCCGGCGGCTGCTGGCGGAGCATGCCCGCAGTCATTGGCGCGCCTATGCGATCGCGCTGACGTTCATGGCGGTGGGGGCGGCGTGCACGGCGAGCGCCGCTTGGCTCATCGGCCACGGCCTCGACGAGGCCTATGTAGCCCGCAGCTTCCAAGGCGTCGCGGTCGTATCGGTCGCGGCGATCGTGATTTTCACAATCAAGGGGTTCACCACCTACGGCCAGGCGGTGATGCTGGCGCGCATCAGCAACAGCATTCTCGCCCACAATCAGCGGCGCCTGTTCGACAAGCTGCTGGCACAGAACGTCAGTTTTTTCGCCGACCGCCATTCGTCGGAGTTTGCGGCCCGCATCACCTTCGCGGCAGGCGCCGCCAGCCAGGCACTGAACCTTATCGTCAACACCCTGGGCCGCGATCTCTTGTCGCTCGTCGCGCTCATCATCGTCATGGTGTGGCAGGCGCCGCTGCTGTCGCTCATCGGCCTCGTGGTCATGCCGCCTGCGGTGCTGACCGTGCGCAAGCTGGTGAAGCGCGTGCGCGCCATCACCCGCACCCAATACGGCAGCGGCGCCGACATCCTCAAGACGATGCAGGAGACGATCCAGGGCTTCAAGGTCATCAAGGCCTTCAATCTCGAGGATATTGCTCGCCGCCAGATCTACCAGAGCGTCGGCGAGGTCGAGCGCGCGTCCAACAAGCTCGCGCGCGTGTCGAACCGTTCGACGCCGCTGATGGAATCGCTCGGCGGCGTCGCCATCGGCCTCGTGTTCCTGTACGGCGGCTATCACGTGCTGGTGCTCGGCGGCGCGCCGGGCGGGTTCGTGTCCTTCATCAGCGCGTTCCTGCTCGCGTACGAGCCGGCGAAGCGCATCGCCCAACTCAATATCGAGCTGCACAACGCACTCGCCGGCGTGCAGATCCTGTTCGACGTATTGGACGCGCCCGACCCGCAGATGGGCAAGCCGCGACGCGACGTGAAGATCGAGCGTGGCCGCATCGCCTTCGACCGCGTGTCGTTCGGTTACCGCGCCAACACGTCGGTGCTCGACAGCATGTCGTTCGACGCCGAGCCGGGCGCGGTGACCGCCTTCGTCGGTCCGTCAGGCGGCGGCAAGACCACGATCTTCAATCTTGTGCTGGCGCTCTATGCCCCGCAGCGCGGCGCGATCCGGCTCGACGGCCAGGACTATGCGGAGGTGTCGCCGGATTCGATCCGCCGCCACATTGCCTATGTGGGCCAGGACGTTTTCCTGTTCCACGGCTCGATCCGCTACAACATCGGGCTCGGCCGGCCGGGGGCAACCGATGCCGAAATCGCGGCGGCGGCGCGTGCGGCCCATGCGGAGGAATTCATCTCGGCATTCCCGGCGGGCTACGACACCATGGTGGGCGAGCATGGCGCGCAACTCTCCGGCGGCCAGCGCCAGCGCGTCGCCATCGCGCGGGCGCTGATCCGTGATGCACCGATCATCCTGCTCGACGAGCCGACCGCGGCGCTCGATTCGGAATCCGAGCGCTACGTGCAGGAGGCGATGACCAAGCTCATCAAGGGCCGCACCACGCTCGTCATCGCCCACCGCCTGCATACCATCGTCCAGGCCGACATGATCCACGTGGTCGAAAAGGGGACGATCGTCGAGTCCGGCCGCCACGCCGAATTGTTGGCGCGCAGCGGGCGCTATGCGCACTTCTACCGGCTGCGCCTGTTCGGCGACGGCGCCGACGGCCGCGAGGTCTCCATCGTTCCAGGGTGAGCCACCGGTAGAGTTCGGTAGGGTGGGCAAAGCGAAGCGTGCCCACCGCAGCCCCGCGTGGGCACGGCGCGCAAGAGCGCGCCTTTGCCCACGCTACGATCTTTCGAAATTCGGAGAGCTATCGCGGCGGATAAGGGCGCCAGGCGCCATCATCCGCCTGAACCTCGTACGCGCTGTCGACGGTCGACGGGCGGACATGGCTCGACGCGATCGGCACTTTGCCGGCGCCACCTGGAATGTCGAGCATGTAGGCCGGCTGGCACAGACCGGATGCGCGCCGCCGCAGTTCCTCTGCCAAGCGTTGACCGGACTCGATCGAGGTCCGCAGGTGCGCGGTGCCGGGGGCGAGATCGGCATGATGGAGGTAATAGGGCTTGATCCGGCATTCGACGAAAGCCCGCATCAGCGCCATCAATGTGTCGATGTCGTCATTGACGCCCTTGAGCAGCACCGACTGGCTCAGCATCGGAATGCCGGCATCGATGATGCGGGCGCAGGCGGCGCGCGCGGCGGATGTCAGTTCGCGCGGATGGTTGGCGTGGAGCGCCACATAGGTGGTCTTGCCGGGGACCGCGAGCGCCTCGACCATGGCGGCGGAGACGCGCTCGGGCGCGACCGCGGGCACGCGGGTGTGGATGCGCACGATCTTGACGTGGTCGATCGCACCAAGCGCCGTCATCGCCGCGCGCAGTCGCGCCGGCGGCAATACCAGCGGATCGCCCCCCGTGAGGATGACCTCCCAGATGGCCGGATGCTCGCGGATATAGGCGTAGGCCGCCTCGCGCTGACGCGCGTTGAGCCCGCCGCGCCCGCTCGGGCCGACCATTTCGCGGCGAAAGCAGAACCGGCAATAGACCGGACACGAATGCACGAGCTTGAGGAGCACGCGGTCCGGATAGCGATGCACGATGCCGGTGACGGGGCTGAACGCATCATCGCCGATGGGGTCCGCGCGCTCGGGCGGTTGGGTCTCGAGCTCCGCCGCATCGGGAACGAACTGGCGCGCGATCGGATCGGTCGGATCGGCGCGATCGATCAGCTCGGTCATCGCCGGCGTGATCGCGACCGCATAGCGCGTCGCTACCTCCGTCAGCGCCCTGACCTCGCGCGCCGGCACCAGACCGGCGTCGCGCAACTGCGCAACGCTGCGCAGGGTTCTGGCCGTCATCAATCTCTCCGGCGACGGTGGCCGCGCCAGCGCGGCCACCGCTCTTATCGGCTGGATCGGGCGGCGTGTGAAGGCGTGCCTGCGTCGCAGCAGTGCCCCGACTATGCCGCAAGTGCCGCGGTGGTTTCGCCCCAGAAGAGGTACACCGGCAAAATAATGAGTGCGAGGAGGGCAACACCGACGAAGGCGAACAGGCCGCTCGCCATCATTCCAGCCGCCGTCCCGCCCCAGGCGCATCGATGCCCCACAGGCCGGCGACGAATTCAAGGTATTCGAGCGGATTGAGCTTGTCGTAGAGCATCGGCTCGTCGGGCAGCCCCGCAATCATCCTTTTGGCGGCGCACGGATCGGCGAGCGCATCAACGCCGAAAATAGTGATGCTGCCCCCATCGGGCTTCATCAGGCCGGTCATCATCCGCAGCGTCGTGGTCTTGCCGGCACCGTTGGGCCCGAGCAGACCATAGAATTCGCCGGCGCCAATCGTGAGATCGATGCCGCGAACCGCGGGCTTGTTGAAGCTCTTGCGCAGCCCGCGCACGCACACTGCATTCCGCGAGTCGATCATGATGCGTCCCCTGACGTACCGATTTCGCTGCCGTTTGGTCGGCCGAACGGGGGGGTCGTTTCATGGGGGACGAGGCGAACCGACCGGAGGCGCGCAAAGGCACACGGACAATGCTCACTCAGTCTTACCCGGAAGCAGGCTGATGTTGACCAGACCGTGGGACAACGCATAATCCGCTGTGAAGAGTTTGCTTTGCTCCATTTTGGTGCAGAGCGCCGAGCCTTTTTCGGCCGAGGCGACGATGTTGAAGCCTACTCCCGCTCGGCTTGGTGGCACTTTAGCCCCACGTCGCGACGTGCATTTTTTCTGGCTTCTCGACGGTTCAACCTCAATGTTGCGAGGCGCGCGAATCCAAAGCCTTAACTTCGCGGTGGCAAGTGCAATTCCGGAGATGCGCAGGGTCGCCTCGCAGCAGTGGAAAGCAAATGTATTGGTGCGCGCGCTGCGCTTTGCCACTGACGTCGATTGGATTGTGGAAAAGGCGACGCCGATCGCCGAGTTCGAGTGGACCAGGGATATTCCAGCCGATGGTGAAACGGCTATGGGCAAGGCGCTGTCGACCGTCGTGACTGAACTCGATAAGCTGCCCGGCACCCGAAAATTTTATCCGCCCGTCGTCATTCTGGTTACCGACGGCGAACCAACGGACAAGGACTTCGGTTTCGAGAAGGCGCTCAACCAACTTCTGCAGCACAAGCTAGGACGGATCTCGACACGGATCGCGGTTGCCATCGACGTCAGCCCGAAAGGCATGGAATACCTGAAGCAGTTCAGCGACATCGTCCTGTGCGCAGAGAATGCTGACGAGATCGCGCAGAATATCGTCATCGCTTCGACCTCCGGCATCATGATCTCGTCAAGCCCGAGCGCGGATACGGCGCTGCGGTTACAAGGGACAGAAGCCGTCGCCGGCCCGGAAGCGCCAAAGTGAATCGAAGTTATGCGTGGAGCCAGTGACCGTTTTCAGAGGCGCCCGTTGGAGGCTGGTCGGTGGAGGATTGCAGCGTGACCCTCCTTAAACCCGGCGAAACTGTCGTTTCTGCGCTCGGCAAATCCTATCGCATCGAATCCTATCTTGGCAGCGGCAAGCAGGGCGAAGTCTACGCGGCGACCGCGGACGGCGAGAGCGTTGCGGTCAAGTGGTACAAGCCCGCGTGGATCGCTGCTGACTCGTCTCTCCGCGAGCGCATCGAAAAGACCGCGGCCCTCAAGGCGCCGAACTCCCGGTTCCTGTGGCCACGTCATATCGTCACCTGCGCCACCAAGTCCGCATTCGGCTACGTCATGCCGTTCCGCGAGCAACGCTTCTACGAGTTCCGGGACCTGATCTGCGACAACGTTGCGGTGTCGTTTCGCGCGCTGGCAACGGCCGGCCTTGAGGCCGCCGAAAGCTATCAGCGCCTGCACCTGATGGGGCTTTGCTACATCGACATCAGTCCCGGCAACATCGCCCTGGACCCCAACAGCGGGGAGGTGAGGATTTCCGATTGCGACAACGTCGATGTGAACGGCCGAGGCAGGATCAGCGCGACACACGGAACCGAAGGGTTCATGGCCCCGGAAATCATCGAACGCGAGGCCTATCCCTCCACGTGGACCGACCTATGGTCCTTCGCAGTACTGCTGTTCTGGGCCTTCATGCGCAACCATCCGCTTCAAGGCCGTCGAGAGTTCGAGCACGAAGTAATCACCAAGGAGCTTGAATTGCGGCTGTGGGGCCGGGATGCGCTGTTCATCTTCGACGAGAAGGACGATAGCAATCGGCCTGTCGAGGATTTCAATTCTGCGGTCCTGTTCTATTGGCCGCTCTATCCGCAGTTTTTGCGCGATCTGTTCAAGCTCGCCTTCACGAGGGGCATTCGAGAGCCTCAGCAGCGTGTCATGGAAGCGCAGTGGCGTGCTGCGTTGGCGCAACTGCGAGATGGAATTTCCCTGTGTCCGCTATGCGAGGCCGAGAATTTCCATGACGATGAGGCCCATCGCAGTTGCTGGAACTGCGGTTGCACACTGTCACCTCCCCGCCAGATCACGCTGCCCGGCTATCGTATCGTCGCGGCGGAGGGAGCAGGGCTCTTTTCATACCACCTTGATCCGCGACGGACGCCCGATTCCAACGGCCCGATTGCTCACATTGTGCGCCGCAATGATGTGATCGACCTGCATAACGCCAGCGCGGTGCCATGGCGCGTCGTTGCGCCGGACGGCAACGAGAGAACGATCGGGCCGGGAGAACAGGTTCCGATCGAGCCCGGTTTGCGAATTTCGATCGGCAATGTCGAGGCGAAAGTCATTTGAGCGAGCTTGTTCATACCCAGGAGTGGCATGCATTTGTGCGCAGCGTGAAAGGTGCTTCGCACGTTGCCGCAGATGCCCCGAACCAGGACGCCGGAAAAGTTGCGGCTATCGAGCGCGGGGTCGTGCTCGCAGCCGCGGACGGACACGGTAATCCGCTCCATTCCCGAAGCGAAAAAGGATCGGCGCTGGCGGTCGAAGCCGCAACGGAAATTCTCGCGGGCTGGATCGCGGCGAGCGACCGCAAATCCAATGAAGAGATACGCCGGCTCGCGGCGCAATTGCCTGCCAAGCTCGTCGCATCGTGGCGTGCCAAGGTGTCGGCCGATTTGAGGGCCAATCCGTTCGTTACGGACCGATTGGAATCGCGCGCGGCCGCAGATCAAATTGCTGGCGACCCATCCCTGCTCTACGGTAGCACGCTCCTTGCCGCCGCTGTAACAGGGCGGCTTGCGCTGTACCTACAGATCGGCGACGGCGATATCGTCGCGGTCGATGGCTCTGGCGCGCCTCGACGCGCTTTGCAGGGCCGCACCGATTTGCCGCTTAACCGCACGGAATCGCTTTGCAATGCCGACGCCGCGCAGCGATTTCAATGCCACGTGGACTTTTTCGATCGCCGCCCGCCGGACCTTATCCTCCTGTCCACGGACGGCTACGCCAATTCCTTTGCGGACGACGGCTCGTTTCTGATGGTCGGCCGACAGTTGAAGGATTTCCTCGAAAAGCGCGGCCCCGATTGGGTCGTGGCTAATCTTCCAGCCTGGCTCGACGAAACCTCAAAAAAGGGCAGCGGCGATGACATCACGGTTGCCGCCGCTTGGCATGGACCGTCGCCGATTGTATTCGGCTGGCAGCGGCCGGCAATGCTCGCGGCGGGACTGGTCATGGTGCTTGGCATCGGACTCTACCTGTGGGCCAGACCTCCCGAGCGGGCCGCCACGTCGGCCGAACAGTCGACCGCAACCTGGAACGTTCCGGCCGTTGTCAACGCTGTCGCATTGGTACCGGATGGCAGCGCGGTCGCGTTGGCATCGGATCAGGGTGTCGGCTTATGGGACGTCGCCGCCCGGAAATTGCGCTACGATTTCCAGGGTGGGGGGCGCCCATCGGCCGTGGTCATCTCGGCGAACGGACAGCGCCTCGCTGCCGCGTTCGATGGTCTTCTGCAGGTGTGGGACTTATCGACGGGCAAGAGCGATGCGATGCTCATGCTCGAAGGCGGCGGCATCCGTGCCCTCTCGATCGCGCCCGACGGTCGGTCGATCGCCTTTGGCAGCACGGACGGATTGGCACTGTGGAACCTCAAGGACGCGCCGCGTCCGATTGAAGGTTCTTCCGGGCCCACGAATGCGCTTGCCTTTGCGCCCACCGGCAACCACTTCGCTTCCGGGCATCCCGACGGCATGGTGAAGCTGTGGAATAGCGAAAGTCTTCGCGCGCTTGCCATGACGCCCGCGGGATCGAGCGGCGTGCGGTCGCTCGCCTATGCACCGAACGGCAACATCGTCGGTTCCGGCGATCAGGACGGAACGATCAAGCTGTGGCAGGCAGATGACGGCAAATTGGTGCGCAGCCTTGAGCCCCTGGGATCGCCCGTGCTTTCACTCGCATTTTCTCACAGCGGCGAGTTCGTCGCCGCGGCCGCAGGAACGCAGGTGGTCGTATTTGAGGCCAATACCGGTCGACGCGCAGCGTCCTATGCCGGTGCAACCCGGGTGGAACTGATCTCGGTCGCGCCGGACGGCAAGCTTCTGGCCGCCGGCGCGCAAAACAAGTCGGTTTACATCTGGGAGCGCGCCGCGTTCGCAAAATGATGCGCGAAGCCGGGAAGGGGCGCCGTCGGGCTTGTTGCAGGGCCCTCGTGAATGCCATAGTTGGACGGCTTTGCGCGGCGGCAAAGGTGGTTTTGCGTTAATCAAGACAGCGCATTTAGCGCGACGATCATCATTGCTCGGAGCGATCTGGCAGGGCGGAACCATGTACACGGTCTTCCTGTCCTACAAACGCGGCGCCGATGTTCAGCGCGCGCAAGTCGTGCGGGCAAAGCTCGAAGCGATCGGCGTCAAGGTCTTTCAGGACATCGATATGCGGGCGGGGGGATTGGTGAGCCACATCCTCGACGCCCAGTTGAACGAGGCGCTGGCGGTGCTTGTGTTGTGGACTCAGGCGTCCTTCAAATCACAATGGGTTGCGGCCGAAGCGCATAAGGGACTCAATCGAGGCGTGCTGGTCACGTCGGTTTTTGACCACATCAACTGCAATGAGTTGATGGTTCCTTTCAACCACGTTCACACTCCCGACTTGTCCGACTGGATCGAGAGCGGTGCGCCGTCAACCCATTACGGCTGGCGCAGTGTCGTTGCCGGATTGGGCGGGCTACTGAAGGAGCCGTTGCTCGAGATCATGGACGCTGATCGCGACGAGGTGCTCCACCAGTCGACCGCAAACCTGACAACATCCTCCGGCATCGAACCCAAGCCGCCGGATTTACAGCCGCGGCAGTTTGCGCTTCGCATTGTATTTGAGAACAAAGGATTGAAATCGATCATCGTGCCGCTCGAACCGGGGCCCGGCATTGAGGCGCGCATGCTCGGGGCGCGCGGTGCGGCTCTCGGCAAGGGGCCGCTGGCAGCGGTCGAGGTCAGCAGGCAGAATCCGCATCTGCGCGGTGTGTGCAACCGCTCGCGGCAGCCTTGGCGCGCAATCGTGACCGGCCGTCCCGTGGAGCTTGCGAACGGCGAAACGCGGTGGCTCGCGGCGGGTGACGAAATCGATTTCGGTGGGGGCATCAGGGGCATTGTCGAAGTAGCGTGAATCGCTTTTTTGCCAGCGGAGAGGGGTGTCTATGAATGCCGTTTGTTCGAAGTGCGGCGCCAAAACCGCCTCGGATGCCAATTTCTGCACGAACTGCGGCGCGGCGCTTGGGGAGGGTTCAAGCCCGGCCGTTACAGGGGCGGTGACAGCCCCGAAGTTCACACTGCCTCTCGGCATCGGTTCGAATGAGGGATTCACGCTGCTCGCTTATCTCGCCGGCGGGCTCCTGATCATGCTCGTGAGCTACAATCTGCTCTCGGAAGCGTTCACATTCCCGATCTGGGAAATCATCGTTGCGAGCCTTGCCATCGTCATCATCCTCCTGCGCATCTACAGAGCAGCGGGCTATCGCACGCTTCTCCAAATCGGGCTCTACCTTTCCATTTATTTCGCCGGTGGCGTGGCCGTATTGCAAATGTCGGCGAGCAGCCAAATCGGCGGCGGTGCATGGCCGTCATGGCAGGTCTGGCTCATCTACACCGGTCTCTATGCGGTTCTGTTGTTGGTCTTGCCGGCCCTGCTGAGGCGATGGGTGACACCGCCGCGCGATCCTGCGCGTTATCAGGCAATCGCCGCTGAAGCCGAGGAAGCGCACATGCGCCGCGAGGCGGCGCTGACGCTGCTGCCCAGTCATTCGTGGTATCTGCTCGCGAGTTGGGTGACCGGTGTTGCCATGATCGGCAGCTTTGCCACCACGGCCCTGGGTTTCTACGCGGAAATCGTCGATCCTTACGCGTTCTGGCTGATCCGCTTTGGCGTGCCGATTGGCCTTTCGGCGATGGCGGCATTCATCATCTGGAGCGGCTGGAACTTCGTTTTCCTGCGCATGCGCATTGCCAAACACGTCTGGACGCGTGCGTTCGCGTTTGCGATCGGATTTGTCATTCTAGTTCCGCTGACGCTCGCCATCCACACCGTCTTCGGTATCATTGGCGTCGGCGGGACCGAAGGCTTGAAAGCGCATTACACTTGGTACGCCAATGTGCTCGACCGCTACAGAAGCCGCGCGGAGGACTTGCGGCAAGTTGAGCTCAGTTTTGCACCAAGCCTCGAGCAAATGGGCTCACGGTTCAAGAAGCTTGGCGATGACGAGACCAATCCCGCCGCGCGGGCAAGGTGTGGCACCGGCCAGGGCGATTTGTGGAAGTATTATTCCGAGCGGTCCAACCAGGTCGATACGATCGTCAGGCAGATTTCGGCGCGCAAAGAATTGAATTCGAACCTGAGCGGTGCGATCGAGGGGCTGCGCAAGGAGATCCGCGACCCGAAGAAGCCGTTTACCGACGCGCAGGAGGACATCGACGAGAAATTCGGAGCGGCACGGGCGCAAATCCTGTCGCTTCAGGGCGGTTCGGTGATGAGCAGCATCCAGCTGTTCATCAGCCAGCTCGCGATCGTCGTCGAGCAGGAGACATTCTTCAGCACCTGGAGTTCCTGCCAGGCCAGAAGCAAGGACCAGATCAAGGAGGAGATCGGTCGCTTTCTGACTGCCGCCCGGAAGGACTACAACGACGCCGGGCGAAAAATGGAAGCCATCAGGACGGCGGCGGCCGCGCAGATGCCGCACGAGTTGCGGATCGAGTCATTCCCCCTGTTTAATGTGGTGACCTCGGCCACGGCGCAGACAAGCCCATCCCGCAACCAGGTTGCGAGCGACGATCCCACCGATGCCGATACCATTCCGGTATTCGTGCCGATGCGGCCGTTCTGGGCGGTGGTAAGCTACGCGAACCAGCTTTCGGGCTATATTGCGCTGCAGCTTGCGCTCGATTTCAGCCCAGCAATCCTCGGCTTCCTGTTCGCGGTGATGGCGCCGCTGCCGACCGGGCCGACACGCCTCGGTCTCGTCCGGGACGCGATTGCCGACGACATGGCTCGCTGGTGGCAGCGCCGACGGGGGACAGCCGAGCCTCAGGGGTTCGAACAGCCCATGAAGAACCCCGCGGCGTCGCAGACAGTCGTCCCGGAGCGGAAAGGGGCAACGACCGACGATCCCAAAATTCTCTCGGTCCGCGAGCGCATCGGAATGGACAAGAAGGCATTTTTTGACGATCTCGGTCGGTGCGAGCGGCTCCTCGGAGATACTCTTTTGCCGGAAGCGGAAATCTCCGAGATGATGAAGCTTGCGCACGACGGCGTTCCGCAGCGATTGGCAGCGCAGCCGGAGCTTCTCGATCAGGAACTGCTGTTGCACACCGGCGCCGCTCGGCAGGCCGTAATACTGTGGGCTTCTTCGCTCGGAATCGCAGTCCCATAGCGGTCGGAGATGGGAACCGAGCGACGAATGTTTTGACGGAGGACGGCCGCGATCTAGCGGGCTATCGTCAATCCGATTCTCCCGGCAGCGGCGCCCAGATCACCTGGTCGATGCGCGAGGCACCGGTGGCGAGCATCGCCAGGCGATCGAAGCCGAGGGCGCAACCGCTGGCATCCGGCATCCGGGCGAGCGCGGCCAGGAACTCCTCGTCGATCGGATAACGCTCGCCGTAAAGGCTTTCCTTCTTGTCCATTTCGGCTTCGAGGCGGCGGCGCTGCTCGTCGGGGTCGGTGAGTTCGCCGAAGCCGTTGGCGAGTTCGACGCCGCACGCGAAGAGCTCGAAGCGCTCGGCGAGGCGCGGGTCAGAGGGCTTCCGGCGCGCCAGCGCGGCCTCGACCGCCGGGTATTCGGTGAGGAGCGTGGTGCGACCATTGCCGAGATGCGGTTCGATCCGCTCCACCAGCACGCGACTGAAAATGTCGCTCCAGGTGTCGTCATGGCCAAGCCTGATGCCGGCGGCGCCGGCCTGCGCCGCGAAGGCGTCGCGATCGGCGGTGCCACGGTCGAGCGTCGCCAGGAGATCGATGCCGGCGTCGCGCGCGAAGGCCTCGGCGACAGTCAGGCGTTCCGGTTCGGCAAAGGGGTCGGCGGCGCGGCCGCGAAACACAAAGCTTTTCGTCCCGGTGGTCTCGGCGGCGATGCGCAGAAAGCTCACGCAATCGTCCATGACGGCGGCATAGGGTTCGCCCACGCGATACCACTCCAGCATGGTGAATTCCGGGTGGTGCAGGGCGCCGCGCTCGCGATTTCGAAACACGCGGGAGAATTCGAAAATCCGCCGCTCGCCGGCAGCGAGCAGCTTCTTGCAGGCGAATTCCGGCGAAGTGTGAAGATAGAGCCGGGAATGGGCGCCGCTTGGCGCCACAAGTTCGGTCACGAAGGCATGGAGATGGGCTTCGTTGCCCGGCGAGCGCTGGAGGATCGCCGTCTCGACCTCGACGAAATCGCGCTCCTCAAGGTGATTGCGGAGTGCGGAGACGATACGCCCGCGCGCCCGCAGCATCGGCCGGCGGTCGGCATGGATATCCGGCATCCACCACGGCGATCGTTCCGACATTGCAAGCCTTCCGGCGCGTTCGAGACCTGCGTGCATTCTAGCGAACGCCGCAAACAAGTCGCCAAACGCTCGTCCGCCGCCATGGCGGCCGTCATATCTCGCGCGATGCTTGACTCTGCGCGGCCAACACCATATTTCCCGCGTGCCTTGGCACTCGTGTTGATCGAGTGCTAGCGCCCCGCCCTTTCGAATTCCAGCCAAAAGTCCGCGCCTTGCGCGGCGACGAGGTCACAATGGCAAAAACCAAGTTCCGACCCCTTCACGACCGCGTGGTCGTCAAACGCATCGATGCCGAGCAGAAAAGTGCCGGCGGCATCATCATCCCGGATACCGCGCGCGAGAAACCCCAGCAGGGCGAAATCACCGCGGTCGGTCCCGGCGGCCGCGATGAGTCCGGCAAGCTCATTCCGATCGACCTCAAGGTCGGCGACAAGGTGCTGTTCGGCAAATGGTCGGGCACCGAGGTCAAGCTCGACGGTGAGGAACTCCTGATCATGAAGGAGTCCGACATCATGGGCGTCATCGCGTAAGGTCAGGGGGAATCCATGGCAGCCAAGGTCGTAAAATTTTCCGCCGAAGCCCGCGACAAGATGTTGCGCGGCGTCGATATTCTCGCCAATGCCGTCAAGGTGACGCTCGGCCCCAAGGGCCGCAACGTCGTTCTCGACAAGTCGTTCGGCGCGCCGCGCATTACCAAGGACGGCGTGACGGTCGCAAAAGAGATCGAGCTTGAAGACAAGTTCGAAAACATGGGCGCGCAGATGGTGCGCGAAGTCGCCCAGAAGACCAACGATCTCGCCGGCGACGGCACCACCACGGCAACGCTTCTCGCCCAGTGGATCATTCGCGAAGGCGCCAAGTCGGTTGCCGCCGGCATGAACCCGATGGACCTTAAGCGCGGCATCGATATTGCGGTCGCGGCCGTGGTCCGTGACATCGCCAAGCGCGCCAAGAAGGTCGAGTCGTCCGCCGAAGTCGCCCAGGTCGGCACCATCTCGTCGAACGGCGACAGCAAGATCGGCAAGATGATCGCCCAGGCAATGCAGAAGGTCGGCAACGAGGGCGTGATCACGGTCGAGGAGGCGAAATCGCTCGACACCGAGGTCGAGATCGTCGAGGGCATGCAGTTCGACCGCGGCTACCTCTCGCCCTACTTCATCACTAATGCCGAGAAGATGATCGCCGAGCTTGAGGATGTCTACATCCTGCTCCACGAGAAGAAGCTCTCCGGCCTGCAGGCGATGCTGCCGGTGCTGGAGTCGGTGGTGCAGTCGGGCAAGCCGCTGCTGATCATTTCCGAGGACGTGGAAGGCGAAGCGCTCGCGACCCTCGTGGTCAACAAGCTGCGCGGAGGCCTCAAGGTCGCGGCGGTGAAGGCGCCGGGCTTCGGCGATCGCCGCAAGGCGATGCTCGAGGACATCGCGATCCTCACCGGCGGCCAGCTCATCTCAGAAGATCTCGGCATCAAGCTCGAAAACGTGACCGTTGCGATGCTCGGCCGCGCCAAGAAGGTCATCCTCGAAAAGGAGAAGACCACCATCGTCAACGGCCTCGGCAAGAAGGCCGACATCGAGGCGCGCGTCGGCCAGATCAAGCAGCAGATCGAGGAAACCACCTCCGATTACGACCGCGAGAAGCTACAGGAGCGCCTTGCCAAGCTCGCGGGCGGCGTCGCGGTGATCCGCGTCGGCGGCGCGACCGAGGTCGAGGTCAAGGAGAAGAAGGACCGCGTCGAAGACGCGCTCAACGCCACCCGCGCCGCGGTCGAGGAAGGCATCGTGCCGGGCGGCGGCATTGCGCTGCTGCGCGCCAAGAAGGCGGTCGGCAAGATCACCGACAGCAACCACGACGTCCAGGCCGGCATCAACATCGTCCTCAAGGCGCTGGAAGCCCCGGTCCGGCAGATTGCTGAAAACTCCGGCGTCGAGGGCTCGATCGTGGTCGGTAAGATCATGGACAACAAGTCCGAGACCTTCGGCTTCGATGCCCAGACCGAGAACTACGTCGACATGGTCGAGAAGGGCATCATCGATCCCGCCAAGGTGGTGCGCGCCGCGCTTCAGGATGCGGCTTCGATCGCGGGCCTTCTCGTCACCACGGAGGCCATGGTCGCCGAGGTGCCGAAGGACAAGCCCGCAATGCCGGCGATGCCGGGCGGCGGTGGCATGGGCGGGATGGGCGGCATGGGCGGGATGGACTTCTAAATCCCGGTGCCGTTCGCCTCCCTGCAACAGGGAGATCAAAGCTAGCATGGGGCGGCCGCAAGGCCGCCCTTTTGCATCGGCGGAAGAGGCACGATTGTCGGACGCTTACGACGTCATCGTCATCGGCTCGGGGCTCGGCGGACTGACCGCCGGCGCGCTCCTCGCCCGTGCCGGCCGCAAGACGCTCGTCCTTGAGCGGGGCAATTCGGTCGGCGGCGCGGCATCGACCTATAAGTCGGGCGACCTCATCATCGAGGCCGGGCTGCATGCGACGAGCGATGCGCGCGATCCACGCGACCCGAAGCACGACGTGCTGGCGCGCGCCGGCGTGCTCGATGCCGTCGAATGGGTGCCGACCGGCGGCCTCTATGAGGTGCGCGGCGGCCCCGTGGGCGCGCCCTTCGTCCTGCCCGAGGGCTTTGCGGCGGCGCGCGCGGCACTGTCGACGCGCTTCCCCGCCGCAAAGGCTGGGATCGAAGCGGTTCTCCGCGATGCCGAGGCGATCGCCATGGGGTTCGGCGCGCTCGGGAGTGGGCGCGCAGCCTTGCGCCATCCGCGCGAAGGTTTCGCGGCGGCGCAGAAGCTTCGCCCGTTGCTGCGCGATTGGCGATCGTCGGTGACGGACGTGTTCGATCGCGCCTTCGGGGACGACGAGGCCGTCAAATGCGCGCTCGCGGCCAATCTCGCCTATTATCACGATGATCCCGACACGCTGTGGTGGGTGTTCTTCGCGCTCGCTCAGGGCGGCTACCTCGGCTCCGGCGGCCGCTTCATCAAGGGCGGCTCGCAGCGCCTCTCGAGCGCACTCGCGCGCGCCATCAAGACCGGAGGCGGCGACGTGCAGGTGCGCCGCAAGGCGATTGCGATCCGCCTCGATCGCAACGACTGTGCCGCCGCCGTGACGCACACCGATCGGCGCGGCGAGAATGCAATCGAGAACACAGCCCCTGTTATCGTCGCCAACGCTGCGCCGGCGTCGGTCACCGACATGCTGCCGGAATCGGCACGCGCATCGTTTGCGGCAGCCTACGCGACACGCAAACTGTCAATGTCGGTGTTCTCGGCGACCTACGGCCTTTCGATCCCGCCGGCAGAACTCGGCATGCGGACATTCGCGAATTTCCTGTTGCCGTCGTGGATGCGCAAGCTTGCGGACTACCGCCGCAGCGCGGCGCTCCTCGCGGGGCCGCCGAGCGACGAGGCGCCGGTGATGACCGCGGTCAATTTCTCTGCCATCGATTCGGGGCTCGGCGGTCCGCCCTATCCGGTGTCGGTCGTCGGCCCTGATCGCCTCGACAACTGGACCGGGCTCGACCAGGACGCCCACAACGCCAAGCGCGCGGCATGGCGCGACGCCGTCGCAGCCGCGATCGACCGCGCGTTTCCGGGCTTCGCCCGCCACGTCGTCGCCGCGGTGTTCAACACGGCGCATTCCATGAACAGCTACCTCGGCACGCCGGGCGGCGCGATCTATGGATTTGCGCCGCTCCCGCCGACCGGCCCGATCTGGCGCGGCATCGACCGATCGGTGACGACCGCAATTCCGGGGCTCTACCTCGCCTCAGCTTTTGCCGGATTCGGCGGTTTCACCGGCGCCATCAAGGCAGGCGACGACGCCGCGACGCATATCCTCAACGAGCTTCGGAAAATTTAAGGAATCTAACCGCGCGAAAACGGATAGCGTCACCGAAGCGGCTGGCGGTCTAACCGTACCACCGCAGCGGTCTCGGCGAGGGCCGGGACAGCGTAAGCAACGAGGCGCGGAGCTGGTTTTATTGCAAGCTGATCCACGCGTTGGTTTTTCTTTCAATAATGCCGGGACCATCCTCGGTGATCGCAAATTGAAAATCGGGATCGGCGGGAAAATTCAATCCGCGCTGCGCAAAATCGTTCACTAAACAGCGCGGATCGTCATCGAGAGCCCTCTCCAGGGTCTCAATTTTCTTTAGCAATTGTCGAGCGGCCTTCCATGCAGCAATAGTGGTTCCATCGCTCATCATGCCAATCATACCCGCGCCCGGCATGTAAACGCTCCCTTTGTGAACGAACGCGGAGTTGTAATGATTTTTTCGCAGGTTGCCGCGCTGATCCTCAGTGACCTTATTGGCATTCGTTGCATTCGGAATTTTGTGGATCACTCCATCGTTCGGCCACTCATCAGCAAGCACAGCCAGGACGTGATCCCGCGTCCAATCACCGTGCTTCATGATGTCGATCAGGTAGGCCACGTCGGTCTTAAAGACGATAAATAGAAGAGGGCCGTCACGTTTGACAAAGCCGTCCGCTTCAACGATCGACGAAATGTGGAGATGATGAACACCCCAATTATTGAGCGTCAAATCGAGGTCGGGGCGGCGCTTCGCCCCCCGGGGCTTCGCGGCCGCGCGCTCAACATCACGACTTAGATATTTTTTAAGGTCATGCCCTTGCTCGATGTCACCAATGAGTAGAGCAAGATCATTTGCGCGCTGCAACGTGAGCGGGTTTTGCAGAAACGCGTTCGACCTGTGGACGACGCGGGGTTGGGGTCGCACGAGCCGGCTCATCCAATTGTGGTAGACGACCAAAAGCCCGTGAGCGTCGCGGCTCGCTAAATCGGCGACGAGAGCGGCATCGCTGCGATCGTAAGGCAATTCCCGCAACACCCATTGACGGGCGCTCTCCTTGAGGTCCATCACCCCTCCTCCCGAAATCGGGCATGTGAAAAAGGACATTATCTATTATTCACAACCTAAAAAGGTATTTTTGAAACCCGCAACTCAGGATTGGCATTCTGATTTCTGCTGAAAACCTGCGGCCTATTTCGCGGCAGAGGCGAGCTTTTTGGTCAACGTCGTTTGCCGGATATGGCTTCGTCCAGAATTGCTTTACGGGCGCTGCTTAGATCAGTCCGACCGCTGCCGAATTTGCCAAATAAATGTTTGCCACGGTCGTATGCGGATAGCTTTTTTCCCGGCTTGCGCCCAAGCTTTTCGACGATGGCTTCGCGGACGAAATCCGACGGCGTAATCCCTCGAGCCTTGGCACGTGACCTAAGTTTCGCTTCAAGCTTCTTGGGGAGGTCGACGGAAATCATCATGAGGCTGGGCAAGCTGCGCCC
>CAWEAS010000015.1:0-491943 GCA_963807015.1 uncultured Alphaproteobacteria bacterium | reverse complement strand
GATCGCTATACACGCGATGCACACCGAGCGTCTTGCCCGTCCTCGGATTGACCATATGAAGTCGCCCGCAGGCGGAGGCACTCGACCGCCTCAAACTTTTCGCGTGCGTCATCCGGCTCGGTCGCAGCGGCCCAGCCCTGCACTTCGAGACCCGTGTTCGGGCAGCGGAAGACATATGGTTTCATAGATCAAAAATGGCAGAGATTGCGAAGTCCGCTTTGCGATAGGTCAACAAAAGCGAAAATTGATTACTTCGCCCTTCGCGACGTGACCGGCGGTCTGCGGCGAGTGCGGTCGATCAGGTCGCGATCATCGGGTTAATCAAGCGAGATCAAATTGCTTTTGCAATTCGTCGACGACGATGAAAGCGCCTTCCGGAACCGGCTTGAAGTCGCCCATGGTGAAACGCGCATTCCAATTCGAGTTCGCGCCTCGGATGATCTTGACATCAACGACGTCGGTCCATTCCAGGTGTTGACGAATTGCCTGCATAATCAGCGTCGTTAGTTCCGCTTCCGATTTTTTTGGCTTTCCAGTCATTGCATCTCCTCGACTTGAATTAGCGAGCCGAGCCGGTGGCCATCGCTGCTACAAATCCTGGGTGCGATGGGCGGCGGCGCGCTCCCACACTTTCGCGCGATCCTCGTCGAAGACGAGGGCCGGATCTCCCGGCGCAGTGTACCAGACATTATGGGACATTTCGGCCTCGAGCTGACCCGGCGCCCAACCGGCATAGCCGAACACGAGCAAGCTTTTCGCCGGCCCGGATTTGTCGGCAATGTCGCGCAGCACCTTGGCGCTCGACGTCACCGCGACGTTTTTGTCGACGGTGACGGTCTCGGGCCGACGATAGTCCGTGGTGTGGACGAGGAACGCTTCATCAAGCTGTACTGGCCCGCCCATGAAAATCGGAATGTTGCCCTCCGCGCCGGTGTTCTTTTCACCCAGCGCTTCGAGGAGGTTCGCAAGCGAGCGCTCGCCGACCGGCCGATTGATGACGAGGCCGAACGCGCCGTCCTGCGTGTGCCGCACCATCAGGATGACGGCATGATCGAAGCGCGGATCGCGCATCGACGGCGTCGCGATCAGAAACTGGCCGGCGAGCGACGGACGCCCCTGCACGACCGGTGTATCAGGTGGCGCGGCGGCGGCGATGAAAGCCAGCGAGCAATAGGATCGCCGCGAGAGCGAAGATCAGGCGCCTGGTTGCGATCGAGAACATGAGCCGTTCCATACTGGATGAGCGTTCGCCATCGCCGCGATGAAGAATATCAGGTCGGGCGAATGTGCCAACCTAACTCCAAGCGCGTCATGGCCGCGCTCGTCGCGGCCATCCACGTCTTTGCCGCAGGCAGTGGCGCAAGGCGTGGATGGCCGGAACAAGTCCGGCCACGACGATGGCCCATGACGAGCAAATTTTTGCCGGTCATTCCGGGGCGCCGTAGCGCAGCGGAGGCGAGCCCGAAATCCATCACACGGACTGCGGATATCGATTCCGGGTTCGCGCCTGCGGCGCGCCCCGGAATGACAGGCCTGAGTCAGGCCACCTTCACCAGCAGCTTGCCGAAGTTCTGGCCGTCAGGAGCCCGATGAAGGCGGCGGGCGCGTTCTCAGGCCCTCTACGATGTCCTCGCGATACTTGATCCGGCCGTCGCGCACCCAGCCGCCCGCCTCGCGCAGGAAATCCGCTGGCGCGCGGCGAAGTCGGAGACGATGAAGCCGCGCAGCGTCAGGCGCTTGCGCAGCACCGAGAACATCGTCGGGCCCGGGCGGCAGGGTCTTGTCGTTGTACTGGGCGACCACGCCGCAGACCGGCACGCGCGCGAAATGTTGAGCAGCGGCAGCACCGTCCGCCGCACGGCGCCGCCGACGTTCTCGAAATAGACGTCGATGCCGTTGGGCAGGCCTCGGCGAGCGCTGCGCGCGAGACCGCGCGCGCGGTGATCGAGGCCGGCGTCGAAGCCGAGTTCTTCGGCGACGTAGCGGCATTTCTCGGCGCCGCCGGCGATCCCGACCACGCGGCATCCCTTGATCTTGGCGATCTGGCCGACGAGCGAGCCGACCGCGCCCGCCGCCGCGGCGACCACCACCGTCTCGCCCGGCTTCGGCTGGCCGATGTTGAGGAGCCCCGTGTAGGCGGTCATGCCGGGCATGCCGAGCACGCCGAGCGCGGTCGAGACCGGCGCCTCGGCCGGATCGAGCTTGCGCAGGCCGGCGCCGTTGGAGAGCGCGTAGTCCTGCCAGCCGCCAAAGCCCAGCACGACGTCGCCGGCCGCGAATTTGGGATTGCGCGAGGCGACGACCTCGCCGACCGTGCCGCCCACCATGACCTCCCCGACCTCCGCGGGCTCGGCATAGGACTTCGCCGCACTCATCCGGCCGCGCATGTAAGGGTCGAGCGACGAGAAAGCGAATGCGCATCAGCACCTCGCCGTCACCGGGCTCGGGCACCGGACGCTCCGCGAGTCGAAATTGCCAAGCCCCAGGCCGTCCTCGGGCGGGCTTTGGAGAATCTGCCGGTTGGTTTGTGCTGCCATCGACGCCTCCTGTTTACGCGGCACAATGGACCGCGCGGCGGCGCGCACGCAAGGGCGGGCAATTCAAAGCGGGTGCGAGATGAGATCGACTGTGTTGCCCCTGCCCAATGACGCTACATCGTTGTTGGCTGCGAGGCAGGCGACCGTCGTCCTGGGTGCGGTCCAATTCAGTCAATATGCTGCCCGAGGCGACGACGGATTGAATGAACCTTCTGCTGACTTCGGGCGACTGAAGATCATCTCTTCCAGCCTGAAAGCCGCACCAGATGACCTGTTCACTTGCTCGTGCGCTCTCACTCTTAGCTTCGCCCGCCGTAGCGGACCCGCCCGCGGCGTCTGTTACAGCCCTACACGGCCCGGTGAAACTGGACCTGATCCGCGGTGGTCTGCCAACCCCCTCTGACCGCGTCTGCGGCATGGCGTCAATCTCTGCGACCACAACCAATCAAAGCCGACTGTCGCTTCGCGAACCGGCGAAAAGGCCGCAGCCAGGATCAAGCTCGAAATTGAGCGCAGACGAGGTGAGCGATGTCGTCATCCATTGCGGCGCGCGAGCCGGCTGCGACCGAGGGGCGCATCAAGCGCAGTCCATTGCGGAGTTTGCTGAGCAGTCTGAGTTCGGCGAGCTTCTCGTCCGACGCGCTTGTGGAGCGTGCATCGATTTCATCGTCCTCTTTTTGTTTCTGCTGGTACCGGATTACGTCCTCGGGAATGCGCTCTACCGGGATACGTTGTGGGTCTGGATCGGTGCGCAAGCGCTATATTTTGTGATCGCCGAGGGCTTATGGGGACGCAGCATCGGCAAGCTGCTGACGGGCACCGTCGTGGTCGACGGCACCGGTCGCTCGCCTGGGATATTGAAAGCCGCAGGCCGGACGGTTTTGCGTCTCGTCGAAGTTAATCCACTCTTCCTTTGCCTTCCCGCCGGAATCGCGTTCATCACCTCGACGCGACGTCAGCGCCTCGGCGATATGCTCGCGCGAACCTATGTCGTGCGCACGAGGGATCTGAAAAGAGACTTTCCCGAAACACGAGGAGCAACTCCTGTCGAGGCTATCGCAGAGCGATCGTCTCCTGCACTGATGCTGGTGCGCCGTGCGATCGGCGCTCAGATCGATATCCTGCTGCTCATCTTGATGTTGATGGTCGTGCCGTTCTCCTTCTTCGGAAAAGAGCGTCTTGACGGAGTCGAGCATTGGGTCGCCTTCTTCGGGCTCGCTGCGGCGGTCGTCTATTTTGTGGCCCTCGAGGGAGCGTGGGGACGGACTCTCGGCAAGTTGATCACCGGCACCGTCGTAGTCGACCGCGATGGCCGCGCGCCGGGCATGCTTAAAGCCGTAACGCGAACGCTGCTGCGCGTTGTCGAGGTCGACCCGTTGTTGATTGGCGGCCTTCCGGCGGGGATTGCGCTCCTCGCCACCAAGCGGCACCAACGGGTGGGCGATCTGTTTGCCGGTACTTACGTCGTGCGACGGAAGGATCTGAGACGGAATGCCATTCCGGTAACGCCGCGACATTCCATCATGGCAGTCGCTCTCAGCGCCAGCGTCGTTGTGGCCGGATTGGCGGGAACCTTCGCCCTCGTGCGAAACAGCCCTCAACCGCACGCAAGCTCATGCGGCGAACTGACCGACGCGTCCTGTGACCCGAAAGACGCGGACGGTTTTGGCAAGCTCGGCAAAACATACGCCGCCGCCGGCGATCTTGACCGCGCCATTGCCGCCTACAGTGAATCGATCCGGCTCGATCCACGTTCCGCCAGCGCCTACAGCGACCGCGCCATTGCCTATCATAAGAAGGGCCAATTTGATCGGGCGATTGCCGACTATGGCAATGCAATCCGCCTCGCCCCGAATTTCGCCGAAGCCTACAATAACCGCGGCCTTGCTCTCGTCGCACAGGGCGACAACGATCTCGCCATCGCCGATTACGATAAGGCGATCCTCATCAAACCCGAAAGTTTCCATTTCTACGCCAGCCGAGCAGCCGCCTATGCCGCGAAGGGCGAGTTGCACCAAGCCATCACCGACTTCAACGAGGCCATCCGGCTCGATCCGACGAACATCAATGCCCTTCTGGGCCGCGGCAACACGTATTTCAGCAAAGGTCGGATCGATCAGGCAATCGTCGACTACAACGAGGTTCTCCGGCTCGATCCCAAAAGCGCCGGCGCTTACAGCAATCGGGCGGTCGCGTATATCGCCAAAAGCGATCTCGATCGCGCGGTCGCCGACGCTAGCGCAGCAATCCAGTTAAACCCCAAGCTCACCATCGCCTACACGGTTCGCGGGGTTGCATATTTCGATGCCGCGAAACTTCTCGAAGCCTCCACCGACTTCCGAAAGGCGAGCGAACTCGATCCACGGAACGCCTACAATGCACTTTGGCTCGATATCGTCGAAGGGCGTAGCAACGCCGCGAGCCAGCTTTCACTTCAGGTTTCAAAGATGGACATGACCGCGTGGCCGGCGCCGGTCGTCCGCATGTTTATGGGCGAAATCACTCCCGCCGATGCCCACGCTGCGGCTGACATTTCCAATGCCAAAAAGAAAAAAGATCAAGCATGCGACGCCAACTTCTTTGGCGCGGAATTCTTCCTAAGGCGTAGCGCGCAGGACGAGGCAATTCGCCGGTTTCGGCTTGCTGCCAAGGATTGTCCGTTTGCGTCGCTCGAGCGGAGCGCCGCCAAGGCACGACTGAAGGAGATGGATCCGCCTCAACTAAAACAATAACCCTTCTCGTTATTGTGCCAACACCCAGACGCCATTCTGGCGTTCCAGCCTCAGATGAGGGCTTCGCCGCCTCGTCCGCACCTCTTGAACTTCCCAAGAGGTGACGGCAGCCATTGGCCATTCTCGTTGCGAAGGTCGCTCTCCACCGCTGATCAAAGTGTTCCTAACCAGCTGACGCGACTTAACCGCTTCTTTGCCATTGCTGCCGTCCGCAATGTCGAGGTCACTTCGTCGCCGAAAAAAATCAGCATCACGGCACGGAAAGGCCGGACGAACGTCAATGCCAAAACTTTCACACCGGTGTTATGCTCATTGAGATTTTTAATCTTGGCTCGGAGATTGCCATGCGTCTAGTGGCAGCTTTCACTGTCGCCGTGATCATGATCTGCGTTAGCGCTGTGCCGGGACATTCCGAAAGGCGGGTTGCGCTCGTCATCGGCAATGGCGCCTACGCGAAAGCGCCTCGCCTGCCTAATCCACCAAATGACGCTCGTGATGTGGCTGCCGCGCTCAAGCGCGCCGGTTTCGACACGATTGTCGGCCTCGATCTGGACAAGACGGCCATGGACGAAGCAACTATTCGCTTCGCCCGCGCCGTGCGGGACGCGGATGTCGCGATTTTCTACTATAGCGGTCACGCCCTGCAGTTCGGTGGCGTCAATTATCTGATCCCGGTCGATGCCACGCTTTCAGACGAGGCGGACCTGCGGCGGATGACGCGGGTCGATGAGATCGTCGTTGATCTGCAGAAGGCGGCAAAAGTCCGCATCTTGGTGCTCGATTCTTGCCGAAACAATCCACTGGCGGAGGACATGAAGCGTTCAATTGGCTTGACCCGCGCGGTCTCAATGCAGCGCGGACTTGCCCGCATCGACGCTCCGCAAGGCATGATCGTGGCTTATGCCACGCAGGCCGGCGCCACGGCAGCCGATGGGAACGAACGCAACAGCCCCTACACGCAGGCATTCTTGCGGCACATCGAAACTCAGGAGGAGATCGGAACGATCTTTCGCCGGATCAGCGCCGAGGTGTACGACGCCACCAAGCACGCGCAACTGCCCGAGCTGTCGCTCTCCTTGATCGGGGAGTTCTATTTGTCGGGCCCGCCCGCTGCGGCGCCCGCCAACAGCGGACCATCCGCCGCTGAGCGCGCCTGGGCAGAGGTGAAGGACACCAAGAATCCGTCTTGCTGAAAGAATTCGTCAGTCGATTCGGCGACAGCTTCTACGCAGCGCTCGCGCGCAATCGAATGGAAGAGCTGCAGAGTACGCGGATAACCTTGACCGGCCCGTCCGCATTGCCGCGTCCTGCGGCACCGTGCAGCAACGTTCCAGAATTGGTTTTATGGTCCTCGCGCGCACCGCAACCGTTGTCCGGGGCCGAGGAATGCGCCCTCAAACCCGCGGACACATTCAAAGAATGCGAAAGATGCCCCGAGATGGTGGTGGTGCCCGCGGGCCAGTTCGTAATGGGTTCGGCGCCGAACGAGCCGAACCGTCTTGAAAGGGAGGGTCCGCAGCATCAGGTCATAATCGAGCGACCATTTGCTGTCGGTAAATTCCACGTCACGGTTGATCAGTTCGCAGCGTTCGTGGCGGAGACCGGTTACGACGCCGGGACGAGATGCTCAACCGAGGAAGACGGCAAATTCGAGCAGAGGGACCGCTCATGGCGCAACCCCGGTTTTAATCAAAGTGCCTCCCACCCTGCGGTCTGCTTAAGTTGGAATGATGCCAGGGCGTACGCCTCGTGGCTGTCCAGAACGACCGGCGGGAGCTATCGGCTGCTCACCGAAGCAGAATGGGAATACGCAGCGCGCGCGGGGACGACAACACCGTTTTTCTTCGGAGACAATGAGAAAGATTTTTGTCGCTACGGCAATGGTCTTGATCAGACCGGAAAGGCCGTTATTGCCGGCGCAAAGAATTTGCCAACTGTGCCGTGCAATGACCACCATCCCTACGCGGCGCCTGTGGGCAGCTTTTTGCCAAACCGATTTGGTTTGTACGACATGCACGGCAACGCTTGGCAATGGGTGGAAGATTGCTCGCACGAAAACTACCAGGGGGCCCCCTCCGATGGCGCGGCGTGGACATCCGGAGAATGCAATATTCGTGTCCGTCGCGGCGGATATTGGCTTAACTTTTCGCGAGCCCTGCGCTCGGCCGCCCGCCTTCCGGCTGCCGCCAGCTTCCGGGGCCAAAGCACGGGCTTCCGGCTGGCGAGGACGCTCTGACGTTCCTTCAACCCGAGCGTCGGCTCGTCAAGGGCCGAGCTGGGCCCCTGGCTCCAGCCCGTGCGGAACAGAAGCTGCTTTTGTCAGGGTGCCCTAATAACCGAACCACCCGGTAGTGTGACCATCTCACTTGAACCAATTTTGGATGCCCGCGGGGTAACCTGCGAACTGCGCGTATGCCCCACCAACAACCAAAGCGATACCGGCAACGCTTAACAAGCGGCGAAACAGCCGCCTCTGACGATCAATGTAATCGGTCGATCCGCTCAGCAATAAGCCTATAGCGATAATGCCGAAGGCCATGCTGTGGATAAGGAAAGCAGAGAGCAACACCATTAGCGCGCATCCGACGGTGGAATCGAAAAGCCATGACACTGCCTGGCGCAAGTGCACGTTTTTGAGTGAGTTAAACATGGCCGACGCTCCCGCAAGGCACTTTTGCATCTTTGGCCAGAAACGGTCGGCATTCGCCGACCTACCTGATTCCTCGGTTTTATTGCCTACAGATGACTTGCACCGTGAACGTCGAGGCGAGATCAGCAATGTCGGGCGTTGAAAGTGCGTCGGTGCTCTTTTCATCGTCATATTCGACGCGATGAGCTTCGAGGAATGCTGCCGCGGCGGATGCCTTGATGGCAAAGTTGATGTTCTGCGGAATGTCGCCGATGAGCTCGGCAACCTTCAGCGCATTGAGCTTGGACACAACGATGCCGATCACATTGCCGTTGCGATCAAACAACGGGCCGCCGCTGTTGCCGGGCTGAACCGGCGCAGAGATTTGCAAATGCCGGCTATCATTAGCGATTCCCGCCAAGGCCGTAACGTTGCCGGTTGCGACGTTGCCGGTCGAGGCGAGGACGTCAGCCAAGGGGAAACCATACACAACGACATCCTCACCTCGGCGCACATGAAGCCGCCAATGAGCCACCTTCACCGGATGGAGGTCGGTGGCGATCAAGGCAAGATCGTTTCCATCATCCTTGCCAACGACGGTACCGGAACTGTGGCGTCCGTCCACGATCACCTCGACCTCCCGGCAAGCTTCAACCACATGGGCATTGGTCAGCACACGGCCGTCCTTTGAGACGAAGAACGCTGTGCCGGAGGTCGCCTTCGCTTCGGGCGCTTTGGACTCGGCGCCGGCACGGCGGCCACTTGCGGCGGTTGCTGCTGCTGTTGGGACGGCGCAGGCAGAGTGCTTGCGATCTCCGGTTGGCGCTCGGCGGCGCGCTTCTGCGCTTCCACGATTTGCTTCGCCGTCATCTTTGCGTCGATGACCTTCAAGCTGTCGGCGGCATCCTTGCTTCCGCCAGCCGCGGCGAGCGTCAGCCACATGCGCGCGACAACATAGTCCTGCTGGACGCCTTCGCCGTTATAGTAGGCCCTTCCAAGCTCCCACTCAGCCAACACGAAGCGTTGCTCAGCAGCTTTGGTAAACCAACTCGCTGCGGCGACGTAATCCTGTCGGACGCCCTTCCCTTGCGCGTACAGGAGTCCGAGGTTGTATTGGGCCGCGTCGAATCCTTGGTCGGCCGATTTTCGAACCCAGGCGGCAGCTAGCTCATCGCTGCGCGCAACTCCCTCTCCACTGGCGTATTTGCGGCCCAAACTGTTCTGAGCCCGGGCATACCCTGGTCAGCTGCTTTGCGAAACCAGCTCACGGCGATTGCCTGGTCGCGCGGAACGCCTTCTCCATTCTCTTAGCGGTCCCCGAGGCTATCTTGAGCTTCGGCCGATCCTTGTGCCGCCGCCTTGCGGAACCAATCCACCGCGATCACGAAATCCTTTGGGACGCCTCGGCCGCTCGCATACATGAACCCGAGATTGTTTTGAGCGACGCTGTAGCCTTGATTGGCGGCCTTGCGGAACCAACCCACCGCCGCGGCATCATCGCGAGCGACGCCTCTGCCCTGTGCGTATCTGATCCCGATCTCCGCTTCTGCGCCAGCATGTCCTTGTTTGGCGGCCTTCAGAAACAACGTCATTGCCATGGCGTCGTCTTGTGGCACTCCCTCGCCGTTGCCGTATCTGATTCCGAGATTGTGCAAACCGTCTGCATGGCCCTGATTGGCCGATTTCTGAAACCAGCTTGCGGCAAGCTCAAAATTGCGCGGCACACCCTCTCCGCGGGAGTACATGTAGCCGACATTGTTCTGCGCGCCGGCGTCGCCGCGTTCGGCAAGCGGCAGCCAAATTCGAAGAGCGGTCCCGAAGTCGCCGCGCTTGTAGGCTGCAAACCCGTTCTCAAACTGTCCAGCGCTCGTGGGAACCACCAAGCCCAATAGCAAAAGCACAACAACGAAGATCGCGGCTTTGAAGTGTCCCACGGGGCGCCTCCATTTCTCTGAAACGGGAGAACCGGCGCAACGAGCGCCGGGCAGCGTGGCTAATCAGCCCATCAAGATGCGCAACAACTTAGGGATGGGTCGCATGAGCCCGGGTTGAGGTTCAAAGCAAGGCCCGGTACTTGGACGGACCGGTTTGCCGGATAGCACTCGCACCAAGCAGGGCGGCGCGGGCACGCTACTTCGGGCACGCTGCTTGGTGCGAGTTCGCGTGGATTTCGCGGCTCGCCTCCGCTTGGCTACGGCGGCCGGAATGACGACTTTGCACGGCGGGAACCACCTTGAGGATGGCCGCCCGGGCCGCTAACATTCATCTACCGTACGTGATCCGGAGGTCCAACATGGACGGTCGTGTCGCCATTTGCGTTGTGCTGACGGTGGTGTCGGTCGGCGCGGCATCGGCCCATCATGGCTGGGGCAGCTACGACGCCACCAAGGCCTTCAAGATCAGTGCCCCGGTCGAGACGCTCGCCTGGGCCGACCCGCACACCCACATCACCCTCAAATTTCAGGGCGATGTCTGGGAGGCGACACTGGCGCCGCTGTTCCGCATGCACGCGCGCGGCCTCAGCGAGACCATGCTCAAGCCCGGAACCGAAGTGACGGTCGAAGGCTATCCATCGACCAAGCAGGCCCACGAGATGCGGGCCGAGCGCATCACGGTCGGCGGCAAGACCGTCGAACTGCGGTGAGCGGGCTGGTCAGCGTGCTTGTCAGCCTACTCGCGGCCTGAAGAAGCCTGGATGTTGGCCGACGCGATCGTGTCAGGCGCCTTCGCCGACGCGATGACGGCGCTTGAGCAATCGGCGCTCGGTCAGGCGGCACGGACGTCGGGCTGGCTCTACCCGACGGCCAACGTCATCCACGTGCTCGGCGCCGCCCTCCTCGTCGGCGCCATCGCCACCTTCGACATTCATGTGCTGCGGCGAGCTACGGGGGCGAGCGTCGTACTGCGGACTGTCGTGCCGCTCGCGGTCGTCGGGCTTGTCGCGCAGTTCGTGTCGGGCTTCGTGTTGCTCGCCGCCGACGCGATGCCCATTGCCGCCAATCCGGCGTTCCAGTTCAAGATGGCGATGCTGGCCCTCGGCCTTCTCAATGTCGCGGTGTTTCGCTGGCAATTCCGCAACGCGCTGAAGAAGGACGCGCCGCTCTCCGGCGCCAGGACGCTCGCCGCGGTGTCGCTCGCAAGCTGGGTGCTGGTCCTGCTCGCCGGGCGGTTTATCGCGTATTTATAGGCGGAGTTCGTAGCCCGGATGAGCGAAGCGATATCCGGGATAAGACCTGCCCGTTGGCATGCCTTTCCCCGGATGTCGCTTCGCTCATCCGGGCTACAGCGCTACGGCGCTGGCCGCAGTCGTGTCCGTAATTCCGCCGCGCGCAATGTGATAAATTGACGGGAATTGGTGCGCGGGAGCACGCGAGCAGAGGATGCGAAGCTGATGATCGGGGACGGCGGCGGCGTGGAACGAAGAGCGCCGGCTTGGCAGCAGCCTGCGGCCAATAACTCTGCTGCCAAGAACGACGGGCTCAGCCGTTTTCTCGGAGGTCCGCCCCACAGCGTCGTCATGAAGCTTATCCTGCTGTCGATCCTGGTGGGCGTCGTCCTTTCGGTGATGGGGTTTGATCCCTGGAATATCATCGACAGCGTCCAGCGGCTGTTCCAGGCGATCTGGGACATGGGTTTCGACGCCGTCCGCTGGGTATGGCGATACTTCCTCCTGGGCGCCGTCCTGGTGGTACCGATCTGGCTCGTAGTCCGCCTCAGCCGCGGCATGGGCGGCCGGGGTTGATCAGTCGTCGCGCCAAGGTCGCTTTGCCGACGCCCCTATTACGGCAAGCATAGCGTTGAAATTGCGAGAGATTTCCGTCCGGCGGCTGCAACTTTCCGGCCGCTGCCTCTAGACGCGGCCAGTTGCAGGTTATAATTCCTACGGTGAGGGAATTGATTGCAGCCGACGGCGAATTGCCGATTGGTCCGTACCTTGTTGAGTCCGAGGAGCCAGCCATGCTCACACATGCGCAAATTTGGACGGCGATCGATCGGCTCGCCGCGCGAGCAGGACTGTCGCCGTCGGGGCTTGCCAAGCGAGCGGGGCTCGATCCGACCACCTTCAACAAATCGAAGCGCATCACGCCCGATGGCCGCGCACGCTGGCCGTCGACCGAGTTGGTCTCGAAGTCATTGACCGCGACGGGCGCAACGCTCGACCAGTTCGTGGCCCTGATCTCCGAGCAGACGCATCCGCCGGCCGAAGCCGTGCCGTTGCTCGGCTTCGCCGAGGCGGGGGCCGGCGGCTACTTCGATGACGGCGGTTTTCCCGCCGGCAAGGGATGGGACGAAATCCCGTTTCCGGCCGTCGAGGACGAGAACGCCTACGCGCTCGAAATTTCCGGCGAGTCGATGCACCCGGCCTATCGCGACGGCACCATCATCATCGTGTCGCCGGCGGCGCCGATCCGCCGTGGCGACCGGGTCGTGGTCAAGACCAAGCTCGGCGAGATCATGGCGAAGGAGCTCAAGCGCAAGACCGCAAAGACCCTGGAGCTCAAGTCCCTCAACCCGGAGCATCCCGACCGTACGTTCACGGCCGAGGACGTGCTGTGGGTCGCCCGCATCGTATGGGCGAGCCAGTGATCAGCGGATCAGTCGAAGTACGGGGTTGGCGCCTAGCTGCAGCCCGCATGAGCGGCGATATGCGGGGGCAACTCGCCCCCGGATGTCGCTTCGCTCATCCGGGCTACATCTGATTACTGGTGACTGACGCCTGATCTCGCGAGCGCGCCGTCGATCATCTCGACGGTGTTGCCGATGCCGTAGACCGCGACGAACGAGCCGAAGCGCGGGCCTTTCTCCTGACCGAGCAGCACCTGGTAGAGCATGTTGAACCAGTCGAGCGAGACGCCCGGCTTGCCGTCCTTGCCCTTCTTCTTTGCGTCGAGGAACGGCTCGCGGCGCCCGACTTCGTAGACCACCTCCTGGATGCGCTCGGCCGGGGTGTCGGGCGGAAGCTGCGACAGCGCCTCGCGCAAATCCTCGAGCGCCGCCCGCTCCGCTTCGCTCGCCACCCGGAATTTCTTCGCCGGCAGCACGAAATCGCGGAAGTAATGGATGGCGTAGCCGACAAGCGCGTCGAGCTTCGGATGGCTCTGCGGCGTCACGCCCGGCCAATATCGGCCGATGAATCCCCACAGCGTCTCGGCGTTCTCGGCATTCGAGGCCGAGACGAGGTTGAGCAGCATCGTGAACGATATCGGCACATCGGGCCGCGGCGGATTGCCGGAATGGATGTGCCAGACCGGGTTCATCAGCCGCTGCTTGGCGTCCTGCCGCTCATAGGCTTCGAGGAACTGCTGGTACTCGTCGACGTGACGCGGGATCACGTCGAAGTAGAGCCGCTTTGCCGCCTTCGGCTCGCGATACATGAACAGCGACAGGCTTTCGGGGCTCGCATAGCGCAGCCATTCCTCGATGGTGAGGCCGTTGCCCTTGGACTTGGAAATCTTCTGGCCCTTGTCGTCGAGGAAAAGCTCGTAGTTGAAGCCCTCCGGCGGCCGGCCGCCGAGCGCGCGGCAGATTTCGCCCGACAGCTTCACCGAATTGATCAGATCCTTGCCGGCCATCTCGTAGTCGACGCCGAGCGCGACCCAGCGCATCGCCCAGTCCGGCTTCCATTGCAGCTTGCAACGGCCGCCGGTGACGGGCGTCGTCATCCGCTCGCCGCTCTGCGGGTCGTCATAGGAGATCGTGCCGGCGGCGCTGTCGCGCGCCACGATCGGGACCTGCAGGACTTCGCCGGTCGCCGGCGAGATCGGCAGGAACGGCGAATAACTCTGCGCCCGCTCCGCCCGCAGCGACGGCAGCATGATCGCCATCACCTCGTCGAAGCGTTCGAGCACCCTCATCAACGCGGCATCGAAGCGGCCCGCCGTGTAGCACTCGGTCGACGACATGAACTCGTAGTCGAACCCGAAGGTGTCGAGAAAGGCCCGCAGCCGCGCATTGTTGTGGGCGCCGAAGCTCGGATGGGTGCCGAACGGATCAGGCACGCGGGTCAGCGGCTTGCCGAGATGCTGCGAGATCAAGTCCTTGTTGGGGATGTTGTCGGGAACCTTGCGCAGCCCGTCCATGTCGTCGGAGAACGCGATGAGCCGCGTCGGCACCTTGTCGTCGGTGAGGACGCGGAAGGCATGGCGCACCATGGTGGTGCGGGCGACCTCGCCGAACGTGCCGAGATGGGGAAGGCCCGACGGCCCGTAGCCGGTCTCGAAGATCACGGCGTCGCGTCGCTGCGGCGCCGAATTGAGGCGCGCGACGATCTTGCGCGCCTCCTCGAACGGCCAGGCATTGGATTGTTCGGCAAGCGCGCGCAGATCGGCGACGGGGGCGATAGCGGCGTCGGACATTCGCCTCTGGATTGCGTCTCTGGCGGTCTTCGTTCGTCCGTTCTGCCGCATCGGCGGCGAACGGTCAAAACGAGGTAAATCGACCACTAAAACGGGCTGATCGGGAAGTAGCGCAGCCACAAGTCGGTGAAGCGCCCGGTCTCCCAGACGCGGAACAAGGCCCAGTTGAGCGCAAGACGCAACGTGTCGTTGCCGCGTTTGACCGCGATCCCGATGCCTTCGCCGAAATAGCGGCTTTCGACGAACGGGCCGCCGACGAACACGCAGCAGCCGGCCGAGCTTGCGCCGTTGAGCCAGAACGCGAGGGCATAGCTGTCGCCGAATACGAGATCGACGTCGCCGCGGCGGAGCGCCTCGCGTGCGCCATCGGAGTCCCGATAAAGGCGCGGTTCGGCCTCGGTGAACAGCGTGCGCAGATATTGCTCGTGGGATGAGCCCGCGACCACCGCGATCTTCTTGCCTTCCAATGTCTCCGGGGTGACCTCGAGCAACGCCGTGCCGCGGCGCCCGACGAAGCGGGACGCCGGGCGATAGTACGGGTCGGAGAATCGACGCGCTTGCGGGTCGCTTCGGTGACCGCGATCGAGGCGATGGCGGCGTCGCCGCGATTCTCGTTAAGGGCGTCGAACAAGGTGTCGAAGCGGCGCATTTGGAGGGTGCAGGTGACCTTGAGCTCTTCGCAGATGCTGCGCGCGAGATCGACGTTGAATCCGACCGGATTGCCGTCGGGACCGGCAAAGTTGAAGGGCGGATAATCGACCTCGGTCATGAAGCGGATGCCGCTGAGCCTCGTGAGGTCGGGGCGCTCCGGACGTCGGCGCGGATCCCAAAATCCTGGGACCACCGCCGGCGAAGCCGGCCCAGCATTAGTGGCAGTTTGCGCGAGGGGGCGCGCGACCGGCCACACATCAGGACGGCACAGATGCGACAATCAGTGCTGCGACACGCAGGCGCTGCAGCCGCCGCGATATCGTGACGGTGTTGCGTGAACTCAAGTGAGGCGTCGTGCTCAGGTTCATCAAGTCGCGTTCGCCGTGATTCGTCTGACGCGAAACCGTAAAACAGAAGTCCAATCTTCCGCGAACGGGACGCGGGTGCAAGGCGATTTGCGCCTGGTGGAGTTATAGACGAAATCGCGCGCAGCATCAGCCTTCGCGTTCCCGATGCTCCACTGGCGCCGCAGGTTCGCCATCGTTCCGTCGCACCTCGGGCGTGACGGAACGAATGTGTTCATCGTTCATTTAGCTCAATATAGGTAACGTGAGAATGTGCTAACCGCATCTCACAACGGGAGAAAACGATGCGCATGACACTTCTGGCGGCCGCTGCCGTCATCGGCTTCGGCATCGCTGCGGCCTCCACGGCCTCGGCAGCGCCAGTCTACGGCAATGCGCCGTCCACGGCTTCCGCCGCAGTCGATCTGAAGGAGAACGTCTGGTGGCGCCGCTGGGGCTATCGCCGCTATGGGTATTACGGCTACGGCCGCCGCTGGTGCTACTGGCATCCGTATCGCTGCTGATCGTCGGCCCAACGAAGCTTCTGTCAAGCGCGTGCCATGGCCGGACCTTCGGGTCCGGCCTTTTTTATGGGGCGGCAGAAGGCAGGAGGCGGGACCTGCGAACCTGAGGGGAGTCAGAGGCGGTTTTTCAGATCAGCCGCGGCGACGTCGACGCCTCGTTTCATGTTGAAGGGCGCGACGAACCGGCCGTCCTTGTCCATCAGATAGACGATGGCGGTGTGGTCCATGGTGTAGTCGCCGCCTTCGAGCGGGACTTTCTTTAATAGACCCGATAGGCCTTGGCGACCTTCGCGAGGTCATCGGCGTTTCCCGTCAGGCCGCGGATGTGCGGATCGAAGCTCGAAAGATAATCCTTCATCGCGGCCGGCGTATCGCGCTCGGGGTCGACGGTGATGAAGACCCCTGCGGTGCGATCGGCATCGCTGCCGAGCTTGCGCAGGATTTCGGACATCTCGAACAGGGTCGTCGGGCACACATCCGGGCAATGGGTGAAGCCGAAGAACACCAGGAACGTCTTGCCGCGCACTCCTTGTCGCTGAACGGCTGACCGTTCTGGTCGGTCAATTGGAACGGTCCGCCGACCGCGGCCGAGGCGAAGCTCGCCGGGCCGGTGCCGCGGCCGGTCACGAACAGGATCGCGCCGAGGCACAGCAGCAAACCCGCGAGGAACGTCCCCAGCAGCAGCACCACCCGTGTGACGCGCGAATTCATCGGCACCTCTGATCTCTGATGGCGTGGCTGGCCGGCATGTCGCTTGCGGCTCTCAGAAGCACGCCGCGATGCCGGCAACGATCGTCTCGAAGAATACAGCAGTGCCGTAGTGCGCCCAGAGCACGATTGTCGCACCCACGAGCAAACCGGCGGCGCCCAGCCCGAGCCAGAGGGCAAGCCGCGACCGCGCAGGCAGTGACGATGACGATGAGAGGGCGCTCGTTGGCATTGCGCATCCCGGATATTCGTTTCTCACATAGGCGCGATTGCGCCAGGCGACAAGCCGCGCCAGAGAGCCGACAAACGCGCGTCTTTTGTTTCGATGACTCATTTCCGCACTGCGGCCATCGATTCGAAGTCGGACAGCGCTGTGCTAGGGTGCTCAGCGCCTGCGGGAAAACGCCGGCCAATAATAGGGAGACATGACCAATGCGGAAGGATCGCGGACCGGGGCGAGGGAAACTTTTGCTGGCAGCGCTCGTGCTTGCCGTTGCGGCCCCGTGCGCCGCGGCCCCAGTGCGGGCGCAGGACTACGACGCGATCGTGGCGGCGCCCGATCGCAGCGATGCCGACCGCCAGGCCGACAAGCGCCGCGATCCGGTGAAGCTGCTCGCGTTCATCGGCGTGCAGCCCGGCATGAAGGTGCTCGATATGGGCACCGGCGCCGGCTACAGCACCGAACTGATGGCCCGCGCGGTCGGCCCGACCGGCCATGTCTACGGCCAGGATTCCTCCGATGCCACCGACCGCGCCCGCGAGCGGTTCGATCAACGGCTCAAGACGCCGGCGATGAAGAACGTGACGCGCCTGCTGCGCGACTTCGACGATCCGGTGCCGGCCGATGTGCGCAATCTCGACCTCATCACGTTCCTGTTCTTCTATCACGACACCACGTACATGAAGGTCGACCGCGCGCAGATGAACAAGCGGCTGTTCGAAGCCTTGAAGCCGGGCGGTATCCTCCTCATTGCCGACCACTCCGCGCGTCCCGGCGAGGGGACCTCGGTCGGCAATACGACCCACCGCATCGAGGAAAGCGTCGTCAAACGCGAAGTCGAAGCGGCCGGTTTCAAGCTCGTCGGTGAAGGCAATTTCTGGCGCCATCCCGAAGACACCCGCGACGCCAACGTCTTCCGTGCCCCGACCCCGGTGGACGAATTCGTCCTCAAATTCGAAAAGCCCCGGTAAGGATGGGCCGGCGCTCGCGTGCCCTGTCCCGGATCGCGGGCGCGCTGCTAATCGCGGCGAGGTCGTCCGCGTCATCGCCCGGCTCAAGCCGGACGATGACGGGTGATGACGGGGTTGCGTCCTTGAACACAACACGTGGGTCATTTCCGATGATGCGATGGATCTTCGGCTGCGTGGCGGCGGCGAGCGTTGCCGTCGCCGCGCCGGCGCAGAATTTTCCGGAGCGCACCATCAAGCTCGTCGTCCCGGTACCGCCCGGCGGGTCGACCGACGCGCTGGCGCGTCTCGTCGCAGCGCGCATGCACGTCATTCTCGGCCAGGCGGTGATCATCGAGAACCAGCCGGGCGCGGGCGGCGTCATCGCGGCGCGCGCGGTCGCGGCGTCGCGGCCGGACGGCTACACGCTGCTCATCGGCGGCATCGGCACGTTCGCGATCGCGCCATCGATCAAGTCACCGGACTTCGATCCGCTGCGCGCGTTCGCGCCGATCGGCACGGTGTCGACCGAGACCATGGTGCTTGTCGTCAATCCCAAGGTGCCGGCGACGACGCTTGCGGCCTTTATCGGCTACGCCAAGGAGCATCCCGGCAAGCTCAATTACGGCGCGGCACCGGGCATCGTGCCGCACTTCGTCTCCGAGCTGTTCAAACTCAAGAGCGGCGCCGACATTGTCCACATTCCCTACAAGGGCGCCGGCCCCGTGGTCACCGATCTCATCGCCGGCCAGATCGACATGGCGTTCAACACCAAGTCGGTGCTGTTGCCGCTGGTGCGCCAGGAGCGCCTGCGCGCGCTTGCCGTGACGAGTGCCGAACGCTGGCCGGAATTGCCGGAGGCGCCGACACTCGTCGAGGCCGGCGTCTTCGCCGATCCGGTCGAGGTGTGGTGGGGCATCGCCGGCCCGGCCGAGATGCCGCGGCCGATCGTCGAGCGCCTCAACGCGGCCGTGCGCGACGCGCTGCGATCGGACGAACTGCGCGCGACCTTCGCGACGCTCGGTATCGAGCCGCGCCCAAGCACGCCCGACGAATTTGCCGCGCTGCTGGCGCGCGACGCCCCGCGCTGGTTCGACATCATCCGCACCGCGGGCATCAAGCTGGAGTGAGGAGCGCAGGCTCCTTCTTCCCTCTGCATTGAGCGATCTTTCTTTCCCCGCCCCGCGCTTGCGATCTTTCTTTCGCCTCCCCCGCCCAAACACCCGCAAGCGGGGGAGGATGGTCATCGCTTGCGAACGAAAAAGAGTCGTTGCGTAGCCCTGGCATTGCGTTGCCCACCACTCGTAGTGCCCCCCTGCGATTTGACCGGTCGCGTGCGGCGCGGCATTGATGCGCTGCAATGCACCCTCCCCTCTCGTCCCGCGTCAAGCTCGCCCGTTTTGCCGAATCCGCCGCCATCGGGACCCTCGGCGGGTTCCTGCTTGATGCAGCGAAATTTCCCGCGGCGTGGCTTGCGGGGTCGATGGTGTTTGCGGCGGCGGCGGCGCTCGCGGGGCGGCCGATCTACGTGCCGCCGTGGCTTGCGCGCGCCTGCTCGATTTGTCTCGGCATCACCATCGGCGGCGTGGTGACGCCCGCGACCCTGCGCGGATTTTCGACCTGGCCGCTGAGCATCGCGGCGGTGATCCTCGCCATGGTTGCCTCGACGTTCGCCACCGTCACCTATCTCACCCGCGTGCACGGCTGGACCACTGTCAACGCCATCTTCGCCGGCACGCCCGGGCGGCCTCGCACAGGTGATGGCGCTCGCGAGCGAAGAGGGCCGCGACTGCGATATCCGCGGCATCGCGATCGTGCAGACGATGCGCGTCGTGATCCTTGCGGTGTGCGTGCCCGCGGTGCTGGCGCTCGCCGGGCTTGCGGGCCCGGCGCGACTGCCGACGAGCGGCGTCACCGTTGCCGATGCGCCGGTGCAGTTTGCGATCCTGGTCGGGCTCTCGGTCGCGGTCGCGCTGTTGCTGCTGCGGCAAGGCTTTCCGGGCGGGCTCATCTTCGGTCCGATGGTGGTCTCGGCGGCGCTGCACGGCACCGCCGTCATGAGCGTCGACCATGCCGACCGTGATCGCGACCGCCGGCATGGTCGGCATCGGCACCGTGAGCGGCGGCCGCTTCACCGGCACGTCCTTCCGGCTGCTGCTCGGCTATCTCGGCGCCGGGTTCGGTTCGTTCGTGGTTTCGCTCCTCGTTGCCGGGCTGATCGGCGCCGCGGTCACGGCGCTGGTGTCATTGCCGCTCTCCGACGTGATCGTCGCCTATGCGCCGGGCGCGGTCGACGCCATGATGATCCTCGCGCTCGCGCTCCACCTCGATCCGGTGTTTGTCGGCGCCCACCACCTCACCCGCGTGTTCGTCGTTTCCCTCGGCCTGCCGATCCTCGCGCACGTCTTCGCCCCGCGCACCGCCAAGAGCAAAGCCCCGATGGTGCAGGAGGCTAAGCAAGCGCGGGAATGAGGTGCAATCACGTAGGGTGGGCAAAGGCGCTGAGCGCCGTGCCCACGTCGGACGTCGCTGCGTGGGCACGGCGGATCAATATTCGTGCCGTTTCGGCAATATCACCGGCCGCCTTTGCCCACCCTACGAAATCAGCGCGCTCGCGGAAATTTGCAGGCGTCAGTTCGTGCTGATGCGGGAAATCTGCGCGCCGCAGGCGGAGAGCTTGTCCTCGAGGCGCTCGAAGCCGCGGTCGAGGTGATAGACGCGGTTCACCGTCGTCTCGCCCTCGGCGGCAAGCGCCGGCAATGACGAGCGACACCGAGGCGCGCAGGTCGGTCGCCATCACCGGCGCGCCCTTGAGCGTGCTGCGGCCCTCGATCGTCGCGGTCTCGCCGTCGAGCGAGATGCGGGCGCCGAGCCGCACCAGCTCCTGCACGTGCATGAACCGATTTTCGAAGATCGTCTCGGTGATGTGCGAAGTGCCCTTGGCCCGCGTCATCAGCGCCATGAACTGCGCCTGCAGGTCGGTCGGGAAATCCGGGAACGGCGCGGTCGCGACATCGACCGGCATGATGCCGGCGCCGTTGCGCGCGATGCGGATGCCGGCATTGGTCGGCGTGATCTCGGCGCCGGCGCGCACCAGCACGTCGAGCGCCGCCTGCAAAAGCTCCGGCCGCGCCCCTTCGAGGAGCACGTCGCCGCCGGTCATCGCGACCGCCATGGCATAGGTGCCGGTCTCGATGCGGTCCGGCAACACGCTGTGGCGCGCGCCGCCGAGCCGCGGCACGCCCTCGATCACGATGCGCGAGGTGCCGGCGCCGGTGATCTTCGCGCCCATCTTGTTGAGGCAGTCGGCGACGTCGCCGATCTCGGGCTCGCGCGCGGCGTTCTCGATCACGCTGGTGCCGTGGGCGAGCGACGCCGCCATCAACGCCGTGTGGGTGCCGCCGACGGTTACCTTCGGAAACATCACCTCGCCGCCGCGCAGTCCCTTGGGCGCGCGCGCGATCACATAGCCGCCGTCGATCTCGATCTCGGCGCCGAGGCTCTGCAGCGCGGCGATGTGGAGGTCGACCGGCCGCGTGCCGATGGCGCAGCCGCCCGGCATCGAGACTTTGGCTTCGCCCATGCGCGCGACCAGGGGCCCGATGACCCAGAAGCTCGCCCGCATCTTGGAGACGAGTTCGTAGGGCGCAGTGGTGTCGACGATGTTCTCCGCCGAGATCTGCAGCGTCTGGCCCTGGTAGGCGGTATCGCCCGGCCGTTTGCCGCCGAGCATGATGTCGACGCCGTGGTTGTTGAGGATGCGCTGGAGCAGCCCCACGTCGGCAAGGCGCGGCACGTTGTCGAGGATCAGCTTCTCCTTGGTGAGAAGGCTCGCGATCATCAACGGCAGCGCAGCGTTCTTGGCGCCGGAGATCGGAATGGTGCCGTGAAGCTTTTCGCCGCCGATAATGCTGATGCGGTCCATGAATCCCCCGTATCGAAAAAAGGTCCGGCGTCCCCACGCCGGCGCATCCCAAACCCTTCACCTAACCCGTGAAGCTTAAGGGAGCCTTGATCTATCCCGTTTCTCTTGTCGGCGACAATTCGGGCGGAATCGTGGGACGGGCACGCCCGCAGCCGCGGCCTCCCGGTCACTCCACGGTATCGCTGCTCTCGGCCGGTTGGACTGGGTCTGTGCCCGCCTCTTGCGGATCGTCCGGCGCCGGATCGCCGCCGGCTTCGGACCGCGCGCGCGCCTGCGTCTTGCGCCGCCGCAGATTGGACTTGAGCGCCGCCGCGAGCCGATCCGCCCGCGCCGTACGGGTCGTGTCGCGTCCGGTCGGATTTTGGGTGCTCATGGCTGTTGATAACCGCGGCGGCCGGTGCGGTGCAAGCCGGCAATCCGGAGCCAAGCCGGCGATAAGCGAGGAGGCGATGCCCTCGCAACAACCGCGTCCTTGCACCGTGCCACCCCTTATGGCAGTTTCCGCCCGCCGCGCCGTAGCCGTTGATTTGCCGGCGCGGTCTTCTGCTGCCGTAGCTCAGTGGTAGAGCACTCCCTTGGTAAGGGAGAGGTCGACAGTTCAATCCTGTCCGGCAGCACCATTTTTGTTTAAATCTGAACAGCACTTCGAACGCGCACGACACTTTTGCAGCGCGCCTACACGCTATCGACCCTGCCTAATCATCGTCGCCGCGCCGTCGCGCGCGTGGCGCGATCACTTGTGGTGATGGCGGAGATAGTCGTGGAGCGAGGCGCTGTCGGTTTCCTTGAGCAAGGTCTTCAGCATCATGTCGCTGCGGCGGCCCTGGGCGAAGTGCTCGCCGTATTCCTTGCGCAAGGACCCGATCTTGGTGTTGCCGTGCTTGCGCTCGATGCGACCGGTCTTGTCGCGGTGACGTCCGTCGAGGCCTCGCTTGGACTTTGCCATTGCAACCTCCTCCCGATGGAAAGTCGCGATGCTGCCGTCACGCGATGCATTCGTCAAGGATGAGAGGATGGTGCAGCGCGAGATCGACACTCATCTGTTGATGCAGCACGACAGGATTTGTCGCTGCGCGAGACGCAGGAGCGATCGTGCTCGCGATGGGTGCGGACGATCCGCAAAGGCGTCGGGGCCAATGCGACCCGCCTTCACCGACAACGGTCAAATCTGCCGGTGAAACGTCGATATCTCTCGCCCTGCGCCGCTGCGTCGCTCGACCCGATGAAACCGATGTAATAGCTTCCCAAGAACAGCGGGAGGCGATGGCAATGGAGATCGGCCGGAGGGCGATACTACAGGGATTGGCGGCGGCGTCCGTGCTGCCGTCCCTCACCGATGCGGCCGACGCGCGGGTCGGCGGCGGAGCGGCCGCCCTGGAGACGGGGCGGCGGCGGATTCTCATCAAGGGCGGTCATGTCGTGAGCCTCGACAGCGGCATCGGCGAGATCGCCGGCGGCGATGTTCTCGTCGAGGGTGTGACGATCGCCGCGGTCGGCAAGAATTTGCAGGCGTCCGATGCCGAAGTCATCGACGCGCGCGACAAGATCGTGCTGCCCGGCCTCATCGACACCCACCGTCACACCTGGGAAACGGTGACGCGCTCGATGATCTCCGAGGGCGACCTCGCCGTTTACATCAAGCTGTTCTTCGGCACGCTTGGGCCGCATTACCGCCCGGAGGACGTCTATATCGGCAACCTCCTCGGCGCGCTCGGGGCGCTCACCACGGGCATCACGACGCTGCTCGATTGGTCGCACATAATGAATTCGCCAGCGCATGCTGACGCTGCGATCCGCGGCCTGAACGAGGCCGGCATCCGCGGCGTGTTCGCCTATGGCGCCTCGGCGATGCCCGGCAACGACACGCCGGACGCCGACAAGAAGCGCGCCGCCGACATCCGCCGCGTACAGAAGCAATATTTCAATTCGGGCGACCAACTCGTCACGCTCGCGATTGCCGCGCGCAACGCAGAGCATGACATCAAGCTCGCGCGCGAGCTCGGCCTGCGCATCACCATGCATGTGGTCAAGGCGGGCACGGTCGCCGCGCTCAACACCGCCGGCCTGCTCGGACCCGACATCACCTATGTGCACACGGTCGGCAATGAATCGACCGACGACGAGCTCAAGATGATCGCCGACAGCGGCGGCACCATCTCGACCTCGGCCGCGACCGAGATGATGTCGGGCCACGGCTTTCCGAGCGCGCAGCGCTGGCTGCGCTACGGCCTGCGGCCGTCGTTCTCGGTCGACAACGAGACGCGGATGCCGTCGGACCTGTTGATGCAGATGCGCGCGCTGATCCTCTCCGACCATCAACTCGAGGCGGACCGGGCGCGGCGCGAGGGCGGCCGGCCGAAGCTCATCCCGGTCCGCGACGTCTTGAGCTTCGCGACCGCCGAAGGCGCGAACGCTTTGGGCCTCAGCTTCCGAACCGGCACGCTCTCGGTCGGCAAACGCGCCGACATCACCATCGCCGATCTCGACGACATCACGCTGATCCCGAACACCGATCCGGTCGCAAGCTTCGTGCTGCGCTCGCAGGCCGCAAATGTCAGCTACGTGCTGGTCAACGGCACGGTGAAGAAGCGCGCCGGCAAGCTCGTCGGCGTCGATTACGGCCGGATCCGTCGCCTGACGGAGCAGTCGCACGCCCACATCATGAGCCTCATCACCTCAGCGGGCTTTGATATTCGCGGAGGCTGACGCGGCTTAGCCCCGCAACTGAAGAGTTGGTCATTCCGGGCTCGCCGCTTTGCGGCGCCCCGGAATGACCAGTCAATCAATCTGACGGGAAGAGCAAACTTACTCCGCCGGCTGCGTCGCGATGCCGGGGCGCGGCGCGATGCGGAAGAAGTCCGGCCGCTCGAACAGGAAGCCGAGGCGGGTATTGCGCACGGCCCACCACATGACGAGCGCGCCGATGACGCCGGCCGTGGTGATGATGAGCGCCATCACGCCGACATCGGCGATGAGGCCGGTCTTGAGGAGGAGCGTCCGCGTCACCGCCATCGGCAGGAAGAACGCGAGATAGATGACGATCGAATGCTGTCCGCAATAACGGACGGCTTCGAACAGTTTCGCCTTCGCCATCAGCGCGGAGACGCTCACGACGGCGCAGGCGCCGACAAGCCCGAGCGCCAGGGAGACGAGCGGCAGTTCGGAGAACCCGAGGTAGACCAGCGTGCCGTTGAGCACCGCCCACAGGACGAGACCGAGGATCCCGACGAGCGGGCGCGCCTGCACTGCCGCTGCCAGGGCAAAGACGCGCGGCGCGACGATGTAGCCCGTATAGAAGAACACCAGCCGACCGGCGAACTCGTCGATCGCGGTCCAGCCGGTCTCGATGTGGGCCGTCTGCAGCGCTGCCGCCGCGAGCCAGATCAACCAGGGCGGCGCCGAGCGCGTGGCCTTGGCGACGACGAAAAAGATCGGCAGAAGGTAGATGAACCACAGCGTGCCGAACGGATCGATGAAGGCGAGCGCGTATTGCTCGGCGACGTAGCCCCAGCCGTGCTGGGACGCGAAGTACGGCGCCTTGACCGCAAACTGCAGCGTCACCCACAGCACGTAGAAATACGCGAAGTGCATGACCTTGCGGTCGAGATAGGTGCGCCAGTCGCGGTCGATCACCTGCGCCAGGAACAGGCCGGAGATCAGGAAGAAATCGGGCATGCGGAACGGCTTTGCAAACGCCACCAGCACATGCATGAAGCCTTCGCGCCCGGCCGCCTCTTCGACGCCGAGCGTCGAGTGCATCATCACCACCATGATGATGCAGAAGCCCTTGGCGTAATCCACCCAGTCGACGCGTCCGGTGCGGGCGTTGTACGTGGAAGCCATGGTGTTTCCCGTTTTGGGACGAAGCGGTGCAAGCAAAGCGTTCAGTGCAAGAAATGGCGCAAGGACCTGTGCGAAAAATGGACAGCGGGCGCTGGCGGCAAACTCGCTGCAAACGTGGTTAACCGGCGATGGTTTCGTTCGCGCTGCCGCTTCCGATCGACGCCGCGCTGCCGGAACTCACGGCGACGCTCGCCGAGCGCACGACCGCGGTGCTGGTCGCTCCGCCCGGCGCCGGCAAGACCACACGGGTGCCGCTGGCGCTCGCCGCGGAACCCTGGGCGCGGGAAAAGAAAATCCTGGTGCTGGAACCGCGCCGGCTCGCGGCGCGCGCCGCTGCCGAATTCATGGCGAAAAGCCTCGGCGAAGCTGTCGGCGACACGGTCGGCTACCGGGTGCGGTTCGGCACCAAGGTGTCGCGGCGCACGCGCATCGAGGTCGTGACCGAAGGCGTGTTCACCGGGCTCATCCTCGACGACCCGTCGCTCGATGGGATCGGCGCGGTGCTGTTCGACGAATTTCACGAGCGCTCGCTCGACGCCGATCTCGGCCTTGCGCTCGCGCGCGACGCCCAGCAGGGACTGCGCGAGGATTTGCGCCTCGTCGTGATGTCGGCGACGATTGACGGCGCGCGCATCGCGAAGGCGCTGGGCGACGCGCCGGTGATCGCGAGCGAAGGCCGCGCCTTTCCGGTCGAGACACGATATCTCGGCCGCGATCCGGGCAAGCCGATCGAGGCCGCGGTCGCAGACGCCGTGCTGCGGGCGTTGCGCGCCGAGCCGGGCTCGATCCTCGCGTTCCTGCCAGGCGCCGCCGAGATTCGGCGCGCGGAGACGTTCGTCAAGGAGCGCGTGACCGATCCTGCGGTCGACGTGGTAACCCTGTTCGGCGCGCTCGACGCTGCCGTGCAGGATCGCGCCATTGCGCCGGCGCCGGCGGGGCGCCGCAAGGTGGTGCTGGCGACCTCGATCGCCGAGACCTCGATCACCATCGAAGGCGTGCGCGCGGTCATCGATTCCGGCCTCGCGCGCGTGCCGCGCTATGAACCGGACGTCGGCGTAACGCGCCTTGAGACCGTGCGGGTATCGCGCGCCGCCGCCGACCAGCGCCGCGGCCGCGCGGGGCGCACCGAACCGGGCGCGTGCTACCGGCTATGGGACGAACCGCAGACCGCCTCGCTCGAGGCGTTCGCACAACCGGAAATTCTCGCGGCCGATCTCTCCTCGTTCGTGCTCGATCTTGCCCAATGGGGCGTCAGCGACCCCGGCACGCTCGTTTTTCTCGATCCGCCGCCGGCGGCCGCACTCAGCGAGGCGCGGACCCTCCTCGCCGATCTCGGCGCCATCGACACCGCGGGCCGCATCACCGCGGAAGGCAAATTGCTCAACCGCATGCCGTTGCCGCCGCGGCTCGCCCGCATGGTGGTCGACGCCGGCCGCGAAGGCGCCGGCCGGCGCGCCGCCGAGATTGCCGCAATCATCTCCGAGCGCAGCCTCGGCGGCACCGACGTCGATCTCCGCCACCGTCTCGATGCGCTCGCCCGCGACCGCGCCCCGCGCGCCGACGAAGCGCGCCGCATGGCCCGCCGCTGGGCGGAGATGGCCGCCGGTGCTTCTTCTCCCTCCCCCCTCGTGGGGGAGGGTCGGGGTGGGGGGGCGAGAGGTTTTGGCGACGCGGTGCCAAACCTCCCGACCCCCGCCCCCGGCCCCTCCCCACAAGGGGGAGGGGAGCAGAAAAGGGACCGCCTGCGGCGGTCCGACCCTCCCCCTCCAGGGGAGGGTGCAGTGTCGACGGGCGCGATCCTCGCGCTCGCCTATCCGGAACGCATCGCCAAGAACCGTGGCGCGTCCACAGGATCATTCCTGCTCGCCAACGGCCGCGGCGCCGCGGTCGATCCGGCCTCGCCGCTCGCACGCGAGCCTTATCTCGCGGTCGCCGAGCTTGTCGGCAGCGCGGCGCAGAGCCGGATCACGCTCGCCGCAGCGATCGACCTCATCGACATCGAAGCGCGGTTCGCGGACCACATCGTCACAGCCGAGGAGATCACTTGCGATCCGAAAACGCTCGCGTTGCGCGGGCGGCGCTCCCGGCGGCTCGGCGCAATCGCGTTTGGCGAACAGCCACTGCCGGTCGAAGCGAGCGAAGCGACCGCAACAACCCTCGCCGACGCCATCGTCAAAGCCGGGCTCGATCGGCTGCCCTGGACCAAGGCGCTCGCCCAGTGGCGCGACCGCGTTGCGTTCCTGCGCCGCGCCGAGGGCGAGGAATGGCCGGACCTCTCCGACGCGGGCCTCGCCGCGAGCGCCGCTAAATGGCTGGTGCCGCTCTTGTTCGGCAAGACCGCGCTCGCGCAAGTGACCGCGGCGGAGTTCGAGAGCGCGCTGCATGGCCTGCTGTCGCACGCCTTGCGCCGCCGGCTTGAGGCCGAAGCACCGACCCATTTCGACGCGCCATCAGGCTCGCGCGTGCCGATCGACTACGCCGCCGAGGAGGGGCCGAAGCTCGCGATCCGGGTGCAGGAGCTGTTCGGCCTCAACCGCCACCCGACGATCGCCAGCGGACGCACACCGCTCGTCATCGAGTTGCTGTCGCCCGCGCACCGCCCGGTGCAGGTGACGCGCGACCTGCCGAATTTCTGGCGCGGCAGCTACGCCGCCGTCAAATCCGAGATGCGCGGCCGCTACCCGCGCCATCCCTGGCCCGACGATCCCGCCGCAGCGCCGGCGACGCGACGCGCCAAGCCGCGCGGGACGTAGGTCGGGCGAGAGTGCGCCGCGTCAGCGACCTATCACCGATACCGAGAAAAGGGCTCTTGCGCAGCTTTGGCGTTCGTGAATCCTACTTGGCAGTTTCATGAGCGATTCGTCTGTCCCGGCGTGAAGCGGGCGAGCGGCCGCTGTCTGCAGGGCGTAGCCCCGCCACAACCCGGCGGACGGTTTTGTGGCGCAGCGCGGCGCGGAACGCGTAACCCGCCTTTGCAACAAGGCAGGAGATCAACAGGTCGGGGGACCGCGATGGCCAATTGGAAAAAGCTTACCAGCGTCGATAACGCGACGGTCTACATCAACATCGACAACGTCGCGTACATCAGGAAATACAGGGATCACACGACGATCTATTTCACGGTCCAGAAGGGTGAATTCCTGGCGAACGTTTCGGTTCGCGAAAGCCCCGAGACGATCAGCGAATTGGCCGACCTCGTGTGACTTTGCACAGCAATATTTTGAGCGCGTGCGGGCACTCCACTACCGAACGCATGAACTTCGTCACGACAGCGCGGGCCTGACGAACCGCGAAGCGGCCGCGGTCAATCGCCCTTGATGTTGGCTGCCTTGATGACCGGCCACCACTTTTCGGTCTCGGCTTTTTGAAATCGGGCGAGCGCTTCGGGGGTCATCTCCTCGCGGGGAAAAACATCGTGCCCGAGATCGGCGAGGTGGGCGCGCACGGCAGGGTCTTCGACGGCCGCCCGCACGGCCGCGTTGAGCTTGTCGATGATCGCGCGCGGCGTGCCGCGCGGCGCCCATGTCCCGTTCCAGAGCGCGATGTAGAACCCCGGCAGCCCCGCCTCGTCGACCGTGGGGATATCGGGTGCGGCACCGAGGCGCGTGTTGGCGGTGAGCCCATAGGCGCGGATGGTGCCGGCCCTCAGTTGCGGCAGGGAATTGGCGACGAGGTCGAACAGCATGTCGGTCTGGCCGGCGATCATGTCCTGCATTGCGAGCGCCGCGCCGCGATACGGCACCAGTTGAAAGCGCGTTTTCGTTTTTTGCCCGAAGAACAGCCCGGCCATGTAGGAGGCGCTGCCGACGCCGGAACTGCCTGCGGACGCCTTGCCGGGATTTGCCTCGAGCCAGGCGATCAATTCCTTCAGGTTCGTGGCGGGCACCTTCTTGTTGGAGACGATCGCGACGGGCTGGGTCGCGACGAGGGCGATCGGCTCGAAATCGTTGATCACGTCGTACGGAAGCGAATAGATGACGGGGTTGGCGACGTGGGTCGTCCAGTTGCCGAGCAGGACGGAGTAGCCGTCGGGCGGCGCACGGGCGACACGACCGGCGCCGATGCTGCCCGCGGCGCCGGTGACGTTCTCGACGATGACCGTTTGGCCGAGCGTTCCTTTCATATGCTCAGCGAGGATACGCGCGAGCGTATCGCCGGGGCCGCCGGCCGCGAACGGCATGTCCAGGGTGATGGGCCGCGTCGGATAGGACTGCGCGTGCGCGATACTGCTGCCGATCGCAGACGCGGCCGCCGCAAGCGTGAAAGCGCGTCTCGTCAACATGACCTGGTCTCCACCCCTTGGCTTCTCCACCCTTGGCTTCTCCACCCTGGCTTCTGCACCCTGCGGCCAATTCCGGCTCGCACTCTAAATCAGTTGCGCGGATTTTGGCGGTGAGCTCGGTATCAGCCTGCCGCGCTCACGGCCTCCAACGCGGTCCGCGCGTCCCACGGCTGCCACCATGGCTTGATCGCGAGGTCGCGAGCGATGATGCCGGCCACGATGTAGCCCGGTCCGCCCGAGATCGCGCCGCCGGGATGCGCGGCCGAGCCGGCGTAATAGAGGTTGGGCAACATCGTGCGATAGCCGAAATGGTTGTACATCACCTGCTCGGCATTGAACGCGCCCATGAAGATATCGCCGTTGCGCATGTTGACCAGCTCCTGGGTGTATTCGCGCCCGGTGTAGACGTAGCGCGCGATGATGTTGCGGCTCGTCATGTTCGGGCAGTAGCGCGCCCAGGTGGCGATGATCTTGTCGGCGAACTCGGCCTTCCAGGCCTCGTAGTCCTTAGCCCCGAGATCGGGATCGAACGGCATCACGTGCCAGGCATAAGTGGTGTGCTTTCCGGGCGGCGCCTGGGTCGGATCGAGGAGGCTCAACGGCCCGGCGCCGAACTGCACGATATCCGGGATCTTGCCGGCCACCACATCCTGATGCGCCTTGAAAAGGTCGTCCATGGTTTCGGCGCCGATGCTCCATTTCAGCGCGCGGTTGATGTTGGGATCGAAGGTTGCGGCGGCAAACCGCGGGCTTTCGTGAAGCGCGAGGTGCAGGCCGTAGAGCGCCCAGGCGGTGTACTGGAAGTTGTCGAGCTTGCGCCGCAACGTCTCCGGCAGCTGCTCGCGGCCGATCAGCGACTCGAAGGTCTGGTGCACATCGATCGTGCTCGCGACGAATTTCGCCCGCACCGTGCGTCCATCCGCGAGCGCAATTCCCACGGCGCGACCGCCCTCGACGATGATGCGGTCGATGCTGACCTGCGGCTGGAAGGTCCCGCCGGCGGCGATGAAGCTTTCCATCAGCCCGCGCGCGAGATTGAACGAGCCGCCCTGGCAGAGCTGATAGCCGCTCTGGAGATCGAACGCGCGGATCACCGATCCCATCGGGCTCGATTTCGACAGCGTGTCGGTCAGCCAGGTGCCGAACAGCGACACCTTGAACAGGAACAAGAGCTTCACGTGGTCGTTTTCGAACAGCTCCTGGACCACGTCGAGCGGCTGGCGGCGCGTCACGGCAAGAAAGTCGCGGCCGAGCGCCGTCGCCGACAGGAGCGCTTCGCGCTCGGCCTGGCTCAGCGGTTCGGCGTAGCGCTCGGGCAGCAGGATGCGCCGGGTGATCTCCTCGGCCTTGCGATTCCACTCCCGGAAGGTCGCGGCGTCCTTGGCCGAGAACCGGGCAATGTTAGCGATCGTTTCTTCGAGATCGCGGCCCAGCACCAGCGCAGTGCCGTCGAGATGGGCCTGGCCGAACTCGTAGCGCGGGGTGATGTAGGTGACGCGGTCGGCAAGGCCGAGATCGCGAAACCACGGCGTCTGCGTGATGTGGAAATGATTGATGGAATGAAGATTGTGATAGAAGCCGGGGCGCGTCACCTCGCTCGTCATCAGCCCTCCGCCGTAGGCAAGCCGGCGTTCGACGAGAAGGATGTTCAGCCCTGCCTTGGCGAGGTAAGCGCCAAGCACCATGCCGTGCTGGCCGGCGCCGATGATGATGCCGTCATAGGCACGCGCCAGCGCATGCGACATTGCGTACTCCCGGTGACGCGTCGAAAGCCTGAGATTGTATGATAGTTTTCATGCGAGCAAGCGGCGCGCCGGCAATGGCCACCGCGCGTACAAGGATTGCGGAGGAAATACCGATGAGCGCGACCGCGACATTGAAATTAACGATCCTGACTGCCGTTGCCGCGGTCGCCTTCGCGGCCGGCGGCCCCGCCCGGGCCGACACGATCAAGATCGGCGTCATGCTGCCCTATTCCGGCGTCAACGCCGACCTTGGCGATGTCATGAACAAGTCGATCGATCTCTACATGAAGCAGCACGGCGACATGGTCGGGCCCCACAAGATCGAACTGATCAAGCGCGATGAAGGCCCGGCCTCGGGCGCCCAGGCCAAGACGGTCGCCACCGAACTGATTACCCGCGACAAGGTGCAGATGATCGCAGGCGTCGTGTTCTCGCCGTCCGCGATCGCCATGGCGCCGGTCATGACCCAGGCCAAGGTGCCGCTCCTGATCGGCAACGCCGGGACCGCGTGGATCACCAACCTGTCGCCCTATATCGCACGGGTATCGTTCAGCATGTGGGATCCCGCCTATCCAATGGGCACCTACGCCGCCAAGAATATCGGCTGCAAGACCGCAGCAATGGGTTACACGGATTTCCCGCCCGGCAAGGATTCGACGGATGCTTTCAAGACCGGCTTCGAGCAGGCCGGAGGCAAGATCATCGACTCCATCCCCATGGGCAATCCGGTCCAGGTGCCGGATTTCACCCCGTTCTTCGAGCGGGTGAAGAACGAGAAGCCCGACTGCTTCTATGTCTTCATTCCCTCCGGCGCGCATGCCGCCGGCATCGTGAAGACCTACGGCGACGTCGGCCTGCGCCAAGCCGGCGTGAAGCTGATCGGCCCGATGGACGTGACGCCAAGCTCCAAGCTCCAGGGCATGGGCGATGCCGCCGTCGGCACCGTCACCATGTCGAGCTACTCGACCGAACTCGACAATCCGGTCAACAAGGAGTTCGTCAAGGCGTGGCACCAAGTTTATGGCCCGAACGACTATCCGGACTTCATGTCGGCCGCGGCCTGGGACATGATGCAAGCGATCTACGACTCCGTCAAAAAGCTCGACGGCAAGCTTGATGATGGCGCCAAGGTCATCGCAACGCTCAAGGGCTGGACCGGCAACGGCCCGCGCGGCAAAGTCGAAATCGATCCTGACACCCGGGACATCATCCAGGACGAGCACGCCATGGAGGTGGTTAAGCTTCCCGATGGGAAGCTCGGCCAGAAGACGCTCGCGACCTTTCCTCAGGTAAAGGATGAGTGCAAAATCTTGAAAGTCGGACGGTGCGGACAATAGTACGATAGAGCATTGCGGGGTGCGCGCCCGCGTCATCGCGGGGCGCAGTTGAGCGGAGGACAGCATGAAGCCGAACCGGACGATCACCGTCCTGAGTACGATTGCGGCGGTTGGCTTGTGGTCGGGCGCAGCCGCGCGCGCCGACACGATCAAGATCGGCATCATGCTGCCCTATTCCGGCGTCAACGCTGATCTCGGCGACGTCATGGAAAAGGCGATCGATCTCTACGTGAAAGAGCACGGCACCACCGTCGGGCCGCATAAGATCGAGCTCATCAAGCGTGACGAAGGTCCGGCCTCGGGCGCCCAGGCGAAGACGGTCGCAACCGAACTGATCACCCGCGACAAGGTACAGATGATTGCGGGGGTCGTGTTCTCGCCGTCCGCCATCGCCATGGCGCCGCTGATGAGCCAGGCGAAAATCCCGTTCCTGATCGGCAATGCCGGCACGGCATGGATCACGAACCTGTCGCCCTACATTGCCCGGCTGTCGTTCAGCATGTGGAGCACGGGCTATCCCATGGGCCTCTACGCCGCCAAGAACCTCGGTTGCAAGACGGCGGCGATGGGGTACACCGATTTCCCGCCCGGCAAGGACTCGACCGACGCTTTCAAGGCTGGTTTCGAGGAGGCCGGCGGCAAGATCATCGAACTCGGTGCCGATGGGCAATCCGGTCCAGGTGCCCGATTACACGCCGTTCTTCACCCGCGTGAAGAACGAGAAGCCCGACTGCTTCTACGTCTTCATCCCCTCCGGCCCCCACGCGTCCGGCATCGTGAAGACTTACGGCGAGCTCGGCATGCGCGAGGCCGGGATCAAGCTCGTCGGCCCGCAGGACGTGACGCCCGACTCCAAGCTTCAGGGCATGGGTGATGCCGCAATCGGCACCATCACCATGGCGAGCTACTCGAACGACCTCGATAACGCCGTCAATCGCGACTTCGTCAAAGCCTGGCACGCCGCCTACGGCGCCGACAATTATCCCGATTTCCAGTCGGCTGCGGCCTGGGACATGATGCACGCGATCTACGATGTCGTCGGCAAACTCGACGGCAAGATGGACAACGGCGAGAAGGTGATGGAGGCGCTCCGCGGCTGGACGGCTCAGGGTCCGCGCGGAAAGGTCGCGATCGATCCGGACACTCGCGACGTGGTCCAGGACGAGCATGCGCTCGAAGTCATTCGCAAGCCTGACGGCAAGCTCGGCCACAAGGTGCTGGGCGTCATCGAGCAGGTGAAGGACGAGTGCAAGATCTTGAAAGTCGGCCGCTGCGGCCAATAAGGCTGTTTATCCAGTGAATTACGGCTTTTCATCGCGAGGCAATTGCGTCACCCTGCCAGCGGTAAACCATTGAAGGCCTGATCCTGAGCAGCGCCGAAGGCGCGTCGCGAAGGATGGCAATCGGCGGAGTCTGTACCCCGCATGAGCGTAGCGACAGGCGGGGTAAACCGACCAGCAGGTGATTGGGAGAGTTAATCCCCGGATATCGCTGCGCTCATCCGGGCTACCGATACTGCGCATGTGGGGGCTTCGGGCGTGTCGGCGGTCAACAGCACCATCAGCATCCTGTTCGACGGCATCGCCTACGCGATGTTCCTGTTCATCGTGTCGGTCGGACTATCGGTCACCATGGGATTGATGGGCTTCGTCAATCTCGCCCATGGCGCGTTCGCCATGGCGGGCGGCTACCTGGTGCTGACGCTGATGAAAAGCGCCGGCCTGCCGTTTCCGCTCGCACTCGTCGCGACCTTCGTCATCGTCGGGGCCGCGAGCGTCGTCTTCGAGCGCGTGCTCTACGCGCGGCTCTACAAGGCGACCGAGCTCGACCAGGTGCTGCTCACCATCGGCCTCAGCTTCATGGCGGTCTCGACCTACACTTATTTCTATGGCCCGTCGCCGCAGCACATCACCCTTCCCAGCTACCTGACCGGCCAAATCAATGGCGGCTTCCGCACCTTTCCGGTCTACCGGGTCTTCATCATCGCGATCGGCGCGGCCTTGACCCTGCTGCTGTGGTACGTGTTCGAGCGCACCAACATCGGGGCGAAAATCCGCGCCGCCGTCGACAACCGGCGCATGGCGCAATCGATCGGCATCGACGTCGACCGCCTGTTCACGTTGACGTTTGCGGCGGGCTCCGGGCTTGCCGCACTCGGCGGCGGCCTCGGCATCCAGCTATTCGGGCTCGATCCGAGCTTTGCTCTCGTCTACCTCGTGTTCTTCCTTCTGGTGGTCGCGGTCGGCGGGCTCGGCAGCCTCAAAGGCACGCTTGCGGCCGCGATCATTCTCGGGGTCTGCGACACATTCGGCAAATACGAGTTCGCCGACGCCGGCGGCTTCATCATCTACGCGGTCGCGGTCCTGATCCTGCTTGCCAAACCGGCGGGGCTTTATGGCCGCGAATAGCGAGAAGCCGATCGCCGCGACGGCGGCCGCGCCCGCTTCCGCGCAGCCCGTGTCCGACATGCATGCGCAGGCGCTTGCCTTTTTCGCCAATCGCCATCGCTTTCGGACGCTTGAAGCACTGCCGTGGGTGCTGGGGATCGCGGCCTTCTTCGTGTTTCCCGATCGCTTGACCTTTGGCAGCCAGGTGCTGCTGATGATGCTGTTCGCGCTCTCGCTCGATCTCATCCTTGGCTATGCCGGCATCGTGACGCTCGGACACGCGGCGTTCTTCGGCATCGGCGCCTATACGGTCGGGCTCACCGCCTCACGGCTCGGCTGGAACGAGCCGATCTCGCTCCTCGTCGCGGCGGCCGCCGTCGCCGCGGTGGCGGGCGCGGCATCGGGCGCGCTCCTGCTGCGCTATCGCGGCCTGACGCTCCTTGTTCTCACCCTCTCGACCGCGATCATGCTTCAGGAGCTCGGCAACTTCTATCACGACATCACCGGCGGCTATGACGGCATTCCGGGGCTTGAATTCAAGCCCGTGCTCGGCTGGTTCGACTACGACCTCTACGGCCACACCATCTATCTCTACACCCTCGCCGTGCTGTTCGTGCTGTTCCTCGTGGTACGTCGGATCGTGTATTCGCCCTTCGGCGAAGCGCTGGCGGGCATCCGCGAGAACGTCAACCGCATGCACGCCATCGGCTCGCCGGTGCAGGGGCGTCTGCTCACCGCATACACGATCTCGGCGGCGCTCGCCGGCGTCGCCGGCGCGTTGTTCACCGAGACTAATGCCGTCGTGACGCTCGGCGTCTTCAGCTTCGACGACTATTCGGCCGCCGTCCTCGTCATGCTGATCCTCGGCGGCGCCGGCCGGCTCTATGGCGCCTTCCTCGGCGCCTTCGTCTACATGGTGCTCCAGGACAATCTGTCGAAATGGAGCCCGGCCTTTTGGCAATTCGGCGTCGGCTTGCTGCTCGTCATCACGGTGCTGTTCGCCCGCAATGGCCTCCTCGATCTCGTTGCGAGAGCCGCGGCCCGTCTCAAGCCGGCGGCATGGCGATGAACGCGCTCGAAATCCGCGCGCTCAACAAGAGCTTCGGCGCGCTCCGCGTCGCGCGCGACATCGATCTCACGCTGGCGCGCGGCGCACGTCACGCGCTGATCGGCCCGAACGGCGCCGGCAAGACGACGCTCGTCAATCTGATTACCGGCGTGCTCACGCCGACTTCGGGGAGCGTGCGGCTCGATGGCGAGGACATCACCCGCCTCTCGCGGGCGGCGCGGGCGCGGCGAGGGATCGCGCGCACGTTCCAGATCAACCAGCTGTTCCGCGGCCTGACGGTCGTGGAGAATCTCTATCTCGCGGTCGGCGAGCGCACGCGGGCCTGCGGCCGGATCTGGCGGCCGGCCGGCGCCGAGCGCGCCGTCGTCGACGAGGCGATGGAGCACCTCGACGCTTTGCGGATCGCCGACGACGCACTCAAGACGGTGCGCGAACTCCCCTATGGTCGCCAGCGCCTCGTCGAGATCGCCATCGCGCTTGCGCAACGGCCGCGGGTGCTCCTCCTCGACGAGCCGGCCGCGGGCGTCCCCTCCTCGGAGAGCCACCTCATCCTCGACGTCGTCGACCGGCTTGATCCCGACATCGCGATCCTGATCATCGAGCACGACATGGACGTCGTCATCCGTTTCGCCAAACGGATTTCCGTGCTCGTCGCCGGCGCGGTGCTGGTCGAGGGCGAGCCGGGCGAGATTCTCGCCGACGAACGGGTGCGCGCCGTCTATCTCGGCGAGGAGGCTCGCCATGGCTGACGCGGCCTACGCCCTCGAACTCAATGGCGTCTCGGCCGGCTACGGCGAGACCACGGTCATCGAGAGCATAGAGCTGCGCCTCAAGCCGGGCGAAACGGTCTCGATCATCGGCCGCAACGGCGTCGGCAAGACGACGCTGCTCGCGACCGTGATGGGCCACACCACGCTCCACGGCGGCCGCATCGGCTTGCTAGGCACCGACATATCGCGGCTTGCGGTGCACCGCCGCGCCTGGTCGGGCCTTGGCTACGTGCCGCAGGAGCGCGAAGTCTTCCCGTCGCTGACCTTGCGCGAGAATCTCGAAGTGGCTGCGCGCCCCGGCGCCTGGACGCTCGCGACGATCTACGACCTCTTTCCGCGGCTCGCGGAGCGGCGCAACAACCGCGGCAATCAGCTATCCGGCGGCGAGCAGCAAATGCTGGCGATCGCCCGCGCGCTGATCGGCAATCCGAGCGTCGTGCTGATGGACGAGCCCTCGGAAGGCCTGGCGCCCGTCATCGTCGAGGAGCTCAGCCGCGCAATGAAACACCTTACCGCAACCGAGGGATTGACGCTGCTGCTCGTCGAGCAGAACACGCAACTCGCCTTGTCCATTGCAAAGCGCACCCTCGTGATGGATCGCGGCCGCATCGTCTACGACGGCCCGAGCGAAACGCTGAAGGCCGATCCGCACATGCTGGAGCGGCTGGTCGGAGTGGCCAAGCGGTGAGATACACGTCGAGGTGCCGTAGGGTGGGCAAAGCGCGGACGCAGTTCGCGCGTGCCCACGCGTCGCCTCGGGACGGTGGGCACGCTTCGCTTTGCCCACCCTACAATTCACCGCGCTGCGTAGGCCCTGCTGTATCCGTTGCGGCCGTTGGTGATGGTGAACGTACCGTCCGGACTGACCGAAGCCTTGATCCAGTGGCCCTGGCAATCGGCCGTCTCTTCGAAATTGGCGATCATGTCGGGCGCCGTGTTGTGCTCCTTGTCGAGGAGCGAGAGGTGCATCTGCCAGATCGCTTCGATCCGCGGCAGCTTCGCGAGCCGTTCGTAGCCATTTTTCTCGTAGGGCGCTGTAGGCTTGCCGGCAACGGCGATCGGCTTGATGCGATTGTCGGTCTGGCCAAGGCCCTTGCGGGGGCCGTTGTTCACGAGCGTAACCTGCGGGCTGATGGCGCCGAGGAAGGCCGGCGCGCCGGCGCCGTCGAATGAGCCATGGCGGCTCGTCTGATACATCGTGACCCGTCCGACTTTGTTGATCGGACACGCAAGCTCCATCTCTTTCTGCCAGTCGAGATCGATCAGGTTGAGGAAGGTGAACTTGCCGTAGGTGAGGAGCAATCCGACGGTGCGTTGGTTCTCGGCGCCGGCCGCGCTCATCTGCGCAGCGTCCGCGCACAGCGCGTTGGGCGCGCCGCCGTTGACCGGGCTCGCGATCTGCTTCTCCTCGGAGGTGACCACAAGCACCGGCACGCCCTTGAGCGGGATTTCGTCCCCGGGCTTCACGATCGTCCGCTTGGCGCCAGCGACGCGGCGATAATCGTCGAGCCGCTCCTGATCTTCGGCGTCGACGGCGTTGCCGTGATCGAAGAAGCGATCGATCGGGATCATCCTGGCGAGCGCGGCGAGGCCGCCCTCGTGATCGCGATGGTAGTGACTCAGCACGAAGTAATCGATCTTCTTCAGTCCGGCCGCTTGCGCCGCCGCCATGATGCGCTTTGCGTCGCGGTCACCGTCCGGATAGCCGGCATCGACCAGCAGCGACTCCCCGGTCGGCGACACGATCAGCGTCGCCGCACCGCCCTCGGTATCGATCCAGTAGATGTCGAGCGGGCGCGGGGTGCTGGCGGCGCTGGATGGCGCGTTCTGGGCGAATGCCGCGCCCCAAGCGAACGCGACGGCAAGAGCCGCAGCCATAATGGTGCGCATCGTGGACATCCCTCCTTTTTCGTACCGTACCTTGTAGCCCGGATGGAGCCAACGGGTCCCGCCTCCGGCGAGCCCGATGACAGGTTCCGCGCAATCCGCGGCCGGCGTTGCCATTTCGCCCCACAGTCCCCGGATTGCGGGCACGAAGACGTGCCCTTCATCCGGGCTACGTATTCTTCAACAACAAACCCACGTTGCCTGACAAAATCCGCTCGCCGTCGGGGCCGAGGGCGCGCACGTCGCGGACGAAATCGCGGACCGCCTCGCGGGCGCGGATTTCCTGCGGGTAGTCGGTGGCGAATACGATACGTGACGCTGGAATTTCCACGAGCGCGGTCTTGACCGAGCCGATGGCGCCGCAGAAGCCCGCCGTGTCGAACACCATGTTGTGCGCGAAGTAATAATCGAAATCGTGCCGCGGCGTGGCGCCGTGGCGCGGATTGCCGGCGGTGCCCCAAAAGGTCTTGTCCTGGTAGCTGCGCACGCGCCCAAGCATCGAGGCGATGCCGCCGCCGAGATGGGCCATGTGGACCGTGAGATTCGGATGGCGGTCGAACACGCCGCCATTGATGAGCCTGATCGTCGCCATGATGAGGGAGAACTCGCGCCCGACCGAGCGCGCGGTGTCGTAGGCATCGAACGACTGCGAGAAGTTGAGCTTGAGCGCCGGATGGACGAACACGAACATGCCGAGCCGCTCGCACTCCGCCCAGAACGGCTCGAACTCCGGCGCATCGATGAACTTGCCGTCGGCCTCGGAGGTGATGACCACGCCGGCAAAGCCGAGCTCATGCTTGCAGCGGTTGAGCTCCTTCAACGCCTCCGGCCCGCCGAGCGGATTGGCGTGAGCCGCACCGATGAAGCGGCCGGGATAGTCGCGCTCGGCCTGCTTCGCCCGCTCGTTGCAGATCTTCGAGCGTTCGAGATCGGCCGACATGCCGGCTGCACTCGTCAACCACGCCGCATCGATGCCGGCGGCGTCCATCATGCGGATGTGCTCGTCGAGATCGTAGAGCAGCGAGTGCACCGTGTAGCTCGGCGCGCCGTTCTCGTCATAGTGAAGGATAAGCCGATCGCCGGGATCGCCCTTGATCAGCTCGCGCGGCGTGAAATGGTGCTGGAAGTCGACGATCATAACCCGGTCCTATGCATCAGCGGAGTACTCACCCGCGGTGGAAAAACTATTGCGATATGCTATTTCTTGCGGCTCGTCACGAAACCTTCGCCCGCGAAGCTGCGCTCGAAGTCGCAGCACGCGCGCGAAAGGCCCAAAGGAGCCGCCATGAGCATCGCTACGACGAGATTCTCCGCAACCTTGTGGGGGCTCGCACAGCTCATGCGTGTGCAGGCGCGCTTGCACGCGAAGTTTCGTGACCGCTTGCGCGAACGGAATCTCGTTGCCCAGATCAAGGCACGTGACGAGGACGTCGGGCGCTGGTTCGAACTGCGTGACGGCAAGCTGCGAACTGGCGCCGGCTTGCACAAAGCGCCCGACATGACGCTCGCCTTCAAGAACGCCGCGCTCGGAGCGGCGCTGCTGACGCCGCCGATCAACTGGCTCGACCAGATCAACGCCCAGAAGGATTTCACCCTCACCGTCGACGGCCCTGAGGACCTTACCAACTGGTGGGCGCAGATCATGATGGCGGCGCTGACGGCGGGCTGGCAGTTCGGCACGCGGCTGCCCGACGGCACCATGCGCTACTGCAACATGACGAACGGCGGCCCAGTGTTCGTCCACGTCAAGAACGGCAAGATCGTGCGCCTCACGCCGATCGAGTTCGATCACACCGATCCGCAGCCGTGGACCATCCGTGCGCGCGGCCTCGAGCTCACGCCGCCGCGCAAGACGACGCTTGCGCCGCACGGCCAGAACGCCAAGTCGATCGTCTATTCGCCGGACCGGCTGCTGTATCCGATGAAGCGCGTCGACTTCGATCCAAACGGCGCGCGGAATCCGCAGAATCGCGGCAAGTCGGGCTACGAGCGCATCTCGTGGGATGAGGCGCTCACCATCGTCTCCTCCGAGATCAAGCGGCTCAAGAGCACATACGGGCCGGGCGTGATGGCAGTGTCGCACGGCTCGCATCACACCTGGGGCAACATCGGCTACTACCTCTCGGCGCTCCACCGCTTCCGCAACGCCGTCGGCTACACCCAGGTCCACCACAACCCGGACAGCTGGGAGGGCTGGTACTGGGGCGCGGTCCATCATTGGGGCTACACGCTGCGCGTCGGCCAGTCGGAAACCTACGGCACTGTCGAGGACTGCCTGCAGAACTGCGACATGATCGTGTTCTGGGCGGCCGACCCAGAGACGACCAGCGGCTCCTACGGCGCCCAGGAAGGCACCGTGCGCCGGCAGTGGCTCAAGAATCCGAAGCTCGGCATCAAGGTCGTCCACGTCGATCCTTACTACAACGCTTCAGCTCAGTTCCTGCCGGGCAAATGGTTCGCGCCGCGGCCCACCACGTCGGTCGCGATGGCGATGGCGATCGCCTATGTCTGGATCAAGGAAGGGCTTTACGACAAAGACTACGTCGCGAGCCACACCGTCGGCTTCGACAAGTGGAAGGATTATCTGCTCGGCGTCGAGGACGGCATCGCCAAGTCGCCGGAGTGGCAGGAGAAAGAAACCGGCGTCCCCGCGAAAGACGTGCGCGCGCTCGCTCGCGAGTGGGGCAAGAAACGCGTCTATCTCGCGCCCGGCGGCTGGGGCAACGGTCACGGCGGCGCCTGCCGCAACCAGACCGGTATCCAATGGGCGCGCGTCATGGTGTGCCTCGTCGCGATGCAGGGCCTCGGCAAGCCCGGCATCAACATGGGCAACCTGCAATGGGGCTGCCCGCTCGACTTCAATTTCTATTTCCCGGGCTACGCCGACGGCGGCATGTCGGGTGACCTCGAAAATACCTCGATGCCGATCGAGCTCTATCAGCGGATGCCGCAACTGCCGACGCTGTCGTCGACGTTCCAACGCATTCCGCGCATCTGGATGCCGGAGGCGATCGCCGACGGCAAGGCAGAGGGCTATCCCTGGGTCGGTAAATCGATCGAGCACCAGTTCGCGAAGTTTGCGTATCCGGCGCCCGGCCACGCGCCGGTGAAGATGCTCTACAAATACGGCGGCTCGATTCTCTCGACCATGAACAACACCAACCGCCATGTGCGGATGTACCAGTCGGAGAATCTCGAATTCGTGGTCAACCAGTCCATCTGGTTCGAAGGCGAGGCGAAATTCGCCGACGTGATCCTGCCAGCGTGCACCAATTTCGAGCGCGTCGACATCAGCGAATGGGCGGGCCTCGGTGGCTACGGCCACCACGGCCAGCAGCAGCTCAATCACCGCGTCATCATATTCCAGGCGCCGGCGATCGCGCCGCTCGGCGAGTCGAAATCGGACTACTGGATATTCACGGAGATCTGTAAGCGGCTCGGCCTTGCCAATTACTTCAACGAGGGCATGAACGAGCTCGACTGGGTCAAGCGTCTGTTCGATGCGTCGGACCTCCCGAAGCACATCTCCTGGAAGGACTTCACCCGCAGGGGCTACTTCGTCGTCCCGACGGAAAAGGAGAAGCTGCGCCCGCCGGTGTCGTTTCGCTGGTTCTGGGAGAACCGCAAGAAAGACGTGCCGGAAGCGCAACCGCTGCCGTCCGACTACGCAACCGACTTCCAGCGCGGCCTGCAGACCCAGTCCGGCAAGCTCGAATTCGAGTGCAACAGCCTCAAACGCTTCAACGATCCCGAACGGCCGCCGATCGTCAAATATGAGCCGTCATGGGAGGGGCCGCATTCGTCGGACTTGTTTGCACGCTATCCGCTGCAGCTCCTCACGCCGCATTCGAAGTACTCGTTCCACACCCAGGGCGACGGCAAGGACTCGTTCCTCCTCAACATCGCCGACCACCGCGTCAACGTGAATGGCTACTATTATTGGGTGCTGCGCTTGAACGCGCAGGACGCCGCCGAACGCAGCATCAAGAAGAACGATCTCGTCAAGGTGTTCAATGATCGCGGCGCCGTCATCTGCGCAGCGCTTCCGACCGAGCGCCTCGCGCGCGGCGTCTGCCACGGCTACGAGTCCTCCGCCGTCTACGATCCGATCGGCGAGCCGGGGAAGTCGGTCGACCGTGGCGGCTGCCTCAACCTGCTGACGCCGGAGCGCACCCAGACTAAATCGACCCATTCGCTTGCCGGCGCGAACTCGCTCGTCCAGGTCGAGCTGTGGGACGGTCGCACCGAGCACATCTCGGCAGTGTTCGCCGAACTGGAGAAAGATCGCGAGATCAAGCGCACGCTCGAGGCCGCGAGCCTCGTCCCCGCGAAGTGAATCTATTGGCCATCCCACCTGTAAGCCCCCCAATTATCTCTTGCCTCTCTAGAACTATGCACTATAGTTTAGGGTGCGATACTCGTGCGGAGAGATTGCCCGCGCTGAGCCGATTTCCTTCGCACGCGCTGAGACGAAGAAGGACAGCAAAAGCCCCAAGCCATCGTCTGGTCGGGTCTGTTCTTCGGTTCTATAGGCGTGTTTTGCCAGGGAAAGGCCATAGTTACGGGGATTTTCCTTGGATCGGGCCAGCGCAAAGCGAATGGCAGCAGAGCTTCAAGGGGTACATATCGGCGGATGGGCCGTCGGACCCTATTTGAACAATGGATTCTCTGCCGTCGTTCTTGAAGCCGAAAAAGAAGGCCAGAAGGCCGCGCTCAAAATTATCGATCCCGCTATGGTCGAACGTGCGGGAGCGAAGAAACAGTTGACTCGAATTCTCCGAGAAACCGAACTTGCCGGGCATGGCCACCCGAATCTGGTCGAAATTTTCGATGGCGGAAAATGCGCTAAAACAGACTACCTGTTCGTCGTAATGGAGCTACTGCCCTGGCCCACGCTAGCACAGCTGCGTCAGGGAGTGCCCGCAGGTCAAATTGCTGGCATTATCGCCCAAGCAGCACGCGCTGCAAAATTCCTGGAAGACAGAGGGATTGCCCATCGCGACATCAAACCGGGCAATATCGTTGCGGCTCCTGACTACTCCCTAATCAAGCTCCTCGATCTCGGCGTTATTCATCCTCCGTCCGACCCCAATGACCCCAGCGCGGGTACCGGCGACCACTTCGTTGGCACCGCGAGATATAGCCCTCCGGAGTTCTTGTATCGCGACGAAGAAGACACTGTTGAAGCCTGGCGTGCCATCACGTTTTATCAACTGGGCGCGACCTTATACGATTTGCTGATGCGCAGGTCGATTTTCGATGAATTCCGAGAACCTCCCGCTAAGCTTTATCAGGCAGTAAAAGATCATATTCCTGTGATTGACACAAACGATGTCGATTTTTGGCTTGTCGATTTGGCTCGCCGTTGCCTGCATAAAAACTGGAGGGTTAGAAAAGAGATTGTGAAGTGGGAGGACTTTGAGGGCACTCCGAAGCCGCCTGAGTCTGCTGCAAAAATCAAAGAGCGCTTAAGGAAGCGGTTCGAAGGCGCGGCCCCGCCTCCCACAGTAAATAGCGAGGGTGTCCAGAAAGCACCAACGCGCCGCACTTTAGAGCAGCTCGCCGGATCCGTGGCCACGTCATCGCGTGAGGTTTGCCAGCAAGGCGGCATCTTTCCACCGGTCGAGATTAATCACACTGCCGCCGACGGTGAGTCACTTGTGACTTTACGAACTGGTCCCTCACCGGATCATGAGCTTGATGGCGCTATCGAGATTTGGTTGGTCGTCAGGCCCCTTGATGCTCGCGCCGAACATATTTGTTTAACCGGCACGGCGCGATTGGGCGCACCTCTAACTGATGGACATCAAGAGCCGATAGAACTTTTCGTTGGTGCGGCATCTGACCCTGCCTTGCGGGACGTCCTGGATATTTTTCTACACGCTGCCCTTGAGTCGGGGGCTGGGACGGGTATCCCTCCTGCCGGCGGTCTCGCGCTTCGCCCTATCGTGAAAGGGACTTAGACGATGGCGATGGATGCATGGTGGCGGGAACAAGGTGAGCTAGACTCTGATCAGCTCGCAGTTATTGGTTTACCTGACGAGGGCAGCTATCTTGTGAAAGGGCCGCCCGGTTCAGGAAAAACGAATTTACTTCTCTTGAGAGCTAATTATCTCACAAACCGAGCACACCCCAATCTTGCGGTAATTGTTTTCAATGCCACGCTTCGCGAGTTTATCCGGTCGGGAGCAGACCGGTATGATTTTGACATGAGAAACGTGCAGACAAGCGCCTCATTACTAGACAATCTATTGCGCGAAGCGGGGGAAAGCCTCAGATTGCAAGGTCAATTCGAAGCAGATCGGATAACTCGAATTGAGGCAGCAGAGCGTGTTCTTATCCGGCCGCGCCCTGCTCCACCCTATGACGTACTGTTGATTGACGAAGCGCAGGATTTTCTGCCCAGGGAGATCGCGTTATTCAAGCATCTCACTCGGGACTTATTTATGGTAGCTGATAGTCGCCAGCGAATCTATGCTGGTGAATCACCAATGCAGATGCTTGAACAAGCTGTTCAACGCGTCTTGACGCTTCGATATCATTACCGCAACGGACCACCAATTTGTGAAGTTGCCGACGCGATTGGACGAACGTTCTCCGCGGGGTATGAACCTATCTTGCCTACGTGCAACTACAATGCTCCGGCCATGCGGCCCAGCGTTGACGTTTTCCAGGGCACAATTGAACAGCAGGCAGATGAGATTTGGGCGCGCCTCGCCTTGCAACGACGTACATATCCCGAGGCATTCCTCGGAGTCATCACTCCGCGCGCCAATGAGGCGCGCACTATCGCCGCGTCGTTGAGGACACGAGGTTTGGGAGGCTTACTGTGCGTGCAAGATCGAGAGACGGGATATCAACCAATCACGGAGGAAAGGCCTATTTGGGTCTCAACGGTTCATGGCGCTAAGGGCTTAGAATTTAGAGCCGTTCACTTTGCCGGAGCAGAGTTGTGCGTGTCGGCCGGTTCGGGACAGAAGCGTCTCGCGTATACTGCCGTTACCAGAGCGAAAACAGCCCTCTCCGTCTATCACGACGGACATTTGCCAAATTATCTAGATTCGGCGGTTCAACAATTTCGTCCGGTACCAGAACAACGCGCAGGAATAGGGGCTGCATTTGGCCGTCGCTAACTACAGCCTTTGGATTGCGTCGCTTCGCCGCGAACAGTTAATCGAGCTTGTCGAGGGCCACGGCCCCCGTCCCTCCCGCCTTGCCGATCCACATCAATTTCTTAGTCGCGCGGAGGAAGGGCTCCACGGAATTTGGTACGCAGAGAACGAGACCGCACTTTCTCCCTTTCCACAGGTTCTGATGGCTCGTCAGCCCGTTCTCGACGATCTATTCGCATGGAGCGCCTCTTACCTTCGTGTACTCGGTCTTTTAAGCACCCTATCACGACCGCTTACGCCAGACCAATTTGATACCTTATTAAATCGAGCGACCCCGAGGCATCCCTGGAAGCTAGCTGGCGGCGCCATAGGCTTAATAATAGGCGAGATGCTGTTTCATAATAACAAGCTCGAAATTGATGCTGCGTCTGCGGCGTCGCCCAATAGCACGTTGGCATTTGCTATAATGCGCGCTTGGTATCTTGGTTTTTCTGGTGGCGCTATTCCTGAGATTTGCAATAAGTATATTAACTTATTTGAATACTTGCAGCGGGCTGACTCCGTGTCTGGATATCAAGCCGTACACGAAGTAGCAGTATCGCTAGTCGGAATAGAGAGTGATCGAATAGATGGAAAAATACATTCTGAGGAAGTAAGGCGCTGGATGAACGATTTGCGATCAGGTGCTAAGCTTTATGATGTCGCAAGGGATGTTCTAGGTCGATCTGTCGACTTGTTAAGTCGCCAGGACGCTTCTCGAATTGAAGAAATGACAGCTGAGGATCGAGTCCAATTTCTTGATAAAGTGGCACCAACATTGAGTGAAAACGTTAGCAGTGGTGGTCGGTTAGAAAGAGCCTTTGCGCTCGCTCTTTCAGCCTTTGTATGCCGGCCTGGACTAGAGCAGCAGGCGACCCTTTTGCGCGAGCACGCAACTCGTCTTCCGGAAGCATGGCTTTGGCTAGGAGCACTGCAAGCATTTTCTCCTATCTTAGAATCACTCTCGTTAAACTATGGTGCAGGATGGCGTGTTGCTCGTGAACTATTCCGGCCTGAGGAGCCATGGGCGTCGCCGAAAGCTGATGCAGCAATTTCTGAGATGGAGATTTTGTCCAGGGGTAAATCAAAATTGCTGGAGCGCCTGACTAATCGAACGCGTATAGAGATAGAAATATATCCAATGATTACGATTGCAGTTCGTGGACTCAAGGTGGTTGGGAGCCAGCCGCAGAGTGGAGCTCGGCAGAACAACGAATATTTTGCTTCCAGGTACGCTGACGCGTTTTCCAGAGTAGAGGGTATCGAGAGTGGACTTAGGGACTTGCTGCGTTTGCTACGAGAAATCCGAGGAAACGAGCCAGATGGTGGTGGAGGCCGGTCGGGACGTAAGCGACGCTAAGCGTATTTCAATAAATGTTGCCGGGTTTGCGCTTATTGGTTTTTATAACGTTTGCGCTTAGTTTTGTTGTTCGCTAGTCGCTGGTGACAAGATTTCCTACATGAGGTACCGGATGGCAAAAGCGACGAAGTCAAATAGGCTTACGATGGCCCTGCTTGCAGCTGCGGAGGACATGCGAGACGGCGAGATTTTGAATGGAACTGCTTACAGCAAGATTACGATGCGTCACTTCGAAGACGGCCGCGCGCCCTCAGAGCCTCTAACGGGAGAAGATATTCGAACCTTGCGCACGCAAGCGCACATGAGCCAAGCCGTGTTTGCGCAGCTACTCAACGTCACGACGGGCTATGTTTCGCAGTTGGAACGGGGTGTCAAACGCCCAACCGGTGCGGCGTTCGTGTTGCTTGACGTCATTCGGCGAAAGGGCATTAAGGCGATACTCTGATATGACTGCGCGAAGGCTCGGCCGACGCCGACCCGGCCCGCTGGGCCTTTAGGAGAACGGCATGCAATACGGAACCTTCATCGTCACGGTCGCCGCGGCGGCAATGCTTGGCTTTGTGTCGAGCAGCCGCGCCGAGGTCCCCGACCTGTCGAAATTTCCCGACTGGTCCGGCCAGTGGCATCGCACCAGCGGCATCCAGTGGGATCCGAGCAAGCCTCTCGGTCCTGCCCAGAAGCCGCCGCTGATGCCGGAATACCAGGCCCGCTACGAGGCAAACCTCGCCGACCAGGCGGCCGGCGGTCAGGGTGACGAAACGACAGGACAGTGCATTCCGCACGGCATGCCGCGGGTGATGACGGTGGTCTATCCGATGGAAATCGTCGTCATGCCGAAAACGACCTACATCATCACCGACTACACCGTGCCGCGCCGCATCTTCACCGACGGCCGCGACTGGCCGGAGGAAATGGACGAGAACTTCAACGGCCTATCGATCGGCCGATGGGTCGATCCCGATGCGAGCGGCCGCTACACCACGCTCGAGGTCGAGACGCGCGGCTTCAAGGGGCCGCGCACCTATGAAGCAAGCGGCATCCGCCTCCATGATGACAATCAAACCATCATCAAAGAACGCATCCGTCTTGACCCAAACGACAAGAACTTCCTGCTGGACGAGATCACGACCATCGATCATGCGCTGACGCGCCCGTGGACGATCGTGAAGAAGTATCGCCACGAGACCAATCCGACCCCGGTCTGGCACTTCAACGATTGTTCGGAGAACAATCATCACGTCTTCATCGGCAACGAGAGCTATTACGTGAGCGGCGACGGCTTCCTGATGCCGGTGAAGAAGGGACAGCGTCCGCCCGACCTGCGCTACTTCAAGACTACCGGGCACTAGCCGACGCTCGGCGAACAATCGCAAGCGGAACGGAGCGCAACATGTCGACCGAAGGCCCCGTCGCCAAATGGAACATGATCATCGACGTTGCGGAGTGCACCAACTGCCAGCTCTGCACGCTCGCGGCCATGGACGAATACGTGGGCAATGAGTTTCCCGGCTATGCGGCGCCGATGCCGAAGCACGGGCATCGCTGGATCGACATCCTGCAGAAGGAGCGCGGCCAGGCAGGCATGATCGACATCGCCTACCTGCCGACCATGTGCAACCACTGCGATGATGCGCCCTGCATCAAGGCGGCGAAGGACGGCGCCATCACCAAGCGCGCTGACGGGATCGTCGTCATCGATCCGGTCAAGGCGAAGGGACAGAAGGATTTGGTCGAAGCCTGTCCCTACGGCCACATCTGGTGGAACGACGAATTGCAGTTGCCGCAGCACTGGCCGTTCGATGCTCACCTCATCGACCAGGGCTGGGACAAGACGCGCGGCCATCAGTCTTGCCCGACCGGCGCCATGCGCTCGGTCAAGCTCGACGACGCTGCGATGGCACGCATGGTCTATGACGAAGGCCTCGAAGTCCTCAAACCGGAGATCAACAGCAAGCCACGGGTCTATTACCGCAAGCTGTGGCGCTACTCGAAATGCTTCATCGGCGGAACGCTCTCCGCCGAGCGCGACGGCGTCGTCGATTGTGTCGAGGGCGCCAAGGTGCGCCTCGTCAAAGGCAGCACCGCCGTCGCCGAGACGACAAGCGATAACTACGGCGATTTCAAATTCGACAAGCTCGACGAGAATTCCGGCGCCTACACGGTTGAGATCGAGGCCGCCGGCCTACCGCTGAAGACCGTGCCGGCAACGCTCGGCGTCAGCATCAATCTCGGCGAGATCAGGCTGTGAAGGCGCCTGCCCTGCCGGCGCACCATGCCTGACGCGGCGGACCTTTTCTTCCCCGCCCTGGGCGCGGCCTATCAGGTGCTGGCTCCTTTTGCCGAGGCGCTTCTCCGTGTCGTCGTCGGTCTCGCGCTGGTGCCGCACGGCCTGCGCATGACGTTCGGATACTTCGCCGGCACCGGCGTCAAGGTTCGCAATCTCAAAATGCTCGGCGACCAGCTCGACGAGACCGGTTATCGGCCGGGGCGGCTGTGGGCCCCACTCATTTCACTCACCGAGCTCGTGTGCGGCCCCCTGCTGGCGTTGGGTTTGTTTACCCGCATCGCCGCAGTGCCGGTCGTCATCTTCCTTGCGGTGTCGAACGTCGAGCGATGGCGGGTCGGCGGCTGGTTCTGGAATACGCAGGGCGCCGAATACACGCTGCTGTGGACGGTCGCGGCCTTCTATTTCCTCGTCAATGGCGGCGGCGCTTACTCGCTCGACCACCTCGTCATCGGGCGGGAGTTCTGAAGGTCAGAGCGCGCCCGCTGCGATATTCACCGCCAGCGCGATCAGCGTTGCGTTGAAAATGAACGACACGACTCCGTGCGCGGCGACCGTGCGGCGGATCGCCTGCGACGTTACGGCGACATCGGAGACCTGGGACGTCATCCCGATCACCAGCGAGAAATAGACGAAATCCCAGTAGTCGGGCGTCGCGTCGCCGGGGAAATTCAGGCCGCCGCCACGGTGAGCGTTGGCATCGTAATATTCATGAGCGTAGTAAAGCGCGAAGATGACGTGGGTGAAGGTCCAAGACAAAAGGATCGTCAGCGCCGCAAGAATAAGATTCCCGGCGTGCCGCTCCTCCTTGGCGCCACCGATCTCGAACAGGATGGCGCCGAGACTTGCCAAGGCGACGAGCGCGACGAGGGCGAGAATGATTTGGCGGCCCTCATCCTGGAGCGCGGCGCGCCGCCTGATTTTGTCGGCCGTCGAATTCATCATCAAGCGAAACGAGAACAGCAGGAACAACGCGATGGCGGCGTCCCATCCGATCAAAGACCGCGTGGGCAAACGGACCTCCGACGGCAGAGCCGCGGCCACCGCGATCCCGGCCAACAACGCAAGAAACAGCCGTGGCCGTGTCCGGAAAAACCGCACAAAACGGCGGAGCAGCGTGCGGCGATTTTCCAGAATCGTCATCGGACCACCCGATCTTGCCGCGGACGCTGGTACGCGGACGCGAACGTCCGCGCGCAAAAGGCCTGACAGTGTGGGCCGGAAGGCGAGGCGCCCGCATTATCGCGGCGCCAGCACCATGATCATCTGGCGCCCTTCAAACCGGGCATCCATCTCGACCTTGGCGATCTTTTCGGTGTCGCCCTTGACGCGCTGCAGCAGCTTGGCGCCCAGTTCCTGGTGCGCCATTTCGCGACCGCGAAACCGCAGCGTCACCTTGACCTTATCGCCCTCTTCGAAAAAGCGGAGCATCGAGCGCATCTTCACGTCGTAATCGTGATCGTCGATCATCGGGCGGAATTTGATTTCCTTGACCTCGACGACTTTCTGTTTCTTGCGCGCCTCGGCCTGCTTCTTCTGCTCCTGATATTTGAACTTCCCGAAATCGAGAAGCTTGCAGACAGGCGGCTTGGCGTTCGGGGAAATCTCGACAAGGTCAAGGCCCGCCTCTTGGGCCAGGGCCAACGCGTCGGAAATCGGAACCGTGCCGCGATTGGCACCGTCCTTATCGATGAGATGAACCTCGCGTTCGCGGATGTCATCGTTGATACGGGGACCGTCCTTGGAAACGGGCACCGGCGCTCTCATTGGACGACGAATGGCTATCTTCTCCTTCGATTGTTGCCACGACCTTTCGCAATGGCCGCAAGGCGGATGCCGACAAATGGCGGCCCACCGCAAGCGGATTCGCTACTCGGAAGCTTTAGAAGATCGGTACAAATGGTTAACAAGTCAACGGGACTGCGCGAAAATTGCAATGAAATGCGCGGTTCTATCAAAGAGGCCGCGGTGCCCGCGGTTTCGTCCGCCCTACTCATCGGCGGCGCGGACGGGCGATTTCCGTATAAACCGCAAGCATCTGGGTCCTCGCCGCCGTATTGGCGAACTGGTCGATGACATGCTCGCGGGCGCGCCGCCCCATCGCCCGGCGCGCCGTCTCGGTGGCCGAGAGCAACCGGATCAAGGCGGCGGTCAGATCGGCGTCATCGCCGCTGCGAAATCGTAGACCCGTCATCCGATCCTCGGACACGGTCGGGGGAGCCAGCACCGTCTCGGGGCCGGCAGCGAGATCGGAGGCGATCACCGGACGCGCCATGGCCATGGCTTCGAGCAAGTTGCGCGACAGGCCGTCGAGCTGGATCGCGGCGGAAATGACCGCGGTCGAGGCGCCGTAGGCGGCGGGCGCGTCCTCGGGCGGTCCGACAATGCGGATCACGTCGGACGTGCCGGTTGCCATCACCATGTCCCAAAGCTCGCCGCTGTAGCTCGACTGGCCGTGATCCTCGCCCACGAACACGAAGGTGAAATCACGCACCCCCATTTCCTTGAGCCGGCGCGCCGCACGGATGATGACGTGGTGCCCTTTGCGGCGAAGAATGCGCCCGGTCACCATCAAGATCCGACAATCCGGCGCAATACCCCAGGCAGCGCGTGCCGCTGCGATGCGCTGCGGCGTCACTCGAGTGGAATCAAATCTCGTGGCATCGATCGGAATCGGGACGACGACGACGCGGTCCATCACCTGGCGGTGGCGGTCCGCGATCGCATCGGCGATCTGGTCGCTGATGGCGATGATTTGATCGCCGCGCGCCATCACGCCGTTATAGAACCGCTTGAAAACGTTCTGCTCGCGGAAACCGTTGTACCAGCTCGTCACCAATGGCACGCCGCGCGCGCGTGCAGCCGCAAACGCACTCCATGCGGGGGCGCGCGCGAGCGCATGCACGACGGCACAATTACGCTCTGCAATGAGCCGCCGGAGCACGATTGCGTTGCGCGCGATTATAAGTGGATTGCGACTAGCGACATTGAGGCGCACGAACTCGGCGCCGCACGCATCGAGCTCGGATTCGAGTTCGGCCGCCGCTCGACACCACGATGGCGCGATGTCCGGCCGCAGTCAGCATGCTGGCCAATTCAACGGCGTTGTCGTCGGCAGCGCCGGCTTCAAGTGTCGGCACCGAGATCAGAACGGTCAATGGTTGCGCGGGAGCGCTAGCGCTCCGCGCCACGGCGGTCGGCATGTCGACGACCGTCGCACGCGACGAATTGTCGATTGCACGCGCCACAAAGGATGTTGTTGCCACTCCCCCAGCTCCGGACCTGACGCTCGCCCCACCCGGACAGCCCGTATCTATGAAAAATTTTTTGGTGGCAGAAGCTAGGCGGCCTTATGGTACCGCCCGTGTTTCCCCACAACTAGATGGTATAGACCTCGCGAAACGCTACGGCAACGATCAAAAGCGCGATGATCAACGTGATCACAGGACCTTATCGTCATGAAGTGTGACGGAATTGGGAAGCGTCGGATGACCGCTGGCATGACCGGCGCCGTTTGTACGTCCTCTTGCACATGAGCGAGGACCTCACATTCGTGCAGGTCGGGACGGGCGACGCGGCACGAGGCATTGCGGTACGGCGCCGCAACGGCAAGACGCCCGGGTTGATGTGGCTCGGCGGATTCAAGTCCGACATGGGCGGCACCAAGGCAGTCGCACTCGATCAATGGGCGGCGGCCCAGGGACGCGCTTGCGTCCGCTTCGATTATTCGGGACACGGCGATTTAGGCGGCGCGTTCATTTACGGCACGATCAGCCGCTGGCTCGAGGAAGCGGTCGCGGTATTCGACGCTTACTGCGCCGGTCCGCAGGTGCTAGTCGGATCGTCCATGGGCGGATGGCTTGCCTTGCTGCTCGCTCGCGAGCTTAAGGGCCGCGGATCGGCCGCGGCATCGCTGGCCGGGCTTGTTCTGATTGCGCCGGCGGTCGATTTCACCGAAGAGCTGATGTGGAAACGCTTTCCGCCGGAGGTCAAACGCGAGATCGAGGCCAACGGTGCCTGGGCGCGTCCGTCGCAATATTCCGACAAACCCTATCTGATCACGAAAGCTCTGATCGAGGATGGCCGCCGCCATCTGCTGCTGGGCGGGTTGATCGAGACCGGCTGTCCGGTCCGCATCCTTCAGGGCGTGCAGGATCCCGACGTGCCGTGGCGGCACGCGGTCGAACTGGTCTCGCGGTTCGCCGCCGATGACGTGGTGCTGACTTTGGTGAAGGATGGTGATCATCGCCTGTCGCGCCCGGAGGACATCGAACGGCTGATCGGTGCGGTCGAGGAGTTCGCGCCGGCCGAGCCGGTCACGGCCCAAACTTGATCGATAGGACTTCTTGCGTGAGATCGCTCAGATTCTGCTGCGGCGATGTCGGCCCGCGCCGCGCCGCTCAATTCGCCGTGCCAGAACGCAAGCAACTCGGCTTCGAGCCGCGCCGGGCTGTAGTTTTTTACCGTCGCGTCCGTGGCGCTGCGGCGCGCTTCAAGTTCGGGCCCGCCAGTCGCGACGAGGTCGAGCGCCGCGGCAAGACCGTCGATCGCGGTTTTCCAATCGCCGTTGTCGGCCCACCAGCCATTGCGATCCGTTGCGTATTCCCGCCCGCCGTCACCATGAAATCCGGCGACGAGACAGCCACACGCCATTGCTTCAAGCGGCGGCAGGCCTAAGGATTCCCGGTGAGACAAGGACAGGAACACCGCGCTCTCGCCCAGGATCCGCGCCGATTCGGCTTGGCTGACATTGTCGATCATGACCCAGCCGACGTCGGCGTGACGCGGGTGGCGACGCCCGAAGGTCGCGATGAGAAAGCTCGCTTCCCGACGAAGCTTGCGGGGCATGAAGGCGATCTGATGCTTCTTGCGCGGCGCCGGCTGGAACCGAGCGGGATCGATGGCGCACGGCAGGATCGGCGTGTCGACAATCCGATAGACGTCGGCGAAAAAGTCGCGAATTGCCTGGCTCGACGCGATAATGCCATTGACCTCATACTCGGCGACACCGGCTCCCGGCTCTCTGGAAAATGGCAATAGATAGTAGTTCTGGCAGAACATCAGCCGTCGTGCCGGCGTTTGCGCGAGCGCTTTCATCACTGCCGGAAAGCCTTCCGGGATGACGAAGATGTCGCCGGGCCGCGCCAGGTTTTGCAGCGGCCCCTCATGGATCAGCAGCGGGGCCGTGGAGCCATAGAAGTCGCGCGCGGGCCGGCGCGGCAACGCAACAAACGCCGGCAGTCCATGGGCATGCAGAATTTCGACATGGCGATAGATCGCGGCAACCCCGCCGAACGGCACGTCGAACGGCTCGAGGACGTAAATGATGCGCCGATCGCTCATGTTGCTGCGGTTCGGCTCGCCAGAGCGAGCAGTCCCTCGCGATAGGTCGGGTAGCGAAGCTTGACGCCCAGCACCGATTTGATCCGTTCGTTCTTCACCCGCTTGCTCTCGCCATAAAAGCTGATTGCGAACTCCGACATCGATTTCCTGGCATCCTCGAAGGCGATTTCGGGGGGTGGCGCGACGCCGAGCAGGTTCGCCGCAAACACGATCGGATCGCCCGGCGCGGTGGGCTCATCATCTGCGGCGTTGAAGACGCCATCGGCGCGGCGTGCCAATGCCATCTCGATGATCTGGGCGAGATCGTCCACGTGAATGCGGTTGAACACCTGCCCCGGCTTGACGATGCGCCGCGACTTGTTCGCGCGCAGACTCTCGATCGCATTCACGCCGGGGCCGTAGATGCCGGCGATGCGGATGACTGCGACCGGAATGCCGCGTGCCGCTCCAACAGCCTGCCAGGCGCGTTCCGCCTCGACGCGGTCTGCGGCCCTGCTCAGCGCCGGCCCGACCGGCGTCGCCTCGTCGACCCACCCTCCATCGTGATTGCCGTAGACCGCGATCGTGGACAGATAAACGATGGCGCCGAGTCCCGGAGCCGCCGTCACTGCGCCGCGCAGATGCGCAAGCGTCGGGTCGGTACCGCCTTCGGTGCCGCCTTGGGGTGCGATCGAAATGAGAAGTGCCGACGCCCCCGCCACGGCGTCGTTGAGCGCAGACGTTGCGCCCTCGCCATCGAACACCTCAACTTCCACGGAACTGCCGCCATATCGGCGGGCGCCCAGCGCCTGGGCGCTCGCGACGGTCCGTGTGGTGCCGACGATGCGGTCGAACCGCTTGCCGTAGGCGGCAACGTAATGCTGGGCGGAGTAACCAAAGCCGAGGCAGACGAGCATACTCACGGGGCGGCACCTTCAAGCGCCGCCGCCCACTCCTCGCGCACGCCGGGATCGGCCTCTGCGTCGCGGCGCTCTGCCAGGGCCGCGAATTCCGCTGATGAAAGGAGGCGCCCAACAGCCCACACGGCGGCGCCCCGCACCACCGGCGCGGGATCGTCCATCAGCCGCTGGGCGTGGACCACAAGCGCCGGGTTGCCGCTGTTGCCGATGGCGATCAGTACGTTGCGCACGAAGCGGTCGCGGCCGGTGCGCTTCACCGCCGTGCGGGCGAAGAGCTTGCGAAACCCCGCATCATCAAGCTGCGCAAGTTCATCGAGCGCAGGAGCGTTCAGCGCGTCGCGGGCGGCGAGCTTCGCCTCGCGGCCCGCCTGGGCGAACTTGTTCCACGGACACACGGCCAGGCAATCGTCGCAGCCGTAGATGCGATTGCCCATCAGCGGCCGGAGTTTGCGCGGGATCGGGCCCTTATGTTCGATGGTGAGGTAGGAAATGCACCGCCGCGCATCGATCCGGTACGGCGCCGGAAACGCCGCGGTCGGGCACGCGTCGAGGCACTGCCTGCACGTGCCGCAATGATCGACCTCGGCCGCATCCGCCGGCAATTCCAGCGTCGTAAACAGCGCGCCGAGAAAGAGCCACGAGCCGAACCGACGCGACACCAGGTTGGTGTGCTTGCCCTGCCAGCCGATGCCGGCCGCAGCCGCAAGCGGCTTTTCCATGACGGCGGCAGTATCGACGAACACCTTCACGTCGCCGCCGGCACGCGCGACAAGCCACCGACCCAACAGCTTGAGCTGCTTCTTGATCACGTCGTGGTAGTCGTCCCCGCGCGCATAGACCGAGATCGCACCGCGGTCACGCCGCGCGAGCACCGCCAGCGGATTACTGTCTGGACCGTAATTGACACCCAGCATGATGATGGTGCGCACCTGCGGCCAAAGTGTCCGCGGATCCGCGCGGCGCTCTGGCCGTGCCGCAAGCCAATCCATGTCGCCGTGACAGCCTTGCGCGAGAAATTCGCCCAAATGTTCGCCGTGTTCGCGCGGCAGCGATGTCCCCGTCACCGCGACAGCATCGAAGCCGAGCGCAACCGCCGCCTCGACGAGGGCCGCCTTGATTTCTTCCGGAGCCGTCAGAAGTCCAGATCGGCGTACGTCCGTGACGGCTGGATCCCGGGAAACGACTCCGTCAGCAGCGGACGGAACGAGGGGCGCGACTTCACCCTCGCATACCAGTTCTTCGCTGCTTCGTCCTGGTTCCACGGTACGTCGCCCAGATAATCCAGCGCCGAGAGATGCGCGGCCGCCGCAAGATCGGCGTAGCTCAGGCGCTCGCCGGCAAGCCAGTGGCGGGTTCGCACCAGCCAGCTGATATAGGCGAGATGATAGCGGATATTGCCGAGCGCCGCACGGATCGCATCGGTGTCGGGCGATCCGCCGCCCTGGGCCGAGGTCATGTAGCGCTTGAGCACGCGCTCGGTCACCAGCGGGCCGCTCACCTCCTCGAAGAATTTGTAATTGAACCACGACAGCAGGCGCCGGACCTCGACCCGGCCGCTGATATCTGCCGGCAGCAGCCGATGCGTATCGAGCGAATCACCGCGTGTCTCATCAAGATATTCTGCGATGATTCCGGCCTCGGGAACCGGCGGACGGCCCTCCTCCAGTAGCAACGGCGTCGTCCCCGCCGGATTGAGCGCCAGATACTCCTGCCGGCGCTCCCAGGGGCGCTCTTCGATGAGCGTAGGGCTGAGGCCGTATTCCCCGAGCGCGACGCGCACGAAGCGGGAATGCGGACAGAAGGGATAATGGAACAGGGTAAACATCAGGCTCCGGCAAGAGGCTTCAGACGGACAGCGAATCCGTCGGGCGAAGGCTATCGAATTCCGTCGAGCGTTTAAATGCGGATCGGGAGGATTTCAGGGCGCGACTTCAGAAGCGGTGCGGGGGTGCCTCCGTTTCATTGACCGTCCACTACCGCCCACCTAAGCTGCGTCTTCACTCACGCTTCAAAAAGAATGCCGATCGATCACCGGGAGGAGGCTCCATTGTCGAAATCGCCCGCCGAACCCGCGCCGGAAAAAGATGCCGACGGTCGCGCCAACGCGGCGATGGACCGGCGCAGCTTTCTCACCACGGGCGCCGTGGTCGGTGCGGCCGCGGCGATTCCTGCGCAGGCCGGGGCGGCGGAGGCGATCGCCTGGGATCGCGAGGTCGACGTCATCGTCATCGGCGCCGGCGCCGGCGGATTGGTGGCGGCGATTGCGGCGCGGGAGAAGGGCGCGTCGGTCCTGACGGTGGAGAAAAACTTCGATATCGGCGGCCGCGCCATGATGAGCTTCGGCGGGCTCTATATCGGCGGGGGCAATCGCCTGCAGAAGGCGAAGGGCGTCAACGATACCCCTGATCTCGTGTTCGCGGACTGGTCGCGGCCCGAGCGACCGATGGGTCAATTCAGCGATCGCGAACTCGTTCGCACCTATGCGGACAACAATCTCGAGTTGTTCGATTGGCTGGAGAAACACGGCATCAAGTGGGAAGGCTATCGTGCCACCCCCGACCGGCTCGACGTGCATCGCACCCGCCTCAACGTGGTGCGCTGGCCGAACGAGCCCGCGACACCCGCCCGCGGCTCCGGCTTCGTCCGGCCCCTCGAGAAGACCGCGCGGGACATGGGGATCGAGATCCTGCTCCAGCAGCAGATGACCAAGATTCACCGCGAGAGCCAGCTGGCGGGCCGGGTCACCGGCATCACCGCGATCGAGGTCGACGAGTGGACGCGGCCGAAGACCAAGACCGTGAATATCCGCGCCCGCAAGGGCATCGTCATCGCGACCGGCGGCAGCGCCGGCAATCCGGTGTTCCGCACCATGTTCGATGTCCGCCTGACGCCCGAGTATCAGGCCGAGAACAGCGAATGGACGCTGCGCACCGGTGACGGCGAGATCGCCGCCATGGAGATCGGCGCGGCGCTCGGCGCCACCGCCTGCCAGACGGTGCAGGAGGATCACCTCATCAACAAAGGCCGCATGGGCAAGAAGAGCAACGGCGGCGCGACCGAGCTCTACCCGACGAGCCCGCATTTCTTCCGCGCCCGCGCCGTCGGCCTTGTCGTCAAGGACTACCAGAACGTGATCTTGGTGAAGGAAAATGGCCGGCGCTTCTACGACGAAACGGTGCCCAACCAGGATTTCGAATATTACGCCGCCGCCCTTGCCTGGACCGGCGACCCGAAGAAACTCAACGGCGGCGGTCCGATCTGGGCGATTTTCAACTCCGATGCCGTCGCGCGCGAGAAGTGGCAGATCAAACCGCCCTATGTCGACCCTGACGGCTACTTCTTTCGCGGCGACACGATCGAGGAACTCGCCGCCAACATCGCCAACGAATATCAATGGCGGCCCATGCCCGGCGCGACGTTGCGCCAGACTGTCGAGCGTTACAATTCGTTCGTCGAACAGGGCGTCGATCTCGATTTCAAAAAGCCGCGCCCGGTGCACAAGATCGCAACGCCGCCGTTCTATGCCGCCTGGCACACGCCGGCGCTCCACGACAGCTATACCGGCATCCGTATCAACACCAGCGCACAGGCTCTCGATCTGCGCGGCAACGTGATCCCCGGACTTTATGTTTGCGGCGATTCGGCCGGCGGTTTCGGCCAGCACGGTATCTGTCGCGCCGCCACGTTCGGCCGCATCGCGGGCTTTCACGCGGCGGCGCAAGCGGGCTGATCGCGGCCCCTGCCCTGCCGCAGGGCCGCAGCGCGGCGACGGTTATTTCGCGGCGCCTTCCGCTTTGATGCCGGAGAGCCTGACAACCTTCGCCCATTTGTCGACTTCGTTTGATACGAAGGCGCCAAAGGCCGGCGGCGTGAAAATGATCGGTGTCGTTCCAACCTCGGCAAGGCGCGCCCGCAGATGGGGATCCATCAAGCCGGCATTGATCTCGCGATTGAGCCGGTCGATGATTTCGGCCGATGTGCCTTTGGGTGCGCCGACGCCGCACCAGGAGTTCGCTTCATAGCCGGGAACCGTCTCGGCGATCGTCGGCACGTCGGGGAGATTTTCCGAACGCTTGGCGCCCGCCACGGCAAGCGCCCGCAGCGCCCCGGAGCGGATATGGGGCAATGCCGGCGTCATCACATCGAACATCACTTGGGCCTGGCCGCTGGTCATATCGATCAGCGCCGGCGCGTCGCCGCGATAAGGAACATGGATCATGTCGGTGCCGGTCATCGATTTGAACAGCTCGCCGGCGACGTGCGAGGTCGAGCCGGTACCGAACGACGCCATGACCAGCTTGCCGGGATTGGCCTTGGCGTAGGTGATCAGCTCCGCGACCGAGTGCACAGGTACCTGCGGGTTGACGAGCAGAATCAGCTGAAAATCGATGAGCCCGGATACCGGCGCGATGTCGCGCCTGATGTCGAACGGCAACGATTCGAAGAAGGTTACGTTCACCGCCGCAGACGCGGCAACGAAAAGCAGCGTGTAGCCGTCGGGCGGTGCATTCGCGACCGCCTGCACTGAAAGATTTGTCGCGGCGCCCGGCCGGTTTTCGACGATGACCGGCTGGCCCAGGCGATCCGAGAGCCACTGCATCACGATCCGCGAAACGATATCGGAGCCGCCGCCCGGCGGAAATCCCACAATGAAGCGCAGCGGTCGGCTCGGATAGGCCTGCGCCCGCGCGGCGCGCACCATGGCGGGCAGCGCGGTGACGCCCGCCGCGATCTGCAGGAACTGACGACGCGCGCGGTTCATCGAAACTCCCGAAGCACCCTGGGTTTTATAGCACGAATTCGCCTTGCAGCCGCTTGAAACAGGTTCGCTTGACAGGCGCACGCAACGCATGGCGTGAAGCCCGACGAGCCGCCGCACACCTCGGCCAAGGTGCGGCGGCGCAGTCACGGCGGCGTGACGCCCGATGGCAGTGGCGGGATCGAGGTGTTACATAGCGGAAATGGCCGATGTTCTGTCCAACTATGTCGTTCCGCTGGCCGTCGGTGCCGTTGGCGTCGTCCTCCTGTTCGGACTTGCCAACATGTTGCGCGGCGGCTCACCCAACTTGTCGCAGACCTTGATGCGCTGGCGCGTTATTCTGCAGTTCATCGCCATCGTCATCATCATGCTGACGGTGTGGGCGAGAAGTCACTAAGCCCGGCGAACTCCGATGGTCGTGCTCAATCGCATCTACACCCGCACCGGTGACGACGGCACCACCGCGCTCGGCACCGGCGAACGGCGCAAGAAGTACGACTTGCGCATCGCCTGTTACGGCACCATCGACGAACTCAACGCGACGATCGGGCTCGTGCGGCTCCATACCGGCACCGATCGCGACATCGACCCGTCGCTCGCGCGCATCCAGAACGATCTGTTCGATCTTGGCGCCGAACTGTGCTCGCCGGCCGCCGCCGGCAAGGGACCGGGCGGCGCGCGCCTGACCGTGACCGAAGCCCAGGTCGAGCGACTCGAGGCCGAGATCGACCGGCTCAACGCCGAGCTCGCGCCGCTGCGTTCGTTCGTCCTGCCAGGCGGCACGCCTGCGGCGGCGCACCTGCATCTCGCTCGTACGGTTTGCCGCCGCGCCGAGCGGCTAATGGTCGAGCTTGCGGATGTGCCCGGAGAGGAAGTGGCGGCGACCGCGATCAAATACGTGAACCGGCTGTCGGATTTTCTTTTCGTGGCAAGCCGCTTTGCCAATGCGAGGGGGACGGGCGACGTGTTGTGGGTTCCAGGCCAAAACCGCTGACCCCCACCCGCAGGACTAAGGTTCAGATCCGCCCATTGGAATTAACCCCCGATTTATGCTGCAATGCGGCACGCGCGTTGACACGCTCCGGGCCGGGACATAGTTTGCCCGCCGCTTCCGGGAGTTCGAGATGAAGGTTCTTGTGCCCGTCAAACGGGTCGTCGACTACAACGTTAAAATCCGGGTCAAGACCGACGGCACTGGCGTCGAGCTCGCCAACGTAAAAATGTCCATGAACCCGTTCGACGAGATCGCTGTCGAGGAAGCGATCCGCCTCAAGGAAGCCGGCAAGGCAACCGAGATCATCGCGGTGTCGATCGGACCCGCACAGGCGTCCGAGACCATCCGCACCGCGCTCGCGATGGGCGCCGACCGCGGCATCCTGGTGAAGACGGACGGCACGGTGGAACCGCTGGCGGTCGCGAAAATCCTCAAGGGCGTGGTCGAAGCCGAGCAGCCGGGGCTCGTGATCCTCGGCAAGCAGGCGATCGACGACGATTGCAATCAAACCGGTCAGATGCTGGCGGCGCTTCTCAATTGGCCGCAGGGCACGTTCGCGTCCAAAATCGCGATTGATGGCGACGGCATCAGCGTCACCCGCGAGGTCGATGGCGGCCTGCAGACGGTCAAGCTCAAATCGCCGGCGATCGTGACCACCGACCTGCGGCTGAACGAACCACGCTATGCCTCGCTGCCCAACATCATGAAGGCCAAGAAGAAGCCGATCGCGGACAAGACCCCGGCCGACTTCGGCGTCGACGTTGCGCCGCGACTTGAAATCCTCAAGACCGGCGAGCCGCCGGGGCGCAAAGCGGGCGTGAAGGTCGGCTCGGTTGCCGAACTGGTCGGCAAACTCAAGAACGAAGCGGGGATCCTGTGATGCCGACCCTCCTCATTGCCGAGCACGACAACAAGACCCTCAAGGATGCGACGGCCAAAGCGCTGACGGCGGCGCTTGCAATCGGTGCGGACATCCACATCCTGGTCGGGGGCAAGGACTGCCGGCCGGCAGCCGAAGCTGCGGCAAAGCTTAAGGGCGTAGCGAAGGTCCTCCTCGCGGACGCGCCTCCGCTCGAACATATGCTGGCCGAGCCGACGGCAGCGCTGATCGTTTCGCTCGCGAGCGCGTACGAGACCATCATGGCGCCCGCAACCGCCAATGCGAAGAACTACATGCCTCGCGTCGCGGCTTTGCTCGACGTGATGCAGGTGTCCGACATCGTCAAGGTGATCGCACCCGACACGTTCGAGCGGCTGATCTATGCCGGCAATGCGGTGCAGACGGTGCGCTCCAAGGACAAGATCAAAGTCATCACCGTACGCACGTCGACCTTCCAGGCGACCGGCGAAGGCGGCGCGGCCTCGATCGAGACGGTGACGCCGCCGGCCGACCCCGGCATTTCGGCTTTTGTCGGCGAAGAACTCTCCAAGAACGACCGACCGGAGTTGACCTCGGCACGCGTCATCGTGTCCGGCGGCCGAGCCATGGCGTCGCGGGAGAACTTCACCAAATATATCGAGCCGGTCGCAGATAAGCTCGGCGCGGCGGTGGGTGCCTCGCGTGCTGCCGTCGATGCGGGCTACGCACCGAACGACTGGCAGGTTGGCCAGACCGGCAAGGTGGTGGCGCCCGAGCTCTATGTAGCCGTCGGCATCTCGGGCGCGATCCAGCATCTCGCCGGCATGAAGGATTCGAAAGTGATTGTGGCGATCAACAAAGACGAGGAGGCTCCGATCTTCCAGGTCGCCGATTACGGCTTGGTTGCCGATTTGTTCAAAGCGCTGCCCGAGCTTGCCGAGGAGCTCGGCAAGATCGGACGCTAGCGCCGTATACCAGCAGGACCGGTGGCAACCAGACGGTAGAGTTTTGGCGCTACAACATCGAACCCGCGATGCGATCGGACGGTATGATGTAGCCTCGTTCGCCGCGGGTGGTCCGGACGAAAGGCCGTAGACAGGAATGACTATTCATCGAGTAGGCGTCATCGGCGCCGGCCAGATGGGCAGCGGCATCGCCCATGTGTGCGCACTGGCGGGATTCAACGTTGCCCTCAACGACGTGTCCGAAGAGCGCGTCAAAGCCGGCATCGCCACCATCAACGGCAACATGGCGCGACAAGTGGTCAAACAGGCCATCAGCGAGAACGATCGCCAGGCCGCGCTCCGTCGCATCGATGCCGCCGGTACGATCGACGCATTGTCCGACTGCGACCTCATCATCGAGACCGCGATCGAGAAGGAAGAGGTCAAGCGCAAGATCCTGTCGGCCCTCTGCCCCGTCCTCAAACAAGACGCGGTCATCGCGACCAATACATCATCGATCTCCATCACGCGGCTCGCCGCGGCGACCGACCGCCCCGAGAAGTTCATCGGCATTCATTTCATGAATCCGGTGCCGGTGATGGAGCTCGTCGAAATCATCCGCGGCATCGCGACCGATGATGCGACCTACGAGGCCACCAAGACCTTCGTCACCAAGCTCGGCAAGAAGTTCGCCGTGTCGGAGGATTTCCCGGCCTTCATCGTCAACCGCATCCTGCTGCCGATGATCAACGAAGCGATCTACACGCTCTACGAAGGGGTCGGCACGGTCGACGCGATCGACACCGCGATGAAGCTCGGTGCCCACCATCCCATGGGCCCGCTGGAGCTTGCCGACTTCATCGGCCTCGATACCTGCTTGTCGGTGATGCAGGTGCTGCACGAGGGCCTCGCCGACAGCAAATATCGCCCCTGCCCGTTGCTGGTGAAATACGTCGAGGCCGGCTGGCTTGGCCGCAAGACGAAGCGCGGCTTCTACGATTATCGCGGCGAGAAGCCGATGCCGACGCGGTAGTCACCCGCGCCCGGCCATTACGCGGCGTGGCGACAGATTGACCGCTTAAGCGGCCTTCGCCTCTGAAAGCAGATCCTGCAAGTTCAGCGGATCGGTGCGCATGTTGAGCGTGCCATCGGCATTGCGCGGCCATTCCGCTTCCGGCCGATCCCAATAGAGCTCGATGCCATTCTGGTCGGGATCGCGCAGATAGAGCGCCTCGCTCACGCCGTGGTCGCTCGCGCCATCGAGCGGGACACCGGCGGTGATCAGCCGCCGCAGCGCGCTGGCGAGATCGGCGCGGGTCGGATAAACGATCGCGACGTGGTAGAGGCCGGTGGTGCCGGGCGCAGGCGGCTGCCCGCCCCGGCTTTCCCAGGTGTTAAGGCCGATGTGGTGATGATAGCCGCCGGCTGAGACAAAGGCCGCCTGTCCGCCGTATCGCTGCATCAGCTCGAAGCCCAGGACACCCGAATAGAAGGCAAGCGCCCGGTCGAGGTCGGCGACCTTCAGATGCACGTGGCCGATCCGCGCTCCCGTCACGATTGGGCGCGGATTTTCCGCGAGCGGTTTGGCGAGCGGAAGCGATCGTGTCGACATGGGATGCCTCTCTTCATCGAGACCCGGACTGGCGCGGCATCCCAGAGACACCGCGCCGCGGGATCAGGCGCGGACTGGGCTCGGCGTCGGCGAGCCTTGTTGCCGGAACAGGCCTTCAAGGCTGAACGCGCCGGGACCCGCTGCTACGAGATACAGGAAGACGAAGCAGAACAGAACCGCCGCATCGCCGCCGTTGACGGCCGGATAGATGCTGGCCGGCGCGTGGAACATCCAATACCCCACCGCCATCTCGCCTGACGCGATCAACGCGGCCGTCCGGGTAAAGAGACCAAGCACGATCAATGTGCCTGTCACGAGTTCGATGACGGCGCCGATGCCGAACATGGTCATGAGCGGTTGAATACCGGGAGCAGCGCCCGGCGGAAAGCCAAACAGCTTGACGAGGCCGTGCGAAAGAAACAGCACGCCGGCAACGATACGTAGCACAGCGAGAAGTTGCGGCGAGTAACGCGCAAAAGGCGGGACTGAGTTCATGGCGTTGTTCCTTTCAGGGGATTGCGCACAGCGGCTGCCCGCTGCTCTGCGAGAGCAGATGGCACGCATCCCTTTGGTTGATAATGATCTCGGATTGGAGCACTATGTTTCCAAATTGGAAATAATAGCCGAGGCCGCGAAAATCATTTGGATCGTAAAAATCATTGGACCGCATTGAAGCCATTCGGGCCTTCGTCGCCGTCGCCGATGCCCGCAGCTTCGCCGGCGCTGCGCGCCGCCTCAAAATATCGCCGGCGCAAATGTCCAAGCTCGTGGCGAAGCTTGAGGATCGGCTCGGCGTCCGCCTCATCAACCGGACGACGCGGGATCTCTCGCTCACCGACGCCGGCCGCGCTTATCTCGAACGCAGCCGCGACCTAGTCGAAGAGTTCGATGCTCTTGACGCCTCGGTGCGCGAGACCACGGGTCCCACCGGCGTCCTGAAGATCGCAGCACCGACCTCGTTCGGGGCTGTCGGGCTTGGTCCAGCGCTCCTTGAGTTCGCCGCGACCTATCCGCAGTTGGGTCTTGAGGTCTCGTATTCGGACCGCACGGTGAACCTGGTCGACGAGGGATTCGATGTCGCGGTGCGCATCGGCAACCTCACGGACTCCTCGCTCGTCGCACGCAAGATCGCGGCGGTGCGGGTTGTCACCTGTGCGTCACCCGAATATCTTGCGCGCCAAGGCGCACCGCGCACGCCTGACGACATAGCCCAACGCGACAACATCATCGACCTCAACCGGCGCGACCCTTTCGTCCTCGTCTTCGGTCGCGGCGCCCAGCGGACGGAAGTGCGGGTCGACGGGCGGCTTCGCTTTGCAAGCGCGGAGGCCTGCATCGCGGCAGCGCGCGCCGGCTTCGGCATCGCGCGGGCGCCGGCGTTCGTCGCCGCCGCCGATCTGCGCGAGGGCCATCTGCGGGCTTTGCTGTGCGACTTCGAGCCCGATCCGGTGACCGTGAACGTGGTCTATCCAACCGCCCGCCACCTCGCCGCGAAGGTCCGCGTCTTCGTCGATTTCCTGGCGCGGAGGTTCGTCGGCGAACCGCCGTGGCACCAGGGCTGGACTTGACGTCAGGGCGAATGGGCCTGCTGGGCGGGCTTGATACCCATCTCCCTCGCGATCGCGGCAACGCTTGCGCGCTGCTCTTCGATCGATGCTGCAAACTCGGCCGGCCGCCCAGGACTGACAAGCTGCCCCGTGGTCAGAAGCCGCTCTCCGATCGCGGGATCGGTCGCCACCGCAGCAACATCGGCGGCGATTCGCTCGCGAAGCTCCGCCGGCATTTCGCGCGGCCCGAACAGGCCGACGAGTCCATCGAACCCGAGCTCTGGGAAGCCCGCCTCCTTGACGGTCGGAACGCTCGGATCATCGGGGATGTGGACGCTGTTGCTCACCGCGAGCAGCTTCGCCTTGCCCGTCTGCAGATGGGGCCGCACGATCGCAAGCGCCCCCCAATAAAGCTGGATGCGCCCTTCGGCGAGATCGTTCGCAGGCTGCACCGTGTCGCGATACGGCACCTTGGACATTTCGAACTTGGCATTCTTCAGGAATGAATAGAACAGGAAGTCGCTGATCCCGGTCGCAGTCGCCCAATTGAACTTGCCGTTCTCCTTGCGGGCGAGTGCAAAAAGCTCCGCAAGCGAACCGACCTTCAGGGCCGTCGGCGCTGCCATCGCTACAATGGTGTTGGACACGCGCGCGATCGGCCCGAGATCGGCGGGATCGTAGGGCAATTTGTCGTGAAGATAAGGATGAGCGGTGAAAGTCGAAGCCGGCGAGAACAGCAGCGTGTGATCGTCATGAGCGCCGGTGAAAGCCGCAATTGCCACGATGCCATCGCCGCCCGGGCGGTTCTCGACCACGACCGCCTTGCCCCATCGCGCCGACAGCCGATCCGCAAACAACCGCGCGCCGATGTCCGCGCCCGATCCCGGACCGAGCGGCACGATGAAGCGCACATTGCGCTGCGGCCAAGCCGGCGTTTGGGCAAGGGCCCCCGAGGCGAAGCCAAGACCGATTGAAAGATTGATGCAGACGACGGCTAGCGCCACGCGAATTCGGCTCATGTTCTCTCCCGACGTTACGAGCGGAGGGGCCGTCACAGGTTCCGCACGTGCGCCGAAACTAGCATAGGCGCGGCGGGCGTTGGATAGACAGGATGCCGCCCCCCGATGACCGTGGGCGATGGCCGGGGCAACGCTCGAGATGCGCCGCCCCGGATATCATTAGGCTCACCTGGGCTGCAAACCAATGATCCTCGCGTCAGCCGTGCTTGATGAACGTGCCGTTGTTGAGCTCGGTAATCGCCTGCTGCAGCTCGGCCTTGGTGTTCATCACGATCGGACCATACCACGCGACGGGCTCCTCGATCGGCTTGCCCGATACGAGGAGGAAGCGGATGCCTTCGGGGCCGGCTTCGACCGTGACCTCGTCGCCACGGTCGAACAGAACGAGCGAACGATTGCCCGTGCGTTCGCGCACCAGAGTGTCGCCGTTTGCAGTCTCCTTTTCGGTCAACACGCCGAACGGGTTCGAAGCGCCCGCAAAGGTGCCGGATCCATCGAACACATAGGCGAAGGCGTGACGCTCGGTTTCGACTGGCAACGTCTTGCGTTTGCCAGGTGGGACGGTGATGTCCAGATAACGGGGATCGGCGGCGATACCATCGACAGGACCGCGCTTGCCCCAGAAGTCGCCGCAGATGACGCGCACGCTGGTGCCGTCGTCATCGACCACGTTTGGGATTTCGATCGCGGGAATGTCCTGGTAGCGTGGCGCCGTCATCTTGAGCCGGGACGGCAGGTTCGCCCACAACTGGAAACCATGCATGCGCCCGCGTGGATCGCCCTTGGGCATCTCCTGATGGAGGATGCCGCTGCCGGCGGTCATCCACTGAACGTCGCCGGCGCCGAGCGTGCCGTTGTTGCCAAGGCTGTCGCCGTGATCGACGGTGCCAGCCAGCACGTATGTGATGGTTTCGATGCCGCGATGGGGATGCCAGGGAAAACCGGCGCGGTAATCATCCGGACGATCGTTGCGGAAATCATCGAGCAGCAGGAACGGGTCGAACTCGTCCGTCGCGCCGAAGCCGAAGGCGCGGCGCAGCTTCACGCCGGCACCTTCCATCGTCGGGGTGGATTGCACGATTTTCTTCACTGGCCGAATAGACATCGAGCACCTTCCTTCGTTTTGCCGCAGCGCTTGAACGCGAACGGCCGCGTCCTCTCCCAAACGCGGAGCATTCATTTCGGCGGCGTATGTGGAGACGATCACGCCTTTCGTCCAGTGCCGGTGGTCCGCACCATGCGCCTTTAGCGGAGGTAACCGGATTTCGCGCGGCTCAGCCCGCACCGGGTCCCACGGGCAAATCGAGGCGCTGCACCGAACCGTTGATGCGGTTACCGGAGGGGCGTTTATTTGGTTGCGCGTTCGCGCAGCCGATAAAATTTAATCGCCTTCTCCGCCGTGTCTCGGCTGAGCTTGTGAAAGCTGCTTGCGATCTGTTCGAAATCGTTGGCCAACGCGCCCTTGGATCGAGATCCGACTATGATGATTGCGCTCATGGTCCGCCACGACAGCCCGATTGCTCGCGCGAGAACGATAAGCTGATCGGCACCGCTCGCAGACACCGCACGCTCGATGACCCCGATCGGCAGATCGCACATCACGGACAACGCCACCACGGTCTCGTCGAATTTGTTTGCGGCCGCAAACTCAAACAACTTTGCTTCATCAAGGGCGCTGTCCTTCTTCAGCGCCTCCACATGGTTGCGCGCGGCAATGTGAACGGGCGACTGCGCCCTCGTCCTGGCCTGCAGCTGTTCCGCTGCCTCGGCAACCATCTCCCGCACGAGATGGGCATTGTGACGGTCGGCGGCCTGGATCTTCTGTCGCACGGCCTCCGAACATTCGCTCACCAGCTGAAGGAGATGTTGGCGCGGAATATCGGGACGCAGCCACAGCCGCAGCGCAAGATCGCCGTCTTCCTTCGATCGCTTGACCAAAGTCGAATAGCCGAACTCGGAAAATCTCGCTCCGGGATTGACGGCCGTCGACATCGCGACTGAGCGGTCTCCGCGATCGACGAGCACATCGGTCACAGCCTCTCCGAGCGCGCGGCGTCGCGAAATCGCAAGTAGATGTTCCTGCCCCTTGGTCTTGGCACTCTCGACCAGAACCGCCTCCTCAAGCGCAACGCTTTCGGACAGGACCGGACCCGCAACATCGATCGACTCGTCGAGCGCAAGCGCGCGGAGCATGTTCGGCGGCGGTTCCGCCATCCTCGCGAACTGCTGACCGAATCTCACGCGCGCTGCCGTTTCGATCTCATCCAGCAACCGGCACATCACATCGTCGAAAAGCGCGACCTGTTCGCCGGAGTAGCGGCCGCTCCCGGCGACGAACAGGTCTGTGATGCGCCGCAAGACGTCGGCGCGCTGCCGCACCTCGCGGGTCGCGATCGTGCTTTGCAACTCATCGATCAAGCCCTGACGCGCACTCATGGTTCAGCTCCCGCTCGTGACCGATATTGGACAAAAATCCGCGCTCTTATCGGTCTCCCGAGTCAGGCGACATTTTCGAGCCACGGTTTCACCCATGCCCGGCCGAAATCGATCTCTTCGGCACGACATGGCCGGCCGAATAAAAATCCTTGCGCGTACCGCACACCGGACGCCCGCAAGATTTCGAATTGCTGTTCGCTTTCGACGCCCTCGGCCACGGTCGGAAGTTCGAGGCCTTCGGCAAGCGCAAGCACCGAGGAAATGATCGCGGCGCAGTCGGCGCGCCGCGTCAGGTTCTTAGTAAATGACCGGTCGATCTTGATCTTGTCGAACGGGAACATGGTGATGTAGCTGAGCGAGGAATAGCCGGTGCCGAAGTCATCGAGGCTTATCGAAATCCCGAGATTTTTAAGCTGGTGCATCACGGAGAGATACTGGGATTCATTCTCGAGCAGTGTCGATTCGGTGATCTCGAGTTCAAGTCGCTCGGGTGCAATGCCGGTATCGATGAGCACGCACAGGATGACGTCGAGCAGGTTGGCTTTTCGAAATTGCACCGGCGAGAGATTGATCGAGACCTTCACATGTGACGGCCATTTGGCCGCGTCGCTGCAAGCCTTCATCAGCACCCATTCTCCGAGCGCGTGTATCAGTCCGGTCTCCTCGGCGAGCGGAACGAAATCGGCCGGCGAGATATAGCCCTTGACGGGATGTTTCCATCGCAGGAGCGCTTCGAGACCGAACAGCTTGCGCGTATTGACGTCAACAATTGGCTGGTAATGGACTTCGAGCGCTTCATCGGCAAGGGCCGCCCGGAGTTCGGCCTCCATTTGACGCCGCGCCTCCGCGTCGGCGCTCATGCGTTGATCGAAGAAGCGGTAGCCGTTGCGGCCTTCCGATTTCGCCCGGTAGAGCGCGAGGTCGGCCTTTTTCATCAGGCCGTCAGCGTCGGTACCGTCGGCCGGGGCAAGCGCGATGCCAACCGAAGTGCCGACAGTCACGTCGTGGCCATTGATCTTGTAGGGCTCGGTCAGGATGTCGATGACCCGGTTTGCAACGGTGACCGCCGCCTCTTCCTGTCCATCCTCACCGCACTGGATAATGGCAAATTCGTCGCCACCCAACCGCGCCAGCACATCGATCGACCGCACCGCCGATTTCAGGCGCTGTGCGGTTTCCTTGAGCAACACATCGCCCGCCGGATGCCCGAGCGAATCATTGACGTTCTTGAAGCGATCGAGATCCAGCAGCAAGACCGTGAACGGCTCCTGCCGCCGGCGCAGCCGCTCGGCTGCTTTTTCAAGCCTCTCGATGAAGTACGTGCGGTTAGGGAGCCCTGTCAGCGCGTCGTGGTGGGCCATGAACGCGACTTTCTCTTCGTCGCGACGCCGGTCCGTTATGTCTTGATGAATTGAGACCCAGCCGCCTTCCTGCACCGGCTGGTAGTTCACGCTGATGATCCTTCGATCGCTCTCCTCATAGGTGGCGTGATAAGGCTGCCGCTGGCTCACCTGATGCAGCCGCCGCTCAATCTCTTCCTGAGGGATCTTGCGTGCCTCGAGAATGGACCGCAGCGTGCTGCCTGCGATTTGTTGAGGCTCGAGACCGTACATTTCGATGTAGCGTCGATTGCACAGCGTCAGCGCCTGGTTGGCGTCGAACAGGCACAGGCCATGTGCCATGTTTTCCAGCGTGACTTCCAGAATATCGGTCTTGCGGGCAAGCGTGCGCGTCTGCCATATCAACAGCCCGGCGCCGAACATGAACATCAGCACCACTGCAGCCATGAGCGGCGCAAGCCTGAAAAGATCGCGGTAAAACGGCGCCAGCACGTCGGCGCGATCGTAGCTGACGGTGATAACAAGCGGCAGGCCGTTCACTGCGCGATATCCGAAAATGCGCGTCGCGCCGTCGAAACTGCTCACGCCTTGATATGATCCGGCCTCTGCCTGTGGCAGGTGCTGCGACAGCAGCGCACCGTTGGAGTAGTTCCTGCTGAAAATGCCCTCGAGCGGCGGCTCGCGGACCAAGGGCGCGCCGTCGCGGGTCATCAACAGAACAGCGCCGTTTCTGTCGAGATCGATCGAACGATAAATGCCGGCGAAATAAGATTGATCAAGCACGGCACCGACGATACCCGCGAAGCTGCCGTCGGCGTTGCTGAGCCGGCGCGACACGGCCGAAAGCCAGCGGCCATCGATACCCGATTGGAAGGGAGGTCCGACATAGAGGTGGTCGGGTGCGTCCTGTTGAGTTCGGAAATGAGGATGTCCCGCGATATTTGTAATCGGCGGTTCGCCTTCGTTCGAATGCGCTTCGAGACTGCCCGCCGCATCGGTCCATCCGATCGACACCAGCAGAGGAGACGATTGCTGCAAATGGCGCAGCTGTTCATAGGCGTCGTGGATACCCGCGTTCCCCGATCCGTTCGCAAGGTTGGCGCGGATAAGACGGGCTTCGCGCAACGAGAGGTCCACCGCCTCAAAGGCGCGCGCGGTATGCTCCGCCAGAACTTCGGCGTAGTTCAAAGCCGATTGTTGGGCCCGCTCCACCGCTGTGATGTAGCGATCGCGCATGTCGAGCACGAACAACGTCAGCACCAACAGGAGAAAACAACCGCCGACGGCAGCAATCGTGAGGCGTGGGTATCGTGCCAGTCTGGAGGAGATAATGCGCATGCGATGTCGTGTCGGTCTTATGAACAGGCCCTGTCGCTTCAGTTCCGATCACGCGCGACTAAGTCGTTAGGCCGGGGCCGTGATCGCCCCATGGGTGGGACCTCGATGATTGCCCGCCCGAACCGACACGTATTGATCGCAGTGCGGGTCCACTTTGCCCGCAAAACTAAAAAACGCGCTTAAATTTGGTGCTTAACAAACTATTGCTACATCGACCCGTTGCCATCACTGTGCAGCATCAATAACGACTTTGGCAGTGGCGGCGAGAATCACCGGGGCTCATTCGGCTCCTGGGAGCCGGGACCACTTTGCACACCTGCGACCGGCTTCTTGAGAATCTTGAAGCGATCGGGGTCGATAGGCTGGCGCGGCGCCGATATCGGAGCGCCGGTTGGCTGGAGCGGCGGCGCCGCGATTCCCGCCGACGGAGAGGGGACGGATGGCGCGTCGGGTGCGGCGGACTGAACGGGTGCCGGGGCCGGCCGCGGTGGGACCGGCTGGCTGAGCGATGGCATCGGCTTCACCAGCGTCGGGGCGACGCGGCTCGATGGCGGCAACGGCCGTGGCGGTGGGGGCGGCGGCGGCACTGGCGCCATCGCGTGGGCGCTGAAGCGTTCCGCAAGCTGGGCTTCGAACGGCGAGGTCTCCGGCTTGGGCCGGCTTCCCGACATCGTCCCGCGCCACCGCTCGACCACCGAGTTGATGAAATCGAGATCGATCGTGCCGCGTTGCAGCCGCCAATTGGCAACCGCTTCGTTGCTCGGCCTCGACTGCAGCGGCAGGATCGTAAACGTCATCCTGGTCGGCAGCGCCACGCCTTCGCCGAATGCAAAGGTTTCGCGCGTGCCGAGCGAAGGCACGAAAGCAAGAAGCTTTGCCGCGGCATCCGACACGGCCGACCGCAGGATCGCCTGATCGCGGTCGTTTGACATGCGCATCACGAACAACGTGCTGCATTGGGACAAGATGGTGGGGTCAAGTTCGGCGGGACGCTGGGTGATGAGGCCCATGAACACGCCGTATTTGCGCCCCTCTTTGGCAATGCGCGAGAAGGCGCGGCGCACCGGGCCGAAGCCGGAATTGCGATCGGCAGAGGCGTAACGGTGGGCCTCCTCGCAGACGAAGAGCAATGGCGAGGCGCCGTCGCTCCACAGGCCGAAATCGAACGCGAGCCGACCCAGCACCGAGACCACGGCGTCGACCACCTCGGCCGGGAAGCCGGCGAGCTGCATCACCGTCATGGGTTTGCCGCTCGGAATCAGGCGGAACAGCTGGATCAGCACTTCCGCGATCGTGTCGCCGCCCACATTGGCGTTCTCGAACATGAAGGCATAGCGCGGATCGCTCCGCACCGATTCGATGCGGGTGATCAGCTTGTGATAGGTCATGCGGGTGGAGCGATTTTCGAGCTTGCCCATCCGCTCGTCGATCAGCGAAACCATGTCGGCGAGCACGTAGGGGACAGGCGTATCGACCGTGAATCCCGCCGGATTTTCCGGCCTCTTGACGGTAGAGCGCTCGGTCGCGCCCTTGTATCGCAGGTAGCCGCCCTTCGCGAGCGGGATGACCTCGGCGAGGATCGCAACCTCGTCCTCGACGCCGGCTCGGCCCCCGAAGAAGACGTCGACGATCTCCTCGAAATTGAACAGCCAGAACGGCAGCTTGAGGTTGCGGGGATTGAGAACAAGCGCCTGGTCCCCAAAGCACTTGCCGTATTCGTTGTGAGCATCAAGGAGGATGATGCGCAGGTCCGGCCGCGCTGCGAGCACTTCCTTGAGGATGACGACGACGGCGCTCGATTTGCCGACGCCCGTCGTGCCGAGCACGGCGAAATGTTTGGTCAAAAGCTCGTCGAGATTGACGAGCGCATCGATCGTATTGTCCTGTTGGAGCTTGCCGATCGTGCCGGTGGTGCCGACGCCTTTCTTGTATATGAATCGGAATTCTTCACTCGTGAGCAGTGTCCCCGCATCGCCGATCGTCGGGTAGGTCGATACGCCGCGCCAGAACTGCGTCTCGCCGCTCTCATTGACCCTGATCTCGCCCATCAGGTCCATCTCGGCAATCGCGCGGTAGCCCTCCTCCTTGGCGAAAGGCGGGAGGTTCAGTGAGATTTCTGTAACCACGCCGATGAGATTCGATCGGCCGGTGTGAATCATCACGAATTTTGAGACGGTGGTCCGGGCGTCCTCGGCGGCATTCATGCTGCTCGCAAGTATTCCCATGGTGGCGGTGGAGCCGCTGACGGCGATGATCTTGCCAAGCGGCACAGCGGCACGCGCAATTGGCGCGGCCTGGTCGTTATTTTGGTTGGAACTCATGTCGACCCCGAACCTTCGGCATCCGTCAACGCGTAATCGATGAAGGATAAGGTGGTGTTACTGCGATTGTTAGTGATTTCAAATGGTTAACGAGTCGCTAACCGTGCAGCGCCTTTTGCGCGTCACACCGAATGTCAGTCGACGCCATCGGGGCCTGACCCTGCTTGGCGGACGACGGGTGAGCGCCGCGCCAGCGCTCCTTTTCATAGCGGTGGTCGCTGGGAAGGATGCTAAGGCTTAAGGCTCTGCGCCGAATTATGGGTTGACTACAATGTCTGATCAAATCGAACACGAAGTTCGTGAGATATTCAAAAGAAGTCTGGGCGACGCGGCAACCATTACCGCGTTCCGCATCACCGGCGAACGAGTCGCGATGCAGGTGCTTGCGATCATCAGCTTAAGTCACACCGTGCAACGAATCGTGTCAGCAATCGAAGCGCACAAGGACTTTTTTACTCAGAAGAAATTGAGCTTCAGCCTGGTCATCACCACCGACTCCAAGGCCTTTCCAAACCGCATGACGATCGGCATTGCCGAAGCGCCCGGCGAAACAGGCATTGCCTGATTTCGACGTCATCGGCGAGCGCGCTGACGAACGCTGCGTCATCGAGAATGGAGAGTTCTCGCGTGATGCGCCGCTCCGTTTTCATCCGGATGCAGGAAACCAGCGGTCCTGAAGACGCGTGAGCTCGCCGCGCGCCCGCAGTTTGTCGACGGCTTCGTCGATGGCGCTGCACAGATCGCCATTGTCTTTTGCGACTGCGATCCCGAGCTGCTCATGGGTCGGGACTTCGAGAGCGACGCGCAGCTTGGCCCGGTCGCGGACCAGCCAGGAAATCACCGGGAAAAGCTTGATGATAAGCCCGACGCGTCCGGCCTCGAGGTCAGCGATCGCGTCGGCGATGCCATGATAGGGGTAGTATTTGATCCCGGCGATTGCGCCTTCTGCCAGCAGACGCTTTGCCACGATGTCGGAGGTGTTTCCCGATTGGATGGCGGCGGTCAGGCCGTGCAGATCCGCCGTCGTCGCGACCTGCGGCGAGATTTCGCGATTGACCGCGACTCCTTGATTGAATTCGAGATAAGGTTTTGAAAATCGCACGATCCCGGAGCGTTCGGGCGTGATGGTCGTGCCGGAAATGACGACATCGCAAGTGCGCCTGGCGAGGCCGTCGAATATCCCGTTGAAATCGTCGCCGTCGTAACGCGTTGGCCGCAGCGCAAGCCCGAGCTCCCCGCAAATCGCCTGCATCAGCTCGACATCAAATCCGATCGCCTTCCCGTTTTCGATGATGTCAAAGGGCGGATCGGGATAGGCCGACGCTACAACCAGAACGCCCGGGGTGATCGTCAGCGGCATACGATGATCACACGTTGAGCCGTTCACACGTTGAGCCAATCGAGACTTGGCTCGTTTTCGATGGCTTGCAGGCGGTCGAACAATTGCGCCATGCGGGCTTGGCCGAGCCGCTGGGTCAACAGCAGGAATTTTTGGCGCAGCTCCGGCCGATCGAGCGGCCGTTCCGGCGTGCCCTTGAAGCTCGTGACGCGGCGCGACAGCTCGCGCCCATCCTTCAGCTTGATCGTAACGGTCGCGGCAAGATCGCGGCGATCCTGACCGGGCACGATCGTCATGCGCGTACGGCCGGCGAGGTCGAGAATAGCGCGGTCATGGACTGCGCTGTCGTCGAACGAGCGGGGGTCAATCGGGTCGCGGTAGAGCGACAGGGCGACGCTGAACGGAATCGAGTACTGCGCCAGCATCATGTCGGGGGGCGCGGGGATGTTGTTGGTCTTGGCCATCCGCTCGTTGCCGGCAATCACGATCTCCGCCACGTCGGCGGCAGCGAACTTGTGCTCGCTGCGCAAATCGAGGGTCGCCTCGACGGGATTGTGCACCGTGATGTGGCAGGCGTAGCGCTTGAGCATGATGTCCTCGATGAACCATGTCGTGCCGAGCCCGTGAACGAGCTCTGCCGTATCCCAATCATTGCAAAACACGCGCAGGAACCCGTAATCGCCTTCGAGCACGCTCGACGGTCCAGTGAAGCCCTCCGCGGCAAGGCTTGCCGCGAGGATGCCGCCTTCCGCCGCGCGTCCCATGTGCAGCCGCTTGACCATGGCACCATTGCCGGCATGGGCAAACTCCAGGAGCCCGCCGGCACACGAGCCGGCAACGCCGAGCGCATTCGTCATCCGCGCGGCATCAAATCCCATCAGGCGGCCCGTGGCCGTCGCCGCGCCGAACGGCCCAGTCGTGCCGGGCGCATGAAAGCCGCGCGCTTCGTTGGAATGCTTGGTCGCGTGGCCGATCCGGAACATGACCTCGTTGCCGGCGACGAATGCGGTGAGGAGGTCGCGCCCGGACAGCTTGCGATCCTGCGCGACCGCGAGCGCCGCCGTGAACACGGTTGCGCCGGGATGCGACCCGCTGTCGGGCTTGGTCAGGCTGTCGAGCTCGAACGCATGAGTCATGGCGCCGTTCGCGAGCGCGGCGGCGCCCGGATGCACCGGAGCCCCGCCGGAGCCAAGAATGCTGCTCGCGCCGGGCGGGCTGTTCCGCCGGGCATAGGCGATGATCATCTTGCTCCACGGCAGTTCGGCCCCAAAGATGATCGCGCCCACGGTGTCGCAGATGCAGTCCTTGGAGCGTTGCACCACGGCGGGAGGCAAGTCTTCGTAGCGCAACGCCGTGGCGAAGGCGGCAAGCCGCTCGGTCTCGTGGTGGGTCGTTGCGTGTTCCGCCGCATGCGAGGTTTCGGCTGCAGCGCCGGCCGCCGCGAACAGTGTCGGCGCGAGTGGAGCACTGCCTGCGACCGCCATCCGCTTGAGAAAGCTGCGGCGACCCAAACCCTCGTCCGTGGCACTCGTCATTCCATCCTCCCGAAATCCTCAGGCGACTTTGCCCGCTTTTTGCATTCAATGTGCCGGTCGACATCTGCGTGGTCAACAGAAGTCCTCAAGTGCCCGGATAACGGGCGGCAACAAGGATTGATCGTGATATGTAACGCAGCGCATCATGAAGTTGGATGGCACCGCGGAGGGATGATGGGTACACGGCGAGACTTCCTGCGCCAGGTCGGCAGCATCGGCGGATACCGCGCGACCTATCTCACCATGCAAGCCATGGGCCTAGCCGGCACCACCGCGCTTGCGGAGCCGCTAACGCTCGAAAAAGGCGAGGCGCCGCACGGCACCAAGGTCATCATTCTCGGCGCCGGCGTTGCCGGCCTCTCCGCTGCCTACGAACTCGGCAAGGCCGGCTATGACTGCACGGTGCTCGAAGCGCGCGACCGCGTCGGCGGGCGCAACTGGACGATCCGTCGCGGCACCAAGCTCGAGATGAACGACGGCACGCGCCAAGTCTGCGAGTTCGATCCCGACATGTACTGGAATTCCGGCCCGGCGCGAATTCCAAGCGCGCACCAGGCGGTGCTCGGCTATTGCCGCGACCTCGGCGTTCCCCTCGAAGTCGAGGTCAACACCAGTCGCGACGCCCGTCTCTTCAATCCGGCCGCCAACGGCGGCAAGACCATCGAGATGCGCCAGGCCCACAACGACGTGCGCGGCGCGCTCTCGGAGCTTCTTGGCAAGGCGATCAATCGCGGCGCACTGGATGAAGAGCTGTCGAGCCATGACAAGGAACGCATGCTGGCGTTCCTGCGCGCCTATGGCGACCTGACCCCCGACTTCAAGTTCAAGGGAACATCGCGATCCGGCTACAAGGTGCTGCCGGGCGCGGGCGAAGACGCTGGAGATCCGCGCGATCCGATTGCGCTCGGCACCTTCCTCGATGTCGAACTGTGGAACGCCATCCTGTTCGAGGAGGTGTTCGACTTCCAGGCCACCATGTTCCAGCCGGTCGGCGGCATGGATCGCATCCCGACGGCCTTCGCGAAAAAACTCGGGTCGACTGTTCGCCTCGCGAGCGAGGTCACCGCGATCAAGCGGCGCAACAACGGCGTAAGCATTACCTACACCGACAAGCGCTCCGGCAAGCCGCATGCGATCGAAGGCGCTTACTGCCTGGTGACGATCCCGCTCAAGGTGCTGGAGCCGATCGAGAACGACTTTTCCGCCGCGCATCGTGCGGCGATCCACGACATCGAATATGGCAATGCCATCAAGATCGCCTGGCAGTCGCGGCGATTCTGGGAGATGGACGACCATATCTATGGCGGCATCTCGTGGGTGAAGGGCCCGACGGCGCTGGTGTGGTACCCGAGCGACCGGCTGTTCTCGCAAAAGGGGATTTTGCTCGGCGCCTATGTCGGCCGCGGCAATGTCGATGCGCTCGCCTTAAAGTCGCTGCGCGAGCAATTCGAACTGAGCCGCGCGGCGATCGAAGGGCTGCATCCAGGCCATGGTCATGAGCTTGAAAAGCCGATGTCGATCGTGTGGTCGAAGGTGCCCTATAGCCTCGGCATCGCGGCGCGGTACGCGACGGACCAGGACGCCAACTATGCGGTGCTGAGCGAGCCGGACGGCCCGTTCTATTTCGCGGGTGAGCACCTGAGCCATGTGGGCGCATGGCAAGAGGGCGCCATTCTTGCCGCCCGCCGCGCCATCAACATGCTGGACAAGCGTCGTCGCGCCGAGCACGCGTGACTGACGTTCCAGCCCGTCGCGCCTGCGCGCGGCCTTCAGTGGCGCAGCCTTAGCGCAAGAAGGCGTAGCGGAAACGCTCGCCGTCTGCTTCGACCCGACCCACGGTAGGGTGCGGAAAATGAACCGGCACCACCAGGGTGTCGGTACCGGCGACAGTGCCGAGAAAGCGGCGCCGCGTCCGCGCGGCCTCCGCTTTGTCCCAGTCGAAGATCGTCGACCAATCGGGCTCGCGACATTGCAGCGCGTGATGCATCAGGTCGCCGGTGATCACCGCATGCCGCCCGCCGGAGCGGATGTGGACGCAGCAATGACACGGCGAATGGCCGGGCGTCGGCTCCAGACGAAACGTGTTGTCGAGTTCGAAATCGTCGTCGACGAGCAGCGCCTGACCGGCGGCAACGACGGGCTCGCAATTGTACCGCCACACATTGCCGGGCGGGTTGTCGCCGCGCTTTGTCGCCTCTTCCCACGCCGCGTATTCGCGCCGGTGGAGGATATATTTTGCCTTCGGAAACGTCGGCACCCAGCGGCCGTCGCGCAACACGGTGTTCCAGCCGCAATGGTCGATATGAAGGTGCGTGCAGAAGACGTAGTCGATGTCCTCGAACCGAAGGCCGGCAGCGCGGAAACCGTCGAGCCACGGCGCCTTGGGGAAATCCATCGGCGCGGGGTAACCCTTGTCCTCGCCGGTGCAGGTGTCCACTAGGATGGTGTGCCGCGGCGTCTTTACCACGAAGGTCTGGTAGGTAATGACGATGCGGTCGGATGCGGGGTCGTAAACGAAGGGTTCGAGGGCGGCGAGGTGCCGCTTGCCGATCTCGGGATCGTAGGCCGGAAACATGTCGGCCGGCCGCCGCCACGGTCCGTCTCGCTCGACGATGTTGGTAATGGTGACATCGCCGATTTCAAGCTTGTTCATGCCCTGCCCTCGCCCGTGCGTTCTGCGCCGCTGGCATTGTAACATTTCATCCAATGGGGTCTGCGCGAAAATCGCTTCGTAGGGCGCAGTGGCGAAGCGTATTCCGCCGTTGAGCGGCGCAATACGCTCGCTGTTACGCCCGACAAAGAGCGCGCACCTTTCAGCGCAGACCGTGCTTGCCGAGCATCTTCACGGTGCTTGCTTGCGGGCCTTTCTCGCCGGGCTCCTCGAAGAACGTCACGCGTGCACCGGGCGCGAGCTGCGCGAATGCGTGATTGAGGACGGCGTTGCGGTGAAAGTAGATTTCGCGGCCGTCGTCGGTCTCCAGGAAGCCGAAGCCGGCACCGTCAATTTGCTTCACCGTCGCGATCGGCGGTCCGTCGTGGGATTTCACCAACCCCTTCATGCGCCGGGTGTGTTCCTGGAGCCGCCGCCGCGCGCGCTTGAAAGCATCGTTGATGGCGATCGTCACGTCATCGCGGGTTTCGCCGGCGCGCGCGGTCCGCTTGATTTCGACATCGCGCCCACCCGGCAGGCCGAGGTGGATCTGAATGTCGTAGGCGCTGCCCTTGGGACGCTCGCTCGCGCACTTGATGCTGATCCGGCAAACGGTCATTCGGCCATAGCGCTCTTCAAGCACGGCAACGTGCTTGAGAACCGTGGCACGCATGGCTTCGTTGGCGGTCAGGCCTTGAAATTCGATCTCGACCGGATTTTCCATCGACGATCTCCGGGTTGCAGAGTTGGTCCGACAATTGCTCATTCGCGCAAGACGGCACGCGAACACCTCCACGCCCTACCCGAGACCTAGGAAACGCCCCCAGGCAGCACAAGATGAAACACTTTGTGCCGAAATTCGATGGTGGGACTTGATGTCGCCGCGGTGATGGTGGAATTTCGCGCGCCGGTACCGCTTCCCAGTGAAGGAGGCCTTAATGGCTAAGACCCCGGGTCGACTTCGGCCCTTGACCGGGAAGCGGCGCCGCCTGTTCCACTGCCTCGCGACTTCGGGCGCGGTTGCGGCGCTCGCCGCGGTGCTTGCCGCTGCGAGCGGGAGCTTTTTGCTGGCGCGACCTGCCGCAGCGGGCGCGGAAATTCCAGCGCATGCGACGAGCTTTGCCGACATGGTCGAGCGGGTGAAGCCCGCCGTGATTTCCGTCAGCGTCAAGTTCGCACCGCCGAAGAGCACCCGGAATGGCGAGTCATCCGGAATGCCTCTCGATCGCTTCCTGCGCCGTTACGGCGCGCCGAATGGTGGTTCCAATTCGCCCCCGCGCCGCCCTGCCTTAACCGGCCAGGGCTCCGGCTTTTTCATTTCGGCGGATGGGTTCGCAGTCACCAATTTTCATGTCGTCGACAACGCCGATTATGTCGGCGTCGCCACGGATGACGGCCGTGTCCTCACCGCCACGGTGATCGGCGCCGATCAACGGTCCGACATCGCGGTGATCAAGGTCGATGGCGGCGGCGATTTCCCGTTCGTGCGATTCGCCGACGCAAGCCCGCGAGTCGGCGATTGGGTCATTGCGGTCGGCAACCCATTCGGCCTCGGTGGTACCGTCACCGCCGGCATCGTGTCGGCGCGCGGCCGCGCCATCGGCACGGGCGCCTATGATGACCTCATCCAGATCGATGCCGCGGTCAATCGCGGCAATTCCGGCGGTCCGACCTTCGATATCGAAGGCAACGTGATCGGCGTCAACACTGCGATCGTCTCGCCGACCGGCGGCTCGGTCGGCATCGCATTCGCGATCCCCGCCGACGACATCAAGGGAGTCATCAATCAGCTTCGCGACAATGGCAAGGTGATCCGCGGCTGGATCGGCGTGAAGATGCAGGACGTGAACCGCGATCTCGCCGGGGAACTCGGCCTCGCGACGACTCGCGGCGCGCTGGTCGCCGAGCCGGAGGCGAATGGACCCGCCGCCAAGGCCGGCCTCGCGCCCGGCGATGTCATCACCGCGATCGAGGACAAGCCCGTGGCGGATTCCCGCGAAGCCGCCCGCACCGTCAGCGGCCTTCCACCGGGCACCGCCGCCAAATTCGCGATCACGCGCAACGGCCAGCAGACGACGATCGCCATCGTCCTTGGCACCATGCCCGAGAAGCACGAGCCGAGCCCCGGTCCGGCTGCGCCGAAACAGAAGGGCACGAGCGTGCCCAAGCTCGGCGCAAGCGTCGCACCGCAAACGAGTTGCGGCGGAGCAGTGATCACCGATCTCGAACCCGGCGGGGTCGCCTCGGATCAAGGCTTGCGGGTCGGCGACGTCATCGTCGAAGCGGCCGGGCAGAAGATCGGCAATGCCGGGGACCTTCGCAGTGCCATCGAGGTTGCCCAGAAGTCAGGTCGGCGCGCCGTGCTGCTGCGGGTGCGATCGGCCGAAGGGCTTAAATTCATCACCGTTCCGCTGGGGCGGGTTTAGGATGGATTTTCAACCACTCGAAGCCCCTGACCCTGTCATCGCCCGGCTTGACCGGGCGATGATGATGCTGAGAAACAAATGTTGGAGCAGCAACACCAGCGTTTGCCGCGCGCCCCGGAATGACCAATCCATCCTGCGGCCCGTCAACTCGCCTTTGCGCCTGAGGCGAGTTTCGCGGCGAGGTGCTGCTTGCCGGCCATCAGATCGTCGATCAGCGCCTCAATCTTGGACGTGTCCTGATTTGCGGTTTTGCGGGCAGCAGCAATCATTTTCAGGTTGTTCGCAGTGGTGTCGGCTTCCCAGGTTTCGCGCATTGCCACAACCGCGTCGTCCAACGCCGTTTGCGCGCGCTTCCAATCGTTCTGCATCACCGCGAGTTCGACGATGGTGGCGTGATCCCAATAATCGCCCTTGCGCGCCGCGATACGCCGCTCGACGGCGTAGCGCACGACCGGCGCGAGATTGGCGATGTCGAGGTTGGTAGGATCCTCGATCGTCATCAACGTCACCAGATTGACGCCGGGATAGGCGTCGCGCCAATCGGCTTCGAAGCCTAACCGATAGGCTTCGATCGCCTGCCGCAAGTTGCCGCGCGCGGCCGGCCCGGACCCCGCCTTGAGCGCGGCCTGCCAGCGGTCCTTGTAGACGCGGCCGAGCAGTCCGTAGGTCTCGCTCGATGGCCCGCGCTGCGCAATGATCTCCTTGAGAACCTGCTCGGCCTCGTCGCTGCGGCCGAGGCGATTGAGCGCGAAGGCGAATTGCTCGCGTATCATGACGCTCTGCGCGAGGACCGGGTCCATCTGCTTGCACAGGTCGACCATCCGCTGCCATTCGCCGATCGCCCGGTACGACAGAAACAAATCCGTCGTCACGCTCATCGCGGTCACTTTGATTTCGCCGAGTTCGGCGCGCACGGCATCGACAGCCGCAACACCTTGCCCACGCGCCTCGCGCAGCTTGTCCTTCACTGCCTGCGCAATCGCGACCTGTTCGCGGAAGACGTCGGTCTTGGTGTGATCGATCGGCGGGGCCGGCGTGCCCTGCAGAAGTTGATAGAACGGACTGTCCGTTGCCCGGTTCTTGGCACAGTAAGTCAGCGCGTCCCTGACGTCGCCGGCGGCCTTGACGGCGTCTTTCGGGCGTCCGTTCGCATCGAGTTCGTAGAGCAGCGCACGGGTGTTTCCGAGATCGAACGGCAACCGGCTTCCGGCAGCGGTCATCAAGACAGTGGATGCGGGCAAGGCGGCGTGACGAATCCCGAGCTCGTAATAGACGTTCGCGTTCAAGATCGTGAGATCGGCAACGGCGAATTCTGCCATCAGCAGCCGCTCGTACATGAGTTTGTGGATGATGCCGGAGCTCATCTCCTCGTCGGCGCGCACGCCGGTGAGCCCGGCGGCCTCGACCGCCGGCGCAATGATCTTCTGGAACACCGCATCGAAGTCGATGACGTGGCCGGCCGCGTCGGGCTTCTGCCCGAACGGCATGATGACGAAGCATACGGAACGGGCTTGCATGTCGGGCCTCGTTATTCGCCGGCCGGCCTCGCGATGGAGGCCAGCGCCACTATGGCGGCGTTTTTCAGCCAATGTAAGGCCGTGGGGCGCAATGGTCTTTCGCCGCCGATGGCGCGCGGTGTATCCTGCTGTCGCAAAACATCCCTGGAGGAACAAGATGAGCACAATGCGGATTTTGGCGGTTGCGGCTTGCGCCGCGGCACTGACGATCTCGACGGCGTCGGCACAGACCCAACGGCTGCGTGGCACAGTCGAGAAAGTCGACGGCAACACCTTGCTGATCAAGACGCCCGACGGCGCGGCGGCGACGCTCACGCTCGCGGACAACGCCGTGGTCGTCGGTGTCGAGAAGGCGTCGATCTCCGAGATCAAGGAAGGCTCCTACATCGGCAGCGGAGCGATGCCGCAAGCCGACGGCACCCAGAAGGCGCTCGAGGTTCACATCTTCGCCGAATTGCAGCGCGGCACCGGCGACGGCCACCGGCCGTGGGACGGCGCGCCCAACAGCACCATGACGAACGGCGCGGTCGGCCAAGCCGTCAGCGGCGTCGATGGTCCGGTGATCACCGTGAAATACAAGGACGGCGAGAAGAAAATCATCGTCGGGCCGAGCGTGCCGATCGTCCGCTACGAGATCGCCAACAAGAGCGAGATCAAGCCCGGCGTCGCCATCAGCGTCGTCGCGGCCACGAAGAAGCCGGACGGCACCTTTGGTGCGGCGCGCATCAATGTCGGCCGCAACGGCGTCGTCCCGAGGTGAACTGATAAGCAGCGGTGGCCCGGATGAGCCAACGGGTCCCGCCTACGGCGGGCCCGATGACTGGCTCCGCGACGTCCGGGCCTCTATGTGAGTTCGTGGTTTCGATCCCGCATGTCGCTGCGCTCATACGGGCTACTTTCGGCGGCGAATCCACCGTCGACGACCGCAATTTCAGAAAATCGGAGGAAATAGATGCGACCCCTTATCGGCGCGACGCTCGCCATCTGTTCGTGCGCGCTGTCCTATTCCGCACTCGCCGAGGAGGGCGCACCCGTTCCGGTCGAAAAGGCGTCCTACCATCTGCCGGTGTTTCGCAACGATCTCGTGATGCTGCTCGACGTCTATATCCCGCCGGGACGCGCGTCGAACTATCACACGCATTCGCTCGATCAGATCAGCGTGATGGTGGAACCGGCCGACCAGACCGGCCAAGTCTACGGCAAGGAGCCGACGCCGGCGCGGCGCGGCATCAAGGGCAACGTGAATTTCGCCGCCGACAGCAAGGCGCCGATCACCCACAAGGGCTCGAACGTCGGCATGACGCCGTTTCACAACATTGTCGTGGCGCTGCTCAAGCCGCAGCCCGCTGGCTTCACCGCCGGCTCGCGCGCCAATGTCCCGGCCTACTCCCAGGTCGTCGACAACGAGCGGGTGCGGGCATGGCGCATCGTCCTGGAGCCCGGCCAGTCGGTGCCGGCGATCACGCAGCAAGCGCCCGGCCTGCGCGTCGTCGTCGACGGCGGCGAAATCATCGAGAGCGTGCCGGGCGAGCTCGATCGCGCCAAGGCGTTGCGCAGCGGCGAGTTCTTCTGGCAGGACGGCGGCGTGACACGCGCGATCCGCAACAGCGGCAGCACCCGCGTCGAGTTCGTCGAAATCGAGTTGAAGTAGGGTGCCGGTCGGGCCTGCTCAATCCATCCAGGGCTCCATGCCGCTCTTGCGCAACAGCGGGCCGGCCTCGGGCGATGCGATGAATTTCAGGAACGCTCTCGCCGTGTCCTGCTCCTTCGACACCGCGAGCACGCCCGCGGCGAATTTGACGGTTTCCTGCAGTCCCGCCGGCAGCGGCCCCACATAATCGGCGCCGGCCACCGGCAGGATGACATTGATTTGCTGGAGGCCAAGCTCGACGTCGCCCTTGGCGACCACCTCAGCGACCGGCATGCCGTCGATGAACTTGGTCTTCGCCTTGAGCTGATCGGCGATGCCGAGCTTTTCCATCACCTGCGCGGCGATGAGCCCGCTGCCGCCGCGGGAATAGCCGATCGAATGCGCGTTGAGCATCGCCGCCTTGAACGCATCGACAGTGCCGATGTCAGGCTTCGGCGTGCCCGCCTTGACGGCGACGCCGACGCCCGCCTGGGAAAAATCGGTGCGGGTGCCGGCGACGATCCTGCCCTGCTTGATGAAGGCATCGACTTGGCCGGGCTGCAACGTGGCAACGTCGGCCGGCGCGCCGGAGTTGATCTTCTGGTTCATCGCGGGAGCCGCCTCGAAGCTGACGATGACCTTGTGGCCCGTCGCCTTTTCAAAGGCGGGCGCGAGATCGCGGACGCCGGACACGACCCCCATGCCCGCCAGCACCGTTATTTCGTTCGCCGCGGCCGGCACCGGCCCGCACAGCAGCGCCGATGCAAGAACGGCCGCGACCGCGGCGGACCCTAACCACTTCCTCATGGCCACCTCCTGCAGTTTTCGCGTTCGATATTACTTTGTTTCCGGCTTCACATCGGCCGGTTGACTTCGTCCGGCGCGCCGGGCGGCACCGGATAGCGATCGACCACGAACAGCATGGTCAATCCGGTGAAATGCCCCATGGTCCCGATCAGTTCGACAATGCCGCGTTCGCCGACGACGTTGACCATCGCCTTGAAGTTGGCGTCGCTCACTTGGCGCGTGGAGAGAAGCTGCGTGCAGAAATCGTAGACCGTCGCCTCGTCGGTCGCCATGTTGGCGGGGCGCTCACCCGCCGCCATCGCGGCGATGAACGCCGGGCTCAAGCCGGCATCGAGCGCCTGCTGGCGGTGCGAGTACCACACATACTGACCGCCCCAGTAGCGCGCCGTCAGCATGATGGCGATTTCCTTGAGCTTGCGCGGCGTCGGTGCTTTGAAGCGCAGATAATCGACAAAGGGACGCGACAGCTCCGCCATCTGCGGGCTGCGCAGATAGATGTTGAACGGCCCGATGTCCGGCTTGCGGCCCGCCGCCAGCTCCTTGTCGGCGTAGACCTTCTGCTCCGGCGTCAGCTCGTCATAGGCGAGCGGGTGGAAACGATTGCCGCGGGTGTTGAACTCCGGAGCTGCCGTCGCCACGACGGCCGCGCCGATCATTGCACCGATCGCGCCCGCGAGCGCGAGTTTGCCGAACATGGTGACCGACATTGGCGATCCCTCCCTCGTCATGTGTTGTTGTCGGTAAAGCCTATGCGATGCGGCCCGTCCCTGCCAGAGGACGACTGCGAATCGAGAATTTCAGAAATCCGTAGGGCGGAATAGCGAAGCGTATTCCGCCATCCGAGCCAACCCGCACAGCGGCGCAATACGTTGCGCTTTCGCGCCCTACAGGATGCGACACCTCACTCGGGCTTGATTTCGGCGTCGCGGACGACCTTCGCCCATTTCGGCAACTCCGCGCGAATGCGAGCCGCATACTCCTCCGGCGTGATCGCCACCGCCTCGAATCCGACGGCCGCAAACCTGCTGCGCATGTCGGGCAGGACCACGATGCGCGCGATCTCACGGTAGAGCAGATCGATGATCGGTCGCGGCGTTCCGGCCGGCACCAATAAGCCTTGAGGCGAATCGACATTCTGATCGGGGATGCCGGCTTCACCGAGGGTCGGCACATCAGGCAACAGGCTTGCGCGGGTGGGGCTCGTGACCGCAAGCGCGCGCAAACCGCCGTCCTTCAGCTGTGGCATTGCGGGCGGGAGCGCCGAGAAGCCGACCGGCGTATGGCCGGCGATCACCGACTGGATCGCGGGGCCGCCGCCGCCGAAGGGAATCGCAGTGAAATCAAGGTGCAGCGTCTGCTTGAAGAGTTCGCCGGCCATGTGGGCCGGCGTTCCGACGCCAGGCGTCGCGTAGGTTTGAAATTTGCCGGCGCGTACCAATGCGATCAATTGCGTGACATCGCGCGCCGGCACCGAAGGATGCACCACCACAATATTAGGCGACGTGACCGCGATAGTGACCGGGTCGAAATCCTTGATCGGATCGTATGGAATCTTCGGATACAGGCTCGCATTGATGACGAAGGTCGTGCTGATGACGACGAGCGTGTAGCCATCCGCCGGCGCGCGGGCAGCAAGGCCGGTGCCGATGTTGCCGCCGGCCCCTGGGTGATTCTCGACATAAAACGGCTTGCCGAGCCTTTCGGTGAGCTTCTGCGCCAGCATGCGCGCGATGAGGTCGCCGGGCCCGCCGGCACCGAACGGCACGATCACGCGCACTGGACGATTGGGATAAGCGTCGCTGTTTTGCGCATGCGCAAGGCCAGCACCCGCAAGGAGCGCTGCGGCCGCGACGGCAAAGGAGATCACTGCGCGCATGATGAATCCCTCCCTTGCCGTCGATGCTCGGCTTCTGGCCGATGGTGAGCCGACGATTTAATCGAAGCGCGGCTTGGATTTCAAGGGCGGGTCGGGCCGCGTGAGCATCTGCACACTCAACGCTCGCACCCCACTCTACCGGCAGCCCCGCTTCTGCTATCCTGCCCAATCAATACCGCGTGGAGGAAAACAACCATGGATCGCAGATCGATTTTCAAGATCACCGTCGCAGCACTGGCCGCAGTGCCGTTAGTTGGCCGCAAGGCTGCCGCCGCGGCGGGCGAGGCGAAGACGCACAAGGTCGTGCTTCACGTCGACGAAAATGACGCCGGCATCATGCGGCGCGCGCTTGCCAACGCCCGCAATTGCCAGGAGCTTTTCTCTGCGCACAACGAAGGGCTCGAAATCGAGATCGTGTGCTACGGGCCGGGCCTGCACATGCTGCGCGACGACACCTCGCCGGTGAAGGACGAGATCAAGCAGACTCGTGCCAAAGTTCCGCAGGTCACCTTCGGCGCCTGCAACAACACCAAGCGCGCGATGGAAAAGACCGAGGGAAAGATCGTTCCCATCATCCCGGAAGCCCACGTGGTGCCGGCCGGCATCGTCCGCCTCGTCGAACTGCAGGAAGAGGGCTTCAGCTACGTGAAGCCGTAAGTCTTTATTTGCGCAGGGTGGGCAAAGCGCGGCGGCAGCCGCGCGTGCCCACGTCCGGGCCTTCCACGTGGGCACGGCGGAAGTCGCTGAGCGTCAACCTACAAGGCCTCGACAGCCTTTGCCCACCCTACGGATTCCTACTTCGATGCCAGCAGTTCTTTGATCTTGGCGCGGATCGGGGCGAACGGGCCGAACTTGTGCTCGACGGCCGGTAAGCCGTCGGCATAAGGCCCGTAGGGCGCGTCGATCGGCTTTTGCAGCTTGTTGGGATAATCCTTGGCGAGATCGGACATGACCGGCCGCTGCTGGCTGTTGATGTAAGCAGCGACGTCATAGGCGTCGCCGTCAGTCAGCACCGGGTTATCGTAGGTCGTCCCGATCGGCATGTTGTGCTGGATGAAGGCCGCGGCCGTCAGCACGCGGGCCATGCCGGCACCGATATTGTAGCTGTCCGGCCCCCAGAGCGGCGGAAACTGGTAGCCCGCGCCCCGTTCGGCGCGCCGCCCCTGGCCGTCAACGCCGTGGCACGCGACACAGGTCTCGGCAAACACTTTAGCGCCGTGCGCCGGATCGGCGGCGCGGTTCGGCTCCTTCACCGCCAGCGAGCCCGTGCCGATGATCTTGGCGCCGACGGGGACGCCGGTCGACAGCCACTTCATGTACGAGAGGTAGGCCTTCATCTCGCGCCCATCAAGCGGGAGCTTGCGGCCGTTCATGCTGCGGGTCATGCAGCCGTTGATGCGATCTTCCAGCGTACCGATTTCACCTTCCCGTCCGCGATACTGGGGAAACTGGCCCGACACACCGGTAAGCGGGATGGCGTAGGGCTGCGCACCGGCCTGAAGATGGCAACTCTGGCAATCAAGATTGTTGCCCGCATAGCGCATCGCCTGATCGGCAACCGTCGGGCCGATATGGCTCGCCGTATCGGTCATGAGCGCGTAGCCGTATTTGACCATTTGGCCGAACGCGTCATCGCCAACCGAGCTGATGCGGGGCGCGGTCCAATCCGTGAGGTTGATCTGCTGCACGTCGGCAGCGGGAAGATTGCCGGCGGCCAGCGCGGTCGCGACGGCGGTGCACGCGAGCAGCACGGAATGGCGCAGTTTCATGGCGCTCCCTCAACGTCGATTTTCACAATGGGCGGCAGCTTTATAACACCAGCATGGGCGCTTTTGCCGCCTCCGGCAAGGTGACCGGACGTTCGTTAGCACGCGCCGGTAAATCATCCCTTTTCAGCGATCGCGAGGGCAGCGGCGATGCGGGCAAGCACCGCGGCGGCATCGGCCTCGATCTCGGCCTCCGACACCTCGCACACGCGATAATCCCGCGCCGCGAGCCAGGCACGCTTTTCCGATCGAACTTGGGCGGCTTCTGCACTCTCTTCATTCGGCACGAGATCGATCACCGCGCGCAGCGGAAACGACACGATGTCGACGATGTGCGGGCCGATCGGCACCTGCCGCTTGAAGCCGGCGCCGGCGAAGCGACGGTCGCGGGTCAACGCCTCCCACAGCGTGCGTTCCTCATCGGTCGGATTACGCCGCAACAGGCGCGACAGTCCGCGCACGGGGCCCCGCTCGCCCGGCACCCTGCCGCCGCCATGCTCGGCGAGGAGCGTGCGCAGCAAGCCGGCTTCACGACCATCGAGAATGCCGCCACGCGCCGGTCCCTTGCGGCCCTCCGCGATGGCGGTGATGACGCCGTGGAGCGTCTGAATGTCCTGTTGCGTCGGCTCCATGCGCGAAATGATGTTGCGCAGGTTGACGGTCATGGTCTCGCGCTTCTCGGCCGGACGGAAAAATTCGACTCGTTCCAGCTCGCGCTCAAGCGTCGCGAAGAATGCGAAGAGCTGCGCCTTGCCGGCGGGCGGCGAGCGGCGCGGCATTGCAAAGGGCAACTTGCCGCCGGTGGCGAAATTGAACCACTCGTAGGAGAAAAGAAGCACCGCCTGGGCAAGGTTGAGCGACGCGAAGGCGGGATTGACCGGGAACGTCACGATGCGGTCGGCAAACGAAACCTCCTCGTTGGTCAGGCCCCAGCGCTCACGTCCGAACACCGCCGCCACCGTCTCGCCGGTGGCGAGGCGCGGCGCTATCTCCTGCGGAGCATCGGCGGGACCGATGACCGGCTTTGCCTGATCGTGGGCGCGAGCGGTCGTCGCCAGCACGAAGTTGCAGTCAGCGAGTGCATCGCCGAGCGTGTCGAAGAGCACAGCGCCGTCGAGGACAGCGTCGGCGCCCGCGGCGGCGCGCCGGGCGTGAACGTTGGGCCAGCCGTCGCGGGGTTTGACGAGGCGCAGCTGCGTCAGGCCGAAGTTCGCCATGGCGCGCGCCGTCGTGCCGATGTTCTCGCCGAGTTGCGGCTCGACGAGCACGATGATCGGCCCGGTCACTTCGGTCCAAGGCTTGGTGTGGTCGGTTCCGGCTCCGGGCATCTGGGTCTCAGCGAGGCAAGATCAGCCGTATTGGCTTAGTGCGGATTTTGACGGTGTTAAAGCCTGGAGCCAGCAAACCTATTTCGAAGCCTGGGCGGAATGATTGCATTCGCGGGCAAACCCGGTTAGGGACCCGCACCGCCGGCGTTCCCGGAGCCGATCGTTCGGCGTAAAATTGTATCAGAGGGTTCGTTGTCAGGATCGGCTGCATCATTGTCGACGTCTTCCGCATCTTCAGCGCCCGCAGCGCCGCTTCGGTCCGAGGCGTCCGCGGCCGCTGATGCGCGCCGGCTGGTGCTCGGGGCAGCCATCGGCTTCGGTGTCCCCGAGGTGCGCGTGTTCGTCGAGTCCCTGCGCGCGACCGGATACGCGGGCGACATCATGATGTTGATCCGCTGGCCGGGTCTTGAGGTTGGACGCTACCTCAAGAGCCGCGGCGTCGACGTGGTGCGCGTGTTCCAGACGCGATCGTTTACCCGCTCGGTGCACGCGCGTCGCTACGCGATCTACCTCGACTATCTGCGCAAGCGGCCCGGCCGCTACGACCAGGTGATGATGTCGGACACGCGCGACGTCGTATTCCAGGCCAACCCGTTCGACGGGATCACGAGCCCGAAGTGCCACTTCTATCTGGAGAGCGCGGGACGCACGATCGGCGAAGACCCGACCAATTCCCGCTGGGTCAAAGGCTGCTTCAGCGCTGCCGACGCGCAGGCCCTCGGGAGCCATCGCATCTGTTGCAGCGGCATCACCATCGGCGGCACCGCCGCAATCATTGCTTATCTCGAAAAGATGGCGGCGCGCGTGCATGACACGCCGTTTCGCGTCTATCGCCAGATCGGCCACGGCTACGACCAGGCGATCCACAATTACCTCGTCCACCTCGATCCGACGATCGACGGCGTCGTGGTCGAGAACAACCGTCACATCGCCACCATGGCGCTGGAGCCGCGCGTGTTCTACAGCCTCGACAGCGAGGCGCGCATCCACGCGCCCGACGGCCGCCTGTTTCCGATCTGCCATCAATACGACCGTTTTGCCGATATCCGGGCCGCTGTCGAAGCCAAGTTCAGCAAGCGGTAAATCGCGCAAAACCGCCGTGATCCCGATTCCTGTGCCCCGATTCCTGTGCTAAAGGCACGCCCGCCGGATGAGGGCATATGCGCGCACGCGCCGCGCAGATGCCCGCGTGTCATGCGCGTAAGTGAAGGTTGCTATGGCGCAAACACGCACGGCGACCAGAGGTGCTAGCATGCCAAATCTCGAAATCATGTGGACAAAGGTCGATGAAGCCCCGGCGCTCGCGACCTATTCCCTGCTGCCGATCGTCAAAGCCTTCGTGGGCGCGGCGGGTGTGTCGGTGACGCTGAAGGACATCTCGCTGGCCGGCCGCATCCTCGCCACTTTCCCCGAGAAGCTCACCCCTGCGCAACGGATCAACGACGAACTCACCGAACTCGGCGAGCTCACGTTGAGGCCCGAAGCCAACATCATGAAGCTGCCCAACATCTCCGCCTCGATCCCGCAGCTCAAGGCCGCGATCAAGGAACTGCAAGGCAAGGGCTACGCCGTTCCGGACTATCCAGACAATCCGACGACGGACGCCGAGAAGGAAATCAAATCCCGCTACGCCAAGGTGTTCGGCAGCGTCGTCAACCCGATATTGCGCGAAGGCAATTCCGACCGCCGCGCGGCCGCAGCCGTCAAGCAATACGCCCGCAACAATCCGCACAAGATGGGCGCCTGGAGCTCTGACTCCAAATCGCATGTGGCGTCCATGCCGGGCGGCGATTACTACGGCTCGGAAATCGCGACCACCGTCGCAGCGGCCACCAACGTGCGCATCGAGCTGGTCGGCAAGGACGGTGCGGTCACGGTGCTCAAGGCCAAGACGCCGATTGCGGCCGGCGAGATCATCGACGCGGCGGTGATGAGCGCCAAAGCGCTGCGCGCCTTCTTTACGGAGCAGATCGAAGCCGCAAAGAAGGACGGCGTGCTGTTCTCGCTGCACCTGAAGGCGACCATGATGAAGATCGCCGATCCCATCATCTTCGGCCATGCCGTTTCGATCTTCTTCGCCGATGTAATCGACAAGCACGCCGCCACGCTCAAGCGTCTCGGCGTCAATCTCAACAACGGCTTTGGCGACCTGCTGGCGAAGATCGAGACGCTGCCGGCAGCCGAAAAAGAAGCCATCAAGGCCGACATTGCGGCCGAGTACGCGAAACGGCCGGGCCTCGCCATGGTCAATTCCGACAAGGGGATCACCAACCTGCATGTGCCCAGCGACATGATCATCGACGCTTCGATGCCGGCGATGATCCGTGAATCCGGCCGCATGTGGGGCCCCGACGGCAAGCTGCACGATGTCATCGCCGCGATCCCGGATCGCTCCTATGCGAGGCTGTTTCAGACGGTCATCGATGACTGCAAGGCTCTCGGCGCGTTCGATCCCAAGACCATGGGCTCGGTTCCGAACGTCGGGCTGATGGCGCAGAAGGCCGAGGAATACGGCTCGCACGACAAGACCTTCGAAGTGCCAAGTGGCGGAACGGTTCGCGTCGTCGCCGATGACGGCAAGGTGCTGCTGGAGCGTCCGGTCGAAGCCGGCGACATCTTCCGCATGTGCGAGGTCAGGGACGCGCCGATCCAGGACTGGGTCAAGCTCGGTGTGCGCCGCGCGCGCCTCACCAACACGCCTGCGGTGTTCTGGCTCGACGAGAAGCGCGCGCACGACGCGCAGGTCATCGCCAAGGTCGAGAAGTACCTCAAGGATCAGGATACGTCGGGGCTCGACATCCGCATCCTGCCGCCGATCGAAGCGATGAAGCTCTCGCTTGAGCGCATCCGCAAGGGGCAGGACACGATCTCCGTCACCGGAAACTTGCTGCGTGATTACCTGACCGACCTGTTCCCGATCATGGAGCTCGGCACCTCGGCCAAGATGCTCTCGATCGTTCCGCTGATGGCCGGCGGCGGCATGTTCGAGACCGGTGCCGGCGGCTCGGCGCCCAAGCACGTGGAGCAGTTCCAGCAGGAGGGCTATCTGCGCTGGGATTCGCTCGGCGAATTTCTTGCCCTCGGCGCGTCGCTCGAACATCTGGCGCAGACCTACAAGAACCCCAAGGCGCAGGTTATCGCCGAGGCGCTCGACACCGCCATCGGCAAGGTCCTCGAGTTCAACCGCTCTCCTGCGCGCAAGGTCGGCCAACTCGACAATCGCGGCAGCCATTTCTACCTCGCCCTGTACTGGGCTCAGGCGCTGGCCGCGCAGACCAAGGATGCGGAGCTGCAAGCCCGCTTCAAGCCGCTGGCCGAGGCGCTCAGCAAGAACGAGACCAAGATCAATGCCGAGTTGATCGGCGCGCAAGGCAAGCCGGTCGACCTCGGCGGCTACTACCTGCCCGATGACGCCAAGGCGTCGGCCGCGATGCGGCCGAGCGCTACGCTCAACGCCGCGATCGCCGCACTCTGACACGGTCGTCTCTACTGCGTCATTCCGGGGCGGCGCGGCAGCGCCGAACCCGGAATCCATACTCCCGGCAGATCGTCATCAGCTCCTGCTGTGGTCAATCTTGCTCGCGGCCACGCGCCTTTGGATGCGACTTAAGTCCACTCCACTTTCGCGACAAAAAAGCCGATGCTGTCGAGCGGCCTCGACTGCGGCGGCGTCTTCACTGAGCGCGCGGTTTTCTGCCAGTCCGAAGGCTGTTGCCGGCGCGCGCTGAAAAGGTGGCTCGTTAGAATGCCGAAGATCAAAGTCGAGAATCCCGTCGTCGAGCTCAACGGCGACGAGATGACCAGGATCATCTGGCAACTCATCAAGGACAAGCTGATCCATCCCTATCTCGATCTCGAGCTCCTCTACTACGATCTCGGCATCGAGAACCGCGACAAGACCAACGACCAGGTCACGATCGACGCGGCGGAGATGATCAAGAAGGTCGGCGTCGGCGTGAAGTGCGCGACCATCACGCCGGACGAAGCGCGGGTGAAGGAGTTCAGCCTGAAGGCGATGTACCCCTCGCCCAACGGCACCATCCGCAACATTCTCGGCGGCACGATCTTCCGCGAGCCGATCATCTGCAAGAACGTGCCGCGCCTGGTGCCGGGCTGGACCAAGCCCATCATCATCGGGCGCCACGCCTATGCGGACCAGTACCGCGCGACCGATTTCATGTTTCCGGGCAAGGGCACGATCACGCTCACCTTTACCGGCGAGGACGGCAAGAAGATCGAGCGCGAAGTGTTCAAGGCACCGGGGCCGGGCGTCACTTTGGCGATGTACAATCTCGATGACTCGATCCGCGATTTCGCCCGCGCGTCGCTCAACTACGGGCTTGCCCGCAATTATCCGGTCTACCTCTCCACCAAGAACACCATCCTCAAGGTCTATGACGGGCGCTTCAAGGACATCTTCCAGGAGGTGTTCGACAAGGAATTCAAGGCCGAGTTCGACAAGCGCAAGCTGACCTACGAGCATCGCCTGATCGACGACATGGTCGCGTCCGCACTCAAATGGTCGGGCGGCTATGTGTGGGCATGCAAGAACTACGACGGCGACGTGCAGTCGGACACCGTCGCGCAGGGCTACGGCTCGCTCGGCCTGATGACGTCGGTGCTGATGACGCCCGACGGCAACACGGTCGAAGCCGAAGCGGCCCACGGCACGGTGACGCGACACTATCGCGAGCATCAGAAGGGCCGAGAGACATCGACCAATTCGATCGCTTCGATCTTTGCCTGGACGCGCGGGCTCGCCCATCGTGCCAAGCTCGACAACAACGCCGAGCTCGCGAAGTTCGCAGACACGCTTCAAAAAGTCTGCGTCGCGACCGTCGAGGCGGGCTTCATGACCAAGGACCTCGCCCTCCTCGTCTCCCCCGATCAGAAGTGGCTCTCCACCACGGGCTTCCTCGACAAGGTGGACGAGAACCTGAAGAAGGCGATGGCGGCGTAGGAGGCGCGCGCGCCTACCTGCTTGGAAAGCAGGACACGCGGGGCGTTTTCGACCACGAAAGAGCCCCGGTCCTCCCTGAAAGTCGGCGGAAGGTGTAAAGATCGGACGCATTAAAGATTGGAAGCATAAAGATATTCGGGAGGTGCGTTATGGTCGGAAGGCAATTCGCATTCGCTGCGCTTCTCTCAGGTCTGGCCTCGGGCTCGTTAGCGGGCCCGGCAGCGGCGCAGACTGCGCTACCTGACACGATCGCCGCCAAGGGCGAGACCGTGGTGCTCGCCGTGCACGCCGACGGCGCGCAGGTCTATGATTGCAAGGCCGGCGAGGGCGGCAAACTCGCCTGGCAATTCCGCGAGCCGATCGCAACCTTGATCAAGGATGGCAAGACCGTGGGCCGGCATTATGCGGGGCCGACCTGGGAAGACATCGACGGCAGCCGCGTCGTCGGCAAGCCGATCGGGCGGGCGAATGCGGCGACCGAAAAGGATGTGCCTTGGCTCAAGCTCGAGGTGACCGAGGCCCACGGCACCGGCGCTCTGCAAGGCGTCACCACCATCCAGCGCATCAACACCCAGGGCGGCCAATTCACCGGTTCGTGCGATAAGGCCGGCGCCACCACCGCAATCCCCTACTCCGCGGATTACATCTTTCTGCGCAAATAGAGACGGCGCCGCGAGCTGTCGCGCGCGCCGCTTATGCGCGGCGCCGGCTGCGCTCCGCTTCACTCAAGGTGTAGTGCCCGTGCGCGAGCGAGGAGAGCCGCCCGGCGTGCACCATGCGGTGAAGGCGCACGACGAGCGTCTTGCGCCGGATTTCGAGCTGCGCCTCGTCAAGATTGTCGACCAGATCCTGCACCGATAGGCCGCTCGGATTTTCCGCCAGGATGTCGAGGATGAAATCTTCGATATCGTCGGCGCCGCCGCCGCGCGCCGCGACGACGACCGGCGCGCCGCGGCGCGGCTCCGCGCGGGGATCAAGGCGCAGCGGTTGAGCAACGACTGCCGCCGTTCCCTCGACGCCGATGGCACGCCCGAGACGCTGCGCGATTTCCTCCAGAAGGTCGGCGGCGCGTTCGGGCGAGGTCGCCTGCAAGCCCTTGAGGCCCAGCGCCAGGAGATCAACCTTCTGGAGCAGTTCGAGTTCGTAGGCCCTTACGGCATCGGCCGAAATCGTCATGCGCGCCCCCGCGAAAATTACGCCACGGCTTAGCGGTTAAGGCTTCGTAAAGCTTTTGGTACGCGCAAGATATCCAAAATTACAGCCACGACAAGCTGAGACCGCCAAAATTTCGCAAAGCGGCGAGAGTATGAAAATATGGTTAATTATCGCTTTCACCATTTGACTAGGGTGCGCACTTGTGTAATCTATAATTACAGAACGAACGAGACGAGCTGAATTGTAGTGAGTATGGGGGAGTTGCCATGCCCTTCGATCTGTCGCTGCCGATCTACGCCGCCGCCTCCGTCGGCCTTGTCGCCGCCGCCCACTTCTTCGCCCGACCTCACATCCGGCTGCGGACCTACAACAAGGTCCACGGCGGCCTGCGTGTGGTCGAAATCGCCCTGATCCTCAGCCGGCCCGCCCGCGCGACCGCCGTCGGGACCAATCGACAGGCGACCGAATTCGTTATCTATATGACGCTGAAGACCGGCAGCCTCTAATCCAAGATTACATTGCCGAGATTACGTGACGAGACAGTGCGCGTGTCCCCGTGCGCTCAGATCCCGGATCGCGGGGGCCGTGTTCCGGCCCTCCCGATCCGGGAGACGCGCCGATGACCGCCTCAATTCTCGGTCGCGCCACTGAGTTCATCCGCAACGATGTCGCCGCGCGGCGATACCACTTCGCGGCCGACGCGGTCGCGCACGACGGCGTGCACCCGCTCAGCGATCTGCGGCTCGTGCTCCATCAGCTCGTGAAAATCGGCGGCATCGAGCACCAGGAGATTGGTTCGCGTCGTCGCCATCACCGTCGCGCTGCGGCGCGCGCGGCGCAGGATCGCGATCTCGCCGAAGAACTGACCGACCCCGAGGCGCAGATGCTTTCCGGCAAAATCGATGTCGATTTCGCCGCCGGCGATGAAATACATCGAATGGGCGCGCTCGCCGCGCCGCACGATGATCTCGCCCGCCTCGACGGTTCGCGCCTTCAATAGCCGCATGATGTCGGCGATCGCGCTGGCGTCGAGGCCCGCAAACAGCGGCACCCGCGCCACCATGCCCCAGGTCACGACGAAATCGCGCCGGTGGATCTGCTCGGCGAACGCCGTCGCGACGATGCCGACCGGCAGCGCGATCATGACGAATCCGCAAAAGATCGTCAGCGAGGCGATCATCTTGCCCATCGGCGTGACCGGCACGACATCGCCATAGCCGACCGTGCCGAGGGTCACGATCGCCCACCACATGGCGTCCGGAATGGTGCCGAACTTGTCCGGCTGGGCGTCGCGCTCCACGAGATGCATGAACGAGGCGGTGATCAGGGTCGTGCCGAGCAGGATGACCACGCAGCCGAACAGGGCGCGGCGTTCGGAGTAAAGGGCATCGAGCAGCGAGCGCAGCGCCGGCGAATAACGGGCGAGCTTGAGGAAGCGCACGGTGCGCACCAAGAGGATGATGCGGAACTCGAACGGGATCACGAAGGCAAGCCAGAACGGCAGCACCGAAACGAGATCGACAAGCCCGTCCGTAGACGTCGCGTAGCGCAGGCGGGCCCGACCGGGCTTCAATTCGCGGTTCGGCGCGTGTTCGGTCGCGACCCACAGGCGCAGCAGATATTCGGTCGTGAAAACCACCGTCGAGATGATCTCGATCGCCGCAAACACCGCTGCATAGTCCACGGCGTAGCGCGGCACCGATTCGAGCACCACGGCGACCGTATTCACCAGCACCAGCAGAATGAGCGCACGGCTGACGATCCGCATCGTCCGGTCGCCGACCGGACCGTGCTCGAGGATCTCGTAGACCCGCCGGCGCACATGCGCGACGCGCTTTCGGTCGTAGACGTTGGGTATGTGAAAGGGCCCGATTCTCACGGCGTCAGGATAGTCGCTTGCGGGACACAAACCGAAATCGAATTTTGCCCATCGCGGTTCCCCAAGGCGTGTCGGGCGGAATAGCGAAGCGTATTCCGCGATCCGGCTTTCAATTCACGGCAGTCGTCGAGCGCCCTGCAAAGCTGCAGCGACGGCGGCCCGAATTCGAATTTTGCCCATCGCGGTTCGCCAAGGTACGTAGGGCGGAATAGCGAAACGTATTCCGCCATCTGCCTGTCCGATTCACGACGGCGCAATACGCTCCGCTATTGCGCCCTACCATGCCAGCGATCCGCGACGGCGCCCGGCGATTTACGCATAACATCCTGATAGAACTCAAGTTTCGTCCGCAATCTCGGCCGCTCGCCGCCGGTTTTTCCCTGAGAACAGGGTAAATATCAGGGAAAACCAAAAATCGGCCTTCCGCCAACGCATGGCTCCGCGAATCGCCCAATCTTTTCCGAGGCATGACGTGAGCGAGCGCCCGAAATGTTGGCACCGGAACAGGGAAGCTTTTCGCCGGCGCAGGGAATGGTGGGTGCGAGCATGGAAACGACCTTTCGGCTGTCGGGACGCATGGATCGACCCGATTATATAGGACTATTCCTATAGGTCAATGCTGCCGGGCTGAAGGATGCGACGCGCAAGCACGTCAAATCCGAATAGTCATCGAGGCATGACCATTCAGCATCCTCAAAATGAGGTCGATGAGATGTCCGCGCGCGGCCAATTCCGTGAGCGGCCGAGACTGCCCGCTCAAATCATGACCGGCCTGTCCACCCGTCCCGCGCTGCCGAAGACGCGCAGGTAGCGGGCGATGTCTTCGGGGGTGCCCGTTGCCTTGCTCGGGTTGTCGGAGAGTTTCACGGCCGGCCGGCCGTTGGCGTCGGAGACTTTGCACACAATCGAGATGGCGCGAAGGCCGTCGTCCGGCTGCGGGGCGCAGCCTTCGAAGTCGTTCGTCAGGTTGGTGCCCCAGCCGAAGCTCATGCGCACCTTGCCGTCGAAATGGCGGTAGGTGGACTCGATCGTCTCGGCATCGAGCGCGTCGGAGAACACCAAGAGCTTCTCGCGCGGATCGCGCCCCTTCGCGCGCCACCACGCGATGATCTCCTCGCCGCCGGGGATGGGCGGCGCGGAATCCGGGCGGAAGCCGGTCCAGTCGGCGACCCAGTCCGGCGCGTCGCGCAGGAAAGCCGTCGTGCCGAACGTATCGGGCAGCACGACCAGGAGATTGCCGGCGTAGTAACGCTGCCAGTCGCGCAGCACCTGATAGGGGGCGGCGCGCAGTTCCGCGTCGTCGTTGGCCATGGCGGCGAGCACCATGGGCAGTTCGTGGGCGTTGGTGCCGATCGCCTCGAGGTCGTTGTCCATGGCGAGCAACACGTTGCTCGACCCGATGAAGGCCTCGCCGAGCCCTTCCTTGAGCGCCTCGACGCACCAGCGCTGCCACAGGAAGCCATGCCGGCGCCGGGTGCCGAAATCGGAAATGCGCAAGCCGCGCAGTTCACGGAGCCGCTCGACCTTCGCCCACAGCTTCGCCTTGGCGCGGGCATAGAGCACGTCGAGGGTGAAGCGGCCATAGCGGCGCAGCGCCGCGCGCGAGCGCAGCTCGTTGATGATGGCAAGCGCCGGGATTTCCCACATGGTGGTGTGGGTCCAAGGGCCGTAGAAATGCAGTTCATACTGGCCGTCGCCGCGGCGCAGCTCGTACTCGGGCAGCGCGAAATCGGCGAGCCAGGCAAGGAATTTCGGATCGAAGATCTGGGAACGGCCGTAAAAGCTGTTGCCGGCGAGCCAGATCATTTCCTTCTTGGTGAAGCGCACGGTGCGCGCGTGATCGAGCTGATCGCGCAATTGCCGTTCGTCGACTTCGTCGGCGACGCGCACCCGCGTGGTACGGTTGATGACCGAGAACGTCACCTGCACGTCGCGATAGAGGCCCCAGATCATCTGGAGCATCATCAGCTTGTAGAAATCGGTGTCGAGCAAGCTGCGAACGATCGGGTCGAGCTTGAAGGTGTGGTCGTAGACGCGCTTTGCGATGTCCGTCGAGACCATCACACCGACTCACGAAATCGTGCAGACTGACACCGATGGCCAGCGGATTGCAGTCGGCATCACGCCACCTTGGGAACCGGATAACGGGCGACCTTGATCTTTGCGGCCTTTTGCTTCGCATGCCACAGATCATATGACACCTGCATGCGAAGCCAAGTTTCGGCTGTGCTGCCGAACGCCTTCTCAAGGCGTATCGCCATCTCGGCGGAGACCCCGTTCCTGCCGTTGATCAACTCCGATAGCGACTGACGCGATATGCCGAGCCACTTCGCGGCAGCCGTTACGGAAAGCCCCAGCGGCTTCAAGCAATCCTCCCGGACAATTTCGCCGGGATGAGGAGGATCATGCATCTCCATAATCTTCTCCGCTGCTAGTGATAGTCGACCAGATCGACATTGGTCGCGTCCTCACCGTCGAACTCGAAAACGATCCGCCAGTTACCGGACACCCAAGCAGCCCACTGCCCTTTGCGATCCCCCTTAAGCTGATGAAGCCGATAATTTGGCAGCCTCATGCCGGACGGACCCGCGCTGTCGTTCAAGACCTTCACCATGCGGCGAAGCTTATCGGCGAATTGCGGATTGATTCCGCTCGTGTCGCCTCTGACAAACAGCCGCTCCAAGCCTTTGTGGCGGAACTTTTTGATCATCGAGAGTGTATGCCGTCAGGCGACGGTTGACAACATCGTATGAGCAAAAAAGTACAATGCCGCAGCCTATGCGGCATTATCCCAGCGTCGCGATCCCGGCGCGCGCGATCTGCTCGTCCTCGTGGGACTGCACGCCCGATACGCCGATCGCGCCGACGCAGTCGCCCTCGTGCAGGATCGGCAGCGCGCCCTGGATGAAGAGGCCCGCCGGAAACGCGATGAACGCAGGCCGCTCTTTCACGCGATCCTCGAAGAATTTGCTCGGCCGCTTGGTGAGGGCGGCTGTGCGCGCCTTGCCGACCGCGACTTCCGCCGTCGTCGCGGCAGCGCCGTCCATGCGGTCGAGGCTCAGCATGAAGCCGCCGTCATCCACGATCGCGATCGCGACCTGCCACTTGTTCTTCTCCGCCTCGGCGAGGCACGCGGTCATCATCTTCTTCACGTCGGCGGATGTCAGGCATGGCTTGGTTCGCATCGAGGTTTCTCCCGTTCGCAAAAGACCAGCGGCTGCGGCTGCAATCTAGGGCACTCGCCGGCCTCCGGCTACCTCGCTATGCTCGCTCACCATGGCTCCCGCCCTCACACGTGCAGTATTGCTCGCGGTCGTCATCGCGGTGCTCGCGTCGGCCGCGGCAACGGCCGATCCGCGCGAGGACTTTCTCGCCGGCCGCGCGAAGCAATGCTCGGGTTGCGACTTTGCTGGCGCGAATTTCAAGCGGCGCGATCTTTCAGGTGTCGATCTCGCCGGCGCCAATTTGCGCGATGCCAATTTCCATGATGCGAGGCTGGTCGGGGCCAATCTTGCGGGGGCGAACCTCGCCGGCGCCAATCTCAACAAGGCCAATCTTGCCCGCGCCGACCTCACCGGGGCGAAGCTCGAGGAGGCCATGCTTTACGGTGCCCTCCTCGACGCCGCGAAGCTCGCGGGCGCCGATTGCACCGAAGCGATGATGGGCACGGCCCGCCTCCTGCGCGCTGATCTTACGAAGGCCGTGCTCCGCCACGCCGATATGCGCAAGGCGCGGTTCGACGAAGCAAGGCTCGTTGATGCGGACCTGACGGGCGCCGCCCTCGATCAGGCGATGCTGCGCGCAGCGACGCTTGACGGCGCGAGAATGGCGGATACGCGTCTGATGGGCGCGGACATGAGCGGCGCGCAACTGATCGGTGCCGATCTCTCCGGGGCCGACGCGCTGCACGCGAACTTTCGCGGCGCCGATCTTGCCGGTGCAAATTTGGCGAAGACCAATCTACGCCAGGCCAATCTTTACGAGGCGAAGCTCGACGGCACGATTTTCCGCGACACGATCATGCCGGACGGCACGACCGCACCCTAAGCGACCGATAGCTGGCTTTCCAGTAGGCGCAGGACGACGCCCGCAAGAAGCGCCCAAGAGCATGACCGCCGGGAGGCTAGCGCTGTGGCTTGTTGGCGTCGGCATAAATCTCGACGCGCGCCGAGCTTTCGAACTGGCCTTGAGTCAATTGGGTCGGCATTTGCGGATTAACGCCGCTCTGGCCCGGTTTGCGGTAAAGGCTGGCGCGAACGACGATGCGTCGTGACGCAACCGGATCATTCAACTCGCACGACTGCTTGATGAACAGCGAGCCGACCGCGCCCTCGCCTTCCGCCGGCGGCAGCGCCACGCAGTCCCGCTTCGGCTCGATCATGAAGCGGGCCGCCATGATGCCGCCGAAGAGATAAGCGTCCTCGCGTTTGCGCCGGTCCGCTTCCGTGATGTCGTTGCGGTGATCCGGCCGCGGATCGGTCACGAGGCGGATCCCTGCGAGGATGCCGGCATCATCGAACAGCGCGCTCGTGATGACCGGAAATCCGATTTCGGCGGTGCCGGCCCAGCGATTGATCTCGCGATCGTTGTCATGAGCGCGGGCGATGTATTCATTCTCGTCGTCATATTCGAAATAGATTTCGTGCAAACCATCGGCCTCCGGCGGACAACGCTTTAAATCGGCCCAGCCGGACACCGCAGCGCGCGGCGGACCGCCGTTCGAGCCGCAGGCGAATGCGCGGAATTCGCTCGGGGCCGGCTGCGCGGCGATGGGTTCCCCGATCTTGAGGTCCCAAATTGTCGCGCGCCGTGCCGTCTGCCCGATTGCCGGCACGGCGCAAACGCACGAGCAGGCGAAGACGAATGCCGCACGGAAGAGTCCTGCAAGAGGAACCTTCGCGTCCGTCGCTTGTCGGCCCGCTCGCACCTGATCGATCTCCATTTCCCGGTCGCTCGAGTTTGCATGGCCCACGTGAGCCATCAACCGTGTTGAACCAGCCGATGAGCGATCGCTATGATGGCCGGAACGTCGATCAATGTGGAGTGAAACTTGCCCGATCATTCTTGGTCCGCGCCGCGTCACTTGACGCTGGCCGTTGCTGCCATTGCGCTTTGCGCCGGAACCCTGATCGCGGCGACGCATGCGCTGCGCGCGGAGGACGCGAGCGATGTCGCCGAGGGCTCGCGGCTGTTTCACCAGAAGGGTGACTGCCAGGTCTGTCACGGCTGGGCGGGCGACGGCCGCAAGATGGACAGCCAGATGCCCGACGGCGCCAATCTGCGCGAAACGCGCCTCGATCGCGCCGCGTTGATGATGACCATCAAATGCGGAATTCCCGGCACCGGCATGCCGCCGTTCGACAAGTTCGCGTACAGCGACGGGCGCTGCTACGGACTCAAACAGGCTGATCTGCGGAAATCCGGCCAGCGCATGTCCGATCCGCCGGCGACGCTGCAGAACCGGGAGATCGAGTCCATCGTCGACTTCATGTTCGCGAAAGTCATCGGCAAGGGCCCGATGGACCATGCCAAGTGCGTCGAGTTCTGGGGCTCCGAGGCCGACGCCTGCAGCGAATTTCCGAAGTAGCCGGGCGCCCAAAACCTTGCCAACCATTTCGCAATTGCGGCACCATGGATGTCGGCGAGCGAAGGCAACCGCGCGCATCATTTGACAAATGAAACCGATGGAACGGAGGTTTTCATGAATCCATTTATGAAAGCAGGACTGGCGGCGCTCTGCCTGATGACCGGCGCTGGCGTCGCGCTGTCGCAAGACGCGGCGCCGAAGCAAACCTACACCTCGCTGATGAACCAAGGCTTCGAGATCAAGAATATCCTCTTGCTCCCGAACGGCACCAGCTCGCGGATGCAAGGGACCGTTGCCTCGGAAACGGTCCTGGTGACCCTGCAGAAAGGTCCGGCCACGGCAACCTGCTGGATCACCCTGGCCGCCTGGCAATCGCACAATATCGGCGGCGATACCTGCAACCTGCTGCAGTGACACCCTCGCGCATCACAAAAGCCGTAGGGTGGGCAAAGGCGGCCCGTGTGATTGCGATGTAGATACGGCGTTGGGTCCGCCGTGCCCACGCGACCGATGTATGGCTTACCTTCTTCCGCGTGGGCACGGCGGAACATCTGCTTTGCCGCGATGATAATGCGGTGGCCGCCTTTGCCCACCCTACGAGCTGCGTCATTTCCGGGGCGCCGCACTGTGGCGCAACAAGCCGCGGCAGCCCCGGATTACGCAACCGCGAAAACGCGATTGCTCCATCCGGGCTACGCTGTCGCGACTAGTTCAGAGCGAACACGAACAGGTAGCTCGAGTTTTCGAGGTTATCGTACTTCACCGGGTGAAGGTGCCGCCCGCTCGCCTGGACCGCGAGGTACTGCTTCGGTCCGATCGCGTAGACCACCGGCGCGCCCTTGAGCGGCGTGCCGACGTTGAAGCGCCACAGCTCCTCGAGCTTCTCGTCATCGTAAGCGACGACCCAGCCGTTCTGCAGCGCCGTGAAGACGATGCCGCCGGCGGTCGCGGTCGCCCCGGAGCGGATCTCGATGTCGGTCACCGTCTTCGCCAACACCTTGTTGTTGACGGTGTCGTAGGCGGTGATCGCGCCGTAATAGAGATCGCTCGTGTAGGTGCGCTTGTCGCTCGCCTTGGCGTCGAGGCCGCCCTCCGGCCCCTTGAAGCGGAATTCGGCGCCGTTCTGGCTGAAGCACCCCTCGGCGCCGACGCCATAGGCAATGTGCTTCACCGGATTGTAGGCGGTGGGCTGATGGGCGACGCCGCCGTGCCAAGTCGGGCAGGCGCGCTTCATGCCGTCGCCGCGCAGCGCGCGCGCCTCCGGCGCGTAGGGCTGCACGTCGAGCTTCGGATCGTATTCGATCGGCTTGCCGGTCTTGGGGTCGAGGCCCTTGGTCCAATTGAGGTCGTTGACGTACTGGCTGCCCTTGATGAAGCTGCCGTTGGCACGGTCGAGCGTATAGAAGAAGCCGTTGCGCCCGAAATGGCCGACCACCTTGCGCGGCTCGCCGTTGACCACGGTGTCGTAGAGCATGTGGATGCCGATCTCGTCGTAGTCCCACGAGTCGTTCGGCAGATACTGGTAGTACCAGATGAGCTTGCCGTTATTGACGTCGAGGGCGACGACGGAGTCGGTATAGAGGTTGTCGCCGGGCCGCGACTGCGGGTCATACATCGGCACCGGATTGCCGGTGCCCCAGATGGTGAGCTTGTTGACCGGGTCGTAGGAGCCCGTCTGCCAGACGCCGCCGCCGCCGGTCTTCCAGGCGTTGTTCTTGTCTTTCCACGTCTCGCTGCCCGGATCGCCGGGCTTCGGGATGACGTACCATCGCCACAGCTCGTCGCCGGTCTTGGCGTCGAGCCCCGCGATCCAGCCGCGGGTGCCGCCGTCGCCGGCGCCGTTGGCGATGATGATCTTGCCGTCGGCCGCGATGGGCGCGGTGTAGAAGCGCTCCTTGCTGCCGAACTCGTTCGCCTTGGCGATCTGCTTGTCCCACACGATCTCGCCGCTGTCGCGATCGATCGCGATGACGCGGCCGTCGGGGAGGTTGGCGATGACCTTGTCTTCCCACAGCGCGATGCCGCGGGTGCGCGGCGTATTGCCTTCGTGCTTCACGCCAGGGTCGGCAATCCAGACGAACTCGCCGTGATCGCCATTGCGGGCATCGATCTTGTAGACCGTTCCCCAGCCGTCGGTCGTATACATGAAGCCGTTGTCGATCAGCGGATTGACTTCGTTCTCGGGGCCGTTCTGGCCGACATCCTGCATGCCGCGCAGCGCCAGCGCCCAGACGAGCCGCAGGTTCTTGACGTTGTCGCGATTGATCTGGGTGAGCTTGGAATAGCGGGTCGAGGCGTAATCGCCGTTCATCATGAGCCAGTTCTGCGGCTCGTTTCCCGCGTTGATGAGACGGTCCTTGTTGACCGTCATCTTGTACTCGGCGGCGCCGGCCGACATGGCAAGTGCGGAAAGCGATACGCCCGCCAACGCGAGGCGCACGATCCCGCTGCATGTCCTGGTGCTGCACTGCATGGCGTTCTCCTCCTGACGTCCACCGGCCCTTCGGGGGCGGCGCCTCGCGGCCGCGCCTCTCCTAGGCCTTGCGGCAGCAACTTACATGCCCGCAGCCGCGCCGCAAGACCGCGCGCCGACGTGCTGCTATTCGCATGCTGAGTTAACCAAGACGCGAACGGGACCAGGGAACTGCCGACCTTGCTTCACCGTCGCGGCGTCGGTGCTTCTTCGTCTTGGCTTTGATCTTTCGGCCGCTCGATCGGCGTCGAGCGCTGTTTCATCGCAAACGCGGATACCCCGAGGACCACGAAATACACCGCAAACATCGAAACAGCGCCGCTGATCGACATGTCGCCGCTACGCACCTGCGTCCACACCAGGATGACGAGCGCCATCAATCCGATCAGCGGGAGTTGCAAGGCAGGCATCAGGATCCTCGTTCGGCCTTTTTCCAATCTGAACGCCTAACCGCACGCGAGCGCGCCCGCACCTGAAATCCTTCACCGCACTTTCGGGGAATAATGCGAGGCGTTGAGCTCACCGGCACAGGCTTTGCGCGAAAACGTGATGAGGTGCTTGGCGATAATGCCGGTCGAGATGACCGGTTCGATGCGGCCTTCTTTCAGGCGCGGCCAGGCGTAGGCCCAGAAGTGGCGGCGATAATCGGCGACGACGCCGAGCTTCCAGCACACCTTGAACAGCATCGACAGCCCACGCCAGATGTTTTTCAGCGTCAGCAGTTCCGGCGCCACCGGGCGCGGCCGCCGGTTCGCATGAGTATGCGCGATCTGATGGTCGTACCGGGCGAACAGGCGCTGCGGATCGTAGGCGTGTTCGAGGCAGGTGCGCCACATCGCGATCGTATCGTCGTAAGGCATCTTGAATACGACATTCGATTCGCGGCTCTCGCCGTCGGCAATGCGGTTATCGCGCGCCAGCCGGTCCCATAGCGGCGTGCGCGGCAGCGCCTGCAACAGGTTGATCGTCAGCATCGGGATTTTCGACTGGTCGATGAATTCGATGATGCGCGACGGCGTGTCGACGCTGTCGGTATCGAGGCCGACGATCATGCCGGCAATCACCTCCATGCCATAGGCGTTGAGCTTGTCGACGGCCTCGAGCATCGGCAGGCGCATGTTCTGGTCTTTCGACATCCGGCGCAGCGCTTCGGGCTCCGGCGTCTCAATGCCGCAAAAGATGCCGACGAAATAAGCCGCACGCAGTGACGCCAAGAGGTCGTCGTATTTGGCAATGTTGAGGGTCGCTTCGAACGCGAACGACACCGGGAACGAATGACGCTCCTGCCACGCAATGAGATACGGCATCAGCTCGCGCACGGCGCGCCGGTTCGCGATGAAGTTGTCGTCGACGAAATAGACGGACGTCCCAAGTCCGCACGCCCGCATCTTGTCGAGCTCGGCGATCACCTGCTCCGGCCGCTTGAGGCGCGGCACCCGGCCATAGAGCCCGGGAATGTCGCAGAACTCGCAGGTGAACGGGCAACCGCTCGAGAACTGGATCGAGCCAAGGAAATAGTAATCGAAGTTCACGAGCTCGTAGGCGGGAATCGGAAACTGGTCGAGCGGGAGCCGGTCGCGCGTTTCGAGATGCACCTGCGCCGGCGGTCGCGCGCAGTCGCGCCCCAGGATCGCGAACAGCTTGCGCGTCGCATCGCCGATCTCGCCGATGTGGAGATAATCGAATTCTCCATAGAGTTCGGGGCTTGACGACACCGATGGGCCGCCAAGGACCGCGGGCTTGCCGGCGGCATGGGCGCGGCGGCAGATGTCGAGGATGCGCTTGCGCTGAACGTGCATACCGCTGACGAAGACCGCGTCGGCCCAGCGGAAGTCCTCCTCCCGCGCGGGATCTACGTTCTCGTCGACGAATCTGACCTGCCAGTCCGCCGGCAACGACGCGGCAATGACCAGCAGGCCCTGCGGCGGCATGAAGGCACGCAGGCTTCCGGTGATATCATAGGCGTAGTCGAACGAGCCGAGCGAGGGCTCGTAGCGCGGAAACACGCAGAGGATACGGCGCGGGCTGATATCCCGCTGAGCGGCGACGAATGCACCGCTGTCCGCCGGGCGCGCGGCAACGGAATCGAGGACGTCGGTCATGACCCCCTGCTCAGATTCGCGCCCCCACTAAACTTTGAGATACTGCCCCTACAAAGGCAAGTGAACTCGGCAACGCGCTCCGACGTAAGTCACGAACCGATCGGTCAACGAACCTAGGCGCGGCTCACTGCGACCTGATATTGGCGGCGTGGATGATCTTCGCCCAGGTGGCGACTTCGCTCGCGATGCGCCGGCGAAATTCCTCGGGCGTGCTGCCGACGATGTCGTCGCCGAGCATCATGACGCGCTCCTTCAATTCGGGCGTCGCGAGGGCGGTCACGATTTCCTGGTTGAGCTTGGCGACGATGTCCTTCGGCGTACCGACCGGCACGACGAAACCGACGAAGCTGTCGCCGAAAATCTCAGGGAACCCCTGTTCGGTGATGGTCGGCACCTGCGGCATGGTCTCGGTGCGGCTCGCACTGGTCACGGCGAGCGCGCGCAACTGACCGTCACCGATGAGCGGCACTGCGACCGTCGGCGTGCCAAAGCCGATCGGCGTATGGCCGGCGACCACCGACGCCATCGCCGGCGCTCCGCCGCTGAAGGGTATGTGGACGAGGTCCGGCGCGAACCCGAGCCGGAACTGTTCGCCCGCGAGATGCGACGTCGTTCCGGTGCCGGCGGACGCATAGCTGTATTTGCCGGGATTGGCGCGGACGAGCGCGATCAGTTCCTTGATGCTTTTGGCCGGCACTTGCGGATTGACGACGATCACGGTCGTCGAGGTGACGGCGAGCGAGACCGGCTCGAAGTCGTTGACCGGATCGTACGGCACCTTCTCGAACATGGAGGGATTGATGACGTAGGAGCTGAATGCGGTGAGCACCGTATAGCCGTCGGGCGTGGCGCGGGCCGCCTGCCCCATGCCGACATTGCCGGAGCCGCCGACGAGGTTCTCCACGTAGAACTGCTTGCCGAGCTGCTCGCCGACCTTGCCGGTGATGATGCGCGCCACCACGTCGGTGACGCCGCCGGGCGCGAACGGCACGATCACCCGCACCGGCCGCGACGGCCACGCCTGCGCGGACGCGTAATTTCCGAGGAGCGCGGGCGCGGCGGCCCCCGCCAGCGCAACGAATGATCGGCGCGTGAACTTGTTCATGTTTCTTCTTCTCCGCAGTTGGCGCCGAACACCTCAGTCGGCGCGGATATTCGCGGCCTTGACGACCTTTTCCCACTTCTCGGCTTCGCTGCGCATATAGGCAGCGAACTCCTCCGGCGTGCTCTGGAGGACGTCGATGCCGGCACCGTTGAGCCTGGCGACGATCTCCGGGTCCTTGATCGCCGCGATGTAGCTCGCGTTGAGCTTGCCGACGATCTCGGCCGGTGTTCCCGCCGGCGCCGCAAATCCTTGCCAAGCCCAGGCTTCGTACCCCGCGAAGCCGGCCGAAGCTACCGTCGGCACGCCCGGGAGACCGGGCAATTCCGTCGGCGAAGCAACGGCGATTGCCCTGATGCCGGGCGTTGCCAGCTGCGAGCGCGCGCTGGCGAAATCGACGAACATCACGCCGATCTGCGCCGCCGCGAGGTCCTGCAGCGCCGGCGCGACGCCGCGATAGGGCACATGATTGAGCTTGACGCCGGCCGCGCCGGCAAAGAGTTCCATGGCGAGATGGAATGGGCTGCCGACGCCCGGGCTCGCATAATCGATGGTGCCGGGTGCGCGCCGCGCCGCGTCGACCAGATCCTTGACCGAGCCGACATCGAGCTTGCGCGTGTTGACGAGGAGCACGATCGCAAACCGGCCGGTCAGTGTGATCGGCGCAAAATCCTTGAGCGGGTCGTAGGGCAACTTCTGGTAAAGGCTGCGGTTCGCCGCATAGGTCGCTGTGTCGCCGAGCAGGATGGTGTAGCCATCGGGCGGCGCCTTCGCGACCGCGTCCGCACCGATGATGGTCGCGGCGCCCGGGCGGTTCTCGACGATCAGCGGCTGCTCGAGAAACGGCGACATCGCCGCGCCGGCAAGGCGCGCGAAGTAATCGGTGCCGCCGCCGGGCGGATACGGCACGACGAGACGAATCGGTCTGCTCGGATAGGCGCCCTGCGCTTCGACCGATCCGGCGGCCGTCCCTGCGGCAACCAGCGCCACCCCGCCGGCGATGAAGCGACGACGATCAGTCGGCATGGTGTTTCCTCCGCCCGTTTCGGAACCGGCTCCAACAGCTCATTCGAGCTTGAGATTCTGTTTCGCCACCACCTCCTGCCACATCTTCACTTCCTGCGCGATCCGGGCCCCGAAGGTCGCGGGTTCCGAGTCGTCCACCACCGCCATGTCCTGGCCGGCAAGCTTCTCCCGCAAGCCCGGATCGGTAAGCACCGCCTTCATGTCGCGGTTGATGCGCGCGATGATCGGCTTCGGCGTTGCCGCCGGCGCGAGAAGCCCGTACCAGCTGTCCGATTCCACCCCGGCGATGCCCGCCTCGGCCATGGTCGGGGTGTCCGGCAGCAGTGCCGAGCGTTGCGCGCTTGCGACCGCAAGCGGCCGCACGTCGCCCGATCTGAGCAATGCGATCGCGGACGATACCGAGGAAAATCCGACCGGGACCTGGTCGGCAACCATGTCCTGCATCTGCGGCGCCGCGCCCTTGTAGGGCACGTGCACGAGATCGAGTCCGGTCTTGGACTTGAACAGCTCCATGATCAGATGATGCGGCGAGCCGACCCCGACCGATGAATAGGTGAGTTGCCCGGGACGCGCCTTGGCATAGGCGATGAATTCCGCCAGCGAGCGGTAGGGCGCGTTCTTGGACGCGACGAGCACGAACTGCCCCGACGCCGCGATGGCGATCGGCGCGAAGCTCCCCGGGATTTCGAACGGCATCGGCTTGCCGAGCGACGGCAGCATCGACAGCGCACTGTTGGTCTCGAGCAGCGTGTAGCCGTCGGGCGGCGCCTTCGCGACCACGTCGGCGCCGATGATGCCGCTGCCGCCCGGGCGCGGCTCAACAATGACGCTCTGGTGCCACCGCTCGGCGAACGCGTTGGCGAGGATGCGCGAAACAAGGTCGTTGCCGCCGCCGGCCGTATATTGATGGACGATCCGCACCAACCGGCTTGGGTAGTTGTCCGATTGCGCGCGGGCTTGGTGATCGATGGCGCACACCGCCAGCACAAACCCGATTGCTACCGGCAGCGAGGTTTGCCATCTCATGGGGTCACTCCATTTGCGCGCGCATCTTGCACGCGGGCATTCTATGCGTTTGCGTAAGCCCTCGCAGCAACCACCGTCCGGTTGACAAGCGAGCGATGCGCACCATGATCCGCGCCGGTCGTAGGCGGTCGGGGAGGCAAGCGCAATGAGCATCAAGACGGTCGCGGTTCTCGGGGCCGGCCATGGCGGCTGCGCCGCTGCCGCCGACCTCGGTCGCCGCGGCTTCAACGTGCGGCTGCACGCGCGCAGCGCCGAGCGGCTCGCGCCGCTCCGTGCAAAGGGCGGGATCGAAGTGCGCGGCGTGCAGGACGGGCTCGTGCCGATTGCCGTCATGACGACCGACGTCGGCGAGGCCGTGCGCGGCGCCGACCTCATCATGCTGGTCGTACCCTCGGTCGCCCACGAGCCTTACGCGAAGGCACTCGTGCCGCATCTCGACGGCGGGCCGCCGATTTTCCTCAATCCCGGGCACACGGGCGGCGGACTTCATTTCGTGCACGAGTTGCGCCGCGCGGGATTCACCGGACCGGTCAAGACCTGCGAGAGCGTCACGTTGACTTACATCTCGCGCATGGAAGGGCCGGCGACGGTCAACATCTACAGCTATACGACACGGCTGCGCTTCGCCGCCTTGCCGGGGCGCTATACCGACGAGATGTTCGCGCTGATCAAGCCGCTCTATCCGAACATCGTCAAAGCGACGAGCGTGCTCGAGACTGGGCTCGGCAATCTCAACGCCGTCTTTCATCCGCCGGGCATGATCATGAACGCCGGCTGGATCGAACGTCGTCATGGCGATTTCCTGTTCTACCGCGAAGGCATCACCGAAGCCGTCGGCCGCGTCACCGCCGCGGTCGATGCCGAGCGGCTGGCGGTGGCGAAAGCGCTCGGCGTGCCGGCGGTGCCGTTCATGGATTTGTTCTACGGCGCCGGCCTCACCACCGCCGCGGCGCGCGACAGCGGCAACATCGCGCGCGCCTGCGAGGAGAGCGAGCCGAACCGCACCATCAAGGCGCCACCCTCGCTCGATCATCGCTACATCCACGAGGACGTCGGCTACGGCCTCGTGGCGATGGCGGACCTCGGCAAGCTCGCGGGCGTCGCAACGCCGGCGATCAATGCGCTGGTGGAACTTGCCTCGCTCGCGGTCGGCGCGGATTACGCCCGCGATGGGTTGACGCTGGAGCGGCTCGGCCTCGCCGGCAAAACGCCGGCGGAGTTGATCGCATTCGTCGAGCCATCGGGTGTGTAGGTCGCCGGTCGGTCATCCGGGGCGCCGGAGCGAAGCGCAGGCGAGCCCGGAACCCATGAACACCAACTGCGGAGTATGGAATTCCGGGTTGCCTCGCTGCGCTCTGCCCCCGGAATGACTGCGTCTGATGCGAGAAGGCGTAGGGTGGGCAAAGGCGGCCGGTGAGATAGCGGTGCGGATACGTGCGCCGGGTCCGCCGTGCCCACGCGTAACGATGTGCGCTGTCTGGTTCCGCGTGGGCACGGCGGAACATTTGCTTTGCCACAACGGCGACGCTGGGGCCGCCTTTGCCCACCCTACCGAATGAATTTCGTGCTAAGCGGTCGCGCGCGGCGCCACCCGCGTCGTACAAGAACGATCAAACGGGAGAGAGAAAATGCAAAAACCTCTGCGCACTTCCATTCTCGCCGCGACGGCGCTGGTGGCGCTGGCGTGGTCTGCCGGCGTGCAGGCCCAACAGGCCAACATGACGTTTTTCGTGACGAGCGTCGGCGAAGGCAAAGGTGCCGATCTCGGCGGCCTTGCCGGCGCGGACCGGTATTGCCAGCAACTCGCCCAGGCGGTTGGCGCCGGCGCCCGCACCTGGCGTGCCTATCTGAGCACCCAGGCCGAAGGCGGCCAGCAGGCCGTCAACGCGCGCGATCGCATCGGCAAGGGTCCGTGGCAGGATGCCAAGGGCGTCGTCATCGCGAAGAACCTCGACGAACTTCACGGCAACAACAATCTCACCAAGCAAACCGCGCTCAACGAAAAGGGCGAGGTGGTCAAGGGCCGCGGCGACACCCCGAACGAGCATGATGCGCTCACCGGCACGACGATGGACGGCCACGCCTTCCCGCCGGGCCAGGATCGCACCTGCAAGAACTGGACGAGTGCCACGCAAGGCACGGCCATGCTCGGACACATCGACCGGCAAGGCCTCCAGGACACCGTGGAAGCCAAGTCCTGGAACTCCTCCCATCCGTCGCGCGGTCCTGACGGCGGCTGCAGCCAGAATGACCTCAAGAGCACCGGCGGCGCCGGCCTGTTCTACTGCTTCGCCGCCAACTGAGCGGACACGTTTGCCCGGACGGCCGCCTCGCCGTCCGGGCGTGTCGAATTTTAAATCACGCGGCCTCGCCGCGTCGGTTTTTTAGGTCAGTCGGTCGACAGGGTGAACCCGATCAAGCGGCCGCAGACGAGGACCAGGATCCAGCACACGATCGAGATGCCGCCCGCGAGTCGCGCCGGCGCCGGCGGGGTCGGACTGAGGTTCCACTCCTTGACTCCACGCACGGTGATGAACTCGAAGACCGCCATGTTGATCCCGGCGAGGACGATCAACGCCATCTTGACCCAGAACGTGGGGTTCGCGACGTACTCGGTGGCGCGGCTGATGAACAGGAGAAAACCCGCAATCACCGCGACGACGAACGCAGCCCAGGTGACCGGCAGGACCTGTCGCGAGAGTTCCGCGAACGGACGCCTGGTCGAGGCGACCCCGAGCAGGCGCAGATCGACGATCGCGATCGTGCCGATCACCATGGCGATCGCGAACACGTGAACCAGTTCGATGGTCGTTAAGGCCCATGCGGTCTTGTGAATGAAGACGGCCAGCGGCAAGGCTTCCAGCCATTCCAAGAAACGGGTGATGGACTGCACGTTCAACTCCCTGGCAACTCCCTGGATCGCGTGCGTCACACGCGCCTGTTTTGATTGCCGCCGATGCGGCGAGCGAGCGCACCCTGGAGGTTGTCATCGGGTGCGCCTGACACGATAATAATTGCGAGCCGGCCAAGTGTCAGCCAGATGTCAGCCGGTGTCATCGTCAGCTGTCATCGCCGGAGCCGGAGCAGACGGAAGAGGCGCCCATGGACTTCATATTCAACTACGTCCGAGTTGATACGTTCTGGAACATCCTCCTCTTCACGCATTTCGTGCTGGCGGTCGCCCTGCTGGCCGGCGTGACGCTTCAGGCGGTCGCCGTCTTGATGCCGGGACGGCAGGCGGCCGGGCATTTCGTCGATCGCAGCCCGGTGCCGGCGGCGTCCTACACCACGCTCATCATCATCCTCTATGTGATCCAGGCTCTCATGGGCGCCTGGATCTACGTCAAATATCGCACCTATGTGCGCATCCCGATGGAGGAGCTTCGTCACTGGAAGACGGTCGGATCGTTTGAACTCAAGGAGCACGTGATCGCCATGGGCTTGGGGCTCCTCCCGGCCTACTGGTATTTTTGGCGGCAGCCGCTGTCACCGGACTACGCGGTCATACGCAAATGGGTGACGATCTTCCTCGCGCTCAGCGTGTGGTACGGTTTTGCTGTCGGCCATGTCGCCACTGATTTTCGCGGAGTTGGATCATGACCCAGGCTTTGGATGTCGTCGACGAGCGGTTGTCCCCACTCCGCGGCTTGCCCGCGGCAAGCACCGCGACCTCGTCGGCGCAGGCGCGAGCGAGCAAGCTCGGCATCTTCGCAATCACGTTCGGCATTTCGTTCGCGCTGCTCTACACGGTGTTCGAGCGGCTCAACTGGCCGCTCTTCACCTATCATCCGGCGTCCGGCAAGCTGGATTTCTGGAAGCAGGCAGCGGGCGTCGGGCCGCCCATGTTCTGGTACGGCTGGATCGTGCTTTCCGCCGGCAGCGCTTTGGTGGTGAGCGTCATCGCTACCGCCATTCCCGCTCAGTTGCTACGACGCGCAACCGTTTTCCTTTGCCTGCTGGCGGCGCTGTGGCCACTCTCGCTCGAGGCCCTGAGGCTCTTCATCAGTTGGGTCAGCTTCAACGCCGACTACCTGGATTCGGCTTGGCTGGCGGCAATTCCGGCGTTGGCGGTCGCGGCTGCGATCACGGCTCTCGCACCCTCGCGATGGTTGCAACGCACCTGGGTGAGCCTGCTCTTGATCGTGCCGATCGGCGGACTGATCGTGCTCGGCTACTCGCTGAAGCCGTATTTTACGCATTAGCCTTGTGCGGCGCGCTTGGAGAGCGATCCCGCGGTGCGCTCTTTCACGGCGCGGCGGTCCGGAGCTTCGGCGACTGAGCAATGGGCCCTGTCGCGGGCGTGGTGGATTACACTTTGTGCCGACAATCGGACATGGCCTGTGACACGTATGGGGTTTGCTGGTTTCCCGTGGCGCGCTGCCGTCTGGCGAGCGGTGACGTTCCTTGTGCTCTGGCTGATCCTCGTCGGCGGCCGCGATCCCGCTGACCGACCCGCCGGCATCATCGCGATCGTCGCCGCGACATGGGCGAGCCTGCGCCTGCTGCCGCCCCGCGGTGCACGGCTCGCGCCCGTAGCGCTCGCACGCCTTGCATTTCGTTTCTTTCGCCAGTCGATCGTCGCAGGCATCGACGTCGCATGGCGCGCCCTCGATCCACGGCTGCCGCTGCGGCCCGGGTTCGTCGCGTATCGGGCGCGGCTTCCAGCAGGTCCTGCCTTGAACGCGTTTTGCGCGCTGACGAGTCTCGCACCAGGCACCCTCCCCGCCGGACCCGATGACAGCGGTGCGATCGTCATCCATTGCCTGGATGTCGAGCAACCGATCGCGACGCTGCTTGCCGAAGATGAGCGACTTTTGGCGCAAGCCATTGGAGTCCGGTACGATGGCTGATTTTCTCCTCTGGTCGTCGTGCTTCGTCCTGGTGATGGTGGCACTCGGCCTGCTTCGCATCCTGCACGGCCCGGGTCGCGCGGACCGCATGATGGCGGCGCAACTTCTCGGCACCGGTGGCATCGCGGCGCTGGTGCTGATGGCCGCGGCGTCCGAAGTGACGGCGCTGGTGGATGTCGCGCTGGTGCTGGCACTGCTTGCGGCCTTTGCTTCGGTCGCCTTCGTGATCGGTGGCTCGCGCGCGAACACCCGCAGGCGCGTGCCGGCGGAGCGCGCATGAGCATCGCCGTCGACATCTTCACCGTGATCGCGGTCACGGCCGGCGCATTCTTCATCATGGCAGGCACCGTCGGGCTGCTGCGCTTTCCCGACGCCCTGACCCGCCTGCACGCGCTGACCAAGGCCGACAATCTCGGTCTCGGCCTCATCGTGCTTGGTCTGCTGCCGCGCGTAAGCGGGCCGCTCGATGCGCTCAAGCTCGTCGTGATGTGGCTGCTCGTGCAACTGGCGGGGGCGACCGCTGCCCAGCTCATCGCGCGCGAAGCTCGTCGCGATGAGTTCGCAGACATGACGGTCGACTTTGTCCTCGATTGCGTCGTCGCCGCACTCGCAGCGGTGGCGGCGGGCTGGACCATTATTGCACGCGAGTCATTCGCCGCGGTTGTCCGCTTCGTGACCTTCGGCCTGTTGCTGACGCTGGCCTGGGTGCGCCTCGATGCCATCGATGTCGCGGTGACCGAGGGCGCGATCGGCAGCGGACTGACCGGCGCGCTGCTGCTCGGCGCCGCGCTCCGGCTGCGCACAAGCGAAGGCTCGACGGCGGCGGAAAAGCCCGGCGTCGCCTTGCGCTTCGCAGCGGCGCTTTTCTCCGCGGCCGTTGCCACGCAAAGCTCGAGCGCGTGCTCGCCGAGGACTTCCCGGGCGCGGTGACTCGCATCGTGCCCCTGGAGCTTGGTCCACCGGTCGGCTGGCCGGTGCAGTATCGCGTCAGCGGCCCGAACATCAACGAGGTCCGCGAGATCGCCTTCAGGCTTGCCCAGGTCGTCGCCGGCGATGACCGCGCGCGGCGGATCAATTTCGATTGGATCGAACCAGCCCGGCAGGTGCGAATCCGCATTGATCAGGACCAGGCGCGGCTTCTGGGCTTGAGTTCGGAGTCGATCGCCGCCGTACTTAACAAGGTGATGTCCGGCGTGCCCGTGACCCAGGTGCGGGACGGCATCTATCTCGTCAACGTCGTCATGAGGGCGACCGACGAACAGCGGCTGTCGCTGTCGACGCTGCGCAACCTGCAATTCCCGCTCGCCAACGGTCGCACGGTGCCGCTCGGTCAATTATCGACGTTGGATTTCGAGCAGGAATTTTCCTTGATCTGGCGCCGCGACGGCGTCCCGACACTTACGATCCAAGCCGACGTGATCCCGGGCGCATCGCCCGAGGCGGTGGTTGCCGCGCTGTCTCCCGCGGTCGCAAAGCTCGATGACAGCCTGCCGAAATCCTACCATATCGCGGTAGGCGGGACGGTCGAGGAAAGCGCGTATTCGCAGGCCTCGGTCTATGCGGTGATCCCCCTGATGCTGTTCATCACCATCACGTTTCTGATGATGCAGCTGCAGAGTTTCAGCCGCCTCTTCCTGGTGCTGAGCGTCGTCCCGATGGGCCTGATCGGTGTCGTTGCCGCGCTGCTGCTGTTCAACAAGCCGCTTGGCTTCGTCGCGATCCTCGGGGTTCTCGCGCTCCTTGGAATGATCGCACGCAACGCCGTGATCCTCATCGACCAGGTCGAGGCCGAGCGCGCGGAGGGCAAGACGATCTGGGACGCGGTGATCGAGGCCGCAATGTCGCGCTTCCGTCCGATCATGCTGACGGCGATTTCGACGGTGCTTGGCATGATCCCGATCGCGCCCACTATTTTTTGGGGCCCGATGGCTTATGCGATCATGGGTGGGTTGCTGGTCGCGACCGTCCTCACCTTAATCTTCCTGCCCGCGCTCTACGTCGCCTGGTTTCGCGTCCCGCAGCCGACCGGATCGGAAGCGCACGCCGCGGCTGCACCTTGAGCTTTAATCAAGTCTGTGCGGCTGACTGCTTGCGCACCGCCTCGATCAGCGAGGCGCGCAGGAGATAGGCGCGGTGCGCCGCAGGGTCGGCAGCGGTCGCGCGCAACGCCGCATTGGCCTTGGCGCGCACGTCCAGATCCTTCTCTTCGAGGCGCTTCTTGTTGGCGATGGTTTGCTGCTGCACGTATTCGACGTTGAGCGGCCGCCGGAAGCGGTCGTAGAAATCAAGCGAATCCGGCGCGGCTTCATCCCGCATCACGCGCCCGAGCAGGCGGGCAAGTTCGACCGCATCATGGATGCCGAAATTGAGTCCGAGGCCGCCGAGCGGATTGTTCACATGGGCGGCGTCGCCGGCGAGAAACACCCGGCCTTGCCGGAATGAGGCCGCCACGCGCTGATGGACGTTGTAGATGTTGCGGTGAAACAGCGGATAGCGCGTCGACTTTGGAAAGAAGCGTTGAAGGCGCCGGTCGACCGCGTCATCCGCCAGCGCTTCCTCCTCGCTTTCCCCGCTCCGCGTCGGGAAGACCACGCGAAACCGGCCTTTGCCGTCATCGCCGGAGACCTTGAAGAGCGCGCACCACTCCTCCGGATCGGAGAAATAATTGCGCGAGCAGCCGTCATACATCGCCCCGAAGTCGAAGGGCGTCGTCAGCACGAGAAAGCGTTCGGGATGGGTATAGCCCTCGAACTCGATGCCGAGCGCCTTGCGGACCGTCGAACGGCCGCCGTCGGCACCGATCAGATAGGCGCCCTTGACCTGACGAACCCCATCCGATGTCTCGACGTCGATCTCGACGCCGCGATCGTCCTGCCGCACTGCCGTGACGCGCGAGGAAAAGTCGTAACGGGCGTGAGGGAAAGCGGAGAGCCGCTCAATCACGAGATTGTTGAGCTTGTGCTGCTCGCACTGCACCACATAAGGATAGCGGGTCTCGCCGGCGAGCACGCCGAAGTCGAACGTCGCGATGATTTCGCCCGAGGCGCGGTCCCAGGTGCGGAATTTCGGCTCGATCAGCCCGCGCCGCGTCACCTCCTCCACCAGCCCGAGATCGTCGAGCATCTCGAGCGTCGCCGCGTGGGTGGTGGCGGCGCGCGGCGCGTCGTTGACGCGCTCGTCAGCCTCGAAAACGTGGACGGCAAGTCCCTGGCGCGCGAGAGCAAGCGCTGCGATGACGCCGACCGGTCCGCCGCCGGCAATCAGAATCGGGAGAGATGACATGCGTTATCTTACGGCACGGCCGGTGCGTCGTCATCCGCAGCAGGCGCAAGCGGACATGAGCACGGCGCGCGCCTAGGATGCGATATCATCGTTCATTGCAAAGATTGCGTAGGAGAACTTCGAAATGAAAGCCGCAGTGTTGGGTGAGACCGGGGTCGAGGTTCGCGATATCCCCAAGCCCGAGCCGAAGCCCAACGAGGTGCTGATCCGGGTCCGCGCGTCGACCCTCAACCGCGCCGATCTCATCGTCGCATCCGGACATTGGCACGGCGGCCGCGGCGGCCCGGGGACGGCGATCGGCCTTGAATGCGCCGGCGAAGTGGAAGCGGTCGGCCGCGAGGTCGAGGGGATCCGCGTTGGCGATCGCGTTATGGCGACGGTCGCGGGCGGTATCGCCGAATATGCGGTGACGGATTTTGGCCGGGTGCACCGTATTCCCGGCAACAACATGACCTTCGTGCAGGCGGCGTGCTTTCCGGTGGCACTGGGCACCATGCACAACGCCGTGGTCACGGCCGGCCGCCTCAAGCGCGGCGAAACCCTGCTGATGCAGGGCGCGAGTGCGGGCGTTGGCCTCATGGGGATGCAGATCGCCAAGTTCGTGGGCGCTTCGCTCGTGATCGGCACCTCGACCAATGCCGAACGCCGCGCGCGCCTGCATGAGTTTGGCTGCGATCTCGCGCTCGACACCACCGACCCCGGATGGCCCGAGGCGGTCAAGAAGGCGACCGGCGGCAAGGGGGTCGACGTGATCGTCGATCTCGTATCCGCCTCGGTTGCCAACGGAAATCTCGCCGCGGCGTCGATCCTTGGCCGCATCGTCAATGTCGGGCGACTCGGCGGCATGAGGGGGGAATTCGACTTCGACCTGCATGCCCTGAAACGCATCGACTATGTCGGCGTCACCTTTCGCACCCGGACGCCGGACGAGGTCCGCGATATCAACCGGGCAATGCGCGCCGACCTCTGGCCAGCGGTCGAGGCCGGCACCTTCACGTTGCCGATCTATCGCACTTTTCGGCTCGCGGACATCGGTGAGGCGTTGGCGATGATGCGGGCCAACCGCCATTTCGGGAAGATCGGCATTGATATTTCTTAACTGCGCAGCCTTTTTCGCTCGCCGGGCTGGGTTGCATCGCGCTTTTTTCCTCGTCCCACGCATGCCCTCTTCTCGCCGCCCACCAACTCGTGTATTTTTACTTACGAAGTTGCCGCCCGGCGGGAGCTCGTTCCCCTCGGTATGGGCAATCGAAACGACCCAAAAGGGGGAAATGCCAATGAAAGGCTCTCTTGCTCCGTTGTTCGCCGGCGTTGCGGTTATTGCCTTGACGGGCGCCGTCGCCGCTCACCATTCGTTTGCGATGTTCGATCAGGAACATCCCATGGAAGTCACCGGCGTGGTGAAAGAGTACAAGTATACGAGCCCGCATTCGTTCATCATCCTTGAGATCAAGGATAAGGACGGCAATAGCGAAGCGTGGAATTTGGAAGGCGGCAGCCCGAGCGCGCTCGCCCGCGACGGCTGGACCAGCAAGTCGCTCAAGCCTGGTGACGAACTGAAGATGACCATCGAGCCGCTGCGCTCCGGTGCCCCGGGCGGCGCCTGGAACGTGAACAAGATCAAGTTCAAGAGCGGCGACCCGATCGTCGTGAAGAAGCCGTAAGCATCGCGCGCCGGGCTTGGAGCGTCGCGCCTTCTTAAACCCGAAGGCGCGAGGCTCAATAAATAATAACGGCTCAGGCTTTGCCGACCTGTCTAGGGAGGAGTGATATGTATTGCCGTGGTTCGATCGCTGCGTTCGCCGCGGTCGCGGCGCTTTTCGCCAGCACTGCCGGTGTCCTCGCCGAAGGCGGCAAATTCCCCGACCTGAGGGGCCAGTGGCTCCGTACCTTCATCCCGCGGTGGGCCCCCGGCAACGAGAAGGCGCCACTCACGCCTGAGTATCAAAAGGTCTTCGAGGCGAACCTCGCCGACATGGCGAACGGCGGCCCCGGGAACGTTCCATCATGGTACTGCGTGCCGCAGGGCATGCCGATGATGATGAACGCCTACGATCCGATGGAAGTGATCGCGACGCCGGACACCACTTACATCCTCATCAGCCACGTCAACGACTTTATCGGCGCATCTATACCGACGGTCGCGACTGGCCGAAGGATCCGGATCCGATGTTCAACGGCTACTCCATCGGCAAATGGATCGACGAGGACGGCGACGGCACCTACGACGTGCTCGAAGTCGAGACCCGGTACATCCGCGCGCCGCACACCTATGACGCCACCGGAATCCCGTTTCATGAGGACAACGAGGGGGTCATCAAGGAACGCATCTACCTCGACAAGAACGACAAGGACCTGCTGCACGACGATATTACGTCATACGATCACGCCTTGACCCATCCGTGGACCAAGAACCGGACCTATAAGCGGAATGTGGACCGTCGGCCGGCGTGGCGCGAGGAGACCTGCGCGGTCGATAACGCCATGGTCAAGATCGGAGACGGCGCCTACTTCCTCAGCCCTGACGGCCTGTTGATGCCGGTGCGCAAGGACCAGTCGCCGCCCGACCTGCGCTACTTCAAGGGCGCGAAGAAGTAGGACGCTCGTTTTTTTTTCAAACAATGGGATCACCGAACGGTGGTCCCATTTTTTATTGGAAGTTAACGTAAGCCATTACTTCAGCGCCCTACCCGATCTTGCCCAGGGCGGGGAACCATTCGAGCAGGTAGTAGCTGACCTCGCTGAGAAATCCGGTGAGGAACGCGATGCCGGTGAGGACGAGCAACCCACCCATCGCCTTCTCGACCAGTTCGAGATGGCGCTTGAACTTCGCGAGGAATGCGGCAAACGGCTCGGCGGCGAGCGCCGCGAGAATGAAGGGAATGCCAAGCCCGGCCGAATAGACCGCGAGCAGCATCGCGCCGCGCGCCACGGTGTCCTTCGATGCCGCGACCGCAAGGATCGCGGCGAGGATCGGCCCGATGCACGGCGTCCATCCGAAGGCAAAGGCAAGGCCCATGACGTAGGCGCCCCATAGCCCGACCGGATGCGGCATGCGGGAGCGCTTCTCGCGCAACAGGATATCGAGGCGCGTCAGTCCCAGAAAATGCAGCCCCATGATAATGATGATGATGCCGGCGACGATGCCGAGTTCCGCCGACCACGCCTGTATCAGCGCCCCGATCGCGCTCGCACTTGCACCCAACGCCGTGAAGACGGTGGAAAAGCCAGCGACGAACAGCAGTGCCGCAAACACCGCTTCCTTGCGCACCGCCGGCTCGGATTCGGCGTCAGCGAGCCGTTCAAGCGAAGCTCCGGCGAGATAGACGAGATAAGGCGGCACCAGCGGCAGCACGCAGGGCGACAGAAAGCTCAGCACTCCGGCGAGCAACGCGGCAAAGATCGAAACGTCGGCGGTCATATCTTGATGTCCCGCGCCTTGATGCGCCAAGCTCACCCGGGGCGCAAGGCGCGCCGCCTGGGTGCGACAATGACGTGATCGAATGTGATCATCGGATCCAGCGCGTCACGCACCTGGCGTTCGCCAGCAGTTCCAAATGGCAATTGACGTTAACGGCAGAATCGTCTCCGCTGCTGCAACTCTACCACACCGTCATGACTCCAGGCCGTCGCAATCTCCTCACCGATGTTCCCGGCATCCGCGTCGGCCATGCCGACGATCAGCGGCTCGCCTCCGGGGTGACGGCGATTGTGTTCGATGATCCGGTCGTGGCCTCGATCGATGTGCGCGGTGGCGGGCCGGGGACGCGCGAGACCGACCTGCTCGATCCCGCGCGCACCGTCGAGCGCATTGATGCCATCACGTTGTCCGGAGGATCGGCGCTCGGCCTCGATGCCGCCGGTGGCGTGCAGGCCTATCTGCGCAGCATCGGGCGCGGGTTCGCGATCGGCAGCGCGCGGGTGCCGCTGGTGCCCGCGGCGATCATGTTCGACCTGCTCAATGGCGGCGACAAGTCATGGGACCGCTATCCGCCATACCGGGAGTTGGGCTACACGGCCGCGGAAAATGCGGCCGAGGAATTCGGTCTGGGCAGCGTCGGCGCAGGTCTCGGCGCGACGACGGTGAACTTCAAGGGTGGCATCGGGTCGGCGTCGCACGTGCTCGATAACGGGACCACGGTCGCCGCGCTCGCAGTGGTCAACGCCGTCGGCAGCGTCGTCGTCGGCGATGGCCCGTGGTTCTGGGCCGCGCCCTTCGAGCGGAACAACGAATTCGGCGGCCATGGCTTTCCGCCCACGGTGCCGGCCGAGGCGCTCGAACCCCGCACCAAGGGCGCGGCGCGGATCAGCACGACGCTCGTCGTCGTAGCAACCGATGCCGCCTTCACCAAGGCGCAGGCGCGGCATCTCGCCGTCATGGCTCAGGATGGCCTGGCGCTCGCCATTCATCCTGTCCATACGCCGCTCGACGGCGATGTGGTCTTTGCGGCCGCGACCGGTCGACGCCCCCTCGATACGGAACTCGCCTTCGCGCTTGCGGCCGTCGGCAACGCCGCCGCCCAGACGGTCGCGCGCGCCATTGCACGTGCGGTCTATGAGGCAGCGCCGCTCGCGCTGGAGGGGGCGCAACCCAGCTATCGAAATCGTTATCGATAGCTGGTGAATTTGCCATGAGATTGTTGGATTATCGACGGAAACACGGGTAGTATGCCGGTGGAAAGCCCTTGGTTGCCGAGGGCTTTGATGCGCATTGGACGGGGGGCCATCTCGCATTCGAGCCGCACGGGGCGGCCAGCGGCATGCTCGGGATGTCCAGTAATTTGAGGACCTGACATGAAGCGACAAATTCTGGCGGGTGGAGCACTCGTCGCGATTTCAGTCATATCTGCGGGAGCTTACGGCGTCGTTCAGAACGGCTGGCTGAAGGGTCGGCAGGGGGAGCCAACGCCCCAGACCGCTGCGGCACCTGTCGAGCCGGCGGGGCCTGCACGGCCTTCAGCGACGCCCTTCAAGACCGTGGAACTCGGGACCCCGGTGACACCGCCTGCGGCCGCGCCTCTGCCGCCACCGCCGACGACTGTTGCCCAAGCGCCACAGCCCGCCGCACCGCCGAAGGCTGCGGCTCCCATGGCGGCGCCGGCACAGGCCGCGGCTACACCACCCGCCGCTACCGCGACACAGCCACCCAAGGCCGCTCCCGCGGCCGCGAGTGCAGCCTTCCCTGCCCTCGGTCCCGCCCCCGTTTCGAAGCCCGTCGCGTGCGCCAATCCCAACGCCATGGGCGTGTCCCGCGTGGTCGAGATCGACACCACCGGCGGTCCCGGCTTCGGTTCCCAGCATTTCAAGAGCTACGACTTCCTGCGCGACCACGAAGTCGTGTTGACCTTCGATGACGGCCCGTGGCCCGGAAATACCCCGGCGGTGCTGAAGGCGCTCGCCGACCAGTGCCTGCGCGCCACCTTCTTCCCGATCGGCAAGCATGCGACCTATCATCCCGAAATTCTCAAGATGGTGCTGGCCGCGGGCCACACAGTCGGCAGCCACACGTGGTCCCATGCCGACTTGCAGGCCGCGGTGAAGAAGGGCGGCTTGGACGCCGCCAGGGACGAGATGGAGAAGGGTGCAAGTGCCGTTCACCTGATGGCGGACGCGCCGATCGCGCCGTTCTTCCGCTTCCCCGATCTGCGCCACCCGCCGGAGATGATGACCTATCTGGGTGGGCGCAACATCGCCACGTTCTCGACCGACATCGACTCGTTCGATTTCAAGATCAAGAAGCCCGACGAACTTCTGAAGTCCCTAACCGGCAAATTGCAGAAGCTCGGCAAGGGCATCATCCTGATGCACGACTTCCAGAAGGTGACTGCGACCGAGCTGCCGCAAATTCTCGGCATGCTGCAGAAGAACGGCTTCAAGGTCGTGCACATGGTGCCGAAGGGCACCCTCGTGACGCTGCCGGAATTCGACGAAGCAGTGCTCAAGGAAAACAAACTGCCGATGATGACCAATCGGCCGACCGACGCGGTGGTCAGGACCATCAGCGGCGAGTGATTTTCCTTGCACGGACATTGTCCAGCGACTGCACGGACAGTGCGGTTGCTGGACACACCTTGCGGGCCATAAGTTAAGTTAATTGCAATTTTTGCGCTGTATTATCTCTTTACCGCTTCAGATCGTTTGGCGTGCGCGATCCGATATGGAGCTGGCCCGATTGGGTATTGGCTCGATGATGCTGCGGTAAGCCGATCGCGCCAGTTTCGCCGGCGGCGCCATCGGGGACATTTTTGACGAAGGCTTTACCAGAATGGCAAACGCCGGAATGCTGATCGCGGACCTTGAGGCGGCAATCGACAGCCGCGACGGAGATCGCCGCACCGCCGCCCTCCGTCGGGTCACGGACCTTTTCGTGGGTGGCGCGGATCAGTACACGGACGAACATGTGGCGGTGTTCGGCGACGTGATCACCCGTCTTGCGAATGGAATTGAGGCACGAGCGCGCGCCGCACTTGCGCGCCGCATGGCGCCCATCGCCAATGCGCCGAAGCAGGTCATCGAAACACTCAGCACCGACGACGACATCGCCGTCGCGGGGCCGGTGCTGGCCGAATCGCAACGCCTTGGCGACCAAGAGCTCCTGGCCATCATCAATACCAAGAGCCAGGATCACCTGCTGGCGATTTCGACCCGCGCCGAGCTCGGCCACACCTTGACCGATGCGCTGGTGGAGCGCGGCGACCAGCGGGTGGTGCGCTCGACCGCCCAAAACGCCGGCGCGCATTTTTCGGAGCGGGGCTTCGATGCCCTGGTGAGCCGATCGCAGGATGACGAACGTCTCTCCGAGATCGTCGGACTACGGGCTGACTTGCCCCGCGGTCAGTTTCGCAAATTGTTCGCCCAGGCGAGCGCCGCGGTCAGGGAACGGCTCGCGGGCGCCAATCCGCATCTTTCGGCCGACATTGCCGAAGTGCTCGAACAGATCGGCTCAGAATCCGACCTCAACGAGTTCGGCGAACCCATCGATTTCGAGGCCGCGAAAGAGGCGATCGAAGCGCTGCAGCAATCAGGAAAGCTCGACGAGAAATGCGTCGCTTCGTTTGCGAAGCGACGGCAGTTCGAGGAAACCGTGGTCGCCCTTGCCACGCTGTGCGGAATGCCGATCGAGACCGTCGAGCGCGCCTTCTTGCAAGGCAGTCACGAACTCGTCCTCATCCTCATCAAATCTCTCGGCTATTCGTTTCCGACGAGCAGGCTCATCGTGCGGCTTCGCACGAAGGACGTCCCGACGACCGAAGATGAGGTCAAGGCTTTGGAAGCGCAGTTCAACAAACTCCAGATGGCCACCGCGCAGCGCGTGTTGCGGTTCTATAAGGTGCGCCAGACGGCGACGACCACGATCAACTAGGGAGCGTACTCATAAATTTGGTCGCGTAAGAGCGATAAGCTGACCGGCGTCTCGTGGACGCCTCAGGTTGCTGGTGATTACTTACGGACGCCTTTTAGAGTTCTGCCGTCGTCTGCTTTTGAATAAAGGCACACGATGTGTATCAGCTTGCAGCCTTTGGCTTGACCGTTCCCGATCCCGAAATCTTCGTCACCAGCTTCGGCGTCCCGGTGTAAGTCACGTTGCCGGAGCCGCTGATAACCGTGTCCAGCGACTCTTGGACATCGACAGATGTGCTTCCCGACCCGCTCAAGACGACATTTGCGCGCTCGGCCACGAGGTCGGCTGCGTTGATAATTCCCGGGCCGCTGATCACGAGCTTGAGGTCGGCCACCTTGCCGGAAAGCTGCAGTGTGGAAGGTCCCGCCACGGTCACCGTGAGCGCTTTGCTCGCAAGTTTCGAGGCCTGAAGCGTGCCCGCGCCTGCGGCGTCGATCGCTCGGAGGTCTTTTACGGTGACTCGGTAGAGAAGCTCATTTGCGATAATTCCCGTATTGGCAGCGATGCCGAGAACCAAGACCCCGCTACGCGTCCCCGTCGTGATCTTGGACAAAAGATTGTCGTCGCTCGACACCGTAACGCTGTCGGTATCGCCGCTCTCGATCACGACGCGACCAGCGCTTTCAAATCGTACAGCTGTAAAAGAGCTGACGGCTCGCGTTTCTGTGCTAATGGTCCCCGAACCGACGATCTGCTCTCCTTTTCCTTGCGAGATGCATATCTGTTTGCCGCTGCAGGATTGGATATTCACGTCGCAGCCCGCAAGGCCGATGGCAAGCAGAAGGAGAGGTAAGGCAGAAAAACGTGGGATCATCAGTATCTCCTAAAATCAAAAAGGGATGTCTTTATGGAGGCGCATTCCCTCCCTGCCGTGGCACCACAGGGGGGTTAATGTAATTTTTCACGCACGCTTCAAGGTCGATAGATGTTATGAACTTCGTCTCTTCATTCTCCCTGTCCCTTCCGACAACGCAGTGCGCTGCTCGATCACGTGTAAAACCGCCTATTATCGCAGGAAAAGCAATCGAGCTTATCCAAGCACCATCCACCCGTGACCCGTGACATCGTAATGGCTCAAACCGGAACTTGAAAAGCGTCAGACCTGGCCTTTGCCGCTGAAACTGCAGTGCCGGCCAAGAACCGCTCCGTGCCATTTTCGACGGTTGGGCAGGGATTGTGGGCTGGCCGCTTCGTTAGGTGGCGGCGGGCCGGTGTCTGGGGCCGCATCATAGACGCGCTTGCCGCTGCCCACGATGCCGCTGTCCAGATGATCGACACTTCGATTGTCCGCGTGCATCAGCATGGAGCCTGCATCACCAGGAACCAGCGACAGTCGATGCGAAGGTCACGCGGCGGCTTGACGAGCAAAATCCATGCGGTGGTCGATAGCAATGGTCTCCCGGTGCGGCTGGCGTTGAGCCCCGGCGAGGCCCACGACGTTCGACTTGCCGGAAAACTGCTGTCTCGTATGAAATCCGGGTCAATGCTGCTTGCCGACCGTGGCTATGACGCTGACTGGATCAGAGCGCTTGCGATGAAGAAGGGCGCGTGGGCCAACATCCCGCCCAAAAGCAATCGCCGCGATCCGATCTGCTTCAGCCCCTATCTCTACCGTGCTCGCAACCAGGTCGAGCGGTTCTTCAACAGGATCAAGCAATGTCGTCGTGTGGCGACGCGTTACGACAGATTGGCCGCTAACTACCTTGCCTTTGTTCAACTCGCGTCAATCAGGCTATGGCTGCGCCTTAATGAGTCCGCGCCCTAGCTAGCGCTGTGGCCTGATTGGCTCAGGCGCCTGCGAACCGCTCGGCCCGGTAGGGCGCCGGATCGCAGAACGTCGTTGCGCCCATCATCATCTCGGCAATGAGGCGGCCGGTCGCGGGTCCCAGCGTCAGCCCGGAATGGCCGTGACCATACGCAAGCCACAGGCCGCCCTGCCCCGGCGCGCGTCCGATCACCGGCCGTGAATCGGCAAAACAGGGCCGCGCGCCCAACCAGGGCGTCGTTTCCACCGGCGCGCCGAGCGGAAACAGCGCTGAGGCCGCGGGCGTCACGCGGTCGAGCTGCGCCGGCGTCGCTTTCGCGTCGCGGGGGGCGAATTCGGCGCCGGTGGTGATGCGGATGCCCTGCTCCATGGGGGCAAGGCAGTAGCCGTAGTCGGCATCGAGCACCGGCCGCGCAAGGCTCGCATTGCCGCGCGGGCGGAAATGGCGGTGATAGCCGCGCTTCACGGCGAGCGGCAGCCTGATGCCGAGGCGACCGAGCAGGTCCGGCGCCCACGGCCCGAGCGCAACCACGGCCGTTTCGCCATCGATTGCGCCCGCCGCAGTATCGATCCGCCACGCTGTGCCGGATCGACGGAGTGTCATGGCATCGCCCTTGGCAATGACGCCGCCGAGCGCCGTGAAGCGCGCCGCATAGGCGCGAGTGACGGCCAGCGGATTGGAGATGCTCGCCGCCTGCTCCCAGAACACCGCATGGCGAAACACCGGTGCAAGCGCGGGCTCGAGAGCGCGGACCGCATCGAGATCGAGCACGCGCTGCGGCATGCCGAGTTCGGCCGCAAGCGCGCGCTCGCGCGCCGTGCCGGCAAAACTCTGCTCGCTGCGGTAAAGCTTGAGCCAGCCGGTGTTGCGCAGATAGCGCGCGGCGTCCGCTTCCGCCATCAGCGCCTCGTGCTCGACGACGGCACGGGCGAACATCGGGCGCATCGCCCGCATGGTCTGCATCAGCGCCTCGGGCTTCGAGTTTCGGCGATAGGCGAGAAGCCATGGCGCGACGGTGGCTAGAAACGACGGGTGATAATCCGCTTCCGGCGCACGTTTGAGGGCGATGCGCAGCAGGGCGGACCAACGCGACGGAAACGGCGGCGGAAACAACGTGTTCGATTCGATGATCCCGGCGTTGCCGTAGGAGGTGCCCTGGCCTGGATCGCCGCGGTCGACAAGGACAACCGCCAAGCCGCGCTTGACGAGATGCAACGCTACCGAGACGCCGACAATGCCGGCGCCGAGCACGATCGCATCGGTGCGTGCCATGGACGGTCCTTTGAGAATGTCGCGAAGAGTGGCCGCGGCCTCGGGGAGTCGGAACGGTAGGCCCTACCCACCCGTTGCGGCCTCCGCGACGTCGTCGAAGTTGCGCAGGCCCGGGCGGGGGGCATTGACCAGGACCGCCATGTTGCCCGGCTTATGCTGGTTCTTCCACATCATTTCATGGGCGAGCGGGATGTTCTCCCAGGCGAACACCTCGCTCATGCACGGATCGATGCGGCGGTCGATCACGAACTGGTTGGCGGCACTTGCCTGCTTGAGATGAGCGAAGTGCGAGCCCTGAATGCGCTTCTGGCGCATCCAGACATAGCGCGCATCGAAGGTCAGGTTGTAGCCGGTGGTGCCGGCGCAGAACACCACCATGCCGCCGCGCTTCACCACGAGGCAGGACGCCGGGAACGTCTGCTCGCCCGGATGCTCGAACACGATGTCGACGTCGTGCTTGCCGGTGACGTCCCAGATCGCCTTGCCGAACTTGCGCGCGTCCTTGACCCAGATATCGTATTCGGCGGTGCCGACTTTCGGCATCTGGCCCCAGCACTTGAAGTCCTTGCGGTTGATGACGCCCTTGGCGCCCAACTCGGTCACGTATTGGCGCTTCGACTCATCGGAGATGACGCCGATCGCGTTGGCGCCCGAGGCGGCGCAAAGCTGCACGCCGAACACGCCAAGCCCGCCAGAGGCGCCCCACACCAGCACATTGTCGCCCGGCTTGAGCGTGTGCGGCGCATGGCCGAACAGCATGCGGTAGGCGGTCGCAAGCGTAAGCGTGTAGCAGGCCGCCTCTTCCCAGGTGAGATGCTTCGGCTTTGGCATCAGCTGCCGCGATTGCACGCGGCAGTATTGCGCGAACGAGCCGTCCGGCGTTTCGTAGCCCCAGATGCGCTGCGAGGGCGACAGCAGCGGATCGCCGCCGTTGCATTCCTCGTCATCGCCGTCGTCCTGATTGCAATGGACGATGACCTCGTCGCCGACCTTCCAGCGCCGCACCTTGCTGCCAACCGCCCAGACAATGCCTGACGCGTCGGAGCCGGCGATGTGATACGGGACCTTGTGAACGTCGAGCGGCGAGATCGGCGTGCCAAGCCCCGCCCATACGCCGTTGTAATTGACCCCACCGGCCATCACGTAAACCAGCGCTTCGTCTTCGCCGATGCTCCAGGTCGGCAGCACCTCAAGCTGCATCGACGTCAGCGGCGGGCCATGGCGCTCCTTGCGGATGGCCCAAGCGTGCATCTTGGCCGGCACATGACCGAGGGGCGGGACTTCTCCGATGGCGTAGAGGTCCTTCGGGGCCGTTTTCAATTCGACGACTGCGGACATGCGGCGCCTCCACGGGCACGCGGGCGGAAAAATCCGACGGGCATTATGCCCTAGCCGATATTGCACTGCAATAAATCCCCGGCGCCCTTAACAGTTCCGCAAGCAAACGCCTCGCATGGTGACCGGAATTGAGCCCGGCCACGCAATGACCTCATCCGACCTCGCCCATGCGGTCCCGCCGCGCGACATTCGCCACGGGCTTGAGCTTGCGGGCTTTGCCCTCGCTCTCGCCTACGCGGTTTTCCTCGCCGGCTGCACGCTTCAGGGCTTCTGGCTCGTCGACGGCTCGGGCCAAATCATCGCCAACGACTTCGTGAACGTATGGGCCGGCGGCAAGCTCGCGCGCGAAGGACACGCTGCTGGCGCCTATGACTGGACGCTGCACCGTGAAGTCGAAGTCGCCGCCGTCGGCCACAATTTCGAGGGCTATTACGGCTGGCACTATCCGCCGACCTTCCTGTTCGTGGCGGTGGCACTCGCGGCGCTGCCCTACCTTGCCGCCGAGATCGTGTGGCTCGCCGTCACGCTGCCGATCTATGTCGCGACCGTGAGGGCCATCATCGGCGAGCGTCTCGGCATCGTCCTCGCCTGCGCATTTCCAGGCGTAATCTGGAACATATCGGCGGGACAGAACGGCTTCCTCACCGCGGCGCTCCTTGGCGGCATGCTGGTGAACCTCACGCCTCGACCACTCGTTGCCGGCGTCTGCCTGGGCCTCCTCGCCTACAAGCCGCAATTCGGAATCCTGTTTCCCCTGGTGTTGGCGTTCGACGGACGTTGGCGCGTCATCGCCACCGCGACTGCAACCGCGGCCGTGCTGATCGCGGCCTCCGTCGCGGCCTTCGGGTTGGACAGTTGGCGCGCCTTCATCGAATGGATGCCCGTTACCAGCACCGCGGTGTTCGAGGATGGCCGCGCCGGTCTCAACAAGCTGCAAAGCCTGTTCGGCGTCCTGCGCTGGCTCGGCGGCAGCATGACGACCGCATCCATCGCGCAAGCGCTGCTGGTCATCGGTGCGACCATCGCGCTCATCCTCCTCAACCGCCAGCGCGTGCCCGGCGAGATCAAGGCGGCGGCGCTCGGGGTCGCGGCGCTGCTCGCAACGCCCTACCTCTACATCTATGATTTCCCGGTGCTGGCGATCCCGCTGGCTTTCCTGATCAAGCTCGGACTGCGCGACGGCTTCCTCCCCTATGAGCTTGCCGCCATCGCCGTCGCCGCCGCACTGGTGCTGATATTTCCGTTCGTCGCATTGCCCACGGGCTTCGTCGCAGCCGTCATCGTTGCCGCTTTGGTGGTGCGGCGCGCGACGGCAGAGATTGCGGTCGCGCCGACGCTGCGGACAACGACCACGGTGTAGCTGACATTCCTCACCGAATCCGGTAAATGGAACTTGCACCCGTTCCCGCGGGAATGCGGGCGCCGCGGCTTGCGGCCGGGAGGGAGGTCGTCATGGAAGCCTTTATCATTTGGCTGATCGTCGGTGCCGTCGCAGGCTGGCTCGCCGGGGTGATCATGAAAGGCAGCGGCTATGGCCTGATCGGCGACATCATCATCGGCCTCATCGGCGGCGTGATCGGCGGCTGGCTGTGGGGTGTTTTGCGCCTGCCCCCGATCGGCGGCGCCTGGGTCGGCCCGATCATCACCGCGGTTGTCGGCGCCGTCATCCTCATGTTCATCGTCCGGCTCGTCAGAGGCCGCTTGTAATTGCCGCCGGCGCTGACCGTGGCGTCAATTGCTTTCGGTTCGGGCGCACGCGACAGCCGCTAATTTCCAAGTGCAGCATGGCGACCCCGGACTGAGCTTGTCCTGCAGGTCTGGTCGAGCGGTTGCGCGCCCAAAATAAAGACTGCGCAGTGGGACTTGTCGTGAAGGCGCGGCGGACTACGCTTGTCGAGTGAGTCCAGACGTTACGATCAATCGAAATTCTGGAGATCGGTGATGTCGAAGGCAGCCACAGCGCACAGCGTTCCGCCGGATACGAGCCCACAAGACGGCGGTTTGGTCCGCCTTGCCATTGCCTTCACGGCCTGGGCCGAACGCTGGTTTCCCGATGCCTTCATCTTCGTCGCCATTGCCGTCGTCGTGGTTTCGCTCGGTGCCATGGTCAACGGCGCGACGCCGGTCGCGGTGAGCGAAGCCTTCGGCAACGGGTTCTGGAGCCTGATCACCTTCACCATGCAAATGGCGTTCGTGGTGATCGGCGGATATGTCGTCGCCACCTCGACGCCGGCGCAAAAGCTGATCCGTGGCCTCGCCGGACTGCCCAAAACCGGGACGAGCGCGGTCGGGCTCGTGGCTGCCGCGGCGATGATTGCTTCGCTCCTCAATTGGGGCTTCAGCCTCATTCTCGGCGGCCTCCTCGTCCGCGCGCTTGCCGAGCGACGCGAGCTGCGCATGGATTATCGCGCGGCAGGCGCCGCGGCCTATCTCGGGCTCGGTGCGACCTGGGCGATGGGGCTCTCCTCATCGGCCGCGCAGCTGCAGGCCAATCCCGCCAGCGTGCCGAAGAGCCTGCTCGCGATCACCGGCGTCATCCCATTCACCGAGACGATCTTCCTGTGGCAATCGTTCGTGATTACCGGCGTCCTGCTCGTCATCTCGATTGCGATCGCGATCTGGTCGGCGCCGGGACCGCACGCCGCGATGACGGCGGAAGCCATGGGAATCGAGATCTCGCACGAAGACGCAATCAAAGTGCCGCCGCCGCAGAAGCCGGGCGACTGGCTCGAATATTCGCCGCTCTTGACCATTCTCCTGACGCTGCTTGCGGCCGGGTGGCTCGTTTATGAATTCTCCCGCCAGAGCGCGATCCTGGCGATCTCCAACCTCAATACCTACAATTTCATCTTCGTGATGGCCGGGTTGCTGTTGCACTGGCAGCCGAAGCGGTTCTTGGCGTCCGTCACCAAGGCGGTGCCGGCCACCGCGGGCGTGCTCATTCAGTTTCCGCTTTATGGATCGATCGCCGCGATCCTGACGCAGGCGAAGAACGGCGCGGGGATCACCGTATCCGATCAGATCAGCCACGCCTTCGTCAGCCTGTCGACGCAGCACCTTTATCCGCTGGTCATCGGAATTTACTCGGCGATCCTCGGATTCTTCGTCCCCTCCGGCGGCGGGAAATGGCTCTTGGAAGCGCCCTACGTCATGCAGGCCGCAAACGACCTCCACGTGCATCTCGGCTGGGCGGTGCAGGTCTACAACGCCGCCGAAGCGCTTCCGAACCTGATCAACCCGTTCTGGATGCTGCCGCTGCTCGGCGTCCTGGGACTGCGCGCCCGCGACCTCGTCGGCTTCACCTTCCTGCAGCTGATGGTGCACCTGCCGCTGGTGCTCTTCCTGCTCTGGGCGCTCGCCTACACGCTCGAATATCACCCGCCGGTCGTTCCGTGACTCGGGGCAGGGACACCTGACAGCGGACGCCGGCGCAGGCCCGTAGCCCGGATGAGCGCAGCGACATCCGGGGCAAAGCTGGAAGCATTCGAATCCGCGCGAGGTGAAAAGGTGTTCCCGGATGTCGCTGCGCTCATCCGGGCTACATCGCCAAAATCCCCTTGCCCTGCAAGGGCGCTCGTGCTGCATTGCACAACGCCGGCCACGCGAGACGCCAGATGACCGAGACATCGAACGGCGCCGCGCGCAAGCGCGACAAGCCGTGGATCATCCGCACCTATGCGGGTCACTCGACCGCGGCGGAATCGAACGCGCTCTATCGCAAGAATCTCGCCAAAGGCCAGACCGGCCTGTCGGTCGCCTTCGATCTGCCGACCCAGACCGGCTACGACGCCGATCATCCGCTGGCAGCCGGCGAAGTCGGCAAGGTCGGTGTCTCGATCTGCCATCTCGGCGACATGCGGGCGCTGTTCGAGCAAATCCCGCTCGCCGCCATGAATACGTCGATGACCATCAACGCGACGGCCGCCTGGCTGTTGGCGCTCTACATCGCGGCCGCCGACGAGCAGGGCGCGTCGCGCAAGGACCTCACCGGCACCACCCAGAACGACATCATCAAGGAATATCTCTCGCGCGGCACCTACGTGTTTCCGCCCGGACCCTCCATGCGGCTCACCAAGGATGTGATCCTGTTCACGACCAAGGAGATGCCGAAGTGGAATCCGATGAACGTCTGCTCCTATCACCTGCAGGAGGCCGGCGCGACGCCGGTTCAGGAGCTTGCCTATGCGCTCGCGACCGCGATCGCGGTGCTTGATGCGGTGAAGGCGTCGGGAAACGTCGACGAGGCGCAGTTCGGCGACGTGGTCGGGCGCATTTCGTTCTTCGTCAATGCAGGGCTGCGCTTCATCACCGAGCTCTGCAAGATGCGGGCGTTCGCGGAGCTGTGGGACGAGATCACGACCGAACGCTACGGCATCACCGATGCGAAGCACCGCCTGTTCCGCTACGGCGTGCAAGTGAACTCGCTCGGCCTGACCGAGCAGCAGCCCGAGAACAACGTCTATCGCATCCTGATCGAGATGCTGGCGGTGACCCTGTCGCGCAAGGCCCGCGCCCGCGCCGTGCAATTGCCGGCTTGGAACGAGGCGCTCGGGCTGCCGCGGCCGTGGGACCAGCAATGGTCGCTGCGCATGCAGCAGATCCTCGCCTACGAGACCGATCTTCTCGAATACGGCGACATCTTTGCGGGGTCGACCGAGATCGAGAACAAAGTCGCCGCGCTCAAGCGCGAAGCGCGCCAGGAACTCGACGCCATCCTCGCCATGGGGGGCGCGGTCGCGGCGGTCGAGAACAGCTACATGAAGTCCCAGCTCGTCGAGAGCAATGCCCGCCGCGTCGAGGCGATCGAGCGCGGCGAGCAGACCGTCGTCGGCGTCAACCGCTTCGTCGAGACCGAACCGTCGCCGCTCGCGGCGGGCGACGGCGCGATCCTGACGGTGCCGCCGGAAGTCGAAACCGACCAGATCGCAAAGCTCGGGGCATGGCGCGCGGCGCGCAATGCGAAAGCGGTGGAAGCGGCCCTTACCGAGTTGCGCCGCGTCGCCAAAGCCGGAGGCAATGTCATGCCGGCGTCGATCGCCTGCGCGAAGGCGGGCGTCACCACCGGCGAATGGGGCGAGGTGCTGCGCCAGGGCTTTGGCGAGTACCGCGCGCCGACGGGGGTGTCGCACGCGGCCCGCAACGATTGCCAGGGCATCGACGACCTGCGCGCCGAGGTCGACCGCGTGACGAAGAAGCTCGGCCGGCGGCCAAAAATTCTCGTCGGCAAGCCGGGCCTCGACGGTCATTCCAACGGCGCCGAGCAGGTCGCGGTCCGCGCGCGCGACGCCGGCATGGACGTCGTCTATGACGGCATCCGCCTTACCCCGGCAGAGATCGTCGACGCCGCGCGCGCCAAAGACGTGCACGTGGTCGGACTGTCGATCCTCTCGGGCTCGCACATGCCGCTCGTCAAGGACGTGGTGACGCGCCTGCGCGAGGCCGGGCTCGACGACGTCCCGGTGGTGGTGGGCGGCATCATCCCGCCGGATGACGCCGCCTCGCTCAAGGAAACCGGGGTCGCCGCCGTCTACACGCCGAAGGATTTCGAGCTCAATCGCATGATGACCGACGTGCTTCGCATCGTCGAACGCAGCAAGGGCGGATAGCGAAAGTTTTTTCCGCCTACCCTCCATTTGTCATTGCCCGGCTTGACCGAGCCGGGCGATGACAGCATCAAGGAGTGTCCCGGACTGCGCGAACGAGAGCGTTCGCTTCCTCCGGGCTACGGTTCGGCGAAAGGTCCATGCAGCCCGAATTTTCCATGCGCGATCATGTCCGGGTCGTGATTGCGGACGCGATCGTGGAGCGGCGCTGCGGCCTCCATCCGTGGGAGCGCCATCCCGAGCGGCCCAATCGCCTCAAGGTCAGCGTCGAGATGTTCGCCTCGCTGCCCTCCGGACCGATGGGCGCAGACCGCTTCATCGACTATGACCGCATGCGGCAATATCTGCAGACGTTTCCGTCGCTGCCGCATGTCGATCTTCTCGAGGAGATCGCCGAGGAAATCGTCGCCAAATGTTTCGAGGACAGCCACGTCGAGGCCTGCCGCATCGCCGTGCTCAAGCCCGATATTTTCAACGAGGCCGAAGCCGCCGGCATTGAAGTGTTTCGCACCCGCGCGAGCTGGCAAGCCCGCGAAGGCAAGCCAACGTAAGCAAACCAAGTCGCAGCGGAAATGCGCAAGAGCAAAACGACTCGCCTGAAGAAGGCGCCGGCAGCGAAGGCGAGCGGCGTATCCCCAAAGGCTTCTCCGCGAACGGCAACGCCGCACCCCGAGGAGTTGGCGACGATCCTCGATCACGTGCGCTACGCGCTGACCCAGTTTGCCGCGGCCGGTCTCGTCTTCGCCCATGGCACCACCGACCCGCTCGCGGAGGCGGCGTTTCTCGTATGCGAGCCGCTCCACCTGTCGCCCGATCGCTTCGAGCCATTCGCGCCGGCGCGGGTCACACGCGCCGAGAGCGCGAAAATCTGCGATTTGATCGCGGCCCGCGTCAACACCCGCAAGCCTGCCGCCTATCTCCTCAACAAGGCCTATATGCGCGGGGTGGCGTTCTACATCGATGAGCGGGCGATCGTGCCGCGGTCCTATCTTGGCGAGATCATCGACGGCGACATTCTCGCCGGCGATGACACCTCGTTGATCGAGGACGCCGACGCGGTCACCCGCGTGCTCGACCTGTGCACCGGATCGGGCGCGCTCGCGGTGCTGGCCGCAATGCGGTTTCCGAACGCCCTGGTGGATGCCGTCGACCTCTCCGCCGACGCGCTTTTGATCGCGGCGCGCAACGTCGCGGATCACGACCTCGCCGACCGGATCACCCTCTACGAGGGCGACCTGTTCGCGCCGCTCGGCGACGAGCGCTACGATCTCATCTTGTCGAACCCGCCCTATGTCGACGCTGCCGGCATGAAAGATCTGCCGCCCGAGTGTCGGCACGAGCCCAAGCTCGCGCTCGACGGCGGGCCGGACGGTATTGCGATCATTCGCCGGATCATCGACAATGCCGGGCGTCACCTGACACCCAACGCCGGCCTGCTCTGCGAGGTCGGGCGCGATCGGCCGGTTCTCCAACGGCGCTATCCGGACACGCGCTTTCTCTGGCTCGACACCGAGGAGAGCAGTGGCGAAGTCTTCTGGCTCGGCGCTGCGGACCTTAACTGAATCGCGGCGCGCAAGACGCACTTAAGATTCGATCATGGAGAGGAAAATGAAGCTCATCACCACGACGGTCGCGGCGCTGGCGTGCGCTGCTGCCACATGTCTCGGCGGTTTCGCTGCCGTCGCGGCGGAAGCGACGTTCTATCAGCTGCCGCCCGGCGCCTATCCGCACGATGTCGCGCCCGCGCCCGACGGCCGCGTCTGGTACAGCGGCCAGCAACGCGGCTTCCTCGGCCGCTTCGATCCCAAGACCGGCAAGAACGAGGAAATACCGCTCGGCCCCGGCGCGGCACCCCATGGCGTCATCGTCGGACCGGACGGTGCGCCCTGGATCACTGAAGGCGGCCAGAATGCCATCGCCCGCGTCGATCCGGTGACGCTCGAGGTAAAGCTCTTCCCGCTGCCGAAGGAATTCGGCTACGCCAATCTCAACACCGCGACCTTCGACAAAAAGGGCATCCTGTGGTTCACGGGCCAGGCCGGCGTGCACGGCCGCGTCGATCCGAAGACCGGCAAGGTCGATGCATGGCACTCGCCGCGTCCCGGCAGCTACGGCATCACCTCGACGCCGACGGGCGACGTCTGGTTTGCCTCGCTCGCCGGCGACTTCATCGGCAAGGTCGATAACGACACCGGCGCCGTCACGGTGGTCGATCCGCCGCGCAAGGGCGTCGGCCCGCGGCGCATCTGGTCGGATTCGAAGGGCGTGCTGTGGGTGAGCTTCTGGAACGCCGGCGGCATCGGGCGCTACGACCCGGCCGCGAAGTCGTGGACCGTCTACTCGATGCCGAAGAGCAAATCCGGCACCTACGCGGTCTACGTCGACGACAAGGACCGGGTATGGGCGACTGACTGGCTCGCCAATGCGATCCAGCGCTTCGATCCCAAGACCGAGAGCTTCACCACATTCCCGAGCGACAAGCGTGGCGCAAGCGTGCGCCAGATGCTCGGCCGCCCGGGCGAATTGTGGGGCGGAGAGTCCGGCAACGACCGCCTCGTCGTGGTGCGGGATTAGCCATCGATTGGTAGGGTGCGCAAAGCGCGGAGATGTCCGCGCCTGCGCACCATAACCGCGTCGTCCCGCGCGCGCACGGCGGAACGACCGTCGCAAATAACAAAAAAGCGTCGCGGCCGCCTTTGCGCACCCTAGAGCGGCTGTACGGGAGGACAAAATGTCAGAACGACCGCCCATGCTTGCGTGCATCGCGCTCGGCGTCGCGCTGGTGCCGGCCATGTTCGCACCGGCGCGGGCGCAGACCGCAACCGTCTATGAGGGCGCACGGGTCATCACTGGTGACGGCAGCGTCATCGAAGACGGTGCCTTTGTCGTCGAGAATGGGCGCTTTGCGGCAGTCGGTCGGCGCGGCGCATTGCAGGCGCCGCCGGGCGCCGTTCGTGTCGACCTCGCCGGCAAGACCGTGATGCCGACGATCGTCGATCTCCACGGGCACATCGGATTCCAGAACATCCCCGCCGGGACGATGTCCAAGGAGACCTTCACGCGCGACAATCTCGTCGACCATCTGCGGCGCCTCGCGTTCAACGGAGTCGGCGCGGTGGTGAGCATCGGCGATTATGTCGATCGGTCCGATATGCATGGCGGGCGCACCCACTGGGGCGACGTGCCGCTGCGCGTGCGCGAGGAAGTCATTCCCGGCGCGGCGCTCTTCAAGACGGCGGGCGCCGGCATGGCGTGGCCGGGCTCGGGCGCGCAGGGTCATCCCTCGCGGGTCGATATTTCTTATCCGGTGACGACGGTCGACGAGGCCCGCGCGGCGGTCGCGGACTATGTCCGCATGAAGCCGGAGTTCATCAAGATCTGGGTCGATGACCGCAATCACACGAAGCCGACGCTGACGCCCGTGCTTTACCGCGCCATCCTCGATGAGGCGCACCGCTATGGCGCGCCGGTCGCCGTCCACAATGTCCGCCAGGCGGACGCCAAGGAGATGGTGCGCGGCGGCATGGAAGGCTGGCTCCATGTTCCCGTCCGCGAAGGCGAAGTCGCCGATGACGAGATGGTCGCTCTCGTCAAGGACCGCGTCGCCCGCAACGACCGGCCCAACATGTGGATGACGCTTTCGCTCATCACCGCGTGGATGAACACGCAAGGCGGCGGTCGGCCCGTGTGGCTCGACGATCCGCTGCTGAAGGCGACCTACTCGCCGCAGCAGATCGAGCAATACTGGGGCGAGCCGCTTCGCAAGATGACGCCGGAGCAGGTCGCCCGCGCCAAGCGCAATTTCCAGTCGGACTCGGTCAGCGCCATGCGACTGCGCGCCGCCGGCATCAAAGTGGTCGACGGCACCGACACCGGCCAGAGCCGTTTCCTGATCGGCTATTTCAACCACCTCGATCTCGAAAGCATGGTGGCGATGGGCATGACACCGTCGGAGGCGATCGTCGCCGCGACGCGCGACGGTGCCGAGATCGGCCATTTCAACACCGGCCTCTTCGCTCCCGGCCGCAACGCCGACTTCATCGTCCTCGACGCCAATCCGCTCGACAACATTTCCAACACGCGCCGGATCGCCAAGGTGGTCCTGCGCGGCGAGGAAGTGCCGCGTGCCGCGTACGCCGCGAAATGGCAGGGCGAATTCCGCGAGACCGCGCTCGCGAGGTGATTGGCCATCCGCTCAACAGTGTGGGCACGCGCGGGCGCACGGCCCGCGCGTGCTTGAGATCCGAGTGGCCCCCGTCAGGCCGCCCGAACCGTTTCCAGGAATTTTTGCACTTCGAGTTTGAGCTTGTTGCTCTCGGTGGAGAGCGATTGCGCCGACGACAGCACTTGCGCCGATGCCGATCCGGTTTCGTTGGCGCCGCGGTTCACGTCGGTAATGTTGGTCGCGACCTGGGTGGTGCCCTTCGCCGCTTCCCCGACGTTGCGCGCGATCTCCTGCGTTGCTGCGCCCTGCTCCTCGACGGCGGCGGCGATGGTCGACGAAATCTCGGAGATGTGCCCGATCGTGTCGCCAATCGCCTTGATTGCGGAGACCGATTCCTGCGTCGCGGCCTGCATTCCGGTGATCTGCGAACTGATCTCATCCGTGGCCTTGGCAGTTTGGGCCGCGAGCGCTTTGACCTCTTGCGCGACCACTGCGAAACCCTTGCCCGCCTCGCCGGCACGGGCCGCCTCGATCGTCGCATTGAGCGCCAGAAGATTTGTCTGTTCGGCAACCGACGTGATGAGCTTGACGACATCGCCGATCCGCTGAGCGGCCTTCGACAGCTCGTTGATCCGGACGTCGGTCTGCCCCGCTTGCCTGACGGCTTCGGTCGCGATCTTGCTCGATTGCTGGACCTGCCGGCTGATCTCACCGATGGACGAGGTCATCTCTTCCGTCGCCGACGCGACTGACTGAACGTTGCTGGATGCTTCCTCAGCCGCGGACGAGACGACGGTGGACAGTTCCTGGGTGGTGTTAGCTGTCTTGGTGAGCGTATTGGCTGCCGTCTCCAGATGCGCCGAAGCCGATGACACCGTCTGGACAATACCGCCGACCGCGGCCTCGAAGTCGTCGGCCAGCTTGCGCATTGCCGCTTTGCGCTCGGCATTCGCCTTTTCCTCTGCGGCTTTCTTTTCGGCCTCGGCCTTCGCCTCCGCGGCCTTCCGATCCGCCTCGGCGCGTTCGAGATAGACCGATATGGCGTAATCCATGTCGAGCAGTGCAGCCTTTACCAGCGCATTTTGCAGCGAAGCCTTCTTTTCCCGGGCAGCCGCGCCGCCCACCCAGCCTTCCGTTACACTCATTTCGACGGCGCGCAGCAGACCGGCCAGAATGAAGCTGTACCCGCCGATATACCAGCGGGGCTCAAGGCCGATCCGATTGTGGGTCTCGCCGATTTTCGTCACCGCGCGGACGTAGGTCTCGTCGAAAGTCGCGGACGCGATGGTCGCCCAATGGCGCAACTGCGCACCTTTGGCTTGCGCCATGTGCGACTGGCTGGAGAAAAATCGCGAGGTCTCCGGAAACAGGGACACCTGCGCGTAAAATCCGTCGAGAATACCCGGAAGCTCTTTTGCGATCAGCGGCTGCAATTCCCGCAAGGCGGCTCGCGTCCCGTCGTCCATGCGAATGAACGCGAGACGAGAGGCAATGCCATTATCGTTGCTCATGCTGCTTTCCCTAACCTACTCGGAAACCAATTTAGTATGATCCCCAAGAGCCCACAGGCGTTACGATGCGTATGCGGCCATTATTTGGAGATGTTCAAGGGATATTTTCCGCTTGAAAATACCAAATCACCGCTTCGGCAGTTCATCCAGAATGAGTTTACTATATAAAATTGCTTTTAATTCCTCGGCTGCACCGAGCTACCCAAGAATGCACTTGGGCTTCGCACTTACTCAAACTCCCAGAATAATACGGTACGGAGCCAGCCCGCCGCGTAGAGGATGGCGCAGCATGCGAACCGCGTCAGGCTATCTCTTACATAATTCGGCAATGCTTTCGTACTTCGGAAGATCCCGCGACGGCCGACGAAAGCGCGTATCAGGCATTTCACCTTCGGGCGCTGCGTTTCGCATCGCCGCATTGTTCCCGTAGGCGGTAGAAGCGGACTGCCTTCTGGGCTGTCTCGGGTCTGAGCTTTTGGAAATTTGCGTGCATCTCCTCAATATCCTTTGAGGAAGACCTGCTCTCCCCAGCTCCGAGCGTTAGAATTAAGCGCGTCGTTTCCCAACCAAGACCGAGAGCCTTGGCGAAGATAAGAACGAGGTCAGATCGCTCCTGAACCAGGCCGCGTTCGACGAATCCGATCGGCAAATCACAGAGCAGGGACAGGGCCACGGCTGTTTCGTCAAATTTCTGCTCATTCGCGAATTCCTGCAGCTTGCCGGCGTCGAGAGTCCCCTCGGCATGGAGCGACGTTACGTGGGCGTGAGCGGCTTGAAAGGCGTGGGACTGCTCTCGGGCGGTGTTCTGAATGGAATCGGTAATTTCCGCGACAACGCCGTGGATGACGCTGGCACGACGCGGGTCAGCGGTTTCGAGCTTCACTCTGACGATTGCGGAAGCCTCGGCGAAAAGCCTGAGCAGGTGAGCGTGGGGCATGTCTGCACGCAGCCACAGGCCGACGGCCAATCGTTCATCGGCGCTCGAACGCTGGACCAGCCCGCTGTAGCCGGCTTGTGAAAACTGCGCGCCCGGATTTCTAACGGCCGTCAGCGCGACGTTCTGATCACCCCGTTCGACCAGGATGTCGGTTACTGCTTCAGAAATATTTTCGCGCTGCGCAATCGCCAGCAAATGCTCCTGTTGCCTGGTCCTTGCCATTTCAACGAGCGTCGCGTCATCGAGCCGGTTCGATTTGGATAATATCGGCCCCGCCACTTCGATGGCGTCTTCCCTTGCCATTTTCCGCATCAGGCGTGGCGGAGCATCAGGGATATCCGCCAGCCGCACGGCAAGTTCGATGCGGGCAGCCAATTCGATCTCGACGTAAAGACGGCCCAGTACGTCGTCGAACAGATCGATGTCCTCGTCCCTGTATCGACCGGAGCCGGTCAGAAACAGATCGGTTACCTTCCGGAGCGCTTCCGCGCGACGCCCGATGGTCTTGGTCGCGATCGCGGCCTCAAGTTCGTCGATCAAGCTTGCCTGCATGGACCTACGAATCCGCTGCGCTTACCGGCGATCCCGGCTGATTGGAGCTGATGTGTCTGTCTCGTCAAAGCCGATGGATTTCTCATCCGACGAGCTCGGACACCTGTTGTCGTTTGACGCGCACGCAAGCGCGACCGGAGTGGCATCAAGCTCGTCCGGCGCGGTCGATTTCAGAACGTTGTTGATAATGTCAAAAAGAAGATTGGCCAAAACCCACGAATGCGCGGTCGCGGCGGCAAATTCGTCGGCCAAATCATGGCCCGCTTTGCGGTCACTCCCCATGGGACTTCGCCTACCCCCTTAATCTAGATCAAGTCCGTTTTCGCAGGACTTTTGCACCGTAAGTCGAGCAGTTAGCCCTTTCGATCTCAAAATCCGGCCACGAGATGATCGTCTGCTTATAAGGACTCTAGTCTGGGGCAATAAAATTGCCTCTAATCCCTAGCGTGCATCGCTCATTCCGCGGATGCAGCGCCCGCGTGGTTGCAAAATAAATTATAAGCTATTTTTAGTTGCAATATTATGAGATGGCGATTTATGCGGACGTATACAATCCGCTCGCTCTATATTCAGTTTTTGCAAGTTTGATTCGCGTGATTGATCGGCTCACCCTTTTGCAGCGCGGTACATGATCGACCAATTGTCCCCGTCACGACTGAGGCGATATCCCGTCATAGACACCACCAGCCGCGATGAGATGCGCGATGCGCTCGTGCATCGTTATGGCGCAGCAGATTTCAGCTTGCGCCGCGACAGTGAGCCGTTTCGCGGTATTGGCAATCTTCTGCAGCTGAAAAGTATCGCGCTGAGCTATTGCAGCTTTTCGGCTGACGTCTCAGTTGAGTTTCCGGGTGACAATCTCCTACGGCAACAATACGTGCTTTCCGGCAGCGGTAAGACTGCGTTCGGCTCTTCGCAATACAATATCAGTCCAAATGAACCGGTCTTGATTCCGGCCGATGCTGAACTGGAGTCAATCTTTGCGAAGCATTTCTCGATGATTACTTTGAGGATCGATACCGCCGCGCTGCGCATCAAACTGTCGGCTTTGCTCGGACACCCCGTCGGCCAAAAGATCGAGTTTTCACCTGCCCCCGCATTTCAGGATCCGAAGCAATTGCAATTGCGCAATTACGTTCAGTTCTTGTCAGATGAAGCCGATCGCGAGGGCGCGACTCTGCCCAATATCGCGGTGACGGAGTGCGAGCAGCTGTTGTTGGTATTATTTCTGACCAGCAACAAGCATAACTTCAGCCGCTTGTTTGAAGGTCAAGCGCCGCCGGCCGCACCGTGGCAGGTGCGTGTGGTGGAAGAATATATTCGCGCCAATTGGGAGCGCCCGATCACGATCGAGGCGCTGGCGGATGCAACCGGCGTCGGCATCCGCAGCATGTTCAAGACGTTCAAAGATGCGCGCGGCTATTCGCCGATGGCCTTTCTGAGACAAGTGCGTCTCGACCAAGCACGGCGCATGTTGCAGACTCCCGATCCGGCAACCTCGGTAACGGGAGTGGGCCTTTCCTGCGGGTTCAGCAGCCTCGGCCATTTTGCCCACGACTATCGCGAAGCATTCAATGAATTGCCGTCAGTGACACTGGCAATGGCGAAGGCCGGTCGGCGCGCCGGAAGATCGGGTTGATCGCTTCTTTCCCGACCTAGCCCCCTGATCTTAAATCAGGAGGGCTCTGAATTAGGAACGGTCGCGCCCCGTCACACCATGATCTGCCCGCCGTTGGCGGTGAGGGTTGAGCCGGTGATCAGTCCGGCGTCATCGGAGACAAGGAACAGAACGCAGCGCGCGATTTCGGCAGGTTCGCCGAGGCGGCCGATCGGAATCTGCGGCAACACCGACTTCTCCAGCACGTCCTGCGACATCGCCTTCACCATCTCGGTCGCGATGTAGCCGGGACAAATCGCGTTCACCGTGATGCCGGCACGGGCACTTTCCTGCGCCAACGCCTTGGTGAAGCCGATTTCGCCGGCCTTGGCGGCGGAGTAGTTGGTCTGCCCCATCTGGCCCTTCTGGCCGTTGATCGAGGAGATGTTGACGATGCGGCCGAACTTGCGCTCGCGCATGCCCTCGATCACCGGCCGGCACATGTTGAACAATGACACGAGGTTCGTGTTGATCACCGCAAGCCACTGCTCCGGCTTCATGCGGTGAAACATGCTGTCGCGGGTGATGCCGGCGTTGTTCACGAGAATCTCGACCGGGCCGAGGTCGGCCTGGACCTGCTTCAATCCCGCAACGCAAGCGTCGTAGGAGGAAACATCCCACTTGTAGACGTTGATGCCGGTCTCGGCCTTGAACTTCTGCGCCGCCTCGTCATTGCCGGCATAAATGGCCGCAACCTTGTAGCCCGCGGCCCTCAACGTCTTTGAGACCGCCTCGCCGATACCGCGCGTGCCGCCCGTCACTACCGCAACTCGTGCCATCAGGTCCTCCCTGTGTCGTCCAAGGCGCCGTCACGATTACGGAAGCAGCCCGGCGGCAACATTGATCTCGCACAAACTGGAAAAGTTCCCGTCACCACGTCGGCGCTCACCGTTGAGCTGCCATGATCCACAACCAAGCGACATGGTCAAATCGCCAATGTCGTCCCAAACGAGTTGCGGCCGGGACTAGGCCCGGCCGCGTCAAGCTGAACTTGGGCCGCTTCAAGCGGCGGCGGCGTGGTTGCCGAACCGGATCAGATTTTCCTTCTGCTTCTCGTTGCGCGGTTTGAGCTTGAACAGCCGCGCCGCGGTGCCGCCCAAGATGTTGTGCTTGCCCTTCTCGGAGAGGAACGGCAGGTCGTAAATGGTCGACGGCAGGTCGAAGTCCCAATGCGGATAATCCGAGGCGTAGAGCAAGTGATTTTCCGCATCCATCATGCGGAACGTCTGCTCCATGGCGGCGAGATCCTGAATCTCCATCGGCTGCGAGGAATAGTACATGTCGCGCATGTACTCGCTCGGCTTCTTCTTGAGCAGCGGGCATTCCGACGGCCGCATCATGTATTCGTGATCGAGCCGCTGCATCAGGAACGGGATCCAGGCAAGACCGGATTCGATCCAGATCACCGGCAGCTTCGGGAAGCGCTCGCCCATCCCGTTCACCACCCAGTTGGTGCAGTGAAGGATATTGTAGAACGAGAACCCGAGTGCATGCACCGCCAGGAAGCGATTGCAGCCGCGGAAGACGTTTTCGTTCCAGTTGAACGCGGAGTGGAACGACAGCACCAGGCCGCGCTCTTCGATCGCGCGATAGACCTTCATGTAAACGTTGTCGTGCACCGGCAGCGTGCGCACCGTCGTGATCATGAAACCGCCGACGCCCGGGCGGTGCCCGAACGTCTCGACATGGCGGAGCGTTTCATCTGCGTCCGAGAACGGCAGGCACAGCATGGAGAACATGCGGCCGCCGGATTCCGGCAGCACCTTTTCGGTGACCCAGCGGTTGTAGGCCCAGCACAGGTCCAACTCCATCTCCTTCTGGGGATGCAGGCCGATGTTGAGCATGCCGGTCGGGAACAGGCACGAATAGTCGACGCTCATCGCATCCATCCAGCGATTGCCAAGCTGGATGTCGCGGTGCTTGCCATCCTCGGTCTTTTCCGACCCGCGCAAGGGATAGCGGGTGACGCGGCCGCCCATGTCCTGATAGCCGATCTGCTGCGGGATCAAGGTTCCGCGGCCACCCTTCATGCCCTGCGAGTAGGACAATTGCCGCAACACGTCGTTTTCCATGAAGGGCAGGATGTCCTTCATGTGCTCGTTCTCGTAGTGATGGGCGTCAACGTCGACGATCACCATGTCGTCGAACTTGCGCTGATGCGCCTGCTGGCGGGCGTGGGCCAGAAGCCGCGTGGTGTTCAACTCGTCGACGGTGACGCGTCGGCCGCGGTCGGAAGTCAGTTCCATGGAAGTCTCCTGAAATTCGAAATTGCTATCGTGTCGCTCGTCTCAGCGGCCAGTCCAGCTCTGCCACATACCCAGTTCGAACACGGCGAGATTGGCGGACTTCAAGAGGCCGCTCGCTGTCACCATGACGTCAGTGGAGGTGACTCGGCTGCGCTCGCCGAGCGGAGCAAAGCTCATGCCGGCTTCAACCTGCGCCGCGTAGCTGCGGCACGCCACGGCCATGAGCGCCTGGATCGCGTCGGGGCTCAGCGCGTCGGTGCGCCCTTCGGCAAGCGCGCGCTCGACCTCGGTGGCAAGCTTCTTGGCAGTGGCCGACACCTCATCGTCCGCGCTCGTCGGCTTGACCGCGACGGATTTAGCGGCTGGCTTCGCGGCGGCTCGCGGTGCCTTGCTGCTCCGCGCGGGCTGCTTCGCCTTCCGCGCCGCCGCCTTAGGCACGGACATAGACCTCTTCCCCTTTCTGGATCACTTCGTATTTGCGCAGCTTGAGCTTGCGGTCGGAGACGCACTCGCCGGTCTTGATGTCGTACTCATAGCCGTGCCAGGGGCAGACGAAGTGCAACTCGGTGTCCGAGAAATAGAGGCCCTTCGATGTCTTGTCGGGCATGATGCGCTCTTCGACCTTGGCGATGGTGAGCCCCTCGCAGGCCGGGCCGCCCTGGTGCAGGCAGTAGTTGCTGTAGGCGTAGAAGGTGCCGTGTTCGCGGAACACACCGATCTCCTGGTCGCCGACGAACACGATGCGACGGTCGCCATCCTTGAATTCGGAGATCTTACCGACAAGTTTCTCAGCCATTCGAAGCGTTTCCTCCACTGCGGCCGTCACGGCCGACTGTCGCCCGCGGTTTACGGCACGCGAGCAGCATTGCGCTGCGGGCGCTTATATTACAAACACTCGGTCAATGCGAGCCCGAAGGGCGTTCGCCCATCGACGGGCAGCCGCGCTCGGCTTGCAAAGGCGGCCTCAAATCTGTTTGGTGAGCGCCCCTTAAGGGAGAGAGACGAAATGGCGAGCTACAAGCTGGTGACGTTCGCGGCGGATGATGGACCGCGGGCTGGAATCGTGATCGGGGAGCAGGTCTACGACGCGGCAAAGCTCACCGGGCGCGCTGCCGATGCGACCGTGCTCGGCATTCTCGACGATTGGACCGCGGCCCGCGAGCGCCTTGCCAAGGCAAGCGCCTCGCCTGGCGCCGCCGGCCGGCCGCTCGCCGGGACGCGGCTGTTGGCACCGATCCGATGGCCGTCCGCGATCTATTGCGCCGGCGCGAACTACGCGGACCATGCCGCCGAGATGGCGCGGGCGATCGGCCGGGAACCGGAACCCGATCCGCACACGCTCGGCCTCAAGGCCTGGCACTTCATCAAGGCCGGCCGCAGCACACTCGCGGCCGACGGCGACACCATCAACATCACGGCGATGTCCAAGACCATGGACTGGGAGGTCGAGCTTGCGGCCGTCATGGGACGTCCCGCGAAAAACGTGCCGCTCGACAAGGCCCTCGACTATGTCGCCGGCTATACTATCGCGAACGATCTGTCGGCGCGCGACATGGGACGCCGGCCGAACGTGCCCGACGCCTCACCGTTCAAGTACGACTGGGTCGCCCACAAGAACTTCGACGGCTCCTGCCCGCTCGGTCCCTGGATCGTGCCAAGCCAGGACATCTCCGACCCGCAGAAGCTCGGTCTCAAGCTGTGGGTCAACGACGTCATCAAACAGGACTCCAATACCAGCCAGATGATCTTCACCCTCGCCGAGCAGATCGAGCGGCTCTCCTCGCGCATCACCTTGCAGCCCGGCGACGTGATCCTGACCGGGACACCCGCCGGCGTCGGCGCGGCACGGCCGGAGTTCCTCAAGGCGGGCGACGTCGTGAAGCTGTGGATCGAGAACATCGGCATGCTCACCAACACGATGGCGTGATGGCCGCACGCGGTCGCCACCAAATCCAAATGTAAAAAACTCGCGCCGGTTCGGCATGCAAACCGTCATTAGCGTATCCGGGCTATCCAAGACCTATGCGTCGGGATTCGCCGCGCTCAAGAACATCGACCTTGAGATTCGCCGCGGCGAGATTTTTGCGCTGCTGGGCCCGAACGGTGCCGGCAAGACAACGCTCATCGGCATCATCTGCGGCATCGTGAACCCGACGACCGGCACGGTCACGGTCGACGGTCACGACATTGTAACCGAGTATCGCAAGACGCGGTCGCTGATCGGCCTCGTTCCGCAGGAACTGACCACCGATGCCTTCGAGACGGTGTGGGCAACCGTCTCGTTCAGCCGCGGACTGTTCGGCAAGCCGAAAAATCCCGCCCACATCGAGAAGGTGCTGCGCGAGCTGTCGCTGTGGGATCGCCGGAACAGCAAGATCATGACGCTGTCCGGCGGCATGAAGCGACGGGTGCTGATCGCCAAGGCGCTCTCGCACGAGCCGCAAATCCTGTTCCTCGACGAGCCGACGGCGGGGGTCGATGTCGAACTGCGAAAAGACATGTGGGAGACGGTGCGCGCGCTGCGCGAGTCCGGCGTCACCATCATCTTGACCACGCACTACATCGAAGAGGCCGAGCTGATGGCCGACCGCATCGGGGTGATCAACAAGGGCGAGATCATCCTGGTGGAAGAGAAGCGCGAACTCATGCGCAAGCTCGGCCGCAAGCAGCTCGCGCTGCACCTTCAAAACAAGCTCGACGCCATTCCGCCGGAACTCGCTCCCTATCGTCTTGTGCTCTCGAGCGACGGCCGCGACCTGACCTATACCTATGACAGCCAGAGCGCGCACAGCGGGATCGCGGCCCTGCTCACCGACCTTGGCCGCGCCGGCATCCACCTCAGCGACCTCTCCACCACCGAAAGCTCGCTTGAAGACATTTTTGTCGGCCTCGTGAGGAACGGACAATGAATTTCCGCGCCGTCCAGGCGATCTATGTTTTCGAGATGGCGCGCACGGGGCGCACCTTGCTTCAAAGCATCGTATCGCCGGTGTTGTCGACCTCGCTCTACTTCGTGGTATTCGGAGCAGCGATCGGTTCGCGCATCAGCGAGATCGAGGGGGTGAGGTACGGCGCCTTTATCGTGCCCGGCCTGATGATGATGATGATGCTCACCCAGAGCGTCGCCAACGCGTCGTTCGGCATCTATTTCCCGCGCTTCACCGGTACGATCTATGAACTGCTTTCGGCACCCGTGTCGTCGTTCGAGGTGGCGCTGGGGTATGTCGGGGCGGCGGCGACGAAGTCGATCATCCTCGGGCTGATCATCCTGGCAACCGCCGGGTTGTTCGTGCCGCTGCGGCTCGACCATCCGCTGTGGATGCTGGCGTTCCTGTTGCTCACGGCGACGACCTTCAGCCTGCTCGGCTTCATCATCGGCATCTGGGCAGACGGATTCGAGAAGCTGCAGGTCGTGCCGCTCCTCGTCATCACGCCGCTGAGCTTTCTCGGCGGCAGCTTCTATTCGATCAAGGTGCTGCCGCCGGTCTGGCAGGAGGTCGCACTTGCCAATCCGGCGGTCTATTTGATCAGCGGGTTCCGCTGGAGCTTTTACGGCATCGCCGACGTCGCGGTCGGTATCAGCGTCGGCATGACCGCCATCTTCCTCGCGGTTTGCCTTGTGACCGTATGGTGGATTTTCCGGACCGGATACCGGCTGAAGCCGTGACGCTCCGATTCCTACCGCTTCGCCTCGCGAAGGGTGGGTCGAGGTGATATCTTTGCGGGCATGAACCGCATCTTCACTCCGCCGCACCGCGCGCCAACGCAAACGGCCAACGGGTTGCCGCGCTGGCGCTGGACCGTCGCCGAAATCGAGCGCATGGCGGCGGAAGGCTATTTTCGCGACGACGAGCGGCTTGAGTTGCTGGGCGGGGAGATCGTGCCGATGTCGCCGAAGGGACGCCGCCACGAGATCATTCGCATCGCGCTGACTAACAGGCTCATTCGGATGTTGCCCGAAGACCTGACAGTGGCTCCTGAAGCCCAGTTCAATCTGAGCGGGGACACCTACACTGTTCCGGATCTTTTGGTGTGCGCCGCTTCGATTACGGTACCTGACCTCCGTGGCGACGACGCATTGCTGGTCATCGAGATCGCGGACACGAGCCTCGCCTACGACCTCACAACGAAGGCGTCGCTCTACGCGAGCCATGGCGTGCGCGAATATTGGGTCATCAATGCGGTAACGCTGGTGACCAAGGTCTATCGTCAACCATCCGGCGACCGCTACGCATCGACAGCGGAAATTGGTCCAAGCGATCGGCTCACCGCATCCCTTGTCCCATCCTTGTCGCTTTCCCTCGATACGATTGCCGTTGATTGAACCTTTGCGAGGTCGTGCATGAATTCTCCAAACTGGCTGCCGCTGCGCGGCGTCGACGCGAAGCTTTTGACCAAGGCCCGGCTTGAGACCCACTACGCCATGCAATGGCTTGCACGCGCGGCCCGCGCCTACGTTCCGGAGATGCCGGCGGACGGCCACACCAATCTCGGCTGGGACGAAACCCTCGGCGCCTTCACGACTCATCCTTTGCCTGACGGCACGATGCTCATCCTGCGGATCGAGGACACAGCGCTGGCGCTCGTGTCCGGGGGCCGGATCGATCCGGCACATGCGCTTGTTCTCGATGGCCGTCGCGAGGCGGAGGTGCGCGATTGGCTCGGCCGCCTCGTGGCCGCACGCGGCCTCGATCCGAAAGGCCTCGACGCACCGTTGCGCTGGACAATGCCGGAATGGCCGATCGCAGGCGGAGCACCCTACGCAACAGGAGGACTGGCGGACGCGCTGCGGGAACTCGCCGCGTGGAATATGAACGCTTACCGGATGCTGGTCGCGTTCCAGCAGGACCTCGTGGCGCGCGGCTTCAATGCGCCGCCGGTCCGCATGTGGCCTCACCACTACGATTTCGATACGCTGGTGGAGCTTAGCGGCGGCCGCAGCACCGGCATTGGCTTCACACCGGGCGATCATTTCTATGATGAGCCTTATTTCTACGTCAGCCTCAATCCGAAGCCCGACATCACCAGACTTCCGCCGCTGACGGGCATCGGGCGCTGGAACACCACGAAGTTCGTCGCGCCCGTCGCGACTGCCGAGCGCATTCTCGCGGCCAAAGATCCCAAGGGCGCAGTCGAGGCGTATCTCCGCGAAGCGATCGACATCGCGAACGCGCCCCGCGGCTGAAAAGCTGCTATCCTCCGCGCTCGCAAAAGCGCGCAGCCGCAGCCGCGCGCAGCGGGAGGACATCATGCTGAAAATCAAAGGCGCGCCGATCGCGTTCGCCGCCGGCTTTGCAATGCTGGCGCTGCCGGCCCACGCCCAGGAACTCGCCATCGCCAAGGAAGGCTACTTCTTTGTCGGCGGCAAGTACGAGACCGTCGGCGACAAGCAGGTGATGCACGGGCAGATCTACGTCGAATACCAGATTCCAAAAAAGCGCACCCAGCAGTATCCGTTGGTCATCGTGCCGGGCGCGGCGCAGACCGCGACCAACTTCAACGGCACGGCCGATGGCCGCGAAGGGTGGACGCAGTTTTTCCTGCGCCGCGGCTACGCGGTCTATGTCGTCGAGCAGCCCGGGCGCGGACGTTCGTCCTACCAGCCCGACACCGATGGGCCGCAGGCTTACCCGCAGGTGCTCAACGTGCAGCAGCGCTTCACGGCGCCGGAGAAATACACATTGTGGCCGCAGGCGCGCCTGCATACCCAATGGCCCGGCACCGGCATGGCCGGCGACCCGACCTTCGACCAGTTCTTCGCATCGCAAGTGCCGTTCGTGCAGAAGCCCGACGTCATCCAGGCGCTCAACCGCGATGCGCTTTCAGCGCTGATCGACAAGCTCGGGCCGGTCATCCTGATGACCCATTCGCAATCGGGCGCGTACGGCTGGGAGGCGGTCGACCAGCGGCCGGGCATGGTCAAGGCGCTGCTCGCGGTCGAACCGTCGGCGCCGCCGGTCCATGACGTGGATTTCCTCGGCGCGCCCGACTGGTTCAAGGATGGAGCGCGCACGCGCCCATGGGGCCTCACCGCAATTCCGATTACCTACGCGCCGCCGGCAAAGGACGTCTCCGAACTCGCTTTCGAGCAGCAGGAAAAGGCAGACGGGCCTGAGCTTACGAAGTGCTGGCTGCAAAAGGCGCCGGCGCGGCAACTGCCCAATCTGCAAAAGCTGCCGATTGCGATCGTCACCGGCGAAGCCTCGTTCCACGGGCCGTTCGAGCACTGCGTCGTGAAGTATCTCGAACAGGCGGGCGTGCACACGACCTGGCTCAATCTCGGCGCCATGGGCATCCACGGCAACGGCCACATGATGATGCTGGAGAAGAATTCCGATCAGATCGCCGACCTAATGGAAAAGTGGCTCCGCAAGGCAATCGGCGAAAAGGCTGCCGCCACCCCGGTCAAGCGCGCATCACGGTGAGTCTGAACGGGGCTTAGGCTGCGCACGCTTTGCGCATCCTAAGCCTGGATGCCGCCGATCGTGCATGTTAGAGCACGCGTCGCCAATTTTGATCATACTCTGCAATCGGGACTATCGTGCGCGCGACCACGAAACTCAGGAGCCTCCTCAACGGCGGCGGCATCGTCGTCGCGCCGGGCGCATTTGACGGCCTCTCCGCGCGGCTGGTCGAGCAGGCCGGCTTCAGCGCCGTCTATGCGAGCGGCGGCGCGATCGCGCGGTCGACCGGCGTACCCGACATCGGCCTGCTCACCCCCGACGAGATCGAACGGCGGCTCGGCCAGATGGTCGAGGCGATTACGGTGCCGTTGATCGCCGACGCCGACACCGGCTACGGCAATGCGCTCACCGCCCAGCGCGCCGCCCGCGCGTTCGAGCGCGCCGGCGTTGCGGCATTCCATCTGGAAGACCAGGGTTTCCCGAAGAAATGCGGCCATTACGACGACAAGTCGCTGGTGCCGAAAGCAGAGATGGTGCAACGGCTGCGCGCCGTGAAAGACGCGCTGCACGATCCGGATTTCCTCGTCATCGGGCGCACCGACGCGATCGCGGTCGAAGGCTATGAGGCCGCCCTCGAACGCGCTGCGGCGTATCTCGAAGCCGGCGCCGACATGATCTTCGTCGAGGCGCCGACCACGGAGCAGCAGATCGCCGACATCGCGCGGCGGCTCCCGGGCCTCAAGCTCATCAACATGTTCCAAGGCGGCAAGACACCGCTATTGCCGGCTTCGCGGCTGCAGGAATTCGGCTACCACGTGGTTATTATTCCGAGCGATACCCAGCGCGCCGCCATCAAAGCGATGCAGCGCGTGCTCGCGACCATTGCCCGCGACGGCAGCGCTGCTGCCATGATCGAGGATATGGCCTCGTTCAAGGAGCGCGAAGCGGCCGTCGACACCGAGGGCTACCTCGCGCTCGACCGCCGGTATTCGGCGTGAGCCACGCCGCCAGCGGCGGCGGCAATCCGCAAACTCGCGGCATCGCAAGTTTTGTCGTCAGGCTGGAGTATGAGCGCATCCCGGCTGCGGTGGTCGGGCGCATCAAGCTGTTGATTCTCGATGCCTTCGGATGCGCGCTCTACGGCACCGCTCTGCCCTGGAGCCGCATCCTGCGCACGACATTGCGCGGTCTCGACACCACGGCGGCCTGCGCCGTGTGGGGCACGACGGAGCGATTGTCGGCGCCGCATGCGGCGCTCGTCAATGGCACGCTGGTGCAGAGTTTCGAACTCGACGACGTCCATCGCGCCGGCGTGCTGCATGTCGGCGCGGTCACGCTGCCGCCGCTCATCGCCATCGCCGAAATGCGCCCCGCCATGAGCGGGCGCGATTTCCTGCGCGCCGCGGTCGCCGGCTACGAGATCGGGCCGCGTGTCGGATTGTGCATGGGACCGGAGCATATCGGCCAGGGCTGGCACTCCGGCGCGACCGTCGGCGTGTTCTCGGCTGCGGCCGGTGCAGCGGCGGCGCTCAGACTGACGGAAGAGCAGACGGTGCATGCGCTCGGCATCGCCGGCACCCAGGCGTCGGGCCTGATGGCGGCGCAATACGGTGCCATGGTCAAGCGCATGCATGCCGGCCGCGCCGCGCAGAGCGGGCTCTACGGCGCGCTCCTGGCTGAGGCGGGCTTCACCGGGATCGTCGACGTGTTCGAGAGCGAGTACGGCGGCTTCTGCACCACCTTCTCGCGCTCGCAGGACCGCTTCCGCCTCGCCGAGCTCACCGCAGGTCTCGGTGAGCGGTTCGAGACCATGGGCGTGGCGCTCAAATTCTATTCCTGCGTCGGCAGCAATCACACGAGCCTCGACGCGATCCGCGCGATCGCCGCGCGTCGGCCGTTTGGCGCCGACGATATCGAACGCATCGTGGTTCACGGCTCGCAGGCAACCGTCGATCACGTCGGCTGGCCCTATCGTCCGCAGGGACTGACCTCGGCGCAAATGAACCTGCCGTTCTGCATCGCGACCTTGATCATCGAAGGTGACGTCTTCGTGGATCAGTTTACCGAGGCTGCCGTCACCGATCCGCGCCGCATTGCGCTCGCCCGGAAGGTCGAGGTGCTGCACGATCCGGCGATCACTGCCCGCGGTGCCAAGTTTCGTCACCTTGTCCGCGTCGAGGTGCACTTCACCGACGGCACCACGGAAGCCGAAACGGTCGAGGCGCCGCGCGGGAGCGAGCAGAAATTCGCGAGCGAAGCCGAGGTGGTGGAGAAATTCCGCAAGCTTGCCCGAGGCACTTGCCACGATGCGGCGGCCGAGCGGATCGTCGAGATGGTGCTCGGCTGCGAGAGGCTCGACGACATCGGCGCGTTGGCAGGGGCGCTGGCGCGACCGCGGTCGTGAACGAGCTTAAGGCCTCACGACCCGCGGCCGTCGCGGAAACCGGATCTCGATCGTGCCTCCCGGCACGCCGGAGTAGCGGTACACCGAGTACGGCGCGCAATTCTCTCGTGGCCCGCATACTGGATAGGCGTAAAGGCCGGGCCGCACATGGGTCAAATCATACGGCCCGTAATAATGATTGTAATCGCAACGCGGGTAGCAGTCCGCCGCTGCCGCCGCGGTCGCACTCAGGCACACCGCAGCGCCCGCCGCCGCGACAAGTCGCACGAGCCGCCGATCGTCTATGTGGTCTGTCGCCATAACAACCCCCATTCGCACGTTTACCACGCCGAGCCGCATCGAGCTATTGTCGTGGCACCTCGGATAGGACGCACGAAATGCGGCTCTTCCGAGCCTGCCGCCAACCCTGTATCGTCCCTCTGCGCTCGTCGCCGTGTACGACCAAGGCACGCAACGTGTTCCTAATCGATTCCGGAGCCAGCAGGGTCAATGCCATGAGTTACCAGCGCCGCCACGCCCTCTTTGCGTTCATCGCGGCCCTCGCATTGCTGAACGTCGCGGTCTCGATTGGTCACGCGCAAGACGCCGCGAAACTCCCGGACTGGTCGGGCCAATGGCGCCGGCCGGCCAACGTCCCGCCGGCGTGGGATCCGACCAAACCGCCGGGGCTAGGGCAGCAGGCGCCGCTGACGCCGGAATATCAGGCGCTGTTCGAGAAGATTCTCGCGGACCGTGCCGTCGGCGGCCTGACCGGTGACCCGACCGGCTTGTGCTTGCCGCATGGCATGCCGCGTATGATGGTGGCGATCTTCCCGGTCGAATTCGTCGTAACCCCAAAAATCACCTATTACATGACCGATTACACGACCTCGCGCCGCATCTTCACCGACGGCCGCGATTGGCCCGAGGAGCTGTTGCCGAGCTTCAACGGCTACTCCATCGGCAAATGGGTCGATGTCGACGGCAACGGCCGCTACGACATGCTCGAAGTCGAGACTCGCGGCTTCAAGGGCCCGCGCACCTTCGAGGGCAGCGGCATGCCGCTCCACCGTGACAGCGAGACCGTCATCAAGGAGCGGATCTTCCAGGACAAGGCCAACAAGGATCTCCTCTACGACGAGGTCACCGTCATCGATCACGCGCTGACTCGGCCGTGGACCGTTACCCGCAGCTATCAGCGCAATCCAACCGTGGTGTGGGATTTCGTCGATTGCGCCGAGAACAATCCGCATGTGGTGATCGGCAATGAAACCTACATGCTCAGCGCCGATGGCTACCTGATGCCGACGAAGGAGGGCCAGCCGCCCCCGGACATGCGCTATTTCAAGCGCAAGCCCAAGTAGCAGGCACGTAGCCCGCATGAGCGCAGCGACATGCGGGTGGATCCGACCGGCAGGCGATAGTTGAAAATCAGTTCCCGGATATCGCGGAGCCTGTCATCGGGCCCGCCAGAAACGGGACCCGTTGGCTCATCCGGGCTACAGTTCAGCCCGCGAGCCTCGCGACCACATCTTCCGCCAAAGAGAGCGAGGCCGTGAGGCCGGGCGACTCGATGCCGAAGAGGTGCACGAGGCCTGGCAGTCCGTGCTCGGCCGGCCCGTCGATCATGAAGTCGACCGCGGATTCGCCGGGGCCGGACAGTTTCGGACGAATGCCGGCGTAGTCGGGAACGAGCATGCCGTCCGGCAGTCCCGGCCAATAGCTCCGGATCGCCGGATAGAAGCTCGCGACGCGATCCGGTTCGACGTTGAAATCGTAGGCATCGATCCACTGCACGTCGGGGCCGAAGCGCATCCGGCCGGCAAGATCGAGGGTGACGTGGATGCCAAGTCCGCCCGGCACCGGAGCCGGATAGACCAGCCGACTGAAGACCGGCCGTCCGGTGTAGGCAAAGTAGTTGCCCTTGGCGAGGACGAGCGGCGGCACGCGCGCGGCCGGGTAGCCCTCGGTCGCTCGCGCCAGCGCCTGCGCGCCGTGGCCCGCCGAATTGACGACGGCATCGACCGTGAGCGTACCCGGCTCAGCGCCGCTGAACCGCACCTCCCAGCCGTGCGTGGCCGGCACGAGACTCTCGACCGGCGTGTTGAACGCAATCGCGCCACCGGCATTCTCGATGTCGCCTTGCAGCGCGAGCATGTAGCGGTGGCTGTCAATGATGCCGGTTTCGGGCGAATGGAACGCGGCGACGCAGGCGAGCGCCGGCTCCATCGCGATGGCCTCGGCAGCTCCCATCATGCGCAAGCCTTCAACGCCATTGCGGGTCGCCTGGGCAAAAATTTTCTCCAGGGCGGGGATGTCGGCGTCCCGGCTCACCACCACCAGCTTGCCGACCTTCTTGTGCGGCACGCCGTGCGAGGCGCAATAGTCGTAGAGCATGCGGCGCGAGCGGGCGCAGTGGCGCTCGCGCAGCGAGCCGGTCGGATAATAGAGGCCGGCATGGATCACCTCGCTGTTGCGCGAGGAGGTGCCGCTGCCGATGTGTTCTTCCGCCTCGGCGACGATCACGTCGTGACCGGCGCGCGCCGCCTGACGCGCAATCGCAAGCCCGACAACGCCGGCACCGATGACAAGCACCTGCATGGTCAGGCACCGCCCGCGGCGACAATCGCGTCGCCCGGCGAGATCTCGCCCGCCGCGATCACCTCGGCATAGACGCCGCAATCCATGTGGCCGAGATGCTGCATCAAGGTTTGCGGGATCGTGAGATCGCGGGTGCCGGTGCCCGGCTCAACGTTGGTGGCGGCGCAGCGCACGATACGCTTGACGATCTTCGCCCGCGCACGCGGGCCGAGCGCGATTTCACGCCCGACCGCTTCAAGTTCGCTCCAAGCCGGCCAGCCGTCCACGTAGAGATTGCCGCGAAAACGCAGCGGATCGACGCCCTGCCCGACCATGTTTTCGATCGCCGCGACCGACGCGAGATTGATGATGGATACGACCTTCTTCGCCACATCAGAGAAGCTGTGGCCGGCAGCCGCAAGCACCTGCGGCGGCCCGCGCAGTTCATCGGCGCAGTAGTTTGCGAAGAAGCGCTCGATGGCGGAGCGGCCCGTCGCCGTCGCGAGATTGCCGCGCGCCGCCTCCTGCCCGCCTTGGCGAATCACGAGCGCGTCGGTGGCATCGTCGTACCGGGTATCGAGGCGCGCCAGCCGCTCGTTCTTCATGAGCATCAGGAAGCGCTGCTTCGGCAGATAAGAGGGCGCCGCGGGATCGAACCCGCTCGGACCGTTCTCGATCGCAAAGCGCCGGTCGCCCACGATGGTCGCATGAGGCGCAAGCGTCGCGGTCGCGAGGGGCTCTGCGGAGAGCCCCTTCACGGGATAACGATAGATGGCACGGATGGTCGCGTGGTTCATCTCGTCCGGTCGTACCCGTTGCAGGCGCAGGGTGGGCAACCGCGCGCAGTACTCGCGCGTAGAGCTTATGTCGCCACGCGCGGATGACTCAGCGCGTCGTTGACCCTACCTAAAGGTCCGAGGACGTCGCATCAACCTCCCGTCGGGCTGCGTTCGCCAATTTGAAATCCGGTGACCGCCAGCCTATAAGGCGCCGCAAAATTCGGAGGCCGCCGTTGCTAACGCGCAGCGCGCCGGCGGCAGGAGCATCACCATGGCCGGACATTCACAGTTCAAGAACATCATGCACCGCAAGGGGCGGCAGGACGCGGTCAAGTCCAAGCTGTTCGGCAAGCTTGCCCGCGAAATCACCGTGGCCGCCAAGCTCGGCATGCCCGATCCGACTATGAACGCGCGTCTGCGCGCCGCCATGATCGCCGCGCGGGCCGAAAACATGTCGAAGGATTCGATCGAGCGCGCCATCAAGAAGGCGCAGGGCAGCGAGGCCGAGTCCTACGACGAGATCCGCTACGAAGGCTATGGCCCGGGCGGCGTCGCCGTGATCGTCGAGGTGCTCACCGACAACCGCAACCGCACCGCCTCCGACGTACGCTCTTATTTCACCAAGGTGGGCGGCAACCTCGCCGAGACCGGCGCCGTCTCGTTCATGTTCGACCATGTCGGCGTCATCGAATACGACGCCAAGGCCGCCTCGGCCGATGCCATGCTCGATGCCGCGATCGAGGCCGGCGCGGACGACGTCGCCTCCGGCCCCGACGGCCACGAGATCTACGCCTCGCAGACGAGCTTCGCCGAAGTCGCCAAGGCGCTGGAAGCGAAATTCGGCGAGCCCCGCAAGGCCGGCCTCGTCTGGAAGCCGCAAAACACGGTGCCGGTCGACGACGACAAGGGCGAAAAGCTCTTGAAGCTGATGGAATTGCTCAACGAGCACGACGACGTCCAGAACGTCTACGCCAATTTCGAGGTGTCCGACGCCGTGATGGCGAAGATGGGGGCGTGAGCCACTCGTCGCTCTCGGATGCCGATGCGCTAGGCGCATCGCGGCTTCGGCGCTATCACCAAGGGCATGGCCCGCCCGATTCGCATCATCGGCATCGATCCGGGGCTCCGGCGTACCGGCTGGGGCGTGATCGAGGTCGAGGGCAACCGGCTTGTCTACATGGCGTGCGGCTCGGCGAATTCGCCCGACGAAGCCGCAATTGGCGTGCGGCTCGTGGCACTGCACAGCGCCCTTAACGAGGTCATGCGGGAGTTCACGCCGGACGAGGCCGCGGTCGAGGCGACTTTCGTCAACAAGGATGCCGCCTCCACCCTCAAGCTCGGCCAGGCGCGCGGTATCGCGCTGCTCGCCCCGGCAAGCTTCGGCGTCCCGATCGCCGAATATGCCCCGAACCTCGTCAAGAAGACGATCATCGGTGCGGGCCATGGCGACAAGAACCAGATCCGCATGATGCTTCGCGTGCTGTTGCCCAAGGCTGCGCCCCGTTCCCACGACGCCGCCGACGCGCTCGCGATCGCCATCACCCACGCGCACCACCGCACCAGCGCGCTCCTGCGGGCCGCCGCAAGATGAGTCCAGTCCTCCTGCCTGGCATATTCTTCTCCCTCCCCCCTTGTGGGGGAGGGTCGGGGTGGGGGGTCGGGAGGTTACGGCACCACCGTGCCACATCTCACGACCCCCACCCCCGACCCCTCCCCACAAGGGGGAGGGGAGATCGGCCGGTGGCGCGATGATCGGCAAGCTGCGCGGGACGATCGACAGCTATGGCGAGGATTTCGTCATCATCGACGTGAACGGCGTCGGCTATCTGGTGCATTGCTCGGGGCGCACGCTGCAGGCGCTGCCGGCGGCGGGCCAAGTGGTCGATCTCGCCATCGAAACGCACGTCCGCGAAGACCAGATTCGCCTGTTCGGCTTCCAGTCCGCGACCGAACGCGAGTGGTTTCGCCTGTTGCAGACCGTGCAGGGGATCGGCACCAAAGTCGCGCTCGCGATCCTCTCGACGCTGAAGCCGGCCGATCTCGCGACTGCCATCGCTTTGCGCGACAAGGCCGCGATCACCCGAACGCCGGGCGTCGGCCCCAAAGTCGCCGAGCGCATCGTCACCGAATTGAAGGACAAGGCGCCCGCGCTGGCTGCCATCGATCCTGCCGTGGTGCGGCTCTCGGGCGCGCTTGACGAGCGCGATGCGCCGCGACCCGCCCGCGACGCCGTCTCTGCCCTCGTCAATCTCGGTTATGGTCAGCCCCAGGCGGCCGCGGCGGTGGCGGCGGCGACGCGCGAAGCGGGCGAGGCTGCCGAAACGGGACGGCTGATCCGCCTTGCCTTGCGGGAGCTGGCCAAATGACCAAATCAAGTGGCCCAAATTAGAGTGACTTGAGCACAGCCAACAGGACCATCGAAGTGACGGAAGCATTGCGGAGCGAGGATCGCGAACTGATCGATGTCGCGACCGACCTCATCCGCCGCCATTACCGCGACGACCGGCAGAACGTCGGGGCGGCGCTGCTGACGCGTGAGGGCAAGATTTTCACCGGCGTCAACCTCGACACTCATCTGCGCCGCATGGCAATCTGCGCCGAAGCGGTGGTCTTGGGCCGCGCCATCACCGACGCTGGCGACCATGGCATCGACACCATCGTGGCCGTGCGCCATCCCGACCCCGCCGCGACCGACCAGCGCATTGCCGTCGTCTCGCCATGCGGCAGCTGCCGCGAGCTGATCTTCGACTACGACGCTCGCGCGCGCGTCATCGTTCCCGGCGAGAATGGCCCGGTGGTTGCGCTCATCAGCGACCTGTTGCCCAACAAATACGTCCGCGCCGCAAAGAAATCGCAGGGGCCGCCGCCGTGAAACGACCCGCCGCCGTGCAGGAGAGCCCGCGCCTCGTCTCGCCTGAACAGCGCGACGAGGATGAAACTTCACTGCGCCCGCAGGCGCTTTCCGATTTCATCGGTCAGGAGCAGGCGCGGCGCAATCTCGGCGTCTTCATCGCGGCTGCGAAGGGCCGCGGCGAAGCGCTCGATCATGTTCTTCTCGTCGGGCCGCCGGGGCTCGGTAAGACAACGCTAGCCCACATTGTCGCGCGCGAACTCGGCGTCAACTTCCGCTCGACCTCGGGTCCGGTCATCGCCAAAGCCGGCGATCTCGCCGCGCTCCTCACCAATCTCGAGCCGCGCGATGTTCTCTTCATCGACGAGATCCATCGGCTCAATCCGGCGGTTGAGGAAATCCTCTATCCCGCCATGGAGGATTTCCAGCTCGATCTCATCATCGGCGAAGGGCCGGCCGCGCGCTCGGTAAAGATCGACCTCGCGCCGTTCACGTTGATCGGCGCGACCACGCGGGCGGGCCTGCTCACCAATCCGCTGCGCGACCGCTTCGGCATCCCGGTCCGGCTCAATTTCTACACCGACGCCGAGTTAGAGCGGATCGTCACCCGCGGCGCCCGCGTTCTCGGCGTTGCCATGACCGACGACGGCGCGAACGAGATCGCGCGCCGGGCCCGGGGCACGCCGCGCATCGCTGGCCGGCTATTGCGCCGCGTGCGCGACTTCGCGGCAATCGGCAAGGCCGCGGCGATCGACCGCGCGGTTGCGGACCGCGCGCTCCTTGCCCTCGAAGTCGACGCCACTGGGCTCGACGCCATGGACCGGCGTTATCTGACCACCATCGCCATGAACTACGGCGGCGGCCCGGTCGGCATCGAGACTATCGCAGCGGCGCTGTCGGAGCCGCGCGACGCGATCGAAGAAATCATCGAGCCCTATCTCATCCAGCAGGGCTTCATCCAGCGCACGCCGCGCGGGCGCCTGCTCACGTCCCATGCCTTCCGTCATCTCGGCGTCGCCGAGCCGCGCCGCGATGCGGCGCAGTTCGGCCTGTTCGGCGACGAGGAGGAGGGGTGACCGGTCTCGATGGCGAAATTCGCGACGGCCATCACGTCATGGCGGTGCGAGTCTATTACGAGGACACCGATTTCACCGGCATCGTCTATCACGCGAACTACCTGCGCTTCATGGAGCGCGGCCGCACCAACTATTTGCGCCTGATCGGCGCCGATCACCGGATGCTGTTCGAGGCGGCGGAGCAGGAGACGCCGGGATTTGCCTTCGTCGTGCGCTCCATGACGATCGATTATCTTAAACCCGCGCGCATGGACGACATCCTGACGGTGACCACGGCGGCCGAAGAGGTCAAAGGCGCCTCCATGACCTTGCTGCAGAAGGTATCGCGCGGCGACGATCTGCTCGTCGAAGCCCATGTGCGGGTCGCCTTCGTGTCGGGGGGCCGCGCCCGGCCGATCCCGAAGCCGCTGCGCATCGCGATGCAGGCGGAGCAGCAAGCCCGGCTCGGGTGATCCCTGATCGACGCGCCGTCCGAATCCATGTTAAAGCCATTTACATGACCTGGAGAAACGACGGTCCGCGCGGTTACCACCACGGCAACCTGAAGGAAGCGTTGCTGCGCGCGGCACTCGACCTGATTGGCCAGAAGGGACCCTCCGGCTTCACTTTCGCGGAGGCCGCCCGCTACGCCGGCGTGAGCCCGGCGGCACCCTATCGCCATTTCCGCGATCGCGACGAACTGATCGCCAACGTGGCGCTGCGAGGCTTCGAGAAGTTCGAGCAGGTGCTCACCCACGCCTGGGACGATGGGCGGCCGGAGCCGTTTGCTGCATTCGAGCGCCTGGGGCGGGCCTATCTCGATTTCGCCCGCAGCGATCCCGCCTATTACTCCGCGATGTTCGAAGGTGGAATTGCGCCCGACGGGGCCGAGCAGTTGCGCGAAGCCGGCGAGCGCGCATTCGCGGTGATCCGCGGCGCGGCGGAGCGGCTCGTTGCCCAACTTCCCGTGAAAGCGCGGCCGCCCGCCTTCATGGTAGCACTGCATGTTTGGGCGCTCGCGCACGGCATTGCTGCTCTCTTTGCGCGTGGTGATGCCGGGCGGCGAAAGCTCCCGATGCAGCCCGAGGAACTGCTGGAGGCTGGAGTACTTATCTACCTTCAGGGTCTCGGCCTGACTGACAAGGCGGCGGAGACAACCCCGCCACCGTCGCAGCACTGACTAGATCGTTTCGCGGTCGACTGCGATAGAACTGCATCCGCAGCCGCTCCTAGTGTCCCCATCGCTGGGTATCGTCCCTTGAAAGCTGCATCCCAAAAAGGCGCCCCTGCGGGCGAGCCGGGGCGAGAGCGCGAACCTGGAACACGAACTGGGGGCTGCTGCCAAGCTCACGGCAAGCTGAGAACGCTATCGTCACCGAGGGTTCCTAGAGACCCAGTAGCAATCTCAAAATCGTCATCGTCGTTTTTCATGCCAACTCCAATCGTTCGACAAGTTCCGCGAGCCTGATCCAAGCTGTCGTGCGTTGGCGGCACGCCCGCCCTTTTTCCTGACTGTCGATTCCACCGCCACCCGCGTCGATGTTCCCCTATGATTCGCAACCGCGTCGGCGAGAAAGATCGCGGGAATTCCATCGACTTCTCGGGTGACACCGTTCAGTGGTAGGGTGATCCCAATCGTCCAACCTGAGAGGACCCATGCGCTGTCAGCTTTTCTGCACTGCCGCTTTCGCCGTAACGCTGCTGCTCGGTGGCCACGCCGAGGCGCAACCGGCGCCGCGGGCGCAGGATTGCACGGGAAAGTCGGGAGTGGAGTGGAACCAGCAGGTCAAGGCCTGCACGGCGCTGATCGAAGCCGCGCAAGGCAGTCCCCAAGAACGCGCGAAGGTCTACGATCGCCGTGCCAGCGCGTATTTCGCCCTCGGCGACGACGACCGCGCAATGGCCGACTACGACGCGGCGACCCGGCTCGACCCGGATTTGGCCGCCGCCTATAGCGGTCGCGGCGACATTTACATCATGGACCGGGAAGACCCCGATCGCGCGATCGCCGAATACGACCAGGCGCTCCAGCACGACGCCAAGTTTATCGACGCCTATGTCGGCCGGTCGAGTGCGTACGATCAAAAGGGCGATTTCAACCACGCCCTCGCCGACGCGAACGAGGCGGTTCGGCTCGATCCCAAATCCGCCCGCGCCTACGAAACGCGTGGTCAGGCACACGGCTATAGGGGTGACATCGATGGTGCTCTCGCCGATTACGATGAGGCGATCCGCATCGATCCAAAGCCGGCCAACGCCTACAACCTTCGGGGGCTCGCCTACATGGAGAAGGGCGATTTCGCGCGCGCCGTCACTGCATTCAGCGAGGCCGTCCGGATTAATCCGCAGGCGATGATGATTGCATATTTCAATCGGGCGCGCGCAAATCTTTTTGCCGGTGCTCTCCCCAAGGCAACTGAAGATTATAAGCAGGCGCTCGCGATGACCCCGGGATATCCCTATACGGCGCTGTGGCTCGACATCGCCGAGGCGCGCAGCAAGGTGCCGAGCACACTGCCGCAAGCGATTGCCAAGCTCAACATGAAGGAGTGGCCGGCGCCGATCATCCGCATGTATCTCGGCCAGTTGACGCCAGCCGCCGTGCTTGCCGCCGCCGACGATCCGAATGCCGCCAAGAAGATCGCCCAAGTCTGCGAGGCCAATTTCTATTCCGGTGAATGGGCGCTGCGGCAAGGCGCCAAGGACGAGGCGGCGCGTCAATTTCGTGTCGCGGCACGCGACTGCCCAAAAACGCTGATCGAAGCGAACGCCGCCGTGGTCGAACTCAAGCCGCTCGGCGCAACGCCGTAGGATTGGTCTCGCCTGCGGCCGACCTCATCTGGTTAACTCCAAGACCGGCCGGACACCCGGCGAGGACCTTGAACGCTCCGCAGGCTCAGCCTCATTTCCCCCTTGAGTTTGACGTTCTCACCTCTCTCCGGGTCGTCACGGCGCATGCGCCGGGCGCCCCGCGCCGCCGCGGAGAGCCGTACCCGCCGGAAAGAAGATACATCCTCGACACAGCTAATCAGTCCACGATTCCGTTCGCGTTGGGAACATTGTGCTCGGCCTCGTTGCCGCGCTTGGGTGATTGCTTTCACCCCTCTCGATGGAACGCTGTAACGTATTGCGATTGCTGATTATTTGAAGCGAATAATTCGATGTGATGACTTTCCGATGTTGCGGCCTTGACAACCGGAAAGCTCAGCCGTAGCTATGTAAATGTGATTTACATTCACACGCTGCTGTCGGACCAAGTGGTGCAGCAGCGGATACCCACCCACACGTCAAATCGTGAGGCTGTCATGCCAATCGTTGAAAAGCTGGACGAGTTGGGAAAGCCCGCCTGGATCGCACTGATGATCCTCGGCTTCGTGACTTGGTGGCCACTGGGCTTTGCAATGCTCGCCTTCATCATCGGGAGCGGAAGAATGGGCTGTTCACACTACTGCGGCACAGACCGTTGGCAGCGCAAAATGGAGCGCCTACAGGAGAAGATGGAACGCATGCGTCAGCGGTCGGGCTGGGGCACGCCCCCGTGGGGCTCGCGCTCGAGCGGCAACCGCGCCTTTGACGAATATCGCGCCGACACGCTGCGACGTCTCGAAGAGGAGCAAAAGGAGTTCCGCGAGTTCCTCGACCGGCTGCGCCATGCCAAAGACAAGGTGGAATTCGACCAGTTCATGGCCGAACGCCGCAACCCGCCGCCGCAGGGACCGGAAGGCACGTCGGGCTCGCCTTACGAAAGGCCGCAGCCATAAGCCTGACGCACGAACTCGCTGTCAGCAACAACTTCCAGGGGCCATCCGCAGCGATGCGGGTGGCCCTGACGTATTCTGACGCTCATGACTGGGGGCATGGGCGCTCGGACCGTGCGGCATCGGGTCCCGTGAATGACGGCCTTGCAACTGTGATAACCCATTGTTAAAGCTAAGTCATTGATTCTACTAGTATACGTTCCCGCTAGGTAGTAACGGCCAATAGCCAATTGATAGCTAAAGCTATAATACTTTCAATGGGTTAGGCTTGACACCGCCGACTTTCCAAGCATAAGCTTACAATTGGGAGTCCAGGGGGATGCGCCGACCCTTCCGGCGCGGTTGGGGGAAGTACCAATGACCGTTGCAATCACCACGAAGGATTGTCCTGTTGCGATAATCGAAGCCCGGTACATGAACCATGTGGACCGGTTCGATGAAGCAGATCGAGCGCATAACCATGCCGCGTGCGATTTAATTCACGACCAAAAGCACGCCATGGGAAATGCGGCGCTGGCACTAGAAGCCGCAAGCGTTCCAGGCGCGCTCTTTCAGTTGGGCCTTGTATCGAGCCTTCTAGATTTCTTCTCGACTGATGCACGAGTCGCTGCGGGAACTGATGGAGTTGGCGCTGTATTCGGTAGCCGAAGTCTTGATGACGTTGGGCTGGAATGATGCCGGCACGTCCGCCGGTTACTTTTTTCCCGAGAGGTGCAATCCGCACCGTCAGGTTGACGCCGCAACCTGACCGCCGTTCGCATCACAGGATTCCCGTAGCAGCACCCGACCGGGTGCTGTTTGCGTTTAGGAGCCGCGCCCATGCCTCCGTCCGGCCAAGGCCCCCGAGTAGCAGCCGGCCCGGATTAACGAACGGCTGACGACGGCGCGAAGGTTGGGAGGTGACGGCACCGGCAAAAGGAATCGGCCGGCCCGGTGCCGCCTTAACGCTGCCCCATCAGCGTCCGAAACCGCCGGCCAAGGGAATTAGCTGCGTGAGATGGCGCGATTTGCGGATGTTCCCCAAACGGCCAAGCTCGGGTCCAAATCGGCCTCTTTTCTATCGCTGATACTCACGCCTACCTGCGGAAAATCCCGAGCTTGGCCTGAAACTTTATGCCGCCATCTGCTGCGGCTGCGATTCGTCAACATTCATGACCCATTTCGCCTCACTCAGATTTAGGCGCCTCTCGGCGCACAACACCAGTGCGAGGCGCCTTATGCGGCCCCAATTCTCGGAAACGAATTTGCGAGCTTCGGCAGCGACGGCGAACAACGCCGGTTGATTCGCGATGGGCGACATCGCGGCTTGCCAAGCCTCATCCAGCCCACCGCGAGTTTGCGAGATCGCGCCGACCAAAACAGACAGCGCGAGCGAGCGCGCCGTGCGGCGAACCTCCGGCGCGCCGTTAAACGCGGCCAGCGCGACCGACACGTCGCGTTTGGCGTTCGTCAGCACGTCGTGCGGCTTTTCGACCGACACCGCCTCAACGGTGCCGGCGGTCGAGAGCTTATGGACCATGCGACCGGCGGTATAGAAGGATGCGGGATTTCTCACGCTGCAATCTCCCTCATGCCGCAGAGTTCAAGCACTCGCGAAACCATCACAAATCGCGAATAGAGAAGTTCGGCGGCGACCCGCTAAATCGTGGGCCATCGATGGTCGACAAAGATTCTCGCGCTCGCCGGTAGCCTGTCGGGCCAAGGCGAGCCGGCAATCTCGACGCACATGCGAGCCAATTCGGCGGCAACTCGCCAGCGCGACGAACGCCATGGGCACCGATCAAAAGCGCCGTGGCCCGCGACTCGTCGGTCGGCTGCTGCGCGAGCATCAACGTGGCTTCGCGGCGTGCGTCTCGAAAGACAGTGGCCGGGTCGGACAACGCGAGTTCGATGATTGGCGCGCGGGTTAAAACCCGATGGGTTGCCCTACTCGCCAGCCAAAACGCGGAAGTGCAATTATCGTCCATTGCGGTCACGCCTTGATCTTCGGCAACAGCTTGCCGACTTCGGCGCGCGGGTCCGACCGCAGAGCGCCAGCGACATCGCGCCACGTGTGGCGCCATTCGATGTCGCAGACTTCGGAATGCTTCGGCCTGTGATCGTTGTAATAATCCCAAGGGAAATCGCGGTCGCAATCGCGGATAATCAATTCGAGCGCCAGTACCTCCGCGCGTCGTCGAGCCAAGAGCTTTGCGACCCCCGAAGCTTCGAGCAAATCCTGCATCGCCGGATTTAAAAACTCGCCTTCGCGACTTTGTAGCGCCTCGACCTGCATCTGTTTGACTTCGATTTGCCGCTCGATTTCGGGCAATGCCTCCGCTGCCGCTTGGCTTCGATGACGCTCGGCAGCAAGTTTTTTGTCGAGTTCGAGTCGCTCGGTGGCGTCATCGTCGGCACCGCCCTTACCGAGTAAGAACGCTGCGGTGCGCGATATCAAAGCGCCGATGACGCCGGCAGTCTTGTCCGGCGCCGACATGATATCCGACAGCCGGGCCTTCGTACTTTCAAGCTCGGATAGCTCGGCGGTCGTTCGCGCGAGCCAAGCCTTAAATCTAACCCACTCGCACCGCGCACCACGGAGGCCGCGAACGTCGGCAACCACATTGCCAGGAATTTCGCCTCGATATTCCATCAAGATTTTGTCTTCGATGGCTTCGCGTTGAAGCTGACGCTGGCTTTCCTGCCACTGTTCCGGAGTCATGTTGTTGTGAGTGAGCATAAAATTAGCGCGCTCCAAGGCGCTCGGCTCGGTAATAGGTCGGCCGATCAGCGGCGCACTGCCGTCGCGTGCCATGCGGGCGAGGTCATTCAGCATAATACTTGACATAATCACAATTCCTTTTTGGTTTCGGTTTAGTCGAGCTAGAGTTAGTCAATCAATCCGCACTGGCGTGCGTCGCTTTTCCAAATCATTCGTTTCTCGAAATCCCATCCTCTCAACTTCATAAACTTATCGACGGCAGCGAGTGGGATTCGGCCGTTCGGCTTTTCGGGAATGCCGGTCGCCACGCAAATATCTTTAACGCTCATGGTCCGAGGTTTCGGTGCAGTTGGTTTCGCGACGGCGTGGAGTCGTTGGGGCGCTTCGCTTTCGGCGATTGCCCGGATGTTAGGAAACGGGGTTTTCACAAATCGTTCCTCTCGGTTTTAAAAGAGCCCGGCTTCGCGTAATTCAAACTTGATGAACTGGCGGCGACCGGGAACGACAGTTTCGAGGGCTTTATGGACAGCGGCCGAGCGCAATCGCTTGCCCGGCGGTGGTGCTTCAAGTCCAAGTTGGTTAAGCAAATCGGCAAGGTGTTTGGGAATATGCTTCAATTATCGCCCCCGTGCAGCGAGCTTCGAGACATGCGCCTCGATTTCGGATTCGATCCAGCCGACCGAACGTGGACCTAATTTCACCCGGCGGGGGAATTGGCCGGCTGCTTCAAGGCGGTAAAGGCTGCTTGGCGAGTAGGCGACGCCGCGATCTCGAAGTTCGGGATAACGAAGAAATCGAATTTGGTTGGTCATGTATGTGTGCTCCTGTGAGGGGTGAACGCCCCGACAAGCATGCCGGGCGCGTTCCTCTTGATGCGTCCAAAGACGCGGATAGGGCGACGCGGATGCGCCGCCGATTTGTGGTGTTTTTTTGAAACGATGCCGCGCGTCCTTTCGGGACACTTCGACCAAGGGCCGGTTCAGCCTCTACCCGGTCACTTGTCAGACTCGGGTGCGGCTCGCGCCACCCCAACTCCTCGCCGGGGGACCAGTCTCCCACAGGGGCCTAACGGTCCCCATGCTGGCTTGCACGATGTTAGCGCGTCGTAATCGCGACGGTTTTGAGCAAGAGAAAAACCAATAAAAACTCAACCCTATAACATTAGGATAGCACAATCATCTGTGGTTTGTCAAGTCTTATCATAAGCGCCGATAGTATATCGCAGTATGCAAATCAGTATTCAAATCACGGACGATCATCCCTTTGATCTCAATTACTTGGAAGGTCATGTATAGAGGGATTTGTATAATGATCTCGATTTGCCAGTGTTACCCGAACGCAACAGTGCCGAAGATTATTGGCCGGAGTCGAGGATTCACCAAATCACCGCGACCCGAGCCACTTTGGCGGCCCATTAGCGTAGGACAGCGTCATGGCCCGTAGTGCGTGGCTCCTACTTCGCATTCGGCCCTGGTGTAAGCGTGGGCGGCGCTGACGGCACGCGGATACTTTTTGCCTGTAGCGCCTTCTCTCCGTGCTCTGCCGCGCTTGGCGCCCCCGGATGAGCGAGTTCCTCAGTGCACCGGAGAGTGGGCGGATTTCCGCAGACCTTTCCGATGTTGGCCCAACCGACACACTTTCCATCAGGGCCTCGATAACCGGGACCACCCTTCTCACCACAAGCCGCCAAAGCCGACACTACGGAACTCGCCGTCAAAGCGGCAGCGACAAGAATTGCGCGCATAACCCCGACCCTTCCCATCCCCAATTCAATCGGACGGAATTTCTCATTGCAACAGCGCTCCCAATTGCCTCATGCTATACTAAACTCACGGCGGCCGGGACGATGGCACGTAAATCTTTCTACGCAGCGTTGCTGGCAGTCTTCATCTGCACCAACGCACTCGCCGCCGAGCAGACTGGCATTCCATACGTCGGCGACGGCGACACTATAACCATCGCCAACACTAAAATCAGGCTCCAAGGCATCGACGCGCCTGAGACGGATCAAATCTGCTTAGACGAGAGCGGCGCGCGGTGGACGTGCGGTATAGAGGCCCGCAATCGACTAGCGGCCCATATCGGGAGCCGAGAAGTCAGGTGCCGCCTTGATGACGTTGATCGCTATGGGCGTTCACTTGCGAGATGCACGGTCGACGGGCAAGATCTGAACGAATGGATGGTCCGCGAAGGTTGGGCGCTCGCGTATGTGCAGTATTCGCGATCCTATGTTGAGATGGAATCGGATGCGCGAGCAAATCGCCGTGGCTTATGGCGCGGTGCATTTGTCGCGCCTTGGGATTGGCGTCATCGCACTGAAAAGACCGTTGTGTTAGGAGCGTTATCAGTTCCTGTGAGCGCGAAAAGCGAATTGCTCGCGCCAGCTTCGTCGGCCGGTTCGCCATCACCCGAATGCATCATAAAAGGTAACTTCAACCGGTCGGGCGAGCGCATCTACCATACGCCGGGACAGTTTGCTTATTCGCAAATCGACATGACAAAGGGCGGAGGTCGCCGTTGGTTCTGTTCGCCTGAGGAAGCGGAAGCCGCCGGCTGGCGACGGGCTAAGCGTTGACTGTGAGGCCGGTTTTGATGCGGGGCGAGAGATAAGGAAGTGGGAAATGTCCAAGTCCTGGATTGTTTACACCATCGCGCTGCTTGTCGTCGGTCCCGCAGCATCACGTTACGCACTCGCGGCGAACGAATTGCGGTTACCAGCAGGCGCTGTGATTTGCCGGGATAAGCAGCGCGCGCTCGATTACGCTCGTCAACACTCAGACTTCCTGCCAGACCCAGCCTTTCAATGCTATCCGCTCGCTCCTGGCGCGAAGGTGTATGAGATGCAACAAATCGCAGCAAACGTCCGGGGTCGACGCATCGTTGCGGTACAGGTTTCGCAGTCGACGTTCGCGCCTTTCGTGGGTTACACCTTCATTGAAGGCGTTGCCACCCCACGTGTAGCAAGTAAACCGCCGGGACAGCGGCCACCAACTCCACAGGCGGCGTCTGAGCCTGCTCCGTGTGGCCATCTGGCTTAGTGCTCGCGGTGATGCCTCTCCCGGCTCCACAACCAACTCGGCCCGTCAAACCGGTCCCGAAGGCCACTATGATTGGACGCGGCAAAGCAAAAATATGTGCGACAGTCGACATAAAATTCGACACGTTCCGGGAAATCAAGCTGCCCGCAACTATCATCTTCGGAGACTCTGGCCGGTTGACCGGCGACATTCGCACCGCGTCGGTTGACACCGTCGGCGAGCGGAAACCTGCTGCATTCATCACAACTGACCCCATCACGCTCACCAAACAAAGTCCATGCGCAGAAGTCGGCGCGAGAATGCTCATATCCACCTTGTGGACCGAACCAAGTGCTCTTGCATCAGAGGGCCACAGGTGGGATATCGAAGACATTCTTGATTATCCGATCCCAGTCGACAAACCGCCCATAGAAATTGGCGAGCTTATCGATGACGTAAGCATACGCGGCGTTCTGCTGACCGATATTGGAGACCCGTTGACGCTCCCAAAAGAGGAAACTGACGATGCGGCGACCAACGCTGCCAGGTGCTTGGCGGAGGCCCAAAAGATCGCCGCTAATGAGAAGGCGACCATCGAAAGGCAAACCAGCGTTGTTGTGATTATGCAACACCGGGACGCGGCGGAAATGTCTTTCGGGTGCGTCAATTCGAGTTTGAAACCTGACTTGTACTTTGCATGGGATCGTCAGGCAAAGCCGCCCGCAGCCACCGTCAAGCTCATTGCAAGCGCGGGTGAATATCTAACCGGCGCATCGTCCGATGAATTGAAACAAGAGTTGGCGAAATGCGTGACGGAAGCTCTAAAGCCCAAGTCTAACGAGCTTGCCGAACGCAAATTCAGGGGCGTCAAAATCGAGTGCCAAGCTTTTGCTCGCGATGGCGGCGGCGGCTCCGCAACAGTTTATAGGAGGTTCGGCGCCTCCCCGGCTCACGAAGCGCCGACGGCGGAGGTACAAGCTATGATGCAACGCGCCACGGCAGCGCTCAAAGCCAGTGGGGATGCGAAGGCTTTGAAGGCAGTGGAATTTGCCAAATGGTAGTTCGAGCCCAAATCCCAACGAAAGTTAAGACGTTCATGATGATCTCGGCACGCATCCATGCCCTCTCTGAACGCTGCCCGAGCTGGAAACGAAACAACGCAGTGATCGAAGATGCGGCAACCTCCGCCGGCGTTTCGGCACAGGACATTCAACCGGGAGGAAAATATTATACGTCGTTAATGGAAATCATGATCGAAATGAGGAAGGGTACCGCAGGCGAGAGCCGTACAGAAGCCTGTGAAATCGCAAGAAAAACCTATGGCGATATGAACGCCAATTAGCGAGTTTTGGAATGCCTCTTTGGTTCAGCACCGCTGCAATGGTCCGCAGCGACGGGTCGGCGAGCGTAGGGGCGAGGTCGGTCACCCTGGCGTCGGCGCGCGCTGCACGGGCTCTTAAACGCGAACGGCGCCCGAAGGCGCCGCCGTCACTCATCGCAGGGATTCTAGATTCTTGGACCCAGAAGTCGATCCAATCTTGAAGCGCGATACTTGCGTTCAATGTTTCGATCATCGCTCTTGGCGTCGAGCCACTTTTGGATTTCTTGGAGACAACTCTTTTAAGAGCAACTGCTCCATAACGTAATCCTCCGCCCACAGCTTCATGTGCTGCGGTCGCGGATATCAAATCGCGAATTTGACCGATGATGGCGTCGGCTGCCTTTTCGACAGCCCGGTCCACTTTCGCGAATTGCAGGTCGGCGTTCATGTTGATCTACCCCATCAATCTCGAAGGCAACACGCAAAGCCGTTTTGCTGGGCAGCGTCAACGAAAAAGTGTGTGATTTCAATAGGGTAGCCACTACCCTACTCAGAAGCTGCCGCCTGTGCGTCGATGCGGTCGCGGGCCGAAATCACATCGATTGCTAAATGTCAGGCAATGCGATTCGCTAGCGGTTAACCGGATCGTGATATGGACCGCCCCTAGCAAGAGGCCCACACAATGATGTCAACGAACGCGCAATCATTTTGGATATGGGTCGGTGCGTTGGGCCTATTCGCATATTTTTACGGTGGCGACATAGTCTCGCAATTCAATAAGGACGTGGCGCGACACGCCGATGAATTCGAAAAAAGTATTGAAAAGAAAGTCGTGAAGGATGCGGCCGATCAGTTAGAAATCGTTATTCGCAATGGCAGCCCGGTGGACGCTTGCGTTCACGCCGGAATGCTTCGGCTGCATTTGTGCAGGCCAAGGACGAAACGAATTACAAGGCAGCGAAGGAGCTTGAAGACTTTATCTGCCGCAAGGCCGGATTGCGATGAACGCGCGCCGCCGCCTCGCGGTGTCGGAATGCGCCGGTCATTGACGGCCGCCGAGTCCCACCCCGTTTCGCCGCGCGCCCGACGGCCTAAATACAGAGCGCCAAGAAGGCGCCGCCGGCATGGTGCAAGGATGGGTGGTGTGGCTGCCTACGCGGCGTCAGTCTCAAGCGCGCGGTAGACGCTCGCCCGGCAGATTTTGAGGGCCTTCGCGATCTCGGTGGCGCCCATGCCTTTCGCTTTCATTTCCCGCACCTGCGCGCCGTCTATCGAAGCCGGCCGGCCTTGTAGACGCCTTCCGCCTTGGCCTTGGCGATGCCCTCTAGCTGCCGCTCGCGGCGCAGGTTGGTTTCGAACTCGGCGAAACGCCAAGCATATCGAGGAAGCACTTGCCGGCGGCGGTGCCTGTATCGATGGGTTGCTCGGTTGCCTTGAGCGATGCGCCCTTCGCCTTCACGGCACGCACGATGTCTTGAAGGTCGCCGATGCTGCGGGCGAGCCGGTCGATGCGGGTGACCATGAGCACGTCGCCCTTGCGCAAGAAATCGAGCACGGTGCGCAGTTCCGCCGCGGCCCGCAGTAGTCGTGCCGCTGCGCTTCTCGGCGCGAATGACGGTGCAACCGGCCGCCGTCAAGGCCGCCTCTTGGATTGAGAGGTCTTGATCGGTGGTGCTGACGCGGGCATATCCGATGATGGTCATTTCCGGCTCCATGTCGCTTTTGGCTCTAGACCATGCGACAATGCCGTCTAATAATTCGAAAGTCAACCCTATTGCGACACTTTTTTTGTCTCATCCGAGCGCCCATGCAGGGTACACTCGAATGAGACAGGTTGATTCCGCGAAGATTAAATCCTCCGCAGTCGGCGCTCGATAGTCGGCCGGTCGGCACGGTCGCACCGAGCACAACGGCAGCTTGGCCGGCGGTCGCCATCCGACCGCTTGCGCAAGCTCGATGTATTGCCACGTCAATTCCTCAACAGAGAACTTCGCGCACGATTTCGTCCGCCACATCGTCGGCATGTTCGTCGCCTCGCGACGGCGCGAGCGGCAAGTAGCGTTTGCGAAATCGCGCTTGGTCCGCATAGGCTAGTCGCCACAGCTTTTCCGGCGTGACCTTCATCGCTCGCGCGAACCGGGTAAGATCAAACTCGCCCTTGCGTCGCTTCCCATAGTGCCAGCCGACGATAGCTACTTGCAGACCGGCGATGACAGGGCGCATGTCGACGGGCTTGTACGTGTCCGGCTGTGGGATCAACTTGCTTTCGAGCGCAGCGAGGCGTTTGAGCGTGGTCATCGGCCTAGCACCGTCAGACGTTCAAGCTTGGCGAGACGGGCTTCGATTTCCGACGTTCCAGAGCCTTGCCGAGCTTATCGAGCACTGCGGAAAGCTCGACGCTCTCTGCGCTGGAAATGAGCCCCTTCGATACGGCGGAAAGCAGCCCATTATGGGCCGCTGCAAGGTCCGCGTGGCTCTTAATCTCGGGCATGTTGAAACAGCGTCAACCGGCCCTTCCTTGGGGGTGCCACGCGGTCAAGCACAAGCTTTGCAGCCGCCATATCGCCTTCCTTCGCCAGCCTCAAAACGGTTTCCGCAACTGGGACAACTCCCTTCGCCAATAGTTTTTCGACCGCCGTCATGGATTTGATGCCGGGACTGGTAGTATTTTTCCTTGGACGGCCAGCCGGGTTGCCGCTTACGCCGGGCTGGAAGCCGCTACGGCGTTGTTCTACAAGGGATTTTTCTCGAGGAATATCGTTCATAACACTTAACTTTCTGGTTAACTATCAATATAATCAAGCGCTTGAAGCGCTGTAGCGCTAATAGCGCGCGCTTTTGAGCGCGCCGAGCGAGTGCACGGTGTACCTCGCCACGTCTACTTGGCGGAGTTGGCCGGTAACATCCACCACACCCGACCTTGCGCCCGCCTTGGTTTCAATCCGAGCGCCTTGCGGGCGCGTTGCAGTGTGCCATAGGAGATTCCGGATTCCTTGGCGGCGAGAGCAAGATCGGTCGCACCCTTCGGCCCTGTCGCTAGTTGCTCCAAAAGCCATGCTGACGCGGTGTCTAGCGCACTCGCCGACTTCACCTTGTCGACCACGGCTTGCGCCACTTCGGCCACGACCTTGATGACATGGGCGCCAACGGGTACAGCAGCGACCTCACCTCTAGCCGCTGCGTTCATCGCATCGTACCCGGCTTGCATCCGCCGTATCTTCGCCAGCGCAGGGTCAACCGGCTCTGCGAAGTCACCGGGGATGCCGAGCAACCCGGCCAGCCGATTCCAGAAAAAGCCGGCTGTCGCCATCCCCCTCCGTTCGGGAATTTGGTTGAAGTCGCGACCGTCGCCGTGCTCGGCGTTTTCGATGTAGACCAAGTTGAACATCTCCTTTGCTGATTGATGCCCTCGCCAGCCTCGCCGGGCTGTGCGTGGTGCGTTGAAAATGAAGGGGCCGCCCATTGCAGGCGACCCCTGTGCCGCCAAGGTGGGACCTGGAGGCTGTGCCGCCGAACCGGAAAGGAACCAAACGGCTCGGTGGTAAAAATATCGATTCCGACAGGCGAACAAGGCACGCGAACAGAACGGCCCCTTATAGGGGCCTTGTTCGCTTTGTTCGTGCGAACATGCCCGCGAACAGTTGTTCGCTTTGTTCGCTTGTTCGCCATTTCTGTTCGCCTACCGCTTTTGTTCTCTAGCTGATGGGCCAAACGAATTGGTCCCATACCGAAACCCGTTGTGCGGCAGTGAGAGCCTCGACGGCTCGCTTGAACGCAATCTGACGTGCGCGCGGCTCCTCTGACGGGGACACGCCGCGTCGATACGCATAGTCCCGCCAACGGTCGATGGTCGTGATCTTGGTCTTAGGCGGAACGTGATTAGACGCCGGTGCATCCTCACCAAGCTCGGTGATTGCTTCCCTTAGGGCTCGCAACACGATTTCCTGAACGGCTGTGAGCTTCTTCGGCTTTTTGCCGGGCGCTTCACCTTTCGGCGGACTCTCGATTGGCACGACCACGGGCGCTGTCGTTATCTCGCCAGTGTCGGGGTTCGACCCAAGATCGACGCCCAGCAATCCAAATGCTATCGAGTCGCCCTCCGCTCCGTCATTAGCAACACTGATGGTGGCCCTACGGAATACGCCCTCCTTGGCGACAATTACCGTCGTGTCGGCGGCTGCGAGGAATGAACCGTGCCCCCGCATCCGCAGCGGATCGTAGTGCGGCGTATGGTGCACAACTGAGACATGGGCGCCAGTTCCAGTTTGGATGACTTGTAGGTTATGGACGAAAGCACCCATGTCCTTGCCGCTGTTTTCGTCACCGCCACTGAGCACCTGTGCGGCTGTGTCGATGGTGACTTTCAGGAGCGGGAATCCCGTTTCCTCTGCCAACCGAATGCCCGTTTCAACTATCGCGCTTGCGTCCGCCTCTGACGAACAAAGGTTGAAAACACCACCGATCACTGCGAGCGGAATATCTTCGATTTCGTGGTGCAATCGAAACGCGGCTAGACGCCTTTCCACCAAACTTCGCCGTTCTGCCGCGACGTATAACACCGCACCTTGGAACGCGCTTTCCATGAAACGACATGCCCGCTGCGATGTGGCAATCAACGTCGCCGACCAACACGGACTTGCCGCTCTTCGGCGCTCCAAAGAAAACCGAGAGTTCGCCAGCGCCGAGCCACCGTCAAGTATCCATGACTTGTATATGTTGGTCGGGATGTCCCGAAAGAGCGTAAACGGATACGACCTCGGCTCAGAGTTCGACTTGCCGACGAGCGCACGCGCCGCAGAATTGACGCGCTCGCCGTCGAGCGTAATCAACCGGTCCTGTGCCTTGTGATCGGCCAAGTCGTCATGCGGCTTCCCTTGGCCGGCCGTCAGGCCGCTGTGGATAGTGTCCCGGCACTGCTTGCCGCCATCCTCCTTCAATAGCCCATTGGCCTCGCAGGCAGCCCATAGGGCTTGCTCAACCTCGCCGGCCTCAATCCAACCCCGCGCCACCATCCGGCCCATGCGGTAGGCCACCCGTTTAGAGCAGGTTGTTCCGGCCGCCCGGCGGCAGCCCTTGCTCTTTCCGCGCAGCCCGCTAGTGCGGCTTGCGCATAGGCGCGCTCGCGATTGCCCGGCTCCCGGCGCGCCTCCTGTATGGGCTGCTCAACAGCCGGCCGCGCGGATGCAGTCGCTTCAAGATACTCGTCGGCCAAGCGTCGAGCCTCACTATACAACCGCTTTTCCCAAATCTCTCTTTTTGATAGAGAGGCGCCGACGATTCACTTCCTCAAATTCGACCGGATATCCCGCAACAAGATCGGCCTCATCACACATGCGCTTCGCGGCAGAACCGGTCGCAATTCTTAGGTTCCGGAAATTCCTCGGTGGTGTACGGATATATTGCAATCCACCCTTCGAGCTTGCTCTGAACCTTAATATAAAGTCCCGGTTCAATGACCTTTTTGTTTTTGACGAGCCCGATCCATTCGTTGAGTCATCTCCGGTGGTATCGCGGAAAAGCGTTACTGCGCCGTCTGGCGGAAGCGAATTGAAATCTTCCTCGGTTTTGAGTTCGACCGAAAAATGATTGTCGGTTTCAATCGGACTACTGACTTCAATCTCAGATAGCCAGAACTTCCGCAAGCTCGAATTTGCCGTGCTCTCTTCCGGATCACGATTTATCAAATTGCGTCTGGCTTTTAGTTATAAAAGCTCCCATCGCCATTCTTCGACCGCATTGACTAGTTTCGGTTTGGATGATACATTGTCCATCTACTCAGTTCCTTGTCCTGCATGGTTGTCCAGCGTCCCACCGCTGGTCGAATTTCAAAAAATCCCCTCTTTGGCGAGAGGGGATTTTTTGCTTTTGGCGTCAGCCTTTCCGTTGCCTTTAAAGCTTCCTGGCGCGACCGGCTTCGTTGCCCCATGTTATTGGTGCGGCCATGTTGCCGTCTGCCGCGTCGAGCATCTTGGTGCACATTTTGATTTTGTCGTTGATTACCGACAGCGCCTTAACCGCGTTACTGACCTCATTCATCGTGTGGTCGTAGAACTCCCGAACAAATTTATAGTTATTCGCCATCGTGGCTTCATCGGCGTAACCCCCTGGCGCTTTGGACTTGGCCAATTCGATGCAAAGCTCTCCGAAGGTCATGATCTCTTCGTGAGTACAATCGGCCAGGCGCTTACCGTTTGGCATTTCCGTGTTGACCGCTTGCGCCTTCATTTCCATCGGTGTCATTTTTGTAGCTCCCGTTTAGCTCTTCGGCTGCGGCTGTTTAAACGACGCCGGATCGACATACCCGCCGGGTGACCAGCCGCCTGCCGTGTTGATTGCGTTGCTTTCGCGGCGCTCCACGGTGTTTCGAACTGCCAATTCGATGGGGTGGTTCTGATTAAGTCCGGGCACCGCCGGGCGAGCGATCTCGGCGGATTTCATCAACTCGGTAGGCTTAAACGAATTGGCACTCATGATGATTTTAATACTCCGTAGTTCGCGGACGCGGGATTGCGAACGCGAGGTTGCCCCGACGCCGCGAGGGCGCCGGGGATGAAGGTGCTTTAAAGATACTTCGGGAAGGTTCGCTCGGCAGTTGAGCGGTCAGGGTGACCCCTGTAAGCCGGGGTCATATAAGGTGACTCTTAAATCATCACCTGAGCGCCCCCGCCAGATACATACTACTTGGCGATGTTTTTCGCAAGGTTTTCAAGGTTAAATTACGTTTAGGACATAATACGCCGGTACTAAGTCGTGTCCGCCGAAAATGATTATTGTTGGAAGTGCCCGTTAAACGGGGCGATCATCGATACAAATCTTTTTCTGATTTCTAGCCAACAACAATGATCGCCTTCTCTCGCAGCGATATCGTAGAAATCTTTTTAACCGAGTGACCTATGATCGCCTTCTCTCGCAGTGAGTTTCTATGCGTATACAAATCGGGATTTCCATAATGATCGTCTAAACTCGGCGCGGCAGACGAAAGCCTTGCAAGCCGGCTCGGCGATGTGCTAGAAACGAGACTTCACAGAGCGTGCTCGCTTCCCGTGCGATGGGAAGGCGGGGACTGCCCCGGCTGGCGGCAGAAACTCAGTCGCGAAATCCGATGGTGGCCATCATCGGCGGACGCGACACCCAAACCCCGGACCTTCTTTTGAGGGCGCCGGCTTCGTGTGCCTCTGTGAAACACACCCGCCTTGATGACCTTCCGCTGTTCGCAGATGACCGCGCAATCGGTCAGGCGTTGCTCGGCGCCGCGCGCGCTGCCGAGTGGGCGAGCATTGTCCCCATCTACGAACGACGCGGATTCCCCGCCGTTGATCCCATCATGCAAGGCCGGTACATTCCGGCGGTGCGAGCCTTTTTCGACCGCGAATATGGGCTCGGGGGCGCGACCCTAAGCAAGCCACACGGAACGGAGCGACCCGAGACATGGAACGCACCACGGCGCCAGGGCTCAAATATCGAGCCCGCAAAAGTGGCCCGCCAGCGCCTTACTGGATAGCGTCGAGCGCCGCTGTCAAAGCTGGATACGTGCCGAAGTTAGTCAGGCTGCACGGTGCCGATATCGTCGGCGCCTGCCATCGTCACCAAGCCGAAATGTTGATGTGGCTCGCTGGCGACCGCGCACCAAATCATTTTGATGGTTCCTTCCGGTCGCTGTTCCGGCTCTATGAAACCGACCCTGAGAGCACCTACCACAAGCTCAAACCGTCATCGCGCAAGCCTTACGGCGTTTATCTCCGCAAACTCTATGACCACATCGGCGATTGCCAAATCTCCGCAACAGACGGCCGCGACCTTAAACGGTGGCACGCCCTATGGGCGAGCCCCCCGGAGCCCGGCGGGGCGCCGCGTATCGCTGCCGGCCATATGTGCGTCGCCATCATCAAGGCGGCGGTCGCCTTCGGTGTCGCCTGTCGCAAGCCCGGCTGCGCCGACTTCAAGGCCGTTCTCGACGTGCTCCATTTCCCGGTGCCGAAGCCAAGGACGGAAGCGCCGACAGCGGCGCAGGTCATTGCCCTGCGAGCCGCAGCGCATGCCAGCGGGTCGCCTTCGCGAGCCTTGGCCTACGCCCTGCAATTCGAATGCGGCCTGCGCCAGTCGGACGTGATCGGCCAATGGTGGCCGCTCGCCGATCCACGCCCTTCGGCGGTGTTGGGTAAGGCCGGCAAGTGGTTGGGGCCGATGTGGGCGAACGTCAACTCAGACCTTGTGCTGCGGCTCACACCTGAAAAGACCGCCGGCACGTCCGGCATGACCGTGGCGATTGATTTGCGCGAATGCCCGATGGTGATGGACGAATTGTCGCACATCCCACCGGGGCGACGCACTGGACCGCTCATTGTATCGGAGCGAACCGGCCTTCCCTATGCACGGACCTTTAGCGAGTGCTGGCGCCGCGACGCCAACGCGGCGGGGGTGCCGAAAACCGTATGGAACCGCGACCTGCGGGCCGGCGGTGTGACGGAAGCGCGCGAGGCCGGTGCGCCCATTGACGACGTAAAGAAAGTCGTGGGACACACCGCCGGGACGCGCACCACTGCGCGGGTCTATGACCGCAACTCACTGGAAGCCGCCCGCCGGGTTTCGAGGGCACGGGTGGACAAGCGGAGAACGTAGGCCGGGAACGCGTTCCCCAAGCCGGGAACAGCGACTAGCAAAATCAAGGGGTTAGGGGGATGATAGATTAACCCATTGTTAACCACGGGTGCCGCGTTATGGCGTGTACGTTGCGCTAACCGCCCCAGAATGGACACCTTTCGCGGGGACTTCGTGAACTCCGGCCGCGGCGTGACGCTTCCGCCCGAACCTCGGGGAAGCTGGCGGATGTGGCCCCTGGCTGGACCTTTTCGGAAAAATCGGTGCGGCGGACCTTGAGTCGAACCGCGGACGGCCGCAGCATCGGAAGGACGCTACCCAATGTCTCCAACCGACCTGGCGCCGTCGGAACTCTCGATCTTTACGCTGTTCTTGCAAGCGCACTGGATCGTCAAAACCGTGATGATCGGGCTCCTGGTCTGCTCGATCTGGGTGTGGGCGATCGCGATCGACAAATACATCCTCTACGCCCGCACCAAGCGGGCAATGGACCGGTTCGAGCAGACCTTCTGGTCGGGCCAGTCGCTGGAGGAGCTTTATCGCACCGTCTCCGCGCGCCCGAACCACTCCATGGCAGCGCTTTTCGTCGCCGCGATGCGCGAGTGGAAGCGCAGCTTCGAGGGGCATCCCCGCTCGTTCGCGGGCCTGCAGATGCGAATCGAGAAAGTGATGGATGTGACGATCGCCCGGGAGGTCGAGCGGCTGGAGCGCCATCTCCTGGTTCTCGCCACGGTAGGTTCCGCGGGGCCGTTCATCGGGCTGTTCGGAACCGTCTGGGGAATTATGACGAGTTTTCAGTCAATTGCCGCTTCAAAGAACACTTCGCTTGCGGTTGTGGCCCCCGGTATCGCGGAAGCGCTGTTTGCAACCGCGATCGGACTTGTGGCTGCCATACCAGCGACCATTTTCTATAATCAATTCAGTTCCGAAGTGAACAAGCAGGCCCAGCGCCTGGAGGGGTTTGCAGACGAGTTCGCCGCCATCCTGTCGCGGCAGATCGATGAGCGCGTGTAACGGGTAGCGCCGTGTGGGGCGGCTGTTAGGGGACGCGGGATGGGAATTGGGGGAGCCACGGGGGTTTCGGGCGGCCGGCGTCGGCAGCACCATCGCCGCGACGTCATGAGCCAGATCAACGTCACCCCCATGGTCGACGTCATGCTGGTGTTGCTCATCATCTTCATGGTGTCAGCGCCGCTGCTGACGGTTGGCGTGCCGATCGACCTGCCGCAGACCCAGGCAAAGAGCCTCGACCAGGATCGCACCCCGCTGACGCTGTCGGTCGATCTCCAAGGCAGGGTCTTCTTGCAGAACAGCGAGATCCCGATCGATGAACTCGTTGCCAAGCTCAAAGCGGTTACGGAAGCGCGCGGTGGCCTCGACGAGCGCATCTATGTGCGCGGCGACCGCAAGGTGGATTACGGCACGGTGATGCGGGTCATGGGACGGCTGTCATCCGCGGGATTTCGCCGCGTTGCGCTCGTCACCGAAGTCGAGCAAGGGCGCTGATCGCTGAATGATGCGGACAGGCTACATCATATCGGCCATTGCCCATGCCATCGTGCTGGGCTGGAGCCTTATCGCGTTCGCGGCCAAGCCCTTTGACACCATGCAAGTCGAACTCGGTGATGACCGAGGTCATCTCGGAGAGCGAGTTCTCGAAACTCACCGCCGGCTCGAAGACCGCGCCCAAGGTTCAGAAGCCGCTCCCCGTGGTGGACAAGCTCGGCGATCCCAAGGACACCGTGGCCGATCCGGCGCCCAAGGTTTCCGCAAAGCCTGAGATCAAGGTCGCGGACGCATCGCCGCCGCCACCGCAATCCCCCCAACCCGCTGAGAAGCCTGCCCCGGCCGCCGCATCAGCACCCGCCGACGCGGGGGCCGAGGCTCCGCCTGAGCCAGATCCAATCGCCGAAGCGCTGAAGAAGGAAGAGGCCAAGCACAAGGAGGAGGAGAAGCGGAAGGAAGAGGCGAAGAAGCGCGAAGAAGCGAAAAAGCGCGAAGAGGCGAAGAAACGCGAAGAAGCACGCAAGCGCGAGGAAGCGAAAAAGCGCGAGGAGCAGAAATTCGACGTCGACAAGATCCAGGCCGCGCTGCTCGACAAACGCACGCCGCAGCGCCAGGCTGCGATCGGCACGATGGTCAACCCGACGCCGTCACTGGGCGCGCCGAATGCCAATGCCCCGATGCTGTCGCAGAACGAGATCGATGCGCTGCGCGCGCAACTCTATAGCTGCTGGAATCCGCCGGTCGGCGTCCTTGAGGCGAAGGACCTGATGGTCACGGTCCGCTTCTCGCTCAATCGCGACGGCTCGCTTGCCGGCGAGCCGACCGTCGTCAACCACGGCTCCAATGCGCTGTTCTCGATTGCAGCCGAGAGTGCCACGAGAGCGGTCCGGCGTTGCCAGCCGTTCCACCTTCCCGTCACGAAGTACGAAGCGTGGCAGGAAGTCGAGGTCAACTTCCGTCCCGAAGACATGTTTCGCGGGTGATGCGTAACAAGTACCCGACGTTTTCGTGAGACGATTTTTGCAGGACCGATTGCGATGACTGACCGAACCTCTCCTGACGATCGCGCGTTCGCCGGTCGCGCCGGCGGCCGAAGTCCTGTGCTGACGCGCCGCCGCGCACTGGCGCTCGGCGCGGCCGGCATCGCCGGCGCCGCCGGCCTCAGCCTCGGCCCGGCCGAAGCGGTGCTCCGCTTCGACCTCAACCAGGGCAACATCCAGCCGATGCCGATCGCGATCCCGGATTTCCTGTCTGAGACGCCGGCCGACGCCGAAACGGCGCGTGCGATCACCGCCATCATCACTGCCAATCTCAAGCGCAGCGGCTTGTTCGCACCGATCGATCCGGCGGCGTTCATCGAGAAGATCACCAACACGGATGTGCTGCCGCGCTTCCCCGATTGGCGCGCCATCAACGCCCAAGCGCTCGCCACCGCGCGCATCGGCCGCCAGCCCGACGGACGGCTGCGGGCCGATTTCCGCCTCTATGACGTGTTCGGCGGCGCGCAGCTCTTCGGGCATCGCTATCTCGCGAGCCCAGAGAATTCCCGGCGCATCGCTCACATCATTTCGGACGCGATCTACGAGCGCCTCACCGGCGAAGCGGGCTACTTCGACAGCCGCGTCGTATTCGTGGACGAGACGGGGCCGAAGGAGCGCCGCATCAAGCGCCTCGCGCTGATGGATCAGGACGGCGCCAACGTAAGATATTTGACCAACGGCGCCGACCTCGTGCTGACGCCGCGCTTCTCGCCGTCGAGTCAGGAAATCACCTACATGTCGTTCGGCCAGGGTGAGCCGCGGGTCTACCTTTTGAACACCGAGACCCAGCAGCGCGAGATCGTCGGCAATTTCCCGAACATGTCGTTCTCGCCGCGCTTCTCGCCCGACAGCCAGCGCGTCATCATGAGCCTGCAGCAGGGCGGCAACTCGAACCTGTTCGTCATGGACCTGCGCTCCAAGGCGGCAACGCGGCTCACCGACACGCCGGCCATCGACACGGCGCCGTGCTACTCGCCGGACTCGACCCGCATCTGCTTTGAGTCTGATCGCGGCGGCAAGCCGCAGATCTACGTCATGGCGGCTTCCGGCGGTCCTGCCCAGCGCATCAGCTTTGGCGAGGGATCGTATTCCACTCCGGTGTGGTCGCCGCGCGGCGACACCATCGCCTTCACCAAGCAGTCCGATGGCAAGTTCGCCATCGGTATCATGCGGCCGGACGGCCAGGGCGAGCGCATCCTGACCGAGGGCTATCACAACGAAGGGCCGACATTTGCGCCGAACGGCCGCGTGCTGATGTTCTTCCGCGACCCGGGCGGCAACTCCGGGCCCACGCTCTATTCGATCGACATCACTGGCCGAAACGAACTGAGGGTGCCGACACCGAGCTACGCGTCCGATCCGGCATGGTCGCCGCTTCTGGTGCTGGCGTAAGCCGTGCCTGTCGCGAGGCGGACACGAGGAACCTCCCGGGGTGCGCAAAAGCGCGGCATGCGCACCCGGAGAAGGAGAGCGGTGCACAGAAGAACTACACGCTGAGCCGCGAAAGGCGTTGACGCCCGGTTAACCATTAGATTTGGTTTCAGTCGTAGGGGGGATTTTGCCGGGAGGCCGCAACGGGGCGTCAAGGTTGACAAAACCTTCGCTTAACGAACGCCCTGTTACATCGGGGGCAATGATCCGGTCCGGACTTGCCAGAAAGCTAGAGGAGTAACCGCATGCCCATGGTCATGCGTTCTGTCCGTCGCGCGAGTTTCGCCGCTGCCCTGATGGCGGCGCTTGCCATGGCCGCCTGCGCCAACAAACCTGCGCTTGAGTCCGGGCTTGGCAGCGCCGCGCCCGGCAGCCAGCAGGATTTCGTCGTGAACGTCGGCGATCGCGTTTTCTTCGAATCCGATCAGACCGATCTCTCTCCACAAGCGCGCGCCACGCTCGACAAGCAGGCGCAGTGGCTTGCGACCTACAACCGCTACACCTTCACCATCGAAGGCCATGCCGACGAGCGCGGCACCCGCGAATACAACATTGCGCTCGGCGCGCGGCGCGCCCAGTCCGTGCGCGATTATCTGACCTCGCGCGGCATCGAGCCGCAGCGAATGCGGACGATCTCTTACGGCAAGGAGCGTCCGGTCGCGGTGTGCAACGACATCTCGTGCTGGTCGCAGAACCGGCGCGCGGTCACCGTCCTGAACGCGAGTTCGTAATTCCGCCGAGCGGAATCCCGCATCGAATCGCAGCAGCATCGTAGGGTGGGCAAAGGCGGCCGAGGCCCCGCAACTTTTTACGAGGCAACTGCTCCGCCGTGCCCACGTTCGGGAACGCCACGTTGATGCTGCTAGGTGGGCACGCTTCGCTTTGCCCACCCTACGATTCCTGCGATTCGCGGTCTTGCGCGTCGCGCGTATGCCGCGAATGCCAGCCATATGCGCGCCGCTGTTTCGCCTGCAAATTGCAACGCAGTCACAATTTCGACGCAGCTTGGGCTATTGTTTCACTGGGCTTCTCCACAATCCAAGTGCGAACGATAATGACCCGTCTCGCTGTTGCCGCCATAGCGGTCATCGCCGTCATATCCGGTTGCGTTACCGCGCGTGCCCAGTCGGCCGGCGACCTCTTGGTGAGGATCGACCAGCTCGAAAATCAGGTGCGGCAGCTCACCGGCTTGGTCGAGCAGGCACAATTCCGCAATCAGCAGCTCGAGGCGGCGCTCAAGCGCATGCAGGAGGACTATGAAGCCCGGTTCGAGGCGCTGAGCCCCCGCGGCGGCGCGCGGCCACCAGGGCGCACCGGCGCGAACTTGCCGCCGTCCACCGCGAATGTCGCGTCGATGGCCGCGCCGCCGATCACTGCCGCACCGAGCGGCCGGCGATCCGATGCGTTCGATCCGGCAGAGCATCCGAATGCCCCCGGCGCACCGCGCGTGCTCGGCTCGATTCCGAGTGGTCCGAGCGGCGTGCCCGATATTGCTGTTGAAGAGCCGCCCGCGCGTCCGGTCGGCGCACCGCTCGATCTCGCGACCATGGCAGCGCCGAGCGCGGTCGATCCGTCACATGGACAGACCGGCGGGCCGCCCCCGCGCAATCCCAACGTGGTGGCGACACTGCCGCCGTCGCAATCGCCGCGCGACAGCTTCGACCTCGCCTACGGCTACCTGTTGCGCAAGGACTATGCGCTCGCGGAAGAAACCTTCCGCGATTTCGTCAAACGCTACCCGTCCGACCGTTTGACGAGCGAAGCCCAGTTCTGGCTTGGCGAGAGCATGTTCCAGCGGCAAGCGTATCGCGAGGCCGCCGATGCCTTCCTCGCCATGTCGAAGAAATATGAGTCGAGCACCAAGGCGCCGGATGCACTGCTGCGGCTCGGCCAGTCGCTCGCCGCTCTCAACGAGAAGGAACTCGCCTGCGCCACGTTCGGGGAAGTGGTGCGCAAGTTTCCCCGCGCGTCCGCGAACGTGAAGCAGACGGTCGAGCGGGAACAGAAGCGTGGGCACTGCTGACGGCCCGATCAGCGACGCCGAGGCCGACGCCCTTTTCGCTGACCTCGCCGATGAGCGGGCCCTGGTGCTCGCCGTGTCGGGCGGCCCCGAATTCGACCGCCCTCCTCCACCTCATGGCGCGCTGGGCATCGCGCCAGTCCAATGGGCCGCGCCTCCACGCCGCGACCATCGATCATGGCCTGCGGACGGAAGCCCGGCGCGAAGCTACCGCTGTCAAACGGCACGCCGGAAAACTCGGAGTCGCTCATCGCACCCTGCGCTGGAGCGGTCCGAAACCCACGACCGGCCTTCAAGAGAAGGCGCGCGCCGCCCGCTATGGCCTTCTCCATCAAGCGGCCCTCGCCGCAAAGGCACGATGCGTGCTCACGGCTCACACCCTCGACGATCAAGCGGAGACCGTACTGTTTCGCATGGCCCGCGGCAGCGGGCTTGCGGGAATCGGCGGCATGGCGCGGGTCACGTCGTTCGCGGGCGTGGCCCCGCCCGAGGGGGGCGCTGGAAGACGAACCCGCCGCGCGGACCTGGGCCGCGACGACGACGTGGTGCTGGTGCGTCCGTTCCTCCAACTGCCCAAGGTCCGGCTTCTTGCGACCTTGGACGCGGCTGGGGTCCCGTTTGCCCAAGATCCGAGCAATGTCGATCCGCGGTTTACACGCGCCCGGCTGCGCCAGCTCATGCCGGCACTCGCTGCCGAAGGTCTCACCGCTTACCGCCTCGCGCACCTCGCACGCCGGATGCGTCGCAGCGAGGAGGCGCTCGATGCAATCGTGGATTTCACCGCGAAACATCTCGGCCTCGGCCCGGCCGCGATGAAGCTCACCCTTGAGCGCCGCGATTTCTCCGTCATGCCCCCTGATCTCGCCTTTCGACTGCTCGGCCGTGCCATCGGTACGATCGGGGACGAGGGGCCGGTCGAGCTTGGGAAGCTCGAAGTCATGACTGACGCCCTTATCGAGGCGATGTCCGGCGGCACCGCTCGCTTTCGCCGGACGCTGGCCGGCGCCATGGTGTCGCTGCAAAGCGACGCCATCATCATTGAACGGGCACCGGCCCGGCGGCGTTGAGTTTGTAGGCACGGTCGCCGCAACGGCGAATCACCATTCGCCGCCAAATTGGTCTGACCAGGGATCATTCACCAATGGCGACCAATATTTGCCGAAACGGCCGCAGTGCGCTTGGCAGGGGGGTGCAGCACACCTACATTGGGCAGGATTAGGTGGCTTGGGGGAAGCCGTTGATTCGAAAGGCACTGAGCCTCTCGCCATGAGGGTCGCTGGATGAATGCCAATCTGCGCAATTTCGCCCTGTGGGTGATCATCGTTCTGTTGCTGCTTGCCCTGTTCACGGTATTCCAGGGCGGGCCCGGCCAGCGCTCGGTGACCCAGGACATTTCTTTCTCGCAACTGCTCAGCGACGTCGATGCCGGCAAGGTCCGCGATGTCGTGATCCAGGGTCCGGAGATCCACGGCACCTATACCGACGGCCGCGGGTTCAACACCTATGCCCCCAACGATCCCGGCCTGGTGCAGCACCTCTACGCCAAACAGGTCACCATCACGGCGCGGCCGCAGCAGGACAACGTGCCGTGGTTCGTGTCGCTCCTCGTGTCGTGGCTCCCCTTCATTGCGCTGATCGGCGTCTGGATCTTTCTCTCGCGGCAGATGCAGGGCGCGGGCGGCAAGGCGCTCGGCTTCGGCAAGTCGCGGGCGAAGCTTCTGACCGAGGCGCATGGCCGCGTCACCTTCGAGGACGTCGCCGGCGTCGACGAGGCGAAGCAGGACCTTCAGGAGATCGTCGAGTTTCTGCGCGACCCGGGCAAATTCCAGCGCCTCGGCGGCCGCATTCCCCGCGGCGTGCTTCTCGTCGGACCGCCGGGCACCGGCAAGACGTTGATCGCGCGCGCGGTCGCCGGCGAGGCCAACGTGCCGTTCTTCACCATTTCCGGCTCCGACTTCGTCGAGATGTTCGTCGGCGTCGGCGCGAGCCGCGTGCGCGACATGTTCGAGCAGGCGAAGAAGAACGCGCCCTGCATCATCTTCATCGACGAAATCGATGCCGTCGGCCGTCATCGCGGCGCCGGCCTCGGCGGCGGCAATGACGAGCGCGAGCAGACCCTCAACCAGCTGCTGGTCGAGATGGACGGCTTCGAGGCGAACGAGGGCATCATCCTGATCGCCGCCACCAACCGTCCCGACGTGCTCGATCCGGCGTTGCTGCGGCCCGGCCGCTTCGACCGTCAGGTCGTGGTGCCGAATCCGGACATCGTCGGCCGCGAGAACATCCTCAAGGTCCACGTGCGCAAGGTCCCGCTTGCGCCTGACGTCAACCTCAAGACGGTGGCGCGCGGCACGCCCGGATTCTCCGGCGCCGACCTGATGAACCTTGTCAACGAGGCGGCGCTGATGGCGGCGCGGCGCAACAAGCGCATGGTGACGCAGCTCGAATTCGAGGATGCCAAGGACAAGGTAATGATGGGTGCCGAGCGCAAGTCGCTCGTCATGACCGAGGAGGAGAAGCTCCTCACCGCCTATCATGAAGGCGGCCACGCCATCGTCGCGCTGCACGTCAAGGCAACTGATCCGGTCCACAAGGCGACCATCATCCCGCGCGGCCGGGCGCTCGGCATGGTCATGCAGCTGCCCGAACGCGACAAGCTCTCCATGAGCCTGGAGCAGATGACGTCGCGGCTTGCGATCATGATGGGCGGCCGCGTCGCCGAGGAACTGGTGTTCGGCCGCGACAAGGTCACGTCCGGCGCCGCTTCCGACATCGAGCAGGCAACCAAGCTTGCCCGCATGATGGTGACGCGCTGGGGTCTCTCCGACGAACTCGGCACCGTCGCTTACGGCGAGAACCAGGAAGAGGTGTTCCTCGGCTACTCGGTGGCGCGGCAGCAGAACATTTCCGAAGCCACCGCGCGGAAGATCGACAGCGAGATCAGGCGGCTCGTCGAATCCGGGTACCAGGAAGCTCACGATATCCTGACCGCGAATCGCAACGAGCTTGAGACACTCGCCAAATCGCTGCTGGAGTTCGAGACCTTGTCCGGCGACGAGATCAAGGACCTGCTCAACGGCAAGCGGCCGCGCCGCGAGTCGGTGATGGAGCCGGCCACGCCGCGCTCGTCAGCGGTGCCGACTGCCGGCAAGCCGCGCCCGCGGCCCGAGACCGGCGGCATGGAGCCTCAGCCGCAGGCGTAGGCCTTGGTCAGGTGATTGAATATCGGAGGGCGGGGTTTCCCCGTCCTCTTTTTTGTCTGCGTCTCTTCCTTTCGCTCACGGCCGGCGCGTCTGCGCATTCCAGAATCGCTCGAGATTGGCAATCAGCGCGGGACTGAAGTGGCAATAGGCCTGCTCGCGCGCATAGACGGCCATGTAGTTGCGGAAAAGATCGAGCGGCTCCTGCCCGATCCGAATGGCGCGCCGGTTTCCCGCCGCGCTCACGACGCCCGAGTCGGCGAGCCCCGTCACCACGCGGTCGATGGCCTCATCCATCGTGCCGGCGGGAACGATCTCGTCGCAAACGAGCCGCCCCTCCGGCGTGTCGCAATCGATCCGCCGGCCGTATTGGATCGCCTGGCGCGCGATGCGGTCGCCGACGAAGCGCGGCAAACGCAGGTTGGCGGCGCCCGGGATGATGCCCTCCTTGCGCGCCGGCAAGGTCAAATAGGCATCGCTCTCGGCAATGATGTAATCGCACACGAGCAACACCTGACAGTGGCCGCCGATCGCGAAACCTTCGACTGCCGCGATCCACGGTTTCTCGATTGTCTGACCGCCGCACTCGTCGGGCGGAAGATCGTCCGCCATGGCAAGGCCGCGATAGATCTTGTTCACGTAGCCGAGGTCGCGCTGCAGGTACCAGGCGTATGGAATACGGCCGTGATAGAGATGCGTGAGATTGATCCCCGCTCCGAACAGATGACGGCCCTGATATTTCGGATGCTCGACCGCGCCGCCGCGCAGCACGACGACGTCCGATGCGCGATCGAGCAGCGCGATGTCGACGCAGATTTCCGCAGCATCGAGCGTCCCCTGATCCTCGGCATTGAGAAAGCGCGGATGGTCGTAGGTGACGATTGCCGCCTTCCCGCTCCGCCGCACTGAGGCACCCGCAAGCGTGACCACGCCCTCGCGCGCGAACCGGCCCATGTGGTCGAGCGTCTCGGGCCGCGCCAGCAGCATCGTGTGCAGGAGGTGCCGGCCGGTGCGCTCGTTCGCAAGCACCGCCGCGACGAACAGGCCCTGATCGATTTCAGCGCCGCTGCGATCGCGCTGCAGCCGGCCCTCCTCCGCCGCGATGGCTTGCGCGCTCGGCACGAGGCCGGGCACGACATCGGCGGCGGCGGTGACGAGATGCTGCACGCGCACGCGGCGTGCGCCGCCATCGGTCACTGCATCGTAGATCGTCTCGACGTGATCGCGGAGAAACTGCGTTCGCGTCCGGCGAGCCGTTTCACTAATAACCTCGACCGCTTTTTGTTGCACTGCCGTTCGTTGCGCTGCGGCAGGCAGCTGCTCGATCAAAGCCGCCGATTGCAGCCAGAAGTCCGAGAAGTTGCGGCGATCAGCCGCATAGGATGCAGCAGGCTTTGGAATGGCCTCGGCCCACCGCGATGCCGCAGCTGCGGAAACCCCCGCAGCCAGCAATATACTGGGCATATTCGACATCGAAACCACCGCACTTTGTTGTCGTTGTTATCCGAGTTTTGGGAGGGGATGGGCAGAAACCCATGGCTCGCCCGACTATTGAATAATTGAAAAATAAAATCCGCGATGGCAATGGCATTTAATCAAGAGAACGCTGATCAAGCGTTTTGACTGGAGGAGACGACGGGGACGCAGCGCAGCGGCGTTTCGACACGCTGCGTCATTCGTGGTGCGGGCGTAGTCAACAAACTCAACGAAAAATGCGGCGGGAAACGACAGCCGGCGGAGGTTGCGCGATGACGATTGCTGCCACAGCGAATGGGCCTACAGGCTCGATTTTCGATTTCCTCGGTCGCGAGCGAACGATCGCAAAACCGGGCTTCAGCCGCTGGATGGTCCCGCCGGCCGCGCTGTGCATCCACCTGTGCATCGGGCAGGCCTATGCGTTCAGCGTGTTCAATCTGCCGATGACACGGCTCATCGGCATCACGGAGTCGGCACCCGACGACTGGAAGCTCACCGAGCTCGGCTGGATTTTTTCAATTGCGATTTTCTTTCTCGGCGTGTCGTCCGCCGTATTCGGCCGCTGGGTCGAAGAAGGCGGCCCGCGCAAGGCGATGTTTACCGCGGCGCTATGCTGGGCCGGCGGCTTTTTCATCTCCGCGGCCGGCGCCTACTTCCACATTCTTTGGCTGATCTACATCGGCTACGGCGTGATCGGCGGCATCGCACTCGGCATCGGCTATATCTCCCCGGTATCGACGCTCATCAAATGGTTTCCGGATCGTCCCGGAATGGCGACCGGCATGGCAATCATGGGCTTCGGTGGCGGCGCCTTCATCGCCTCGCCGCTGTCCGTCTGGCTGATGAGCGTATTCCGGACGTCGCACTACATGGGCGTGGCGTCGACGTTTCTCGTGCTCGGCGCGGGCTATCTGGTGTTCATGATGGTCGGCGCCATCCTGGTGCGCGTGCCGCCGCCGGGCTGGGCGCCGGAGGGCTGGACGCCGCCGGCGCAGCCGAAGAAACTCGTCACGACCAACGACGTGTACGTCTATGACGCGCTGAAGACGCCGCAGTTCTGGCTGATCTGGTGGGTGCTCTGTCTCAACGTCACCGCCGGCATCGGCGTGCTCGGCCAGGCCTCCGCGATGAGCCAGGAGATGTTCCCCGACCGCATCACGCCGATTGCGGCGGCCGGCTTTGTCGGCCTCATGAGCCTGTTCAACATGGGCGGCCGTTTCTTCTGGGCGTCCGCGTCGGACTACATCGGCCGGAAGAACACCTACTTCGTGTTCATGGTGCTCGGCTTCTTGCTCTACTGCACCGTGCCTTATACCGGCGGCGCCGGCAGCGTCGTGGGCTTCGTGCTGTGCTTTCTCGTGATCATCAGCATGTACGGCGGCGGCTTTGCCACCGTCCCCGCCTATCTCAAGGACATGTTCGGCACGCGCTATGTCGGCGCCATCCACGGCCTCTTGCTCACTGCGTGGTCGATGGCCGGCATCTTCGGACCGGTGCTCGTGAATTACATCCGCCAGTACAACGTCACGCACGGTGTGCCGAAAGCGGAAGCCTACAACACCACGATGTACATCATGGCCGGGCTGCTGGTCATCGGCTTCATCTGCAACTTCTTCATCAAGGCCGTGCATGCGCGTTTCCACATGGCGCCGGGTGATGCCGCCAGTCCGACGGCTGCCGGCGACGAAGCTGCGGTCGGCCTTGCAAAGCCTGCGAGAATTTGAGGAGCGATGTCATGACGAACGAAAGCCGGAACGGAACCACCACGTTGCAATTGGTGCTCGCCTGGGGCTTCGTCGGCGTCCCCTTGCTGTGGGGCGTGACCGAGACGCTGCTGAACTCGTTGAAGCTGTTTCAGTAGCTGCTTCGCTTTTCTGCTGCGAGCGCGCCGAGCTTGCCGCGACGCGCGCCGGAGGCTGATGAAATAATAGGCAACGGCAGCGTGCGCTGACGATTGAGCCGCCGTCATGCGGCCGGTTGGGTGGCAACCGCGGAATCGCGGTTCAATCGCGCTATTTCTCGCAATCATCCCGCTGGCACATCGCTTGCTAACAACCTCCGGGTTGGCAAGCGGCGGATGTGCCCATGACAGTGCTCATGACCGGATCGAGCCTCGAACTTGCAGCCCTGACGAAGCTTTACGGCTCGACGCTCGCGGTCGACCACGTCGATCTCAAAGTGCCGGGCAACAGCTATTGCTGCCTGCTCGGGCCGTCCGGATGCGGCAAGACCTCGACGCTGCGGCTCGTTGCCGGCCATGAGACGGCGTCGTCGGGCGACATCATCATCGGCGCAAAGAACGTCACCGACCTGCCGCCGGCGAGCCGCGGCACCGCGATGATGTTCCAGAGTTACGCGCTGTTTCCCCATCTCAACTCGGTCGACAATGTCGCCTTCTCGCTGAAGATGCGCGGCGTCCCCAAAGCGACGCGACGCGCCAACGCGATGGAGCTGCTGGAGCTCGTCGACATGTCGAAGTATGCCGAGCGCCTGCCGGCACAACTTTCCGGCGGCCAGTAACAGCGCGTCGCGCTTGCGCGCGCTCTCATCACCAAGCCGCAAATTCTGCTGCTCGACGAGCCGCTGTCCGCGCTCGATCCGTTCCTGCGCATCAGGGTGCGCACCGAGCTCAAGCGCCTGCAGAAGGAGCTCGGCATCTCGTTCCTCCACGTCACCCACAGCCAGGACGAAGCGATGGCGCTCGCCGACCTGATCGTGGTGATGAACCACGGCCGCATCGAGCAGGCGGGCTCGCCACGCGACGTGTTCAACGCGCCTAACACGGCCTTCGTCGCCCAGTTCATGGGCGGCCACAACGTGATCGCGACGGCGCAGGGCAAGATCGCGGTGCGCTCCGACCGGCTGAAGCTCTCCCCTGCGGGCCCCGCGCCGCAACGGCTCGCCGCCGTCGTGCGCGGCATCGAATATCAGGGCACGCACATCCAGGTCACGCTCGCGGCACCGGACGAGAGCGAACTGACGGCGACGTTGAACGAGGCCGAGTTCGACGCCGCGGCGGTCCATCCCGGCCAACAGGTCGCGATCGACTGGAGTGATTGCGACGTCCACCGCTTATCGGAAGCCGCGTAAGCGGCGGAAAGGAGATTGCCGATATGTCCAAGTCATCGTCAAAGTCATCGTCAAAGTCATCGTCGTCAAAGTCATCGTCGTCCAATTCCTCTTCGAACACGGGCCGCATTTCACGACGAACCATGCTCAAGTCCGCGGCGTCGATCGCGGGGCTTGCGGCCGGGTCTGGAACGTTCATCGCGGCGCCGGCCGTGCATGCGCAGGAGCCGAAGGTGCTGCGCTATCTCGGCACTGCGGTGAACCAGTCGGCCGACATCGCCAAGAAGGTGAAAGAGGACACCGGCATCACCATCGAATACATCCCGGTGACCACCGACGAGGTGACGAAGCGCGCGATCACCCAGCCGAACTCGTTCGACATTCTGGACGAGGAATATTTTTCGCTTAAGAAGGTCATTCCGTCGGGCAACCTGCTCGGGATGGATGCGAAGCGCATCAAATATGCCGACAAGATCACGCCAATCTTCACCAAGGGCGAGTTGCCGAACGGCAAGAAGATCGGCGACCAGGGCACGGCGCCGAAAAAGGTGTTCTACCTCGAGGGCCAGAACTCCAAGACCTTTGCGTCCTCGCCGACGCAGTGGATCACGCTGATCCCCACCGTCTACAACGCGGACACGCTCGGCATCCGTCCCGACCTGATCAAGCGTCCGATCGAGAGCTGGAAGGAATTGCTCAACCCGGAATTCAAGGGCAAGTCGGCGATCCTCAACATCCCCTCGATCGGCATCATGGATGCCGCGATGGTGATCGAGGCCATGGGCGAGCACAAATACGGCGACAAGGGCAACATGACCAAGCCCGAGATCGATCTCACCATGAAGGTGCTGACCGAGGCGAAGAAGTCCGGCCAGTTCCGCGCGTTCTGGAAGGACTTCAACGAGAGCGTCAACCTGATGGCCTCGGGCGAAGTTGTCATCCAGTCGATGTGGTCGCCGGCGGTCACCGCCGTACGCTCAAAAGGCATCGCCTGCACCTATCAGCCGCTCAAGGAAGGCTACCGCGCCTGGGCGGCGGGCTTCGGCGTGCCGCGCACGCTGACGGGCCGCAAGGCCGACCTCGCCTACGAGTTCGTCAACTGGTTCCTCGACGGCTGGGCCGGCGCCTACCTCAACCGGCAGGGCTACTACTCGGCCGTGCTCGAGACCGCGAAGTCGAAGATGGAGCCCTACGAGTGGGCCTACTGGATGGAAGGCAAGCCCGCCGAGAAGGACATTCGCGCGCCGGACGGCACGGTGCTCGAAAAGGCCGGCAGCACCCGCGACGGCGGCACCTACGAGGCGCGCATGGGCAGCGTCGCGTGCTGGAACGCCGTGATGGACGAGAACGACTACCTCGTGAAGAAGTGGAACGAGTTCATCGCGGCGTAATGCGCGCGAATTCGAGGCGTAACGCGCGCGATATCGCAACGTAGTGCACGCGATAGAGTGGCTTCACGGCAAAACCGTCATCGCCCGGCTTGACCGGGCGATCCAGTAACCCCTGACCTTCCGACTTGAAACGGCCTGATATCCGCGCGGATCATGTCATTCCGGGGCGCCGAAGCGAAGCGCAGGCGAGCCCGGAATCCATGAACACGGACTGCGGAATATGGATTCCGGGCTGCCGGGCTGCGCCCGGCACCCGGAATGACGAGCGCGAAGTGAACTGACAGCGAGAGAGTCCGAAACGAAATGTCGGTGCAAGCGAGACACGAAATTGCGCTCGAGGGACCGGCGGACATCGCCGCCGACGCCGCAAGCGTGTCCGCATCGACGCAGGCCCCGTCGAAGTCGGCCCCGTCGACGGAGGCGCCGGCGACGCTCTCCCATTCGGCACGGCTTTTCGCGGGCAACGTCCCGGCGTGGGCGCAGATCGCACCGTTCGCGGCGGTGTTCATCGTGTTCTTTCTGGTGCCGCTCGCGCTCACCGTGATGGTGAGCTTCTGGGACTACAATGAATACGAAATCCTCCCCGCCTTCACGGTGCGCAGCTATGTGGAAATTTTCGAAGGCTGCGTCGCCCGGCTTCCCGATCTCTGCGTCACCTTCAAGACCTACCTCTCGACCTTGAAGTTCTGCCTGACGGTGTGGCTCATCACCCTCGTGGTCGGCTTTTTCGTCGCCTACTTCCTGGCCTTTCACGTTCGCTCGGCAACGATGCAGATCGCGCTGTTTCTCGTCTGCACCATTCCGTTCTGGACCTCGAACGTGATCCGCACCATCTCCTGGATCCCGCTGCTCGGACGCAACGGTCTCATCAACTCGACGCTGGTCAAGCTCGGCCTCATCAACCAGCCGATCGAGTGGCTGATCTTCTCCGACCTCGCGGTGGTGCTGTCGCTCGTTCACCTTTACGCGCTGTTCATGGTGGTGCCGATCTTCAACTCGATGATGCGTATCGATCGATCGCTGATCGAGGCCTCCTACGACGCCGGCGCCTCCGGCTGGCAGACGCTGTGGAACGTGGTCATCCCACTGTCAAAGCCCGGCATCGTCATCGGCTCGATCTTCGTCATCACCATCGTGATGGGCGACTTCGTCACCGTCGGCGTGATGGGCGGCCAGCAGATCGCTTCCGTCGGCAAGGTGATCAACACCGAGATGACGGCGCTGCAGTTCCCGCCGGCCGCCGCCAACTCGGTGATCCTGCTGATCGCGGTGCTGTTCATCATCTGGGGCTTGAGCCGCCTCGTCGACGTGCGCAAGGAGCTGTGAACCGTGGCCGATCGGCGCCGGGCATCGTTCTATTGGCTCGCGGCGCTGTTCGCCGTCTTCGTGCTGTTTCTCTACGGCCCGATGTTCACCATTCTGATCCTGTCGTTCCAGGGTCCAAACGGCGGCCTGACGTTTCCGATGAACGGCGTATCGCTGCACTGGTTCGGCAAGCTGTGGGAGGGCTTGGGCGTCGTCGACATCTGGGCCTCGTTCCGCCGCTCGCTGCGCCTCGGCTTCGTGGTGATGGTGCTGACCGTCGTGCTGTCGCTTCTCGCCGGCCTTGCCTATCGCAAGCGCTTCCGCGGTTCGACCGTCCTGTTCTATGTCGTGATCGCGAGCCTGATCGTGCCATCGATCGTGGTCTCCCTCGGCATCGGCCTCGAATTCCGCCTGCTCGACGACGGCATCAAAGCGCTGGCGCAGGCGTATGGCTGGACTTCGTTCATCGAGACCTACACCACGGCCATGGGCATCTACACCTCGGGCCTTGGCGCGCAGCTCACATGGACCCTGCCGTTCGGCCTCCTGATCACATTCGCGATCTTCAACCGCTTCGACCGACGCTTTGAGGAAGCCGCGCGCGACCTCGGCGCAACGCCGTGGCAAAGCTTTTCCCACGTGGTGTTTCCGATCATCGCCCCGAGCGTGATCGGCATCGGCCTCTTCGGTTTCACGTTGTCATGGGACGAGGTCGCCCGCTCGAGCCAAGCCATGGGTGACCTCAACACCTTGCCGCTGGAGCTCGAAGGCCTGACGACGACCGTCACCAATCCCGAGATCTACGCCCTCGGCACGGTGACCACCGGCGTATCCTTCGTCGTCATCTTCGCCGCACTCGGCCTGATCCAGGCGGTGCGGCGGCGCCGCACCGGCCACGCGTAAGGGCGCTTGCGACGGACCCCTGACGCGCGCGGCACACTCGGAATTATCGTCGTCGGAATTGCCGTTCAACGGCGCCCAGCAAAGGTGTCCGCTACGTGACCACCTATCCACGCCGTCATCGCCCGGCTCGACCGGGCGATCCAGTAACCCCGTGACTACCATCGGGGCACCGCAATCTTACAACTTCACGCGCGGTGGATACTGGATTGCCCGGTCAAGCCGGGCAATGACGATGGTTGGGCTCGCTGGTCGCAAGCAAGAATGCTCTTGCTCGCGTGGAGCGCGCCATTCGACGCGCCCCAGTCACCAGGGCGCGCCTACTCTTCCGCTTCTTCCTCGGCTTCGCCCTCGCCGGCGAGAATTTGCTCGGCGATCAGGCCCGAGTTCTGGCGGATCGCGGTCTCGATCTTGGCGGCGATGTCGGGGTTGGCGCGCAAGAAGGCCTTGGCGTTCTCGCGGCCCTGGCCGATGCGCTGACTGTCGTAGGAGAACCAGGAGCCGGACTTCTCGACGATGCCGGCCTTGACGCCGAGATCGATGATCTCGCCGGCCTTCGACACGCCTTCGCCGTACATGATGTCGAACTCGACCTGCTTGAACGGCGGCGCGAGCTTGTTCTTCACCACCTTGACGCGGGTCTGATTGCCGACCACCTCGTCGCGCTCCTTGATGGCGCCGATCCGGCGGATGTCGAGGCGCACCGAGGCGTAGAATTTCAGCGCATTGCCGCCGGTCGTGGTCTCCGGGCTGCCGTACATCACGCCGATCTTCATGCGGATCTGGTTGATGAAGATCACCATGGTGTTGGAGCGGCTGATGGAAGCGGTGAGCTTGCGCAGCGCCTGGCTCATGAGGCGCGCCTGCATGCCGGGCTGGCTGTCGCCCATCTCGCCTTCGAGCTCCGCGCGCGGCACCAGCGCCGCAACCGAATCGACCACCAGCACCTCGATCGCGCCGGAGCGCACCAACGTGTCGGCGATTTCGAGCGCCTGCTCGCCGGTGTCGGGCTGGGAGATCAGGAGGTCGTCGATGTTGACGCCGAGCTTGCGTGCATAGATCGGGTCGAGCGCATGCTCCGCATCGATGAAGGCGCAGATGCCGCCGCGCTTCTGCGCCTCGGCGACGCAATGGAGCGCAAGCGTGGTCTTACCTGAGGATTCCGGCCCGTAGATCTCGACCACCCGCCCGCGCGGCAGGCCGCCGATGCCGAGCGCGATGTCGAGCCCGAGCGAGCCGGTCGAAATGGTCTCGATCTCGATCGGCTTCGAGCCCTTGCCGAGGCGCATGATCGAGCCTTTGCCGAACGCCCGCTCGATCTGGGAAAGCGCCGCATCGAGCGCCTTCGACTTGTCCATTGCGCCCCCTTCGACCACGCGTAACTGGTTCTGCGCCATCTTTCCCTCCTTATGACCGGATTCGCGAGCCCGGCAAACACCCCCGGCGACGTGGCAGAGGGCTTCGAATCGGCGGCAACGTACCCTATTTGTTCGATGTTCGCAATATGTTCTTTTCGGGTGCTCGCGATATTGCACTTGACGTACCCAAACCACTATGATAGGCTTGAATTATCAGGGGGATTGCGCGTCATGCGCAAGTCGATTATCGAAGCCAAAGCGTTCCAAGACGAGGCCGCAGCTTACGCCTGGGTTGAAGCCCGCGTATGGCCGGAATGGCCCGATTTGCCCGCATTGCGGCGGCACGCGACGCATTGGCCAAGCTTGAAGGCAAGAGCACCCGCGTGGGTGTCTACAAGTGCTACCAGTGCCGCAAGCCTTTCACCGTGAAGGTCGGAACGGTTTTTGAGGATAGCCACGTTCCTATGCGGTTCTGGCTGCAAGCCATGTACCTGCTTTGCTCGTCCAAGAAAGGCATTTCGAGCAATCAGCTTCATCGGACCTTGGGCGTCACGCTCAAGTCCGCTTGGTTCATGTCGCACCGCATTCGTTTGGCGATGAAAACCGTTGGCGTCGCCGCCCGACGGGCGGTCCCGACACTATCGTTGAGGCCGACGAAACCTACTTTGGCAGCGTCGAAGGCGAGGGCGGCAAGGAAGCCAAGGCATCGCGCCGTCGCCGTCACAAGGTGGCCGCGTCCATAAGAACGCCGTTCTGACGCTTGTGGAGCGCAACGGCGCGGCCCGCAGCTTCCATATCGACGGCAGCGCGATCTCCGATATCATGCCGCTCATTCGCGCCAACGTGGCGCGCGAAGCCACCGTGATGACCGACGAGGCCAAGCACTATTACGATGTCGGCGATGAGTTCGCGGGTCATCAAGCACCGTGAAGCATAGTGATGAAGAATATGCTCGCCCCGACGTGTGGGTTGAGGACGACAATGCACTTCATGTCGAACCTCTCACACGAACACCGTTGAGGGCTACTATTCGATTTTCAAGCGCGGCATGAAGGGCGTCTACCAGCATTGCGCCGAGAAGCATCTGCACCGATATTTGGCCGAGTTCGATTTTCGCTACTCGTACCGCATGCACTTGGCTTCAATGACGACGATCGCGCCGCAGTGCTCGCCAAGGGCATCAATGGTAAACGCCTAACCTATGACGGCCTAACAGCGCCAGTGCAACCAAGGCCACTTAGAGGTAAGCGTGGCCGCAAACCCAAGAAAGGGAAGCGCCATGACATCAGAAGCAATCATCAAAAATGAAATGCGTTTAAGTGCTATCGAATTTCTTTTGTGCAAATTGACCGCAACAATCCTCGTTGCAGGCGGAAAAACAGAAAATGAACTAAACGCATGGCGGCTTGAAATGAAGGAAACACTGGGAAAGCAAACATTCGGCGATCTCGACCCTGTAATTGCGGACGCGTCCGCTCAAGAATTGGAAGAATCCGTAGACACCCTACTCGGTCTTGTGAAAGACCATATGCTGTCTCTGCGAAAAATAAATCGGCGATAGCACGATGATTCATCGATATACCCCCTACTTCAGGATGACAGATGGACCGCGATTCGCTTGACGCTATCCGTGCTGACCTTTTGGCTCTCTACAAAGAGATAGAAAAAACGAAGGCTTCGCTCTCGCGCGGCTTGTCAGCCATAGCCACAAATACGGCTGTTTGCGGCATACTTCTCGCGCTTATTCTTTGGCGCGTTTGGAAGTAGCTTGACGCTTCCTAGGCGACTTCTTCTTTTTCGTCCTATGCTGCGGCGGTGACTTCGCAACGATCTTCACAGCACGTTCGAACCGATCCCATGCATCGGGCTCTAATTCCAAAGTTTTTTCTTTCTCAGAACCCATCATGAGCACCATCGAGCCAGCCGATCCAGAAACGATAAGATATTTCGAAGATAAGGCCAAAAAGGCAGAACCATATTTGTTAGCACTCGGTCGATTTGTATCTACTTTCTCCCAAGTAGAGATGATGTTGCAGCATGTCCTTTGGAAGTTTTCAAAGACAGCAGAACCGACTGCACAGGCCGTTTTTAGCGGTGTACGACCGGAAACAGCAATGCAATTCATAACAAGAATTGCAGCCGCGCAGAAATGGAAAGCAAAACGAAAAGAGGAAATAGAATACGTTTTCTCTCAGCTTGGAATGATAAATAAACTCAGAAACGATCTTCTCCATTACGGAGCCTCAATGGAGGATGAGCTTACCGATACATGGCTTATTACGAACGCTCGCTTCGTGCACATTCCAGAAAGAATACAGGAACTTCGTATTACTCCGCAATTGCTGCTAGATGCACAAGCTGATCTTGCACAGATTTTGATTCGCCTCATTTTTCTCGCTTGGAGCCGCAATATGCCCACGGAGACCCGCGCGGTGTTCCGCGAGCTTCGAGAGGGCGCATGGCGTTATAAACCGCCTCAACGAGATCAGCCGGTGCGTAAGAAGCAGAATAAGCATCAAGAGCGCAAACGCCAGCCTCCCTCATCTCCGAAGTAACCTGTATACCGGGCGCGCCAGCCGCTTGCAGTTTCTGCGAATCACACGCGACAGTTGCGGATACTAGCCCTTGTAGGTGCTTTGTCAAGGTGATAATCCCCCGGGTGCTCGGGTGCTGGCCGGGTTTGAGGGCTAGTGGCTGGTTTTGGATCTGAGAGTGGCCGGTTTTGTTGGGGGGCGAATCATGGCACCCTTTGGGGCGCTTGGGGCAGGATCATCCTTGACGGAGAATCGGCTCATGTCGCTACGCCCAGTCGAAACGAGAAATTTGCAAGTGCGGGTGAAATTGCCGGTTATGCTGGCGGCCATCGTCGCGACCGCCTTTGTCGTGCTGGTCGTTGCCCTTGTGAAGCTCTAGCGCAAGGTACAAGAGGCCGCCTCAGTTGGCGGCCTCTTTCTTTGGGACGTTAAACGCAAACTCACTCTGTGCCGATCCTTCCGTGATTTTGATGATTGGTGGCGGCTGAGCCGGATCGGCCATCAAGGGAAGTTGTAGCGTGTCCCCCCGTTTTGGATGAGCAACGTCAAGCATCTGTTTAAACTGCTGCCATGTCTTCGATACACGCATTAATGTAATGACAGCATGCAGATGTTGCGCGAGCGCAGGATGACCGACGTCGTCGGTTAGCCACTGATGATGCTTACCACGTCGTTTGCCGCCTTCTATCGGGTTCCTGCGCTCAAGCTCATCAAGGATTTGCGGAGCCAATCGAGCGTAGACGATGTCCTTTGTGTAGCCCGCGACCGCTTGTGGTGGGTTGCTGCCACGGCCCTTCCATTTCCAGCCACGCAATCGAAAAATCTGTTCGTAAAATTCATCCGGGAAGCGCTTGGCCCATGCGGCCAATTCCTTCCGCAGATAGGCGTCGAGCAGCGCTTGGAGTGCATGCTTGTCACGAACCTCTTGGTAGCCAGTTGCCTCATCGATAAGGCCCGCGATGCCGAGGCGTTGAAGCCCCTTCGCGATGATCCGGGCACGTTCGGCAATATGTCGTTGATTAGGCTTTAGAACGCCAGCGATCGCGGCATTGATAAAGACGTCGCAGACTTCGGGAAGTAGCTCGTCCGCGTAGCCAAAGGCGCGGCCGCCCTTCTTAGTTCGAAACTCGATTTGACTGGACGTCACCTCTAACTTACTGGAAATAAATGGTTTTAGGTTCTGAGCTGTTAAAAATGCGGGCAGATTGACGTCACCCTTGTAGTATTGACGTCCCTTGGCTTGGCGGGCGCGGCCAAGCCCAATCATGAATCCGCTCTGCGTGATGACACGCTGTCCAGTGTTAAGGACCGCGACGTCAATTTCGACGTCACCTAACCGAATTACGCCCTCATGCGTGGCTTCTGGTAGATGTTTCGACCACCGCGCCGCAGCGCCCTGTCGAGCGATTTCGGCGCGTCGCGCGGCGGGCAAAATTTCCGCTCTTCTTGCGCCCCCGATCTTTCCTGCCCTCTGCTTATCCTCATCTTCCATGCGCGGCTCCATGCTTAGCACAACGAAAAATATGCTTGACATCATGATCTGTCAAGCATACCGTTGACGCATGCTAAGCATCGACCACAAAGAACGCCTCACCCGCCGACAAGCAGGTGAGGCGTCTTTTTGTGCGGAAGCGTGGCAGAGCGGTCTATCGCACCGAGCTTACCCCTCGGCGGACCTTTGGGCGTCCATACCCCTCGCAGGGTCCCGTGAGTTCGAATCTCACCGCTTCCACCATCAAACCAGTGGGGCCGCCGCCGTTGGCGCGGTAGCGACCCCTGATCATCAACCCCGGGATTGGGCCCCAGAGAAAACGACCTACTGGAATATACGCTTTGGCGAGCGTTCTTTCCAGAACAGTCGCGGCCCGTCCCCCATTTCGGATTGGGCCCGACATGAACGTACTCTCCCGCGACAAGCAGATTGAAATCATCGCCGCTCTCACAGAGGGCGTCGGCATCCGCGCCACGGCTCGCCTGGTTGGCGTCAACCGCGAGACGGTCGGCAAGCTCGCCCTGCAAGTCGGCAAAGGCTGCGCCGAGCTTCATGACCGCCGTATGGTCGGTGTCCGTGTCAACCGAATCGAATTGGACGAGGTGTGGTCATTCGTCGGTAAGAAGCAAAAGCGCGTCCGACCGCATGAAGCATTCGCCAAGGGCGATCAGTACACCTACATTGCCTTGGCCGGCACACAGAAGGCCATCATTAGCTACCGGGTCGGGAAGCGCGACGGGCACAACACGGATGAATTCGTCCAGGACCTTCGCCAGCGCGTCCTGGGGGCGCCCGAGATTAGCACCGACGGTTATCACCCCTACAAGCTTTCAGTGCGTGACGCCTTTCGCAACAGCGCCCATGGCGTGATTGTAAAGACGGTATCGATCGTAGACCTCCGCAAAGATGCGGCGCACCGCTATTCGCCGGCCGAAGTAGTAGCCGTAAGCCGCGAAGCGGTAGCTGGCGTCCCGATGGAAATCTCAACGTCCTTTGTCGAGCGCGTCGAACCTTTCGATCCGCATGGGATCGCGGCGCTTCACGCGACTGACGAACGGTTTTTCCAAAAAGATCGAATGCCACGCCGCCGCTGTTAGCGTTTACGTGGCGCATTACAATTGGTGCCGTGTCCATGAGACGCTGAGCACAACGCCGGCCGTTGCGCTCGGCATTACCGATCGGCCGTGGTCGATTGGCGATCTGTTGGACGCGGCGCTTGCGGTGGCGCCGACTGGACCGACAGAGACGGCGCCAGATCGGCGGCGGCGGTTTCGAGTAATTGAGGGCGGGAAACGGTAGTCGCTACAAAATTAGGGTTGCGGGAAATTTCACCAGCAACTTGACGAACAGGCCGACTCACCTCAGCCTTTTGCGTGCGAATCGAAAGCCGGCAGTGGATCAGACTGGCGGCCTCTTCGATTTCATTTTCGCAACCTGTGAGCCAGGGCGCGACCGATTTAGCTAATGCAGTGGAATTCATGACGCTGATTCCGCTGACGGTCAAGCCTTGGCTCACAAAACAGGAGTGAGCCACATTGGCCCACCGAATTACCTGCATTACCAAGCTACCGAATCACCAGGATCGTCATCGTCGCATTCAAGCGGTCGGGGGTACTGGCTGGAAGGATTTCAGAAGACACCGCAATCGCTCATGTAAAGCGCGACCCAAAATCATACTGGGTCACTGAGCAAGGCAAGTCCGTTTGGGTCGTTGTGCAAACGACACGACGGACGCGACTATCTGAAGACGCAGAATGACCGATTCCTTCCAGACAATCTGCTAAGTCTACCGGAGTGTCCGTAGTTATCAGCATGTCATACGGGGCCTTGAAGCCGCTAGGCTCCAAGGCCCACATCAATGCTTGCTGAACAGCATATAGTTCTGCGTATCGGGGATTGGGTTCGCTCTGCTGCAAGGCAATCCCCACGCGATCAAGTTCGCGCTGAATGAAACTCATATTTTTTCCTTTTGCTTAGTGGCTGGTTTTGGCCTGCACCCGGTTCCGGCCAGTACCGGGTGCTCGCGATATTGTATTTCGCAAACCCAAGGGCTACAACCCGGAGGCGTGTCGTGATCCGGGATGGCCTAGATTTTCAAGATGGACGCTGGCTCGCGATTCCGTCGCGCAACCGGAAGGTCACCATTGTCAAACGTGACCCCGACATCGACAAATCTGAGGATGCCATGGAATTTCGTCTGACTTATCAGGGGTTGCTGCTGGGGCATACCCGAAGCAGCCCTTGAGCAGCCCATAAGCATGAAATTCGTAAAGTCTTTCATCGCCAAATGCGACAATTATGGCAGATCAATCCAGTTCTTCGGCATGATGTCGTTGGAATGTGAATAAGCGTGCAAAAAGGACCCCCTTTTCGGGGTGATCGGCTCCCAATCGGGACCCCGGAATAGAGGGGTCCACATTGGCTTCCACGATTTGTGGAAGCCGAGGTTGGGATGCTGGTCGTGGAGACGATTGCCAAGATTCGCCGCGCATTTTTTGTACACGGGAAGGCAATAAAAGCGATCTGCCGAGATTTGGGTGTATCTCGGAAAGTCGTGAGGAAGGTGATCCGCTCTGGGTCGACGGAGTTTCGCTATGAGCGAGGAGATCAGCCTCTTCCGAAGATTGGCCGTTGGCGTGATGCCCTCGATCAGTTGCTATTGGCGAATGAGGCGAAAGCGCCACGAGAACGTCTGACGCTGATCCGGATATTCGAGGAGCTGCGCGGACGCGGTTATGACGGTGGCTACGATGCCGTGCGCCGTTACGCCAAGCGATGGGCCAAGGACCGCGGGCAAGCGACAGCCCCGGCCTATGTGCCACTGAGCTTCGCGCCAGGGGAAGCCTACCAGTTCGATTGGAGTCATGAAGTCGTCCTGCTGAACGGCGTGACAGTGCTCGTGAAGGTCGCTCACGTCCGGCTTTGTCACAGCCGCATGTTGTTCGTTCGTGCTTATCCGCGCGAGACGCAGGAGATGGTGTTCGATGCCCACGACCGCGCCTTCGCGCTGTTCAAGGGGACGTGCGGGCGCGGCATCTACGACAACATGAAGACCGCAGTGGACGCGATCTTTGTCGGCAAGGGCCGCCTCTACAATCGCCGCTTCCTGCAGATGTGCAGCCATTACCTGGTCGAGCCGGTCGCGTGCACGCCGGCCTCGGGCTGGGAGAAGGGGCAGGTCGAGAACCAGGTCGGGCTCGTGCGCGAACGCTTCTTCACACCGCGGCTGCGGTTCAAAAGCTATGATGAGTTGAACGCCTGGCTCACCGACAAATGCATTGCCTACGCCAAGGCGCATCGTCATCCTGAGTTGATTGAGCAGACGATCTGGGAAGTGTTCGAGGCCGAGCGGCCGAAGCTCGTGCCCTATGCGGGCCGGTTCGATAGCTTCCACGCGGTGCCAGCATCGGTCTCAAAGACCTGCTTGGTGCGCTTCGACAACAACAAATACTCGGTGACCGCGAGCGCGGTTGGCCGTCCCGTCGAGATTCAGGCTTATGCGGATCGCATCGTGATCCGACAGGACGGCAGGATTGTCGGCGAGCATGTCCGCTCGTTCGGACGCGGCGAGACGATTTACGACCCTTGGCATTACGTGCCGGTGCTCGCTCGTAAACCCGGCGCCTTGCGCAACGGCGCTCCCTTCAAGGACTGGGTGCTGCCGGCCGCGATGGAGCGCATTCGACGCAAACTCGCCGGCGCCGATGACGGCAATCGGCAGATGGTGGACATCCTTACCGCAGTAATCACCGACGGGCTGCCAGCTGTTGAAGCGGCGTGCGCTGAGGCGACGGCGCAGGGCGTTCACTCCGCTGACGTTGTTCTCAACATCCTCGCTCGTCAGCGCAACCCCGATCCACCCGCCACCATCGTGACGCCGGCCGCTCTGACGTTGCGTCATACCCCAGTCGCCGATTGTGCCCGCTACGACAACCTCAGGAGGATCAACTGATGGAACGATCCGAACTCTTCGACCTCATGGGCGAGCTGCAGCTCTACGGCATGAAGGCCGCCTTCGATGAGATCATGGCTACCGCTGTCAAACGTCAGCATGAGCCCCAGCGCATCATCGGCGACCTACTCACCGCCGAGATCAACGAGAAGCAGGCTCGCTCGATCAAATACCAGCTCTCCATTGCCAAGCTGCCACTCGCCAAGGATCTCGACGACTTCCAGTTCGATGGCACGCCAATCAACGAGACCTTGGTGCGCGATCTTGCCGGCGGCGGATTCCTTGCTCAGCAGCGCAACGTCGTGCTGATCGGCGGGACCGGCACGGGTAAAACTCATCTGGCGATTGCCATCGCCCGGAGCTGCATCCGATCCGGCTCCCGTGGTCGCTTCTACAATGTGGTCGACCTCGTCAACCGGCTCGAGGCCGAGACCCGCAACGCGCGACAAGGCCGGATTGCCGATCACTTGGCCCGGCTGGACTTCGTGATCCTTGATGAACTCGGCTATCTGCCCTTCGCCCAAGCCGGCGGCCAGCTCCTCTTCCACCTCATCAGCAGGCTCTACGAGCGCACCTCGATCATCGTCACCACTAATCTCGCCTTCGGCGAATGGCCGAGCGTCTTCACCGACGCCAAGATGACGACCGCATTGCTCGACCGTCTCACCCATCACTGCGACATTATCGAAACCGGAAACGAGAGCTGGCGCTTGAAGAGCCGCGCTGAGGATCACCCCACAAGCCGCGCTCGCGCCGTCTCCGCAACCCCGACCAGCTCCGACGGCGCGAGCGCTACCGCCCCGACTCGTCGGGCAAAGGGGTCCCTTTTGAATGCCGATAAGGGGTCCCGATTAGGAGCCGATTGACATTGGAAATCCGGATGGAATATCTACAACTCCGAGAGTGAAAGCTTTGGCTGATGGCTATGTTCGCTGCGGCTATCAATTCGTTCCTTGTGACTGAGCAATTAAGTCTGCTGTGTTCATTGAACATCTTGTTTTTGCGGCCTGATGTCCCTGGAAATACGCTTCAATCTGGAGATTTGGACAATAGAATCAAAACGCTTCTCGATGCGCTACGGCTGCCCACCAATGCGGATGAATTGGGGGGGTATTCAAAGCCAGGCGACGATGAAGATCCATTTTTCTGCTTGTTGGAGGATGACTGTCTTGTCAGTCAACTGGCCATCGAAACTGATATTCTTCTCGAACCGACCGGCAAGGATTTTGACAAGAATGATGCGCGCCTAATCATCACAGTTAAAATCCGTCCTTACAGCGTTCACATGTTTAATTTGCAATTTGGCTAGGAAGAGTTTGGCTTTCTTGCTGGCACGATCTTCTCAAAGGCACGCTCGAATGCTTCTGCACTCTCGGTCATTATCAACGCCAAGCTTACGAGCGGTTTCTAGGAACCGCTCGTATTGAGCCTTTTTACTTGATTTCGGTATCGGCTTTGGCTTTGGCTTTTCGGCTTTTGCCATATGGCCTCTCAGTTACGAGTCGTTCGATATGTCAGGCGCTTGCCAACGATACCCTTAATCGCCAGTTCGGTACGCTCTACGTCGTTGACGCCGAGCCGCACGCGGTTGCTGTAGCGAAAATCGAACTCGGCAAGATAGCGGTGCAAGTGCTTCTCCTTGCAATGCTGATAGATGCCCTTCATCCCGCGCTTGAAGATCGAATAGTAGCCTTCAACGGTGTTGGTGTGGACGGTGTCAAAGTGGATTTTGTCACCCTCGATCCACACATCATGGCGCACGTATTCTTCTGCGCTGTGCTTGACGGTGCGATGGCCGGCAAAGATCATCGGCAACGTCGTAGTAGTGCTTGGCTTCGTCCGTCATGACGGTCGCCTCTTTGGCCACGTTCTCTTTGACGATCGGCATGATGTCGGAAATGGCGCTACCATCGATATGGAAGCTCCGGGCGCGGCCGGCGCGCTCAACCAGGGTCAGCACCGCGTTTTTGTGGGAGCGGCCCGCGCGACTGTTTTTGGCCCTGCGAGCCCGCGCACGCGCGGCTTCCCGGCCGCCTTCGCCGTCAACGCTGCCGATGTAGGTTTCGTCGGACTCTACGATCACGCCAGCGCCGCCCATGGGCTCGACACCGACAACGCGCATAGCCTCCCGCAGCCGGTGAGACATGAACCAGGCGGTCTTGAGGGTGACGCCCAAGGTCCGATGAAGCTGGTTGCTGCTGATGCCCTTCTTGCTGGCGACAAAGCAGGTACATCGCCTGCACCCACAAGTTCATGGGAACATGGCTGGCCTCGAATACGGTGCCGACCTTGACGGTAAACTGCTTGCGGCACTGGTAGCACTTGTAAAGACCTATGCGGGTTGCTCTTGCCATGCCATCTTGCTGATGCGCTCCACGCCGCCGCAGTGCGGGCAAACTGGACCATTCCGGCCACACCTGGGTTTCAACCCAAGCGATAGCCGCGGCTTCGTTTTGGAGGGCTTTGGCTTCAAGGACGGACTTGGACATGGCGAGAAATTCCCGTTGATGAAACAATGGTATCCGCCCCTCATGGGTTTGTCAAGTATAACATCGCGCGGGTGCTGGGTGCTGGCCCGTTTTGACATCAGTGGCCCGTTTTGAATTTGCGAATGGCCCCTTTTGTAGCAGAGGCCGTTCCGCTATTTTCTTGTGGGCAGTTTGAAAATGCGGGTTCGAGTCCCGTAGTCTTTAGCCGCCGCCCTCCAAAAGCGTCGGAAAGGGCTTCGTCCAATCTGGACTAAGGACGCCAAACTGTCTTGGGGCACCTCAATTGGCGGCGGCCTCTTTCTCTAATTCGATCTTCATCTCCACTGGCTCGCCGTCGCCATCGTAAATTTGGGACACATTCATCGCGAATGTACGAAACCAACGAACGCGCGCCGGGGCCGGCCAGCCAACGGAGGGGTCTGTCGGAATCTTCTTTAGTAGGGCAATCAGGAGAGCATCCAGATTGAGGCCGCTGCCTTGCCCACCGCCACCCCCACCGTTTTTACCATTCACATCTTTTTCTGCATCTGTACTGATCGTCTCGACAGGCTTTGTGCCGGGTCCCGGAATCGCCGGACGCACAAGGCGATCCTCACCGTGCGCAAAAAATCCGGCCTGTTTGGCTGATCGAGTAAAGGCAATGCGCGCCTTCCCGGTCTGTTTGGACGACACCCCGACATCACGCATGAACTTTTCGAGCGCCGCCGCTCCGGGGAGTGTGTATCCCTTGTAATGATCATAGATGCGCGCATAGAGCGGCACAGTTAGGAAGGCATCAACCCGCGCCACGGCTTCTTGAGCCGTGTCTGCGATACGGCGGCCAAGCTCTGTCAAATGGACTTCGCCGCGCTCATTTTCAGTCAAGCCGAAAGTGGAGGCATTGGACACCCGAAGGCGAAATGTTCCACTCGTCATTGATTGTTTCAGATAGCCGGCCAGTTGGTCCAACGTGCAGTGGCCGCTCGCATTGCTGTAGATCACCTTCGCCAGATCAGCCGCATCATCAAGATCATTGTAAGGGAACTGAATGGTAGATCGCTCCCGTCCGTCGGGAGCATCGGCATGCTTATCGGCGGCAGCTTTAGCCTCTTGAAGGTTCTCAACCTGTTCTTTCGTCATGACGGCACCTCATTTCGTTAAAACGAAATCTCCCAAGCTTCCGTAACACGGGAGGGGGCACCGCGCAAACAAATTATGCGTACTTTACCATTTTTTGTTTGACTATGTTTGGTAATTGCCTATGCTGAATACATCGCGATGAGGAGGCGATCATGTCTAGGAGGGTAGCGAGCCCCGGCGAATCCAACCAGCGTGCCGGGCAAGGAAAGATAGGCGGGGCCGCTTTCTAAGCCCGTGGAAAGGAAGGAAAGCGGCCCCTAATCGGGTCTCTCGGGATCGTCTAACGGTAGGACACCCGGTTTACGCCCGCGGAAATGTCTGTTCAAATCCGGCTCCCCGAACCATCAAACCTAGTGGACCGACGCTGTTGGAAGCAACGCCGGTCCGGATCAAAACCCCGAGGATTGGGCCTCGAAGCAATGACCACTCTTGACAATATAGCCGATTTCAGTCACCGTTCTTTCCACCCTTCCACTCTTCAGGCTCAGTATCCGGCACATGTCGGATCTGGCCGTCATGAACATTCTTTCTCGCGACAAACAAATCGAGATCATCTCCGCTCTCTGTGAGGGCACCGGCCAACGTGCCGCCGCGCGGCTTGCTGGCGTGGACCGCAAAACCGTGTCGCGCCTGGCACTCCAGATCGGCAAAGGCTGCACCGAGCTTCATGATCGCCGCATGGTCGGCATCCGCACCGGCCGATTCGAGTTGGACGAACTTTGGGCATTCGTCGGCAAGAAGCAAAAGCGCGTCCGCCGCGCATCGAAGCCTTCGCCAAGGGCGATCAATACACGTTCGTTGCGCTTGGCCTCCACGAGCCCGCGCGATCGTCTCCTACCGCACAGGCAAGCGCGAATGGCGAGGACCACGGATCCCACTTCATCCAGGACCTTGCATCAGCGGGTGCATGGGTCGCCTGAAATCAGCACGGACGGCTATCATGCCCTTTCAAGCTCTCGATCCGCGATGCTTTCCTGGCAACAGCGCCCACGGCGTCATCATGCAAGACGGTATCGATCGTAGACCTTCGCATAGGAACGCCGCGCACCGCTATTCACCGGCAGAGGTAGTAGCGGTAGCCCGCGAAGCGATACAACGGCGTGCCGGCTGAGATTTTGACCAGCTATGTCGAGCGCAGCAATCTTTCGATCCGCATGGCGTCGCGTCGTTTTACGCGCCTGACGAATGGCTTCTCAAAGAAGCTGGAGTGCCACGCCGCAGCGATCAGCCTCTACGTGGCGCATTACAATTTCTGCCGTCGCGCATGAAGCTCTGACGCCCGATGCGCGCCATCAGAACACGCCTGCAATGGCGCTTGGACTGACGGACCATGTTTGGTCAATCGGAGAGTTATTGGATGCCGCTGCCGCGGTCGCTCCGATTGCGCCGATCGAGACGGCGCCAGATCGGCGGCGGCGTTTCCAAGTAATCGAAGGTGGCAAAAAGGACTGAATTAGGCTCGTTTCTTCGCTTCCATTTCAGCCTTGGCGAGACGAGCCAACACCGGTCCGATCACCGTATTAGGGCGATCTCCAATGTGCGGAGCGAGATATTCCCGCGTATGTATGAGGGCAAGAAATTCCTTGTTAGCTTTGATGCTGGCATTCCGACGCGAAATTTCAGCGTCAAGCTGAGCAAACGTAATATCTGCCACCTCGATCCATTCTGCCTCGCCATTTGTCTGCCCCGCAGGCCAAACGGGAATGCAAACCGGAAGTCGCTCCGATTTCAGATCCATTGGGAGTATAAGCTGAGAAGTTCGCAGACTATCCAGAAACAGATCGCAGTATGCGGCCAGCCCAAGAGCCTATTGCATCCCGAATTAGGCGATCTTTTTCTTGCTCTACTAGCTTTGGATATTTTTTCGTAACAGAATCAATTAGTTCATGGATCATTATCCGCTCGGCACCCGATTTTTTCAAATCGGAATATACCTCGCGCAACAATGTACGAAGTTTCGTCGGCGATTTGCGGCCCATAGTCCCCACCACCCCATTCTCTCGCGAATCGAGTGAGCCACTCTAAGGACTTTCCAAAGGTTGCGTCAATTTTGGGCCGGTCACAAGACGCGACTTCCGCGACGATGAGTGCGGGATTGCTCTCATTGGATGCCAGATGCTCTAGAGCGGCGCGGACAGGCGCAATGTGATCCCAAATCTGATTAAGCCGCTCCTGAATGCGCTTCGCTAGACGAGACTGCTTTTTTTCTGCAGCTGTTAGCTGCGGTTGTAATGTGCCGTCTGACGCCCTTACTCTCTTACCGATCAACCGGCCAATGATTGCTGCCTGATGGCGATCAGGACGCCGACCGTATTTCAAAAGGAAATCGGAGTAGGCATCCTGTCCGAACGCCTCTATCCGTTGGGTGGCCTCATCTCGCAATGTGGGGTCACCGAACGGTATCGTATTGCTTACTTTTTCGGGATACGTGAAGTACAATTTCGAGTCCCCCTGCTCATCATCCCCGTTCCCCCAAGCCCCAGTAACGGGTGACGAAGTACTTTGAATAATTCGTTAACGAAAGTGTACGAACGCCACAGTTGGCAGAAATCGCCGGCGATCGAGAATTGGCCCCGTTTGCCGGGGCGAGTGGTCCATTTTCATTCAACATGGGCCAGCACCGGGTGCTGGCCCCATTTTACGTCAGTAGTCCGTTTTGGATCGGCGAGTGGTCCTGTTTGCGTCGTGAACCACAGCCTCAAGCCGACCGACAACAAGGGGGAAAAAGGTATGAGGGCTCCGGCATGACCAGCGTGACAAGGCTAAATCGGCTACTTTACGTTGGTGTCCGCCTAGCATGGGTCGGTGTCGGCCTAGCATGGGTGGGAGGCGGCCTGGCATCGATCGGAACCGTCTTGGCGGTATGGGACGGCAGTGAAACTGCTTCCGCTGCCGTTAATTCTATCGTTGGCGGGGGCATATTCCTTACCATGTTCACCGCAGCTGCGGGCTGGGCTGCGTGGAATTGCCGAAATTTAGGCTAAGCAAGCCAAGAGGCCGCCTCGGTTGGCGGCCTCTTTCTCCAGCTCGACCTTCATTTCCACTGGCTCGCCGTCGCCGTCATAGATTTGAGGTACTGGCCCCTTTTCCAACGTCGTTAGTCCCTTTTGAAAGCGGAGGGCGGTCCCTCTTACAATCAGGCCGCCCTTAGCCACTGCATGACATCGGCAGCGCTCCGATCAGGCGGGAACACGGGGTAGAACACGTGCTTGACGACCCCGTCGTCAACAACCAGCGTGAAACGCTTGAGAAGCGTCATGCCGTTGGTCTCGAAGGTCGGCAAGTTCATCGCTTTACTCAGCGCCAGCTTCTCATCCGACAGGATCGCGAACGGCAAATGAAGCCGCTCCGCGGCCTCTTTTTGATAGGCCGGGTCTTGGGTCGAGAGCCCGTACAAATTTCGCACGCCGAGGCTCTTCAACTCCGAGAAGTGATCGCGGAATGAACAGCTTTGCGGCGTGCAGCCGCGAGCGCCCGGGATCATGTCCCATCCGGGAGGATTTTCGACGCCGGGCCGACCCGTACGAGGATAGGCATAAACGATCGTGCGGCCCTTCGATCTCGACAGGTCAACCATGGTGCCGTCAGTCGCGCGCAGCGGAACAGAGGCGATCTTCGCGCCAACGAGATGACGTGCAGCGCCGTCGTCCTCGGGAGCGGGGATGGCGGACCAATCGGGCGCATCAACGAAACTCATGTTCGTTCCTCGTCATCATGGTGCAAACTCGGGCCGCGCGCAGACACTCCCAGGTTGGTGTCGCCACCGCGGTAGCACCGGTAAGGTCCGCCGCCTTTTTAAGAATGGAGGGGCATCTCATGAAGTTTGCAATGACACTGACGGTCGCCGTGCTCATGTTGGGCACGATGGGCCTCGCGGCCAACGCGCAAACCCAAGGGCTCGGCGCGTCGGACATCCGCAAGCAGGTTGTGAACGCGACTCCGATCATCGACGTGCAGAGATGCCGGTGCTTGGAAAGGCGCTGGAACGGCTCCTGCAAGCTGCGGGTGTGCAGAGACCACTGGTAGTCTTCCCGCTGGTCTTCTCGCGCGCAGCCCGCGCGAGTCGATCGAGGCTTTCCGGGCCGGCGGTCTTCGTGTTTCAGCTCGCGCATTCTGCCGCGCGGCGGCCGGTCGCGCGGCAGAATGTCATTGTTAAATCTCGTGTTTGTGATGAGCGCTCGCGCCGTCAATGCTTATGTTTGGGGCAGGCCGAGAGGTGGTTGTCCCCCCTTCCCCCCCGCTTCCACACTTGGCCAATAACATCGTTGTTGTTCCATTTGGCCGCCCGCGTTGGTTTCTGGGCGGCCATTTTTTTTGGCCGAAGCGCTCCGGCCGCCGGAGGCCGATTGGGTGGGGCGAGGGCGCGAGCGAGCTTGCCGCGCCCGGGTTACCGGGTCGCCCGGTCGAGCCGGGCGACGACGGCGCCTGGATTAACGGGCGGGGCCCGGCAAAATGGGCGCGCGGCAGCGTTTTCGGCGGGTGCACTGCAACTGCAGGGAGCCAGGCGGGCGATTCTTTCCACTTTTCACACCGTCGTTTACCGCTCTGCGACGTAATTATGTGCAGCGCACAAATTTTTCTTGACTCTTATTTAAAACAGTCGGGAAATGGACTCCTGTCACCGGAGTGCCACATGCACCGCAAGGATGTCGCGCCTTCGCACTTGCCGAGCTTCCTGCTCCCCTGTCCTCACTGCGGGCACCGGATGGCAGTCGTAACGGTGGCACCGACGCGAATGGATACCGGTGCCGATTCGAACGAGCTCGAAGATGTAACCCACGGTTGTGTCCAGTGCGGCACGACCCTGACGCGCACCGTGCGCCCTTTCACCGGCGAGGAGCACGAGATCGCGCGCCTGCTGTGATGGCGGCGGCGGTCCGTAGGGCGGGGCTAGCGGATTAGCGCAGCAGGCGTAATCCGCCGCTGTGTTGCTGCGAAATTCGACGCCTCGAAAGACCCCAGACATGGGGCGAGACATGGCGCAACGCAGTCATTCCGGGGGCCGAGCGCAGCTCGGCAGCCCGGAATCCATACTCCGCAGTCCGTGTTCATGGATTCCGGGCTCGCCTCCGCTGCGCTGCGGCGCCCCGGAATGACTGATGGGGCTGAAAAGGCTGGCTCATTAGTCCGAAGGGCGTAATCCGCCGCTGGGCCTCGAAGTCCTTGCCGTGGAACGGCGGATTACGCTGCGCTAATCCGGGGCCAACGCTAACCCTGCCCCAGCCCCATGCGGTCGAGGGCGGCGCGGCCGAAGGGGCCGTACGGATTGTTGAGCGTCTCGCCGATCTCGAAGTGGTTGTAGCCGTCGGCGACGATGAGCTCGACCGGCTTGCCGGCGGCCCTGAGCGCGGCGGCGAAATCGCGGCTCTGGCGCTGGAATTCCGGCGTCTCCAGCGTCCCGTAGACGAGCGTGACCGGGCAGCGGATGCGGTCGAGATGGCGCTGCGCCGAGAGCGCGTCCTCGACCGCGTCGGTGAAGTTGACGTAGTCCGAGCGCTTCGAGAGCCGCACCGGCTTGAGGTCATACATGCCCGAGCACAGCGTCGCGCCCTTCACGACATCCGCCGGCAGGCCGAACTCCTTCTCCCAATCGGTGATGACCGCGCAGCCGCCGAGATGGGCGCCGGAGGAGTGGCCGGTGACGTAAAGCCGCTGCGGATCGCCGCCGAAGCTCGCAGCGTTCTTCGCGGTCCAGGCGATGCCGCGGCGGATCTGCTCGATCATCGGCATCAGGTCGCCGCGGGATTCCAGCACGTTGATGAAATCGAGCACCACCAAGTGGGCGCCGGCGCGCACGAAGGTCTCGGCGCCATAGGCATTGTCCTTGGCATAATTGCCGCGCCAGGCGCCGCCGTGGACGAACACCGCGATCGGCGCGTCGGGCTTCGTGGTCACGTAGATGTCGAGCATCTCGTGCGGGCTCGGCCCGTAGGCGACGCGGCGCGGCGCGCCGAGCCGGGCGCGCACGAGATCGCTGTTGGTAGCGCGGCGCTTCGTCAGCTGGTCGCGGTTCGGCGCATAGATCGCCTGGTCGTAGGCGTCGTCGAGCGCCTTCTGGTCCATGTCGAGCCACACCAGCGGACCGCGCGCGGACGTCGCTCGGGCGCGCGCGCCCTCGGCAGCGCCCGCGGGCGCCGCCGTCACGGTGCGGCCTCGCATGTCTCCATCGGTGAGGTTCATCGCGTGCTCCAAACTCGCTCGATCGGCCGCAACCTAGCGCAGCGCAAAGAAATATGCAGAAATTTCAGAAAAGCGAGCACGCGCAAGGATGCATGGACGGTTGGCGATGATGCGATGGATCTTCGGCTGCGTGGCGGCGATGAGCCTTGCCGTTGCCGCGCCGGCGCAGAATTTTCCGGAGCGCACCATCAAGCTCGTCGTACCGGTGCCGCCGGGCGGATCGACCGACGCGCTGGCCCGCCTCGTGGCCGCGCGCATGCACGTCAGTCTCGGCCAGGCGGTGATCATCGAGAACCAGCCGGGCGCGGGCGGGGTCATCGCGGCGCGCGCGGTCGCGGCGGCGCGGCCCGACGGCTACACGCTGCTGATCGGCGGCATCGGCACGTTCGCGATCGCGCCATCGATCAAGTCACCGGACTTCGATCCGCTGCGCGCGTTCGCGCCGATCGGCACGGTGTCGACCGAGACCATGGTGCTCGTGGTCAATCCCAAGGTGCCGGCGACGACGCTCGCGGCCTTCATCGGCTACGCCAAGGAGCATCCCGGCAAGCTCAACTACGGCGCGGCGCCGGGCATCGTGCCGCACTTCGTCTCCGAGCTGTTCAAGCTCAAGAGCGGCACCGACATCGTCCACATTCCCTACAAGGGCGCCGGCCCCGTCGTCACCGATCTCATCGCCGGCCAGATCGACATGGCGTTCAACACCAAGTCGGTGCTGCTGCCGCTGGTGCGCCAGGAGCGCCTGCGCGCGCTCGCCGTGACGAGTGCCGAACGCTGGCCGGAATTGCCGCAGCTGCCGACCCTCGTCGAAGCCGGCGTCTTCGCCGATCCGGTCGAGGTGTGGTGGGGCATCGCCGGCCCGGCCGGGCTGCCGCGGCCGATCGTCGAGCGCCTCAACGCCGCGGTGCGCGACGCGCTGCGGTCGGATGAACTGCGCGCGACCTTCGCGACGCTCGGCATCGAGCCGCGCCCGAGCACGCCCGACGAATTCGCCGCGCTCTTGGCGCGCGACGCCCCGCGCTGGTTCGACATCATCCGCGCGACGGGCATCAAGCTGGAGTGAGGCGCGCACGCTCCTTCTTCCCTCCCACTGCGCGCTTTCTTCCCCCTGCGCTTGCGGTCGCTTCCTTTCCGCTCCCCCGCTGCACGGTCTTCCTTTTCCCCTCCCCCGCAAGCGGAGGAGGGGAAGATATGGAGCGGCCTCCCAAGATAAAAGCGCGCGCTGCGGCAAGCGGAGAAGTCTGGACCGTGCCCGCGCCGCAAACTCAGCGGCGGCGCATCACGGCGCTCTCGAGCCAGGAGATGGCGAGGTACATCAGCGAGGACACCGCGGCGAGAACCGTGACCGCCGTCATCACGATGTTGAGCTTGAAGATCTGGCTGCCGTACTGGATGAGGTAGCCGAGGCCGAGGTTGGCGGACTGGAATTCGCCGACAACGACGCCGACAAGCGACAGGCCGGCGTTCACCTTCAGCGCCGCGATCAGCGTCGGCACGCTTCCCGGCAGCACCACCTTGGTGAGGATTTGCCGCCGCGTCGCTCCGAAGGTCTGGGCGAGCTTGATCTTGTTCGGATCGATGTTCTGGAAGCCGTTGTAGATCACCAGGATGGTGATGAAGAGCGAGATCGCGAGCGACATCGCGTAGATCGAGAGGGTCGCTCCGAGCCAGATGTAGAAGATCGGCACGAACGCGGTCTTGGGCATGGCGTTCGCGACCACGAGATAGGGGTCGAGCACCTTGTAGAGCCCGTGCCACCACCACAGCGCCGCTGCCACCGCGATGCCGATCACCATCGCCGCCGAAAAGCCGATCACGGTCGCGACCACCGTCGCCCAGGTGTGGGCAAGAATGTTCGGCTGCTGCGGCGTGTCCTTGAGGAGATCAAGAAAGGTCGGCCACAGCGCCGACGGATAGCTCGTGAACAGCGGGTTCACGATTTCCGCGCGCGGCAGAATTTCCCACAGCACGAGGAAGATCGCGAGCAGCCCCAACTGGGTGCCGCGCACGGTGAGGCGGGCGCGCCGCTCGCGCTTGAGCCACGCGCGGTATTGCGGCGAGACGTCCGGGCTCGGGGCAGCGACGGCGCTCGCAGGCGCGACTTCAACCTTCGACATGGACTTCGAGCTCCTGCCAGAGCGCGTTGAAATAGCCGTTGAACTCGGGCGCGCCGCGGGCCGCGAGCGGCGCCGGCCGTGCCGCGCCGTTCGTCCCGAAGCGGATCGGATGGTCCGACTTCACCCGGCCCGGCCGCCGCGACAGCACGACGACGCGTTCCGCCATGCTGATCGCCTCGCCGATGTCGTGGGTGACGAGGATCGCGGTCTTGCCTTCGCGCCGCAAAATTTGTGCGATCTCGTCGGCAAGCGCGAGGCGGGTCTGGGAATCGAGCGCCGAGAACGGCTCGTCGAGCAGCACCACGTCGGGCTCGGTGGTGAGCGTGCGGGCGAGCGCGACGCGCTGGCGCATGCCGCCCGAGAGCTGGCGCGGCAGGTGATCGAGGAACTGGCCGAGACCGTAGCGCGCCAGCAGCTGTGTCGCGCGCTCGCGGGCGCGCTTCATGTCGGCGCCCTGGATCTCGGCGCCGAGCAACGCGTTGTCGAGAATGCTGCGCCACTCGAACAGGTAATCCTGCTGGAGCATGTAGCCGACCTTGCGGCTTGGCCCGGTGACCGGCTTGCCGTCGACAAAGACGCCGCCGCCGGTCGGATTGAGGATGCCGGAGATGAGCGACAGCAGCGTGCTCTTGCCGCAGCCGCTCTGGCCGATGATGGCGACGAACTCGCCCGGCGCGATCGAGAGCGAGATGTCGCGCAACGCCTCGGTTTCGCCGGACGGACCGAAATAGCGCAGATCGACGTTGCGCAGCTCCACCTTCGGCGGAGACTGCGGTTTTGGCTCCGGCATCACTTCGCCTTGCTGGCGTACTCAGGCAGCACGAGGTCGGCGAACTTCACGCGCTTGGCGGCATCGAGCACGTGGCCCTGCACCAGGATGTCCTCGAATTTCTCGATCGCCGCGGGCTCGATCACCGGCGTCGTCTTCCAGATCTTGAGCCGCTTGTAGCGTTCCGACGCCAACGCGAGCGCCCCCAAGGTGACGCCCGGGAAATAGGGCTCCAGCACCTTGGCAACGTCGCCGGGTGCTGCGGCCGCCGTCCATTTCATCGCCTTGGCGATGGCATCCGTCCAGCGCTGAAGAATATCCGGATTATCGCGGATGTACTTGTCGGTCGCCATGAACGAGGTGTAGTCGGCAAATCCCACCGTCTCGCCGATCGAGGCGAGGAAGAAGGCCTTGCCGTCGAGCTCGAGCTGAGCTGCCTCCGGCTCGTTGAAGATCGCGTACTGGTTCTGCCCGGCGAGCCAGGAGCCGACGCGCGCGGGAATGCCGACGTTGTTGACGAGCTTGAGGTCCTTGTAGGGATCGATGCCGTTCTGGCGCATCGCCGCTTCGAAGAACAGGAGCGGCGTCGAGCCCGGCCGAAAGCCGAGAACTTCGGCGCCCTTGAGCATGTTCCAGTCGAACTTGTCGACCTTCTTGCGCCCGACCAGCATGAAGCCGTCGGTCGACGTGAGGCCACAGAATATGCGCGGCTTGACCGGCGACTCGCTGGTGAGCACGTAGATTGCGGCCTCAGGCCCGATCAGCGCGATGTCGGCGGCGCCACCGATCAGGGCGGCAACCGCCTTGTCGCCGCCGTTCGCGGTGGCAATGGAAATGTCGAAGCCGGCCTCCTCGAAAAAGCCCTTGCTGAGCGCCACGTAGGCGGGCGCGTAAAGGACCGAGCGAACCACCTCGTTGTAGCGGATTTTGACGAGCTTCTTCTGGGCGCGCACGAGGCTGGGCGTTGCAAGCGCGCCCATGGCAGCAAGGCCCGCCTGTACGGCGTGGCGGCGATTGAGCATAAAGGTCCTCCGGTCCTGCAAATCCATATGATTGGCGCACATTACGTCCCGGCGCCGCAACGCTAACACGGCCTTTTTCCATTGGCCACGAACTCTTGCTGCGACCTCTTGGCCGGAGCCACAGGGGGCCGGCGCGTCGGTCACCGCGGATCACGTCATCAGCCCCTCGGCGCGTTTTGCCCAGAACGTCATGCGCTGCTCGACGACGGCGAACAGCGCGTACATCGCGATACCCATGACGGCGATCACCGACAGGCCGGCGAACACCAGCGGAGTGTCGAAATTCGCGGTCGCGGCCATCATCAGGTAGCCGATGCCGCGATTGGCGGCGACGGTCTCGGAAATGATGGTACCGACGAAGGCGAGAGTGATCGCGACTTTGAGCGAGGCGAAGAAATACGGCATCGAGCGCGGCAGCCCGATCTTCATCAGGATTTGCCGGCGACCGGCGCCGAGCGAGCGCATGACGTCAAGGAGCTCCGGCTCGATGGTGGCGAGCCCGGTCGCCACGTTGACGGCGATCGGAAAGAACGACACCAGGAACGCGGTCAGCACCGCCGGGATGACGCCGGTCCCGAACCAGATCACGAACACGGGCACCACCGCGACCTTCGGAATGCTGTTGAAGCCGATCAGCACCGGGTAGAGCCCGCGGTAGACGAGGCGGAACGATCCGATGGTGAGGCCAAGCAGCATGCCGAGCACCACGGCAATCGCAAAGCCGAGCAAGGTGCGCACGAAGGTCGCCCAGGAATTGTCGAGGATCGGCTCGAACTGATTGATGAGCGACGTCAACACCACGGTCGGCCGCGGCAGCACGTAGTTCGGCACCTGCAGCACGATGCAGCCGACCTCCCACAGCAGCAACGAGGCAACGACGAACAACCACGGCATCGCAGCTTCCAGACGCTCGTACGCGACGGTGTTCGCCGATCCTGCCGTCATGGCTTGCGACGTGGCCGCGCCTTCCTGCGACGACTTCTGGGTCACGGCGTTCCCTCTCGCGACACCATCACTTCTTTCCCCTCCCCCGCTTGCGGCAGGGCTGTCCGGGGAAGTTTTAGACATAGCGGAATTCGAGTTGGGCATCGGATGATTTTGGAGCGTTTCGAGATGGGTTGACGGGAGGGGGCTTGTCGATTTCGGCGATCGGCCTTCGCATGAACAGGCGCTGGCGAATGAGTTCGATGAGGCGAAGGACGGGGATGGTGAGGCGATGCAGGCGCGCGGCGATGCGCAGCAGGAGATAGGCGATCATCGCAGCCAGAATTTGCAGGCGGATTGCATTTTCGCTCGTGCCGAGGAACTTGCGGATATCGAGATGTTGCTTGATCCAGCGAAACAGCAGCTCAATCTGCCAACGGGCCTTGTACAACTGGCCGATTTCGGTCGCGCTGCGCACGAGGTCGTTGGTGATCAGTGTCAGGCTGCCGCCATTGTCGCGCTTGAGCCTGATGCGGCGCAGCGCCATCGGCAGCCGCGAATTGCCTTTGCTGACGAGCCTGACCTCGGCGTCATCGATAATCCTAAAGCCGTCGCCGCGCCGCTTTCGCAACGGCCGGCGCCGGGTCATCCGCAAGCGAGTGTTGACCTTGGCCCGGGTGACGAAGAAAGCCCCGCTGTCATTGATCCGCTGCCACCAGCCAAAGTGGCAATAGCCCTTGTCGAACACGTAAGTCGCGCCGGTCTCGATCGCGAATTTACGGCCGACCTCGACGTCGTTGACGGTTGCCGCCGTGACCTCGATACAGCGCGGGCAATCGGCCTGCGGATCATAGACGACGTGCATTTTCATGCCGCGGATACGTCCGTTCCACTTAGCCCATTTGCACACCTTGCCCAACGGAACAGGGCTGGCGTCAATCACGCGCACCATCTCGGCGCCGTCCCGCCGGGTCGACCGATCGGCCGACTGCGACAGCATCGTAAAGACTTCGGCAAAGACCGCGGTCGGGCGGCGCCCGTTGGCGTCCGACAACGTCGAGCGCGCAAGCGGACCGACATGCAGATGATAGTGGTGATGGGCGTTAGCATTGAAGGCGGTCTCAAGCCCACGCAAGCCGTCGATCTGGCTCAACTGCGCGAAAATCAGCGCGACCAGATGATCCCAACTCTTGAACGACTTGTCGTAGGCGTCGGCGCCGTGCCGATCCACAACAGATTGGAACCAGCGACGATCGATCGGTTTAAGCAGTGTCCCCATGATGCTATCGAGGTAGCGCATGCTCGGCCCTTTCTGAGTCTCGACAACCAGCAAGGATCGGGTTGCACCGATTCTGCCGAGCATGCACCGCGTCACAATGAATCATTCCCCGGACACCCCTGCCGCAAGCGGGGGAGGGGAAAAATTGCTGCCATCTCGATTGCCCGATCCACGATCGAGAAAGGGACCCGACCAACAATCAGGGGAGAGGGAGGGCGCGACATCACGGGAGTTTTCGCACCGCCATGTCGGGCAAAAACTTCGCCGTGAAAACGTCCGACGGCGCCGGAATGGCGGGCAGGCCGAACGCGGTCCCAACAGTCGCAAGCGAGTTCGCGAAGCGCTCGGCGCGCACGTCGCCGAGGCCGTCCGCCTTCGACTTGTCGGTGACGAGCTGGTTCTTGATCAGCCATTCGAGCTTGGCGAGTTCGAGCTTCTCATCAATCAGAGTTGCGCGCTTCTTCAGTGCCGCGGTCGCCGCAACCGGGTCCTTGATGGCGTCGCGCCAGCCTTGCGCGCTCGCGACCACGAAAGCGCGGACTGCGTCCGGATTGGTGGTGAGCATCTTCTTCGATGCCAGGAGGGCATTGCCGTAGATGTTGAGCCCGGCATCGGAAAAATAGAGGAAGCGGATGTCGGCGGGCGGAATGCCCTGGCGCAGGAAGTTGAAATACATGGTGGAGTCGAAGCCGAGGATGGCGTCGACGTCCCCCTTGAGCAGCATGGTCTCGCGCAGCCTCAGGTCGCCGAACTCCCATTTGATGGAGTCCGCCTTGATGCCGGTGATCTTGGCGTAGGCCGGGAACAGTTTGAAGGCGCCGTCGGTGAGCGCCGCGCCGATCTTGCGGCCGTTGAGATCGGCAGGCTTGGTGATCGCCGCCTTGGCAAAGCTGCCGGCCGACAGCGGCGAGCGGTAGTACAGCATGTAGACCGCAAGCCCGGCATTGGCGGGGTTCTTGGCGTTGAACTCCATCAGCACGTTGACGTCGCCGACGCCGAAATCGTAGGTGCCGCTGCCGATGCGCGTCACCGCCTCGCCGGAACCGCCGGACGGGTCGAGGGTGACCTTGAGCCCGTTCGCCCGGTAATAGCCGCGCTCGTCGGCGAGGAAAAACGCCGAGTTGGAGCCGTCGTAGGGCGCGCTGAGCGTGATCTTCACATCGGTCTCGGCGCGCGCCGGCGTACCCACAACAACGCCGAGACACAGGCAAAGGCTTGCCGCGGCGCAAGATGCCGCCCGGCGGTATGCGGCAGGGTTGGCAATGTGCTCGAACATGATGGGTCTCTCCTGGCGATGGACTGGCGATGGGCACGCCGCTTGTGCCGGCAAGGTTTATGCCATATCCCCGCTGGCGACGATGCCCCTGCCCGCCTTCGGTCGGAAAGTCCGTGGCCATGCTGGGCGGGCGCAAATCGCCTCGCGAAGCCCCCGACCGAAACTTGCTTCGCGGCGCTATCGAAACTAGAAGCAGCCCCGACTGCAGCCCCAACGAGGACAACAATATGCGCGTTTACTACGACCGCGACGCCGACCTTAACCTGATCAAGGGCAAGAAGGTCGCGATCGTCGGCTATGGCAGCCAGGGCCACGCCCACGCGCTCAACCTGCGCGATTCCGGCGTCAGGGAGGTCGCGGTGGCGCTCCGCAAGGGTTCGCAGGGCGTCAAGAAGGCGGAGGGCGAAAAGTTCAAGGTGTTCGAGGTCGCCGAGGCCGCGAAATGGGCCGACGTGATGATGATGCTCACGCCGGACGAACTGCAAGGCGACATCTATCGCGACCATCTCGCCGCCAACATGAAGGATGGCGCGGCGCTGATGTTCGCCCACGGCCTCAACGTGCATTTCAACCTGATCGAGCCGCGCCCCGATCTCGACGTGCTGATGATCGCGCCCAAGGGGCCCGGCCATACGGTGCGCTCGGAATACCAGCGCGGTGCCGGCGTGCCGTGCCTCGTCGCGATCCACCGCGACGTCTCCGGCAATGCCCATGATCTCGGCCTCTCCTATGCCTCGGCGATCGGCGGCGGGCGCGCCGGCATCATCGAGACGACGTTCAAGGAGGAATGCGAGACCGACCTGTTCGGCGAGCAGAGCGTGTTGTGCGGCGGCCTCGTCGAACTGATGAAGGCAGGCTACGAGACGCTGGTCGAAGCGGGCTACGCCCCCGAGATGGCGTATTTCGAGTGCGTCCACGAGGTCAAGCTCATTGTCGACCTCATCTACGAGGGCGGCATCGCCAACATGAACTACTCGGTGTCGAACACCGCCGAGTACGGCGAATATGTCTCGGGCCCGCGTGTGGTCACGCCCGAAACCAAGGCCGAGATGAAGCGCATCCTCGACGACATCCAGTCCGGCCGCTTCGTCAAGGATTGGATGCTCGAAAACAAGGTCAACCAGACCTCGTTCAAGGCGACGCGCGCACGGCTTGCCGAGCACCCGATCGAGCAAGTCGGCGCCAAGCTGCGCGACATGATGCCGTGGATCAAGCAGCGCGCCCTGGTCGACAAGAGCCGGAATTAGTCTCGGAACGGAGGGCTCGATCGCGAGCGAAGGCGAGCGCCGCGCAGCCGCGCGCTCGCTGCTCCTAAGTCACCGAAAAGACGCGGCCTTCGTGGACGGTACTCCAGACGCGAATGGCCTTGATCTTCGTCGGATCGACCGTCAGCGGGTTGTCGCCAAGAATCGTGAAGTTGGCGAGCTTGCCGGGCACGATGCTGCCGACCTCCTTTTCCATCTGCAGCGAATAGGCCGCTTCGAGGGTGACCGCCTTGAGGGCCGCCAGTGGGCTGATGCGCTGATCTCCCGCTGCCACGCGGCCCGACAAGGTGGTGCGATTCACCGCGCAGTGCATCAGGAGCAGAGGCTGACCTGGAGCCATCGGCATGTCGGCATGCAGGGAGAAGGAGACGCCGGCACGCTCGACGTCGCCAAGCCGGACCATCTGGTCGGCGCGTTCGGGGCCGACGCCAAATTTGCTGTAATTATCAGCCAGCGCGTAAACATAGTACGGATTGCCGCTGACGATGGCCCCTAGGCGCTTGATGCGATCCACCTGGTCCTTGGCGGCAATGCCGAAGTGAACCACGATGGTGCGGTGATCAGGCCGCGGATTGCGCCGCATGTTCTGTTCGAGATTGTCGAGCAACATGTCGAGGCCGGCGTCGCCGGTGACGTGGATGTGGATCTGGTAGGAGGCGTCCCAGTAGATCCGGAAGGCCTTTGCGAACACGTCGGGGTCCATGATCCATTCGCCCTTGTGGCCGTCGAGATAGCCGTCCCTGAGCTGCATCAGTTGGGAGAACACCGCGCCGTCGGCAAAAAGCTTCACTTGCTTGGGCAGGAACGCCGTCATTCCCTCACCCCAGCCGAGCAGCTTTTCGGTTTCCGCAACGTCGTCGTGGGATAGGCCGCAACCAACGACTTTCCATCCGGGATGAAATAGAAGCGGAACGGATTCGTGCCACTGGAGAGAACGGCGTTCTCGGCGTCCTGCAGCTGCTTTGAGAACAAGCCGCCCGGCTCGCACGCAATCGTGACGCCGTTGGCGTGAAGATAGGAAACCATGAATTTGAGGCCTGCCATCAGCCGCTCGGGCGTGGCGATCACCGGGAGGATTTTGTTCGCGGTCGCGAAAAGGCCCTGTTCCCAGAAATGGCCCTCCTCGAAATTCACCTGCGCCTGCACGGATTTCGGCAGCTTGCCGATCAACTCGCTGGTGATGCCGCAGGTTTCCAAGGCCGGTGTGTTCAGGATGAATTCATGAGCCGACCGATGCCAAACAAAGATGGGCCGCCTCGCGCTGATTTTTTCGAGATCAGCACGCGTCAGCTTGCCGTGGAAATAATTATCGAAGCCCCAGGTCACGAGGGGCTCATCGGGGGACTTGAGCTTGCCTTCTGCAGCCGCGAGCCGGCTCAGATATTCCCCGCGGTTCTTCGCGGCCGGCACCGTGCCGGACGGAAGGACCCAGTCTTCGATCGCGATGATCTCAGTCATCATCGTCAGCGCCGTGAGGAACGGATGAGCGTGCTGATCGAAGAAGCCGGGCACCATCACCTTATCGGCGAATGAATTGTCGACGATGAAAGGCTGACGACCGGCGGCAGCCTTTATCTCCTCGAGCAAACCGACCGCCAGAATGCGGCCGCCTACCACAGCGACGGCCGTCGCCGTGGGTTTGGCCGGGTCGAGCGTGATGATCTCCCTCGCGCGGAAGATCGTCGCCCGGGGCAAAGGCGCGCCGAGCGCATCTGCCACATCTTGAAGCGACCCGGCCTGAGCCCGCGCGCTACCGGGGCCCATCGCCTCGCAAGCAAAAGCTCCCGCAGTCAATGCTGCCGCAGTTCCCAGAAACTGCCGACGAGAAGGAAATGGGAGATCACGCAGTGCGTTGGCAAACGCCGGATTGCAGATGATGCACATCGGACAATAATCCTCGTTCTCGTTGCCGGCTGCTGCCACCGACGCGGATACCGCGATCAGATTCATTTTGCATTGAGCGTACTACGCACGCGTGTACCTGCTGGCCCCTTCCTTAATCGTCTGTTCAACCTTGAAGTAACCTTGACGTCAGCGCGAACCAGGCCAAAAAGACGGCGTGATCCAAGGCCGCCGCAGGCCTTTGCGCCGCAGGCTAAGTGCTGCACAATGGGCGCGGAGCCACGGCGGGAGGCGAACATGATCGATCGGGCCGGAATTGAAGCGATCGTGCGCGCGACTTATGCGGCGCGCGTGCGTGGCGATGTTGATGGTACGGTGCATCACTTCGACCAGAACGCCACGTTTCGGCTCGTCGGGGATACGGCGGCAAGCCCGGTTCCGGGCGTCGCCGCCGGGTCGGAAAAATTTCGCGCGCACCTTGCGGGGCTGATCAAGGCCTTCACCTTTCACAGTTACGACATCGTCGACATGGTGGTCGAAGGCTCCAAAGCGGCGGTTCGCACCCGCATCAGGGTCACGTCGACGGTGACAGGCCAGACGGCGGAAACCGAGACGGCAGACTTCATCGAGGTGAAGGACGGCCGCATCGTTTCGTTCGTTCAGTACTGCGACACAGCCCTCGCGACAAAGCTTGCGACCAAGTGAAGATGCTGTGATCGGCACTTCGATCGACAGCGCGACGGCAAGCGTATCGACGCCGCCTTCGGTCGCGCTCATGGACGTCAGCGTCGCGTTTCGCCTCGCCGACGCGACGACCTACGTCGCCGTCAAGAACGCCTCGCTCGCGGTCGCTGCCCACGAGTTCGTCGCCATCGTCGGGCCGACAGGCTGTGGAAAATCGACATTGCTCAACGTTGCCGCCGGTCTCCTCGCCCCCGCCGCCGGGCGGGTTGAGATTTTCGGCGCTCCACTCGCGAGCCTCAACCGTACCGCGGGCTACCTGTTCCAGTCCGACGCGCTGTTTCCGTGGAAAACTGCGATCGAGAATGTCGCGATCGGACTTGAGATCGCCGGCAACCGCACAGCGGAAGCCCGCGCGCGTGCCCAGCAATGGCTGACGCAGGTCGGGCTCGGCGGCTTTGCCGGGCGCTATCCGCACATGCTCTCCGGCGGCCAACGCAAGCGCGTCGGGCTCGCGCAAGTGCTGATCCGCGATCCGCGCATCCTCCTCATGGACGAGCCGTTCGGGCCGCTCGATGCGCAGACGCGCCAGATCATGGGCAACCTGCTGCTCGAACTGTGGAGCGCCGACCGCAAGGCTGTGCTGTTCGTCACCCACGATCTCGAAGAGGCGATCGCTCTTGCCGACCGCGTCGTCATCATGTCGGCGGGGCCGGCATCCTCGATCATCGGGGACTGGCGAGTCCCCTTGCCGCGCCCACGCGACATCTCCGAGATCAAGCTCGAGAAGGCATTTCAGGACCTGCATCGCGAGATCTGGGCGGTGCTCAAATCAGAGGTGCTCAAGGGTTACGCGCAGGCGGGGGGATAGATGGTTCTCCAGGCGAGCGTCGTTCCGTTCGAGAAAGGCGATGTCCAGGGATTCCTCCATCGCGGGGATGCCGCCGATGGGCGCGGCCTGGTCCTGACCCATGGCGCCGGCGGCAACTGCGCCGCGCCGCTCCTCGTTGCGGTTGCCGAAGCGATGCGCGATGCGGGCTTCACCGTGCTCCGGTGCAATCTCCCGTTTCGCCAACGCCGGGCGTCGGGCCCGCCATCGCCCGCCACGGCGGCGGCCGATCGGGCCGGACTGCGCGACGCCGTCGCGGCACTGGCCGCGCTTGTTTCCGGCCCAATCCTCCTCGGCGGCCACAGCTACGGCGGCCGACAGGCGAGCCTGCTCGCAGCCGACGAGCCCACCGTCGCGACGGGGTTGCTGCTCTTGTCGTACCCGCTGCATCCGCCGGGCAAGCCCGAGCAATTACGCACGCAGCACTTCCCGCGGTTGACGGTGCCGGCCGTGTTCGTGCACGGCACACGCGACACCTTCGGCACGATCGCGGAACTCGAGGCCGCCGCCGCGCTGATTCCCACGCGGCCGCGCATCATCATCGTCGAAAGCGCCGGCCATGACTTGAAGAAGGGTCGGTTCGACATGGCGCCGATCGTCGACGCACTGAGTGTTTAGGCTCGTCTCTCGTCGTCCCGGGGCGCCGTAGCGAAGCGTAGGCGAGCCCGGAATCCATCAACACGGACTGCGGAGTATGGATTCCGGGCTGCCTCGCTGCGCTCGGCCCCCGGAATGACTGCGTTGGGTCATGCGGCAATGCCGTCCGTCGTTCCCCAAGAACAGCGCTGCGCTCTAGCCTCTATCGGTCGCATCGCCTATCCATGTGACCCTGACGGGAACGAGCATGTCGCGCATCAATCTTTTTCTTCTCCAGATCGCGGTCGCAGTCGTCGCGATCGCGTCGTGGTACGTGCTGACGACCGACGAATTTTTCGGCGTCGCACTGCTACCGCCGTTTTTCTTCTCGACACCGGGCGATGTCGCGGCGCGGATCGTCAAGCTGTTCGCCGGCGCCAGCATCTGGCGGCATCTCTGGGTCACGCTCAGCGAATCCATGCTTGCCTTCGCGATCGGCTCGATCGGCGGCGTGCTGATCGGCTTCTGGTTCGCGCGCAAGCCGACGATTGCGGCCGTGTTCGACCCCTACGTGAAAATGATCAACGCCCTGCCCCGCGTGGTGCTCGCGCCGATCTTCACGCTGTGGTTCGGGCTCGGCATCTGGTCGAAGGTCGCGCTCGGCGTGACACTCGTTTTCTTCATCGTTTTCTTCAACGTCTATCAGGGCGTGCGCGAGGTGAGCCCGACGGTGCTCGCAAATGCGCGCATGCTCGGGATGAACGATCGCCAGTTGATGCGCCATGTGTATTGGCCTTCGGCGCTGACGTGGATGTTTTCCTCGCTGCACACGTCGGTCGGCTTTGCCGTCGTCGGCGCGGTGGTCGGCGAATATCTCGGTGCTGCGGCCGGCCTCGGCTATCTGATCCAGCAGGCCGAGGGCATTTTCGACGTCGCCGGCGTCTTTGCCGGGATGCTGATCCTCGCCGCGTTCGTGATCCTGATCGATGCCGCGGTGACCCTGGTGGAGAAGCGTCTCCTGGTCTGGCGGCCGGCGATCGATCAGCATCGGACCTGAGAACTTTAATTTCGTGGTCGTGAGCGTGTATAAAACGACATCCTGAGGCGCAGCCGTGCGCGGCATGGTGCGCTTCTCAGGCGTAGTTACGGAGGGCAGCGCCATGGGCAGCTGGGATCACGATCGTCGCGACTTCATTGCAAAGAGCTTGGGCCTCGCCACTGCGGCAGGTGCATTGGCATCGGGACTTGCGCCCTCGAGCGCCCTAGCGCAGACGCCGCCGCGGCCGATCCGCCGGTCGGAGCGCTACGACGATTCTTTCATCTTCGAGCGCAAGCCGTTCAAATGGCCGGGCAACAACACGCTCGCAGTGTGGTTCGCGCCCAATGTGGAGGTCTGGCAGTACGATTCCGCTTTCGGCGTCGGCATCTCGCCGAACCCGACGAACTACGTGCCGGACGTTTTCAACTACGCCTGGCGCGAGTACGGCCTGCGCGTCGGCTTGTGGCGGTTTGCCGATGTGTTCGACGAGGCCGGCGTCAAGGCGACGGTCTGCCTGAACTCGCAGGTTTGCGACGTCTATCCCAAGGCCGTCGAAGAGATGAAGAAGCGCGGCTGGGAGTTCATCGGCCACGGCACCACGAACTCGACGACGCTCGCGGGCCTGACCCCGGAGGTCGAACGCGACACCATCCGCAACATCCTCAAGACCCTTGAGCAGGCGACCGGCAAGCGGCCGCGCGGCTGGCTCGGCTCCGGATTGATGGAGACCTACAACACGCTCGACATTCTCGCCGAAGAGGGCGTGATCTACTGCGGCGACTGGAACAACGACGACCAGCCGATTCCCATGAAGGTGAAGTCGGGGAAGATGTTCGGCCTGCCCTATTGCAACGAGATCAACGATATCCCGCTTTATATCCGCAAGGGCTATACGGGCGAGCAGTATTACCGCTCGGTGGTCGATCAGTTCGACCAGCTCTACGCCGACAGCCGCAAGCAGCCACGGGTGATGGGCATCCCGCTGCATCCGATGATTTCCGGTCAGCCGCTGCGCATCAAATATCTCCAGCGTGCCATCGCCTACATGAAAGAGCACCAGGGCGTCTGGTTCGCGACCGGCAGCGAGATCATCGACGCCTATCAAAGCGTGGCGTAGGGGTTCTTTTCACCTCCCCCTGGAGGGGGGAGGTCGGCCGCGTCAGCGGCCGGGACGGGGTGGCAGCGCCGCCACAAAACTCCCTTTCGGATATTTTGGCGCTGCCTTCACCCCACCCCGGACCGCCTGCGGCGGTCCGACCCTCCCCCTTCAGGGGAGGGTGAAGTTACAACGTCACCGGCCACAGCCGCGCGAGCAGAGTCAGCACGAGCAGCAGCACGATACCGAGGCCGAGGCTCCAGCCGATCAATTTCTTTTCGATCGGGAGTAGCGGCTCGGCGACGGAGTTCGTCAGTTCTTTGCGAGCGTCGGATTGCTGCGACATCGTGATCTCCGCTTGAATTGTTGAAGCAACGTGGGGACGCCGTTGGTCAGCCCGCGAGTGGCGGCTTGACGCCCGCAAACATCAGCCACGAGATCACGAGCCCGACCCAGATCACGAAGCCGAACAGGCTCAGCACATAGACCGCGGCGAGCTTCGCAAATCCGTCCTGCCATAGCTTGCGGAAGTCCGAGAGCACGCCGATCGAGAAGAACGTCAGGATGAAGAAGATCACGCGGAATGTGTTGGCCTCGGCGTTGACGGTCGGCAGCCGGCTCAGGATATCGGGCGAGGCGGTGAACGCGATGAGGAGGCTGATCACGAAGGTCGCGATGAAGCCGAGGACGAATTTCGGAAAGCGCTGCCAGATCTCGACCGCCCGGGTCTTGTCGGAGTCGCGGGTCGGGTTGATGTGGTTCGTCCAGATGTAACCGAGGATGAATGCCCACACGCCGATGAAGATATCGATGAAGACCTTGACCGTCGCGGTGGTGCCGAGAATCCAGCCCGGCTGATAGTGCACTCCTTCCGCCGCGGCCTTGGCGAGAATGAGCAACTCCGTAATGCCGCCGCCGGCGACAGCGGCGCCGTCCGTCTTGACCGCAAGCCCGATCCAGGCGCCTGCCACCATCGGCTCCTGCCACAGGAAGGTTTGCGCGAGGAAGGGCAGGATGATCACCTCGACCACCGCGAAGATGACGACGAGCGATGACACCAGCACCGGAATCGCCGGCCGCGCGCGAATGGCGCCGCCGGTTGCAATCGCGGCGGCGACGCCGCAGATGGAAATGCCGGACGCGAGCGGCACCGCGAATTCGCGATTGAAGCCGAACCATTTCCGCGCGACGAAGTACACCACCGCCCAATAGATCAGATAAGCCTCGATGATTGCCGCAGTGCCGCGCAACACGAGCGCGCCTGCAAGGTTGAGGCGCCCCGCCGCATTCACGGCGATAAAGCCGCCGAGAATCACCACTGCGATCTTGACGTAGAGCTCCGGTCGAATGGCTTCCTTGAGCCACTCGGCAAAGCGCGGAAAAAAGTTGGCGATGACGAGACCGGCCGCGAGCGCTACGACGAAGCCGCCTTCATTGGTGAGCTTGAGCGACCAGTCGATGCCAAACTTTTGCAAGTCGGCCGGCGTCACTGGCGCGAGATGTGCATTGCTGCCGACGATCCAGCAGCCATAGGCGATGAAAAACACCACGGTGAACGCGACCGCAAAGCGTCGTACGTCGGCTTTCAGCGCCGCGGCGCCCGCCGTGAGCACGGCGAGCAATGCAAGGTAAGTCACGATCAGGGCACCGGCGCCACCCAATGCCGCGTAAGCCTTGCCGGCCGGCGCCAGCGCCTTGCCAGGATCGATCCATACCGATGTTGAGACCACCCAGCCGATGAGATCGGTGCCGGCAAGCCCGACCAATGCCAGCGCGAACACCAGGAGACCGATCACGACGGACAGCCAGTCTTCGCTGATGGCCGGACGGGATTCCGTCGCGCTGGCGCTCAACGAGGCCGTTTCGATGCTCGACATGTCCGTCTCCCGCTCACGCCCGCCGACGCCGTCGCCTGCCGTAAGTGACGCGCCTCTCTCGTGAGATGGGGCTGTCGGACATGCCCAAGTCAATGCTCGGCAAAAAATAAGATGAACTCTGCTGACATCGCCGCACTAAAAGGAATGAGATTCGCATCGCCGCGAAGATGCGGAAACGATATTCTTGGTGCCCATGCCTAGCGAGACCCTTGGGCTTTTCGACTCTCGTCGAACGGAGTAACCCTGCTTGTGAGACGATGCGAGATATTCAAGGAGGAAGCTTCATGAGCTGCAACGGCAGCGTCGCGATTTCGCCTTTGTCGATCCTCCGTGCGCTCGGCTTCGCCGTGACTGCGCTCGCAATCACGATGCCGAACGCCGGCGCGCAAACGCCGGCAGAGCGCGATGTGCCGGCGCGTCGCATTCCGGTGCCCGGCACCGTGAGCCCGCAGATCCAAAAGCTGATCGCGGCGCCGCTCAATCCCACCTGGAATGTCATTCCGGATTCAGCCGAAGGCTGGAAAGCCCAGGTCGAGGCCGGCGCCGCCGCCATTGTGAAGACACTGCCGGCATTGCGCGAAGCGCTGCATGTGAAAGTCGAGCCGCGCGTCATCGATGGCGTGAAGACGTTCATGGTGACGCCGGAAACCATTCCGCCCGCGAACCGCAATCGCCTTTTGGTGAACGTCCACGGCGGCTGCTTCGTGTCGTTTCCCGGCGAATCCGGCACGGTCGAGGCCATCATGATGGCCGGCTTCGGAGGTTTCCGCGTCGTCGCCGTCGACTACCGCATGCCGCCGACCGATGCTCCCTATCCCGCGGCACTCGACGATGCCATGACGGTCTGGAAAGCCGCGGTGAAAATGGCCGACCCGCGAAACATGGCGATCTTCGGCACCTCGGCCGGCGGCGGGCTGACGCTCTCCATGGTGCTGCGCGCGAAACAAGAGAACCTGCCGTTGCCCGCCGCCATTGCACCCGGCACGCCGATGTCCGATCTGACCGGCGCCGGCGACAGCTTCCAGACCAATGCGATGATCGACAATGTGCTCGTCGCCTACGGTGCCAGTTGCGACAAGCGCGCCGCCCTCTACGCCAACGGCCACGATCTCAAGGACCCGTTGCTGTCGCCGGTTTATGGCGACATGCACGGCTTTCCGCCGACGATCCTCACCACCGGCACCCGCGACATCCTGCTGAGCAACACCGTTCGCGTCCATCGCAAGCTGCGCGAAGCAGGCGTCGACGCCGTCCTCGAAGTCTTCGAGGGCCAGTCGCACGCGCAATACATGCGCGACATCAGCGCGCCGGAGACCGCACAGGCATTCGGCGAAATCACGCGGTTCTTCGATTCACATCTCGGCAAATAACTTCGGATCAATAGAAGATCGCGCCAGGCAAGCCGCCGCCTGCCGCAATCGAGTCGCCGTTGATGGCGACCGATTTGGGCGAGGCGAGGAACGCGACCACGTGGGCAATCTCCTCGGCCGTGATGAGACGATGTACGAGATTGTGCCCGGCCATCTGCCGTTCGATTTCGTCCGCGCAGACCGACTTGGCTTCGGCCTCGCGCTCGATCACGCCGCCGGTCTTTTCGGTCCGCGTGCGGCCAGGATGCACGCAGACCACCGAGATGCCCTGCGGCGCGAGTTCGTCGGCGAGGTTCTTCGTGAGCGCAGCAACCCCGATATTGCGGATCGAGCCGACCGTGCTCCCGGTGTGCCGTGCCGCAAGCCCGCTGATATTGATGATGCGGCCGCCGCCCTGCCTCGCCATGTGCGGTGCGACTTCGCGGGCGGTGCGCACATAGCCCATCACTTTGACGTTCATGTCGGCAAAGAAAAAGTCGTCGGTAATTTCGGCGAGTGCAGGCGGCTTTCCTTGCCCGCCCGGCGACGCGGCACCGTTGACTAGAATATCGACGCGCCCGAACGTAGCAAGGACGGCGGCAACCATTGCCTTGACGGCGCCGTCGTCTCCGGTGTCGGCAACAAAACGCTCCACGCGGCGGCCGGTCTCGCGCGATATCTCCGCAGCCGCGTCCGCGAGCGCTGCCACGTCACGGGCTACGATCGCAACCTCTGCGCCCTCCCTTGCGAGTTCGCGGGCGATGGCCTTGCCGATGCCGCGACTGCCGCCGGTCACGATGGCAATTTTGCCTTTGATTTGCAGGTCCAAAGCGTTTTACCTCAATGAAGACCGTGAAACATTCGCAGCTAGCATCCCGGAATTCATCGTGATGTCCGCGAACGGCACAACGTAGTATATTGCCTGTTCGAAGGGTCGGCGAATCGCACGCCGCAATGTGTGGGGTGCGCAAGATGAATTCCGTGCGTCCAACCTCGATCGCGATCATCGGCGGCGGCCTCGGTGGTCTCACCGCGGCGGCGGTGTTGTTTCGCGCCGGCTTCGACGTGCACGTCTACGAACAGGCGCGCGCGCTCGGCGAAGTCGGCGCCGGCATCAACATCAGCCCCAACGCGTCGCGCATCCTCAATCGACTGGGCATTGCCAGACAACTGGAGAGAACAGGCGTCAAACCGGCGACGTTCGACCAGCGCCGCTGGGATGACGGCCGCTTTCTGGTCCGCGCGCCCCTGGGGGATGAGGTCGCGGCCACGTTCGGTGCACCTTACTACACCTTCCATCGTGGCGATCTGCACCGGGCCATTGCCGACGCGATCCCGCCAGACCGCATCCACCTCTCGCACCGCTTCACGCACCTCGTCGCGCATGACGATTGTGTCGAAGCACACTTCGAAAATGGGCAATCGATCTCAGCCGCCGCACTCATCGGCGCGGACGGCATTCATTCGGTCGTGCGCCATGCGTTGTTTGGTCCGGAAAAGCCGCGTTTCACCGGCTGCGTCGCCTATCGCGGCCTCGTGCCGTCGGACCGGCTGAGGCACCTCGATCTCGAACTGTGCTCGCAGATCTGGGTCGGGCCTCGCCGGCATTTCGTCCATTACTTCGTGTCGGCGAGACGACTGGTCAACTTCGTCGCGATTGGCGAAGAAGACAGCTGGCATCGGGAGTCATGGGTCGATCGCGGCGAAATCTCCGACGTGCTTTCGGCCTATGCGGGCTGGCACGACCAGGTTCTCTCGATCATCGGCGCAGCGGACGAGACCTTCAAATGGGCCTTGTTCGACCGCACGCCGCTGCCGCGCTGGTCGGTCGGACGGGTGACGCTGTTGGGAGACTCGTGTCACCCGATGCTGCCGTTCATGGGGCAGGGCGCCGCCCAGGCTATCGAGGATGCTGCGACGCTCACGAACTGCCTGTTGAAATTTCCGGACGACGTTCCCGAAGCGCTGCGTCTTTATGAGCGGCTGCGCCTGCCGCGGACGTCGCGGCTGCAAGGGATGTCCGACACCAACAAGACCCGCTTCCACATGCCTGACGGGCCGGCCCAAAAGGCACGTGACGCGGAGATGGCCAAAGGCGCAACCGATTGGTCGCTCGCCGCGATCACGTGGGTCTATGAACACGACGCCGAAGTCATCGACAGCAGATAATGCCAATGACCGCCATTTCACGTCATGTTGTTGGGCCGTGCAGCGTCACCGCACCCATCGGAGCGCGAGGCCGCTGACGCCGAGCGTGAGATCGAGACCGGCCTGGCCCTGCACCGATAGCGGCTGCAAAGCGAAAGAGCGCCCGGAGCCGCCGACCAGGACGTTGGCACCGACGCCGCCGCCGACCGTGACGCTTCCGCTCGCCCCGACGTAATCGCCGGCGAGCCCGCCGCGGGGCGGACCGACCGTCGGTGCGACCACCGCCCACGCCATTTCACCACCGGTCTTGAAGCCGATGTCGAGGCCGATGGTGTTGATGACACCCTCGTAGAACTCGGGCGGGAAAGGTCCGTCGGGCGTGTACCGGCACCTCATCGGGTCATGCGAACCGATGATGAATCCGATGCTCGGCGCAAGCTGGCAGTTGAGCGTCCCGATTTTCGTTCCACCGGGAACCTGCGCGAACGCTTGCGACGCGATCGCGACGATGAACCCCGTCGCCAGGGCAACCAAACGATGCTTGAACATGATACTCCCCCTTCCCCAGGAATGGCCGCTTTAGGTCTTTTCTCCGATTCGATTTTGGCAGCAAGACGGCTAGGCTAGTCGCTGCCATGCGTCAATCGCAACGAAGGTTTGGCCTTGCGCTGGCGGCAGCTTGATTTCGGTCAATCCGGATTTGCAAGGTTCCGCTAGGAAACGGTGTTCGAGCGCGGAGATCCCTTTGAACCAGCGTACCGAACCTGATCATTCCCCTCCATCGATTGCGCCGCCTGCATCACCCGTTGTTCCAACATCGAGCGGGAGCGCGATCGTTCCGACGTCTTCGCCGGTTCCCGCGCGCATTCGCGGTAAAGGGCGACGGCGGCTTGCATTGGCCCTTGCGGCGATCGTGCTGACGGCGGGCGCGGGTAGCATTTATTGGTGGCAACACGTGCGCAACCAATTGCCCGTCGGCATCGTCTGGGGCAACGGGCGTCTCGAGGCCGATGAAATCGACATCGACACCAAATTTGCCGGACGCGTATCCGAGCTTCTCGCGCAGGAGGGCGACATGGTCCAGGCGGGACAGGTTGTCGCCCGCATGGATGTCAAGGATCTCGAGGCGACGCTGAAACGCGGCGAAGCGCAGGCCCAGCAGGCGGCGAAAGCAATCGAAGAGGGACGCGCGGTCCTCGAGCAGCTGCGCACCCAGCTTGAATTGGCAAAGCAGCAATGGGATCGCACCAACGCGCTTGCCCAGAGCGGCAACGCGACGCGGGAATTGCTCGACCAGCGGCGTCAGCAGCTCCAGGGCGCGACGGCCGCTTTCGAAGCTGCTGTCGCGCGTGTCGCGCAAGCCGAGCTGGCCTTGGCCGCCGCCCAGCATTCGGTCGAGATCACCCGGATCAACATCGCCGACAATACCCTCGTCGCGCCGCGCGAAGGTCGCATTCAATATCGCATCGCCCAGCTCGGCGAGGTGCTGGCGGCCGGCGGTAAGGTGTACACCATGATCGACATCGCGTCGGTTTACATGGACATCTTCCTGCCGACACTCGAAGCCGGTCGTATCGCCGTCGGTGCGGACTCGCGCATCGTGGCCGACGCCTACCCGAACGTGGCAATTCCCGCCAAAGTATCGTTCATCGCGACGCAGTCGCAGTTCACGCCGAAGCCCGTCGAAACCCAGACCGAGCGCGACCGCTTGATGTTCCGGGTGCGCGTGCGTATCGATCCCGATTTGCTTCGCGCGCACGCTGAGGCCGTCCGCAGCGGCTTGCCTGGCATTGCCTACGTGCGTGCCGATCCGAAGACACCGTGGCCGCAGCGGTTGCAGAGCACGATCGGCAAATGATCGATTCGGCGCCAGCGATTGCGCGTGTCGAAGGTCTCACCCATCGCTACGGAGTGAAATATGCGCTTGATGCCGTCACGATCGCGATCCCGAGCGGATGCATCGTCGGCCTGATCGGGCCTGATGGCGTCGGCAAGTCGTCGCTGCTGGCGATTGTTGCCGGTGCCCGCCGCATCCAGACCGGCAAGGTGCAGGTGTTGGGCGGCGATATGAGAGACGCCCGGCATCGCGTCGCCGTGTGCGCCAGCATCGCCTATTTGCCGCAGGGGCTCGGAAAGAATCTCTATCCCGACCTGAGCGTCAAAGAAAACATCGATTTCTTCGGCCGCCTGTTCGGACAGTCCCGTCATGAGCGGGAGCGGCGCATTGCCAATCTCCTGGACAGCACCGGTCTTGCGCCGTTCCCGGATCGGCCAGCGAAGAAATTATCCGGCGGCATGCGCCAGAAGCTCGGGCTGTGCTGCGCGCTCATCCACGATCCCGACTTGCTCATTCTCGACGAACCCACGACCGGCGTCGATCCGCTGTCGCGTCGCCAGTTCTGGGACCTGATCGGGCGCATGCGCGCGCACCGGCCCGGCATGAGCGTCGTGGTCGCCACCGCTTATATGGAAGAGGCCGAGCGGTTCGATTGGCTCATCGCCATGAATGAGGGGCGCATCCTCGCGGCGGGCTCCCCTGCCGACCTGAAAAGCCGCGCCGGGGCAGACAGCATCGAGGACGCGTTCGTCGCGCTGCTTCCGGAGCGCCAGCGCGGCGACGCGGGCATCGCCGTGCCGCCGCGTCGCATCGGGGACAGCGAGCCCGTGATCGTCGCGCGCGATCTGACGTGCCGGTTCGGCGATTTCACCGCTGTCGACCGCGTGAACTTTACCATCCTGCGCGGCGAGATTTTCGGGTTTCTCGGCTCGAACGGCTGCGGCAAGACCACCACGATGAAGATGCTGACCGGGCTGCTGACGCCGAGCAGCGGCGCGGCGTTGCTGTTCGGTCAGCCGCTCGAGGCTACCGGCATCGATGCGCGCCGTCGCGTCGGCTACATGTCGCAAGCGTTTTCGCTCTATACGGAGCTGACGGTTCGCCAGAATCTCGATTTGCATGCCCGCCTGTTCCAGTTGCCGCGGGAGCGGGCACGTGCGCGCATCGATCAGCTTGTGCAGCGTTTCGGGCTTGCCCCCTATATCGATCAGCTCACGGCCGATCTTCCACTTGGCATTCGCCAGCGTCTCTCGCTTGCGGTCGCCGTCGTGCACGATCCTGAGATGTTGATCCTCGATGAACCGACCTCGGGGGTTGATCCGGTGGCGCGGGATCAGTTCTGGGAATTGCTGATCGATCTGTCGCGAAACCAGAACGTCACCATCTTCGTCTCGACCCACTTCATGAACGAGGGTGCCCGCTGCGACCGCATCTCGCTCATGGATGCCGGCCACGTGCTTGCGACCGATACGCCGGCAAATCTTGTGGCGGCGCGCGGGGCCGCAACGCTCGAAGAGGCATTCATCGACTATCTCGAAGAGGCGTCAGCCGCCCGAGCGACAACGTCGCCGACAGGGGCGCGCACGATCGACATCGGCACATTCGATTACGTCGAAGTGGGCGAAACGAAGCCGCAATCGCACCCCGCGTCGCACCGCTTCAGCACGAGGCGCATGCTGGCCTACGCCCGGCGCGAAGCGCTCGAACTGCTGCGCGATCCGATCCGGCTGTCGTTCGCCCTGCTCGGCACCGCGTTTCTCATGATTATTCTCGGCTACGGCATCACGATGGATATCGACAATACGTCCTTCGCAGTGCTCGACGGCGATCGTACGCCGGAAAGCCGCGCCTATATCGCCGAATTCAACGGCTCCCGATACTTCACCGAGAAGTCGCCCATTGCCAACCACGCCGAACTTGATCGGCGGCTGCGCAGCGGCGAGCTTCAACTCGCCATCGAGATTCCGCCTGGCTTCGGCCGCGACCTCAAGCATGCCCGCCGGGTTGCGGTAGGCGCGTGGATCGACGGGTCCATGCCCTTTCGGGCGCAAACGATCCGCGGCTACGTCCAGGGCGTGCATCAGCAATATCTCGCCGATCCTGCGAACCGCGTGAGCGAAACGCTCCCCGCCGATCCGCAGGCAGTGATCGAAACGCGATATCGGTACAATCAGGATTTCGAGAGCATTTACGCCATGGTGCCGTCCAGCATGGCGCTGCTGCTCGTGCTGATCCCCTCGATTTTGATGGCCGTCGCCATCGTCCGCGAAAAGGAACTGGGCTCGATCACCAATCTCTACGTGACCCCGGTGACGCGGCTCGAATTTCTGGCCGGCAAGCAGCTTCCCTACGTTGTCGTCTCGTTGATCAGTTTCGCGGTGCTGTTTCTAATGTCAGTGTTCCTGTTCGGAGTACCGCTCAAAGGCAGTTTCCTCGTGCTGCTGTTGGGCGCAGTGCTGTATGTCGTCGCAACGACCGGCATCGGCATGCTGGTATCGTCCTTCACGTCGACCCAGATTGCGGCGCTGGTCGGCACCGCGATCGTCACCACCATGCCGGCGATCCAGTTTTCCGGCATGTTGCAGCCCGTGTCCTCGCTCACCGGAGGAGCGGCGGTCATGGGCTACGGCTTTCCCATGACCTACTTCCTCCGCGTTGCGATCGGCACCTTCACCAAGGGGCTGGGATTTGCGGATCTCGCCGGAAACCTTGCCCTGTTGGCAGCCTTTATCCCCGTGCTGACCATTCTGAGCCTGGTCTTGCTGCGCAAGCAGGAACGCTGAGGCGAAACGATGCGCATGGTCGCGAATATCTTTTGGCTCGGCACCAAGGAACTGCGCAGCTTCAGTCATGACTTCGTGCTGGTTGCCTTCGTGATCTGGTGCTTCTCGTTCGCCGTCATCACGACGTCTCGCGGCCACCTGGAGGAGGTCTACAACGCGTCGGTCGGAATCGTCGACGAAGACCGTTCCGAGCTATCGCGGGGAATCGCCCGGGTCCTTCTGCCACCGGAATTCAAGACGCCGATCCCGATCGGCGAAGGGGATATCGACCACCTCATGAATACGGGGCAACTCACTTTCGTGGTCGATATTCCGCCGCACTTCCAACGCGATCTCCTGGGCGGACGGCAGCCGCGCATTCAACTGATTGCCGACGCCACCGCGATGACGCAGGCCGGCGTTGGCTCGGGCTATGCCCAGCAAATCATCGCCGACGAAATCACGCGTTTTCTGGTGCGCGCCGGGGTCAAGGCTCAGGCGCCCGTGTCGCTCGACTTGCGCATCGCGTTCAACCCCAATTCGGAAGCTGCGTGGTTCGTCAGCGTGATGTCCATCATCAACAACATCAACATCCTGGCGCTCATCCTCGCCGGCGCGGCGATCGTGCGCGAGCGCGAGCACGGCACCATGGACCATCTGCTGGTAATGCCGGTGACGCCGTTCGAGATCGCGATGTCCAAAGTCTGGGCGAACGTGTTCGTGATCACGGTCGCGATCGCGCTCTCGCTCTATTTCATCGTGCGCGGGCTGATCGGCGTTCCGATCGCCGGATCGATCCCGCTGTTTCTGGGCGGCGCCGCCACTTACTTGTTTTTCGCAACGGCCATCGGGATCTTTCTCGGCACCGTCGCCCGTTCGATGCCGCAACTCGGGCTACTCATGATTCTCATCGCGATCCCGATGAACATGCTCTCCGGCGCCAATACGCCGATGGAGAGCATGCCGCCGCTGCTGCAGAAGGTGATGCTGGCATCACCTTCGACGCATTTCGTATCGATTGCCCAGGCGATCCTCTATCGCGGCGCCGGCATCGACGTCGTGTGGCCGCATTATCTGATCGTGGCGCTGGCGGGCGCCCTGTTCTTATGGCTCGCCGTGCTGCGATTCCGGCAGGTCACGATGCAGGCGATGTGACCGCCGGACCTGTCGGGTCCGGCCGTCACTTCCGCATCACTTCTGCGCGCGGGTCTGCTTGAAGTAGCGCAAATCCGGCGGCGCCTGGTCCTTCTTGGTGGGCATCAGAAACCCGTCGCCGCTCAAGAAATACACATCGTTCCCGACCACCACATAGTTCGTGCCCTCGGGGCACGAACTGCGGCTCCAATTGGGATAGGGGTTCGGATCGCGCCGATAGGTCTTGTCGACGCTCCACGGCCGTGTCAGCGCGTGGTCGAACACCGTGATTTCCTCGTGGAGCAGGTTCGGATCCTTCTTGTCGAGATAGAACCGCTCCTTGAAGGTCGATTCGTTGTCAAAGTGCAGCGGCAGCCCAGTGGCGTCGTAGGCGCGAGGCCCCTTGAACGGACCGCGCGTCTCGACTTCGAGTACGTCGTAGACGCCGTCGCCATCTTCATCGATCCAGTGGCCGATCGAATATCCCTGATAGGTCGGCTCGAGGTTCTCTGGCCAAGGACGGCCGTCGGTGAAGATCCGCCGCAGATCGGTGTTGACCGAGATGTACGTCGTCTCCGGCGTGACAATGTATTCCTGCGCCGGCGCCGACATCATGCTCGGCATGCCGCCGGGGTAGCACTTGGCGTGATCGAGAAAGTTGCCCTGCCCGCCCTCGGCCTGGTCGGCCATGCTCTCTTCGTGGATCTTCTTATATTCGGGCGTCAGTGGCGCCTGTTGCGCCGGGCCGAACGCCTTGGTCGGATCGAACTTGACGCCCTGGCCGCCGAGCCGCGGATTGATCGCGTCCCACTGCCCTTTCCAGTTGGGATATTTCGGCGCGTCGGCCGCCTGCGCAGCCGCGACTGTCGCCATCAACGCCGCGGCAAGAGCCAAAGCGCTCGTCGTGTTTCCACCACCCATCGTTCCATTCTCCCTCGAGTTTTCGGTTCGCGCGTCTCCGGCACGCTTCAGCAACCCCGGGCGGGTCCAACCTGACGAATCAGATCGAGCCCCCGATCGAAATCATTGTTCTCGGCGGATATTACCAAGCCGGATTTCCCACGGACAACGATCTAGTCAGCAACCATATCACAACTGGCCAAAGGGCCGGAAACGACGATCCCTTACCGGCTCAGCCAGAGCGGTAACCCCACCGCAAGTCGCGCCGGCGACTTCCTGCGATTTGAAGTAGGCTGCGGCGCCTGCAATGTGTGGCTCCCGCGTTCCTCGGAGGCAGCCTTGGTCACGCTCTATTCATATCCCGAACTTTTCGGCGTTGCCGATAACAACGGCTACGGCCTCAAGGTCTTCGCGTTTCTCAAATTGACCGGCGTGCCATTCACGCACGAGCACATCCTCGATGCGTCGAAGGCCCCGCGCGGCCAGCTTCCCTACATCGTCGACGACGGTGACGTAGTCGGGGACAGCGAGGCGATCCTCGCCTACCTCACGCGCAAATATCGCCTCACGATCGACGATGGGCTGACCGCCGCGCAACGCGACATCAATCATCTGATCACGCGGATGCTCGATGACCTCTATTGGGTGATGTCGTATTCGCGGTGGAAGGACGAACGCTTCTGGCCGGCCTTTGCCGCGGCGCTGCTGCGGGAGCACCCTAGCCTGACAGAGGCCGACCTGCGCAAGGCGCAGGAATTCAACGCTCAGCGCTATTACTACCAGGGCATCGGCCGCTACGCGCCGGACGAGGCCTATGCCCGTGGGCTCGCCGATTTGCAGGTCCTGGGGAACCTCATTTCGCACAGCGGCTTCCTGCACGGGGCAAAGCCGACCAGCATTGACGCCGGCATCTATGGCTTCATCGCGAATATCTACTTCTACGACATCGATACGCCGCTCAAGCAATTCGTTGCATCGCATGCCAATCTTGTCCGGCACTGCACGGCGATCCACGCAGCTGTCGGTTCCACCGCGCGAGCGTGAAGAGCACGAGAGCGCGGCAAAGGCGTCGACGGGATGCCGCAGAGGCCGTTATCGCGCGCGGCCGACCCGAAAAAGTCGGGGCAAGCCTCACAATTCGATAATTCAATCGGCTGCCTTTGAAAGAACGCCGGAAAGCTGCCGGCAACGCTTTTTTGTTATAGCTGCCCTGCCCTGCGACACCTCGTTCGTTGCAATTATCCGTGCGGAGACCGAAATTTACCGCTGGCAAGTCGCGACTCGGATGGGAGGGCCTTGAACGCCACAAGAGGAAATCATGACCCCTAAGAAGATGATGCAGTGCACATTCGCAATTGCAGCCGTGCTCTCAGCGGCAGCAATGCTGCTTCCAACCACAGCCAGTGCCCAGTACCGCCATTACCGCCACGGCTGGAACTATCCTTCACACCACTACTACGTTCCTCGGACCGATGGTTATTACGCTCAGGGCTATCGAAGCCATGGCAATATCTACGGCGGCGGAATCGGCTACTACGGCGACCCGGGCTACAGCTCGATGGATTCTAACGGCCAGCGCCGGACCGGTTCGGACGTTCCCGGCGGCTTTGGAGGCATGGGTCGATAGGTAGTCCCGACGGGCTACGAAACGGGAACTGCACAGGTCCTCAGTCCAACGTTGTGCCGCAAGCTGAGCCCGCTCTTCACAAGAGCGGGCTTTTTCATGGGGGTGCGCGCGTCTCATGTGAATTCGGGCCGCACCCTACGTGACACCGGCGTGCATTTGATCGATCATGCTGAGCCTTGCACTGGATTGTGGTTTTCGCAGGCGGCGCCGCGTAGTTGGCTTTCGGCGGCGAAACGATGTTGTATCGTCGGGGTTGAGTAGCGTTCGGGACGATCCTCCCGCCAATCTGCATGGCCGCGGGCCGCCGGATTTGTTGTCACGCCAGCATGAAACATCTTCGCTAACATCAGAATGAAGTTCCGCAGGTCCTCGCCCATCGGAAGCTCTGACGGAAAATGAACAGCGGCATGTTCCTCAAGTCGGCGCTCACCTCCCCGCCCCGTTCCGGAGCCTTGCGGCGTATGCAAGCCGTGGCGCGGAGGACGAGCGTCATGGCGCTCCTCCCGGTGCTCCTCCCGGTGCTCCTGCCGGCACTGGCCGGCTGCTCGGGCGGCGTCCTCGACCCGCGAGGCCCGATTGCGGACGCGAATTCGAAAATCCTCCTCAACGCCGTCGAGATCATGCTGGTGATCGTGGTGCCGACGATCATCGCCGCACTGGTGTTCGCGTGGTGGTTCCGGGCAACGAACACCCGGGCGCACTATCAGCCGGAGTGGGCTTATTCGGGCCGCATCGAACTGATCGTCTGGTCCATTCCGACTCTCGTCATCCTCTTTCTCGGCGGCGTGATCTGGATCGGGTCACACCAGCTTGATCCCTACAAGCCGCTGCCGTCGGCAACGAAGCCTCTCGAGGTGCAGGTCGTTTCGCTCGATTGGAAATGGCTGTTCATCTACCCCGAGCATGGCGTTGCCAGCGTGAATGAACTCGTAGTTCCGGAGGGAGTGCCAGTGCACTTCTCGCTGACGTCGGCGACCGTGATGAACATGTTTTTCGTCCCGCAGCTCGGCACCATGATCGCGACCATGAACGGGATGGTGACGCAGCTCCATCTCCAGGCAGATCACGTGGGCGATTACTACGGTCAATCCGCGCAATTCAGCGGGGACGGATTTTCCGGGATGAACTTCACCGTGCGGGCCGTGACCCCGGACGCGTTCGCGCAGTGGGTTGCCATGGCGCAACAGGCGGGCCCGGCCTTGGACCGTGAGGGTTACATGATGCTCTCGGTGGCCAGCGAGAACGTGAAACCCTTCACCTACCGTACCGTCGACCCGGATCTCTTCCAGGCGATCGCGACGCAGCAGCTTCGGACGGCATCCGAAGCGCTTGACGAACCAAACAAGGCGGCGGTTCCGACCCACGGAGGGCACTGACAGTGCTGGGCAAGCTCACCTGGGACGCAATCCCCTGGAGCCAGCCGATCCCGCTTGTCGCAGGATCGGCGGTCATGCTGATCCTGCTTGCGGTGCTGGCCTGGATCGTCATCAAGGGGTACCTGCCCTATCTCTGGAACGAGTGGATTACGAGCGTCGACCACAAGCGGATCGGCGTGATGTACGTGCTGCTCGCGCTCGCGATGCTGCTGCGCGGCTTCATCGACGCGATCATGATGCGGTCGCAGCAGGCGCTCGCCTTTCACGCGCCCGGCTATCTGCCACCCGAGCATTTCGACCAGATATTCTCGGCCCACGGCACGATCATGATCTTTTTCGCGGCCATGCCGCTGATGATCGGCCTCATGAATCTGGTGGTGCCGCTGCAGCTCGGCGTGCGCGACGTCGCGTTCCCAACCTTGAATTCCACCAGCTTCTGGCTGACGGCGACCGGCGCATTGCTGGTCAACATTTCGCTTGTCGTCGGCGAGTTCGCCAAAACCGGGTGGCTGCCCTATCCGCCGCTGTCGGAGATGCGCTACTCGCCCGGGGTCGGCGTCGATTATTACCTGTGGGCGCTCCTCATATCCGGCGTCGGCACGCTCATGACCGGCATCAATTTCGTCACCACGATTCTTAAGATACGCGCGCCCGGCATGAGCTATCTGCGCATGACGATGTACTGCTGGACCGCGCTTGCTTCGAACCTCCTGATCGTCGCCGCTTTTCCGATCCTTACCGCCACGCTCGTGATGCTGACGCTCGACCGCTACTTCGGCTTCCATTTCTTCACCAACGCCGCCGGCGGCAACATGATGATGTTCATCAACCTGATCTGGGCCTGGGGACACCCCGAGGTCTACATCCTGGTGCTGCCGGCATTCGGCATTTTCTCCGAGGTGATCTCGACCTTTTCCGGCAAGCCGCTGTTCGGCTACCGCTCGATGGTCATGGCCACCCTGTTCATCTGCCTCGTGTCGTTCACGGTGTGGCTGCATCATTTCTTCACGATGGGCGCCGGCGCCGACGTCAACGCGGTGTTCGGCATCGCAACGAGCATCATCGCGGTCGGCACCGGGGTGAAGATCTACAACTGGCTCTTCACCATGTACGGCGGCCGGATCCGTTTCGCCACGCCGATGCTGTGGTCGCTGGGATTCATCGTGACGTTCGTGATCGGCGGCATGACCGGTGTGCTGCTCGCTGTCCCGCCCGCCGATTTCCAGCTTCACAACAGCCTCTTCCTCGTCGCCCACTTCCACAACGTCATCATCGGCGGCGTCGTGTTCGGCGGCCTCGCCGGCCTCACCTACTGGTTTCCCAAGGCGTTCGGCTTCAAGCTGCACGAAGGCTGGGGCAAGGCGGCGTTCTGGTTGTCGCTAGCCGGCTTCTACGTCACGTTCATGCCGCTCTATGTCGCCGGTCTGCTCGGCATGACGCGACGCCTGCAGCATTATGACCTGGCGTTGTGGCGCCCCTGGATACTGGCGGCGGGAATCGGCATCGTGATCACGATAGCGGCCGCGGCCTGCCAGGTGATCCAGCTTGTCGTCAGCATTCGCCGCCGCGACGAACTGCGCGATGAAATCGGCGATCCCTGGAATGGCCGCTCGTTGGAATGGTCGACCGCATCGCCGCCGCCGGCGTTCAACTTCGCGGTGCTGCCGAACGTGCAGGATGAAGAGCCCTATTGGGACATGAAGCAGCGGGCGATCGAGAGACATCACCTGGCGCCGGAGCCGGAGTACAAGCCGATCCATATGCCGCGAAATAGCCCGACCGGATTCATCACCGCGTTCTTTTCCACCATCACAGGCTTTGCGCTGATCTGGCACATCTGGTGGCTCGTGGGCGTGGGCATCGCCGCCGCCTATGCGGTGTTCGTGTGGTTCGCGTGGCGCGATGTCGACGAATACGAAATACCGGCGGAGGAAGTGGCGCGGATCGATCGCGCGCGCCGCCGCGCCCGTGAGGAATGGCTCGCCGCCCACGCGCCAGTCACGGAGCCGGCATGAGCGCGACCGACGTCTTACAGCAGCCGCACCGACGGGACATTGACCCGCATAAGCTGCGGCGTGGCTATGGCGGAGCGGGCCATGGCGGCGTGCCCCATTACGCGACCGGGCACGGCGAAGGAGGACCGGCATCCAAGCGCGTTATCGTCGGCTACGGCTTCTGGATCTTCCTCCTCAGCGACATTGTCATGTTCTCCTGCTTCTTTGCGGCACATGCGGTGTTGCAGACGGCAACCGCCGGCGGTCCGTCGGGACGCGATCTGTTCAACCCGACGCGCGTCGCGATCGAAACGGCGTGCCTCCTTGCTTCAAGCTTCGTCTGCGGACTCTCGGCGGTCGCGACGGAAGCCCGCAATCAGCTCTGGACCCAGGTCTGCCTTTTCATTACCGGCGTTCTCGGCCTCGCCTTCCTCGTACTCGAACTGCAGGAATTCTCCTCGATGATTGCGGCGGGTGCCGGACCGCAGCGCAGCGCCTTCCTGTCATCGTTCTTCACCGTCGTCGGCTGCCACGGGCTCCATGTCACCGCCGGCCTGCTGTGGCTAGGCACCATGATGGCGCAGGTTTTCGTCAAGGGCTTTCGCCCGAACATTCTACGGCGATTGATCTGCTTCAATCTGTTCTGGCATGCGCTCGACATCATCTGGATCGCGCTGTTCACGATCGTTTATTTGATCGGAGAAGGTCGATGAGCAACGATAGCGAAGAACTCAATGCCGACGATGTCGGCCCGGGCTTCATGGAGGCGGCGGATCGCAGCGTCCGCGAAGGCATCCAGGGCTATGTCATCGGCCTGGTGTTGGCGGTGTTGCTTACCGTCGCCTCGTTCTACGTCGTCCACACCGACCTGATCTGGGCGCCGGGGATTCCGATCGCGCTCGCCGTGCTCGCCATTGCCCAGATCGGTGTGCATCTCGTTTTCTTCCTGCACATCACGACCGCGCCGGACAATACCAATAACGTCCTGGCGCTCGCGTTCGGCGTGCTGATTGTCGCACTCATCATCGGCGGCTCTCTCTGGATCATGAACAACCTGAATCAGAACATGATGCCAATGCCTCAGATGATGCAGATGCAGCGCTGAGGGCTTTTGCGTTGTATAGGAGCGCTCGACTTCGTCGAACGTGCAAGTCATCATCGCCAACGGCAACGGCCGCTTGATTGCGAAATATCAATGCGCGGCGACCTGCGATAAATTTGATCCGATTGCTCGACCCGGTCTCGGTGCGCGGGTCAAGGTCTTCTCCCACGGGAGCCGATTATGGTCGGTTGGTTGGTTCGAGGATTGCTCATCCTCGCCGGGATTGTCACCGGCTGGTTCGTATCGAAGGATGCAACCAATTTTGGCGTCATCCAGGGAATGGTGTCGCTGGTTTTGATCGGGCTGATCGTGGCGGTGCTGGCGTTTTGGCCGAGCCGGTGGACGCACCTCCTCGACCGGCTGACGAAACCGCGCTCGTAACGACCGCGTCTCAGGCGCGCGAACCCACCCGCGCGGGCTTATTGTGCTCGGTCTTCGTCCCAAGTTCATCCAGCAGCCAGCGCCGGAACAACTTGACCTCCGGCTTTTGAAAATCGGCCTGGGCGGTGACCAGCCAATAGCCGCTTCCGCTGGGGATCGCCTTTGCCGCCAGCGGAACGAGTTGACCGCTTTCGATATCGTCGTCAACCAGCGGACGCCGACCCAGCACGACGCCGAGACCTCGCTTTGCCGCATCGAGCGCCATTTGAATGGTGTCGACTCGCAGCCCGCCATTGATGGACGATGGGATTTCCATTCCGCTTTCGCGAAACCAGTAGCTCCAGTCCGTGGACACCACGGTGACGTGGATCAATGGCGCGCCCGCTAGCACGACCTCGTCCGACGATGTACCGAATTGCTTCCTCAGGTCCGGGCTGCAGACCGGCATCAGCGTTTCCATGCCGAGCAAGGTCCAGTTCGACGCCGGCTTCTTTTCCGTGGTGAATCGAATGGCGATATCGAACTCGTCGAGCGTGAGGTCGACGAGGCGTTGCGACGTGTCGATCGTCACCCGGATAGCCGGAAATTGAACGGCGAACCTTTCGAGGCGCGGCAGCAGAATCTTGTTGGCAAATGTCGGCGCGCTGCTCACCGCAAGCGTGCCTGTGGCCTTGCGACCGGGCAGCTGGTCGGTCGCCTTGGCGAGAACCGTCAGGGCTTGATTGACGAGGGGCGCGTAGATCTCGCCGGCGCCGGTCAATCGCAACCGCCGCGCTTCGCGGTGGAAAAGTTCGACGCCAAGCCAGCTCTCGAGGGTCTGGATGCCGTGACTGACGGCGCTCGCCGTGAGATTGAGCTCGTCCGCCGCCTTGCGAAAACTGTTGTGACGGGCCGCGGCCTCGAACACCCGAAGTGAACTCAATGGCGGTAGCCGGAATGCCATTGCCCCTGATCCATGTCATGCATTGGGCCCCATAACATAGGGCGGCTCTGCTTGCCGGCCAATGCGGACCGACATGCGAAGCCGCGAGTGCTGCCTTGAAGTTTTGGAAATCACGCGCGGCTTGGCGCTGCGCGCAGGGACGGCCGAACGCAGCAACGCTTCAGCCGAAACAAGCCACGAAGCCGACCCGGATGGTCTCGAAGAATACCGTCGGACCATAACGGACCCACAGCCCGACCGGGATTGCGAGCGCTATCAAAACGACGGCCGCCACCGGAACGGTTGATTTTGAATAAGGAGCCAAGGTCTCTTGCATCTGCTGCCTCCTGGCATTCCAGCCGCGCCGGAATGCCATTGCTGAGATTGGCGGTGTCGCTACGCCATCGCGACTGCGGGGCGAGCCACCGGCTTTTCCACGATCGGCATGTTGACGAGCGCCGAGAAGACACCGAGCGCGATCGACAGCCACCACACCGGGTCGTAGGAGCCGAAGCGATCAAACAGAACGCCGCCAAGCCACGCGCCAAGGAAGCCGCCAATCTGGTGGCTGAGGAAAGCAAAACCCGCCAAAGTCCCGAGCCATTGCGTGCCGAACATGACGGCGATGATGCCATTGGTCGGCGGCACCACCGAGAGCCACACCAGGCCCATGACGACGGCAAACGCGATGCAGGTAAATGGCGTCACCGGGAAGGAGATGAACGCCAAGATCGCGAGCGCGCGGACGAAATAGTTGAACGAGAGCAGGTAGCGCTTCGGAACATAATCGCACAGCCAGCCGTACGTCAGCGATCCTACGATGTTGCAGAGGCCGATCGTCGCCAGCGTCCAGCCGCCGACCGTCGCCGAGAGACCGCGATCGATCAGATAGGCCGGCAGATGCACCGTGATGAAGGCCAGCTGGAAGCCGCAAGTGAAGAAGCCGAGCACCAGCAGGACGTAGGAGCGTTGCGCAAAAGCTTCCGACAGAGCCCGCCGCAGCGACTGCGGCGCCGCCTCCTTGACCGACGATGCTTCGCGCTTCGGCGTCGCCAGCGCCGTGGACAGTGGCAGCACGGCAAGCGTGGTCACGGCGAAAATCGTCAGCGTCTGTTGCCAGCCGAACTGATCCATCAGCATGACCGACAGCGGCGAGTAAAGGAATTGCCCGAACGAGGCCGCCGCCGTGCCAAAGCCGAACGAGATCGAACGCCACTCCGGCGGCAGCAGCTTGCCGAACGCCGCCACGATCATCATGAACGAGGTCCCGGACAGGCCGAAGCCGATCAGAGCGCCGGCGGAGAGATCGAGCATCGGCGCGCTCGTCGCATGCGCCATCAGCGCGAGACCGGCGGCCGACATCAGCGCGCCCGTGCAGAACACGCGAACGGTGCCGAAACGATCGGCGATCATGCCGGCGAGGGGCTGGCCGATGCCCCACAGCAGATTTTGCAGCGCCAATGCAAAGGCGAATACGTCGCGGCCCCAGCCATTGGCGTTCGATATCGGCGTCAGAAAGAAGCCGAGCGATGAGCGCGGGCCGAACGACATCAGCGAGATCAGGCAGCCGAACCCGATGATGAGAGCCGGCGTGCGCCAAGTGGTGCTCGAGGTAGTGATCGAGCTGCCGGTCACCGTACCGGAGCGCGAGAGCCGTGTGTTGACGATGGTCATTGTCGCCTCGGGATGGGTTTCAGAAGGCGCAAAACCTAGAGTGACCATCCGCATCGCAAAAACGAAAGTTACTAACCTCGGAAGGAGCGCGGCTCATTATCGAAATGACGCGCATTGGAATGAGACTGCATTGGACTGACGCTGCCGTCGCGCCCGGTCGATCTGTCGAGCTAACCCAACGCATCCAGCCGTTTGCAGAATAGCGCCGGAGACGACCATCCGAACAAATGAAATTCATTCACGTTCGATGAGCTGAATTCATCAATACGAAACAGCTGCGCATTCGTCATGTCATGCGCATTTCGCAATCCCGGAGTGAATTCCGCCATGCTCACCGAAGCGTGAAAAACATTCGTTTGTCCTCAGCGCTGCAGCGCCACAGGTAAGAGCAGAACCAGGCGCAGCCGGAGAGATCGGTGCTGCGCTCGCGGCCTGAGGAGCGATCATGATGCGAACTCGTGTTGCCATTCGGCCGATCCGCCTGAACACCGATGAGGTGTTCAACATCCGTGATGGCGAAGGATGCACCGTGGCGTGTCTCGATGGGAGCGCATGGATCACGCAATCGGATGACCCTCGCGACATCGTGCTGAGTGCCGGCAAGTCGTTCGTGCTCGACCGGCCCGGCTTGGCGGTGGTCTGCGCGGCTGCCGGTCCGGCGACGATGGCGATCGAAGTGTCGCCGCTGCCGCCGCTCCCTCCGTATCGATGGGACATGCGCAACGCCGCGCGCAGTCCTTCTATTTCCGTGGGCGTCTGAGGCAGACACAATGCGCGCCCTCAGCGAGGCGGAGGACAAGCGACGGAGCAGCCCAATCGTATCGTTGCGCCCGTCAGGTATCGGGCGCGTGCTGGTGCGTGCTATCGCGCCGAACGATGCCGAAGAGCTGCAGGCCTATGTCCGCGGTTTGTCGCGTGAGGCCCGCCGGAATCGATTTCTCGGCGCGCTCGCCGAGCTTGCGCCGGCGCAGCTCGAACGGATGTCCCGCATGAGCGGGCCAAGCGAATTGATGCTGCTCGCATTCGCGGATGTCGACGGCGAGCGCAGCGTCGTTGCGGAGGCAGCGCTCGTGATCGCGGCGGACAGTCGGCGCAGCGAAATCGCGCTCTCGGTCGCGGACGCCTGGCAGGGCCGAGGCCTCGGCATGCTACTGCTGCGCCACCTCGAATGCCACGCGAAAGCGCACGGCGCCCGCTACCTGTTCGGCGACGTGCTGCGCACCAACACCGCCATGAAGTGCCTCGCCCGCAAGGCGGGGTTCTCCTTCCGCAGCCCGGTTACGGACGCGCGGCTCGTCGAGGTCGTCAAGGATCTGACGGCCCTACAGATCCGCTTGCCCTGCCCCGACTCCTATGCCGGCGTCCGGAACACCACGGCAACCGGCGTGATCGAACGGATGACTTGACCGGTCGGCTTGAGCTCGCCTGTCGCGGTGTCGATCGCAAACTGCACGATGGTATCGCCCTTCTGATTGGCGACGTAGAGCCAGCTGCCGCTCGGATCGATGACGAAGTTGCGCGGGAAGGACATACCCTCCGTCGCATAGCCGATGACCGCGAGCTTTCCGGTCGCGGGATCGATGCGATATCCGACGATGCTGTTGTGGCCACGGTTCGAGGCGTAGAGGAACTTGCCAGTGGGATGCACGGCGATCTCCGCCGTGCTTTGTCGCCCGCGGTAATCCGGCGGCTCGGTGCGCACGGTCTCGATCACATCCCCGACCTTTCCGCTGGCCGGATCGTAACCGAAGACGGTGATCGTCGCGTTCAGCTCGTTGAGGCAGTAGAGGATCTTGCCGTTGTGGTGGAAGGCGACGTGGCGCGGCCCGCTGCCCGGGGCGGTCGAGGCCACGCTGATGCGCTCGAGCTTGCCGTTCGCGAGGCGGAAGGTCTGCACCTGATCGGTGCCGAGGTCGGCGGTCGTGATGAAGCGCCCGGCAAGGTCGAAGGTGACCATGTGAGGATGCGGCGACGTCTGCCGCTCCTCATTCGGGCCATGACCGATATCCATGAATTCGCTACTGACGGGACCGAGCCTGCCGTCGCTGCCGATCGGCAGGACGACGAAATTGCCGCCGCGGTAGTTGGCAACGAGCAGATAGCGACCACTCGGGTCGACCGTCAGATGCGCCGGGGTCGATCCGTTGACCGACTGGCGATTGAGGAGCGTGACCTTTCCGCTCGACGGATCGATTGAATACGCTTCCGCCGATCCGCTCGGGCGTCCCTCATAGTCGGCGAGTTCGTTCACCACGTAAAGGAAGCGGCGCGCCGGATCAAGCGCGACGAATGAGGGATTGGCGCTTGCGACCTCCTGGACCGGCGTCAGCGTGCCATTGCTGCCGTCGAAGCGGAACACCGAGAGACCGATCGGGTTGTTGCTGCCGCCGCCGGGTGGATTATTGGTGTAGGAGCCGACATAGACGAAGGTTGCGGCGCCCTGGCTCCTCGCCAGCGTAGGCAGTGCGATCATGGCTGCGCTCGAGGCAATGAATTCGCGGCGGCCGATTCTTGGTCCGCGAAGCGGTTTCTCGCTCATTGGCTCTCCTCCCCTTCGAATTTTGTTCGTATTTGTTGTCAAATCGCGACGTCGCCTATGCGACGGCGGCGATTGCAATCCGGCATCTGCCTGATTTGAAATGACGGCACCTCGCGTAGTACCGGAATTGCGGAGAATAGCAAATCCCCGGATGTGACAAATGAATGAGAGTTCCTACGGGCCGGCCGCGCCTCAGGTGGTGGGCGCCGTCGGGCTGACGTCCACGCAAGCCGCGCGCGCCCTCGCCCAATTCGGTCCGAACAGCGTTGACGAAGAGCGGGTGCACCCCATTGAACGGGTCGTGCGCCATTTCTGGGCGCCGGTGCCGTGGATGCTCGAAGCGGCGATCACGCTGCAGATCGTGATCGGCGAACATCTCGAAGCGATTGCGATCGCGACACTGCTGCTTCTCAACGTCGGGCTCGGCGTGTTCCAGGAATCGCGCGCCGATGCCGCGCTGGCGCTGCTCAAGCAGCGCCTCGCGCTGCGCGCACGCGTGAAGCGCGACGGCGCCTGGGAGGACGTGGCGGCGTCTGACCTCGTTCCTAACGATATCGTGCAGCTTTCGCTCGGCAAGGTCGTCCCGGCCGATCTGCGGATCACTGAGGGGTCGCTCCTCATCGATCAGTCGATGCTCACCGGCGAGTTGATCCCGGTGGAGCGAAAGAGCGGCGACACCGTCTACGCCGGCGGGCTGGTGCGGCGCGGCGAAGCGATCGCACAAATCACCGCCACTGGCAAGCACACCTATTTCGGTCGTGCCGCCGAATTGGTCCGCGTAGCGCACGTCGAAAGCGCCGAGCAGAAGGTGGTCCTCGGCATCGTTGGCAATCTGACGGTGATCAATTTCGCGATCGTCGTCGCTCTCGTCGCCTATGCCCATATGATCGGCCTCAGTGCGTCGCAGCTCGTTCCCCTGGTGCTCACCGCGCTGCTCTCGGCCGTGCCGGTTGCGTTGCCCGCGACGTTCACGCTCGCGGCCGCACTCGGCGCGCAGTCGCTGGCGAAGAAAGGCGTGCTGCTGACGCGGCTCTCGTCCTTGCACGAGGCGGCGACCATCGATGTGCTCTGCGCCGACAAGACGGGGACTCTCACCGCGAACGAACTCGCGGTCGCTGCCGTCTGCGCCGTGCAAACGGGCATAACCGAAGACGACGTGCTGGCGCTTGCCGCGGCCGCAAGTTCGACCGACGGCCAGGACCTGATCGATGCCGCGGTCCGTTCGGCGTTCGGTCGGCGCAAGATTGCGTCGGAACTTGCCGTCCTCAAATTCACGCCGTTCGATCCGGCAACCAAGACGGCCGAAGCGTCCGCGATGAGGAGCGGCCGCGTGCTCCGCGTGGTCAAGGGCGCGCCGTCTGCTGTCGCGGCCATCGCACCGATGGGGTCAGCGGCGTCCACGCAACTCGATGCATTCACCCATGCCGGGCACCGGGCCATCGCGGTCGCTGCCGGGCCGCCCGACGCGCTGGAGCTTGTCGGATTAATCGCCTTCAGCGATCCGCCTCGCGCCGACTCCGCCGGGCTGCTGACCGAGCTGCGATCTCTCGGCGTGCGCACTGTCATGGTGACCGGCGATGCCGTTGCGACTGCGGCGACCGTCGCCCGTGCGATCGGCATCGAAGGGCCGGTGTGTCCTCCTGGACAAATTCCTGAGAGCGTGGGGCCGAGCGATTTCGGCGTCTACGCCGGCGTGTTCCCGGAACAGAAATTCCGCCTCGTCAAAGCGTTCCAGCGGCAGGGGCACGCCGTCGGCATGTGCGGCGACGGCGCCAATGATGCGCCCGCGCTGCGGCAGGCGCAGATGGGCATCGCGGTATCGACCGCAACGGATGTCGCGAAGGCCGCCGCGGGCATGGTGCTCACCGAACCTGGACTCGGTGGCATCGTGACGAGCATCAAGGAAGGACGGTCAGCGTTTCAGCGCGTCCTCACCTACACGATGACCATCCTCATCAACAAATGCGCGACCCTCGTCCTGTTGGGCGCCGGCCTCGTCATCACCGGGCACGCCGTGCTCACACCGCTATTGATCGCCGTGTCCATGCTCACCAACGATTTCGTGACCATGGCCCGGGCGGCGGATCGCGCGCCGTCGTCGCCCTATCCGAACACGTGGCATGTCCGCAGCCTCGTGATCGCCGCCATCCCGTTGGCGTTGCTCAAGCTTGTGTACGGCGTCGGCGTGCTCATCGCCGGCTGGTACGTCCTGCATCTCAGCGTCGACGAGATGCAGACCCTCACCTTCGTGATGCTGGTATTCGCCAATCAGGGCATCCTGTACGTCTTGCGGGCACGCGGCCATTTCTGGCGCTCGCGGCCGGCACCGATTTTGGTGGTCGCCTCGCTCGCTGATATCTCGGTTGTCAGCGCCCTTGCCGTCGGCGGACGCTTGATGAGTCCGCTGTCGATCGCGGTGATTGCAACATTGGCGCTTGCGACGTTCGGCTTCGCGCTGGTGATGGACTTCGCCAAGGGCGCGATATTTGCACAGATTCCGATCGATTAGGATTTGAGAAACCGAAGAGTATCGCCGACGGCGCCAACGCCGCTTGAGCCAAGTCAAAGCGCCTCGCACTGCGACTTCGCTAAATATTAATCGCGCAGGCAGCCGCAATCGCTGCCCGCTGTAAGTCCGCGGAGGACGGATGTCTCGTCTGGAAACGCTCCAGCAGCTGCTGCTGCGCTTTCGGGAACGCGGTGACGCGCCGGCAATCATTGCTGCCGGACCCGATCACGCAACGCAAACCTCCTTTGCCGATCTCTTCGACGCGTCACATCGGCTTGCCGAGGTCATCATGGCAGGCGGGGCGGCGCGCGGCGCCACGGTAGGCCTGATGGCGCCAGCGAACGCTGCGTGGATCGAAGCCTTCTGGGCCGTGGTTGCCGCCGGCTGCGTCGTGATGCCAATCGATCCGCAGATCGGGGACGAAGACCTCCAACGCATGATTGGCATCGGCGAATGCCGCCTGATGCTCACGGACAACCGTCAGACCGAGCGATTGCGCAAGCTTGCACCCTCATGCGCGGCGATCGACCTCAACGCGGTTGCAAACATGCCGCGAGCGGCGACGTCGTCTGATAGCGTCGATTCAGCCTCCCGAACGCCTGCCTCGCAGGATGTCGCGGTTCTGGCGTTTACCTCGGGTACGACCGGACCGCCGAAAGCGGTGCCGCTCACCCATGCCAATCTGCTGTCGAACGTCGAAGCAATATTGACGGAGGCGATCGTCGGACCGCGTGACAACGCGCTGGTGCCGCTGCCGCTCCATCATACGTACCCGCTCACCGTCGGCATGCTCAGCGTCCACGCGGCCGGCGCGACGATCGTTTTTCCCGCCGGCATCAGCGGGCCGCAGCTCGTTGCCGCAATCCAACAGGGACAGGTGACCGCGCTTCTGGGCGTTCCGCGCCTTTATGACGCGATCCTCACGAGCATTCGCGCCGAAGTCGCCCGCCACGGCGGACTGCTGGCTCGCCTCTTTCCTGTCCTCCTATCGGCATCGAGCACGATCTATCGCCTGTTCGGACTGCCGGCGGGCCGCTGGCTGTTTCGCCCGCTGCGCTCCAAACTCGGCCCGACGCTGCGGCTGATGGTGAGCGGCGGCGCCGCGCTTCCGCTCGAAGTCGAACTCGCCTTCGAAGGGTTGGGTTGGCAAGTGCTGACCGGCTACGGCCTGACCGAGACGTCGCCGATTGTGACATTCAATCGCCCTGGACGATCGCGCAGCGGGTCCGTCGGCCAGGCGTTGCCTGGCGTGAGCGTGCGAATTGCGAATGCTGATGCGGAAGGAACCGGTGACATCGAAGTGCGCGGCGTTTCGGTGTTCGCGGGCTATCGCGGCGATGCCGCCGCGACCGACGCTGCCTTTACGCCGGACGGCTGGTTTCGCACCGGCGATCTCGGCCGCCTCGATGCTGACGGATATCTTTTCATCACCGCGCGCGCCACCGAAACCATCGTCCTGCCGAGCGGAAAGAAGGTTTATCCGGAGCCGATCGAAGCGGCCTATGGGGAAAATCCGAACATCCGCGAAATCGCGGTAATGAGCGGAACCACGGGTCTTGTTGCCTTGGTCGTCCCCAACGACGAGGCGGTGCGGACGGCAGGCACATTCCGCCTCGAAGGATTGATCGGCGATGCGCTCAGGATGCGCGCGCGAACGTTGCCGGGCTATCTTCGCCTCACCGGCTTCGCGATTACGCGAAAGCCGCTGCCGCGGACACAGCTCGGGAAGCTCCGCCGCCATTTCTTGCGCGCGCTCTACGAGGAGGCGCGCAAGCCGCACGCTGCCGAGAGCGGCGTCAGCACAGCCGCCGCGGAGGAGGTACAGTTCGACAATCCGCTGGCCGCCGCGGTCTGGACTTGGATGCGCGCCCGCTATCCCGGCCAGGCCGTCGATCTCGACACGAGCCCGCAGCTTGATCTCGGTATTGATTCGCTTGGTTGGGTCGACCTGACGCTCGCGTTGCAGCGCGAGTTCGGCATCGCTCTCACCGAGCAGCAGATCGCCCGCATCGTCACCATCAAGGATCTTCTCCGCGAGGTTACGGTGGCGACGGCGCCCAGCGAAGGCGCGTCGTCCATCGAGGAACAGGCGAAGATCTGGCTCGCACCCCAAGGCTTGGGCGTTAGGGTCGTGCGTGTCCCCGGCGAGATGCTGCTGCGCGCCGCGATGCACGGCTTCTTCCGCATCCGCGTCGAAGGTGGCGAGACGCTGCCGCAGCCGCCCTTCTTGCTCTGTCCAAACCACGTGAGCTATCTCGACCCGTTCGCGCTCGCGGCCGCGCTGACGCGCCGACAACTCGGATCGACCTATTGGGCCGGATGGACCGGATTGCTGTTCACCTCACCACTCCGTCGGCTCTTCAGCCGAGCCGCCCACGTTATTCCGATCGATCCAGATCGCGCGGCCGCAGCGGGCATCGCGCTCGGTTCCGCAGTCCTCGCCCGCGGTCACGCTCTTGTCTGGTTTCCGGAGGGCGCGCTCAGTCCCGATGGGTCGCTGCAACGGTTCCAGCGCGGCGTCGGAGCATTGGTCGACCAGCACCCTGTCCCCATCGTTCCCGTGCTGATAACGGGTACCGAAGTAGCGTTCCCGCCGGGTCAACGATTGCCTCGTCCGGGTCGCATCACCGTGCGCTTCGGGCAACCGATCGCGCTTCCTGCCGCGACGGCGGGCGCCAGCGAGCGGCAACGCGATCAACAGATTGCCGATGCCATCCACGCCGGGGTCGCGGCCCTCGGCGCCAAGACCGCGATCGGCAACTCGACCTGATCACCCCGGCGTCGGTTTTGATGCATATCAATGATCGTCCGCCAGCTCTGCCTACTAGTGCCGCACTAGTAGATTTACCGGCAGCGTCGATCTGGATGGCGCAAGTGATAACGGCGTTAGTCTTCAGATAAGCGCAATAATCGACCAAGGGCGACCACCATGTCAGGGCATCCCGAGCTTAAGGCCTTGAACCTCGATCAGGCGCGCTTCGTAGCGCTGCTTGCAAAGGAGGCGCGGGTGGAGCGCGACGAGTTCATCGGGCGGGTCCCCGACAAAGACCTTGCCGGCCGTAAGAGCCGGCGCAGCGAGCTCGATGCCACCGTTGCCGCGGCCGCCGAGGTCCCGCTCTCGCAGACCTCGCAGCTTGTCGCGTTGCGCGAAGCCATCACGACGCTGTCGCCGGAAGGGCGATCGGAATTGTACGCCCTGATGCGCATCGGCCAGGGCAACCTGGCTGCACAAAAATGGCACCGTGGCCTAACTGAGGCGACGACGCTCGGAGATGAAACTGTCGCCGCCACGTTGCTTGAGGACCCCGATCTCCATGATCACCTGGCGAAGGGCCTCTTCGAGGCAAACCTTGTGCCTCGATGAACTAAGATGCGGCGGCCGAAGAATGGCACGTAGCCTCAGGCGACTTCATCGGAATGAGATTGGAAAGATAATCGGTGCGGTAAGCCTCACCATGAGATCGATGTGGAGTTTCCAATGCCTGGACAGTCGCCAACGTCAGCCGTCGCGAGCCGGGAGGATGTCCGCCGGCTGCTCGGCGATATCGACGATGCCGAAATTCTCGAAATTCTCGCTCTCAAGCCTAGCATCGCCGACCTCGAAGAGGCGGCTGTCTGGGCGACCGGTGACGGTGATGTGCTCGATCGGTCTGGCCGTCCGCTGACCGGCGTCGCGGCGAAAATCGTTGAAATCCTCGATACCGAACCGGAAGAGCCGCCATCCCGCTAGTCCCTTGCGGATACCGCGGTGATCGAAAAGAAGTCGCCCGCGCGCGGCTGACGGAGTCTCGGATGAACGCGCATATACCGATGACTGCCGGGCTTTTGGTTTCGCTCGCGGTCTTCGGCGTGGGTAACACCAGCGCGCAAAGTGCCGCTGACCGCGCGAACGCGACTGCGGGCCGCGAATTTGCAATCGGAGTGTGCACTGGCTGTCATGTCGTTGCGGCGGATCAGCCGTTCGCGCCGCTGATCAGCGGCGCCCCGTCCTTCAAGGAGATCGCCAATCGTCCCAACGTCTCCGCGACCTCGTTGCGTCGCATCATATCGACGCTGCCCCAGGCCCCCTCCCACGGGCGCATGGCGAACCCACTGATCAACGAGCACGAACTGGCCGACGTCGTCGCCTACATCATGACGCTACGAGAGCGCGGCGAAAACCGCTAGCATCCTGGCAAAATCGTCGCCGGGATGAACCGTGTCGCGCATCGGCTTTGTCATCAACCCGATTGCCGGAATGGGCGGACGCGTCGGCCTCAAGGGAACCGACGGCCTTGCTGCTGAGGCAAAGCGGCGCGGCGCCGAACCCACTGCCACCCGCCGTGCACTTGAAGCACTCCACCCGCTGAAGAACGCGCTCGACCACGAGCCGCGGGCTCCCTCCGTCAGCTGGCTCACGGCCTCCGGAGCGATGGGCGAAGACGCCCTGCGCGCCGCGGCCTTTGCGCCGATCACCGTCGTGCATGATACTTCGCCGGAGCCTTCGGTCGAGGATACCCGGGCGACGGTGCGGCAATTCGTTTCGGCGGGTGTTGATCTCGTGCTGTTCTGCGGCGGCGACGGCACTGCCCGCGACGTCTGCGGCGTCACCGGCGTCGCGACTCCCATCCTCGGCATTCCCTCGGGCGTCAAAATGTATTCCGGCGTGTTCGGCGTTACACCCGCGCGAACAGCGGAAATCCTTGTGCGCTATCTTACCGGAGAGATCGGCCTCGCCGATGCCGAGATCGTCGACCTCGACGAGGAGAAATATCGGCGCGACGAATGGGCCGTACGCCTCTACATGACGGCGCGGACGCCGTTCGAGCCGACCTACGTGCAAACCGCGAAGGCGATCATCACTGGCGTCGATGAGGACGCGGTCAAGGAAGATATTGCTGCCTTCCTATGCGAAGAGATCGCGGCCAATTCCAGGGCGCTCTATCTGCTCGGCCCGGGAAGCACGGTCGAGGCAATCGGGCGCGCGCTCAAAATCGACAAGACGCTGCTTGGCGTGGACGCGGTTTCGGACGGCCGCGCGATCGGGAAAGATCTCAACGAGCAGGAGATCCTCGATCTCGTCGCGCGGCATCAGGAACGCAAATTGGTGCTGAGCCCGATTGGCGCGCAGGGCTTCGTGCTCGGTCGCGGCAATCAGCAGCTCAGTCCGAACGTCATCCGGCGCATCGGCCCGGACAATATCATCATCGTGGCGACGCCGGCCAAGCTCGCACGCACGCCTGTGTTGCGATTTGATAGCGGCGATCCGGCTCTCGATTCCGATATGATTTCGCGCAAATTTATCTCCGTTGTGGTTGGTTATCGCCGCACGCGGATGGTTCAGACGGCCGGCTGAGCGCCGATGCGGCCACAGCGCGAACGATAAGGCTTTCGGCGAGCGCATCGCTCGCGTGGCCGGCAAGGGAGGGCCCATGGGTTACGTGCCACACACCGACGCGGAACGCCGCGAGATGCTGGCGGCGATCGGCGTTGCCGGGATGCAGGATCTGTTCCCGGATATCCCGGCGCACGTGCGTTTTCCTAAGCTTGCGCTGCCGCCGGCCACCTCCGAGCTCGACATTGCACGCGAGATGAGCGAGCTCGCATCGCGCAATTTCCCCGTCGATCCGTCGCACTCGTTCCTCGGTGCCGGCACCTATCATCATTTCCGGCCGGCAACCGTCGATTACGTATTGTCCCGCGGCGAGTTCTACACCTCGTACACGCAGTATCAGCCCGAGGTCAGCCAGGGCATGCTGCAGGCCTTGTTCGAATATCAGAGCATGATCTGCCGCCTCACCGGCATGGAGGTGAGCAATGCCAGCCATTACGACGGCGCAACCTCGCTCGCCGAAGCGGTGCTGCTCGCGCTCAATGTCGCACAGGGCAAGCGTAGCAAGATCATCCTGTCGCCTGCCGTCCATCCGCAATACCGCGCCATCGTCAAAACCTACCTGAGCGGAACGCATGCGGCGTCCGTCGTCGGCGATGATGATGCTTCGGCTGACCTTGCTCGCCTTACGTCGCTGCTCGACGGCGAGACGGCTGCCCTGGTGATCCAGCATCCCAATTTCTTCGGCCGGTTCGAAGCCATCGAAGGATTGGCCGACGCCGTCCATCGCGCCGGCGCGCTTCTCATCGTCGTCACCGACCTCATCGCGCTCGGGCTGTTCCGATCGCCCGGCGCATACGGCGCCGACATCGTCGTTGCGGAGGGACAGCCGCTCGGAATTCCGGCTTCATTCGGCGGACCGCATCTCGGCGTGTTCGCAACGCGCATGGCCTACGTCCGGCGGGTCTCCGGCCATCTCGTCGGCGAGACCGTCGATGCCGATGGCAAACGCGGCTATGTGCTGACGCTGTCGACCCGCGAGCAGCACATCCGCCGCGCCAAGGCGACGAGCAACATCTGCACCAACTCGGCGGTGTGCGCGCTGGGCGCCGCGGTCTACCTCGCCACCATGGGGAAGAGCGGCCTGCGCCAGATTGCGGAGCTTTGCTTTCATCGCAGCCACTACGCCGCGGGCGAGATCGCAAAGCTCAAGGGCTTCGCTATCAACCCACAGGCGCCGGCGCAGGCGTTCTTCAAGGAATTTGTGGTGCGCACGCCGCGGCCTGTTTCCGAGATCAACAAGCACCTGCGCGAGCAGCACGGCATCATCGGCGGCTACGATCTCGGCCGCGACTACCAGCACTTGGCGCAGCACATGCTGGTCGCCGTCACCGAGATGAATCCGCGCGCGGGCATCGATCGGCTGGTGCGGGCGCTTGGCGAGGTCGCTCGATGATTTACCCCACAATTCCGACCGTCTACGAACTGAGCGTGCCTGACCGGCACGGCATCGACTTGCCGGCGCCCGACGTGCCGAAGGCTCAGCTCCCTCCCGACGAATTGCGCGCGGATTGCGAGCTGCCGGAATTGTCGCAGATCGATGTCGTGCGGCACTACCTTGCGCTCTCCGAGCGCAATTTCGGGGTCGATACCGGATTCTATCCGCTCGGCTCCTGCACCATGAAATACAACCCGAAGGTCAACGAGGAGATTGCCCGGCTGCCGGCCTTCGCCGAAACCCATCCGCTGCAGGACACGGACACCGTGCAAGGCAATCTCGCGCTGATGTACGACCTGCAGCAGTGGCTTGCCGAGATCGGCGGCTTTTCCGCGGTGACGTTGCAACCGTCCGCGGGCGCCCACGGCGAATTCACCGGCCTCCTGATGATGCGCGCCTATCATCGCGAGCGCGGCGACACCAAACGCACACGCATTTTGATTCCGGACTCCGCGCACGGCACCAACCCGGCCTCGACGACCATGGCCGGCTTCATCGCGGTCGAGATTCCGTCCGACACCCGCGGCAACGTCGATCTCGAGGCGGTGCGGGCCGCCTGCGACGACACCGTTGCCGGCATCATGATCACGAACCCCAATACCCTTGGCTTGTTCGAAGAGCGCATCGAGGAGGTGGTGCGGCTGGTCCACGGGTGCGGCGGCCTCGTTTACGGCGACGGCGCCAATATGAACGCCCTCGCCGGCATCGTGCGGCCGGGCGATCTTGGCTTCGACGTCATGCACTTCAATTTGCACAAGACCTTCTCGACGCCGCACGGCGGCGGCGGTCCGGGTGCCGGCCCGGTCGGCGTATCGGCGGTTCTCAAGGATTTCCTGCCGGGACCGGTGATCGCGCGACGGGAAGGGGCCGAGGGCGCACGCTATGTGCTCGCACAGCCGGCGAAATCGATCGGTCGCGTCTCGACCTATTTCGGCAATTTCGGCATGTTCGTGCGCGCCAATGCGTATATTCGCCGACATGGCGCGGCGGGCCTGCGCCAGAACTCCGAGCATGCCGTACTCAACGCCAATTACCTGCGTATCAAGTTGCGCGACGCCTTCGTGGTGCCGTTCGATCGCGTCAACATGCACGAGTTCGTCTGCCGCGGCAGCATCGAAGGCACCGGTGTTCGCGCCTATGACGTAAGCAAGCGGCTGCTCGACTACGGCTTCCATCCGCCGACCAACTATTTTCCGCTCATCGTGCCGGAAGCATTGATGATCGAGCCTACCGAAACCGAGAGCATACGGACGCTCGATGCGTTCGTGGCGGCGATGCAGGCGATCGCGAAGGAAGCGCAGAGCGATCCGGCGCTCGTCAAGAGCGCACCGCATGAAACGCCAGTAAGACGGCTCGACGAGGTCAAGGCGGCGCGCGAGCTTGTGCTCACCGATCGTGCCGCCGCTCCGTCCCGTTGAACCGATCAAGAGCGGGAGGTGACGATGACCGAACCGAACGCGACAGCTCCCCTCAAGCGCACGCCGCTCTATGACGTTCACCTGCGGCTCGGTGCGCGCATGGTGCCTTTTGCCGGCTACGAGATGCCGCTGCAGTATCGCACCGGCATCATCGAGGAGCACCTGCACACCCGCGCCAAAGCCGGCCTGTTCGATGTGTCCCACATGGGACAGATCGCATTGCATCCACGCTCCGGGCGCGTCGCAGATGCCGCCCTTGCGCTCGAAAGTCTCGTCCCCGCCGACCTCGTGGGGCTCGCCGTCGGGCGGCAGCGTTACACACTCCTGACCAATTCAGCGGGCGGCGTGCTCGACGACCTGATGGTGTCGAACCAGGGCGATCATCTCCTGCTTGTCGTCAATGCAGCCAACAAGGCCGCGGATGAAGCGCATCTCGCGGCGGAGATCGCGGACCGCTGCCGTATCGAAGCTCTGCCCGAACGCGCGCTCATCGCGTTGCAAGGCCCGCAAGCCGAAGATGTGCTGGCGACGCTTGCTCCGCAGGTTCGCGCCATGCGGTTCATGGACGCTCACGCGGTATCGCTTGTCGGCGCGACATGTATCGTCTCGCGCTCCGGCTACACCGGCGAGGACGGATTTGAGATCAGCGTACCCGCGAAGACGGCTGTGGAGTTGTTCGAAACGCTGCTGCGTAATCCGGCGGTCGCGCCGGCCGGCCTCGGCGCCCGGGACAGCCTGCGGCTCGAAGCCGGTCTCTGCCTGTGCGGCGCCGATCTCGACGGGACGACCACGCCAGTCGAGGCCGCGCTTGAATGGAGCATCCCGAAAGCGCGTCGCCGCGGCGGCGCTCGCGCCGGTGGATTTCCCGGCGCAGAAACGATCCTACGGCAGCTTGCCGACGGCGCGCCGCGGCGGCGGGTAGGGCTTCGGCCGGAAGGACCCGCGCCGGTCCGCGGCGGCGCCCGCTTGTTCCGGACGGAAGCCAATTCCGCGCAAATCGGCATCGTCACCTCCGGCGGCTTCGGCATAAGCCTCCACGTTCCCATCGCCATGGGCTATGTTGAGGCGAGCGATGCGGGGCGAGGCGTTCGTTTGTTTGCCGAGGTGCGCGGCAAGCGGCTTCCCGTGATGGTCGCGGATTTGCCGTTTGTGCCGCTGCGCTACAAACGCGGATGACTCTCGCCTGGGGGAAGACCCATGTTGAAATTCACCAAGGATCACGAGTGGCTTCGTTCTGAAGGTGATGTTGCGACCGTCGGCATTACGCCGTTCGCGCAGGACAAACTCGGCGATCTCGTCTTCGTCGAATTGCCGTCGGTCGGCGCGAAGTTCGCCATGGGCGAGGTCGCCGCTACCGTGGAATCGGTGAAGGCAGCCTCCGATGTGTATGCTCCGGTCGGTGGCGAAGTGGTCGCGATCAACGATCGGCTGGCAGGCGACCCCGGATTGGTGAATTCCGCACCGACCGGCGACGGCTGGCTATTCAAGCTCAAGGTCGCCAACAGCGCGGAGCTCGCCCAGTTGCTCGACGAAGTCGCGTATCAGAAGCTGACGGCTGAGGCGCAATGATCAGCCGGTGAACCGCGCCAGCGCGTCCAGTACCGAATCGACGTCAGGCATGGTGTGGTCGGCGCTGATCTGAAAGCGAATCTCCTCCTCGCCCTTCGGCACGACGGGGTAGTTGAGTCCGGTCGCCAGAACACCCTGCTGCCGCAGATGCGCAACGAGCGCCGCCGTGCGCGCGGTATCACGCAGCATCAGCGGCACGACAGGATGTTCGCCCGGCAGCGTTTCGAGGCCGAGCTTGATGAGGCCCGCCTTGAAGCGCGCCGTCAGCGCCCGCAAATGGGTCAGCAGTGAAAGGCCGGCCGCGCTATCGAGGATATCGACCGCCTTGTGAGCGGCGGCAGCCTCGGCTGGCGTGATCGGATTGGAGTAGATGTAGAACGGCGAGGTCTCGCGCAGATAGCGGATGATCACTTCGTTCGCGACGGCGTAGCCGCCGTTGACGCCCAAGGCTTTGCCGAGCGTCGCCACCAAAATGTCGGCGGGGCCGGAGCCGGTGTATTCCTCAGTGCCGCGGCCGGATTGCCCGAACGCGCCGACGCCGTGGGAGTCGTCGACCACCACGATCACATTTTCCGCAAAGGCCTGATCGTGCGTCCGCGCGATTTCCATGATCTTGTCGAGCGGCGCATGGTCGCCGCGCATGCTGAAGATGCCGTCGGTCACCACGATGGCGCGCGTGCAGGTGGCTGATGCCGCCTCGAGGTGCCGCTGCAGATCGCCCATATCGAGGTGCCTGTAGACATGCTTCTCCGCCGGCCGCGACAGTGCGGTCGCGTTGATGATGCAATTGTGATTGAGCTCGTCGCTGATCACCGCCGTCTTGTCGGTGACGAGCGGCGGTATCAAACCCATGACCGTGGCATACGCCGACGAAAACAGGATTGCGGCGTCGCGGCGATGGAATGCGGCAAGTCGCTGTTCGAGCGCGATATGCGGCGACCAGGTGCCGCTGATGAAGCGGACGGCGCCCGGGCCGGTTCCGAAGGCGGCCGCCGTCTCCTCCTCCGCCGCGATCACTTCGGAGCGCAGCGCCATGCCGAGATAGCTGTTGGAGTTCATGCGCAGGAATGGCGTCTCGCCCCCGCCTTCGATCAGGTAGCGCGGACCCATGCCGTCGCGCCGAGGAAGCATGGCGCGGATGACCGTTTCCTTGCCTTTGAGGCGTCCGCTTTGCGCCATCTCGTCGAGACGCGCTGCCAGCACTTTGCTCAATCCCTGGGTCGGCATCGTCACCTCGCGCCTTTAAGTTCAGTCTCGTTTGGGTGTTCGCGCTTTTGCACGCAGGCGGGCCAACATATCGACGGTCATTCCCGCCAGATCGAACCGGGGCGCAAAATCCCAATCTTCCCGCGCTGCACTGTCGTCGAGCGAACTCGGCCAGGAATCGGCAATCGCCTGGCGGATCGGATCGACCTCATAGTCGATGGCGAACGCAGGCATGTGCTTGCGGATTTCATCGGCGAGTTCGGCGGGCGTTATGCTCATCGCCGTCACGTTGTAGGCATTGCGGTAACGCAGCCGCGCCGCATCCGCCTCCATCAATTGCATCATCGCGGCGATCGCGTCGGGCATGTACATCATGTCGAGCCGCGTATCGGGCTCGAGGAAGCAGGTATAGTATCCATACCGGAGCGCCTGATAGTAGATCTCGACCGCGTAGTCGGTGGTGCCGCCGCCGGGCGGCGCGACATAGGATATCAGGCCCGGCAGTCGCAGCCCCCTAACGTCAACGCCGAAGCGGCCGGCGTAATAGTCGCACAGCAATTCGCCGGAGACTTTGGTGACGCCGTACATCGTGGTCGGCCGTTGCACCGTGACCTGCGGCGTGTGCACCCGCGGGGTCGAGGGGCCAAACGCACCGATCGAGCTTGGAAAGAACGCCCGACAACGATACTGACGTGCCGCCTCGAGCACATTGTAAAGGCCGCTCATGTTGACGCGCCAGGCTTCGTGGGGCTTCTCCTCGGCCAGCGCCGAAAGCAAAGCCGCCAGATGATAGATCGTGCCGATGTCATGACGGCGGATCACTTCAAGGACCTGCGCGGACTGGATGCAATCGAGGTGCTCATAGCTGTCCTCAGTGGAGAGCTGAGACGGCATCACCCGCAGATCAGCGGCGACGACGTTCTCCGCGCCGTACCGTTCTCTCAAGGCCGGCACCAGCTCCGAGCCGATCTGGCCCCGCGCACCGATCACCAGGATTCGTCGCATAGGCTTTGTCGAGCAAGGACGCTCGCCTCCTGGAAATGCCGAACGCTACCTAATCCGCCGTGAACCCGCCCTCCGGGATTTGTCCATCGGCGGTCGCGATCAAGCGCTTCGGTATCAACAAGAGGCACGGCAGGATCAGGGCGTAGACGATCGTGATCGCGATGACGCAGGCGGCAAAGCCACCATAGTAATCATATAGCGTCGTCCCCAGGACATCGCCAAACCGCGACACGACAACGTTGAGACCGCCGGACATCATCAGCATCGTCCCCTGCAGCCCGCGGGGGCACGACCTGATGATCAAGTCGAGATATGAAGCGGTGGCAACGCCGCCCATCAAGCCGATGGGGACGGCCGCAATCAAAGCGCCCGTAATCGAATGAATGAACAGCAGCGGCACGAGTTGAGGGACGGCGACGACGGTCCCCCACAACAGCAAAGTCTTGAGCGGATATTTTCGACACAGGACACCGAACAGCATGAATGTTGGAATGAAAGAGCCGGCGAAGATGGCGTTCCACTGGCCCCACTGCGCATCTTCCCCATGAAGGGTATTCTGGAGGTAATATTGCAGCGGGGTGACGGCTCCTGGGGCAAAATTCCACAAGAACCAGATCAACAGCGCCGGGTAGATCGGCCAATGCCGCACCAGCCGTTTGATGTCTGCGATCGGCTGCGGGACGGCGTCCTGTTCGTTGACGATGTTGTCGTAGACGCTTCTCGGCTTCCACACCGCATAGCCTGCGACCACCACCATGATGGCAGCGCCGACGAGAAAGAGGATACGAGCGGCTCCATTGGTGGTCTCGTGTTCGAGCATGTTGCTGAGACTGCCGCCGATGAGGAGGGCCACCACCGTCGGGATCGACAGGAAGATGTTCCACACCGCACTGATCTGGCCTGACATGGCGTGCTGCTGACCAAGCATGGACGTCAGGCCGTTCTGCGCACTCGCGACGAAAAGAAATGATGTCGTCAGCAGCAGGACCGCAATGAGGAGCTCGGCATAAGTGACCGGGACGAATGCAAAGATCACGTACAGACAGGCGGTGGCGGCGCCGAACAAAAACATAAATCCGCGATCGCGCATTCCCAATGGATTCCAGGTGTCGCGGATGAAACCGAAGACAAAGGACAAGTAAAGAGGGATGCCCGCGACGAGCCGGAACACCGCCGTTTCGTGCGCCTCCAAGTTCAACTTGTTCTTGAGGAAGAAACTGATCGGGATATCGAAGAGCCCCCCGGAAGGCGAGCCAAGGGCCAACAAGACAATCAAGACGCCGAGGTAGAGGAAAATCCTCTCTCGAACCCCAGGCGGCAACACGCTCGGCGCGAGGGTGACGGCCTCTGCCGTCGCAACCGGCTGATCGGTCGTCATCGCAGGGAGAGCTTTGCCGAAGCAAGCGATTGCACGTTGAACGATGCCAAGATTTTTTGTTTCCCCCACCCGGATGGATCATGAGCCAATCGCATCGGGCGCCACCGATGTTCGGGCATTGAGTTTGGAACCATCGCTAACGCGTTGCCGGCATGTTGAATAGCCCTTTGGCGCCACAATTGTGAACAACGCCGCCTCGAGCGCGAACCGGCCCGCTTTGAGAAACATCAAAGACCTGATGATGCCGTCACCGTAAGCATCGCATTCCTGCGTCCAGATCCTGGCGATGAGGAGGATAGGCATGGGTGAGGCCCGGATTTCGTTGTCGCGCCGGATCGGAAGGATTGGTCTGCGTTTCGGCGCTACCGTACTGATGGCAGCAGCCATTTTCGTCGGTCCGGCCATGGTGTCGGGGCCGCTCGTTGATGCAACCGCCCATGCGCAAGCCCTCGAACATCCGGTCGGCTTCGCCGCGATTGTTGCCAAGGTCAAGCCCGCCGTCATTTCGGTCCGCGTCAAAATCGACGCCGGCCCGCTGAACGACCTCAATTCGCCGTTCTCAGACGAAACGCCGCTTGAGCGCTTCCTCCGCCGATTTGGCACGCCGAACGACACGCCGGAGCGTTCACCGGGGCCGTCCGACCGCGATTCCGTGACCGGCCAAGGTTCGGGCTTCTTCATTTCCGCCGACGGTTATACCGTGACCAATGGTCACGTCGTGAGCCAAGCCAAGTCGGTCGAGGTCACGACGGACAACGGCAAGACCTATACCGCACGAGTGATTGGCATCGACCAGCGATCGGATATCGCGCTCATAAAGGTGGACGGCGGCCCGTTTCCCTTCGTCACCTTTGCCGACAAGGTTCCGCAAGTTGGCGATTGGGTCCTCGCCATCGGCAATCCGTTCGGTCTCGGCGGCACGGTGACGGCGGGCATCGTGTCCGCGCGTGGACGCGATATCGGCGCCGGCCCTTATGATGACTTCATCCAGATCGACGCCCCCGTCAATCGCGGCAATTCCGGCGGCCCCACCTTCGACGTCGACGGCAACGTGATCGGTGTCAACACGGCGATCGTTTCCCCGTCTGGCGGCTCGATCGGGATTGCGTTCGCAATTCCGGCCGAGACCGTGAAGGGCGTCGTCACCCAACTCAAGGAAAAGGGCAAGGTGAGCCGCGGATGGATCGGCGTGCAGATCCAGCAAGTCACGCAGGAGATCGCCGACAGCCTCGGGCTGAAAGAGGCGCGCGGCGCGCTCGTCTCCGAGCCGCAGCCGGACGGACCGGCCGCAAAGGCCGGCATCAAGTCCGGCGACATCATCACCGCGGCCAACGGCAAAGAGATCAGCGATGCCCACGACCTCGCACGGACGATCAGCGGAATGTCGCCTGGCACTCCGGTGAAGCTCAGCGTGATCCGCAGCGGCGAAGAGAAGACGTTCACGCTCACGCTCGGCGCCTTGCCGGATCAGCGCGAGGCCAATGCGGCCCCCGAGTTGTTCCAGCTGAAGAGCACGAGCGTGGCGCAGCTCGGGTTGTCCGTAACCCCGCAGCCGGGCGGCGGCGTTGCGATCTCCAAGGTCGAACCCGATGGCCTCGCTGCAGAACGCGGCTTGAAGACCGGCGACGTGATCCTTGAGGCCGGCGGACGGCAAGTCGCGGCCGCAGCCGATCTCCAGAACTCTATCGAAGCCGCCCGGAAAGCCGGCAGACGCTCGCTGCTGTTGCAGGTCAAGTCCGGCAACGCGACGAGATTCGTGGCGGTCCCGGTGGGTCGCGGCTGACGGCAATCGTCCATGACAGCGGCCGAAACCAGCACGGCAGTCGCGCGGTTCATCTCACCGTCGGGTGAGACGGCCGCACCGCTCCCCGCGTTCGCTCGCGAGTCCGCGGAACTCGTGAAGCTTTATCGCGCGATGGTATTGACGCGGATGTTCGACGCCAAGGCAATCGCCTTGCAGCGCACCGGGCGGCTCGGCACCTATGCGTCGTCTCTCGGCCAGGAAGCGGTCGCGGTCGGCGTCGCTGCGGCAATGCAGGCGGACGACGTGCTGCTGCCAAGCTTTCGCGAGCACGGTGCACAGATTTGGCGTGGCGTCACGCTCAAGGAACTGTTCCTCTATTGGGGCGGAGACGAGCGCGGCAATGACTTTGCCGTACCTCGCGAGGATTTTCCGAATTGCGTGCCGGTGGGAACGCACGCGCCTCACGCGGTCGGGGTTGCGCTCGCCTTCCGCCTGCGGAGTGAAAAGCGCGCTGCCGTCTGCCTCTTCGGCGACGGCGCCACCTCGAAGGGCGACGTGGCGGAAGCCCTCAACATGGCGGGGGCCTGGAAGGCGCCGGCGGTTTTCGTCGTCAACAACAATGGCTGGGCGATTTCGATTCCGGTCGCAAAGCAGACGGCTGCGGCCACGCTGGCGCAAAAGGCCGTGGCCGCCGGCATTCCAGGTTGGCGCATCGACGGCAATGATGTTGTCGCCGTGCGTCAGGCAACTGCCGATGCGCTCGCAGCCGCGCGCCGCGGCGAAGGCACGACATTGATCGAAGCGGTCACCTACCGCCTGTCCGATCACACGACGGCCGATGATGCCGGCCGCTATCGCAGCGATGCCGACGTCAGCCGCCATTGGCCGGAAGAGCCTGTCGCCCGATTGCGCACCTACCTCACCCATATCGGCGCCTGGGGACGCGAACAGGAAGACGGCTTGTTGCGCGCATGCAGTGAGGAGGTGGAACGGGCCGCGGCGGACTATCTGGCAGAGCCGCCGCAGGGGATCGCGGCGATGTTCGATCGAACCTACGCGACGATGCCCGCCGACCTTGCGGAACAGCTCGCGAACGCGACCCGCCATGCGGCAGGTGACGCATGAGCGACATCAATCTCGTGCAAGCCGTGAACCTCGCCCTCCACCGCGCCATGGCAGAGGATCCGCGGGTCATCGTGCTCGGTGAAGACGTGGGGATTGACGGCGGCGTGTTCCGGGCGACCGACGGTCTCTTTGCCTTGCATGGCGAGAAGCGGGTTCTCGACGCGCCGCTCGCCGAGTCCGGCATTGCCGGGGTTTCCGTCGGTTTGGCGGCTCAAGGCTTTTGGCCGGTGGCCGAGATCCAGTTCACCGGCTTTGCCTATACCTGCATCGATCAGATCCTGAACCATGCGGCGCGACTCCGCACCCGCACGCGCGGCCGCCTCACCTGCCCGATGGTGCTGCGCGCGCCCGCCGGCGGCGGCATCCGCGCGGTCGAACACCATTCGGAAAGTCCAGAGGCGATGTTTGCCCATATTCCAGGATTGAAAGTCGTGATTCCGTCATCGCCTGCTCGCGCCTACGGCCTCCTGCTGTCGGCCATTCGCGATCCTGACCCGGTCATCTTTCTCGAGCCGACGCGACTCTATCGCGCGGCGCACGAGGAGGTGAACGACGACGGCACCGGCATTCCACTCGACCATTGCATCGTGGCGCGCAGTGGTCTCGACGTGACGATCGTGTCGTGGGGCGCCATGATGAAAGAGGCGCTGGATGCAGCCGAGCGTCTCGCCGCCGAAGGCATCGAGGCCGAAGTCATCGATGTTGCAACGCTGAAGCCGCTCGACAGCGCAACGCTCCTCGACTCCGTCGCTCGCACCGGCCGGCTGGTCATCGTCCATGAAGCCCCAATGACCTGCGGCTTCGGCGCGGAAATCGCGGCCCGCGTCGCGAGTCACGGCCTTATGAATCTCCTGGCGCCGATCGAACGTGTCGCGGGATATGACACGGTGATGCCGTATCCGCGCACGGAGGCGCTCTACATGCCCGATGTGGAGCGTGTGACTGCGGCCGTGCACCGCGCGATGGCCTTCTCATGATCCCATTCAATCTTCCCGACCTCGGCGAAGGGCTGAAAGAAGCCGAGATTGTCGCTTGGCACGTAGCCGAAGGCGATCACGTCGTCGTCGATCAGCCGTTGGTCTCGGTCGAGACCGAAAAGGCAGTGGTGGAAATTCCCTCACCACGTTCAGGACGAATCGAACACTTCTTGGCGCGACCCGGCGAACACATTCAAGTGGGCTCGCCTCTTCTGACCTTCGAGGAAGGGGTTCACCCCGACACTGGGACCGTCGTCGGCAATCTTGCTCCTGCGTCATCCGCGGCACAACCGCAGCCGCCGGCAAGGCCTCGTGCCCCTGCCGTGCAAGCCGCCCCGGCGGTCCGCGCGCGCGCCAAGGCGCTCGGCGTCGATCTCTCCAAGGTCAGACCTTCCGGCGCCGATGGGCGGCTGACGCTCGCCGACATCGAAGCCGCCGCGAGTGCGTTGAGGGGGCCGCTGGAAGCAGGAGAGGAACTGCGCGGCGCGCGGCGCGCCATGGCTTTGACCATGGCTCGCGCCGGCCGAGAGGTCGTGCCCGCGACATTGCACGACGAAGCGGATGTTCAGTCCTGGACCAGCGACGATGTCACCATCCGCCTGATCCGGGCCGTGATCGCGGGCTGCGCGGCCGAGCCACGTCTCAATGCGAGCTTCGACGGCACCAACGCGTCCTGGCGCACCAATGCGCAAATCGATCTCGGCCTCGCAATCGACAACCCGGATGGACTGTTCGTGCCGGTTCTGCGCGATGTTGCCGGGACGAGCGCGGAGAATTGGCGCGCGCGCATCAATGACTTGAAGCAGCGCGTCCGCGATCGGACGCTCGCGCCCGCGGAGCTGCGCAGCCCCACCATTACGTTGTCGAATTTCGGCACGATCGCCGGGCGCCATGCGGCGCTCGTGGTGGTCCCGCCCCAGGTCGCGATCCTTGGCGCGGGCCGCATTGTCGAGCGGCCGGTGCACGGCGACCAAGGGTTGGCGCTGCATCGCATGCTGCCGCTCTCTCTCACTTTTGATCATCGCGCCGTCACTGGCGGCGACGCGGCGCGCTTCCTGCGGACCGTCATGGCCGATCTCGAGAAATCCGTCTGATCGGGAGGACACCAAGATGGACGACACGTTCCGCTTTGCCGACGCATTCGGGCCGTCGCGGATCATTCATATCCACCGGCCCAGCGTCGGCCTCAAGGCGATCGTCGTTGTCGACAATACCTCGTGCGGAGTTGCCATCGGCGGCGTGCGAATGGCGCCGGATGTCTCGACCGAGGAATGCTTCCGCCTCGCCCGCGCCATGACCTGGAAGAACGCCACGGCCGGCTTGCGGCACGGCGGCGGCAAGTCCGTCATCTTCGGCAATCCGCATATTCCCGTCGACGAGAAGGAGCGGCTGATCCGGGCATTCGCGGGCGCCATCCGCGACATTACCGACTACGTCCCCGGGCCCGACATGGGGACCGACGAACTGTGCATGGGATGGATCAATGACGAGACAGGCCGCTCGGTCGGCCTCCCGAGTGCCGTCGGCGGCATTCCGCTCGACGAGATCGGCGCAACCGGATTTGGGCTCGCCGCCTCGATCGACGTGGCGCGCAGCTTCATCGGCCTCGATCTCAAGGGCGCGCGGGTCGCAGTGCAGGGCTTCGGCGCGGTCGGCAAACATGCGATGCGCTTCCTCTCGGAAAAAGGCGCAATTTTGGTCGCTGCCAGCGATTCCCGCGGCACGTTGGCCGACCCTGCGGGTCTCGACGTCGCGGCGCTGATTGCGCTCAAAACCGCGGGACGCCCGTTACGGGACCATTCCGCTGGGCAGAAGCTCCCAGGCGACGCGATCATTGACGTTCCGTGCGACATCTGGATTCCGGCGGCGCGGCCCGATGTGATCAACGAAGGCAATGTCATGCGGCTCAACACCAGGCTGGTCGCCCAGGGCGCAAATATTCCCTGCACCATCAAGGCCGAAGAGGCGCTGCACCAGCGCGGCGTGCTGGTGATCCCCGATTTCATCGCCAACGCCGGCGGCGTCATCTGCGCTGCGATCGAATACCAGAAAGGTACGCAGAGGGCCGCGTTCGATTACATCGACGAGCGGGTGCGCACCAACACCCGCATCGTTCTCGATGACGCAACGCGCAATCGCGTATTGCCGCGCGCCGCGGCGCAGGCGCTCGCCGAACAGCGCGTCCGCGCCGCGGCGGCGACGCGCCGCTGGCGCTGATCGGCAGGCCTATCGTGCATATCGTCTAACGATCGCAACCGGGAGGCAGCGCGTGTCGCCGCTCACGATCTTCCTTGCAAAATTCCTCGGACTTTACTGCATCATTCTGCCGGGCATGATGATGTTGCGAAAGCAAAGCGCCGTCGCGACCATTGCGGCGATCATTCGCAATCCGCCGGCGCTTTTTCTCATCGAGATCATCGGCCTTGCGGCAGGGGTCGCGATGATTGTTGGTCACAACATCTGGTCGGGAGGCGCGTTGCCCATCATCGTCACCCTCATCGGATGGCTGATGACGATCCGGGGTATCGCGCTGCTCGCCCTATCGCCGGCAGCGCTCAGCAAGGTTTTCGAAGCCCTGCGTTATGAAGAGCGCTTCTATGTCTACATGGGCGTCGTCGCTGTTCTGGGCCTTTACCTCACCGTTGCGGGCTTCAGCGCGTGAGGGGCGGGCGGCTAACTGGGCCGCCCGAAACTGAGGTTACGCTCATGAAAGCGGCCAGATGAGCTGGCCGCTGGGCGTTACGCTGCGCGCACGGTGTTGAGGAAACGGTCCAGCTCCGCCTTGAGGCGGTTGCTCTCCTTCGAGAGCGTCTGCGCCGAAGTCAGTACGCGGGTGGAGGCCACGCCGGTCTCGCCGGCGCCGCGGTTCACGTCGGTGATATTGGACGCGACCTTGGCAGTGCCCTGAGCGGCGGAGCCGACGTTGCGGGCAATCTCCTGGGTAGCAGCGCCCTGCTCCTCCACCGCCGCCGCGATGGTCGAGGTGATTTCCGAGATGCTCCCGATCGTGCCGCCGATCTCCTTGATCGCGGTAACCGATTCCTGGGTCGCTGCTTGCATGCCCGAGATCTGCGTGCCGATCTCCTCGGTCGCCTTGGCAGTCTGCGCCGCAAGTGCCTTGACCTCCTGCGCCACCACCGCAAAGCCCTTGCCGGCTTCCCCGGCACGGGCGGCTTCGATTGTGGCATTGAGCGCCAGCAGATTGGTCTGCTCGGCAATGGCGGTGATCAGCTTCACCACGTCGCCGATCCGCGAAGCCGCTTTTGAAAGCTCGGCGATGCGAGCATCCGTCTTCTCAGCCTGCTTGACCGCCTGAACCGCGATGTGGCTCGACTTCTCGACGTGACGTCCGATCTCCGTGATCGAGGAGGTCATCTCCTCGGTTGCCGAAGCCACCGACTGAACATTGGTCGACGCTTCCTCAGACGCTGAGGCGACGACGCCGGCAAGCTTCTGCGTGGTGTCGGCAGTTTTGGTCAGCATGCCCGCGGACGCTTCGAGTTCGCCGGAAGCCGAGGACACTGCTTGAATGATGCTGCCAACGGCCGACTCGAACTGATCGGCGAGTTTGTGCATCGCCGCCCTGCGGGCCACTTCCTCGCGCTCCGCGGCTGCCTTGGCTTCGGCAGCCTCGCGTTCCTCGGCGGTCTTGCGTTCCATCGCGGCGCGCGCCTTGGCCTCGTCGTCCTGCTTGATGCGCTCAGCCATCTGGTTACGCACGGTCTCGCGCACCGCCTCGACGGCACGGGCAATGGTGCCGAACTCGTCGCGGCGATCCGAGCCCGCGACCGGCGCTTCGATATCGCCGCCGGCGAGCCGCTTGAGCGACTCCGTCAGGCGACTGATCGGCTTGGTGATCGACCGCGTCAGCAGGAACACGCCGATCAACAGCAGGATGATGCCACCGCCCATCCACAACAGGGCCTTGTGGGTCATTTCGCTCTGAATGGCATCGATGTCTGCATACCAGACTCCACTCGCGACCGCCCAACCCCACGGTTCATAGCCGATCACGTAGGAAATTTTTGGTGTCGGCTCGGTGCTGCCGGGCCGCGGGAAGTTATAGGACGTATGTCCGCGTCCGCCGCCGCGCGCGATCTCCACCATCTCTCGCGAAAAGAACTTGCCGGTCTTCTTGTCGATCTCATTCCACATGTTCTTGCCGACAAGGGCAGGCACGGCGGGGTTGACGATGTCGATCGCGTTGGAGTTGAGGACGAAGATGAATTCCTGGCCCTCGTAGCGCATCGCGTTCAAGGCGCGCTTGGCCTGCGCCTGAGCCTGCTCAACGGTCATCTCACCGGCGGCAGCGCGCTTGCCATAGTCGGCGACAACCCCGGCAGCGACTTCGATGATGTGCCGAATGTCGGCCTTCTTCTGCTCAAATAATTGGCGCTGGCCCTCCTGGATGACCAGGTAGCCGATGCCGCCAAGCAGTGCGACGGCAAGAACAGCGAGCAGCAAGATACGAGTGAAGACGCGATCGAACGATTTGAGCATGGTGGGAGGGGCCTGTTTGACGGGTTGCGAGGCCCTGTTATGCACGCACTGAGTTAAGTTTGAGTAATTGGCTTTACCTCCGGGAAACGATTGCGACGATTAAAGAGGTGGGATCCCGGCTGCGCTGTCAGATCAGGGCATTACTAGGCCGAGGGGTAGCGCGGCGGGAATCGCAATGACGCCTGCCGTAGACCGGGCGTCCATGGGATGTTATCCGGCGAGGCCGGAAAACCCATGAACAACCTCTCCCTCACTATTCTCCCGGAGACGCCGCAGGACGAACCTGCCATCGAACGGCTGCATGAGCGCACGTTCGGCCCGGGCCGCTATGCGCGCACCGCCTTTCGGATTCGCGAAGGCGCCGATCATCTGATGGCGCTGTCCTTCACGGCGCGGATCGGCACCCTGCTGGTCGGCTCGGTACGTCTTACGCCGATCCGCATCGGCGAAACGCCCGCGCTGCTGCTTGGCCCGTTGACGGTCGAGCCGCCCTTCCGCCAGCGCGGCATCGGGCTTGCGCTGATGCAGCGGGCTCTCAATGAGGCTCGGACGCACGGGCATCGCCTGGTGGTGCTGGTCGGCGACGAGCCCTACTACGCCAAAGCCGGTTTCAAGCGCGTTCCGAAGGGCCAAGTCCGTATGCCCGGACCCGTGGACCCGGCGCGGCTTCTCGTTGCCGAACTGGTCGAGGGCGCCTTCACCGGAGTGGCGGGACAGATTCGCCCGGAATGGGAGACAGCGTAGCCCGCGGCCTGCAGGGAGGACGCGATTAGGCGACCGCCGACAGATTCTGGCCGGCAGTTGCGGCGAACATCTGGGCCTGCTGCTGGATGAGCCGTTCCAGTAGATTTCCGACGGACGTGGGCACCGAGGTGGTCGATGACGTGGACGGCGTCGAGGACGAGGACGAAGATGCGTCCGCTGTCGCAGACGACGACGATCCCGAGGTGCCTGTGCCGGTGGAACCAGTCGCTGGCATCGTCAGGGTCACGGTCGAGCCGTCTGAATAGCTGATGGTCGTGCTTGTCGAGCCGTCCGCATTGGTCGTGGTCTGGCTGGTGCCGGATTGATTGGCAAGATCCTGCATCAATGCGCCAATGCCGCCGCCATGATGGCCGTGGTGGCCATGGCCATGATGGCCCTGTGCCTGATCCGTTGAATTGTCGTCCGTCGTCGCGCTCGCGGCCGCCTGAGCCGTACCCGTCGTCTGCCCGCTACCCGTCGTTTGACTGCTGGCTGTGCTGGACTGGGTGGTGCCCGTCGTCGACGGACCGCTGCTCGTTCCAGACGTGCCTTGCTGGCCGTCGAAAGCTGCGAAGAACTGCTCGATGGAATTGAGCCCACCGCCGGCCGACTGCGCTTGCGCAGAAAACAGCGCAGTCATCGTACCGGGGCTCGACCACCAGCTCGCGCCGCCGGTCGCGGAGCCCGAGGGGGCCGCGGGGGTTTGCGATGATGTGCCGCCGGTGCCCGATGAGGAAGAATTGCTTGGTGGCGCGGTATCGAACAGATTTTGTGCCGCACTGGCACCGTTGGCGCCCGATTGGGAAGGCATCTGCTGCATCGAGGTCAGATAGCCAATGACGCTCGATGCCGCTCCACTGAAGAACAGCATGACTAGATCTCCTGCGCCACCGCGCGCCGGCCCCATTTTCGACGCAGGCGGAACGATCGGCGCAAGTTCCACCCGACCCCGCCCAGCAAGCGACGTGCCGCGCCGTTTAGCGAGCAAATTCAACGGCGTGCGATGGCTGAGCCCCGGCAGGATTTGCCTTTTGCGCTCGATCCGGCATTTTCTGCCCGGCTGATGGCAGCATGCTGCCCTCGTTGCCGCTGTCGAAACGGCGTGTTAGGCGGACCACCGGCGCGGGTACGTTCCACGTACCGATCCGGAGGTCCAGATGTATCGTGCGCTCACCGTCGCTCCCTCTATCCTGGCCTCCGATTTTGCCAAGCTCGGCGAAGAATTGCGCGCCATCGACGAGGCCGGCGCCGACTGGATCCATGTGGACGTCATGGACGGCCACTTCGTGCCCAACATCACCATCGGGCCGGAGGTGGTGAAGGCGCTGCGGCCGCACAGCCGCAAACCCTTCGACGTCCATCTCATGATCGCGCCGTGCGATCCCTACCTCCAGGCCTTCGCCGAGGCGGGCGCCGACCACATCATCGTGCATGTGGAGGCGGGACCGCATATCCACCGATCTCTTCAAGCGATCCGCGCGCTCGGCAAGAAGGTCGGCGTGACCCTCAATCCCGGCACGCCGGAGACGATGATCGAGCCGGTGATCGACATCGTCGATCTCATCCTGGTGATGTCGGTCAACCCGGGCTTCGGTGGGCAAAAATTCATTCCCGAGGCGATCGAGAAGATCCGCCGCCTGCGCGCCATGGCCGGCGGGCGGCCGATCGACATCGAGGTTGACGGTGGCATCACGCCGGAGACCGCGTCTCAGGTCGCGCGCGCTGGCGCCAATGTGCTCGTCGCCGGCTCCGCGGTCTTCAAAGGCGGCCCCGCCGCTTACCGTTCCAATATCGCCGCGATCCGCTCGGCCGCCGCGCTCGCGCGCGGCGAAGCAGCGTAGCTCCGGGCTCCCTATGCATCCGAAAAACCCGCGATCCCGGCGCTCACTTCCCACAGACGCCGCGCCGTCGCATCGTCCTGTGCCGCGCGGCTCGGCTCGACCTGCCGGGCGCCGATGAAGTAGCCGCCGGTCACGCTCGTTAGTTCGGGCGCGCTCGCGAGATGAACGATGGTCTCAGCCCCCTTTTCCGGGCGTCCGGCGAACAGCATCGCGAAGCGCACCATCAGGGCGAACATGCCGCTGCCCCGCTGGCCGAGACCCGTCGCGACAAAGCCCGGATGCAGGCAATTCGCGGTCACGCCGGTGCCGGCAAGGCGCCGCGCGAGTTCCCGCGTGAACAGGATGTTGCAGAGTTTAGAGCGGCCGTAAGCCGTCATCGTGGTGAAGTGCTTCTCGAGCTGCAGATCATCGAAATCGATCGTGCGGCCGAGATGCGCGGCGGAGGCCGTGTTGACGACGCGGGCCGGCGCCGCAGCGAGCAGACGGTCGCGCAGGCCATGAGTGAGCACGAAATAGGCCATGTGATTGACCGCAAACGTGCGTTCGAGCCCGTCCGCGGTGACCTCGCGGGTACGGAAGACGTTGCCGGCATTGTTGATGAGCACATCGATGCGCGGTTCGGCCGCGGCGATCTCCGCGGCCACCCGCTTCATGTCCGTAAGCGTCGAAAGATCGGCGAAATGGGCGCCGTGGGCCGCATCGGGTCCCGCCTCTCGCAATCGCGCGAGTGTCTGCTCCGCCCGGCCGCGATCGCGGGCGACGAGGACGATCCGCGCGCCCTGGGCCGCGAGCCGCTCGGCGGCGATCTGTCCGATGCCTGAAGTGGCCCCGGTTATGACGACGACCTTGCCACGCATGACGGCACCCGCAGTGAAATCCACAGACCGGGGATTACTAGGGACCGCCGCCGATTTTATGTAAAGACATGGCTGCTTGCGACGAACGCGAGCATCACCACCGAGGCTGCCGATGATTCCCCGTTACACCCGCCCCGAGATGGCCGCGATCTGGGACCCGCAGACCAGGTTCCGCATCTGGTTCGAGATCGAGGCGCACGCGACCGATGCGCTCGCCGAACTCGGCGTGGTGCCGAAGGAAGCCGCCCGCACGCTCTGGGAGAAGGGCAAGAACGCGACCTTCGACATCGCGCGCATCGACGAGATCGAACGCGAGGTGAAGCACGACGTCATCGCCTTTCTCACCCATCTTGCCGAGATCGTCGGGCCGGAAGCGCGCTTCGTCCATCAGGGCATGACGTCTTCGGACGTGCTCGACACCTGTCTCAACGTGCAGCTCGTGCGCGCCGCGAATTTGCTGATCGCCGACGTCGACAAAGTGCGCGCGGCGCTCAAGCGTCGTGCCTTCGAACACAAGATGACGCCGACGGTCGGCCGGTCCCACGGCATCCACGCCGAGCCGACGACCTTCGGTCTCAAGCTCGCCTCCGCCTATGCGGAGTTCTCGCGCGCCCGCGCCCGGCTCGAAGCCGCCCGCAAGGAGGTTGCGACCTGCGCGATTTCGGGAGCGGTCGGCACCTTCGCGCAGATCGATCCGCGCGTGGAAGCTCACGTCGCGAAAGCGATGGGGCTCGAAGTCGAGCCGGTGTCGACCCAGGTGATCCCGCGCGATCGCCATGCCATGTACTTTGCAACGCTCGGCGTCGTCGCCTCTTCGGTCGAGCGCCTGGCGATCGAAGTTCGCCACCTCCAGCGCACCGAGGTGATGGAAGCGGAGGAATATTTCGCGCCGGGCCAGAAGGGCTCGTCGGCGATGCCGCACAAGCGCAATCCGGTGCTGTCGGAGAACTTGACCGGCCTTGCGCGCATGGTGCGGGCCTACGTCATCCCGGCGCTGGAGAATGTGGCGCTGTGGCACGAGCGCGACATCTCGCACTCGTCAGTCGAGCGGATGATTGGCCCGGATGCCACGGTCACGCTCGATTTCGCCCTCAATCGCCTCGCCGGCCTGATCGAGCGGCTTGTCGTCTACCCCGAGAACATGCAGCGAAATCTGGACCGCCTCGGCGGCCTCGTTCACTCCCAGCGCGTGCTGCTGGCGCTCACCCAAAAAGGCGCCGCGCGCGAGGATGCTTATCGGCTTGTCCAGCGCAACGCCATGAAGGCTTGGCAGGAGAGTGCGGATTTTCAGAAGTCGCTGGCAGCTGATCCCGAGGTTCGAAAATACCTCTCCGCGGAAGAGATCGCAGAGAACTTCGACCTCGGCTATCACCTGAAGGAAGTGGATACCATCTTCGCCCGGGTCTTCGACTGAGGAGATTCCGGGCGAAGATGTTGGCTAGCCGTAACGGTCGACCTATCGGGTAGATCCCGTGGTCAACGGACCGTGCGTGAAGTCGGAGTCTTCGCTCGCCACCGCGATGTGCTTCTTGGTGCCGGGCTTCTTCACCGAAGCAACGTGCTTGACCTTGCCCGGCGCCGGCTCGGCGCGGGCGACCGCGACGTTCTCATGCCGGTCGTGCTTCGCAATCACCAGACCGGGGGTCCGATAGACACTCGCGTAGGGGCCCGGAGCGTAGCCGGGCTGGTAAGGATATGCCGGATTGTACGCATATCCCTGGCCATAGCCGTAGCCAGCCGGATATGAGTACCCACCGTACCCACCATATCCGTAGGCGTAGCCGGGGCCGTAGCCATAGCCGGGATAAGGCCGATACGGCCGGTAGTAGGACCAATAGGCCGGCGGGCCAACCACCGGCGCGGTCGCGCGGGCGAAGTCGAGCCAGTTGTAATCCGCGTAGCCGTTGATGCCGTTGAAGGTGACCTGACACCACCCGTAGGCGCAGTTTCCGGCATCGACGATGATACCGGCGGGCATCGCGGTGATGATGCCATATTCAAAGCCAGGCCCAGCGCGCAGATTCAGATCGTCCATGACCAGTGCCGGCGCAGCAGCCACGGCGCCGGATGAAAGCGCCGCCAAGCCAGCGCCCAGCATGCAGCCTTTCCACACGTTCATGCTTTCTCCTCCTCACTTTCGGTTCAGACGTTAACTCCGCGCGAGATTGTCGCGACGGCATAACGTTGTGGGGGTCACACTGTTCCGAACCGGATTTGCACCCGGTTACGGATTCTCGATAGATTTTAACGAGCGCTTCGAATCGGAGTCGAAGTGCCGTTAGTCTTTAGTGTCGGGCCACAGGCGTTTGGTTCAAATGCAGCGACAGAGTGCCACGCTTCTCGTGTTCGATTCCGGTCTCGGCGGTCTCACGGTACTCCGCGAGATTGCGCGGGCGCGGCCGGATGCTGCCTGCGTCTACGTCGCCGACGACGCCTTCTTTCCATATGGCCGGCATGGAGAAGCCCAGCTCGTCGACCGGGTCTTGCCCTTGATGGAGGAGCTGATCGCGGCCCATCGCCCCGATCTCGTGGTCATCGCCTGCAACACCGCTTCCACTCTGGTGCTGCCACATTTGCGGGCGCGCTTTACGCTGCCCTTCGTCGGTACCGTGCCGGCGATCAAGCCGGCCTGCACCACGTCGCGCTCGCGTCTCGTGTCCGTGCTCGGCACCGAGGCAACCGTGCAGCGCGAATACACCCGCACCCTGATCCGCGACTTCGGCCAGGGCTGCGACGTGACGCTGGTCGGATCGGCGCATCTCGCCTCGCTCGCCGAAGCAGACCTCCATGGCGGCACAGTCACCGATGCCGACATCGCGCGCGAGATTGCGCCATGCTTCATCGAGCGCGACGGCCGCCACACCGACACCGTCGTGCTTGCCTGCACCCATTTTCCGCTGCTGCTGCAACGGCTGAACAAGCTCGCGTCGTGGCCGGTCGATTGGATCGATCCGGCACCGGCGATCGCCCGCCGGGTCAGCGATATCATCGGGCCACCGACACAGGGCGCTGTGGGAATCCAGGCCCGTGCCTTTTTCACATCGGGCAGAGCGCCATCCCCTGCGCTAGCGACGGCCCTGGCGCGGTTCGGCGTCGAAACGGCGGCAACTCGCAACGACCCGCAATCGGTTTGACTTACGTCCGATTTGCCCCTAAATCCGGCCCGACCCGGCAACCCGTTTGGCGTGCCGGGATGTTTCGCGACCCGTGGTCTGCCGCTTCGCTTGAAGCAACGGACCTGTCGGTCCCGGTCCGCCGGGGCAGAGGAGGGCGCGATCCTCAAAAGCCAACTTTGATACGCGGGCTTGACGCCGGACGGCGGCCACCCGCCATGAGGACGCGAATGACCAAGCGTGTTGAGGCGAAGCACAAGCTCGATCGCCGTATGGGCCAGAACATCTGGGGCCGCCCCAAGAGCCCCGTCAATCGTCGCGAATATGGCCCGGGCCAGCACGGCCAGCGCCGCAAGAGCAAGCCTTCCGACTTCGGCGTGCAACTGCGCGCCAAGCAGAAGCTCAAGGGCTATTACGCCAATATCTCCGAGAAGCAGTTCCGCGGCATCTATACGGAGGCGATCCGGTTGCGCGGCGATTCCGGCGCTCACCTCATCGGCCTCTTGGAGCGGCGGCTGGACGCTGCGGTCTATCGCGCCAAGTTCGTGCCGACGATGTTCGCCGCGCGCCAGTTCGTCAATCATGGCCACGTCAAGGTGAACGGACGCCGGGTGAACATCCCGAGCTATCGGCTCAAGGTCGGCGACACCATCGAGGTCAAGGAGAAGTCGCGCGAGCTCGCGCTGGTGATCGAAGCGACCGGCCTCGCCGAGCGCGACGTGCCCGACTACATCGAGGTCGACCACAGCAAGATGACGGCAAAGTTCGCGCGCGTGCCAACCCTCACCGAGGTGCCCTATCCGGTGCAGATGGAGCCGCACCTCGTGGTCGAGTATTACTCGCGGTAATTTTTGATGATGTGAGCTGGGTGGATTGGCGTAGCCCAATCCACCTTGTTCGCGTGATCCTGGAAAATTCACGCGGCCCCGGAAAGCGGCGGATTACGCCTTCGGCTAATCCGCCCGACGCGCTTCGCCCGGTCAGGCGGTCTCCCGCACGGCCAGACCCTTGTCCTTCAGCAGACTTTGCAGCTCGCCGGCCTGGAACATTTCGCGGATGATGTCGCACCCGCCTACGAATTCGCCCTTCACGTAAAGCTGCGGGATCGTCGGCCAATTCGAGTAGACCTTGATGCCGTTGCGCAGTTCGTCGTTCTCGAGGACGTTGAGGCCCTTGTAGCTGACACCGATGTGATCGAGGATCTGCACGACCTGGCCCGAGAAACCGCACATCGGGAACTGCGGGGTGCCCTTCATGAACAGCACCACGTCGTTCGCCTTGACTTCGTTATCGATGAATTTCTCGATGGCCATGGCTCACCTTCGGTTGCGGCCCGGGTCGGTTACCTGCCGGGCGCTCAGGGACGCGTAATCTCTACCAAAAATCGTGTGTTTGCGGCAGAAACGCAAGTGCGTCTTGGGGACACTTGCGGCCCATTTGGCGGATAACTGGGCGGCCCGTGAAAGCCGTCCGGGCCGACCGCACCGGCGCCCCTATCGCGTCGGCACCCCGGTCTGGAGGGCGAGTGCGTGGAGCTTGCCGCCCATTTCGGCCTTGAGCGCGTCGTAGACGATCTGGTGCTGCTGCACGCGCGACTTGCCGCGAAAGGACTCCGCCACCACGGTCGCCGAATAATGGTCGCCGTCACCGGCGAGGTCGCGGATCGTCACCTCGGCATCGGGAATGCGCGTCTTGATCAGCCGCTCGATATCATTGGCCAGCATCGGCATAGACAGTCTCCAAACCCGCCCTGCGGCGAGATCGGTCACGGATCGGTGCGCGACATGTAGCCGGGCAGCCAGCTCTCGAAGCGCTCGCGCAGCGCAGTTACCAGCATCGGCCTTTCACCCGGAATAGACAAGGTGGCATCGCCGGTATGCCCGAGGAGCCGCAAGGGCACGCCGGCCGCACGCGCCCGTGCAGCGACGGCCTCGGCGTCACCCGCGCGCACCGTAATGACGTAGCGCGCCTGGTCCTCGCCGAACCAGAATGCCGCAGCCGGCACGCCTTCAGGTCCCGCCACGAGGCGCGCTCCGAGACCCGAGGCCATCGCCATCTCCGCGATCGCCACCGCAAGCCCGCCATCGGAAACGTCGTGGACCGCGGTCGCCCTGCCCTCGGCGATCAGGACACGCACGAAATCGCCGTTGCGTTTCTCGGCGGCGAGGTCGACCGTTGGCGGCGCCCCCTCCTCGCGGCCGCAGATGTCGCGCAGATAGAGCGATTGGCCGAGAACACCCGCGGTCTCGCCGATGAGCAGGATCGTCTCGTCCGCGGCCTTGAATGCGAGCCTCGCCGAGCGGGTGAAATCAGCGAGGAGGCCGACGCCGCCGATCGATGGCGTCGGCAGGATCGCCCGGCCATTAGTCTCGTTGTAGAGCGAGACATTGCCGGACACGACCGGGAAGTCGAGCGCGCGGCAGGCTTCGGCAATGCCGCGCACGCAGCCGACGAACTGGCCCATGATCTCGGGCCGTTCCGGATTGCCGAAGTTGAGATTGTCGGTGACGGCGAGCGGCATCGCGCCGACCGCTGTGAGATTGCGCCAAGCCTCCGCCACCGCCTGCTTACCGCCCTCGAACGGATCGGCCTCGCAATAGCGCGGCGTCACGTCGGTCGTCAGCGCCAGCGCCTTTGGCCCGTCATTGACCCGCACAACCGCGGCGTCGCCGCCGGGCCGCTGCACCGTGTTGCCGAGGATGACGTGGTCGTATTGCTCCCACACCCAGCGCTTGGAGCAGAGGTCGGGCGAGGCCATGAGCCGTTCCAGCGCATCGGCAATCGGCACCGGCGCCGCGATTGCTGCAGGATCGATCGGTGCCGGCTTCGGCGGCTCGACGAAAGGCCGATGGTAGACCGGCGCCTCGTCGCCGAGCTCCTTGATGGGCAGGTCCGCCTTGACGGCCTCGCCGACTTTGACAACGAAACGGCGCGTTGGCGTGGTCTTGCCCACCACAGCAAAGTCGAGGCCCCATTTGCGGAAGATCGCCTCGGCCTCCGCCTCCTTTTCGGGGCGCAGCACCATGAGCATGCGCTCCTGGCTCTCCGACAGCATCATCTCGTAAGCTGACATGCCGGTTTCGCGACAAGGCACGCGGTCGAGATCGAGGGTGACGCCGAGATCGCCCTTGGCGCCCATTTCGACGGCCGAGCAGGTGAGGCCTGCCGCGCCCATGTCCTGGATTGCGATGACGCAGCCCGCAGCCATGATCTCGAGGCAGGCTTCGAGCAGGAGCTTTTCAGCAAACGGATCGCCGACCTGGACGGTCGGGCGCTTCTCTTCGGAATCCTCGCCAAATTCGGCCGATGCCATGGTGGCGCCATGGATGCCGTCGCGGCCGGTCTTCGAGCCGAGATAGACGATCGGCATGCCGACGCCGGTTGCTGCCGCGTAGAAGATCTTGTCGGTCTCGGCGAGGCCCACAGCCATGGCGTTGACGAGGCAGTTGCCGTCGTAGCGCGCGTGGAAGCGGACCGACCCGCCGACCGTCGGCACGCCGAAGGAGTTGCCGTAGCCGCCGATGCCGGCAACGACGCCGGACACGAGATGGCGCGTCTTGGGGTGCGCCGGGTCGCCGAACGACAGTGCATTGAGGCAGGCGATCGGCCGCGCCCCCATGGTGAAGACATCGCGCAGAATGCCGCCGACCCCGGTCGCCGCGCCCTGGTAGGGCTCGATGTAGCTTGGATGATTATGGCTCTCCATCTTGAAGACGCAGGCGAGCCCATCGCCGATGTCGATCACGCCGGCGTTCTCGCCCGGGCCCTGGATCACGCAGCGGCCGGTGGTGGGAAGCGTGCGCAGATGCACCTTGGAAGATTTGTAGGAACAGTGCTCGTTCCACATCGCCGAGAAGATGCCGAGCTCGGTGAAGCTTGGCGCACGGCCGATCAGCTTCAGGATGCGCTCGTACTCGTCCGGCTTGAGCCCATGCTCAGCGACGAGTTGCGGCGAAATGTCAGGCTCGTTCGTGGTCATGCCCTGAAAGAAGTGGGTTGCGCGGCCGAGCTTTACTACGCCCGACGCCGCCGTTTCGATAGGCCGAGAGAAGGAGCCGCTCAAGCGAGAAGCGCACGCTGCCCGTCCTTGCGGATAGCAAAGCGGTGGCAAAACGGATGCCATCAGGCGGGGCCGGATGGGTCGTCTCGCTCAGATCGCTGTGGACGAAAGAGCATTAACGATTGGAAGAATCCCGCGCGAGAGTACGCTATATCTGTCGGCCGAGCGGCGGCGGCCGATAACAGTGGCAGGATGTAGCGTGGATTTCTGGGTTGCGCAGCTTCAACGCGTGCAGCGTGAGATTTCGGAGATCGAGATCAAGATTGCCCACAATCGGCAATTGGCGGAACAGCTTTATTTGCAGCGCCGCGATCCCATGCCGCCGCTTGAGCTTGTCGCGGTCCTGAAGGAGAACCTGCGTCTCGCGCGACGCCAGGTCGAATTCGTCGAATCCAAAATGGCAGAGGAGCGGGCAAACGGCGCATCGTCCGACACGCCGCCGACCCAAGCGGACGTTGTTTCGCCGCCCCGCCAGTGAAGTCGCCCGTGAGCGGAACGAACGCCCGATCGCCAATCGTCCACCCGAATCGGCTCGGCTATCCGAATCGCCAAGCGATTCGCCCTCGATTGCCGCCGCTCCGATCCCTTGCGTCGCCGGTCAGCGGTTGCCGGATAGGGGGCGGCACGCCGACGCACACGAAATCAGTGGAAAAGCAAGATGGGGCTGCCTGTTAAGGCAGCCCCATCAACAGGTGTTCATCCCTTCACACCCGTAAGCGTGGTAAAGTTCCGTTGCTTTTCACCCAGAGCCGGCCCCGACCCACGCACCCCCATGGCCCCCCAGCCACCCCGAGGTCGGGGCCGATTACTACAGCCGTTCGCGGCCCCTTGGCGGTATCCCGATCGGCAATGCACATTTTTTTGCCTGGCTGTGATTTGGGCCACAGTCGCCCTGGTGATGCCAAATTGTCGTCGACCCTGGTTTTGGGGCTGTTTGGGCCCCGCCCACCATCCCATTGTTGCTAGCGGCCGAAATAGCTCTCCTCGACGGATCGCCATTCAGGGCTCGCGGTGATCGCGATCAGGGAACGATCGAGCGGTTTCTTGAGCGCCGAGTTTATCGGCAGCGCGAATGCCATGTAGGCGGGCGCAAGCAAGCCACGGGGTGGCGCGATCGCGCCCGAAAAGCGCTTACTCACCTGGTATTGTAACGCACCGATGCTGTTGACGACGGCATCCGTTTTTCCAGCAGCAAGAGCTTCGAGCGCCTCTGTCAGATTACTGAATTTCAGGAAATCGAAGTGTTGATCTTCGAGATATTCAGCACCTGACGACGCAGAAACTGCGGCCAGCCGCTTGCCCATAAGATCGCTCGTCCGAGTTAACAAGCGGCCCAAGGTCATGTGGTTTTCATAAACCCATCTTCCGCGCGTTAGTTCTCCGGCGGTTCGTGTGCTTAATCTCTAGACTAATCTTAGATCAATTTTAGATAAATCTTAGATTAGTCTTAGATCGCACTTTTAAAAATTGAGCAGGAACAGAGCTGGTATACCTAATCTCAATTTGCATGCGTCAGTGTTAGAGCACTAAAGCGTCAACGTTGGAGCACTAAGGCGTCAGTGTTGTGGCACTAAAGCGTCAACGTTAGAGCACTAATTTGTCAATGTTATGGCACTACAGATGTTTGTTGGGTAAAAAAATTAAAGCTTAATGTTGAATCAGTTATTAGCGAGTGTTACATTGAGAAAAGCGGCACACGCCGATGCCTCAACATCGACGATGCCTAACCAAGCCAACCTAAACGGAGGTTAACGTGGCTAAAGCATATAGTAACGCTAAAAATTATTGCCGACAATCATATTATCGACGAGAAAAAACCCATGAACCTGCAAAAATTGTGGGGTGAGCTCGTGGAAAATAAGCTTACCCATGTCCGGCATGATCCGGCGATCTGTCTTGTGCCAGGGCTATTTCGTACTGTTAAGCGTGGTGATTATAAGAAAAAGAATTTGCATATTGTCTATGAGTTTGGCCCCAAAGAAAAAATTGAATTTTTAGGGTTTGAGCCATTAGGACCAGAAGATTTATTGGTTTTGCAAGGCTTAATTGCCATGGCGGGAAAAAATAGAAGCATTATAGCCTGTGATGCCAAAGGAAAACGTGGCCTTGAACTTCGTAAACAAATAGAACTAAAGGGTAGCGCCGTTGATTCATTACTTTCGGTCGTACAATGCAGTTTTTATGACTTGGCTAAAGAAATTGGCAAAAATACTAACTCAGGCGGTGCTTTAAAAAGCCTCAAAGCCAGTATTAAGCGTTTGTGGGCTGTTTCCATCGTTGTCACTTCTAATGATAATTGGTCGGGTTTTAGAATTTTCGTCAGGAATTAGGGTTAACGAAAAAACCAACCAGTTATGGGTTGCTCTCAACCCGCGTGTGACTGAAGCCATTTTTGGTAGAAGACCTCATACCAGAATCAACATGGAAGAGATACGGAAGCTAGAGACCGGACCAGCGCGATTACTCCACCAAAGGCTATCTGCTATAATCTCACAAGGACAATCAAAGAAAATTGTACCTGAGACTTTGATGGCTTATATTTGGCCTGACTATGTCACCGGATCAACCTTAAGAATGAGGCGCCAAGCATTAAAGAAGGCCCTTGCCGAAATCGCTGCCACAGGAGCCTGGGACATCGCAGAAGGCTACCAGATCAGCCGCAAAGGTGAGGTTAAGAAGAAACCAAATCCCAAGAAAAATAAGCTGGCCAAAGATCAGCGTTAATCATCAATGTCTGGCAATTGGGGTAGTAAGAAGGGCGAGTGAGGGTGAAACTCGCGCACTTTGTTTATCAGGGTTGTTAATGCGGTAACCGTCAATTTTCAGATCACGCCGGGTTTCTTTGAGGTCATTTTTAAGCTCTACGATCATGCCGTGAAATTCCTCGCTGGTAGCGTCGATGTGCCTTTCTAGATATCGATCCCACTTCGAGAGCTCATGAAAAAGCCAGTTAAAATTCGAGGCGGTAGGAACGTCCGCAAACTGCCAACCCTTCTCCTTGAGCGCAGCAATAGGCTCTTTGAGGTTGGCTTGTTTATTCTGTGCCCAGACAATGTCATTGGGTCGCAGATTGGGGTTGGGTCTAATATCGCTCATAGATTCTCCTCTATAAATTCAGCTAAGTGTGATTCAGTAAACAGTGACGCATCAAAACGAAACGCCGGCAATGAATGGGCGCGGATAACGTGGCAGGCTGTACCCACCGCTGCCGCGTGGCGAATGATATTGACCAGTGTCTTTAAGGGTGCTTTGGGTAGGGCAAACAGCGTAAATATCACATCGTTAGGCTCGCATTCATGCATAATCACCGGAGCCTTTGCGCCATAGAGAATATTCAAGATACCCAGTACATCCTCAGGAGTACCAGCCCCAGTATTGAGTTTTATACCCACCCTGATCCACGGCCGATAGTCTTCATCAATCATCTCCAAGCGTTCCTGGCCCACGATAGAGCCGATGACGTTTAAGGTTTGCCCGTAGGCTTGTTGGATGTATTGGCCTCGATGGAGTTTTTCGAGCTCCTCCAAGGCATCTTGGAAGGGTTTTACCAAACAACGCACCACCCCTTTAAGCTTGGGTGATCGTGAGAATTCGATGCAAGATCAAGGATTCAGCTTCTTCAAGTAAGGTCATGGATTGCTCTCTACCACCTGATCAAGGCGGATATCGTTGAAGTTAAGAGAAGCGATGTGGTCTGGTTTCATGTCAGCCGGTGCAGGTTTTCCCGATGAACGGTCGGTGAGGTTTAGCTTTTCCACATCCAACACGTGGGGCTGTTCGAGTAATACGCGATAAAAACGCGAGGGATAGATATCGCGGCCCATGGTAAAATGCTTTATGGCATAATCAGCCAGGGCATTTTTAATACTATCAAGTTCAATATCGGTAACGGTTCGCCTGACGGTGAGTTTGGCATACAGAGCCAGATCAATAACCGTGGGCCGACTAAAAGAGATGGTTCGAGTTTCACCCAGGGAATCGGTTACGGGGTGTGATACCATTCCTGTAGTAAGAACACCCAACGGTTTGGCTTCCCATATGGTTTGAGCGATTTCATGGTCATGGCCGCCTTTGATGACCACCTCAAAGCTATGGGAGGCTTCTTTAAGGTGCACTGCCTCAACGGTTTTAAGTTGTCGTAAGCGGGATCGAATGGCGTCGACAGAAGATCAGCCCTTGGCCTTGAGCTCAACGATACGGCGGATTCTCAAGTCTTCATCGGTTTCCGGCAAACGACCAGGTTCTATCATGCGCGCAAAAAGCTGCCTTAGACCATCCCGAGACCGGTGTCATGATTTTGGCCACGGTGTCCGCATGGGCTATGAAAGGGCCTTCGATTTCAGCTACGCATTCTGCCTCTACATCGGTGGCTATTGAGCTATCGTGTGAGACATCATCGCGGATAATATAGTTGTGACCACCAATAGACTGTAGGCGAGATCCTTGAGGAACTTTAGCATTGGGTGCAAGCGTCAGTATAATCTTAGCCCGGCTTTTGGTGGCCTGGAGACGAGAAGTGACCGGTGAGTTGACATAACTCATCAAGAGCTCTGCCAGTGGCGGCGGCAGGCTGCAAGGAATGATAGAGGCTGTGAATGGATTCCCACACTTGTTGCGTCTGATTAGCCACAATACCGGTAAGAATGCCGGCCACACTGCCAGGCCCAAATTGCAAGCCAGGATCAACTTCACGCAGCAAATCAGCTTCAAGTTCTTGTTTAATCGTGGTGAGATCTTTGGCCTTAAAACCAGTTTCGCTTAATCCGAAATTTCCGGTAATTCCCATACTCCAATGGATTCTTTAAAGGATTGTTTGTGTCCATCGCTCATAATGGCCATAAAGCTAATGCTGAGGCTGCGATGGGCTTTTTCTCTGCGGTTTAGTTATTTCTAAAACCCCAGCGATAGTTTGAATCTCCGCCATGATGAAGTGGCGCAAAGAGCGTTCATGGTATTTGTGGCCCAATACTTCAGTGAGGTAGGGGATGCCTAAAGTGGTATCCAAAAACCACTCACCTGCCAGAGTTTTTAAGCGAATGGTGATAGCCTGGGCGATGGCATCTTTGTCAGTGGGGCACAGAGCAAAATCATCATCAACGATGCTGAGATCCACAATGCCAAGGTCATTTTTTGTAACGCCAAGTCCATCATTGAGCCGTCACCGAGCCCCAGCCAGATTTTCACCGGCGGTAATCTGGTTCCGGTTTGGCTGGCACGGCCTCCCTAATGGGCGATTCAGCTTCAACCTTGCTGGCTAAAGCTACTGCCTCGCTTGCGTCGTGGGATCCTAAGCGAATCTTTTGGTTATCAATATGGATTTGCAGGCCATTATCTTGACCCAAAAGAAAATTGCATCATGAGCGCCTGACAGCGCTTGTGATTGAGGATAAATTCCCGGAATGGCTACAGCGCCCTGCATGGTAAACCGCCGATTACCGCGAATCAAGGCGCCATCGGTCACCCATTCATCGATGCTCACCTCGTTAAAAATCAACTGAGAAAATCTCCAGGCTGGATTGGAAAAGATATAAAAATCCCCCTGCTCGCGGAAACAACAACGGCACATTGCATATACCGGAAGCATGCTCACCCACCCATGCGCCCTTCATATTCTTCACCTGTCGCTTAAGCACTGGAAATACATTGACCTGCTGTGTTTCTGCATCGTAGCTTCCATTTTGCGGGATTAGGGTGGTATGGACATCCATAAGGCGGGTGTCGATTGCTTGTTGTAAGAGCTGGATTAGGGTGGGTATTGATGCCATGGCTGTTATTATAAAGTAGCAAATAGCCAATGGAGCTAAAAATTTAAGGTTTGAGAAAAATATCAGCTGGCAATTATCTCTTTTATGCGATATTATCATGCAATGGCAATCTGGAACGTCGAAATCAAAAGAAAAGTAAAACGGCGATTACATAAGTTGCCCGAACACATCGAAGAAAAAGCACTTGCTCTTGCAATAGATTTGCGCAAGCACGGTAAAAACCCAGGAAAGAAATGGAAGAATTTCCTTCATTAAGTGAGACTACATTCCATTGCCATTTGAGTTACTCATATGTGGCCTGTTGGGAAGTGATCGATGGAAAAAATTCGGCTTAATGGAGGTATATTATGTCGGCAATCGTGAAGACGCACCTTACTAGGATTACCATTGGGGATAGAGAATCCAAAGAGATTTGTTGTTCCTGATAATAAGGTTAAAGGGTTGCTTATCCTACTCGATGATTACCGAGTACGCGATGATGATGAAGATACATTAAGCATTGAAGAAACTTTTGGCGATCTCTATAAAGACATTAGGAAGCCTGCAATGTTTTTACCAGGATTTCGTAAAAGAGACGAATTCACGTCTATCCCATTTGGCAAAAAAGCTTACTACTACTCAGTCAGCAATTGCCGAGATGGAAAATGGGCAACGCAAAATCGGGCTCAAAATGGCCAAAAAAATAGCTGCATTTTTTATACAGATTATAAGCGAATCTATGAAAAAAGAACGACTTAAACGGCCTTCTGACAACAAGTTCCGTGTCCCACGCCTCGCCAAAGGTAGCGCCTTTGAACCTCAGCCGCTCGATGATGGCCATGCCCTTAAACACCGCCGATTCTATATGTACCAGCCGCCCCGGCGAAAGCTCAGGGCTCAGTGCCGTTTTAACCACCATTTCACCTTCAAGGCCGGTCTCAGGGGTGCCAATTAACCAGAATCGGCCGTCAAACTAATAGCCTCTTTGTCAAGGCTTTGTCATTGCCCAATATCTGGAAGGCACCATCTTGCACCGATACGGAATAACCTTGACCCTTTAAGATAGTAGCCAATTGTCCATGACATTACCGCTCACCGGCATAGCCTCGAGGCAGCTCGGTATTGAGCTTTTCCAGCTGCTTCTGAGCGTTACCGGCCGGTAGGCCCAACTGTTTGATAAGATCCTCAATGATGGTTTTTAAAGGCGTTCCTTTGGCATAGCTTTTCTCTAAACGCCCGGTCTCGATGGCATGTAATGCATCGCCCATGGATAAAGATGTCTTCCACGTAGGCCCTTCTTTGAGGTGCTGGCAACGCAAAAGATCCCCTTTAAACAACAGCCCCAGGGCACTTTTATAGCCCGCCTTTAACGTCACCGGTATGCGGCGGTGTTTGGCAAGCAAGGCTCTATTTTCAGCTCCAAGATTAAAAATAGCGAGATGGCAATTATTCTGTATGGCGTAGAGATCCTTCTCCACTTCAAAAGAGATATCGAGGCCGGTGATTAGGGTATCGCCTACCTTCAGTTCTACTTCGCGTTTAAATAACTTCATATAGCTATCAGGCTAATTTTCGAGCATCATCAGCTCGATGTTTTTATGCCTAAACAATGGCCACCGTGGTATCAGGCGAAGCCCTAAGGCCAGTGGCTGCTCAGCCGGATCGAGATACAACTGCAATACCCGCAGGCGGCTTGTTCGAGCCATTCGAATTCAAAGATAAAGTAGTGGCCAAACAGTTCCATCTCTCGCTCGGTAATGAGGGATGTCCGGCAAAGGGCATTTTTAAAGGCCTGCATATTATTTACCCATCAGCGTTTCTTTAAGCATTTTAAGGATCACGTATTGGTAACCGGTTGAGCTTCCTGTTCGCCCATATCTTTTTTATGCAGCTGCTTTGACTTTGGGGGATGGCGATATGTTGTTGTAGAACCACGCGAATCTGTACCGCTGAGCAGCAAAAGCGCACGACATCGCAGAGCCAACCCCCCGCTCTACCCAGGCACAACGATGACCATATGGGGATAATCTTTGAGCGATGTTGCGATGGTAATGGGCTCTCTTTTAGCAAAAATCCCTTCCAGCTTCTTAAAAGCCTGGAGCGTCAAAATTGTCGCTGTCAGCTTTTTCTCGCGTACCATCAAACTGCCTAAAATCTTTTTATTTTTTTTTTTTTTTTTTTTTTTTTTTTTTTTTTTTTTTTTTTTTTTTTTTTTTAAAAAAAAAAAAAAAAAAAAAAAAAAAAAAAAAAAAAAAAAAAAAAAAAAAAAAAAAAAAAAAAAAAAAAAAAAAAAAAAAAAAAAAAAAAAAAAAAAAAAAAAAAAAAAAAAAAAAAAAAAAAAAAAAAAAAAAAAAAAAAAAAAAAAAAAAAAAAAAAAAAAAAAAAAAAAAAAAAAAAAAAAAAAAAAAAAAAAAAAAAAAAAAAAAAAAAAAAAAAAAAAAAAAAAAAAAAAAAAAAAAAAAAAAAAAAAAAAAAAAAAAAAAAAAAAAAAAAAAAAAAAAAAAAAAAAAAAAAAAAAAAAAAAAAAAAAAAAAAAAAAAAAAAAAAAAAAAAAAAAAAAAAAAAAAAAAAAAAAAAAAATATCAATATCATCGCCGATTTTGCACATGATTTGCCACTGCTCTTGAACGCTCACCACCTTTTCGCAATTGATAATCACCCCCTTTATTTGTCCCTGAATCACCACTTTCAGCATCAAGAGCGGAGTAAACAAAGGTCGAGATATTGGCAAGAAGGACAACATCATGGTTAAGGCAAACAAAATACCAATATTAACGTGCATAATGGCTTATTCCCATCAAGGTGTTGAGTCGCTCTTTTCGAGCTCACTACCGTATGCCTGGCTGACTTTATTCGCGATATCTTGCGGAGAGCTCTCTGATTTTGCGTTGACCGATACGTTGACGTTTTGATGAGAGACATTATGGCTACGGTTATTAATATTCGATGGCATGGGAGCTAAGGCTTTGGGCAATAATTGAGCGTTATCCTCAAGATTAAGCTTGGCATCGACACCATCTTTTAAAAAATCCGGCATCAGCCGTTCTAGAGCCACCCAGCCCAATCGAAAGCTGTCAAAAAAACTATCGACGCCTACATGAAGCTCGCTCACCCAATCGATCGCCGGCTTAAAAAACCTCTTGGCGTGCTGATAAAGACCCTTAATAACCGCATCGCCATCTTCAAAGGCCACCCACAGATCTTCGACCACCAGAATCACCGCTGCAGCCATCAACAATAATGGTGCAAACGCGAGCAAGGCTTTGACGGCCAGCGCGGCCAATATCGCACCTAAGCCCATAAGGGTGATCTGTAATACTCGAATACCCGAGGCTGTGGCGGAAAGCTGTCGTAATGAGGCGACGGCCTTGGCTATGCCCCTTAACGTCCATGTCAGGGCGGGCAAAATATTGTCCACGATAACTCGGGAGAAACCTAGTATCGCAGCATTGATACCCCTTAGGGCCTTTCTAAACTGTATCGACCTTACAATAGCCTGATCGTCCAACACCACTCCAAGATCGCGGGCCTCCTCTCTCAGGTTCTTTATACCTGCTGAGCCTTGCTTCAAAAATGGCAGCAGTGTCTGCCCTTCATCACCAAACATCTTATCCATCGCCCAGGCCTGTTTGATAGGATTGGGCATAGCATGCATGCGATCGGAAAGCTTACTCAAAAGCTCTAAAGGATTGTTGAGACGCCCTTCCACATCGGTGGCACTCATACCCAACAGCCGAAACTTCTGCGCCGATTCAACCATTCCCCAGCGGGACTCAAGGGCAGTTTTGTGAAGCGTTCGTAATGAGCCTTCCAAAGTTTCTAAGGGAATAGCACGATTGCTCAGCGGCATATTTAAGCTCTTCTAAGGCAGAGGCTGATATGTTGAAGCGTTCTGAGGATTTGCCGAGCTCATCCATGGCCATGGCAGTGTCGGTGACAAACCCTTTGATAGATCGGGCCACAAAATGAGCTGATACCGCCTTAAGCGCTGTATCGGCATGCTTGGCAAAATCATCCAAAGCCGCGGTAGCTTTCTTTATTTGCGATTCTTCCCATTTGAGCTCAAACCAGGCAACCAGCTTACGGATGATCATTTTTTTTTCTTTTCTTTTTTTTTTTTAAAACCTTTCTTCATCGCCCTCAGCTGTCAATGCTCAACCGCCGCGATGTAGGCCAACACCGCTAAGGCTTCATCCACATCGTCAAGCGACCATTTTGTTTTGATCTCCATAAGCGATCAGTGGTAATGACCCGAAGTGGCTATCTTATCGACAATTGCACGGCTGGCTTTGAGCTTAGGGGGATTTAGGCCGTCGCATTCGCTGTCTCGATGTGGGCGATAATGGCGCTGACTAAACCCTCCTCGCCTAAAAAATCGCAATAATTGGCCTCCAAGGCAAAGCCCAGCCATTTGAAGGTGAGATTGTAGTTTCCTGCTAAATCCACTTCCGGCTCTAAGAGTGGCCATTTATTGGGCTCACGCTCGATGCGCGTCGATCGAGCCAGTTTGTTAATAATGCTCGTCAGCGTCTCTGCGTTAACCCGAGCAAGGATTTCGCCCAACATCGCGGTGGGGTTATAGCCCGTAAAATCATTATTGCTTAAACCCGGGCCGATGAGATTGCCTAAACTGGTCAAAAGCTCGATGCCCTCTTGAAAGCCGAGCTGGGTGATCTTGAGATTGACGCCGTTAATGCATCGTTCCAGTTCTTTACGCAGGGTGTATCCTTAACCTATGATTGCTTCAAGTTTGGCCACCCTGATGGTCCATTCGCGATTGCCCAGCTTTTGGCCAAAGGTGACCCTTTTGGATCCACGCTTGAGTACCTAAAAATACAGTTACCCCTTGCGTGTCTCGTATGAGCAAGGGACCTACCCCAATCCGTTGGGTAGTTTTAAGTCGGCATTGTACATGGCCGATAAGACCTTGTTGCACGGAGAGCCGGCCATCAGCGTAAAAATCACCGTGGCTCGCTGGTCTAAGGTTTTGTAACGCACCACATGGCCATCGATGCCGATATCGTCCTGAAATCCTTCCGTGTTAAACTCGATGTCGATACATTCATCTTCCGCAAAGCCCTCAATCGGGATGCCGTTAAAAATAACTGAATAGTCGTCGGGAGAATATTCTCTAAAACCGTTCATAGCCTCTCCTATGGCCCTACCGTGCCTTCGATGTGAATGTGGTGAATAGCCCCAGCCAGACGACCGCTGAACTTAACTTGGGTAGTATGCGGTTTTCGCGAGTAGTGGGGCTTACTTCATCAATGGCGGGCGTACTTATCTGAGGTTCGGGATCGGCGGCCAATACGCCTTGAGCGATGGCTTCTTTAAGCTGGGCCATGATCTCACAGCGCACCAGATCGATGCCTTTGAGCGTGTAGGGTATCTTTTGATTGATGGCTAAGAGCCTGAACAAACGTTCCTGCAGGCGCACATGGAGCCAATCGATGCCGACAGTGACATTGATGTATTCGCCGCTTAAAACTTTTCCGTTAAAGGTTACCCCCACATCTTTGATGCCTGCTGCATAATAATTGACATGGTTTTTTCTCAGCTCTTCGATCGTAGAAGAAGACAACTGACCTTGGGATATGCCAACCAGCTGTTTATAAGCCCAAGTAGCGGAACCTGGGTCTTGTGGCAGCATTTTGCCCATCAATGCGGCGGCAGGATATTCATCCTCATCCTTCTGATTTTTTTTAGGGGGTTTATAAATATTAAAAACATTGCGGTATTTTTTGCTTTTGAGGTCGCCCGCAAGAACTAAGTCTTTGTCAACGGTATCATCTAGGTCGATGCCCAGCAGCATGCGCCTGGAGGCAACTTTGGCGGCTAATGCCGTTATATCTTTCGCGTACGTCTCGGAATCATCACAGGCTACAAGCAGCCCGTAAAAATCGCTATCCTCAGTGCAGATGGCATCGAAGGCAGTGGCAATATCTTCACCAGAAGCTCGACGGCCAATCTTAAATTTATCAACGGTGGGGCTTTGGGAAAGCAAGGATGAAGCCATTTCAGTAAAATTGTATCGGTCGTCTTAAAACCTTTAATCGGTTTGCCATCTTTGTCCTTACCCTCCCATGGGTAAATCAGAGAGCTCTCTGTAGGTCTGCACCCGTTGAGTAAAGGCATCGTGCTCACCCATAATCAAAGGCACGCCAAACCCCGCCTGGGCCAAATGAAGGTTTTGGGAGGATATATTTATTCTAACGATGCTATCAGAGGCTCATGGCCCACCTCACTCATAAGCTCAACTGCATCAAAATGAGCCAACTGTTTAAGGGGAAGGCTTTCATGCATCAGCACCCTGAACACCGCATCAAACGCTGCTCTCGATTCTTTACGGTTTTGGAAGATCTCATTGAGGTCAGCGATGGGATGGTTTTCCACAAACACCAAACCAACGCTCCTAAGCTCATCGCGATAAATAGGGTTGGCTAAGGCCAGACGAGCCCTTTCGATGAGCGCTCGGGAAGATTTTTCGCCTCGCGCCTGTCGCGAAAATACCTGCACGGTGACAGTGACTTCGCGATGCCCATAGATGTCGATGGTGATATCGCTATTGCTAAAGGTATAGCCACTGGCATCCCGGCCGATGGTGATGCTTTGCCCCAACGACAATAGACCACAAGGGCGCGGTATCATCAATCGTGGCTCATCATCCCACACAAAGGGAATTTGAATGGCCTCGCTAAAGACCCGTTCTAAAACGGTTTGAATCAATTGCCAGTTAGTATTAACATTTCTCACTTCATGGGTTATGGCGCCTTTGAGACGGCCCTGGTCAATCAAAGGCTTTGAACTCTTTTTGCGCTTGGTAGTGGCTGCTTTGAGTGGTGGTGCTATGCCTTTAACGATCGCCCCCACCATATCTTTGGAAACCACCTGGCCTAAGGTGGTCAAAGCCTGCTTGATGGTGAGCTGCCCTCTAAAAACCTTATCTTCGAGCTTTTTTATGAGCTCCAAATGTTTCTTTTGTTGAGCATCACAAGTAGAGCGGATGAAGGATCGAGCCGGTATATGCCCATCTGATGAGCCATATTCATGCACTGCCGCCAGGGCTGTCATCGAAAAGCCGTTGTCCATTTTCTTGTCCTGAAGAATGCCCACCTGCACATGGGGGCCGGCCCTCATCTTTTTTACCGCCTTGAGTACCTTTTGTTGCAGACGGCTGTCGTCCGATACATGCTTCATGTCAACACACCCTCGCTCCCATGCTGATAAGTCGGCACAGGCGTTCAAACTCCAAGCGGTAGGTGGTTTGATTCGTCGATCCTTCGAGGCGGGCAGGCTCACCCATGGGAGACATAGCTAACCCGAATTTTTCATGAAAAAAACCGATGTTTAAGGGAATTTCTCAATCCCCATGCGGGTTTAAGAAATTATGAAACCAAAAAACATCGGTACACTTTGTACCCGTTTAACAAACAGCAAATCAAAAACAATCCAGCTTAAAGGAAGCAATAAAAAGCTTTTAGAGGTGAATTTTGATGGTGGTGATATTACCAGCGATGGTGGCGTGCTTTTGCTTCGTGAAGCTGATCGAAGGCTTAAACTTACTGAAGCTATTTCGCGGATACTGCCAGATCCAAGAGAGCAGAGGCTCATCACTCACTCTTGGCTCTCGATGCTTAAACAGCGTATTTTTGGTATTGCCCTTGGTTATGAAGATCTTAATGATCACGAATATTTACGAAAAGATCCAGCCATACAGACGGCTGTAGATCGTGAAAGCGATCTTGCCAGTGCACCAACTCTTTGTCGACTTGAAAAAACAGCTTCCAGAACAAGCATGGTTAAGCTCCATGAGCTCATGTTTGATAAGTTTGTAACTTCTTTTAAAAAACCACCCAAAGAAATCATTCTTGATTTTGATGCCACCGATGATACGGTGCATGGCGCACAAGAAGGGCGTTTTTTTAATGGGTACTATGGTGGTTACTGCTTCCTCCCCCTCTATGTCTTTTGCGGTCACCATTTGCTTGCGGCTTACCTTAGACCAAGCAATAAAGATGGCGCTAAGCACACATGGGCGATTTTATCTTTGCTGGTAAAAGGCATTAGAAAAATATGGCCAAATACTAAGATTATATTCAGAGGTGATGGTGGTTTTTGCCGTCATAAAATGTTTAGCTGGTGTGAAAAACACGATGTGTACTATGTTGTTGGTATTGGGAAGAATAGACGATTGTTAAATCTTTCCGAATCCTACCTGTTGGAATCGGAAAAATATTTTGACCATACCCAAGAGAAGCAGCGTATTTTTGGTGATGTACAATATGCAGCCGAAACATGGGATAAAGAACGCCGCATCATTGTTAAAGCGGAACATAGTGACAATGGCGCAAATCCTCGGTTTGTGGTTACCAACTGCGCAGAAGCTGCTGAGCAAATATATGAAAGTATATATTGCGCTCGTGGCGATATGGAGAACCGCATTAAGGAACAGCAGCTTGGCCTATTTGCAGACCGTACCAGCTGCCATGCTTGGTGGCCCAATCAGCTCCGGTTGTTGTTTTCCAGCATGGCATATGTTTTGCTCTCTCACATTCGGAGTCATGCTTTAAAAGGAACTCATCTGGCAACAGCGCAGGTAGAGACCATAAGATTGCGCCTGCTCAAAGTAGGTGCTGCGATCATTCGCAATACGAGAAGAATTCGTTTTTTATTATCGAGTGGGTTTCCGAATCAAAACATATTTTTAATCGCTCTTGCAAGGTTAACGCCCTCATAAATCAACCTCACAACTAAATATTTTAAATGGGGGTAAGGGGGTGGTGTATTTAAATATAGATTTTTCTATTAAAAATATCTGAAAATTATTGTAAAATAAAAAATCTAAGACAGTTTTTTAAATAAGCGCTCATGCGTGAAAAATACGGGCTAATTTATCCGCTGCCAAAAACATGATGCCGATCTCGTACAGCTCACCCCATAGCGTGGCGTTGAGCTCATGTTTAGCCTCCGCTAGAGCCAGAGCGATGAGCTTTTCATCGGTAGCGCTAAACTCGGGAAACCTTATGAGAAAGCGTTCCATCATATACCTCGGCCATAGGCACAAGCCTTGGGCGTATAGATTTGCACACCACCAAAGCGGGAGTGGCATTGCACCTTGAAGGACAGACCCACCGCTTGGGGAGACTCGGTGGCAAAATCCATCGGGATAAACATTTCTAAAGCCTGAGGGGTGCGTGGATAGAGGATGCACTGGTCTTCTAAATGAACCCAGGAGTCGATGTTTTTTACGTAAGGATTGTTGGTCAAAAGATAATTGAGCAACGTTATTTGGCTGTATTGAGAAAACGGCGTCAACGCTAGATGGGCGTAATGTCTGATAGGCAAGAGCAACGTATCGGGCACCATGATGCTGTTGGTTTTGGTGACCACTGACGTAATGAGCTGGCTGATATCGTTGAGCATCTGCTCGCCGGTTTTTAATGACTTGCCTTTCTCATCGAACCATTTGGACAATTTTATAGGCTCAATATCGTCGTTATTACACAAACCTCGTAAGCCATAACGCTCATCGCCGTGGGTAGAAAGCTTATCGATCTGCGTCTCTATCAACTGCCGTGCGGCGATAGCCATTCTGCCATCAAGATTCACTCCGGTCGCTTGGCTTCGTTTTAGATCCATAACCGAATACTCAAAAGAACAGCCAATGGTTTTAACGTTGAGGCTAGCTTCCTTTTGGCCAATAGTCACCGATGGGAGGTCATCGGCGCTGGAGTTGATAATCTTAGCTTCACCGTAAGACCCCCAGATGCGGGCTAAAACAGTTTCGGCGGTTTCGGGGACAGTGCTGTTGACCGGTATAAAGCTTCGCGCCTTTAATACCGGAAAAGTCTCTTCAAAAGCTAAATTGATGACATGCTGCAGCTGTTCTCGTAAATATACTGATGTAGAAGTAAAACCGTCCATTTATCTGCCTCCCAAAAATTTGATTTCGATAGGTACTTTGCCTTCGCTTAAGCTTTCTAAGAAAATGGCGCCCTTAAGTCTCAACGTGGCCATCAGCCTGAGCGGTAAAGATGGCTTTGCCATCGATTAATTTGATGTAGACCGGGTCAAAGGCTGCTATTTTGTTCGTATCAGAAACATCCTCACCTTCGACCCAAATCCGCCCTTGTCGCACCACAGCGATGGCAGTCTTTGGCTCATAGCGAAGCCCATCAGAATTGTCTGAGGGTGATGCCTAAAGGTCTTTGTAGATCCTCTTTGGTGGTGGGAATCTTACAACTCTCCTTGCTATCAAAGGTCACCAAAGCTCCGAAGGGGATAGGTATATCCGATACTGCTGACACGGTGGTCGAAGGGGTGCTATCTACTTTTAAGCCCACCAGGGCACGCGGTCTTTTGAGAGGGAAATCTATTTGCATCGTGTGCTCCTATAAATGGCCGCTTAAGGGTTGTTTCCAGCGCTCAGACGCGACGTTTCGCCAGCGATCGTAGGCTGATTTTTTGTCAGCAGATTGATTGAGGGCAGCTCGGGTTCTTTCTAAAGAGTCGTTGCGAGATAATAAGCCCTGGCGCAAAGACGCCTCATAAAGGCCATTGATGTAGTCTTGGTTTTTGCCCGATAGGCTTAAATCTGGATAAATCCGCTTGAGTGAATCCTCCTTGAGACGGGCATCCACACGGTCCTCGATTTTCTTGGGATCTTCAAGCTCGGAGCGCTTTTTTTGCTCTTCCTCTAAAGCTTTGGTGAGGGCCTTAAGCTCTTCTTCTAGGTCATCGATCTTCTTTTGGCATTCTGACAAGAGATCGGTTACCGAAACATCGTCCTCATCGATGCGGATGGTGGCTTTGCTTTTGTTAAGGTGTGGCGGTGAAGATTTTTTATCCTCTTTGGCTGCCGGCTCTGTGGACTTTCCATCCTCTAAGGCCTTTTTTAACGCTGCAAATTGCTCAGCTACCGTCTCGATCTGCTTTTGTAGGTCAGCAAGCAGCTGAGTTATGGAGCTATCCTCATCCAGGCGATTAACGTTGCCCATAATTGTATCCTTAGTTGTAGGTTTACCATCTGTCCTGATGGAGCATTCAGGGCCTACCCGACCCCAGCCCGCAGGACCTATGGCGATATGGTTAAAGATGATGTTGCGCTGCACCCCATCGTAGGCTTGGCCATCGACAGCACCAGGAGTGGGTAAAAGCTCGCAGCTAAAGCCCAAGGAGATTTCTTTGCGATCGCCTCGTTCAATAGCTGCAATGGTATCTTCATGAAACACGACCAAAGAGCCTACAAGATATTTGCCATCTGGCTCAATGCTCTCAGCCACGCCAACTATATGAGCCTTGGTATTGTGGGGGCCTAAAAACCCATCACCGTTTTCTGAAGGATGAAGATCGGTTACGGGGGCACATTTTAAAGAAGACAATGAGTCTTTGCGAAAAATCTCTTCTTCCGGGCGATATTCAAACTGATCACCATAGTTAAATATACCGGCCTTGGTCAAGCGGGCGCGAATACGCAAAAAGCCCTGGGCGGTGCGCTCAAAGCCTGATGTGGAGCCGTTATAGTCTAGTCGAAATACTTGCATGTCGCTTAGTATAAAGACCGGTGATCTGATTGAAGCCTTTTTTTTGAGGTTGGGATTTTTTTACTTGCCAAAAGAACAATGGTACAATATATTGTACTCATGGAGTATGAATGATTAGGATTTTCCCAGCCGAAGAATATACCGCTTGGTTTGAGCAGCAAACAGAAAAAGCTAAGGTCCAAATCGATGACCGGTTATCCAAAATTCAGCACGAAGAACATTTTGGCGACCATCGTTATGTTGGTGAAAAATCTACCGAAGTTTGGGAACTACGATGGAAAAATGGGCGCCGTATATACTACGCGTATTTACCAGAAAGCAGCATTATTATTTTGTTAGGAGGAGGAAAAAATGACCAAAACAAAAAAATCACACAAGCAAAGCGGCTCTTCAAAAAATATATCGACTAGGAGCCTAAAAGCGGGTTTAAAATTGAAGGTCTACGACCCTACGAAAGCCCTTCTTGATGAAGACCGAATCGGAAGAGCTATTTGGGAATGCCTCAAAAATGAAGATACAGAAGGAGTGATAGAAGTTATAAATATCCATTTAGAAGCAAGAAATAAAACGGATTTGATGAAAGAGGCCCGAAATTCCAAAAACTACCTTTTATCACAGCCTTCGCAATAAAAATCCAACGTTAAAAACACTGGCTAAATTAGTACATGCTTGCGCGGCTTAAGGTAACAACGGAATTGCATCACACCGGCAATTAACCTCGCTGCGGGGATGAGGGCCAGGGCCATCCCAACTATAGACTTTGCCTTCACGGCTTTTATGTGACGCTCTCACACGCTCGTCATGCGAGGTTTGCCAGCGATATTGTTTGATACCGGCGCTGATCTGATGATGCTTGGTTAACGCTCCGCTATATTGCAATGGCGCATTGCGAGCAATTAACTGGGCCCGGCGTTTACTCATATTGGTCATCTGGCGGATATCCTTGGCCATATCTTTGTGCAAGCGGCCTTCGCGGATACCGCGCTTAATGGCTAATCCTATCTTATCCAAATGCTCACGCTGTACTGATTTTATTAGCGTGAGGTGCTCATCGACAAAGGATTCCAACAGGGAGGTGGCATGCACACCCAACCACAGGGATTGGCCGGTGAGGCGTTCGAGCTGCTTTTGCAAACCTTCGCGGGTGGTTTTATCGATATGAGAAAATGCTTGCGCTAAAACGTTTCGATTAGATTTTATTTGAGTATCAGCCTCAAGCACGTCCTCAAGATGTGCAACAATTTGTTCCCAAGTTGTTGAATCGACCGACAATAAGCGCCGCTCCGCCTCAGCCAAATTAGCCGACAGGAGACGATATAACAATAATCGTGCCTGGGCAGAGCCTCTGATGGTCGGAGACTTCTTACTCATGCACTTTTATAACTTCCAGCTGTGCTACACGCTCGGTAAGTTTAGCTACGCTGTCCTTAAGCACCTGAAGATCGTTGTGGCCAAAAACAAAGGTCTGCAATCCCATAGCAATAGCCAAAACTACAGCTGAACCACCAACGGCCACCTTTTTAATATTTTCATTCAACATCATTACTCCTTTCGCTATGGGCTAAATCTGCCCGTGAATTGATATCGATAACAAAATCACCATCGCTAAACCGTTTGATGGCAACCTCTTCGGGCAACAGCACACCCTCTTGCAGATAAATACGATCGGTTTCGGCTTCCATACGGCGTAGCTCGGCTTTTTCCCGGTCGGTCATCTGCCATAAGGCGGGGAACTCTATGCTGACCTCGATATTGTCATCGCCATTCATGATCTTGACTAGGCGTTCTATCTTGGGCTTTAAGGCTTCCTGCTCAGCTCGAACCTGGTCATAAAAGAAGCGGGTATCGCTCTCTCCCGTAGCATTCATACCTGCAGGTGCTTGGCCCATAAGAAGCGAAACCGGCAATCGGGCTGCCGCGGCTAGGCGGAGCATCATCTTATCTAATATTTCGGGGATACCCGCAAAACCATATGAATCACGCCTAAAGTCCTCATCTTCGGCATCTAAAAGAATACTTCGGGACACCGAGCGGCTCATATCTACCAAGGCCATACGCTTTATCAGCTCTTCGCTGCGGTTAGAGGCCACCGCGCTGTGCAAACCTTTCAGCTTAAATACCCCCTGCGCCGCATCGGTCATCAGATGGGCAGTGGCTTGCCAGGCCGTGTGGAATTGCTGCAGTACCGGATAGATGCGCTGCAAGAGGCTGGGAGGAAATTGCCGATGATTTAACGGCGGCATGGTAAAAAGCGGTATCAATCGTGATTCATGGATGGCCGCACTTTGGTGCTCCATAGAAGAGTTCAGCCGATAAAGCTCACAATAGCCATAGTTGGCATCGTTAGGATCGGCGTAAAAAGATTGATGGCTTACATCTTTGGTGGTCAAAACGTTCAGAAAGCGCACACCGTTAACGCTTGATACTATCAATGGCTGCTCTTGGGCTTGCCCATCATCGGCGCCTATATAGATAAAAGCGGTCCCAAAGATGCGGCATCTCACCAGAGCATCGCGTAAAACATCGTTTAATCCTTCCCAGATAAATGGCTCATCATCGACCTTGATCGTCACACCCTGCCGGAGCATCTCATAAGGCACCAGATCGCATATGCGGGCTGCGATATCATCGTTTACATAGAGCTGTTCTAGATATTCTGGCGGAAAGTGTAGGCTTGGCGATAGGTGGGTATAAAGGGATTTATCGCGAGCCGTGCCAAGCCCCGACAAGAGATTGTGCCAACTATCGTTACGCTCGGTTAAAGAAAGCATGACAAATTCCCCATATTATTCATTGAGCGGGTGAAGGTTTTTAAGCGCAATACCCGCTCGCGCAGCCACGATAAGGCCTGGGTCATAGCATCAACCTGGTCATCATGAAGAGAACTGGGAAACTCGAGCAGCTCTTGGATAAAATCGTTGACCCACGGATGATGGTCTGGATGAGGTAATAGAACGTGACCACTGCTCCATAAACTTTCCACGGCGTGAGCTCGAGCCTCTTTGCCACCCAAAGGTAATACAGGCGTAATACCCGGAATTTGGTCGCGCAGTGTGTCGATGATGGCACTACCGTTGGCTTTTTCTTCAATCAGGTGGGCGGAACTGGTGGGATAAAGACGAGCTATCTTTCTGATGGCCGAAAGGGTTTGGCTAAAGCTCATACGTTGGCGGATTTGATCAAGCAGGACATAACTTTCGCAGTCAGCGGTAACACCCCACACCTGTCCTACCACGTAGGAAGAGCCGGTTTCTTTGAAGGTGCAGTCCCACGATGACACCACTGTTTTGATTGTCGGTCTTTCTAACCAATGTTTGACGTGTTCTTTCTCAAACACCGACCCTGAGATAGGCACCGGCTGTTGTTGCAGTTGAGATGCTTCCCCTCGCGGACCGAGCTCTTTTTTCAGCTGTTTGATGGCTTCATCAGAAAACCGCTGTGGCCACAACAACTCGCCCTTATCTTTACGGGGATCCTTAAAACCTATGGAGCCGCTGGAGATAGTTTTAGGCTCATATTCCATGGGCAAACAAAGATGCTCATACCCACCTTCTTTCAAAACCGCCCCGGCCAAATCGTGAATATGAAGGCGCTGCATGATGATGACCCGAGCTGACTTATCGAAATCGATGAGCCGGGAGGCCATAGTCTCACTCCACCATTCGAGGCACCCATTGAGGGCGGTCTTGGTGGCCAGCCCACCTCCACGGGCATCCTGCGGCTTTATAGGGTCATCGCACACCTGCACATCAGCATGCTCTCCGGTGACCGTGCCGTCGGTTGAGGTGCATAACCGGTAGCCGGCGTGGTCGTTGATAAATTTTATAGCGCCCCAATTATCTTTGAGTGGTTTGAAGGATTGGCCAAAGCGTTGTTGATACCAATCACTTTCGATCAGACGCCGCATGCGTAGATTGTCGCGTTGGGAAAGGCCCATGGAATACGAGGCATAGATCCATTTGGTCTCGGGCTTGATAGTCCACACCCAAGCGGGCCAAAACACACAGCAGGTGAGGCTCTTCATGCAACCGGGAGGAATATTGATTACGAGCCTGGTGAGTTTTCCGGCCGTTATAGCCTCTAAATGCTCCGCAATAGCAGCGATATGCCATCCCGAAATGAAAGGTCGCGCTGGTTCAACCTGATGCCACGCTAAGCGAATAAAATTATGCAAACCACCTTTTGCGATAATGGAACGCTCAAGCTCAATCAAATCCTGGTTGGGAATCATGCCTCACCCCTGAGCCTTGGCCATCAAAGAACGCAAAAGTTCACACTCTTCAAGCGAAAGATTGTCGAACTTAGATCCTTGAGTAAGTGTTACGTTCTGCTCAGGCTCGTCACGGTTTAGGCGTTCTAGACGGCAGCCGGTATCGAGCAGTTTGGATAAGCCATCGGGCTTTATGGTTGAGGGTGCGATGCGGTCATCGTTAAACTGAGCGATAAATTTTCTAAGCCCCTTCTCGGCCGCTTTTTGCGCCTTTAAGGCTAAAGCTATCTGCCGCTTCTTCATGATTTTAACGGCTTCGAGTTGGGCTTTTTGGGTCTCTTGATCGATGTGGGCATCCCACGCCCTCACCCGCTCTTGCCAGTGGTGGCGTTTTGACAGCTCCAGCACCGATGAGGGGTTTAGCTTGAGCTGTTGAGCCACCGCATGACACGATCGGCGCAGACCGAGGTCACGATAGACTACAAAGGCCGCGAAGGCGCGGCTCGATTCTTTTGGTTGTTGGTCACAGAGATTTATCATGGGGATAGTTTAAGGGATGGCAGTGGTGATTGAGGCCTTTTTTTTGAGGATCAAAAAACTCAGCCACAAGAGATCGGTTTTTTCATCTCTGTTCTGGGAAAAGAATTAAACAAGACCCAGCCTCCTCATGAATGCTGGGTCTTTTAGCCTTCGAGCTTTCAAGAAATACTATTGACTGTTTTGGGCCATTCTTTTCTTATAGAGGTCAACTTGCTCCACATAAAAAGCTTGGTCACGCATAAGCTTGGCTTTTTTGTCTTGCTCTGTTTCGTTACGGATGCGGAGATCAAAATATTCTCCTATATGAAAATTAATCGAAGACATGGATACTTTGCCTAACTCCACATAGAGTTCAACGATCTTGTGTTGCAGATCTTCGCGGTCCTTTTTAAGGCAATCCAAGTGAGTCTTAAGGTCATTAAGGATGGTGTTTTGATTATCCCTATCTTTTTGTTTCGTATTCAAATCATTTGTTCTGGTATTCACCGTTTGTTGCCAGGAACTGGAGTTCGATGATGCGCTACTTTGTTGACTGCGTACCCCGGATTTTTCCTGCTTTTTAGTAACCTTAATTACTTTCTTTTGATGGCGATGGTAATGATAGGGGCATTTTCTTGGACATACCGTACAACTATTATTTGACATGCACGAACAGCCAGTCAGGTGATCACAGGCATCCTTACCCAGAAAGTCCAAACCGCATGGGGCATGGCAATCCCACTGACAATTCTTACAAAAAGTATTGTGTACGTTATCATCAACTTCGGTTTCCTCATAGGTGTCAAAAAGCTCCAATGCATCCGCCGCTTGCTTATCTAGTTGTGCCTGGGCTAAAGCAATATCAGCACTGTTTTTGCTTTGAAGCGCAAGGTTATAGACATCTAACGCCCTTTGCAGGTTGCCTTTAGCCAAATGTATCTTTGCTTCGGTTTGTTCAATAGCGTCTATTTTATTGAATGCTTCTAAAATTTTCTGTAACGCCGAGTTTTTAAGTTTGGAAATACGCTTTATGGGTTCTGAAGAAAAACGCCCTAAATTCTTGGCTTTTCCAAGCATTCTATAAAATTCTTCATTGGAGCTTTCCCACGTTGCTTTTACCTTGCGCGCATCCTTGATCTTTTTTCGATCTTCATACGAAACTGAATTGGTGCTTGAGCTAAATGGATCGTCTAATTGTGGATCACCTCCATTTATATCAACGGTAATATCAACCTTATAGCCGTCCTTGCTAATGGCGTAATTGTCAAAATAAAATATGTTTTCTGGCAGCAACCCTACCGATTTTACGAAATCAACAATGTTACTGTTCTCGGCGGTGCTATAGCTTACACAGATGAATACACGATTCAGAGCGCTTGCGGGTATGATCGTTTTTATCTGCTCAATTATGTACTTAGTCTCTGGAGTCTCTCGGTTAACCGTTACGGGTAAAACTATACATATGGCATTAAAATCACCCACGCGCTCTACAAACTCCCCTACCTGCCAATAAGCCTGAGACAAAAAATTCGCACTAGTTTAACGAATAACCGGGCGTGATTATGGTAGTACAATGGAAAAGTATAACTTATCGAAAAATAAGGATAAAAATAAATCGAGCAAAATCGATGGTTCAGGCCGCAAGAGGCAGTATAGCCTTGCCTATAAAAAGAAAGTGGTAGCCATGGCTGGGCTATGCCGCGCCCCTGGTGAGCTAGGAGCGCTTCTAAGGCGGGAGGGGCTATCTTCTTCTACCCTTCATGCGTGGCGTATAGCAGAGGCTAATGGCAAGCTTTCAGCTAGCCGTAAGCACAAGCGTGGTCCGGAAAAATTACTGAGCGATGAGGAGTGGGAGCGGCTTAAAAAACTTGAAAAAGAAAACGCTGCGCTCAAAAAGCGGCTGGAACAGGCCGAGGCTATTATCGATTTGCAAAAAAAAATTGCCAAGATCTTGGATCTCGATCGGGACGAAAGCAACGGGAGCAAACAGTGAATATGATAAATAATCGAAGCACTTGCTTGCCTTTGTCGACGGCTTGTGAGTGGATCGATTTCCCCAAATCTAGCTACTATAGGCTTAAACAAGGCCCCAAAGTAGCCAAGCCGCGCACGAGCCCGCGATGCCTGAGCGCTGATGAACGTCAGGCTGTGCTGGAGCTTTTTCACGAGGAAAGATTTATGGATTTGCCGGCGCCGCAAGTTTACCATCATCTGCTCGATGAGGGACGTTATATTGCATCTGAACGCACAATGTATCGCATTTTAGCGGCTAATAACGAGGTCAAAGAGCGCCGGCACTTACGAAAACATCCTTTATATAAAAGACCAGAGCTTTTGGCGACCGGGCCCAAACAGCTGTGGACCTGGGATATAACGCGCCTGCGTGGGCCAGACAAGCTTGAATATTATCAGCTTTACGTGATGCTCGATGTTTACAGTCGCTATGTCGTTGGTTGGATGCTTGCCTACAAAGAAAGCGCTGAGCTTGCCAAGAACTTTATCGACGAGACTTGTCAGTCCCAAGGTATCCTTCGCGATAGCCTCACCATTCACGCCGATCGTGGTCCGTCGATGAAATCAAAAAGTGTTGCTGAGCTTTACGCGCATCTTGGTGTGACGAAAAGCCATTCACGTCCTCGAGTGTCGAATGATAATCCATATTCTGAGTCTCAATTTAAAACGATGAAATATTGCTTAACTTACCCCGATCGTTTTGGTTCTATCGAGGATGCTAATAGTTTTTGTCTAGACTTTTTTAATTGGTACAACAATGAGCACTATCACTCTGGCATTAATATGCTAACACCAGCATCTGTGCATAGCGGCTGGGCTGATAAAATATTAGCATGTCGAGCCCAAATCAAGTCTGAGGCTTTTGAACGCCACCAAGAGAGGTTTGTGCAAGGCCGACCCAAAACCCAAAAATTGGCCAAAGAGGTCTGGATCAACCCGCCCAAGGCGGCAAATAGTCAATTAAGTTCGAATAATCGGGAGGTTGTGGCTCTAAAGGCAAAAAAAACGTAGGAATGAGCAGTTGAATTTTGGGCGTTAAATTACGCTCGAATTTGTCCCATATTGTTGACAGGTACCGCTCGGCTATTTTTACCGTATTAATAATGTCCTTCTCAATCCCGCCGGTATCTGCCACACCGGGACAATCGACCAAGCTCACGACAAAATTCTTTCCCCGGCTTACATATTCAGAAGGGTCCTGAGTAACTGATTCTAATTGGCCTTTCTTATGGACTTCTGTGTTTCTGCCTTGATATTCAATTACCGTGCATGGTTGAAATTCGGTGGGGATGGGATAATGCTTTTGCGTATCATTCCATTTTACTTGTTGCGCATAGTTATAAAATGCATTAATTAAAGTGCTTTTGCCCGCCCCGGTTTTCCCCATAAATACAAGTCGAAGATTGTGGTCATAGGGTATCGTTAACCCACTCCCTGGCGGCGGTTTTTTATCCATGGCTACACTGTTTAAAGCCATTAATACCATGAGTAATAATGACATTTTTTTGGCAACTTCCATATCGATTCTCCTCGAGAAATTGATTGTTATTTTTATCAACATGCTCATCTCGGTAAGCTATTGTCCAGGGCCAGCGCATTTAAAATTAAGCTGTCATAACCTGGATCAGGAACTCTGCTGACCACGAACTGAGCTTTCTTTTCCTCGCAATGCTCTTTTTAGTTGGCTCCCTTTTTAGCATTGCCAAAGCCATCCTACGAAGCGTAGAGAAATTTTCAGCAGAATCACCACGCCTGATTCTTGATTCATCTTCCCTAAAGGTGACGTCGAGTACCCAATGAAGACTATTTTCTATGCCCCAATGCTTTCTAATTGCATCGCCTATCGCTTTGGCGCCAAGCTCAAGGCTCGAAATATAATACCGAATTTCAGCGCTGATTTTATCGCCGATTTCTCGTGTACTTGTGACTCGCACCAGCGTTTTTAACTTGGGCCATTCTTTGGCGTAGACAAACCAGTCAGCAACCAGAATAGTCTCGTAGCGACGTGTTTCTTTACGGCCATGGCCGGCAGAAACCTCATCAAGGCGATCATAGTTAAAACCCAAAAAATCTCGGTCTTCGGCTAGCTCAAATGAGATATCCACACCACGATGAATACTTCCTTGGTTGCCCTTCAAGGCCAAAATATAATCCGCTTCTTTATCAATAATCGATTGTGCAATCATTTTTTGGCATCCCATCGCATCAATCGTGATGATACAGCCCTTGAGCTCGAGCATTTTTAATAGCTCAGGAATCACTGTTATCTCATTTGACTTTTCTTCTGTTTTTACTTGTCCTAAAACCAATTTCGCCTTGCTCGACCAGGCGCTCACCATATGAATAGCACCCTTTCCTTCACGTGCACCGCGCTCAAACGAGCGACGAAGAGTTTTTCCGTCGATAGCGATAACATCACTGCCAAAGGCCTGGCACACAGATTGAATCCATTTGCTAAAACACGATTGCATCTCGTCGGGATTAAGCCGCGATATTACTCGCCGGAAAGTGTCATGCGAGGGAATCCCATTAGGCAATTGTAAAAATGTTTTCAACCATTTTTTTCGAATAATCGCAAACTCTTCAATGTCTTCCCAGCCTTGACCATCGCATATTACCGCCATAACGCTGATGACGATAATATCGAGCAAACAATGCCGCTTGCGACGATTGATGCGAGGATCTTTAACGTCCTGAAAATACTCAACTATTGTCCCGCCTAGACCGGTCCCTGATGTCATCTGAATCCCTATCAAAAATTATGTTTCTCGAGTCGCTCAGATCATTGTTTCGAGCCTTAGTCAAGCAATTTTAAATGCGCTAGCCCTGGCTATTGTCAATATTGCCGTCGAGAAACAAGTGTTTTGATTAAGGTGATAAACCGGAATTAACCATATTTTATGTTTTGATATAATGATTAATTATTCAGCAATCTCTGGCGGGAATATTATCCAACACATCGGTTTGGTTTGTAGGGGAAGATTTTTTGGAAAGATTTTGACAGCGCACTTTGCCTTTATCTGTTAGCAAACAACCAATAGAAAACCGATCCGCTTTATAACTGCTTTCAGTGATAACAAAGTCCAAAACCCCTTCCTGTAAAATTCCTCTCGATGCTATTATCAGGGTATTTTCCGGGATGGATGACCCATTTTCATAGGTATTGCCAGGGGCTGTTAAAAAGCCCTCCCCGTGGGCGAATATTCTTTTGTACTTCAGAAGCTTGGGACTTTTTATATTAAGAATCTTAGGATATCCTGGACTTCCCAGCAAATGTGGGGTGCCATCTTTCATGAGAGAGAATCCAAACTCTGAATCGCCAGGCTCGTAATCTAACAAAGGCTGGGGGCCAAAAATAGAACTTGCTGGGGTCGTTCTATTTTCTCCCATACAATAGACCACATCATCATGCCCTTGAGCGCAGATTTTTAGTGATTGATAGCCCATTTTAACATTTTTAAACCGTTTGGTCGAATAATCCTGACCCTCAGCACCCGAAGAAGGATCAATGCCCCACTTTGGTAATTGAGCAGCTCGGATCTCGCTAACTGTCGTAGAAGTAAATAACCATTTCTTTTTTCCCACACAGGCCAAGGTATCATCCGGCTTGATAAAACAGGTAACATCTCCAGTTGAAATGTCTTTGACCTTTTCGTGAGGCACATCAACCGATTCTCCCCTTGCCCAAAAACACCGGTATGCCCTCATAGGGGGGATCTTTTAGGATGCCACAGGTATCTGCACCGCTTGCCGTTAACTTTGTGAATGCAGCTTTACTCACATCATAATATTTCTTTTGGGAATTACGAGCAGATTGAATGGTAAGGGCACCAAGCCCATTATCCCCCCAGCATTTTATGGTGTAATCTTCCAAATGCGCACACACGGTGCTTCCCCCGCTACCAAGGCAATGGCTTTTGTGGGTTGGGAAAATTGGCTATCTGGCGAATGGGCTCGCCCAGAGGCTTTACTATATTTGTGTCTCTAGAACCATCATTATCAAAACATCCAGCAAGCAAAAAAAGCGCCGTAATCGTAATGCGCAAAAAGGCCATATATCACCTTAAAAATATTTCTTCCGCTAAAATACCTACTGCAACCATTTTGCCAATGGTTAAAGGTTATTATGAGCCATTTCAGATTGATACCGTTGATAAAGCGCTTTTAAAATACTGCTCTCTCTGACCAACTTATCTCGCTTTGTGGTGTCTTGTTCCTTGCGAATACATATGTCGTAATAATCAAGAGCGCGGCTATTTATGCCAGACATGCTAAGGCGGTCTAATAATCTAAACTAATCAAGCATATTTCTTTCCCCATATTCTTGGTTGGACGTGGAGGTTTTCCGCTGATTTTTTCACTTGGTCTAAATGCCGTTCTTTGGTGTATTTGTCCTGCCTTTGGCTTTCAAGTTCGTTTCTTAAAGTAGTGGCAACGTTTACCAGACTTTCACAATACGCCCTTTCGCTGCGGATATAGCTTATACTAGCCGTAAAAAAAATTGGTTGAAGTTGCTGGTCACGCTGTCGGAACTCATCCAAATTACTTTGGATTCTATTTTCTGTGGTTTGGTATTTGCTTTTGGGTACTTATATTCTTGCCGAGCTCGACTATAATTGCGTTGACATTCTTCAAGCGGGCAGGAATTTTCAACAAGGTCCTTCAGTGTCTCGGCAATTCTTTTCTTTTCATAGGCGATGCCATGCAGGTCAAAGAGCCAATACCTATCCAGACTTTTCGCCCTCTTAAGCAACTTGATAAACTCCTGATTCGAATCTAACCATGACTCTTTGGCTAATCTTACAGCAGCAATGTTCTTCCTTCGCTGATCGACTAACGCGGAATCGGGATTATCAAACGACATTTCCAGAATATCACTATCGGTCGAAAGATCTAACGTGGTATCAATTCCATATCCATCTTTGCTCAGGGCGTAATTGTTAAAATAGAAAATGGTGTCAGTCGCCAATCCACTTGATTGCACAAAGTCCTTGATATTTTCGCATTCTGACGATGCATAGGTCACACACACAAAAATCCTATTCTGTGCATCCCGCGGAATTACGCTTTTAATTTCTTCAACATAATATTTTGTTTCAATAGTGTCCCGATTGGTGGTCACCGGAACAACCAAACACAGAGCGTCAAATTTACCGAATTTTGCCACGTATTGCGCAATAGTAATGATGTTGGTCTTATCTCGTTCTATACCTCTCGTATCGGCACCGCCTGGACGATCGATGAGACTCAACACAAAGTCATTGCCTTGGCTTACATATTCGGATGGTTCTTGTGTTATAGAAGCTGATTGGCCATGGCTATGATTTTCCGCTTTTCTTCCTTCATATTCTTTCACCGTGCATGCCTGAAATTCTGAAGGTATGGGAAAATGCTTGGGAACATCATTCCATCGTACCTGCAACGCAAAATTGTAAAAAGCATTGATGAGAGTGCTTTTGCCTGCGCCGGTCCTTCCCATAAACACCAACCTAATATTGTTGCTGCTTTGACTGTCCATGGCAATTCGAGAACAGGCCAGAGCCGTGAACAGAAAACCTAAAAGCTTTTTGGGGACTTGCATTTTTCAGTCTCTATAAGACTTATTTTTTAGAAAATCTAAAAAGATGAGATATGTCTTTTTCATTAACTATTTTTATTGCTCTTATGGCTCAATACTCGCAATAGGCGAAATAATCTAAAGCTTGATGGGTATCAATAACGTCGTCATTTGACCATTCCCGCTGCATCTGGGGTTTGGGGAGCAATGGAACCGCCAACCGACTTAAGGAACGATTGCCTAAGCGAGTAATCTATAAATGGTAGTGTTATGCACATTGAATGTCTTTGCTATCTCACTGACTGATTTCCCTTCTTGCAATAAGCGCACCGTTAAGTCCTTTTGCCCATCATTGATTTTTTTCGGCCTTCCAAAACGAACTCCACGTTGTTGAGCTGCTGAGCGTCCCGCAGAGGTACGTTCGCGAATAAGGTCACGCTCAAATTCAGCAATACCAGCAAATATGGTCATGATCATCTTCCCAGAGTGGGTTGTTGTATCAGCCCAAGGCTCGGAAAGAGAGAGAAACGAAGCCTGTGCGACTCTCATCGATTCTACAAGATCCAGCAAATGTCGAGTTGAACGAGCTAACCGGTCCAATTTCCAAACGACAACAATATCGTCAGGTCGAAGCTGATCAAGCAATCGTTGTAGCTCAGGGCGCTCTCTTTTTGCACCAGAGATTTTTTCCTGATAGATACGACCACAGCCTGCTTGGTGAAGTGCAGATAATTGCAACTCTAGATTTTGATCTGTGGTTGAAACACGCGCATAGCCGATTTTCATGGTTAGTCCCTGTTAGTGCCTTTGCAAATCATACTGCATAATATAACACTTTTGCAACAGATTTTTGCAACTCAGTGGAACTAGCAAATGCGCAATATCGCTCGTTGTCGCAAAACTTAGAACTTTTGCAGCGTTTTTTCGTGATGGGGCGTTATTCATGTGCCTGGTCTGACGAGATAAAACCCGGCGAGCTGGGGTCGTTAAGAAGCCTTAAAAACCTTAAGTGATTTATTGCTCCACAAACCCCATTACAGCATCTAAAGATCGTTATTAATGGGCTAAGTTAGCTCGATGTAACCCTGCATCGACAAGCATATCTAAGATCTTGCTAAGGGACTTATGCTTTTGGTGCGCTATCTTTGCTATCAAATAGTGCCGTTCTGCCGATGTCCTATACGCTATTTTACCCCCGTATTGGGATTTATTTATTGGAATGGGAATCTCTTTTCCTTGCGCAATATAAAGCTCTATTGCACCATAGATGGCCTCTTTAATCTCATCCATAGCTAAATTGATTGGTTTTGCATCAGTGCATACCCCTGGTAATATATTCACATATACAATGTAGTTCCCATCTTCTTGTTCGACTGTATATGACCAAGGCAAGTTTACGTATTTTTCGATCTCCTTCTTAATAGTCATGATCTTTCAAAACCTCCTGTATCAGTCTAATTTGATAAGGCAAAAGTTGGGTTCGTATTTTAATAGAAACGTTTCTATTATAGTCGGGCTTAGCAAAAACGTGATGCGAACCGCGAATTCGCAATTCAAATCCGAGCTTGGTTAACACAGATTCGGCCTCTTTATATGATGTAGGCCTTCCATCTAAATTTGCTCAACAAGCTTATCAAATTTGCTCATTAAATGATGATATCATTTATGATAGCAAATTGCAACCTGCGAATGGGACGCCGTTAATAATGATTTGTGGCGTAATAGAGCAAATCATCATCATTTTCTCCGAAATTAACCTTAAACCTCTAATTCTACCCTAAAGTAAAATTAAGCCCATCGTCATGCCAATCGTCTAAGGTTAAGAAAAAACTATATTCGTAACGATTGTTTAGAATTTTAATTATTCTTATCGTGAAAGTAGTTGGTAGGCATCGATGCCCCCTGCTTCGGCAATAATTCTATAAGCGGTTGGGGGTTTGTATGGGCTTTGGCGTATAGGTTTGGGAATAGATAATGAACTGTATCGATGAAGAAAAATGCTTTGTGACGCTGTATTTGGAAGAGATGCCGATTGATCGTACTGGTATCGGGAAATTTTATCGGCCCTATAATTTTTTTGGTGAATTTGAGGAGAATTTGGGGGAAATTAAGCTTTTTTTTTTAATTTTGATTTCTATTCAATACGTGTACGACCCGACCTTAGGAGGGGATGAGTACACGTAACAACGTACCGTTCCGTTCCGTTCCGTTGGAAATTTATTCCAGTAAGTGCCCGAAATTGCCCAATTCTTTGTTCTTTAGAGGGGTCGCAAAGGTCGGTTAGAGGGGTCGCAAAGGTCGGTTAGAGGGGTCGCAAAGGTCGGTTAGAGGGGTCGCAATCATTTGGCTGGCCCGCTACCTTGGTTTGCTACGTTCTATTACCAATTTGGTTCAAAACATATCCGGTTAATTTGTTGCTACTTTTCATTGGACTTGTTCTTTGAAAAATACCCTAACTTTCTTTTTTCTATGCTTCTTTTTCCCGCTTTCGACATAGTTATTTCTTTTTCTCCGCCCTGGGTAATAAAATTTTGTGCCTGTTTAAAATGCTCGCCAAGAGCGTAATGATTTGGTTCGATGATTCTTAAAAATGAAGGCGCAATATCCGAGTCTTTAGTCCAGGCATCGATTACTTTAAGATGTATTTGTTCGCTTAATCCAGCCTTTCTCGCCAAATGAGCTAATCTCTCTTTTGGCATAAATATGCATCCGTTTTGTGCGAACTCTTTTGCTCCTTTTCTCATTTCGACTATGATTTCCATTTGAAAGCTAAGTTGTGCCCCTTGGTCATTTGGACGTCCGATAAGAAGGGGGAGCTCGACTATTGGTATAAGTTTTAAAGCTTCGCTACTTAGATTTATTGATGAAGTTTTTATTAATTTATAGAGATAATGGGGAACCAACATAGTTCCAACTACAATTTCTAATGAGGATAGATTTTTAAATCCTCCAGGCACATACTGAAAGGATAACATATTGGCTTTTTACAACTTCCTTATTACCTGTTTCTGGATCGGTAAAAGTAAATTGTTTAGGAGCAGCTTGCCATGTTAATATGTCGCGAATTTGGCTGGCGGCTTTTCTTCCTGTACCAGCACCGATTAGTCTTGCGAGTTCTTCATATCCTCCTGGAACATGGATATGACGAGCATCAATCTTATCGTTAATAACTTGTTTTGTTACTGTTTGGATTTCCCATCGTAATAATCTATGAGCATTAACTGAGTTTAAAACCTTAATGTTCTCAGGACTAAGAATTTTTTGCATGGTTGCCATATCAATAGATGGAATTTGTGCCAGTTTATCTTTTTCTATTAAGGCTAATTCTTGACCTGCCTTATCCGTTATTTTTCCCGTTTCATTATTATAAATCGCCCCTTTTTTCATGATTGAGTGCACATTCTCATTAACTAAAAGCGGTAAGGCCGGTGCCTTTGTGTAATGCAACTTAATTTTGGTCTAATAACGTCAAACCAAACAATGTTGGCAATGCATCGAGAGAGAAACAGGGGGCGCTGCCAATCTGATATTCTTTTTTTTACATCAAGTGTTTTATTTTTATATAATTCTTTTAGATTTTTAACAGATTCTTCGGCGGCATCACCCCACCCAAATCGCCCAAAATACTTAATTAAACGGTCATCCAATACATATATACCAGTCTTTGTTATCCCAATTTTTCGAGTTCCTTAGGGTTTTGTGGAGGCGCATTTTCTATGTCGGCTTTTTTGAATTTGCGCTTCAATTCCTCCAGCCAACATAGGTTCAGAAAGATGATAAGATGCTAACAGACAATTTTCTTTATATTTTGGCGAAGCACATATCTTGCTGAAAGAGTTTCTTTGTGGCGCAACTGATATTTCGCCATACAGAGCACCAAAATCCCTTAAGAAGGAGTAGGTAGCCTTTTGTGTCTTCGGAGATAGCAGTAGCTTTTATTTTGCTTGCTTCGGGCGGAAATTCAAAAAGATCTTCTTTAGCAAGATAGTCCGGGTGCTCACAGGCCATTAAGGCAAGTCGCAGCTCTTCTATTTCATTTTTTTCTAGTGGCGTGTTTTTAGTAACTGCTTCGATGCGTTCTTGGAAATATTCTCTTGTTTGGTCATTAATGGGGCAAGTTTTTTTTCATCAATTGGCCATATGGCAAGACCTTCATGATCAAAATGTTGTATCAACCCATTTGGCAACTCCAAGGTGAACCATCATGAATGATAGCTTTGCCGTCATATAGAAAATACAAGGATTTTCCATCAGGAAGAGTTATTGGTGTCCCATTATGAATAAAACCTTTTCCATCGAGCCCAAAAAACTGATAACCGATCTGTTCAATTTTGATCATGGCGCCATCATGATTTGGTAAATGACTTCCTTGGTAATCGGTATATTGGATTCCTCCCTCTAAGGCATTATTACTACCAGTCATTTTCGGTCTCATTTTGCAGCAAGTAAGAATTAGAGCTTTTGATTAATTCTAAATCATTTGGAGCATAGACAGGGCCTTCTATTTTTGTCTTGGAAGGTGCTGCCTCAGAGTTTTCGCTAACTATTCCCTTTAACTTTAATATGCCGCCCGCAGTAAAATCTTGGGTAAAATCTAGTGTGTCACCTAGTTTGCAGTAATTTGTTTTGAGAAGCTTAACGAAGATTCTCTTATTATCTCCTTCGGCATCGGCTCTTTGTAATCCTAAGACCCATCGAAATCCGTCGACCAATGCACTGGCCCCACGGCACATACTTTGATCAAAGACAGGTTTTTTATTGTTAGCTAGTGGCCTAAGCGCTGTTTTATTGGTGTGGTGCGCTACTAAAACGGTTGGTTTTCCTCCGGCCAGGGTTAGGCCATCGATTAAATTAACCCAGTCTGTAGCAGCGGCATTATTAGTTTCCGTATCTGCACCCATAAAACGACTAGCCGGATCGAGAATAACTAATTTATGGCTGGGTCATCATTGAGCGCCTGTTTGAGATCTTCATACGATGTGGTGGGTTTTCCACGATCGTCTATTAGACGTTGGTTACGCCCTCGATGGGGGATGGCGATAATATTGTCTAATGCCCTATCAAGCAATTCTCTATTTTGATCAAATTTTAGGCTCCTGGCCATATTGTAGAAACGATTCCATAGCTCATCCTCGTCCTCTTCAGCGGCTACGAAAAGCACTTTGATAGGGGACGCTGCTTTGGCATTAAGCCATTCCGTTCCTGTGGCAGCAGCCAGGGCACAATGGGTGAGAAGGAAGGTTTTTCCACATCCTCCAGGCGATGCAATCATACAGGCTTTACCTGCAGGCAAAAATCTGACTCTTGATCAAATGCTTCTTTATAAATTCAAAGATAAATTTTCGTTTTGGTGGCTGTTTTAAAAGCCATTGTTTTTCTCGTAAGGTTTGTAAATCTTCATAGTTTCCTTTTCTAGCCTCATCTCTGGCGATCATCTTTAATGATTTGCTCGGCGGTGATTTTCATTTCTTCAGCGTGCTTGCGAAGACTTTCTATGTATTCATGTCTATCCATTGTGATTACGCTCCTCGTGTTTAAGTAAGGCCAAAAATAAATAAGGCAGATGGCCTGGACCACATTCTTGGTAGGTGCTTTCAGTTTTTAAGCAGTCTGCAAGATCACTGATTTCATGTGGATGAGTGGTGATATTTTTTACGTAGGTTGGCCAATCAAACAGATTAGCCTTGAGGCCATTTTTATTAAGAATGGCCAGGGTGTGTAGGGCTTTTAATGGACCGATGGTTTTTTTAGAGAGATTTCCTCTTTGTCCTTATCCAATTGATAGACGATAGTGGTACCGCCCGAATATCTATTATCAACAAGCCACTTAGCCCACTGAATTAACGCATCGGCGTTAGCCACTCCGATGGGTAGAAAATCTTCATCGTGCTTTAGGAGACATTCGGCGGCAAAATAATCGGCCATGCCTTCGCATAAAACCAGGTGAGGAAAATCTATTATCAGATGAGGAAATCCAAAAGCTCTCGGTGAACCATCAGGTTCATGCCATCCCCCCACATTTGGCAAGAGACGGGCTTTTGCATCTTTGTCGCAGTGAGATATGGTCCTAAAGAGGATGTTCTTTACTTCATCCGAATGAGTTGAGCGAAGCGGCACCATGAGATCCAGATTCCTGAGAAATTCTGCGTTTAAGAAAATCGTGGTGAATAGATTCAAAATAGCGAATATCCTTATCCTGTAAGCATCTAAATCCGCTACCCAGATATCACTGACGTTTTTAAATCCTCGTTCACCCTCAAGCCACGTAATAGCCAAATTGTCAGGTGCGGTATTATTAATTTGGGACCAGATGAGATTGATTGGTTTGTTTGGTAAAGTACGATCAATCTCACTAAATATTTTTCGTATATCAATGGTCTCTCCCATCATATGAGCTGAAGTATTATTACCAAATTGCCTCATAAAATCAGGGAGCGTCATATGGAAGGCGGTTTTGGCAAAGTCTTTACATCCCCCGCCTTCACCGGTTTTGGCATCGTGCCATGTAGCGTTATTGCGCCGAAGGCAAACGTTTTGTTTATCGCCGTTACGCCAAAAACCATTGAATTTTAAACAGTCGCCATTTTCTCGTATAAAACGTGGATGAGCATGCTTAAATACGGCATTTGCCATTGCCTGCGATAGGTCACGCAGTACCCATTTCGATTGACCATAAGCCATTGGTGTTTCCTTAGTGCTTATTTTGGTTGTGCCAGAAAAAGTTGCTGTTCTAGCTCATATTGACGCAGTTTTTACGGGTCTGGAACACGCGTGTTCCACGGATCGAATAATAGTCCGACAAATCGAAATGCATTCATAACCAACTCCTTCTCTTGGATGGTAGATGTGTGTCTTTGAAAAAAGTCCTGTAGTCGATCAGTAATATTAGTTTTCTGTGGCTTGTTTCCCGGAATTTTTTTGGCGAGTTTTCGTTCAATGGCCTTTCGAATTTCACCAGGCAATTTATATTTTGCCAAAAATTCATTAAAAATTACTCTGCTGGTGAACACATTGGTATTTTGTTGGAACGTGTGTTTTATATCTTCTGGCATTTCAGCCAGTTTTAAAAATCTCGCTATAGTTTTTTTATCTTTTTCAAAATGGCAAGCAATTTGTTCTGTAGTCCAATTGTTGTTAATCAGATGCAGATATCCATTAGCTATATCGACACAATGTAACCCTTCTCGGTTCAGGTTTTCAGATAGGGCGGCTCCTACCCTATCCCCTTCGCTGTATTGTTTAATTAGACAAGGAATCTTGTTTTTTAGTCCAAGTTTTTTCAACGCCGTCAATCTGCGGTGGCCCGCAATGCATACCAACTTATATGAGTCTTCAGCCTTTGAAATGTGAAGCTCAGCAACAACATTTTTTAAAAGCCCATATCTCCTGATCGATTCACAAAGCTTTTCAAATTCAGGGCTTTTCTCGTCGATCTTATGTCGAACATTGTGTTCAAAAATTATGTCATCGGGAGAGAGATTCACGACGGTATTAATACTTGCCTTAAGCAAATGTAACTTTCTTTGGAGGTCAGAAATGTTTTGTGTCGACGCAGTTATCTCTTGCGTTACTTGGTTCATGGTTGCTGCAATATTTTTTTGTAGGCTCATAAGCACTCCTCTTAGTTTGCAGTTTGGTTAGAGCGTTACTATTTGTTCGATTTCCACGCTAGATAAAATGCTAGTTTTTACGGGCGCATTTTTTCTACCAGTTCTTTTTCCTTTTAGATGTGGGAGTATTTCGCCGGCTAGGGTGTTGTATGCAGTAGATACATTCAGGTGACCTTTATACTTGTTAAGTGGTACTGAGGATGCTGCTGCACCTGCGACAGCGATGCTCGTTGGAATTATTGTTTTGAATAGATGAAAATTGCTAATCTTAGATGCTTCTTCAATCGCTTTTGCAAACGAAACATGAGTGGTATTTCGTTTATCAAACTTCGTTATGAATGCGCCTAGAAGAGTAAGCATGGGGTTAAAGTACTTACTTACTTTTTCAGCCTCTTCTATTTGATGAGCAAGCCCTCTACAAGAATCTGCTTCGGCGAAAAGAGGGAATTAAATAATAATGGCTAGCAACAAGTGCTGCCTTGAAAAAGAGATCGATCGATGGATGTGTATCGATAATAACGATGTCATAGTTGTTTATTGTATCGTGTTCAAGAAAATCTCTTAAGAAGTGAAACTGATTTACTTCGCTACTGATTTTATCTCTCAAATCATTGAGCTTTCTTGTGCAAGGAACAATATCAATATTTTCAGTTTTGGTTTTGACGATCAATTGATCAAGCGTGGCATTTTTAGCAATGATACGAGCAATAGAATTTTTTTCAGCCTCTTCCTTAGATATATCAAAGAGAGAAGTGAGGTTAAATTGGTAATCAAGATCAATCACCAAGACATTATTACCATTTAAAGCATAAGAGGCCGCAAGATTACAAGCTGATGTTGTTTTAGCTACTCCACCCTTTTGATTGGCTACTGTTATGATGGAAGTTTTCATATTTATCCTCGTTATTGTGCACTTGCGTCTAAGTTTATAGTTGATGGCAAACTAAATCAAGTAATCAGTAAAATTTTACAAGTAACTTTTTTATCAAAATAGCGATATAAATTCTTTTTTGCCAGGATAAATTTGATTTATATGGCGTATTAATGAGCTAAAACAATATTAAGGAACACGCGTGTTCCGTATTTTAGAACGTGTTCGCAAAGTAGTTGTGGGGAAAAACTCATTCTCAACTTGAGCACAGAACATGCTCAATACTACCAAAGTCCGATAAGAAGAGGCTTGAGGGTATTCGATATAAAGGATTTTAGGCTCGGTTTTTGCCCCGACTTGTGTTTCCCAAAATTGGCGGGCTTGTTGTGCTAAATTAATTTGATTAGGTGCGAACAAAAGATCACATGCCACGATTCGGTCGGTTTCTTCATCAAAGATAGTTATTTTTGTTCCGATGCTTTGGTTGTATACTGGTTGAATTGTTAAAATCTTTGAAATGATCATTTGCTCACAAGAATCCATAACCTAATCTCCATAAAAAAGCAGGTCTCTATTATCGCTGATCCATGATCGTTCTGAGCCCAATTATTTTGGGTTGAGTTTTTTTTCATCGATCGCCCACAACCCCCACCCCACCGCATCAAAGACATTGTGATGAAGAAAAGGCGCTATGCAGGCCAGATCCCTCTCCAGGACCTTTTTGCTCCATGCATCAAGCTTATCCTGTACGAGTTGTCTCGTTTGATCTTTAGTAATCCGTTTCGGATAGGGCCTTAGAATCGACTTGGCGCTGAAGAATTTACCCTCGATCCTGGTGCATAAGACGGCGAGCATGATGATAGAGTTTGAGTTGACCCGGACTCCTTGGTGAGTGAAGCACGCTCGGGGATTCTCGATGCACAGGATTTCGGGGTCATAACTAAAACCGACTTCTTCTTCCCACACCAGTCGAACTTTTTGAGCAATCTCGATGGTCGAAGCATGGCTTTCCATTCCTGGAGCAAAGGGCTGAATCAGACCACAGCGTTTAAGTCGATGGGTTTCATGGTCAAAGATGGCATAGCCGGTGCCGTTTTTAACGCTATACCCCGGGTCAATGGCCAAGATATTTCGATAGCAATAGAAATTCCTCGTTTCATCCGGCCCCCACGTATGTTGCACGAACTCCTTGCCTTTACTCGTGATTTTGCTGGTGCAGGTAAGCCAGAATTTTTTGCCGCGCAGGGGATTGCTTGAGCTTACGGCCCCTTCGCAGACCGATTTTGTGATGTTGGTGTTGATGTCGTTCAGTTGCCTTTGAGGGCATAGGCCCATAGTGGCGCCGATGAATGATTTGATGCGTGGTAGGGCAGAGGGTAGAGCGAATGATTGCACCCAATTGCTCTGCTCACCGGGCTTTATATCAGGATTGTCGCTTTCGAGGACGGTAGTCTCCACTATGAAGAGTTTTCCGCCTCCCAAGCGCTTTTCGTGTAAAAAGACGCGCTCAATGGTTACGGTGTAGTGCCCCTTTCAATATAATGCCGTAGAGAAGACGTGCCTTCGGCAGCGACATTCTCAATGCCGTCAAAAATTCCCATAAGATGGTCTCCCCTCTAACTTTTATGAATCATTCAGCGTTACACCCGTGAAAGTGATAGGCTAAAAACTTCAAATGCCCCGCACGACACAGCCGGCTGCGGCTACCAAGGTCTGAAGGGTATCGCACCCTTCCGGTGTCTTGGTGCTGCTTAAGATGGCGGTGCGGTCGTCGTAGGCGGTAGTTCGTAAATAGTCTGACAAATAATTAGCCATCAAAACGATGTGCTACGGTAACTTGCCAGCCGGTAATGGCTCAAATTTTTCTGTCTGGATTTTGGTGAAGACAGGTTTTAACAAGTCGGCAAGCTCGATGGTGCGCTCGTAGCCCGACTCACTCTTGGTAGGCACACAATCGACAAAAAGATGAAACGATTTTTTATCCTGAGGAGACAAATGAGACATCAAAGCCTCCTTTTCTTGGTGGACAATATTAATAGTAGCTGATTGCTTCTCACGGATTGTTTCGGCCGTTGTTTCAGGGGAACGCTTGCACTGAGCGTAAAAAGGACAACGGCCGTATTTGAAACAAGCATCCACGTTTTTTGGTTGGGCAGAAGAAGGGGATTTATCCCTAACAATGGCAAGAATTTGTCGGCGATGTGAGCGATGCTGGAAAAATTCTTCCGCTTCTTTTTGACTGAGCTCGGCCTCTACACAGACCGCTTTAGGTGTGGACTGGGTGCGGTAATAAACCCACTTTAATTGTACCGATTTAGCCGATTTCTCGGTAAAAGCCCACTGGGCATAGATGTTGGCCTGAATGTTCTTTTTAAGCTCAGCAGGGGAGGGGGCACGGCTTAAGTTTGAGCATGTTTTGTGATCGCCGATGAGCCAGACTTGTGAACCTACCTGTTCAAAAAAATCGATATAACCGTGAAATATTAATCCATGCTTCTTGAAAATTATGGCGCGCTCGACATTTTCTTTGGGCAGATTGTTTGGTAAATAAAGAAGGCCGGGGCTAGCTACCCGACCTTCCGGTGTTTCATATTTGATTGAATAGCCTGTTAAATAGTTTTGTAAAAACTTATGAACCTCAAGCCCAAACTCTGCCGCCTTAGATTGAGGCGGTTTTATGCCATCGAGATATTGATATGCCCATTTCCTCCGACAAGTTTCGAAGGTGTCAATCTCTGTTGCGCTCAAGATCCATTTGTTAGACAAAGTGAGCCTCTTGCTTTAGTAGGGCAGGCGATTTAAGGCAGAAAAAGACGTTTATGATTAATTAATTTTTAATAAATTAATCATAAAGGGCTGTATAGCACAGGGTAATGTTATTTCTAGCGAATTGTTTTGGTTTGACTATTTTTTCAATTTTTTTTTGCAGGTATTGAAATGTCGATGGAGCATCTCGAACAAAAAAGACTGGGGTTACGGATAAAATCCGTTAGAGTTCTTACTGGATTGAACCAGGAAGAGTTTGCGAGTGCTTGTGGTTTTAATCACACTTCTCTAGAAATTGGGAGTTTGGTCGTGTTTTTCCTCGCAGGGAAGCAATCAACCGGCTCATAAATGCCTTCAAACTATACTCGGTATATGTAGATAGTGACTGGCTTATGTATGGTCTAGGAAGCGGACCGGTCTTTACAGCTAATTGGACTAATTCTGGCTATTCCGGTCTTTCAGCTACTAGTTGGCATGAAGAATTTTCATCCTTTAAAAAGACCTGCGAATCATTGGGGCATAATACCTTTATTGTTCGAATTAATGACAATGTCATGGCTCCTTACTATTGTTCAGGTGATTGGATCGGGGCCATATCATGTTCTCTTAGCGAATTTAGAGATGTCCCCGAGGTTAATACTGTTTTGAAAAAGCCATTATTGGTTAAAACAAATGATGTTTCTTATAGCCTTAGGCACGCTTTTTATGATGGTGAGACTTGGTGGGCCAAGGACGAGAGTAGTCACCATATCTCTAGAATATATGGCAACACTGTTGGATTAGTTGTGATGCATATTTCTTGTGGGAATAATGATTTTAGGCCAGAGAATCTTTCACAAGATTTCGATATGACGCAATCCGTTTCAAATCGATGTTAAATATATCCTCTGACACTGCATAATAAACCTCGTGTTTATTATCTAAGGGTATTGTATTTAGGAGGTTGGTTTTGCCCAACCGCTTCGGATGAAGCATTAGCTCGAAGTTCCATAGTTTGCCGAGAGTGTCGATATCTTTTATATGGTCCTTGGCCTCATCAAATTCAGCCTCTAGTTGCTGTTTAGATTTTATAATCAAATCAAGTTTATAGCCATCTTGGTTGATGAAGGTATAACTGCCATTTTGATCGATGAGATAATATTCAGTGGCATGATGGGTGTTTTTAAGACATTCAATAAGTTGGCAATAGGCCTTATCTATGGATTCACTGGTACTAATAATGTTGAGCGAATCATTGATAATGGAGGTCATATGGGAAAAATACGCGACCCTATGTTTCTGGATGGTCTCTTTCAGCTTACTGGTAAGGTGCTTATCGTGTTTTTTTAGGTATGAATCTATAAGGCCTTGTTCCATTGCCTCAATGGCAATATCTGCGTCTGCAATTTCGATAAGAAGGATCTTTTTTGCTGGTGTTTCCGATATTTCTCGCAAAAACTCAAGACCATTTATACCTGGCATTTGATAGTCAACGACGATAGTTGTAACAATATCAAATCTGCTGGGGTCAAAAATGACCTCCAGTATTTTAGAAAATTGAATTTCAATGCTGAGGTTTTCAAAATTATTTTCACTGGGGGCTGCCTTAAGCCAGCTATTTTTCCAATTTGAAAGCGATTTGATTGTTTCAAGGTGGTGTTTCGCCTTTTTATAGCACGTGAAACCCTTAAGAATTGCTTGCTCATGTCTTAGGCTACGAAGCAGTGAAGCCAAAAAATCTTCATGATCATCAAGAAAAATGGTGGTTGTCGGAAACAAGCATGCTGGCGGTAGTTTCATATCGTGTTTCCTTTTTGGGTTTATCTGGAATAGGCAGCCGGATAAGAAAATTGGTATGGTGGCCCTTTTCGGATTCACATCGAATTGATCCGCCCATGTTCTCTATCGCAAGTTTGCAAAATGCCAACCCTAATCCAACACCGTTTTTGTTATTGCTGAAATATGGGGAAAATAATTTTTTTTGTTCGTGTGAACTGATGCCAATACCGTTATCTAAAACACTGACAATGATTTGGTTATTGATTCTTTGGGCTTTGATTTGCACAAGGCCTTCACCAGCTTCTCGAAACGCCCACAAAGCGTTTTTAATAAGATTGGTAAAGACTTGTATAAGCAATATTCTGTCAGCAGATACGGCATATTCGTTTGGTACGTCTATAATTATTTGAGATCGGTCATAGTTTGAGAAATACGCGTCGTGGATTGTTTTTAAAACACATTCTCTCAGGGATTGCTGTGAGCATTTTATTTTATAGCTTTTTTCAAGATATTTTACTTGCAGCAAGATGGAATCGATAATTCGCAATGCTCTGTTTGATTGTTGCATCACCGTTTTATTGTCACGGTCCTCACACGCAATTCTTAGCGTGCTGATTGGCCTTCTGAGCTCATGGGCAATAGCGCCAGCCAGGATTTTATAGGCCTTGTTTTTTTCATGAATGAGCACATGGTAATTTCGAAAAAATACCAACTTGATAAACATTATGGATAAAACCATCAGAACTGCGTATAAAAGCGTTGGTAATTTTATCAGTGGTATAGTGAGCCCTCCAAAGCCAAAATAAACTAAAACCCCAAAAATGATGCCCAAGATGGTAAGCACACAGAATATTTTTTCGTCTACCAAAATGGCTAAAGCTGCTATCCCAAGCAGGCCGAAAGAATCAAACGATGGGGAATGGGAAGAATAAAGTGTGCTAAATGTTGTTCGAAATGGCAGGTGATAAAATAAAGAAAAATGCCAAAAAAGTGGCAAACATTCTTTTAGATTTTTGGGCCAAAATCGCCACAAAACAAGCATGGCCCAAAAAATAAGCGCACCCAGACGAAGGGCCGCAATAATTAGAAGAATATGGCCCATGAAATGCCATTTTAGCGGGTTAGCCAAATAGAACACGAAGATAAATAATGAGAAGGCATCATATTGAGCCCCGAAAGTGCTCACGCTTTCGGAGGAGAACTCCTTCAATTTCGTGGGTAGTTTACAGAGGATGGCTATACTAGAGTTTTGCTCTATTTCGGTCATGGGTTCCCGGCATTGGCTTGTTGATTCCTGGTTTTACGGCAATGATTTCCACACGGTTAAAATAAAAATGGACACGTCCTTTCTCATCGAGCGGAAATTTTTTTTAGATACTCATCAACTAACTCTTCAAAAAACTCGATTTCCTTATCTACTGGCAAGGATGAACGATGGCTAAAAGTAGCCCTCAAAAGATCCCTAAATTTTTCTCTGGACTCAAATATCTCGTCAGCCCATTTGGTTTTTGCCTTAATAATGAGAAATCCCGCATTAGTAAGCCACTCTTTTATCAAAGTATCTGACAGGGTATAAGCCTTTCGGTCAGGGGTATTAAAATATATTTTCCATTTTGGTTGAGTATCTACATGAGCGATGGCCTCACTCATTATTGGCGAACCATTACAGGAAAAGCAGCGATGGATTTTCCGCCAGGCTTTGGTACTCTAAAATCCCAGAAATTCCCATTTTTGGTTGTGACAATCGATGGATAGTATTAAATGAGCACACAACATGACTTGGTCTAAAAATAGGAGTTTTCCCGCATCAGCCTGTATAAATGTTGAGTTATCCTGTGTCTGATGTATTTCATTGGCAAATGTGACCATCTTTTCGGAAATATCAAGGCCAATCACCATAGATTTGGGGTACTGTTTTGCTATACCAAAGGTAATATCCCCATCTCCGCTTCCTACATCAATAACTGTTTTGGCTGTGTCAAAGTCAATTGCTCTAGAAGAGTCTGTGCCATCGTTTTTGCATTTCTGAGCTTTCCCGATATAGCATTGGGTCCCACATATCATGCATTGCCAAAGAGGTTAAACACATCACAACTGAACAAATAAAAACAACAAAAATTCATTTACTCTAATGTTCATGATTTTTTCCGCTAGCTAAGAACTATTTTCACAAGTGAAATAAATTTATACAGTGTTTCTTCGAAGCAAAAAGACGGGGCTTTAGGTTGTGATATGATTTTGAATTAATTCTGGACTCATATGCGTCGAACTTGAAAGTTTTTGCCTAGACTTCTTGACGACGGCATCCGTTTTTCCAGCAGCAAGAGCTTCGAGCGCCTCTGTCAGATTACTGAATTTCAGGAAATCGAAGTGTTGATCTTCGAGATATTCAGCACCTGACGACGCAGAAACTGCGGCCAGCCGCTTGCCCATAAGATCGCTCGTCCGCGCCGGCGCGACGCCTTCGACCCGCTCGGCGGTCATGCGCGCCACCAGGTTGGTCGTCAGCAGGGAGACCAGCACAAGACTGCCGATCATCCAACCGACCGCGAGGGCGCGACCGAGATGCGTTTTTGGCGTCTTGTCGCCATAGCCGACCGTGGTCATCGTGACGACCGCCCAATAGATGCCTTCGTGCCAGGACGTCACGGACGATTGGGGCTCTCCAGCAACGGACTTGTCGGATTTTCGCAGCGCGGAGTGCTCGAACCACCACATGAGCACTCCAATCACAGCCAAGAAGATCGCAATCGCAAGGATGAGAGAACTGAGTTCGCCCGCGATCGCGCCGTAGTCATAGAACGCGGCCATCACCCCCGTCCGCTTGGCGAAGGCTGCGGCTACCCCGGAACGATGCGTCGGATAGGAAAAATCCACGCGCGCCAGCCGTTCCGGTGTGATCGTAATGGCGCCGATCCCGAGATCGAACGAGCCGTGCTCCAGGCCTGACAAGACGTCGTCGATCTGAGAGACCAGTGTCAACTCATATTGCCGGTGCAGATGCTCTGCGACGCGACGCCAGAGATCGACGCTTGCCCCCGAAAACAATCCCTCGCGGCTCTGCCCGCCATAAGGCGCAACATCATAGACGGCGACGCGCACGGGCAATCCCTGGCCTTGATCGGCGCAATACGCCGGCGCGACGAATGTGAAAATCCCGAGCGCGGCGAGGCCGGCCAATGCCGCGCCCAAGGGCAAGATCGCCAGGTGACATTTGAGGCGGTAGACAAACTCCATGCGCGCAAGGCTAGTGCGTTTCGATGACGGTTCGATGCGTCTCCCGGCGAGCGCCCTGCGCCAGATTCGATCGCGCCGTCCGTCGCGACAGACTTGCACGACTACGCCGCGCTCGATGACCAATGCCCAGACGATGGACGTGCGCCCACAGACTTGAGCGAAAAGTCAATGATCTGACTTTTTACGTGTTGCGAGGACTTCGCGCGAGGCGCTAGTCTTTCCTTGACCTACCGCTTGTCCCTCCGCGAAGACGAAAGCCAACCATGTTCTATGACCCGCGGCGCAACGACCACAACTTGCCGCACAATCCCTGGAATGCGCTGGTGGTGCCGCGCCCGATCGGCTGGATCTCGACGCTGAGCACGAGCGGCGTGGTCAACCTTGCGCCCTACAGCTTTTTCAATACGGTGTCGGCCCATCCGCCGTTCGTGATGTTTTCCAGCCATCCACGCAAGCATTCGCAGGTCAATGCCGAGGAGACTGGGGAGTTCGTCGTAAACATGGCGACCTACGAGCTGCGCGAGGTGATGAACGCGTCGTCCGCCGAGTTCGAATCGGAGATCAGCGAGCCGGAACGGGTCGGCATCGAGATGGCGACCTGTCTCAACGTGAAGCCCCCGCGCGTGCGGCTGTCTCCGGTGGCACTTGAATGCAAATACAATAAGACCGTCCGCTTCACCTGCTCCGACGGGCGGCCGAATCCGTCCGCTGTCATCATCGGCGAGGTGGTCGGCGTGCACGTTGCAGACGCGGCGATCGTCGACGGCCAAGTTGACGTTTTGCGCATGAAGCCGATCGCGCGGCTCGGCTACGCAGACTACAGCGTCGTGGACGTTCTGTTCAGCATGGCGCGTCCGGCCAAGCCATCCAAAGAACGCGAGCCGGTCGAGCCGCGACAATCGGCGACGACAGAATAGCCTCTCGCATCCTCGCGGGCGGCTGACTTAAGGCGGGATTCGTCGCGACAACACGAGATCGCATCATGCGCATGAAACTGCATTGGTCGCCGCGCTCACCGTTTGTGCGCAAGGTCATGATCGTGGCGCATGAGCTTGGTTTGGCGGACCGGCTCGACCGCGTGCGGACGGTCGCGGCGACAACCAAGCCGAATGACGCGCTGATGGTCGACAATCCGCTGTCCAAGCTGCCGACCCTTGTCCTAGCCGACGGCACGCCGATCTACGATTCGCCGGTCATCTGCGAGTATTTCGACAGCCTGCATGACGGACGGAAATTGTTCCCGGCGTCCCTGCCGGAGCGTTTCACCGCGCTGCGCTGGCAGGCTCTCGGCGACGGCATGCTCGATTTCCTCTTGCTGTGGCGAAACGAACTGAGCCGCCCTGTTGGGCATCAGTCGGCGGAACATCTCGCGAGCTACGCCGTCCGACGCAACGCAACGCTCGGCAGCCTGGAAGGGGACGTCGGGAAGCTGAAGGACGCTCCCTATTCGATCGGGCAAATCACCCTCGGCTGCGCGCTTTCCTATATCGACTTCCGTTTCCCTGCCGATCATTGGCGGGAGACGCATCCGAACCTTGCCGCGTGGCACGCCGTCATTGCGGCGCGTCCGTCATTTCGCGCGACCGAGCCGGTGGATGATTCGTGACGGACGACGCTCCGGTTGGCCTTCATCCCATGAGAGAATTGCTCCTTCGAGCCGATGGACACGTTGCCGTTCCAAACGTGAGCGGATGGGATTGCGTCACTTCCGAACGGTTGCGCGATCCGCGTCCAATTTCCGCAGAATTTCAGGCATGCGTTCCTGCGCCTCGCGACCAAGCCGCTCGAAGGCGCTGTTGCCGTGGCTGTCGATGCCAACGACCAACGGACCCAGTCCCGCGACGCGCAGCTTCACCAACCGGTAATGGGCGACGAGATCGTCCCACGCGACTTGCACGACATCGGTGATCGCAGCCGAGTGCAGCGGAGCGCCACCGCCAAGAAATGAGAGATAGACGCAGCCCACCTCCTTCATCGCCTCGGCACTCGCGTGATCCAGTCCGCCTTTCCCGCCGACCATGCGCAGGCCGAAGTGACGGATGAATCCCGGCATGAACGGATTGAAACGCGTGCTGGTGGTCGGATTCATGTAGAGGACTTCGAAGGCCCCATCGCGTTCGCGGCTGTAGCTGCCGAGATGAAACAGCGTGCCCCCGGTCAGATCGATCGGGGGCGACTTACCCTCGTTGATACAGTCTTGGATACGCTGATGCGTCGGAAGCCCGGCGGTGATGATGATGTCGCCGTCGAGGATGACGAAATCGCCTGACTTCAGCTTGCGAATATCGGCTTCTGACGCCGGCAGGTTCAGCCGAATCGTGCCGCCTACCTCGGGAAGATCTGCGCTCATTCGAAGTGCTCGATCCTGCCGTCGTTGTGGATGCGCGCGCCGGCGCGGCGGTTGATCCAGCAATTGAAGCAGACCGCGACTGGCGTGAAGCCATGGCCCGAAGCGTACTCGACGTTGACGGCGAGGGCGGTCGTGTCGCCGCCCGTCCCCATCGGTCCGAAGCCGGTCTTGTTCACAGCCTTGAGCAAACGTTCTTCCATCGCCGCGATCATGAGTTCAGGATTTGCAGTGCCGTATGGCCGCAGCGTCGCAAGCTTGGCGATCTTGGCGCAGTGATCGAAGGTGCCCCCGATGCCGACGCCGACCACGACCGGCGGACAATGCTGCGAACCGGCCTTCAACACGCAATCCATGACGTATTTCTCGATCACGTCGAGCGTTGGAAAGCTGAAGATTTCCAGCGCGGCCCACCGCCCCGAGCCGAGGGCCTTGGGTGAGCAAAGGATCTCCAGGTAGTCCGCGCCGTCGATGAGATCGTAGCTCACCAAAGGCATGTCCTTGCCCTTGTAGCTGCGCTCGTGGGTCAAGGGATTGGTGACATGCTTGAGGATGGGTGGCTCGATGGTCGCGACGAGCGCGTCGAACCCGTCCGAAATGGCCTGCTTGATATTGCCCTCAAGCCGCGCCGCAGTGCCGATCTTGACGAAATAGACAGGCACGCCGGCATCGGAGCAGACGTGACTCCGGGTCGTCTCGGCGGCCGTTGCACTCCGCAGCATCAGCGCCAAAATCTTCCGCGCGCCCTCGTTGCTTTCAGCCTCGTAGGCACGCTTCAAGGCCTCCTTGGTGTCCTCGGGAATTTTCATCAGGCACGAGCCGTAAAGTTCGGCTGCGACCGATTTGACCGTTTCGTAGGTAATGGCCACTGAGACTCCTCGCTGCGCGAGATGGTACACTGTTTTGGCACTAGGCTGCACCGTGGTGGAGACGCGAGATGATCCGTCAATGGAGCTTCCTGTTTGCACTCGCATGCTTCGGAACTTGTCCGGCATCGGTCCAGGCGCAACTCTTTCCGTCAAAGCCGGTCACGATCGTCGTTGCCTACGCGCCGGGCGGTGCGACCGACGTGATCGCGCGGGCCGTGGCACAGCGGCTCGCCGAGGCATGGCGCCGGCCGGCCATCATCGAGAACAAGGCCGGTGCCAACACGCAGATCGCCGCGGCCTATGTGGCGAAGTCCGCGCCCGATGGCTACACGCTGCTCGCAACCGCGGACGCGACCTTCACGGCCAATCCGTTTCTCTACCGCGCCTTGTCATATGATCCGATCAAGGACTTCGTGCCGGTCAGCGGCTTTGGCTACATAAACGAGACGCTGGTTGCGCATCCCTCCCTGCCGGTCCACACGATCAATGAACTCGTCGCATTGGCGAAGGGGCGGCCCGGCGAACTCGCCTATGCCAGCCTAGGTATCGGATCGGCTCCGCACCTCAGCATGGAACTGCTCAAATCCAAGGCCGGATTGCAGATCAATGCCGTGCAATACAAGGGCGCCGGCCCTGCCCTCACCGACGTCACCGGCGGCCACGTTCCGATGATGTTCATCAATGTGGGACTGATGGAGCAGCCCTGGAAGGCGGGGCAGCTTCGCCCGCTGGGCGTCGGCAGCAAGAAGCGCCTCGCCGCGTTTCCCGAGCTTCCGACCATCGCCGAGAGTGTGCCCGGATTTGTCGCGACCTATTGGTTCGGCCTGTTCGCGCCGGCAGCAACGCCGCCGGATGTCGTCCGGGAGATCAACGCAGCCGTCCAGCACGTGCTCACCGACCCCGAATTCGCTAAAACGTTCCTCGCGCCGAATTTCTACGACCCCTTCCTCGGCTCACCGGAGGAGTTCGCCCAGACAATCCGGTCCGACACTGAGAAGTGGGCCCAAGTCATCAAGGATGCGAAGCTTTCTGCCGAGGAATGAAGGCTCACAGCGCCGGCAACGGATCAACCGGTCGGACGGGAGATATTGATGGACGCCAGGTTGTCGAACGCGCCGAACGATGTGGCCGGGTTGTTTCAGGAGGATGCCGAGAAGGGAATCTTCCGTTTCAATCCGAGGGTCTATTGCGATCCGGAATTGTTCGAGCGCGAAAAGCGCCGCATCTTCGACAGATCCTGGCTTTACGCGGGACACGAAAGCGAAGTGCCGCTGCCGGGTGACTTCCTGACCCGCCGGGTCGGCGGCAGGCCGCTCATCATCGCCCGCGGCAGCGACGGCCAAATTCGGTTATTCCACAACAGCTGCCGACACCGTGGCGCAACCGTGTGCCGCTATCCCAAGGGCAACGCCGCGAGCTTCATCTGTTTCTATCACAACTGGAGCTACGACAACCGAGGCAGGCTCGAGGGCGTGCCCCTGCGCGACGCCTATGGTCCGGGCTTCGATACTGCCGAGATGGGCCTTCTCGAGGTGCGCGCGCAAAACTACCGCGGCTGGCTGTTCGCGTGCTTCAGCCGCGAAACCGAGCCCCTCGAGGACTATCTCGCCGGCGCGCGTGCTTATCTCGACATGATTCTCGACCAGGATGAGGACGGCAATGCGATCCTGCCGGGGACGCATGAATATTCCATGCGCGCAAACTGGAAGCTGTTGATGGAGAATACCGTCGACATCTACCATCTGAACTCGACGCACGGCCGTTTCATGTACGACTACGTGCCCAAGGTGCTGGGGCTCAAGCCGCCCAATCCACGTACAGCGAACGAGGGCGCGATCGCTCCGCAAGAGCTCGGCAACGGTCACGCCGTGATCGAGTACCGCAAATTCAGCGGCGTCGCTGATGAGGGAAAGCGCAAGGCGTGGGAGGCAAAGTTCGGCAAGGAGCGCGCCACCCGCATGCTCGACTTCACCCGGACCCTGCTGCTGTTTCCGAACACGCTTTACATCGAGCAACGCCGCGTGATCCGCACCTGCTTCCCGACGGCCACCGATCGCTCCGACATCACGGCCTGGCCGCTGATGCCCGTCATCGACGACCCCGAGGTGCGCAAGCAGCGGCTCGACATCTATCTATCGTTTCTTGGGCCCGCCGGCCACGCCACGCCCGATGACATAGAGGTCATGGAACTCATCCAGAGCAACTGCGCGAATTTGCCGGACGACGCGCTCATGGACTGCTCGCGCGGCATGCTGAAAGATCACCCGCTGCCAACCGATGAAGTACAAATGCGCTCGTTCTGGCATGGCTGGCAGAACGTGATGGCCTGATCTCGGCCGGAGAGGGGGAGGCTTGATGATGCCGGCGAGCGCGGACCGCGAGCTGCGGGCGGAGGTGGAGAATTTCTTTTACGAGGAAGCCGAGTTGTTGGACGAGTGGCGGCTCGACGAATGGGTTGAACTCTTCACCGAAGACGGGGTCAATCAGGTCCCTGCGCTCGACAATGCCGAGCGTGATCCGACCAAGAGCGTGTTTCTCGTTGCCGATGACCTGCCGCGCATCCGCTCGCGCGTACGGCAACTTCTCGGCGACAGCGCCTGGGCCGAAAATCCACGCTCGCAGACTCGCCGCTTCATTTCCAACGTCCGCATTACATCGGTGCAGGGTGACGACGTCCACGCGACGGCAAATTTCATTGTCCATCGATCACGCATGGAGCGGATCAGCACGTTTGTGGGCCAGTATCGTTACATGCTCACGCGCCACGGCGGGAGCTTCAAGATCGCCGAGCGGAAGGCAATCCTTGCGCAGGACACCCTGCGCGCCCAGGGCATCATGAGCATCATCCTGTGACGTGAAACTTGAGGTCTCGAAGTCCCGGCCCGGTGACTTCCCCGGCTCACACAGTCCGAAATCCGCAACCATTGGCCGGGTCGCACGATCGCAACCTAAGATTGCGGCCGCCTTGATGATTCGATCCGCTCACTTCGGCGGTTCGTCCGATACGTGCGCGGAGACAATGCGCCAGCCCTCAGGCATGCGAACCCAGGTCTGGCTTTGCCGGCTCGTCACGCCGGAACGATCCGATTCCGTATTGGTGACGGCGAAGTCCCTGCCAAACGTCGTGATCCGGGGCTGCCGCCGCGTGCGTTCGATGCCTTTGATGTTGCGGGCCCGGCGAAATTGCGAGATTTCCGCATGTCCCACCAAAGTCCCGTTGGGGCCATAGCGCAACGTGAAAGGACTGTTCCAGAAGAGCCGATCGATCGTATCGAGATCATTGACCGCCAAAGCCCTGTCGTACGCCTCGGCAACCGCTGCAACCTCAGCGACGACTTCGGGAATGTTTATGGTCATCGTCATGGGGTCTCCTTAAAGGATATTGACTGCGGATGGGATTGGTTGCGTCGCGAAGGACGCCGATCGCAATTCATAATGGCGTGCGGTAGGCTACGACAAGCAGGGGCGCGCGAATTCAACCATCGCTGGCGGATGACACGCGTTGAAGAGCCTCGCAACGGGCATGCGCGACGCTTTCAAGCAACTCACATGCCCCGAATGCGATTATGACAGTATCCACTGAGATGCCTGATCTGCGGGCCAGCACTTACTCAATTTTCCCGCTGCGTCCAGACTTATGGCCGTATAGAGTTTGGAGTTGCCGACGGAAGCGGGCTCATCCACCGGAGCTTGAACAATGAACGATCTGCGCACCCCTAGCGGGCGATGGGTCGATGAAGCGCAAGGCGTCGTCAGCCGAGACGCCTTCGTCAGCGATGACGTTTATCGGCTGGAGCTCGACCGCATCTTCCAGAGAAGCTGGGTTTTCCTTGCCCACGAGACCGAGATACCTGAGCCGGGCGACTATGTCGCCCGCACGCTCGGTCGGGCTCCCGTGCTTGTCGTGCGTGGCACTGACCGCTCGGTCATCGCGATGCTGAACAGTTGCCGCCATCGCGGCGCAAAGCTTTGCCGCTCCGATGCCGGCTCTACGAACCGTTTCGTCTGCCCCTATCATGGGTGGACCTATGACCGCAGCGGTGCGCTGGTCACCACGACATTCGATGCTCACATGCCGAGCGGAATGGACTTCGCCCAGTGGGGCCTCGTCCGCGTACCGCGGGTAGCGACTTATCACGGTTTGGTGTTTGGCAGTTGGAATGCCGACGTCATCGACCTGGAGAGCTATCTCGGTGATTTCCGCTGGTACATCGACTGCTACTTCGGTCGCACGCCTTTGGGAACGCAGGTCCTGGCGCCGCCGCATCGCTGGCGCGCCAAAGCGAATTGGAAGGTGGGCGCGCTGAACTTCATCGGCGATAGCCAGCACGTTTTCACCACCCACATCGGGCCGACCACGCTCAATCCGTTGCGCTCGGCCCGATCCGGATTCACCAAGGTCGTCGATCGCAACATCCAGATCATCACGGACGGCGGGCACGGGTGCACGCTCAGCTACCTGAGCGCCGGCATGAACGACGAAGCCTACCAAACGCATGATCCCGGTTTGACTGCGATCTATGCCCAGATGCTGAAGCCGGACCAATTAAGGGTGCTGCATCATCTGCGGGTCGCCGTCGGCAATATCTTCCCGAACCTGTCCTTCATCGAGACCCAGGCGGGCGTCGGCGAGAAGGCGCTGATCATACGGCAATGGCATCCCGTCAGCGGTTCGGAAATGGAGATCTTGAGCTGGGTGCTCGCCGAGAAGGAATCCTCCGACACCTACAAGGCGAATGCTCTCAGCAGCGGATTTCATAATTTCGGAGTGGCTGGCGTATTCGAGCAGGATGACATGGAACTCTGGGTCTCGGCCACTAGTGCGGCCGACAACGCCATCGCGCGACAATATCCCTACAGCTTCCACACAGGTTTGCCGCCGTTGAACAAACCCGTCGCGGATTATGAAGGTCCCGGCCGCGCGTACCGCCCGGTTCTGGCGGAAGTTATCCAATTCGAGTTCATGCGGCACTGGGATCGCGTGATGATGGCGAACTGATGCAGCACACGGCACGCCCCACCCCGACCACTGATTCAATGGTGGATGTCGACAACGATACCTATCTCGCGATCCAGCGGTTCCTGTATCGCGAGGCGGCCATCCTCGATCGCCGCGATTATCGCGGTTGGATATCTCTGCTTACGGACGACGTGATTTACCGCGTATCGGCGCAGGTCAATCGCGATGCCGATATCGGCCCCCTCCCCTATGCGATCATCGATGAAACGGCGGCTCGGCTCAAGGCAAGGTTGGAGCAGGTCGCCAACGCGAAATTGACCCATGCGGAAAACCCGCCGACTTTGACGCGGCGGATGGTCTCGAATGTGCTCGCCACCAGCGGCGACCGGGACAATGAATTCATGGTGATGTCCAATGTGCTGATTTTTCGGACACGCCCCGAAATGCCGGAAGGTGCGCTTTTCGCAGGTGAGCGCGCCGACGTCTTGCGCCGCGTCAACGGTACGCTGCTTATCGCGCGGCGCGAGGTCGTGCTCGATCATGCCGTGCTCCAGGGAAATATCAGCACGCTGTTTTGACGGTCTCACGGATCAGGCAGCTCCTGGGCGTTGATGACTGAGAGGGAAAATGGACGCGATCAACAGCAGCAAAAAAGCGCGTATTGCGCACTTGGCGGGACCGACGGCAACGATCCAGAACACACCGCCGCTGGTCACGTCGAACAAGGCGCGCGCCAAACACGGGCTGCCGTTGCTCACGGATGTGGATGGCACCGCGCAAAAGCACGATCCGCTGCGGCTTCAGCGTCTCGCAGCGCCTGCGAAGGTTTATGTGGAACAATTCTCCGCGCACCCGCTCGAGTCCGACGTGGCCGAACTCTACGGGCCGCCCGACGGCTACATCGGCGCCGATGGCGTCTTCCGCAAGGAGCGCCAGCAGGCGTCCGACAAGCCTGTCTACGAGATCGAACTCAGGCCGGAAGACGGCTTGTATCCGCTTCCCTATATGGCGGTGCAGGCGGACGGCAAGCCCTGGGAGGAGGAGTGCACGTTTCCCGGTTCTCCTATCGGCCGCCAGGGCTTTTTCCCTGACGGCTCACGCAGCTTCGAGGACATCGACCGCACCGCGATCGGCGTCGAGGGCACGGCGAGCCTTTTGTCTTCGATCGCGACCATCGATTTCTATCGCGGCCTCCCGCCGGGCGGGTTCACCAAGGGACGGCCCGCGCACCTGCGCGGTGACAAAGGCGAAGGCGACATTGCTCCGGAAGTCCGGGGCAAGCACTATTTTCCCTACAAGCCTTACCATCTCGCGTCCGCCCCGCCGCGGCCGGCGCTCGCCAAGGCGACGAACGACATGCAGGCGCTCTTGTCGAGCGGCGACTATGACGGCGCGATCTGGACCCAGGGCAGCCCGCAGGTCGAAGAGAGTACGTACTGGTTCAACCTTCTGATCGATACGACCTTGCCGATTTGCGGGAATGCAGCGCAGCGCCCGCAGGGGCAGATCAGCGCCGACGGACCGGCGAACATCGTCGAACTCCGCGCGCTTCATCAGGTCGCGCGTGTGGGCCGATGGGAACGGCAAGAACCGCTGCGGCGTGGTGGTGATCCAGGAGCAGCAGATCTTTGCCGCCCGCGAGGTTGCCAAGGTCGATGCCCGGCCGGGTGGCTACGTGGCAACGGGCGGCCACGGCGGCATCGTAGGCAACATCAGCCATACGGGGCGTATAGCGCTCACCTATGTTCCGGTGTTCAAGCACACCTACCTCTCGGATTTGAAGCTGACCAAGCTTCCCAATTCCGTGAAGGCGGCGAAGAAGGGCCCGGGCGGAATTGAACTGGTCGATGTCGCCGTCAAGGACGCGAGCGGCAAGCTGCTCGGGAGCGCTATTCCGGTCGTCACCATTTCCACCGATGGCAGCTTCTCGGGAATGGACTTCGGCGACGACCCGTCGCTGGAGCACGATCTGATCGCCTCGATCGAGCACAAGCTCGGCCTCGCCATGCTGACGGGATTCGTCATTCAGGGCCTGGTGCCGTACGGCACGACCCCGTCGCAGGCGCGCCACAAGTGCATGCTCAAGGCCGCATTCAGCGGCATTCCGGTCGCCAAGGTCGGTCGCGGCGCGCCGATGGGCTTTTCCGATCCACACGAGTTTCAGATCGCCGCCACCAACCTGACGGCCACCAAGGCGCGCATATTGTTGATGGCGTGCCTGCTCAAGTTCGGCAGCTACCCGCCGGCCAAAGATCCGGACAAGCCGACGCCCGCGGAGCTCGATGCGATCCGCAAGGCGGTCGCGCAATATCAGTCAGTGTTCGATACGCACTGAGTACCGACCACAACCGAGCGAACGAACTCCTGTTTCCACCGCAATTCCGACTGCGGTCGCTCTCTCCAATCGATCGACAAGAATCCCGGGCGGGCCGCGGTGACGGCTCGCGCGATTGCCGTCGGGGAAAGTCGTTCGGCTTAGCGGCAACCGACGAGCTGGCATGAAAACTGCCTGCACAAGGTTTCCGTAGCTGACGCGCTCCCAAGCGAAACACGCGAAGACGGTCTGGTTTCGTTTCGCGCAAAACGGGAAGTGCGTGAACCGAGGAGATTGGTGCCGATGGCAGTTCTCCGGCAACGCGCCGCTTCCCTTCTCGTATCAATCGCAGTCGTCTCCTTCGCGCTCACTGCGTTTAGTGGTGCGATCGCCCAAACCAAGAGCGGCGCCCGGACGCTGCTGGTGGCTGAGCCCGGGCATGGCGCGGCGACGCTGCCATTCAATGCTGCCATCGCAAAGGGCTTCTTTGCGGAAGAGGGATTGGACGTCAGGATGCTGACGGTCGATGGCGGCTCCACCCATACCAATGCCGTTCTGAGCGGACAGGCCTTTGCTTTTGTCGGCGGTCCCGAGCACAACGCGTTCGCTAAACTCAAGGGCGCGGAACTGCGTGCCGTCGCGAATCTCAATGATCGTGCCACGGCTTATCTCGTCGCCAAGAAAAACCAGGGTCCATCCCCGGGACAATCGATCGCCAGCTATATCCGCGGTAAAACCATCGGTGTGAGTTTCTTCGGGGGCACTCCGAATTCGATCCTCCGTTATTTGTTCGCAAGGTGGCATCTCGATCCAAAAACGGATGCGACCTTCAACGAAATGGCTTCGTCGGCCGTGCTCGCCAGCGTCAAGGCCGGCGGATCGACTGTCGGCGTCGCGCCGGAACCCTTCGTCACTCAAGGAGTTCGCAGCGCCGTCTGGGATGAGCCCATTCTCAATATTCCGAAGGAACTAGGGCCTTATGCCTACACAACGCTTAATGTTCGGCTCTCCTCAATCCGGGATGAGCCCGAGACAGTTCGCAGATTTGTCAAAGGCGTCATTCGCGGATTGAAGTTTGCCCAGGAAAACCGCGAGGAAATTGCGCTCATTGCCAAGAAGGAATTTCCAACAATGTCGGCTGACGACTTAAAGGCGACGCTCGATCGCTCATACGCTGACGAGGCCTGGAGTTTGGACGGGACGGTGTCTCAACAATCTTGGGACACGGCCAGCGCCGTCGTATTGGAGGCCGGTATTCTCAAGCAGCCTGTCGCGTTCGATGAGGTCATCGATATGCAGTTCGTCCGCGCGCTGAAGGCAACATCATCGCAATAATTGACAACCTTCTGGCGTTCTCCGGCGTCAAAATTCCCGCAATGTGTCGCGTAATGTCGAGTGCGCGTATTCCGTTCGCACAAGACCGCGGCGCTGGAGCGCCGGGACGAGGCCGTCGGTGACCTCGGTGATGTAGCGGCGGTTGATGTGGAGAAACGGTTGTCTGAGCAGGAAACCGTCACCTCCTACTTCCGCCATGATCTCGCCCATGCTGTCGGCGACTTGGTCCGGCGTTCCGACCAAATCCACCCCGCCTTTGCCTCCCTCGCGGGCAAGCTGTCTTAGCGGCTTGTTGCTGCCGTATTGCGCGAATTTCGCGAGCATCGTCAACTCGCCATTGGTCGTAAGAGGCGGCAGCGGCTTATCGAGATCAAACTGCGAAAAGTCGACGTCCGTAAGCGCGCTGATGTGGCAGAGCCGCGTGTCGATATATCGCTGTGAAGCCAGATGACGTTCGTTGACGACGTGCGCCTCCGCTTCGGTTTCCCCCAGTACCGGCGTCAGCTGAAAAAGAACTTTGACGTCATCCGGATTGCGACCGACGCTGGCGGCGCGCTCGCGCACGTCATCGCGGAATTGCTTCATCGCCTTGACGCCGTTTGCCGTCGCAATCACCGTGCCCGCATGTTTGGCGGCGAATGCGCGTCCTCGCGGCGATCCGCCGGCTTGGAAATATGTCGGCCGCACTTGCGGCGAAGGAGCCGTGTTGAGCGGGCCTCGGCACTTGTAATAGGTGCCGGCAAAATCGATGGGCCGAACCTTAGCGCCGTCCGCGTAAGTTCCGGTCTTGCGATCCATGACGACCGCGTCCGGATCCCAAGAGCCAAAAAGTTGGTTGACGACCTCCATGTATTCCTCGGCCATTTCGTAGCGAAGATCATGCTCCGGTAGCCGGTCGAGGCCGAAGTTCTGCGCCGCCGCATCCTCACCGCTCGTTACGATGTTCCAGCCGAACCGGCCTTTCGCGATGTGGTCGACCGTGCAAGCCAACCGCGCCAGCAGAAATGGCGGGTAGGCCAGAGTCGACATGGTCGCTACGATGCCGAGATGCCGCGTCTGTGTGCCGATGACGGCGGCGAGCGGCATTGGATCGTGTCGCGGTGCGTTCACCGAGTGCTTGAGGGCGTGGGTTGCGTCGTTGCCGTATGCGTGCGGTACCATGAGGGTGTCGGCGAACATGATGCAGTCAAAGCACGCACGCTCCAACGCCTGAGCGAACTCGACGTAAAACTCGCCTGACCAGGGGCTCCCGCTACCGGCACACATTGGATCGAGCCATTCGCCGACGCCAAAAAAAGTGAACCACGCGAGATGGAATTTCTTGGGATTCATGTGATTGAGGCTCGAACGAGGAAAAGAACAGCGGAACGGAGGAGAGCGGCGGCCGCCTAAACAATAAGCAAAAAAGGTGCCATCCCGCAGCAGCGGTCCACCTCAATGCCAATGGCTTCCACGGCCAGCGTCGCGATGGGCGGCCCCGACGAGCGCGTTGACGTCGGCAATCCCCTGCTCGTTCAGAAAAATGGACAGGTCGTGCAAAGCCCGCGGCAGCGCAGTGGGATCGACATAGTTGACCGTACCAAACGCGACCACGCGTGCGCCTGCCGCCATGAATTCAATGACATCGCGAAAATCCGAAACGCCGCCCATTCCGATGATCGGTATCTTTACGGCGCGGTACACCTCCCAAACCATGTACACCGCCATCGACTTGATGGCGGGTCCCGACAACGAGCCGATCTTGTTGCCGATGACGGGCTGGCCGGTTCGATAGTCGATGCACATCGCCCGCGGCGCATTCACCATCGATATCGCGTCGGCGCCCGCGTCCTCGACCGATTTTGCGACCGCGGTCAGCGATGAATAATCCGGTGCGAGCTTGGCAAAGATCGGAACTCGCGATCGTGCCTTCGCGCGTTTGACGACACTGTGCGCGGCTGTCGGATCATAGCCGAAATCGAGACCGCCCTGCTTGATATTCGGACAGGACAGGTTGAGCTCGATCGCGGCAAAGATTTTCAGGTCGGAACACCGCTCGACGATGTCCACATATTCGTCCTCGGTACGGCCAATTACGCTTTGAATGATCGGCAGCCGCAACGAGCGAAGAATCGGCACGTCGTGAGCGAGGAAGTGCTCCCAGCTGTTGCACGGGATGCCGACCGAGGTGTGCAATCCCGCGGGCGTCTCGTGCAAACGTGGTGCGGGATTGCCCGGCCATTTGTACGCGCGAATGGTCTTAGGCACCAAGCAGCCCATGACGTCGACCGGAAAGAACTGACTGAATTTGCCATGATGGCCATACGTGCCGGAGCCAACCGTCAAAGGGTTCTTCATCGCGATGCCGGCAATGGTCACCGCGAGATCAGGCGAGGGCATTGACGACCTCCCACGTCTGGAAGACCGGCCCGTAGTGACAAACCTCGCGCCATGCGTATTCCTGTCCGGTCCGGTCGGTCGCGACCCGGATGACGCAGCCGTGGCAGTCGCCGAAGCCGCAGGCCATCTGCTGTTCCATCGCAATCTCCGATGGGATGCCGGCGCCCGCCGCGAGCAGATTGACGGCCCGCGCGAGCCTGTTGGACCCACAGACGTAGATGGCGTCGAACGCAACGTCCTGCATGCACCTTGCAAGATGATCCGTGACGAGTGAAGTGTCGGCATCTTCATCGGTATGCGTCGTGACCGGGAAATGATGCTCGGCGAAGACATCGGTTGCGACGAGGTTCGGCCTGGTCCGCGCACTTAGAAATCCGTGAACCTCGATATCCCTGCCGGCAGCGGCATCAATCAGCGTCGGCAGCGCGGCAATGCCGATCCCGCGCCCCACGACGCCAATTCGCTTCGCTCCATCGGGAATGGAGAAGCCGTGCCCGAACGGTCCGATGATGTCGCAGCGACCACCTTCAAGGATGGTCGTCGTCATCAGGCGCGTGCCTTCGCCCAAGATCTTGTAAGCGACCTGCAGTCGCCGCCGATCCTTGCTCACACGGTAGACGCTGAAAGGTCGTCGTAGAAACGGAGAAAGCGACCCTTCGATGCGAATATTGACGAATTGACCGGGAACGAGCGACCCGGCGATTTCCGGCGCGTCGACCTCCAAAAGCCAATAATCGCCGGTGAAGGGGCGATTGCGCGTGACGGGAGCAAGAAGCTGATGCACGGCCTTTTACCTGCAGTCATGACGGATGCGGCTCATGCCAGGTCTGCGACTTTCTGCACGTTCTTCATGGCGTGCAGGCGCACGATATTCTCGACACGGTCGGGATCGCCCTTGCGCAACGCATCAATGATTTTGCGATGCTCGAGGCCGAAAATCTCCAGCTCGCGCGTATTGGAATAATAAAGCCGATAGTAGGGCCGCAGCATGATGCGCATGCGTTCGGTCTGCTGCATCAACAGCCGACGTCGGCTGAGCGCGGTCAGATAATTGTGGAAGTCATCATGAGCCGACATCCATCTGGCGAGATCGTCGGAGACGCGCTCCATCCGCTGCTTCAACTGCTCGAGTTCATCGAGTTCTGCCCTGCCAATATGTTCGAGCGCGACCCGTGCGGCGAGGCCCTCGAGCGCGGCGCGCATCTCGATCAGTTGAATCACCTCATCGCGGGTGAATTCGGCAACCGACGCGCCGCGGTTGGTGAAGATCATGACCGCGCCGTCACCCTCGAGCCGGCGCAATGCATCCCGCACCGGCATCCGGCTGATTCCGAGCGCGTCGGCCACCGCTTCCGCCGGCACGCGCATGCCTGGCGTCAGTTCGCCCGACAGAATGCTGCGCAGGATGTAGTGGTAGGCCTGTTCGACCGGGGACTGCGTCTTGTCGAAGAACGCGTGCAGCGGCAGCGGCGTGCCAGCGAACGTCTCGCCGCCGACAATGGGGCGCTTCGGAGAGGATTTCAGGCGTTCGACGCGAGGCACTGCTCTATCATCCTATAGTAGACGTTGCTCATCGCCACGAGATCGGAAACAAGCACCGTCTCTTCGTTCGAATGAAACTGGTCGACTTCGCCCGGCCCGAGCATGACCGCCTCGATTCCCGATCGCGACAGGTATCCGGCGTCTAGTGCGAAGTTACAATAGAACTGCCCGGGCTGCGGCTGGCCGGCGGCGGCGAAGGCGCGTTGCAGCTTGCGGACAAGCAGGCTCTCCGGGCGCACTTCGTTGGGATACATTATCGGTCCGCAGGCAACCTCGACCGTCCACGGCCCCGGCAGAACGGTTCGCTCGCAAATCTCACGATACGCCGTATCCGGATCCTCACCGGGCAGCAGTCGGCGATCGTACGTAATCCGCACCTCATCCGGCACTGTGTGCGTCGCCTTGGGCGCGCTCTCGATCGCGGTCGGCGTCAAGGTCGCCGCTCCGAACTGAGGGTGCTCGGTGTTCCAGAGGCTGAAGGATGCGAGCAGGGCCAGAATCTGCTGGGCTCCGGTGATCGCATTGATGCCCTGCCAGGGCACCGAACTGTGCGCCGTGCGACCGCGCACGAGAACGTCGAGATCGATCCGTCCTTTGTTGCCGATCGCTATGCGATTGTCCGTTCCGATGCAGACGATCGCCAGCTTCGGTTGACACTCCAGCAAAGGCAACGCTGCCGCCAACGCGTCGTGCCGGCCGGTTTCGCCCGAGGTCAGCAACAGGATCGACAGCCTCCGTTTGAGAAGTCCCTGCCGCACGGCCTCTGCCGCCGCCGCGAACGACGCCGCGAGCGCGCTCTTCTGCTCGGCAACCCCGCGCCCGCGTACGGCTTCGCCCGTTTGCGTGTGCACTAAACTCGCGGCGAAGGGGTCGATCATCCGCCCCGCCGGATGTGTCATTGCATAAGTCACGAACAGAAGGGATTCATCCGATACCGGCCCGAATTCGACGATGAGATTCCCCATCGCGTCGAAGCGACAGCTACCACCTATCTGTCGGGCAATCGGCGCCGCGCAGTCGCGGATGAAACGAAGCACCTGCGGGTCTTTCTCGAGAACCGCAGTCTGTTCGCTTGGAAAGCGAACGAAATGCTGCAGCCAATCGACGACCTTCCCGTTGCCAAGAAAGCCGCGTGATGTCGCAACCTGATCCATCGACCAGCCGCTCCCTGGGGCGAAGTGTTGCAAGATTCCGCTTGCGCGACGGATTGGATACAATAATACTGTAATCCGATCAACCGTATTGATTGCGCAACGCGGGCTTCAGAATGCGATGGCAGCATCCAGCTTACGGAGTAAGAAATCCATGCGCTTCCTATTGAAATGCCTTGTCGCCGCCTGTTGCACGGGTCTCGCCGCACCGGCCGCGCAGGCCGAGACTGCCGTGCGCTTCCTGCTCGATTGGGCGTTCCAGGGGCAGCAAGGTGCTTTCACGCTTCCGGCAGATGACGGCACGTTCAAGAAGCTCGGTCTGAACGTCACTGTCGACCGCGGCGTCGGCTCGGGCGATACGGTGACAAAAGTCGCGAGCGGCGCTTATGACCTCGGCTATGCCGACTTGAATGCCATGATCCGCTTCAACGACCAGAACCCGAATCAGAAATTGATCGCGGTGATGATCGCGCATGACAAGGGAACCACCGGCCTCGCCACGAAAGCGAGCAGCAGTATCAAGTCACCGCGCGATCTGATCGGCAAGAAATTGGCATCGCCGCTGGGTGACGCCAGCCGCCAATTGTTCCCGCTATTTGCCAAGATCAACGGCCTCGATGAGAGCGCGATCCAATGGATCAACGTCTCGCCCGAACTACGCGAGCCGTTGCTGCTGCGCGGGCAAGCGGACGCCATCAGCGGCGATGTTCCGACGGTGATGCTGAACATCCGGGCGCTCAACATCCCTGAATCAGAGATCCGGATCCTGCCCTATTCGGAATTCGGTCTGCAGGTCTACGGCAAGGCCATCGTCGTCAAGCCGGCGTTTGCAAAGAACAACCCGGAAGTGGTGCGGAATTTCATTCGGGGTGTCGTTCACGGCATGAATGCTCTGATCACCGACCCTGACGCGGCCGTAGCGTCAGTCAAAAAACACGACCCGCTGGTCCTGCCCGACATCGAGAAAGCGCGCATCAAGATGACGTTCGACTATGGGGTGCTCACGCCGAACGTCCTTGCCAACGGATACAGCCATATTGATCCTGCGAAGTTGCAGGAGATGCTCAAGCAGATTGCCGAGGGCCTTCAGCTCAAAGCCGTACCTTCGGCGGACGCGGTCTACACCGACACCTATCTGCCGCCGCGCAGCGAGCTCAAGGTGGCGAAGTAGTCTGATAGGCGAACGTGGAGCGCGATTCGCGGTTCTCGCGGTCTACGCAAAGCTCGAACGCGATATCGCCCGCAGCGCATCGATGATGCGCTCGCACCCGACACCGATCGGATAGCGCAATGAGGCGCGTGTTACAGCCCGAACACGTAAAGCACCGTCGCGTTGCGCTGGTCTCGCAGCTCCGGCGTATTGTCGAGCTTGACCTTGGCGCCGGCGCCCAACCCTGACGCGATCGCGATGTATTGCTTGCCGTTGACTTCAAACGTCATCGGCGGCGCCGAGAAGCCCGAGCCGACATTGATCTTCCACAGTTCGTCGAGGGTCGTGTCGTCATAAGCCGCGATGGTGCCGTCGAGGAGCGCCAGGAACACAACGCCGCCGCCCGTCGCGAGCGTGCCGCTGAAATTCGGGTAGCGCAGATGGATGTTCTTCTTGACCTCGCCGGTAAAGCGGGTCGACGACCGTGAGATTGCTTTCGTAGCGTTCCGGCGCGCGGTAGCCGCCGCCTGATCTTACGAACCAGCCGTTCGCCTTCCCCGCGGCGGCGAAATCCCTGTTGTTTGTCACATCCTCGCACGCGGTCAGGGCCGGGATGTAGAGGAGCTTCGTCCTGGGGCTGTAGGACGTCGGCCAGAAATTGCTGCCGCCCATCCGATTGGGGCAGAGGTGTTTGACCGGTTCGCTGGGAGTTGGAGCAGCGACGTTCGCATAGGTCTGCACATCCTTGTTGGGATCGTAATCGAGCGGCTTGCCGGTTTTCTGATCGATGCCTTTCGTCCAATTGATATTGTCCATGTAAGGCTTGGCGAGGAGGAGTTGTCCGTTCCCCCGTTCGAACGTGTAAGTGAAGCCGTTCCGCCCCGAATGGGTGATGAGCTTCCGCTTCTCGCCGTTGATTTCAGCATCGATGAGGATGTGGGTGTGAGCCTCGTCGAAATCCCAGTGGTCGCCGGGCGTGTACTGGAAGTACCAGTTCATCTTGCCGGTGTCGGGATTAATCGAGAGCGCACTGTTGGTGTAGAGGTTGTCGCCTGGGCGCGCATAGGCATTCATCATCGGCACGGGGTTGCCGGTGCCCCAGATCATCTGGTTGGTGTCCGGATCGTAGGTGCCGGTGAGCCATACAGCGCCGCCGCCGGTTTGCCAGGCGTTGTTATTGCCCTTCCACGTTTCGCTGCCAGGTTCGCCGGGGGCCGGAATGGTATAGGTCAGCCAGTCGCGCTTGCCGGTGGCGGCATCAAGCGCCGCGATCCAGCCGCGCCAGCCGGAGTTGCTCCCGGCTGCTCCGAAGACGACCTTATCTTTGACGACGAGCGGTGCTCCGGTGTTGCCCATCTGGGATGCGCCGAACGTGACGTTGGTCTCCCAGGCCACCTTGCCCGTTTCCTTGTCGGTCGCGATGACGCGGGCGGGGTGGTTGGCCGGCGTGATGACGAGATTGCGCCAGAACGCCGCGCCGCGATTGGCCTGCTGGCGCTCCTGCTTCGGGTCCATGCGCCAGACGATGCGGCCGCGGTCTCCCGACGTCGCGTCGATCTTGTAAAGAACGCCCCAGGAATCGGTGATGTAAAGGAACCCATCCTCGGCCAGCGGCGTGGCCTCATTGAACTCATTGCCCGCGCTGCCTCCGAGCGGGACCGCATAAACAAGGCGCAGGTTTTTGACGTTATCCTTGTTTATGCGGGCGAGCGGCGAGAATCGCTGACCATCATAGGTACGGTGATTCATCAGCCAGTTCTGGGGCTCCTTGTCGGCATTGATCAGCCGTTCCGGCGTCACGTCGCCTCCGATCGCAGGCAACGCGAACGCGCTGCTCGCCAGCAAGGCAACCAGGATCGAAGCGCTGCGTTTCGCCATGAGTTCCTCCCATCCACCAGTTCGACGTCAGTTTTGATATCGGCAGACACAACGTCATAACTTCAAGCCACGCGGGGATCGCTCAGCAAGCGCCCCGCGGGAATTAATGCTTTCGGCTTATGGCGCAGCGGTCCTTTGTTTGCTGAACACCGCGTCGATGGCGGCTTGCGCGCATTTCTCGCCGTCCGCGCTCGAAACCCCCATCGACCCGATGACCTCGCCGTCGACCACGATTGGCAGCGCGCCAGGCTGCGGAAAATCGTGCATGAATGTCGGCGCCAGGTTTTGGCCCGACCGCACGATCTTGTTCATTTCCGAGGTTGGTCGACGCCAGCGCAGCCCCGATTTCGCCTTCAGCAAAGCCGTATCGATAGAGTTCGCGGCCGCCCCTTCCATCGCATGGGACTCGATCTGGTTCCCCGCCCAATCCAACACCGACATCGCGAGCGTCACGTGATTATGTTCAGCCCATGCCGTGCAGGCGTCCACCAAGGCGCGAGCGCCGGCGCTTGAGATGACCTTCTGCTCGCGAACCATCGCCTGGGCAGATGCTTCCGCAACGGACGCGATGGCGACTATCGCGGTGAGCGGGATCAGGCAGGATTTAAGACGCATGATTTCCTCCTTGGGCAGCCCGGTGTGTCAAAACGAACGCGATCCCAATCAAACACCATTGCGCCAGCTGACGCCATTGGGGTCGGCGGTCACCGCCATCGCCCTTGCGATGTGCGCGCAGTTCGCTCCCGGGGTCGCCGCGTTGGAGCTTCGAAGAAGTCTGGGGCCTCGCTGGTCTCAGGCGTTGTCGAGTGCCGTCTTGACGCGCGCCGGCGTGAAGGGCACTCGCCGCAGCCGAACGCCGGTGGCATCGAACACCGCGTTGCCGACAGCGGCCGGCACGAGGCCGAGCGCCATTTCGGCGGCTCCCGACGGCGCCTCCTCAGGGCGGTTGATCAGCACGATGTCGATCTGCGGCAGCGGGAAGTCCGCCCGCAGCACCGGATAGGTTTCCCAGTCGATACTCGTGACCATTTTGTCATCGAACTGCAGTTCCTCGAACATCGCGCGGCTGGTGCCGTACACCAATTGGCGGTCGATGACGTGGCGCAGAGTGTCGGGATTGACGATGAGCCCGACATCATGGGCGCAGACATAGCGCAGTGGCTCGATCACGCCGGTGCGGCGGTGCACCCGCACTTCCGCGACCAGCGCGATGAAGGTGGTGAAATGCCGCCGGTAGGCAATGCCGCGCCCGACCGCCACATCGGCGGCGCGCTGGTCACGGCGCGGGGACGACCGCTTGTCCCACCCGAAATGCTCGGCCGCGATGCGCACCGCCTCGCGGTCGCGCGGATGGGTGAGATAGCGCAGGCGGAAATCCACCGGATCGGTGTCGGTCGCCGCCGCGACCTCGTCCATGAAGGATTCGCTGCCGAACAGGATCGGCGGTCCGTAAGGATCGCGCAGGTGCGTCGTTCGCATCGGCGAGGCGCGGTCCATCAGCGGCGGAATGGTCTCCCAGCCGAGCCGTTTGTGCTCGAACGTGTAGGAGGCGACCGGAATCTCGAAGCTCTGTTCCGGCTTGAGCGGAACGCCGAGCAGATGGCCCGTGAGAAGGTCGGCGGGCCGGCCCTCGTTGGTGGCGACGTCGAGGCGCGAGAACCCTTTGCTGATGTTCTCGTAAGCGATGATCTTGCCTTCGCCGTCGAGGCCGACCTTGCTGCGGTTGACCGTGGCGGTGCCCTTGGGATCCCATGCGATGCCCTCGTGGCGCATGTACTGCACGCGCACCGGGCGGCCGAGATGCTGCGACAGCACCGCGGCGTCGGCAGTCGCATCGCCCTGGTCGTTGCGGCCATAACTTCCGGTGCCGAACATCCAGATCGCCCGCACCTTGTCGCGCGGCAGGCCGAGAAGCTCGGCGACGCCTTCGGCCGCATAATGCGGTTTCTGGGTCGAGGTGTAGAGCGTGCAGGCACCGTCGCGCACGTCGGCGACGCCGCAGGCCGGGCCCGTCGAGGAATGTGAGTGGGTCGGGAATTCGTAGTCGCCTTCAATGATGCGAACCGCGCGCTTGATCCCCTCATCGAAATCGCCGTTCGCCATTTGGATATGGCGTTTGACGACCGAGGCCTTGCGGATGTGCGCGTGCAGCCCGTCATGGCCCGGGAAGTTTGGCGTGGATTGCGACCACGTCACCTTGAGTTTCTGCGCCGCCCGCACCGCGTTCCATTCCTTTTCGGCGACGACCGCGAGCAGGTTCTTGATCCACACCATGCGCGCGCCTGGAATGTCGGCGATCGAGGCTTCGTCGACCTCGACCGGCACGGCGCCCGCGACGGTCGGCCGGATCATGCGAGCGTGCAGCATGCCGGGCAGCCGGACATCCGGCGCCATCTCAAGCGTGCCGAACACTTTTCCGGGCAGGTCGCGGCGCGGCGGTGATCTGCCGATGACTTTGAAGTCCTTCGGCTCTTTAAGCTTGGCGTTGCCTTTGACTGCGAGATTGAGTCCGAGTTGGCCGTTCCACTGCACCGGGGCGTCGAACCGGCCCCCGCCGACGAGCTCGGCATAGGTGACGCGCCGGCCGCCCGCCTTGTCGCTGATAACGCCGTCCGCGATCGTTAATTGCTCCGGAGCAACGCCGAGCGATTTCGCCGCCATCCCAATCATCAGCCGGCGCGCCTCGGCCGCCATCTCGCGCAGGTTCATGCCGGCGCGGGAAATGCCGGTGGCGGCGCTCGCTCCGCCCATGTTGACGGTGCGCGCCGTGTCGCCCATGACGAGACGCACGCGCGCGAGCGGCACATCGAGTTCTTCGGCGATCATTTGCGGAATTGAAGTGCCGAGGCCCTGGCCGCCGTCGATCTTGCCGTAATAGGCGGTGATGCTGCCGTCCTTCTCGATCGCGACGTAGGAATCGAGCTGGTCGGGGGCGAGCGCGGCACCAGCAGCGCCGGTTGCGGCTTCGGCGAGATCGGGCGCGGCAAGCGCGACCACGAGCGCGCCGGTCGAGGAGATGAAGGCGCGGCGATTGAGTTCGACGGACATCGCTCGCCTCCTCAGATCGAGTGCGCGGCGCGCTTGACGGCGCGGATCGCCGCGCCATGAGTTCCGCAGCGACAGATCAGCGACGCGAACGCGTCCTTGATCTCGGCGTCGGTCGGCTGCGGCTTTTCGGCGAGCAGCGCGGCGGCGGTCATGATCCAGCCGTTGATGCAGTAGGCGCACTGCGACACCTGTTCGTCGAGCCAGGCGCGCTGGATCGGATGCGGCTTCTCCGGCGTGCCGAGACCCGCGAGCGTTGTGATCTTGCCATCCCCGACCGACGATACCGGCGTCACGCAGGAGCGCACCGGGCGTCCGTCGATGTGGACCGTGCAGGCGCCGCACTGGCCGAGGCCGCAGCCGAACCGCGGATTGTTCAGGCCAAGATCGTCGCGCAAAGCGTAGAGCAGCGGCATATCGGGGTCATCGACCTCGATCGCATACGACCTGCCGTTGACCGTGAGTGCCTGGTGGGCCATCGGTTGCCTCCCGGAAATCGTTATCGCGCCTGCAACAAATGCATGCTTTTGCCCGACTTTATCTGAGCGGGGGTACCGTTCAAGGCGTCTTCAAAATGAAACGCGCCGCCGAGCCGCCCCGACACGTCTGCGGAAAGCCGTAGGCTTGAGCCAAATATCCGTCCAACAGCTGCGAGGCTCTGGCCAACCAGGATGTGCATCAGCGCCATAAAGCCGGTGGCGCCGAGCCGCAGCGTATTTTACAGTGGTGGGCAAGATGCTTTGCCGCTGAATGCTGCGACAGAAGCCTTGGGAGGAATCAATGCGAACACGTCGTATGTTGCCAATCCTGACCGCAAGCTCTGCCGTCATTCTCGCCTCCGCGGTGCTGCCGGTTGCTGCGCAAAGCGCTGCATCCTCGGCCTTAACCGGGCAGGTCTCGTCCGAGGCCGAAGGCGCCATGGAGGGGGTGGTGGTCAGCGCGAAGAAGCTCGGCTCGACCGTCGCGGTGAGCGTCATCACGGACGCGCAGGGCCGTTACCAGTTTCCGGCGGATCGATTGGCGGCGGGGAAATACGCGATCAAGATTCGCGCCGTTGGCTACGATCTCGATGGCGCGGCGACTGCGGACGTCTCGGACGAACAAACCGCAAAGGTCGACCTCAAGCTCCGCAAGACGAAGAATCTCGCTGCCGAGCTCAGCAATGCCGAATGGATGATGAGCATGCCCGGCACCGAGGATCAAAAGGCTTTCCTGCTGGACTGCACCGGCTGTCATACGCTCGAGCGCATTGTCCGCTCGACCCACGATGCGGATGAATGGACGCAGGTCATCACGCGCATGCGGGGCTATGCGCCGGTGAGCCAGCCGATCAAGCCGCAGCGCATGCTCGACCCGGCGCGGTCCGGCACTCCCGAGCAATATCGAAAGGCGGCCGAATACCTCGCGACGATCAATCTAAGCACCGTCGACAAGTGGGAGTATCCGTTGAAGACGCTGCCGCGTCCGACCGGTCAGGCGACGCGGGCGATTATCACCGAATATGATTTGCCGCGCCCGACGATCGAGCCGCACGACGTGGTGGTCGATGCGCAGGGCGCCGTCTGGTATTCGGATTTCGGCGAGCTTTTCATTTCCAAATTCGACCCGAAAACCCTCAAGCTGACCGAATACCCCGTTCAGCACTTCAAAGCGGACGCTCCGGTTGGCAATCTCTCGCTCGATCTGGATAAGCGCGGCACGCTGTGGTTCGACACAATGTTCCAGGGCGCGCTCGGAAATCTCGATCCCAAGACGGAGCAAATCAAGTTCTATCCGCTGGCCCCTGAATATAATGATTATCGTGTCCAGCTGAACTTTGTCGGTCTGCGCCACGACGTGGACGGCAAGGTTTGGACCAAGAGCGTCGGGACGCAGGATATCTATCGTCTCGATCTCGCCACCGGCGCGTGGGAGCGGTTTCAACCGCTGAAGGATCTCGTCAGTCGCCCCGCCTCGATCTACCAGGTCATTTCCGACTCGCACAACAACTTGTGGATGGCCGAGTTCCAGCTCGGTCATCTGGGCAAGATCGACGCCAAGACCGGCAAGGTGACGTGGCACGACCTGCCGACGCCGCATGCGCGCGCACGGCGGATGACGATCGATGATCAGGACCGCATCCTCGTCACCGAGTTTCGCGGCAACAAGGTCGCACTGTTCGACACGAAAACTGAAAAAATGACGGAATGGCCGATGCCGGCCTATACCTATCCGTACCGCGCCGCCGTCGACAAGAACGGCGAGATCTGGGCCAGCACAATGCACACGGACCGGGCGGTAAGGCTTGATCCCAAGACCGGCGCGACCATCGAATACCTGCTGCCGAAGGAAACCAACATGCGCAGCGTATTCGTCGACAATTCGACGTCGCCGGTCACCTTCTGGACGGGCAGCGCGCACGGCGCCGCCCTCGTCAAGGTGGAGCCGCTGAACTAGGCGGACCCGCCACTCTCTCAGCGCGTCCTCCGCGTCGACGCGAAGGACGCGTTCAAGCTTGGCCACCTCGCTAGGTGAGCAACTGGCCGCGCGCGCGCCACCCGACGCCGGGTGGCGACCGGCGGCGGCGCTAACCTGACGTTGCCAATCCATGGACGATCGGGGACTTCGAATGGACCGGCCGATCGCGCGGCGCGATTTCCTCAATGGTGTGGCGATTGCGGCCGGCTCGATCGCGGGCGGCATGTTGATGGGCGCCGCGACCGAAGGCTTAGCCGGCGAAGCGGCAACGCAGCCTCAAAACTATCCGCCGCGGTTGACTGGACTGCGGGGCAGCCATCCTGGATCGTTCGAGGTCGCGCACAAACTGCGCGATGGCGATCTAGCGCTGCAAGAGCCGAGCGCGGTCGAGACCTACGATCTCGTAATCGTCGGCGGCGGCATCAGCGGTCTTGCGGCTGCCTATTTCTATCGCGAGCGCGACGCTTCAGCGCGCATTCTCATCCTCGACAATCACGACGACTTTGGCGGGCACGCGAAACGCAACGAATTCGCGCTCAACGGCCGGATCGAGCTGATCAATGGCGGAACGCTGGAGATCGACAGCCCGCGGCCCTACAGCGTGATTGCAGCCGGGCTCATGCGCAAGCTCGGCGTCGATCCGGTGAAGCTCGATGCCGCCTGCACCAAGAAGGATTTTTACCGCAGGCTGGGGCTCGGCCGCGGCATCTTCTTCGACCGCGAGACATTTGGCGCCGACAAGCTCGTGGTCGGTGTCGGCGCAAAGCCGTGGGCCGCGCTCTTGGCCGAGGCACCGCTCACGCCTGCGGTGCGCGCCGATATCGCGAGGCTTTACGAGGCCAAGATCGACTACATGCCCGGCCTCTCTTCGCAGGAGAAGAAGGCGCGCCTCGCGCGGATGACCTATCGCGATTTCCTGCTCAATGTCGCGAAAGTCGATCCGGGCGTGCTGCCCGTCTTCCAGGCGCGGACGCATGACGAGTGGGGCGTCGGGATCGAGGCCGTCGCGGCCCTTGAAGTGTGGGCGTTCGAGTTCCCGGGCTTCCAGGGGCTAGGCCTCACGCCGGGCGCGGCGCCGCATATGGGGTTCACTGCATCCGGCTATGCCGCCACCGGCGGCTCCTACAAATTTCATTTTCCCGACGGCAACGCCTCGATCGCGCGGCTCCTGGTGCGCAGCCTCGTGCCCTCGTCGATGCCCTCTTCGATTGCTGGCTCGTCGGCGGAGGATATCGTCACCGCGGCTGCGGATTATGGCGCGCTCGATCGCGACGGCGCGCCGGTGCGCATCAGGCTCGCCAGCACCGCGCTCTCCGTGCGCAATATCGGGAAGCCGGGCGCGGCGCGGGAAGCCGAGGTGATCTACTCGCGGAACGGCACGTTAGTCGCGGCGCGCGGCAAGGCCGTGGTGCTCGCCTGCTGGAACATGATGATCCCCTATCTCTGCCCCGAGCTGCCGGCGCGGCAGAAGGAGGCGCTCCATTACCCGGTCAAGATACCGCTCGTTTACACCAGCGTGGCGATCCGCAATTGGCGCGCCTTCAAGGCGCTGGGCGTCAACGAGATCTATGCGCCCGGCTCGTATCATTCGAGCTTGCGGCTCAACCAGACGGTCGATATCGGCGGTTACCTGAGCGTGCGGTCGCCGGACGATCCAATCCTCGTCCACATGCAGCGCATACCCTGCAAGCCGGGTCTCGACGAGCGGGAGCAGCATCGCATCGGCCATGCCGAGCTCTTGACCACGAGCTTCGAGGTGTTCGAGCACAACATCCGCGACCAGCTTGCGCGCACTCTCGGCCCCGGCGGGTTCGACGCGGCTGCCGACATTCTCGCCATCACCGTCAATCGATGGCCGCACGGCTACGCCTACGAGTACAATCCGCTGTTCGATCCCGACTGGAACGAGCACGAGCAGCCGCACGTCATCGGGCGGGCACCGTTCGGGCGCATCACGATCGCCAACTCGGATGCAGGCGCCGGAGCCTATACCGATGTCGCGATTGACCAAGCCCACCGCGCGATCGAGGAGGTGATGGCGCTCTAGCACTATTGTTTGCGGAAAATTGCGTGCGCCATCCGAGATTGAGGCGAGCTAACCCATCCGCTCCAGCCTGCGCGCGGCGGCCTCGTTGCCCTGCTTCGCCGCGGCCTCAAACCAGCGGCGGGCCTGCAAGACAGACCCCCGGGGGGGCAATCTTGCAAAAAAAAATCAAAAAACAACCCCATGCAAAGTCGCCTTTTCTCGTCGGCGGTAGCCGAACCAAAGCTCGGCCATGTTCGTTGGAAATATTGGCGTGGATACTCCAGCAAGCGGCCTAGCAAAAAGGAGGCGAAAATCAAAAATGACAACCAATAATGGCAAATCACGTAATAATAGTAAGTTATGTACAAAACAACTAAAGCGCCAACAAATCAAGTCTAACCAACTCGCGCCGCCGAATACTGTCCCGGGCGAGGAGACCAAAAAGGCGCAGAGATGGGAGTTAACGACGAAAGAAACCGATATGTCGTTGGTCGCAGCCAGATCGATCGGCATCAAATATCTCGACCCCACCAGCACCAGTGACAATGAGTTCGCTCGCGGCCTCGTCACCCAGCTGATTAAGGCGAGTTCGGTCGGTGGCCGATTGGATGAGGTCGCCCTCAATTTCATGCTTTCGGCTGTCAAAAGCGCTGACCCGCAAAATCACACGGAAGCGATCCTTGCGACCCAAATGGCTGTTGTCCATGTGACGGGCATGAAATTTTTGTGCTTGAGCCAAAATGAGATGTTGGCGACGCAGCGGGAAAGCGGTCTGTCCATCGCTATGAAGCTTTTTCGCTTGTATTCGAGCCAAATCGAAGCCTTGAAGCGCTACCAGACGGGTGGCGAACAGAAGGTGACAGTCCGGCACGTATCGGTGCAAGACGGCGGGCAGGCGATCGTCGGCAACGTCACGCAAGCTTCCCGCGAGCGGATATGGGGGCGGAGTGCGGCCGCGCAGCCGGCGCTGACCGATGCGAGGGCTGCCCCCATGCCGATCATCAATGCTGCCGAACAGCCGGCCCCGATCCCGGCGAACCGCAAGGACAAAAAATGATGGGCAACCATCCGCGCAATACCGGCCCAATGCTGGCGAGCCCGCGTTGCGGCGCAAAGACCCGCTCGGGGAAGCCGTGCCGGTCGCCGGCCGTTACTGGCAAACGACGGTGTCGCATGCACGGCGGCGCCGCGGGCTCCGGCGCACCGCGCGGCAACCAGAACGCGCGCAAACATGGTTGGTATACCCGTGAGGCGATCGAGGAGCGCAAACAATTGCGCGCGCTGCTGAGGCAACCACACGACCTCAACAAATCGATCGGTTGATTGCGGTCGCCGACGCGGGGATCGGTGTAGCAGGCTGTCGCGATCGGCCCATGCGCAGCTGCTTGGCGATGTCTCAGAGGCGGCGGCCCCTGCCCGCGCTGTCTTGGCTGCGAGATGCACGGTCCAACGTTGGTGGGCTTTGCGAGGAATTTGCCTGCCGGCTCGCTCCCGAAGACCGCCTGACGCGCCCATGCCAGTCACGCCCGAATTTACGGCGGACGAATCTTTGCCTCCTGATTGCATGCGGTGCGAATCCAACTGTCGGCTTGGTGTGCACCATTATCGCTTTGGCGGAGCTCCAGGATTTTAGTTTCATGGCAGCGTGATGAAGATCCATTTGTTGCGTCGACGCAACACAAAACAAGCAATGTTGGTGGCAGAAGTCATGTTGTTCTGTTTGTCACATTAGCGCAGCCCCCGCCGGAATACCTTCACCGGATAACAGGCGGGGCAAGTACACATGTCTTCACTCAAGGCACGCCGGCTTCTGTGCGTGAGCGTGTCAGTCATCGCACTCGCCGCCGCCTCGCCGCAGGTCAGAGGTGAAGAGCTGCGTCCGCTGGCCGTCAGAGCGGCCGACCCCGGGCGCTGTGAATGGTGGGGCGAAGGCGGCGCGACGTCGATCGTTGGCGGCGACACCCATCTCGGCTCGTTCGGGTTCGACGCCGGCAAATCCAAATGGGGGCCTGAGGTCGCGGCGGGATTCGATTGCCGATTCGCGCTGACGCCGTGGCATGTGAGCGCTCAGGTCCGCTATGGCAGCAACTCGCAACAGTCAGGCGCGTTCGGGGCCCGAGGGACGTTCATTGTTCCGAACGGCTTGTCGACGCCGGGGGCGCCGCTGCCGCCGGTTGCCACCATCGCCAATGGCAACGGCGTTTTCACTCAAAAGGAAAGCCATGCCTTGGCGGATTTTGCCGTTGGCCGGGACATCGGCCTTGGTCAAACCCAGCTCAAGGTCGGCCTGCGCATTGCCGAGATCGAGGCCAAAAGCTCTGGCAACGGCGTGTTCAATGTGCCGCTGTTCGTTCCGATCTCGGCGCCGCTCGCACCTAATCCCTTCGGGTTTGCGCAAAACAGCCGGTTTGCCGGCGCCGGACCAAGATTGGGAATTGACGGTTCGATTCCGCTGGGCGGCGGTTGGGCGTTCGATTATCTCGGCGGCATCTCTGCCCTCTTTGGCGCGCGGTCGCTCGATGTCGCGGGCGGTGGGGTTGCGGCCGCCGCAGGCTTTGCCGATTTTGGTTCATCCGACCTGACGACCGTGCTCAATCTCGATGCGCAGGCCGGCCTGTCTTACTGGCTCTCGAGCAATCTCAAGCTGTCGGCGAGCTACCGATTTGACGGCTACTGGGGCGCGCTCAAGACGTTCAACGGCAACGGCACGGTCACCAATCAGGACCGGTTCTACACCGGCCCGATGCTGCGATTGACCGGCGCAACCGATACGCTGTTCGGCTTTGCGCCGCCGTCACCGCCTCCCCTTTACACCAAAGAGCGAAGGCTCTTGACCAAAGAGTGGGCGCCGATCCCATCCGCCCAGTGGACCGTATGGGGCGAGGGCGAACTTGCCTCCGTCACCGGCGGCTCGATCAACGTTGGCGATCCGATCAATGTCGGCAAACCTGGGCATGGCGGCGAAGGTGCGGCGGGATTTGACTATCGCTTCTTCGATTCGGCGTGGCATGTGAGCGCCGACGTACGCTACGGGTCGGCCAAGAACTCCGGCGCGTTCGGACGCAACGGCAGCATCGTGGTTCCATCGGTTACGCTGTTTGCGGGGCCGGTCGGCAACTTCAATGCCCCGGTCGCGGCCAATGGCACGTTTGTCGAGCGCGAGCAGCACGGCCTTGCGGATTTCGCGGTCGGCCGCGACATCGGCATCGGCCACGCCCAGATCAAGGCAGGTCTGCGCATTGCCGAGATCGATTCGAAAACCAGCGGGTCTGCCAATTTTCTCGCGCCGACTCTCTACTCCGGCGGGTTCTTCGGTGTCGGCCTGGTCGGCGCCCGACCGGGTGCGTTCTCGTTCGAGCAGAAGAGCCGGTTCGTCGGCGGCGGCCCGCGTGCCGGCATCGAAGGCAACATTCCGCTCGGCTACGGCTGGTCGATCGATTATCTCGGCGGCATGGCCGCCCTTTACGGCGTGCGGTCGCTCGATGTCAGTACCGCCGGCGAAGCGGCAAGTTTCGCCTTCACCAATTTCGGCGCCTCCGATACTGCCTTTGTCTTCAACCTGGATGCCGAAGCCGGCCTCTCCTACTGGCTCACCACCAATCTCAAATTGACCGCTGCCTACCGGTTTGATGGCTATTGGCATGCGCTCAAGACGTTCGATGGCAATGGAGCCGTCGTCAACGAGGACCGGTTTTATCAAGGTCCGACGCTGCGCCTGACCGGCAAGCTCTGAATTCCCGCTGTCGTCTTGACCGCGCTTCATTCGATGACGCGGCCTCGCCCCCGATTGGCTCGTTGCTGGCACGTAGACCATTCGGGCGACTTGGCGCTCAACGATCCCTTTCCAGTCCGCCTGCCCTATCGATGGCTTCGTTCGGTAAATCGACAACCGCGCCGCTGCGAGCGCTGGCGTTCGCATCAAGGCCACGAAGGATGATTGGTGACCGAGGTCATGGCTTAGCGGCCTCGGCACCTTTACCCAATGAGTCTTCGTCACTCGGCGACGCGATCCGATGTCAGCGGCCAACCAGAGCAAAATTCAGACGCCTGGGCAGGGCCAGCGGTTTTCTCCGCAGCTTGAGCGCCGATGGTTGAGCCTACGGGTGGCTTGTTACCAAAATCTGACTGGTTATTAAAATAGGAAGCTCCAGCTATGGCTGGAGCTTCCTCATGTGGCCCGCCCGGAGGATTGTTAGGGCTGAGCCCAGCGGGACACAGGAGATCTCCGATCACATGGATCTGAGATCAGACGTTCGTCTCCAAGATTAGCTTAGAAGTGCCAGTTAACTCCGGCCTTTACCTCGTGAATATTGTTGTTAAAGGTTGTCGGAACATTCGCCCCGACAGCGGCCCCTGCAGCAGTTATCCCGATCGGAAAGTTCAGCGTGTCCTTGCCGAAGTCCATGTAGTCGTACTCGATCTTCGCCGACCAGCCGGGCAAGAACGCGTATTCTACACCCATGCCAAACAGAGCGCCGGTCTTCACTTCGTTCGCGGTGCCGTTCACGGCGAATGTCGCGCCGCCCGCGGTGATGGAATTGCCGAAGGTATATTCATTTTTGGCCCAGGCGATACCACCCTTCACAAAAAGCATCGTCTTTTCTGTTGCCAGCACACCGACACGGCCAGCGAAATCGGCTGTCCATGGGTTTTTCACATTGCAGTTGAAGACAACGAGGCAGGGAGCATTGCTCTCGATCCCGGTCCAGCTGAAATCGCCTTCCACGCCGAAGACGATCGAATGGGTCCACTGCCAGTTGTACCCGCCCTGAATGCCGCCGAGGAAGCCATTACCGGTTTGCGACGACACCGGGACATTCAATCCAACTCCCGCGAAGCCTGGAATACCAGCCAAAGCCGCTCCCAAATTGGCGTTTGTTTCGGTGGTGCTCCATCCGTCGCCAAAGTGGGCGCCGATGTAGAATCCGGTCCAAGAGAAGACCGGGAGAGGCGGCGGGGGAGCCTTATAGGCTACTCCTAGATCAGCGGCGAAAGTGCCTTGAGCAGCAACAACGCTTAATCCTGCAGCCGCCGCAACAGATATCCAAACATGACGCATAATCGTTCTCCATCCTGCCTACAGAGGCCTACGCCTCTGTACCCCGGCCGCTGCGAACACGAACGGCGCAACTGCCCTGCTACGGTGGTACTCGGCGTGAGGAGAAGCGCCAAATGAATTCAACGCTTTACACTTCTTTAACTTTGTTGCTGTTGCGAACTTGCAACGCTTTGCTGATTCGCTGGGCCTGCATAAAAAATAATCCACCCGCGAGCCTCCTTGTACGGACGCAGACAAGTTAAAAACCGAGCCTACTGCCTAGTTGGCGTCAGAGCGAAATCGCCCCGTTGACGGCAAGGGAATCACGCGAGCTTTTCCTATTGCGGCGTCAGCGGTTTTGCTCATAACAACGGATGAAAGAACGTCTGTCGAAAAGGCATATCAAGCCGGCCACGACATGGAGGATTTTGATGCCGCCAACACCGTCGGGAGATATCCTGGACGAGGGCATGGTGCTCAACGAACTTGCAGCGAAAGTTGAGAAATCAGGCGGGCAGACTGAGTGGGCGCGGCAGACGGGCGTCGACAGAAGCACACTCAATCAAGTCTTGCGTGGCAAAAGGCCCCTCACGAAAAAGATTATTGATGCGTTGGGACTGAGAAGGGTCACATTCCCGAGCAAACAAGAGCTGCTAAAGCGCTTAAGAGAGGAAGTAGCGCGAGCCGGCAGTCATAGCGAATACGCTCGCCTTACCGGGCTCGACCGAACCTACTTGACCCACGTACTGAACGGCCAAAACCCAGGGGCCAAGATCATCCAAGCACTCAACCTTACCAGAGAGGTCGGATACGTCACGCGCGCCGCGGATCGCGCCGGACTGAAAAATGATCGAGTGAGGACGCAGGTTTAATCGCCTCAACCTGAGCCTCGGTCAGGCTAGCCGGGCGCTCTACTGATCTTTGCAAAGCGGCAAAGATCGATTGGAGGTGCTGACTCAGGGACATCAGCATGGTAGTCGAGAGAAGGCCGCTACACCGGATCAAACCGCGAGATGCCAAACGACAGCTCATCGGAGTACGCCTCAACGGTCGTAATCGCTATTGATGGCGGCACCCTCAATCCGGTCGCGACGGTGGATTCTGTTCAGAATGTCACCGCCGGAGGAACGGCTGGCGCAGACGAATCTGCATGTGCCGACGGAGGCAGCCGTACCGACGCAACCCAGACTTCCGCCTTTTCTCACAACGTCATCTATCTTCGACCCCGTAGGGTGACCTCAAAGCGGTAACTTGCTCAGAGCTGCAGCGGACGTGATCGTCAACGATATCGCGCTATCAAAGGGTCGACCGGAGCGCGATCAACAACGTACGAATCTTCGGCTCATGGGTGCGTCGCATAAACGGCCGCACCCGTAGCGGCCGCCGACATTGGCGGCGAAATTGCTGCACCGATGACGCCGAAGACCTTCTGCAGCTCGCTAACCGGATGATTGGCGACATAGACGAGGTCCTTGTCGCGAATGACAAACCTGCGTGCCAGAAAATACGAGCTGGCATCGCGGAAATTGAGGCGATAGACCACAGGAATAACTGGCGGCCCAAACGATCGGTCTGGAATCATTTCTCGAACCAGCCCGACCGGCTCGTAGCGGAACAGGAAGACGCCCGTCGGATCCGCGCGATAGTCAAGCAGACCGCCGGCTTTTGCGACCGCCTCCTCAAGCGTGATGATGTCGGCCTCGAACGGAACAACCGCGTTCCGGCCGGTTGCGCCGAATACCGTGAAAGTCTGCGGTTGCCGCACGACCGTTAGGGTGTCGCCGCCACGCAAGAAAATATTCTCTGTCGGCCTTGCCAGGATCGCATTGTAGGGCACGCTTACGGTGCGGTTTTGCCTGGTGAGCCGTATGATCGATTCATTGGCAGGAGCACGGAGGCCGCCGGCCGCCGCGATCACGTCCAGGACGCGATCTCCCTTTAGTGTCAGCGGCACCCGCGCGCCGTTCACCACCTCGCCTGCAACCGCGACCGTATTGCTTATATTCTTTGAAACCGTAACAACGGCTTGCGGCTCGATGGCTTTGCCCTGCAAACGATCGACAATGAGCTGTTCGACCACCCCGGGAGGCATCCCGACGACCCGAATACGGCCGGCATAAGGAATGGATATCGTTCCATCGCGCGCGACCACCTGTTCAGGAATGACCGCGGTGCGGCTGCCAGCCACGATCTGGCTTGGCGCGGTCGAGAATAGGCCGCCCGGACCGGCCTCCCAGATCGTGACGTTAACAGCGTCCCCGACGCCGATGGTGAGCGCCGGAGGTGGACCGCCAATGCCGAACGTATGTTGCAGAGATTCGAAGGGACGGGCCGACAGGGCGTTCACAATAGGGTCGGTGACCTCAATCAACACGTAATCGAGATTGACCGAGTTGGTCGGCGCGGATGCTCTATCCACCACATCGGCCAACAACGGGCCGTCCGCCGGCATGGATGAACATGCCGCGGTTAGACACGCGAGTGCCGCCGCGCAAAATAGCGTCCCGTAGCGCCCCATCGAACGCCTTTCCCCTCTGCTCGACTATAGGTGCTCTGTGGTGGAGGGTCTATGCTGCAAGTTGAAGTCGGTACACTCGGTCACAATGTGTTGCGATAAGGCCACAGAGCATTAAGAAATGATCGCGGACGTTCGGTATGGCTAATAAGACGTGCATTTTTGGCGATTAGCGACATACAACCATAGATTGCTAACTGGCTTCAGTCCTTGATGGCGGCTCACATGGATCAACGACGGCGGCTTAATGAAGGCTTGTGGCAGCCGCTCGAACGGCCGCTGCTGCGGTGGCTGGTCGCTCGTCTGCCACCGCAAATAACGCCCGATCAACTTACGGCACTCGGGCTTGCCGGCTCAGCTACCGCATTCCTCGGTTATCCCCTATCGCGTTGGCATCCGGGGTTTCTTTGGCTGGCCACAGCGGGAATCATCATCAATTGGTTCGGTGATTCACTGGATGGTACGCTGGCGCGCGCGCGGCGAATCGAACGGCCGCGGTACGGCTTCTTCATCGACCACACGACCGATCTTTACGCCGAGATATTCTTTGCGTTGGGAATTGGATTGACGCCGTATGTCCGCTTCGAGGTGGCCTGCCTTGCCTTGATCGCCTACCTTGTGATGGCGGTTTATACCTTTGTGCGCGCCAACGTGTTGGGCACATTGCAGATCGCATTCAACGGTGTGGGCCCAACCGAGGTGCGGGTCGGCATGATCGTCCTCAACACCTGGATGTTCGTCGCGCCGCCCCGTCCCGTGGCAACCTTGTGGGCTCCGCTAACTGCAATCGACTTCGTTATTCTGGCTTCGGCAGCATCGGTCGCCGTGGTCGCGACGGTATTGATCAGACGTGATGCCCGCTTGCTCGCTGTTGAGGATCCGCCACGATCATAGCATTCGATCCTCGGACCAAAAATCTTCAATCAAGCCGCTGCCACATACAGCAATCTCGACGGCTTCAGCCCATTCGGCAGATTTGGAGTCGGGTTGCGCTTTAAAGACGTTGTTCCCGATCTGGCACCGTGCTGCCGATTTGATAGGGGTGACCGGCCTTCATATCGCTTCCCCTTTATCGAGCCGCCGATGTGCTGGAATATCTTCAGTCCTCTCCAACCCGCCCTTTTCACGGCAACTGACTTGCATCGCGAGAGCGAATGCGTGCTTCACGTGAATGAGCTCCTCGCCATCCGCTGGGGTATCAAAAATGAAGGCACTGTTGCCCGCAATGATATGTTTCATTAGCGCGTCAGCCACCTGTTGGTAGCTGCCCACCAAGTAAGGACAATATTCCTGATAGTTTTCGAATGGACCAAGCCAGTAGGGCCCCCGCCTTTGATCGGTGTCCTCGCCCATGTCGGACAGCCGCTGATGCCATACGGAATCCGAAACCGACATCGCAAGCATGTGGGTGATTTGCCCCTTACGGTCATCGGGAAAGCGTTTGCGAGCGACCCTCCAGGCCTCCTCCTCCTCCGGTCGCGCGATGACGCCAACACGGATGCCGGACTTCACGGAGCTATCAATTCTCTCTGTCCCGGTTGGATAACGCATCGCAAGCGCGTCGAGCTTACGCGCTGCCGCAACGCCGACCGTTGACGAGCCCGCCATGAACAACCGCGGAAACAATCCACTGGGCAGGGCCGGCTCTAACCGCAGGTGTTCCACCGAATAGAATATCCCCGAATAGTTTATCGCCGAGGAATTGCCGAGCAACAGCTTTAGGATGGACGTGTACTCGATGAGGCGGTCATAGCGCTGGTCGTGTGGCGCCGGATCATTGAGCGCGACGAGGTCGGCCTTGAATCCGCCGGCGACCAGATTGAGATCAATTCTTCTGTCGTAGAAATTGCTGAGTGAGGAAACCAGCTTGGCGACCGTAAAGGGGTGCATATAGATCGGCTGAACTGCAACCAACGGACAGATTGTATGAGTGTTCTGGATTATGACTTGCGCTAACAGCCAAGGATCGGCCTGGGCGGCATTGGCTGTGTAGATTAGGATACCGGTAAAACCCGCTTGCTCACTCCATCGGGCAACATCGATCACCTCTTGTAGATAGGTCCTGCCATCAGTCGACAATTTGCGCGGTGGGCAGGTGGCAAGCAAATCAATCGTTCGATCCACCATTGATTTTCCTTCCCACGATGTACAGCACCGCGTCAGTTAACCGGCGAAATCGAGTGCATCCTCCTCACAAACGACTGCAAGGAACCGCTTCGTTTCCGCTTCGATCGCTGTTGCCGCAGCATTACGCGCCGTCGGTGCGGAAAAATGTCTGAGGAAGATCCGCATTACATGCGATATCGCTAGCGGCGTCACGTTGCGCTGATCGTCGTCAAAGAACCGGGCAGCGTTGCAAGTCGCGGTCACAATTTCGTAAGCCGGGAAATAGACCACCTCCGGCCGCGCCGCGCATATTTCGTCCACCGCAACCCGCAACGTGGCCTTGGTATAGGAATTTGACACGAGGGCGTGACGATTCTCGTAGGTCGCGGCGAGAGGAACCGGTGAAATCGTCACGATGATTCGAGCTTGCGGATTAACGCTCTTCAGCAGATCGACAAACGCGACAAAATCGCCGCTAACGTCGCCGACCTTCATATTCCAGAACTCGTAATGCTGTGGCGTCCACTCGCCGCCTGCGATGCCCGGCGCGAGCGGCAAAACCGCACCGTCGTCCTTGGTCCGCCAACATTCCGTTTGACCGAATGTGAAAATGAAGACGTCGAGCGATTCCAGCATCCGCTTCACGGCTGCCAAGTGTGCGGTCCGATCCGCATGGACTTTGTCGCCGTCGTCGTAGCCATCGGGCTCAATCAGCGGACGAAACGGATCGACACACCGCCCATCCTGCCTTGTCCACACATCAACGGCGGGGCGGTACCGGTCATAGGCGCGCATCGCTAACTGAAAGAGCTGTCTCGCCGTATAGATGTTTGCATACCGGCACGAGAACACTCCGTAATTTCGACGTCGCACCTCCTCGCGCGTGAAGCTCGCCGGCGGTTCCTCGGCGATGAAGTAGCGCAGCCCATTGGATGCCAAAGCGGTGGCAATATGTTGTGCAAAGCAACTGCCCGCGGTCGCAATTTTATCGTCAGCAGAAATTGTGAAGGGTGCGGACACCAGTGGATCGATGGCGAACGGGGGTACCGCTGCCACACCCTGCCGCCAGAACTGATGGGCGAGCGCTTGCTCGTAAGGCCCTCTGGACAAGAACCACCTCGGTTAGTTAGTGTTGCGAGCGGCCACGTCATGCAACAGGCGCATGGTCTCCTCATCCTCAAGTAAAGCGGTCACGCGCGCATTTGCAAGCTGGGTGCGTTGCACCGAGGCATAAGTATGGAAGCAGGCCGTGATGAATTGCCGGAGCCCCAAAAATGCGCCGTTTCGCCGGTCAGCCCGGCGCTGCCTGAATAGGTAGCTGCCCTGAAGGTCCAGGGACTCCGCGATCGGAGTGTAGACCGGCCAAACGAAATCGCTTGCCAGCGGGTCGATGGCGTAATCGTCAAAGTTGACTGGAGCTGGGCAAAAGCCGATACGCATCAGCAATGCGCGCGCGACGTCAAACAGGACGAACGCTTTCGGATGATTGACGGTATGCATGAAGCAGCCGCGTCGGCTCCACCGCAGCAAGTCCGCGGAGAGGTTTAGGCCGGTCGCCTCGGCATGCGCCAGGAGCAGCTTACAGGCGGCGTCCCAAACGTCAAAATAACCCAATTTTTGAAAGACCGTGCGATCGAACAGCGCCTCTGCCTCATCAATCGAGAAGCCAGCAAGAAAAGCGAGCAGCACGATGGCGGAATGATAGGGGCCCATCGGGCCGCTTAACAGTCCATTTGAAGCTTCGATTCCGATGATGTCGGGATGAAATCCGGCGAAAGCGATCAACGGAAATCGCATCATCCTCGCGACACGCTTCTGCAAGGTATCGGAATTGCCGCCACGCACAAATCCATTGGGGAAATCGCAACAAAAGGCGTAGTCGTAATTCTTGAGCGTCTCGGCCAGGAGTTCAATGCTCGCCCACGTGCGTGGCTGGACTTGATAAAAATCGATGGCCCCGTCGGGCAGCAGGATCCGCATGCCGTATGCCACGCCAAGCGTTTGGCAGTTGCCGACGATGGCAATGCGCGGGGTTCGCTTGTCCCGACGAAACGTCCCCCGCGTCCACTTCACGAAGATTTTTCGATCAAGCGCTGAAAGCATCGCCGCAAGTATAGCTCTACGGATGGCGAGCGGCTAACGCTTTGACGGTCTTCCGCGAACGCCGATCGCCCTCCGAAACACGGCTGCAAGCATTTTAAAGTTCGTCGTCCTAGGTACCGCCTTTCACCAAGCGTCGTAGCAGCAGGGAACGCCATTACCAGAGTCAACGCACGTCACGGATGCCGGTACGGATCCCCGCAACGCTGCGGGCAACCTGACGTCGGTGCTCTTTGAGCAACTCCTCCAACTTCTCCATCCCCGCCTCGGTGAATGCTACTGTGCAGGTCGCGCCAGGTCCCCACACGGTTACGCGCCCGTGCGCCCCCTCCATTCCAGCCGATACCTGGTAGATGACGGAGAGCTCCTGACCCAGAAGTTCAGCTGCGCGTTCGACAGTAAAAACGTGAGATGGAGCGGACATGAGCAATGTGGTTCCGGACTAGGCGTGGGCACCGATCCCGCAAGGTAACGCCATCAGAGGCTTTCGATACGCCCGAAATCTTCGAGCGTCGACTCTTGCAAATCCCGGTATCTGCATAACTTTATTATGATGAGGGCTATGAGAAACAAGTGGCAACATCCACGGTCTCAGCACTATCAACCGATGACTTTCGCCCAGCATTCAGACGTCTCGGACTTACTTTGTCCAGTGCTGCGGCGTATTTCGCTGCGGCGTGGCTGACCGTTTTCTAACGAGGTCGGCTTAATGTATGGGCGTGGCGACGACGGGTTGGTTGTGGACCGCCGAGCCCCGGCCGCAGCTTCCCGGTGGCCAGGCCGAGGCATGCATTCACGGCGCTGGTCCGACCAGTCGAGGCTTAGCCGGACCGCAGGATGACGTCCGATTGATGGCTGGCGCGGGCAGGCACTTTCGTTGCCAAGGAAAAGCGAGCCCGATCGCCAACGAGAAGGCTTCTGAGTGTTGCCGCACAGAAAGAAGACGGCAAGTCGCCAATAGCTATGAAGCCGCCGGCAGCCGCGGCGGCTCCAAAGATCACATTCCCTGAGACCGGCGGCGAGGTGAGTCCGCTCAGCGGAACCAGTCGAGCTTGTAGTTCGCGCCCATACGGAAGACGTCAATGTTGTTGCTCGCCGTCGTGACGTTCACGCCGCAACCGGGCACGGCGCAGTTGGCAATGCCGAGCGTGTTGGTATTCGCCCCGCTGAAGTCGTAGTGCAGGTACTCGGCCCGGATCAGCCAGCTCGGGGTTGCCATCCAGTCGACGCCGGCACCCAGGACAAAGCCCGAGCGCGCGTTGGAGAAGCTAATGAGAACTCAAATTCCGGGGGGTCCATTTCGGTGCTGACTCACAAAATGACAACCGGATAAAGCATACCGGCGCATCCAACAACGGCGAACCTCACGAACTCTGCAACAGGTCCGCGACCTTGCTGACAAGCGGCGGGGAAACGACCGCGAAAACCTTCAACGCCCTTAAAAACCCGTCTCTGGTCAGGTACCGCAAAAAAGTCACGGGCGCCGACACTATGCCACCCTTTTCACCTAGCGCGAGGACAACCGCGTTCGGGACGTAGAGCAGCGCGAGACACAGCGACAGTATTGAAGTCCAATAAATCATGATGGCTGACACAACCGTCTGATAAGCTTGGCGCGCGCTAGCAGCCGCATCTTTTGCCCCCGTAGAATCGATTGTGGTCAGGCCGACGTTAAATCGAAGCCGCGCGACGATCGTAGCCAAAACGAGGGCCGCAGCGGTCACGAATAACACCATGTTTAACATGAACCAGCGTTCTTCGGCGGAAATCATTTCGATGTGTTCCGAGGACCGCTCCTTGTCAGGCGGGATCGAGGAACTCGAGAGCGCAGCGGCCGTTAGCACGGCCAACAAAAAACTTGTAAAAATCAAATACGCCAAAACTTCGGAGTCATGATGCATGGCAAATGTCGTGTGATATTTCTGGCCGATTGTTGCATCAAGAAGATGCCGCGTCACGCAGTCATCAATGCCCAGTCTGTTGCAGGTCACGGGAAGCGAAAGCTGCACCGCCAGGAGGATGACAGGAAATCCGAAGGCAAGAATTGCAGCAACGTTTAGATACTTGCGCTCCCTCGCAAACATGCTTCGTTTGGCGATCCAGGCGATCATGAAGGCGTAGCAGAGGACTGCGGCGACGCAAAAGACAGCGAGTATTGCGCCGGCAATCGCCAAATCATAAAGCGACGCCATCGTGCTGGCCCCGAATTTCAACGGGGCGGACAAATCGGCAACCCATTCGGGGGAATCGCGGGGCACGATAACATCGACTGTTACCAGCGGAACGCATGCCGCCGCGATCGGCATAATAAAGAGCAACATACCAGCAAGTTCGCGTCTTGAAATTGGCACGACTGCAATGGACCTCAAGAGTTCTGAGAAAATCAACTCAACTCCAAGAACGAAGGACATGTTGTGCGCAGCGGCCGGCTCTGGCAGATAGCGAACTGCGATTTATGCGTATCCTTCACGCTCTCCCAATCCTGCGTCGTCCGGCCGCAAGGACACCGAACCGTCATCCGGATCCGCCCAGAGGCAGCGGTATGGTGACAAACATCGTCATACACATACTCCGTCTTGGCAACTCATCCCCGGAAAGCAACACGGCGTCCCGTCTGGTTTACCGGCGCAATTCCCAGGCCCGCACGGAAGCATGGCCTGCGGCAGCACACGCGATCTGGTGCCGCCTCCCCCGCCGGTAGCATCTACAAAGAGGGCTGCATTCCGCCGTAGCACGGGGCGCTTGGTGTGAGGCGCGAAGTCTTCTTGGATCGGAGCGGGTACAAACATGGTAAGCTCCTAACGTTTGGGTTTAGCGGTCGAAGTAGTCAGCGATATGGTTTACGATCATCGGAAACATGTGGCTGACGTCTACACGCACAAAATACTTCCTCGTTACACCTGTTTGCAAGTTGCGGAAAGCGAATACAGGGTCGACGATGTGTCTCTCACGCGCCAGCCGCGACCTCATCACCTTGACGCTGTCTAGTATCCACGCGTCGCGTGCCGTGACCATCCTAATGTACCGCTCGTATAACGGTTGGTACCGAGCGGCTAGGAAGTTGAGAGCTCGCCATTCATCAGTGTCGCCAAGATTATCGGCGCTCTGAACAAGCGTTTTAAACAGGTATTTCAAGTCATCTGGGTTCGGTTCGATTGATTCACTTTCCTCGGGATTCGACGCTCCTCGTCGCGATCTTCCGGGCTGCTTCTTCGGCGACTCTGGTTTTCTTTCAAACCACCTGGTCTGATAACCCGGCGCGAACGAACACAGCTGGTCTACTGCCAGCACCGGAACTGCAATTCCCGGGCACAAATCGATAGGATCAAGCGAGCTCGATCCGACGAACAAATCAAGGTCTTCAGAATAAAGAGGATTTCCCTGCTGCTGATGAACGCCTCTAGGCTCACGGGGTCCATCAACCACTTCTGGGCGACCGAGGCAGCTGATTAAATCTGATAAATCATGAAGGTCGCGCAGGGCGAGATAGTAGGCGGGCTGCCCCTCAACCTCGAGAATCCAGCAGACCTTGCGGGCAACGTAACGCGCCTCTGGCCTCGACAGAACGCGGTAGTACCACTCGCGCAACGGGGCATTTGGATCAGCATCCGGCTCGATGCCCAATGTGATGGCAACGGTCTGCAGTTCTTCAGAGATCGATTGGTCTGGAAACCGAATATCCACCGTGCCAAGCACGTAAATGAAGGTGGATGAGGTCGCGCGATCCGTGCAGGTACAGTTCCCCTCCGGCGCCCCGCACGAACACCCCGTCAGGCTGCGCGCAGGGGTGACCGCCTGGGTTGCCGCAACCGCGTCAAAATTCGGAACCGACGACCTTCGTAGGTTGATTGTATCCCTCATTACTGTCACTCCCTGCGATGCCGCGGATATGGAGGTCGCGGATTCCGTCGCTCTGTCCCCAGCCATCATGGGAACGGCCCTATGATCGAGCGCCGCGACAAGGTGACGTAGATCCAAGACGGCCCCAATCGATGTCTTGCTTCGATCTAGGCTTGCCACGGCGGCACGGATGTCAGCACCATTCGTGTGCGGATCCCCTTGCCACAGCCGCGCGAGCGTGGCGGTCGCAACCGCAGTCGCGACGCTGGTCCCCGACATGACGGTTGTCCCGCCGCCCGCCGCGTAACCGAGCACTTCATGGCCGTAGGCCACAACGCCGCGGCGCGAGATCAACGGGCCGAAATTGCAATCCGGCAGAGGTCTGCCGCCGCCGTCTATAGCGACAACTGGAATCGTCACGGGGTGGGACAAGAGCTGTCCCATTGCAAGACGGCCCTGATTTCCAGCTGCAGCCAACACAACCGCGCCCTTTGACTCGGCGTAATCAAGGGCGTCCGCCAATTGCTTATCGAACGCAGCATCGTCGCCAACGATCGCAAGACTTAGATTGATCAGCTTAGCACCGGCCGCCGATGCCACCGAGATTGCCTCGGCCAAGCGAGCGACGCTCGCTGATGGCAAATCCACTTCGGCGAATAGCGGGACATGCAATAGCCTGCATTCCGGGCAAAGCCCGGGGATCGCCGCATCTCGGCGAGCGCCCAGGAAGCCGACGATGAAAGTACCATGGCTGCAAGCATTGTTGCGTTCAATACTGCAATCTCCTTTACCGAGGCTCACGGGCATCTGCGCCAGAACTCCCGATAACGCGAGAGCATCGTATGGGCCGTCGATGACGGCTACCGGGATCGCATCCGAATTGCCAGCCTCGATCACCACTTCGAGTACTCTTCGTAGGATTTTATTTCGTACCAGCCCGGGGGCTGGTTGCTCCTCAAACGGGGCTTTGGCTCCGAAAGCGCCATGACATGAAACCTCACGATGGACGCCAACAGACCTTTCAACGCGTCTGGCTGTTAATAGACGATGCCGTCGCGCTGCCGATCAGAGCGGCATTATGAACGGTCTGGGCATCCGGGGATAACTTTGCCTGCCTCTGAGGCGTTGCGCCACTAGCCAACGGACCAAAAGTAATAATTACCTCATTTGTCTTGGTACGCGTGGCATTGGCCAATGATGTACTATTGCCAACTGTTATTCTCGCGAAATGCCACACTGGGGTGACGCTGCCGCCGTAAGAGGCCACAAAGGTAATATCATCGGTTAATGTGCTGAAGGGCGGCGCTGTGATCGATTTACTTGTATCCTCTCCCACAGCGGCGATAACCGCCTTATCGTAAATGAACTGTCCTATCTTCAAGTTGCTGTTAATCTGCACCCCATCTTGAAGCTTATCGCAAGCAAGAACGCTTTTGGCAGCAAGTTCTTTGCGAGCTTCAACCATAAGCTCGGGAACCGAGTAGGTAAAAGCGATCGTTTCCAAACGAGTTGAATGCGCGGTTCCCGACAACCCCAATCCGATGGAAACGTTTTGCGGACTCACAACATTTCCGCCTACGGGGAATGCCTTGACAGAATTCTCAAGCGGTGTAAGCAGGGACGCACCAGGATTTAGCCCGCTCATTTCGTCAACAGTAATTTTCAGGGTTACAGTAACGCCCCACGTGCTGAGCCAAGCATTCACCTGAGGAAATACTGTGGCATTCCAAACACCCTGGCGTAGCTCGCATTTGATATGACCGACTATAGCATTTTCATACTTCCCCTCCGGGGAAGGTTGTCCCCTCGGAACGTCATCATCAGAGAAGAGAAATTTCTCCGGTGTGTAAAGCCCGCACCCACCAACGATAACCGGTAGAAATAATGCGAGTGGCAGTGCGACCTTGAAGTTAGCCATAACAACGAACTCCACGCTACCTGTTGACGCGCAATTGATCCGATCTTCAAAAAATCGTACGGCAACATATCATGCAATCTGTCATTGCAACTCCGTCGAGTTCACGACTCAAAAATAAATACCAGCTGTTGAAAAGATACAACACCAGAACTGACAAGTGCAGCTCACCGTGATGTACAAGATTCGATAGTTACGCATCAATAATCCCTCGCGAGCGCACGGCTTTTAACACCGATCACGCAGATCGTGCCTAGAATAATGTAAATACATTTATTTGATTTATTTGCGCGACAAGTTAGCTTTGCTCGACGATTGCGACGAAGCGTCGAGTTATCAAAGCAATCAACTGCCGCCTTGGCCAGAAAGATTCGATATACGGATTTGTAAGCTGGCTTGGCCGCATTTGAGTGGCCGTACCGTGTGTTTCGGACCGGAAGCGCACAGCGGTATAGGTTACGGATGAGTCGAGCAGGTCAGGGCTCGCGGGACGAGCCGAGCATCGGCGAGATCGACGGGATCGAGGCCCATCGCGTCGGTTCTAGAGAGCCCGATCAGAACCCAACAAACTTTGTCGTCACAGTCCTCGATCCTCAGTACCTTTGTTGGGCCGGCGAGTAAGTGCATCTTGACGCAGACCTTAACGTCCGTCCCTGCCACGATGTTTTCCGTTCTTAGAGCTAAGGTCGGCACCGGTATAAGCGCCGCTAGGCCGGGTGTGAACGTCGCCGGCACTGCCTTCTGCCCGACCATGGCGGGCGTGATCGCCTCGCCCTTTTGAACCTCTTTTTGCAGGATGCGGCCAATGAGTGGTGCTGTCGTGCTCGTCTCAATGTCGGTCGAAGTCAGGCGATGATTGCGATCGAGATGCTGGGTGGCTACTGCCGCCGGCGGTTCTGAGGAGCAAGAGCGAACGAAAAGCAGCACGCCGACGAGAACAATTGCCATCAAATAGGCCACGCTGGGGGCCATCCCTAATAGGGTTGCTTTTGTGAGGTCGTCCATCACGCGCTTGGATGCTTGAGTTCGACGTCGACGTCATGCTCGTTCAGCACAAGCAGCCGGGCTGTCTGTTCCCATATTGCTTTCTCAGCCTCGGTCGTCTGCGGCAACTGCCGCCGCAGCGCCTGCAGCAAATCGAAGCGGCTAACGTCGATGGCGCCGCGCAGGAACTCGGCGTAAGTCGAGTAACTCTCGTGCACTAGCCAAAGCCACATGAAGATTACGAGCGGGCCGAACATCACGAGCAATAACAAAGTCACCAGCGAATGCCCCCAGGCGCCGAGCACGATCAGCCAGGACACTACGAACAGGCAACTCAGCGAGAGCGATAACATTGAGAATTCCACCTGGATCTGGAGGCCTGACAGCTTCGTCGCAAGCTTGTCGTCCTTCATCACCAGCTGGAGTCTCGGCCAGAAAAAATCAAAGTCGAACCCGTACCGCGTGTCGCAATAGCTGCGCAATGCAGCAACCTCGTTGCCAAGCCGCGTCGGCGCAACCTCGGCCTCGGCGTAGAGTTTGGCGCGGGCCGCAAGCGCATGTCGTTCCCGATTTTGAGCGATGTCCGTCGCATAAGGTAAAATCTCATCACACAACTCCCGGTGCAGCTGGTCGAGACGCGACGCATCGGCCAAAATGTCACCCGGCAAGGGCGACGGCTGCTGCTTCAGCCAAATGAGATCGGCGCAATTTCTCTGCAATGCGGTGGCCATCGCCTGAACCGCTACCGCGATCTCGCCTGCCCTGATCGAGCGATTCAAAAACCGTCGCGATCGTAGGCTCTTCAGCGCCTCTTCGGCAGTGTCGATTGCGCCGCGATCCGTAATGGTCGCGTAGTTCTTGCCGGCGGCCCGAAAGGCGGCAAGACGTTTGACGATGACGTCCCTATTCTCGAGGCCGGCACGATTTTGGAACAGGCTCCTTCGGCGATCTACAAGAGCTTGCGTCTCGATGACACGACGTAGAACCAGGGGCTCGGCGATCCATTGCCAAAGCTCCCGGCCTTCGAGAAGCCGCTAAATCGCGAGCATTCCAGGCGACAACGTATACGCCACCACCGCGACTACGCCGAAAGCAAGCGCAGAATCGACAATTTTGCCGCTAGAAGTGATGTTGGAGTACTCCGACGCGAGTAGCGTACGGATATCGGGAAACTCCGCGGCTGCCAGCAGCAGGTTGGCGCCGGCGAAAAGCAGCCAGGGAAAATACCGAGCTAGGAGGAATGAGCGGCCGAGCCAGCTGTCGAGCTTGTCGAGCACCTGGCTGAACATCGGGCCAATCCGTCAGGCCTGTTTGAGTTCGCAACCATGCACAGGGCATATGCCCGGTGACCAAAATCGCTCCGTCTTGTCCTCGGGACAGTACCAGACCTTGCTGACCACCTTGAACATGCCGTCGGGTCTCGTCAGCGCCATTACGGTACGGTCACCTGCGAAATCAACACCAATCGAGGTCACCATCGCCTCGCCATCGGCAGAGGTGAAAACGCTCCGGACTTTATCATCGTCTAATTGGGTCAGGTCGAGACCCATATTCAAGGCACGCTGCGCGTTCAGCACCGGCAAGGGATGCTGCTGAAAGTCTTGCAAGGTCTTGGTGGGATGCTTCGCGGCCTCCAGGTCTACTATGGTGTGCAACCAAAACTCTTTGCCGTCGGACGAAACGACTGCCGCCGCGCCTTTCCTACGCGCTTCCTCGAGTGCATCGGCAACGCGTGCGTGTACCCCGACCAGCGGGAAAGACAAAGCAAGCAACTGCAGCTTGCCTTGCCCTTGAGCCTTGACTTTGATTCTTGTCATTTCGGCTCCGCTGCAGGCCGCTTTTCCGCCTCACTCAGTTTCGTTTTCGCATCGATAAGGCTGATGACGGTCAGCAGACTGCGTGAGCCGATCACAGCAGCGCCCAAGCTCGACCAGTCGAACTGATAGGACGGTGTGTCGAGCTTGAGGCGGTTCGAGACACCGATAAGGAAGCGTTCCACTTGGTCATCGGTAGAATAGCCGGCATTGACCAGATCCGCGTAACCGACGGCTTTTCCGTCGCCTGCAATCTGGTGACGAGCGGCTGTATCCACCGCGGCCATCTTACTCATGGATTAATCCAGTTTATGGTTGTACATTCAAGTTACTTCCATACTGGCGTGAAATCAAGGTCAAACTGCAACACGCGAGAGCTGTGCGCAGAGACGAACCCGCCCCCCGCGACAACAATTGCGGCTTGCGTAGTATAATCAAGTTTTTCATCTGCTTATCGACGACAGACGCTTTCGTGAGTCGCGTCAGGGCCACCCTTCGCAGGCGCTCGATCCGGCGGTCGTGGTAAGCCAAATCCAAACGCCGCATCGATATTGTCTCGGATTCGATAGCCACTGACATCGAGTGTGACCTTGGTAGCGCAACACGCGAGCGCGTAACCGGTGAACCGCATGCTTTGCCACCGAAACGACCTTGAGATGTGCCGCGTCCGAGGAAGCTGCGGCTGATCGGCGGCGGTAGGAGATAGCGCAAAGGATCGAACGCGTGAAAATAATCGATGCGGCTCAGATGCGCGGTCAAGTAATACGGCATCCGGCGGAAGCACGGCAATTAGTTGATGAAGTTGGCGATTTCAGCGTCGGTTGTCTGATCGAGCGTGCGCTCGATGTGGCGCGATCGCGGCAGTTTCTCCTGGCAAACGAGCCACCATATGCCGGGTGCACTGCAGCACAATCGTAAGGCGTCGCTGCGCTGCTGAATCCGCATTGCCCCGAAAAACTCCAAGACTGCGCCGGGCAGCATTGGCGTCACTTTTGAATTGATTGGGCTCGCGGTTGATTCCTCCGAGCGCCCCGATCTCGTCGCGGAGGATGTTGAGCAACTTCGCGGATGAGGGTCGGGGTCCTCGCCAACAAGCTCGGCGACGCGCTCGATGGTGAAGAGGAAATGGGGGAAACGAATTAGCGGCGGCGGTCAAGATGATTGGCGGCGCCTGGCGATAACAGCCGCGAGCTGCCGGTCAGCGGACTCCTTCGCGGCTCTCCGTTGTGCAAGAATAGCTTCGGCCTGTTCTGAAATCGGCCGACAGCTCCGCATGTCCCAAAGCGCGGCAAGCATTACGGCAACGGTATTGCGATCGCGTTCACTAAAACCGAGCCTCGCCATCCGTTCGAGCAGCGGCATGTCGGATGAAATGGCAAGGCCGGCGCGTCGCTCCGCGGCCTGAAGTTCGCGCTCGATATCTGCGAAATCCGCGAGGGCACGGTGGAGCAACCCGGTCGCTTTCTCGAGCTCACCACCGTGCAATTCGCGTTCGATATCTCGTCGTCTGATCGGCATCGCCAGCGAATCTCCCCGAAGATGATTCGCAAACTAATTATCGCCGTCCTCAGGCAGCACGGCAACTTGGCTTTTTCGCAAACTGGTCGCGGCAGGGCACGGCCCAACGCACGCCCACAGCGCCACCAAAATAGCTTCGTTTTGCGATTTAAGCCGCCTCGTCAACAGCGTCCTTTCTGGCTCGGTCTTCGGCGCGCGTGCCGTTGGGAATGGGCGCGAGTCGGTAACGCGTTAAGTCCGCCTCTTTGCTGATTTCTTGAGGCGTACTCCTGGCCCTCCTCCATTGTCGTCAATGAATTCGACGCCGGCGGCCTCTAGGCACCGGATAACCACCTCGATTGTTGCTCGGCGAGGCTCGTGTTTGCCCGATTCCAATTGCCGGAGCGTGACGATTCCTATGCCGGCCTTCTCGGCCAGCTCTTGTTGAGTCCAATCGAGTAGGCCCCGAGCGGCCCTGCATTGCGCGGCTGTCAGCATTGACCAGGATTGTCATGGACGCCTGATTCCAGCAATTCTATCGAAAAACGATTGACTCTCTAATCTGTTTATTTTAGACATATAAATCTGTTTTAGACGGACAAGGGCGCGCCGATGCTTTCCTTCACTGCCGCTCCATTGGCGATTCGAATGAGCCCGCCCGGAGCCGCACGATCCCGCGATCATTTTCGGCCCCCACCCTTCCTGAAACGAAGTGGCTTGCGGAAGCGCACCCCAGCGCCTGCCCCGTTCTCCTCGATGAACTCGATGCCCGCCGCCTCCAAGGCGTGGCGAAGCTTGGCGCGGGCTTCGTCCGATACCCGAGGCCCGAAGCCGGCCTCGACCCGTTTCACCGTCGGAAGCGACAGCTTGGCTCTCGACGCAAGAGTGGTCTGAGACCAGCCCAATAGCCCACGCGCGGCGCGGAGCTGTTCGATGAAGATCTTTCCTGATCCCCTTTGGATCATTGGGTGATCTCTTTTGGATCAAATAGACGAATCGTATGCCGACAACGCTACGTGAAATGTGAGGAGAAGCAAGCGATGGCGAAATGTGTATGAGCGCCGCAGGCAATTGCGCGCGCTGCTGAGGCAAGTATACGGCACCATCAAATCGGTCGGTTGATTGCGGCCGCGGATCCGGGGATCCGCGTAGCAGGCTGTCGCGATCGGCCCATGCGCAGCTGCTTGGCCATGTCTCAGAGCTTGTAGCTGAATTCGGCTTCTGACCCGTTAAGCGAGTCCAGCAGCGGGCTCGGTTGATCATCGGCGCAATGAGGCAAGATCGGCAACAACGGGGCCCTGATGGGTGTCGGCCAACAGCTTTGCGGCTGATCCTCGCATCGCCAAGCTGCGCGAGGTTCGCGCTTAGTCGGCGGGCACACCTTCGGCAGGCTGCGGTAGTCGGAAATGAATCACTGACGACCGTTTTATTCTTCCTAACCAGCGATCACGTGCGTTTCGTGGGCGGTTTTTTTCAGCCGCACGCCTGGCCCTCCACCGTTCTCGTAGTTGAACTGAGGGCGCGGATTGGATTCGTCCCGTATTGGAAGACGCGGGGTACCGGTCTCCGCACGGTTCGAACCGAGGTCGGTGAAATTCTTGGGCTCGTCACCTTTTTTGGCCACCGAATGACCCCATGGCAGTCTAGCCCTTCGAGTGCTAAAGAGTAGCCAGCTCGCAGCGCCGCCCCTTGGCGGCGGCGACAACCCGCACTCAAAAACCAGACAACCAACGTTTAGGAGGAGCCTATGAAGTTCCGTCCACTCCATGATCGTGTTGTGCTCAAGCGCATCGAGGCCGAGGACAAAACCTCCGGTGGGATCATCATCCCAGACACGGCCAAGGAAAAGCCCCAGCAGGGCGAGGTCGTTGCCGTGGGCCCGGGCGGGCGCGACGAGGCTGGAAAGCTCATTCCCATCGACCTGAAGGCAGGCGATCGAGTGCTCTTCGGCAAATGGTCCGGTACCGAGGTCAAGATCGATGGCGTCGAGTATCTGATCATGAAGGAGAGCGACGTCATGGGCGTGCTCACCGATACCGAGGCTCGCCGAAAAGCGGCCTGACGCCTAGAAAAGTTGATTCGGTATCTGATCTTGCGTGACCTGCCCTTCCGTTGAGGCAAGCACATCGACCATTACCGTAACCCATAGAGGAACCCGAAAATGGCTGCCAAACAAGTTCGATTTGCGGTCGACGCGCGCGACAGGATGTTGCGCGGCGTTGACATCCTCGCTCACGCGGTCCGTGTCACGCTGGGCCCGAAGGGCCGCAATGTCGTGCTCGACAAGTCGTGGGGCGCTCCGCGCATCACCAAAGATGGCGTCACCGTCGCCAAGGAGATCGAACTCGACGACAAGTTCGAGAACATGGGCGCCCAGATGGTGCGCGAAGTTGCTTCGAAGACATCCGACCTGGCTGGGGACGGCACCACGACCGCGACCGTATTGGCCCACGCGATCGTAAGAGAAGGGGCCAAGGGCGTCGCCGCCGGCATGAACCCAATGGATCTTAAGCGCGGGGTCGATCTCGCGGTTGCGGCTGTGGTTGCCGATCTGCAAAAGAATTCCAAGAAGGTCACCTCAAACGAGGAAATTGCCCAGGTCGGCACCATCTCGGCCAATGGCGATGCCGAGATCGGCCGCTTCCTTGCCGATGCGATGAAAAAGGTGGGCAACGAGGGTGTGATCACTGTCGAAGAAGCAAAGTCGCTCGAGACCGAGCTGGAAATCGTCGAGGGCATGCAGTTCGACCGCGGGTATGTCTCGCCGTACTTTGTCACGAATGCTGAGAAGATGCGGGTCGAGATGGAGGATCCTTACATCCTCATCTACGAAAAGAAGCTGTCGGGTCTGCAGGAATTGCTGCCGCTGCTCGAAACTGTGGTTAAGACCGGCAAGCCGCTCGTCATCATTGCCGAGGATGTGGAGGGCGAGGCTCTCGCCACGCTCGTGGTGAACAAACTGCGCGGGGGTCTGAAAGTGGCCGCGGTCAAGGCGCCGGGCTTCGGCGATCGCCGCAAGGCCATGCTTGAGGACATCGCCATCCTCACCGGTGGGACCATGGTGTCGTCCGATCTCGGCGTAAAGCTCGAGAACGTGACCATCCAGATGCTTGGCCGGACCAAGAAGGTGATGATCGACAAGGAAAACACCACAATCATCAACGGCGCCGGCAAGAAGGCCGACATCGAGGCACGTATCGCGCAAATCAAGGCGCAGATCGCGGAAACCACCTCCGACTATGATCGTGAAAAGCTGCAAGAGCGGCTGGCCAAACTGGCGGGTGGTGTTGCGGTGATCCGTGTCGGCGGTGCGACCGAGACCGAGGTCAAGGAGCGCAAGGATCGTGTCGATGACGCGATGCATGCGACCCGTGCAGCAGTCGAGGAAGGCATTCTGCCGGGCGGTGGCGTCGCGCTCCTGCGGGCAGCGAAAGTCCTGGAGAAGCTCAGGGGCGGTAACGAGGACCAGAAGCACGGGATCGACATCGTTAGGAAGGCGATCTCCTGGCCGGCGCGCCAGATTGCCGCCAACGCCGGCGACGACGGCTCGGTCGTGGTCGGCAAAATCCTGGAAAAGGACACCTACGCGTACGGCTACGACGCGCAAAACGGCGAGTACGGCAACCTGGTGTCCAAGGGCATCATCGACCCGACCAAGGTCGTGCGGGCAGCATTGCAGGGCGCCGCATCGGTCGCGGGGCTTCTCATCACCACCGAGGCGATGGTCGCCGAATTGCCGAAGAAAGAATCGGCGCCTCCGATGCCCGGTGGCGGCGACATGGGTGGCATGGGCGGCGGCATGGGCGGCATGGATTTCTAGCCCATCGCCGTCTCGTCAGCGACATGACAGCCCGGGTGAAGTAGCCCGGGCTTTTTTATCCCGGAAGTCGCTTCAGTTGAAGAGAAACGGGGTCATTGAACACGTCGAGCGCTGGATGCCCCATAATGAGTGCGCCGTGCGCGATTTTGAGAAATGAGCCGACCGATGACAAAACCGATACCGGACAAGGCGGAGGTTGCGCTCGAATACCCCGACAAGCTTTATATTGGCACGTTCGAGCGAACCGCACGTTTCGACGCCCACCTCGACGCGAGCGGCGTTTCGCTCGTGCTTGAGCGAGTTGGGGATGTCGACACTCGGAAGTCGATCCATATGCACATCAATTACGAACTGTTCGCGGAAATCCTCCGCGACCTTGCGACCACCGTTGCCGCCATGCCGGCAGAGGACATTGCACATCGCGAAACACTAGCCAGTGCAGCAAAGGCTCTTCATCGCGCCCTCGCTGCCAGACCCGGGCATGCTGCAACAAAAGCATAGCCTCGCTTAGCCGAGAAAACTCCAGCAACGATCAGGCCTCAGTCGATAGACTACAGACGCTCTTTGCTCTCGGATCGGCCCGGCAGCGATCTTCCGCCGCAGATTCAACGGCGGGCCCGCGCTAAGCTTCTTGCAATCGACGCCGCGAAGCAACTTACCGATCTGCGTGCTCCGCCCGGCAATCGCCTGGAAATGCTGCACGGCAACTGCGAAGGTCAGAGCAGCATTCGAATCAACGATCAGTGGCGGATCTGTTTTGTGTGGCGAGAGGGCGAAGCCTGGGACGTCGAAATCGTCGATTATCATTGAGGAGCAAGGCCATGAACATCAAGCGCGACGACATCGACAAGCGGAAGATCGATTTCGCGGACATCGCCTCCGGCCGCCGGTTGCCACCCGTCCATCCAGGCGAAATCCTTCGCGACGAGTTCCTGAAGCCGATGAACATCAGCGTCTACGAACTGGCCAATGCCATCAAGGTACCCCGTACACGTGCCAACGACATCGTCCTCGGCCGCCGCGGGATCTCGGTCGACACCGCGATTCGCCTCGGGCGACGGTCGCTGAACGAGCTCGTCAGTTCGCGACCATCAAGGACTTATTGACCACAGCTACGCTTGGCACTTCATAGCCGTTCAGGCGTGCGAAATGCTCCTCGATGAAGTCATTCAAGCCTGCCCACTCGTCGACATGTCCGCCTGGATCGTAAGGATTTCTCCGCCGTGATGATGCTGGCGCCCGTTCTTACGCCACGTGGGTTGTTGACGGTGCGGCGGGCGGACGATGGACTGGCATTGGAGCCGGACCGAGGCGCGCGGCTCGAGCGGGCGTTCATACGAGGCTCCGGGCATGGACTATTGTGCCTAGGCGCCGACGAAGTTGAGACAACTCTGCCTCCGGTGCTGTCGTATTGGCGGGATTTTGGGGCGCGCTTCGTGGCTGCGCTGTGCGCGGTTCCCGGTATAGGCGAAGGCAGCAGCAAGCCGCCTGTGCCCATTCCTGATACCGACGCGTTCCGTCAGATCGCCGCCGCCGTTCCACCCATGACCGGCGCGGAATACCTGACGGCAGATGTGTTGGCTGATCTGTGGCGCGACGTAGATACAGCCTTCGATGTTGAACTCGCAGAAGCCAAGCTCTCGGTTCAGGAGTTGCTCAAGGGCCGGCACCCGGCCTGGAACCTCGTCGGGCGTGTGCACTTCAATCTTGCCGAGAACAGAAGAGACGAGGAGGCTCCGTTTGCGTTTCTTGCGACCTACACGACACGGCTTTCGGCCGCGGCCAAGGCTCAGCATCTGCCCCTCGGCAAGGCTTTGCAGGAATATGCTGGCGCCAGGAACCGCGAGCGCCTGCTGTCGCTGTTGATGCCCGTCCAGCGCGCCGGCGAGCACTGCTCTTGGTTGAAGGCGATGATCGACACGGGTGAAGTCTTTCACCCGCTGCGTTGGAGTCCGCAACAGGCGCTGCAATTTCTGAAAGACGTTCCCGCGCTCGAAAGCGCCGGGGTGATTGTGCGGATGCCGGCAAGCTGGCGCATGAACCGCCCCGCACGTCCCCAGGTGAAGGCAACCATCGGGGACAACGCCCCGTCGCAGGTGGGGCTGGATGCGCTGCTCGACTTCCGGATGGAGGTGACGCTCGACGGCGAAAAACTCTCCGCGTTTGAGATCAAGCAATTGCTCGCCCATTCCGACGGGTTGGCGCTGATCCGCGGCAAATGGGTTGAGGTCGATCCTGACCGACTGGGTCGAACTCTCGAACAATTCGAGGCGATCGAGCGGCGCGCTGCCACAGAAGGCCTGTCGTTTGGCGAAGCCATGCGCATGCTGGCCGGAGCCGGTATCGCCGACGGCGGGTCCCCTGGTCAGACCGGCATTGACTGGAGCCAAACGGTCGCTGGTCCTTGGCTGGCGCAGACGCTTGCGGCTTTACGCAGTCCCGAAGGGCTCGCGCGTATCGACCCCAGTAGATCCTTTCGGGGTACGCTCCGCCCCTATCAGCAGGCGGGAGTGCAATGGCTTTATCTGCTCGCGCAACTCAAGCTTGGGGCCTGCCTTGCAGATGACATGGGGCTCGGCAAGACGATCCAGGTCTTGTCGCTGTTGCTGGTTCTCAAGCATGAAGCAAACACCAAGCGTAAGCCGTGTCTTTTGGTTGCGCCCGCCTCACTACTCGCCAATTGGGCTGCCGAGGTTGCACGATTTGCGCCAAGCCTCAAAGCAATTGTGGCTCATCCATCAGCAGCGGCGGACGAAAAGCTAAAGACCAACGATGCCGACAATCTGGCGGATGTCGACCTGGTCATCACAAGCTACGGATATCTCGCCCGCATACCATGGCTGAGTAGCACAGCCTGGCGGTTGGCGGTGCTTGACGAGGCGCAAGCGATCAAGAATCCATTGGCCAAGCAGACCAGAGCGGTCAAGCAATTGCGGGCGGATGTGCGCATTGCACTGACCGGAACGCCGATCGAGAATCGGCTCGGTGATCTCTGGTCAATCTTCGACTTTATCAATCCTGGACTGTTGGGATCGTCAAAGCAGTTTTCGGCCTTCGTCAAACAACTCGCCGACCGATCTCACAACCCTTACGGGCCGCTCCGCGACCTTGTACGTCCCTACATCCTGCGGCGTTTAAAGACCGACAAGAGCATCATTGCCGATTTGCCTGACAAAACCGAAGTAGAAACCTTCTGTGCCCTGAGCCGGAAGCAGGCGGCGCTTTACCAGCAAGCAGTACAAGATTTGGCAAACCAGCTTGAAGATGTCGACGGCATCCAACGCCGGGGCATTGTCCTGTCCTTTCTTATGCGGTTGAAACAGATATGCAATCACCCATCACAGTGGCTCGGCGACGGCGCATGGGCTGAGGAGGATAGTGGCAAGCTCGCGCGTTTACGCGACATCGCGGAGGTCATTGCTGCCAAGCAGGAAAAGGCGCTGGTCTTCACCCAGTTCAAGGAGATAACGATGCCACTTCAGGCGTTTCTCGGTTCCGTGTTTGGGAAACCCGGCCTCGTGCTGCATGGTGAGACGGCAGTTAAGCAGCGCAAGGATCTGGTGCGCCAGTTCCAGGAGGACGACACCGTTCCGTTCTTCGTGCTCTCGGTTAAAGCCGGCGGCACTGGTCTCAATCTCACCGCGGCCTCTCACGTCATTCACTTTGACAGATGGTGGAACCCGGCTGTGGAAAACCAAGCCACCGATCGGGCCTTCCGAATTGGGCAGAATAAGAATGTACTTGTGCACAAATTCATTTGCCGCGGGACGGTCGAGGAACGGATCGCCCAGATGATCGATTCCAAAAAGCAGTTGGCCGGGGATTTCTTGAGCGGCGGAGCGGACATGCTATTGACCGAGATGAAAGACGCCGAGTTGCTGAAGCTTGTCGCTCTCGATCTAAATGCGGCGATGAAGGAGGGGTGATGAATGAGCTACTTCGGATGGCGCCCCTATGTGTCCGTTGCCGAGAAACGGCGACAAGCGGAACGTAAGCTCGTCAAGCTCGAGAAACAGGGAAAATCCGTTTCGCCTGTGACGATCGAAGGTCGCACCATTGCCAAGAGCTTCTGGGGAAAGTCATGGTGTAACAACCTTGAACGATACAGCGACTATGAGAATTGCCTGCCGCGTGGCCGCACTTATGTTCGCAACGGCTCCGTTGTCGACCTGCAAATCACCAAGGGTGAGGTCTCGGCAATGGTCGCCGGCTCAGAACTCTACAACGTCAAGATTTCTATTAAACCGGTGACCGCAGGGCGCTGGAAAGCCATATGTCGGGATTGCGCCGGAACCGTCGATTTGCTGGTTGAGCTTTTGCAGGGTCGATTGGCCAAAGGCGTCATGGATCGGGTCTGCCGGCAGGGTGATGGTCTATTTCCTGCACCAGGTGAAATCAAGCTGTCCTGCAGCTGTCCGGACTGGGCCGACATGTGCAAGCACGTCGCGGCGGTGCTCTATGGCGTCGGCGCCCGGCTCGACGAAATACCGCAGCTGCTTTTTGTACTGCGCGACGTTGATGAAAAGGAATTGCTCGTCGGTGCTGAACAGGGTCTCCCGCTAACAAGAACGACGCCGAGCGCCGCAAAGGTTCTCGACGACAGCGATGTCGCCGCGCTGTTCGGGTTGGAGATGTCCCAAAGCGCCAGCATGGATGCGCCCGCTCCGATAGCCCCAAAACTGGCGCCGCGGTCGAAAACGCCTAACAAGAAGCCGCCAGTAGTTAAGAAAATAAATGTACCTCTCATTGCGCGGACCAAGTCCGAGCCCAAGTGGGCAGCGCTAATGCATGCGCGGAAAAGGCGGGCGCAGCGGCGGCTCAAGCATTCCGTATGAGTGCATCAAGCGAGTTAGTCGCACATATGTCGTGATCAGCCTCCGCTTGTCGTCGTGCCGACCGAACAGAGTTCGCCCATGGCGGGGTCAGGCTGACGTCAAGGCACGTCACGGATGTTTGCGCGGATCAGCCCTACGCTGCGGGCGACCTGACGTTTGTGTTCTGCGATCAGCTCTTGCAGCTTCTCCATCCCAAGCTCGGTGAACGCAACTGTGCACGAGGCGCCGGGTCCCCAGACGGTGACGCGTCCGTGCTCTGCCTCCATCCCCGCGGAGACCTGGTAGACAACCGCTTGATCCTCGCCGAGGAGTTCGGCGGCGCGATCGATGGTGAAGACGTTGGCCGACGACGTAGACATCGACACATGCTCCGCAGGGGTAGCTCTGGTTAGAGCGCCCACCGAGATTAACAGCCGATGGCTTCGCTATAAAGAATTGTGAGAGCCGGACACGAATCAAAAAGCGCTGCCGAAGAGCTGATCGCCTGGAGCATCAACCGCTCAAACCGGGCGCGAATTGGGTTCGTTTCGCAATCAAAGCCGCAATGCGAGGACGAGCTTTATCGCTTCGCCCTCGATGTCATGACGAGCACCAGCGGCTTCTGCGCGCCCATCACGGCGAGCAGCGAAGGCTTCCTGTCCGTCGTCGCGACCAACGACGCGGCGGCCGCGAAGCTGCTTGAGCGTTACCCGAAGGCGTGGCTGGGCGAACCGCAGAGCGTCCACGACGAGCTGCACGAGCTCAAGGGGCAGGTCGAACGCAGCGTGCGTGAGCCCAGCCTGTCTAGCCCGCGCTCACGCCGGGATCAGCCGCTTCACTTTCAGCGACGACGCCTTGCTCCGGATCTGCGCCAGATCATAGTTCATCTGCATCCGCAGCCATGTGTCCGCCGTGCTGCCAAGCGCTTTCTCAAGCCGTACCGCCATCTCCGGCGACACGGCGTAACGGCCGGCGATCACGTTGTGAAGCTGCTGCCGCGAAACGCCGAGCGCCTTGGCAGCATCAGTCACCGAGATGTTCAGCTCCTCCAAATTGTCTCCGATCAGCTCGCCTGGATGCGGCGGATTCTTCATGTACATGTCTCCTCACTTCCCCTCAGTGGTAATCAACAAGATCGACATCACGCGCCCTGGACTCATCAAAGCGAAAAATTACGCGCCAGTTAGCGCGTACCGTCACCGCCCAAAAGCCCTTCAGATCACCCTTCAACGCGTGCAACCCGAAAGTCGGTAGGCGCATGCCGTCGATCGTCTGCGCAGCATGAAGCGCCGCTAAAATCTGCTTCAGCTTGCGCACATGCGCGGGGTTGACGCCCTTCGCGTTGTCGTCCTCAAAAAGCTGCCGCAGACCTTTGTGCCGAATGCCTTCAATCATCCGTCCCCCGCAGGATGGTGTAAAGCAACGTTTGACAGTTGTCAAGCGTTGTTTGACAGTCACGATTGGCTGAAAACAGGAACGGGCCGCAAGTCGCAAGACATATCGGCCCTATCACCTTGATGGGTCGTCGGCGTCCCCCGCCTGAACCGTGCGGGAACGCTCGCAAGTCGACAACGCCACCGAAACGGCTTCGTTTTGCAATTTAAGCTGCCTCCTCCGATGCGCCATGAGCGGGCCACCCGGCTCAGTCGTTTGATCTTCAGCGCGCGCCGTTAAGTCCGCTTCTTTGCTGATTTCTTGAGGCGTACGCCTGGCCCTCCTCCGTTGTCGTCGATGAACTCGACGCCGGCGGCTTCTAGGCACCTGATAACCACCTCAATTGTTGCTCGACGAGGCTCGTGTTTGCTCGATTCCAATTGCCGGAGCGTGACGATTCCTATGCCGGCCTTCTCGGCCAGCTCTTGTTGAGTCCAATCGAGTAGGCCCCGAGCGGCCCTGCATTGCGCGGCTGTCAGCATTGACCAGGATTGTCATGGACGCCTGATTCCAGCAATTCTATCGAAAAACGATTGACTCTCTAATCTGTCTATTTTAGACATATAAATCTGTTTTAGACGGACAAGGGCGCGCCGATGCTTTCCTTCACTGCCGCTCCATTGGCGATTCGAATGAGCCAAGCCCGGAGCCGCACGATCCCGCGATCATTTTCGGCCCCCACCCTTCCTGAAACGAAGTGGCTTGCGGAAGCGCACCCCAGCGCCTGCCCCGTTCTCCTCGATGAACTCGATGCCCGCCGCCTCCACGGCCTTTCGAAGCTTGGCGCGGGCATCATCCGATACCCGCAGCCCGAAGGGCGATTCAACGCGTTTCACCGTCGGCAGCGACAGCTTGGCCCTCGACGCAAGGGTGGTCTGAGACCAGCCCAATAGCCCACGCGCAGCCCGGAGCTGCGCGACGAAGAGCTTAGTTAATCCCCTTTGGATCATTCTATGACCCTTTTTGGATCACCCCACAGCAAAAGATTAAGAATCGAGCGCGGACAAACGTTACGTAAAACATGAGGAGAAGCAAGCAATGGCACATTCAGCACAGCAGTGGCAGCGGCCGGACCGGCGCCATTTCATTGCGAATCCAACTGGCGGATCACGGGCGACGACGAGCCTGCCCTCATCCATTTCTGGGAGATACGAGGCGAAAATCGAACAGAAAGAACCCTCGGCCTCTCAGCCACGTTTGGTGGCCGGCTTCTTCAGCCGTACCCCTGCTCCTCCCCCGTTCTCATCGATGAATTGGATGCCGGCACGCTGGAGGGCAGTCTCGATCTTGCTCCCCGTCTCTACCCGACCGCCCAAAAATCCATCCTGAGCCTCCAACCGTTTGATCGTCGGGATCGAGACATCTGCAGCCAAAGCGAGCTGTTCCTGAGACCACCCCAAAAGCGCGCGTGCAGCCTTGATTTGCCTAATTGATACTTTTGGTATTGACGTCGGAGGCATAGGATGAGATACTTTTAGTATCGATGCGCCAGGGAAGAGAAGTTACTAAGTGCGAGGAGAAGCAACAATGGCAAGTTCAGCACAACAGCGGCACCGCCCGGATCGTCGCCACTTCATTGGCGGTTCCGACGCCCGGATCATCATGGGCAATGACGAGCCGTCCCTCATCCGCCTATGGCGCGAGAAGCGCGGCGAAATTGAGCCCCAGGACCTTTCGGACAATCTGATTGTCCAGCTTGGCGTCGCGACCGAGCCGCTTAACCGCCTCTGGTTTGAACGCACGACCGGAAAGGCGATCAAGGACGTCCAACTAAGGGTTAGGCATCCGGTCATCCGGTGGATGGCCGCGACCCTCGATGGGGTCGTCGAGCAGTCGGGGGCGGTCTACGAGGCCAAGTTCATGCTGCCGTGGTCATTCTCGGAGGAAGGAGCGGCAGAGAAGTACATGGCGCAGCTGCAGCACAACATGTGGGTCACGAACGCGAGGCATGCGGTCCTGTCCATCATCACGGGCGGCGGCAAGTGGGTCGAGGTCACCGTACCGGCCGACGCGCTCTACCAGCACCTGCTGCTGACGGCGGAGAAGAAATTCTGGCGGTGCGTCGAGAGCGGCGACCTGCCGCGTCTTTATTTGGCGGAGACGCCGCGCCCCCGGATCGAAGCGGTGCGGATCGTCGACATGACCAGCTCAAATGCCTGGGCCGAATTCGCGGCGTTGTTCCGGGACACTCGAACCGCCTTTGTCCAGCACGAGAACGCAAAGGCTGAACTCAAGGCATTGATGCCGGAGGACGCCAAAGAAGCGACAGGGCACGGCGTTCGGGCCAAGCGCTCGAAATCAGGCGCCATCAGCTTCGAAGCTCCTTGAGGTGGAGGCTGGCCATGCAGCGGTCCAGTGAATCGATTGGCGCCATCGCGGGAGCGCTCGCCAAGGCCCAGGCAGAACTCACCAATCCGGAGAAATCGCTGATCGCCACCATCCGATCCCCCTTCCCGCGGGAGAGCGATCGGACCTTCCGCTACGCCTCGCTGTCATCTGGGCTCGACATCGTTCGCAAGAGCTTGGGCAAGCACGAGATCGCCACCGTACAGACCACCTCGATCGACAATCAGGCTGGGCTCATCCGCTTGACCACGGTGCTGGCCCACACCTCGGGAGAGTGGGTGTCGTCCGAATGGCCGGTGTGCCCGGTCGCCGATACGGCGGCCCCACATAAGATGGGCGCTGCGCTCACCTACGCACGGCGCTACGCGCTATTCACGCTGGTCGGCATTGCCGGGGAAGACGACCTCGATGCGCCGGACCTCCTCGGGGCCGCGTCTAGCTCTGAACCAACGGCGGTACCGGGCAATTCGAAAAGGTCTAACGGACACGCTGACGCAGCACCGACGCCTGCGGTCCGTTATGACGGGAAGCGATTGCACCGGATACCGAAACCTTCCATCCCGCTCCTCGATCGTGAGGCTTCAGTCGCATTGCGAGACAAACTCGTAGCCGACATCGGGATTCTTGCAGTCAGCGGAAACGGCCATTGCCTGGGCAAGTCGTGGGCTGGTTGCCAAAAACCGGCTTAGAACCGACGACGCTGATGCGGTGGAAGCAGCATTCCGGGATCGGATGGAGTTGATCGAGGGAGCCAAACGGTCGGACGACGCTGCACCAGCCATGAAAGAGGCGGCTATTCGCTGAATCTCCCGGCAACGACCGGCCGGTCTCTTTGGCACCGCCAAGCGAACAATCCGAGGAGAAGGACTCATCGGGCACGGCGCTATCTGCTCAGCAAACGAACGGCGGCACCAGTAAGCTGCGCCGCTTCCGGGACAAGGAGCACCTGCGCTTCGTCTCCGCGCAGGCTTGCACCGTCTGCGGCCGGCAACCCTGCGAGCCGCACCACATCCGGTTCGCCCAGCCGCGCGCCATGAGCCGAAAGGTGAGCGACGAATTCACCGTTCCTCTGTGCCGCGTCCATCATCGCGAGATCCATCGCCGCGGTGACGAGGCCGCGTGGTGGGCCGAGTTCGGTATTGATCCGATGCCAATTGCACTCCGCCTGTGGCAGCAGACGCGCGGTAGCGGTTCCGGGGCCGAAGTAACCCGTGACAGCGGAACTGGGACTGAAGAACCCTGCAGGTCTTTGGCGGGCTCCGGCGCGGCCGCGCTGCCCGGGAGTCCCGGCCGATGACTTCATTGCGCCAACTCGAAGCCAATCGGCGCAACGCATTGCGAAGCACCGGTCCGCGAACCGAAGAAGGCAAGCGGCAATCACGAGCAAACGCCTTTCGCCACGGATTGACAGCTGAAACGGTGGTCGCGCGTGTGGAAGATGTGGAGGATTACAAGGCCTTCGAAGCTGCCGTGACGGCAGATTATGAAGCGCGAACCGCATGCGAACGCGAGCTCGTGCTGCGACTTGCGTCGTTGCTGTGGCGGCTCCGCCGCGCGACCTCAATCGAAACCGACCTTCTGAACATTCAGGCGGAAATCCTGCATGACGGCAGAATGAGCTTGCCGGCATCTGACGCGGAGCATCGGCCGTATAATGGTCTCGAACATCTCAATTGCTCACCGCCAGCCGTTCGGGCAGACAACGGCCGAAGCGAACCGGTTGACTATCATTTCGATCCCCCTGATGAGCACGCGGCGGCGACACGCCAATTGACCTATTCCTTCCTGCGGCTGGCCAATTTAGACAGCGGCGTGTTCGAGCGGCTTGGCCGATACGAAGCGGCATTATGGCGCCAGACTCTGCAGACGTTGTTGGTCCTGCAATCCGTTCGCATGGACAGGCGCGGACTTTAAACGCTGTGGATCGTGGCGTCTTGGTTAGGCTACGGCGTGATGTTGCCTAACATTCACCTCATCCAGGCCTAAGCTGAGAAGCGGTGCGGAATAGCCGGGGGGTCGCTGAGAGGCGGGCCACGTCAATGTGGAGGAATTGTAAGTGTCGATTCGGAACGGTGCTTTAATTGGTGATGAGTGGCCCTTCACTGTCTGGGAGGACGAGGTGTACACGCCGCTCGTCGTTGAAACCCCGGTCGACAGCGAGCCGTGCGAATCCACTCCGGAGCTCATCGCGGGCGGCGAATCCGGTGTTGATATCGGGGATTTGGATAGGGACGCCTACCAGTTCAGCCTGAGCACGGTCATCGGTCAAGAAAGCGCCGTGTCGTTAGCCAACGCCAATGGCGGTCACCCCCCGCTAGCGAAGGCGGAGGGGTAAAGCTCACTCGCCCATTTTGGCTTCGCGACGGCATGCCTTGTGCCTGACGGTACGGCGAAGTGACTTTTTATGTTAAAAAACAAGTGGTTATTTGAATGGCCGAACTACAACCGCAATCATTGACCTATCGCAATTTGCACGGGTAAAATACAACGGACGTCGGGGCCTACCTGGTGGGGGAACACCACCGAAATTTTGAATTTTAGAAGGACCTGGGCTCTTCGCTGAGCTCGAAGTCTTGTCCACCAGTGCTGCTTTGGGTGGTGAGATTCACCCGAAGTGCGGTAGCGTTGACCTGCCCTGTTTCTTCGGAACACAGCTAACTTGAGACGGCGTCCCTTACTTCCTGCATGTGCTCCTTGCGGAGCGGTTGGTGCAACGGGGCGCTGCGTTTTCCAATCGAGCCGCGAACTCGTTCGGGGTGAGATAGTCGAGACTCGAATGCGGCCGCACCTCGTTGTAGTGCCGCCGCCACGCTTCGATGATGACCTTCGCCTCGGCACGCGAACGAAACCATTCGAGGCTCAGGCACTCGTCGCGGAATTTGCCATTGAAGCTTTCCGAGACGCCATTCTGCCAAGGTTTGCCGGGTTCGATCAACGCCGTGCCGATCCCTTGCGCGACAATCCAGGACAACAGAGCCTTGGATACGAACTCCGGTCCATTGTCGCTGCGCAGGAAGGCCGGCGCGCCGCGTGCGCTCACCAACCGCGACAGCACTTCGATCACGCGCGGCGAGCGAATGCGGCCGTCGACGTCGATCGCCAATCCTTCCTTGTTGAACTCGTCGGTCACGGTGAGACACTTCAACTGCTGACCGTTGGCGCAATGATCGAACACGAAGTCGTAAGACCAGACCTGGTTCGGCCCGCACGGCGCCCGCGGCCGTGGCGAAGCGCACGGTCGGTGTATGCTGGCGGCTTGCGGACGCGATGCCGGATCGGCGCGATCAGAATCGCATCCGACACGCGATGTTCGAAATGGTGATGGCGCGGGTGTCTGCGATCGCCTGCGGTTACGAGGATGCTAACGACCTCGATCGGCTGCGCCATGATCCTTGGATGAAGCTTGCGGTTGGGCGCTGTCCAGAGAGCGGCGAAGCGCTGGCCTCGCAATCGACCGTCTCCCGCCTGAGGATGCGCCGCGCAAGACCGAGGCGGCGCGGCTGTGTGCCGCTCTCATTGACCAGTTCGGCATCACAAGGCGCAGCTCTCCTCGGACCGCATGTCGTGTCACAGCGCGACCGCCAATCAGGTGCGGCTCGTCCACCATACCGCGGCGTTCTGGCTGACGCATGGCGTGCGCGCCGCGATCCCGCAGACCAGCCCGCTGGCCACGGCTGAGTTCGCGACGATACGCGAGCGCCTCATCAAGATCGGTGCGCGGGTCATCGAGCACGTTGAGCGCATTCGCATACACCTACCCTCGAGTTGCCCCGAGCGGGCGCTGTTCCGAACCCTCGCGCGCGCTCTCTGTCGCTCACCTCGCGCATCGCTTGCACCCCGCGGCAACTTTATAATTACCGCGATTTCCGAGAAAAATCTAGGGTGTTCAAGGAGTGGGCAACCGACGAGCAGCGATGAGGACCAAATCGGTCATGGGACCTAGCCGGCACGAGGCCTCCTAGACGACACCTCCGCAGAACGGGCAGCAAGCGCCGTTGCACCGCGAGTTCAAACCCGAGGGCATGGCGCGCGAATGACCGCTAGCTAACGCTATTTCGAACAAACACGGCAGGTCGAAGGCAATGCACGACACAGCGTTCGATATTGGCCAGAAATTCTTCGCAGTGTATTTCCCTCGCCGACAGCCGCGTATCCTTGAAGTCGGATCGCTAAATGTCAACGGAACTCTGCGCGACTATGCGCCTAAGGGCTCCAAGTACCTTGGGGTCGATATTATGGCAGGGCCAGCTGTGGATATGGTCCTTCAAAATCCGCATTCCTTGCCATTCAAAGATGGTCGTTTTGATGCAACCGTCGCGTCATCATGCTTGGAACATACCCAAATGTTCTGGCTGACATTTTTAGAGATGGTTCGGGTAACGAAGTCCGCCGGTTATATTTATCTCAACACGCCATCAAATGGTAATTACCATAGCTATCCGTTCGACAATTGGCGGTTCTATCCAGACGCAGGGCTTGCACTCGCTGCGTGGGCCGCGCATCAAGGCAAAACGGTGACCCTTGTCGAATCATTCATTGCGGGCCGCAAGGGCGATCAATGGAACGACTGCGTCATCGTGTTTCGCAAAGGCCTGATTGCCCGGCGCACGCTACCAAAAAAACGGCTGGCTGATGTGGTGCATGGCGCCTTCAACGTCAGAAGCTATGATACTGATGAAGTTGCAAATTTGATTGTAGAAAGTGAAGACCAGCAGTTGCTCTTGCAAGCAAAACAAAAACTTGTCAATCGCGAGCATGAGCGCGATAAATTGAAAGAAACGTTGGATGAGACCCGCAGTAACGTGACCTCGATCTCGGCGGCGTTCGCCCAACAGATGGCCTCGGTCGCAACGGAGCTCACCAGCACCAAGGCCGAGCTTGCTGCGAAGCAGCTAGCCGCCGCTGCGCTTGGGCAGGAAGCCGAGGCGATGCGCGCTGCTATCCAAAAATACGAAGCCACCGCGACTGACCTCGCGGCCGATCTCGAACGTGTTCAAGCGACGGCGCACGAACGCGATCAACTCGCCGCCGCCCTCGCCGAGGAAAAGGCGGCGGCGGCGCGGGCCCAAGAGCATGTGGCCTTGCTCGGGCGGGAACAGGAGACGTTGCGCGCCGCCGCGCAGGATCGCGAAGCCGAGGCGGCAAAACTGCGCGCTGACGTCGAAGCGGTTCAGGCGGTGTCGAATGAGCGCGAGCACGAGCGCGATCAGCTCGCTGCTGCGCTCGAAGAGGAAATAGCGGCGGCGGCGCGGAATAATGCTCAGGGGGCCTTGCTTGGGCAAGAACTGGAGGCGCTGCGCGCCGCTGTCCGAGACCACGAGACTACGGCAACAAGGCTCAGGACCGATCTTGACGCCGCTCAATCGGAATCGAACAGGCACGAGCGCGAGCGCGACCAGCTCGCTGCTGCGCTCGAAGAGGAAAAAGCGGCGGCGGCGCGGAACAATGCTCAGGCGGCCTTGCTTGGGCAAGAACTGGAGGCGCTGCGCGCCGCTGTCCGAGACCACGAGACTACGGCAACAAGGCTCAGGACCGATCTTGACGCCGCTCAATCGGAATCGAACAGGCACGAGCGCGAGCGCGACCAGCTCGCTGCTGCGCTCGAAGAGGAAAAAGCGGCGGCGGCGCGGAACAATGCTCAGGCGGCCTTGCTTGGGCAAGAACTGGAGGCGCTGCGCGCCGCTGTCCGAGACCACGAGACTACGGCAACAAGGCTCAGGACCGATCTTGACGCCGCTCAATCGGAATCGAACAGGCACGAGCGCGAGCGCGACCAGCTCGCTGCTGCGCTCGAAGAGGAAAAAGCGGCGGCGGCGCGGAACAATGCTCAGGCGGCCTTGCTTGGGCAAGAACTGGAGGCGCTGCGCGCCGCTGTCCGAGACCACGAGACTACGGCAACAAGGCTCAGGACCGATCTTGACGCCGCTCAATCGGAATCGAACAGGCACGAGCGCGAGCGCGACCAGCTCGCTGCTGCGCTCGAAGAGGAAAAAGCGGCGGCGGCGCGGAACAATGCTCAGGCGGCCTTGCTTGGGCAAGAACTGGAGGCGCTGCGCGCCGCTGTCCGAGACCACGAGACTACGGCAACAAGGCTCAGGACCGATCTTGACGCCGCTCAATCGGAATCGAACAGGCACGAGCGCGAGCGCGACCAGCTCGCTGCTGCGCTCGAAGAGGAAAAAGCGGCGGCGGCGCGGAACAATGCTCAGGCGGCCTTGCTTGGGCAAGAACTGGAGGCGCTGCGCGCCGCTGTCCGAGACCACGAGACTACGGCAACAAGGCTCAGGTTCGATCTTGACGCCGCTCAATCGGAATCGAACAGGCACGAGCGCGAACGGGATCAGCTCGCTGCTGCGCTCGAAGAGGAAATAGCGGCGGCGGCGCAGAACAATGCTCAGGCGGCCTTGCTTGGGCAAGAACTGGAGGCGCTGCGCGCCGCTGTCCAGATGTCGAAAGACCGCGAGAAAGAAATCGGCAAACTCTCCCGCGAATTAATATCCGCTCAATCGTCAATACGGAACCGTGATCGCGAGATCGATCGACTTTCACGTGATGTCGAAGGGACCCGCCGCTTTCTGAGCGATAGCCAATCGGAAACTCAGCGTCTCGCAGGCGAACTCGACAATGCGCACGTAGAAATTGAACGAGCCACGCGAGCTTGGGAACTTGCGTCATTGGAGAAAGATAAGGCTGCCGCTGCCCAGACCATCCACATTCGCGACCTGGAGACGCAGCTACACACCGCTCAGGCGCAAGTTCGCGTCCTACGCGAGCAACTCGTCGACGCCGAGGCGGCGGTCGCGAAGGTAAGAAAGAGGCAGCGAAACCGCCGTTCCTGGATGAGGCTTTTCCCCCTGTCGACGCGCCGCGCCATGCGGCGGCTCATGAAAAGCGGCCTTTTCGACGCCGAGTGGTATTTGCGCGAATATCCCGATATCGCCAAAGAGGGCCGCTGGCCGGCCGAGCACTATTTGGAGGAGGGTTACTTGCGTGGCTACCGGCCGAACCCGCTATTCGACACGCGCTGGTATTTGGATCGCTACGAAGATGTGCGGCGCGCGGGCGTAAACCCGCTTCTCCACTATATGACAGACGGGTTTCGGGAAGGTCGAGATCCCGGCCCCCTTTTCCAAACCAACTTTTATCTAGAAGCTAACCCGGATGTCCACAGCAAAGGTATTAATCCTCTCGAACATTACCTGCGCTACGGGCGCCACGAAGGCAGACTCCCTGTGCGACCGGCTTGAAATTATTGCATCGCGGGCCGCCTCTTTCGATCCGCGCACATTATGCTATTTCTAAACGGTCGCTCGTCTCAGCATCCCATAAGCTGACCCGAACGACATTCGCGCGCGATTTCGCAGAGCTGTAATCGCATTTAAACAATAGCACGTAAACAATGGCCTGCCAGCGCACATGCATCAATCGCCCTCGCCACGCCGCAACTCAGGATCGTTGAAATGGAACATCTCGATGACGCCTCCAAATCGGAAGCAAGCGCGTACCCGTTGATCGTCTACCTCCATGTGCCGAAGACGGCAGGTAGCACGATTACGAAAATTCTTAGCCTTTGCACACCGGCCGAAAACAACAACGTCCTATTCACGATAAACGATCGAGTTGCATTCATCGATCTTGCTCGTAAAATTCACTGGATTGGTGGCCACGTGGACCATGATAGCGTCGCGAAAGGTCTCATATGGGTCAATCGACCGATCGAATATTTCTCGAGCGTCCGCGAGCCGAAGGCTCAAATCACCTCCTATTTAAACTGGAGTTTTGAGAAATATTATCGCAGCAACTATTATGATCTGCACCAGCGAGCTGAGCAACATCTCGATGCCGACGTGAGATCGACGGATTATTCCAATCCAGACGCCGTGATTAACCTCCTCTTGAGGAACTCCGATCTTTTTCTAAATGTGCAATCAAAATATGTGCTCGGCGCTGATTTCGCTGAGATCTCAGACGATGAGGTCGCGCGCCGACTAGCGAAATATACATATGTCGCGAACGAATATGATTTGCCTCGGCTCTATCGAGCGTTCGGCTTCGCGCAACTTCCCGACGCCGTCGATGATATCCGAGATAATGTCGCCAAATATCATTTTAATGTTCAAGTATTTGACAGCCCTCAATTACGGGATTTTCTAGCCCATCATCTCAAGCACGATCTGCGTCTTTACGCAGCGGTTCGCAGCGTCTCTTGGTCCGCCGCAGACCGCCGTCCCTTTCGACCGGCCTGGCTGCCTCGGCAAGTTTTCACGTTAGACAATTTTGACGAGCAGGCCTATCTCGCCTCAAATCCAGATATCGCGGCCGACGTAGAACGAGGCGTCTGGGAATCAGGTCTCGCGCATTTCAAAGCCTTTGGTTACGGGGAAAATCGAATGCAACGGCGATGGGCGCTTCCTCCGAGGGCGGCTTCTGAACAAAAGCCTAACAACGCGGATTTCTCCGCCTCTTCAGTCCTTGAGCGCCTTCGAAGAGTGCGCGAGGACCGCGCGCGGATTGCCGCGAAATTAGAATTGCCGCAGCGGGAGCTTGGTCACGAGGTAAGCATCTCAGTCAGCGCAGAGAACAGCATGTAGGCCGTGCGAACATCGATCATAGATCCGACAGAGCTTTTCTGGCGAAATCGGATCGGGAGAAACTGGACGACTGGTTGCGAACTATGCGCTTAGCAAGATTTTTCTCCAAGAACTCCAAATCGCTCGCGCGGCTTAACGACGAAGTCGAGATCCTTCACAAGTCTGCCCTGCTGGACCCTGTTTGGTATCGCCAAACCTATCCGGACCTTCATGACAAGCCTATTGATGTCGCGCGGCACTATCTCGAACATGGCGCATTGGAAGGGCGCAATCCGCATCCTCTCTTCGACACAAGATTTTATCTAGAGCAAAATCAGGACCTCGCCGCGTCCACCACAAATCCGCTTCTGCATTATATTTTGATTGGTTGGAAAGAAGGCCGCAATCCGCATCCCGTTTTCGACGTCAGATGGTACCTTGATCAGAACCCTGATGTTAAGGGCGATGGCGTCGAACCTCTCGGTCATTATATCCGATACGGCAGGAACGAAGGGCGCTCGCCGTCACCTCACTTCTGTTCGGAAAGCCACCCTATTGGTGGCAACGAGCACCGCCGTCAGGTCCGAAACCGCCATCCTCAGGTCGAATATCGAAACGACTCTCAGCCAAGGCTATGTATAAAGGTGCGTCAACTTCATGTACGCGCCACATCTAGGGTGAAGAATCCAACTGGCCCCTTGTTGGCATGTGTGACCCACGTTTCGCCGTGGCCCCGACGGGCAGGAAACGAGTATCGCATCGGCCGTTTTCTCGACTGGCTACAAAAAGTCGGTTTTAGAATTATAGTCGTTTTAGCACCGCTGGATGAGACATTCTCTGATAACGACCTCCACAGCATATCTGAGCGTTATGGTGATATTATTGCTGCCGAAAGAGATGGGACAATCCGAGTGGTTAGCCGCAGCGGTCTCATCAACCTTAATGATTTGGATGGACATCATGTTCGCAATATAAGCGAACTGCTCGGTGAGGTTGAAGAATGTGAGCATGAGATCCTTCGGATAGAACGAACGTTTTGCCACGACGTGTTGATCGAGTCTCTCCTGCATCTGCAAAGGGCCAATAGACCGGTCATTTTTTACGTGAATTATATATTTATGACTCGTTGGCTAGCGCTGATGGATCGACGTCATCGGAGCTTTGTGGACATGCACGACCTCTTTTCGTCTAAAGCGGATAAGGTTACCCGCTTCGGGATTAAAGATAGCTTGTCGCTTCCGGTTGAAACCGAAGGACGGCTCCTAAGTAGAGCTGATGCGATTGTGGCGATCCAGTGCTTGGAAGCGGAAGTGGTGCGTAGAATGTTACCTGACCGCACGGTTTTGACTGTTGGCGTCGACTTCGATTTTCCAGAACGTTTAATCCCACCTGCCAGCGGATATAACGTGCTCGTCGTTGGCTCGGGTAATCAAATTAATCGTAAAGGTTTAGCAGATTTTCTTCGATTCGCTTGGCCCCGGATCCGGGCTGTCGTGCCGAAGGCCGATCTGCGGATAGCGGGCAAAATTGGCGAATCAACTTTGCAAGGTCTCGACGGGGTCACAATTCTCGGTCCAGTGCCAGATCTAGCCAATGAATACAAAGCTGCGAAGGTTGTCATCAATCCAACAATCGCGGGCACAGGGCTTAAGGTTAAGACGATCGAAGCGCTGGTACACTCACGTGACATCGTCGTGTGGCCCAACGGAGCCGACGGTCTACCGGCCGAAATTGCTGGCCTTTGTCATATTGCGGGAGACTGGTGTGAGTTCGCCGAGCTTGTCAGCGATATACTCAACGGACAGATACCTTCAAACATCTCGGTTCACGCAATGACCGCTATTCAAAATAAGTATTCCGACTCGGCCGTGTATTCGAGCTTTCGAACATGGCTCACGTCCTCTGAGGCCAAGGTATTCTGAGGATGCCATGAAGAGGCTCTGGTCCCCTTTGTTTTCCGTCGAACCTACGTTCGCGAGCAATTTTCGGACGATTGATATTGATATTTTGCTATGTATTCGTCGCGATCAGCTGGCCATATTACAAGACAAAGAGGGTATTGCCTTCCTCCTCGGTCAAGAATGTGAGTGGGCTACTATCGATGGGCATATCGACGTTATTATCGAAGACGTCGATAAGAAGCCCAAGATTGAATTCGAACATTGTCCGAGAATGGAAGTCCACGTAACAAGTGGGAGTTCACGATTTCTAGAAATAGCGGCTGATCGCGCTCAGACAAAGCCGCGGGATCTCCTCGTAATGTTCGCTCCGCTTGCGATCTCCTCGGAGATGATCAGGCAGCTACAGCAAGCTGTCAGAGTTGACCCTATGACGGGTTTCGCTGTGCCACGAATAGCGTCGATGAATGGGGTAAACATAAACGTGATCCCTGGGATGCCGGGGCCGGAGCCGCTACAGTTTCATCGGGAATTTCTCCAGACAATGGAACCGGTGTACATTCTGCCAGAAGTCGCATCTGCCGCGATACTTATTCGATCGGACGTTCTTGCCGCGATTCCTATACCCCAAGGATACCTACGCCTCGCGTCCTCGCTTCATGCATTTATTAGCGATGCGCGGCGATGCGGTTTCCTGACGCTCGTCGACAACCGTTGCATCGTTCCTTCTTTAGATGACCGGCCGGCATATATAGATGTTTTGACGGAGGACGCGGCAAGATACTCGATCCAATTCAACTGCGCCCCTCGCGTGCGGGAGAGGATCCGAAACCACGACGATGTCAGATGGGAGCGGCTCTGCGCTGGGCTCGTTGCCCGACGGCCTCGGAGCAGCCCTTCAATCCTGCTCGATGCTCGGAACTTGCAAGCGAAACACAATGGAACAGGAGTGAGCATACTTGGCCTTCTAAAGGGCTTGGAAGCCGCCAACAGCACGGAAAACGTACGGGTCTTAGTGAATTCGGATGCCGAGGAATTCCACAAATTGCGGCGAAGGTTTAGCAACATATGTTTTATGCAAACCGTGAGCGACCAACGATTTGATGTTGTGCTATTCCTATCACAATGTTGGACATTGGGACTCTGGCAAGAACTGCACACCTGGGGCCGGGCCATTGGAGCTGCAATGTTGGATTCGATCGGGGTCGATACCGTGTATCTCGGCGAAGAAACTCATTTCAATGCTTTCCAATTCGGCGCAGAGCACGCCGATGGACTGATGTTTAATTCTTATTACACAAAGGCACTTTTTGCAGCAAGGTTTCGGCCGTCGCGCAGGGTTCAACTGACCGTTTACCATCACAGCTTCGATCTCCGTGAATATGAAAAGCCGTGGCTCAACGAAGAAGGCTCGGCAGCGAAACGAAACACGATCTTGATTATCGGAAATGAATACCGGCACAAAGACGTCGAACATACCGTAGACGTCATTGCGAACGCATTCCCGCTCCACTCCTTGCGGTCGCTCGGTCCGCAACTAAGATCATTGTATAACCTCGAAAGCTATGTAAGCGGTCACACAGACGAAACGACTGTTGCCCGGCTTTTATCAGAGGCCAACTGTGTTGTCTTTCCCAGTTTTTACGAAGGCTTCGGTTTGCCAGTCCTAGAAGGGTTGGCAAACGGCGCCGCGGTACTTTGCCGGGCGGGTCCACTCTTGCAAGAAATCGCCGATCATCTCAAGCCCGGTCCAAAGCTCTTCTCATTCCGGACCCCAATCGAACTTATCTGCAACCTGAGTCACTTGCTTCGCGATAAGCCGTTAGCACCTCTGACGCTGGGGTCGCGACTGTCTCCGGGAGCCGAGCCCGACGGCTGGAAGGCCGTCGCACAGCGAGTTATTCGCTTCGCGTCAGACCTCGCCGAGAATGCAGATCCCGCGCGATGGCGTGAGCGCGACAGATTACTGCGCCAAGCGCTAGAACAACGCCAATAAGCGGGGTCACAGAGCCGTCCACCATGAATGTCCTAACAATTCTTGCACGTCACGGCGTCCAGAAATTTGGCACTGCGGATCGCGACATCGCGCGACTGTTCGCCCGCCAGACACCGGCGGTTCATCATGATATTCTGATTGTCGATAATACCCTGCCTCCCGGACATGTGGCAACGCTTTCGAACGGGGTAGAGTTGATTGGCGCAGATGAGAACGGGCGCGAGTTCGGTTCCTGGGATGACGCTTTAATTCACGCGCGGCCGCGACTGGACGAATACAACATTATAAATATCGCGACCGCCGCCTTCAATGAGCATTACAATAAGTATTTAACCCGATTTGACGAAAGGATGCTTCAGATAACGGCCGAGCTTCCAATCGCGGTCGGTCATGTTGATGCTTATCCCTACACTATTTCATCATTCGGCTTTCAGTCGCAGCATTGGTTGCGTACATCCTTTATTCTTGTCGCGCCGCGCGAACTTCTTCTTCTTGGTTCCTTATTGCACGTTACGCGGCAACCGGGGCTATTCTCCGGTAACCCACACGATCCCTTCTGCATTGACGCTCCGATTTCCCAAGGATATCGCACCCTGATAACGGACTGGTTGACATCTGATCGCGGGACTGGGCAAGGAGTAAACTGGCATTCGCGTTTCAATCTGACGCCGGAGTCGCTCGCGTTGTTTGAGGAGAAGACGCTCGCAATCCTCAACGAGCACATGTTCTCTATCCGGTTGCGGCGACAGGGCTGCCGTCTTATCGACCAAACATGGTTTGCGACTGAACTGGCTCGGCGTGACTTTCAAGGAGCGGTGTTCCCCGGCTGGCGCTATCAACTCGCAAAGCGCGACGTTGACAAGGCATTTCCGATTTCCGCTAGATTTCCCGAATGATAAAAGCTAGCCGCGGCTTGTTGTATCGGTCTAAGCCAGCGCAGTTTATGACTGATCACCGGTACCGCAAGAGATTGGACAGCCGCAATGGATGAGCGTAATTCAGCCCTCCCCCCCCCAATGATATCGACCGTTTGCGAGAATCATTACGGGTAGCAGACGTCGAGTTGGCGACTGTCGTTAAGTTGATGGCAAAGTTGCGCGATGCCGGCAATTATTCCGAAGCGATTTTGATTAGCGAGTCGTTTTCACTGCAGGCAAAGGCCGAGCTAAATCCCAGCTTTTATCGCGAACAAGTGTTGTCATGTCTTGCCATCAATAATATGTATGAAGCGGCTGAGGCCTTCCGAAGATTTGCAGATATAGATGGGGTCGACGTTGCCGACTTGTGGATTCGAGCAGCTCGAATGTGTACACGCCGGCTCGACCGTGAACTCACAGATCGCTGGATATCAGCGACGAAGACAATTGGCCTCGAACGGGCTAGTGACAAAGTCAGGATTGAACGCTACGCCGAGCTGACCAACACTGCATGGCGGCAACTCGATTTCTGGCACACATCTGTGCTATCAGAAACGGGAAGCGCTATTCATCGAACCTCAGATGCCGATGTCGGGACGCGGACGTTCAATTGGGGCGACGACTTCAAGGGGTCGCTGTCTGAGGTCTCGCGCCCAACAAAGCTTCAATTCCCGATAACAGACCCGCTCCGGAATAAAGACTCTCGTATCGATGTAGTGCACAGAATTAGAGAAAGCCAGCTGGCTAAGCTCGGATGGCCTGCATCCTTCTCGACGCGGCGGTACGACATTCAACTATTTGTACTCCCCAATGCTCGGGTCGTTGAGTTCGGCTATGATACACGTGGGGGCGTTGTCATTGCCGATAACTTGGTCTGTCAAGATATTTGCTATGAGCATCACTTGATTGACATTATGGGTCACTTTTTGGACAAAGCGGCACATAGGGTAGAGCCGATAGCATTTGCTCCTGTGAGCACCTGCCCTCTTAATTATTATCATGAGTTGATCGATACTTTCGGCTCGATGTTGTTTTACGTCGAATTGGGGATGGACATCCCAATCGTCATTCCTAAACCGATGGATAGGTTCTTGCCCCTGTTCCGAGGGATTGGGATTGATCCAGACCGGATTAGGACATACAATGAGTGTGCAGATGTTCGCTTTGAGCGATTGATCTATGCGGACAGAGTTCCCATTGGGAGCCTTCTGAATTCATTCTTACGCAAGGCAGCAGACGGACTATCGTCCAAGGCAAACGCTAATTCTCACATCTACATCTCTCGAAAGAAGGTGGCTCACCGACGATTGGCAAATGAAGAAGAGGTTGAAACTGTTCTTTTATCGATGGGGTTTGACGTCTTAGTGTTTGAGGATATGCCGATTGCTGAGCAGATCCAACGAATGCGGGATGCGCGCATCGTCGTCGCGCCGCATGGCGCTGGCTTGGCCAACATGATGTTTAGTGAACCAGGAACCGTGATCGTTGAGTTCATACCGGCCGATTATCGAGCTGGCTTGTTCTGTTATATGGCGGACGCGTGCGGCCATGTATATGTCCCTCTTGTCGGCAGCTCATTTGCAACCATCGGCAACCAATTCAGTGGGTGGGAGGTCGATATCGGGATGGTCGCTGATGTTATCTCCCGTTTAGTCGATATGGACAAACCTAGCGATCCGACCTAATTTGATAGCGCTGGGCGGCGCCGCCATAAGCTGTCAGAACTTATCCGAGTTAGTGATCGGCAATGGAAGAAGACATTCTGACCGAGATAGGGCTGCCCAACGGGATGGACCTTTGGCATGGCTCCGGAAACCTATCTAAGGCTGTTATATTAACGATGGCTCGGCTGATTTACCGACAGTTCCCTGCGGGCATGTCGGCGTCCGCAGAGACGGGCGCGGGCAAGAGCACCGTTTTGTACAGCATTCTCAGTAAAAGGCATCTATGCTTCACCGTCGACGACAGGGCCGTTCTCGATATTGTACGCGGGTCGCCACATTTTAAGAAAGATACCGTCAGATTTGTGCTTGGGCCGTCGCAGAAGACACTCCCCCAACACGTGTGGGATACTACAATCGATCTCGCGCTTATTGATGGAGCGCATGCTTATCCATACCCCGACATGGATTATTGGGCGTTTTATCCTCAGATTAATACCGGTGGCTTACTCATTATCGATGATATTAACATTCCGACGATCAGAAAGCTATTTGATTTTCTCGTTGATGAAACAATGTTCGAGCTTTCGACGGTAGAGGATAATACGGCTTTCTTCGTTCGCACTTCTGAACCCACATTTTACCCGTTTGGAGATGGATGGTGGACGCAGGGATACAACCAGCGGAACCTAGTTCACAAACAAGCGCTCTCTCCCCTGCTTGGTGATAGATGGTGGGTAAAGAGATAAGTCATGGGAACTTCACGTGATTAAAACTAACCCGCCGGCTGCTGATTGAAGATTGATCGCTATAGCAAATAATGGTGGGGAAGTTGCTCGACCCGCGCAAAAGATAACGGTGCATGATTGTTCGAGCGTATCATCATTTGGACTGAAGGATAAAACTGGACATGAGCCAGACACTTTTTGTTCCGCCGGGGCATTTCTATTCTCCGCTGACAGATGATGAGGAATGTGATCGCCACTTCGCTCGGGTCGAAAATACGGGTTTCAGCAACCTCGGAGGCATAACGATTTCCGATGCGAAAATGATTGAAACGTGGGAGCGCCTTCTGCCCGCCATGAGAGCTGTACCGTTTCAACTTCAGGTGAGCAACAGACACCGTTACTATTGGGACAATGGTTTTTTCTCTTATGGTGACGGTACCGTGTATTTTGGGTTCATCGCCGCGTACCGTCCGAAGCGAATCGTCGAAGTGGGATCCGGCTTCTCTTCGGCTTTGGCGTTGGATGCCCGCGAACACTTGGGCCTGTCCACGCTTCTGACATTTATCGAACCCTTTCCGGATGTGTTGAATAGCCTGTTGCGGCAAGGCGACAGGGGCGCCGTCACGGTATTGGAAGATAAGGTCCAAAATGTCGACATCGGTGTATTTGAGGCTCTTGAGGCAGGCGATATTTTATTCTTGGATTCTTCGCACATCGCAAAAACGGGTAGCGATGTTTGTTTGGAACTGTTCGAGATCTTGCCCGTCCTCAAGCCGGGTGTACTCGTCCATTTCCACGACGTCTTTTATCCGTTCGAGTATCCAAGACAGTGGGTGATTGACGAGCGGCGAGCGTGGAACGAAGCGTATCTGTTGCGCGCATTTTTAATGTACAATAGTGTTTTTGATATAATGTTTTTTAATGATTATTTTGGGAAACGATTTCCTCATTTAGCTTGCGATTCTACGACGCCGTTCGCCCGCAATTGTGGTGGGGGGCTCTGGATTAAGCGGGGAACGAGCGCTCGTTAAACCCGCTTAGGCCGTGCGAGAACATTTGAAGTGTGATATTCGCGATAGACGGGGCGAAATTCGACGATGATTCGAGACCCATGAGGGGAAATCCCCCGTTCGATGGTAACTGGAGCTAGATGAATGGCGAGAACGTTGGGCAGTCGTTGCATCCTCGTCACGGGTGGTGCTGGTTTTATCGGCTCGCATCTGTGCGATCGTCTGCTCGGAGACGGCAATGAGGTGCTATGCGTCGATAATTTCTACACGGGCAGCCGCCATAACGTGCACCACCTGCTCCCGAATTCTCGCTTCGAGCTGATGCGTCACGACGTTTGCTTCCCACTGTATGTGGAAGTCGACCAAATTTATAATCTCGCCTGTCCGGCCTCCCCCATTCACTACCAGTTTGACCCTGTGCAAACGACCAAGACCAGCGTCCATGGTGCCATCAACGTGCTGGGGCTGGCCAAACGAGTAAAGGCGAGCATCCTGCAGGCATCCACGTCCGAAATTTATGGCGACCCCGCGGTTCACCCGCAGACCGAGGAATACTGGGGCAATGTGAACCCGATCGGGCCGCGGTCGTGCTATGATGAAGGTAAGCGCTGCGCTGAAACGCTATTCTTTGACTATCGCCGCCAGCATAATATGATGGTCAAGGTAGCTAGGATTTTTAACACGTACGGGCCACGCATGCATCCTAACGACGGCCGCGTAGTCTCTAACTTCATCGTGCAGGCGCTTCAAAATCAGGACATCACTCTCTATGGAGACGGCAGCCAAACCCGTTCGTTTTGTTATGTGGATGATCTGGTCGACGGGCTCATACGGCTTATGGCAACGCCTAAGGAAATTACCGGACCGGTGAATCTGGGTAACCCCGACGAAATTAGCGTCCGGGACCTCGCAGAAATGATTATTGAGTTGACCGACTCCTCTTCCCGCATCACCCATAAGGCGTTGCCAGCTGACGACCCCCGACAAAGACGACCGGATGTCAGCAAGGCAAACGAGCTCTGCGCTTGGAAGCCGACGGTGTCGCTCCGAGACGGTCTCGTTAAGACGATTTCATATTTTAATCATTTACTTGAGACGAAGTAGTGCATCGACCCTTCACCAGCACGGCAGCCACAAATCTCTGATCCCTCAGTAGAATCAATGAGCATCGGCGTGACCACGCTGGCATCGCTGATCGCCCAAAATCGTTGGATATTTTGTAAGATGCCGAACGCATACACCACCGCTGGCTCAGTGTCTGTGCGACATTCCTGGCGTCGTCGATTGGGTGGGCCATGACCGTCGGTTGCCCGTTATTCATGCGCACCACATCGCATGAATCCGACCCATCGTATCTCAGAGCGTCTGAATTATGACCTCATCTCCGCTATAGCGGCCGCGCTCACAGACCCAGCGTTGAATTGAGGCCGGGGGACGTAATAGAAATGAGTGATTTGCTCATCACGCCGGTAATTTTTGTGCAGCAGCGCGCGGACGTGGTTATGGGCGATTTCACGCGAAAAAATGCTGAAGCAATTTGTTCCATTGCTCGGATCGGCATCGACCTTTCAGCAAGTCCTCGGTCGCGTCACGTCTGACGATCTTTTCACGAAAGCGATCCCCATCACCATTTCGGAATTTCACTTCACTGTCGGCGAGCAGGCCAAAGCCGGTGGTGTAAAACCGACGATTGAACTCTAACCCGAGCAGCGGAACTCAGCCGCCGCTATAGCGGCAACGGCCAAAGCCGATGCTCGAGGGCCTCGACGATTTCGGACTTTCAGGCGCTCGACCACGCCCTTGACCCGTTCGGCATCGGGTTTTCATACGACCAGGACTGCATCGGACGTCGCAACTACGACGACGTCCGCCACTATCCGCAGAGAGCACTTCGGAGATGCAGCTTGTGCTGCCTACCATGACCGCAATGTGCTTGAGAGCCGCAACCTTAAATCGATACGCAGTTCGGCTAAAGTCGCCTCAGGGTTTTGTGAATAAAAATGAAACGTATCAAGCCAAACGAGGGTACGTGATGGTTTTTGCTTTTGGCTGTCATCAACGGTAGACATTGGTGACGTTAATTTTGGTGAACCCGTAAGGAAATGATTTGATGAAAGCCGTGATATTGGCGGGCGGCCTCGGTACTCGCCTATCTGAGGAGACCTCCACGCGGCCAAAGCCGATGGTCGAGATTGGCGGTATGCCAATTTTGTGGCATATCATGAAGATCTACAATGCTCACGGCATAAATGATTTCATCGTTTGCCTTGGTTACAAGGGCTATGTGATCAAGGAATACTTTGCTAATTATTTCTTACACATGTCGGACGTGACGTTCGACATGCGTGACAACAGCCACAAAGTCCACAACGCGAAAGCCGAGCCTTGGCGGGTGACGCTGATCGATACCGGTGCTGACACGATGATCGGTGGACGGATCAAACGCATCCTACCCTATATCGGCGACAACTCAGCGTTTTGCTTAACTTATGGCGATGGAGTGGCGGACGTCGACTTGCAATCAGTGATTACGTTGCACGAACGAGAGGGGCGTTTGGCAACGGTCACGGCGACACAGCCGCCTGGTCGTTTTGGCGCGCTCGAATCCGACGGCGCGCGCGTGATCGGCTTTCGCGAAAAACCGGTCGGGGATGGCGGCTGGATCAACGGCGGCTTCTTCGTGCTCAGTCCGAAGGTGGGCGATTACATTGAAGGCGACGCGACGGTCTGGGAGCGTGAGCCGCTGGAGCAACTGGCGAAAGACCGACAATTGTCGGTGTATTATCACCACGGTTTTTGGCAGCCGATGGACACATTACGCGACATGCGTCACCTTGAGGAACTCTGGCAGTCCGGCAAGGCACCCTGGAAGACCTGGTGAGGCGTTCGATGCGAATCCTGATTACTGGCAATATGGGATACGTTGGACCCTTGGTCGTTCGGCATTTACGGCGGACATTGCCGGACGCTTGCTTGGTTGGCTACGATCAGGGTTTTTTTGCTCATTGCCTGACCACACGAAATGAATTGCCGGAGCGCTTCTTGGACGAGCAACGGTTCGGCGATGTCAGAGCGATCGATGCAGACGACCTTGAAGGCTTTGATGCGGTTGTCCACCTAGCGGCAGTATCGAACGATCCGATGGGTAACCGCTTTGAAGCGGTAACAGATGCGATCAATCATCGGGCCAGCGTCGAGGTTGCTAAATCTGCCGCCGCAGCCGGGGTCAAGAATTTCGTATTTGCCTCGAGCTGCAGCGTCTACGGCTTTGCGGGCGACGGCCGGGCGCGCTGCGAGATCGATGCCCTCAATCCTTTGACGGCTTATGCGCGTTCGAAGATCGCTACGGAAGAGTCGCTGCGCCAAGCTGAACTCAATGGCATGACCAGCACATCACTGCGGTTCGCAACCGCCTGCGGCATGTCCGACCGGCTGCGGCTTGACCTGGTGCTGAACGACTTTGTTGCCTGCGCGTTGTCGTCGGGGGAAATCACGGTCCTCAGTGATGGTACGCCGTGGCGGCCGCTGATCGACGTGCGCGATATGGCGCGCGCGATTGAATGGGCGATCTCACGACCCGCGGACCACGGAGGTCGGTTTCTGGCGTTAAATGTCGGTTCGGATGACTGGAACTATCAGGTCAAGGATCTCGCACATACGGTGGCCGCCTGCGTGCAGGGCACCAAGGTCTCGATCAATACCGCGGCGCCTCCCGACGGGCGCTCTTATCGGGTCGACTTTGAGCTGTTCCGCAAGCTCGCACCAAATCATCAGCCGGCCGAAACGCTGGATTCCTCGATCAACCGCCTGCGCGATGGTCTGCGGGATATTGCCTTTGCCGACCGCGATTTTAGACAATCGCAGCTGATCCGGCTCAAGGTCTTGGAACGCCATATTGAGCAGCAGCGGCTTGACGCGGATCTGGTCTGGCGGCGCCAACCGCCCGCTCATAACTGAGAGCATGCCATGAAGTTCCACCACACGCCGCTGCAAGACGCTCGGCTGATCGAATTGGAACGCAAAGGCGATGATCGCGGCTTCTTTGCACGGTTCTATTGCGAGCGTGAGTTCGCGGACGCAGGCCTGGCGACCCATTTCGTCCAGGTCAACAACTCGCTCAGCGCCAAAAAGGGGACGCTGCGCGGCATGCACTATCAGCTCGCGCCCTCCGCTGAGGTGAAGATTGTCCGCTGTCTGAAAGGCGCTCTATGGGATTGCATCGCGGATTTACGTCCGGACTCGCCCAGTTTCGGCAAATGGTTCGGAGCGGAGCTCAATGATGATAATCGGCTGATGATGTATGTGCCCCGCGGCTTCGCCCACGCGATCCTGACCCTCGCGGACACTACCGAGGCACTTTACCTCGTCAGCGATTTCTACGACCCGGCAGCTGAGCGGGGCGTGCGCTTCGACGACCCCTGGCTCGGCATCAAATGGCCGATCGCGCCAGAAGAGGTCTCGCCCAAGGACCGTAGCTGGCCATCGTTCGATCCAAAATTCCATGGGGTCGAACTTTTGCGGCACATCAAATGAAGGCGCTGCTCACCGGGGCGAGTTCCTTCACGGGCCTGTGGTTTGCCCGTGCACTTGCTGAACGCGGCGTCGAAGTGGTGGCACCGCTACGGGGCGCAATTGAAGCGTACTCCGGCATCCGCCGGACCCGGGTAGAGGCGCTGCAGCAGGTCGCAACCATCGTTCCAGGCGTTGAATTCGGCTCTGCCGAATTCTTCGCGCTGTTTGACCGGTCCGATTGCGACCTGTTATGTCATCACGCCGCGCGCGTTGCCGACTATCGCAGCCCCGATTTTGACGTCCCGCTCGCGCTTGCGGAGAATACGCGTGCATTCAAGGCGTTGAGCGAGAGGCTCGCCGCCCGCGCTTCTGCAGCGGTCGTCTTGACCGGCAGCGTGTTCGAGCCCGATGAAGGAGCGGGTACCGAGCCGCGTCGCGCATTCTCGCCCTATGGGCTCTCCAAGGGGCTAACGGCTGCGGTCGTTCGCTACTGGTGCGAAACTGCCGGCCTGCCATTGGGCAAGTTCGTCATCGCCAATCCATTCGGTCCGCTCGAGGAGCCCCGTTTCTGCGCATACTTGATAAAGACCTGGGCCAAGGGTGAAGTGCCCGAAGTGCGCACGCCGCTCTACGTCCGCGATAACATCCACGTCTCGTTGCTCGCCAAGGATTATGCCGATTTCGCGCTGGACGTTGTGGCGAGCCGGCGCTCTAGGCGACGGGCCCCGACGGGCTATGTTGAGAGCCAAGGCGCCTTCGCCGAACGGTTTGCCCGGGAAATCGGTCATCGTGCTGCGATCCCATGCCCGGTGAAGATAGGCGTACAGACGGATTTCACCGAACCAATGGTGCGCATTAACACCGATCCGCTCGACGCTAGTCGGCTTGATTGGAACGAGACGGCTGCCTGGGATGCAGTGGCTGACTCTTACGAGAAACAATTACAGTTTCGATAGCTGCGAGGCCAGCTCATTTCAGCGAAAGCAGATGGCCGCGCACAGCCCGCTCGGCTAATAGCCCAAGAAATACCATGATGACACCCACCTCGAGCACGTACTTGCGGTCGAGGATCAGATCGCCGTATCCTTCGTAATACGCTGACCGCATCCACTCTATTGCCTGTAAACTGGATGAAAGGAAAGTGGATACCGGACGATCTCGGGCAGTGCGTCCGGAACAAATACAACGCCGGCTGAAGCCCAAAAAAGGATGTTGAGCAGGGCAAACACGACCATCCAACCGGGCATTGCGAGCACGATAACACCGTTGAGCAGACCAAATCCAAGGCCGAGGAGAATGGCAGCGCCAAAGGCGTAAGCTGCCTCCAAAACATCTCTCGGCATCGGATTTATCCCAGCGCACCATGCAAGGACAATGAAAACGACGGCCACGCAACATGCGGCAAGGATTTCAAGGAGTGCACTGGACAGCAGCAAATCTAAAACCTTGACTTCAGGGAAGGCCAATAGGGGTCGATTGCGAACGACTGACATCATCATAAATCGGGCCAAATAAGCAAACGTTTGAAACGGCAAAACGCCAGTCGCAATGAATAATGCAGTACTGTCGCCAAACGGCGGTGCTCGTCCCGCAACGCTGAAGATCAGCACGATGACGATGATGTGCGTCAGCGGCCAGCCGATAGCAATCAATGAGCCCAAGCCATGACCCAGGAACTTCGTCCGCATGTTCCGCAGCATGAGCGCAAACAGGACGCGCCAATGGCGGCGCATGGCCGACGACAGGTCGAAGGTTTCGGCGCTCGAAACGTACATGAGCAAGTGAGCCAGCGGATTGACGTCCGCCGCCCATCCCCCTTACATCAATTTCCTTAGCGGTCCCCGAGCGCATATGGTCTAGCAGGAAGCGAGAACCCGATCAACGATGCGAAGGACGCTTTGGCGGTTCCCCAAAGCACTGATCATCCATGATTTAGCTCAATAACGTCTTCAAGTTCTATCGGACCGAGGGGCACACCAAGATTGTGCTCGATCACGTCTCGGCGGTGTTCGACAGCTCTAAAGCCTATGGTCTGCTCGGCGTCAACGGGGCGGGCAAGTCGACAACGCTGCGCGTGATTGCCGGTACTGAATTACCGAATTCCGGGACGGTACGCCGGTCCGTGCGGGTTTCCTGGCCGATGGGATTTGGGGGCGGATTTCACCCGCAGATGACGGGCCGGGAGAATGTCCACTTCGTGGCAAGAGTGTACGGCGCTGACATCCGCCGGGTCGTCGACTTTGTCGAAGATTTCGCCGAGCTTGGCGAATACTTCGACGTACCTTTCAAAACGTATTCCTCCGGTATGATGGCACGGCTAGCCTTTGGTCTATCGATGGCCATCGAGTTCGATGTATACCTAATCGATGAAGTCGCTGGCGGTGGGGGATGCTCGTTTTCAAAAGCGCTGCGAAGAGGCCTTCGCTCGGCGCCGCAAGAATGCCGGCGCTGATCGTCGTGTCCCACTCGATGGCGACGATCAAGCAATACTGCGACTGCGGTGGCGTGCTGGTCGAGGGCCAACTCCTCATGTTCGACACGCCCGACAAGGCGATCGAAATGTACAATCGGTTGAACCGATGACGGACTCCGGCGACTTCACACCGGTCTCGCAACCCCTCGGCGCCCTGGAACGCGCGCAGGCGGTTTCTCGTGCGCTGAGCGATGCCGCCCGTCGTGCTCGGTTTGCGGCGCGTGCGAGAGGCGGAGGTGGCGGAAGTTTCGCGGCCCGGCGGGGCGCGAAGCTCATCCGCATCATCATCATCGCGCTTTTCGTGATCCAGGTCGCGATCCCGAACCTGGTCGCGATCGTTTATTTCGGCCTCCTCGCATCCGACCAATACGTCTCCGAGGCCAAGTTCACGGTCAGCAGCGGCGCCATTCCCAAAATGGATAGCGTCGGCTCGGTGACGGGGCTGCCGCCCATCATCATCATCCAGGACACCCAGCTGATCGCGAACTACATCCATAGCCGGCCGATGGTGGAGCAGCTCAGCCGCGAGGTCGGTCTCATCGATGCCTACAGCGCTGACGGGATCGACTGGTGGGCCCGGTTTCGCCGGAGCAAACCGATTGAGAAGTTCACCGACTACTGGACCAGGATGAGCGGAGTTTCGATCGGGTTCCCATCCGGCATCGTGGATGTGACGGTGCGGGCATTCACCCCGGAGGACGCCAAACGCATCGCCGATCGGGTGGTAGCGCTCTCGGAGCAGCTCATCAACGACCTTAACGAGCGAATGCGCAACGATACCATCGCGGCGTCCGAGTCCGGACATGAAGCGGGCGCAAGCCCAGCTCGTCAAAGCACGCATCGAGATGGAGGGAGCCCGTAACGCCGAAGGGATCGTCGACGTCGGTCAGACCAGCCTGGCCATGAATACGCTGATCACCGATCTCGAGGGCGAACTCCTCAAAGCACAGCAGGATTACCAAATCCAGGCCCGCTATGTCGGCGAGACCGCCCCACAGATCAGAGCCTTGAAAGCGCGCATGGCCTCGCTCAACGGCCAGCTCACCGAGCTCAAGGGGCAGATGACCGCGCAGACCGAAAAAACTGTCGGCGCCGTAGCCGAGAAGGCTTTGTCTGGCAAGATGACAAAGTTCTCCGAACTCGAGCTTGAGCACGGGATCGCACAGAAACGCTACGCCACCGCCGTTGCCGCCCTTGAAGCCGCGCGGCTGTTGAGCGAGCGCAAGATGCTCTACCTCCACCAGATCGTTTCACCGGCTTTGCCGGAAGAGGCGCAGTACCCGAAGCGCTGGCTGAGCATCGGCGTGGCCTTGTTGGCATCGCTGATTCTGTGGGGCGCGACCGTCGGCGCACTGGTGTTCGTGCGCAATCACATGGCGTGAACTGAAAAGTACTGGGTGACGAAAGTCGCCTCGCTACAGCTCAAGATTTCGAACCAGAGCCGTCGTCTCTTCGCGACCGGTGAGGACCGCCGGTTAGCGGCGTCGCGGGCGCTTGCCGACGGATTTTCGGCCCCAGCTTTTGGCCAGAGTGGCGACTTCCGCTGTGAGCGATGCGGCCTCATCGGTTGGGATCGAAGTGATCGCCGATCCATTCCGTGAGGCCGGCATGTCGTTCGTGTTTGGGCTCGTTGAGAGCGGTTGATCGCGACGCGCAGTTCGCTGAAGCCGTCGTAGGCTTACAGATTGACTTGCCGGCTACGCGGCGGCTTTGAGCCAGCCGTTGGAAAACAAATCCGCGCCACGCCGGACGAACGCTTCGGTGTCGGCGATCATGCGCGCTGTATCCTCGCTCGCCATTTGCCACTGCTTCTGCGAAAAATCCCCATAGGCTGCGGCCGTGTCGGTGAACGATCGAGCGGCCGACAGCTTTGCGCCGAAATCAGAGAGCAGTTGTGCTTCGGCCTGCCAGCGCTCTAACCACCGCAGATTGATGTCCTGAAGTCCTTCCAGCCAAGCCGCCTGCGCCTTCGCGAATTCGTTGGTATACTGCTTGTTGATGCCGAAAACGTCCGACGTTGGGTTCATTGGGTTCTCGCTTGCAGATGCCACAGCCGACTCCCGTTTCTCGAGTACCCTCGCCCGCGACATCAGCTTGATGCCCGTGCTCAGGGAGGTCAAGGGGGCGCGCCACCCAATCACACTGCGGGGCGGCGGTTCGAGCTTCTCAGTGCCGCCGATCATGCCCCTCGGCCTTCTCGTCGCCCTTTTCGAGGAATGCATGACTCAGATGCGCGAGCGCTGCAGCGAACAATTTCCCCTGCTGATCCTCCGCCACCGATAGAATGAGATCGGCAAAACTCTCCGCTAGCCGCGCCGCAATCTCGCCGGCATCGATTTCCGGGTGCCGCTCGACGTGCTCTTGAACGAGGTCATTGATCTCGCAGTGCAGGCACGTCTCCGAAGCTCTTTCATCATCTGCCACAGCCCACTCCCTCCAACGCTCCTTCGCGCACGGACCAAACATGCAGTCTAACCACAAATCCGCCGGTCGCCGCTCTTTGCCGTGGCGAGCCGCCCGAGAGGCTTTCGCTGCGCACTGAGGTATTCGGACAGGCGCGCCGCCGCTGGAAAGAGGATCGCTGGCGCAGGCCAAGCCCACCGCGGCGGATCTCGACCGGCTAACGGAGGAGGAGCCGGTCTGGCTGGAGAAGATATCGAGCAAGCTCTACGGCGCCGCCGCCGTCCGCGCCACCACTGACGACCCCGACCCCACCACCCACTAGCGGAGGAGGAGCAGATGACGCGAGTACCCCAACACCCCTTCCATCACCAAGGGGACCGAGCCCCAGCATCGACCCCAGGGCGATTTCCCGGCATTACGCCGCAGACCGCGTCACCTACGAGATGGTGCCGGACGACGAGGTAGCGGCGCTGGCGGCCGCCGTGGCCAAGATCACCTCAACAACGCCATGAGGACGAGGCCGCCAACCACCTCGCGTCCAAGAACGACACCTGGCGGGTCATCGAGCCGGCGCTGATGGCGATCGACCGCGCCCACAAGCGGGCCAGCGCTACCGTGGCAGACATCACTAAGCGCCGCTACCTCGCCCCGCCGGGCGGCGACCCGCGCGAGGCGTTGCTGGTGCTCGTCAACGGCGGGACCGACCTCACCTTCACGTACGACGCGGCGGACGGTAGCCAAGTCAGGCCGCCGGGGATGCGCTGGGAGCGCTGCCGCCGCCTGCCGCGGTGGATCAGGCGCTCCGGCCCGGTGCCCGACGGGTGACGGCATGGATTCGCCCGCGCCCATATCTCTGAGCCTGATCGTCGAGGCCGCTCACGCCGTCGTGGTCAGGGTCACCAAGCTGGCCGCAGCCACGTCACCAAGTCGTGGCGCGTGGTGCGGTCGACCGTCGATGACCGTTCGTCGAGCCGTGGCGTCCGGTATCTGACCAAGTTCTTCCGCACCAGTCACGAAGTTCGATGACGCAGTTTGACCCGAAGCTGACCTCACATCGGGTCTCGACTCAACGGCCTCCGAGCGAGACCGTATCAGGCACGCGGAGGCTCGATTGGGGGCGTGCCGTCCTTCATTGCGCTCTTGATCATCTGCCGCAGGTCGGGCGTGTCCTGATGCTTGTGTACGGCCACAGCATGTTGGACCGCAGCCTCCAGCAATTCCGCCTCGGTGTCGGCGCTGAGCGCGATCGTGCAATTCATCTCACTTGGGAATGCACGGCAGTCGATGAATTTGCGTCCCATGTTCAGCTCCCGGTTTTCTGGTTGAGCCATCGCAAGGTGATTTTAGCGCTGCATCTGAGTGCATTACCATCCCGATGATGTAGTTGACCTGATGGTTCGATGGCCTAGCCAGCTAACCCGCGCTCGACCGGGCACCGCAGCAAGACATGGCGCTGCACACCGATCGTCTGGCCGTAAAGTTTCGCAGCGGCGCGAGGAACGCCCGCCCGCCGCGTAGCCGGGCGGCAGATGTCCGGCCGCGAGAATCGGCCCGGCACAAGCCGGAGATGCGGGACCGCCTATTTGAGCGCCAGCACGACCGACCCTGAAACTGCATCGGTGACGCCTAAGCCGCCGCCGAGGTCTTCGAGCGTGTCTCGAAACGAGTTGAGGGTGGCGACCATGTCGGGGCGTGCCTTCCCGAGCGCGTCCATATCGTCCCACTCGGCAATGATGCAGTAAGCGCGGTCCCCGGTTTTGATGATGTTGACATGCCTGAGACCGGGCCAATCGGCTGCTACGTTCTTGTGCGCGTCAAGGAATTCCTGGTCACGCCCTGGCTTCACTCGAAAGCGAACGGCGTTGAACGCTGTCATGAATACATCTCCCCTTGCATTGATGGCACCTCAGCATATCGCCGAGAGGGCATCTGGGCCTAGGGCGGCGAGCATCGTTTCGAGGCGGGGCGTAACGCGGTGATCGTGCAGACGGTTGTCTCGACATGACCGCACCGTAGTGGTCCGCAAAGGGCAGCATGGCGAGCTGCTGACTCGGCTTGATCGCGGCGTCGCCGCGATCAAGGCCGACGGCATGTGGCAGGCGATCTTCAGCGACTGGATGCAGCGGTAGCAGCGTCAAGCGAACTCACCATGGCGCGCCGCCGCCGCTGTGGCTCCGTTGACACACGGACCGTGTCTCAAATTGGCCCAACTGCGACGAGGCGATCTCGCTCCGTTAGGTCCGCTGATTGGGGTCCAGCGGAAATGCTCGAGATGACTAGCAAAAGCTGTCTGGTGTGACACGACTGGAGCGGCAGATAGAGCGGGCCGCGCGGCAGTAACCTTATCTGCCCCGCGTCATTGTCTTTCGACTGTGGAAAAAGCGCGCAAAAAGATGAACCATCGCAGGTTGAGTAGCGTCGGTGCAGATAAATGGGGAGGCAATCGTCGCTGCCGCTCCACCAGATCCCGCTGCGGGCCCGGCCGGCCGCAACATCGTCATTTTGTCGGACGGCACCGGACAGCGCGGCGGCGTCTATTTCGACGAAGCGCGGACTAACGTTTACAAGCTGTATCGCGCTGCGCGCTGTTGTCCGGATGCCTGCGTTTCGCCCGAACGCCAGCTCGCTTTCTACGATGCGGGCCTTGGCACACGCCCGACGGGCACGGGCGTAAATTCCCTCGGGCGAAAGATTTATAATTATGTGAGCCAGGCGACCGGCCTCGGCGTCACACGCAACATCATCGATTGCTATGCGGAGGTCATCCAACTCTGGCGGCCGGGCGACCGCATTTTTCTGTTGGGATTCAGCCGCGGGGCCTACACTGTCCGCTGCGTGGCAACCGCGCTTTGTTATTCGGGAATACCGACCCAGGAGGGCGGCGGCGCGTTACTCAGTGATTGCACCAAAGACAGAAACCCCTCCGGTGAAAGCCACGGGTTAGCGGCGTCGCCCGCTCTTGCTGACGGACTTTCGGCCCCAGCTTTTGGCGAGGGTGGCGACTTCCGCTGTGAGCGACTCGGCCTCGTTGGCATTGGGATCGAAGTAATCGCCAATCCATTCCGTGAGCTCGGCATGTCGCGCGTGTCTGGGGTCGTTGATGGCGGCGAGGAGTTCAGCGTAGCCCCAGGGACCGCCGCAGTCTTCCGGAGGGCAGCGGCCGGTGACGTCGATCAGGCGCGGATAGAGTACGCCCGGCTCCGGATCGGCGAGTTCATCGATCGTGATTGTGTGCTTCCAGCCGTCGCCGAAGTCATAGAGGTACACGAGCTTCTTCGTGCCAATGTCTTCGAGGACGTCGCCGAGTTGCGCCTTGCGGGCGTCGAGAAAGTCGGCGGCCCAATCCGCATCGGGATCGGGCGTGCTCCAGCCGACGTCGCCGGCATGGAGCACGTAGAGGTGGCTGTTGGTCCAGCCCATGGCTGCCTGGATAGTCAAGTGCAGCCGGTCGAGCCGAATGTCGAACGGCACCTCGATGCGACGCAGGACGGCGGGCTTGACGTTGTCGAGGGTGATTTTGATGCGGGCGATGGTATCGGCACTCATGCCGCCACTTTACGATGCGCCCTCTCGGCGGCCCAGTTCCATGGCAGGTGCCTGTGGATGGTGTGATCAGCGACGAGGGCGAGCACGCCGGCCAGCCAAACTTGTGGATTCACAAAACGGCCAGCGGCCCTCAGTGAGGGCATTCTTCTTGTCTGGCTCGGACAGGTTTGTGCAGCACCTCACATCAAGATCGCTAGTTCCGGGTGCCGCACCGCTATGCCCGTCGCCTCAGCTGTGCTCGCAGCACGAGTATTCTCTACCGAGCAGCCGATGTCGCATAAGGCTCGCGTCGAAACGGTTGCGGTGTGCTATTTGCAGCTGTCGATCTCGTTCGGGGCGGGGTGCCCGGTCCCAGATCTGACAAACCGGTGTCGTGCCCTCTGGAGACTCAGGCGCCTTGTAGCGGCTCAGCCGATGTTTCGCGGACGTATCTGACGACCGTAGCGATGTTGAGGGCTTTGCTGATTTCCGCTCCCGGCCTTCTACCGTTCAGCACATGCGTCAAATAAGTTCGGTCGAGCCCCACGCGGCGGGCGTATTCGGCATGGCTGCCGGCTCGTGCCACCTCAGCTCTTAGGCGCTTTACCAGTTCTTTTTCGCTCGGCAACGTGACCTTTCTCAGTCCGAGTGCATTGATGATTTGTTTCGTGATGGGTCGTCTTCCGCGCAGGACTTGATTGAGCGTGCTCCTGTCGACGCCGGTCTGCCGCGCCCACTCCGCTTGCCCGCCGGCATTTGCTATTTTTTCTGCAAGCTGGCCAAGGACCGTCTCCTCGTCGAGGAGATCTCCTGGCGTTTCAGACGGCACGGACGAATTCTCTCGGCGGACGCCTCTTGGCGGGCTTCACTGGGCGAATGTAACACACGCTGCGGCTGAAAAGGATGAACCCAATCTTGGCCCTCAGCAACGACACTCCGGTGCACACTTGTTCGATCGGCTCGATCGATGGCGATGCGCCGTGCGTGGCGTCGGCGGATCGAGGTGGTCGATGTCCGACGCAATCCGCCTGGTCGGCGTAAGCGGAGTGGTTCCTTTATCGAATGGGGGCCGCGGCAGCCCAGCCTCTTTGAAACGCCGCAAACATCGCATCACATGACAAGGAGGTTGCCGCGCGGCCGGTGTAAAGGGCTCGCGGCATCGCCTAAGGTTTCGGGCCGCCGGTTGGCGGGGCCTTATTCAAACTGGGGTGGGCGTGGGATGATTCAGGCGAGCACGCATTTAGCGAAATCCGATGCAGGGCCAGGCATCGCGCCGCACTTTGTTGCCGCGGCCGACGACCTCATCATCGTTCCAGTGGCAGTGAACGCGGTCGCGATCAAGAATGTGCTTCACGCCGCCTTTGTCGCTATCGTCCGCACCTTGGACTTCGCCTTCCCGCTGTTCCTGCAATTGGCGCGGATCCCGTTGTTCACGCTTCGCATCATCGGCGACGGCACCACGGCGGTGCTCGGGGCGGTCATCAATCTGCTGCCGCTGTCGCCGGAGCGCCGCGAGGCCTGGCGGGCATGGATCGGCACGACCTGGGCGGCGCTTCGAAAGAAGATCAGCTACCGCGCGTTCGAGCAGTGGGTCCACAATGCCTTCGAACGCGGCATGGCCTGGGTGTTCCAAACCTGCGGCACGCTCAGCCCGCGCAATGCCTTGCTGGTCATCTGCGGTGCCATGCTGTGGTTGCCGATCTCGTTCGGCGCGGCGACGGCCGTGCACATCACGCTGCTGGCCAAAGCCGCCTCGCTGCCGGCCTGGATGCAGCTCTTCCACCCGGTCGCCGCCTGCCTCGCCAAGAGCAAGCTCCTCACTCTGCCGGTCTACCCGGCAGCTTGGCCGCAAGCACGGCAGCACCCCTTAGTCCAGGCGCTGCTCGCGGCGTATCGCCGGTTCGCCGCGTTCCACCTCGTCCGCAAGACCGGTCACCGCTATGGGCAGGCCGAACGCGCCCTCTGGGCAGAGCTCACGTTTGCAGCGCAGCCATTCGCCGGTCTGTCTGCTCATTTTGCGAAACAAAGCCAAATGGCGGTGGCGGCCTGGTCGGCGTTTTTACGGCGAGCGGCAGACGAGCTCGCCAATCTGCCGCTGGCGGGGGCAGTCGTCAGACGCTACTCAGCCCATTACGAGGCGGTGGATGCGGGCGATGAACCGCTGAGCAAACGGACGGGCGCTCTGCTGCGGCGCTGGTCGATCAAATTCTCGGCCGACTACTATGCTGCGCGAGCGCGCGAGGAAGCGGCGCTGGCGCCCGTCACCGTCGACACCCGGGCGGCAACCCGTTACTCTGGATCTTGAGCATCGGCTGACCTGCCCGAACACGTCGGTCGGCACCGCAAGTGCTGTTTTTATAGCGTTCGGGTACCGTGACTTCCGGACGGTCACCGCTGACCAAGTGTGAATCAAACAATTGCCGCTCCTTGCCTTTCAAACCAAGTCTGCCGTCAAAAAAATCGGGTCGTCCGAGTACCAGGCGATAACCGATGACCCGCATTTCATTTACCGGTTTTGGCCGCGCGGCCCACGCTACTTGGTCCTGTTCATCGATAGCCTTGACGAATCGTTGGACCCCAAACTTTACATCGACCGCGGCAACGGCTTTGACGAAGACAGTGCCCTGCTATTGCGCCACGCGGGCCCCTCGCTTTACACAATCCGCATCTCACCACCCTATCGGGTGAGGCGGATCAGAATTGATCCCTGCTCCAATCAAGAGCGCTTTCGATTTTGGATGAAATGCGCTCACAGCGAAGCAAAACTTGCTGACATCATCAACAAAGCAGAGCACGCGTCGGCATACGACGTTACGATCGACGGCAGTCACGAAAAGCGGACCAAAAAGGAAAGACGCGTCAAGCACGTCGGCGATCATTTTGCCTCTGTCGTTCAGCTTGCGGAGCGAACCGCGCCACCGATTCCGCCGGAGTTCGTCAAGGAGGCGCCGTTCATCTCGTTTGTGGTTCCGGTCTACAACACGCCGCCTGCCTTTCTTGATGACCTTCTCGCCTCATTCCAGAAACAGCCCGCGGGCGCTGCCGAGCTCATTCTCTCCGATGACAGATCAACGTTGGCCTCGACGCGGTCCTGGCTATCATCGCACGAACAATGCAGCAATGTTCGTCTTGTCAGGAGCGCTGAGAACCGCGGCATCGCTTTGGCGTGCAACGCCGGTTTGTCGGTCGCCCGCGGCCAATGGGTCGGCTTTCTCGATCACGACGATGCCCTGACCCCGGGGGCGGTTCAGCTCATCTTTCAAACGGCTCAAGACCACCCGGATTGCCAGCTCATCTATACCGACGAAGTCGTCACCGATGAAAAGCTCAAGCCCAAGCTCTATTTTTTCAAGCCCGCGTATGACGAGGTTCTGCTATCGGGCGTGAATTACATCAATCACTTGTCGTGCTACCGCCGCGAGCGCCTGCTGTCCCTTGGTGGACTTCGCGCCGGCTACGAAGGCTCGCAAGACTACGATCTTCTGCTGCGCTACGTTCGCGATCTTCCCGCAGACCAAATCAAGCATCTGCCGTACCCGGCCTATCGGTGGCGGCGAAGCTCAAACGCCTTCTCGGCGCAACACATGGATCGATCCACCAAAAGCGCGCGGCAGGCACTCGCCGAGCACTATGGTCGTGGCGGCGCGGCGCCACCAATCGACGCGGCGATTGCGAAGACCCTGCACCGGGTCCGCTTTGATAGCGTAAAGACACAATGGCCCCGCGTCTCGATCATCATTCCGAATCGCGACTCGTTTTCCCTTATCTCACGCATATTGTCGGATCTGACGAAACGAACCGGCTATCCGGATCTCGAGATCATCGTGATCGACAACGGCACGACGGACAGGCAGGTCCTTGACCTCTATGCTAATATGCAAAGAGGCGTCATACCCTTCTTCTATGAAATCAACCCAGGCCCGTTTAATTTTTCCGCTCAGGTCAATCGCGGCATCGAACTGGCAAGCGGTGATTTAATATTGCTGCTGAATAATGATATCGAAGTGATCGAGCGCGACTGGCTCCGGGAAATGGTCGCCTGCTTCGACTATCCCGGGACCGGCATTGTCGGCGCGCGGCTGCTTTACCCAAATCATCGGCTTCAACATGCCGGCGTGATCATCGGTTTGGGCGGGCTCGCCGGTCACTGGTTCATCGGCAAGCGCGAGAGCTATCCTGGGCCGATGGCAAGATTGCACGTGCGCCAGTCGCTGACGGCCGTCACCGGGGCCTGCATGTTGATATCGCGATCGTGTCTCGAGGATGTGGGACGGCTCGATGAACAGGAATTTGCGGTTGCCTACAACGATATCGACTTCTGCTTGCGGGCGGTAAAGCGAGGCTATCGGGTGGTCTGGACACCGTTCGCAACGCTGATCCACCATGAGTTGGCAACGCGTGGCAGTGACGACACGGGGCCCAATCGCGTGCGGTTTTTTCGCGACAAGGCGAAGTTGCTGCAACGCCACGCCACCGACAAATGTGAGGATCGGGCGTTCAGCCCTTGGTATACGCGCGATCGCGCTGAACCCGCTGCGCTGCTGCTCGATGAATTGCCAAAAGCCCGATGATCTGAAGTAGGACGAGGCAGCGGTTGGCCAAGCAGTCTGTGAATCGGCGCCACACTTTGCCCCCCGACGACATTAATGCAAATCCTTGACCAGCAACCGGTTTCGAGGGGAAAGGTGGGGTCACGTTCGACGCCGATTCACAGACGAACCAACCAGGAGCATGGACCCCTGAGCACCGTGTGCTGTCCGGTCAAGTCAACTCAACATAACTGACCGCCGGAACGGGGTTTTGTTGCTCTGCGACCGAAATGTCGCAGAGAAAGCGATGCCCTTTTCGTCTAATCTGGGGCCGTCGCTTGGTGATGCCTCAGGCCGATGGGGCTGCGTCGCTCGAAACTTTGCTTACGTACAATGGGGCAGAATGGCTGACGAAGCGCCGCGATGCGAACGGTGCGGCCAACCGATGATACTGGCCGCCAGGGAGCCTCCAACTCGGACACTTCCTGAGGTCCGCGGTTTTCGATGCGATGGCTGCGGGCATGTGATCGTCGTCGAAATGGAGCCGCCCGGCGATGTTTAGGAATGCGCGCGGTTTGGCGTGCACTGGCGGTGTCCCACGCGGATTAGGAGAAGGATAACGCGATGCGCAAATTGATCTTTGTCGGATGGGCGCTGTCAGCGGCGCTCCTCGTTTCGCAGCAAACAGCGGCAATTGCTGATGAACATGAGTGGTGCAGGCTCGCAAGAGCCGAAGGAGGCCGTGATTGCAGCTTCCGCACGTTCGCACAATGCGCCGCGTCGACGGAGCGGCTCAATGGCGGCGGATGCGTTCAAAACCCCGGCTATAGCGGGGCGCCTGCAGTGACTACTGGCACAGAGCGGTCAAGGGTCCGCCAGTATTACCCGAGCCCGGGGGACCCCGGCCGCTAAAGGGACCTCGGCGCCATCGAGATCAATGGCGAACGCTTCTTCTGGAAAATCGATTATTACGATTCCGCCTTGGAGGCCGGTTCCGAAGATCCCACCGATCCCGCACAGACAACGCGCGTCCTCGCCATCATGCGCGCCAACGAATACTGACCCCCGACCGGGGGTCTTTCCTTCCGACGATGATGCCCGCGACCCCCTTCACCGGTCGGGCTCTCGTTCACGCAGCCGCAGAATTGTCTGCGCCGTTTCCGCTTCGATCGCTGTCGCCAAGGCGGCGCAGGTGTAGCAATCTCGCACTTGTTCGCCGAGGCGACTCACGGCAACACGACTGCGGGCAAGAAAACGAGGTTCACGTCGCCAATGCACAAGTTCGAAGTCGGGCAGATTGTCGAGTTTCTCCCACAAGATCGATCGGGCGCCCTGAGCGGTCCTTATCTTGTCATGAAGCAGCTGCCCGGCAGCGGTGATGATCCGGAGTACCGGATCAAAAGCGAGCGTGAGGCTCACCAACGAGTGGCGCGGCACAGCCAACTGAGGGCCGCAGGCCAAGCGTCTGCGCCGGAAGCTTCCACCTCTCGCTTCGTACCCCCTGCCCGGCGAGTGCGACTGGACTCTCCACTTTGATGCTTGGTGCACAAGGGTGGGAAGGACGTCGTTTCGACGAGCCGTTGCCGCTGAAGCGCCGCGACAGGCATCATTGCCCCCGACGATCTGGGAGTCTCCAACCCATAGTGGCTTTCCAAAGTAGTAGCGCGGAAACGCTCAAAAAGAGGACGGCGATCAGCAGGAACTGCCCGAATTTGATTAGTCCACGTCCTTCCGATGCGAGAAAAAACGCAAGTTGTAGCGGGATTGCCGTCAAGCCCAGCAGCACCAACCCGATGGCCCCCAACAAAACGCGCAGCATACCAAGCCCCCTGCCCATTGAATCCGGATTGAACGGAAGCAGTAGCCTCGCTGGCGGCGGTACCATGTAGCGCGCCTGATGCCGCTCTTCACCGTCGCGACCTGTGCGGGCCCCCACTGACGGCTGGCCGGGATTCCTCAGTGGGCTACGTCATCGGCCCGAAAACGTTTGGCGGATCGATAGCACGCGGCCCTCTGTCGAATTTGCCGTCATTCCAATGGTGTTGGGGCACGGACCGAGGGAGTTATCCTTGATCTCACCTGTCGCTTTGTCGAACGTTACTTGCCGACACTGCCCGTGCTCGCGCGTGATGATGGCGCCGGAGCCGGCTCCTGGCTTGGCGTGAGCCAATTGCGAAACGGCGCTAGTGCTCGCGGTCGACCCTTGGAGGCGATCGCCAACTAGATAATACGTTGCTGCCGAGAGCGCCGCGACGATGCCTAACGCGAACATCCATTCGCGGAGACTGCTTGTCGTCCGCATTTCCAATGACCCTGCGCGCCACCGATAATGATATCGGATCAGTGCTTAACGATAGCTTAGGGTCAGAATTCTTATCCCGCCGCAACCCAACCCGTCTCGTCGCGCTTCGCGATCGGCTTCGTCGACCGCTCGACGCTCGCATCAAGTCTGGCTTTAAGGTCTTGCCGCCCCAAATCAGCTTTCGCGGCAGCAATCTTTTGCTCGGCCTCGGCGAGTGCGGAGGTCGATTTGCGAACTTGCGCGATGAGTGCCTGCAAAGCAGTGTTGTCCATTGCTCCCCTTCCCCCTAGCTCTGCGAAAACCTGAAGGCCCGGATTCCCCCGTCATGTAGGAAGCCCGGGCCTTCGGTCTCACGCAACTTATTCTGAACGTCGGCGATTCGCCTCAATGAACACCAAACGGGCGACGCCTACCGATTCCAATTCTCGCTGCGCGTCCGCTGCACAGTATCGCCGCCGGGTTCTTGCACTTGTCGGCGCACGCGTCCGCATGCGCCGGGTGGCGGTCGGAATCAGCCAAACTGGGCTCGCGAACGTTCTCGGTGTCACGTTTCAGCAGGTGCAGAAAGAAGGGCCTGAACAGGATCAGCGCTAGCCGACTTCAGCTCATTGCCGAAACCCTGCAGGTTCAGGTGCCGTTCTTCGTCGACGGACCGGGAGGCCAAGCGGAGCATACATCACCGCTGCTGGCGAATTTGACAAGCTTCTCGTCGAGCGCCGACGGCCGGGCATCCGTCGGGCCTTCGTGTCGCTCGTCCAAGCGGTTGCGGAGAGCGAGGGTAAAGGCTGGGCCGACCAACATAAACAAGCCGTTGAAATTTTGCCGACGAACGCCGACGCTTTGGTCGCCTCGCCGGCGCCTCACTGCACCAACGGCATACCCGATCGAGCATTCTTCACCAAATCGATGATCATACCTACGCAATAATTCACCACTGAGGGAAATTCGTTCGCCCTTAGGCGCTCTGCGTTTTGTTCATACATGTGGTCGACCACCGTCGCCCATACCCCGTCAAAAATCCACTTGGCCTGCCGAGATGTGCCGGGCTCGACCCTGTCGAGGCGAAGCAACACCAGCCGTTCGAATTGGGCTCGGCTAATCCCGCTGTGCATCGGACGGCTCTGCCCTCGGCTGCCGCAAACCGAAATACCCAATCGGCTTCGGGCTGTGGCGTGGTCGCTGCATCCTTCTGACTATTGGTTAACAATTATTCAAACTTTGAATCGTAGCATGCGAGTTTACACTGGTCACAGATTTCTAGTGATCAAACGCGGTAGCAAGACAACGATGAAGCCGAAACAGTCAGCGCATTCTTTAGCAATTGCAAAAATTGCAATGCAGCGAATTGAGCAGCATGAACTGTCGGCAGATCCAAATAGCTTTGAGCTCTGGTACAATTATGCCAGCGGGCGCAATCCGGATCTTAACAAAGCGATCGACGCCTTGGTGGCATCGGCTGGCGGTCTGACCAGTGCCGACGTCGATCGCCTTTACGAACAGCATCGGTCCTCCATCGGCCAGTCGACAAGGGGCATCGGCACGCTGGCAACCGACCTGTCGGACGAAATCGCCCAAGCCATAAGTATGATGGAGGCTGCTGCGGCGTCATCTGAAAGTTACGAAAAATGTCTCACCGAGGGGCTTTTGGTCATTGAGCGGACGGAGCGTCGCCAGACCGTGCGGACAGTGGTCGAAGCGCTGGTGCAAGCGACGCGAGAAATGGATCGTAAGACGCGGGATTTGGAATTGCGGTTGGATGAGTCGAGGACGAGGATAATTCATCTCCAGAAGGACGTTGAAGTGCTTCGCCTTGAAACCCAGACTGATTCACTTACGCTGATCGGAAACCGTCCCTATTTCGATGGATCCCTAGCAAAGTCGATTCAGGCAGCGAACGCAAGCGGGGAGCCCGTATCGCTGCTGTTCGTGGATATCGATCACTTCAAGTCGTTTAATGATAAGTTTGGACATCTGGTCGGAGATCAAGTTCTCCGTATTGTGGCAAGCGTAATCAAGGCACAGCTGAGAGACGGCGACATCGCAGCGCGGTATGGTGGCGAGGAATTCGCAATCATTTTGCCCGGCGTGCCGCGTTCGATGGGCAAATTGACAGCAGAACGCCTCCGCACGACGATAATGGCACGGGAACTCAAAAATCGAGGGACCGAAGAGCTGCTGGGACGCATTACCGTTTCGATCGGAGTAGCCCAGTTCCGCCGAGGCGAAACTGCGCAGCAGCTGGTGCAACGGGCGGATGCCTGCCTCTATTCAGCCAAACGAACGGGCCGCAACCGCGTCGTGAGTGAACACGATAGTGAATCTATTTCTGAAGGTCGGGGCGCGGCCTGAAGATAGCGAAGCTATCGATCGCGTCGCGAGCGTCAGCTTTACGGCGCACAGCGCGGCTGCCGAACTCAACAAAATGGCTCGCTCGGTCACCGCGGAAGCAGAGTTGATCGACAAACAGGTGGAACGTTTCCGAAGCGCGACGAGCGATCGAACGCACGGGACCGCGGAAGGGGCTGCTCCGACGATCGAAAGCCGGCATCCTGCTCAATGACGACATTGCCGCCGACGGGCCGACGTTGTTCGCTCAGGCGCGCCAACCTGGCGCCGAGGGCACCGGATCGAAGCGAGTGAAATGCGCCTTACGGATCAGGGCGCTGCTCGGCTTGCATCAAGGGCCCGAGTTGGGCGGCAATCGCCGTGAGCGATCGCGCGGCGAGAACTGAAACGGATGAAATTAGGGGGACCGCCGTCACCATCTTTGGATTACGAGTTTCTCGACCACATCGTTGCGTTGCGGTCGCTTGAACTGAACTGCAAACCCTTCCGCGAAACGACGCACGACCTTGCCGGTAACGTGGCCGATGGCGAGGATCGAGCCGATCTCAGGAACGACGTCCGCAGAGACTGCGACACCTGACGCCGAGATATCGATGACGAAACATTCGAGCATTGTCCCGTCGGGGTAGACGATCGTCGATATTGGATCGCTGGGAATGATGCGCTTATGGGTCCGCAGATCGGGCGTGTCGTAGTTTTTGTTCTGCTCCATCCAGATGAGGCGGCGTAACAGTCTCGATCGTTCTTCCGCGGTGGAAGAGATCTTCATGAGCAAGCCACCATTGAATACCCGCGCGATCGGCCCATGGAGTTTTCCGAATTCTTCAAAAAAGGCGATGACCCGCTCGCCGGTAGGGCCGACGACGGGGGTGGCGAGCATCAAACTGGACTGCGAGATTCGGACCGCCCGGCAGGCGAAAAGGCGCCTGTTGCCTCTTTGATCGCGTCGGCTCGCAAGGCTGAACCGGCCGGCGACCCGGACCGTCAGCTCAATCTCTCTGCGGTGCTCGACGAGTTCGACAGCGTCGTCTAGGCCAAAGTCGACAGACACGAGATGCACCTCCCGCAGCACCCCCTCCTAGGGTTTCTCTGGTACGCGAGAGAACTTACGGCGAGTGGCCTTACATTCCGTTTACCGGCGGGGGAAATAGTGGGGGCGCTGGTTAAAAGGGGGTTGCTCTTGCCTCGCGACATGAACAACTCCGCACTGATGGTAGACGAGTCCGGCCGTCGGAATCCTGAAATTGGGCGATGATACGTGGGCCCCGGCCAGCCGCTCGAATCGACCGGGACTTGCCAACGCCCACCTGGGTTTGGGGCGCGCGTGACCGATTTGATTTCTACCAAAAATCTGCTCGCCCCTCAGCGCTCCAACCAGCATCATGTGCAAGCCATCAATTTGATGGTTCACCACCTGGTCTAAGTCGCCACATCGGACCTATCGCAAGCACGGGAGTCGGCTCATTTTACGGCGGGTAAAAAGACACCGCCGCCAAGAGGAAAAGGCAGCCCCGACCTTGGGATGGGATTGGGGGGGCCGTAGGCCGGGGCTGCAATAAGGCGTGGATGATTGCGCGTCATCACGCAATGTGATCCTACCGACGCTCGCCCTAAGCAAGCGTTTGCCCGTTTGTTACAAGTTGAACGATGCAAAGCCCCGGCCGGCGGCCTCGGCGGCGCGACCGAGAGCATCGAGCACGTCGGCGGTGACACGAGCGGAATCCCTGGTCCAGGGATGACTCGCCCGATTTACGCGCGCGTGCGTCGTGAGAGCCGCTTCTCCGCGTGCCAAGGCTTCAGTGGCGCGGTCTGTCGTAAGCAGAGCACGCGGCGCGCAGTTCGCTGACGCTGTCGTAGGCTGACAGATTGACCTTCTGGCTACGCGGTCGGACCGGAAGCTTTGAGCCAGCCGTCGGAAAACAGCTTCGCGCCATTCCGGGTGAGCGCCTCGGTGTCGGCAACCATGCGCGCTGTATCCTCGCTCGCCATTTCCCACTGCTGCGGTGCTGGACGGACCGACCGGTTCGCAAAGCATCGCGATCGCGCTGCGCCGCCGGTGATCCGCAAAGATCGCTCGAACTCGCCTGTCTGGCCCAATGCCCCTTAGCGACGGGCGAAGCTACGGCAGCCAAAGCAAGCAGCACCGTGATGGGTATTGCTGCCGTCTTGTGGTCCCGCAAAGCTTGCGTAGGTAGGCGAACATTCGATGGATCAGATACCAAGCCTTGCAGCAATTGTCAGGACGTCCGACCTGACCTATCATCCTTCCAAGCGAGTATTAGACTAGGCATTTGCACCGGTTGGCTCGCCAAATTCGACGTTATATGCCAACGATGAATTCATTACTGGACCAACTGAGATCATGATAAGGGGATTCGCCGGTGGAGGTACTCCTAATAAGCTTATTCATCGGATGGTTGACTATTGCCGTATTCGCTTGCGTTTGCACGTTCAACTGCCAAATGGATCCGCCGCCGAAATTCTTAGATTATCGTCCTACAACTGTCATAATAATTCCGGTGCGAGGGGTGCCTGCACATCTCAATGATTTCTGGCGAGGGATCTGTTCTCAGAAATTTGGACCGTTTCGAATCGCCTTTGCTGTCGAGAGCGTGAGTGACACCGCTTATGCAGCGCTGCAAGCATTGACGGGAGGCCCGGAGAAGGAGATTGTTGTGGCTGGGTCAGCCGTAGATCGTGGTCAAAAAGTCCACAACCAGCTTGCCGCGTTGCGCACCTTGCGCCCGAGCGATTCCGTCGTGGTCCTTGCGGACGCTGATATCGTGCCCGGAGAGAATTGGCTGGTTGGTCTTGTAACTCCCCTGTTCGATCCGGAAATCGAAGTGGTGTCTGGCTATCGCTGGATGGCGCCAGTAGACGAGCGCTGGTCCACAGCGTTCGTGTGCGTTGCGAACGCTTCTATTGCGAGCCTTTTGCGGCTTCGCCCGCTTAATCTCGCTTGGGGTGGCTCAACCGCATTGCGCCGTAGGACATTGGATGAGCTCGCACTCGAATCCTGCTGGAAGCGGGCTGTCCTCGACGACCTGCCGCTGACCCGTGCTGTTCACCGCCGTGGCTACCGCGTCTATGGACCACGGGATGTTCTTGTCCTAACCCCTGTTTCCTATTCATGGAAGGAGGCGATCGCATTCGGACGGCGGCAATACCTATTCGTGCGCATGCACGCACCGAGCCGCTGGCTATTGGCGGCTGGCGCGACGACTGTGCCGTTGATCGGGTGGGCTACTGCGATACCACTTGCCTTAAGAGGTGATATGCTCGCACTTGCGGTGCTGATTGCGGCAAATATTCTCGATCACTTTCGTGCGCATCTACGGCGGCGAGTGTCCGCAAAACTATTCGGTGCCGACCTGCCCATCCGAATGGCTCGGCTCGATCGATGGGGGACGCCCGCCTATCTGGCATTCCATTCCGCTATCATATGGTCGACGTTACTTGGCCGAACGATCAATTGGGCCGGACGGGTTTACCGGCTCGACAAGAACAATCGTGTCGTCACTGTCACTTCACTATAGCCTAGTGGTGCGAATCTGACGTTTGGTTCCCGCGCATAAGCATGCAGTGGTGTCTGCTCACCATGGCGCGTTCGTAGGAGAAGTCGCGTTGCCAAGATCTCTGCAGCAGACTTCTTTTGGTGAATTGCTTCGCCTTGCAAGCGTGCTTGAGAGCGTGGTCAGCCAAGCGCAGCATTGTCGCCGGACTCAAGCGTATGATTATCACCACTAGCTATCACGTCTGATTCCGGCCGCCGCGCCACCATTACTAGGGCAGCGCCTTCGTCGGCCGTGTCAGGCACTTTGTTCAAGGCGTAGGCCAGGCGAGCTGCGAGAAATCCAATCAGCGCGGCGACGTGCCAGGACCATGCATCCTGAAAATAGGTGTCGCCGCATCGAAGCGGCGAGCAGCGCGCCATCCAATACATCAGCGAGTTCAGTTGCGCACCACTGTGCGCGCTCGATCGTTTCGACCACCGCGCCGGCCCGCGCGGCGAGCTCAAGCAATGCGGTTTCCGTCCACCAGGTCAGATGATGGGGTGGCGCGTTAAGAATGAAATTCGGAATCCGAGTAAGGGCGGACGGGACATGCGGAACGCCTATAATGATCAGCCCACCGGGGCGCGTCGCGCGCACCATATCGGCAAACATGGCAGCTGGCGCCTCTACATGCTCGATCACCTCGAACGCGCATACTGCGTCGTAAGTGCCAGGATGCGCTGCAGCGTGGGTGCTCAAGGTTTCATTGATCACCTTGGCCTCATTGATGGCCCCTCCGGCAAAATTCGGATCGAGACCAAGATAGCGCGCATGAGGGATCACTTTCCGGAAACTCGCAAACCCGCAGCCGACGTCGAGAACCCTGGAACCTGCGCGAATTCGACGGCTGGCGAGTTTAAATTCATGCCGAATGGCGTCATGCGACCAGAGCTTGCGCCTGAGCAGGATGTCGTAGAACTGCGAGTAAAAGGCGTGATCGCCTTCAAGCGGCGGATCAAAGAAATAGAGGCCAGTTGGCGATTCCCACAAGCCGATCCGTTCACGCTCACCAAAGATAGCGCGTGGGTCGACGCGAAAGGTGATTCGCCAGAGGTTGATTAGAAATTTGGTAGATACCCACTGTACAAGTCGGGCGGCTGGCTCGCCGGTCACCGGACAGGCGGGATTGATCGTGGCTACAACCGTCATATCGTCTTGCTAAAGATTTGGTAGGTCTTCACGGGCGCCCCAGCAGCGAGTTCGGCGAGAGCAATCATACGCCGATTGGTCTCCGGCACCCACGAGAACTCGACCCACCGGAGATTATGGGACTGCATCTGTGGAATAAATTCGGCGACAAGCAGGGCAAGCATTTGGCCCCCAAGAGGCGTCGCTTGAAAAGCCTTTCTGATTCCAAGAAGCGGAACACGGGCAGTCCGAATTTTTTCGTGCTTCAGCATCCCCCACAGTTTCAGCCAATTGAACGGCAGCAGCCTCCCGTCGGATGAAGCAATAGCAATCAGTGAGCCTAAGCCATGACCCAGGAGTTTCGTCCGCATGTTCCGCAGCATGAGCGCGAACAGCACACGCCAATGCCGGCGCATGGCCGACGACAGGTCGAAACTTTCGGTGCTCGAAAAGTACATGAACTCACGTGCCGACAGGTTGACGCTGTCGCGCACCCCCCTTACACCGCTCCCTCGTGAACTCCCGCGGTCCTGCCTAGCAGGAAGCGAGAACACCATCAACGAGGCGAAAACCACTTCAGCGGTTCCCAAAGCACTGTTCATCCCTGATTCAGCTCAATAACGTCTTCGAGTTCTACCGCACCGAGGGGCACACCAAGATTGTGCTTGATCACGTCTCGGCGGTGTTCGACAGCACCCGGTATGGCCTCTTGGGCGTGAACGGGGCAGGCAAGTCCGCGACCCTGCGCGTGCTAGCAGGTATCCAATTACCTAATTCTGGGATCCGATGCTCAGTCCGCGTCTCGTGGCTGCTGGGATTTACGGGTGGCTTTCACCGGCAGATGAGCGGCCGCGAGAACGTCCATTTTGTGGCAAGAGTGTACGGAGCCGACATTCGCAGGGTCGTGGACTTCGTCGAGGACTTTGCCGAGCTTGGCGAGTACTTCGACGTGCCGGTCAAGACCTATTCCTCCGGTATGATGGCGCGCCTGGCCTTCGGGGTCTCGATGGCGATCGAATTCAACGTTTACCTCGTTGACGAAATCACAGCGGTCGGGGATGCTCGATTTCAGAAGCGGTGCGAGGAGGCGTTCGCCCGCCGTCGAAAGGCCTCTGGCATGATAATGGTTTCCCACTCGATGGGAACGATTTAGTAATACTGCGACTGCGGCGGGGTACTGGTCGACGGCCAGCTCCTCATGTTCGACACGCCCGATAAGGCGATCGAAATGTACAACCGGTTGAACCGATGACGGACTCCGGCGACTTCACACCTGTTTCGCAACCTCTCGGCGCTCTGGAACGAGCGCAGGCGGTTTCCCGTGCCCTGAGCGATGCCGCCCGTCGCGCACGGTTTGCGGCGCGCGCGCGAGGCGGTGGAAGCGGAAGCTTCGCGGCCCGGCAGGGCGCGAAGCTCATCCGCATCGTCATCATCGCGCTTTTCGTGATCCAGGTCGCCATACCGAACCTCGTCGCGAGCGTTTATTTCGGCCTTCTCGCCTCCGACCAGTACGTCTCCGAGGCCAAGTTTACGGTCAGCAGTGGCGCCATTCCGAAAATGGATAGCGTTGGCTCGGTGACGGGGCTCCCGCCCATCATCATCATCCAGGACACCCAGCTGATCGCGAACTACATCCGTAGCCGGCCGATGGTGGAGCAGCTTAGCCGCGAGGTCGGTCTCCTCGATGCCTACAGCGCCGACGGGATCGACTGGTGGGCCCGGTTTCGCCGGAGCAAACCGATTGAGAAGTTCACCGACTACTGGACCAAGATGAGCGGGGTTTCGATCGGGTTCCCATCCGGCATCGTGACAGTGACGGTACGAGCGTTCATGCCGGAGGATGCCAAGCGCATCGCCGATCGGGTGGTGGCGCTCTCGGAGCAGCTAATCAACGACCTCAATGAACGGATGCGCAATGACACCATCGCAGCCTCTGAGGCCGACATGAAGCGGGCCCAAGCCCAGCTCGTCAAGGCGCGCATTGAGATGGAGGCCGTTCGCAACGCCGAAGGGACTTCGGCCTCCTCGCATGTGCCGCCGTCGACGATCGCTGCCTTCACCTCAGCGCGTTTGACGATGAGCCTGACCGCTCCGGGTGCTGCCTGATTGGCCTGGCCTTCTCGAACTGATAAGGTACTGGTGGAGCGTTGCGTAGTCCCGTGATGGAACCCAATCCCACGGAAATTATCCGCAGACGCGTCAATATCGCGTTCGACTCGTCAAAGGCACGCGGTTGGCATCTGAGAAAAAAAACGATCGAAGATTTCCTCAACGCAATCTCGTTTCTGTTCCCGCCCGGTGAAAGGTTCTTCATCCAGTCGGTGCAGTCCTATCGCGATCGGATTTCCGACCCCGTTCTCATCGACCAGGTCAAGCGCTTCGTCTATCAGGAGGCAATGCACACCAAGGAACACGCGCGATGTAATGGGGCACTCTCGCAGGCGTTTCCCCACGGTAAGAAAATCGAAGACCTTGCCGCCAAGGGCCTGGGCCTAATCCAGCGCTTCACGCCAAAAGCGACGCAGCTTGCCGTCACTTGCGCGCTTGAGCACTTTACCGCGATCCTTGCTGACTCGCTGTTGCGAGGGCAGGAAATATTCATAAGAGAGACTGACCCTTCCTTCGCCGCGCTGTGGCTGTGGCACGCGGTGGAGGAGTCCGAACACAAAGCCGTCTGCTTTGATGTCTACCAGACGGTTTGCGGGAAGGGGATGCTGAGCTACCTTCATCGTGTGATGGTTATGTTCCTTACATCCGTAAATTTTTTTCTCACCGCGGTAATTGCCGTCCTACTCGTAAAGCGAAAGAGCGGCAATAACGAAGAAAAGAGTGGTCAAACGGATAAGGCCCAATCCGAAGCTCCGCCGGCCCCTTGGCGCAATCCTGGAATGTTAAGGGGCTTGCTCCAAATACTGCCGCTGAAGCTCTACTTTGACTATTACAGGCCTTCATTCCATCCATGGGACCATAACAATCTGTATTTGATCGAGGAATGGAAGCGGCGTTATAAAGATTTCGGGGAGCCAGACACTGCACCAGCCAGTTAAATAAACAATATTGTTTACTCCGGAATTGCTTATGGTTTTTGGAAGGATAACATATAATAGTTCAAAGGCCCATATACTCCCAGTAGTCTTTGCAAGCTAATGAAGGATGCACCAAACCTGCCAAGAAAGCCCTTGGCGCCAGGGCGCGTTAGCATCTGCGCGAGATAACGATATGTCGGCAGCGTTTGTCTTGTAACGTTCCGTTCTGTAACGGACTTCAGGCCAACCTCCATTGCCAAGGCTCGATAGTTCTTGACCTGGTATTCGAGCTGGCATTGTCCAAATACATTGTATTTTTTAAACCTGTCCGAGGTTGTGAACCGATTTAGGGGCATAAATAAGCGGGTGGACACAAAATCTGATAGTGCCAGAAGACCACCCGGCTTCAACACCCGAGAGGCTTCCTTAAAGAAGGCGCGGCGGCTCGGAAAATGAAAGATGCATTCCACCGCCAGCAGGCGATCAAAACTTTGGTCCGAAAAGGGCAGGTCGCAGGCATCGCCCTGATGAAACTCAATTACATTGTCATGCAACGGACGCACCAGTTGGCGCGCCCGATCCAATTGTCGTGAATCGATGTTCAAGCCGACGAGCTGAAGCCGGTTGAACCGTTCATTTAGCGACGCGATGGTGCCGCCAAAGCCGCACCCCACGTCGAGTACCCGTTGGCCTTCGGCGATCCCGGCTAGCTTGCACAATTCCAGCGTCAGCTTCTCGGCCGCGCGACCGAAATCCTCATCATCGCAGATGGCGTCTTCTGGCCGGTCCCAATAGCCCCAATGAACATGGCGACCGAAACTACTCTCAATGACGCGATTTTTCTTGCCCAATTCGGACAACACGTAGTCGAAATACGGAAGATGAAATTCTGGTCTTCCTGAGTTGAGCATTGTCTCTGGCCGGTTCTGCGTCTCCTGACGAATGTCAGGTTCGGGCGCTATGGTCAATATTTCGGCCCTCACTATTTGCCTTCTTGGTGCGAGACCGGCTTGTGCCGCTCTTACACCAAGCGTCGAGCCTGCCTTCGGCGAAGTCACTCGGCCGCTTGCCTGGCAACATTGCCCGCTGAATAACCGGGCAAGCGAAACATGAACTGTCGAGCTCCAGCTTTCTGGTGATCATCAGGAGCGATCTAGCCATCACGACGCCGTGGGCGGGGTGACGTTGAGTAGGCGAACCCGTTCCGACGCTGGTCAAATCAGCTTCTCGTCCGATACTATGGTGCGAAAGTCGCAAGAATATCGGTACCAGTGTGCGTCACGCTGGACACCCGCTCGGCGACCGTTGACTGTGCACGTTGGGCCAGGGGGTGGGCATGGCTAAGATAGAGCGATTGAATGCAGGCATGAGACAATATTTCGATTTCGCGCGGCACAAGCTCGCCCTGATCAGATATCGGCTGCGAAATAAGTCCGGCCCACGTTTCACGCGCAGCCAATACAAGGAAGTATGGAACTCGGTCTCGAAAACCGAGGAATGCGCCAAGCTCTTCGTCGCCGGCCATACCGACGAGGACCTCTATCGCACCAGCGCCCACGATACCCTGAGCATGCTGCAGACCTGCGTCGGCATCCGACCTGACGATGTGGTGTTGGAAATCGGTGCCGGCGTCGGGCGGGTCGGAGCCGTCGTCGCACCGCTGTGCAACAAGTGGATCGGCACCGATGTCTCGGAAAATATGGTCAAATACATCCGCCAGCGCCTTGCGGCATTGCCCAATGTAGAAGCGGTAGTGATCAACGGCTACGATCTCGCGCCGATTCCGAGCGAATCGGTCGACGTCGTCTACTGCACCGTCGTGTTCATGCACCTCGAGGAGTGGGAGCGCTACGGCTACATCGCGGAGGGCTTCCGCGTCCTGAAACCCGGAGGACGCATCTTAGTCGATAATGTCAACCTCGCCTCGGACGGTGGCTGGAAATTCTTCCAAGAACATCGCGCATATGCGCCAAAAGACCGGCCAGCTCAGATCAGCAAGACCTCGACGCCGCAGGAAATGGACGCGTATCTGCGGCGGGCCGGTTTCACCGACATTCGCTTGCGTGACGAGACCAATTTTTGGATCGTTGCTCATGCCGTCAAGCCGCCTGCGACTGCAGCACCTTGAGTGCTGCGCTAGCCGCGGCTATGGCTGCGTAAGCACCTTCGTCTTCCAGGATCACCACCCGTCGATAGCCATGAGGGAGCGCATATTTCGCGACATTGCAGCGAGAGCCCCTCGACCCTGGCATTGGCCTGCGGCTACCTGAATGCCGGCCACTTTGCCCGCGACTATGACCGTGCATTGGGCGAACGACCATCGGCATGCTCGGCTGTTCGCGGCATTGTTGAAATTAATTTCGGCCACCCGATGCGGACCTGTTACGAACGGTTAATATCACATTTGGAAAGTTTGACCGTCTTATGGACTTCGCTACGCGGATACGATCAACTCCCACCCAGGGATTTAAGTCTGGGGGACGACCGTGGCGATCCGCGAATTGATCATGTGTGCCGCGCTTGCGACGGCAGCAGCAAGTGCAACGTCGCTAGCACAGGCCGCGGATATCGTTCCGTCGTACCCGCCAGTCGCCGCACCGGTTTTGTACGCACCTTTCACTTGGACCGGCTTCTATATCGGCGGAAATCTCGGCGGTGGCTTTGCCAACGCCAATTCGACTGCGAGCGCGTTCGGGGTTTCGGCGACCGGATCGGAGACGCTGACGGGTTTTATCGGCGGCGGTCAGGCGGGCTTCAACTGGCAGGCCGGGCCTGCCGTCCTGGGCCTTGAAGCCGATTTCCAGGGTACCAACCAGAACAATTCGGTAACGATCGGGCCGTTTACGACAACCGACAAGATCACGTATTTCGGTACGGTGCGCGGCCGCGTCGGTGTCGCGTTTGATCGCTGGCTTCCATATGTTACAGCAGGCTGGGGCCAGGGTGGTTGGTCAACGACGGCATCGCTCGCTGGCATCGGTACCGTGAACGCAACATCAACGCACGATTTCTGGACTGTCGGCGGCGGTATCGAATATGCCTTCTGGGGAAACGCAAGCGTGAAGCTTGAGTATCTCCATCTCGATACCGGGACGATTACGACGACATTCCCGCCTCTCAGCCTCACTTCGAGGATTCAAGACAACGTCGTCCGTGGTGGCATCAATTACCGATTTTGACTGCGCCGTGCCGCGCTTTGCAGCGTGGTTGCCTGTGCTTCATCCTGAGCCAATGAATAGGAGATAGCAACGCAGTGACAATCTCGGCGGGCCGCATGCAGCGAAAGAGAACGAACGGACGATATCGCTCCTTATCCAGGAGCGAGCGTCGCTTGCCGTCCGGCAAGACATGCGGATCGACACGATGATCGCCCATGAATTGTTGCGTCGCCATCATCGGGAACAGCGCATACATTCCGGGCAGGTTCGAAAATGCTCCATCGATCGATGAGCTGATGCCCGGCCAAACTGGCACCGACGGATCCATCGGCGTCGTTTCGGCGAGCCACTGCAGCAGCTGCGGCCCCGCGACGTAAGCGTGGGAGCATCCGGAGCGGACCCGCATCAGGTCGCGCCGGACGAAATAGCCTTGCAGCGGGAAATGGCCGAGATAGAGACCCCACCAATCATCAGGTAGCCTCGCCATCGCGGCCACAAGCCGCCGCGCCAGCCGCGGCCATGGCTGCGAAAACGTGGCATCGTCCTCCAGGATGATCACCCGTTGAAAGCCTTGAGATAGGGCGTATTTCGCGACATCGCGATGAGAGCCCCAAATCACGCGGGCAAGATTCCCCCCACGCTCGACCTCGCGCGGCGGCCGACAGAATACGACATCGCGACAGAGCCCGATCTCGTGAAAGTGATCCGCGGCTTTTCGGGTTCGCTCCGGCAGACCTTGCGTCGAAATGCAGATCACCGCATCGATGTACGGCGCGAGAACGACCGACGGCCGGCGACCACTACAATAGTCGCAGCTCTCTCGCGGCTCCATGGGTTCGAACGGTACATCCTCGACCGCAGACGGCATCGCATTCTCCGCTTAAGGCGATGAGCTCATGCGGATTATAACATATTGGGACTGCCACCACGTGCAGCGAAAGCTCAGCGGCGATCGACGATCGCCTCGACGGCGCGGTGGCATATTTTGGATCCTCGCTTCATGTCGGCGCACAGGCTACACCGCTGGTAGCACATCGGCGGCCAAATATTCGCCCGCGGAATATCCCACATCGCAGCCGCGAGCGTGCCGATTTGCATCGGTTGATACGTTCTAATCGGCACTTTGCGCTTGCCCCTTTGCGCCTTGCGGCGCTTGCCACAACTCCTCGACAAATCCACGGCGAATCCAACTCCAGAATCTATAGCGCCGCCTGAATCCATATTCGGGGAGCAGATCGCCGACCACGATCTGCCGATCGGACGTGCCTTCGATGGCACGGTTGCCCTCCTGATTTATGCTGAGAAGAAGCGGCGCCCAGCCGCCAACCGTGGTGAAATAGCGCCGGCAGATGTGTTCGCCCATTTCCGGGAACGAGTCGCAGTTGAGCACAATATCGGCTTTCACGCGCGCATCCGCATTGAGTTGAGACGCGAAAATGAGGTCGATTCCCTCGGTCCCACGGGCGGCGGCCGCCGGATGACGAAATCTCACCGGGACATCCGGCAGCGTTCGCCGCAGAAAGAAAAACTGCAAAGCGCACACCGTCGGCAGATCGACGATCTGATAGTGACGCACGCCTTGCAGGACGGCGTAACGCGCGACGGCGCCAAGCCCCGCGCCGATTTCGCAGATGCTCGGCCGGCCAACATTGCTCGCTTCGATTACGCGCAAGGCGGCATAGAGCGCTTGAATGTCGCGGCCATGCAGAACGCCCTCTCCAACCGCGATGCCATAAAGCCCGTCGAAAATGACGGGCGGAACGATCATCCCACAGCCTAGCGCGCTCTCAATCTTGGTGGCGAGTTCTTCGGAGGCCATTGCGACACTTACGCCGTCCCGGTGCTGCTCGGCGCATTCGGCATGCACGACGCCGATGTATTGGGCGAGCGAGGCCAGCATATCGTGAAAGGGAGCGATCGCAGCGCGGCGCCCGGCCGGGTCGGCGGCGAGGAAATCGCGATACGCGCGCTCGCCTTGCACGAGCCCCCACGATACCTGCGATTTGTGCAGGTCGACGAGAAACGTCGCGAGCGGACGAGGATCGCGGCCGCGCAGCAGGTCCACCAGTACCTGGTGCTGCGAAGCAACGATGCCGCCCCACATAGTGTCGGGCCGCACAAACTCGGCGGAATCCAACGTTGCCGCGCAGTCGCCCCAAGCGCGCTGCAGCTCCCTCGCGATCTCGATATCCGCGGCCTCCACGCTCTTGGTGGAAAGGCCGGGCCGCAACAGCGGAAGTCCCCGGCGCGCCGAGTTTATGAGCTTTTGGCCAACCCGATCATGGAGGCCGTCTAACAGCCAAAAATCAGAGTCGGCGACCCGCACCGCAATGGTCTCTGCACCGAAATTCCCTTGCGGCAAGCGAAACGTGAAACCGTAGCGGCCATCCCCGAAATTCAAGGCCGCCAAATCCGGCCGCAGCATATCTGCCCGCGTCGTCCCCAGGTGCGTGCCGGCAGCGAAAATCTCCACCTCGAGACGCTTGCGCGGTCTTGCGCGGTCGTTAGCCCACCCGGACACACGCCCTTCGCCAATCGAGTTGACGTATCCGCGATAGTCCGGAGTCACCTTATTGAAGAATCGCATTCAGCATCGCACCATGCAATGATAACCCCGCTCGATGAGGGCAGGCCGCCGCAGATCACGATAGCGGGCTTCCCCGCTGGCGGTCGCCGATCCGGTGATCCCCCTGCGCCCGCGATTGCTGTCTCGGCCGCTGCTATCGGCAGAATTGCAGAAAAGCAACACTTGGGGTGAAGAACGGACCTCGTTGAACTCGCGTTACAGCTCGGCTTTCGTCACATGAAAAGCCCCATGGCTTAGTAAATGTCACTGGATCACCGGATGTAATGTGAACCTGGTATCCTCTGCCGCCGTTATCACCCAAAGAGCCCACCTTCCCGGCGCAACTTTAAACACTCTGTGGCCGACACAGGTATCTCGCGTGACTTTGTCCGAGACCGCAGCCGTGCCCCCCGGCCATGGTGAGCCTCCAACATCGACAACCCCCTCCCCGCACGCCGCGAGAAATAAGTTTATCGGCTTTGCAATCTGCACGAAAAATTGATGCCGCCACTTTCCATCTTGCTCTTGAGAGTTTTCAAAATCGTGGCCGACAACTGACAGCGCGGCAGACTGCGGATGAGTGGCGCAGTTCTGGGTCTGCGCAGCGTCGTTACCCCCGCGGATGATCATACAGTTTTCCGCCCAAGATCCGCTGCCCGTCGCAAGCCAAAAAATAATAAGCGCTATCGCTATCCTCATGGCAGCCCTTCCCCATTTCGTCGATCTGCTCTTCCCTAAGATATACATTGGTCAGCCACTTATAATGCGGCTTCGGCGCTAAGCTGTCGACCGTCCTTGCTCGTCGCGCAGCCTGCAATAACATAAGAACCGCTGTCGCAGTGCCTCGCAACCAGGCCCCGCCGCAGGCAGATTTTGCTTTGAATCGAGTCCCACCTCACTGCGAGAAGCAAGGTTCAATCATGAAATGAGAGATTTCGCCAGTTTGGACCGCGGCTGCAGAGACAAGTACGTTCGGCGTCCAGCGGATTTTCGCAAGAGGGCCAGACGATTCCAGTGCATCAGCGCGGGCAGGGCTTCGTTAACCATGTCGTGCCATCGTGGCTTCGGCACATCAGGAGCAGCAAGCCCTCAGCGGAAGCCAGCAATAAAGTGAACCCGTAACGCTTGCGATGGCCTACGTCGTCGCTGGATGAAACCGATCATGGCATCGTTATCACTTCGCACTGGTCTAATTTGTGGAGCTTCCGCCACCATCACTTGTGAGGACGAGCCGCTTCCGTTTCTTCCTGCCTTCGGATCGCCTTTGCAGTGCGCAACGGAGTTTTGGGACCGTCAGCGCCAAGTGACTGCCAATATCTCTCCTATCGCGTTAGATGAAATCGTCACCGAGCCGCTCTCGGCATTGGGACCCATCACTGTCATTAGCCTCGGTGTAATCTTCAATGCGGGTTTGATCGCTTTGATGTTATGGATCAGCCCTCTTATCTAGATTGACCCGGCGGCACTCAACGGTGCTGGTGAGATCGGCCGCCACGGGAAATTGCGACCCTGATCATTGCGGTCGGAGGCGACGACTAGTTGAACAAGACAACGGACCTGCATCAAGGGCGCCGCGGATCGACGGCTGGATTCCACGCTTCCCTCGCGGTGCTGCGCCGGATCGTTTCAAAGCGAAGCACCACCAAGCTCTTGGCTTCGGCTGATCGCGGCCGCGCTTAGGAGTTGGTCGATGTTCCAGTGGGATCACAATGGGCAAGCTATCCCATGGTAACAATCTCCGCGAGGTAGAGCTCGCAGGATGCTGTTTAACCGCCAGCAATGCCGACGATAGCTCCAACGCCACCAAGGTTCACATCATTGAGCTTGCGTGCGAAAATGATCCGGCTCGGCCTGCGCGCTATGGTCAAGCCTAGGCTGCGCGCTGCGTCGTGTGCACAAGACGTCCGCGGCCTTCTCAATCGCCTGGGCCCACTGGTCCCCCTGCCTGCCCCCGGTACCGTGACGATCCCCATTGATGCCGGCGGGGTCAGAGCTGAGCGCATCATCACCGGGACGTCACATCCCGATCGCCATGTTATTTACTTACATGGGGGCGGCTATGTGTCGGGCTCGCCTGGCTTTTATCGCAACGTGACCTCGTTGCTAGCCAGCATGTGCCGAGCATGCGTGTTATGCATCGATTATAGGCTCGCGCCCGAGCACCCGTTGCCGGCAGCACTCGATGACGCTGTCGCTGCCTACCGTTGGCTGCTCGCCCAAGGTGCCGATCCGCGTCGCATAGCGATCATCGGCGATTCAGCTGGCGGGGGCCTGGCATTCGCTACCATGCTGCGGGCTAGGGACGAAGGCGTCGTACTACCGGCGGCTGCAGCCGTGGTATCGCCCTGGACTGATCTTGCCCTCACCGGTGAATCTTTGCGGCTCAACGCGGCCATCGACCCGGTGATATCAACCGAGTTCGCAGCGCTGGCCGTCAACCTTTGTCTCGCCGGCGGTAATCCACGGAACCCGTACCTCTCGCCGCTTTACGGCGACCCCGCCGGCCTATCTCCGACGCTGATCCTCGTCGGCAGCGATGATGTGCTACGCGATGACGCCGTGCGGATGGCCGACAAAATGCGAGCCGCCGGTTGTCGCGTAGAGGTCGAAGTATGGCCGGGCATGTGGCATGCTTGGCACTTGACCGCGCGCGTCACTCCGGAAGCGGACGCCGCGATTGCCCGCATCGCCAAATTTATGCAGGACAAGCTCTGAATGCCGAGGTCACCCGGAAGACGACCGATAGCACCAAGGCCAATGTCAGCGCTGTGAAGATCGCCGACTTACAGCCGGTGGTCCTCGACCGAAGCGATAATCATCATCACGATCGCCCAGACAATCGTCAGCCCGAGTAAGATCAGCACCGGAAACGCGAAGCGGCGCGGGTATCGTGATTCCTGCGGCAATGACGGTGGCACGAATACCGTCAAATAAATGCTCTGCCGATTGGCCCGTATCCGAGCCCGATCGAGATCTGCCTGGGCAAGGGTGTAAAGCTTTTCCGCAAACTGGCGCTGCAGTTCGAGCTCCTCGAACTTGGAAAGTGAGCTTGCGATCGTCTGCCCGCCGGCAGCGTTGGTAAGTTTGGCTTTGAGATCGGCAATCTGCTTTTCCGCGCTCTCAAGACGGCTCTTCAACGCCCTCACTGATGGAGCGTTGTCATTGAGCTCTTTGCTCGCAACGAAGAGCTCGCTTTCGAGCTTGATCTTCTCAGTAAGCAACGGCAACAGAAGCTTGCCGATTTCGGTGCCCGCCTGGACCGGGTCGATCATGCCGGCACTGTTGCGAAACTGGTTCATGTCGGCAAGCGCCGCCTGCGTGAGGCCATAGGCCCGCCGGACTTCTTTCTCCGACATCTCCATCGCATCGTGGCGTGCGCGATCCGACACCCGATTGACCAGAGCTTCGCTGAATTCCAACACGGCCTTGGCTATCGCAACAGCATCTTCGCTGCGAAATGCCCGCACCTGAAGGGTGACAATCCCGGAGGGACCATCAATGTAAGTCCCGACCATCCCATTCCAATATTCGACAAGCTCATCGATCGAGGCGTCGCGCTTCAATCGTGCCCAAAAATCGGCTTCCGGTCGGCGAAAGAGCGCGCGCAAATCAAGCTTTGGGCTGATGTCATCGACGATCGCGCGGCTGTGAATGTAGCTTGTGACGATATAGGCATTTTGCCCGGTCGCGGTGAACGAGAAACTCACGCTCGCACCGGCGGCGCCTCCGTCGCCGGAAAGCGGGGTGGCGACGTCGTTTTCGACCTGACGGACCGCAAACCGCGCCTCGGCCGACAGCTGGTCCGAAGCGATAAAGGCGTAATAGATGCCGGCCGCGAATGCGGGAATAAGCACGAAACCGATCAAGCTCGCCAGTACCGGCGGGATCTTCGGTAGCGCAATACCTCTTTTCGGCCTCGGCGCGACAATGTCGCCTTCAAGGAAGGGGCGCTCGTGAATGTCGGGCGAAAGGGCCGTGCTTTCGTCATCCGGCTCAGCAGGCCGCGGCCGGATTGGCGCCGCAATAATGTTGGATCCAGGCTGCTCGCTGTCCGGCGGTAGGATATCTTCCTCACCGGGAAGCGTAATGCTCTCGCGAATCTTGGTGACGGTACCCCGGTCCCGCCTCAGCCCCGTTCTCGGCTCTTTGCTCATTCCGATCCGTTGACCCCACCCGTTTCGAATCGTCGAGACCGCTCATCCCCTTATCCATGTCCGGCTTTGGCCAACTTGACTCTTTTGCCGCCGCGACAACCCATTGATCCGGCTATATGATCTGGCCGTCAGCCGCACCTCTCGCTAGGCAACTGCGTCGCCGTCGAGGAGGTTCTCAACCGCTGATTTTACCTGATGATAGACCTCGAGGTCTTGCTCGATCAAGAGCCCGACCTCCGGCACCGATTTGAGCTTCTCAGCCAATTCGGCCGTGCTCGGGAACTCCGCAACTCGGGGCAGGCTCTGGCTGGGTACGCCAATGAGCTCCGCCAACTGTCGCAGGAACACGTCTTGGCGGTCGCGAAGTCCGACAATCGCAAACCGCGACAGCGTGCCGAGCGCGGTCGCGATTCCGCCTTTGACCGAGATTTCGTCCGGGGCACGCGCCGCCAGCTGACGGGTCAACGGGTTCGTCAGCGTTGCAATCGCTGGCCGCGAAATCGCTGCAAAGGCCCGTCGCAGCACCTTCTCGTCGGGTTCCACGGTCGCGGCAAATTCGATCGCGGCAGCAAGTGTCATCATGTCTCGTGCGCCGAGCAACTCTTCGCCGAATTTTCGCACGTGCTTGAGAGTCAGAAGTCGCTCCGCCAATTCCGCGAGCGGGTGGCGCAGCAGCACCACCGTATTGAATGTATCGTCGATGTTGGTGTCGTACATTTTGTAGATCAGCCGTCCGCTGAGATAGACCGATGGCGCATTGTGCAGCAGGAACATTTGCACCGCGGTCTCGCGGCCGTGCCGCTCGATGCCCTTATAGAAATACTGAAAGTGCGGTTCGGCCCGGTCGTCGAGCCGCCATAACGGAAACAAATGTGTTTCCAAACGAAAGATCCGCTGGTGCGTCACTTGGGCTGGCGATCGGCGACGGTAGATGCGTAGATTGGTTTCTTGGTCGTAGAGCTCGAGCGCCTCCTTTTGGGCAAGCCCAGGAACAATCGTTTCGTCGATAATGAACCCGCATCGGCCAGTGGCATGGCGTCCAGCGGCCGCTATTGCCGGCAGCTCCTGGTCGCAGGATAGTACCGCCAGATCTTTCTGACCGTCGCTGATACGCAACGAGCAGGAACCCGAGAAGCCGTCAGGAACAAGGTAGCCGACGATTCGGCTTCCCTCGTCATTTTGGACGTTGAAAAGCATGTCCGTTGCGGCATCCCATCAGCAAGCGGAGATCGGCTTGCATAGCGTTATTCGACCTCGCAATGATAACCTCGTCCGGTTGTCGCTGTGATAACAGTGCGCATCGATCCACTATCCGGAGCGCCGAAAGGAGCGGCACGCCGCGAACCTGCACATTAGGGACGCTGAGGTCAAATGCCATTGGCGGCGCCCGGACATCGGCCAGCGTGCCGAATCACAGCGTGTGAAGCGCGCGGGCATCCGGTAGCTGCCACGGCTCAGCCATTCCAGAAGGCAGTCTCATGAATGCGATCCGAGAGGCTCATTCTTGGCGGCAGCGCTTACAACCCACGGCCATGCATTTGGTCGTTGATCTGGTTGCCGTTATCGTGTCGATCGTTCCCGCCACGAGCTGCCGGGCGGCCGAAGTCGCGCGGAGACCGCCTTGCATCGTCAAGTGCATCGCGCTGGAATACGAGGTGTGGTTTCCGAACGTCATCAATTGGGCCCGACGCTGGGGGACCCCCATCCTCGGCACCTACAACTCCACGGACGCAGACGTCATCGACAAGCATGCCGAATGGTTCACATCCCTCGGCGTCGATTTCCTCATCGTCGATTGGTCCAACAGCTCGCAAAATTTCGTCGCTGGGAACGTCGCGGTTGATACCCATACGAGGGCGAACACCGATGCCTTGTTCGCAGAGTACGCGAGGCTTGAGCAACAAGGAAAGCCACATCCCCAGATCGTAATACTGCTCGGGGCGCAAGACGAGGGTGGCGTCAGGCAGAGCCAAGTCATCGCGTCAGGAGCGCTGCAGGACGAAGCGAATTACGTCTACCATACTTACGTCGAGCGTTATCCCTCGATCTATTTTGCGCTCGATCAAAAGCCGCTGCTGCCGGTCTACGTCGGCTTCAATGGCGATCCGGGGTGGCGCGATTCCCGTTTCAACGTGCGCATCATGTCGGCCACATTGGAATCGCAAGTCGCTATCTACTCAAAAGCGTCCTCGAACACCATTTGGAGCTGGTATGATCGCGATCCGGTGCCGTCGTATCATAACGGTGCTGTCGAAACGGTGACGGTTACACAAGCCTATCCGGGAACGAACGGCTGGGCCGACAACAGCAAGTGGCCTCCGTGGAATCCCCGCCCAGTGCAGGGGCGCAGCGGACAAAACGGACAGACGACGTTTGCTCTTCAGTGGAAGAAGGCGGTCAGTTACAATCCTCGCATCATCATCTTAAATCAATGGAACGAGTTTCAGGGCGGAGATCTTCCGTCGGCCGATCAGTATTCCTCCGAATTGTCCAATGACCTCGAGCCAACGATAGAACTCGGCTGCGCGCCGATGGCGGCGGTTCAACAGGCGATAGCGCAGTGGAAGGGAATCGGCCTGCCGCCTATTGATTGCTCCGCTCGCGATGGCAAAGCCCTCCCATGAGGATCTGTTGGTGGAACCCACCAATGTGTGCTTCCTGTAGCCGGATCAACCATAGCGCTCGACGTAACGGCGCACATAATCCTCCCACGTGATGAGATCGCCGTTCATGTCGTAAAGGGTGGCGTGATCGGCCCATTCAATTCCAAGCCGTCGGGCGACGAGCGGATGGATCGGCACCTGAAGCGATCGCAGCTCATCAAGATCCTGGATGAATGATCCATCAAGCTCAATGCCCATGGCGTGCAAAATGTAATCCATCACCATCGCGAGAACGACCCCCGAAGGTCGATTAACGGTATAAAACAGCTGCTTGGTGCGAAATTCACTCAAGATGAAGCGGCCAATGACCACCCCGAAGCGTTCGTCGAGCGCCTCGAGCCGGCGCATTTCAAAGTCCAGCACCCGCCCAGGATCGACAGCACCTTCGACCTCCAGCCTGCGGTATGCTGCGACCCGCTGTCGTGGATCCGGCACCCGTCGCCGTAACCTCCCGAGCATGCCATCGTAATAGGTCGTGGTGTGAAGAGCCGGATCGTCCTGCGAGCGAGCGAAGCTGTCGCGGATGCCGTTGAAATCATCGTATGGCCAAGGAGCAGCGAACCGCAGGAAAGGAAAGCTGATGATCTTGGTACGGTTGGAAATCGATCCCCGCAGCGGGTAGCGCTCGACGTCCTGAATATCCTGCAACAACAGCACATCGCATGCCGCTGTATCAGCGTGCGCATCAGCCAGCGAGGGCCCGGCAATGTCGAAAAAATGGTAGAATGCGGTAATTCGCGACCCCGCAACCGCCCGCCGGAATGCCTTACACAACAGCTCCGCCTGGCAATTGCCGACGAAGCCAACGACCAATGCGCTCAAACGCCGATCATTGGTGCGGAGCGGTTCCATCATGCGCAAAACCCACTAGCCTCATCCCGATAAAAAGATTATCCGGAGCCAATCTTTGTTTCCAAGATCCTGATCCAATCGCCGACGCATCGCAACGCATCGATTTCGCGACTGTGCATGCGAATCGCGAAGCGCTCCTCGACAGCCAATATCAGCGTTACCATCTTCGCTAAATCCCAGGCAGCGATGTCACGTGCCGTCGTGCTCGGTCGGAGCTCGATCGATTCGTCATCGAAACACGCGCGAAAAATCACAGTTAGGTCCGCTAAGAGTTCCGCCTGCGTCATGGGCTCGCATTCTTACGGTAGCGACTGGCGACCCACATGCGATGCGCATTGCCGCAGATTTGCTGCCACACGGAAACGGAAAAATTTCCAGCATCGTCGTACGCGGCGAAACGATCGATATGTCCGCGCAGCAACCCATCTGCCAGTTGCTCGACGGCGCCAACCGGAAGGTCCGAGGTTTCCTGCGTTACCCAAAGCAAGGTGTTCGGCCCGTATCGGTTGAGCGCGATGGTGAGCTCGTCGATCTTCAACCGCGGCGCAGCAACGTTGGACTTGAAAACTAAGATCTTGTCGCCGCCTTCGAGGTCCTCCATGAATTTGCGCGCGAGAAACACGACGCGCCGAAGCTCCTGCTCTCGAATCTTTGGCAACGGTATTTGATTTTCGTGAATGCCGGTATGATAGCCGATGTCCGATTCTCCGATCGTGACATAATACTCGCGGTTAGGCGGCGATCCGACGAGGCCAATGGTGACCTGTTGCGCGAGCGAGACTCCACGGAACCGGGAATCGAGAGCAGCAATGAGGCTATCAATCGATACGATCGAGAAATTGAAGAGGCCGATGGTCCGACCGCCCAACTGACGTTGGACCAGGCCGAACTCACAGTTGTCGCCAAGGCTCAGGAATCTCTCAATCAGGAGGTCGTTCGACAATTTCGGCGCGCGGCCCTCATTGAGGCCATGGCGCAGATAATGCAGCAGCGGCTCACAATCCGCGGCGGCGACGTCGCGGTACCAGTCGAGGTACCAACCTGAATCGAACCCGGGTCCCGGGGAGAAGCCCTGCTTCCAGCCAATGGTCAGATAATGGGCGAGGGGCGACAGGCCTGATTGCCCAACGGCGGGATATTGTTTGAGGTACCAGCGGGCATCGAACAGCCCTGAGCGCTTGATCCGCCGGCGGGTCGGGCTGGCGAATGCAAATGCTTGCAGTACGCGGTCCCGTAACCCTTTCAGGTGCCAACCCACGCGTCGCATTTCTGACGTAGCAGTGCCGCCAACCGATGGCACGCGCGTGGGTTCTCCGTTGGCCACCGTCATCCCTGTGTATCCTGCGCGGTCGTGAGCTGCGTCGCCGCGCTGTCAACGATGGTGACAGCATTGAAGTGGCCGTCTTGCCACAACTGGCGGGTCAGTCGCCGCTGAATCTTGCCGCTGGTCGTTTTAGGGAGGGTGCCGGGTCGAACCAGAACGACTTCGTATATTGCCAATTCGTGCTGTTCCGCGACCGCCTCGCGGATAGACCCGATCAGGTCGTTGACATCGATTCTGGCGCGCTGGCTCCGCTCGACTTCCTGAACAACGACGATTCGGTCATAACCATTGCGGTCGGGGATCGAAAAGGCAGCTCCATAACCAACCCTGAGCGCAGCGCTTGCGCTCTGCACAGTCCGTTCGATGTCTTGAGGGTAATGGTTCAGGCCGCGAACAATGATGACATCCTTGATGCGGCCGGTGACGAACAACTCGTTGCCCCCGCTCAAGAATCCAAGATCGCCGGTCCGAAGCCACGGGCCTATTGGTTCGCCGGCAATCTCGGCGGCAAATGCGGCGGAGGCATCGCGGCTTTGCCAATAACCGCGGCCGACATTTGGCCCTCGCACCCAGATCTCTCCAACCTCGTCGTGGCCAAGCCTTTGCCTGTTGTCCGGATCGACGATTGCAATCGCCTCATCGCCCAAAGCCCGGCCGCAACCAACCACGCATAGCACATCGGTCTTGTCCATCGGCGATGCAACACGAAGCGATTGCATCGCTTTTGCACTCACATCACGAGTGATCGGACCGCCGCCGCGGGATCCACCGGAGATCAACACGGTTGCTTCGGCCATGCCGTAACAGGGGAAAAATGCGCAAGCGTCAAAGCCGTAGGGTGCGAAGGTCGAAGCGAATTGCGTGAGGGTTTCGGCGCGAACCGGTTCGGCGCCGTTGAAAGCGACGCGCCAGCCGGAGAGGTCCACCCCTTCCATTTGGGCTGGCCGGAATCTTGAAACGCACAGATCGAACGCAAAATTCGGACCGCCCGCAACTTCGGCTTTGAAGTCGCTGACGGCGCGAAGCCAGGTGAGCGGCCGCTGTAAGAACGACATCGGCGACATCAGGATGCACGTCGCGCCAACATCGATCGCTGCGAGCGCATTGAGGATCAGGCCCATATCGTGATGAAGGGGTACCCAGCTCACGTAAGTTGACCGCTCCGCGTTGCCAAACGCTCGCCTGATCATTCCAAGATTTGCCACGAGGTTGGCATGGCTGACCATGACGCCTTTGGGCGCCGAAGTTGATCCCGAGGTGTATTGAAGGAAGGCGAGATCCGTGCCTGACGGTCGCTGGCGGCGTCCGATGCCCGGGGCATCATTGCCGTTGAGGACCACCCAGTCGAAATGCGTTGCGCCAAGACGCGCGACGACATCCGCAGCACTCCTTTCGGAGGTCAGGGCAAGCCGCGGCTGACAATCCGCGGTAATACTCGCGCTCGAATCGCGGGCCGCACCCCGTCGCGGCGGCATCATCGGAACAGGGATAACGCCGGCGAACTGGCATCCAAAGAACGCAATGAGAAAATCAAGTCCTGGCGGAAATACAAGAAGCGCTCGATCGCCCCGCTCGCAGCCGCGTGCGGTCAGTTGTGCGGCGACATTTAACGACTTCCGAGCAAGTGCCGCAAACGTCAGTTCTGCTTCGATAGTACCGCGATCGGAGAGGAAAATATAAGCTTTGATATCCGGCGATGACCTAGCCCGATACTGCAGGACATCGATAATGGAGGCAAAGCCCTCGCTTGTCACGTTTGATCCCCTAATCGGGCAAGGTAAGCTGAAAGGCGCGCAATGGTCGGATGATTGACGACGGTGTCCGGTGACAGCTCACGATCGAGCAACGCTTCGAGAGCAACGATCAACTGCACGGACATCGCGGAATCTAACCCGATCCTGGAGAATTTGGCATTCGGATCGATGCGGGCTGGCGGACATTCCAACATCTCGGCAATAAAGCTGACGCACCAAGCGGACAGCTCGGATGCTTCAGGCGTGGATCGATGCATGGCTCGCGCTTGCTGCTTTGCTGGGCCGTTGTCTGTAGTAAAAAATGACAGCAATCTTGGAGATTGACAACGCGGCGCTGCCACCGCGATGATTGGCCTCACCGCTCAGAATACTCAACCTTGCAGATGTCGCGCCAGTCCTGGTCGAACATCGCGGCGCGTGTTACAGCGCAGTGCTACGTCATTTAGCATTTTAGCCGGCCACTACACCAACGTCGCGTTTGTCCTCGCTGGAGCGAGGGGTTACAGACCGAGGAGGGATTGATGAGTGCCGAATTGGAGTTCTCGGGCAGAACCGGCCGTGCCACCGTTTTCACCAGCCCGAGCTTCCATCGGCTGCAGGTGCGGCATTTCTTATGTTTCGACCTGCTGCCTCTGGCTGGAACAGCCGCCGCCGTTGCAATCATTCCTTGGATGCCACCGAGCGCAGCCGATCTCGGAATGTTTGCAATTTTATGGCTTGGCACCGGTCTCGGCCTGACCGTCGGCTTTCATCGCTATTTTTCGCACAGATCCTTTGCCACCGGACGTTCATTGTCGCTCGCATTGCTGATCCTTGGGTCGATGGCGGCACGCGGTCCGATGATTTCGTGGGTCGCAATGCATCGTCGACACCACGAACTTTCCGATCGCCCAGGGGACCTCCACTCTCCAAACCTGCATGGCATCGGCCGGTCGGGCAAGCTGCGCGGGTTCATTTACGCGCAGCTGACCTGGATGCTTCGTCATGATTATCCCAATGTCATGCACTACGCGCCGGACCTTATGGAACAGAAAACGTGGCTGCGTTGGAACCGCCGTTACTACTGGTGGGTCGCAATAGGACTGGCGTTGCCAACTATCGCGGGTGGCCTGTTCACCGCCACTCTAGGCGGGGCGTTGACGGGCTTTTTGTGGGGCGGGGCGGTGCGTATTGTCGTCGTCGAGCATACAATGTCGGCGATCAACTCGCTGTGCCACATGTTCGGATCGCATCCCTTCAAGACGCGAGGTGATCGTAGCGGCAATATCTCATGGCTTGGCCTTCTGGCCTGGGGCAAATCTTGGCACAATAACCATCATGCATTTCCTCATTCTGCGGCGTTCGGTCTGAAATGGTATGAGCTGGATCCGGGCTTCTGGCTCATCCGAATACTCGAGGCTATGGGTCTTGTCTGGGATGTGAAGCGCCCTTCGCCCAGAACTTTGGCGCAGCGTCGCCTCACCGCCGATTAGGCGTTGCCAACTGACACCCTTCATGGTCTACCGCGATTGACTGCCTGCGACAGTCGGCTCGTGATTTTTGTGCTTCAGCTATGAACAAAAGCAGCGATGTTGCGTCTTGCCGTTTGGCTCCGGCGGACGGGATTGAGCAGGTCGATGGGGAGACGTTTGCTCGCTCGGCAATGCCATGGTTCAAGCTGGTAGGGCTCGTGCCTGGCGGCTGGTTTCGAATGCGCTATCGGTCGAGCTTTTTTGATGAGCCGGTCCGGCCGTTGCTGCGGTCCACTTTTGCCGGTGGCAAAACGTCCATCCAGACCATGAATGGTGCCGTGCTCGGTGCTGCCGAATGGATCGGCCATGTGCCGAACGGCACAACCTCGTTATCGATCAGCCCCGCAGCCCGACCAGGCCGCCTTGATTTTGCGATCGACACCGTCGAAAGGGTTTCGCGCGCGGCGCTGTTGGCGCGAGCGGCCATCCGTGAACCAGCTTGGGCCATGGTTTCAGTGGGAGGGCGGTTGATCAACGCCCGGCACGAGGCACGACAAGCGCTCAAATTCGCGATCAGCTCATGCCCGTTCGATGCATACGACCAGTGGTATCGGGCGCTGACGCGGCCGTTTGACCTCAATGGGCTTGATCGACCCCGGTCCGATTGGCGGTTGGGCCCGGTGTTCCGCCTGATCGCTTCATTGGAGGGGACTGTTGGCGACGGCCTTACAAGGACGCTGCAATCGCTTCGATCCCAGGCCTATACGCGGTGGACGTTTCATGCATTCGCCGGTCCGAACGCCGGAAGTGATCTCGTCGCTGCGTACCGTCATCATATGCTGGATGACCGGCGACTTGCTTTAATTGATTTGCAAGCGAGCATTGACCGATGGGCATCCATTGGCGATCGGATCGCGATCGTCGGTATCGGCGACACCCTCCCTGACTATGCACTGGCCGTCGTGGCAGAAACGATCGCTCGCGATCCCGACGCCGCTATCGTCTATGGCGATGAAGACGCCGAAGCGCGAAACGGTGAGCTGCACAGTCCGGTGTTTAAGCCGAATTGGAGTCCGACGTTTCAGGAGGGCTCGCCTTATCTCGGCCGCCTGACTTGCTTCAACTACGGGGATCTAGTGCGGGCCGAATGCGTTAACCCCGAACAGCTGGTCGCCGATGAAAGCGCGACCGTCAGCAAGTTGACCGCCCTGGGCCCACTGCGAAAGATCATTCACACCAGTAGGATACTTTATCGCCGGATGCGGGAAAAAGGACATGCACCGGCGTGCCCCGCAGTGCCATCTGCTGCACAGGCAACGAACGAGCAGTGGCGTGAAGTCACCGTCGTTATCCCGACGCGAGATCATGCCGACTACCTCAAGCCGTGTATCGATGGCTTGAAAAGCGCAACCGACTATCCAAATTTCAAGGTCGTCGTTGTCGACAATGGCAGCGTCCAAGCCGACGCCGTCGCGTTGCTCGGCGCCCTTGAGAAGGACAGGCGGTTTATTGTCATTCGCCATCCTGGACCGTTCAATTATTCAGCGATGTGCAATTTGGGCGTAGCGGCGACTGACGCTGCGGTCGTCGTCTTGCTCAATAATGACATCGCAATGATTGATCCCGGCTGGCTGAGACCGCTCGTGCGTTGGGCCATTCGCACCGACGTCGGCGCTGTCGGAGCAAAGCTTGTTTATCCGAACGGCCGTGTCCAGCACGCCGGAGTCGTGGTGGGATCGGGGGGCCGAGCCGGCCACATTTACAAGGGTTCGTCGGCCACCGATTCCGGTTATCTTCATCAATTGGACGTTGCTCGGGAGGTAGCAGCGGTGACGGGCGCCTGCATGGCTGTCGAACGTTCGAAATTCGACGCCGTTGGCGGACTGGATGCCAAAAACCTCCCTGTCGAGCTGAGCGATGTCGACCTATGCCTGCGACTCGCAGAGTCCGGCTGGAGGGCGATTTGGACGCCGCAGGCAGTGCTGCGCCACGTGGAATCAGGGAGCCGGCATTGGTCTCTTCATCCGGGGACGCTATACGGCAAGGAGCGCGAATATTTCGTCGATCGCTGGGCGCACGTCATTCGCGACGACCCCTATTTCCATCCCGGATTATCGCTCTACGCCCATCACCCCGCGCTGGCGTTAGACTGACTTCTGCGCTCCGCCGACCATCAGTTGAGGCGACAACCGAATGTTGTTGCCACCGGTCCAGGATTGAGAATAATCACTCCGGAGGCCAATTCGAGGAGGTTGCTTATGGCAGCCCTTTTGATAGCGAGCGCGCTACTTGGAATCGGTCTCGGCATGCGATTCAAGGTGTTTGCTCTTTTTCCCGCTGTCGTCTTGGGCCTACCCGCTATTGCGGCGTTCATGATGTTAAAGACGTCCGATTGGTCGCTGATTTCGATCACGGCAATCGCCAGCCTTGTTTGTCTTCAGATCGGATATTTCGCCGCGGTGATCATACGGTCGCCATAGTAGAAAAACATCAGTACAAGCGACTTGACGGCCTGACTCAAGATTTGTCCGGTGAGCCCAATGCCAGTGAATGCGTCGTCGGTTTGATGATCCTCATACCGAACCGATGAATTGCTCGATCTGTCGGAAGTAATCGGCTGACGTTTGCGGTCGATATTGGATGCTGCGGCGTCGGACCATATTTGGGGTTTGGTCTTTCATTCGGGCTTCAATGGCAGCGAGCCAGCCTAACCCGTCGAGCGGCGACAAATAAGTGACGGAAGCCCCTCCTGCTTCACGGTGGCTTGCGAGATCCGACGCGATCACTGGTGTTCCGACGGCCAGCGCCTCGATGATGGGAATGCCAAAGCCCTCTGCGAAGGAAGGCATCAAGAGCGCTCTTGCAGCTGACAAGAGCTGACGCAACGCGGGGCTGGATAGCCCCTCCACTTCAATGACGTGACCTTTGAGCAGCGCGCATTTCTCCAACATATCGATGACGGCGTCGTTGGTATGCCATCGGGAGCCGATCACGACGAGCTTTGGCACTTTCTGATCGTTCCGAACGATCAGTTCGCGCCAAACATTGAGGAGCAGCAGGTGATTCTTTCGCGGTTCGATCGCACCGCAGATCACGAAGTAGTTTGAAATCTCGCAAATCCGGGTCGATTGCGAAGGGTTTTAGGAACGGCAGTGGTACCGGTAGTGCCGCTGCAATGACCGGAATTGCATGGCATCCCAATCGCGCCAACTCGCGCTTGATCGATTTGCCAGCGGCTTGTGTCGTTACAATGAGACCGTGTGCGAAGCGAGCGGTGCTGACAAGCATCTGCCCATGGGCGCGGCTGGTGTAAGCCGGAGTATATTCTGGATTCTCGATGGGGATGGCGTCGTGCAGCATGAACACGGGCTTGACGTCCTGTCGTGACGCGAGCCAGCTCACGAGCCGCGGAACCGCAAGCACAATCTGCCCAGTGTTGATGTAAACGGTGCCCGCAGGCAACGTGGCCACAGGGCTGCCAAAGGCAAAGCCATGTTGGCGAAAGAAACGGCTGACACCTCGTGCGAGGCGGACCGCGCTAGCCTGCGGCTTTGGCGGCAGAATTGACGGAGACCGGTCTTGCAACCGGTCTTTCACCCACTGATAAGCCGGGTCCGCAGCTGGCTCGTCGGTTTCCCGCCAATAGTCTTCGATAAAATTGACGACGCGCAGCGAGCGCTCCCGGCTGAACCAGCGGACGCCCCAGGGCGTCGGTAGAACGCCGACGCAGTCTCCCCCCCAATGCTCGAGAAAATACCGGCCATAGGCGAGATCGACCCGATCGATGCCCCGTGGAGTCGGCGCTAGCGGACCGACGAACAAGCGGGCGAGATCGAAGGCTACGATCATCAGTGGGCCGCGGCCGGATACACAAACTTGCACTGCGCCGCACCGTCAATCGGGGCACAACCACTAATTGATAGGTCGCCCCCCCGGGGGCGATCCCATCGATCGCCGCCCCTAAATGTCGTCATTCGTCCAGTGTGGCAAAATTGTAACATTTACAAGAATTCAGCCGAAGGCTCCTAAAAGCGACTGCCATTTGCGGACATTCGCGAACGAATTTCAATAGTTCGCTAGGAATCAACTTTAGTCTTAATTTCGGTTGCAGTTGCTTGGGTCTTCTCTTATCATTCCGGTTGTAATGACTTGCAAGCAAGGCTTGCATGCTGATGGGCGGGGTCGCGTTGAGATCAAAAAATTCTTGAGCTGTCGGTGGCCGGTCGGCGCTCGAAACCAATGATGCGGGGCCAAGCGACGTTTCTTTAAACCCCGGGGGGGGCAATGGATCAGTGCGTACCGGCGGCAAGCCATATCCGTAGCCTTGAGAGCTACACCCAAAGACGACTGCAATTGGCGGGCGGCTCATTGGGCGTCGATGACTCCTCGGGCCAAAGCCTGGTCGAACTGCTCAAGACCCTCTACCTGCAGCCGCTCGATACGCTTACCGCGCAATTTGCGCAGACCGGGCGGTCGCTCGTCAGCTTCGCCAACTACGATTACGCCGGGCTTGCCCAGGACCCCCGCATCAAAGAGGCCGCCTGCAATGCGATCATGACCGTTGGCATCGGCGCCGGAGCCTCACGTCTCGTTGGCGGCGAGCGGGCGGTCCACGGCGAACTTGAGCGGGAGTTGGCCGCATTCCTGCGGGTCGACGATTCGATTGCGCTGGTCAGCGGCTACATGACCAACGTTTCTTTGGTCGGCCATCTGCTGACGAAGAACGACGTCATCCTGGTGGATGACCTTTCGCACAACAGCATCATCGTCGGCACCGACGTCTCGCGCGCGCAGGTCATCCGGTTTGCCCACAACGATCTCGATCACCTCGAATCGATCCTGGCGCAAGTCCGCAAGGACGCAAATCGCGCGCTGATTATCGTCGAGGGCCTCTACAGTATGGACGGGGACGTCGCCAACCTGCCTCGTCTCCTTGAGATCAAAGAGCGTCACAACGCTTGGCTCATGGTCGATGAAGCCCATTCCTTGGGCGTGCTCGGCGCGACCGGGCGGGGTCTGGCGGAGCATTTTGGGGTCGATCCCAACCACATCGATTTGATCGTCGGCACGATGTCGAAGACGCTCGGCGCCTGCGGTGGGTTCATCGCTGGACGCAAGAGCGTCATCGATTGGCTGCGCTTTACCCTTCCCGCCTTCGTGTTCAGCGTCGGCATCTCCCCGGCATTAGCTGCCGCAGTGCGCGCGGGCCTTGAGATTCTTGCCGCCGAGCCGTGGCGGGTGGCCAAGCTGCACGACAATTCGCGCCTCTTCCTTGAACATGCCCAGGTTTGCGGTCTCGATACCGGGCCGGCGATTGGAGCGGGCGTTGTCTCGATCCTGTTCTCAGGCCAGCATGAGTGCATGTTCGCTGCGCGCAGCATCCTTGAGGCCGGTTATTTTGCGCCGCCCATCCTGCAGTTGGCGGTCCCCAAGGATAAGCCGCGCATCCGTTTCTTTATCTCCGCGGCCCACTCCCACGACGAAATCGCAGGGGTCACCGAGACCTTGGCGAAGGCACTCGAAAGCCTGCGGGCGAAACCGAGACGTCGCCGTCAACTGCGTGCCACCCTGCGTTCCACACCAGTCGAGTCTCATGTCGTTGCATCTTAGCGGATGTTGATGCTGGCCAATGGATATCTCAGGCCAGTAAACGGGTTACACTCACGCGTGGCAAAGAAGCTCCTGCCGGCGAGCAATTCTTGACCGGCAACGGACCAGCCCACGTCGTCATCACTGGCGCGAGCAGCGGGATCGGCGCCGCTCTTGCGCATACGTATAGCTCTCCGGGGCGACGGCTTTCGCTAATCGCGCGCGATCGGTCGCGACTCGATGCCGTCGCCGGCACGAGCCGCATCCGCGGCGGCGTGGTCGACGTTTACGCAGCCGATGTCACCGATGCCGTCGCGATCGAGCGCGTTTTGCTCGACTGTGACGCTCGTGAACCGATTGCACTTCTGATCGCTAACGCCGGAATCGGCGGCCGAGAATCACTGGCGCCTATCTGCGGCGAGTTGGGCGATGTTGCCCGGCACATTTTAGCTACCAACGTAACCGGCGTCATCAACACGGTGACCCCGCTACTGCCGCGCTTGGTCGCGCGCCGTCGCGGCCAGATCGCAATCATGAGTTCGCTGGCCGGCTTGCGCGCACTGCCGGCGTGTCCGGCCTATTCGGCCTCCAAGGCTGCGACTCGAGCCTACGCGGTCGCGTTGCGCGGATTGCTGGCGCAGTCCGGGGTTCGGGTCTCGGTCATATGCCCGGGGTTCGTTGATACTCCGATGAGCGCAAGCTTGCCGTTTCGGCAACCATTCCTATGGTCAGCTGATCGTGCAGCACGTTATATCGCGACGTCACTCGCTCGAGGTCGACGCGAAATCCTATTTCCCTGGCAGCTCACGCTGGCAATTCGAGCGACCTCGCTTTTACCGACTGCTATTGTGGACCGCTTATTGTCAAGGCCCCTCTAGTAACTAACGCGCGCAAACATATTCGCGATAGAATACGAAAACTGCTGCGTTGGTCCGCATTTTTTCATAAAGTTATTCAAGGAAATGGGAATTACGTCTCTTGCAGGCTAATCAGACAGGCGTTGGAGCATCTACCAGCTCTGCGACCTTGAGCGTCGTTCCGGTCGTCGACCGCCGCGCTATCGACGATTGGATCGCCGTACCATATTCGGTTTTTGACGGGGATCCCGCCTGGGTGCCGCCACTCAACCTTTTGGAGCGGCGTCGGATATCGCCAAAACATGCACCGTTCTTTAGCTTTGGGGATGTTGGGCTCTTTTTGGCCTACCGAGCTGGTCGCCCGGTTGGCCGGATTTCCGCGCAGATTAATCGTCGTCATCTTAATCGTTACCACGATGCATGCGGGCATTTCGGCTTTTTTGATTGCCTCGATGATTCCGAGGCCGCCCACGCGCTGGTGGACACCGCCGCCGATTGGCTTAGAAGCCGCGGCATGTTGCGAATGGTTGGCCCGATGAATTTTTCGCTCAACGAAGAGTGTGGTTGTCTGATCGACGGATTCGCGGACCCACCATCCATCCTTATGACTCATGCCCGACGATGGACCGGGCGCCTCCTCGAAGACACCGGGCTTCGAAAGGAGATGGATATTTATGCCTACCGTCTGGTGCCTGATAAATTGCCGCGGCGTATCTACGAGATTGCCGATATTGCGCGCAGCAGCCCTTCGGTTGCGATACGACACTTCAATCTCAGGCGCTATGAGGACGAGGTGCGGACCGTGGTCGACATATTCGACGATGCGTGGAGTGCCAATTGGGGTTTTGTGCCCTTCAGCGCCGCGGAAATTGATGCATTATTAGCAGAACTGCGCCCATTGTTTCGCGATCACTACGGCCGCTTCGTTCTTGTCAATGACGAGCCGGTTGGATTCATGGTGGGAATGCCTAATATCAATGAGGCGATTGCATCATTCAACGGGAAGCTGCTGCCGTTCAATTGGCTGAAACTGTGGTGGATGCTGAAGCAAGAAAAAATTCAGACTGCCCGTGTTCCGCTTCTTGGAATCAGAAAAGCTTTTCAGGCGACGCCTCTTGGAGGCCAGATGCTTGCCCTGCTTGTTGCCGAATTTATTCCGCAGATGCAGTCTCATAATCTCCGGTGGGTCGAGTTCTCATGGGTGCTGGAGACCAATCGGCGCATGATTGCCCTGGCCGAACTCGCTGCTGGGCCGCCGGTGAAGACCTACCGAATCTATAGCAAGACGATTTGACGATGCAGCGCTGATCGATCCTGCTTGCCCGGTGCTAGCCGTCCGACCAGCCCAATTGATATGTGGATCGCGTGGCTTTCGCATTCAACAAGGCGCCTGATACGGCAAGGCCCAGTCCTGGTGATGGTGGCGCGGCGTCCATAGTTGGCAGAATAGAAGGCAAGACGGGCCGATGCTCCAAGGCTTGGCATTTGATTCAACGAATGTTCCCCTACCCACGCAAGCTTCGCTGGACGACACGACGGCTGCTCGTCATCGGTGCTGCTTGCTTGGCGATCGTACCTTCACCCGTCACTAAAGCGGCATCGACAGGCGAGTTCGAGCGGTGCTTAGCGATCGCTGACGGCGCAGCGCGATTGCAATGCCTGGCGAATTGGTCGGCCTACGCAAGACCGCCAAGTGGTAGTCGCGATGTACGCGGTTGGCGATTGGCGCACACAAACGGCGCCGTCGGTAGGCCAGATACGACTTCGATCATGAAGGCCGCAGATCTTTTGTCGGACCCGGATATCGCCGGCCTCACGATTCGATGTACTGAAGGCGGTATCGAAGGTCTAATCATCGTTGTAGATCCTCTTCCCCCTGAAAGCAGGCCGCATGTCATGCTCGGTCCGCGCGGCAACGAACAGGACTTCGAAGCTTCTGTCGTCACACCGTTCTCAGCGCTGCTCCTTCCGCCTCAAGCGTTGTCGCTGATCACAAGCCTCAGCTCAGAGGAGCTGTCCTTCAAGATCCGGCGCGAGAAAGCCAATGTGCAAGGCGCGGTCGATCTTACCGGCCTCAACGAAGCACTCGTTCAACTGCAGGCGAGCTGTTTGCGACCTTGATCGATATTGCGGAGATAAGAATCGCAGGAAACAAATCTGGCAGAAAAGGGCCGCGGCCTCTGTTTTCGTGGTTGCCGGCCCGAACGTCGGGTACGCGAATTTGAGGATCGATCATGGCCAGCCAAGGGAAGTGGTATTTCGTCGTCACGTGTCGCAATCCGACGTGCGGACGACCCGTGATCGTCTGCGAAGCGCCAAAGCCATTGTTGATTGACGTGACCGAATTCGATCAAACGATCGAAGTGCCTTGCATGGCCTGCCGCACCCAAGGTCAATGGACGTTGCGCGAGATCCGCCGACTGCAGGCGCCTGCAAGATCAGCCTGACCGACCAAGCACAAAACCTGACGGTCGCACCAAGGCACTCGGCGGCGACTAACCACTTGACAGACCATGCCCAAGCTCCTCAGCGGTACCGATTTCAAGACCGTGGTTCAGCGGACGCCGCTGGTCTCGATCGATCTGATCGCTCTGGAATTGCCAGCGCGCACGACCCATTGAACGCCGCCACCGCTCGGCGCCGCAATTAAGGATGTAGCGGGCGCCGTCACGCGATACTCCTAAGCGCCGTCCAATCTCCTTTAGGTGCATGCCCTCCAGAAGCAGAATGATTGCATGGTCCTCTCGGGCTTCGGACCACGAGGTACTACGTTCGTCCGCGAACCTGGTCATGGGAATGGCATCTCAAAAAACGAACCTGATTTGCGGGCTGCACGCGTCCGGGAAACGATGTAAATCCGAGTAAATTGCACTGCTACAAAGACAACGAACACCAACAGGCGCCGAGGAGCGGGCGGCCTGTGGTCGTCTGCGACGCCCCCAAGCCATTGCTGATGGACGGACCGGCAGAATTTAGCATGGGGACAGGATGGCGAGCCAAGGGCTTCGCACATTTACAAATTGCGGCGGTGCGCCAAGTGCGAGCCGCACCGGACGGTTTGAACCGCGGCCGCGGCCTGGCGGCGACCCGGGCAAGAGCTGTTTCAAGCCGCCACCGACTGTCGGGGCCGCACGTCCTTGAAATGGCGGCCGCAGTTGAGGGCGTTGGCCACAACGGCCGCCGGGGTCAATCTTGGTGCCATCGCGCTGGTCCCGGTGGGTTAGGCCATCACCCGCTTGCAACCTCGATCATGACGAGCGGCAAACGCCGGTGTGACGGCTGTGGTACAGGCCCGTCGCGGTCTTCGCGACGCCGCCGCTGAAGACCCGGAGCAAAGCGGGACTGGCTTGGCGGCAGATTTTACCAAACGAACCCATTGCGGCCGGCAGAGCGTCAAGGCGAGGCTTTTGGAGATCGGCACTTCCCAATGTGCGTCTCACGTTGGCGATTGTGTCCCGCACGGTCGCGACGCTTCAGACCGAAGCGTCACACGTGACGGCTCAGTTCGTCCGAACGTTCATTTTCCCGACCGCAACTCGCTAGGGTGCCAGAAGCGGGTCCAATCGCGCTCGGAACTCACCGCACATATCGCCTTTGGAGGCCTTTCTTGCAGCTGATCACGAAAATTTTTTTCGCCGCCAAACTTCCCGAGCCAGTGGGACCTTTAGCGTTCTTCGCTCGCGATCTGCCCCCCGCGGTGAGCGCGCACGGGCTTGCGGGACGACGCGAAATGACGTTCCTGTAAATGCAGCCGGATAACCGGCTGCGGTTCGATGGTTTAGAAGGTGCGCAGGAAACACTCCGAGTTAAAGCCATCGCGAACCGACGCCTTAACTGGAGACTACAATATCGCGTCACAGCACGTCGCTCCGTCCAACTAATCACCGGCAGATACCCTCGCTTTCGCGTGACCCGGCAACCCGATTGGCGCCGAATCGAGGGCGGCTGCCCGTCGCCAGCACCGCCTCTGTTATCCGTTTAGTGGCACGTATCAGGAGGGGCGCCATTCCCGCGCCCGACGCGCGGAGAACCGGATGGAGATCATCCCGACTGGGCTGCCCGGAAAAATCAGTCCACCGAGGGTCGAGATGCTTCCGCTTGAGCAAATCAAGCCCAACAAGTTTAACGCTCGTAAGCACCCGGGGCGACAGATCGAAAGCCTTACCAAGAGCATTCGAGAAGTTGGGTTTCGTGTTCCCGTCCTCATCGACGAAAACAACATACTGCTGGCGGGCCACGCTCGTCTCGAAGCTGCCAGAGCGGCCGGACTTAAGGAAATCCCGGCCATTCGCGCGAGTGACCTGACGGAAGCCCAAAAGCGCGCTTACATGGTCGCCGACAATCGGCTGTCGGAACTCGGATCCTGGCATAAAAATCCGCTTAAACGCGAGATTGCCTATTTTAGCGATCTCGACATCGAATTCGACTTCTCCGCCCTTGGGTTCTCGACGCCGGAGATCGATGCCATTCTTGACGACGAGGGCGAGCACGACCAAGCCGAGGTTATTTCCGCGTTCCAAAACACGGAAGCCGTCTCAAAACCCGGTGATCTTTGGCAACTCGATGAACACCGCATACTCTGCGGTTCGGCGCTCGACAGCTCCTCCTATGAGGCCCTTCTCGGCGGTGATCGGGCTGACATGGTGTTCACCGATCCGCCAGACGACGTTCACATCAACGGCCATCGCCGCGGCCATCGCGAATTTGGCGGATCCTCGGGCGAACTCGCGCCTCAACCGTTCGAAGCCTTGCTACCAACTGCGGTAGCACGGATCACCGCGGCCGTCACCGACGGCGCCATCTGCTACATCTGCATGGACTGGCGCCAGTCCCAAGAACTGCTGCGGGCAGTCCATGGTTGGGAACTCAAGAACATCTGCGTGTGGGTGAAATCCAAGCCTAGCTCCGGCCCGCTCTATCCCTCGCAGCACGAATTCGTCTTTGTCTTCAAGTGCGGCGCCGCCAATCACGTCAATAATGTGGAGCGTGGCAGAAACAGCCGCGCTCCGACGTCTGGGACTACACGGACTTGGCCAGCTTTGGCCGCGACCGCAAAGGCTCATTGACAGCCATCCGGCGGTAGCACCCGTGGCCCTCGTCGCGGACGCCATCAAGGACTGCTCACGGCGCGGCGATGTAATCCTCGATCCGTTCGGCGGATCCGGAACCACGCTGCTTGCCGCCGAGAAGACAAAACGCCGCGCGGCCTTGATCGAGATCGGCCCGCTTTATGTCGATCTCGCGATCCGGCGTTGGCAGACCTACACCGGGCACCAAGCCATTTTGAACGCCACCGGAGAACGGTACGAGGATCGAGCGCGCGGCCTGCAAACCAGGATGTTGCCGCATGACTGACGAAAATACCCCCGAAGACGGTCATTCCTCGCGGAAAGATCGCGATGGCGCCACCAAATCCCACCCCAAGAGGAACGCAGGTGCCCGGCCGAAGCAAGGCACAGATCTGCGCGGCAGCATAACGAAGCTCATGAGTCAGCGAACCAGGGCGCACCACAACGGCAAGTCGGTTGTGTTCACCAAGCAGCAGTTGCTGCTACTGGGCCTCTATGACAAGGCGTGCCGCGGCGACGCCCGGTCGGCAGCGGCCTTAATCGATATGGTGAACACATTCGAGGCGATGGCGGGCATCGAGATGCCCGACAGACGAGGCCGCCCGCAATCGGACGAAGCGATCATCAACGAATTCCTGCGCCGCAACGGCGCTACGCCCGATTAGGCGACGATTGCAGAAGGAAGGTTCGACATGTCCGATCACGCCGGGTACGGCCGTCCCCCGAAAAAAGTCAATTCAAGCCCGGCGTTTCCGGAAACCCGAAGGGGCGGCGCAAAGGCTCACACAATGTGGAGACCGACCTCACTGAAATTCTAAAAAAGAACGTCTATGTGCAGATAAACGGCAGACGCAAGCGCGTCACTCAGCAGGACGCCTTGCTGCTGAGGATGTTCGATCGGGGCGCTCGCGGCGACACGTCGGCAGCGCTTAAGCTTATCAAAACCGTCAACGAATTGGAAAAAACCGCCCAACCGACCGCGTTAGCCGAGGACGCGTTGTCGCCCGTTGAGGAGGCGATCGTCAACGACTTCTTGCGACGCCATGGCCTGCCACCAGCGGTGGTGAAAGCAACGCGCAAAGAGTTCGACGCCATCCTGCGCCAAGACTTGCTGGCATTTGCCTACAAATGCTTCGACGAACTCCACCCCAGCACGTCGCTGTCCATGAATTGGCATCACGAGGCCCTTTGCAACGCGCTAACCTCCGTCGCAAATGGTGACACGCTTCGCCTCGTGATCAATCTTGCGCCACGGTTGTTGAAATCACTATTTGCCTCAATCGCGCTTCCAGCGCACATGTTGGGAAAGGATCCAACCAAGAAAATCATATGCGTCAGCTATTCGCAGGACTTGGCCCTTCTCCATGCATCACACTTCCGAAAAATTGTCCAGTCCGCATGGTACCGTCGAATATTTTCTGTCGATGATCCCACTAAGGATACCGAAGCTGAATATCAGACATCAAGCGGAGGATTCCGTTTGGCGATTTCGGTCGGCGGATCACTAACCGGTCGCGGTGGCAATTTGATTATCATCGACGACCCCGTCAGTGCACAAGAAGCCTACTCCGACGCTAGCCGCAACAAGGTGAACGATTGGTTCCGTACGACTCTGCTGTCACGCCTTGACGACAAGAACAAAGACGCCATCATCATCGTGATGCAACGGCTACATCAGGAGGATTTATCAGGGTTCGTACTGGAGGCGGGCGGATGGGATTCTCTAGTTCTCCCGGCGACAGCGCAGAAGACAACCGTAATACCGCTGCCCAATGGCCGTCAACATACGTGGCTGGAGGGCGATCCGCTTGACCCGGAGCGCTTATCGAATGAGTTCCTTGAAGACGAAAAGCGGCGCATCGGATCTCTGGTGTATGCCGCTCAGTACGACCAGCAACCCGTTCCGGCCGCGGGCAACATGCTCAAGCGCGAATGGTTGAAGTTCGTTGACCAGCCACCAGTCCGCCAAAAAGGCGATGAGATTATCGTGAGCGTTGACACCGCAATGAAGGCAACACCGACGGCCGCTTATTCAGTGTTCTTGACGTTCCTAGTGCGCAATTCAAATCAATATTATTTGATCGACATAGTGCGCGAGCGTCTCGAGTTTCCGCAACTTGTGCATAAACTAGTTAGTCATGCCGCGCGATGGAAGCCAAACGCGATGCTTATCGAAAACAAGGCCTCGGGTATTTCGCTCATCCAAGAGCTGAAACACCGGGGAATACAAGGTGTCGTTCCGTGCGATCCCGATACCGATAAGAAGACACGAATGTTGGGGCGAACTGCGATGATAGAGTCTGGCTCCTTAATCCTTGTGAGGTCGGTGCCAGCGACTGCCAATTTTGAGCTTGAGTTCCTCGGTTTTCCGAATACTCGATACATGGATCAGATGGATGCCTTGTCGCAGTTTCTTACATGGCTGGCCAACCGAGGCGACGTATTTGAATTTGACTTCGGCAATGATACGGGCGGACCGGGCGCTCCATCGCCAGATGATATTTTGGGAATGCTAGGGCGCTGGTAGTAAGGGCCCGTCGAGGCGTTCCCGCTGCCGAAATCTGAGACGGAAGGGTTCGCATTGACGTCGCCCAAAACCTCCGCAGACGTCGAGGCGCTCTGGGCAGGATTTTCGCCTAAGAGTTGATGTGACACTCGGCTACGCTTCATGGGGCTCCCGTGCCCCTTGGCCAGACATGAAGGCTGCCGGTCACACCGCGGAATACGTTCATTTTGGGTTTCGGGTCGGGCTCGACGGTTACACAGTCGCGCTCCTCGATCAGTGCTTGGTATTCTTCGATTTCCAGAAAGGCGCGGTGCACGATGGCGGGATCGACACCAAAGACAAAGGTGATGCGATACCAATCCAACATCACTTCGAAGCGCTGCCCAGCGCCCCTGAGGTTTCGGCGGCGGGCGTAGACCGCGCCTCCGGTCGATTCATAGTCTGAAATCCAAAGGCCGTGCTCGGAGAATGGGCCGATGGCCACCGATCCGGGCGGCGCTCCCCGGCCTGCGTTGGCCTTGGGGCTCGTCCAGGCGATGACCGCATCGCTCGCCTTCAGCAGCCGCGGCGCTCTATCCGGGGCATCATTGACGATCGCGCCGCCGATGGTGCGCCACTCCTGCGCATTATTGCCGATGGCGTCGACGGCGGTGATCCGCAGCATCTCGCCGCCCGTGGCATCGTCAATCGTGATTGTATGACCATAAGGCGCCTCGACGTGCTGTGCCTCATGGATGAGCGCGCGGCCGATGAACACGGCGACGCGCGACAGGCGCCGCGGTGATATGACCGTAAACTCCAACGAAGCCCCGGCTTTGACGAGCGCGTCGAGCTTGATGTTCACATCCAAGCCTTGTCAACGCAACCGTTGCCAAACATGCGTTCGCGCCATACGCGACCCTCTGATCGAGCTAAGAGTAGTATACGGACGACATCAGTCGCGGTCTGAGACTGACATACATAGAGAAAATATACCTCCGCAAGAAAGACGTTGAAGCCTCTGCAAGGCCGCCTGACGCTCGGGAGGCACCGTCGCCGTATCCGCGGCGACATCCATGGTGCTTAGCCGTTCAATCCAAGGGTCCGTTGCGATTTGGGATGGCAAGCCGAAGCGACCAGCGGTCACTCACGACCGCTTCCATGACGGACCTTGCATTTGTGGACGCAACGCCGCTAGCCGAGTTGGACCGCGCCGGCAGCAAGGGAGCCTCGATCGCGGATCAAGCCGCATCGAGCGGCCGGCGCCTGAAGGACATCGCCGGTCTATAGCTCGAGGACGTGGCTCGCGTGACCGATTGGCGTTGCGACGCCAGGCTGACGGCGGCGGCTGCGAACCTCGGTAACCGGCACCGGAGACGCGTCCATCAGCAGTGCGGTGGCAGCATCGCGATGTAGCGGCTTCGCAAACAAATAGCCCTGTCCATACGAACAGCCGAAGCTGCGCAGCAAGGACCGTTGAAGTTCGGTCTCGACGCCCTCAGCCACGAGGCGAATGCCAAGCTTGCGGGCGATGGTAATGAGGCCTTCGACGACGGCGGAACTGGCATCGTCAGGAGCAAGCCGGTCGACGAAGGACTTGTCGATCTTGAGAATGTCGACCGGGACCGTCAGCAAGTGCGTGAGCGACGCAAAGCCGGTGCCGAAATCGTCAAGGGCAACGCCCAGTCCCTTGTCCCGCAGCGCATTGATCGTGCGCGGCACCACATGGTCGCGCTCGCGCATATAGACGGATTCGGTCACCTCGAGAATGAGATGTTCCAGCGAGACATCTTTCGCCCCAAACGTCTCGCTCAGTTGGGTGCAGAGTTCGCCGCCATGCAAATCCGCCGAAGAGATATTGATGGCGACCCGACGGAACGGAACACGAAGATCAAGCCATCTCCTGATATCGGACGCAACGACCGCCATCATGCGGCGCGTGAGGCGCGTCGCCACGCGGGCATCGGAGGTCGCCTCCTGAAAGGCCGCAGCGGGCACCACATCGCCGCTCTCGGTGATGAGGCGGCATAACGCTTCGAAGCCCACGATCTCGCGCGTGGCGAGGTCGACGATCGGTTGATAGTGCGCGTCGATCCGCCCGCTGGCGAGAGCTGCCGCGACATCGCGCGCCGCAGTGGCGCGGTGGGTTATCGTCGTGTCGAGATGCGGTGCGTACCATGTGAACCCGCCGCGGTTCGTCTCCTTGGCATGATAGAGAGCAAAATCGGCGTTGCGGTGAACCGAGTCCGGGCTCTTATCGGCGGCGGAGTTCATCGCGATGCCGATCGTCGCGCTCGGGATGACGACATGATCGTCACATTCTGCAGGCGCCGCCAGCACCTCGAGAATCGCTTTAGCTTTGGCGGCGACGGCGCGCCTTTTAACTGGCCCTTGAACGATGACTGCGAACTCATCGCCGCCGAGGCGGAAGGCGGTATCCGGAGCCGCGGCTTCGGCGATGCGGGCCGCGGCCGTCTGGAGCAGCATATCGCCGGTGTGATGGCCGAACGTATCGTTCACGACCTTCAGATTGTCGAGATCAAACAGCAGGAGCGCCCAGGAGCGAGGTTCGTCGGCCGGCAGTCGCGACAAAGCGGCGTTGAAGCACGCCCGGTTCGGAAGCTCCGTCAGCGCGTCGATGTAGGCCCTGCGCTCCCGTTCCTGCACGCGCTCGTAGCGCTCGAGGGCGATGACGCAGAGATGCACGCAGGTATCGACGACGTTTCTTTCGAGATCGCTCGGGCCGCGCTTTTCACGATAGTAGAGGGCAAAGGTCCCAATCACCTGGCCCCGTCCGTCGCAGATCGGGCTTGACCAGCAGGCCCGAAGCCCCATGGACAACGGCAAGGCTTTGTAGTCCGACCAGCGCAAATCGGTTTCGATATCGGTGACGGCGACGGACGCCCGCAGATAGGCGGCGGTGCCGCATGAGCCGACCCGCGGGCCGATCGCCAGCCCATCGAGGGCCGCGGAATATTCCATCGGAAGGCTCGGCGCGGCAAGCGGATGGAGGAAGCCGCCGCGATCAACCCGCAGGATCGAGCAGACGATGCCGGGAAAGCGTCGCTCAATCTCGACACATAAGCGATCGGCGGTCGCCTGCAGGGTTTCGCCCTTTGCGACCATTTCGAGGATGATGTTCTGGAGCCGGAGCATCGATAAGGACAATCAGCCCGCAGTCAAGGCAGGATATCGCTTCCAATAGCTCACGAACGTCAGCTGCCGGTGAAAGTCCTTATTCAAATTTTAGCTGTTTTCCGACGATCTCTTTTTTGCATGAATCTGGCTTCCGGAGCGCCGTTCGAGTAGCGGCCCTCTTCCGAATTGATTCGATTTGCAAAAATGCCGGTAAAAATGCGCCGTTCGTTCAATTCCGGCGGCCTGCCGCCGGACGCGCTCGAAAGGCATCTGAGACACGAACCGGAGAAGACAAGCCGCAGTCGCATCAAACGGCTACGAGGCGTGCGCCGCCCGCAGTACCGGCTGCGGGTAGGCGAGGTTCGCGTGTTCTATGATGTTTCCGGCCCGACCGTCGAGATCTTGGCGATCGTGGCCAAATCGGAGGCCGAGTTATGGCTCGCACAGTTCGCAGATCCGGAATGAAGGAAGTTCCATTGTCCGAAATCAAGGACGACCTGTCTCGATTTCTTCGAGAGGCGGAGACGCAAGAGATCGTCATCACGCGCCACGGCAAACCGGCGGGCGTACTGATCGGATTCGAGTCAGAAGAGGATTGGTTCGAATACCGTCTCGAACACGACCCGCGCTTCTTGCGTCGTATCGAACAGGCGCGGAACAGCCTGCGTGCAGGACGTGGGATCGCCCTCGAAGACCTTGAACCGGAATAGTGGACACCTGCATGCGTCTCGTCGGAAGCCCCCTCTGGAACCGACTCGGCCCCGTTGCGATTTGGGACGGCGAACCAAAGCGTGCATCAGTCAATCATGATGACGCTTGATGACCGTGCCATAACGTCGAACCGATCATAGATGGGGCCCACGATCCTTGGCGGTACCGCTCTGGCGCCCGCCCGACATCGCAAGGCTGTGGGATCCAATGCAGCGAGACGAAGCCATTAGCCGATTGAAGCGGCACGAGGCGGGCTTGAAACGGCTTGGTGTCGAACGTCTCTACATGTTCGGCTCAACCGCGCGTGGCGAGGCAAGTGAAGATTCCGACGTTGATCTTTTTTTCGATTACAAGAAGGGAAAGCTTGGTCTCTTTGAACTGATGGATGTGAAGGAGTACGCCGCTAAAATCCTCGGTCGTAAGGCCGACATCACGACGCGTGACAGCCTGCACAAGACACTTAGGCGGCAGATTGAAGAAGCGGCCGTCCGCGTGTTCTAGGGGCGGCGCGTCCGCTCAGTCCTCGCCTGACGGACATCATGAGGCGAGCAGCGCTATCCACCTCATTTCGAAGTGCGCGCCAGATTGCCGTTCTCGACTCAACGCCCCGCTCTGAACGACGCGCCCAGATGCTCCCGGCTCAGTCCTGTCGATGCGATCCCCGACTGTTTTCGGGTGCGGCCGAGAGCAGGCCCGCGGAACAATGGCGCGGGTGATCACGTCCGATTCTTGGCTGACTTCTTCAGGCGCACGCCGCGTTCTTGCGCATTCTCGTCGATGAATTCGACGCGCGCCAGGTCCGCAGCTGCATGCTGATGCTTATGCGGCACTCGGGCGCAGCGTGGGAATCCCGCTTACGTCCTCTTCACGTTCCGCGTGCCACGTATCGTAAGCCGCCTGCATACGTACCCAAACTCCGGCGCCATCCCCAAACAACTTGCCGAGCCGAACCGCAACACCCGGAGAGACCGGCTTGCGCTCGCGCAAAATGTCAGAGAGATGCTGCCGAGAAATACCAAGAAGCTGCGCAATCTCGGCTTTGGTCTTGCCGGTCGCCGGGATCACGTCCTCCCTCAACAAAGCGCCGGGATGGGTCGGGCAGCGATTCGGATTGCGCTTAGTGACATGGACCATGACACTGTCAAACACGATTTACGCAGCATCGCAAACCCCTCCGATTGAGCTTAGGCTAAACGTTGACGTATGTCAGTCGACACATTAGAGTGACATACATGGAAAAGACGCAGGTATACCTCCGCAAAGATGAGCTTGAAGCGCTCCGCAAAGCCGCCCGGCGATCGGGACGCAGCGTCGCCGAATTGATCCGCGATGCCATCCGCAAGGTGGTGCTTAGCCCTTCAATCCAAGGCCCGGTTGCGATTTGGGATGGCGAACCCAAGCGGACCTCCGTCGACCATGATAGCGTCCATGACGAGCCCTGATGCGGCAAGGAGAAGCGGTTTTCGTCGATAGCGGAGCTTGGATCGCGCTGGCGTTGGCGCGAGATCCGCTGCACGCCCGGGCACGTGAGCAATGGGAAATGTTGCAGGGAGCTGGAGCGAAACTTCACACCTCCGTTCCTGTCGTGATCGAAACGTTCACGTTTCTGGACCGCAACGCTGCCCGGCAAGTAGCATTGGCATGGAGAGACGCCATTTATGAGCCCGGCACCGTCCAGATCCTTCCTTGCGAGCTAGGCGATCTTGAGCAGTGCTGGGCGTATTTCCGGCGCGCCGACCTGCACAAACTCTCAGCGGTGGATGCAACCAGCTTCGCGATCATGAAACGCACCCGCATTCGAACTGCCTACACTTTCGATCACCACTTCGCCGTCGCCGGCTTTAGGATGGCGACGTAGCTTTGAAGGCAGCCTCGATGATTGGTGATTTCAAGCAGGCCTGAACTCGCTTCGTGAACCGTCAGGTTCAGAAGTGCCGCACGGTGCGATTGATGCGACGACGAAGGCCCTTCGAAACCCGGGAGGAGATCGAACAGTACCTCGGCGGCGATACCATCGAATGCCTGCTATGCGGCCGCCAGTTCCAAAGCCTGGGGAAGCACCTGCGGGTCCAGCACAACAAGACGGTCAGCGATTACAGAATCCAGTTTGGCCTGCCATGGGCGACGGGGCTGACATCAGCCGCCAAGCGGGCGAGATCAAAGTGGACGCCGCGAAAACGAGCGCAGGCGCGTAAGCGAGCCCTCAAGAATCCGTATCTACGCTTGGGACCGAAGTCGCCGCGGCGCATCGTGCCGCCATTCCTGAAGCGGCAGGCGATCGAGCATCTAGGCATCGACCCCGCCGACTTTGACGCGCGTTTCGAAGCACGGGTCCGCGAGCTCTTCGACAAAGCATTGACCGACCGGGAAATCGGCCGAGTACTGCAAGTCGGCGCGAGCACGGTCAATCGCCGCACCAAACATTGGCGCAAGCGAAAGCGGGGCAGCTCCCGAAAGTGATGTGGTCAGTCCCGGTCTCGACCTGCATCGGGACGAAACAAAATCGGCGAGGCCCGCCGGAAGCTGTAGCGACCGCGCTTTATGCCGAGGAGGGGAGCTGCGTTCTCGGCAATCGCCATCGCGGCGTCTTGGCAGTCGAGCACGACCAAGTCAGCTGGCCTTCCGGGTTCGACGCCGTAGTCTCCAAGGTTCATGAGCTTGGCTGGTAGCGTGGTCACCAAGTCGAAACAGGTCGCGAACTCACGTGGCGTGCTTGCCTGCGCAACGTTGGCATAGAGATTGGCCATGCGGATGAGCGAGCAGTCGCCGAACGGGGTGAAGGGATTGAGCACATTGTTGGTGGCGATCGAGCAGGCGACACCGTGCTCCACCAGCTTGTGGGCGGGGAGCGTGCACCATCTTTGTGGAAGCTCGCACAGCCTGATTTGCCGCGTTGGAGAAGCTCGGCACGCGAGGGACGAGCAGTCAAGCTTGCTCGGCGGGCAAAAAGGCGTTGGGAAGTACCATCGAAGCGTAACGACTGCCATGCGCTACCATTGACATGCGTACCGTTGCACGTTACGTTTTGCCGTGATCAGGAGCTTTGCTGATAAGCATACGGCTGCGATCTTTGCTGGATACGCCGTCCGCGATCTGCCGCCCCAGATTTAACGGCGAGCCCGCGCTAAGCTTCTTGCAATCGACGCAGCCAAGCAGCTTGCCGATCTGCGTGCTCCCCCGGGGAACCGTCTCGAAACGCTGCACGGCAACCGTGGAGGCCAGAGCAGCATTCGCGTCAACGATCAGTGGCGGATCTGCTTTGTATGGCGAGATGGCGAAGCCTGGGACGTCGAAATCGTCGATTATCATTGAGGAGCGGAGGCCATGACCATCAAGCGCGACGACATCGACAAGCGGAAGGTCGATTTCTCGGACATCTCATCCGGTCGTCGGTTGCCGCCCGTCCATCCGGGCGAAATCCTTCGCGACGAGTTCCTGAGGCCGATGGTCATCAGCGTGTACGAACTGGCCAATGCGATCAAGGTACCCCGGACACGTGCCAACGACATCGTCCTCGGCCGCCGTGCGATCACGGTCGACACCGCGATTCGCCTCGGACGATACTTCGGCACGTCACCTGAGTTCTGGATCAATCTTCAGGCGCGCTACGATCTGGATGTCGCCGACCGCGCGCTACGACGTCGCATCGAAAAGGAAGTTTCACCCCGAGCGGCCTGACCAGTGCGAGCAGCCTGTCACGACTGATTCAAGCGGCCTCGTTGTTCGAATCACGTTCATGGTCAGGGACGAAACAAAATGGGCGGCGCCCGTCTGAAGCTGCAGCGACCGCGCTTGATACCGAGGAGGGGCGCCGCGTTCTCGGCAATCGCCATTGTCGTGTCTTGGCAGTCGAGCACGACCACGTCGGCCGGTCTTCCGGGTTCGATGCCGTAGTCCTTAAGGTTCATGAGCCTGGCCGGTAACGTCGTCACCAAATCGAAACACGTCGCGAACTCGCCCGGCGTGCTTGCTTGCGCGACATTGGCGTAGAGGTTGGCCATGCGGATGAGCGAGCAATCGCCGAACGGGGTGAAGGGATTGAGCACATTATTGGTGGCGATCGAACAGGTGACGCCGTGCTCCACCAGCTTGTGGGCAGGGGTCACGCCGCGCGGCACATTGTGATCGTGCGCACGCCCCATGAGGAAGAGGTCGGTCGCCGGTAGCACCGTGACTGCAACGCCGGCGTCGGCAAGACGATGCGCCATCGATTGAAATCGATCGGGCGGCAGCGCGGAGAGCTTGGTGACATGACCGGTCGCGACCCGCCCACCGTAACGGAAGAGGTCGGTCTGTCGGCAGACCTCCGCCAGGTCCATCCACGATGCATCGAGGTCGAAATCGAGATGAAAATCGATGTCGAGATCGAACCGCTGCGCGATCGCGAAGATTTTGGCGATGTGGGCGTGCGGATGGCGATCGGTGTAAGGACAACCGCCGATGAGGTCCGCGCCATCTTCGCAGGCGGCGGTCAGCAGCTCTTCCGTACCCGGATCATTGAGCAGCCCCTCTTGCGGAAAGGCGCAAATCTCAAGATCAATAGCCCAGGCATAGTCTTGCTTGAGGCGCCGGATCGCAGAAAAACTTCTCAAGCCGATACGCGGATCGACCTCGACATGCGTTCGCATCCGTGTCGTGCCATGCACGATCGCCTTTTCCAGAGTGCGACGGCCGCGCTCGTAAACGTCGTCCTCGGTAAACGCGCGTTTGGCGGCGGCGACTTGCGCGATCGCCTCCTCCAAGGTGCCGCTCTGGATGCGACAACGATCGAGGATGCAGGACTTGTCGAGGTGAATGTGCGTCTCGACAAAACCCGGCGTCACCAGACGGCCACCGAGGTCCTCCTGCGGTGCGCCAGCCAGGATCTGTGGCGCGATGTCGGCAATGCGTCCGTCCCGGATCCCGATGTCAAAGGTCGGGCCGCGTCCGGCAAGGCGGGCATTCGTGAGAACGAGGTCGAGCGTCATGGTCTATTGCGCAGTCCCCAGACGATCATGCCGCTCTGATCGGGCCACGTGACCGCGAAGTGAGGTTAATGAAAACGTGATGGCTTGCGGATGCCTGCTTGCGCTGTCAATCGAGCTATACTCGAACGACGATGAAACTCAACGCAACGAAATAGAGGACCGCCAGCACGATGCGCATGGCGACCGCGGTAGCGGCCACGGCAGGAGCGGTGATGATCGGAAGCAGAATCGCCATCGGTATCGCGATGGCGAGAAGAACGAGCGCGGCGAGAATGACCGTCGAAACCTTCGAAGCGCCCACCAAAAAGCGAGACTGGCTGTCGCGGTAATCGGGGTCGGTTGAGGGGGGCACCTTGCCATCGACGATAAAATCGGCGATCCGCGTCCATTGCGTCTCGACCAACCCCGCTGAGTGACTGCCGTTAACATAGCGGACTTCACCGAGGTTCGCGAGGTTGGGGCGGGCCTGATTGAAGCCGGCAAAGCCGGCGCCGCCAAGATCGAAGAACTTGCGGAACGGTTCGAGGCCCATCGGGAACAAAGCCACGACCCAGTCGCGGGTAGCGACCACGTTCAGAACCTTGCCGATGCGATTGGCCGAGAACAACGCAGCCCAGTCGTAGTCGCGCCGAACGACGCTGCCGGCAAACAGGACATGACGAAAACGAGCCGCGGGATAGTCCTCAAGGGCGCGAGCAACCAGATAGGTTCCGTTCGAATGGCCGATGTAGGAAAACTCGGCGTCGGGGAAGCGCGCCGTTACGCCGACATATTGGTCCATCAGCCACTCGACCTTTTGCCGCCTGACCCAAGGCAGCACGAACGGCAACATCGCGAAGTAGCCATAGCTCGACGTCTGACACCGCCATGTCGAGGACGATGCTTTTTCTTGGATCTTCTGCGCGATCTTGCGGGTCCAATAGCCGTCATCGCGAATTCCGTGGATGACGAACGCGACGTGCTTGATGGTGGGGTCCGGTTTGTCGGGAAGCGTGTCGACCAGATACTCCGCCGGGATCTGCTTGTCCGCAAGCGTATCCCTGTCGCTCTTCAGCACGTAGATAAAACGTTCCCTCCGCGCGGCGCCGAACTTGCCGTCGCGATCGAACATCGAGGGTGAGAAGACAAAGGCGTTGGTGTGTCGCGTATTTGGCAGCTCGAAATAGAAATAGGGGCTCTTGGGATCACGATCGACGGCAAAATCGATAGCGTCATCGGGTCCGACGAGGTTGTCTTGCGTCCCCAACAGCTGAATCACCAAAGGTTCGGGCTTGGTCGGATCGCTGGACCGGCGCAAAGCGAGCCACTGCAGCCGCGTCTGCACGATGAAGGGAGCGCCGCGCCGTACGTCGAAGATGGTGAGTTGGCTCGCGCCAAGCCACAAATGGCCACTTAATCCCACCACGGCCGCAAGAACTGATTCCATCCAACCCAATCGACCGGAGGTAGCCCATCCGCGGTTGAGGCCACCGAGCGTAACGATGCGCTCGACCTTCCGAACCCACAGGCGCCGTCCCGCATTGGAGAGATGAGGTTCGTTCGGAACTTCCTTGTGGATGTCGGTTGCCGCGAGGAAAAGTCGTCGGGCGACCACCGCGCCCATACTGATGCCGATGAATACAATGTGCGCATATGGCTCGCGGCAAATCGCATCCATGTTTGCGAGGAGCTCGCTCACGATCTTCGCGGCCGGCGCTGAACTAAAATATTTGGCATAGGCGAGCGGCGGTACGTAGACGTCAGGTCCACCGTTGTCCGGGAACGCCTCGCGCGCCGCCTGCACAACATCGTTCATTTGGATGGGCTTGCCCAAATAGCCGTTGATGACGACGACGAGGCGTCGATCCTCAGCTGTGGCCAAATGCGAAGGATGAAACCCCGTTGGATATTCGGCAGGTGCCATAGCCTTCCCCTTGGTGGGCGGCATTCATGTCGTGCAGCGCCCGTCCTGCAATTGGCGCGCTGTTATCGTTTTGAAATTCGCCCCGGTTTAGGCACCATCAATAGCATACGGGCCGCGGTCAGAAGGCCTCCAAACGACCCATCTGCTTTGTGTTCCCCGATCAATGACCCGCCCTTTGCAATTCGCCGGGAACAA
>CAWEAS010000014.1:0-12736 GCA_963807015.1 uncultured Alphaproteobacteria bacterium | reverse complement strand
CCCTCCCCTGAAGGGGGAGGGTCGGACCGCCGAATGGCGGTCCGGGGTGGGGTGACAGCGGTGCAAAATATTCGGCGTATCGCTTGTTGAACCGCCGTCACCCCATCCCGCCCGCGCTTAACGCGCGGGCGACCCCGGATCAAGTCCGGGGCGGGCTCTTCCCCCTCCAGGGGAAGGTGAATGCGCCATCTGCTCGGCGTGCTTGACCAGCGCGTAGAGCGTGCGGTTGACAGGCGCGGCAAGGCCCAGCGCTTCACTTTCACGCACGATGTCGCCATTGAGATCATCGATCTCGGTCGGGCGGCCGTGGGCAAAGTCCTGCGCAGTCGATGACACCCGTCCGGCATGGTGTCGGCGAACCGAACGTGGCGCCGACGGGATCGTCCATCACCAGCCGTACACCTTTGACAGGGCGAGCGCGACGATTTCGGTCACCGCGTCGGTCATCACGCGCCGCACGTCCGGCGAGGCGACCATCGGGCCATATTTGCTCGCGTGAGCGCCGAGATGGCGTTGTAGGCGGAATTGAGAATTCGAGCATCCTCACGTTTACTGAAATCGGGCCGGGATTTCCATGGCCGCGGTACTGTGATTTATGGGCTTCCACTTTTTGATGGCTGGGGAATTTGATGACCTGCGAAGGGGTAGTCTTATTCGCAGGATTTGCGCGAACGTCTGCTGGCTGCGGTCGACGCTGGCACGCCAGTTTACCAGGCCGCGCCGTTTTTTCGGTTCCTCCTCTCGTACATCTACCAAGCCTTGGCCCCTCTACTGCCACCGGCGAGACCCCTGCTCGGCCGCAACGGTGTCATCTGGCATGGAGCCCTGAGCCGCATCATCAGGCGATCCGCGACCAGGTCTCATCGCAGCCCGATGCGACACTTGATGAATTGCGTGCCTGGGTGTTGACGAAGCACGGCATCTCGGTGAGCCAAGGCGGCATGTGGAATCCGTTCATCGGCTTGGGTTGACGCTCAAAAAAAAACGCATCACGCGGCCGAACAGGCGCGCCCCGACATTGCCGAAGCCCGCGCGACGTGGCGGCGAGAGCAGCCGGCTATGAATGCAGCCCGCCTCGTCTTCATCGACGAGACCTGGGCGACCACCAACGTCACACGGCGCTACGGCAGAGCACGCCGCGGCGAGCGTGTCATCGCCAGCGTTCCCCACGGCCACTCGAAGACATCAACCTTCGTTGCCGCCCTGCGTCAGAACGAGATAACCGCTCCGCTGGTGATCGACGGCGCTATGGACGGCGCCATTTTTCTTGCCTATGTCGAGCAATTCCTGGCTCCGACACTTGCACCGGGCGACGTCGTCGTCATGGACGACCTCGCCAGCCACAAAGTCGCCGGCGTCAAGGAGCGATCGAAGCGAGTGGCGCCACCCTAAGCTCCTGCCTCCCTCTCGCCTGACCTCAGCCCATCGAGACGCCTTCGCCAGCTCAAGACGCTCCTGCGAGCTGCCGCGCCCCGCACCGTCGAGGCGCTTTGAACTCGATGGGCAAAGCCTCTCTGCCTTCTCCGCAACGAATGCTTAAATTATTTCGCCAATGCAGGATATCGCCAGTTACCGTAATTTGCTCTAGCTTCGACCACAGCTCGCCGTCGATATTGTCGGAGACGCGCGTCGGATTTTCGCGGCAGCAAGATGTGCCGCGAGATCGCCAGCAACGCCGTGCTCCTGTCGCGCGGCCGGCCGATGACAAGATCGCCACGGCCGTTGTGACGCAGGACGCCAGGCGCCCAACTCGACCGCAACGTAGACGACCGCAGCGACGATCGGGTTTGCGATCACGGACCGCAGCTGATCGAAGTTCTCAACGCCGTTCTGCAACCCGAGAACCACGGCGCCGGTGCAAGGTGCGGCGCGATCGCGCGCGCGGCATCGGCCGTCGCCGATGACTTCACGCTGAACAACACGAGGCCGCACCCGGCGACGGCGCCCGGATCGGCGTCGCCGCGAGTGCGCCCGTTCACTTCCGCTTGCGCGCTCGTTCCCCAGGCCATCGCGGGCTATCGCATCGACCATCGCTTGTCGCCGATGAGCGTCACCTTCGCGCCGGCACGCGACAGCATTGCGCCGAAATACAGCCGACGGCGCCCGCGCCCATGACGGCGACGTTGTGGAAGGACGGTTCACGCGCGGGTCCGTGGCGCAGCATGCGCCTTTTTGCTATCAGCCATTCGGGCTTCGCCGTCGATCGTTCGGGCAATCGGGATGAGAATAGCATGATCAATGTTGCCGCCACGCTTGCAAGAATTGCAGCAGCTGCGGTCCTGTTCGCGACAGCCGGCGCGGCATTTGCCGAGCCCAAATATCCTGATTAGCGGACAGTGGGTGCGATTCCGTGCCGGTCTCCCGGTCAGCCGTCCTACGATCCGACAAGGGCTGGGGCGAATACCAGCAGGCGCCGCTGACGCCCGAGTACCAGGCGATCCTCGATGCCAACATCAAGGACCAGGAGAACGGCGGCCACGGCACATTCTTAGGCTGGGCCTGCATCCCTACGGCATGCCAATAATCATGTGCGGCTTCCCCCCGTTCGAGTTCGTCGTCACACCCGCCCCACCTCTTGTGCTCGTCGCTACGTGGGCGCGCTGGCGCATCTATACCGGCGGCCGTGACTTGCCGGTGTCAGCCGACCTTGCAGGGCTCTCGATTCGGCCATTGAGTCGATCGCGACAGTAATGGCGTCTACGGCGTGCTCGAAGTCGAGACCCGCGATTTCAAGGGCCCGCAGTTTTTCGATAAAGCGGCCTGCCGATGCACGCCGACAACGAGCCGATCTTCAGGGAGCGCTTCTATCTCGACAAGGACGATCCCGACATCCTGCACGACGAGCTCACGACCATCGACCACGCCCTCACGCGCCCTTGGACGGTGGTGCGCAGCTATCGCCGCATCAAAGCCGACCACCCGGTGTGGACCGAGTTCAATTGCAGCGAGGACAACCCTCACGTCCTGATCGGCGGCGACAATTATTACCTGAGCGCCGATGGCCTGCTGATGCCGGCCCGCAAGAACCAGTCACCGCCGGCTGCGGTCCTTCAAGCGCAGTGAAGCCAGGCCGTAAGAGGGGCGGTTTCATGACAACGCGCAGCCAAACGATGGCTTTCGGATCGGCACGGTCCACCCTACGTATGGCGAAACCATCACGGAGGCATCATGGAAGCGAAAGTATATCCCGTCACCCACACCGACGCCGAATGGCAAAATCGCTCACGCCGGAGCAATACCCGGTCATGCGTCACCACGGCACCGAGGCCCCCGGCAGCTGCGCGCTCAATTTCGAGAAGCGCGCGGGCGCGTTCATGCGTAGGCTGCGGCCAGGAGCTGTTCGTCTCGAAGCGCAAGTTCGACAGCGGCACCGGCTGGCCGAGCTTCAACGACCCGGTCGAAGGCGCGGTCGAACCTCGACCGATTCGAGCTATGGCATGGTCCGTACCGAGGTGCATTGCAGCCGGTGCGGCAGCCATCTCGGCCATGTCTTCGACGACGGGCCGCCGCCGACACATTTGCGCTATTGCATCAACGGCATCGCGATGAACTTCACGCCGGAAAAGGCGTGATCGCGCATCGTAGGGTGGGCAAAGGCGGCCGATGGACTGTAATTTTTTGAACCGAGCTTCGATCCGCCGTGCCCACCGTCGAAGCTATTGGTGGGCACGTGCGGACTAGTCCGCACGTGCCCACCCTACGGAACTGCGGTTCCAACAAAAACGAAACTGACTCTGAGAGGAAACGAACATGGGACATCGAACAACGGTGAAATTTGCGCTCGGCGCGACCCTCGTGCTGGCGCTGATGCTGCCGTCCGCGCGAGCTACGCCCAAACCGAGCTGACACGAAATCAGCGCCGCAGCTCTATCGCCTTGACGACGGCTGGGCGAAGCTTCCCGAAGGCCGCAAATGGGGCGCCGCGGTCGGCGTCGACATCGATCGCGACGGCAAGACGGTGTGGGTGTTCGACCGCTGCGCGACGGCGGACGATTGCTCCGGCTCGAATCTCAATCCGATCCAGCATTTCGACGAGAACGGCAAGCTGATCGCGGCATTCGGCGCCGGTATGTTCAACTACCCGCACGGACTTTACATCGACGCCGAGAACAACGTGTGGGTGAGCGACGGCCGCGCCAAGAATAATGGCCGCGGTCATACCGTCATGAAGTTCAGCCATGACGGCAAGCTATTGATGACGCTCGGCAGGCCCGGCGTCGCCGGCGACGGCACCGACACACTCGACGCCCCCTCCGACATTCTAGTTGCGCCGGACGGCAGCATCTTCGTCGCCGACGGCCATGGTGGCGATACCAATGCGCGGATCGTGAAGTTCGACAAGGACGGCAAGTTCATCAAGACGTGGGGCCGGAAGGGCAAAGGGCCCGGCGAGTTCGACTCGCCCCACGGCCTCGCGATGGACTCCGCCGGCCGCCTGTTCGTCGCCGACCGCTCCAACAGCCGGATCCCGATTTTTGATCAGAACGGCAATTTCCTCGAGGAGTGGCGGCAGTTCGGCCGCCCCAGCGGCATCTACATCACCAAGGACGACGTCATCTATGTCGCGGACTCGAACCCGAGCGACAAGACCAATCCGGGCTTCGTACAAGGGATCCGGGTCGGCAACGTCAAGGACGCCAAGGTGACGGCGTTCATCCCGGAGACGAAAGAACTCAATTCGCTGGAAGGCGTCGCCGTCGACGCTCAAGGCAACGTCTACGGCGGCTATACCAACACGCTGAACTTCCGCCGTTGGGTGAAGAAGTCGCAGACCTAGGCTTCAGCAGCCCTTGGGCTTCAGCAGCGCTTGGACTTCAGCAGCCCTTGGACTTCAGCAGCCCTTGCAGATGTTGAGGCGGGAATCGATGGATTGGCGCGACGTCTCATTGGCGTCGCGTTCCTCCTTGGTCGCCTTTTCGCCGGCTGCGACATCGGCCGCACTCGGCTGGCGGTGACCGACGGGCGCCGCCCATACGCCGGTCGGCAGAATTGGGACGGCCGGCTTGACCTGCGCGGGCGCCGGTTGCGCGGATGGGTTGGCGTCCTGAGCGAGGGAGTTGGCCGGCGCGATTGCTACCACGGCGACGGCGGCCGCGGCGATCCATTTGATGAACTGATGCACGACACACACTCCGGTTCGGTGGTTTTCGCGCAAATGCGAGGACAACGGGCGGAATGAACTGGCGTAATCAACGCCCATGATATCGTGGCGGATCGGCCGTCCGGCCGCGACGTTCCGTCGCGCCTAAAGTTTCGTTACGGAAATCCGTTACTGCCGCAACGGAATGGCCGAAAGCAACGGACAGGAGATCGAAATCCAGTCAGTGGCAGTCGCCGACATATTCGCCCTCGATCGATACGGTGGTGTTGACGAATTCACGGCCAGCCATGGCGCCCTTTGAGTTGATCTTAGCGCTGTAGTGGCGCGGGTTGTCGAAGGTGAAATCGCCCGCGACATCCATGTCGAGTTGGCCGGTGCACAGCATGTGCCAGCGCAACGATGTCGCGGTCGCGCTGAACTCGACCTGCCGGCAACTGGAATTGGTCGTGCGGTATTCGGGAGTGAACGTCTTGGCCGTGTCCGCGGCCTCGTCCGGCGACAAGCAGCGGGTGCGGACCTGCGGGGGCGTCGGCGCGCCGTTCATGATCGCGCTCTGCGTCACCCTCCACTCGCCGGGCGTGATGCCGTCGGCAACCGCTTCGCTCGTGCTGCAGGCGATTGCCGCAATTAGCGCCGGACCGAGAACGGCAACGCCGAGAAGTGCAGCACCGACGGGCATCGGTGCGACGCGCCGTCCTGCTCGCATCTTGATCGCGTAAGCAATCCCAAGACCGATCACCAGCACGATCACGGACACCAGCGGGCGGTACCAGAACCACGCAATTGAAATGACTACAGGCGCGGCGATTGCGGTCATCATCAGGGCAAGGAAACCCATGCCGGCGCCGAGCACATCACCGATCAGCGGCACCACGCTGCCAAGGACGGACAGCGGGCGCCCGACCAGCAGCCAGCCGATGAACATCACGACGCTGCCGACGGCGCGCAGAATCCAGGTGAGGATGCCGTTCTCCGCTTCCGCCGCCTTGAACATGTCGTTCGCCGAAAGTGTGCCGGTGGATGCCATTAACAGGCGATCCCCGGACTTGGTCTGGTACTCGGCGAAGTCGGCGCCGCTCTGTCGACCGATGAGACTCGTCGGACCCGTCGGCGCGATGTGATATGTCACGCGCTTATCGCCGATGCGCGGGCGCCCCGGATCGGCGCCGAGGAAAATCACGCCGTCGGTTACGGTCACCATGCCGACGCGTTCGCGCAGCGCGCCCGCCGCCGATGCGTCGGCAGCGTATCGGTCGTTCGCCGCGAGCCGGCGCAACACCGCTTCGCCCGGCCGGAATGCCCCGAGCGTCGCGTCGCGCGCAACAACGTCGAACCGTCGATAGCGCGCCTGCGGGTTCTCGTGTCCCACCGGATTGCGGAAGCGGCTCGAATCGATTTGCGGTTCCGACCAGACCTGGGTGTAGGTGTAGGTCGTGACCTTATCCTCGGAGCCGCCGAGATTCTTGCGCGTCTCGGTGTGGCTTTCCTCCTTCCATTGATAGGTCTCGACAGCCCGCACGAGGCGCGCCGCTGTTGCCGTGACACCAAATTCCGGATCAGCGAGCGGCACCTTGGTGACTAGATCGCCGTTGATGTGAACGAGCTTGCCGTCATTCGCCGGGTCGACCTTGGCGGCATCGCCGTCGACCACGATGCCCTCTCCCTCGGTGAGCGAGCGGGCCGTTTGGATCGCCCGTCCTTCGTTCCAGAACAACAGGACGATGGCGCCGACGATCATCACCAGGCCGAACAGCACGCCGACGATCGACTGGCCGAGCCGCGACAGCCAGGACTGATGCGTCGTCTCGGTAAAACTGTCGGACCTTGCGACGTCCGGTCCGGAATCTTCCGACATGCCCTGCCCCCCAATTGTCGCCGCCATCATCGCAAAGCGGGCCGGCGTTGCAAACCGCGAACGGTGAAATCTGCGCCGTAAAACACCGCACTTCGACCCGAGAAACGGCCTCAGCCTTTGGCGCTAAGCCACTGTCCTGTCGCGCTCTGTGGGCGGGTTCGCCGTGTGATCCGGAAACGCGGCGGCAAGTCCGCCGCGGCTTGCCGAGATGACGCCGCGCTCGGTGATGAGACCGCTGACGAGCCGCGCCGGCGTCACGTCGAAGGCATAGTTCGCAACCGGCGATCCGTCCGGCACCAGCGTTACGGTCTCAATGCGGCCGTCGGCGGCGCGGCCGGTGATCGTCGCCACTTCGCCGGGTCCGCGCTGCTCGATCGGGATCTCGCGCACGCCATCCGAGAGCGCGAAGTCGATGGTCGAGGACGGCATCGCGGCGTAGAACGGGACACTGTTGTCGCGGGCGGCGAGCGCCTTCAGATACGTGCCGATCTTGTTGCAGACGTCGCCCTGCGCGGTCACGCGATCGGCGCCGGTGATGACAAGATCGACGAGGCCATGCTGCATCAGATGGCCTCCGACGTTGTCGGCGATCACCGCATGGGGGACGCCTTGATGTCCGAGCTCCCACGCCGTGAGCGCGGCACCCTGATTACGCGGGCGGGTCTCATCGACCCAGATATGGAGCAGTATCCCCTTGAGGTGCGCGGTGTAGATCGGCGCGGTGGCCGTGCCCCAATCCACTGTCGCGAGCCACCCGGCATTGCAATGGGTGAGGATGTTGACCGGAACGCCGGGCGGCTTGCCGGCGGCCACGGCTTCGATCAGGGCGAGGCCGTGTCGGCCGATGGCGGCGTTGTTGGCGACATCCTCTTCGCAAATCGCTGCTGCCCGCGCATAGGCCGCGCCAACCCGCTCCGCACGCGGCCGGTTGCGCACGACCGCGACGATCTCGTCGAGACCCCATTTCAGGTTGACGGCGGTCGGGCGCGTGACAACGAGCTGTCGATAGGCTTCCTCGAGTGCCGCATCGGACAAATCGACGCGCAAAGCTAGGCATAGGCCATAAGCCGCGACCGCCCCGATCACGGGGGCACCGCGGGTCTGCATTGAAAAAATCGCGTGGGCGGCATCTTCGACAGTGGCAAGCCGCAGCGTTCTGACCTCGAACGGCAGCGCCGTTTGATCGATGATGCCCACCGACCAGCCGTCGGATTCGACCCAGACGCCGCGGGTTTGCCGGCCTGCGATCAGCATCGCCGCCCTCGATATCCGGGAGTACCGCCACAGCCCGCCCTGAGCGGCATCCTGGTACCCCGAAAGGGACTGAACGCCCGATTGCCAAACATCGACCCATCCTCGGTCGCCCGATTGCGACGGGCATGCTATTCGCGTGATTTCCGCAGGATAGTGGGTTAAAGTACAAGAGCCGGCAAGGGTTGGGGATCTCGCCGCGGCCATGAGAGCGAACCGGGGCACAGCTTCGAACGTCATCGCGTTCACGCCTGCGCGCGAGCGCACGGCAAAAATTGTCGCTGCCGTGCGCGTGGTCTCGATCGATTATCGTTCGATCGTGGAAAGCGCAGTCGACGCCCTCGTCTACAACACCGCCGCCGCTCGCCACGAAGTGTACAGCCAGGCTCGCGGGATCGTACGGCGCCACTTGCAGCTCATGCGGCTGCCGGCGCCGATCGTCGAAATCGAAAAGCTCGCGCTCGATCTCACGATCCGCAAGATCGAGCGGCAGTGGCGTTCCCGCCAATCCGCCGAAGCTGCCATTCCCGACATGGCGGAAGAGTTGGAGCCGGAGGAATCGTCGCCCGACATGCCCACGACCTCGCGCGGCACCTTCCTGCGCGCCGCGGGATCGGCGGTCGTGAACGTCGTGCTGCGGCCGCTCTTCACGTTGGTGTGGGCACTGCTGCTCCCGGTGCGATTGATTGCGCGCTTCGCGACGTCGCCGATCGGATTCGCCGCGGTAATCCCGTTCACCATCATGGCGATCCTGATCGTCTATTTCGCCGACGAGACCGCGACCTACAAAAAGTTTGTCGGAGATCCCGCGGGCCGACTGATGTCGAGCCTCGACGTCCACACGTCGACGCCGCGGGGCCGCAACAAATCAGGTGACCGTGTCCAGTCCGGCGCGCCGGCGAAAGCCCACGCAGCCGAGACAGCTTCGCCCCCCCAACCCTCGCTGCCAGCCGCCGCCCCGGCTTTTCAATTGGCCGGCGTAACCTCGCGCGCAGCGACTGATGCGCCCGCGCCACCGGCTCCGCCTGCGATCAAGACCCCGATGCGGACGGCAGCAGTCACCCCTGCAGCCGCCATCGCCGCGTTGCCGCTGGCCGTTGCCGATCTCGATGAACTCCCTGCAATGGCGGAGATGCCGATTGCAACCGAATCGCCGCCGTATCGCGGCCTGACGCGCATTCGCCCCGTTCGTGCCGCCTTCCCTGTCCCGCTTGCGTCAACCAATGCGCCAGCGGCGCGTGTCGCGACGGCAGCGCCCGGCGCGCCAGCAAATCCATGCGACGCACTTCCGCTGGCAGAGCGCATCGCGTGCGCCACCAAAGATGCATCTGCGCCGGACACGTCAGCGGTGAATTTCGATAGCCGCCCGAAGTGGCTCGCCGGCTATGCGGTGGTGAGGGACATCATGACGCCGCGGCGGCCGGCGCCGGCGGCAGCACCGGCGGCAGCGGCATCGGCCGCAACAGCGCCGGCTGCCAGCGATGCGAAGGCCGGTGCGACGGCAGTCGCGGCGGTCACGCCCACCAATGCGATCACGCCGACCAGTCAAGCGGAGGGGAGCCCCGCCGGGACTCAAGCCGGCAGCAACGCCGCCCCGCCGAAGACGGTCGTCCGCCCGGCCAATCCAAAGCTCGCGGCCCTCCTCGAGAGCGGCCGCAAGTGGTCGACGAAGGGTGACCTCGATCGCGCTGCGCATGACTTCAGCGAGGCGATCCGCGTCGATCCAAAATATCCCGACAGCTACGCCGAGCGCGGCCAGGTCATGTTCAAGATGGGCGAGACGGAGCGCGCCATCGCCGATTACACCGCTGCGATTGCGCGCGATCCCCAGCATGGCTCTGCCATGCGATCGCGCGGCATGGCCTATCTTTACCGCGGCTCATCCGATCTCGCGCTCACCGATCTCACGCATGCCATCGAGCTCGCGGAGATGGATCCGACGGCGCTCGCCCCGATCGAGTTGTTCTATGCGCGTCGCAGCCGCGCCTCGCTCTATGACGCGAAGCAGCAATGGGATCGGGAGATCGGCGACTGCACAGCCCTCATCGACGCGCAAACGAATGACCCGATGGTGGCAGAGGTGCTCAAGCAGAACTACGGCGAGGCTGGCGCCGCCAACGTGTTGGCCGGCGTCTACCGCCAGCGCGCCACCACCCATATCCGTCAATCGGAATGGGAGGCTGCGATCGAGGACCTCACCGCGGCCGTGCCGCTGAGCGCCGACCGCGGCTTTGCCGCGCTGATGGACCGCTCAAAAATTCACGAGGCCCGCGGCCAGCGCGAAGAAGCCATCGCCGACCTGCAGACCGCGCTTGCGGCACGCCCCGGCAGCGAAGAGGTGCGCCTTGGGCTCCGCCGGCTTGGGGCGGCGCCACGCCCGCCGCCGGGCGCGTTCTGACGCGCGGCGCCGCTTTAAGCCGACGGGAAGAGATGGCTTTCGATCGGGTCCTGGCGGCGGCAGCGATCATCACGATGATGATCGCCATGGCGCACGCGCCGGCCAATGGCGCGGAGACGACCGGCGGGTGGCGGCTTGTACGGACACCCAACCCTTACGGCGGTGCCGATGCCGTCTCGATCACCCATACGGCCGAACTCGCACGATCCGATCCCGACTTCGCTGGCTTGATGTTTCGCTGTACCGACAGCGAGCCGGAAGCCGTTGTGATTCTCATCGTCCCGTTGTCGCCGCGATCGCAACCGCAGGTGACGCTCACGGCTGACGGCGGTCGCGAGCTTCACCTCGATGCCACCGTCGGCATGCCGGGTGCGATCGTGGTGCTCCCGCGCGCTGCCGCCGTCGCGTTTTTGGCCGCATGGCAGGACAGTGCTCAAGTCGCGATCGAGGTCGCCGCGGAAGGCCGCACAATCCATGGCGTCGTTGCACTCGCCGGCATCGATCAGGCCATCAAGATGCTGAACGCGAATTGCGTCGGCTCGCCGTAGCCCGAGGCTTCAACTCCGGGCTTGCATTCCGGAGGCCTTTTCGCGGCGCATCTGCCGACACGGCTTTCATGGATCGTTAATCTTTGCAGTGGACCCTTTGCGAAAAGGGCCGCTGATCATGCTGTTTGCTCTTGTCGAAATCCTTATCGGCGGCGTGCTCGGCATGCGCTTTCGCGTCTTCGTTCTGGTGCCGGTGATCACGCTTGTGTGGATCGTCCTCGGAGCACTGGGGTTTGCGAACGGCGTCAGGCCGTTGCTCGTGATCGCCGACATGCTGTTCGCAGGAGCGACGCTCCCATTCGGATTTCTCCTTGGCCTGATGACCCGTCATTTCATCGTCGGCATTCGTTCGCCCTACCACCGCAGGGGTGGCCCGTCGCGATTACCGGCCGCTCAATAAGCCATCGTTCCGCGCGCCACCTCGAAGCACGATCGCAGCAGGATCGTCAGGTCAAGTACAAGGCTCCAGTTATCGATGTACCAGAGGTCGTGCTCGACACGCTGCTGCATCTGCTCGACCGCGATCGTCTCGCCGCGGAAACCATTGACTTGAGCCCAGCCGGTGATGCCGGGCTTGACGTGGTGCCGAAATGCATAATCGGCGATCAGCGCGGAATACTTATCATTGTGGGCGCGCGCATGCGGGCGCGGGCCGACAAGCGACATCTCGCCCCGGATAACGTTATAGAGCTGCGGCAGTTCATCGATGCTGGCGCGACGCAGCACGCGGCCGATGCGGGTGACGCGGGCATCATGGCGCGTAGCCTGGCGGGTACTCCGGACCATCCTCCTGCACGGTCATGGTCCTGAACTTCAGGATCACGAACTCGCGGCCGTTGAAGCCGTTGCGTCGCTGGCGGAAGATCACAGGGCCGGCGAACTCAAGCTTGATCGCCACCGCCGTCCCGACCAGGAGCGGCAAGAGCGCGACCACCGCGATGCTGGCGATGACAAGGTCGCACAGGCGTTTGGAAAACTGCTCCGCAATCGTCAACGGGCTGCGCTGCAGCTCGATCGAGAGCGACATTCCGCCGTCCCGCAGCGGAAGTTTGAGGATCTCGCTGATCGGGCGATCGGGAAGCAGCCTCACCGTCACGGGGAGGACCCGCAGCCGCTCGCGCAGAAGCTCAAGCCGGGCAGTATCGTTCCACGGCAGCGCGAGCAGCACTTCATCCGCCGCGTCGTGCCTCGCGAGGCTGGATCGCGTTGTCGAGCGTGCCATCATCTTCGGCGCAGCCAGTCAACTTGACGCGTCCGATTTCGGTGATGGCGAACCGTTTCGCGAAATCGAAGTTGGTCATCCTGGCAAGCAGTTCGCCCTCGCCGATGACGATTGCGCGTCGCCCAATCGTGGCTCCCTGCGCGAATGCGCCGCGCAAATAGCTGGCGGAGATGCTTCGACCGCCGATCAGGAAGCCGGTCCCAAAATGCTGAACAGCAGGACGGTACCCGCGAGAGAATTCCGCCCCAATTTTCAGAAGAAACAGAAAAAGGACGAAGATCATTATGACGAGGAGCCACACGAAAACGATCCGGCTCCACGTGCGCTCGAACCCGAGCAGCGACGAAAACGCGTAAAGGCC